>NZ_JBIOQR010000001.1:1805000-2155000 GCF_051713825.1 Enterococcus sp. AZ194 | reverse complement strand
AAGTTTCAGCAGTCTCAATGGAGTTTTCTTCTTTTAATTCTTCACTAGTACTGCTTATTGTGGTATCTTGAGAAGAGATCTTGGATTCCGTTTTAGAATCATTTCCACACCCTACTAAACTAACAGCTGAGAATAGTATAATTAACCCTAATGTAATTTTTTTCATTTTTTTTAACCTTCCGTTTCTTCATGTATTATTTTAGTTTGTACATATCAAAATATTCATCATCACTCATATTCAGCCTTAAAAGTTCTTTGTATATTAAAAAGCCTTTGGAAAAGAATAATCTTGCCTCACCATCTTCATAGTTATAAACATACATTTCTAGTGGAGCGTACTTGTCTTCATTTTTTACTAGTGATTCTGGAGCCCAATTTAGTATTTCGTTATTGTCAATAGTTTTATCTTTAGGGTTTCCGACGTATTCTATGACCTTTTCTTGTGTTATTCCAGCATCTAAGTTTTGCAAGTTTTGTTTAGAAGTTCTTCCGTGATAATAGAAATAGGCAGATATAATGATTATAACCAGTAGAATGCCTAATGAAATTAGTATAGATTTTTTGTACTTAATAACATGGTTCATTAAATCACTCCCTGTATGAACTTTATAAACACAATGCTTCGTAAAAAGGATTATGATACATTATCTTTTGTTCTAAATTCTTTCCTAGATTTTTTTCAACATTCGAGTAATTCCCTCGCATAATTTTATTGGCTGTAATAGAGGCAGCGTTAAAAGATGCTTCAAAATTAGATTGCATTAACTGCACGAGTCTGATATAGATGGCATTTTGTGATATCCCATACGTACTAGATATCCGAGCTGGATTAGTACCTTCTTTTAATTCATTGATAAATACAGCGTCTGGTAAAAGAATTGCAGATGCACCTATGTTAGCCTGAAACTCAGGAAGCAAGTCTGCTAGGTTATAATTTAATGTTTCTTTTGTATCTGTGAAAATTTTGTTTGAATCATTTAGGTGATACAAGAAATGTATTAGCTCATGTGATATCGTGAAATTTTTTCTTTTGGCTGGCATATTAGCATTAAATGCTAATGTAACCTCATTTGTATCTTTGACAATCATTCCAGATATTGATCTTCTAGCCGCTTTCTCAAAAGGAAAGGGGCGTATTGTAATTCCTTTTGCTATAATATCTTCCCACAAGTAGTTGAAGTTATATTCCTTCAAGCTCATATCTACACCAAACATATACGCTGATATGTATTCGTTTATTTTACTTGAGAATTCCAAATATTCCTCTAACTCAACTGACATAAAAATAGCCCACCTTACTTATTTTCTTCTCGTTCACGTTTGATTTCTTCTAAACGCCAAGCGAAAAATCGTTCCATTTCACTTTCAATTTCATCTAGTTCTTGTTCAGACAATCCGTCAGTATCCATGCGCATTATTACTTGCTTAGACATTGGAACTTCTTCAGCATTCGTCATGTTCGGATTGTCAGTACGTCCTAGAAGATAATCAACACTGACATTAAAATATTCTGCTAGCTCGTTTAGTTTATCTGCAGATGGTTGTTTTCCACTTTTTAAACTATAAAAATAGTTTTCACTGTAACCTAAATCACTAGTTACTTGCTTCATAGTTTTCGAACGTTGCTTTGTAAGAAATTTAATCCTTTCAAATACTGACATAACAGCATTCTCCTTAATATCTTGCAAAAAACAATAAAATAGTGTAGTTTTATCTTTATATAAGTTACACTATAGTGTATATTGTTGTTGTAAGTTAATTTGATAGAAAAAAAGCAAACTAAAAACACATCCTTTAAAGCATAAGTTTGGCGACCGACTGCGATTAATAGGAGTTTCATAGGCTTATTTAACTATGATTATATACTACACTATAGTGTAATTAATGTAAATAGTTTACACAAATTTCTATCATTTTAGCTTACAAAATAATTTAGAAGGAGGGAACACCATGCCAGATACAACAGTTGGCAGAAATAAAATTAGAGATTATTTCGATGATAAAGGTATTTCACTTGTCACTGTAGCCACTTACTTTGATATTCCGAAACAAGACTTGAATGGTTACTTATCAGGAAAAAATCAGAGTAAGAAAGCTCATGAAACGTTAACCGCAATCATTGAACGTTACAAAATTCGTTAGGAGGGGATGAACTTGTCACAACCGATTAAAGCAAAAACTGAGATAGAATTTTATTTGCCACCAGGAACAATACTTGTTCAAAAGTCAGAATGGGACAATTTGAATGATGCGATAGGAAGAGGTGAATGGAAGGACTTTAACTGGTTTAAAAGTAAAACCGGGATTACTAAAAAGGAAGTCTTAGATGACATGATACTTAAACCATTTAGAGATGAATTAGATGTCGAGAACGGTGGATTTGTACACTATCCGGATTGCAAAGGTGACCCTTGGAAATTTTTAAAATTAGCAACAGAAAATTGGTTAGAGACGAATTTCAATAGGGTTTACAGATATAGAACTAATGAACGGTTAGAAGTTGGAAAAATTAAGGAGGAAAGCAGATGAATGAATTAGATAGAACTCTAACAAGCAACGAAGTAGCAGAAATGATTGGGACTTCAAATGGTGAATTAATGAAATCTATACGAATTTATATTGGCTATTTAGCCGAAGGGGAAATTCCCTCGGGCGACTTCTTCATCGAGTCAACTTACAAAGATTCAAATAATCAAGATAGACCAAATTACCTTTTAACTAAACAAGGTTGTGAAATGGTATCAAATAAGCTAACTGGAGCAAAAGGGGTACAGTTTACAGCAAAATATGTAAGCAGATTTAACCAAATGGAAAATCACATCAAACAGCAAGTACAGATTGACACCACACCACGATGCTTGGCAAAACTAGCACTTGCAGCAAGCGAAGAAACAAATCAACGTGTTGACGAGATTGACTACCGCCTTAAAGAAATCGAAGAGAACAAGCTTATCACGACTGAGGACAAAGGGACTATCGATTCCTATGTCAAAAAGAAAGTATATAGCATCTGTCGAGATCAACATCTTGGACAAGAATCAAAAGGCATGCTGTTCCAAGATTTGGGGTCAAGCATTAAACGACTGTTTAACGTGCCCAACAGAGGACGTATCAAAGATAAGGACTTTTTAAAAGTGTTGGAGTTTATCGCTCACTGGGAGCCGTCATCGGTCACTAAAGAGCGTATTAAACAGGTTGAATTCGGGGATATCGCATAAGGGAGGGAGAATAATGTCGGATGTATTTATATATATTGTTTTATCTTTAGTCTGCTATGCAATGTTATTTACAGCATGTTTTGTTGTATGGAAGTACAAGAATAAATATGGACTCATCTTCAATATATTATTGATTATTTTATATACATTCTACTTAATAGTATATTTTTGAAAATCTATGATTTCTTTAATCAATAATAGATGAAAGGTATAAAGATATAGAAATATAGCAAAGAAAGGAAGAAAAAAAGATGAAAAAAAAGCTCCCTGCAGTTTCTGAACAAGAATTGAAAGAAGCTTTTGATTGGGTAGTAAAAACATTTATAGAAAACGGAAATATATTTCCAGCATCAATAAAAATTGTAGGGGAAGGAAAATCTAAAGACGGCTTTTCGGACCTACTTGTTTCGAAACTTGTATTTTCTGCTCCAAATCACCACGAGATGTTCTTACAAGGAGCGTCTGACTACCAACAATAGTATCAGTATAGCCAAATATGATGCCTGTTATAGCTGCTTCATATGGTTTTATCGTGAAAGGCATTTTAAGAATATCTCCTTCAGCAAAAGTTTTAGCCTTTGAGGCATACTCTCCTAGTTTGATTAGCTCATTTTCTACTATTTGTACATTATAGGTTATTCCAGGTTCAACGTAACGATTAAATACAATGCTTGGATCATCACTTAAATGAAATTCTATAATCGTAATAGGCAGAGAACTATTGTTGGTAAGTAGTACTTCGAACATACATCGTAACGGAAGTTGATGATAAATGTCAGGAATCTTGCTAGATTCTCTATCTACAATCCATTCTTCAATATCAGTAATAGGTAAAATTGATAGATTACGTTTTTTTGATTGCCTATCTCTGAAGGAAATATAGAAAGCAAAGGTAGAAAATACTAAAGAAATTATTGGTAAAAAGAACTCTTTAAAAAAAGTAGACACACTAATCCAGTCAATATCAATTGAATTATCAAACAAAGTGATTAACTCCCTATTAATTATTTCAGCGCCCGTTGCTGATAAGGAAATTATACCAAACGAAAGGATGAATAGCATGACCGATTCAATATTAGAAGCACACAAAACAATGACTGTCGAATGGCACAAAGAAAATGATAAGCCTGAACCAGTTAGAAAAGCGTTGAAATACATCAAACAACAGAAAGAAAGGTTGGGAATCAAATGAAGCACGTAACGTTTAGCAAGTTCCTAGAAAAGAACATTTTTCTCGCAATGACCTATTTTTTAGTTGGTGTTGCAGCATCAAATTTTTTGAATACACAAGCGCTTATTTTTGCAATGGGTATCTATGTAACGGTATCCGCAATATATATCAATAGCTTGCGATACAGAGTGAAAAAAGACGACAAAAAAGCGACTCAGCCGGCCAGCATAAAGTCGCAAAAGTAATATTCTCTTACAACTATTATAGCACATTTTAACAAAAATAGAAAAACTCTTGTAACTTTGTATGTGTCAAGTATTTTGCGGTAACCATTATTTTAGAGTGATAGGTACGGCTCTATTTATATTATTTCACTTTCCTACCGCGCTTCGCTTGGTTGAATTGTGTCAAGTAAATCATTTTTGCTAAAAATAATTTACTTGACACAATTGCCATTTGGTAGGGCATTATGAATTTTTTTAACTACATAATCCGCGAATCAGTTTTCCCATGCCCGTTGATGTTTTTTCTTTTCCTGTTACATGTCCGTATTGAATGCCTACATGCTCTTCAAAACGATTCCAACGCTTACTAGTCGTATTTCTTAATGCTTGTTGGCAGCGTTTCTTCAACGCGTCTTCCGCTTCTGCTGGTGCATAATCTGTCATCAAGCATTGTTCAATTTCTTTGTTTTTTATACTTGATATCACTCGCACCATGGCTTCAGCTCCACTCTTTGTCCAATAGCGTCCTTGTCGTTTCATTCGATAGCTGTACACTCTATGATTGCTTTCACAGGTGCCTATGCATTTTTGAATCCCAGCTAAATTTCGTTGTTCAAAAGGTTGTAGCCACTTCCAGTTTCTAGTTAAGTAGTTTTCTAATAGACGCAGAGATTCTCGGTTTTTTTCTGTGTCTTGCTCGTCCACTAACAGGCTCGCCACCGTATCTAACGCTACAACGACCTTGTCCCAACTATAAGCTTGCCAAATAGCCTCCATTAGATACGGCTGTAAATCTTTGAAGTTAGAGAGTCTTTCTTTAATTTTTCGATTAACATGGTACGCGTCTAAAAAGAATTCATGCCGTCTACAATTTCCCGCTAGCTCTTCAAATACATTTTTTTCAAAGCCTGAACCACCATCACTATTACTGATGACAATGGTTTTTTCAAGGCGATACGTGTTTGCTAGGTACTCTTGTGTTTCTTTTAGTGCTTGCTTACGGCTAAGGCTTACAAACTCATGATAATTTTTCAACTGTCTTCGATTTTTCCCGACTGGTCTTGAACCTTCACATACTTGAAATCGATAAATTTCTAATTGGTTTTTTTTCTGACCTTTAATTTGAATACCGTCTCCTTCAATGTAAATCGCTGAAGGTCTTCTCTTTTTATCTTTTCTTTCATCATAGCGTTCTTCCGCCGTTTGTTGGCTTTTAATTTCTTCACCCACCTGTAAGACCAACCGGTTTATTTTTCGATGACTCATGGTGAAGGAAGTCAAGAGTTCTATGGCTTTCTCACTATTCCGATACGTCATTTTGCTGGCAAGCTCCGCAACATTTCGTTTGAGTAAATGACTGTACCTATCATGGCTTTTCAATCCTAAAAAGACATCTAACGCATAAACTGAAGACTCGCCTTCCTTGATGTATCGCCTTCTACGGAATTGAATTTCGCCGAATACTGTCAATAATTTCCGATCGTTCTTTTTTTCTATTTGATACCCTTGTTTTTTGTATTCTCCAATTAAATCATCATCTATTTGTTCAAAGGCCATTGTGATGATTTCTCGGATCAAATTGGCAAGATAAATGACTAATGCTTTTTCTTTTGCAATAAAATGCGATTCACTCTTTAAAATTTCTGCAATTTCGTTTACAATAGTTTCCATGAAGACCATCCTCTTATTGTTATTGGCCGCTAAACCTAACAATTAGAATAATGGTCTTCTTTCTTTTTTTCAAATCTTACCGCAATATATTTTACACTTAGACTTCTAAGTTTGTATGTTTTGGCTAATTCCTCGTAACTTCCTTTTCCATTGAGATAATCTATGGTGGCGGATAATTTTAACGCTACTGAATAGTGCCTATTCTTGGGCGCAGTCAATAGGGCTGTTCCTCCATCATTTTCATAAAGTCTCAACCATCTGACAATGGTAGGCAAAGAAACATTTCCTTCTCTCGCTGCCTCTGAAAGACTTAGTTCATTGTTTAGACAGCTTTCTACTAGTTTCACACGCTCTTCTACTTTTAGCTTCATCAATCTTTTAGTCATAATAAATACCCCCATACTGGACTTATTATGTTTCAGTGTCCTGTATAGGGGTAGCATATCAAAATTTAACAGTCTTTTTTGCCTAAAACAGGCACCTTTATGTTTTTTTTTTGGTTAATGAACTAGCTTATTGAGACTTTTTTTCCTGTTTTGTTTGATTCTGCAGCGGCTTCGTTGATTTGTGTTAATGCTCTAAAATCTGTTGCTGTTAAGGTTGGAGTGTTGATTCTTTTAATTTCGTCAAGCCATTGTTCTAATGGGGAGGGAAGAGCTAGCTTTTCCGTTAAAACTTCTTCTTGCCCATCGATGAGTAAGCGGACTTTTTCTCCTTCGACCAAAAGCGTACCTTTTGTACCATATAATTCCAATTGGAAGGGGCTTCCAGCAGATAGGAAGCCTGTTTCAAGGATACCGATAGCACCCGAAGCATATTCAACTACAACAACCGAATTGTCATCGACATCTGATCGACCGCTTGTTGATTTTAAAGTAGCGGAGACAGTTGTTGCTGGTCCTGCCAAACGATTTGTTAAATAAATTGGGTGGGCCCCTAGATCAATAAACGCACCGCCACCGCAGACCTCTTTGTCAAAAAAGTGTGCCGGAAGCCAGCCTTGAGGATTGCTCATCGTTGGAACAGCACCATCATGAGCAAGACGGCAACGAATCGTTGTTAAGTCGCCTAATTTGCCTTCATCTAATGTTTTTTGAGCAAGTACATAATAATTTTCTGTTAAACGTGGTAGAGAAACCATTAGTTCAACCTGGTGTTTCTGAACAGCTTCTAAAATCTGATCGCACTCGTCAACGGTTAATCCTAATACTTTTTCTGTGAAGACATGTTTGCCAGCTTCAACAGCTTGTAAAATGATTTCCCTGTGCATATTTGTTGGAGAAACCACCACGACTGCATCAATTTCACTTACTTGCAAAAGTTTATCTAAATTCTCATAAAAGGGAACTTCTAATTCTTTTGCCCAGTCTAGACCTCGAGTCTGTACTTCATCCCAAACAGCGACGATTTCCATATCTGGATTTGCTTGTACTTGTTGCGCATAATCGTCTGCATGAACATGCCAACGACTTAGCATTGCTACTTTTAACATATTGACCTCCTAAAACGATTTAATTTATCCCCTTATCGACAATAATAACACAAAAAGGTGAAAGCGTTGTCTCAGATTTGAAGATAACTGAATTAAAATTGTAGCTTAAATTGATGAGTATAAACTTATTTTATCTATCGGTCATAGAGGTCGGATAAATCCATTAAATGATAGCTATTCCTATCCTTATTTTGATAAAAGTTGATTTTCGTTTGTAGGTATTTATTAAACGACTCTTTTCCTGGTTAATTTTCTTGTCGATAGACTCTAGGGCTTTGTCCATAGGCTTTCATATAAGCACGGTTAAAGGAACGCAAGCTCTCAAACCCGCATTCTAAAGCTATTTCAAGTATTTTCCAATCAGTTTCTCTGAGTAATTTACGAGAGTAGTCCACGCGCATTTGATTGAGATAGTTCCGAAAGCCAATTTTAATTTTATCAGAAAAAATTCTAGAAACCGTATAGACACTACAGCCAATTTCTTGAGCAATATCCTGCAAAGTAATTGGTTCAGTAAAATGTTCCGATATATAACGAATGACTTGTGCTGAAGTGGATAAGGACTGACTCTTGGGCCTTGGTTTAAGGATCAAATGATCAAGTAATAAAGCAAAGAACAAATGTAAATAAGCTTGAGTAAGGCGCTCATTTTGATTAAATCCATGCTCTAGAAGATAGTCTCCAATCATTGAGATTTGTGTCTCAACTGTTGAGATATCAATGACAAAATCTATAGGGAGCTTGTTTAGAAAAAGTGGAGCAAACTCGGGAATAAGTTGAGGACTAATGATATACATCAGCATTTCCCCTGTCGTCTCAGCGTAATACTCATGAATACAATTTGAAAAAACCACTGCAGCTTGTCCTTGATGTATTTGGCGGAGTTGTCCTTCATTTTTCAGTGTAATCGTTCCGGAAGTGACAACAACGACTTCTACTTCATTATGTAAATGCGGGGGAAAGTCCAGTTCTTTTGAAGGTTGAATCAATGCTTCATTTACGCGATGTTCAAATAAAATAGCCATACGAATCTCCCTTTCTAAAAAAGAGCAATTATTGTCTAGTATTCTCCTCTTTATGACAAGTTCTAATTTTAAATCCATGCTACCATTGTATGCATCAAGAGTAAAGAAAGGGGTAACATAAAAAATGAAAAAAACTATTGTAGTTGGATATGGTGGGATGGGTTCATGGCATGCCAAGGCATTGAAGGCAACAGGTATATTAGAGGTAATCGGCGTTTATGATATCCGCGAAGAAGTGTTTGAGAAGGCTGAAGCGCAAAACTTGACCGTATTTCATTCTTTTCAAGCGGTCTTAGATAGTCCAGCAGAAGTAATTATTGTAGCCACACCTAATGATTCTCATAAGAGTTATTGTATCCAAGCTTTAGAGGCAGGAAAAAATGTCGTCTGTGAAAAACCGGTGACGCTGTCTTCAAAGGATTTAATGGACATCATAAAAGTCAGTGAGCAATCATCTGGCATTTTTACGATTCATCAAAATCGTCGATGGGATACCGATTTTCGTATCGTTAAGGAGATTTTCAAACAAGAGTTGATTGGGGAACCGTATTTTATCGAAAGTCGTGTCAATGGTTCGAGCGTATTTCTCCATGGATGGCGGGATTTTAAAGTTAACGGTGGTGGAATGTTATATGATTGGGGCGTTCATTTGATTGATCAGCTTTTACAATTAACGACCGC
Source organism: Enterococcus sp. AZ194 (assembly GCF_051713825.1). NCBI lineage: Bacteria > Bacillati > Bacillota > Bacilli > Lactobacillales > Enterococcaceae > Enterococcus > Enterococcus sp. AZ194. The sequence goes on along the minus strand of NZ_JBIOQR010000001.1, from coordinate 2,145,518 downwards.
CAAAGTAACTTCTGTGACTGCTCAAGTGAAAAGTATTTTTTCTGAAGAAGTGGATGATAACGTAAAATTGATGCTGGGTTTTTCTAATGGCTGGAGTGTGGTGGTGGAAGTTGCGACGAATTGTTTTATTCCATTTCCTCGTTGGCACTTATCTGGAAAAGCGGGAACGGCAATTATTGAAAATTGGGAAGGAGAAGGTCGAATCATTCAGCTTATTGAAGGGAGTGATCCGACTTGGAGTAATGAAATTGTTTATACAGCGGCAGATCCTACAAGAACGATGGCTCCTCGAGCAAAAACAACCATTCAAGAGTTGGATTTGCCGATAGTGGTGGACAATCAAAAAGGATTCAATCAAAATTTTTACTCAGCCGAAGCGTTTTATGGGAATTTGGTGGATGCGATAGATGGGAAGACCGAACCCATAGTCAAACCTAGTGAAGCGTTAAGAGTTATAAAAGTATTGGAAGCTGCATTTGAGTCAGCAAAAATAAACCAGGGAATTCGTTGCGATTTATAGAGAAGGAGAGGATGAAAATGATGAAAAAAGCCTTAATTATTCAAGGGGGTTGGGATGGTCATGAACCAGAGAAGACGAGCAAACGTTTTGGCAAAATGCTGGCAGATACAGGGGAGTGGACTGTTCAAATTGAAGATAATTTAACTTGTTTGGAGAATTTTGAATGGTTAAGTACGCATGATTTATTGGTTGCTTGTTGGACGATGGGAGAAATTACCTCTGAGCAGTCAAATAATGTCTCAAAAGCTGTAGGCGCCGGGATGGGATTAGCTGGCTGTCATGGAGGAATGTGTGATTCTTTTCGTCAAGATACCGAGTGGCAATTTATGACTGGTGGGCAATGGGTTTCACATCCTGGGGGCGATAATATTAATTATACAGTCAATGTTTTTCCAAACTCTAGCCCAATTACTGAGGGAATATCTGATTTTCCAGTCTGCAGCGAACAGTATTATGTCCATGTAGATCCAGCGATTGAAGTTTTAGCAACGACTCGCTTTCCACATCCAGATGTGCCTTACTATCATGTGTCGAACAAGCCGGTAGATATTCCTGTAGCATGGACGAAATTTTGGGGAAATGGTCGCGTGTTTTATCAATCGTTAGGTCATCATGATGATGTATTTGAAAAATCACCAATGGCTGCGCAACTAATGAAAAATGGTCTATTATGGGCTGGCGACAGTAAACAATATGTAAAAGAGCATCAGTTGACAACAGAACGCTTTGAAAATAGCGCAAAGATGTATTAGGAGGAGTCCAAATGAGTAAAATTCGCGTAGCATTTGTTGGTGTTGGAGAGATTAGTGATATTTATTTAAAAAATTTGACCACTTTTTTTAAGAATAAAATCGAAATTGTTGGACTTTGTGACTTGATTCGTAGGAAAGCCGAGTTGGCAGCAGAAACTTATCAAATTAAAAAAATCTACGAGGATATGTATCAAGTGTTTGCTGACGAATCTGTAGATATTGTATTAAATTTGACGCGCCCGAATGAACACTACGAAGTGACAAAAGCAGCCTTAGAGTCAGGAAAGGCCGTCTACTCTGAAAAACCTTTAGCTTCCACATTTGAGGATGGTCAAAAGCTATTCGCGTTGGCAAAAGAACGTAATTTACTTGTGGGAGGGGCACCAGATACTTTTTTAGGTGCAGGCATTCAAACGTGTAAAAAGTTGATAGAGGGAGGAATCATCGGAACCCCTGTTGGTTTCAGTGCCTCAATGATTTGTCGGGGGCATGAAACCTGGCATCCTGGTCCAGCTTTTTATTATGAGTTTGGCGGCGGTCCAATGATGGACATGGGGCCATATTATGTCACAGCTTTAACGACCTTACTAGGCGCGGTTAAAACCGTGACAGCAAAAACAAAAACGACTTTTCCAAAAAGGCTGATTACTAGCGAACCTCTGTCTGGGAGCTGGATTGATGTCGAAGTTCCGACTTTTGTTACAGGAATTTTAGAGATGGCTAGTGGTGTAACAGGGACATTGTTTACAACCTTTGATTGTTATGAAGAAGAGCAAGCGAGCATAACAATCTATGGATCTGAAGGGACGTTGAAAGTGCCGGATCCCAATACTTTCGGTGGGCCTGTTTATTTATTATCTAAAAAAAGTCAAGAATATAAAGAAATCCCGCTTCTGTTTGATTACGAAGACAATTCTCGTGGACTGGGGTTACTGGGTATGGCTAGTGCATTGAAGGATAAGAAAAAGTTTCCGGCAGATATTTCCCAAACCTATCATGCGTTAGAGGTAATGACTGCTTTTCAGAGAAGTAATGATCAAGGGAAAACAATCGTGATTGAATCGGAAGTATAAACCAGGAAAACCATTACATCAGTTTTTTAGATGCAATGGTTTTTGTTTTTGTCCGGTGCCGTCTATTCAAAAAGTTTTGTTGAGTGGGCGGCAGTGGAAACAAAGGCTTACTTTTAATAGTAATGTACATGATAAGGAAGTATTGTCAGCCATTGAGTGTCATACTACTCTTAAAAAAGATGCTTCGACTTTGGATAAAGTAGTCTTTATTGCAGACAAAATCAAATGGGATAGGAATCAAAGTGCACCTTATTTGTATCAATTGAACAGAGCATTGGAGAAGTCTTTGGATGACGGCTGTAGAGTATATATTCGGTGGGCTTTAACAGATATCATTGTTTTGCATCCGTGGTTGAAGGAAGCCATGGAGGATTTAGGGATGAAATAAAGCATGTAGTCGCTAGCGCGTGATTACATGCTTTTTTGCGGTTCATCGGAGATCTATTTTGGCAATGTCTTTTTTATAAGCAACATAGAGGGAGACTTCCAGTTGCCCCCGGCTAGCCATTCTTTAACCATTTTTTAAATGCATAGCAAATGCCGGTTATGCCATAGATGACGCCTAAAATACAGACAAGGTAGAGTAGAAGAGGGTTATTTAGGACCAGAGCTAGCGCGGATAATAAACAGAGTAGGCTGGTAAAATACAGACAATAGCTACAAGATTTTGCTGTTTTAGCCAGTTTTTCTTTTGGAAGCTCGTTAAATGTGTTTCCAGCCAGTAATCTCAGCCATTTCCCTTTTTGAAATTGTCTACCAACGAGTAATAATCCTAAAGCAAAAACGATAGTTAGAGCGGCTGCAATGAATAGCATTAGTTGACCTTCTTTCTAGTGGTTGTTATTTTTCAGAGTCCAAATCTTGAATTTTTCCAGTCCTTAACGATACATTTCACCGACTGCTTGGATTTTAGAAATGATAGCTGGTTCATCAAGAGATACCGTTTCAGTCGCGTAAGGAGCGAGGGCTTTATTTTCTCCGACTTGAATGGCATGTAGGCTATTTTGGAACATTGTAATATCGTTTGCGTCATTGCCAAAAGCGATGTAGGAATTGGGTAAAAGACCGAGTGTTTGAAGGGCTCGCCATTTGTGGATGCCACTTGGGCTAATGTCTAGTACCGCTTCATTTTTGTGTTTGTTTAGATAAATAGCCAGTTTGGCTAAGTCTACTTCTAGTTGTTCAGGGTTGTTGGAAGATAAAATGAGAATCTTAATAATTTGGTCTAAAGACTCGAACGGGCGTTGTTTTGCAAGCTTTGCAGGGTCGACATTTTTCAGTATAGGATGTGTGCTTGGTCCTGTATAAGCATAATCCCAAGTGTCATCGATGAGATAAGTCGCCTCGTATTTTGCAATCAATTGCATGATTTTATTTAACTCAGTTTCATGAAATGTCTCCGAGTGAATGATCTGGTTGTTCTTAGAGATGAGCGAGCCGTTTCCACCGATTAGAATGTGTCGATGAAATCGTTTGTCTATAATAGGGAGCATGTCTCTAATTGGTCGAGCGGAGGCAAAAAGGACTTTACCGCCTGCCGTTTCCAAGCTGGTTAATGCTTCTAAAATATTTTCTGAAAGAGGCTCTCCTTTAAAGCAGAGGGTCCCATCAAGGTCAAATATATAGTTCATGTTATCCGCACTTTCCGTTTATATCGTTAGTGAAATCTAGCTGAATGGTTCGCTGTGATAGACAGCCAAGAGATTCGTGTTTATTTTCTCATAAGCTGGCGGGGAATACAAATAAAGACCGTCCTGTTAAACGGCATATCCACCTGAGTAACAGGGAAATAAAATGATAGATGAAGTCTTGAGAAAAGTTGTGAGATAAGGTATTTGTGTTTAGTATTCTCGACATAAATAAAGCCTAAGATATTCTGATATGCTACCCCTATACAGGACACTGAAACATAATAAGTCCAGTATGGGGGTATTTATTATGACTAAAAGATTGATGAAGCTAAAAGTAGAAGAGCGTGTGAAACTAGTAGAAAGCTGTCTAAACAATGAACTAAGTCTTTCAGAGGCAGCGAGAGAAGGAAATGTTTCTTTGCCTACCATTGTCAGATGGTTGAGACTTTATGAAAATGATGGAGGAACAGCCCTATTGACTGCGCCCAAGAATAGGCACTATTCAGTAGCGTTAAAATTATCCGCCACCATAGATTATCTCAATGGAAAAGGAAGTTACGAGGAATTAGCCAAAACATACAAACTTAGAAGTCTAAGTGTAAAATATATTGCGGTAAGATTTGAAAAAAAGAAAGAAGACCATTATTCTAATTGTTAGGTTTAGCGGCCAATAACAATAAGAGGATGGTCTTCATGGAAACTATTGTAAACGAAATTGCAGAAATTTTAAAGAGTGAATCGCATTTTATTGCAAAAGAAAAAGCATTAGTCATTTATCTTGCCAATTTGATCCGAGAAATCATCACAATGGCCTTTGAACAAATAGATGATGATTTAATTGGAGAATACAAAAAACAAGGGTATCAAATAGAAAAAAAGAACGATCGGAAATTATTGACAGTATTCGGCGAAATTCAATTCCGTAGAAGGCGATACATCAAGGAAGGCGAGTCTTCAGTTTATGCGTTAGATGTCTTTTTAGGATTGAAAAGCCATGATAGGTACAGTCATTTACTCAAACGAAATGTTGCGGAGCTTGCCAGCAAAATGACGTATCGGAATAGTGAGAAAGCCATAGAACTCTTGACTTCCTTCACCATGAGTCATCGAAAAATAAACCGGTTGGTCTTACAGGTGGGTGAAGAAATTAAAAGCCAACAAACGGCGGAAGAACGCTATGATGAAAGAAAAGATAAAAAGAGAAGACCTTCAGCGATTTACATTGAAGGAGACGGTATTCAAATTAAAGGTCAGAAAAAAAACCAATTAGAAATTTATCGATTTCAAGTATGTGAAGGTTCAAGACCAGTCGGGAAAAATCGAAGACAGTTGAAAAATTATCATGAGTTTGTAAGCCTTAGCCGTAAGCAAGCACTAAAAGAAACACAAGAGTACCTAGCAAACACGTATCGCCTTGAAAAAACCATTGTCATCAGTAATAGTGATGGTGGTTCAGGCTTTGAAAAAAATGTATTTGAAGAGCTAGCGGGAAATTGTAGACGGCATGAATTCTTTTTAGACGCGTACCATGTTAATCGAAAAATTAAAGAAAGACTCTCTAACTTCAAAGATTTACAGCCGTATCTAATGGAGGCTATTTGGCAAGCTTATAGTTGGGACAAGGTCGTTGTAGCGTTAGATACGGTGGCGAGCCTGTTAGTGGACGAGCAAGACACAGAAAAAAACCGAGAATCTCTGCGTCTATTAGAAAACTACTTAACTAGAAACTGGAAGTGGCTACAACCTTTTGAACAACGAAATTTAGCTGGGATTCAAAAATGCATAGGCACCTGTGAAAGCAATCATAGAGTGTACAGCTATCGAATGAAACGACAAGGACGCTATTGGACAAAGAGTGGAGCTGAAGCCATGGTGCGAGTGATATCAAGTATAAAAAACAAAGAAATTGAACAATGCTTGATGACAGATTATGCACCAGCAGAACCGGAAGACGCGTTGAAGAAACGCTGCCAACAAGCATTAAGAAATACGACTAGTAAGCGTTGGAATCGTTTTGAAGAGCATGTAGGCATTCAATACGGACATGTAACAGGAAAAGAAAAAACATCAACGGGCATGGGAAAACTGATTCGCGGATTATGTAGTTAAAAAAATTCATAATGCCCTACCAAATGGCAATTGTGTCAAGTAAATTATTTTTAGCAAAAATGATTTACTTGACACAATTCAACCAAGCGAAGCGCGGTAGGAAAGTGAAATAATATAAATAGAGCCGTACCTATCACTCTAAAATAATGGTTACCGCAAAATACTTGACACATACCTTAGAAGTAGTAGCCAACTAAAAAAATGGGTAAAGGTGTATAATACTCATGGAACCTTCAAATCAGAAAGTGGTGGAAGTTACATGAGAAAAGCAAGAGAAACTTCGACAGAAGAACGTTTAACCATCGTCTTAGACTGTCTAACACAAAACAAAAATTATGGTGCAATGGCTTTGAAATACCAAGTTTCTTATCAACAAGTGAGAAATTGGGTCAAAAGATATGAGGAGAAAGGTGCTGCTGGATTAGAAGATCGCAGAGGTCGCCGGATTGGCACACAACCTAGTCGAACACCGGAAGAAGAATTACGAAACCGTCTCGCACAATCAGAAAGTAAAAACCGACAACTTCAAATGGAAAATGACTTGTTAAAAAAAGTAAGGGAGTTAGAAAGGAAGTGGGAATAAGCTTTACCCGACACTTATTTGAGTATGAAGTTATCAAAAGCTTACACGAAGAGAAACATTATCCAATTCAGCCAATGTGTCATTTCTTGCATGTTTCTCGTTCTGCCTACTATAAATGGTTGAAACATCCTGTAAGTCCCAGAGCCTATTTAAACACTGAGCTTGCCCAAGAAATCAGAAAAATATATGACGAACACCCTGACATGGGCTATCGTAGACTAGATGATGAAATTAGTACACGCTATCACCATAAGTTCAACGATAAAAGAATCTTGAGAATTTGCCGAGCTTTAGGGATTCAATCGACGATTAAACATTGGGCGAACAGTATCACACGTAGAGGTAAGAGACCTTACCACACGGCAAAAAATGAGTTAAACCGGGATTTTCATGCCGACAAACCAAATGAAAAATGGTTGACTGATGTTTCTGAATTTAAGTATTACGTTGGTATGGACATACACAAAGTCTATCTTAGCGCTATTCTTGATTTGTATGATCGTCGCATCGTGTCCTTCGTTATTAGTGACCGTAACGATAATCCGTTGGTCATGAACACTTTTGATCAGGCAATTGCACTAGAACCTCATGCGCATCCTTTGATGCACAGTGACCGCGGCTTTCAGTACACTAGCCAACAATTTTGTGTACGTTTAAAAAATACAGGAATGAAGCAGAGTATGTCTCGCGTAGCCCATTGTATCGACAACGGACCAATGGAAGGATTCTGGGGCATGATTAAACGAGAAACGTATTACGGGCGGAAGTTCACCAACCGTGAAAGCCTAGTATCTATGATTTCTGATTATATAGATTACTACAACAACAGAAGATTACAGCGTAAATTATCTGTTATGACACCAATGGCTTATCATCAACACTATCTGGAGGTGGCTTAATCATCCTGGTCGTCTCATAAGTGAAATGGGCTTCGTTTCACTTGTGAGACGGACAGGCAAGTTAAGCGGTAGCGCGACTAGTCTTAGAAATAGAAATCAAAAAAGTCTGCCAAAAAAATGACAGACAATTGATAAGAATTTTATTATTTTTCACTGTCCACTTGACGGGGAGCACACCATTCGCCAGTTAGCATATCTAAGGCTTATTTTTAAGGCAACTGATAAGAGTGAAAAGAATTTTCTACTCAGAGGGAGCGGTTTTTCCTTGTTTGAATTTTGCGATAAAAAAATCTCCTAAAAAGTAAGCAGTTAGGACAGCCCAAGACAATAAAGAGATAAATAATGTGACTTTTTGAAGGGGAGTTCCCACATAGTCTAGTGTAATTTTGCTCAAGCCTTTTGGAACTCTAACAGAGAGTAAGCCGTCTTTTTCTCGCATATCAAGAGCATGGTCGCCAGCCTTAACTGAGTAGCCCACATAACAAATTTTAGGAAGGGGGATAAATTCATCATCAATAGTGGAAACTACATCATATTCAAAATGATTGAATGTGGCTTTTTTCTGAATTACTTGGAAGTCTTTTGACGAGTAGCTCGCCGGGTTTTCTTGTTTAATCTTTTCGTAATCAGTTGCTACAGGAAGATATTCAAGACCGCCACCGATTGAGCTTAGTGCATAAGTTTCATACGTTTTGTTATCAATACGGTCCACATTGTTTGATTCAAAATTAAAAATAATATTATTGGTATAACCAAAAGAAAAAACGAGCAGTAGGATTGTTGCGTACCAATAGGAAGACGCTCGATTTCTAAGTGAATAAACCAACAAGCTTAGACTAAGACTTAAAAATAAGGTCGACAATGTTAAAATTCGCCAAGGTAGCTGGATAAAAGCAAGAAAACTTGTTTTTAGGACCACCCAAGGGAAAAGGTTCGTTGCTAGAATGGAATAGCCGATTCCGATGAGCAAAAGGACCTTATTTTTTTTCGTTAGCATTTTGAAAAACATAGGAGTTGCTAAAACAAATACGATGAGTAGGGTGCCTATGTTAGGTTTTAAATTCTGCCAGTTATTCGCATCGTTTGCAAGGGAATTGATAACTAAATCGGCAGGACTGAAGTGTAGGCCTGTTGACCAGATATTCTTATTGGCAAGATAGTTGAAATTTAGATAATGATTTTGTTCTAACACAGGGAGCAGTACGAAAGCGGAAAGGGCGAAAGAGACCCCAACGGCTTTTAGAAAAGTTAAGAGCACCTGTTTTGATAATTGATGTGTTAGCCATTGATAAAGGACAAATACCGCGATTGAGGTAGTGACAATCAAGGCGGTAATCATATGTGAATAGATGAGACAAGTCATTCCAATTGCTAAGGAAGCCCATTTAGTTTCTTTAGTGATGAATACTTGAGCGATACCTAACAAAACTAATGGTAAGAAAATGAATGCCAAGGTTTCACCGAGTGCCCCGCGAATAAATTGATCTAACAGCCGGTAAGTTCCAGTTGTATAGATTGCTGCAAACAGATAAGCAATTTGTCTGTTTTTAAACAGCTTGTTTATGGCGTAATAAGCCACAAGAAACGTTGCCATCGTGATAAGAAACATATAACCGTAATAGCTGTGAATGAAAGAAAAACCAACTATCCTTAAGAGGACATAAGGGAGTAAAAATAGAGAAGGATAGAATAAGTCAGTGGCATAACCAAATCCATTTGCCATCTCGGGAAAGATTTTTGGGAAAAAGTTCCCGTGACTGACCGCTTGATAATAGCCTTCTAATCTCATACGATGAAAAGCAAAGTCATCGTGACTAAAAATAAAATTTTTTGAAATAAAGGGCGCGGTTATTGCTATCGCAAAGACAATTGAAAGTAAAAGCGGGAAAATCCGTTTAAACATTGGCAAAAGCAGAGTCGCTTGAGTATTCTTTTTGTTATTCAAATGTTGTCTCCAATTTCTTTGATTATTTTTTATGTAAAGCCTCGAGTTTATTATATCAGATAGAAGGAGCGGTGGATGATTAATTTTTGGAGGAAGAGGCCAAGAGCGGTGAGGCAAAAAAAGGGGTATTCTAGGGGAGTTTGCCAATCGATGAAGGACGCTGATGAGTTGAAAAAATAGCTGATCTGATAATAGATAAATGCGCAGTAGAAGGGGGGATGTCCAGTATAGGGGGAGTCAGTATTTATCCTACTACGCATTTTTTTAACTTAAGCCTATAACTGGGCTTGGGCGAGTTCTTCTACACAGCAACAATAGATGGCGTCTAACACGGAAGGCAGGGCCTCTTCTGTAATTTTACTGATGCTAATTCGAATACCATGACTATAAGGGTGTTGGTAATCTCCGAATGAATGCACCAGATTAGCTACTTTAATTTGGTGCTGTTGCAGTAATTTTTTTTGTAGCTTCTCTCTATTTATTTTTTGATGAAGGAGGATAGACACGTAGTAGCCTGCCGTTCCCGGAAGGACACCTGCAATTTCTGGCTGCCAAGGTTCGGTCATTCTTTGTATGAGCTTTCTTTTTCGATTGATTTTTTTACTTAAAAGTTGTCGATATTTAGTTAATGATTGATTTTTAATCATCGTCTCTAGTACCGCCTGCGAGAGTAAAGAGGGAGCAAAATAATCATCTATATAGTAGTGTCGCAAGAGGGCTAACCACGAATCTAGACAGTTACTGGGAACAATCATATATCCTAATCGTAAATAGGGAATAATCTTGGTGAAGCTAGTGAGATAAAAGCAGTTAGTTCGTGTATTTTCAAAAATCGTCTCACTCTTAGAATGCGTTTGACCATGAAAAAAATAGTCATCTTCAATAATCATTACATTGTATTGTTCTGCTAGACGGGCAATTTCTTTAATTTGTACTCGAGGAAGATTGTCGCCTAAAGGATTGTGATTTCTAGGAATCACATAAAAAAATTGAATTTCTTCGGTTTTGAACAGTTTACGAAGTGTTTTCATATCTAAGCCGTTTTCAGTCCGGTTTATTGTCAGATAGGGCAGTTGGTGAGTCTTTAAAAAATTTAAAGCAAAAGAATAGGTTGGGTTTTCTATCAAAACTTTGCCAGGTTTCATTTTAGAAGAACGAATGAGTAAAGTATAAACTTGATGAACCCCTTGCGTAATAAAGATATTTTGTGAGCTGGTAAAAATATTAAAGTCTTCTAGATAGTGTTGTAACGTCTTAGTCAAAGATTTGACGCCATTAAGATCATAATTGAGCGACTCCGTTTGATAATTGTCCAATCCTTGGATTAGATTTGTTTCTGCATCTGCCAAAGAAAATAAGTTTGTTCGGACATTTCCCGTAGACAAATCGTAATGGGGAAGCTCCGTTTCTAAGTGATCTTTTGGCCCGGCGACGAAATAACCACTCTTGTTTTTCGCATACAAAATATGTTCTCTAATTAGTTCATTATAGGCTTTTACTACCGTCTCTCTGGAGCATTTGTAATGGGTTGCATTTTTAGTGATTGAAGGAATCCGTGTTCCTGCTTGATATTCTCCTTGTTTAATCTTGATTTTTACATCTTTTTTAATCCGTTCAAATTTCAGCATTATAACCACCTCGCTTAGCATTATACTAGTATAGATTAATTTTTCAATTGTTGAAAGCGGTATCTTTGGGAGGTAGGATAAACCTATCAAAAGAGATGGAGTTGAATAAAGATGGAAAAAATTTCGAATTGGCTCGACAAACGTATTGTTCCTATCGCTGCTGTGTTGAATAGTAATCGTTTTATCAGTGCAATTCGTGATGGGTTTATTGCGACGTTCCCCATTACGATGCCAGCCTCAATTGTTGCCTTAATTAATAATGTTTTACTTGATCCAGATAGTATGATTGCTCAAGTTCTTTTTTTACCTAAGCTGTTTCCTCACCTGAAGGACGCGCAACAAGTGTTCTCCGCGGTAGGAAATGGGACGTTAAGTTTAATGTCAATTTTTGTTACATTCCTGATTGCTTATAATTTGAGTAAACATAATCGTTCAGATAATCCTGTTACTGCGGGGTTAATTGCTATTGTAAGTTTTATGATTTTATATCCAAAACCAGAGTGGCTAAAAGGAATTTCTGAAGGCAACTACATTACAACTGATTACCTAGGGGCTAAGGGGCTATTTTTGGCAATGATTGTAGCTTGTTTGATAGGCGAATTTTTCCCTAAATTATGTCGAAATAAGCGATTAGTTATCACCTTGCCTGAACAAGTTCCACCAGCAGTTGCTCAATCTTTTTCAGCATTAATTCCTGTCACACTAGTAATTTTGTTTACCTCTGTCTTGGCTTTCTTAAGCTTTTTATATAAAGAACAAGGAATCAATGAAGTGGTATATAATTGGATTCAAACGCCGATTAGAAATATGGGCTCTAATTTAGTGGGCGTCTATGTATTAACGCTTTTACTGGGATTATTCTGGTTCATGGGCATTCATGGGTCGGCAACCTTAAACCCGATTATTGCTGCTATTTTTACTGAAATGGATCTTACCAATAGTCAACACGTATTAGCCGGAAAACCATTATCAGAATTACCTTATCCTGCGACGTATGGGTTATTATCAGCAACATATGGTTATATGGGTGGCGCTGGGATGACCTTGGGATTAATTATCGCTATTTTGATTGTCACAAAACGAAAAGATTATCGAGAGGTCGCGAAAATGAGCTTGGTCCCTGGAATATTTAATATTAATGAACCGATTATCTTTGGGTTACCCATTATTTTGAATCCATTTTTAGCGATTCCTTTCATCTTTACTCCAGTTATTAGCTTGACGTTGGCTTATTTTGCAACAATCGTTTTTAAAATTGTTCCACCTGCAGGGATTGGGGTTGCTTGGACGGTCCCTGGACCATTACAAACATTTTTGGGAACTGGTGGCTCGATAGCCGGGCTATTATTAGGTTTAGTTTGTCTGGGTGTTTCTGTTATCGTTTACATTCCGTTTTTGAAGGCAGCAGACGCCTATGCAAGACGAGAAAAAAATTTGAAATAGAGGAGATTGGTTATGGTAAAACGATTAATTAGTGCGAATGCCACCGAGATTGCTCAGATGTCAGGAGAAGAATTAAAGCAATCAATTAAGGCCTCTGCAGGACGTGTAATCTGTGCGGAAATTATTGGAAATATGCAGCCAATTATTGGCGATATTACAAATGGCGAAGTTGCAACTGCATATGGAGCAGATCTATTGCTTCTCAATGGGTTTGATTGCTTTAATCCGCAAATCAATGGATTAGATGGGATTGAACCCTCAGAGGTTATTCGGACATTAAAAAAATATACAGGACGAGCTGTGGGGATTAATCTAGAACCTGTCGACCCGACAATCGGATTATTAGATGAGCGTGCAATGATTCCAGAAGGCCGAGTCTGTTCTGAGCAAACGTTGAAAAAAGTGGAAATGTCGGGCTTGGATTTCATTTGTTTAACAGGAAATCCTGGGACAGGTGTGACAAATGAGCGAATTAAGCAAGCTATTGTTTTGGCTAAAAAACTATTTACAGGGATGATTATTGCTGGAAAAATGCATTCCGCTGGTGTGGATGAGCCGGTTACGTCTTTTGAAGCAACCAAAGCGTTTGTTGAATCTGGTGCTGATGTTATCCTTTTACCTGCAGTTGGTTCTATTCCAGGATTTACTGAACAAGAATTAGTCACGGCTGTTCGTTACGCAAATGAAAAAGGGGCGCTTACGATGTCAGCAATTGGTACAACGCAAGAGAGCTCAGATAAACAAACGATTCGAACTATTGCACTCAAAAATAAAATAGCGGGAGTTGATATTCAGCACATTGGCGATGGTGGATATGCTGCAGGCGTCGCTACATTAGAAAATATTTATGCATTATCTGTTGCAATTCGCGGAGTCAGACACACAATGAGCCGAATCTCACGCTCACCCTTGCGTTAATGGCAATGGAAAGAAGGAACAGAAAATAATGGTTAGATATGGATTTTGTTCGATTGATTGGCGTTATACCCCTGAAAATGAACCAACATTCAGTGAGGAAAAGAAGACCTTGATGCTCTGGCAAAAAGATGAAGGCTCTCTTTGTTTTGGTATTTCAACTAGTAAACATTTGGAAAATTTATCTTGCCGAGTGGTAGGGGAAGAAGGGCTTATTTGTCAACTGTCTTGTGTGGAAAAGACGGCTGGTTACATTGGGCGAGGGATGACTTGGGGGGCGATACCCAAAGGACCTAATAAGGAGTTTTATGATCTATTGACTCCTTATCATAGAAGCTCTTTAAAAGAAGGTTCCTTTCAACTTTATCATCTATCCTGTCAATCAACGCACCAGTCAGGAATCTTTTCAGGCACTATTATTCTGTCAGCTGAAGGGCTAGGAGTGATTGGAAAGCTAAACTTTTCTGTTGAAGTGTTGGCCCTTGATTATACCCAAGTGGATGAGAGGCTCTTTGACTTGGAGCTGTGGGAATATCCTTTTTCAGTTGCACGTTTTTATGGCATTTCCGAAGAGGAATGGTTAGGAGCGCGTCATCAAAAGTATTTACGAGAAAATTTAGAGTTGTATCAAAAAGCTGGAGGCCGAACGATTGCCGTGACAATAACTCACGACCCATGGGCCCACCAGACCTATGATACTTGTTATAGTTTGATTAAGTGGCAAAGAAAAAACGGCAAATTTTCTTATGATTTTTCATTGTTTGACCAGTATGTTCAACTAAACATGGCGATGGGAATTGATCAAACAATTAAGAGCTTTTCGTTACTCCCATGGAAGAATCAGGTTAGTTATTTTGACGAGAACCATCAATTGGTTACACAAATCATCGAACCGGGCAGTCTGGAATGGACACAACTTTGGCGACCATTTTTAATCGCTTATAGCCAACATTTAGAAGAAAAGGGTTGGTTTGAAAAGACGTATATTGCAATGGACGAAGCGCCGGTAGAGATATTAAGAGACGCAGTCAAATTAGTTAAATCGGTGAAGAATGCACGAGGGCAACACTTAAAACTTGCTTGTGCAATCAATTATCAAGCGTTTGATGCACATTTTTTAAATGAATTCTCAGATATTTCTATTAATATGGCTCAAGTGGGAAATAGAGAAATGTTTATCGAGATGGTTACTTCTCGCAAAATAAAAAATCAAAAAACCACACTTTATAATTGTGTAGGCGACTATCCAAGTATGTTTGTATATAGTGACCCACAAGAAACGGCCTTTATTCTGTGGTATTGTGCCTCGTTAAAGACAACTGGTTTTTTGCGATGGGCGTTAGACGCTTGGGTGGAGGATCCTGTGAACAGCTTAAATCACTGGTTCTGGGAGAGTGGCGATTCCTTATTAATTTATCCACATCGAGAGAATGAAGAGCATCCGTACCCATCCTTGCGATTTCAGCAGCTTGTTCAGGGAGTGATTGCTGTTAGAAAATATCGATATTTACAACAGAAAGACAGTGCAAAAATCAAGGAAGTTACAGAACTTTTGTCCAAGATGATTCTGCCAGAAGGAATAGAGAACGAGTGGAAAGCAAAAGTAGCCAAATATCCAGAGAATCGATTACTCATTCATACTCAGGTTCAACAGCTAGAAGAGGCTTTATGTAGGGCTTCCCAAAAATTTGTAAGCGGATGAGGGGAAGCGCATAAGAAATTAGCGATTTTCGCTATCGGCGGCACCATAGTCGGACAGGCGTTGTGAAAGAAAGGTCTAGAAAAACAGTAGGGTTCTTTTAAAACACCGAAAGAGCTTCAAAACGTAAAAAAAGAAAGACAAAGAGAGATTGAACAGCTTGATATTTAAGTAGACAGCGTGACAATTCGAACACAAGGAGCCGTCGCTATAAAAAAGAGTGGCTTGAAGGAAACAGTGTCGATCCTACTTATGCGAACAACTGATAATTGGATTCCGAATATCTTTATGGATAGAATTTATGACCTTCCAACAAAACAAGCGGCCTACCCGGTATTTCTGTCTACGTAGTTTTGACAGAAATGCTGAGTAGGCCATTTTGCTTTGTCGGCTAGATAGGGCCGAACTTTTGTGACTGGCGAAGAACGTCTAAAAATTTAGGCGCCTTCGACCAAGTCCCGTTTTTTGTAGCCGACAAATCCTAGAACGATGAGGAGTAAGCTAAGGAGTGTCATGAGACAAAAGACAGAGAGATCGAATGCTTCAACAGGCATTCGAGGAATCCAACTTTGGATAGCTGTTTTCGAAAACCAATCAGGTAAATCAAGGATGCCAGCGAAATAATTTAATGCGAAGGAATAACCCAGGTAAGCATAGATAACTTTCCCAAATTTGGGCAACCAGCCTAAAGCTAACGCAGCTAATCCTACATAAAATAAAATGGAGGGAAGGAAATTATACCCGGCTGCTAGAAAGTCCCAAAGAGTCATAGTTGTTTTGTTGCCCATTTCGGAGATGGCCGTACCACCTAAACCTAAAGAGGCAAGACCAATGCCTAAAATTCCTGCTAGGATTGCCAAACTAATCGTTGTCCAATACAATTGACCACGAGTGACTTTGGTTGAGAAGAGTTGGCTGAAGTGCAGTCTCGTTTCTTCTGCAAAAAGTTTATTTACGATGGCGATGGGTAAGATGGTGACTAGGCCAACCATGACCATCATAATCGTACTGGTAAATGATTCCTCAATCGATACGCCTGATTGTGTGAACATTTGTTTCATTAGCTCGTTTCCGCCAAGAAAGACTTGCATGTCTCCATAAATGGAGCCGTATGCTGCGCCCATTACAACAAAAGCAATGAGCCAACCAATCATGACCCCTTTATTAATTTTAACTAGTAGGCCAGGAACGGAAAGTAAACTTCTTTTTGCGGTAGCCCGGCCTTCATGTTCAGGTAAATAACCTGCGCCCATATCGCGATGACCTTCTAAAACAAAAGAAATCACGAGTAACACAAGGCTGAACAGAACAGACATGACTAACCAGAGCCAATGATTTTTTGTGAAGGGATAGGTCAAATACGTCCATCCCATTGGATTAAAGAGTGATAAATCTGAATTTGAAGCGTCTGTCCCAGCTCGTAAAATGTAAAGTAAACCGATTACGCCCAAAGTTGCTCCAGAGGCTCCTGTAGAAGTGGGCATGATTTGTGACATGACTAAAGCCAAAACGCCCCCCATAATTCCAGCACTAGCGATGGAAAGTCCGAATAAGAAAGCGCCCTGTGCATCTATCGTTTTGACACTAAAGCTAACCATCACACCGCCAATGAACAGACCGAGTAAGAGGTTGATTAAAACAACTTCTGTAATGACGGCTAGCGAGTTGGCTTGGCGCCCGACACGAAACGAGCGAACGAGTTCCGTTAAACCAAGCTCTTCTTCTTTACGGGTGTGGCTAATCACGTGTAAGGCGGCAATAATCATCGCAAATAAACCGCAAAATAATAACATTTCCTGCGCATACATTGCACCCAGTGTGTAGTCAGCACCATTCTTTATCGGGGTAGGGCCGACCATCGAAATCATTGCTGGATTTTTCATCGTTTCAAACATACCTAACAAGCCTTGCCCTTTACCGATTTCTTCAAAGGCTGGAACAAAAGCCCCAGCAAATAAGCCTAATCCGACAATCCAAGCAATTAATTTCTTCCAATCACGTTTGAGATATTGAATAAATAATAGGTTCCAACGAGCAAATTTTTCGTTCATTTTCTTTTCCTCCGTTCCGACAATCAATCTTCGTAGTGGCGCATGAATAAATCTTCAAGCGTTGGCGGGACAGATTCAATTTTTTTAATATGCAATTTGGTGGCCTCCGTCATGATGGCGTTCATAGCTTCATTGTCAGCTGAGAAGGTGGCTTTTTGATCTTTTTGAACGAAATCGTAGACGCCAGGAACGTGAGCCATTTGGGAGACATCACCTTCAGTCACTAAGGTCACCGTTGAACGAGTCAAATGGCGTAACTCATCTAAGGTTCCCGTTTCTACGACTTTTCCGTGACGAATAATGACCACTTTGTCCGCTAAACGTTCTACTTCACTAAGAATATGAGAAGATAATAGAATAGCTTTTCCATTATTTTTGATAGTCTCAACTTCTTCTTGAAAGACGGCTTCCATCAATGGATCCAATCCAGAGGTCGGTTCATCCAAAATATAAAGATCTGAGTCAACGGATAAAGCAGCAATCAGTCCAACCTTTTGACGATTTCCTTTTGAGTAACCTTTTGCTTTTTTCTTTGGATCGAGCTCAAACCGTTTAATCAAATAGTCGCGTTTTGTTTTATCACCACCGCCGTGAAGTTTAATGAACAGATCAATAATTTCTCCACCTGTGAGGCTTCCCCATAAGGCAACATCGCCTGGGACATAAGAGACACGTTTATGGATTTCCAAACTATCCTTCCACACATCTTTTCCAAAAATTTGGGCGTCTCCTTGATCACGGTTAATGATACCAAGTAGGGTTCGAATGGTCGTTGATTTGCCTGCGCCATTTGGGCCGATAAAACCGACCACTTCCCCTGCGTTGACAGTGAAGGAAACATCCTCTAACGCCTGAAATTTTCCGAACTTCTTTTGTACGCCTTGTAATTTCACGATTTCTGTCATAATCACTAACTCCTTCTTTACACACAATTTCATAATGAACTTTCCGGTATTAGAGAAATTTTGTTGAACGTGCGAACGCGATAAGAAAAACCATTCGTATGTTTATGGAAGTTTATTTCTGATTAAACGAAAGTTCATTTATACCCATCATAATAGACTTATTTATTTTAACAGTCAAAGGAAACGGATATCTATTTTTAAACTGTAAATAAGTTGTTAGTTCGCAAAAACTCATATATAATAAATTTCATAAGAGTTACGAACTTTATATTTATATTCGTTCGTTTTTATATATAGAAAGAGGGAAGTCATGATGAATGGATTTGAACGAAGAGCAAGAGAAAAAAAAGAACAGGTCTTACAGGCTGCCTTTGAGTTGATGAACACAGATAGCGGGATTGAAAATTTGACGATTGATGAAGTAGCCAAACAGTCCAAGGTGGGAAAGACGACGATCTTTAAGTATTTTGGCAGTAAGGAAACATTGATTCACGAAGTGTTTATCCGCTCGATGGAGGGGATGGGGCAAAAGGCAAGCGCACTTATGGATAAAAATGCCCCGTTCGAAGAGACATTAATTGCGATGAGCCAAATCAAGATTGAATACTTTGAACAGATTAATAAGCAATTCTATCTAGATTTGATGAAGTATTTTACTGAGAAACAGGATAGTGAGTTTACTCGAGTAATGGATGGATATACTCAGCGAAGTTTTGGCATTATGTTGGACTTGTTTCATCGAGGTCGTAAAGAGGGGAAGGTTGATCTAAAATATTCGGATGAGTTTTTGATGCTTTATTTTCAAGCAGTAATTGAAGGAATCTCTAACCCTCAAATTTATGAAAAAATTCTACCTTATACGGCGGAGTGGACGGAGATGTTAATAAAAGGAATTGCACCGAGCAGTTAGTTTTGAGGAGTATTGTTAGAAAAGTAGTCGACAAGTAATGATATTGAAGTCGTTTTTTAATTGAATAGTAAAGTTTACGGAAAAACAAACGCTGGTCTGGCAGATTAACTGGATGAGCGTTTGTTTGACTTTATGGGGAATCTGCAAAGAATGATGAAACGACAGGCGTTTAAGTTCATAGGTACCAATTGGAGAAAAAGCCTTGTATTTGGTGATTTTTATCAGTAAAGTCTTTTTTTGAACAGGGAAATAACAATTTTCGGCAATGTGGGTAAAATTTTAGTAAAAAATAGCGTTTTCTTTTATAGTGAATCGAGCTATAATAGATTCATTAGTTTTTAGGAGGTAGGAAAGATGGTAAATGTAACACTAACAGTTTTAGACAAAGATGGAAAGATTCGAGTAGGCGAGCAAACAGATGAACGGATTGACAAAAAATTGTGTGTGACATCCGAAGAAGTTGCGCACCTTTCTATGCGTAACTTTACTTATCATGAAGGGGATCAACTACGGATTCAGACGGATAAAGCGGGCGTGTACTTGATGGTGAAATTAGATGAGACGTTGGATACCTCTCTTATATATTTACCAGAAAATGAGTGGACATACGAATTGTCATTTGCTAAAAATCGTATAGAGGCAAGACCTGAAAGTCGCTTTTTGGGGACGAGTCACTATGTAAGTGCGCGAGTGGCTACAGAAGAAGAAGTGAACATGTATCGAAACCTTGCGTTAAATCCACATGACCAAAAAGATTTTCTTGGCGCGTATCCGCATGCTCATGCGAATGTTGAAACGAGAAATGATGCTACCTTTTTTGCTTGTAATGCGATTGACGGTGTTTATGCTAATCACTCTCATGGACCTTATCCGTTTCAGTCATGGGGAATTAATCAACAAGCAGATGCTGAATTGACGATTGACTTTGGACGGTTGGTGTCATTAAACAAAGTGGTCTTTACGTGGCGTGCTGATTTTCCACATGATAGTTATTGGACAAACGTGACATTGAAGTTTTCAGATGGCAGCGAAGAATCGTTTGAGACCCAAAAGACAGAAAAATCACAGAGCTTTTTGTTTGCAGACAGAAAGGTTACTTCGGTAAGTTTTGGCAAGCTTATTCAAGCCAACGATCCATCGCCGTTTCCAGCATTGACCCAGATTGAGTTTTGGGGAACAAATGTTGATATCTCAGAGGATTAGTGAATGACTACAGAACTGATCAATCAAATCATCGAAGAAGCAGATAACTATTTACAAGAATTGAAAGTGGTGGAAATACCTGTTAGTGGATATATCGATTATCTGACGACAGGTGAGAGACTTTCCTTTGAAAATGCTTATTTTGCAAGGCGAAGACAAGCTGCCGTTCTGGTACTAGCTTTTATCGAAACTAAAAATCAACAAATAAAGCCTTTTTTTGAACAAGTTCTTTGGGAAATTTGTAATGAGTATACCTGGGCCTTGCCCGCACATTTGCCAATTGAAGAAGAGCACTATGGAAAAGACGCTTCTCAATGGTTGGATTTATTTGCGGCGGAGACCGGTCAAATGTTAGCTGAAATCGTTGAATTAGTTGGCGATGACTTGACACCACTTGTGAGAAACCGGCTTATATCAGAACTTGAAAGGCGAATTTTACAACCTTTTGAGCGCAGATCATGGGACTGGGAATCTGCCAAAAGTAATTGGAGTGCAGTGGTTGGTGGCTCAATCGGGCTAGTAGCTTTATCTATTCTCCACTCTGACAGTGTTCGTCAAAAAAAAATACTAGAAAAAGTGGCCAAAAGCATGACCGCCTATCTTAGTAGTTTTGGCGAGGACGGCGCGTGTGAAGAAGGACTTAGCTACTGGGCATATGGGTTTGGTTATTATATATATTTTGCTGAAAAATACGCTCGAGTGTTGGGTGATGACCGTTATTTGCGATTGGAAAAAGTCAAAAAAATCGCTTCATTTCCGGCCTATGTTGTGATTAACGAGACGGAAGGGATTCCTTTTTCAGATTATCATCCAGCTGAATTACCTAGTGGTTTGGTGAGTTTTTGTAGAGAATATTTTAAGGTAGAGGTTCCAGCAGTTAAAATGGTCAATGATTTAGATTATGATCATTGTTATCGATTTGCAGCTCTTTATAGAAACCTTCTGTGGACAAAAGAAATTGATGAGGGTAAAAAAGAAGGCGCGCATTACTTTTCGGATGTTGAATGGGGAATTTTTCAATCAAGAGAGGAAAATCTTGTTTTTGCGGCCAAGGGTGGGCGCAATGATGAAAGTCACAACCATATTGATGTTGGACAGTTTGTTTTTGGTTCGTTTGAGGAATTGTATTTAACAGATTTAGGCGCAGGAGAGTATACGAAAGCGTATTTCGATGAAACAATACGCTATCAGTTCTTGGTGAATGGAGCGAGAGGGCATTCTATTCCAATTGTTAATTCCAAAGAGCAACAAGCAGGACCGTACGCCGCAAAGAATACAAGGTTTGAACAGGTCAACAATCACTTTATTTTTGAAACAGATCTTGCGCCAACTTATCAAAGTGAAGAAATAAGCGCAATTACCAGAACGCTGACCTTAAATTCAATAGAAAGAACCGTATTTTTGCGAGATAAGTTTGAGATGACCACACCAGTCAATCAAGTAACAGAGTGTTTTGTAACGACTAATCCAGTTGAGGTTTATGACAAAAAAATTCAGATTCTTAGTATCCATTCAGAAGAACGGTGCGAGATAACTTTTTCTGGAGACATTCATGTACAAAAAGAAGAGTATTTGGCACATGATGGGACACAAAAATTTGCCAATCTTATTCAAATAAAAAATACATTAGGACACATAGGGGAGATACAGCTGACGTTTCGAATCATAAGATGAGTTAAGAAAGTCTTGGCCAGCTGATTTTCGAGACCTTCAACTCTAGCATGTGACCTGCGTAGAAGTTGTTGAGATAAGAACGCAGTGCAGATGGAGTTTCTTCTGTTCTGATCGTTTATTCAGATGTTAAGAGCCGGTATAATTTGAAAAGTTATATTCCTGGCTCACATTCTCGCAAGCAAACTAAAAGACCTGAAAGAAAGAGAAAATTCTCTAGCTTTCAGGTTTTTTTAATTGGTTAAGGGACGTGGCTTAGTGGTTGAGCCGCGAACGACTAGTTCTGTCCCTAGGAATACTCGTTTGGCAATTCCTGGTGTGTGAATTCGTTCATGTAACATGTTAATTCCAACCTCACCCATTTCCTCTGTATATGCGCGAACAGTTGACAGTGGGGGAGTAATGTATCTTGAAATCGAGAGGTCATTAATCCCCATCACGCTAATTTGTTCAGGTACTGAAATAGCATTAGCGGTGAGCGTATGGATAATCCCAATGGCAAATGCATCATTAGCCGCCAAAATAGCTGTAGGTAAGTCGTCTTTCCATGTACTTAGAGCTTGGGCTGTGAGAGATTCACTCGTTTTTACATCAAGCTGACTGTTTTCTTTTACAATAAAATACTTTTCATCAAACAAACCCAGATTCTTCATCATATCGATGTAAATATTTGTTGTCGGCGTTTTGTATTTTCTGTATCCATGTAAGTTATTACTTTCTTCTGCCCCAATATAGGCAATTTTAGTATGTCCAAGCTCCAACAAATGATTAATAGCGATTTCGGTTGCTTGAGAAAAATCAGTATTCACACAATCATATTCGTGTAAGGGGAAATTTGAACCAACCACACATAAATTAGCGACAGTTTCATTTAATTCATCGATCTTTTCTTCCGTAAATTTTCCGATGGCAAGAACGCCTTCAACTTCTTGGACGCCTTGTTGTTCCGTTTGCGAAAAGTTCACCACATTATAGCCTAGCTCAACGGCTCTTTTCTCTGCAGCTAAGCGAATAGACATATAGTAGATGTCTTCTAGTTCTTCATCACTCGTTCGCCAGGTAATTAAACCAATCGATTTTGTATTCACAAGGGAACTCTCTGTCTGTTTCAGTAGGTCAGTTCTACTTTTATTTTTTTTCTTATATTTTGTATAGTTCAACTTTTCTGCAATTTCAAATACTTTTCTTTTGGTTTCCTCTGTGGCAGAAAGCGTTGAGTCGTAGTTTAGCACACGCGAAACGGTCGAGATAGAGACACCGGCTTCTTTTGCAATATCCGTAATTGTTGCCATATTTTACCTCCTAAAATAGAGTCTATACCTATAGTATAGGGGATTTTACCAGAAAAACAAGTAAAAAAATAAAAATTTTACCAAAAAAACTTGCTTTTTTTACTAACTGAAGGTAAAATTTAGTAAAAGAAAACGCTTTTACATTTTTGGGGGGGTGATTGTATAAAAAAATTCTGTTGGATCATGTGTGGACTGATTGCAATCATGAGTGTTTCTGGCTGTTCAAATCAAACCACTCAAAATAAAGAACTGGAAGCTAATTTTACGCAAAAAACCAAACAGGAAATTAAAGAAAAAGCACGAATTTTTACAGAAGATGAATTCCAATCGGCTGAAGTACCGCTGAATGAATATGTTCAGCTGTCTGGAGAAATTATTCAGTCAGATCGTGAAACTGACTTAGTGAAAGGAGATCGTTTTATATTGAAGAGTGGTTCTAGCCGATATCAAGTCTTTAATGAACAAGAGGAACCTATTCAGGTAGGGGATCTAGTGACGGTATACGGTGAGTACTACGGATTTATAAAAGCAATAGTAATTGAAGGGAAGTAACGCAATGAACCAATATTTAACAAAAAATGACCTACAGAAAACATTAATGTCAATTGTAAATCCTCTCCGACCTTTTTATAAACAGGAGGTAGGAAAGCTACATCTAGGATCACATGGGACTGTATACTCTGAAGATACACGAGGTGTTGAGGCCTTTCTTCGTCCCTTATGGGGATTGGGTCCCTATTTTACTTCTGAGGATGACGAAGAATTACTAGAAACCTATATTCAAGGAGTGACTGCTGGAACAAACCCAGAAAGCGACTTTTATTGGGGAGACGTGACCGACTATGATCAACTAATCGTGGAGATGGCCTCGTTAAGTACGACATTGCTACTAAATAAAGAAAAAATTTGGGAGCGGTTAACGGATACAGAACAAACACACTTGGCTAATTGGCTGATTCAAGTGAATGAGCACGAAATTCCACGAAATAACTGGTATTTTTTCCGAATTCTAGTTAATGTTGCGCTAAAAAAATGTGGGCGACCTTTTTCACAAAAACAAATTGATTCTGATTTCGATGTGATTAATCAGTTTTATTGTGAGAATGGCTGGTATTTTGATGGAGAAGAGACGCAGTTTGATTATTACATTTCTTTTGCCATTCATTATTATAGTTTAGTTTATGCCCGATTTATGGCAGAGGAAGACCCAGAGCGCGTAAAGGTCATTAAAGAGCGGGCAACAAAATTTGCTCAAACCTTTAAGTATTGGTTTGACAGTACTGGAGAAGCGCTTCCGTTTGGTAGAAGTTTAACGTATCGTTTTGCTCAAGTTAGTTTTTTCAGCGCGTTGGTATTTGCGGATGTAGAAGCCATACCCTGGGGAGAAATCAAAGGTCTGATTAGTAGACACTTAGACAATTGGCAAAAAAAAGAAATCTTTTCAACGGATGGGTTACTGACGGTGGGGTATCACTATCAAAATTTAGTATTTGCTGAAGGATACAATGCACCAGGTTCGCCTTATTGGGCATTAAAAACGTTCTTATTATTGGCGGTTCCTGATGAACATCCTTATTGGTCAGCTGAAGCGTTGCCTTTAACCATTGAAAAACGAACTCTCGCACTACCTGAAAGTAAAAATTTTTATCAATACAATCAAGACTTGACTCACTTACAAGCCTTTCCAGCGGGACAATTTGTTATGTATCAAAATCATCCGCAAGCGAAATACAGCAAATTTGTTTATTCAACAAAATTTGGCTTCAGTGTTCCAAAAACGGACTATTGGTACTACGAGGGCAATTATGATAGTACTTTAGCGTTGGCAAAGGATGGTCATTATTTTCGACCGAAAGACTTGGATACTGCTTATTCCATTTTAGAGGACCGGATTATTCATGAGTGGCAGCCTTGGAACGATGTGTTTGTAAAATCAACCATTATCCCACTAGAGACTTGTCATGTTCGGATTCATGAAATAGAGACGAAAGAGGAGTTGGCTGCCTATGATGGTGGGTTTAGTGTGCCGTTTCATGGCAAACTTCCAGAGGCCGATGCCAATAAGATTGTCGCAAGCTCAGAGATAGGAACCTCATCAGTTGAAGGTGTCTATGGTTATCAAACAGCTGAGATTGTTCGAACGGAACCAAATACTAACTTGTTTTATAAGCGGACGATGCTGCCGTATTTAAAAGCCGTTATCAAACCCGGGACACATTTACTTATCTCAATTGTTTCAGGAGTGATGCCTAATGAAAGCATAGATAAGCCTGTGATTGAGCAACAAGGGGAGAGGATTTATGTAAAACAACAAGAGAAAATGATTGAAATAAATGTAGGATGCAGGAGGATGAAATGAACAAATTAGAGTGGTTACCCAAAGAGATAGAGTTTGCTATAGAAAAGGTGAAAGAAAATCTTTCGACCTTTCAAGAGACAGTTCCTCCAGCGGCTAGTGTGGGGCTTGTGTACCCACAAGAAGAAAATATTGATTGGACAGCAAGTTTCTGGATTGGCATGTTATTTTTAGCAAAAGATTTAACAGAAGAGGAGACGTTCAATCAAACAATCGATAAACAGATGCGTTCATTTACGCATCGATTGGAAAATAAGATTGAGCTAGAAACGCACGATATCGGTTTTTTATACACCCTATCAGCTGTGGCAGATTATCAAGTGAATAAGAGAGAAGCCTCCAAAGAGCTTGCAATTCAGGCGGCTGATTTATTAATGAAACGGTATGACGAAAAGACCGGAATTATTCAAGCGTGGGGAGATTTAGATGATCCAAGCCAACGAGGAAGAATGATTATTGATTGTTTAATGAACTTACCATTATTGTACTTTGCTTCAAATATGACAGGAGATGAATCCTATAGAAAAGCGGCTTATGCGCATGCAAAGCAGACGCAAAAATATATTGTGAGAGATAATTTTACAACCTTTCACACCTACTATTTTGATACAGCTACAGGAGAACCGATTGAAGGTCGAACGCAACAGGGATTCTCTGATGATTCTTGTTGGGCACGAGGTCAAGCGTGGGGGATTTATGGGTTTACCTTGAGCTACAACCATACAGGGGATTACACATTTCTTGAAACTGCCAAACAAGTGGCTGATTATTTTATTAGCCAATTGCCAGAAGATAAAGTACCCTATTGGGATTTGATTTTTGGTGATGGAAGTGGCGAGGAGCGAGATAGCTCAGCTGCTTCGATTGCGGCTTGTGGGTTGTTAGAGCTTTCTAAACAACTCCCTTTAAGTGATCCCAAACATAATGAATATGAAGCAGTAGCAATAGAGATGTTGCAGGCTTTGTCTACAAAATATACGAGTGCTCAGACACCGAAATCAAACGGCCTTTTACTTGAAGGAGTTTATGATAAAAAGACGGATAAAGGTGTGAATGAGTGTATGATCTGGGGAGATTACTATTACCTAGAGGCGTTAACCAGATTAGCAAAAAGTTGGTTTAGTGTGTGGTAAAAATTTTTAAAATTTTTTAAATATGAAATGGAGGATTTTAAGATGAACTTTTGGAAAAAAGGGATTGCAACAGCGTTATTAGTGGGTAGTTTTGGGTTACTGAGTGCATGTGGAAATGGTGATAAAGACAAAAAAGATGGCGCTGCGAGCGATGAAACAACGTTAACTGTGACAACTTGGAACTATGATACAACACCTGAATTTGAAAAATTGTTCCGTGCCTTTGAAAAAGAAAATCCTGGTATCAAAGTCAAAGCGGTTGATATTGCTTCAGACGACTATGACACGAAGTTGACAACCATGTTATCTAGTGGGGATACGACAGATATTTTAACAATGAAGAATTTACTTTCTTACTCAAACTACGCCTTAAGAGATCAATTAGTTGATTTGACTGATCATATTGGTGGCTTAGAGATTGATCCTGCAAAAGATAGTTATTCTATGTATGATGTTGATGGTAAAACTTATGCTCAGCCTTACCGGACAGATTTCTGGGTTTTATACTATAACAAAAAAATGTTTGATGAAGCCGGACTTGATTATCCAAGCAACTTAACATGGGACGAGTACGAAGCACTGGCTAAAAAATTATCTAAACCAGATGAGCAAGTCTACGGCGCTTACCAACATACATGGCGTTCAACTGTTCAAGCCATTTCAGCAGCTCAAAATGGTAAAAATTTAGTTGATCCAGACTATGGTTTCTTAAAAGAAGA
This sequence comes from Enterococcus sp. AZ194, assembly GCF_051713825.1. Taxonomy (NCBI): domain Bacteria; kingdom Bacillati; phylum Bacillota; class Bacilli; order Lactobacillales; family Enterococcaceae; genus Enterococcus; species Enterococcus sp. AZ194. The sequence continues at coordinate 2,118,081 of NZ_JBIOQR010000001.1, read as the reverse complement.
TTATGAACGTGTGTTACGTATGCAAGATGAAAAAGCACAAATGGATTTTGGTACGGCCAAATCTACAAGTGTGACTTACCAATCTCAATTTGAAAATTCAAAAGCGGCAATGATGTATATGGGTTCATGGTATATGGGCGCATTATTAACCAATATTGATGCGGGAACGACGGATGTTGAATGGGGAATTGCTGAAATTCCTCAAAAAGAAAAAGGCAAAGAAATTCAAACATTCGGTTCACCAACTGCCTTTGCAATTAACAAAAATTCAAAACAACAAGAAGCCGCTCAAAAATTCCTTGATTTTTGTTCAGGAGAAAAAGGTGCGAAAGTTTTAGCAGAAGTCGGCGTAGTTCCTTCTTATAGAACTGATGCAATTAATAAAATGTATTTTGGTAGAAAAGGCATGCCAACAGATGAAGTTTCTCAAAAAGCCTTTAAGCCTGAAAAAATCGCGATTGAATTCCCTCTAGATCCTAATGGGCCAGCGATTGATAAAGTCTTACAAGAAGAGCATGATTTGATTCTTGTGGGTGATGAAACACCTGATAAAGCAATTTCAGCTATGGAAAAACGAGTAAAACAAGAAACAGAATAAGACATTTATAGGACTCTGAAGAGATAAGTAGACAGTAACTTGTCTCTTCAAGAGTTGATGCGAAAGGGGGCAGCTAAAAAACGAATGCGTTTTTTAGCAAACTTGTATGGAAGTTAGAAAACAATCTTCTCGGCGACTAAAAAGGAAAAACACGTTAATCGCCTGGTCATTTATTGCACCAAATTTTATCGGTTTTCTTATATTTACCTTAATTCCCGTTGCTTTTTCATTGATATTAGCCTTTATGAAATGGGACTCATTTAGTAAACCTGAATTTGTTGGGTTTAAGAACTTTACGAAAATGGTAGGGGATGAAACATTTTGGATTTCCCTAAAAAACACCTTCTTATATACAATTGGTGTGGTACCGTTAACCTTAATTTGTTCATTAGGATTAGCAATTTTATTGAATCAAAAAATACGTGGCGTTAAATTTTTCAGAACAGCCTTTTTCTTTCCTTACGTAACTTCTTTAGTAGCGATTGCGGTTGTTTGGAGTATGTTATTCCACCCAACGATGGGGCCAATAAATCAATTTCTTAAAGTGTTTATTGAAAATCCTCCTGGTTGGTTATCAAGCTCGGACTGGGCGTTAACGGCGATTATCATTGTTAGTGTTTGGCGTGGCATGGGCTATTATATGATTTTATACTTAGCAGGTCTTCAAAGTATTTCTAAAGAACTATATGAAGCGGCTGCTATGGATGGGGCCAATAAATGGAAACAGTTTATGAATATCACCGTACCATCATTAAGACCAACAACTTTTTTTGTCACTATTATGTTAGTCATTAACTGTTTTAAGATTTTCGATTTGGTCCAAGTGATGACGGATGGGGGCCCAGGACGTGCAACGAATGTCCTTGTCTACCAAGTATATAATGAAGCGTTCGTTAAATTTAACTTTGGTTATGCGTCAGCTATAGCAATGATTTTATTCGCTATTGTTTTAATTATTACGGTGATTCAATTTAAATGGAATCAAATTCAAGAGAGAGTGTAGGGGGGATTTTATATGAAAGTAACGAGCGTCGAGAGACCAAAACCAAAAGAAAAATTCGCAATGGGCCGTCTTTTGTTGTTTGTACTGCTCACCGTACTAGCACTAATTACGTTAGTACCCTTTATATGGATGATCTCTGCATCATTTAAAGCAAATAATGACGTGTTCTCTGTGCCTATTCAGTGGATTCCTAAAACGTGGCATCCAGAAAACTATTCTGTTATCTGGACGAGAATTCCTTTGTTAACATTTTTCAAAAACACCGCATTATTAAGTATCGTGATTACTTTAATTCAATTGTTTACCTCTAGTTTTGCGGCTTACGGTTTTTCAAAAATGAGTTTTAAAGGGCGCGATATTCTATTTCTTGCGTACATCGGAACAATTGCCGTACCTTGGCAGTCATACATGATTCCTCAATTCATCATGATGAGACAGCTTGGCTTAACAGATTCGTTAATGTCTCTAGTTTTACTTCAGGCCTTTAATGCGTTTGGCGTATTCTTACTGAAACAGTATTATAGTAGTATTCCAGATTCATTATGTGAAAGTGCGCGAATTGATGGACTGTCTGAGTGGGGAATTTACAGAAGAATTATTTTACCATTAACAAAACCAGCACTGGCAAGTTTAACGATTATTACATTTGTCAACACGTGGAATGACTATATGGGACCATTTATCTACTTATCCTCAACGGAAAATAAAACCATTCAGTTGGGCTTAAAAATGTTTGTTGGCTTATACGATGCAGAATACGCATTAATTATGGCGGCGTCCGTATTATCTATTTTACCGGTTGGAATTGTGTTTATTGCGATGCAAAAATACTTTGTAGAAGGAATTGCCTCTTCAGGTGTAAAAGGTTAAAAAGGAGTAGAAGTGTATGTTTAAGAAGCAAGCGTTTGAAAATAACATTTATATGAAACTATTTCGTTGGGCCTATATTATATTAATCGGAAATCTTTGTTTTCTTCTCGTGAATAGTCCGTTTTTTCTAGTCGCTATCACGACGGCTATCGATAGTAGAAACATTCTTTTATTTAGTCTAGCCTTGCTCTTTTTCATCCCGTCTTCTTTAACGGTTATTGCCTGGTTGAATAAATGGCGAGAAGAGAAAGATATCGAGCCTGCCAAACAATTTTTTATGCTTTATAGACTTGTCTGGCGTAAAAGTATTTCGCTTGGGGGCATTGGTTGGTTAGTTAGTCTAATCGCGGGAATGGATATTCTCTTTTTCTTGCGATTATCTAGTGGGAAATGGTTTATTCCGTTCTTTTTTATTCTCATTTTGATGGCGCTTAGTGTAAGTATCAATAACTTTTATTTTCAAGTGAGAAATCCACAACTAAAGAGTAAGATCATTTATAAGACTTCTTTCTATTTTTCGCTAAAAAAATGGTATGTTAGTCTATTAAATACTATTTTACTGCTAGCCGTTCCTATCCTAATGCTAGTCAAGCCACAATTTGGCTTTCTTGTGACGCCCGTCATTTTTTTCGGAGCAATTTATTTAAACTGTCTTCAAATGACTAAAAGCTTACGCACGGTTTAATCAAAACTGAAAAAAACACATAAACCATCCAGGAAACTCTTACGTATCTTTCGTAGGTAGATTTGCTGTGATGGTTATTTGTGTTAACTGCTAAACAAGGAGGTCGGAACAGAGGTGTTTCACTCTGAGAACTGGATTGATACGGTACAACATCAACTCCTACTTCGCCGTGTTTTACAGCAGCAAAGAACCTTCTAACATGTCGTCCATGCGTAGAAATTGACAAGAACGGAACGTAGTTTTTCAATTCTTAAGGTCTTTCACCTATAGAAATTGATGAGATTGGGGTATGGCTTTTACAGAGTTGGTCTATGCCCATCGTTTATTCGGCGGAGTTTGGAGCATAACTTCATAAGTCATGTCCTGGCCTCTTACTGAAATATTTTTGACTGTTATCTTAGAGTTTTTGCATATTTGTTCACCGCTTTGTTCTAGTAAGATTTTTTATTAGTAATTAAGCGAGCCTTTGATTTTTTTAAAAAAATTTTTTAGTGACTTGCTTTTTTTTCGGATTCAGCCTATTATTTTCTTATACGGAAAAGGAGAATCCTGTTGTGGAAAAAAAGAAACCTTATGGCACTGTCTTAATTAAAGCGGCCTCTATCTTAGATTTTTTGTCTAATACCCCAGATAGTAGCCTTCAAGAAATCACGGAAGGCACACAGATGACAGCTTCGACTACTTTGAAGATTCTTGACACACTTGTGCAGATTGGGTACGTGAATAGAAATACGGATAAACGATATAGTTTAGGTAGTAAATTGATTCGTTATGCCAATCAAAACATTGAACAATTAGATTTGGTGAAGCTGACACAGCCTTATTTGGAAAGCCTGCAAGCGCAGGTAGATGAGACGATTCATCTAGGGATTTTAGCCAATCAAGAAATTCTTTATGTGAATAAGCTTGAGCCCAAAAATCAAACGATTCGAATGTCTTCGAAAATCGGTGTGACGCGTCCTCTGTATAATTCTGCGATGGGTAAAGCAGTTCTTGCAGAATTGCCAGTTGAGGATGTAGATCTTTATTTGAATGAGAACGAATTGGTTCCTTATACTGAAGAAACGATTACGAATCCGTTGAAGTTGAGAAAAGAGTTGAAGAGGATTCAACAAGAGAAAATTGCTTTTGATGATGAAGAAGTCGAAAGAGATATCTTTTGTATTGGGACAGCGCTTGTCGCGAATCAAAAAGTAGTTGGGGCATTTAGTATTAGTATGCCGAAGTACCGAATTAATGAAGAATTGAAAGCAAAAATTATTCGTGAGGTTTTAGAGGTCAAGGGAATGATTGAGCAAAAACTGAGTAAATAAAGTTTAAGAGTGAGGTTGAGACAGGAGTTACTTCTGCGCCCAGCCTCATTCTTTTTTGGTAGATGAAAAAGAGAGACATGGTTAAAAAGAAAATTTAAAAAAGAAAATGACGTGAAACGGTTGCATTTTTTTCTGCATCTCGTATAATAGAGATATGATTTCTTTATGATAAAATAAGATTTCCAAATAAGAAAAGAGTGAATCGGATGAAAAAAGTAGAAACGTTAATTGGTTTAAAAAATGCTGGCGTCATCGCTGTGGTTCGTGGAGCAACAAAAGACGAAGCGATTCAAGCGAGTCACGCGATTATAAAAGGCGGAATTTTCGGTATCGAGTTAACTTTTACTGTTCCTCAAGCTGATGAAGTGATTCGTGAATTAGCAACGGCTTATAAAGACCAACCAGAAGTCTTGATTGGTGCAGGGACTGTTCTTGATGCAACAACTGCTCGTTTAGCAATTATGGCAGGGGCCCAATATATCGTAAGCCCAAGCTTTGATTTACAAACGGCTGAACTTTGTAACTTGTATCAAATTCCTTATTTGCCTGGTTGTATGACTATTACAGAAATGCAAACAGCTTTAAAGAGTGGCGTAGATATTATCAAACTGTTCCCAGGTAGCGCGTATGGCCCAAGTATTGTTTCTGCATTTAAAGCACCGTTCCCGCAATTGAATATTATGCCAACAGGTGGGGTTAGCTTAGACAACATGGCTGATTGGTTTAAAGCAGGCGTTGTTGCTGTCGGTGTTGGTGGTAATTTGTTAGCGCCAGCAGCAGTTGGTGATTTTGATAAAGTAACGCAAGTGGCAAAACAGTATGCGGCGAAACTTAAAGAAATTAAGGGGTAACACGTATGGGAAAAGTCATTACGCTTGGTGAAATTATGTTGCGTTTTTCTACTAGTCAAGGAACACGACTAGCCCAAAGTGATACGTTAGCCGTTCATTATGGTGGCGGGGAAGCCAATGTGGCGATTTCCCTAGCAAATTATGGACATGAAGCATCGTTTGTCAGTAAGGTTCCAGACAATGCGTTAGGAGAAGCAGTCAAAAAGCATCTTCAACGATATCATGTGGGAACAGAATTTTTGCTGTTTGGTGGAGAGCGGTTAGGCACTTATTACCTAGAATCAGGGATTGGTCAAAGAGCCGCTTCGGTTGTCTACGATAGAGCTCATTCAAGCTTTGCCGAAATGACTTCGATTGACTGGTCCGAAGAAGAACTGTTTAAGGATGTGGATATTTTCCACGTATCTGGTATCACGCCAGCACTTAGTTCCTCTTGGCAAACGCTGACGCTTGAATTAATTAAGGCAGCGAAAAAGCATGGCTGTAAAGTTAGCTTTGATATCAACTATCGTGGCAAGCTTTGGACACAAAAAGAAGCGGGACGCGTCTTAAAAACCTTACTTCCTTATGTAGATTATTGCTCGGCGGGTTACCTAGATGCGATTCACTTATTAGGTATCACACCTCAGCCAAATGAAGAGCTACCCTATTACTACAAAAAAATACAAGAGCTGTACCCGAATATTTCTGTTTTTTATTCTACCAAACGAGAAGTCATTTCGGCTTCTGACAACCAATTAATTGGTACGTTATGGATGGATCAAACGTATTACCAATCAGCTACCCAAGAGATTGTACCAATTGTCGATCGTGTGGGTGGAGGAGATGCCTTTTGTGGGGGAATCTTGCATGGTCTTTTGAATCAAGAGGAACCACAAAAAATGATCGAATTTGCAACAGCTACATCCGCTTTGAAGCACACAGTTCATGGCGATTGCAATCAATTTAGTGAAGAAGAAGTCAATAGCTTTTTAGCTGCTGGCTCTGGAAAAATAATAAGATAGGGAGTCGTTAAACAATGCAAAACATGGAAAATCGTTACACACACAGTCCGGAAGATATCCGTCATTACTCAACAGAACAATTGCGTCAAGAATTTTTAGTAGAAAAAGTCTTTGTACCGGGTGAAATTAGCTTAACTTATACACATAATGACCGTATGATTTTTGGTGGTGTGACACCAACAACAAAAGAATTAGAAATTACTTTAGATAAAGAATTAGGCGTAGAGTATTTCTTAGAGCGTCGTGAATTAGGGGTTATCAACATTGGTGGACCTGGATTCATCGAAATCGATGGCGAAAAAGAAGAGATGAAAAAACAATACGGTTATTATATCGGAAAAGAAACAAAACATGTGGTCTTTTCTTCTGCAGATCCTAAGAACCCAGCTAAATTCTACGTGAGCTGCGTTCCTGCACATCACAAATATCCAAATGTTAAGATTAGTATCGACCAAGTGAAACCAATGGAAGCAGGAGAAGGTTTGTCATTGAATGAACGTAAGATTTATCAATACATTCATCCAAACGTTTGCGAAAGTTGCCAATTGCAAATGGGTTATACAATCTTAGAACCAGGTAGTGCTTGGAATACAATGCCTTGTCATACGCATGAACGTCGTATGGAAGCCTATGTTTATTTTGATTTTGCAAAAGATGATACGAAGGTTTTCCATATGATGGGTAAACCTGATGAAACAAAACACTTAGTAGTGGATCAAGATCAAGCGGTGATTTCACCAAGCTGGTCAATTCACTCAGGCGTCGGTACTGGAAATTATTCGTTTATCTGGTCAATGTGTGGCGAAAATATCACTTACACAGACATGGATATGGTAGATATGGGCGACTTAAAATAGGAGGAAACTAAAAATGAGTTTTTCAATGGATATGTTTAATTTAAATGGCAAGATTGCCTTAGTTACAGGGGCTGTTTACGGAATTGGTTTTGAGATTGCAAAGGGCTTGGCTGCAGCTGGCGCAACGATTGTATTTAACGATCGTTCTGAAGAAGGCGTGCAAAAAGGTTTAGCTAACTACAAAGAAATCGGCATTAAAGCGCATGGGTTTGTTTTTGATATCACTGATGAAGTGGCTGTCGAAAAAGGCGTAAAACAAATCGAATCTGAAGTTGGTGTGATTGATATTTTAGTGAATAACGCTGGAATCATCAAACGTATCCCAATGTTAGAAATGACAGCTGACGATTTCCGTCAAGTAATTGATATTGATTTGAATGGACAGTTTATTATGTCAAAAGCTGTTTTACCTTCAATGATTAAAAAAGGTCACGGAAAAATCATTAACATTTGTTCAATGATGAGTGAGCTTGGTCGTGAAACAGTAGCGGGTTATGCAGCTGCTAAGGGCGGGCTGAAAATGTTAACGAAAAATATTTGTTCTGAGTTTGGGGAAGCAAACATCCAATGTAACGGCATTGGCCCTGGTTACATTGCAACACCTCAAACAGCTCCATTGCGTGAGTTACAAGAAGATGGTTCAAGACATCCGTTTGATCAATTTATTATTTCTAAAACACCAGCAGCACGTTGGGGAGAACCAGATGACTTAGCTGGTTCAGCAGTTTTCTTAGCTTCTGATGCTTCAAATTTTGTCAACGGACACATTTTATATGTGGATGGCGGAATCTTAGCTTACATTGGTAAACAACCTTAAGCTGAGAAAGCGATATTTAAGCAAATCTCTGACATCGAAATATCCAAGTAGATGATGGGTGTGGAAGTAAGATCCTTTCAATATAAAGGGTCACCAAGAGAGATTGGTCGTTTCCACCTATTTTTACACAATCAAAAAATCAGATAATTTCTGTATACCGCAAGTTTTGTGGTGCAGAGGTTATCTGTTTTTTTAGTTATTGGCTTTTTGTGAATCGAACAAAATTATTGTTGCATTTGCAACAATAATTTATTATCATAAAAAAGTGGAGGTGAGTTTGTGGAAGAGATTTTACGTGAAATTGGTGTGATTGCACGGGCGTTGGATTCGATTGCAAACATTGAATTTAAAGAATTCGAATTGACTCGTGGGCAGTATGTATATTTGGTTCGAATCTATGAAAATAAAGGAATCATTCCTGAACAGTTAGCGGAAATGATTAAGGTGGATCGCTCTACAGCTTCGCGGGCGATTCAACGTTTGGTCGAAAAAGGTTTTGTTGAAAAGGTGATGGATGAAGAGAACAAAAAAATTATCCATCTTCAGACAACCGCTAAAGGCAATGATAGAGCGGTATTCATACTACGAGAAAATGAGCATTCCAAAAAAGCAGCTCTGGATGGTTTGCCCGCAAAAGAACAAAAAGAGCTATATCGATTATTGCAAAAAGTCAAAGAGAACGTTAATGAAGACTGGCACTTCGTAAAAAGTGGTGGAAAAAGAAAATACTAGAAGGGGCTGCTTTGGTAGGCACCATTTATTGACCGTATAGTAGACCCAAGAATTTTGAAGTGAAATTCTAGGTCTTAGATTAGATATAAAGGATTAGCTAGGAGTTGAGTGAGATGGAAAATAATTTAGAGTGGAAGCAGTGTACGATTGCTGATGTAGAGACCCTTCGCGCGCTGAGTATTGAGACGTATACGGCAACATTTGCTGAACAGAATACAGAAAAGGCCTTGGTTGATTATTTAGAGCAAGCCTATAATGAGGAGCAGCTAAAAAAAGAGCTGAACGAAAAGAACAGTTTCTTTTTCTTTATGCAAAAAGGAACAGAGATTGTTGGTTACATAAAACTAAACATTGGGCAAGCGCAATCAGAAGATCTTCAGCCTCATGCTCTTGAGGTGGAGCGGATTTATATTCGTTCTGCTCATAAAAGGAAGGGGTATGGCAGTGCAGGTCTTAAAAAAGCAGAAGAAATTGCCAAAAGTTTGCACAAAACTTCTATTTGGTTGGGTGTCTGGGAGTTTAATCATAAGGCGCGAGCTTTTTATGAACGACAAGACTTTAAAGAGGTCGGTGCACATTCCTTTTTTATGGGAGAAGAAGAGCAGACGGATTTGCTTCTATTAAAAACTATCTAATGAAGCTGGAATTTCTGAAAGGTCAAAGCGATTTTCCAAAATCCCCAGCATAATGCTGTAAAACGCTATGAAGTATGAGTTGCCGTTGCATCGTACTGGATTTTTGAAGGGAAACACTTCTGTCACCCTTTCTTGTGTACGGAGTCCGTTCAATCAAAAAAATAAGGTCTTCTCTCTGGAATCTCAGAAGAATGCCTTAGTTTTTTTAGTGGTGCTGTATTTTTTTCAGGCTGACTTTATTTGCAGAGAGCGACTTTTCCGTTTCTTTTTTCTAGTGATGATTGGTAGAATAGAGGGGAACGGTTTTTATAACAAAAATGAAGGTGCAGACGGTGAAGAAAAGAAGAGCGACTAAAAGAAGACAAATCGTATGGATGCTACTGGTAATTATTGTGATTGTGCTCCTATTCGGTAGTTTTTTGCGAAAGAAACAAGAATTGAAAACAAAACAACTATCTAAGGATGAGGAGACCACCTTTGTCGATCAGTTGTTATCTGAGTATCATTTTGCAGGAGTGGTTTTGTTGATTAAAAATGAAGCAGTATATTACGAACGGGCTTATGGTTATGCCAATGAGGAGTTGAAGCAAAAAAATGCGGAGACGATGGCTTATCCGGTTGCGTCTGTTCAAAAAAGTATGACTGCGATAATGATTGAACAGCTTGTTTCAGAAGGGAAACTATCCTATGATGAGACTGTTGAGCAGTTTTATCCAACTCTTACACGAGGCGCTCATATGACCATTCGAGATTTGTTGAATCACAGCTCCGGAATTATTATGGATGAGATAGAACCAGACACGCTTTTGACGAGCCAAAAAGAACAACTGGACTTTGTATTATCCGAGATGACGGTCAGTAATAATCAGACCTTTACTTATACGAATGCTAACTATACATTATTGGCTGGAATCTTATCAATGATAACAGGGAAAAGTTATGAAGAATTATTTACCGAAAAAATCAGTACCCCTTTAAATCTCAAACAGACGTATTTTTGGGATCAGTTGCCAAATAATCAGACCATTCCTTTGGGTTATATGTATGATGAGGTCAATGAAACAGACTATCAAGCTGCCTGGGCTTCGTTTCCAGAATCTCAGCCCCTTTTTTCTAGCTTGTTAGGTGCTGGCAATTTGTTTATGTCTGCTGGTGATTTATGGAAGGTTCAAAAAGCGATGGAAAATGGCGAGATTTTGTCAGAAAAAATGTATAATGAAATGACGGCTGTCGTTACGAGTGGGTACAGTAGTGGTTTCTGGTTTTCTGGTGACCTAAAAATTAGCAGTGGCTCATTGGGTGGTTATAACACGTGTGTTTATGGCGATAAAAAGAATCAAACACGGGTCATCTTAATCAGTAATCAACAAGGAACTACCGATACGGGTTCATTGGCTGAAATGATTTATGAGCGGTTGCACTAGTCATTGCCAGACGCAATAATTAATAGAAGGGGATGTCCAAAGTTATGACGATTAAGCGACGTTTATTTATTTCACATATATTAATGATTGCCGTACCCGTTTTATTGAGTTTGCTGGTTGCCTCATTTGCCTTTCTTTTAGTTTGGCAATATTTTTGGGGCGTTGATGAGGGCGCGATGAACAAAAATAAGGAGTTCCGTGCGCAGTATGCAACAGTCGAAAGTCTTGTGATTAAGTGGTCATCTGATGACGCCACCAATAAAAAGGTTCAGTCGGATATGGATAAGTTTTATAAAGAGCATTATAGCGATAATATTGCTTTAATCGTCTATCAAGGAAAAACGCAAGTCCATTCTGTTGGTGAAATTATCGACACATCGATGCGAGATGCGGTTTTGTCTGAGGATGGGGAGCATAGTTATTTAAAAGACCAAATTTTTGTGACCTCGTTTGAAGCCAATAAGTACAAAGTGATTTTAGTGAATAATAATTATTACAATGATTTGTATTACCAAGACCCGTTATGGGATAGGGATTATCAAAAAGTGCTGTTTTATATTATTGTGCTGATGATTATCGGGACACTAGTGATTATTATTTTGACAAGTCGTTATCTGACAAAAAGCGTCACAAAAAGTATTGAGAAGCCTTTAGAGACATTAACAGAGGGTTTTTATCGAATTCGTGCGGGGCAGTTGGATTATCAAATTCGTTATACTGAACCGGATGAGTTTTTACTCGTAGTGGACGATTTTAACGAGATGGCACATCAGTTACAAATGATGGTAGATGCTCAGAATAAATTAGAAGCGAATCGACGCGAGCTAGTGGCAGGGATTTCTCATGATTTACGCACACCGTTGACTTCAATCAAAGCATACCTTGAGGGCTTAGAAAAAGGGGTTGCAAGCACCCCACAAATGCGAACAAAATATTTCCAAACGATCAAACGAAAAATTCAAGATTTGGATCAAATCATGGCACAGCTATTTTTATTTTCTAAATTAGATACCGGCGAATTTCCATTTGAATTGGTCGAGACAACCAACCAAAAGCTGATTGATGAAGCCGTCCATTTGATGCAGCATGAGTATCAGGATAAAGGGGTCAACATTTATTTGGCTGCGCCTGAAGAGACCGTTAATTTAAAGGTAGATCCTGTCCAATTTCGAACGGTGCTAACGAACTTGTTTGAAAATGCTTCAAAATATGTTCAGAAAAATGAAGTTCAAGTAACGCTTACTTATCGTATTGAGGCTGATCAGCTGATTCTCTCTATTACAGATAATGGTGAAGGGGTGCCGACAGAAAACTTGGATAATTTGTTTGAATTATTTTATCGAGATGACAAATCTCGCACCAATCCAAGTAAAGGGACTGGTTTAGGTTTAGCAATTTCTAAGAAGATTGTTGAGGGCTTTAATGGGAAAATAGAAGCGCGTAATCATTCATTGGGTGGGTTGACGATTCTTATTACGCTACCAGTAAAGGGGGAAGAGACTGTTGGTAATGAATAAACGAGTGTTAATTGTTGAAGATGATGAAGATATTTCGATGATTGAACGAGATTTTTTGGAAATGGAAGGGTACACTGTCCACATTGAAAACGAGGGCATCGGTGGGTACAAAGAAGCACTAAAAGGGACCTATCAACTGATTTTGTTGGATGTGATGTTGCCCGGAATGGATGGGTATGAAATCTGCCGAAAAATTCGGAACAAAGTGGATATTCCCATCATAATGGTGACTGCAAGAGTTGAGGAGCTAGATAAGCTACGAGGTCTGGGGATTGGCGCGGATGATTACATTGTTAAACCTTTTTCTCCAACAGAATTGGTGGCGCGTGTTAAGGCGAATATTGCCCAATACAATCGAATCAGAGAGAGACAGAGGAAACTTGAACCGGCAGAAGAGGCGGAAATCCAACTAGGGAATATTCGAATCAATTCGAAAACTCACCGTGTTTATGTGGGGGATGTTGAGGTGGATTGTAAACACCGGGAGTATGAGCTTTTACTTTTCTTAATGCAAAACCCTGAAATTGTGTTTAGTAAGGAACAACTTTATGAAAAAATTTGGGGGATGGATGCTCTAGGGAATATTCGCACGGTGGCGGTTCACATCAATCGTTTACGTGAAAAAGTGGAAGAAGATCCCGCCAATCCTCAATATATTCAAACGGTTTGGGGAGCGGGTTATCGATTTCAAGCAGAAAAATGAGCCAATACGATTAAATAAATATAAGGACGACTTCTTGGACCAAAGATGGGCAAGTAGTCGTTTTTATTTTGGGTTTTTCTGAAAAAAGGCGAATTTCATAGAGAAAATAATGAAAATAATAATGAAAACGCAAGAATTGGGCTGAAAAGTTTATCTCCAGTTTATAGAATGTTTACAATTTTATAACTTTAATTTAATTCCTTCCTTGTACAATGAGAGAGTAAAGAAGTGTCAAGGGAGGGATTTTGTGAAGCAGTTGTTAAAGAATGAAGCCGTTCGAAACGGACTCCTTTTTTTTGGGAAAACCGTCTTCTATTTCTGTGTAATCCTATTATTAATTTATCTTTATCATTATAAAAATATCCAAGGTGGATCATTTATTTATAATGAATTTTAGGAGGTTTCTATGAACGTGACAAATATTGTTCAAGCAATTGAGCATTGGGGGCAAATTGACCCGAATAGAGTGGTTTACCGTGAAGAACAAACGTATACGTATGGTCAATTAATTGAGTGGTCAGATAAACTGGCAGCTTTTCTAGAAGTAACAGCCAAAAGTAAGGCACCAATTGTGGTATATGGCGAGCTTGAATTTGAGATGTTAGTGGCTTTTCTAGCAGCTTCAAAAACGGGCAGAGCCTACATTCCAATTGAACAAACCACACCAAAAGATCGAGTGGAGCTGATTCTTTCAGTAGCGAGTCCAGAGCTGATTATTAGTGTTGGTGATTGGCAAGGTCCTGAGACGCAGATTCCGTTGGTAGATAATAAAAAAATTTCTGAACTATTTGCGGAGGAAGCACGCACTTATGAACGACAACTTGTAGAGGACGAACAGACTTACTACATAATTTTTACATCTGGAACAACAGGTGTGCCAAAAGGGGTTCAAATAAGTCATGATAACTTAGTTAGTTTTGTGAATTGGGAGCTGTCAGATTTTCATTTGAGAGAAGGGATGCAATTTCTTTCGCAAGCTCCGTACTCATTTGATTTATCTGTGATGGGCGTTTATCCTGCGTTAACATCAGGTGGTTGTTTAGTTCCATTAAAAAAATCAGTAATTAATGACTTCAAGACCTTGTTTACGACGTTACCAAAACTAGCCATTAATGTCTGGATATCAACACCAAGTTTTATGAAAATTTGTTTGATGGAGCCGACGTTTGATGAAGCGCACGTTCCAAGTATTGAGCGCTTTTTATTCTGTGGTGAAGAGTTGCCTAAGAAAACGGCAGCCGCTTTACTTGAACGTTTTCCAGAGGCAGAAATTTATAATACCTATGGACCGACTGAAGCGACGGTGGCTATTTCGGGTATTCAGGTGACAAAAGAACTATTGGAAACTTACAGTCGTGTGCCGATTGGTTATGTGAAAAAGGATACATGTGTTTTCTGTATGGATGGAGATACGCTAGTAGAGAAGGGGCAAGTTGGTGAATTAATCATTAATGGCCCCAGCGTTTCTAAAGGATATTTGAACAATCCAGAGAAAACGGTAGCCGCTTTCTTTAAACACCAAGGACAGGCCGCTTATCGCACAGGGGACAGTGGCCGTATTATCGACACGGAAAAAGGTCAGCTTCTGCTGTATGAGGGACGCATTGATTTTCAAGTGAAATTTCATGGGTACCGAATTGAGCTAGAGGATATTGACCATCATTTGAGTAGTCTTCCTTTGGTCAAACAAGCGGTCGTAGTGCCAAGGTATGTGGAAAATAAAGTGGAACAACTGATTGCGTACGTCGTTCCTGAAGAACATTCATTTGAAAAAGAGTTCCAATTAACCAAAGCGATTAAAGAATCATTGAGTGAATTTGTTATGGACTATATGATTCCTCAGCGGTTTGTTTATGTTGATCATTTGAAACAGACTGCTAACGGGAAAATTGATCGGAAGAGCCTAATAAATGAGGTGAATCCTTTATGAAATTTGAGCATATGATTCCTTATGCAAATCCTCTGTATTTTATTTGGCTAATCATTGCCTTATTACCAATGATTCTATTGTTGCTGTACAAAGGCAAACGGTGGGGCTGGTATCAAATCGCTCTAACATTAGTCTTCTTGTATATTAGTTTTGGCGGCCAGTATTGGCAACAAGGAGTGGCACTGATTGGTTATGTTATTTTCCAAACGTTACTCGTGTATGGGTATCATTATTACCGCACAAAAAAGCCGAACAATCGTTCGAGTATCTTTTATTTGGCGGTTGCAGCCGCAATTTTGCCGCTATTTTTAGTGAAAGTAACGCCGTTTTTTGATGGGCAAGCGTCTATTTTTAACTTCTTAGGGATTTCTTATCTGACATTCAAATCTGTTCAGATGATTATGGAAATGAGAGATGGGTTGATTAAAGAGTACCATCCATTTCGGTATATTCAATTCCTACTTTTTTTCCCGACAATTTCCTCAGGACCGATTGATCGTTATCGACGGTTCGAAAAAGAATTGTTAGAAGCACCTTCCAAAGAAAAATATGTCGACTTTTTGGAAAAGGGCGTTTGGAATATCTTTTTAGGTTTTTTCTACAAATTTATTTTAGGTTACTATCTTGGCCAAGTGATGCTTCCAGGTGTAACAAAAGAAATCATGAGTCATGGCTTATTCTCATGGAGTTTTTTTGGCTACATGTATGTTTATAGCTTGTATCTGTTCTTTGACTTTGCCGGTTATAGTTTGTTTGCGGTCGGGGTCAGCAATCTTATGGGTTATGATACACCAGTCAACTTTAACAAGCCGTTTCTGGCACCAAACATCAAAGAGTTCTGGAATCGTTGGCACATGAGCCTTTCCTTTTGGTTTAGAGATTATATTTATATGCGTTTGATGTTTACTTTAATCAAAAAGAAAGTCTTTAAGAGTCGAATTGTTGCCTCAAATGTTGGGTATTTTGCTTTGTTTCTAATCATGGGTGTTTGGCATGGTTTGACTTGGTACTATGTTTTATATGGACTGTATCATGCGTTACTTATTTGCGGGAACGATGCTTGGATTCGTTTTAAGAAAAAGAAGGGTAAGAATTTACCATCAAATAAAGCGACCAAAGTTTTTTCAATCGTAGTAACATTTCATGCAGTCTGCTTTAGCTTCCTGATTTTTTCAGGAATTTTAGATCAGCTATTATTTTAGATAATAAGGGAGAGAATAAATGATGACAACAAAAGAAAAAGTTTTAGAAATTTTAGAAATGATTATCGGGACAGATGAAGTAAAAGAAAATTTATCGGTGGATTTATTTGAAGAAGGTTTGATGGATTCCTTAGCAACCGTTCAATTGTTAGTGGAATTAGAAGGACAATTGGGTGTGCAGGTCCCTGTTTCAGAATTTGACCGTGATGAGTGGAATACACCCGCTAAAATTATCAGTAAAGTAGAAGCTTTACAGGCTTAATGATGAAAAAGCGACTATTCTCTATTTTTGGACCGATAGTATCTGCAGCGGTCCTTCTAGGGGTTGTCTTTCTAGGCCCTTGGAAGATAAATTCGAGCGATCCAAAAATATTAGCGCAAGCATCTACAGCAATGAGTAATAGTGTCTTTCGAGGGGATAGTATTAAAAACCAAGCGATTGAAACAGGGAAATACGTACCTTTTTTTGGCTCCTCTGAGTTAAATCGCGTGAGTTCAATGCATCCTTCTGTACTCGCGCAAAAGTATAATCGAAATTATACACCCTTTTTAATTGGCGCACCTGGCACACAATCACTCACTCAGTTTTCTATTATTCAATCAATGTCAAAAGAATTGGCAAACAAAAAAGCAGTCTTTATCATTTCCCCTCAATGGTTTGTTAAAGATGGTGTGAAGGAGCCTTACTTTGATAATTATTATTCGGAGCAACAGATCTATGGTTGGCTACTTTCTTTGACTGAAGTTTCTGAAGCAGAGGCGTATTATGCGAATCGTTTGCTTGAATTTTCAAAAGTGAACCATAATCAACTAGCAGTAGATGTATTAAATCAAGTCAAAGCGGGGAACTTACCGACTGGGGAACAAAAGAACAAGCTTAAAAGTCAGTTAGCTATTTTTACGCGAGAAGATGAGTTGTTCGGTGGGATTGGTCTTGGCAAAAACTTGAAGAATAAAATTGACCGAGCTGCCGATAAATTACCACATAAATATGATTATAATAAGCTGATTTCAATAGCGAATAAAGAGGGACGCTCGCAAACAACGAATAATTCTTTAGGAATAAAAAATACCTTTTATGCGAGTCACTTGGCGGATCGTATAGAAAAAATGAAGGGGTCACAAAAAGACTTGGAGTATCGTTTCGGTCCAGAATTTAGTGATTTTCAATTAGTCTTAGAGGAGTTTGCTAAAAATCATGTGGAGGTTCTATTTATTATTCCTCCAATCAATCAAAAATGGATGGATTATACTGGATTGCCAAATGAAGTTTTATCAGGCTTTGATAAAAAGATTCGTTATCAGCTAACGAGCCAAGGTTTTACAAATATTGCTGATTTCACAACTGAGGGAACAGTTGATTACTTTATGGAAGATACGATCCATCTAGGTTGGCGTGGCTGGTTAGCTTGTGATGAGTATATTCAGCCGTTTATGGAAGCAAAAACAAAAACAGATTCTACGCACCAAATTAATTCAGACTTTTTGTCAAAGGATTGGCAACAGATGGCGCCCGATGATCTGAAGGAATAAGTTTAATAAATTTAAACGATTAGACAGTGTGTCTATGCCTTCATAAGAGAGTTTGTTTGCAATAGACAAGTACTCACAAGGAAAATCTAGCTCTATGTCAAATGGGGCTGATAATAGAAATTTAATAGTTGAAGATTGAAAGGAGACATGTTCAATCTTCAGCTTTTTTTATTCTGTTATTTGGCTAACCTGTTTATTAAAAAGAACCCTACCCAGACGTGAGTTTTTGTCTATTTTTGTTTTCACTTGTGCGAAAAGTAAGGTAAACTTAAAGATAGATGAATGTCAGAAAAAAGTAGGTGGTATACGAGATGAATGAAGTCGAAGTGTTTTGGGATGAGTTTTCAGATGAGTACCAAGAGATACAGGAGGAATCTAAGTTACCTTTATCGGCAGATGTAACGAACTTTTTGAAGAAAATTGGTGTGTTTCCGGCCTCGTCATTGATTGACGTTGCGGGTGGCTCAGGGCGGTATCTACTCGATTTTTCCAAACAGCTGGAAACCTATACCTTGTTGGATATTTCGACAAAGATGATTGAAAAAGCCCAAAGTTTGGCAAAAGATCAACGGGAGAATTGTGTGTTTATCCATGAAGAGATGAACGGATTTTTTGAGAAAACGGCTGATAATGCGTATGAATATAGCTACTCAGCGATGAATCCGGGACTCCAAACAGTTGATGAATTGCTTGAGTTGAACCGGATCTCAGAAAAAGGCGTCTTTATTTTTCGACTGACAGAAAACCAAGATTCACTTTTTTCAGTGATTGATAACCAATTAGGAATCGCACAAGAAGAGGAACTGTCGTTGATCTCAACCTACCAAAAAGCACTTCATAAAGTGGGAATACTAACGCAAACTAAGACGTTCACATATACCTATGATGAGTGGGTTTCTCGAGAGTTTTTGCGCGCATATTATGAAGACTATAGACACGATAAAGAGTTTCAAGGGCGATTGGATAAGTGGTTTCTGGGAAATGATGAAGTGAATAGTCACACGGTTCTGACCTTCACGTTGTTTTATTGGTTAAAACAGTAGAGAAGGAACATTTTACTGTATATGAAAGGAGTTTGTTGGGCATTGGAGAAAACATTATACGAATTAGCAAAAGAACATATCAATTATAAAAAGTTGGGTGAAAATGGTGAATCCGGCCATGTTTCTTGTGCTTTGCTCACTGAAAAAGGAAATATTTATACAGGTATTTCGATAGATTTGCCGTGTTCGATTGGGTTTTGTGCAGAGCATGCTGCAATCGCAAGTATGATTGATCATGATGAGACAGTTATCAAAGAAATTGTGGCGGTTCATATGAATGGAGAAATCTATTCACCATGTGGTCGATGTCGAGAGATGATTCATCAAATTGATGAAAAAAATAAGTCGACAAAAGTTTGGCTGACACCTGAAAAAAAATTGGAATTGCACGAGCTGTTACCTTATATGTGGGATAGGTAAAGCGAAAGAAAAATCTAATTTAGAGTAAAAAGATAACGCAGCGGTTCCGCGCATGAGAGGGGATATGTTAGGGAACCGTTGCGTTATTTTTATTTGTTAAAAACCGATATGAAAAAGAACAAATCTACCGCTTGTTGGGAATCTGTGCATCGCAATTAATTCACTTAATTATAGATTTAGGAAATCAGCTTTAAGCCGATTGCAGAAAACAGAATTAACCCAATAAAGACGAGGCGTTTCCAATTTTTTGATTCTCCGTAGAAAAACATTCCTAAAATAGTTCCACCTGCAGTACCAATTCCTGTCCAGATTGCATAGGCCGTTCCCATAGGCAAACTGTCCATTGCATATGAAAGAAGGAGGAAGCTGACTGCAAATCCTGCAACCAACAGGAATAAAGCGATCGCAGTCTTTTCTTTGTGCCATTTGTTAATCATCAGCACACCAAACATTTCAAATAATCCAGCAAAAATTAAGGCAATCCAACTCATACTAATGTCCTCCCGTTTCTTCGGGTGTTACGATTTTTAAGCCAATCACGCCAACTAAAAGGGTGGCTGTTAAGAAAATTTTCCCTAAACTAAATGGCTCACCAAAGAAGAGGATACCACTGAGGATGGTTCCTAGTGTTCCTAGGCCAACAAAGACCGCATAGACAGTTCCGACGGGCAGTGTTTTCCCGGCCATAATCATAAGCGAAAAGCTGATAATTATCGCGAGTAATGTGCCAATCCATTCAACCCAATTATTGGCGTGTTTAATCCCAATCACCCAGCTGACCTCAAAAAGAGCCGCGATTATGACTGAAATCCACGTTTTATTCATTTCTTTTTCCTCCTTTTTGACCGCAAAAAAAGCCTGAGAAATATTGTGAATACAATATCTCCCGGGCTTTTATCCCTCCGTGTTACACAAGTTCATGTGCGTTTTCTCTCGGACCAGGCTAGCTTTTTTGCTACGGAACCCTAGAAAACTTTTGCGTCATTCCTTAGAATTATACACATTTATTTTTAAAATTCAAGTGAAAAAAGTTTAGTTAACCATTCAACTCCCATTCAAAAAAAAGACTAAGAGAATCTAAAAAATAAAATAGACTAACGAAAAAAGACTTTTTTGAAAGATTCTCTTTGCAAGATGGGCGACTTTCTATTAATCTGTTTAGTATACAGGTATCGAGTGTTTACTAAAAGGAGCGATTTTATGGTTGGAATTAGAGAAGTAGCAAGAAAGGCTGGAGTTTCGCCAGCAACTGTTTCCAGAGTACTAAATGAAGATCCAACGTTATCAGCGACAGCAGAGACGCGGGCGAGAATTCATGAAGTAGTTGAGAAGTTAAATTATCAGAAACCAGAAAGAGGCACAACAAAAAAAGTTAATGCTTCGATTGGACTAATCACAGTAGCTTCTGAAAGAGGAGAAATTGAGGATTCATACTTTCGGGCGATTCGATTGGGAATAGAAGCAGAAGCAAAGCGTTTGAGATTGGCAGCCAATCGGATATTTCGTTTATCTGAAGCGTATTCGTTGAAAGGGATTGAGGCACTAGGGGCAGTTATTATTTTGGGGAATCTAGAAGAACAATTTATTCAAGAAATCTATGAAAAAAATCCGCGTGTAGTATTAGTCGATGATGCCTCGGCCAGTGCCTCATTGGATGCCGTGTATACTGATCTTGAGATGATTACCAAAAAACATTTGGAGCGACTATGGCAATTGGGACACAGAAGGATTGCTTTTATTGGTGGGGTTCGCACGGTGAAAACAAGTACAGGAGATAACCTTTTATTAAGTGAAGATATCCGCTATCAAACGTATAAAAAATGGCTGACTATAAATGGCGTTTTTTCAAAAGAATTGGTCTTTTTAGGTGGCTGGGGTTCACAGGATGGTCTTGAGATGGGAGAAGCGCTATTGGAAAGATTCTCTGAGAAAACAGCGCCTAGTGCCATTGTCGTAGCAAGCGATCCACTGGCAATTGGTGTTTATCGTGCAATTCAAAAGTCTGGCAAATCAATTCCAACCGACTTTTCAGTTGTGAGCTTTGATAATATTGAGGTAGCTGAATTTCTCACCCCACCGTTAACAACCGCGAATATTGAAACGGAGCAGCTAGGTAAAATGGCCGTCCGTTTAGCCAAAGAGCGAATCACAAATGAGCGAGAGATTCCGATACATGTAGTCGTTCCGTCAAAAATAATTATGAGAGAAAGCGTAATTTCTCTTGACAAGTAAAATAGGTAAACACTAAAGTGAGTAAACAGATAAAATAAAACGATTTCATTTTTTGTGGAAAATAAAAAATGAGCCAAAAAAGGAGAGGAATGTTTTGTTTTTAGCAAATGAAAAGAGATATGAAGAAATGACTTACAATCGTGTGGGAAGCTCTGGATTGAAACTCCCAGCAATCTCGCTAGGGTTATGGCACAATTTTGGCGATGTGGACACGATTCAAAATCAAAGAGAAATTATTCATGGTGCGTTTGACATGGGAATTACTCACTTTGATTTAGCGAATAATTATGGACCGCCAGCTGGTTCAGCAGAAATTAATTTTGGCCGAATTTTGCATGAAGATTTGAAAGGCTATCGTGATGAACTGATTATTTCGTCTAAAGCTGGCTACTATATGTGGCCTGGACCTTATGGGGAATGGGGCTCAAAGAAAAATATTATAGCCAGCTGTGATCAAAGTTTACAGCGGATGAATTTAGATTATGTCGATATTTTCTATCATCATCGACCAGATTTTGACACACCTTTAGAAGAAACGGCTCAGGCCTTAAATTTGTTAGTTCGCCAAGGGAAAGCATTATATGTAGGTGTCTCTAATTACGATGCCAAACGAACGAAAGAAATTGCTGCTATCTTCAAACGATTAGGGACACCATTTATTATTCATCAACCAAATTATAATATGTTTGATCGTTGGATTGAAGAGGACTTACTAGACGTTTTAGAGGAAGAAAAACTGGGTGCGATTGTGTTTAGTCCATTAGCACAAGGATTACTGACGAACCGCTACTTAAACGGTGTGCCAGAAGATTCACGTGCGCATCGCTCAGACAGTCCATTTTTATCTGAGGAAAGGGTAGAACAAACACTTGAGGTTGTTCGAAAACTTAATGTGTTGGCGATTCAAAGACAGCAAACACTAGCTGAGATGGCTTTGGCATGGAATTTGCGACATCAACAGATTGCCAGTGTTCTTGTGGGAGCTAGTCGTTTGTCTCAATTGAAGGATAACGTGGCTGCTTTAAATAAGTTAACTTTTTCTTCTGATGAATTGGCAGAGATTGACGATTTATTGCAAGAAATGAGAAAGGGGTAGCCAATGTTAGCAATCCAGTTTGATGAACAAACCCAAACCTTTCATTTGAGCAATGATGAAATCAGTTATCTTTTGGGGATCGAAGAGGGCGAGGTTTTAAGTCATCTATACTATGGTAAAAAGATTGCCCAGTATCATGGCAACTTTCGTTATCCTCGAATTGACCGTTCGTTTTCACCCAATTTGCCTGGTTCAAAAAATCGTTCATTCTCATTAGATACCGTTCTTCAAGAGTATCCAGGGTTTGGTGGCGGAGATTTTCGAACACCAGCCCATCAAATTCGGCAAAGTGATGGGACGATTGTGACAGATTTCAAAGTAAAGGAACATCAGATTTTTTCTGGGAAACCAAGTTTGGAAGGTCTACCTGCGACCTATGTTCAGGATTCAGAAGAAGCGCAAACCTTACTTGTTATCTTAGAGGACCGTTTTAGAGGACTTGAGTTAGAGCTTTCTTATACTATTTTTTGTGACTCTCCAGTAATTGCCCGTAATACGCGCTTGATTAATAAAGGGACAGAGAAGGTTGTGGTTGAGAAGCTAGCTAGTCTGGCAATAGACTTTCCAGATACGCCATTTGAATTGATTCATTTGAATGGGACCTGGGCGAAAGAACGAATGGTGACTAGAGAAGCACTTCAACCAGGCATTAAAATTTTGGATAGCAAGCGTGGGTCAAGTAGTCATCAACAAAATCCTTTTGTGTGTTTGGCGTCTCCAACGATGACAGAAGAAACAGGTGAAGTCTATGGGTTTTGTCTTGTCTATAGTGGCAGTCACGAAACCATGATTGAAAAAGATCCATACAACCAGACGCGTCTGACAATGGGGATCAATTCGTTTGATTTTCGTTGGGTTCTTGAACCAAATGAAGCTTTTCAGTCACCAGAAGTTCTGATGAGTTTTTCTGATAAAGGTTTAAATGCATTATCTCATTCCTACCATGATTTACTCAATGAACATCTTGTTCGCGGTCGTTTTAAGAAACAGGAACGACCGGTTTTGATTAACAATTGGGAGGCGACTTATTTTAACTTTGATGAAGATAAGTTACTAGCAATTGTTGATGAAGCAGAAAAGATGGGCATCGAATTGTTTGTTTTGGATGATGGTTGGTTTGGTAAACGTGAATCTGATAGAACATCTTTAGGCGATTGGTATGAAAATTCAGGGAAAATCAAGATGGGCCTAGCGAACCTCTCTAAAGAAATTCATGCGCGTGGCTTAAAATTTGGGATTTGGTTTGAGCCGGAGATGATTTCTGAGGATAGTGAGCTGTATCGTGCGCATCCTGACTGGGCGTTACAGATTCCTGGTAGAGGAATGTCTTTAGGTCGAGACCAGTATGTCTTAGATTTTTCAAGAGAAGAGGTTCGTGCGCATATTTATCAACAAATGAAGACCTTTTTTGATGAGGTACCAGTTGATTATGTCAAATGGGATATGAATCGGAATATGACGGAGGTTTATTCCAAAAAACGAGCGCCAGAAGAGCAAGGAAGTACGGCACATCGCTATATGCTGGGGTTATATGAATTTATGGAGAACTTAATCGCAGAATATCCGACGATTTTGTTTGAAAGTTGTTCTGGTGGTGGGGGTCGTTTTGACGCGGGAATGCTGTATTACATGCCGCAAACCTGGACGAGTGATAATACAGATGCGATTGCCCGATTGAAAATTCAATATGGAACAAGTTTGGTTTATCCAGTGTCAACGATGGGTTCGCATGTTTCGGCGATTCCAAACCATCAAACCTCTCGAAAGACAAGCTTAGCGATTCGCGGAAATGTCGCGATGGCAGGGGTCTTTGGTTATGAACTAGATTTAAGTACACTCTCTACTGAAGAAAAGGTGGAGATGAAAGCACAAGTTGCGTTTTATAAAGAGCATCGTTCTTTGATTCAATATGGACGTTTTGTTCGATTGTTGAGTCCTTTTGAAGGCAATGAAACCGCTTGGATGTTTATTTCTGATGATAAAAAAGAGGCCTTAGTGTTTTACTATCGTGTCTTAGCAGAGGCTTCCCATCCGCCAAAATGTTTGAAATTAGAAGGACTTGCTAAAGAGAAAGTCTATATGATGGAGAATCAATTATTTGGGGGCGATGAATTGATGAATCTTGGCTTCTACATTGATCCGTCTTTAAGCGGCGACTACGCGACACAACTGTTTTATTTGAAGGAAAATAACTAAAGAAACTAGGCTTAAAAAAATCAGTAGGTAATTGATTGATAGGAACCCAAATTAGGGTGTCTGTCAATCAATTACCTACTGACGATTTTTTTAGCTTTCTTTTAGTTCTTTTTCGATTTGTAGACGTTGAACCTTCATGGTTGCTGTATGAGGGATATCCTCAAACTTGCGGATGAGTGGTTCATTTAAGTGAGGTAAGTTATGAACTTGTTCCCACCAAGCTTCCCAATTCATTTCATGAGCAGGAGAGACGGCAATGATTGGTTGTGGGGAATCGTCTTTTCCTCGAACAATCACGACTTCTTCTAGGAAGGGTAGTTGATCAAGTAAATAATCTTCAATTGCTAAGGTACTGTTAATCGTATCAATCAAATCAACTTGACGGTCTTTAAGGAACAGGTGTCCTTGTTCGTCAATCATCCCCCAGTCGCCACTATCCCACCAGTCACCGTAAACATTTTCTGTGAATCGTGCATCCTCTTTATAGTAGGTAAGGGCACGTCCTTTTGAAAGAAAATGAATATGGCCATCTGTGTTTTCAGAAAGAGGCTGACCGTTCTCGTCGGCAATGCGTGCTTTTGTTAAGTCGTGAAGACCAATCCCCATATCCCGCGCATTTGAATTCTTTAGAGAGTCGAGTGTGTGCGCTTTTAGAATCATTGGGCCACATTCGCTTTGACCATAAACCTGTAAGAAAATTGGTTCAGGCTGATCAGTCGCCGATAAGAAGGTTGCCATCGTTTGATTATTGATAGCATCAAATGTGGAATGGTAATAACGAATACTGGCAAAGGCTTCAGGGTTCGTTTGCGCCACATGAGTCCACTGCACAAAGTTATTTGGATGTGTTTCTAAAGCAATTGGTGGGTACTGTTTTAGCATGCGAACTAAATGTGCACTAGTTGCTTTAGCAAGTGGCATCATCGGAAAGCCCATCGCCATTAAAGAAGAAACGCCGATATTAAATCGTGAATGAACAGGGGAAATGTGGAAACCTACCAGTTTTCGTTCAGCGATTTTTGTGAAAATTGTTTTTTGCCATAATGTTCGCCAACCCATCGAATTTGCGGAATGGCAAATTAATTTAGGGATGCCAGTTGTACCAGAAGTATGTGTCATATAGGCAATTTCATCTGCATCAAGTGTTGCTTGAGGAACAGGAACTGCTTCTTGTAAAAGTAAGTCTCGGACTGATAATTTCTTTTCTGCAGATAGGTTTGAAACGGCGTGAACTTTTTCTTCGGTTTCCTCATCAAATAAAATATAAGGCTGTTCTAAACGATCTACAAAAACTTCAATAGTTTCGTGAGGTAGGTGATAAGAAACCATCACAGGAACAGCAGCCAAATAAGAAGCGGCGACTGCAAGTAAATACGTATCGAATTTGGGGCTTTTATAAAGAACAATTTTATCGCCAGCACTGACCCCCATTTGAGCTAATTGATAAGCTCGTTTAAGAATCTCCTGATGGCTAAGATCATAAGTGGTCTCATAACCAAGTGCCGGAAAAGCAGGCAATATCTGGTCCAAAATAATCGGTGTATCAGGTGTCGTCTGTGCAGAATCACGATAATTACTGTATAAATTTAGCGGTTGGTAAGTTAACTCTGAAAGCATGTGAGCACTTCCTTTTCATAATTTGTTTACTCGTTTTCAAATACGTCCATATGATAGCATAAACATCTAAGGAAATACAGTCCCATGAGAAATAATGCACAAGCAAAGTAAGACGATAAATGATAAATAAACGGTATAATTAAACACGTTGAAATGAGGAGGAGATAGCGATTAAAGACGGATTGTATTATGCATCACAGTTCCAAAAAAAGAAAATGAGTGTCAAAGAGTGGATTGATGATCGAGATAAACAGGTCAAGAAGCTAAATCCTGAATTGAATGCGTTTGTCGAGTGGCAACCTGATGAAGCAAAAAAACAGAGTGAGTCACAAGTGGGAACTGGGCCATTTTTTGGGTTGCCCATCCCTTTAAAAATGTTGGGTCAAGATAAAAAAGGCTGGCGGTCTACCTCGGGCTCGCGATTGTTTACAGAAACTGTTGCGACAACGACTGATAACTTTGTAAAAAAATTAGAACAGGCAGGATTGACACCATTAGGGAAAACCAATGCGCCAGAATTCGGCTTCAAAAACATTTCTGATCCGGTGATTTATGGGCCAGCAAGAAACCCGTGGAGTCTAGCACATTCACCTGGTGGTTCTAGCGGGGGTGCAGCAGCTGCTGTTGCAAGTGGACTATTCCCGATTGCAGGAGCGAGTGATGGGGGTGGTTCGATTCGGATTCCGGCCTCTTTCAGTGGATTGATTGGGTTGAAACCAACCCGTGGGAGTATGCCTGTGGGACCCAATGGCTGGCGTGGCTGGCAAGGTGCATCAATAGATTTTGCGTTGACGGTATCTATGAGAGACACAGAAGCCTTGTTTTATCAGTTAAGAGGAAGTACGAAATCAGCGCCTTATCAAGCGCCACAAGAAGAGTGGCAACAGCATAAGGCGGCGAATAAAAAGCAGCTGAAAATCGCTTTTTTGACGGAATCTCCTGTTGGGACGTCCGTTTCTGCTGAAGCAATCCAAGCCGTTCAAAAGGCAGTGAAGGTTTTAGAAGATGGCGGTCATGAAGTAACACAGATTCCTTATCCAGTTGATGGGCGCCAGCTGATTGATAGTTATTATTTGATGAACGGTGCAGAAACCGCGGCGATGTTTGAAGGGATTCAGACCGGATTGAAACGTTCTTTAACGTATGAGGATATGGAACCGATGACATGGGCGATTTATCAATACGGGTTACATTTGCCAGCAAGTCAATATGTTCGCGCGCTTCAATTATGGGACCAAGCGGCTGACACAATGGAACAATTATTTACGGAGTATGATTTATTTTTGACGCCGACAACAGCTAATACAGCTCCAAAAATTGATGAAGAACTGCAGAATGACCGAATTCGGACAGACTTAGCGAATGCTGAGCGTTTATCTGTGAATCGATTAGGTGATTTGGTCTATGAGATGTTTGAAAAGAGTCTAGCGATCACCCCGTATACCCAATTAGCCAATTTGACTGGACAACCGGCGATTAGTTTGCCGACATTTGTGACAGGTGAGGGCTTACCAATAGGGATCCAGTTTATGGCATCGAAGGGTCGAGAAGATTTATTATTGCAAGTGGGTCAATTATTTGAGCGTGAAAATAAATTTATACTACCGGTTAGCTACCGGGAATTTTAGGAGGACAAAATGAAAAAGTTCGTAGTAGGTGTAAGTGTGGTCTTGTTGACAGTGGTTTTGGCTGCTTGTGGAGGGACTAACGATAAAAAAAGTGAAACAAAGGATGACAGTTTTACCAAGGTGGAAAAAGCTAAAAAACTGACAGTTGCTACTTCAGGAACACTTTTCCCATCATCTTATTATAATGATAAAAATGAATTAACTGGCTATGATGTGGATATTATTAAAGAAGTCGCTAAACGTTTAGATCTTGAGGTTGAGTTCAAAGAATATAATGTGGACGGTCAAATTACATCAGTGGATAAAGGTGAATCTGACTTAGCAGCTAATGACTTTGGTTTATCTGGTGAACGAGGCAAAAAATTCATGTTGTCTTCACCGATTAAGTACTCATTTGATAGTATGATTGTTAGAAAAAGTGATAGCTCAGGAATTTCCTCTTTAGAAGATTTGAAAGGCAAAAAAGCAGCCGGTGAGCCGAATACAAATTATATGAAGATTGCGGAAAAATATGGCGCAGAGCTTGTCACTTACGATAATGCCACCAATGACCAATATTTGACGGATGTTGCAAATGGTCGGACGGATGTCATTTTGAATGACTATTACCTACAAAAAATGTCAGTCGGGGCGTTACCTGATATTCCTGTAAAAATTTTAGAGGACGTCTACTTTAATGCCAACCACACTGGTTTTTTGATGAAAAAAGAGAGTGTCGCATTAAGCAAAAAAATTAATGAAGTCTTAAAAAAAATGCAAGAAGATGGCACAACTGCTAAAATTTCAGAAAATTATTTCCAGACGGATGTTTCCGTTGAACCAAAAGAAAAAGTCCAAGAAAGCGTCTCGGTTGAGTAGATGTATATCCCAAAACTTGATGTTCAGTTGATGATTGATTCGGTGCCATTTTTGATGACGGGGTTACCATATACCATTGGAATTAGTGTGGTGACCTTTTTTTTCGGCAATGTGATTGGTATTTTACTAACAGTCTTAGGGCTGTTGCCGTCAAGAATTATCAGAGGACTCGTTCGTTTTTACATCTCATTTCTTCGTGGGGTTCCAGGTCTAGTGCTCTTATTTCTCTTGTATTTTGGGTTGCCGTATCAACTAAATGCACTGACGGCTGCTTGTATTTGCTTTAGTTTGACAAGCAGTGCCTTTATTGCAGAGATTTATCGAGGGTCGATTGCTGGGGTTTCTAGTGGTCAGTGGGATGCTGCCTATGCGTTAGGGCTACCTTTTGGAAAAGTCATGCGAAAAATCATTCTGCCACAAGCTTTTCGGATTTCGGTGCCAGCTTTAGGGAATGTAGCGATGGATTTACTGAAGGGGACCTCTCTTGCGGCGATGATTACAATCCCGGATATTTTTCAAAAAGCAAAGATTGTCGGAGGTCGGACGTTTGATTACATGAGTCTCTATATTTTAGTGGCGATTATGTACTGGCTGCTTTGTGTAGCAATTGGTTGGGGCCAAACTAAATTAGAAAAACACTATACGAATCGATATCAAATGAAATCTGAGGCAGCCACGAAATAAGAATAGAAAAGAGACACGCAGTCATACCGGCATACGCCATTTACTGTGTGTCTCTCTTTTTATTCGCTGACGAGTGCAGATACACCACTGATAACGGCATGACGGAAGCCATTTTTTTCAAGTGCGGCTACGCCTCGAATCGTTGTTCCACCTGGGGAAGTTACGCCATCTTTTAAGGCGCCAGGGTGTTGGCCTGTAGAAAGTGCCAGGCTAGCTGAGCCAATCATCATTTTGGCGATAACTTCATACGCAAGCGCTCTTGGCATGCCATGAAGAACGGCGCCATCTGCTAGAGCTTCCATAAAAATGTCAACAAACGCAGGACCGCAACCAGCGATACTGCTGACAATATCTAACTGTTCTTCAACGGTTTCTAACGTGTCGCCTAAATAGTCAAGCGTCTGATTAATTGTCTCTTTCTGAGGTGCTTCAAGAGCTTCACAGTAAGTGATTGCAGTCAATCCTTCACCGATTTGAACGGGGGTGTTTGGAATGGCATGAGCGAGTGGATAAGAAGGGCCCATAATTGTTTGCATTTCCTTTAAAGAAACACCAGCTGCAATTGAAATGATTGGTAGCTTTTCAATTCCTTGCTCGTTTAATGATTCTAAGATGGGAACAACAGACAGGGTTCCGACTGCAATCACGATTACGTCACAGCTCGCAAATTCTGCGACTGATTCAGCAAGTTTGAAACCAAGCTGTGCCTGTAGATTTTTTGCTGTAGCAGTATGCCCACCTTTTACGAGAATGTCTTGGGGAGCGACTTCTTGTGAATGAAGCCATCCTTTAATCATAGCTCTGCCCATTTGGCCAGCACCGAAAATACCTATTTTCATCTTTTTTCCTCCTAATAAATGAACCTACTCTTAATCATAGTCAAAAAGTATTTTTTTGCAAAAAGAAAAACTTATGGCCGCCTGTAGTAGAATTCACAGCCATTTGAAGTTGGAATACTCGAAAGAAACGTCTCTGTCTATGAGCAGATAACGGCCGCGAGATAGACAGAGACGTTTTTTAGTTTATTTATTTATTTGTGTTAACACTTCACTGATTGTTTTTTGTTGAAATTCAGCCGTAAATTTTTGAACCGCTTCTTGCTGTTCTTTTTCTGAAAGGGTCGGAGAAGTGGCCAGTAAAGTTTTTAGCTTTTCTTGCACATAACTAACAGAAGAGGTAGCCAGTTCTTTTTGATGCTCTTTCATATAGGTGGCGAGTGCTTTAGCTTCCGTGACACTCAGCACTTGCCAGGTTTTAGGGAGAGCAAACGTATTTGTTTGACTGGCGTACTTGTGGTCATTACCTGAGATGCCAAATAGTAGATTGTAAACACCGCTTTTATATTCCCAGTAGTGTGTTTCTTGCGTTAAAACGGCTTCTTTGGCAGTTGTGTTCAGTTTATTTGTAACCTGGTCCGTGCCAGTCTTTTGCAACTCTTTTTTATCATTTGTCTGATAGAGATAAATTTTTTCTGTACTGTCGCCTAATGGTTGGTAGAGTAAGACGGGAAGTTCCTTTTGACCACTACTAGAAACTAAGTTGATTTGTTTCTTTTCAACTATTTGCCTCATACCAAAGTCATTTCGGTCATTGAGCACAATGAGTGTCCCAGAAATGATAAAAAGAAGAGCGAAAAGAACCATTAAGCATTTGTGAAGGCGCGTTTTACCAAAAACGTTAAAGCCAGCAAAACCAAGCACACCCAAAATTAATAAGAGTAAAATCATTTGCTCATTTCACCTCCCAAGGTTGGAATATCTTCTTCTTTTTTCTTTAAGAAGAAGGTAATAAAAAAGCCTACTAGTCCAAAGACCACAGCGACGAAAAAGGCCGCGTGGTAGCCGCTGACTGTTGCATGAATCGCCTGATCTTTATAGTCTAAAGGAGCCGTTGTTTTCAGCGTTTCACTAGGTAGATTTGATTTGGTGACGTTGGTCAGAATACTAATTAAAACGGCTGTCCCAATAGAGCTAGCAACTTGACGGAAGGTGTTGTTTACGGCGGTTCCGTGGCTAATTAGATTCATAGGTAAAGCGTTCATACCAGAAGTGGTTACAGGCATCATGACCATTGAAATCCCAAACATTCGAACGGCGTACAAGACAACGATGTAGACAATTGGTGTGGTACTTGTTAAAAAGGCAAAAGGAAGCGTTGCGAGAGTTAAAATAAACATCCCTGTAATCGCCAATTGCCGAGCACCAATTTTATCGAAAATACGACCAGTTATAGGCATCATCATTCCCATGATAACAGCACCAGGTAACAACATCAGACCAGAATGAAAGGCTGATTCTCCGCGAATATTTTGGATGTATAAAGGTAAGACCATTTCTGCTCCGACCATGGCCATATTGGTAACGCCACTTAAAATCGCGGCAATGGTAAAGGTAGGAGAGCTGAAAACACGAAGCTCTAAGAAAGGGCGATCTAAATGAAGTTGACGACGTGCAAACAGTGTCAACACAATGGCACCAATCACTAGAAAACCTAGGACCATGGGACTGCCCCAGCCTTTGTCACCGACATTTGAAAAGCCGTATAACAAACTACCAAAACCAATTGTTGAGAGAATAGCAGATAGAATATCGATGCTTGGGTTGGATAGATGGATGACATTTTTCATCAAGAAGGCAGCGAGTAGTAGGACGAATAACACGATCGGAATGATCATCCCAAAAAGTTGGCGCCAACTATAGGAGTCAATAATCCAACCAGATAACGTTGGGCCTAATGCGGGGGCCAAACCGATAACGATTCCAGCTGTTCCCATAGCTGATCCGCGTTTTTCGGGAGGGAAAATGGATAACATGATTGTTTGTAGTAAGGGCATGGATACACCAACACCAGCAGCTTGGACCAGACGACCAACTAATAATAAGCTAAAGTTGGGTGCAGTGAAACAGATAATCGTTCCTAATAAGAAGACTGTCATTGCAGTCATATATAGAACCTTTGAGCTGATCTTGTTGATTAACCAAGCGCTGATCGGAATCATGATACCATTAACAAGTAAGAAGCCCGTGGTCAGCCACTGAACACTGGATGCTGAGACGTCAAATTCTTTCATTAATGTCGGTAAAGCAGTGGTTAATAACGTTTGGTTTAGTACTGTACAAAATGTTCCAATTAATAATACTAGGACAAGTAGTGTCCGATTATAGGGTTTGCCATGCATATCTAAAGCTGATTCTTTTGACAAAATTACATTCGCCTCTTTCTATGAAAATTCCTGAAAAACAATACTAACTTTAATCCTATAAACGATTTTTGTCAACTTACTTGACATCGAATGTAATTTTATTACAATTAATGGTGAGATGCAGCATAAATAAGGAGGGATTAAAGAATGTGGGAAAAAATGTTTCGTTCATTGTTGGAGCAGGACAATCTTTTAGTAGGGATTAGTGAGTTGAGTAAGATGGTTGACTTATCACCAAGACAATTACGATACTGGGAAGAAAAAGGCTTTATTACCTCTCAATCAGCTGAAAATAGTGCACGACGTTATCAGTTGCCAATGGTGATTAAAGTTCAATTAATCAAGCATTATCTGGATGAAGGATACACATTAAACAGTGCTGCAACAAAAGCACAGGATCAAATGTGTGAAGTTAAACGAACAAGACGGATTTTGTTAAAAACCTTTAAGCAAAAGATTCAATTAGAGGAGAAGCTATTGGCTGTTGATATGGGTGATTTTGATGCTGAAGGAACGCAACGTCTCTATATGTTGTTCAATGAAGATACAGAGGAATCAAGTTATGTGTTACTGGAAAAAGGGCAATCAATTTATGAGCAGTATAAAAAGTAATAACGAATGTTTAGTACGCTCAGTCGAGACCTCGAAAAAAAGTCATGAAAGAACAGGTAGATTTTGGTTTGGTGGCAGTGATAATGTCAAGGAACGTGTGGAGTAAACGTACATAGGAATCATTTATGGGTTGTCGCAAAAAAGTGCAGTCATGAATTAGATGAATTGAAAAACGACTGGATAGTTGGCTGTTAAGCAGACTACCTAGTCGTTTGTTTTGTCATAAAATAGGCGAGAAGAGGCGAGAAATTTGTTGTTTGAAGATTAGCCATGCAGACATATTTGCCACAGTTTCGGCGGTCATTTGTTCGCAGGCTTCTAAATCTTTGACAAAGGTTTGTTCTAATTGTTCGATGACTTTTTTGTCATACAAAACAGCGGTTGCTTCAAAGTTTAGTTTGTAGCTACGAATATCTTGGTTAGCCGAACCGACCATACAAATTTCATCATCCATAATCAATGTTTTGGCATGTAAAAAGCCGCCGCGGTAAACTTGGATTTCTATATTTTCTTTGAGCAACTGGCGAGCATAATACTGAGTTGCTCGGTAGATAAATGGGTGGTCGGGTCTATCAGGAATCATTATTTTTACTTCTACACCACTACCAGCCGCAATTTTTAAGGCAGCAATCATACTGTCATCAGGTACGAGATAAGGGGTCTGAATCCAAATACGTTTTTTAGCCGAGGTAATCAGCTTGATAAAGGCCAGTTTGATTTGTTCTTTCTCGCTGTTAGGACCACTCGCCACCACTTGAACAGCGGTTGAACCTTCTGCCAAATCATCAGTAAAGAAATAGTCTAAATGATAGCTTACTTTGTTAGGTTCAGTTGAAGAGACATTCCAATCCATAAGAAATCTCATTTGTAACAGAGAAGAAGCCGCTCCGTGAATCCGAAGATGTGTATCACGCCAATAACCAAAACGTTTGGTTGGTTCTACGTATTGATCAGA
The DNA here is from genome assembly GCF_051713825.1 of Enterococcus sp. AZ194. Taxonomy (NCBI): domain Bacteria; kingdom Bacillati; phylum Bacillota; class Bacilli; order Lactobacillales; family Enterococcaceae; genus Enterococcus; species Enterococcus sp. AZ194. Next base: position 2,083,864 of record NZ_JBIOQR010000001.1, on the reverse strand, counting down.
AATATTAAACCCACCAATATAACTAGTGTGTCCATCAATAACGACGATTTTCCGGTGGTCGTGGTAGTTCAAACGAAATTTCATCAGTGCTCTTTGAGAGGTAATAAAGGTTTGAGCAAAGCCACCATTTTGTTTGAGTTGGATAAAGTCTTTGGGTGTCGTACCTCTTGAGCCAAATGAGTCGTACAAAAGACGAACTTCGACGCCTTCTGCCGCTTTTTCTTCAAGTACTCTTAGAATTCTTTGGCCTGTTTTATCCGTCACGAAGGCATAATACTCAATATGAATAGATTTTTTTGCTTGTCGTAAGTCAGCAAGTAAAGTTGAAAGTTTTTCCTCTCCATCTGTAATGATTTCTACATCATTTTTTTGAGTCATAGGCATGTGATTCAACAAGGAAAAGAAATCGGCGATGGGCTGTAATTCCGGGATTTCGATTTTTGGCTCATACACTGACAATGTTTTTTCTTGAAGCTGACTGAAATTTTCCAGTTCCTTTAAGTCACTTTGTTGCAATTGATATTTCTTTTTATCTCTTAATCCACGACCAAAGAATAGGTAAAGAAAGAAACCGAAAACAGGTAGTGCGATTAAGACTAAAAGCCAGGCCCAAATAGCGGAAACATCTCTTGGTTTCATAAGGATTGTTAGTAGAGCAACCGCTGCATTAATAAAATAAAGAAGTGTCAGGATAGACAGTAGCATAGGAGACCTCCTCAAGTTTTCTCGATTTATACAGTATAGCATAGACCGCTGTTTGACTGATAGAAAATACAAAAAAACTCAACCTTCGATTAATTAAAAAAGAATGGTTGAATTTCTTTACTCATTTTTATTCTGGATGGTCAAGTTCTTCAGTCTTTTTGGAAGGCCCATGAAAGTTAAATTTCGCACCAGGTGTAAACATGGTTAAAACGGCTGCTAGAAGCAAGATAGATGCAGCTAGTAGTAAGGTTTGTAGCCCATTGTCATGGACGACTAGAAGCTGTCGCAAAATAGCAGTCATACTAATTAAAACGAGGTACCGGATTGGAATATGGTGTCCTTCTTGAATGTAACGAATTAACATGACAACGAATTCAAATAACATAAAAAATGCGGTGATTTCTTGAATGAATAGCTCAAAATTATCTGTAGAGACATCCGCGAAAATAAGGCGCCCAACATCCATCAAATAACGAACCATGTAAATAATAATGAACACGGAAGCGATGCCTAGGATTAAATCAATGATTCGGTTAATCGTCTTTTTGTATAAATCAAAATTCATCAAAACACTCCTTTCATTAATCTTGAAAAATAGGCTTTTTTTTGATCATCTTATTTTAGTATAAAGGATTTTCACCTTCAGACAATATAAACGAAGGAAAAATTGAGTAAAAACATTTTTTACGCAATATGTATGAAATAAAAATGAGAATTCCACCAAAAAAAGGCTTATTTACAGTTTCTATTTTAAATGTTTTTTTATTCAATGTATAAATATATGCTCAGGTGGTAATTGTTGAATAACCAAGCGCGTTATGAGCTTTATAATTTCGGGTCGAAAGTTATTTTATATTTTTTTGTTGATATTTTATTACGTTTTTCTTTTGGGAATAAAAGAATAAATATTTAAAATTTTGAACAATCGTTATTTTTTGTTGATTAATGGTTATTTTTTGAATATACTATTGGGTAAGGGGGAGGGAAAACAATGATTTATATTTACACGGTTCCAAGTTGTACCTCTTGCCGTAAAGCAAAAATTTGGCTGAGAGAACAAAATCTAGAGTTTCAGGAACAAAACTTTTTTACGAATCCAATTGGGGCAGATCAGCTTAAGCAAATTTTAATGTTAACAGAAAATGGGACACAGGATATTATTTCTACGCGTTCTAAGGCTTATCACAAACTCAAAGTAGATTTAGATGAGTTACCTCTCAGTGAAGTTCTGGAGATTTTAGCACAAAATCCTAACTTACTCAGACGACCCATCATTCATGACGAAAAACGACTCCAAATTGGTTACAATGAAGAAGATATTCATTGTTTTGTTCCGAGAGATATTCGAAACAGTTTATTTCTTGCGAGGCAAAAGAAAATGTACTTACTAAATTAAGAAGCGTTTCTACATAGAATAGATCTGTATGTTCTAATTTATGTATCACGAAAATAAAGTCTAAAAATCATTAGCTTAGGGTTTTTAGGCTTTTTTAGTGTGAGGAGAAACGAACTACGGGTTTTCAAACTACAGGTATGACCGTCAATAGCGTATAATGAATAGTGGAATAATAACAAAGGAGCCTACGCATGATTAAAAATATTTCTGCTTCTCAATTATCGGAGGAATTATTAAATCAGTTAGTGAATATTTGGTTGAAGACCAATCAAGAAGCCCATCCATTTATTGCACCGGCCTATTGGGAAGGCCATGAACCTGAGGTGAAAGAGCAACTACCAAAGGCGACACTTTTGGTTTCTTTTGAAAAAGAGGTGGTGACGGGTTTCTTAGGAGTAGTCGATACGTATATTGCGGGTCTGTTTATTGAAAAAAATTATCAAGGCAGAGGATATGGCAAACAACTGTTGGAAGCCGCCAAACAAGAAGCTTCAACGTTAACTTTAGCTGTTTACCAAAAAAATAAGCGCGCTTACGACTTTTATCGTAAAGAAGGGTTTACCGTAGTAAAAGAACAAATTGATGAAGAAACCAATGAACGGGAAGTCATTTTGCAATGGCGTAAGTAGAAGGAAGAGACTGGAACGTAACTTGTAAAGTTTCTGTCCCAGCTGCCATTATTAATAGTCACCTACATTAGAGACTAGGCTATAAACTAGCTAAAAATTGGTCAATTTGTTTTTTACTCTTTAAGATAACGAGACGTTTTGAGTTGGGGAGTTTGCCCAACTCTTTTTTAATCCGAAGGCGGCCCTTTTTCGGAAAATTCCAGATCCATTTTAGAAAAGCCAAGTCAAACTTTTCGGGGCAGTCTTCTTGCATATCTGGTCGAATGGTTCCGTGGTACATTTTGACTCGTTTTAGCACTTGGTAGATACAAATCAAACGGTTCCTGTCTAAAAAAATAATCGTGTCTGCAGCCTGAATTCGCATAGGTAAGGTACCACTATAATTACCATCAATAATCCAAGTGGGTGTAGTTAATAATTCTTTTTGAATGGCAATTTGTTCCTCTTTTTCAGACATTTGCCAATGAGGTTTCCACAGTAATTGGTCTAAGTGAAACGTTGGAATGCTTAATTTTTTGCTCAATGCCCGTGAAAGCGTCGATTTTCCTGCGCCACTAGAACCGATGATAATAATTTTTTTCATTTAAAAGCCCTCCATTAAATTTTTGTAGTGCTAGATTATACCCAAAAAACGAACTAAATGAACGTCTTTGCTAACTCTTTTCTCCTACATAGGTGTTTATCTAACGTTGGCATAACTACCTCAAGATTTATCCACGTGGCTTCCTGTGTTGTTCAACATAGTCTAAACCACTGAACAACACAAAACCTAGAATGCCAATCATTAAAATGCCCACAAACATTTCAGCGTAGTCCATTTTTGCCCACGCACTCAAAATCAGATAGCCCAATCCATAAGTAGTGTTATAGTTTTCGGCAAAAAAGAGGGAGGCCAGCGCAATACCCACACTGACACGTAAGCTTGCAAACAAGGTCTTTTTGATGGCAGGAAAGATGAGATAACGAATCGTTTGCCAAGAGGTACTATCATAATTTGCCATCAACCGATAATAATTTTTAGGAATTGCGTTTACACCATCTCTAATTGAAACAATCACTTGAATAGAAATAATAGCGAAGATTAATAAGATTTTTGACGTATTTCCTAAACCAAAAAAGATCATAAAGACGGGTAAAAAGGCGACTTTAGGTAAGGGATATAAAAAATAAAGTAAAGGGCTAAAAAAGGTATTAAGCCAGCTGATTCGACTGAATAAAATCCCTATAGGCACACCGATTACGAGTGACAGACTTAACGCAATCCCTATGCGTAAGAAGCTTGCTCCCGTGTGTAAAAGGAGCGAATCCTTTATTTCCCAAGCCTTTTGAAGCGTGAGTAACGGACTAGGAATGGAATGGTTTTGAACAAAAAAGTAAAGGAGTGTCCAAAGTATCAAAAAAGAAAACAAGCCGATTATAAAAGAAAGAAGTGGTTTAATTTTCATGAGTGCCTCCTTTAAGAGCTGTTCGCAACTGGATACAGAACTCATAAAAATCGAGGCTTTCTCGCCGATTTTTATGCTGGAACGTTGGGTTTTCGTAAACGGTGAGTGACTGATTCTCTAATAATAAAATGACTTCTCCTAAATAAGCCGCTTCCTCGATATCGTGCGTGACGACAAGCATCGTATTTTGACGTTTGTGTTGTTCAGCTAAGATGAATGCTTGGACCTCTTCTTTGGTTTCTTGGTCCAAAGAAGAGGTAGGTTCATCTAAAAGTAAAAAATCAGGTTCTGTAACCAGTCCGCGAGCCATGGCTACCCGTTGTTTTTGGCCACCACTTAACTCAGCCGGGAAGCGATTGGCGACAGGTGTTAATTGTAGTTCATTGAGTAGCGTGGTGACTTTTTTGAGGCGTGTTGTTTCGTTAATCTGCGCAAGGATTAAAGGCATTTCAATCGCTTGTTGAACCGTTTGCCAATCAAATAAAAGTAGCTCTTGAAAAATAATCTCGACGTTTTTTGGCGTCGTTTTCTGATAGTCGATGTGTCCGTTTTGAGGTTGTTCAAAGCCTTTTAATAAGTTTAACAATGTGCTTTTGCCACTGCCTGACTTTCCAAGAAGGGCATAGGTTTTCCCTTGTAAAAAAGAATAGGAAAGCTGATTGAAAATGAGTTTATCTTCATAGCTAAAAGTCAAATTATGTAGATCAATTTGCATGAGCGTCTCCTTTCTATTGTGATGAAACACACAAATTTCTGTTATTATGCTATACTATCTAATGAAAACTTAAGGTAGAAAGAAAGGTGAGTCTAGTGTTTCGTACACTTGTATTTCATGAAGTTCGTCCAGAAAGTGAGTTAACTATGGGGCAACGTCCTATCCGTGTGGCAGATGGTTATGAAGATTCGTTACCCAACCCACTGTATGTTAGTGTAGCGCATTTTCAAGAACAAATAAACTTTTTGAAGGAACAAAATTATCATTGTTTAACACTGAACGAGATTAAGGCATTTTATGAAGGGGGAAATGCTACATCATTGCCAGAAAAATCGGTCTTATTGACTTTTGATGACTGTTATCAATCGATGAAGGAATATGCTTATCCGATTTTAAAAGCGGCTGGTATGAAGGCGACGGTGTTTGCTGTCAAAGGTTGGTTATTTTCTGAAAAAGATACCTATCACCCAGAGTATTCACAGTGTTTAAGTGTGGATGAAGTCAAAGAAATGGCGGATGTTTTTGAAACAGCGAATCATACGACTCATTTTCATAAAAGAAGAGGGACCACGTTATCTCAACCCATGTGGGAGACCAAGGATAAAGTGGAAGAAGACATTCGTGAGTGTAATCAATTGGTCACCCATAAGGATGTGTTTGCGTATCCGTTTGGGTTGTATAATGAGGAAACAGTCGAAATTCTACAAGAGATGGGTTTTAAGCTCGCTTTTACAACCAAATCAGGGTGGAACTCACTGGAAACGAGTCCGTTAGAATTGCATCGAGAAGTTATTCCCGAGGCGATGAGTTGTGAAATATTTCAAAAGTTAATGGAGGATATCAAATGAAAAAGTTAATTGTAGGTTTAGGGATTGCCTTGTTGGGCGTGGGTAGTTTGACCGCATGTGGAGATAAAAAGACGGAATCAAGTAAGGAAACGAGTGAATCGAGTACTGTAGAGAAAGTCACCAATCAACCGTTAACTGTTGGGATTTTGCCAGCAGAGTCAGCAATTCCGATTATTTTAGCGAAAGAGAAGGGCTTTTTTGAAAAAGAAGGCCTGACAGTTGAAATCAAGGCATTTACTTCACCAAATGATCGAAATGTAGCCATCCAATCGAAAGAACTTGATGGCACGATTAGTGATGTGATGACTGAAGCAACCTTTAAAAAGAATGGTATCGATATGAAGATTACTTCTGGAATTTTAGAGGATTTTAAAGTATTAGCTTCGCCACAATCTAAAATCACGGAAATGAAGGGACTAGATAAGCATAAGGTGACTCTTGTACCGAATTTCATTTTGGAGTACATCATGGATGAATTTGCCCAAAAAGATAATTTCACCTATGAAGTGGTTGAAATTGCCTCTTTCTCTGCACGTTCTGAAGCGTTATTAAACGGTCAAGTTGATGGGGCTGTATACACAGAACCACAAGCAAGTATGTTAGCAAAACAAGGAGCCGTTGTATTGGGCAGCTCGCAGGATTTAGGTATCAATGGTGGAACGATTCAGTTCATGGATTCAGTATTAAGCGAGCGACCACAAGATGTTACTGCTTTTTATAAAGCCTACAATCAAGCCATTGATTACATGAATGAGCATAAGGCTAGCGAATACGCAGAATTTTTAACGAAATATCAGTTTCCTGAGGCGATGAGCCAATACTTGGATAGTAAAAAAGAAAAATATCCTTATGCAACAGCTGTGACTAAAGAACAGTTTGATAACATTATTCAATGGTCGAAAGAAAAAGGTCAAATTGATGAAGCTTATGAATATGCTGACTTGACTGACTTTAGAGGGATTGAAGGGAAGTAATCTTAGTGCTTAAGTGGCGTGTTTTCTATTAAAATTTCTCAAGATGAAGTACAAAATAAAGAGGGGGCTGGGACATAACTTCATACGTTATGGTGTGCTCCCCGTCAAGTGGACAGTGAAAAATAATAAAATTCTTATCAATTGTCTGTCATTTTTTTGGCAGACTTTTTTGATTTCTATTTCTAAGACTAGTCGCGCTACCGCTTAACTTGCCTGTCCGTCTCACAAGTGAAACGAAGCCCATTTCACTTATGAGACGACCAGGATGATTAAGCCACCTCCAGATAGTGTTGATGATAAGCCATTGGTGTCATAACAGATAATTTACGCTGTAATCTTCTGTTGTTGTAGTAATCTATATAATCAGAAATCATAGATACTAGGCTTTCACGGTTGGTGAACTTCCGCCCGTAATACGTTTCTCGTTTCATCATGCCCCAGAATCCTTCCATTGGTCCGTTGTCGATACAATGGGCTACGCGAGACATACTCTGCTTCATTCCTGTATTTTTTAAACGTACACAAAATTGTTGGCTAGTGTACTGAAAGCCGCGGTCACTGTGCATCAAAGGATGCGCATGAGGTTCTAGTGCAATTGCCTGATCAAAAGTGTTCATGACCAACGGATTATCGTTACGGTCACTAATAACGAAGGAGACGATGCGACGATCATACAAATCAAGAATAGCGCTAAGATAGACTTTGTGTATGTCCATACCAACGTAATACTTAAATTCAGAAACATCAGTCAACCATTTTTCATTTGGTTTGTCGGCATGAAAATCCCGGTTTAACTCATTTTTTGCCGTGTGGTAAGGTCTCTTACCTCTACGTGTGATACTGTTCGCCCAATGTTTAATCGTCGATTGAATCCCTAAAGCTCGGCAAATTCTCAAGATTCTTTTATCGTTGAACTTGTGGTGATAGCGTGTACTAATTTCATCATCTAGTCTACGATAGCCCATGTCAGGGTGTTCGTCATATATTTTTCTGATTTCTTGGGCAAGCTCAGTGTTTAAATAGGCTCTGGGACTTACAGGATGTTTCAACCATTTATAGTAGGCAGAACGAGAAACATGCAAGAAATGACACATTGGCTGAATTGGATAATGTTTCTCTTCGTGTAAGCTTTTGATAACTTCATACTCAAATAAGTGTCGGGTAAAGCTTATTCCCACTTCCTTTCTAATTCCCTTACTTTTTTTAACAAGTCATTTTCCATTTGAAGTTGTCGGTTTTTACTTTCTGATTGTGCGAGACGGTTTCGTAATTCTTCTTCCGGTGTTCGACTAGGTTGTGTGCCAATCCGGCGACCTCTGCGATCTTCTAATCCAGCAGCACCTTTCTCCTCATATCTTTTGACCCAATTTCTCACTTGTTGATAAGAAACTTGGTATTTCAAAGCCATTGCACCATAATTTTTGTTTTGTGTTAGACAGTCTAAGACGATGGTTAAACGTTCTTCTGTCGAGGTTTCTCTTGCTTTTCTCATGTAACTTCCACCACTTTCTGATTTGAAGGTTCCATGAGTATTATACACCTGTACCCATTTTTTTAGTTGGCTACTACTTCTAAGTTTGTATGTTTTGGCTAATTCCTCGTAACTTCCTTTTCCATTGAGATAATCTATGGTGGCGGATAATTGTAACGCTACTGAATAGTGCCTATTCTTGGGCGCAGTCAATAGGGCTGTTCCTCCATCATTTTCATAAAGTCTCAACCATCTGACAATGGTAGGCAAAGAAACATTTCCTTCTCTCGCTGCCTCTGAAAGACTTAGTTCATTGTTTAGACAGCTTTCTACTAGTTTCACACGCTCTTCTACTTTTAGCTTCATCACTCTTTTAGTCATAATAAATACCCCCATACTGGACTTATTATGTTTCAGTGTCCTGTATAGGGGTAGCATATCATTATGTCCTAGCCTCTCTTTATCCGAATAAACGGTGGGTACAGAAGCAACTCCATCTTATTTCTCGGAGTTAAACACTCCTGTCCCAACCTCCTCTTTATTTTACTTGAATTTAGTTTTCTCTATAGTAACGAATATCATTTTCCACTTTTTCAATTGAAAAGCGTGTTTGATCTGAAAATTCAGCAGCTTCTCCGTGTTTAGGAAGCGTTTGAGAGAACACTTCTTCGTATTCAGGAATGGCTAGTTTTTTGCGGTTATTTAATAGAGCCTGATGTTCGTTGGCTAATAGTTGTTCCTTAAAACCTTTTACTAGGCGAGCGGAAAAGAATTCACTAACTGCTCCTGAGCCGTAGCTAAATAAACCAATGGTAGAACCCACTTCTAATTCCTGACTCACCTCTAGTAAGGAAATCAAGCCAAGGAATAATGAACCTGTGTATAAGTTTCCCACATTACGACTATAGGTAATACTTTCTTCGTAACGTTTCATTAGACGTTCTTGGGTTGTTTCGTCAGTCTCAGGTAAGACACTTAGTAACGCTTTTTTGCCCATTTTTGTGTAAGGAATATGGAAACAAAGCGCATCATAGTCAGGTAAGGCTAAGCCAGTCACTTCTTTATGTCTAGTCCAAACTTTACCAAATGATTGAATGTATGTTTCGTTTGATAAGGGACCATCGACAATTGGAAAGTCTGAGTAGCTTGGACGCCAAAAATCGTAAATATCTTCGGTTAAAAAGACACTATCATTTTCTAGTGTTAAAATGCGTGGATCGCTTGTCACAAGGATAGCAATGGCGCCTGCACCTTGTGTGGGCTCACCGCCAGAGTGTAATCCGTAGCGAGAAAGGTCAGAAGCAATTACTAAAACTTTTCGAGTAGGATGCTCTGAGATATAATCTTTGGCCATCTGAAGGGCAGCTGTCGCACCATAACAAGCTTCTTTCACTTCAAACGAACGAGCAAACGGTTGAATCCCTAATAAACGGTGGATAGAAACAGCAGAAGCTTTGGAGTAATCTGTACTCGATTCTGTTCCGACAATCACCATGTCAATTTCTTTTTTGTCTGTATCTGAAAGAATTTTTGCAGCAGCATTTGCTCCAAGTGTGACAATATCTTGTGTTACTGGGCTCACCGCCATTTTATCTTGTCCGATTCCAATATGAAACTTATCTGGATCTGTCTCTCTTGCATGAGCTAGATCAGTCATATCTACATATAAGTTTGGCACATAAAAGGATAATTTATCAATACCAATGTTCATTTTCACGTCTCCTTTTCGTAGGTAAAAAAGTCTCCACTATAAAGGTATCATATTTGGAGGAAAAAGTAGTTAAAAAGAGATGATATTTTAAGGATTGTTAAAATTTAGCGTGAAATAAAATCGAAAATGACACGACAGTTTTGTTTTTTTAGGAAACCATGATATATTTTCATAGGAGGTGTATTTCGTGAAAGAGGTTGTAATAATTGACGCAACGCGTACCCCGATAGGGAAATACAGAGGTGGCTTAAGTTCACTAAGTGCGGTAGAGCTAGGAAAGACAGTCGTTGAGACGATTTTAGATAGAAATTCAGAAGTAAAAGATGAGATTAAACAAGTGATTTTTGGTCATGTTTTGCAAGCTGGTGTTGGCCAAAATACGGCACGCCAGATTACTGTAGCGGCAGGTTTACCTGTCAGCGTTCCTGCCATGACAGTGAATGAGGTTTGCGGCTCAGGCTTAAAATCAGTTATTTTAGCTAGACAGCTCATCCAAGTAGGCGAAGCTGAGGTGGTGCTTGCTGGGGGAACTGAGAACATGTCGCAGGCGCCGATGATTCAACATTATCAGCCAGAAACTAAGGATTATGCGCCAGGTATTTCAAGTATGGTGCTTGATGGTCTAACGGATGCGTTTAGCCAAACACATATGGGGATTACTGCTGAAAATGTGGCTGAAAAGTATCAGATTTCTCGTGAACAACAAGATCAATTTGCGGTTCAATCGCAAAAAAGAGCTGCGGCTGCGATTGAAGCAGGCAGGTTTGTTGAGGAAATCACACCAGTCACACTGCCTTCAGGAGACGTGTTCACACAGGATGAAGGGGTTCGAGGGAACAGTACGGTCGAGGTTTTAGGTACGTTGCGAGCGGCCTTTAAAGAGGGCGGGACAGTAACTGCCGGAAACTCTTCTACTGTAAATGATGGAGCAGCGGCTGTTTTGTTGGCTTCAAAAGAATATGCTAAAAAGGAAAATGTTTCTTATTTAGCCGTGATTAAAGATTATACAGAAGTCGGTGTTGATCCTGCGTACATGGGTTTTGCACCTTATGATGCAATCAAGGCGCTACTTGAGAAAAACCAATTAACGGTGGACGATATTGATTTGTTTGAAATTAACGAAGCCTTTGCGGCAACTTCTGTGGCAGCGGCTCGAAAATTGAATTTGCCAGATGATAAAGTTAACATCTATGGCGGTGGGATTTCATTAGGTCATCCAATTGGTGCATCAGGCGCCCGTATTTTGACGACATTGGCCTATGCGTTAAAAGCACAAAAGAAAAAACGAGGAATTGTTTCTCTTTGTATTGGTGGAGGCCTCGGTTTGGCGGTCTTAATCGAGCGTGAAGAACCATTTGATTCAACAAACGAAAAAAAAAAGTTTTATCAACTCTCTCGTGAAGAACGATTAGAGCAGTTGTACAAAGACAAACAGATTACAAAAGAGCAGTTAATGCTCTTACAAGAAGCAGTGTCGTTACCAGAAGGCCTGGGAGACAACCTCATCGAAAATCAGATTAGTGAAGTTTCAACCCCGTTAGGTATTGCTCAAAATTTTGTGATTAATGGGAAAGAACGGCTGATTCCGATGGCGACAGAAGAGCCTTCTGTCATTGCGGCCGCTAGTAATGCAGCAAAAATTATCAAACAAGCGGGCGGTTTTAAAGCAACCGTTCACGAGCGTTTAATGAGGGGGCAAATCGTTTTTTCTGCGGTTGTTGACCCGCAAAAGTTGCAAGAAGTATTACTTGAAAAGAAGGCTGAGATTTTTTCATTGGCAACTGAGAGCTATCCCTCAATCGTCAAACGAGGGGGCGGTATTCGTCAAATTAAAACGCGCACATTTACAGAGAATCAAGAAATATTTGTTTCATTAGACGTTTTGGTCGATGTGAAAGATGCGATGGGAGCCAATATCGTCAACACGATTTTAGAAGGAATTGCGACGGGGCTAAGAGAATGGTTTCCTAAAGAAGAAATTTTGTTTAGTATTTTAAGTAATTACGCGACAGAATCTTTGGCGACATCATTATGCGAAATTCCTGTAAACCAGTTGGGTAAAGGAAAAATCAGCGGAGAGGCAGTTGCTAAGAGAATTGTTGAAGCAGCCACTTATGCCAAACTCGATTCTTACCGTGCAGTTACCCATAATAAAGGAATTATGAATGGGATTGACGCAATTATCTTAGCGACAGGAAATGATACTCGTGCCGTAGCGGCAGCAAGTCATGCATATGCAGCAAAAAATGGGCGGTATGAAGGATTGACCGACTGGACTTTATCCTCTGATGGTCAAACGTTAGTGGGAGAGTTGACGATTCCAATGGCGGTAGCTTCTGTGGGGGGCGCTTCAAGTGTTCTGCCTAAAGCCAAATTTGCGCTTGATTTATTGGCAGTAAATTCTGCTGTCGAATTAGCAGAAATTGTGGTGTCAGTCGGACTAGCTCAAAACTTAGCGGCGGTTCGTGCATTGGTCACAGAGGGGATTCAAAAAGGGCATATGTCACTTCAAGTTCGTTCTTTAGCGATGTCAGTTGGGGCTAGTGGCCAAGAAATCGGCCTTGTGGTTGAGGCCTTAAAAGAAAAAGGGCAGCTGAATAAAACAAATGCTGAAGAAGCCTTAAAAAATATTCGTCAAAAAACAAACAATTAAACAGAAAAACAATGAGGAGATTGGGGCATTTTTGTCCCAATCTCCTCATTGTTTTTAACGTTTATTTATGGCTGTGCCTGAGAAGGCTTCAATTTGTGGAATTAATGTTAATTTCACTTTGTACTTACGCTCTAATGCTTTCTCAACAGTAAACGAACCAACCTCAGTCATTGAAATGCTTGCTAGTAGTTTAGGACCAGTAGCTGCTTGTTCATTGATAGTAAGTACGTCTCCTGATTCCTCAACGAAGAATTTTGGATAGCTTGAGATAACTTCTTTGAATTCAGCAAGAGTTAAGGTTGAAGGCACATCTGTTGAAGCTTCAACGGTTTCAGACGTAACAGCTTTCTCTGTTTTTTTAGGCGCTTCTTTTTTTGGAGCAGCCTTGGTTTTAGCTTTTGGTTGAGTGGCCGCGTTTTTAGCTTTTGGTTGTTCAATAGAAGTTTTTTCTTCTGAGTGAAGAGGAGTTAACGCGTTTCTATGCTGTCCCCAAATAGAAAGAACTTCTAGAAGCAGTTTGTCTCTGAAGCTTTCAAAAACAGCCGGTGTTCCAACCTGTACTTGTTTTAGGATTGTTGAAAAGTTGTTATCAATTGGAATCAGAATGCGTTCTTCTCCTGAATCTTTTTCAGGTTGAATCACTAAGAAAAGTTTTTCTTTCTTTTCAACATCTAATTTAAATGATCGACCATATTGAGAGTGAATCTTTTCTTCCATCGAATGGAATAATTTGGTCCGAATGACATCCAATGAAGGACGAAATTGAGTTAGTAATTTTTTTTTCTGCTTTTTTTTCATAATGCACTCCTTTGTCTTTACCTTAAAATTATAAAAAAGTTCGGATGAAATGAAAAGAGAAATAGTGTAAATTTTCTTGAAAATAGTTAATTTATGAGAATTTACTTATAAAAATAGCTTCTTTTCGCTAAAAAATGCACAAAAAATAAAAATATCCCTTGAATCGTTAATTAAAAAAACGATTCAAGGGAATAAGTGAGACAGGATAAGTTATCCTTCATAAAAGCTATTAAAAGGTTTTATGAGGTTTTAACGTTAAGGGATCACAGCAATTAATAACTCTTCAGTGTCTTTTTGATAGGCAATCATATGTGTTCCCCAAGGTTCAAAGACTAAAGGTGTTCCTAAACGTTTTTTTAACTCTTCTTCAATTTGTTCATCTGTCCAGCCTCGAGCAGGAAAGTGTTGAATAAGGTTTGGAGAAATTAAAAACAAAAAATCTTTATGAAAGGTTTGAGTCACTTCTTTTGAAAGTGTAGCCAATCGTTCTTCAATAGTCATTGTTTCTTACCTCCGTAGACAGTCATTCTTTGGTTCTTACCATTGTGTTGTGTCAGGATCAATTGCCTTACCAACCACACCATCAAGAGAATCAATTAACGCCATCTCGTTATCAGACAATTCGAAATCAAAGACTTGAGTATTTTCTTTGATACGGCTTGGTGTCACTGATTTAGGTAAAGGTAAGAAGCCGTGTTGTAGTGACCAACGAAGCGCGATTTGCGCGATTGATTTGCCATGAGTCTCAGCAAGTTGTTTCATTTCTGGCACCTCAAATATTTTGCCTGTACCCAGTGGGCTATAGGCTTCTAATAACATATCATGAGCGCGAGCATAGTCAACGACAGCTGGTTGAAGTTCACCAGGTGCTAGGAAGATTTGGTTAACCATTGGCATAATTTTAGCTGTTTTGGCTAAAGAATCTAAATGGTGAGGCAAAAAGTTGCTGACACCGATTGCTTTGATTTTTCCAGCTTCATATAATTCCTCAAACGCTCGCCAAGTCTCAGCGTTTGCTTGCTCCCAGTTTTCTCTAAAGCCAAGAGGGTTTGGCCAGTGAATTAAAAACAGATCAAGGTAGTCTGTTTTCAGTTTTTTTAAAGACTCTTCAAATGAGCTCATAACTAGCTCATAGCTGTGCTGGCCGTTTCCTAATTTGCTTGTCAAAAAAATATCTTCTCGTTTGAGACCACTTTCAGCAATTGCTTGACCAACACTTTCTTCATTACCATATCCTTGTGCCGTATCGATATGACGGTAGCCAGCTTTTAGAGCTTCTTTAACGGATTGAACGGCCACGTCGCCATCTGGTGTTTGCCAAGTACCAAAGCCAACTACAGGAATCTCAAGGCCATTACTCAATTTGTACGTAGATGTTAGTGAATTCATAAAATGAACGCCTCCTATTTTTCTGTTCTCTTATAGTGTATCGTAAAAATTAAGAAAAGAGACAATTATTTGCTTATTTTTTGCTGAACAAGTCGGTTAAAAAACTTTTTGAAAGGAAAAATAAACGAAAAAGTGATCGAAAAGAAAACGAAAATCGCTGGCTTTTTTTGTGAATTTCGGTAAACTAGTAAGGTGACAAAAAAGGAGACGGACAAAATGGACATTTATTTAAAGAAAGCAATTCTACATATTATAGATAAGGATTCGGGCGTGCCAGTGTTTTCGCAGGTAGAACTAGATTTAGCGACGGAATATATTCGCGACTATTTAACCAATAAAATCAAAAAAGTTTCTTCTGCACAAACAAAAACAGGGCGTCTAGCTGAAGAGGGGGCCTTCACTGCTCTAGTGCGAGAAAGTGCGACAAATTTTGTTGAAGCTTCTGAAAAACTGGTTCAGCGTTGGTATGATAGCTATCAACAAAGTGAGGAAGCGCCAAGTGCAGACATTTTTGTGGTGTTATATGAGCTAGATACAAAAATGAATTTGGCCTTCTTAAAAGTGAATTATCATGATGCGTATACACATTTTGTAGATGCAGATGAGGCGGGAATAGCCAACAAACTGATTATTAATCGAGCAATCTTAGCGTCAAAATCGCAAAAAGCGGATGAAGCGATTACGGTTGAGTTGGAGGAATTGAGTTATGAACTAGTCGAGAAAAAATATCTGTTTTCAGGTGAAAAACGTTTCTATTTTTCAGAGTCTGTGATTGAAACGGCACCTGCACCTTCATTGGAAGAGAATGTACGGGTTATTCAAAAGGTGGCTAAACAAATCGGGAAAAAATTCGATGCGGATGAGTTTGATGTGGTTGCAGACATTAAAGAAGCGGTCTATGATAGCATTGAAGAAGTCGGTCAAATTAATCATGAAGAGATTGCTAGTCGCGTGTTCAAAGATAATATCACAGCACAGATGGCCTTTAAAGAAGAGGTGCAGGAAAAAGGGTTTGTTTCGGATGTACCGCCTATTCGCGAAGTTCGAGAGGTTTCCGAGAAAAAATTTGGTAAACAAAAATTCAAAATGTCAAATGGGATTGAGTTAATTGTACCTGTCGATGTCTACAGAAACCCAGATTTGATTGAGTTTGTTAATAACCCAGATGGCACTGTCTCTGTGATGATAAAAAATGTGGATGAAGTTTTAAATCGATTGTAAGAGAACTGTTTTGTAAAAAAATACCGTAAATCCATTTTTTCTTGGTTTACGGTATTTTTAATTAGGTATGTTTTTTTCTCAAAAGGCGGCTAGCCTAATTTGTTTAAGGCTTTTTCGGCAACCTCTGATTGTGGTACTTCTTCCCATTCCATGAGACCTTTTCTTGGGTTTATTTTTAACTTCAAGTAAGCTTTTAGTCTTAGCGGACGAGTGCGATAGGCATTTAGTAAAATTTGTGTTTCTTTTCCATTTTTATTATAGGCAGTTTGCTGATAGATGTATTTCGTAAATGTCTCACCATCAGATTGTTCGCTTTCTTTTTCGCCATCTGTCACGATTTGTGTATAGTAGGTTTCGCCCCCATAAAAATAGCTATAGGTAAGCCAGCTACCAAAAACGACCATCAAAAGGATAAGAAAAGAGCCAAGAATTTTCTTCATGTGTTTCACCTCATCTCTATTATTCACAAAATGTATGAGTACGTCCATTTGATTTCCTCACAAAGAAGTGACAGTTTTGTTAGAAGAGCAGAATAGTCTAGAAAAACAATGATTCATACAGGCAAATTTATGATAGACTAAAAAAGAGTCAACCGATTACAAAAGTATGGAGGAAGAAAAAAATGTCTGAAACCGAATATTTTGAAACAAGTTTTCGCTTTAAATGGGGAACAGGTTTTATGATTGAGTTTTTAACAGCAACACTTGAGTGGATGCACCAAAATCAAGTAGAATTGGCTGAACCAATCGAATTATCTTATGCATTAGAAACAGAACAGTCGATCTACAAAACGCAAGAAGAAGTCTTTGAGGAAGTAGCTGAGGATCATCTTCTTGAGGAACTTTCACGTTACAGTTCAGCTACGAATTTTGTGATGAAGGTGGCTAGTCGTGAGCAGTTTGACGAGTTAATCACGATAGGGAACAAACAGCTATCTACGTTTAAAGACAATTTGGTGAACGAGTTTCAAGAAGCAAACGAGCGGAGTGAACAGCTACACAAGATTTATGATGGGATGGAAAATTTTGACGCACTGTTAACCTATACCAATTTAGAAATTCAGTGGCAAGAGGCGACTATTTTTACAGTTGAGGATCCGAGTCCGCAAAAGATTCAAGAAGGACAACATTTTATTGGCTAGTTTGTAAAAGATTGGACTGTAAAAAAAAATTCTTGCAAATGTATTGACAAATTTTATAATCGTTTGTAAACTGAAACACGTTAACAAATAGCTTTTCATGTGACTAGATTATACTAGGCATGGAAGAATTCCAAACAGAAGGGAGTTTTCTGTTCTTTTGGGATTGTTCCATGCTTTTTTCGTGCGCGTGAGAAGCAATTATTTTCTGCAGAAAAGGAAACGACTAGAATGAAGATAAAGAAAATTTTAAACCAAAACGCGGTGATTGTCTTTGACGAGGGACAAGAAAAAGTCGCGGTTGGTAAAGGAATTGGCTTTAATAAGCAAAAAAATGACTTATTGTTTCATCGAGAAATTGAGCGTCTGTTTGTGATGGAACCTGAGAGTCAAAAGAAGTTACAGACGTTACTTGCTCAGATTGATGAGAAGTTTTTCTTTGCGGTGGAGCACGTGATTCACCACGCGGAGACTGTTTTGATGGAGAAGTTAAATGAACATTTGTTGATTGCGTTGACAGATCACATTGCCTTCTCCGCTGAAAATATTGCCAATGGTATTGTGATTAGAAACAAGCTGCTTAGTGAAATTGAAGTACTGTACAGTGATGAATTTAGTATTGCACAGTGGGCAGTTGATTATTTAACTAAGCAGTTAGGAGTTCCTTATAGCTATGATGAAGCCGGTTATATCGCGATTCATATTCATAGTGCTCGGAGCGGCCAATCAAATAATAGTAAAAGTATCCGAGAAGTAACCATCATTTCAGATATCATTCATTTAATCGAAAATGAGCTTGAAGTGGATATTCATGCGGACACCATGTCGCTAAATTATTCACGTTTAGCCAATCATTTACGATTGTTACTTCATCGTTTTCAGCATAACCAATATGCAGTGTTAGATACGGAAATATTAGAGATGGTCAAAAGAAAGTATCCTGAAAGCTATGAAATCGCCAAAAAAATCCGTGTATTATTAATGAAATCCTATCAATTATCGATTACTGGAGAAGAGTTAGGTTATCTAGCTATCCATATCGAACGGTTACGGCTGGCTGGGAATTGTGCACAAACTACAACTATAAGTGAGGAATAGAAAATGAAAGCATACATGCAAAAAATAGGTCGTTCTTTGATGCTTCCAGTGGCAACTTTACCTGTTGCCGCATTATTTATGGGTATCGGTTATTGGATTGACCCGAGTGGCTGGGGTGGAAATAATTTATTAGCGGCCTTTTTGATTAAGGCCGGAAGTACAATTTTAGACAATTTAGGAATTTTATTCGCTGTTGGGTTGGCATTAGGAATGTCTAAGGATAAAGATGGTTCATCTGCCTTAGCTGGATTAGTGGCCTTTTTAGTTCCAATGACCCTAATTAATTCAGTGTCTGTTGCGATGTTCCAACGTATAGACGTGGAAAAGGTAGATACAGCATTTACAGCAATTAATGATAAAAATGTCTTTATTGGTATTTTAGCAGGCTTAATTGCAGGCGCGATGTACAATCGTTTTAGTGGGGTAAAATTACCCATGGCCTTGTCGTTCTTTAGTGGGAAACGTTTAGTACCCATCGTCACGTCTTTTGTGATGTTGGTTGTATCAGCTGCGCTAATTTTTATTTGGCCACCAGTCTATAACGCCCTAGTTGCTTTTGGTGGATTGATTTCTAGCATGGGTCCATTAGGGGCAGGTCTATACGGTTTCTTCAATCGTTTGTTGATTCCAACGGGTCTTCACCATGCATTAAATAATGTTTTCTGGTTTAATATTGCCGGAATTGATGATATTGCTAAATTCTGGGCAAGCGAAGGCACAAAAGGGATTACTGGTATGTATCAAGCTGGTTTCTTCCCAGTAATGATGTTTGGTTTACCGGCCGGAGCATTGGCAATTTATCAAAGTGCTCGTCCTGAGAAAAAAGCTCAAACGGCTTCTTTAATGTTAGCAGCAGGGTTTGCTTCATTCTTTACAGGCGTTACAGAACCATTAGAGTTTTCATTTATGTTTGTTGCATGGCCGTTATATGTTGTCCATGCCGCATTAACTGGGATTTCAATGTTTGTAGCAGCTTTCTTCCATTGGACAGCAGGCTTCAACTTTAGTGCAGGTTTTATTGATTTCATTTTAAGCTTGCGTGTACCAATCGCAAACAAACCTTACATGTTAATTGTTTTCGGTTTAATTATGGCCGTCGTCTATTACTTCACGTTCCTATTTGTGATTAAGAAATTCAACTTAATGACCCCTGGCCGTGAAGAAGGAATTGGCGAAGAAGATGCGGATGTGGATACATTTGCGGGGGCTTCTGGGAATAAATTTGCCGTTCTAGCAAGTAAATTATATACGCATTTAGGTGGCTCAGAAAACGTAACAGGCATCGATAATTGTACGACACGTCTTCGTTTACAGGTGAAAGATACAAGTCTTGTGGATCAAGCCAAGATTAAAGCAACCGGCGTACCTGGTGTGAAGGTTATCGACAAGCACAATATTCAAGTAATTGTCGGGACAGAAGTTCAGTTTGTCGCGGATGAGATGACCAAATTAAAACAAGGTCAAGCACCTGTGACTACAGCGCAGAAGGTTCAAACAGTCTCAGAAAAAGCAGGTGAGGCTATATCAGCTGCTAATAACGAAGGATCAAAAGAGACAGCTGCTATTTTTGCGGTGGCAACGGGTCAATTGCTTCCTGTTTCAGAAGTTGCTGATGACGTCTTTTCTGCCAAAATGATGGGTGATGGGTTTGCCGTGGTTCCTGAAATTGGCGAAATTTATACACCGATTGCAGGAGTTATTTCAAGTATTTTCCCTACAAAACATGCACTAGGTATCCGCACAGATTCTGGATTAGAAGTGTTAGTTCATATGGGAATTGATACTGTTGAACTAAAAGGGGCACCATTCACTGTGGCTGTTTCAGAAGGTCAACGAGTGGTTCAAGGAGATAAACTTGCAACAATGGACTTGTCAGCAATTCAAGCAGCAGGCAAGAAAACTGATGTGATTGTGGTCTTCACCAATCAAGATCAAGTTGCTTCATTAGAGATTCCAACAGTGCAAGTCGCAGTCTTGGCAAATGAAACAGTAGGTCAAGTAACAGCTAAATAATTTAGCGCGAAAGAGTTAGAGAGAAAGCGAAGCCAAAGAGGAGGTTGGGACAAGACTGTATAAGTTATGTCCCAACCTCAAACTCTTTGGCTTTTTTCGTGTGGATAAAAAAATTGGCGTAGTTTGTAGAGAAGAGTCAATAAGAAAGGCTCGCTAAATGAGTGGCTGAGCCGTGAGAATCTGAGTTCAAGACAAAGTAATTGACTTTGACCAATTTTGACGTATAATAAATTCATATTCAAGAAACTTACAAATAGTAAGCAATAGCTGAATCCTGTGTCAAAAGGCGAATTGGTTTCTATTTGTGGGAAAAAGAATATAATAGACTTGCTAAGATTGTTCAAACAATCTTTCAAAAAAATAGGAGGTAGTAAAAAATGGCAAAACAAATGTATGACAGAAGTAAACCACATGTTAATATCGGAACGATTGGTCACGTTGATCACGGGAAAACGACATTAACCGCTGCAATCACAACCGTATTAGGGAAAAAAGGCTTAGCGAATCCACAAGATTATGCCAGTATTGATGCTGCCCCTGAGGAACGTGAACGTGGAATCACAATCAACACGGCACATGTTGAATACGAAACTGAAAAAAGACATTATGCGCATATCGATGCACCAGGACATGCGGATTATGTAAAAAATATGATTACTGGGGCAGCCCAAATGGATGGCGCAATTTTAGTTGTTTCAGCAACAGATGGACCAATGCCTCAAACCAGAGAACATATTTTGCTTTCTCGACAAGTAGGTGTAAAACACTTAATCGTTTTCTTGAACAAAATTGATTTAGTGGATGATGACGAATTAATTGATCTAGTTGAAATGGAAGTGCGTGAGTTACTTTCTGAATATGGTTTCCCAGGCGATGATATTCCTGTAATCAAGGGTTCCGCATTGAAAGCATTGGAAGGTGACCCAGACGCAGAAGCTGCGATTATGGAATTAATGGATACTGTGGATGACTATATTCCAACTCCTGAACGTGATACAGACAAACCATTACTTTTACCAATTGAAGATGTTTTCTCAATCACTGGTCGAGGAACAGTTGCTTCAGGAAGAATTGACCGTGGAGTGGTTCGTGTCGGTGATGAAGTAGAGCTTGTGGGAATCAAACCTGAAACGCAAAAAGCAGTTGTTACAGGTGTGGAAATGTTCCGCAAAACATTAGATTATGGGGAAGCTGGAGACAATGTCGGCGTGTTGTTACGTGGGATTACCCGTGATGAAATTGAACGTGGACAAGTATTGGCTAAACCAGGCTCTATTACACCACATACTAAATTTAAAGCAGAAATTTATGTTTTGACAAAAGAAGAAGGCGGTCGACATACACCGTTCTTTAATAATTATCGTCCACAATTTTATTTCCGGACAACGGATGTAACAGGGAATATCGAATTACCAGAAGGAACAGAAATGGTTATGCCGGGTGACAATGTAACAATTGAAGTTGAGTTGATTCATCCAATTGCCGTAGAAAATGGGACAACTTTCTCTATTCGTGAAGGTGGTCGAACAGTTGGCTCAGGAATGGTTACAGAAATTGAAGCATAGATCCTAGATAAATGTGAAACAGGAAAAATAAAAGGTATACTCAAATAGACCGAATCTTGCAGAAAAATCGCAAGGTTCGGTCTGTTTTTTGCTCTCATAGTGCTAGAAGTCTAGTAGAGTAGTCTTTTATTCAGTGGAGTACAGGAAAAAAATGATTCCTTAACTTTTTGATAGGGATATATGACAAATGTCATGGAAATTTATGATAGATTGGAATTATTTTTTGCCCAAATTTTTTATAAACTGAATCTATCATCAAAGAGAGAAGGTACAACAAATGAAGCCAAATGTAAAAATCAAGGATGTTTCAGTCACATTTAAGAAAAAAATCGCTTTAGAAAATATCTCTTTTGAGTTATTCTCTGGTGAAGTTATGGGGTTAGTTGGTCCAAATGGGGCAGGAAAGACAACGTTAATGAAGGCATTATTAGGTTTTATCCATCCAACAAGTGGTTCTATCCAAAGCAATCAGAAAACGATGACAGGATTAATTGAACAACCAGGATTGTATCCATTTATGACAGGTTTAGAGCATTTGAAGATGTATAGTCAGGAAGATTCATTGAATGAGATAAATTGTTTGATTCGTCTACTTGATTTAAGTGAATTTATCAATAAAAAGGTCAAGGAGTACTCGTTAGGAATGAAACAACGTTTAGGGATAGCGATGGCTCTTTTAAATCATGCAGAAGTGGTGATTTTAGATGAACCGATGAATGGGTTGGACCCATATTCTGTAAAGCTTTTGAAAAAGACGGTGATGACTTATCGAGACAGCGGGACAACTTTTTTAGTTTCGAGTCATATATTAAGTGAGTTGGAACAGCTAGTCGATCGAGTGTTGCTAGTTAAAGAGGGCAGGATAGTCGAGTTAATTGAGCACCCTCAGCAGTTAACGAATTTTGAAGATGACTTAATTAAAAAGTTGGAAATAGGGAGAAGCTAAACATGAAAAAAATGTTAAATCAAGAAATGACCAAAATGAAGGCACAGCAAATAGTTCTAAAACAAACAATCGCGTTGGTTGTACTAATTTTCAGTGTAGCTTTAGTAACTAGAGTGAGTAAAATGGCTTTTCTGCAACCGAAACAAATGATTTCTTCATTGTTCAGCAGTAGCTGGTTGATTGTCTTTTTTATGGTCTATCAAGCCAGTCAAATTTTTTCGATGGAGTTTCGTTATGGAACAATAAAAAATTTGTTAAGACACAAGAAGAGCCGTCAAGAATTATTCCTTGCAAAATTTTTGATGCTACTAGGTTACTCTTTGTATTTTAATTTTATTGCACTGATGTCAACTCTTGCACTTTCGTTCGTTTTATTTCCAAACATTCCACTTGAAGGATTTTTTCACCAGAACACAATACTTTCTTTATTAATGGGCAATGTTTTTGGCGGCTTTGTTGGTCTGTGGCTGTTTTCTAGCTTATCTTTGTTATTTTCCCTATTAATCAATAATGAGTCATTAGCAAGTATGATAGGGATTGAGACTTATTTTATCTCTTCAATGATAGCTGGTGTTCAATTCATGATTTTGAACCAGGCATCTTGGCTGAAATGGAATCCATTTAATATGTTAAATCTAGCAAATCAGCTTATGAATACTAGTATGACAGAGTTAACTCATCTTTCGACAAGACAATTGTTGATTGGCAATGTATTCTATATTGTTATTTTCATACTTATTTCAGGAATGCTCTTTATGAGAAAGAAGATATAGGTAGAGATTCACAAAGTATTTCATCAAATTATCTGATATACTGTTTTCTGTCATTTATTTATTGAGTTTCTCTTCATAAAAATGACAAGTAAACAGGAGTTGTCGGGGAGGTTGGTTATGAAAAAATTTCATCTGTTTCCAAAAGGAGAACTGTTATCATCGATTGTTTGGCAGCTTTTTCTTATTATCCCTGTCGTCAACTTATTTCCTTTTGATACCTTTCAAAAGCAGTTTTCATTTTTCTTACTAATTGTTTTTACGGTATGTTATCGAAATATGCTGTTTCAAGGAGAATATTTTTTTTACTGGCTAATGGTCAGTTATTTTATCTCATGTTTTTATATGATGGAATTAGGGTATATCTATTTGTTTATGTTTCCTGCGTGGCAACTGGGGTATTCCACGCTTACAAAAAAGCGTTTTTTATCAGTTTATTTCAGTCAAATTTGTTTGATGAGTAGTAGTTTAATAGTGGGCATTTGTTTGAATGCGAACTTTGATAAGGAACAATTAGTACTAACTCTTGCGTTTAGTTTATTTACGGCGTTTGCTCCGCTTTCTGGACGTGAGTTCTTTCGACAACAAGAACAACGTAAACAGGTATATCAAGCAAACAAGCGTATGGAAATGATTATTAAAGGAGAAGAGCGCAACCGAATTGCCAGAGAACTGCATGATTCTTTAGGACAATCATTATCTGTAATGACTATTAAGCTAGAGCTAGCACAAAAGCTTCTCGAAAAACAAGCTGTGGGCACATCCAATGAGCTGAAGGAGATAGAAGGACTATCCAGATCGACTTTAAAGACCGTCCGAGAAATTGTTTCAGATATGAGAAAACGAAGTATTCCAGAAGAATTAATTGATAGTAATATGGCACTTACTGCAGCAAAGATTATCTTAATCACCGAAAATGAGACACTTTGTTCTTTATTAACTCGTTCGCAGCAGGCAGAGTTCAGTTCCGTACTGCGTGAATCAATAACCAATATTATTCGTCATAGTCAAGCAACGTATTGTTCAATAAATTTTTTGAAAGTAGGCACGCAGCTTGAAATTAGTGTGAGGGATAATGGAATTGGTCCGAAAAATATTATCAAAGGTAATGGGCTCAGTGGTATAGAAGAGAGAATCAACAGCTTACATGGAGTAATGGCCGTATATGAACAAAAAGGCACAGTAATGAGTTTTTTAATTCCCATTCAGGAGGAAACAAATGATTAGACTAGTAATTGCAGAAGATCAAGGAGTGCTTTCTTCCGCGTTAGCCATGATACTTGAGTTAGAGGAAGACATTTCGGTGGTTGGAACAGCTAAAGATGGCGCCGAAGCTTCTCAAATGATTCAAGAGACTCAGCCGGATATGGTATTGACGGACATTGAAATGCTCAACAAAACAGGATTAGAGCTAGCGAAGGAATTAATGGATAGTCCAGTTAAAGTCATTATCCTAACAACTTTTGCCAGAGACGGTTATTTTGAAAAAGCAATAGAAGCTAAGGTGGCCGCTTACTTGCTTAAAGACACACCAAGTGCAGAATTGATTGGTCATATTCGTTCAGTTATGTCGGGGAAAACATATTATGATTCGACATTGATTACTGGCTATATGACTAATCAAAAAAATCCGCTCTCCTATAAAGAAAGAGAGATTATCGCTCTGATTGCTGAGGGGGATACATCAAAAGAAATAGCTGCAAAACTATACTTATCTGATGGAACCATCCGAAATTATATCTCAGAGATAATTAGTAAGTTGGGCGCTAAGAATCGCATAGAAGCAGTGAGTTTTGCCCTAAATAAGGGATGGTTATAAATAGCACAATTAAAAAGTAGAAAGTTATACGTAAGCCAAACTGGAGAGTTGACTATAGAGAAACAAGACTAGTAAAATTTAGGGATAAAATCGTTAGAAAAAATGAGGCAGTTATCGATGCTTAGGATAACTGCCTCATTTTTTTGATGTATTTTATTAGCTACTCTTTTGTTTTGATAGGCGCGTTGTCAATCATTAGTAACGCAATCATAACGTAAGCAATCCAGCTGTCACGCGAGTACAGTGTATAACGGGCGACCCATTCAGTGGCGTATTTTTCTTTATAGTCTCGCAATCCTTGAAACGAGTAAAAATGAGAGCCTAATTCGTAAACGAGATAGGCGATTCGTTCTTGCAAAAAACTTTTACGAGAGGTTCCTACGTTGGAAAGGGGAGCCATGCCCAAATTAAAGACTTGAATATTTTGTTCCTTCATATAATCGAATAAATGAAGGAAGAGATAATCCATACTGCCTGAGGGGGCCTGATGCGGACTGTGGCGCATCAAATCAATGGTCCCTTGTTCGTTTGAATAGGTCGGCATAATATTAGCGAATGCGACAAATTGGTTTTCTTTATCCTTAACGACCGCAATCGGTGCCTTTTGAAGATAGCTTTCTGAAAAGAAGCCTAACGAAAAGCCTTTTTCTTTTCGACTACCTAACCATTCATCTGAGACTTGTTTCAATTGACTCATCGTGTGCTCAGAAAAAGGCGGTTTAAGCATCTCAAAGTGGTATCCTTCTTTCTCGAAGCGATTGAGTGTCGCTCGTGCGCCTTTCATTTTTTTCCCTGAGGTAGTGAAATTAACTAAGTCAACATGAGCTTCTTCGCCCATTTTAATAAAGTCATAACCAAATTCATGAAGAATCATGACGGTTTCTTCGTGGACCTCGTAGAACACGGGGAGGTAACCCCAGCGATCGGTTTCATGAATGAACGCTTCAATGGCTTTAGAGAAATCTTCTTTTTTACCAGAAGGATCACCCATAACGATACACTTATTGTTAATGGTGGCCAGTTGAAGGAAAACAGTTTCTGCTTGTCCATCGTTATAAATGTACATCTGTTTGTCATTTAAAAAAACTAGCTGACTATCACTATTGCCACCATATGTTGTCAAAATTTGTAAAGCGCGTGTTTCATCTAAAGGCTCGCCGATTTTCTTAGCAGCTCCTTGTAAAAAGCGAACAAACAAAATTACGAATAGGCTGACGGCTAGAATAGCGAGAAAGCCTGAAAACCAAACTTTTTCTGAGGGGAACAGGAAAAAAGAAATCAGGCGATGATGCTTATGCGGAAATGACGGCATATTATAAACGCCTATAATAATATAGCTAAGAATCAGAAAACCAAAAATCAGTCCATCAACGGTTAGTGATTCCCATGAATAAACGAGTTGTTCCCTAAATAACTCTTTTTTTGAAAAAAGAACAGTTAAAAGGAGCAGAAGTAAAAAGAGAAAAGGGAACAGACTGAAATCACCGAAAAAGGCATAAAACAGTGCGATAGAAAGCAAAATAATAGTAGGAAGATATGCTCGTTTGACGCGAGCGGCCATTCCTCGACCCATAATTAAGAGTGAAAAGCCCAATAAAATACTTGGAAATTGAATCACCAAATGAAAACGTAAAGGGTTCAGATGCTGCAGCCACTTAAATTCTGTAAAGGCTTGTGGGATAGTCGCTGATAAAACGACCATCACACCAGAGAAATAAAGGAAAATAACCACAAGCTTGTGGGCGATTTCGACAAATAATTGTTTGGGAATACCTGAATATTTCTGATTGAGACTGCCGCCCAAATGTTTGAAAAAGAGGAGAAGCCCAATCAGGAAGGGCACGATATAATAGAATAAACGATATAGTAAAATCCAAACAACAATTGTTTCTCTTGAAAGGCCAAAAGAGGAGAGTCCTAAAATCATAATGACATCAAAACTACCTAATTCTCCTGGAATCATAGAGGCGATCCCAATCACAGAAGCGGCGATAAATAAAGGCATCATTTGCCAAATATTGATAGGAATATCAAGAAGCGCGCCAATCGCAAAGAAGCTGCCTAAGACGCCGGTCCATTCAAGAAATGAGACGAGAATTAGTTGTCTTTTCGATTGATTATCAAAGCCACCGATAAGGCCTTTTTTACGAATCTTAGTTAATAACAAAACAAGTGGGAAATACAAACCACCACCAATTAACCAAACCCAGTATTGTCGAAGATAGGAGCTAACAGGTCCAAATAGCACGATAAAATAGGCCAGAAGACTGTAGATAGAAAGGCCCGCCATCAAAAATAAAAAGATTTTAGAAAGTGCTTGAATCACTTTCTTGCCTTGCTGCTGAGTACCATAAAATTCTGAACGAAGACCGATGCTGATGAAGCCACCAAACCCAGCAATATTATTTAAGGTGTTGATTACCCAGCTTGTCTCAAATAAGTAACGTTTTGTCTGTTTCTGCTTGAGCATCCGGTTTAAGATGAGATCATAACCAATCATGGGCAAGACGGAAAACAAACCAATGAAAAGCATTAGGAAGACCTTCCAAAGGGCAATTTCACTAAATGCTTGACGTAATTCTTGCAACGAGATGGTTTTTCCTATGGACATCAGTTCTCCAATAACAATCACTGTAACAGATATTAGGAAAAGAATCTTGAAGAGTCGAGTATGACTTTTAAGCCAAGAAATTATTTTTTTCAAAAAGACACCTACCTTTCCGTTTCGTTTAAAAATTTCAAAATTTCGAGATTAAAGCGTTCAGGATTTTTTCGAGCAAAACCGTGACCCTGCCCAGAAACTAGAACAAATGACGCGTTCGGGATCGTCTTAGCGAGGTACATTGAATGTTTTAATTTGATAATGTCGTGTTTGCCAACAAGAATTAATGTCGGACAAGAAATGGCGGTTAACTCTGATTCTGTCACTCCTGTGTCACGCAGAACCAACTTAAGAGATGTCGCGATTCTCTTCATCTTCAAACTGAATAACGAGAGGCAAGAAACGACAAAATATTGAATATAGCTGGCTAATTGGAAGAAGAGACGGACACCGTTTGTGGTGGTATTTCCAGCATTCAAAATCAGGCGATGCACAGAGTCTGGATACTGACTGGCAAAGGTCATGGCTAGATTTGCGCCATCACTGAAGCCTAAAAAATCGGCTTCTCGAATTTTTTCTAGAAGCATAATGGTTTGTATGTCTTCTGCCATTAAACGAAAACTTAGAGTGGGTGCGTTGTTAGTCGATTGACCGTGTCCACGACTATCTACTAAAAATACTTGGAAGTTTTTTTCTAGCTCAGGGACTTGTTTGGAAAAATATTTTCCGCTACCGCCGTTTCCATGGAGTAAGAATAGAGGGAAACCTTGTCCACTTTTTTCGTAATATATTTGACTACCATCTGTCATAGTGGCAGCTTTTTTTTCTTTTTTCACAAAAATCACCTACTGAAGTCAAGTATAGAACTATCTTTTCGAACAAGCAAAGAAAAGCCGAGATTCTTCATTTTTTATTAAAGAAAGATAAAAATGGCAGAGATTGTTGGTTATTTAATTCGACACATAGTACTATGTTACAAGACGTAAAAAGTTTGGATGATTGTAAATGAAGAGAAGAAAAAAAAGAAAAATTTTAAGACGTATAATCTCAACCTTCTTGCTCATTTGTTTAGCAGGAACGGTTTATCTTACTTACCAGACAGCAAAAACGGTGAGACGAGTTACTCAGTATGAGGAAAAAGTAGAGACGGCTGCCGAAAAAAATCAAATTCCAGAATATAAGAATTTATTGTTAGCAATTATCTATACAGAGTCAAAAGGCAAGGGGATTGATCTAATGCAAAGCTCTGAGAGTGCTTTTGGAAGCCGTAATCAAATAACCACACAAGAGGAAAGTATTGAAAAAGGCGTTGCTTATTTTGCAGAAGTACTGGCATTGTCTAGAGAAAAAGGAGACGATGATTGGACCGCTGTTCAAGCCTATAATTTTGGCATAGACTATGTTAATTATATCGCAGACAATGGTGGAAAAAATACGGTCGAGCTGGCAGAAGCTTATTCTCGAGACGTATTGTCACCGACGCTAGGTAATGTCGACAAAAAACAATATCGATACTGGCGAATCCAGTCTTTGTTTTATAATGGAGGCTATTTGTATCATAATGGTGGAAATATTTTCTATGCAGACGTGGTGAAAATGAATCAGTGGATTCTGTCTGCAACAGGTGGAATCTTTGGAAAAGAATAATCAACTGAGACTGAAGGATCTGTTTAATCAAAAAAGTTGTTAGAAAAAAGTGGTTATTCTGGATAAATCACTTGAAAACATTGAAAAATATGATAGAATAAAATATGTATAATTGTGTCCTTTAGAAATCGCGCTGATGTTTATTAGTGCGATTTTTTACCGACTGTTGTTTATGTACCGAAAGTATAAGCGGGAGGTGAGTGAAATGGCTCAGAGAATCCCTCAAGAAGTTATCGACGAGATTCGGGGGAAAACGGATATAGTCGAAATTATCGGTCAATATGTTCAGCTGAAAAAGTCTGGGAAAAACTATTTAGGTTTATGTCCATTTCATGAAGAACGTTCGCCTTCATTTTCAGTTGCTGAGGACAAGCAAATTTTCCATTGCTTCGGCTGTGGGAAAGGTGGCAATGTTTTTAATTTCGTTCAGGAACTAGAAGGAGTTTCCTTCCCTGAAGCAGTTGAAAAAGTGGCTGAGCTTGAACAAATTCCTTTGCAAGGAACGTGGAGCGTATCTAATCGTGAAGTCGAAGAGAATTCGAAGCATAGACAGCTGATTGAATTGCATGAAAAAGCAAATGAACTTTTTCATCATTTACTCGTGCGAACCAAAGCAGGGGTTGAAGCATTGGATTATCTCTTAGAACGTGGCTTAACGATGGAGTTGATTGAAGAGTTCCAAATTGGTTTTGCGCCTAATGAACGACAGTTTTTAGTTCAAGTGTTTGAAAATGAATCGGTTGATGCAGAGTTAATGAAGGAAAGTGGTCTCTTTATTCAAAGAGATGATGGGTCGTTTGCTGATCGATTCTATCAAAGAATTATGTTTCCTATACGTAATCCACAAGGAAAGACAATTGGTTTTTCTGGTCGATTACTAAAGACGGAACAATTTCCTGGAACTGATCAGCCCAAATATTTAAATAGTCCGGAGACGGAATTATTTAACAAGCGTTTGGTACTGTTTAACTTTGATAAAGCGCGTAGTACCATTCGAAAAGATGGCGAAGTCTTTTTATTTGAAGGCTTTATGGATGTTATTGCAGCTTGGCAGGCCGGAATTCGTAGCGGTATTGCTTCTATGGGGACTAGCTTAACTAATCAGCAACTAGCCATGATTGAACGGGTGACGAAGGAATTGGTTATCTGTTATGATGGAGATAGTGCCGGAATTGAAGCGACCAATCGCGCCATTGAATTATTGAATGATAATAGTCGCCTTCATCTGTCTGTTGTGAGTGTACCAGAAGGTCGTGACCCGGATGAATATTTGAGAAAATATGGGGCTGAGGCGTTTAAAGAATTAGCTATTCATGGCAGAGAGACCGTGTTTACCTTTAAAATGCGGTATCATCGATTGAATCGGAATTTGCAAAACGAGAAGGAACAGCTCGATTATATTCAAGAATTACTTCAAGAGCTTGTTGCAGTTGCCTCTCCTATTGAACAGGATCGTTATTTGACACAGCTATCTACAGAATTCCAGATTGGTCGAGAAAGTCTTCAAGAACAACTACGTTCTTTAAAACAAGAGTCTCGCCAACAAAGACGGGCGTCTAGAAAACAAGAGAATTTTACGCCACAGACGGCATCTGTCATACAAGCGCCACTCACACAAGCGCCGTTGTCTATGGTCGAAAAAGCGGAACGCATTTTATTGTATCGTGTGTTCAATGAGCAAAGTATCCGAAGTCAGTTAAGTGTGCAAGAATTTCAGTTTGTACACGATCAGTACCAAGAAATTTATTTTTTATTAGAAGCCTTTTTAGAAGACCGTGGTGAGTTCACACTTCCAGAGTTTTTGGATTTTCTAAAAAAAGATGAATTAAGAAAAACAGTCATTGAAATTGCTTATTATCCAATTGGAGAAACAAGCTCCAAGCGGGAAATAGAAGACTTATTGGTGGTTATCGGAAAGGCTAGCTTAGCTGATGAAATAAAACAAAAAAAATTATTGCAGCAAGAAGCAAGTCGGAACGGAAACCAACAGTTAGAGTTGGAACTAGCAATTGAAATAATAAATTTAACAAAGCAGTTAAAAAAGCCTAATAGCTAACTAGAGGGGGTCTTCTTTTTATGGCAAAAGAAACAGATAAAAAAGTATATAATGACGCTGTTGCGACATTCATTAAAGAAAATAAGGCAAATGGACAAGTGGTTTATGATGAGCTGTCCAACAAATTAGCAACACCATTTACGTTGGATGCAGATGAGATGGACAAACTAATCCAAAAAGTTGAAGATGCTGGAATCAGCGTCGTTGATGAAAATGGTGAGCCATCGATTCATAGTCTAAAAAGTAATGAAAAAAAAGCCAAAGAAGCGGAACAAGAGGATCTTTCAGCGCCAACTGGTGTGAAAATCAATGACCCCGTACGTATGTATTTAAAAGAAATCGGCCGTGTGTCTTTATTAACTGCGGAAGAAGAAGTCGCTTTAGCACTAAAAATTGAAGAAGGCGATCAAGAAGCAAAACAGCGTCTAGCAGAAGCCAATCTTCGTTTGGTAGTAAGTATTGCGAAACGTTATGTCGGGCGTGGTATGCAATTCCTTGATTTGATTCAAGAAGGAAACATGGGCTTGATGAAGGCTGTTGAAAAATTTGATTATAGAAAAGGCTTTAAGTTTTCAACTTATGCGACTTGGTGGATTCGTCAAGCAATCACACGTGCAATTGCTGACCAAGCGAGAACGATTCGGATTCCTGTGCATATGGTTGAGACAATCAATAAGCTGATTCGTATCCAACGTCAATTATTGCAAGATTTGGGTAGAGAACCGACACCTGAAGAAATTGGTGCGGAGATGGATTTACCAACAGAAAAAGTACGTGAAATCTTAAAAATCGCACAAGAGCCTGTTTCTTTAGAAACGCCAATTGGTGAAGAAGATGATTCTCATTTAGGAGATTTTATTGAAGATCAAGAAGCGACAAGCCCTGCAGAGCATGCAGCATACGAATTATTAAAAGAACAGCTTGAAGATGTGTTGGATACTCTGACAGATCGTGAAGAAAACGTCTTGCGTTTGCGATTTGGTTTGGATGATGGACGGACACGTACGTTAGAAGAAGTCGGGAAAGTATTCGGCGTGACTCGAGAACGGATTCGTCAGATTGAAGCAAAAGCTTTACGCAAACTTCGCCATCCATCTCGTTCAAAACAATTAAAAGACTTTTTAGAGTAAACGATTGATGCTGTCTAATTTTATTTCAAAATTTTAAAAATAAGCAGCGAAACAAGCTACATTCAGTGAGGTTGGGATATTAGTCATTTCGACTTATATTTCAACCTCATTTCTTCTATTCTTCAAAAAACAACTCAAATATTACTTGTTTTTAAAATTCTTAATAAAATCGTAAACCAGAGGGGCTTTTCTGTTACAGTTTTATATGATAGATTAAAGCATAAGTGAAAAAATAAACTAAGGAGCCGAAAAACAAGTGGGAAAAAAGTGTCCAAATTGCGGATTTAAATACCAAGATGAGTTAGATAATTGTCCAAAATGCGGCTTTGATTTAAAAAATCAATCCACAACTGGCGTGCCTGATGATAAAAATGATGATATTAAATGGTCAGAGTACGGCGACGTTCCATTAGAATCTGTGATGGAAATGTTTGATGAAACGCCAGAGACAGAAAAAGCCGAGTCAAAAGAGACAGTGACTGAATCTGTGGCTGAGGCAACAGAAGTTACAAAAAACGAGCTAGAAACAAATGAAGAGGTTGAAGAACCGATTGAAGATAAAAAAGCAACCGAAGACGTTGAGGGTTCAGAAGAAGTTGAAACTGTAGAGGAGACAATAGATGCTGAGCAGTCAACAAAATCGGTAGAAGAACTGACTCAATCTGAAGACAAGTCTACCTCTGTTGAGTTAGAGCCATCAGATGAAGAAGATACTGAAAGCTCTCTTTTGGCTGCATATATCCGAGAACACCGTGGAGATAATGTAGAAGAAACTTTATCAGAATCAGAAAAATCAATAGCACAAAGCACGGAACCTTTTGAAGAGCCTGAAGAGAACGTTTCTGAAGAGGCTGAAAAAGAGGAGCCGGCTGCTCAAGAAATTCAAGTAGAACAAATAACTCAAGAAGAAACAAATGTTCAAGAGGCACCAGAAAGTGTGAGTGTTTCTTCAGAAAATGGAACAGCCGTGGAATTAGCTACACCGACTCAAGAGGAAGCCTCAAAAGAAACGGTTGAAGAACCTGTTGAACAACCAACGATTGAGCCAGTTTCTGATGAAGTGAAAAATGAAGAGGAAACCGCCGATGTTACGCCAACGCCAATCTTTGGGGAAGCACCAAAAGAAGCGGATACGAACAAAGTGTTGCTGGATAAAGTGGAGATTCTTGATTCAGATACAGAAGAGGAAGCCTCAGTTGGATCAACACAGACAGAGTCAAATGGTTCGTCAAATAAGAAACGAATGATTACTCGTGGGATTACAGCGGCAGCAGTCTTAATTTTGGGTGCGAGTGCTTGGACTGTCTATAGTCAAAATAAAAAAGCAAATGAAGCACAACAAGTAGAAGAAACTAAGAAAAAAGCGACAGAGCTTGAATCCATTCAAAAAAGTTTAAACGAGTTTTATACAGATGACTCGCATGAATTTATTCGTGTGGAAAAAGTTTCTACAGATTTAACCAAACTGTCGACACAATTGGAAGCACTTAAGGATCAGAAAGATTATAAAAAAGTCTCTACTGAATTCAAAAAAGTTTCTGATAAAGTCGAGACAATTCAAAAAGTGAATGCTCTCTTTACAGCGGCAGTTATTTCTGACAATACATTGGTCAAAGATCCTGTTTTGAAAGAGGATAAAAAGCTGGAACTTGAACCATTAAAAGAAGATAGTGCGTTTGCTAAACTAATGAATCAAGCGATTGCTGCGGCCCAAACACAATTTGATGACTTACAGACAGCTAAAGAATTAGTTGATGTAATTTATGTCGATGGGAAAGTCACTGACAAAGCAAATAAAGAAAACTATGATGCTGCCAAAAAAGCAGTTGAAAAAGTGAAAAATAAGGAACTAATTAAAGAGTTAACAAAAGGCTTAGAAGCGGTTAAAAAACAAATTGATACCCAAGAAAATAAAGCAAAAGAGGAAGCTGAAAAAGCGGAAGCGCAAAGACAAGCAGAGGCAGCTAAGCAGGCGGAAGAAGCAGCTAATGC
Organism: Enterococcus sp. AZ194; assembly: GCF_051713825.1. NCBI lineage: Bacteria > Bacillati > Bacillota > Bacilli > Lactobacillales > Enterococcaceae > Enterococcus > Enterococcus sp. AZ194. The sequence goes on along the minus strand of NZ_JBIOQR010000001.1, from coordinate 2,049,133 downwards.
CGATGTGCAGGCTAAGGCTAATGCGACGAATAATGCGACAAATACAGCAAATTCTTCACAAAATACCGCATCTGGCAATGACTCTTCTGTCCCTAATGTGGAGTGGACATATGATAGTAAAGGGATGAGACACCCTGTTTTCCAAAAAAACAATCAAGGATTGCCTATTTTGTCGTCAAGACAAAGTGACATTAATGATGTCAATAATCCCGCTTGGACTTGGTCCCCTGGTATACAGGAGAATGTTTTATCTATTGCTTTTAATAGAGGATATATTGTTGAAGGTGGTTACTATCTTGAGCCTGTTCGAATTGAAGATGGCGAAGGATTTTATAATTTGTATGCCACTGCGCCTTCCAAATTACTCGGCGCTGAGAATACTTTCCCGGTCTATCTAATGACCATTAATTGTAAAACAGGTTGGTTCGGTGGAAACGGAAGCGACCAAACACAGTAAAATCAAAAATATTTCTATAAGATTCTGTGAGATTAGCCCAATGTGGCAAGTCTTGCGGAATTTTATTTTGTTTGTGTGATTTAGGGAGCGAGTTTTACTTGGTTGAATTGTTTTTTTTTAGCCAAGTGAACTGTATTTAATAGGATTTTTGAAAAAATCAGAAAATTTAGAAAAAAGTGATTTTTATCCATTGCGTTGGACTTTCATCTTCGCTATGATGGAAGAAATACACAAAAATTCTATTTTTTGTTTATGAATAGGTGACTAAATGGGAATTAAAGACGTTTAAGAATTTTTATTCATTTAGGTGTTCTGTGTATGATGAGTTAAAGAAGGGGTGGGAGGAATTCTATGGAGAAGCAAATGAAGCCAACAATCACATTTCGGGAAGGTGTGGAGGCTTGTTTACCAACAGTCTTAGGCTATTTAGGGATTGGTTTGGCAGCCGGAGTCGTTGGGAAAAGTGTCGGATTGTCAGTCTTCTCAATTTTGATGATGTCCGTATTCATCTATGCAGGGAGTGCACAATTTATTATTTGTGGCATGATTGCGATTCAAGCACCTGTAGCCAGTATTGTATTTACAGCTTTTTTAGTAAATCTTCGGCATTTTTTGATGAGTATGTCGGTGGCACCGCACTTTAAACAAGCCAATTTATGGGAAAGTATTGGGATTGGTACATTATTAACAGATGAATCTTACGGGGTTCTTGCGACTGAATTAGCAAAAAAACAAACGATTTCAGTTGCATGGATGAACGGCTTAAATGTGATGGCCTATCTAACGTGGATCGTTGCGACCATTATCGGAGGATTGATAGGGGAATACATACCTAGTGCAGAAAAATTTGGGCTAGATTTTGCGTTAATTGCGATGTTTATCGGCTTGTTTGTTCTACAAGTGGATTTACCAATTCGTAAACGAACGCGCCAGACAATTGTCGTATTGGTTAGTGTCTGCGTTTCGTTATATTTGATGATGGCTGTTCTTTCGCCGGAACTCTCTGTGTTGATTGCAACTTTATTTGGTTGTTTTGTAGGGGTGGTGACAAATCATGACAACTAGTTATTTATTGATGGTTATAGCTGGGTCAGCAGTTGTGACGTGGATCCCTCGAATTTTGCCGTTTATTTTATCGAAAAAAGTAGATTTTCCTAAATGGTTGATGGACTTTTTGTCATATATTCCAATCTGTATCTTGACGGCGCTGTTATTTCAGAGTATTTTAGAAGTTCGGGCTGGTAAATTGCCAGCAATTGATTTATTATCGTTAGTAGCGTGCGTTCCAACTTTTTTAGTAGCGATTCGTACCAAAGACTTGATGAAGACAGTGATTGTCGGGATTGTGACAATGGCCTTACTACGATTGTTTTTCTAAGTAGAGGAGAAAAAAATGAATACATTATTAGCAACAGTTTTTAGTGGAATGATTACAGATGAGAATGACACACATTATTTTGTTCAAAAAAATGGCTTGACGTTTCGGTTAGCAAAATCAGAAGGTGAGCATGACCTAGGTGATGCGGTAGAGGGTTTTGGTTATGTGAATCAAAAACAAGAGCTAAGCATGACGTCCGTGATTCCTAAAAGTCGTATAGGGCATTATGCGTTTGGAACAGTTACAGGAACGCGTCGGGACTTAGGGGCCTTTGTGGATATCGGTTTACCGGACAAAGATGTGGCAATTTCTTTAGATGAATTGCCGACGATGCGTGAATTATGGCCGAAAACAGGCGATCAATTGATGATTTCTCTAAAAGTTGACGCCAAAGATCGAATTTGGGGAACTTTAGCTGAAGAGAAAATCTTTAATGCGTTGAGTAATCGTGGAAATGAAGAAATGAAGAACCAGAACATTAGTGGGACAGTTTATCGTTTGAAAATCGTTGGTTCATATGTCCTAACAGAAGATTTTTATATCGGATTTATCCATCCTTCAGAACGTTATCAAGAGCCTCGATTGGGTGAAAAAATAACTGGACGAGTGATTGGCGTGCGACCAGATGGCGTCCTCAATCTTTCATTAAAACCACGCGCGCATGAAGCAATTAGCGATGATGCGGCGATGATTTTGACCTTTTTAGAAAGAGCGCCTGAAAATAAAATTCCTTATACAGATAAATCAGCGCCAGAAGAAATTCTTCAAACCTTTGGAATTAGCAAAGGTCAGTTCAAACGAGCAATTGGGAATTTGTTAAAACAACGAAGAATTCAGCAGAAAGATGGCTATACAATACTAAATAAAGATTCTAATTGAGAATCGCTTGCCAAAAACTTAATTCTAACCTATAATTATTTTAATTTATAGGTTGCAATTAAGTTTTTTATTTATAATTATTCTAATTAAGGAGAAGGAAGTCACATGAATCCTATTGCCGCACTGAAGAAAACAAAAGAACAGCTCCATGAATCGGGATTTAAGCTGACTCCTCAAAGAGAAGCTACGGTACTCGTTTTACTTGAAAACGAAAAAGATCACATGTCAGCTGAAGAAATCTATTTTTTAGTGAAAAAGAAAAGTCCAGAGATTGGTCTAGCAACTGTTTATCGAACATTGGAAATTTTAACTGATTTAAAAATTGTTGACAAGGTTAGCTTCAATGACGGGCTTGCACGATACGATTTAAGAAAAGAAGGAGCCAAACATTTCCATCATCACTTGCTCTGTTTAGAATGTGGAAATATTGAGGAAATTGAAGAGGATTTGTTAGGATCTGTTGAACAAATCGTTGAGCAAAGATACCAATTTGCCATAAAAGATCATCGTTTAACATTCCACGGAATTTGTCGAGAATGTCAAATGAAAAAGAAAGAATCAGAAGAGACAATAGAATCAGTAAATAGCTAAAACAAACGCATATGTACGTAAAATAAAACATCTGTATTTCTTAAATAAATTCGGGAGCCACTAAAAAGTGACCCCCGTTTTTGCCAGTTCCACTTGTATAAGACCTATTAGTGGAATGGTATGCGCAGAGCGATAAGGCGAACTGGAACAGTTCGCAGACCTTTAAAACAGCTCTAGCTGCAGTTCTATTGTTACAAAACCATCTAGCAGCCAGTTCCACTTGTATAAGACCTATTAGTGGAATGGTATGCGCGGAGCGATAAGGCGAACAGGAACAGTTCGCAGACCTTTAAAACATCTTTAGCTGCAGTTCTATTGTTACAAGACCATCTAGCAGCCAGTCCCACTGTGCCAGTTCGCAGACCTTTAAAACAGCTCTAGCTGCAGTTCTATTGTTACAAAACCATCTAGTTGCCAGTTCTACTTATACAGGTCTAGGTCTAAACAGCCTTAGCAGCCAGCCTCGCTTGTATAAGACCATCTAGCAAGATAGTAAACATAGACAAATTGAATTAAAACATCCCATTTGCTAACAGAAACATTCCTCTCATAGCACACATTCCATCAACATTTCTGTAAAATTGTAGAACGAATAGACAAGAATCGATAGAAAAAGGTTCGGTTACGGGCGGAAATCTGATTTTTTCCTATCCTTCCTACAAGTTATTTGATATGATAAAGAATGCGAAAGTCAGGTGATTTCTGTGAAAGAGCAAATAATTGAGTATCTTCATTATTTAAATATTGAACGTGGATTGTCCTTAAATACACGTACGAGTTATGAACGCGATTTAACCCAGTATATGAATTTTTTAGAAGAGAATCAGATTTCTTCTTGGCAGGAAGTTGACCGATTCTTAGTGATAAATTTTTTGCAGTCTTTACAAGAGGCAGGAAAATCTTCAGCTACCATTACGCGAATGGTTTCTAGTTTACGTCGCTTTCACCAATTTTTAAGACAAGAAAGACTGACGGATCACGACCCTATGCAACATATTGATTCACCTAAAAAAGCGCAGAAGCTACCAAGTACGTTGAGTTTAGAAGAGGTGGAACGATTAATCGAAACACCAGATACATGCAAACTTTTAGGGATTCGAGATCGTGCGATACTTGAAGTTATGTATGCAACAGGGCTTCGGGTCAGTGAGTTAATTGGTCTAAAACTAGGAAATCTCCATTTATCGATTGGTCTTCTTCAGACTATCGGAAAAGGGGATAAAGAACGAATTATTCCATTAGGAGATTATGCAATTCACTGGATTGAACGGTATTTGGAGGAAGTTCGTCCGACCTTGACGAGAAAAAAACCAAATGAGACGCATTTGTTTGTTAATAATCATGGGAGTGGGTTATCAAGACAAGGAATTTGGAAAAATTTGAAGGCTATTGTCCGAGACGCGGGGATTAATAAAGATGTGACTCCTCATACGTTACGCCATAGTTTTGCGACCCATTTATTGGAAAATGGCGCAGATTTGCGAACAGTGCAAGAACTGTTAGGTCATGCGGATATTTCGACAACACAGATTTATACACATATTACGAAAAAACGGATGACAGATGTCTATAAACAGCATTTTCCAAGGGCGTAAAAAACCGGGTATTTTTAGGAAGAAAGTGGGAGTCATGTGCAAGAGATAAATGTAAAGCTGGATGTTTTTGAAGGGCCGTTAGATTTGTTGCTTCATTTAATTAAAAAGCTTGAAATTGATATTTATGATATCCCAATTTCGGCTGTGACTGAGCAATATATGACCTATATTCATACAATGAAAACCTTAGAATTAGAAGTTGCTGGAGAGTATTTGGTTATGGCAGCGACCTTAATGGCCATCAAAAGTCAAATGCTTTTGCCAAAACAAGAGTTGGAAATTGAGGAAGAAGTGGATGAGGGAGAAGATCCGCGAGATGCTTTAGTAGCACAGCTTTTAGAGTATCGCAAGTTTAAATATGCAGCCGAAGTTCTTTCAGAAAAAGCAGATGAACGAAGTCTGTATTATACAAAGGAACCAATGGATGTTGATGAATACAAGGATCATGATCCGAGGTTACCATTGAATCAACTTAATACGATTGATTTGTTTTTAGCTTTTCATAGCATGCTTGAGAAACGTAAGAAAAACAAAACAGTCGAGACGACGGTTGCTTCAGATGATGTGACGATTGAAGAAAAAATTGAGATGATCAAAAAACAAATAGCCAATTTACCAAAAAATAAGGGCTGTACATTTGATTCATTTTTTACAGGAGAGTCCCGTTCAGAAATTGTAACAACCTTTATGGCTTTGTTAGAATTGATGAAATCAGGAAGTATTAGGGTAGAGCAAGAAGCAAACTATCAGCCTATCATGCTTTACGGAACAGTAGGAGAACAAACAGATGACGAAATTGAGTGAGTTAGAAGCGATACTATTTGTTGTAGGTGAGGAAGGTATCGGCTTAGATGAGCTGAGCTATTTATTGGAAGCTGAAACTTCGCAGGTTTATGAATGGCTCGAAGACTTAGGTGACCGATACGAACAAGATGAAAAATCCGCTTTGAATATTTTAGAAGTCGGCAATCATTTTGTCTTAACTACAAAAAAGAAATTTGCTAAATTATTAAAAAAATATGCGCAGTCACCGATTTCCAATAAGCTCTCTCAAGCGGCTCTTGAAACGTTATCGATTATCGCTTACAAACAACCAATTACACGGATCGAAATTGAAGAAATTCGTGGGGTTCAATCTTCTGGCTCTGTTCAGAAGTTAGTTGCACGTCAATTAATTGAAGATAAAGGTCGAGTTGATGGACCAGGACGAGCTATTCTTTATGGAACGACAGATTATTTTATGGATTATTTTGCATTAAAATCATTAGACGAACTTCCAGATATCCAGTCGATGGAGATGGAGGATGAAGAAGAGTCGATGGATCTATTCTTTGATCGTTATAAAGGAAAAGAACTAGATGCTACTACAGAAAATCAAGATGAAACTGAAGCTGAGCCTGGGATTGAGGCGCAGATACAGATGGATTTAGAAATAGAAGCAGAAACGACAGATGCAACACAAAAAGAGGAGCTTGAATAAATGGAAAGACTACAAAAAGTCATCGCACATGCAGGTGTCACTTCTCGCCGAAAAGCCGAAGAGTATATCGTTGCTGGTCGAGTAAGAGTAAACGGTAAGATTGTTAAAGAGTTGGGAATCAAAGTTAGTAAAGGGGACAAAATTGAAGTAGATGATGTGCCGATTTATCAAGAAGAATACGGCTACTATTTATTGTATAAACCAAAAGGCGTCATCTCAGCTGTTTCAGATGATAAAGAGAGAAAAGTCGTCACCGATTTTTTACCAAGTGTCACGGAACGAATCTATCCAGTTGGTCGGTTAGACTATGATACTTCAGGTTTATTATTGTTAACAAATGATGGCGAATTTTCTCAAAAATTGACACACCCAAGTCATGAAGTTGATAAGGTTTATGTTGCCAAGGTGAAGGGGCTTGCCACCAAACAAATGCTACATCCTTTAACAAGAGGTATTCGAATTGAAGGACGTAAAACAGCACCAGCAAAAGTCGAAGTGATTTCTGTGGATCCGAGAACGGGAACAAGTATTGTTGAATTGACTATTCATGAAGGTCGAAATCATCAAGTGAAAAACATGCTGCAAGCAGTGGGCTTACCGGTTCAAAAATTAAAGAGAGAGCGCTATGGTGAGCTGACATTAAAAGGCTTACGTCCGGGTGACTACCGTGAATTAAACAAAAAAGAAGTCAGTAGCTTATTAAACTTAGCGACAAACAAATCAAATTAATCGTCGCTAGAAAACAAAATGCTTGTTTTTTTTAAAGGGCAGTGTATACTAAATGTGTAACAAAAATAAAATAAAGGTTCGTCTTCAGGGGCAGGGTGAAATTCCCGACCGGTGGTAATAGTCCACGACCCATCTCATTGAGGTGGCTGATTCAGTGAAATTCTGATACCGACAGTACAGTCTGGATAAAGAAGATAGGGCTTATTTGAATTGATATTTTTTTGGCGACTCAAATAACTCTAACTCTATTTTTCCCTGCGAAAAATAGAGTTTTTTTGTTTGTTATTTGTGGTTCGCTCTTAAAAAAGTATTGGTTTGAAGGGTTCGTTGAAGATGTGTCCTTAACCAGGAGGATTTCAAGTGAAGAACAATCATGTACAGAAAATGGTCGCCGTATCAATGTTTGCAGCAATAGGTTTGGTATTACAATTTATCGCATTTCCGATAATACCCGCATTCGATTTTCTGAAAATCGATTTTAGTGATATTCCAATTATGATTAGTATGTTTTTATTCGGTCCAATGGCAGGTGTCACAACAGCTGTTATTCGTTCGGTGTTACATCTACTTCTAACAGGCTTTTCTCTACCCAATATGGTCGGAGATGTCACAAGTATGTTGGCTTCTATAGTATTTACTCTGCCAATGTATTACTTCTTTAATAAGGGAAGTCACAAGATGCGCAATAAAGTGATTGGGACTTTTAGCGGAATTATTACGTTAACATTCTTCATGAGTGTGGCCAATTATTTTGTGATTACCCCAATTTATCTGTATTTGTTCAACCAAACAACAGGTACGTTCTTAGGAATGCCTTTAATGAATTATGTTCTAATCGGTATCGTACCGTTCAATCTAATTAAAGGATTAGTTGTGAGCGCCGTGTTCCTTATCTTACATGCCAAATTACTTCCTTGGTTAGTGAAAAAGCAGAATCAGTTCGCACGACCAACAACAATTACAAAATAAAATGAAATTAGAGATACCATTGAGGTTGGGACAGAAGTGTTTAACTCCGAGAAATAAGAAGGAGTTGCTTCTGTGCCCACCGTTTATTCGGGGAATAGGAGCATGGAGCATAACTTTTTGAGTTATGTCCCATGCTCAATTTTTTTTGAATAGAATAAAAAAGGTCTTAATAAAAAAAATTGCCAAAAAATTCCGTATCTTTTTAATGAGTAGGGCTAGACAAATATTTCTCGTAAGCCTATCATTAAGAAAGAGCGCGTTCTATACGTGCATAAAAACCTTCGCGCAAAAAAGAGATATTTCTGCGCCTTAGTTAAAACTTGGAGGAAAACAAAGATGAGACAATTTGTAAAAAAAGAACATCAAGAAGCGGCGGTTAAGTCAATCAAGGAGTTAATTCGTATTCCATCGATTTTAGATGAGTCGGATTCGGGCGAAGGACATCCGTTTGGAAAAAACGTGGTGGCTGCGTTAGATAAAGTTTTGGAGATTTGCGAGGACCTTGGCTTTAAGACATTTAAGGATCCTGAAGGTTACTATGGATATGCTGAGGTCGGAGAAGGACAAGATCTTTTTGGGGTATTGTGTCATTTAGATGTCGTGCCAGCTGGCGATTTAAAAAACTGGCATTCTGATCCATTTGAACCTATTTTGAATGGGAATAGCCTGATTGGCCGTGGTGTTCAAGATGATAAAGGGCCAACGATTGCGGCGTTGTATGCAGTGAAAGCATTAATGGATGAAGGAGTAGCCTTTACCAAACGTGTGCGATTTATTTTCGGAACAGATGAAGAAAACTTATGGCGTTGTTTAGATAAATATAATGAAAAAGAAGAAGCACTCACTTTGGGGTTTGCACCAGATTCGAAATTCCCTTTAATTTACGCAGAAAAAGGGTTGTTACAAGCGTATTTAGTGGGACCAGGCTCAAAGGAAGTTTCTGTTAATCTTCCTGGCACCATGAATGTGGTACCAGAAACAGCAAGTTATTCAGGAAACCTGTTAGCCGAAGTGAAAGAAAAATTAACAGCATTAGATTTTGACTTCCAAGAAGATGGTGAATCACTGACTGTTATCGGAAAAAGTACGCATTCCAAAGAAGCACCAAAAGGGATTAATGCTATTACCCGTTTATCAATGGTTTTATCAGACCTTGTTGACTTTGCGCCATTGAACTTTTTAGGCAAGCTTGCTCAAGAAAATGCGACTGGCGAAACAGTTGTTGGCAAGATAGAAGATGAACAGTCAGGGCAGTTAACGATGAATTTTGCAAGCTTAACGATTACACCAACAGAGACAAGAATTGGTGTCGATATGCGTATGCCTGTGACTGTTAAAAAAGAGGAGTTAGTCGAAAAACTAACTAAAAAAGCGGCTGATTATGGTCTTAAATATGAAGAGTATGATTTTATTGACTCACTCTATGTACCATTGGATAGTGAACTTGTTCAAAACTTAATGAGCACGTACCGCGATATTACAGGGGATCTGGTTTCAGAACCAATCGTCTCAGGAGGCGCGACCTTTGCACGTACGATGAACCAATGTGTAGCATTCGGCGCCATTCTGCCAAATGTCGCAGGAATGGCTCATCAGCCTAACGAAGCATGGACATTAGAGGATATTAATACCGCGATGAAAATCTATGCGGAAGCGATTTATCGTCTGTGCGTATAAACAAAAAGAGAAGTGTGAGGGCAACCTCACACATTCTCTTTTTTAACACGTAATCTGTTTATTTTTCTAGAAGAATGGCTCGAACAGGACATTTTTTATAGGCTTCAAGGACCGCTAGTTCTTCAGATTTTGGGATAAATTGATGTTTGGAACTAGGTTCTTGGACGAATTGAACAATTCCTTCGTCATCATAATCAAATATATTCGGCGCAATCAGCTCGCAAATTCCACAAGCGATGCAGCGTTCTGGAATGATTTGGCAGTTTTTCATAACAGTCAATCCCATCTTATAAAGGAGTATAGTAAAACATGAATGAGTTAATTCTATCCTTCTTTAAGGAAGGACACAAGATGAAAGGCACAACTTTATATCATTTATTACGTGGAAGAAGAACGAATTCTGTTTTGGTCTACGGTTTTTTTCATGAAATCCTGCCTTTTTTAGGGGCTTTTCCGACCTTAAATGAAGAAGCTTTTTTTGCTGAATTAAAAAAATGCTGTCAAAAGCGTTTGCTTAAAGAACGTGCTGGTGAGTATCAATTGACAGATAAAGGGAGAAAGACGATAGAGAAACAATTAGTAGAATTTCCGGGGATTGATTACTTTTCTTTTGGCAAAACGGGGCAAAAAAATTGGCGCCTGATAAAGTTTGTGGTGCAAGTTATCTCCTATCTTAGTTACGAGGAGAATACATATGTCCCTATCGAAAATAGTCCTTATTATACGCAACACGTGAAGAACTGGTTACGCGGTCAAGAGAAACAGAATATCCCCACTCAATTGAGGGATGAGTTGAGTCAACTTTTGCGAGGCTTAACCAAAAGTCAGTCCGATTTTTTGGCGAACCAGTTTTCAGGTAATCAAGTTAGCGGGGCCGTCGCTTATCAACTCCTGCCTGAAGAAGTTCAACAATTTCCTTATAGTCAGCTATTTGAGGATGAAGCGATTCATTTATTTTTTACGCAGTTGAAACAATATCCTCATTCGAAGCTTTATTTATTGGTGAAGGACGGGTTGAAACAGAATTATAATCAAAGCGCTCGTCAGACGATTCGATTGTTTCTTCAAGGCGCAACAACCGAGCAAGTAATGGCCGTTCGTCATCTGAAAAAAAGTACCATAAATGATCATTTGATTGAATGGGCGATTCTCGATGAGGCGTTCCCCTTTCAGCAGTTTATTCCTAAAGAGATAGATGAGTTTTTAATGGGGGTAGATTGTCCGATACTTGAGTTAGAGTATAGTCAGTTGAATGAACAAAAACCATTAGCCTATGAATGGTTTCGTTTGTTCCAAATTCGAGAGCACAAAAGGAGAAGACAGCTATGAATTTAGAAAAGGCCCTTTTTCAGCATTTTGGTTATTCCAGTTTTCGATTTGGGCAAAAGGAGATTGTCACGAATCTTTTGACAAAACAATCGACAATGGCTGTGTTACCTACAGGGACTGGAAAGAGTCTGTGCTATCAATTGACAGGTTATTTAATGGAAGGACTGGTAGTGGTGGTGTGTCCATTAATTTCTTTGATGGAGGATCAAGTCACTCAGCTACAAAGAAAAGGGGAGAAGCGTGTAATTGCTTTTAATAGCTTACTTAGTAGAGAAGAAAAAGAGCTGGTTCTATCCAATATTTCAAACTATAAGTTTATGTATTTTAGTCCGGAAATGTTATCTCAAAAAGAAGTCGTCCGCGCATTAGCACACGTTGGAGTCTCGTTATTTGTGATTGATGAAGCGCATTGTGTCTCGCAGTGGGGTGTTGATTTTCGACCAGAGTATCGGCAGTTAGGCGAGGTCATACAGCAACTAGATCAACCAATAACCCTTGCTTTAACAGCTACCGCTACCGCACAAGTTAGAGAGGATATCCAAACTGTTCTATTTAAAGATGAGCCAAAACAAGTCATTGAGTCGGTTAATCGTAAAAATATTTCTTTATTTGTGGAACAAACAGAAGATAAGTTGGCCTCGTTGCGTGTGCTTCTTCCACAGATGGTTGGCAGTGGACTGATTTATTGTGCGACAAGAAAACAAGTAGAACAACTTTATCAAGAATTGAAGGGTGAATGTTCGGTTGGTTTTTATCATGGAGGGCTTGAGCCTTCGCAAAGAAAGCAGCTACAACAACAGTTTTTGGAGAATCAGCTGACGATTTTGATTGCTACGAATGCTTTTGGAATGGGGATTGATAAATCGGATATTCGGTTTGTTATCCATTATGATTTGCCAGATAGTATGGAAAACTACGTGCAGGAAATCGGCCGTGCTGGACGTGATCAAAAAGCGAGTCAAGCAATTCTGCTCTATCAAGCGGGGGATGAAAGAATTCATCATTTTTTCAATCAAGTAACCACTGAGGAACGACAAGGATTAGAAATCCATCTAATGAATGAAGAGTTTTCTGATGAATATCTTTCTGAAATTCAGCTGAAATGGTTAGCAGAAATTCGACAAGAAAATAACAAAGAACAAGTCCTTGCACGTATCAAAAATCGCCAAGCTCAAAGGATGGAGCAATTGCAGAAAATGCTTGGCTATATTCAAACATCCAATTGCCGTAGAGACTATCTGTTGAGCTATTTTGACGAGACGCTTACTGATAAGCCAGAGACTTGTTGTGATAGAGATGGCGCCTGTTATTTAATGGGAGATGATGTTGGAAATTCAGTGATAGAACAAGAAGATTTCCGAGTGAGGGATTGGAAAGTCATTTTACTAAGATTATTTAAAGAAAAAAAAACTGACTGATTTTTGGGGACATAGTTTGAAGTCCTGTGGTATAATAGCACACGACAGTAATTAGGAGGTAATTATACAGTGAGTAGAGATAAAAAGAAAAAATCAAAAACAGCAAACGAACCGTGGGAACAATCCATTTACGATACTGAATATGATCAAAACACTTCGCGAAGTGAGCAAAGAAGAGGGAAAAAAGGCAACACGATGTTTTTAACAATGTTAGTGGTTCTTCTTTTCTTGATTGCAGCGATTCCAACAGGCTTTTATATTTGGTGGTTAAACGACAATAAGACCACGCCGAATAAACAGACTGCTACGACTACAACGACAACAGTTATCAGTAAAACAAAAGAATCTTCTTCAACAAGTAGTAACACGGGAGAATCTTCTACAACTGAATCAAGTAGCTCATCATCGACAGCGGATAATGACCAAGGAGATGCTAGTCAAGATACTGACCCAAATGCGGATCCAAACAAGAATCAAAATGATGGTCAAAATACGGATCAGAATGCAGGGAACCAAAACGCAGAGGGTGCAGAGTATACAACTGTACAGGCAGGGGAAGGCCCTCAACAAATCGCTAACCGAACAGGCGTGTCTGTTGAAACGATTTACGAATTGAACGGCATGTCAGCTGAGAACTTTTTCCTATCACCTGGCGATTCTATTCGAATTAAATAGGTTTAATGTAAGGCCGCTTTGGCGGTCTTTTTTACGGAAATGAAGTAGTTGAATATACGAAGTAAAGGATGTCCGCTAGTGAAAAATATTAGTTTAGCAATTGATGGCCCAGCGTCTTCTGGGAAAAGTACGGTTGCAAAAATACTTGCCAAAGAATTCAAATTCATTTACACAGATACAGGAGCAATGTACCGTTCACTTACTTATTTAGCGATTACTCATAATGTTAAGTTTAACGATGAAGCAGGATTGGTTGAGTTAATCAAACAATTTCCTATTTCTTTTAAACAGTCAGAGCAAGGCCAGCTTGTTTTTGTAGAAAAAAAAGATGTAACCCAAGCTATTCGTCAACCAGAAGTGACTAACGCGGTTTCTGAAGTTGCGGCACATGCTAAGGTCAGAAAAGAAATGGTGACTTTACAGCAGAAAATTGCTGAAAAAGGCGGCGTCGTTATGGACGGCAGAGATATTGGCACAGCGGTACTTCCAAATGCTGAAGTCAAAATTTTCTTAGTAGCTAGTGTGAAAGAGCGCGCGGAACGCCGTTACAAAGAAAATTTAGAGAAGGGGATTTCAACCGATTTTGAAACCCTTCAAAAAGAGATTCAACAGCGCGACCACATCGATTCGACCAGAGCTGCTTCTCCACTGACCCAAGCGAAGGATGCTATACGAATTGATACGACTGGCATGTCAATTGAAGAGGTCGTATCGGCCATTCACCAAGTTATTAAAGATAAGGGCTATTCATAGAAAAGATACAGAGAATTTACAATCAATTTGTGAATTTTCTGTATTTTTTTTCAAATATTGTCGGAACTCAGAATTTTTTTAGAAAAAAGATGGAAATCGCTTTATTTTTTTTGAAGTATCGCTTAGAATCAAATTAGTAGTGTAGTTTAGAATCAAATGTTGGTTAGGAGGACATACGTCATGACAGAATTTGATCAAAATCAAGTGGAAAATGGCAATGAATCAATGGAAGCTGCTATCAATAGCGTCCAAGAAGTAAAAGTCGGAGATGTGGTAAAAGGAGAAGTCCTTGCCATTGAAGACAAGCAAGTGATTGTCGGCATTGAAGGTGCCGGTGTTGAAGGAGTAGTCCCTGCAAAGGAACTATCTACTTTGCCTGTAGAAGATATTAACGAAGTAGTGAAAGTTGGCGACATTTTAGATTTAGTCGTTATTACTTCAATCGGAAAAGACAAAGAAAATGGTAGTTATCTACTTTCAAAACGTCGCCTAGATGCGAAAAAAGTCTGGGAAGAAATTGAAGAAGATTTCAAAGCAGGCAAAATTATTGAAGCCCCAGTTACAAATGTTGTAAAAGGTGGTTTAGTCGTTGACGTTGGTGTCCGAGGATTTGTTCCAGCTTCAATGGTTGAAGATCATTTTGTGGCAGATTTCGAAGAGTATAAAGGGAAAACATTGACCTTTAAAATTATCGAGATTGAGCCGTCAGAAAATCGTCTAATCCTTTCTCACAAAGCGGTCGTTGAAGGCGAAAAAGAAGTCAAGAAAAAAGAAGTGTTAGACAACATCCATGATGGTGATGTAGTTGAAGGGAAAGTTGCTCGTTTGACTGACTTCGGTGCATTTATCGACTTGGGCGGCATCGACGGCTTAGTTCACGTTTCTGAGATTTCTCATAAACATGTGGACAAACCAAGTGACGTCTTAAGTGTTGGTGATGAAGTGAAAGTAAAAGTTCTTTCAATTAATCCTGACCAAGAACGCGTTTCATTATCCATCAAAGAAACATTGCCTGGACCTTGGACAGAAATCGAAGAAAAAGCTCCTGTTGGAGAAGTTTTAGATGGCGTTGTTAAGCGTCTAACTAGCTTTGGTGCGTTTGTTGAGATTTTCCCTGGAGTAGAAGGGTTAGTTCACATTTCACAAATTTCTCACAAACATATTGCCACTCCTCATGAAGTCTTAAAAGAAGGCGATGAAGTGAAAGTCAAGGTTCTTGAAGTGACCCCAGCGGAACATCGTGTGGCTTTAAGTATTAAAGCTTTGGAAGAAAAACCTGAATCAGAAGCAGAACCTAAAGAAGTTGAAAGCTATGAGTTACCAGAAGAGTCAACTGGCTTTACTATGGGTGATATTCTAGGTGAAGCTTTAAAAGGTGAAATGACCGATTCAGATTCAGACACAGAAGAATAAAATTTTTTCTGAATTTGGAACCTGATTGTTTAATAGCAAGAATAACTGAGCCCAAATTTTGTGGCTCAGTTTTTTCAATTCTTTCGTTTTAATCGCACTAAATTGATCAATTATACGAGTTTTTACTATTACAAGTGAAAATAATCGATAAACTAAGCTTGCAACTTCCTCGTTCATTCGTTAAACTAAGTAAGATTGAGAACTGTCAAGGAGGACAAAAGAATGGCAAATCCAACTATCGCAATTGTTGGGCGCCCAAACGTCGGAAAATCAACGATATTTAATCGTATTGCTGGCGAGCGCATATCAATTGTTGAAGATACTCCGGGTGTTACAAGAGACCGGATTTATGCAAAAGGCGAATGGTTAGGCCGCGAATTCAGTATTATTGATACTGGAGGAATCGATCTTGGCGATGAACCGTTTATGGAACAGATTAAACACCAAGCAGAGATTGCGATTGAAGAAGCAGATGTAATTATTTTTGTTGGAAGTGGCCGCGAAGGAATTACGGATGCTGATGAGTTAGTTGCTCGAATTTTATATCGTAGTAACAAACCTGTGATACTTGCGGTAAACAAAGTCGATAATCCAGAGATGAGAAATGATATTTATGAGTTCTATTCATTAGGCTTAGGCGATCCATACCCAATATCAGGAAGTCATGGATTAGGGATTGGTGATGTCTTAGACGAAGCAATTAAATATTTCTCAACAGAAGCTGAGGATGAAGATGAAGAGACAATCAAATTTAGTTTGATTGGTCGCCCAAATGTTGGGAAATCTTCATTGATCAATGCTATTTTAGGAGAAGACCGTGTAATTGTTTCAGATATCGAAGGCACGACGAGAGATGCGATTGATACTCGTTTTGTTGATGAAGAAGGGCAAAAATTCTTAATGATTGATACAGCTGGTATGAGAAAACGCGGGAAAGTCTATGAAAATACAGAAAAATATAGTGTGATGCGTGCGATGCGTGCCATTGACCGCTCAGACGTCGTTTTAATGGTGCTGAATGCAGATGAAGGTATCAGAGAGCAAGATAAGCGCGTGGCTGGTTATGCGCATGAGGCAGGACGTGGTGTGATTATCGTGGTGAACAAGTGGGATCTGGTAGAAAAAGAAACCAACACACTTCGCGACTTTGAACTAGAAGTCAGAGAAGAGTTTCGCTACTTAGATTATGCCCCAATTATTTTTGTTTCTGCAGTGACAAAACAACGCTTAAACAAACTTCCTGATATGATTAAAGAAGTCAGCGTGAACCAAAATCAACGAATTTCTTCTGCTTTACTGAACGATGTGATAATGGATGCGGTAGCGATTAATCCGACACCGACTGACAAAGGGAAACGTTTGAAGATTTTTTATGCGACTCAAGTAGCCGTAAAACCGCCTACTTTTGTTATTTTTGTTAATGAAGAGGAGCTTATGCACTTTTCTTATGAACGGTTCTTAGAAAACCAAATTCGAAAAGCATTCACATTTGAAGGGACGCCAATTCGAATTATTCCACGTCGCAGAAAATAGGCATTTTACCATACTGGTAGTGTTTTTACAAAGAAATTTTCAGAAATGGAATAAAATATAAAAAAAAACCAAAAAACTTGTTAAAAACTCGCAAAAACCTTGCTATTACAATGTTCTTATGATATCTTGATTAAAGAATATTGAAACAAATCAATATTTCTCATTTATTCTTGGACCACTCAAGAATATCTGAATTAGATGTTTTTTACATCAAATCTCTTTTTGAGGAGGTGAATCCATTCCATGGCAAACAAAGCAGAATTAATCGAAAAAGTTGCATCAGCTACTGATTTAACTAAAAAAGACGCAACTGCAGCTGTAGACGCTGTATTCTCAACAATTCAAGAAGCTTTAGCTAACGGTGAAAAAGTTCAATTGATCGGTTTTGGTAACTTCGAAGTACGTGAACGTGCGGCTCGTAAAGGACGCAATCCACAAACTGGTGCTGAAATTGAAATCCCAGCTAGCAAAGTACCTGCATTCAAACCAGGTAAAGCTCTTAAAGACGCAGTTAAATAATACGTCTAATAAAACGCTTATGGCTCTAGGGCTATAAGCGTTTTTTTTTTGCTCTTCGTTGAATAGTGTTGGTGATGGACAAATCGGATTAAATCATCATTTTTATTGATATATGATGTTATTTTTTAGATAATTAGTAACCTACTGGAGTTGGGATAACCCCTTTGATAAAAACTATCTGAGCATTCAATAATAGGTGAAAGAGGCTGGGACACAACTTTATAAGTGATGATGTCTCAGCTTCTCATTATCCGAATAAACGGTGGGTACAGAAGTAACTCCATCTTCACTCCGCCCCATCAATTTCTAAAGGTGGAACACCTTAAGAATTGATGGACTGCGTTCCGCTCTCAACAACTTCTACGCATGAGACATGCTAGAGTTGAAGGTCTTCACTCCGTAAAACCACTTCGATCTCATCAATCTCTAAAGGTGGAACACCTTAAGAATTGAAGGACATTGTTCCGCTCTCAACAACTTCTACGCATGAGACATGCTAGAGTTGAAGGTCTTCACTCCGTAAAACCACTTCGATCTCATCAATCTCTAAAGGTGGAACACCTTAAGAATTGAAGGACGTTGTTCCGCTCTCAACAACTTCTACGCATGAGACATGCTAGAGTTGAAGGTTCTTATTGCTGTAAAACACAACGAAGCATGAGTTGATGTTGCACAGTACCTAATCGGTGCTGTAAAACACAACGAAGCATGAGTTGATGTTGCACAGTACCTACCCGGTTCTCGGAGTGAAACACTTCTGTTCCATCCTTTTTTTTGATACAAAGGATAAAAATTTCCAATTTTGCTAAGCTTTTACAGGTGATTTCTTATATAAATGAGAAAATTAATGGTAGAATGAAAGAGAAGGGGCGATGATGATGGAGCGAATCTATAGGAAAAATAGGTATCAGTGTCGTGTGGTTTATGGCGAAATGTTTGCAACACAACTAAAACATGAAGCATATAAAGAAAAACATGTGGTCATCGTCACCAATCAGCGTTACTATGATCGTTTTTCCCAGAAATTATTACAGCTGTTTTCGGGTTACACTGAAGTCGATTGGTATATTTGTACCAATAGCGCGCATTGTAATAATTTGGATGAGCTAACAGGCTTATTAAATTATGCGGCAAGATTTCCTCAAGAAGCAGAGTATTTGTTTGTGGCATTTGGAAACGAAGGGGTCATGAAGTTAACTGGGTTCTTCCAAAAAGTTACAGTTTTAAATGGGGAGTTATGGTGTTTGCCTGTGTCGATTCGGTCATTGGCTAAAGCTTTAACTGTCTCGAATCCGATTGAGAAGGCTAATTATCGTGCAGTGATGGAATTGCCAGGGTTGGCTACACAAATTGTGTTTGATCAAACGTTAACGAATAGTCAATCAGACGGCAAAATGGTGGATTTACTCTGGTTCCTTCAATGTGGGATTGTTTGCGATCATGAGTTTCTGAAATTATTGTATAAGAATTACCCCAATCAAAAAAAGCTGATGAGTCAGTCGTTTAATGGCTTGATTGATTCGCTACTTAATTATTACGAAGAAGATAGTGAGTCAATTGAAACGTATGGACAGCTGTTTGAACAAGCTTTTTACCAGATTCCTTCTGGGCATTTATTGTCGGATCATATGAAACGTTTACTAGGGGTTTTGCTTCATCTAAAGTGGAATGATGAGATTGCCTCGCTTAATTTTAATTATAGGAATTTTCTTGTGTGGTTGGATTATTTAGGGTTTCCAATTGCTCTACCAGAGGAACTACTGATTAGTACCTATGTGGAACAAGTACTTCGATTAGGGAAAAAAAGCAAAAAGATAGTGGTTTTGGAAAAAATCGGTATAATAAAAGAACACCAGATACCGACTGAAAAAGAGTTATTAAAAACTTTAGAGTCCTATCAAAATATTGTGCACAAGATAAAAGGAGAGTCACATGAAAACATATAGTGAAAAAATGTTAGCTGCATTAGCTAACGAAGATTTAGCTGAAGCGCAATTGATGCTTGTTGAAGCACTAAAAAATGATGACGGAGATGTTTTAGTCGAATTAGGTGAAGAATTATTGTCATTAGGTTTTTTAGAAGAAGCCAAAGAAATTTTTGAGAAGTTACTGTTGGCGTATCCTGAGTCGGATGGTTTAAATATTCCGCTAGCCGAAATCGCGATTGAAAATAACCAGATAGATGAAGCATTCGAGTATTTGGAACGAGTGGATAAGGCGAGTGATAGCTATCCACAAAGTTTGTTAGTGACAGCTGATTTGTATCAAGTACTGGATATCCCTGAAGTAAGTGAAGCCAAATTAAAAGAAGCCGCTGAGATATTGCCAGATGAGCCTTTGATTCAGTTTGCTTTGGCAGAGCTGTATTTTTCCACGAATCGTTTTATTGAAGCGATTGAGTTATACAAAATTCTATTGAATAGTGATATTTCAGAGGGGCTATCTATTTCGATTGAAGAACGAATTGGTTCGGCCTATAGTATGGTGGGTGAATTTGAAGAGGCGGTGAGTCATTTGGAGACAGCTTTAGATGAAGAACAAACCGATGATCGTCTGTTCCAGTTAGCCTTCACCTATATTCAATTGAAAGAAAATGAGAAGGCCATTTACTATTTGCAACAGTTACGTGTTTTAAATCCGCAATATCAGTCGCTTTATCTATATTTAGCAGAGGCTCTACAAGAAGAGGAATTGCTTGAAGAGGCAAGTGAAGTGATTGCAGAAGGACTCAAAGAAAACCCTTATCAGGTGGAATTGTATCATTTCGCTTCTGAGAATGCCTTTCGTTTGCATGATGTGTTGGGCGCTGAAGAGTATTTGTTAAAAGCTTTGGAGTTAGGTGAGAAACAAGATGAAACCTTGTTGACGTTAAGCAATCTGTATTTGACGGAGGAGCGTTTCCAAGAAGTAATCGATACATTGGAAAAAATGGAAGAAAAAGACCACCCATACGCTGCCTGGAATCTAGCGCATGCCTATAACCAACTAGAAGAATTTTCATTGGCTGCTGTGTACTATGAGCAAGCTTTCCAAGAATTACAACATGAAGCTGAATTCTTAAAAGAGTATGGTTTCTTCTTAAGAGAAGAAGGCAAAGTGCAATTAGCAAAAGAACTATTAACACATTATTTACATCATGAACCAGGAGATTTGGAAGTACAGTCTGTCCTTGATGATTTAGAGAGATAGGTGAAAAATATGTTTATTGATGTTCAACAAAAAAAGAAGTTTTTGAATTGGTTTGTTAATCACGGTACGTTTAACCGTCGTGAAGTGTTGTGGATTTTGAATTATCTTGCGAATCATGATGCGATATTAAACAATGTGCATTTTGTTGAAGCCGCAAATAAAACAAAGAGGGGTCTACAAATTCGGGATGTCAATCAAGAAGGGGAGCCTATTGAGTTATATATTGATGGGCAATCTTTTACTGATAGCGATCAAGCGTTTCATGAAATCAGGTTGAATTGGAAAGAGCCGTTGTATTTGGAATGTCTATTTGATGAGGCATGGCAAACCAGTGAATTTTTATCGATTATAGAGGATAATCCTTTTGCCAAATGGAATGAACGGGTTGACCCTGAGCTTGTGGAAGAGCTTGATGAATTTTTTGAAGAAGAACAACGACAAGCCAAGTTGAGTCTACTTTATAGTCAGATTGATCTTGCATTAGAAAAAGGTGATGAAGAGGTTTTCTTGGAATTGTCTGATGAAGTCAACCAATTGATGCTTTTATCCACGGAACAATCATTACAGTCAAACCAATAAAAAGGGTGGGACAACAGTGTTTCACTCCGAGAACCAAAGTAGGGACTGTGCATATCAACTCATGCTTCGTTGTGTTTTACAGCACCGGAGACCTTCAACTCTAGCATGTGATCTGCGTAGAAGTTGTTGAGAGCGGAATCCTTCAATTCTTAAGGTGTTTCACCTTTAGAGATTGATGAGATCGGAGTCCTTCAATTCTTAAGGTGTTCCGCCTTTAGAGATTGATGAGATCGGAGTCCTTCAATTCTTAAGGTGTTTCACCTTTAGAGATTGATGAGATCGGAGTGGCTTTTGTACCTATCGTTTCTCCAGCCTTTTTGAAGGAAATAAATCGCCAACTATTAGCTATATGTCAGATTTTTAGACAATTAGAGCTAGTAGCTGGCGTTTTTTCTTTTTATTGGATTTTGAAATGGCTTAAGTTTTGTTTTTTGCTCGTTTTAGAAAGCTTGATTGAGGTTTGAGATACGTAAATCCTTCTCCTTCAACTTCGTGTACATTTAAGACGGAGATAAAGGCAGTTGTATCAAACTCATGGACAATTCGTTTGATTTCAGAAATCTCTCTTGCGCTGACAACGATATAGATAATCCGTTTTTCTGCGCCAGAAAATCCACCTTCTCCTTGTAAAAAGGTAACGCCACGTTCGAGTGTGGTCATGAGGATGGGGGCGATTTCTTCACTGTGATTTGAGACGATTAATAGTCCTTTTGCAGAGTAACCACCATCTAGTATGGAATCAATCACCCGGCTAAAGACATAGGAAACGATGAGTGTGTACATCATTCGTTGTAAGTCAATGTAAGTTAAAGAAAGAAGAAGTACGAGGACATCTAAGGCAAACAGAGAACGCCCCATCGAGATGCCGTGATTTTTTTCTAGAATCCGAGCGACAATATCGCTTCCTCCAGTAGTTCCACCGACTTTGTAGACTAAGCCACTGCCAATGCCGGCCAAAAGACCTGCGAGTAAGGAGACTATTAAAAGGTCATGTTGTAGATTGATTTCTACGGGGATTCGTTGCCAAATATATAAAAAGGCCGATAAAGAAAATGTTCCAATAATGGTATAAACCAACGAACGTCGGCCTAAAATCTTCCCACCGATGATGATTAAGGGAATATTAATGAGTAAGGTTGAGTAAGCGGGATCAAATTTGAATAAGGCATATAATATCAGTGTAATCCCGGACACGCCACCTTCTGCTAAGTGATTGGCGATATTTAAGTTGACCAAACCAAACGCGTAGATACTTGTGCCAATCAAAATTAAGGGAATATCTTTAAAAAACATTTTGCGATTCAAACTGAAACACCAACTTTCTGTTAAGGTAGAAAAATGTTGTAAAACAAGTGATGAGTAGTGACTCTGAAAAAAACAGACCAAAAGCCAACTGAAGTTTTGTCTAGGCTCTCCAAGTACCAATTTATCACGAATTCTTGATTTTAACAATGAGAAGCCAACTGCGATTATTCTAGGAATTATTCTGAGAATTTGTTAAGATAATGAATAAGAGAAATGAATGAGGTGACTTAAGTGGATAACAAGCAGACACGAACATTAGCGTCTATGCAAAAAGAAGTAGATGAATACATTCAACAGTTTAAAGCAGGGTACTTTTCACCACTTTCTCAGATGGCCCGCTTAACTGAAGAGGTCGGGGAGTTAGCCCGTGAAGTGAATCATTATTATGGTGAGAAACCAAAGAAAATGACAGAAAAAGAGAATACCGTAGCAGAAGAGTTGGGCGATGTTTTATTTGTTACGATGGTTATGGCCAATTCTTTAGCTATTGATTTGACGGAAGTGTATGAAAAAAATATGGCAAAGTTTAACCAGCGAGATAAGTTTCGTTTTGAAAGAAAGGATGGGAAAACACATGATTAAAATTGTTGTCGCAGGATTTAATGGAAGAATGGGGAGCACGGCTACCAAGATGGTTTTAGCAAATGAAACGTTTGAATTAGTGGGTGTGTTAGATCCATTAGAACAAAAGAAAAATCTAAGTGAGTTTCCAGAATATGCGCAAGTCGATGTGCCGATATTTACAGATAAAGAGACACTGTTATCAAGTCAACCGGATGTTTGGATTGATTTTACTATGCCAGAGTTTGCTCTTGAGCATACACAGTTTGCCCTAGAGAATCGAATTTGTCCAGTGGTTGGAACGACTGGGTTTTCAGAAGCAGATATCTCATTTTTAACCAATTTGTCAAAAGAAAAAAAGACAGGAGGTTTGATTGCTCCTAATTTTGCGATTGGCGCGGTTTTGATGATGGAGTTTTCTAAAAAAGCGGCAAAGTTTTTCCCAGATGTTGAAATTATTGAGCTGCATCATGATAATAAATTGGATGCACCGAGTGGGACGGCTATCAAAACGGCTGAAATGATTAGTCAAGTAAGAGAACCAAAAAAACAAGGGCATCTAGATGAAGTGGAAACATTACAAGGGGCGCGTGGGGCTGATTATGATGGCATGCGTATTCATAGCGTTCGTTTGCCAGGTCTAATTGCCCACCAACAAGTTCAATTTGGCGGCATCGGTGAAGGATTAACAATTCGTCATGATTCCTATGATAGAAGCTCATTTATGGGTGGTGTAGCGCTTGGTTGTAAGGAAGTCATGGAAAGAAATGAGCTTGTGTACGGGTTGGAAAATTTACTATGAAATTGACGACTTTACCAGAGGAATTTATTCAGGCAATTCCTGTCATAAAAAAAATTGAAGAGGCAGGGTTTGAGGCGTATTTTGTTGGAGGTAGCGTTCGCGATGTGTTGCTTAATCACCCAATCCATGACGTTGATATCGCAACAAGTGCTTTTCCAGCTGAGATAAAAGCGCTCTTTGCTCGAACCATTGATGTTGGTATTGAACATGGAACTGTGCTCGTTCTAACAGAAGAGAGTCAGTATGAGATTACGACGTTTCGAACGGAGTCGACCTATCAAGATTTTCGCCGGCCAGACAAGGTTCAATTCGTACGTTCATTAGAAGAAGATTTAAAGCGTCGCGATTTTACCATCAATGCGTTGGCGTTACGTGAGAACGGGGAGATTGTTGACTTGTTTGACGGCTTATCTGATTTGGAAAATCGGACATTGCGAGCAGTCGGTAATCCTCATGAGCGGTTTCATGAGGATGCCTTACGGATGATGCGTGGTCTGCGGTTTGTGAGTCAATTAGGCTTTGAGCTTGAATTCAATACCTTAACTGCGATTAAAGAAAATCATACGTTATTGGAGAAAATTTCTATAGAAAGAATTCATATTGAATTTATTAAATTATTACTTGGCGATTATCGCAATTCAAGTATTCGCGCTTTTTTTGAGACGGAATGTTATCAGTATTGCCCAGGATTTAGAGCGATGGGTGAGGCCTTGCTGAAATTTTCTGAGTTACCTGAACAACCGATTCCTACAGAGAGCCAGGCTTGGGCGTTATTACTGGATACGTTTGAAACTCCTGCAAAAGAGGTAGCTAGTTTCTTAAAAAAATGGAAATGTTCGAATCAAACGATTCAAGAAACACAACAGCTTCTTTGGGGATTATCTAAGAGAAAGGCTGCTTGGTGGGATAAAATGACGGTCTATGAACTTGGGTTAGACAAAAGTTTGGCTGTGGAAGAATTACTTATCTATTATGGACAAGAAGCACGAATGGCTGAGACAAAAGAATTGAGTGACAATCTATCTATCCATTCGTTAAGTGAGCTTGAGGTTAACGGCAATGAGTTGATGCAATTTTTGGATAAAAGTCCAGGGAAATGGCTCAGCCAGACAATCCGAGCCTGTGAGATGGCGGTTGTGAACGGTGAGCTTCTTAATGACAAGCAAGTTCTATTAACCTACGCAAAAGAACAATTATAAGAAGGTGGCAAGGATGGTTAATTTTGAGGAACCGATGAATCGTGAAGAGAATTTTTCAAGCCAAATATTTACTGTCGAAGAAACACAAACGGCACGGGCTGTAGGTTCAGGTGAGCTTGAAGTGTTAGCGACGCCAGCGTTGGCTGCGATGATCGAAAATACTTGTATGAATTATTTGAAAGGTAAGGGGTACGTTTTAAGCGGGGAAACAACTGTAGGAACCAATCTTCAATTGTCTCATCGACGGCCCTCAAAGGTTGGTCAAGAGATACGAGTCGAAGTGAAGCTAATTGAGAAAGCTAATCAGTTACGGTCTTTTGACTTTTCCTTTCACGTATTTATGGAAGAGACACTCATTTCAGAGGGGACACACCAGCGAGTAAAAGTCCAAATAGAACAATTCTTAAAAAAAAATTAGTCTAAAATAAGAACTAATCTGTGACCAGTTTTGGAAGTTATGCTACACTATATTAGAATAAATATAATTTAGTGAGGAGAATCATTATGGCTAGAGAAATGACAGCGTTAAAATTTTATTTCCGTAACGGTGAGACTTGGACAATCGAACGTCGCTACATAGGGGACTTGTGGATTAAACAAATTACTACAAGTTTTGGTCGTATTAATGGTAGCGAATTCGTTGAAATTCATCCATGTGCCGGATTTAAAATTGAAATCTTCCAAGAAGGAGATCATGTAACAACGCATGATATCAACTTAGGTGGATTAGAGTCAGGAATGTTTTCACGTGCATTAAAATATGAAGATATTGAACGTATGGAAATCTTATATCGTTCTGGAACGCCAGATTTAATTTACTTCCCATACAAAGATAAAGATACAGACGGATTGGATAATATCTATCAATCAACGAAAGAAAGCGAAAAAACAAAGAGCTTGTATATCGTTATTGACCCAACTCAAACGGTGGATGATGTCTACGGTAATCATTTTGAATAAAAGTTAGAAATGACTCTTAGTCGAAGCGGAACAGTTGAAAGGCTGCCTCTTCGCTAGGAGTTTTTTTATGTTCAAAGTAAATGCAAAAAAAGTAAGGTACTTGAATAATAATGGTTGACTTTTTAGTAAGGTACCTGTATTATTCATTTATGAAAGGTACCTTATTAAAATGTGAAGGAATGAAGAGTATGGCAAAACAAGAATTACCACAAAAGTTTATGGAAACTCAGTCGTTGATGAGACGTTATATGCATAGAGAGATGGGAAAACAAGGTCAGATGGATCCGCATCATGGACAAGGACGAATTCTGATGATTTTAGGGATGAAGGAGTCTATTTCTCAAAAAGATTTGGCTTTTATTTTAGGCGTTCGGCCACAGTCAATTGGAGAGTTGTTAGGGAAGATGGAGAAGCAGGAGTGGATTACACGAACGGCTTCAGAGGAGGATCGTCGGGTGATGCTGGTTTCTTTAACGGAAAAGGGCCAAGAAGAGGCTAAAAGAATGACCGAGCAGCCTCATTTTGGAACAGATTTGTTTTCTATTTTTAATGAAGAGGAGCAAGAACAGCTAGTCGACTTTTTCGAGCGATTGATAGAAGAGTTGGAAGAAAAAGTTGGCAATGGTGATGAAGATGAGCGCAAAGAGTTTATAAGACATTTTGGCGGCGGACATGGCGGCCCTCGCGGACATCATGGGGGTGGCCCATTTGGCCCAAGAAGACCACACCATCATGATGTCTATCCACATTCTTATGAGAGAGATTTCTAGGTAAACCTTTTTGTAGAGAGTAATAAAAACAATAATCACTTGTTCTATGTGAATGAAGTGATTATTGTTTTGTTCGGTAAGGGAAACAGTAAGCAATAGAAACATAATTCTTAATATTCTGGTGGAAAAGCCAAAATTAAGACAACTCCCTTTGCGCTAAACGATGTTTTGTAGTATAACAATAGATGTTACTTACTATTATTTATCATTTCCTTTCGAAGGAATTGCATAAAAGGAGAAAAAAATGACCAGCGAATTTGAAATGCGCAAGCAACAATTAAAAGAAAAATATGAAGCAATGTCTCCAATAGAACGTAAAGAATTAAAACGTTTATTGAAGCAAAAGAACCTTTTGGCTTATCGTCATGGAGAGCGAATTAAGCGAGAACTACTACGCTTGGAAGCTCGCCGCGCGCAAATGGCATGTGAGCACGACAATACGCAGCTTTCTGAGATTGAAGAACGTATTATTCAAAAGAAAGAACAATTCTTAAAAATTCTATATGACGTAAAGAATAGGAGTTGATGCTATTGGAATTTATCGAATTATTAATTGTTTTTGCATTAGCTATTACGTTTTCTAATGTAGTTAGTCGGATTATGCCCTCAATTCCGTTGCCGTTAATTCAAATTGGCTTAGGAATTTTAATTGGGATGACCGAGATAGGTGCCTCAATTACCTTTGAACCAGAAATATTTTTGATTATGATTATCGCCCCTTTACTTTTTCGTGAGGGAGAGGAAGCAGATATTCCTTCGATTATGCGAAACTTTGGGACAATTTTATTTCTAGCCTTTGGTGGGGTGATTTTGACCTTATTTGGTGTTGGCTTGACGTTATCCTTCTTGCTACCAGCTTTACCATTGGCTGCTTGTTTTGCCTTTGGTGCTGCGTTAGGGCCGACAGATGCGGTGGCTGTGATGTCGTTATCTGGTCGAATTAACATTCCTAAAAAAGCAATGAATATTTTAAAAGGGGAAGGCTTACTGAATGATGCTTCAGGCGTAACGGCTTTTCAGTTTGCTGTAGCTGCATTATTGACAGGGAGTTTCTCTGCTTTAAATGCGACAGCTATATTAGTGGTCTCAAGCATTGGTGGAGCGGTGACGGGATTCGTTCTTGTTTGGATTAAGCGTCAAGTGATTCAATTGATTGAGCGAGCGTCTGCCCGTGATGTGACAGGCTATTTATTAATTGATTTATTGTTGCCTTTCTTGGCGTACGTTTTAGCTGAGCACATTGGTGTATCTGGGATTATTTCAGCAGTAGTAGCGGGTGTTCTTCAGTCGTTTGGGTTTAGAAAAATCACCTTGTTTGACGCTGAATTGTCTAATGTCTCGGAAAGCTTTTGGTCGACGTTAGTGTTTACATTAAATGCTTTAGTCTTTTTATTCTTAGGAATTGAATTATCGCAAGTTTTTTCACCAATATGGGCGAGTGATTTGTATCCAAATACCTATCTATTATTGATTGTCTTGGTGATAGCAACGATGTTATTCGTTTTACGTTTTGCTTACATTTCCGTTTTTTACCTGATTAAAGATGGGGTTAAAAATTATAAAACACAGCTCAATGAAGTGTTGTTATTGACATTTGGTGGAGTCAAAGGAACAGTCAGCTTGGCGACGGCTTTTATTCTACCTATCACAATTAATGGAGAAAATTTCCCTGAACGGTCATTGATCTTGTTTATCACGGCTTGTGTGATTTTGGTGACACTCGTGGTGGGTGTAATTGTCTTACCATGGCTTGCCAGTGATGAGGAAGAGGAGACCCAAGAGCAGGGATTGATTCTGATACTTAAAGAAGTGATAGCTGAGCTTCGATCGGATATTATCACAAAGGATTTGACGGATAAGGAACGGACGGCTGTTGAAGCGGTGATTGAGAACTATCAAGAGCGACTGCAAGATGCTTATACCGAACAGTTAAGCGATAGTGCACAACAAGAGGTTCAAGAGTTACAAGCGCTGATGTTATCAATTGAAAAAGATGGACTGGATACAAGTTTTAGAGACCATAAAATTAGTCCGAATGGGTATCGTTTTTATTCTCGCTTTATCACAAGGTTTGAAAATTCTATTACGCGACAAATCTTGTCATTTATTGGTTTTTGGTTAATCGTGGGTAATCGCCTGATTCGAATTGTTCTTCACCCAAAAATGTTTTGGGAAAGAAAACGACAACAGGGAATCAGGTTACCATTAAACGATTTGGATATGGCGGAAGTAAAAGAAGTCTACATACAAAATACGCAACTAATTTTAGAGAGTTTAGAGAACTTACAAGATGTTTATGATGATCAATTGATTGAACATTTTGTGGAAGAACGGGTTGAATCAACCAACAAGCTTGAACAGGGAACTTTCTTTTCGACCTTCATGATTCAACAGGATACACTTTATGAAAAAGAACTATTACGAGGCTACTATTTGGAACGAAAAATTATTGACGAACACGAAGTCGCTGGGGACGTAAGTACGTATTTAGCCAATGTTTATCGCCAAAGAGTGAATTTGTTAGAATCCTATTCAGTCAACAAGATTGATGAATCCAAACCGATGCGATTGACTTTGAAAGGGAGTAAAATTCCTGCCAATCAATCACAAGATAAATAAATATACTTATAAATGAAAGAAACTTTATGTTGTAATAAAGACTGACGAATATCTCTTGTGGTGACTGCCAGAAGTTAGACTAAAAATCTAACTCCTAGCAGTCAGTATACCTCAAGAAATTCGGTGGTCTTTTTGTTTTTTCAAAAAATGAAGAGTGTTTGTTCGTGCGTTTTTATGGTACAATGTGCGAGAAAGAAATGAGAAGGGAACTGGGCGAGTGAAAGAATTTAAAGTCAACGAGTTAACGAAAACTTATGGAGAAAAGACCTTATTTGACCAAATTTCGTTTCTCATTCATGAAAAGGATCGTGTCGGTTTAATTGGCACGAATGGAACAGGGAAATCGAGCCTTTTAAAAATTCTTGCTGGTGAAGATAATGGGGATGGGGATAGTGCACATCTTTTTTATCCAACAGATTATCGAATGGGCTATCTTTCTCAAGACAAAGAATTTGAACCGGCATTGACGGTATTAGAGGCTGTGTTCAAAGGGAATAGCCCAGTACTTCAAGTGGTGAAACGATATGAAGAGGCGCTGATTCAATTGAACCAGCAAGGAGATAACCCTCAAGTCCAAAAAAAATATGCGCAGGCTGAAGAGGCTATGAACAAAGAGGATGCCTGGTTGACAGATACTAATGCCAAAATTATTCTACAAAGATTAGGTATTTCTGATTTGGATAAAAAGATTGGCGAGCTTTCTGGCGGACAGAAAAAACGGGTGAGTCTAGCGCAAGTATTAATTGATGAACCAGACTTGCTTTTGCTGGATGAACCGACCAACCATTTGGATTATGCGGCTATTCAGTGGCTAGAAAATTATTTGAATAACTATCGAGGCGCCGTTGTGATGGTGACACATGACCGATATTTCTTAGATCGTGTGACAACACGCATTTTTGAGCTGTCGTTTGGTAAATTATATGAGTATAAAGGAAATTATGAAGCTTATGTCTTAGAAAAAGCAGAACGTGACCGAGTCAATGTGGAACAAGAGGAGAAACGCAAAAGCCTCTACAAACAAGAGTTGGCTTGGATGAGAGCCGGCGTTCAAGCACGAGGAACCAAACAACAAGCGAGGATTAATCGCTTTAATGATCTGAAGGAAAATCTTTATCAGGTTCAAACAGATGGGGATATTGAGTTATCTATTGCGACACAAAGGCTTGGGAAAAAGGTTTTAGAGATTAAAGATGGCACGTATTCGATTGACGACCTGACTATTTTAAACGAGTTTAATTTGTTGATACAGTCAAGAGAACGTTTAGGAATAACTGGACAAAACGGAGCTGGAAAGTCAACCTTACTGAATATTCTGGCAGGACGATTGACCTTGACTAGTGGCCTGTACTCAATTGGTGAGACCGTCAACTTAGCGTATTATACGCAACAAAACGAAGAAATGGATCCAAATCAGCGAATGATTGCTTATCTTCAAGAAGCGGCTGAACAAGTCAAACAAACAGATGGCGTTCAGATTGGTGTGGCGGAGATGTTGGAGCGCTTCTTATTTCCACGGTTTATGCATGGAACCACTATTGGGAAGTTGTCTGGTGGTGAAAAACGGCGATTGTACTTACTAAAATTGCTCGTTCAGCAACCAAATGTCTTATTATTAGATGAACCGACCAATGATTTAGATATAGCAACATTGACGATTTTAGAGGATTATTTTCGGACGTTCCCTGGAGCAGTGATTACCGTCTCTCATGATCGTTACTTCCTGGATAAGGTAGTGAACAAGCTACTCGTCTTTAAAGGCCACGGAGTGATTGATGCTTACTTTGGCAATATGAGTGACTATTTATTGGCGAATGAAGCACAAGAAGCGACGGAACAAAAAGAGAAAAAAGTAGTCTCAGCTCCTCAAAATGAAACGAAAAAGAAAAAGATGTCATACATGGAACAAAAAGAGTGGGCGACTATTGAAGAGGACATCGCGGCGCTTGAGCTTAAAATTGATGAACTAAATGAAGAAATGAATCATCAAGGTGACAATTTTACTCGACTACAGGAATTGCAAAAAGAGATTGATAGTAGTGAGCAGTTGTTGGAAGAAAGAATGGATAGATGGGAATATTTGAGTGAATTTGATAATTAAGAGGAGGAATATTGCATGGAACAAGCATACTTAAAACTAGGTAAAAAGTTGATTGAAGAAGGCAATTTTAAAGGAGATCGAACAGGCACGGGCACGAATAGTTTGTTTGGTTATCAACTTCGATTTGATTTGGCGAAAGGCTTCCCGCTTTTGACAACAAAAAGAGTGCCTTTTGGTCTGATTAAGAGTGAGCTGCTCTGGTTTTTACATGGAGATACCAATATTCGTTTTCTACTACAACACAAGAACCATATTTGGGATGAATGGGCTTTTGAACGCTACATTCAAAGTGAAGACTATCAGGGGCCTGATATGACTGATTTTGGCCGTCGTAGTTTGGTTGATGAAGCCTTTAATGAAGCGTATCAAAAAGAATTGGCTGATTTTTGCCAAAAGATTGTCGATGATGAAGCCTTCGCACAAAAGCATGGCGATTTAGGTCATATCTATGGTTATCAGTGGCGTCATTGGGAAACAAAGGACGGCGGCTTTATTGATCAAATCAAAGAAGTCATCGAGATGATAAAAACTAATCCTAATTCTAGACGTTTGATTGTGTCTGCTTGGAACCCTGAAGATGTGCCGACCATGGCGTTACCTCCTTGTCATACAATGTTCCAGTTTTATGTTAATGAGGGGAAATTAAGTTGTCAGTTGTATCAAAGAAGTGCGGATGTCTTTTTAGGAGTTCCTTTTAATATTGCTAGTTATGCTTTATTAACACACTTGATTGCGCATGAGGCAGGACTTGCTGTGGGTGAATTTATTCATACATTAGGGGATGCTCATCTATATACGAACCATTTTGAGCAAATGAAAGAGCAATTGTCTCGTGACGTTAGAGAGTTGCCAACACTTGTCTTAAATACGGAGAAAAAATCTATTTTTGATTTTGAGATGGAAGATATTAAGGTTGAGAATTATCAACCTCATCCAACAATAAAAGCACCGATTGCAGTCTAGCAGTCGAGAAAAGGAGTTTTTATGTTAGCAGCTATTTGGGCACAAGATGAAAATGGATTAATTGGGAAACAGGATAAGCTTCCTTGGCATCTGCCGAGTGACTTAAAGTTTTTTAAGCAGATGACCGAAAGTAATACGCTAATTATGGGTAGAAAAACCTTTGAAGGGATGGGTGGTCGCCCGTTACCTAACAGAAAGACGATTGTTCTAACCCATGATGCCGATTACCGTGCTGAGGGTGTCGATGTGATGCACAATCTAGAGGAAGTTTTGGTATATGCTCGAGAGTTTGAAGGGATTACTTTTGTGGCAGGGGGCTCGATGATTTATAAAGAATTTCTACCCCATTGTACGATCCTTTATCGAACGGTGATTCAGCATGCGTTTGAAGGAGATACTTATTTTCCTGAGGTTGACTGGGACAAGTGGTCGTTGATTGATTTGAGTGAGGGTGTGCAGGATGAAAAAAATCTTTATCCGTATCAATTTGAGACGTACCATAGAAGTGATCAATTAGAAAAAGCTGCTCCTGAAGAATACGGTGGACTGTAGACAGTTGCTAAATAAGTCAAAAAATAAGCTGAAATTCGCTGATGAGAGAAGCGAATTTCAACTTATTTGCTTTTTTTGCTTAAGTAAAGAAAAGAATAGAGAAATACATAAAACCAGCGCCTAACATAACAAATAGATGCCAAACTACGTGCATAAAACGAACGCCTTTTAAACTGTAGAAGGCTGCACCAAGGGTATAAGAAACACCGCCAAGAACTAACAACGTAATGCCAACAGGTCCTAAAGAATCATACAGGGGTTTTGCGGCAATTAAACAAAGCCAGCCCATGATGATGTAAATGATAGTTGATATTTTGGAGACGGTTTGCTTTTTATGTAAGGTTAAAGATTTGTAAACGACGCCACAAATAGCTAATACCCAAATCAAAGCAAAAAGTGTCCAACCTAGCCAACCTTTTACGCTCAGTAAACAAAATGGCGTGTAGCTACCAGCAATTAAAAGAAAGATGGAGCTATGGTCAAAGACTTGAAAAACTTTTTTGGCTTTCGTGAAAATAAGACTGTGGAAAAGGGTTGAGCTTAAAAATAACAAAATTAATGTACTTCCATATAAGCAATAAGAAACGACAGGGAGTGCAGAGCCTAAACGTGCGCCTTTAATGATTAGAAACACAAGTCCAGCTATACTGAGGCCAGCACCAATTCCGTGAGTTACCGCGTTTAAAACTTCATTGACAATCAAATATTTGCGACTGAATTGAATTTTTTCCATACAATCACCATCCTTTGTTTAAATTTAATTTGATGAAAAAAATTTTTTTCTCTGTTATACTGAAAACAGAATAAATACCTTCTAGTGTATTCTAACACGAAATGAGGTAGCTTGTTAAAGAAAGAGTGATAAAGCTTATGAAAAATGTAAAAATTGTAACTGATTCTTCTTGTACAATGGAGAAATCTATTTGTGAGGATTTAAATATTCATGTGATGCCACTGTCAATTATGATTGACGGCGTGATGTATCGGGATGATGAAACATTGAGTGGCGAAAAATTCATGGATATGATGGAAAAGGCGGCAACTTTGCCTAAGACAAGCCAACCACCAATTGGCGAGTTTGTCGAGTTGTATGATGAGTTAGGAAAAGATGGCAGTAAAGTCATTTCAATCCACATGACTAAGGGTTTGAGTGGGACGGTTGAAGCCGCTCGTCAAGCAGGTAATATGTCACAAACTGAAGTGACAGTAATTGATAGTGAGTTCACAGACCAAGGATTATCTTTTCAAGTGATTCGAGCGGCTGAACTTGCCCAAAGTGGCGCAGATGTTCCAGAGATTTTAGAAGCGATTCAAGATGTTCATGACCATACGAAGTTATTTATCGGTATTTCGACACTGAACAATCTAGTTAAGGGTGGTAGAATCAGCCGTACGACAGGTCTTTTATCTAATATTTTTAATATGCGTGTTGTGATGGATTTCGATCACGCAGAATTAATTCCTGTAGCAAAAGGCCGGGGCTCTAAAACCTTTAGTAAGTGGTTTAGCGAGCTGAAAACAGAGCTTAGTAAATTAGGAAATGTTCGTCAAATTGGGATTTCTCATGCAGATGGATTAGCGATTGTTAATGAGTTTAAAGCGGGATTACAAGAATTATTTCCAGACATGACCATTCATGTATTACATACCAATCCTGTCATTGCGACACATACAGGAAAAGGTGCATTTGCGATTATGTACTACACGGATTAGGGCATAATAACGGAGAAACTAGAATAAAATCAAAGGGTGGTTGTGATGTCAGTCAGTTCGGCTAACATCACAACCCTTTATCTGTTGGTTTTCATTTTGTGAATTTGATGAACGTTGGTTTAAAGAAAGTCATAAATTCCAGCCTTTATTGTGAATGTTTTTTTAGAATAACTACCTTTTTGTGTGTATTTTTGCTACTATAATGAAAATGTTAACAAGTGAATGGACGTGAACACATGGACGCGAGAGTAAAAAAAATTGGTTTGCCAATCCTTTTATCAGGTGGCGTAGCACTTTTTATGTATGTCGGTTTATCAGCGGTCATACCAAAAGCTGAGCCTGTACTGATTGCTAGTCAAGGGAGAACGGCAGCTGAATCAACAACAAAAGAGAAAATCCACTACACCGCAGTCGGTGATTCGTTGACAGAAGGTGTAGGTGATCAAACCAAACAAGGGGGCTTTGTCCCATTAGTGGCCAATAAACTGAAAGAAAATTATCAATTGACCTCAGTTGAAATAGATAATTTTGGTATCGGTGGTGAACGCAGCGACCAAATTTTAAAACGGTTAAAAGAAGATGATTCATTGCGAGAGAACATTCAAACTTCGTCAATCGTCAGTGTTACGGTTGGAGGAAATGATTTAATGAAAGTCATTCAATCAAACATCTTCGGCTTATCGATCAAAACCTTTGAAAAGCCTTCAACGGAGTATCAAGAACGCGTGACAGAGATTCTTTCTGAAATCAGGGAGTTGAATGCGACTGTTCCGATTTATGTTCTAGGAATTTATAATCCCTTTTATTTGAATTTCCCAGATATAACTGACATGCAAACGATTATTGATAATTGGAATGATAAGACGGAAGCCGCCGTCAATGAAGAAGGAAACAGCTACTTTATACCGATTAACGACTTGTTGTATAAGGGCTACAACAATCAAGTGGGGGTTGAAACGAGTACCAGTGATACCACAACGAACTCGGATGATAATTTGAACACCGTCAAAAATAATGTGTTGTATGAAGAAGATCATTTTCATCCTAATAATTTAGGGTATCAGCTGATGGCCAATGCGGTCACAGAAGAATTAGCAAAAACAGAATCAAAATGGCTAGAAAAAGAGGCTAAATAAATGGATAATAACAAAAAATCAACAACGGTTGAGAAAACATCAGAAACAAAAATAGACGAACAAAAAGAGGCTAAAAAAAGTAGTGGGCAAAAGACTCCCTCGAAAGAAAAGAATGTGACGCCAAAAGAGGTCAAACCAAAAAATTACTGGAAGCTAGCGTTCTTAATTTTGGTGGGGATCGTTCTGGGGTCGGGTATCTTTTTAGCTAGTCGAGTCTTCTCCTTACGAGAACCTACGTATGACAAGGCGGCAGTCGTCGAACGAAAAGGTGAGCCCGTGTTGACGATTAATACCAAAAAAGAAAAGGTCAATGAGCTGATTGATTTTTATTTAACCGATTTTCAAAAGGATACAGATGTGAAGTACTCATTTTCTTTAGAAAATGAGGCCTTATTAAATGGTGAGTTCAAAATTTTGGGCGTTCCAGTAAATTTTTATCTGTATTTTGAGCCCTATGTAATGGAAGATGGCAATGTTCAGCTGAAAGCGAAAAGCATATCAGTTGGGACATTAGGCTTACCAATTAAAGACGTGATGAATATGGTGAAGAAGAATTTTAAACTACCCAAATGGGTCGAAGTCGATTCAAGTGAGCAGACAGTTCTCATACGATTGGATCAATTCCAAATGCAAAACGGGATGTATCTGAAAGCAGACCAAATTAATTTGATTGACGATTCAATCAGTGTTAGTTTATATTTACCAGATGACAGTAAGAAAGAAGATGCGCAGTAAGTCCGCGATTTATTTAGAAATGGTGTAAGAATGTTTCTAGGGAATGGCGACAGTTGGAGGAAAAGATGAGACGAAGTTTTTATCATTATTTAATGACCTTACGAGGACCAGATAGACAGAATGCGGAGATGAATTTTGCCAATGATGTGAGTCATGATATTCAATTTCCGAAGCAGTCAGAGGATTATGAAGAGTTGTCTTCTTACTTGGAGATTAGTGTGGATTATCTATCAAGCATGGATGTCTTTGACAAGACCTGGGAAAAATATCTTGAAAATAACCAATTATAACAACCAAAAGATTCAGGAAGCTGTAATCAGTCAGCCCTGAGTCTTTTTGCCAGTTCCACTTTGCCAGTCCCACTTTTGTAGGACCATCTAGTGGGATGGTATGCGCGGAGCGATAAGGCGAACTGTTCCAGTTCGCAGACCTTTAAAAGGCTCTAGCAGCCAGTTCTACTTATATAGGCCTATTAGTAGAATGGTGAGCGTAGTGCGATAGAAGTGAAATGGAACATTTCGCATCCTTTAATTTAGCACTAGTCAAAGTTTTCTAATAGTTTTTTGGAATTTGACGGATCTGACTGTTCTTTTTGGGATTTTTAATAAAAGAGCCTAGATTTTTTCAATAAATGAAGCAAGGCTTTTACTTCGAGTGTTTACATGGTACTATTTTGACAGTTGCAATTACCGATAGAGTCGTTTGAACAGGAGGATATCAGATGTCGAAACATAATCAGTTTATTAGTTTTAATAGATATATCATTTCCCTTATTTGTGTAGGGATAATCAGTGGCGGTGGCGTCTACATCGTTCAAAAAGAAATTCGTTTGGCTGAAAAACAAGAAGCCGTTCAAAAAGCCAATGAAACAGGAGATTTAAAAAAGGTCTACGCACTTTATGATGAAATCATGGATAATTATGTCGAAAAGGTGGATAAGGATGACCTAATTGAAGGGGCTATAAAAGGGATGACAGAAGCGTTAGATGATCCTTTTTCAAGCTATTTAAACAATGAAGAGGCTGATAATCTAACCGATAGTTTAGCAAGCACATTTGAAGGAATCGGTGCCGTGGTTACATTAATGGATGACCATCCAACAATTGCTGAAGCACCGATTAAAGGCAGCCCTGCTGAAAAAGCGGGATTAACTGCTGAAGATATTATTGCAAAGGTTGATGGAAAAAGTACAGCTGGTAAGACACTAACTGAGGTAGTTAGTACCATTCGCGGGAAAAAAGGCACAGAGGTGACACTGAGTATCCAACGAGGAAAAGAAACCTTTGATGTCACACTAAAGAGAGATACGATTCCTCAAGAGTCGGTCAAAGGGGCAATTGATGAGAAAAATAAGTCAATCGGTTCTATTCAAATCTTAACATTTGGTGAAAATACAGCGTATGAGTTGAAGGAAATGATTCAATCTTTGAGAAAAGACGGTGCAACGTCCTTTGTCATTGATTTACGTGGGAACACAGGGGGATTACTCGACCAAGTGGAAGAGATGTCAAGTATGTTCTTAAAAGACGGCAAAACGATTGTCCAATTTTCTGATAAAAAAGGGAACAAATCAGAAACAGTCGCAGATAAAAAGTTAGATAAAGGCTTTAAAGTCACTGAACCAGTTGTTCTGTTAGTTGATGGCTATAGTGCTTCTGCATCAGAAATTTTTGCGACAGCCTTAAATGAGTCAGCAGATATTCCTTTAATCGGGACGAAAACATATGGGAAAGGAACTGTTCAGACGGTTCATGGTATCGATGATAAGAGCGAATTGAAGCTGACGGTTATGAAGTGGCTGACACCTTCAGGAAAATGGATTCATAAAAAAGGAATTGAGCCGACCATTGAAGCGGATTATCCAAAAGAGTATCTACTAAGTCCCATTTCTCGTGAAAAAACCTTGAAAAAAGGCGATGGGTCAGAAGTAGTTGAAAATATGAATAAATTTCTTAAAGCACTAGGCTATCAAACGGAAGGCCAAATCTTTGATGAAAAAACAGAATCGGCTGTGCGTGATTTCCAGAAAAAAAGTCAATTACCTGAAACAGGGGAAGTTGATGGGAAAACGGCGACAGCACTAGAGGCCGATATGCGGCAATTGCTTAAAGAAAATGATACAGCCTATCACAAAGCACTTGATAAATTAAAAGAATAGAAAGAATTGTTCGCAATCTAGACCAATATTTCATATAATAAAGGTAGACACTGAAAAATGAGGGATTAGTATGGAGAGAAGACGGCGAATTTTTGAACAGTTATGGTTAATTATACGATATACAATAATTGCTGTGGCAATGGTGTTTTTGATTCGAGGTTTTTTATTAATTCCAATTGAAGTAGAAGGAAATTCGATGGAAGGGACTCTGAAACAAGGGGATATGATTGTCATGGAGAAAATCACCCCTGTTAAAAGGTTTGACGTAGTTCTCTTTCAACTGTCAGATGGGAATACCTATATTAAACGAGTGATTGGTCTTCCAGGTGACAGCATCGAATATAAAGAAGATCAATTATATATTAACGGTGAAAAGGTCGCTGAGCCTTTCTTACAAAAAGAAGAATCAGATACCAAGGAAACCGCACCCTATACAACAAATTTTACTTTAAAAAACTTACTTGGAATGAAAGAGTTACCCGAGGATAGTTATTTTGTACTAGGTGATAACCGAAGAGTATCAAAGGACAGTCGTTCGTTTGGTATTGTCACAAGCCAAGATATTTTTGGCAAGGCACAATTTGTGTATTATCCATTTAATAAAATAAAGAAAATTTCATGAAAAACAATGGCGTATGTGTCCATCAAACAATTGATGAGGCATGCGCTTTTTTGTTATGTGCTGAAGTTTTTTAAAAAACTTTAAGTGGAGGACACTATTTTTTCTCTTATTTGCAACTGATTAGGAATATGATGGGAGATAGGTAAATTGAGGAAAGAAGATTTGTTGGAATCATCGAAATAGGGCATGTTCTAAATAAAATATCTAGGGTAATTTAGAGATTGTCAAGTAATAAAAAAATTCTTGGAAGTATCTATTCCAAGAAATGACGGTTTAAAAAACGTATGGATAGTGAGTAAACTCATAAAATAATCCTAAATTAAGAATAGATGATTCTGAAAAAAATGTCAATAACAACATTTATATTTCAGATAAATGAGTGATAGGGCTTCGTTTTGTTCACTTATCGTTATCTTAGTTTTTTTAAACCGTCAAATAAGCCGTCAGAAAGGGAGTATATCGTGGCACGCAGAGGAGAAAACATTTATAAACGAAAAGATGGACGTTGGGAAGGTCGGTACATTAAAGGACGCTACTCAAACGGTCGCATCTATTATGGTTATGTTTATGCAAAATCCTTTCGAGAAATCAGAGAGAGTCTCTCGGAGAAAAAACGACTGTATAACAATTTGATAGTGGTTTCTGATGATAGAAACGAAACAGTCGCTCAATTGATTCACAAGTGGTTGTCAAAAGAGCTCAATCGCCAAGTAAAAGCTTCCACCTATTCAAGCTATAAATATAAGATGGAGCGATACATTCTTCCTTATCTTGGTGAGCTGCCTATAAATCGTCTAACAAAAACGCATCTCCAACAATTGATCGATCAACTGACAGAAAAAGAACTTTCCGTCACGACAATTCGGACAATTGTTCAGATTTTTAAAAGTGCGATTAAAAGTTCGGGACTGACCAATCCTTTCTATGACCGTCTTTTCCAAGGCTTACATTATCCTTTTTCTATCAAAAAGAAGATTCGAGCGTTGTCGGAAAAAGAACAAGCGCTCTTAGAAAAAGAAGCCCAACAGTCAGAAAACGGCTTGCCGATCTTGTTGGCTCTGCATACAGGTCTACGCATTGGTGAGATTAGTGCGCTAAAATGGCAAGACATTAACTTCGAGAAAAAAGAAATTACTGTGACACGAACACTTCAACGAATTTTTAATGAACAACAGTCTTCACAAACAGTGATTCATGAAGGTTTCGTTAAGAGCTCTGCTTCCTATCGTACAGTTCCCCTTAATGAAAAAATCTTGCGTCTATTAAAAAATAAAAAACGAACAAGTGACTATGTTGTCGGAAGAAAAGGGCGTTACTTTGAACCGCGAACATTAACCTATCAATTCAAAAAAATTATAAACAAACTGAAATTACCCATGATTCATTTTCATCAACTACGCCATACCTTCGCGACTCGTCTGTTGGAGTTAGGCGCAGATATTGCTTCCGTTAGCTCTTTGCTGGGACATCAATCAGTCAAGATGACACTCGACATCTACACCGATTCATTGATGGCGCAGCGAAAAAAATGGGTCAGTAGACTGAAATAAAAAAGACCATTAATTTATGAAACTCTAGTTATTAAAACGATTGGTATTTTTTGGATTTAAGCCAATCAACTTCTTTACGCTGTTTAATATAACGATTCGTATTTTTTGAGCAAGTCAACAAATGAAAAGGTTTTCTTTTGGGTTTTAGGAAGAACTATTCCTTCATCGGTACGTTCTATGAGCCGTCAGGTAAGCCGTCAATCAGTTTAGAAACCCTTTGTTTATCAATGGTTCAGGCCTTTTCTTGGAATAGATACTTCTAGGAAAGAAATGGACTGTCTTTACTATAGTGATTTTCTCATATTAATCAAGTAAAGAGATGGGGATCAAACACTTGATTCAAACAAATAATCCAGGATTTATATAGAAAAGGAGGTCTGAGAAATTTTTCGTGGGACGGGATGATCGTCACAGAATAATGGGAAACTATCAGTATAGAGATTCAACTGAATCTAGTTTTAGACAAGAAATAAAGAAATACATACATCCTAGTTTTGACAATGAAAAAAATCAGGAGACCGATTATAGGTTAAGTAAGGGAGCAAAAAAATGAAAAACAAAAAGAAGAACATACTTACAAAAGCAGTTGTTGCGACAACTTTATTCACAGCAGTAGGGTTTGCGCCAATCGGAAGCGTATTGGTTGCTCAAGCAGAGGATATTTCTGCAGATGCGATTG
The DNA here is from genome assembly GCF_051713825.1 of Enterococcus sp. AZ194. Taxonomy (NCBI): domain Bacteria; kingdom Bacillati; phylum Bacillota; class Bacilli; order Lactobacillales; family Enterococcaceae; genus Enterococcus; species Enterococcus sp. AZ194. Next base: position 2,007,545 of record NZ_JBIOQR010000001.1, on the reverse strand, counting down.
CGGACACATTCTCAAATCGTTCAATTACTATTTGGAAATACCAAGTCAGAGATGCCTCTGAATTAGGGGACCGTGGAGATGGAACCAAAGTAGATGTTGATAAAGACATCATCCCTGGAATCAAATTTAAAGTAGAACGTGTAAAACCTGTAGGAGATAAATCGTTAACGAATCCAAGGGAACAACGAGTAGACGAACACTACACGATTGATCCAACTTTCCCAGCACAAACGATTACAACCGACTCATTTGGAAAAGCAGTTATTGAATTAGGAATTGGTCGCGCGAACGACGGAATTTACTTAATCACTGAGTTGCCAGATGACCGGACAGGCACAGACTTGGATGCAACTGATGGCAAGAAAATTGGTACACCGGCAGATCCATTCTTCGTGTATGTTCCACAAACGAATCGTCAAGATACAGGGAAATTAATCTACGATGTGCAGGTACAACCAAAAAATATCTTAGAAAGTTTGGTTAATCCTGATAAAACGATCAACGACTTAAAAGGGGATTCTGTGCACGCAGGACAAGAATTTCAGTGGGAGCTTGCAGCGAAGGTTCCTGCCGGGTTATGGCAAATCGCTGCACAAACAGGTCCCGTAGACGTGTTGAAGGCAGACGGCACAGTTGAACGCACCGTGAGTATCACTGCGGGCGATCCAATTATCATTGTGGATCCAGACGATAGCTCACTGTTACAACCAAACTTCTCTATGACCGATGTTCTAAATGAAAAATTAATCTACAAAGACAACAGCGCAAAAATGCAAGTCCGAGTGGGGGATACGGGAACATGGATTGATTTGGATCCTACAGACTACACTGTTTCTTATGATGCACCAAGCAGAACCTTAAAAACAGCGTTAACAAGAGCTGGGTTAGAAAAAGTTGGGACAGCAGCGAATGGGTATACAGACATTCGTACCGTCTTCACGGCAACGGTTGCGGAAAATTGGAACGGCATCTTAGACAATAACTTTACTGTGAATTATCAAATTCCTGGTCAAACACCAAAAACAGTTACCCCACCTCCATTAACACAACCAAAATATTACACAGGTGGATTTGATATTAAGAAAACAGGGGAAGATACAAAAGCCGTCTTAAAAGATGCTGAATTCATGATTGCCTTAACAAAAGAAGATGCAGAAGCTGGGAAATTTATCGCGACTGATGGTAAAGCTTATGAAAAAGATGCAACATTACCTCCAGGTGTACAATTGATTAAAGCGACATCTGATGAGGATGGTCTTGCGGCCTTTGATGGATTAGCACTTGACTGGACCGATGCGAATTCGGATAACTATGTTCAAGACGATGAAGTCAGTCGTAAGTATTGGGTAGTGGAAACCAAAGCCCCAGAAGGTTATGAGTTATTGAAAGAACCTGTCGAAGTGACCGTTGACTTAACCACAGAAAAAGACGATACCATTGAATTAAACATTGTTGATAAACGTAAAACAGACTTGCCATTTACTGGGGGCGAAGGAACGACGCTTCTTGTGGCCATTGCCTTAGGTGCAATCACTGTTGGTACCGTAGCGATTATGATTGACAAGAAACGTCGCAAAGCTTAGGTGAGAACAAATGAAAGGATGGATAGGCGATGCGAAAAAAGAGACGAGTGAAGCAGATAGTCGCCGTTCTTCTTCCAATGCTGGTTCTTTTAGGGATTGTCTTTACCTTCCCTAAAGGAAACAGCTTACAAGCAGATGATTCTGAGCAACCTTTTGCGACGGTCAAATTGGCAGGAAAAACGACTACTTTGACCGATGTTTCAGTGAAAGAGGAAACCGTTGAAGTGGAATTGGTCGGAAAGAAAGATGAACTGATTCAACTGCCTGATGATGAAGCCTATGAACTTTCTCAGCTGGACGAAGAAGGGAATCCTGTCGAAATTCCAGAAATAGAGAAAACAGAACTTGATGAATGGTTGGAACAACACTCTTCTAAAGCGTCGGAAACGCAAGAAACCTCAGAAACAGCACAAACTTCTACTGAGACTTCAACAAGTGAAGAGCTAGAAGAAGCACGTCAACCAGAACTCTTTCATGTAACAGGAGAAGATGGCAAAGGGGTGACCTATCTTCAAGTAATGAAAGATGAACCCTTACGTTTTGTGGTTCAGAGACAATCGGAAGAGAAGACACCAATTGTGTTGAAATCAACTGAAAAAGAAAAAACAGAGCAATCGCTTTTTTCTTTCGAAGAGAGATCAACTGAGAAGGAAAAGACCTCTGAGACGTCGAAAAGCACGACAAAAACAGCAGGTAGCTCAGAATCTAAAGCGAACGAACCAACGAATGATTCTTCTTCAGAAACGAAGGAAGAAGTCACACCTCCGAAAATAGAAGAATCAGAGGATACAGAGAAATACGAAAATATTCAATTTGTCGAAACAAAATCCACGAAAAAAAGTTTGGATGAATTACTTTCAGGAGAGTATGACGAAGAAGATTCATTGCGAGCACCCAAATTTTTGCCAGAAAAGAAAGCAACACAAAGTGGTGAAAGTAAATCGAGTGGAACCATTAATATTCGTGATGCAAAGGTTGTAGTAAAGACGGGAACGGCTTCTTTTGATTCTGATAATAATCCAGGACATGATAAGGATGCGACAAATGATATCGTTCGTTCTTTTGATCAAGTGATATATTTAGTATCTTTTTCTGTTCAAAATCAAAATATACAAACGAAGTATTCAAATATTCGTTATCGTGTAGTCAGTAAATTACCTGATGCATTAAAAGATGTTGATGGAACTTTGGTTAATATTGGTAGTATTGTCAATGGATCAAGCTACGATTTGCCGAATGGTGAACAATATTCAGAGGGGATTATGGAATCGGTTATTAGTGATACTGGACAAATATTTGTTCCCGTCACACTTTCTGTATTTGGACCTAAGCATGGAACGATTATTTCACCACAGTTTCAATTAGAAGTTGTTGATGCAATAAATGAAGAAACAGGCCAAGTAGAGAAGATAAATAAAACCTATAATAGCAATGACTTTTCTGGATTAACTCCTGCCGATACAAAAGTATCTGCATTGCCATCTATAGGAGTTGAGCTGGTTCAAGGGGAAATTAAGAATAATACAGTGATACAATCAGCAATTACAACAGAAAGTGCATACGATGTAGCTGCCATCACAACGTTAAAACCAATAGCTGGTCGAGCGACTGGTGACTATAGAGGTTCGAGCTTCCCTAGTGGTCCAATCACTTTTAATGTCAAACAAAAAGGGACCTATCAAAAAGGAGCAGGTGCGACCACTAATTTAACTAGTGCACAATTTAATCCATTTTATGTGGAGTCTTACGCACCAGCTGTTAAAGATCGCACAAGTGAAACTTGGCAACATACTTGGGTACGGACAACAGATATTACAAAGTTTGTAAAACCTTTGTCTGCACCACATGCAAAAACATATCGTATTTACAACTCGCAACCTGTTGTTGCAGACAAAACCGAGATAGGTGTATTCGATGCTGGTGATTTTTCGGTGACCAGAGATGCATCTGTTACCAATAGTAACTATGCACCAACGTACAATCCATACACTTATTTAATGAACGGGGATAGAAGTCCAGTCGCTACAGCAAAAAGTTTTTCTAGCTTAGAAATGGTGTTTAGCTGGAATAACAAAAAGACACAGGATTTGGCAACTGCAAATGGTTGGACCCGTTATGACATGACTTTATATGTGGATTCAGTATCGTATGATGGGATTACAAGTGCAAATTCATCAAGTATATCATATCCCACAGTTACCGCAACTCCAGGACACTACTTAGCAACTCCAGCTTTCTTTAATGAGGAATTTGGTGGAACATATCCCATACCTGATACAACAATCCGACTTACTAACGCAACACCTGGTAGTGGGGGAGTGTGGAATTTTGGTAATGGACAATTGTCATCAGGTAGTCGAGTGTGGTTAAGTAACTACGCTCAAACGGGTGCAATAGCAAATGCGAGTCGAGTTGCAGGTAGTGAACATTTAACAATGTGGGATCCGAGTGCTTTTCAGTATGATAAGTCGATGTCGCCATATAATTTCCCATGGTCAACAAAAAATAATCATGCGGAATACCAATACGGAGTGGCAAAAAATATAACCGGAACTCCACCTTACACGATGAATGTAAGGAAAATAGATGCAGATAAATCTTTGTACAACTGGTATGCAACTCCAGAAGAAGCAGAATCTCATGGAAGCATCAGTGCATTACTTTATATCGGAAAATATGATCATAATCCTGCTGCATGGGACAGTTTAGAGAAATTCCAAGTGACACCAGTTGTTGTGAAGGCTGTGCCGGGAGCAAAGACCCCTACTGGTAATCCTATTGTTATCCTTGGTTCACAGAAGTTTATTGATAAAAACGGAAATACAATTTTTGATTCTGTAACTAATGGAACAGCCGGTAAGACAGGGAACGGTAACACTACAGGAGTTGGGAAATATAAGCCTACAGTATATTCCACTTCTGGTGTCCCAACTACGTACCCTATGGAATATTATAACCACCTCGGAGATACAGCTTATATTAAAAATATGTCGATTACCACCAAAACAGAGGTGGAAAAAAGTATGTATCAATCACATGAAGAGGTGAATATCAAAGTTAATGGGGTTATTCAAGGCAGTAAAACAGCATCATATGATAGCTCTTTAATTGTTGATTTACCACCAGGCGTTACATATAAACCAGGTTCTTCAGTGGATGCTCTAGGTAATCCATTGCCAGACCCTATCGTGACCATGGATGTTTCGGCTCCAGGTTTCACAAATCTACGATGGAACTTTTCTAAAGTTTCAATTGAAACTGGAACCGAGGTAAACTTTGTTAGTAAGCTTGATCAAAGTAAACTATCATTCTCGAATACAGGTTATACAGGTAGTCTAGTAGTCAACACATATGGCGAAGTTTGGGCAACCGGAAATGAGAACAGTCGAGATACTTCTGATATAAAGCTTAGACGGTCTTATGACTACTTTACTGTTCAACGCATGCAACAGGTGATTCTAAGTAAGGATGCGAATAAACCATTAATTGAAGTCGGCAACACGGATCCTGTTGGGACAGATACATCCATTACTTATGAAGTTACTTTACTCAATGAAAGCTTGGACGATATTGTAGATGGCCGTTTACTTGATGTCTTGCCGTTTGACAACGACGGGCGAGGAACGAAATTTAGTGGCAACTATACTGTCACTAATGTTCAAGTGACTGGGCCTAGTCCAACCATTAGCTTTTCTAATTCATCGATGGCCTACGATACTGATCCGAATACACTGTCTGGATGGGTTACATACAAACCAGGGGTGGATCCGGTGACGAAAGTCAAAGATGCTAAAGCTATCTTGGTTTCTGTGCCCAAGCTTGCTGTAGATGAGAAAGTCGTATTGAAAATTACGATTCAACCGAAGGATCAAAAAGCGGGAGACGTCTTGGTCAATAATGCCCAGATGAACTCGCAATTTGACTTACAGGTCAATTCTCAAGCAGTTTGGACCCGTGTCCATGGTCGTGACCTATCCGGTGTGGCTTGGTACGATGACAACTATGATGGCTTAATCGGCAACATGGCGAATGGCACACCTGAAGCTTTTGCTAAAGATATTCCAGTGAAATTGTATCGCACAAGCCTTGACGATCCGTCCTACCAAGACAAACTTGTCAAAGAAAGTCTGACGGGTGAATCGTTGATTGATACAAATGGTGATTCTTTAGTCAAAACAGATGCGAATGGGAAATACAAATTCTCAAATCTGCCAGAAGGCACCTACGTCGCAGAATTTATCGTTCGTGATCGAGTGGTTCGTAAAGAAGTTCAAGTGACGACGGCCGATGTGGGCGACGACCCTACGAAAAATTCGAAGGCGAGTCAAAGTACCCATAAGACGCCGGATTATCATCAACCTATCTTGTCTGATTTGCCAGACGCAACGACACCGGCGGATCCGACTTATCACATCACCGATGTGAATATTGGCTTGATTCGTGCATCACGGATTCGCTTGTTTAAGTACCAGACAGGGACGGTCGTCGATGCCAATAACGATGGCATCATCAGTGATGTTGAAAAAGCGACCGGGACGCCGATTCCTGGCGCAGAGTTTACCATCTATCACGAAGGCGTTGCCCAAGGGACAGCGACCACAGATGAGACAGGTTTCTTATTGTTTGATTTCTTCTTTAGAGGAGACTACACCTTAATAGAAACCAAAGCACCCGATGGGTATGAGTTAATTAAGCATGACATTCCTGTCACGATTAAAGAAGGAAATGAGACGATTATTCTGTATCAAGAAAATGATCGGACAACTGATCTACCATTTACTGGTGGCAATGGGCCGGCCCGACTCTTTTTACTGGTCTCAGGCAGTATCTTCTTACTTGGTTTACTAGGAATTGCATGGCACTATCGCACACCAAAAAAGAAAGGAGCGGCATAACATGAACCAACGTAGTGAAACAGTTGTAAAAGGAGTCTTCCTTGCGTTCCTTGTCTTTCTTTTGGTGGGTGCGCCATTGGTTGTTTCTGCGGAAACCGCAGATTCGTATGCTCTTTCGATTCAAAAATACAAGCTCGATGCGTCCACTTCTTTACCCAAAGAGTTTCTTCAAGATGGAACCAAGGTGGAACACGCAGTAGATGCCGATGGCAAAAAACTCGTGGCACTACCAGGGATTCAATACGAAGTCACTCGGGTGACCCCGATTTCTGGGGGAACTGATTATCAACTCGTCGAAGGGGCTGCGGCCTTTTCGACAACGATTGTCACTGACCAAACAGGTCTAGCACGAATTGATGGTTTGGCCCAAGGAATGTATCGGGTGATTGAAAAGAATAACGGGCAACTCAAAAATGTGATGGAGCCGGTGATTTTGGAATTGCCTCTGCCTCAGGCAGGAGACAAACCCGCTCTTTCTGAAGTCTACTTATATCCAAAATCAAGTGTGGTCTCGAGTAAGGCACCGACGGAGAAACCAAAAACGGTGGAACGCCTGCCACAAACCAGTGGCAATATCGGTAACTACCGACCGTTTATCCCCCTAAGCTTAGTGATTTTGATTATGGGGGCTCTCGGGTTTCTCTCGATGCGCCAACGAAACACACGGAACTAAGTAAATGTCTGAAGGAGTAACTCTATTTGTAGGGTTACTCTTTCTTTCCTTGATACATAAGGAGCTAAAAAAGAGAGGGGAGCGACGTCTATGGGGCGCAAACGACCAAAACAAACCAAACCGAACACACGAAAAAAACATTCTTTTTTGATGGTCTTCGCCTGTGTGATGATTGTCGCAGGAACGTTGATTTTACTTTACCCCATTGTCGGTAATTACTTAGCCAATCGCGAACGAAGCGAGGCGGTCTCCCAGTACGATGACACCTTAAAAAAGATGAGCCAAGAAGAACGAGAAGCCCAGATTCAATTGGCGAATCGTTACAACGACTACATTTATAAAAAACAAGAAGGCAAACAAGTTGACCCGATTGTCTATAGCTCTGTCGCTAGTGAAGGGGCCGTTATGGGGACCTTAGATATTCCAGCTTTGGATATTCAAGCCTTGCCCTTTTATAACGGGACTTCTTACAAAACCTTAGACAAAGGCCTGGGGCATTTTGAACCCTCTACGATTCCTGTCGGTGGGAAAAATACTCGTGCCGTGATTACCGGGCATAGTGGCGTCAAAAACCAAGTCTTGTTTACGGATGTCAAAAACTTAGTTGAAGGAGATATCTTCTTTGTCAATATTTTAGGAAAACGGTTGGCTTATGAGATTGATTCTTTTGAAGAGGTCTTACCCAGTGAAGTGGATAAGGTCAAAATCATCTCGGGGAAAGATACTGTGACGCTACTGACCTGTACCCCGCCGGGGATTAATACGTATCGTTTGTTGGTGACTGGGCATCGGATTCCCTATGAAGAAGCCTTGAATAAAAAGGTGACCAAACGAAACCTATGGAGCTACCAAAACATTGTGCTGTTGACCTTAGCGGTCAACCTCTTAGTTTTCTTGATTTTGATGGCGATTTATCGCTTCCAGCTGAGACGCTTTCGTTCTGAAGACCCAGAGGTCTCAAAGAAAGGCCGCAAACAATTGAAACGCTTATTCTTTGTCACCAAATGTCTTTTTGTGGCGTTGTTCTTAGCAATGGTAACGATTCTTGGGATTGCGATTTATGGGTATGCCCATATGCAAGAGGAAACCGAGATGCCACAAATTAACATTGGAAAAGAAGAAGAAATTAGTCAATACAACTTAGACAAAATCAGTCAAGCAAATTTTGAAGAAAAACAAATTGCCAGTGTCAATGTCTCCAATTATGCCGAAGCCAAAACCGTGTTTCAACAAACCACCAACAATTGGGGCATCGGCAAAGTAGTGATTCCTAAGGTTGCGATTGATCTGCCTATTTTGGCTGGGTTAGCCAATGAAAATTTACTGACAGGTGCCGCGACCTACCGCAAGGAACAACAGCTGGGCAAAGGCAACTATGTCTTATTGGCCCATAATATTTTTGACCGAGATGTCTTACTGCATCGAATTCAGAACTTGGATGAGGGAGATGTAGTGTATACGACAGACTTTAAGGATGTCTATACCTACAAAGTGACTGTTAATAAAGTGATTCGTGATACGGAGGTAGCGTATGTGGAAAAACAACCTTCGGATACAACCGCGATTTTGACCTTACTACGATGTGAAGGCGACATTGGTACCATCTATCGGCGTGTGGTCCAGGGGGAGTTGAGTAGTATTCAACCCTTAAAAACAGCCGATGCAGCGGTTCTAAAAGAATTGGGTCTGGTTCAACAAAACAAGAAAGTGACGGGTGAACTGGTCAAATCAGACCCCGTTCATTCCTTTCAAAAACGAAGCATGTTGTTGTCTGCGCGGGTCATTTCTGAGCCGATGCAGACCATCGTGCCGTTGTTTCTGTTGTTTTTACTGCCCATTTTGTTTTTGAATTTTATCCGTTAGGAAGGAGTCCCAATGACAAACGAACACTACCACAAGCGCCAGCGTGTCCCGAAAGGGACAAAACGAAAGAAACGACGAACCCTCTGGGTGTTGTGTTTGGTTTTTCTTTTTGTTGGGGTGTCTGTGCGACAGCTCCTTGTATCGACGTATTTGATTCACCCGGTGACAGGCTCTTCCATGGCACCAACCCTCAAAGAAGACGAGTGGGTCCTGGTTTCAAAAAAAGAACCCTTACAGCGTTACGCCATCATTTCCTTTTCGATGGCCGAGGAACCCGGGCAATTTGTGAAGCGGATTATTGGTTTACCAGGAGATGCCCTGTTTATTACAGGCACCCGAATGGTGATTGATTTGGATGGCACAGGCAAGTTTTTGAATACCTATAGTGTCGATCTTTCCGTCAGCTGGGCAAACACTTGGCGGGGACGAACCACCATCCCTGAAGGCTGTTACTTTGTGTTAGGCGACCACTTAGGCGTCTCCAAAGATAGCCGCGCCTTTGGTTGGGTCAAACAAGCCACCATTGAAGGAACCGTTTTGTTTAAGAACTAAAGACACAAAATAGAAAGAAAACAACTTGTTAAAAAAATGAACACAGAAGGGAGGCAAACAGATGTTGATGCTTTTTTCATGGATTGGCGGTCTATTTCTCGTGAGTTTGACTGGGCTTTTAGGCTATCGCGCGATTGTTCGGTATCAATTGAAACAACTGGCGGTGGACGATGTCGAATCCGTTCCAGCGAAAAAGAAGCTGATCTATATTAAGCAAAGAGAAAATGAAAAACATATTCATTATCTTCTTTTTTGGGGCTTAGGGATGACTTTTTTCCTCTTTTGTCTGTTTTATTACACCCTAACAATCCAACAAAAGAATACGGAAATTACCCAACAATTGACCCAAGCCAATGAAGAATTAATGACGCTGAAGACTGAACAAAAAATCTTCATTCAACAAACACCTCTACAGGAGTATCCAGAAAAAGGGCTAGGGTTAGCGGATGAAGCATGGGCGCCACTGACTTCTGAAAAGGACAATCGAAAGCTTCAGGGCAAGATGGAACAAACCCTCTCGCAAAAGCTGGCGCCTTATATCGGACTGTCGACAGTCTTACTAACAGTTGAGCCGTCGACTCAGACGATTTACTTGTCGATTCAAAATGAGGAGCGAGGGAACTTGAAGATGGCGCCGGTGATTTCAAAGATCCTTGCCGAACTAACGGCGGTCAACACGCTGAAGGAAGTGACGTTCCAAACAGTCGGCATCTCCGATGGCAAGACCGAACAAAAGGAACAGTGGCAGTACACCCGTGTTGGTGAAGAAGATTTTCAATTAGTGGCGGAACAAAAATAGAGAAAGAAGGACAAACGAATGGCAGAAAAGAAACGTGAAGGTTGGTTTTTTACCAAAAATATTTTGGATGAAATCAATGAGTTATCAGATGACGATTTTTTGGATGAGGCAAGTGAAGAGAAACCTAAAACCATTGAAAAAGAAGAAAAAGTGGTGCCAATCAATCGAGAAACAGACTTTGTGACTGTCGCAGAAAAGGAAACGAACCAACAGGTTCTGGACCAAGAATTAACGCGTTTGAAATCCGAATTAAAACAGATCAAGGAAGAGGCTATGAAAGAACCGACGGTTTCGTTAGATACCTTAGTGGCGACCCAACAAGACTACGAAAGCAAATTGACGGAGCTAAAAGAAGAAAACAAACGTCTACAAGAAAGTAAACGGACGTCTATGCAGCGGGAAGACCAGCTGTTGGACCAACTAAAAGAAGCTGAAACAACCTATGAAGCCCTCAAAAAACAATGGTCAGATGCCACGGCGCAACTAGAAGCGAAGGACACGACACGTGATAAATTAAAAATGAGAGTGATGGAAGTGGAAAACGAACTGGCTGAGACACAAGCAATCGTCGCAGAAAAAGACCAATTGCTTGCGCAAAAAGAAGAAGAAGCCACCTCTATTCATGAAGGACTACAAGCAACGCATGAAAAATTTGCGCAGTTAAGCCAACACTTGACGGAGGAAAAAGAAAAATCGGCTCAATTAACCGATCTTCTTGAAGTAAAAGAACGTCAAATTGAAGGGTTCCAAGTCCAAGAAGCAAGGAGTAGTCAAAACGAAGAACGTTACCATCAATTGGAACGCCAAGTGGCGGAATTATTGAAAGAAAACAATACGTTGACTCATGAATTGAACCAAGCCAAACAAGGCATTGGGGAAGTCTTAATCGTGGCGAAGAAACAAGCCCAACAGTTTGTGGACGAAGCCAAACTAGAAGCCAATCAATTGATTCGTGCAGCGAAGATTGAGTCGGAACAAATCGAAAGTCAAGCCAAACAAATCTCATATGAAATCAATAAATCTCGTCAAACAGTCTCTGAGATTTATGATGTCTTGGAAAAGAAAGTCAACCAACTCTTTGACCCAAGACGCGCAACTGAGCGTGACAGTCGAAGAGAACAAGCTTAGGCTCACCGATACTTAAGAAGAGAGAGGATTCGCCATGGAAAAAAAGAAAGAGGGTTGGTTCTTTAACAAGAACATCATTGAAGAAATCAATGAGCTGCCTGATGAGTTATTTGTCGAAGAAGAGGTTGAAGAAGAGGCGACCACCGATGAAGCATCTGAAGTGGTCCGTCTACAAGAAGCCCTGACAAAAATAACAGAAGAAAAGAAAACAACTGAAGCCAAATTGGTCGCTTTGATTGAAGAAGTCGCGGCTTTAAAAAGTGAGCTAGAAGAAACCAAAAACAGCACAGTGACAAACGCTGCGTCTGAAACCCAACTGGCAGCGTATCAAATCAATTATGAAAAACTAAGCAGTGAGTACGAGGCGGAAAAACAGACCAAAGAAAAGCTACGTCACAAGCTAGGGCACTACAAACAGCTTTTGGAAGAGACGGGTGCGCTTGTGTCAGAAAAAGACACGCTTCTATTGAAGGAACAAGCAGATAAAAAGGAGCTCACAAAGGCCTTACAAGAGACCATAAAAACACTGGAGGAACGCCAACAAGATTGTCAGACGTTAGAACAGACAGTCCAAACGGCCGAGGAACAACTCACCGATTGGCAACAACGGTATGAAACCCTAACGCAACAGCTCAAAGACACGCAAGCAGCGCTTCAATCTGATTCCAATGGCAGCGACCAATTGATTCAAGCACAAAAAGAAATTCAGACATTGAAGCAACAAAATGAAGCCCTTCAACTAGAGGTTAGCCATTCCCAACAAGAGATTGGTGAAGTCTTGGTTTCCGCAAAAAAACAAGCGAAACGGACCTTAGAAGAGGCGGAAGCGGATGCCAAACGGATGATGAATTCAGCTGAGATGGCCTTAGAAAAAATCAGTCATCGGGTGAAAAAAATCTCGGTGGAAGTCGATGAATCACGAAAGAATGTCACCGAAATTTATGACGACTTACAATTTAAAATCGAAAAATTGGTGCAGGTAGGACGTTTGAACACGGAAGAGTTTAGCGACTGAGTCTTCGAATCAACTTAGTTTTCTAAGAAAGAACATTCCTGGCAGTTCTCCACCTATGAGATGAGACAGGCCAAGTAAGTGGAAAAGAGGTTTCCTGACCACCGAACAATACGTGAATAGGGGGCAGGGAGATAACGCCAACCGACTGAACTGTATGAAGCGCATGCATACAGGACACTTACCCGTAAAATAACTGAATGTATTCTTTCTTAGAAACAAACTAGGACGAATCAGAAAAGGATAGCTGAATGATGAAATGGTTTAAAAAGAAAAAAGGAACAGAAATCCTGCCTCGAAAAAAGCCTCTTCAAAAGAGTCGGTTTCAAAAAGCTTTCGGTTTTTCGATTGGTTTTTGGGCACTGTATTCGAAGATGGATAAAAAGCAAGGGGCAGGAATTTCTAAAGATATGGTCAAAAAGATCTATGAACGCGTGTTGGTGTTGGAAAAGAAAGAGATTTTTTTTGACCCGGATACAGAAATTTATGACACGACTTTGAAGATTCATATGAAAGACGGGACTTTGATTATTTATGGTTTTTGGAACATGAATGAGGAAGAGACCATCGATGAGATTGTCGGGGCTCGTTTTTATAAGCAGGCCAAGGATGAGAAACCAAAAGAGAGTCTAAAAAAACAAAAAAAGAATAATTAAAATAACGTAACAAAGGAGGGATACTATGCGACACCAAAAATATGATGCAGCCTTTATTTTAAAGGGCGCGTATCAATTGGCCCTGAAAAAAGGCATTGATAACATCACGTCAAGAGGACTAGCTAAAGAACTGGATATCTCGACACAGCCAATCTATCTCTCTTTTCAAAATATTGAAGAGGTCAAAGAGATTTTAACAGAACAGATATTGACCAAAATTCAAAAACAGTATTTCAAGGGTGAACAAAGTCTGTCTGAGTTTTTAGCGAATTATTGTCGGTTTATTCAAGAAGACGCCTTATATTATGTCTTGTTTGCGGACAATCGCATGAAGATTCGCTCAAAAGCCTTTTTGTTTAACTTTTTTGAAGCCTGTTTTAAAGAGGAGACACGATTGACTACTTGTGAGAAACAGATTCTATTTTCTCGTATGCAGGGCATGATTTCCGTTCTTACTGAAACTGGCGAACTGAGTCAAAAAATGTATTTATTGGAAGAGATGATTCAATCGGATAGCCAATTGATTTTGGCTAATCAAAAGGAACTAGCAACCTCGTGATTGTTCAGAAAAATTGTCTTTTGAAGAGACTGGATCAAGCACCACCAGAAGAAATCTGTATTAAGAATGATAAAAAGGGCAGCAAAGAAGGTAGGAGATTGGTCAATTGACTTGTCTTCTATTTTTTTACCGATAGAGCACTGGGTTTTGATGGTTACAAGGTGTTCACGGTAGCGCGTTAGAGCAATCGGATTATGTAGACTCGTATTCATTTGATGTGCGATAAGGAATTTTTCTAGCTAGATAGAATCGAGAACCTGTGTAGAAAAGAGTAGGCAATTGTTTGGTCGAGTGTTACGAACTTCTGAGAGCCATTTCACAGGAATTTTTGTTGTACCTTTGTGTGGGCGTGCTATACTAATCATAATAAATTGAGGAGGTTTTGGGGATGGATGAAATTCGTATTGAAGTAGCGACTTTAAAAAATGCAGAAGCGCTATTAACAATTTATGCGTATTACGTGGAGCACACGGCGATTACGTTTGAAGATAAGGTACCTAGCCTGCAAGAGTTTCAACAGAGAATGGTTACGACGCTTGAACGTTATCCCTATTTCATAGCAAAAAAGGGGGAGGAAATTGTTGGTTATGCGCATGCGGGGACGTTTAAAGGACGAACAGCATATAACTATTGTGTAGAGACGACGATTTATATTGCGCACAATTGTAAACGAATGGGGATTGGAAAAAAATTATATCAGGCGCTTGAAGAAACGTTGAAAAAACAGGGGATTTTGAATTTATATGCGTGTATTGCCTATCCAAGAGTTGAAGATCAGTATCTTTCAAAAAATAGTGTTGAATACCATGAACGTTTAGGCTATCGTTTGGTGGGTGAGTTCTATCAGTGTGGGTTTAAATTTAATACGTGGTATAACATGGTTTGGATGGAAAAAATGATTGGGGAGCATTCCTCGAATCCGACAATTAAGTGGTTTAGTGAGCTGAAAGAAACGATAGAATAGAGGCTAATCAGATAAGCAGACCATGACGGCGAGAGGAGAGACGATGAAAAAACGGGAATTTATTGTTCAGGATTTATTGAGTAAGATTTATCAGGAAGAATTTGCAGAGGGGAAACTGCCGAATCAGCGGAATTTAGCGACTACTTATGGTGTGTCACGATTCACTATTCAACAAGCAATTAAGAGCTTAGAGGAGATTGGGATTGTTCGGGTGGTGCAAGGATCAGGGATTTTTGTTCATGAAAAGTGGGTCAAGAATCCGCTGATTTTTAACTCGTTGACTCGAACGCCTTATGATCGGATAGAGTCACGGGTCTTAAAATTGGAGAAACGAGCGGCGGATTATGAAGAAAGACGCTTATTTCAATTAGATGAAAACGAAGAAGTTTGGCATTTTGAGCGAATAAGAATTGTTAATTATAAGATTGAACAGTTAGAAAATTCTATTTTACCTGTGAAGTTATTTCCGGTAATCACAAAGGAAGTGGTTGAGCATTCAATTCAGCGTTTTGTTGAAAAACAAGGCTATAAAATTTCCCACTATATCAGCAATTATACGCCTGTTAATTTGACAAAAGGACAATCAGAGGTCTTGATGAGTAAACGGGGAACACCGGCTATGCAAATTAAGAACCGGGCGTTACTAGAGGATGGTCGAGTCTTTGAATATAGTGATATCTTGGCAATCGATTATTCGGTGACCTACATTCGACCGTTTGATCGAATCATCCATCAATCACGAATTGATTAAGCGTAAGGTTAGAACTTGCTAATTGAGTGAACCGCTTATTTGTAAATTAATAGTCAAAAAAAGAGTAGAGGAGGGAGGTCCTAAACAGGTGATTTTGAAGAACTCCTTTTTTCAGCCAAATCAAAAAACGTTTGAATACATCCTTTAATTCAGGGTGTTCAAACGTTTTTTTGGCTTTATGGTGTGACGATCGTGCCATCGGGTGTTCTACTTTGCGTCCATTCATGTGGGCGATACACGACAGGAAATTTTTCAGCAAGTTTTTCATCAAAAGTTACGCCAATGCCGGGTCTTTCTATCGGGTAGAAGAAGCCCTTTTCAGGAGCAGGAATATGACCAAAGATTTTTTGTGTATTTTCAGGAACATCGATATTTTCCTGAATAGCCGCATTATGAAGATGGATATTCAGATGTGTATTAACTGCGAGACCAACAGGCGAAATATCTGAAGGTGTATGCCAAGCAATGCGAATTCCCACAGCGTCACACAAATGAGCTAGTTTTAGAGCGGGAGTAATGCCACCGATTTGCGAAACATGTGCGCGCATATAATCAATTTGTCGGTTTAGAACAAGCTCTTTCCATTCCATTGGGTTATTAAATAATTCGCCTGTTGCAATGGGCGTGGATGCTTGACTACGCAATTGTGCCAGCCATTCATTTTGATTGGGCGGCAAAATATCTTCTAAGAAAAAGAGATTAAAAGGCTCAGCTGCTTTGGCAAAACGAATTGCTTGGTTGGGTTGTAAACGTTCATGAACATCATGTAGCATTTTGAATTGATGACCATATTTTTCTTGAATAGCAGCAAACATTTTTAAAGTCGTTTCAGTATATTCGTCTTGATCAAAATAAGAGCCGGCAATCGGATTTGTTGGGGTTTGTAGATTCATTGGATTTCCGCCATAAAAGCCCAATTGACAACGAATATATTGGTAACCTTCATTTAGAAAACCATCAATTTCTTTATATAAGTCGTCAAGATTATCGGCAACTGCATGCGTGTAAGCTGGGATGGCTGTTCGAGCTTTTCCTCCTAATAATTGATAAAGAGGCATATCTGCTAACTTTCCTTTAATATCCCACAAAGCCATATCAACTCCCGAAATGGCATTATTTGTAATTGGTCCATTCCGCCAGTATGAGTTCACGTTCATGACCTGCCAAATATCTTCAATTTGATTGGCATCACGTCCGATTAATAGTGGTTTTAAGTATTCATCTACGACCGTTTGAACCGCTAAAGGTCGGAATTGGAAGGTGCCACAGCCTAGTCCAGAAATGCCTTTATCTGTCTCGACTTTGACAACTAACAAATTGTGTCTATCTGGTTTGATTGCATAACTTTTTACATCTGTGATAATAGTTGGTGTCATTTGATTCACTCCTTGTAAATAAGTATCTCTTCTTAAATAGTAAAACACGCGCGTATAGGGACTGTCAATTTGGTCTAAAAAAAAGTGATTAATAGTCTAAAAATCAGTCCAATAATTCTAATTATCATATTGAAATGCTGTTATATAAGTGTTTTTCATATATTTTTGTGAAATAGGACTGGTTTTACAACGAGTGGTGCACATGTTAAAATAACTCGTGTAAACGCACACAAGGAGGAAGTCGAAAATGGAGCATAAAGAGATTGCAAAGAGAATTATCGAAGCAGTTGGAGGAACGGAAAATATCAATAATGCTTGGCATTGTATGACGCGCTTGCGCTTTAATTTGAAGGATGAAAAGCGGGTGGACTACAAAGCATTGGAAAAAATCCCTAAAGTAGTGGGAACAAAATTCCAAAGCGAACAGCTACAAGTTGTGATTGGAACAGACGTGGCAGATTATTTTAAACCACTAGCAAAAGAGTTAGGGCTTGATGGAAATCAAGCGCAGTCCGATGTACCAAAAGAGAAAAAAGGAATTATTTCATTATTTATGGATACTGTTTCAGGTGTCTTCGGTCCCCTAGTTCCAGCGATTGCTGGAGCGGGAATGATTAAAGGATTAATGGCTGGATTAGTTGCTTTGAACGTTATTTCAAATCAAACAGATACGTATCTAGTAATTGATATGCTAGCAAGTGGCGTCTTTACATTCTTACCGTTTTTTGTAGCGGCTTCAGCAGCCAAAATTTTCCAAACGAACCAATATTTAGCGATTGCAATTGCGGCTGCATTACAATTTCCGACTATGTCAAATGCAGTTGCAGAAGGAAAAGTTTCTCAATTCCTATTGTTCGGAGCTGTTCCAGTACCTGTCTTTAATTATGCAGGAACGGTTATCCCTATCATTTTGGCAGTTCTAGCATTAAGTTATATTTATCGCTGGGTGGATAAGGTTTTACCACAAGTTTTACGGACAGTCTTTACACCAACGATTTCGTTATTTGTAGCAGGTCTTGTAACGTTAACGATTATTGGCCCTATCAGTATTCATTTAGGGAACTTATTAGCAGATGGTGTGGAAGGATTATTCACAATTTCACCAATTTTAGCAGGGATTGTGGTGGGCGCGATTCGACCAATTGCGATCTTCACAGGATTGCATCATGCAATGACACCAATTGCTTTACAAAACTTTGCCAACCAAGGATATGACATGTTGATGCCAATGATGTTTATGGCGAATATGGCCATTACTGGAGCGACAGCAGCAATGTACACTAAAGTGAAAACGAAAGAAGAAAAATCTGTTATTTTATCTTCAGCAATCTCTGGGCTGTTAGGGATTACTGAGCCTGCATTATTTGGGATATTGTCAAAATATAAGAAAGCTTTTTTAGCGGCAACTATCGGAAGCGGTGTGGCATCAGCGTTCATTAGCTTCTTCGGTGTTCGAATTTATGGGTATATCTTATCAAGTATCTTTAGCTTACCCGCTTATATTGGTCAATATTTCATCTTTGCTATCTTAGGAATTGTGATTGCGCTTGTATTATCATTTGTGATTGCTTACCTGTTAGTACCAAAAGCTGAGGATGAGAGTGAATTTACAAACGAGCTTTCTTTACATGCTGTTGCAAAAGGGCAATACGTTCCCTTAGCTGATGTTCCTGATGAAGTATTTTCAACAAAAATGATGGGGGATGGTTTTGCGATTGAACCGAGTGATGGCACCATCTTCTCACCAGTTAACGGGACAGTGACCACCGTTTTTCCTTCAAAACATGCGATTGGTTTGCGAACAGAAAATGGGATTGAGGTTCTCGTTCATATGGGGATTGATACAGTTTCTCTAAATGGTCAGGGCTTCACTGTTTCAGTAAATGTTGGTGACAAGGTAACAACAGAAACACAACTAGCAACCATGGATTTAGAATTTATACGCACACAGAAAAAAGAGACAGTAGTCGTGGTTGTTGTAACTAACATGGATCGTGTGTTATCTTTTACAGGGGAAAAAGTTCTTGATGGTCACCACCAACAAGGAGATATAATGGAGCGATTGGTTCTTAATTAATGGTATTAAATGGTAATGAATAGAATACGAAAAAACTGATTTTGATGAGGCGAATCAAGATCAGTTTTTTTGTTTATTAAGCGAGTGTCGAAAAAAAGATATCATTGAAAGTGAGCATACGGAGCGGCAGTTTTTTCTACTACAAAGGCTAGTCTTATTTTGAGCTTTTGTTCCGAACACATTTGATGTTACAATTAAAAATGTATGTAACTGTCTATGAGATATTAGATAACATGAGGAAGGCAATTTACTAATGATTTTTTGTAGGGGAAAGTTTGTTGAAAAAGACACTATTTTCATGTGTAACGTTAATGATGGGTTTTAGTATGGCGGCATGTTCGGCAAAGACCGAAAGGAGCAAAGAAAGTCAAAATACAGCTCGAAGTGCCACTCAAGCTACAAATGATAGCCGATCATCTACAAGTAAACAAGTAGAAACGCAAGTCACAGAAGAAACTCAGACAATCACTTCAACAACAAATGGAGAGAAAAAAATGATTGATTTGTCTGGTACTTTTTACACGGCTGTAGGAGAGACTTCAACAATCAAATCATTAGGGAAGAATCAATGGGAAATCGCTTATTCAACTGCTGAGGGGGATGTGACAGCAACCTTTGAAACTAAGTGGAAAGATTCAGAGCAGATAAAGAAATCAAAAACGCCAATGAAAAAATCTGATGAATACTCTGGATTCAATAGTATTGTAGAGTACATAAGTGAGTCTGAGATAAAAATTACAATGGAAGACGGTAATCCGAGACACGAGATGGTTTTTACTAGATAGAAACCAAAATCTGATGAAAAATATGAAGTAATTTTACAAGGAGATTTATCCGCGTTTGTTGGCGAGTTTTCAACCAAAGAGTTCAATAAAAGCATTGCTGAGTCAGGATTCACTCTGGGTGGGTACACACCAGATGACTATTATAATAATCGGACAACTGTATTCCCTCAAATACAAAAAAATGGGTATTGGAATGGGATAACTTCACATGGAAATTATGAAATAAAAATTTCAGATATGCCCAAAAAAGTAGCAGGTTATTTTGAAGTCCATGTATATGGAACAAATCTAGGCGCCAATGATGGAGAGTTGACTTTTTTCTTAGTTCCGCCTAAAGTAACGGGACCGGATGGAACAATAAGTGATGATAGACGTGTTTTTCAAGAACTTTATGATGGGAAATTACATTTGAACGAGTATCAAAAAGTAGAATGGTGGAAAGAATATTAGTCTGAATAACAAAATTGTAATATAAGTTTTACAAATAATTAGGTTAGACTTTTAGGAAGTGAGCAAACATAAACGCAACAAGGGAAATGGTTGCGTACTTTGTTCGTTCTTTTACAAAAAATGGAGAAAAGTATTTCATTAAAAAACTCTGATTGAGCGCTGAGTTGTGATACAATGTTGAGAGGAATTTAAGTAGAGAAAGAATAATTAATCAGCGCTATGACAATAGATTTTCTCAGTAAAGTCGATAATTACTGACTTAAAAAAATCACTAAGTAGAGCTAAATGACTATATTTAGGAGCCAACGCGCAAAAAAATAACAGAAAAGTGTTGGCTTATTAACAGAGGCTGGGACAGAAGTGTTTAACTCCGAGAACCGGGTAGGTACTGTGCAACATCAACTCATACTTCGTTGTGTTTTACAGCACCGAGTAGGTACTATGCAACATCAACTCATGCTTCGTTGTGTTTTACAGCAATAAGAACCTTCAACTCTAGCATGTCTCATGCATAGAAGTTGTTGAGATCGGAGTGTAGATGGAATTCACGGAAATGACAAGAAACACGAAAGCCTTTCTTTCGATGTTGATTGATTCCTACGTGGTGCTCTACAAATTTTTGTGACCAAGTAGGTACTGTTCTACATCTATTTACTTTGTAAATAGTGTTTCACAGCAATTTCAGCTTATTTTTCGAACCTTCAACTCTAGCATGTCTCATGCATAGAAGTTGTTGAGAGCGGAACAATGTCCTTCAATTCTTAAGGTGTTTCACCTTTAGAGATTGATGAGATCGGAGTATGGTTTTTACGTAGTGAAGACCTTCAACTCTAGCATGTCCCATGCGTAGAAGTTGTTGAGAGCGGAACAACGTCCTTCAATTCTTAAGGTGTTTCACCTTTAGAGATTGATGAGATCGAAGTGGTTTTACGGAGTACAGACCTTCAACTCTAGCATGTCCCATGCGTAGAAGTTGTTGAGAGCGGAACGCAGTCCATCAGTTCTAAAGGTGTTCCACCTTTAGAAATTGATGGGGCGGAGTGCAGATGGAGTTGCTTCTGTACCCACCGTTTATTCGGATAAAGAGAGGCTGTGGTGCACGAAAGTGAAAAAACAAAGTAGCTGCGTTTGCCCAATTGATAGGAAAAATAATTGATAGGCTTCAAAAGTCTTGATATAAAAGGAGTTTTACACATGAGTACAATCCAGTGGTTCCCGGGACATATGGCGAAGGCGCGTCGTGAGGTCTCTGAAAAATTAAAATTTGTGGACATTGTTTTTGAATTAGTAGATGCGAGGTTGCCTATTTCTTCAAGAAATCCTATGATGGATCAAATTATTCAACAGAAGCCTCGGTTAGTTTTATTAAATAAGGCTGATTTAGCTGACCCACAACAAACAAAATTGTGGCAAGGTTATTTTCAGCAAAAAGGTTTTGTGACATTAGCGATTAATGCGCAAGATAATAAAGGGGTAAAAAATATTGTTCCTTCAGCGAAAATCGCACTGAAAGAAAAAATTGAGCGCAATCAGGCAAGAGGATTAAAACCTCGAGCAATCCGCGCAATGGTGATTGGCATTCCAAATGTGGGTAAGTCGACACTGATGAATCGTTTGGTGGGAAAAAAAATTGCACAAACTGGAAATAAACCTGGCGTGACGAAGGGACAACAATGGTTACGTTCGGGGACAGAGCTTGAATTATTAGATACACCAGGGATTTTATGGCCTAAGTTTGAAGATGCCCAGATTGGTAAAAAACTTGCTTTGACAGGAGCAATCAAGGATCAACTGATTCATTTGGATGATATGGCGTTGTATGGCATTGATTTTTTTGCCCGTCACTATCCTGGTCGTTTAGCAGAGCGCTACCAGCTGACTGAAGAGCAGGAAAAAGAGCTTGCTCCTGAAATATTAATGACAATTAGTCAAAAACGTGGCTTTAGAGATGACTATGGTCGTGCGAGTGAAATGCTTGTGTTTGAGATTCGTAGTGGCAAGCTAGGCAAGTATACACTAGATCGTTATGAGGAGTATGAAGAGTAAAATGAAACCTGAATCGATTGCGGATATAAAACAAAAATTAGTAACGATAACGACCGCTGAAGATCCCTATGTAAAAAGTTTGCGAGAAGATTCTCGGGCGGGCGTTCAGACAGCGTTAAAACAGTTTGATAGAAAATTAGAGAAGCAAGTGGCTTTACTGAAAAAGCGGCAAGAAATGAGCCAGTTTGAGCAACAAGCCTATAAAGAAGGTTATCAATTAATTGCGGGAATTGATGAAGTTGGTCGCGGTCCATTGGCGGGTCCGGTTATTTCAGCAGCGGTTATCCTACCTAAGGATTGCGACATTTTAGGATTAAATGACTCCAAACAGCTTTCAGAAGCCAAACGAAATCAGTTGTTTGATGAGATTAATCAAAAGGCTGTTGCTATTGGGATTGGTCTTGTTGATCAAACAGAAATCGACGCAATTAACATCTATCAGGCGAGCAAAAAAGCGATGATGCTAGCAGTTGAACAGCTTTCAAAAACGCCTGATTATTTATTGGTAGACGCGATGACTTTACCTATGGAAACGGCTCAACAAAGTTTAATAAAGGGTGATGCACGGTCTATTTCAATTGCGGCTGCCAGTATTATCGCTAAAGTCACTCGAGATCGTTTGATGAAGGAGTATAGCTTGGAGTACCCGTTCTACGGTTTTGAAAGAAATGCAGGTTACGGCACCAAAGAGCATCTACTTGCTTTAGAAGAGCATGGGATTACGCCGATTCACCGTTTAACTTTTGCACCAGTCAAAAATTATGTAAAATAAAAAAATAAATGAAATGCCTCTTTTTTTGCGCATACTTACTTTGATGAGTATGGAAAAAGAAGGGGGATTTTTTATGTATGAATTAGAAAGCTTACTATTTAAGCTTTTATTTTGTCGAGGAATTAGTCTGCGAGGAAGTTGGCGCTTAATTAAGTATGCACTAGAAAAGCAGTATACACATTTTAGTTTAGGAGAAATTGTCTATCTAGCGGTTGAAAGGCAGCATGAACAAGCGTTTCGTGAATCTTGGCGGGAGCTATCAGATGAGCTGATTGAAGAAAAAAAACAAGAACAGACTTATTTGTTTTGTTTGAATGAAGAGTATCCTGAGATTTTATTGGAGATTCCGTATCCACCAATCTTTTTATTTTATGAAGGGAATTTGTCTCTTTTAATGGAAAAGAAGCTTTCTTTTGTAGGCGCTAGGGAGGCGACCAATTATGGCACGCAGGTAGTGAGTCGTTTGATTCCAACCTTGGTTACTAACGAATTTGTGATTGTTAGTGGGCTAGCCAAAGGGATTGACGCACAGAGTCATGCCAAGGTTCTGTCGCTTGGTGGCCAAGCAATTGGAGTAATTGGAACAGGGTTAGATTGTTGTTACCCCAGTTCGTCTAGGGAGCTTCAATTGGAGATAGCTAAAAATCATTTATTAGTCTCTGAATATCCTAGCGGTGTTGGACCCAAACGTCATCACTTTCCAATGAGAAACCGGATTATTGCGGGTCTTTCATTAGGTACGTGTATTATAGAGGCGAAAAAAAGAAGTGGTTCGTTGATAACGGCTCAGATGGCAATGGAGTATGGGCGTGAGGTTTTTGCGGTCCCTGGTGATATTTTATCTGGCCACTCAGATGGTTGTCATAATTTGATTCAAGATGGCGCAAAATGCGTGTTTTCAGCAAAAGATATATTGGACGAGCTTCATCACTTTCTGTGATTGACTCTCTTTTGTGTAAGAAATAGGTGGCTTGTTGTCATTTAAATAAACTAGCGTAGAGCTCGTTTTCCTTATCGAATGAGAATTTTTTGTACAAGCAAAATTTTTCCTTCTATTAAAGAAGGCTTTATTGAATAGATATCTCTGTATCGCTTGTTAAACAAAAGAAGCGAGAACCATATGAATAATTTATTTTTGTTCTTTTTAAGACTTTTTCAGTAACTTTTTTTTAACGAAACTAATTCCTTCCTTGACAAACCTTTTTTGAATAGATATGATAAGCTACGATTTGTGTGTTTGTTTTATTCACATATATATAGTAGGAACTCGAAACGCGAAAGGAGTCCATCCACTAATGGCGTATAAATATCTAGTAATCGTAGAATCACCTGCGAAAGCAAAAACTATTGAAAAGTATCTTGGAAGAAATTATAAAGTAATGGCGAGTGTGGGGCATATCAGAGATTTACCTAAGAGTAAGATGGGAATCGATGTTGAAAACAATTATGAGCCACACTATATTTCAATTCGTGGAAAAGGCGATGTAATTAAGAGTCTAAAAGCGGCTGCCAAAAAAGCCGATAAAGTCTTTCTCGCAAGTGACCCGGATAGAGAAGGGGAAGCTATAGCGTGGCATTTGGCCTATTTATTAGGGCTGGATTTATCAGATAAAAATCGTGTTGTCTTTAATGAAATCACAAAAGAAGCAGTAAAAGCGGCATTTAAAGAGCCAAAAACGATTGATGTTGACTTGGTTGATGCACAACAAGCAAGACGTGTATTAGATCGTCTAGTAGGCTACTCGATTAGTCCAATTCTTTGGCGTAAAGTCAAAAAAGGCTTGAGTGCTGGACGAGTTCAATCCGTTGCGCTGAAGATTATCATTGACCGCGAAAAAGAAATTCGTGCCTTTATTCCAGAAGAGTATTGGAGTATTGACGGGAATTTCAAAAAGGAAAAGAAAAAATTCAAAGCAAACTTCTGGGGCGTTGATGGGAAAAAGAAAAAGTTACCGAATGCCGAAGCGGTTAAAGAAGTGACACAACGCCTAAATGGGAAAGACTATTCTGTGACTAAGGTTGAAAAGAAAGAACGTAAAAGAAATCCAGCCTTACCTTTTACAACAAGTAGTTTGCAACAAGAAGCAGCTCGTAAATTAAACTTCCGAACAAGAAAAACGATGATGGTAGCCCAACAACTCTATGAAGGAATTGCCTTAGGGAAACAGGGAACGGTCGGGTTAATTACGTATATGCGTACAGATTCAACTCGGATAGCTGATAGTGCTAAAAATGAAGCAGCAGAATTCATCGAAACCACTTATGGAAAACAGTTTTCTGCTCATGGTGGGCGCAAAGCAAAGAATGCGCAAGGCGCGCAGGATGCCCATGAAGCGGTTCGACCATCCAGTGCGTTGAGAACACCTGATGAGATGAAAAAATATTTGGATAAGGATCAGTTAAAACTTTATACACTTATTTGGTCTCGGTTTGTGGCTAGTCAAATGACACCAGCAATCCTTGATACGATGAAAGTCACCTTAGAACAAAATGGCGTAACGTTTATCGCTAATGGATCAAAGGTTAAGTTTAAAGGGTTTATGCAGGTTTACGTTGAAGGACGAGATGATGGCAAAGAAGATAAAGAGAACATCTTGCCGGATTTAGAAGTGGGTGATGTAGTGAATTCAGTTGATATTGAACCAAAACAACATTTCACACAACCGCCTGCTCGTTTTAGTGAAGCAACCCTAATCAAAGCGTTAGAAGAAAATGGAGTGGGGCGTCCATCAACATATGCGCCAACTTTAGATACGATTCAACGTCGTTATTATGTCAAACTGGCTCAAAAACGTTTTGAACCAACTGAATTAGGAGAAATTGTTAATTCGCTGATTGTTGATTTCTTCCCACAAATTGTGGATATCCACTTTACTGCTGGCATGGAAGGTGATTTGGATAAGGTTGAAGAAGGGAAAGAGGACTGGATTAAAGTTGTCGATCGTTTCTACAAACCTTTTGAAGTGGAGCTAACAAAAGCAGAAGAACAAATTGAAAAAGTTCAAATTAAAGATGAACCAGCTGGCTTTGATTGTGATTTGTGTGGGCATCCTATGGTTATCAAATTAGGCAAATATGGGAAGTTTTACGCATGTAGTAATTTTCCAGAGTGCCGCAACACCAAACCGATTATTAAGGAAATCGGTGTGACTTGCCCAGTTTGTCATGAGGGACAGGTTGTGGAAAGAAAATCCAAGAAAAACCGAATTTTCTTTGGCTGTAATCGATACCCTGAATGTGAGTTTACTTCTTGGGATAAACCAGTTGGACGAGATTGTCCGAAATGTGGTAAGTATTTAGTTGAGAAGAAAGTCAAAGGTGGCAAACAAGTTGTCTGTGTTAACGGTGACTATAAAGAAAATGTTCAAAAGTAACTCATTAATTACGTTGAAGAAATATATCTAAGTGGAAAAGAGGGGTTTCATGGTTCAAACAGTGAATGTTATTGGTGCTGGACTTGCAGGAAGCGAAGCAGCTTGGCAAGTTGCACAATCTGGTGTACCTGTACGTCTATATGAAATGCGCCCAGTCAAATCGACAGAGGCTCATCAAACAGAAAATTTTGCAGAGTTAGTCTGCTCAAACTCTTTAAGAGGAAATAGTTTAGCCAATGCTGTAGGTTTGTTAAAAGAAGAAATGAGACGATTAAATTCTGTTGTTATCACTTCAGCCGATCAAACAGCAGTTCCAGCAGGGGGCGCTCTAGCTGTTGATAGAGACAGTTTTTCGCAAACAATAACACAACGCGTCAAAGAACATCCATTAGTAACAGTTGTGAATGAAGAAGTGACACAGATTCCTGAAGGGATTACGATTATTGCAACAGGACCTTTGACTTCTGCGCCTTTAGCTGAAGCAATCAAAGAATTTAACGGCTCGGATGGGTTTTATTTCTATGATGCGGCTGCGCCTATTATTGATAAAGCAACAATTGATATGGACAAGGTATATCTAAAATCACGTTACGATAAGGGCGAAGCAGCTTATCTCAACTGTCCGATGACAGAAGAAGAGTTTACAGCGTTTCATGAAGCCTTAGTTAATGCAGAAGTGGTTCCTTTGAAGACGTTTGAAAAAGAAAAATACTTTGAGGGCTGTATGCCAATCGAGGTTATGGCGCAGCGTGGGTTTAAAACGATGTTGTTTGGTCCGATGAAACCAGTTGGATTGGAAGATCCTAAGACGGGGAAACGTCCGTATGCGGTGATTCAATTGCGTCAAGATAACGCAGCTGGCTCACTGTATAATATTGTTGGCTTCCAAACACATTTAAAATGGGGCGAACAAAAACGTGTTTTCCAAATGATTCCAGGGTTAGAGAATGCTGAATTTGTTCGTTATGGTGTTATGCATAGAAATAGCTTCATGAATTCACCTGAGTTATTGGAGCCAACGTATCAATCAAAAAAACGAGACAATCTGTTTTTTGCTGGTCAAATGACTGGGGTTGAAGGCTACGTTGAGAGTGCAGCTAGCGGACTTTTGGCTGGAATCAATGCCGCTCGTTTGGCAAAAGAAGAAGCGCCAGTTATTTTCCCTAGAGAAACAGCAATCGGTAGTATGGCGTATTACATTACTCATGCAGAAGGCAAACACTTCCAACCGATGAATGCTAATTACGGCTTATTCCCAGAGCTACCTGAGCGAATTCGTGATAAAAAATCACGCTATGAAGCAATCGCCGCTCGAGCTTTAGAGGCCAATGAAGAAATCAAAGCAACTTTCGTTTAGTAAAAGAGAATCGTATAATGGGGCAGGAAGGAGAACCACCTTCTTGGCCCACTATTTTTTGGCTATTTTACTGATAAGAATAAATGATGGAGGAAAACGAGTTATGCCAAGTCAAACATTTTATCACTTACCTGAAGAAAAACAGGCACGTATACGAGCGGCGGCGCTTCATGAGTTTTCAGCTCATCCGTTAAAACAAGCGCGTGTTGCAGCGATTATCGCCGAAGCCAAGATTTCTCGAGGTGCGTTTTATAAATATTTTGAGAATTTGGAAGATCTGTATGGCTATTTTTATGAGTACATTTCAATTGATGCCCATCAATTAATATTTGAAGTGCTGAAGGAAAAGCAAGGGGATTTATTTGTTGCGCTTTCTGAGTATTTTAAACGACTTTTAACTTGTTATAGCCAAGAGATGTATGCTGATTATTATCGAATGATGTTGTTACATCAAGAAGAGTTCAAGAAGTCTTCGAGAACGAAGACCACAGAACTACAGACAGAGAAGGATTCTTCCTTAGAAATTCAAAAACAATTCTTTCAGTTGATTGATACCAAGCAGCTGAAGCTTGAAAATGGTCGAGAGTATCAAGAATTTATTGTCTTTTTGACAGCCGTGATGCATGAGTTGATTAAAGCTCATTTACTGTACGAACAGCCTATTGAAAAAACAATTGCGCAGTTTGAGCAACGAATGCAGTGGCTAGCGTTTGGGGTTAAAGAGTCGGTTAATTCGTGAATTATTAACTTCTTTCATGAATGAATTGTGTCAATTGTGAACAAACTTTGAAATATTAATTAAATTCTGACAATTCATTTGTTTTTTTAAAATCGGTGTGCTACATTGTACATGTATTATCGAGGGGAGGGACAACATGGCTGAAAAAGACTGGCCAAAAGAGTTTTATCGATATCTTCTTGTTGAACGAGGATATTCAGAGAAGACGCAAGAGGCATATAAAGAAGATCTTGAAAATTTCCAACGCTTTTTAGAAGAATCTGGAAATGATGATCTGCTCAGTGTTCAGCATTTGGATGTTCGTGTTTATTTAAGTTTTTTGACCGATAAAGGCTATAGTAGGAACTCTATCAGTCGAAAAATTGCTAGTCTCCGCTCCTTTTATCAATATTTACTCAAACAGGAGTCAATTGAGGAGAATCCTTTTTCTTATGTTCACTTAAAAAAGAAGACTTTACGATTGCCACGTTTTTTTTATGAAAAAGAAATGGATGCTTTGTTTGAGAGCGTGAAGGGAACAGAACCGTTAGACTTTCGGAATCAAGCCTTGTTAGAGGTTCTTTATGGTTCGGGCTTACGGGTCAGTGAAGCAGTTACCATGAGAATTCAGGATATTGATTTTAGTTCAGGGGTTTTACTGATTCACGGAAAAGGAAACAAAGAGCGTTACGTTCCACTGGGTTCGTTTGCGGCAGATGCCCTTCAAGAATATTTTGAAAAAGGCCGCCACGTCTTGATGAGTAAGTTTAATAAAGAACATTCTTTTGTCTTTATTAATCATCATGGGGATCCGATTACAGCGACAGGTATTGAATATGTGCTGAACCAAGTTATTAAAAAGAGTAGTTTAGATAGTGACATTCACCCCCATATGCTTCGCCACACATTTGCAACACATTTATTAAATAATGGAGCGGATATGCGAACGGTTCAAGAATTGCTAGGACATGCAAACCTTTCAACGACTCAAATTTATGCGCATGTAACAAAAGAAAGTTTACAAAAAAATTATCGTAGCTTTCATCCTCGAGCATAAAAGAAGAGGTACAAAACAGGCTTAGATGATATTTTTAGGAGGAAAATAGATGGTAGAATCACAATTTCATTCGACAACGATTTGTGCAGTCGAAAAAGATGGTAAATTTGCGATGGCAGGTGACGGACAAGTCACAATGGGCGAATCAGTTGTTATGAAGGGCACGGCTCGAAAGGTTCGTCGGATTTATAACGATGAAGTCGTTGTTGGCTTTGCTGGAAGTGTAGCGGATGCCTTTACACTAGAAGAAAAATTTGAAGGCAAGCTAAATGAATATAACGGAAATCTTCAACGGGCAGCAGTTGAGCTAGCACAAGAATGGCGAACGCAACAATCTATGCAAAAGCTTGAAGCGATGCTGATTGTAATGAATAAAACAGAGATGCTGTTAGTTTCGGGAACAGGAGAAGTGATTACTCCAGATGATGGTATATTGGCAATTGGCTCAGGTGGAAACTTTGCTTTATCTGCCGCTCGCGCAATGAAACAGTACGGTGGAGAGTTATCGGCCAAACAGATTGCTGAAAATGCGTTGAATATAGCCGCAGATATATGTGTCTTTACAAACCACAATATTATTGTAGAAGAATTATAAAAGAGGGATAAAGATGAATGAATTAAATCGAACACCAAAAGAGATTGTATCCGAATTAGATCAATATATTATCGGCCAACAAGCAGCAAAAAAATCTGTAGCGGTTGCCTTACGTAATCGTTATCGCCGATTGCAATTAGATGAAAAGATGCAGCAAGATATCACACC
Source organism: Enterococcus sp. AZ194 (assembly GCF_051713825.1). Classification (NCBI taxonomy): domain Bacteria; kingdom Bacillati; phylum Bacillota; class Bacilli; order Lactobacillales; family Enterococcaceae; genus Enterococcus; species Enterococcus sp. AZ194. The sequence goes on along the minus strand of NZ_JBIOQR010000001.1, from coordinate 1,977,335 downwards.
TAAAAACATGTTAATGATTGGGCCAACAGGAGTCGGTAAAACAGAAATTGCGCGTCGTTTGGCCAAGGTTGTCAACGCACCATTTGTAAAAGTTGAAGCGACAAAATTTACAGAAGTAGGTTACGTGGGACGTGATGTCGAGTCTATGGTTCGTGATCTAGTAGAAAACGGGATTCAAATTGTTGAAAAACAACAATACAGCAGAGTCTATAGTCAAGCTTTGAAAAAAGCCAATCAACGTTTGGTAAAAGTTCTGGTTCCTGGAATCAAAAAGGAACAAAAACAAAGTGGCAATCAGTTTGAACAAATGATGAATATGTTTAATGCTGCACAACAGCCGCAAGAGCCTCAAGAAGAAGTCACTGATGAAATCCGTGTGAATCGAAAGAATATCCTGGAACAACTAGAAAAAGGCCTTTTGGATAGTCGAGAAGTGAACATCGAGATTGAAGAACCTAAAAAAGCTGCGCCTGCGATGAACAATGGTTTAGAGCAAATGGGGATTGATTTGAACGAAACATTAGGGGCATTGTCTCCTAAGAAGAAAGTTGAACGAACAGTCACAGTTAAAGAAGCTCGTGAGTTATTAATTCAAGAAGAGTCATCTAAATTAGTCAATGATGCAGATATCCACAGTGAAGCGATTCGTTTGGCAGAATCAAGTGGGATTATTTTCATTGATGAGATTGATAAAATCACGTCAAAATCTCAACAGTCTGGTGAAGTCTCACGTGAGGGTGTCCAACGAGATATCTTACCGATTGTGGAAGGTTCACAAGTGAATACCAAATATGGGGCGATTCAGACAGATCATATCTTATTTATTGCTTCTGGTGCCTTCCATTTGTCTAAACCAAGTGATTTAATTCCTGAATTGCAAGGCCGTTTCCCAATTCGTGTTGAATTAGATGATTTGACAGCAGATGACTTTGTTAAGATTCTGACAGAACCAAATAATGCCTTAGTGAAACAATATATTGCTTTAATTGGGACGGAAAATGTTTCTGTTACCTTTACCATTGAAGCGATTGAACGAATTGCCAATATTGCCTTTGATGTAAACCGCGATACAGATAACATTGGTGCAAGACGTTTACACACAATTCTTGAAAAATTATTAGAAGATTTGTTATTTGAAGCGCCTGATATGCAAATGGGTGAAATCACGATTACAGAAAGTTATGTGAACGACAAGTTAGCGTCGATTGCTCAAAACGAAGATTTAAGTCGCTACATTTTATAAGACAATGGAGGAGTAAAAATGAGTACCTTACTGGAAAAAACACGTAAAATTAATAAGCTGCTCCAAAGAAAAAATACGTTTGATATGCAAGCTGAGCTTCCTTATGACAAGATGGCGATGATTTTAGGTGATATTTTAGATAGCAATGCATATATAATCAGCGGTGAGGGCGTTTTGTTAGGGTATAACGAAAAACATGACGTGAACAACGAACGGGTTAAAAGTATGTTTGTTGAAAAACAATTTCCAGATTCTTATACAGATGCAGTGGATCAGCTGATTCGGACAGAGTCTAATATTCCGATTGCTAGTGACTTGACGGCGTTTCCTGTAGAATCTAGAGAAAAATATCCGTTTGGTTTGACGACAGTTGTTCCTATATTTGGAGCAGGTGAGCGTTTGGGGACGATTATTCTGGCGAGAATTGAACAATCATTTAGCGATGACGATTTGGTTTTAGCGGAGTATGGTGCGACCGTTGTTGGGATGCAAATTTTGTACCAACAATCACGGAATATTGAAGAGGATGTTCGTAGTACAACGGCTGTTCAGATGGCAATAAACACTCTTTCTTACAGCGAATTAAAGGCGGTTCAAGCGATTTTCAAAGCTTTAAACGGCGATGAAGGTCGTCTGACTGCTTCAAATATTGCAGATGAGATTGGGATTACGCGTTCGGTGATTGTGAATGCGCTCAGAAAATTAGAATCAGCAGGGATTATTGAATCACGCTCTCTTGGTATGAAGGGGACCTATTTAAAAGTCTTAAATAAACGATTCAATGAAGAGCTTGCAAAGCATAATTATTAGGGGGATTTCACTATGACGGTTACAATTCAAAACGACCAACTCATTGCAACAATTGCCGAAGCTGGGGCTGAATTAATTAGCTTGAAATCAAAAGAGACGAACATTGAGTATATTTGGCAAGGGAACCCAGAGTTTTGGGGGCGACACGCGCCAGTCTTGTTTCCTTTTGTGGGGAAATTAAAAGAGAATCGTTATGAGTATCAAGGTAAGACCTATTCTATGGGACAACATGGGTTTGCACGAGATATGGACTTCGCGGTGATTAATCAAGGTGCTGAATCTGTTAGTCTATCTCTGAAAAGTACAGCAGAAACCAAAAAGAGTTATCCATTTGATTTTGAATTAGTGATTACTTACGAATTGGGGGGTGAGGGAATCACGACGCATTATCAGGTTGAAAACACAGGAAAAGAAGAGATGTTTTTTGCAATTGGTGGTCATCCAGCGTTTAATGTGCCTTTAGAAGAAGGTTTGACGTTTGAGGACTATTATATGGCCTTTTCGCCACAAAAATCTCGGTTAAGACTTCCTTTAGATGGACCTTATATCGATTTAGATCAACGGACTTTGGGGCAAACAAATACGAATTTAGCCTTAAATAGGCAATTGTTCGAACAGGATGCGTTGATTTATGAGACAAAAGGGTTAAATGCCTTTTCTATTCGAAGCGAAAAATCTTGTCATAGTGTGACATTAAGCTATAAAGAGATGCCTTATGTGGGGATTTGGTCGCCTTATCCTAAAGAGGCACCCTTTGTTTGTATTGAGCCATGGTGTGGGATTGCGGATACCTTAATAGCAACTGGCAATTTGATTGAAAAATATGGAATTAATCAGTTGGCTGCTAATGAGCTATTTCAAACGAAGTATTCGATTACGGTAAGCTAAAATAAGCTTTGGCCGAAAAAAGTGCTATAAATCCAATTGCGGATTTATAGCACTTTTCGCCTGTTCAATCAAGAAAATCGTTCTGTTTATGTGAGCGTTTTGAACTAATTTTTGAGAAATCAATGTATTTCTCGAAGCTGTGTTAACCTTCTACTAATTTTTCTCGACGTTTTGATAAAAATAAGTGTGTGAGAGCCGCTGAATTCGGCGCTCACACACGATTGATTATTTTTCTTTTTTACTACTATTTAAGCCAAAGGGAACGCGGCTTTCTGTTTTGTTGGCAATACGTTGAATATTTTCTCTGTGTCGATAAAAGATAAAAATAGTGACAGCAAGAGCGATAATCGTTAGTAGCCAGTTTTGCTCAGGTAAAATGACTGGTAAAAAGAGTGGCAATAGAATGGTCGAAAGGGTAATTAGAACGGCACTGACCATACTTGTCAGGCTAACCATGCTGGTGATACATAAACAAATAACAAAAATTGCTGATGAATACAGAAAGAATAAAGGGCTATAACCTAAGAGCATCCCTGCACTGGTAGCAACGGCTTTACCACCTTTAAAACCAGCAAAAATTGGAAAGGTGTGACCTAAAATTGCACAAACACCGAACCAAAGGGGATTGACGGCTGTCTCGTGGAAAAGTAAAGGAAGACTTGTAGCTAAGGTTCCCTTTAGTATATCCATGGCTAAAACAACGATACCGGCTTTTTTTCCAAGTACGCGAAACGTATTGGTGGTACCGCTATTGCCGCTTCCAAATTGTCGAACATCTTTTTTGAAGAATAGTTTTCCAATCCAAACACCGGAAGGAATTGAACCTAATAGGTAGGCAAGAAGGAATAAAATAACTGTTTTCATTACAAGACCTCTTTTTCGTTTAACGTATGGCTCATTTTATCATGAAAGGTTTCTTGGAACAATCCTAAATTAAGCGCCAAAATTAATTCGGCGTAAAAATAGGCAAAACTTAGAATTTGGTGTAACATAATAGGTATTGTGGAGTATACCTCTAGTTTATAAGTAAGGGAGTAAGCAAATATGGCTTTTCAAAATCCAACACAAGAAGTAATTAATACGTATCTAAAAGAAGCAAAAAACATTGCTATCGTCGGTTTGAGTCAAAAAAAAGATCGAGTGAGTTATGAGATTGCTGAATTATTACAGGAAAAGGGTTATAAAATTTTTCCGGTCAATCCGATATTAGCGGGTCAAGAAATTTTGGGCGAACCAGTTGTTGAAAAATTGACAGATATTACAGAACCGATTGATATTGTTGACATTTTTAGACGTAGTGAGTTTTTACCAGAAGTGGCTCAAGAGTTTATTCAAACGGATGCGAAGGTTTTCTGGGCGCAATTAGGATTGTTTAGTCAAGAAGCCGCGGATATCCTTGAAGCGGCAGGTAAAAAAGCAATCGTTATGGATCGTTGCGTGAAAATTGAATTAAGAAATTTGTAAAGTTCACGAGGGTTTTTTAAGGACCCTCTTTTTTTTGGCAACTATTTAGAGTATGATATTAACGATACGGTCAAGACCGTGTATGCTGTGTAGAAGGAGAGTTTGCTTTGGCAAAAAAAATCAACAACGAATATAATGATGCCTCGATCCAGGTACTTGAAGGATTGGAAGCCGTCAGAAAACGTCCAGGAATGTATATTGGTTCGACAGATAGTCGAGGACTTCATCATCTAGTTTATGAAATTGTCGATAATGCGGTGGATGAAGCATTATCAGGCTACGGAAACGAGATTGGTGTAACCATTCATAAAGATAATAGTATTAGTATTCAAGATACCGGTCGAGGGATGCCAGTTGGGATGCACGCTTCGGGGATTCCGACTGTAGAAGTCATCTTTACTGTACTTCATGCGGGAGGGAAATTTGGCCAAGGTGGCTACAAAACTTCAGGCGGGTTACATGGTGTAGGGGCAAGTGTCGTTAATGCCCTTTCTAAATGGTTGACAGTCACGATCGTTCGCGATGGGGTTGAATACCAACAAAAGTTTAAAAATGGTGGGAAACCAGATGGTACGCTGAAAAAATTAGGTAAGACACGTAAGCCGAATGGAACATTGGTTCATTTTTTACCAGATGATACGATTTTCTCGACAACCAAATTTTCATATGAAACGTTAGCTGAACGCCTACGAGAATCAGCCTTCTTATTAAAAGGTGTAAAAATTAACTTAACGGATGAACGCGGTGAAGAAACAGTCGTTGAGTCCTTCCATTTTGAAGAAGGTATTAAAGAGTTTGTTAACTACCTGAATGAAGAAAAAGATACACTAACGCCAGTTATTTACTTTTCTGGTGAAAAAGAAGGCATCGAAGTTGAGGTCGCTTTCCAATATAATGATGGGTATTCTGAGAATGTTCTTTCCTTTGTTAACAACGTTCGAACAAAGGACGGCGGAACACATGAAGTCGGCATGAAGACGTCTATGACCAAATCATATAACGAGTATGCTAGAAAAGTCGGTTTGTTAAAAGAAAAAGATAAAAATCTTGAGGGAAGCGACTTTAGAGAAGGTTTAGCAGGGATTCTATCCATTCGTGTTCCTGAACATTTACTTCAATTTGAAGGTCAGACCAAAGAAAAACTGGGTACGCCGATTGCTCGTTCAGTGGTAGATAATGTTTTAGGTGAACAGATGGGCTTTTATCTGCTTGAAAATAGCGAGATGAGTCAGATGTTGATTCGTAAAGCGATTAAAGCACGTGAAGCGCGTGAGGCAGCTAGAAAAGCGCGTGAGGAAAGTCGTACAGGGAAAAAACGCAAAAAAGGCGAGTCCCTTTTATCAGGGAAATTAACACCAGCGCAGTCTCGTAATCCAAAAAGAAATGAAATTTACCTAGTGGAGGGGGATTCTGCGGGTGGTTCGGCTAAACAAGGCCGAGACCGGAAATTCCAAGCTATCTTACCCTTACGTGGGAAAGTAATCAATACAGAAAAAGCCAAAATGCAAGACATTCTGAAAAACGAAGAAATCAACACCATGATTTATACAATTGGTGCGGGAGTAGGTCCAGAGTTTTCGATTGAAGACTGCAACTACGATAAAGTCATTATTATGACCGATGCGGATACAGATGGTGCCCATATTCAAGTCTTGTTATTAACTTTCTTTTACCGTTATATGAAGCCGTTAATTGAAGCTGGCAAAGTGTACATTGCCTTACCTCCTTTATATAAGGTGTCAAAAGGAGCTGGCAAAAAACAAGTAACCGAATATGCTTGGACAGATGAAGAGCTTTCAGAAGTTACTAAGAAGATTGGTAAGGGCTACATGCTGCAACGATACAAAGGGTTAGGGGAAATGAATGCAGATCAGCTGTGGGAAACGACTATGGATCCAGAAACACGGACGTTGATTCGTGTCAGAATTGATGATGCAGCCCAAGCTGAGCGTCGTGTAACAACATTGATGGGGGATAAAGTTGAGCCTCGTCGTAAATGGATTGAAAAGCATGTCCAATTTACTATGGAAGAAGACGGCAGCATCTTGGATAAAAAAGAAGAAGCTGAAGGGCACGCGCATGTCGAGAATGAAGCATTAATCGACGAAGCAGTGAATGAAACACAACAAATGCTTAAAGAAGAGCAAGATATAGAAGAAATTTCGTTATTTGGTGAAGAATAGGAGGTTGCCCAAATGGAGAAACGACTAGATGTACAAGAATTAACATTAGAAGAAGTAATGGGTGACCGTTTTGGCCGCTATTCAAAATATATTATCCAAGAACGTGCTTTACCAGATATCAGAGATGGATTGAAGCCGGTACAACGTCGGATTTTATTTGCAATGAACAAAGATGGCAATACCTATGATAAGGGATTCCGTAAGTCAGCAAAATCTGTTGGGAATATCATGGGGAATTATCATCCCCATGGAGACAGCAGTATTTATGAAGCGATGGTTCGGATGAGCCAAGATTGGAAACTTCGTCAAGTGCTGATTGAAATGCACGGGAACAACGGAAGTATGGATGGAGATCCACCAGCAGCGATGCGTTACACAGAGGCGCGTTTGTCAGAGTTAAGTGGGGAATTGTTAAAGGATATCGAAAAAGATACAGTTGATTTGGTTTGGAACTTTGATGATACAGAAAAAGAACCAACCGTTTTACCAGCGAAGTACCCGAACCTATTAGTTAATGGGTCGACAGGAATCTCCGCAGGGTATGCCACTGAAATTCCAACCCATAATCTGACAGAAATTATTGATGGCACGATTTATCTAATTGACCATCCAACCGCTAAGTTAGAAAAATTGATGGAATTTATTCCGGGCCCAGATTTTCCAACTGGGGGAATCTTACAAGGGAAAGAAGAAATCCGTAAAGCATATGAGACAGGTAGAGGGAAAGTTATTTTACGTTCTCAAACGCGTATTGAAGCATTAAAAGGAAGCAAACAGCAGATTGTTATCTCAGAAATTCCATATGAAGTCAACAAAGCGAACTTAGTTAAGAAGATGGATGAGATTCGTTTGAACAAAAAGATTGATGGAATTGCTGAGGTTCGTGATGAAAGTGATCGAACTGGGTTACAGATTGTGGTTGAATTGAAGAAGGATGCGAATGCTGAAGGAATCTTAAATTATTTGTTTAAGAATACAGATCTTCAAATCAATTATAACTTTAATATGGTGGCCATCGATAACATGACCCCTCAACAAGTCGGCTTAAAACACATCTTACAAAGTTACATTGATCATCGAAAATTGGTGATTACAAAACGAAGCTTGTTCGAGTTAGAAAAAGCCCAAAAACGCCAACATATCGTTGAAGGGTTGATGAAGGCTTTATCAATTTTAGATGAAGTGATTGCGACTATTCGTGGAAGTAAAGATAAAAAAGATGCTAAGATGAATTTGGTAGCTGAATTTATGTTTACAGAAGAGCAAGCGGAAGCTATCGTCAACTTACAGCTATATCGTTTAACAAATACCGATATTACGCAATTACAACAAGAGTCAGAAGAATTAGCTGCCGAAATTTTTGAACTTCAAAAAATTCTAAATGATGAGAAAGAACTATTCTCTGTCATCAAAAAAGAACTACGTGAAGTGAAAAAGAAATATGGCAATGCGCGAATGACGAAAATAGAGGACGAAATTCAAGAAATTAAGATTGAAACAGAGGTCTTAGTCACTCAAGAAGATGTGGTCGTAACCGTTACGCATGAAGGTTACATCAAACGAAGCAGCTTGCGTTCGTACTCGGCCTCAAAACCTGAAGAGTTGGGGATGAAGGACGGTGATTTTGTTCTTTATACAGGGCAAGCCAATACGTTAGATCATCTACTACTTATCACGAATAAGGCCAATGTGATTTATCGACCGATTCATGAATTACCAGATCTGAAATGGAAAGAAATCGGGGAGCACATCTCACAAACGATTTTAAACCTTTCTATTGATGAATCAATTATTGCGGTCTTCCCATATAAAGAAATTAATCCAATGGCAACTTTTGTGTGCATCAGTAAACAAGGACTCATCAAACAATCAAGAATGAGTGATTTTGAACCTTGGCGCACGTATAAGAGCCGACCGACTTCTTGTATGAAATTTAAAGAGGCCACAGATGAGTTAACAGCTGTCTTTTTGACTGAGCAACAAGAAGAGTTAGATGTCTTCTTAGTTAGTCATCGTGGGTTTGGTTTGCGTTATCCGCTAACCGAAGTGCCAGTAGTTGGAGCAAAAGCAGCTGGAGTGAAATCAATGAATCTAAAAGAAGGTGATTTTGTTGTCAGTGGGTTATTGGTTTATCCAGAAGGTGATACCCCAGTAGTCATTGTTACACAACGTGGCGCAGTCAAACGTATGCTTGCTCAAGAGCTACCACAATTAGGTAGAGCTAAACGTGGTTTAATGGTATTAAGAGAATTGAAAAAGAATCCGCATCGTGTTTCCTATATGGGTGAAGGGGATGATCAACCACTACTCCTAGTCAACCAAAAGGGACAACAACTAGAGATTAATCCGAAACAATCACCAATTAGTGATCGGATGTCAAATGGTTCCTTTGTCTTAGATGAAAAACAAGGTGGAGAAATTATGGCGGTTCATCAGATGAAACAAGTTGCTTTTGTAACTGATGATAAAACTGTTATATAGATTTTAGTACAAACTGCATCTGTTTTAATACAGATGCGGTTTGTTTTTGCTCAAAAAAAGACCTAGTTACGGTGTTCACAAAAAACTGAATAAATTTTTCACAAAGGACAAACCCTTACGTACCAAGGTATTTGGTTTTGTTTTATAAAAAAAATCGTATTGTGTTAAAAAAAAGACAATGAAATCATTGCAATTGATAGAGGATGTGTTATACTAATCACGTAAAGCTGTTATAATCAAATAACAGAATTTTTAAGGAGGCCCATGAAATGGAACAATGGAAAGGCTTTAAAGGCGACAAATGGCAAACATCTGTAGACACTAGAGATTTCATTCAAAGAAACTACACAGAGTACAAAGGTGACGATAGCTTTTTAGAACCAATCGCACCAAGTACAGACAAATTATGGACAAAACTACAAGAATTATTTGAAGTGCAACACCAACAAAACGGTGTGTATGACATGGATAACGATATCCCTGCAACAATCACTTCACATGAACCTGGATACTTAATTAAAGAAGAAGAAAAAATTGTTGGTTTACAAACTGATGTACCATTAAAACAAGCATTCATGCCTTTTGGCGGTATCAACATGGCAAACAATGCATTGTCATCTAATGGTTATGAAGTAAACGACGAAATGACAAAAATTTTTACTGAGTGGAGAAAAACACATAACCAAGGTGTTTTTGATGCTTACACTCCTGAGATGAGATCTGCTCGTAAAAACAAAATCATCACTGGTTTACCTGATGCTTATGGCCGTGGCCGTATCATTGGTGACTACCGTCGTATTGCCTTATACGGGATTGACCGTTTAGTTGCTGAAAAGAAAAAAGACTTAAGCAACACTGGTAACAAAGTAATGACTGATGATGTGATTCGTTTACGCGAAGAAATCTCAGAACAAATTCGTGCAATGGTTGACTTAAAAGAAATGGCTGCAACTTATGGCTGTGATATTTCTAAACCAGCTGCAAACGCTCGTGAAGCAATCCAATGGTTATACTTCGGTTACCTTGGCGCAATCAAATCACAAAATGGTGCTGCGATGTCTATCGGACGTATCTCAGCATTCCTAGATATCTATATCCAACGTGATTTAGAATCAGGAGCTATCACTGAATTTGATGCACAAGAAATGATTGACCACTTAATCATGAAATTACGTATGGTTAAATTTGCTCGTACACCAGAATATAACCAATTATTCTCTGGTTACCCAATTTGGGCAACATTATCAATCGCTGGTATGGGCTTAGACGGCCGTTCATTAGTAACTAAGAATGACTTCCGTATCTTACACACATTAACAAACATGGGTCCTTCACCAGAACCAAACTTAACTGTTTTATATTCGTCTCATTTACCAGAAGGCTTTAGAACATTTGCTTCTAAGATTGCTAAACAAAGTTCATCAATTCAGTTTGAAAATGATGACTTACTACGCGCTAACTGGGGATCAGATGACTGTGCAATCGCATGTTGTGTGTCTGCAACAGTTATGGGTAAAGATATGCAATTCTTTGGTGCTCGTGCCAACTTAGCAAAAGCAGTTCTTTACGCAATCAACGGTGGGGTTGATGAAAAATCTAAGATGCAAGTTGCACCTAAGTTCCGTCCAATGACTGGCGATAGCTTAGACTACGATGAATTCATCGACAGATTTAAAGATATCATGGACTGGTTAGCTGAATTGTATGTAAATACATTAAATGTTATCCACTATATGCATGATAAATACGCTTATGAAGCGCCACAATTAGCCTTTATGGAAAGTGACTTAAAACGCACATTCGCAACAGGTATTGCTGGGATTTCACATGCAACTGATAGTGTTATGGCTATCAAGCATGGTAATGTAAAAGTTATCCGTGATGAAGATGGGTTGGCAGTGGATTATGTTCCTGCAAATGAATTCCCAACTTACGGAAACGACAATCAAGAAGCAGATGCTATGGCAAACTGGATTCTTGATTACTTCATGACTCAAATCAAACGTCAACACACTTACCGTAACGCTCGCCCTACAACTTCATTATTGACAATTACGTCAAATGTTGTTTATGGTAAAGCAACAGGAAATACTCCTGACGGGCGTCGTGCTGGTAAACCATTGGCTCCAGGGGCTAACCCAAGTTATCAAGATGGTAAATTCTTAGGTGAGAAAAATGGCTTGTTGGCTTCATTGAATTCAACTGCACGCTTAGATTACACTCACGCATTAGATGGAATCTCTAACACTCAAACAATTAATCCAAATGGTTTGGGTAAAGATGATGAAACAAGAATTAACAACCTACGTAACGTAATGGATGGCTACTTTGATAAGGGTGGTTACCACTTGAACGTGAACGTATTTACAAACGAATTATTATTGGATGCTCAAGCTCATCCTGAAAAATATCCAAACTTAACTATCCGTGTATCTGGATACGCTGTGAAATTCCGTGATTTAACTCCTGAACAACAAGCGGATGTTATTTCAAGAACATCACACGACAGAATGTAATTAACTAAAAAGGGTGACCCTGTGTCACCCTTTTTATTCGAAAGAAGAGGGATATACTATGTCAACTCCTATAAAAGGTAGAATTCATTCTACAGAAAATTTTGGTACCGTAGATGGACCAGGTGTACGCTTCATTGTTTTTGCTCAAGGTTGTCGCATGAGATGTCAATTTTGTCATAATCCAGATACCTGGAAGATTGGTTCTGGGGGGCGTGAGGTAACAACAGATGAGGTCCTAGAGGAAGCTCTTAAATATCGTTCATATTGGGGTGAAAAAGGTGGAATCACTGTAAGTGGTGGCGAACCTTTACTTCAATTAGATTTTTTGACTGATTTATTTAAGAAAGCTAAAGCGTTGGGCATTCATACAACCATCGATACCTGTGGAAAACCTTTTACAAGAGAAGAACCATTTTTTAGTGAATTTAATGAATTGATGAACTATACTGATCTTTTGTTGTTTGACATTAAACATATCGATGATGAAAAACACAAGGAATTAACTTCTTTAGGAAATGAAAATATTCTTGAAATGGCTAAGTATCTATCTGAAATCGATAAACCAGTTTGGATTCGCCACGTATTAGTGCCAGAGCGTAGTGACTATGATGAATATTTGATCCGACTTGACACATTTATCAAGACATTAAATAATGTCGATAAAGTGGAAGTCCTGCCTTATCATACAATGGGTAAGTATAAGTGGGATGAAATGGGCTTAAAATATCCTTTAGATGGAATTAACCCACCAACTGAAGATCGTGTTCAAAATGCGAAAGAATTACTTCACACAAGTGACTATACAAAACATTTAACACGTTAAAAAAATGACAGGAAAGAGCCAAAGATAGTTGCTCTTTTCCTGTTTTTTGCTTATTATTAAAGATGAATCCATTAAAAGGAGCAAAAGAATATGTCAAAAATTTTAGTTTTCGGTCATCAAAATCCAGATACAGATGCGATTGGCGCAGCGATTGCCTTTTCTCATTTGCAAAATGAATTAGGAAAAACTACTGAAGCAGTTGCTTTAGGAACACCAAGTGAGGAAACACAATATGCGTTAGATCACTTTGGTCTGACTGCTCCACGAGTGGTCGAAGCTGCAGGTGCTGGTACGGACGTAATGTTAGTCGATCATAACGAGTTTCAACAAAGTATTTCTGACATTGCAGAAGTCAATGTGTTGTCAGTGGTTGATCATCACCGTATCGCCAACTTTGAAACAGCAAATCCTTTATACTATCGTGCGGAACCCGTGGGCTGTACAAGTACAATTGTTTTAAAAATGTTCAAAGAATCAGGCGTGACGATTCCCAAAGCTATCGCTGGGATGATGGTTTCAGCAATTATTTCTGATACATTATTGTTTAAATCACCAACCTGCACAGATGAAGATGTTCGAGCAGCAAAAGAGTTAGCGACATTAGCTGAGATTGATTTAGATGTGTATGGTTTAGAAATGCTAAAAGCTGGAACAAAATTGAGCGATAAATCGGCAGAAGTTTTGTTAGACTTAGATGCTAAAAGTTTTCCAATGGCGGATAAAAACGTCCGTATCGCCCAAATCAATACAGTTGATTTGTCTGAAGTGATGGATCGTCAGGCTGAATTAGAAGCAGCAATGGCTGAGACAAGCACAGCAAATGGGTATGATTTGTTTATTTTGGTTGTGACAAATATCTTAGATAGTGATTCAGAGCTATTAGTATTTGGTGAACCAAAAGAAAAAGTCGAAGAAGCTTTTGCGACAAAACTAGTCAATAATCGTGCGTTGCTTAAGGGTGTTGTTTCTCGTAAGAAACAAGTTGTTCCACAATTAACTGAAGCATTTGCTTAATCGATTAAAAAACTTTCTAAGTGGAGCAACTTTTATAGAGGAGGCTCCACTTTTTTTATTTTGAAAAATATGAAAAACGAAGGAAACAAGGATGAATTATTTTTATCAGGGAACAAATGAAAAGCACTATAGAGAAGTTGTTAAAAATCCATTATTTAATGAATTGGTCAGCTATATGTCCGAACAAACAGAGCAGCGTTTAATCTTACGCCAGTTACATGCGCAGTTTCCTGAAAAAAACTTTGAAAAGTTTTTGGATAAGTTGATTTCTTTAGGGATAGTTGTGCGAGAAAACCGCCAATATACATTAGGTTTTCCGATATATAAGGAGACCGTTGCGGTCAATAAGTTGAGCCAAATGTTGGCTGAGATAGTCAAAAATGAAACGATGGAAAATCAGGAAGGTTATCTTGGTGAGATTGTTTGGAATAAATTGTTTCCAGCAGCAGATTACTTTTATGGTGTAGTGGTTGAAACTGATTTCTATACAAAGTCCGAAGTTGGAAACGAAGACCTTCAGTTTGTCAGTCTTGCACTAACAGATAAGCCAATTACTTTGCCAGATTATTTTTCATTCATTCGTCAGCAAAAGGGCTTACCCGAAACGTTTCAAGGCTTGCATCAATTGATTGGAGATGTCAATGAAGTTTACTTTTTTAATCAAGTTGAGATGGTTTTAGAAAAAGTTGAAAAAGGCCGCTTACGAACGTCTAGAAGAAACATCTTTTTAGAGTCTTTGGAAAAAACAGGAGTCGTTGAAGTTGGTGATGAGGTTCGTGTTTTGTGGCCAACTATTGACTATAAGCTGATTGAGAAAATGCCAACAGAAAAATTGACGCATTGGCTGACGGGGATTCCCGCTTCATCTGCTGAGGAACATGATTATTTATTAAAGTGTGTGTTTAAAGAACTTTTAAAAGTTCTTGGAATATCTGCTCTTTATTACATCAAAAAATAAGTAAAATAGACTGGATGAGAGTGCGCTATGGAGACTAGCTTTCTTGTTCAGTCTATTTTTAGTGTTGATCTTGGCGTTTGCGAACTTTTTTTGTCCAGAACCCACCAGAAATATATTTGGGTTCATAGGAGATAATAAAGGCATGTTCTTCAATTTCTTTGATTAATTGATAAAGGGCACGCTCCATTTTTCTAGAAGATAAAATCTCGAGGACGAGTCGTTCACCTTCAAGCCCTTGAGCATAAGTGACAGTAACACCATAGCCGCTTTCACGAAGTATTTTGGGAAGATTTTTTTGTTCTTCTGTTGTTGAAGGTAGAATAGCGGTGACCATAATATAACCTAATGCAAGTTTATCTTCAATTCGTATGCCAACACTAATTCCCACCGCATAACCAAGCGCATAAACAAATAAATTCAAGGGATTATCCAGCCTATTTAAGACCATGGATAGTCCTAGAATATAAATGGTGATTTCAGCCATGCTGACAATTGGTGCAATCAGTCGGTAGCCCTTCATAGTCAGCATAAAACGCAGCGTATTTAAGGTTATATAGGCAAAGTTGATAAAAAATATCATCAAAAGCATTTTGACATCAATCATAGAATCTTCCCCTTTCCTAGTAAGCATAGCAAAAAAAAGTCTATAGGGGAAAAGATAAGTTGGGAAGTTATAAAACCTTAAGGGGTCTTACTCAAACCAGAAATCCAACAAAATAAAGGGACAGGCTTATTTAGTTATGGAAAAAACGCGCGGTAATCTTTGTAGGTTCCATTGAAATCGGAATGAGGCGAATGCAAGAGGGGGAGGCTAAGTGTGTCGTTTGTTTGTCGAAGGTTTTAAGACTAGTCAAAATTGAGCAAAAAATGCAGGTCATATGGTAATATGAATGAGAGGTGAAGAATGATGAATCCACTAGTTCGTAAACGAAAAATTAAAGAAGTACCTATTTTAGAGGTTGTTCTTCAAGAAAAACAATCAGAGGCCTTGCCGTTAATTATATATTATCATGGGTGGCAAACCAGTAAAGAATTGGTTTTAACCCAAGGCAGAAAGTTAGCTGAAAAAGGCTTTCGAGTGGTATTACCTGATGCTATGGGACATGGGGAGCGAAAACAACCAGTTTCACCGATTCCTTCATTGACCTTTTGGAATAGTATCCACTATAATTTATTTGAGTTTCAATCACTAAGAGATTTTTTTATAAAAAAAGGGCTGGCTACTGACATCGTTGGTGTTGGTGGTGTCTCGATGGGTGGGATGACAACCTGTGCATTGTTAACACATCATCCAGAAATTTCAGCTGCAGCCTGTGTTATGGGCTCGCCAGCACCGATTCTTTATCGGGAAAATATTATCAAACGAACAGCTGAGATGGGCATTGATTTACCTGATGATTATGAGGCGCTTTTAAGTTGGATTGAAGCCTATGATTTAAGTGAGCATAAAGAGAAACTCGATAGTAGACCACTGTTTATCTGGCATGGAACGGTTGATGAAAAGATTCGTTTTGAGGATACTGCTCAATTCGTTCGGAAAAATAAACATACGGAAAATGGCAAAAACATCGAGTTTCATGTGGCTGTGAATGAGCCGCATTTGGTTAAGGTACCAACAATGGATAAAATTAGTTCTTTTTTTGAAGCGAAGCTGTTATCCTAGAAAATGTGCAGTCGGCTTAATGATATATTTTAACTTAAAGGAGAGATCGAAATGGCAACCTTATCAGATGTAGCAAAATTAGCAAATGTATCTAAAATGACTGTTTCGCGCGTCATCAATCATCCTGAACAAGTAACAGATGAGTTAAAAGAGCTTGTCTTTCATGCGATGAAGGAGCTAGACTATAAACCGAATATTGCTGCAAAAGCCTTGGTTTCTAATCGTTCGCAAATCATTAAGTTGTTTATTTTAGAGGAGATTGACACAACAGAACCCTATTACATGAACTTGTTGATGGGCATTTCAAAAACGGTTGGCGCGGCCCACTATTCACTTCAATTAGTCACAAATAACGCTTTTGACTTAGGTGCTTGTGATGGTTATATTATTACGGGCTTTCGTGAATCCGACTTTGAATGGATTAATCGTTTGGAAAAACCGGTCGTTCTATTTGGAGAGAATACGCATGGCATTGATTATGTGGATAGTGATAATCAGTATGGAACAGCGATGACAACTTCTTATGCTTTACAGGCTGGTTATAAGCATATTATATTTATTGGTATTGATGTGGACGAACCGTTTTCCTGTTCGCGTAAAAAAGGTTATGTTGATGTGATGAAGGAGCATGAAAAGGAACCTGAAATTTATCACTTTAGAAATCATTCAACAGAAGCCAAACAATTTGTGGAAGAAAACTGGCTGGATTTTAAGAAAAACACTTGTTTTATTTGTAGTTCAGATCGTTTGGCGATTGGTGTAGAACGAGGAATCATCAATAGTGGTGGGCGGATACCGGAAGATTTTGGGGTGATTGGATTTGATGGGGTCTTTTTAGATCAAATTGGTTCACCAAAACTTACAACGGCCAAACAAAGTATCATCAAAATGGGCGAAGTCTGCGGTGAAATGTTAGTGAAAAAAATTGAAGAACATGGAGCAAGCCAAGGTTATCGTCGGTTTTTGCCAGAGTTGATTACTCGAGGCTCAACAAAATAAGATAATAGACATTTATAGAATATACCTAAGGAGAGTCTGAATGGATAAAGTATTTGATAAAATAGCAGCACGTTATGACACACCAGATAGAATTGAAATGGCAAAAATTATAACAGATAAAATCAAAGGAGCACTTAGCGATACGAAAGGAAAAACATTTTTGGACTATGGAGGCGGAACAGGTTTGGTGAGTTTACCGCTAGCCAATTTAGTTCAAGAATTAGTGATTATTGATTCTTCTGAACAAATGATTCAACTGACTCAAGCTAAGATAGAAGATGGAAATTTCAGTAACACAACTGCCAAAGTTGGCGATTTGCTTGTCGAAGACTATGGTGAATCTGTGTATGATTGTGTCATTCTTTCGCTGGTTCTTTTGCATATCCCTGATACAGCGAGTATCTTAGCGCAACTAAATCGTATACTTAAGAAGAATGGCCAGTTAATTTTGGTTGATTTTGTAAAAAATCAAAAGGTTTCTCATCCTAAAGTACATAATGGCTTTGAAAAGGATGAATTGAAGGCAGCGTTGGAAAAGGCGGGATTTGTTTTGACGAATTTTGAACCATTTTATGATGGTAAAGAAATCTTTATGCGACAAGATGCAACACTATTTATAGCAACAGCAAGTAAAAATTGACAGGTGCGGATGTGAAGTGAACATAAAATCACTGGGACATCCGCACCAATTTTTTTGGTAAAAGAAGCTAAAAACAGTGCTTTTTCTAATGGGAATTTAATGATATACTGTAGGAAAGGCGAATAAAGGAAACTATGTTCGCATATTTTGCCAAAATTCGCAGTCTCGCTCTTTATAGGGCGAGTGGATTGAAATAGATATCTTAGCCACTCGGTTTGCGTGTGTGCGGGAGTCTCGCTCTTTATAGGGCGAGTGGATTGAAATCGAGATGAGAGTTCATTGAACTGAAGTACCCTTCGTCTCGCTCTTTATAGGGCGAGTGGATTGAAATGTCTACGTATCTATCTACTTCAAACGATTTAATACGTCTCGCTCTTTATAGGGCGAGTGGATTGAAATATAAAATTAGTTGCATTATTTTTTATCCAAATCCGTCTCGCTCTTTATAGGGCGAGTGGATTGAAATCACCTAATTTAGTAAAGATTGGTTGCAAGCTCGACCGTCTCGCTCTTTATAGGGCGAGTGGATTGAAATTAAGGGTGGACGTGAACCTAAATCCTTTAGTAGTGTCTTGCTCTTCGTAAGGTGAGCATATTGAGAGATATGCCCAGATAACAAAACACCGGTAGGGGGGAGAACAAGTGGTTGTTTCTTTTCGAAAATTAATAGAGCTTGATTGTGAGTTTGTGGCAGGGGTCCTTGAGCAGTCTTTTAACGAGGATAGTGAGCGTGCATTTGGTGTTGGAATAAAAGGGGGTCCTCCAGGGTATAATGATGGGACACTAGTTAAGAGGGTATTCGAAAATAATCAATTGAGTAAACTGGTAATTCAGTATAACGGGATAGATTGTGGCGTGCTTGTTTTTCAAGAAGGGACGCCAAGTGTCATTGAATATTTTTGTGTTCTGCCTGTTTATACAAACAAAGGGGTAGGTAGTGCTGCGTGGCGGCAATTTGAAGCAGAGCACTCAGGGATTTGGGCGCTTGAAACGCCAGATTATTCAAAACGAAATCATCATTTTTACATAAAAAATGGCTTTATAAAGATTTCAGAAAAGGTCTATGAATCAGGGGCTCGATCATTTGTTTTCCAGAAAGATCTAGGACATAGCTGACTTTCAAAATAGTTAAGTGAAAGAAACGAATCACTAGTCAAAAACTGAATAAAATTATTAAACGAAATCATGGGGAGACCTATGATTTTTTATTTTGGTTGCAAACAGCATAGCTTAGTCAAATTCTGTTACCGTTAACAAAGGAATTTGCGTTGATGAGGTAATCGCTTTCGTCTATGATGAAGGGGAAATAAAAGAAAAGGAGAGATTTTGATGAATACATCTGCATTTTATCATCGCCCAGAAAGTGAGTATGCGTATCTTTATACGAAAGATACAATGAAAATTCGTCTACGTACAGGGATAGGTGATGTTCGTAGTGTTAGTTTGATAAAGGGAGATCCTTATCTGATTACGTTTGACAAATGGTATTTGGAAAAAACGCCAATGAAAAAAATGTTAAGCACCGATTTACATGATTATTGGGAAATTGAAACACAAAGTAAGTTCCATCGCTTGCAATACGGGTTTTGTGTAGAAGGAATAGATGGAAACGAAATTTTTTATGGGGACCAAGGAGTTTTTCCTTATCAAGAAGAGTTTTTAGAAGTGGCGAACTATTATTTCAGAATGCCGTTTTTCCAAGAAATCGATCGGTTCCACTCACCTGAATGGGTCAAAGAGACAGTGTGGTATCAAATTTTTCCTGAACGTTTTGCAAACGGCGATCCAACAAATGACCCAGAAGGAACGTTGTCTTGGGGAAGTAAACAGCCGGACCGTGAAGATTTTTTTGGTGGGGATCTGCAAGGAGTTATTGACCATTTAGATTATTTAGTTGATCTAGGTATCAATGGCATTTATTTTTGTCCAATATTCAAAGCAACTTCTAATCATAAATATGATACGATTGATTACTTTGAAATTGATCCTGATTTTGGGGATAAAGAACTTTTCAAAAAGCTAGTGGATGAAGCGCACAAACGTGGGATTCGAATTATGCTAGATGCGGTCTTTAATCATATGGGGGACTACTCCCCACAATGGCAGGATGTCATTAAAAATGGCGAAAACTCAATCTACGCGGATTGGTTCCATATCCATTCTTTCCCAGTGGACGATTACGATATGACCGATATTCCTGAAACGGCTAGAAATTTAAGCTTTGATACATTTGCTTTTACACCTCACATGCCTAAATTAAATACGGCAAATCCTGAAGTTCAAGCGTATTTGTTAGATATTGCGACGTATTGGATTCGTGAATTTGATATTGATGCTTGGCGTTTAGATGTAGCTAATGAAGTGGATCATCATTTTTGGAAAAGATTTCGTAAAGAGGTTACAGCAATTAAAGAAGATTTTTATATTTTGGGTGAAATTTGGCATTCTTCACAAAGCTGGCTCCAAGGCGATGAATTCCATGCCGTTATGAATTACGCATTTACAGATAATATCAAGGACTTTTTCGTGAATAAGAAAATTTCCCCTAGTAAAATGGTTAGTGGGATGAATAGTCAACAGCTATTATATAGAGATCAAACGAACGAGGTCACGTTCAACATTCTTGATTCACATGATACAGCAAGGATTTTAACGATTTGTAACGGAGATAAAGACTTAGCGAAAGCGACGTTAGCCTTTATGTTTTTACAAAAGGGTTCTCCTTGTATTTATTATGGTACTGAAATTGGCATGCTTGGAGACAATGATCCGGATTGTCGTCGTTGTATGGTTTGGGAAGAAGATGGTCAGGACTTAGCTATGTTGGCTTATACGAAGGAGTTAATCAAATTACGCAAAGAGTATTCTGACGTGATTACGTATGGTGATTTACAATGGCAGCGAGTTGAAGATAACGGGCGGCTGTTATTAAGTAAAACGACCGCGGATGGGACACAGTTACTGGCATTTTTTAACGAATCGGCGCAATCGGTTTCGTTAGATGTCCAAGGAGAGATTCTTCTTTCACAGAAAACAACTCCGGATGAAGCAGGTGGGTTTTTTGTGGAAAATCATGGATTTGTCATATATAAATGTGAAAAATAACGGAATAGAATTCTGTTACCGGTAACAATTAGAAAACGCTTGCTTCAAAAGTGAAGCGATTGCATAATATGAGTGTAAACAAATAATTAAGGGGGCAAGGAAAATGAGAAAAGCAAATTGGCGTAAATTAGGTTTAGGATTATTATCAGCAGCAGCAGTGATGACTTTAGCAGCATGTGGTGGTTCAAATGACAAGAAGGATGCCGCAAAGGATGATAAAACATTACAAGTTTCTGTTGGGAAAGATTACGTTGAATATGTGAATGATATTAAAGGGGCTTTTGAAAAAGAAAATGATGTAAAGGTTGAAGTGGTTGAAAAGGATATGTTTGACCAAATGGATGCATTACA
This sequence comes from Enterococcus sp. AZ194, assembly GCF_051713825.1. Taxonomy (NCBI): domain Bacteria; kingdom Bacillati; phylum Bacillota; class Bacilli; order Lactobacillales; family Enterococcaceae; genus Enterococcus; species Enterococcus sp. AZ194. The sequence goes on along the minus strand of NZ_JBIOQR010000001.1, from coordinate 1,956,197 downwards.
GCTTGATGGGCCTGCTGGAAAAGGACCAGATGTTACTATGTCACCGTATGATCGGGTGGGGCAACAAGGATCTCAAGGGAATTTAGCAGAAGTGAAATTAGCAGATGATGGTCGTTATACAGATACGGACAAACGACAAGTAGCGACTGACGAAAAAGTCTACGGCGCACCAGCAATGATTGAAGCAGTTGTTTTATTCTACAACAAAGATTTAATTTCCGAAGCACCAAAAACTTTTGCAGATTTAGAAGCTATTTCAAAAGATAAAAAATATGAAGAAGATGGCAAAAATGTTGGTTTCTTAGCTCGTTGGACTGACTTCTACTACACATATGGTTTGTTAGCTGGATACGGTGGTTATGTGTTTGGAGATGACGGAAAAGATGCTTCTGATGTTGGTTTAGGAAACAAAGGGGCAATTGAAGGAATTACGTATGCGACAGAGTGGTTCCAAAATGTTTGGCCTCAAGGAATGTTAGATGTTAAAGCCAATGAAAACTTGATGTTAGATTACTTTAACCAAGGCAAAACAGCGGCAATCATTTATGGACCATGGGGAGCTAGTGGGTTTAAAGATGCAGGAGTTAACTATGGCGTAGCTAAAATCCCAACATTGAAAAACGGGGAAGCTTACCAAACATTTGGTGGCGGTAAAGCTTGGGTTGTAAGTAACTTTGCCAAAAATAAAGAAGTTGCTCAAAAATTCTTAGACTATGTGACAAATGAAGAGAATCAAACAAAACTTTATGATATGAGAAATGATATTCCAGCAAATGCACAAGCACAAGAAAAGGTAAAAGGCAATGATGATCCAATTGCCGCCGCAGTAATTGAACAGTATGGGGTATCTCAACCAATGCCAAATATTCCAGAAATGGCTGAAGTTTGGTCTGGAGCTGAAAACATGATGTTTGATGCTGGCTCAGGAAACATGTCACCAGAAGAAGCTTCAGGTAATGCAGTGAAAACAATTAAAGAAGCAATTGAACAAAAATATTAAGCAGTAATGACTAAAAAATGATAGGTAAATAGGCTGGAGTGACTTAAGTTCTCTCCAGCCTCAATTTTAAAGGGGGGATTTTCAATGGATAACCAAAAACGTAACCCGCAAAAAGCGATGTTACTATCCATTGTTCCTGGATTGGGACAACTGTATAACAAGCAAGTGGTGAAAGGTATAATTTTTCTTGCGGTATTTTTCTTGTTTGTTTTAGAAATGATCTTATTTGGTGGACAAGCTTTAGCGGGATTTTTCACACTAGGCTCTGTACCTATGCAAGATAATTCATTATTTATGCTCATCGAAGGAACGTTACAGATTATTATCACTGTTATTTTTATTTTTATTTGGGTTCTTAACTTGCGCGATGCCAAAAAAGTCGCTGAGACGATTAATCGTGGAATGAAGGTGACAAATACATCAAAAGAATTAGTTTCGAATGTTTATGAGAATGGGTTTCCGTACTTATTAACGATTCCTGCGTACTTAGTAATGACTGTAGCAATTATTTTTCCCGTTTTAGTGACGCTGTTCATGGCATTTACTAATTACGACTTTAAACATATTCCGCCAGCGAATTTACTGGATTGGGTTGGGTTTAAGAATTTTTCAAATATCTTTACTTTAAGCTCTTACCGTGAAACATTTGTCAAGGTTTTTAGTTGGACAGTCATTTGGACAGTCTGTGCAACGACTTTACAACTTACTTTAGGTATTTTGGTAGCGGTGGTTGCGAATCAAAAATTCTTGAAGTTTCGGCGTTTCTTCGGCGTTATTTTCTTATTACCTTGGGCAGTGCCGGCCTTTATCACTATTATGAGCTTCTCTAATATTTTTAATGATACCGCTGGGGCGATTAATACACAGGTTATTCCATTGCTAAACCAGCTTCCATTAATCAATATTCCGATGATAGCTTGGAAGACAGATCCATTTTGGACGAAAACAGCGATTATTCTGATTCAAGGTTGGTTAGGCTTTCCTTATATTTATGTGATGGTTACAGGGATTTTGCAATCTATCTCAGAGGATTTATACGAAGCTGCTAAAATGGATGGAGCTAATGCGCTTCAACGTTTTAAAAATATCACGTTACCAGCGATTTTCTTAGTTGCAGCACCGACATTTGTGACACAATATACGGGAAACTTTAATAACTTTTCAATGATTTATCTATTTAATAATGGTGGCCCTGGAAGCTTAGGTGGTGGAGCTGGTTCAACCGATATTTTGATTTCCTGGATTTACAAACTAACAACAGGTGGTTCACCACAATATTCTGTGGCTTCTGCGATTACCTTAATTATTTCGTTTATCGTTATTTCTGTGTCGTTGGTTGTCTTTAAACGAACAAATGCATTTAATATGGAGGATTAGACATGAAAAAAAATAGTTCAGAAAAACGCAAGAAATTCTTAACCAAATTTTTTACCTATTTATTTCTTGTCGTCTTATCAATCGTTATTATCTACCCGTTATTAATTACGGCAACTTCCGCTTTTAAGCCAGGAAATCTGATTGCCTTTAAGCTAGACTTTAACACGCAATGGACCTTAGAAAATTTTTCTCGTTTGTTTAATGAGACACTTTATGGAGAATGGTACAAGAATACGCTATTAGTAGCTATTTCCACAATGGTCTTTCAAGTTATCATTGTCACACTTGCAGGTTACACGTATAGTCGTTACCGGTTTGCAGGACGGAAGAAGAGTTTGATGTTCTTTTTGATTATTCAAATGGTGCCTACGATGGCGGCTTTAACGGCTTTTTATGTGATGGCAGTGTTAACTAATGGACTTGACCAATACTGGTTCTTGACTTTGATTTATATTGGTGGCGGAATCCCGATGAATACTTGGCTTATGAAGGGCTACTTTGATACAGTGCCAATCGATTTAGATGAGTCAGCAAAACTGGATGGTGCAGGCCACTTCCGAATTTTTGCACAAATAGTGTTACCCTTAGTTCGGCCAATGGTGGCGGTTCAAGCACTGTGGGCATTCATGGGGCCGTTCGGAGACTTCATGTTGGCCCGTTTCTTATTAAGAACGCCAGAGCGATTAACTGTCGCAGTCGGCTTACAAACATTTATTAATGATGCTAGAAATCAACGGGTGGCTTTATTTGCGGCTGGTGCGATTTTAATTGCTTTGCCGATTTCAGTATTATTCTTCTTTTTACAAAAACACTTTGTGACTGGATTAACTTCGGGTGGAACAAAGGGCTAGAAAGGTTGATTTTCTTTGAAAACAGACGGATTTCCAATCAATTATTTTCAATCAATTCTCTCACCACAAAAGATTTTTAATTTTCGAAAACAATTTAATTGGTTTCAATTACTTGTTCTTTATCTATTTTTGACAGCCTTGTTAGTGATTCCAGCGACGCTTTCTTTTGCAGGGATGAAAACAATCGATGAGACTCAGTTTATGCCTCATGTGAAAGATCTGTTAACAGCACAGGTGGCACGTGAGGTTCAGCAGCTGTCTGTTGAAAAGGGCCAGTTGAAGGAATTACAGACGAAAGTTTTTGAAACGACTAAGACAGAGATAGGTACAGGGATTATCGGTACAAACTTATCGGAAGAACAAGTGAATGAAACGGAGTATAGTCTAAATTTTCAAGAAAATAAGTGGCAAATTCGCGAGCGTATAGATGGGAAATCGTACACCTATCAGATGAACTATTCCAATAAGTTTGCTCCTGAAAAGGTGACGAGCCAGGAAATGTTACAAAAAGTAATTAATGAAGAATTTGTTCGTAATAATCGTTCGTCGTTGATTTTAACGATGAGTGTGACAACAACCTTCTTGTTATTTATGATGAACCTTTTACTTGTCTTAGGTGCGGCCTTTTTCCTTTGGTTAACCAAAAAAAGTCGCTTATCTTCCATCGAATCTTATACTGAAAGCTTGAGTATGGTTTTGATGAGCATGGGGGCTAGTTCAATTATTGCGCTGTTGGTTGGGCTTGTTCATTTTGATATTACTGTGATGATTGGGATTCAGTCATTTGGCCTAATTGTGATGTTATTTGCTAGTTATGTAAAAACACGTTTTAAAGAGAAACGAGAAAGTGGGGCACAACCAGATGTACAAACGACTTTTTGATATAGATCCATGGAAAATCGCGACTCATTCGCTTGATAGAGAAAATAAACGCTTGATGGAGAGTTTAACTTCCATTGGTAATGGTTACATGGGAATGCGTGGCATGTTTGAAGAGACTTATACTGGCGATACGCACCAAGGAACGTATCTTGCAGGGGTTTGGTTTCCAGATAAGACTCGCGTTGGTTGGTGGAAAAACGGCTATCCTGATTATTTTGGAAAAGTCATTAATGCCACGAATTTTATCGGGGTGAAGATTGTGGTAAACAATCAAGAACTCGATTTGGCCAAACAAGAAGTGAACGATTTTTACGTGGAATTAGATATGAAGAACGGCTTGTTAAGTCGGACGTTTATTTATCAAACAGCCGAAACCAAAATCAAATTTACTTTTGAACGGTTTGTCAGCATTGTTCAACGAGAGCTTGCTTTTATTCGTTTGACGATGACTGTTTTAGAAGGTACGCCAAAGCTTTCTGTTAGCTCATTAGTTGATGGTCAAGTAAAAAACGAAGACAGTAACTACGAAGAGATGTTTTGGCTTGAAAAAAATCGTCAGCTTTTAGGGGACGTGCAAGCTTTAACGGTACAAACAATTGAGAATCCTTTTGAAGTTCCTCAATTTAGCGTGACTACAGCAATAAAAAATCTTGGAGACTTACCAAATGGTCAAGAGATTCAAGCACCTTTATTAGTTGGTCAGACATATGAGTGGCAGGCTGAAAAGAGAAGTTATTCATTAGAGAAAATGGTAGCTGTAGTAACTAGCCGAGATGTGGCGGAAGAAAAACAAGTGATAAAAGCGACAGAATTGCTAGAAGTAGCTGGCAATAAAAATTTTGATCAACACTTACAAGAGCAAACGGCTGCTTGGCAAAAACGCTGGAATCGTGCAGATGTTCAAATTAAAGGTGACGCCGAAGCACAACAAGGAATTCGTTTTAATTTGTTCCAATTGTTCTCAACCTATTATGGCGAAGATGAACGATTGAATGTTGGCCCTAAAGGTTTTACGGGAGAAAAATATGGTGGAGCAACTTATTGGGATACAGAAGCTTATATTGTGCCAATGTATTTGTCTGTTGCAGATGCTTCCGTGACCAAACGATTGTTAGAATATCGATATGACCAGCTTCCCGGAGCGTTTATCAATGCGCAACGTCAAGGGCTTAAAGGAGCGTTATACCCAATGGTGACCTTCACAGGAGTGGAGTGTCATAATGAGTGGGAGATTACCTTTGAGGAAATCCATAGAAATGGGTCGATTGCCTATGCTATCTATAACTATACGAACTATACAGGAGATAGAAGCTATATTGATTCTGACGGGATTAAGGTGTTAGTTTCAATTGCTCGTTTTTGGGCAGACCGTGTGCACTACTCCAAACGTCATAAGGCCTATATGATTCATGGTGTGACAGGGCCAAATGAGTATGAAAATAATGTCAATAACAACTGGTACACCAACACGATTGCCGCTTGGGTACTACGGTATACGCTGGAAAACTATGAATTGGCTCAAGCAGAATCAAAAGCGCAGCTGCAGGTCACAGAAGAGGAAAAAGCGCAGTGGCAAGAAATCGCTGCTCATATGTATCTGCCAAAAGATGATGACTTAGGTGTGTTTGTTCAACATGATACATTTTTGGATAAAGAATTGATGTCTGCGGCAGATTTACCAGAAAGCGCGCGACCGCTGAATCAAAATTGGTCATGGGATCATATTTTGCGGAGCTGTTTTATTAAACAAGCGGATGTCCTGCAAGGGATTTATTACTTTGGTCATGAATATACATTAGAAGAAAAAGAACGAAATTTTGATTTTTATGAGCCAATGACGGTACATGAATCCTCATTGTCGCCGTGTGTTCATTCAATTTTAGCGGCTGAATTGGGCAAAGAAGAGAAGGCGGTAGAGCTGTATGCAAGAACCGCTCGCTTAGATTTGGACAACTATAATAATGACACAGAAGATGGTCTTCATGTTACCTCTATGAGCGGGAGCTGGTTAGCGATTGTTCAAGGTTTTGCTGGGATGCGAACATTTGGTGGCCAACTGCGATTTGCCCCGTTTTGTCCGGCGAATTGGGACGGGTATTCTTTCCCGATTGGGTATCAAGATCGTCTAATAGAGGTTAGTGTAACGAAGGAAAGCTTAATGCTTCGTTTATTAGAAGGTGAGCCGCTCGAAGTGGTTCTATTTGAGAAAACGCAGATGTTAAAAACAGTTATTGAACAAACTTTATAAGAAATGAAAGACCACTTGAAATCAGCTGATACTGGTTGGAATAGTGGTCTTTTTGGTGATTTACAAGATACTTACTGTTATTTACTATCCTCAAGCTGTATTACTTGAGTCCTTTTCAAGATGGTGGTAAGCTAAGTTTGTGAAAAAAAGTTCAGTGGGATTTACTGATAAATGATTAGGAGGAAATCAAATGAAGAAACAACTTGGAATTGCCGTGGCAAGTATCGCCGCATTATTTTTATTAGGAGCATGTAGTAGTGATAAATCGTCAAGCAGTGAGTCATCTCAAGCAGCTTCATCAAGTAGTGTTGCGAGTACAGAAAGTTCTTCAACAACTGCTTCTTCAGCTGAAGCAGTCAACTATAAAGATGGCGAATACCGTGCAGAAGCGAAAGAGTTTGACGATAAGGGTTGGAAAGAGTATGTCGTAGTGAAAATTGCGGATGGAAAAATTACAGAAGCAGAATTTAATGCAGAAGATAAAGATGGCAAACTGAAAACAGAGGATGCCGACTATAAAGAAAATATGAACAAGGTCAATAAGACATATCCTGAAAAATACATGAAGGAATTGAGCGACGCTTTAGTTGAAAAACAAAAAGCATCAGATGTAGAAGCTGTTACAGGTGCGACACATTCCTCATCAGACTTTGTGGCTTTAGCAAATGAAGCATTAAGTTATGCAGCTAAAGGAGAAGTAGGAACACACGTTGTCGATTTAAGTGAATAGTCGTTATAATGAATAAAGATAGCTTCAAGGGGGATTTCTGTTGAATTTCTTCTTGAAGTTTTTTTGATGAAGAAAAAAGCTTGTAGAAAAAATGAGGAGAGCTACGTGTGATTTCTTTTATTTTTATGAAAATTCCTTATAATATCAGTATGAAACCTATTAGAATGAGGGAATGTATGGTAAGATAATAAAAAAAGTGTATATAAAAAAGGATGACATTTATGGAGAATAACCCAAATATCAAGCGCAAACATTTTCGCTTTCCTGCGTATGACGATGAAACAGGAGTAAAATTGCCAGCTGAAAATCGCCGTGTCTTATTTGGTAATGAAGAAGATTTTATTACAGCAGAAAAATCAGGAGAGGCCGATGAACGAGGCGTTCGTCGCTCACATAAAATGACGAATGAGAAACAGGGGCACTCCATTCAGCAAAAAGAAGAGCTAGCAAAACATAGAGCTAATTTGCCAGATTATAATAAACCTAGGAAAACGGAGATTACTCCTACTGGGAAACAAAACTTATTTGGTGAACAACATAAACATGTGGCAAACTTAGCGAAAACTAGAACTGCTGAGCATCGTTCAGAGCCGATGCGTTCAACAAAAAAAAATTATTCAGGTCGTTCCTATTTCGTACCCAAATATATTCCAGCCTCAATTATTCCCGATGAACCAACGTCAACGGTTAAAGAGGATGAGTTACTAAGCTCAATGAAAAAAACAGAGCAGTCATTCTTAATGTTTGATACGGAACCAGCTGCCTTCCAAGAACGGACAGATGAGGATCCATCTGTGAAAAAGTTCAATAAACCGAAGTCAACTGAAGTCAAAATCAATCGAAAAGAGTACAAAAAGATGACTAGCCCAAAAGAAGATAATAGTAAAAAATCACGTGCTATTTTGGACCGCTCGTTAAGTGGTTTGATTGAAGAAGAAAGCACAGATTTAGAAAAAAACGGGTATTTTAAATAAAATAAGAGGAGGTTGTAAGAAGCGAAAAATGTTTCTTACAACCTTTTTAATTTTTAACTAGTGAACAAAAAAAAATTGGCGATTTAAGCTCCGTTTAAGCTCAGCGAGGTATGCTGTTTTTATCAAATGAATGGAGGGAAAGTCGATGAGATTGAAATGGTTGAAAAGTTTATTAAAAAAAGCACCTGTTTCCCGAATTGATCCATATGAAGTAGACAACGAATTTATGCTGGTAAAGGATTTTCCGAATACGGATAAGAAATAAAAAAAAGGACACATAATTGCAGCTGGAACAGAGCAGAAATGACTCGGTTTAGCTGGCAATTATGTGTTTTATTGATTGTACACCCGTGGAAAACGTGAATGAACCCTATTTGTGTTAAAGTTGAATTACTCAAAACAACACACAAAAAAAGCTCATTCTATTCTAGCGTGAAATCAACAGAAATTTATTGAGCAAAGCGAGAAATTATTAATTTTTGTCATTAATTGACTCAAGGGGGATCAAACCCCACGAAAAAGTTCATTGCAGACATGATTTACGGTATCGCAAAAAAATAAATCACCTCTTCTCTCTGAAATTAGTCGTGCCTTTGAGGAAGAGATTGACCTGCTTTCGACAATTAAATGGTTAAGTCGAAATGTAAAAGAATTTGAGGACTATGCAAAACTTTATGCCAACTATACAGCTATTATGAAATAGTATTTGAAAGACGATATGTTAGTCATTGTGGACAATTCTGATATCGTCAAACCTTAGGGCGAACAACTTGAAGCCTTGCATCGTGTACATGACGGATCAAAAAGGCGGCACTGAAATAAGCTATATGGCCGCGAACATGTCAGTTGCTACCTAAAAAACGAAACACCCAATTGTGAAGGTCCAAAATTTGTCCGTTTTAAAGTACAAGGAAGTGATAAAGGTAACTATGACTGGTGCCAGCATCGTCATGTTATTTAATTAGAAACACATTAAAATATAAGTGGAATCCCATATTGAATAGATATAATTAAGTGTCCACAAAAAACGATTCAGGAGGAAAAACATTATGAAAAGTTTAAAGATTTCATAATTGTTTTGTTACCTGGCAACATTGATTATGGCGGTCAGTCCATTCATATTTTCTGGAGTTGTTGTTCAAGCATTTGAAATGTCTGGAAATCATTCAAGTATCATGAAGAGTTCTGCAGTAACTATTCCTAACCTAGCAGATGCAGAAACTATTTATCAAGATAAAGATGGTAATATCTACACGAAGAATGAAATAATTGTACAAACTGGACCACTAGATCCAAGATTACAGCCTTTTTCTTCTGCTAGTGTTATCACAGTTGGTATTTTGTGGAAGTATACTTCAAAATCTGATGGAACAAGGCTGAGGAACACTTTTAGGAATGCAGCTACTGCAGAAGGTATCTTGGGAATAATGGCGGCAATTGCAGCTGCCGGTATCGAAACTGGTCCTATAGCTTCAATACTAGCAGTTATTGCTGGACTTGGAGCCTTGGCGTTCTCTAAGCGATTTACTGAAGGCGCAAATTTGATTGCAAATCACCCTAAATCCGGTAAAATATATATGTATTTAGATCATTGCACGTATAGTAAATAAAGATTTTGAGTGAGGAGGATATTATGGATTATTTATTTGGAATCCCTATAATATTTATAATATTCTATATCACTAGTGTTGCGCAAATATAGTCAGAATAATCTGAAAACTATCTTTCGCTAAAATTTTAAAAAAAGTCGAATGCTTACGCAAGGGATGACTTTTTTTCAGAAAATTTTGGTCGTATTTAACTGAATCCTAAAAGCGTCGACAACGTATTTAGTCAAAATCACCCGGGTCTGTGGCGCTCTAACCAGATTTCTGCAGGCTCAAAACGTAGATAATGAAATGAGCGCTTTAACTGGAAAAGTGTCGCTACCGAATTCAATTCGATCTTTACCAAATAGGTTAACAGCGTCGCGATAAGGGTGAGAATCACTTGATTAATTGCACCTTGTTCGCTTCGTGAGTAAAGTTGCTTGATTGCCAGATTCTGTTTTAAATGTTTGAAAAACAGCTCAATTTGCCAACGTGCTTGATACATGTCGGCGACTTCATTTGGCGAAATATCAAAACGATTGGTAACGATTCGCAAGAGACGTTGACCTTTCGTCAAAACGGTCACAAGACGAAATCGTTCGGTGACGTGATTGTTTCCGCCGCCTAAAATGACGTGTTGATCACTGATAAGTTGACCGTCTGTTGTTTTTGGATTCACGAGTTCAATTTGTTCTAAGACTGTAATCGTCGTATTGGATTTTGTTCGTGTCACAAAGAAATAACCGTCATTGTGCAGGCGATCCAGCAGTTTGTAATCAAAATAGCCGCGATCCACAACATAGGTCGCTTCTGTTTTGTCCACTAAACATTCGAAATGATTCCGGTCATGTTCTTCGGCATTAGTAATCGTAAAATGTTCTGGGTATTGATTGGTTTTGTCCAGATAACAGAGGTTCAAATGAAGCTTGATACCTGCTTTAGTTTTCCGAAAATTTGCCCATGGAAACCGCGTCTTATTCAACGGGATCGTGGTTGAATCAACAAGTTGAAGGCTAGTTGTTTTTGAACTTGGTCGTTCTTTTGCCACTTTCTGAGCCAACTGCGCAAAGATCTCCATTAGAACTTCTTGACTGATTTCAGGAATTTTACGAGAAAGTGAACTGTAGCACAGCGAATCTATGCCTATTTCTTGGCGAAGACTTCGATCCATAAAGGATCTGTCCATTTCGAGAAAGCTTGGAAGCTCTTCATAAACGGCATGTAACAGAACTTTAATTGTGGTCGTGAAGTCCAGTTTTTTACTGTAAGAATTAAATTGTTGCATCCAATTTTTGGCTTCTTCCGATAAATTATTCAAATTTATTGAAGAAAACCATTTCTGAAATGAAGTTTTTGAGTTATACTTATCCATGTTGTGGTCCTTTTTATTGGTCTTGGATAAGTCATCCAAGAGTAGTATAAAGGATTTTTTTTTGTCTGGATAGCTTTATATCAAGTTTTAGATAGGTTGAGGAGTCTTTGCAACACTAGTGATTCTATATAATGAAAAAAAAGAGAGTCGTTTGGAAGAATCAGAGAATGGCATATACGATTCTTACAATCTCTCTTTTATTAAGTATCATCATAGTAGTTTATCTATTCTTTTGGTTCAATAATATTGTAGGTAATCAGTGAAAGAATGATGTGGACACTTTACTGGGAGTCTACTAATCTAAACTACGCATTAACCTATAAAAAAATTTGTAATGCTAGCGTAGTAACAGGCAGAGAGGGACTTCCTTCTCTGTTTTTTGGCTTTTCTGGGTGTAACAACTCAGTATAGAGATGAGCGAAGAATCCTCCTAAAATAAACCTACTGCTTAATTGTTTTTGCTAGCAATTTTTCAATAACATGAACCAACTAGGAAAAAAGTATCTCGCACAAAAGATTTTCCAAATACGGATAAAAAATAAAAGGATATAATTGCGACTAAAAAGAGTATAAACATCTCATTTTAACTGCTAACTATGTGTTTGTTTTTTTGAAAGAATAGAAGGCAGTCGGCTAGCTAACTATTGTCAAAAAGCTATTCATCCGAATTTTTGTGATGTTGCCAATAGATAAGGAGGTTTTCTGCCCAGTCCATAGCAATACCAATTATGAACCCTAAACAGATACCAAAGAGTAAGTTAAAAAAAGCTAGGCCAATCAGAATGCCTGTAAAAAGACCTAAACCAGTGTATTTTCCATCTTGATATTCAGGTTCCAAGTTAGCCACCTCCTAAGCGTAGTATAACAGAAAAATAGCCAGAGTAGCTTGACATTCACCCCGTCCATCGGTATCATTTAGAGGTGTTGATTTTGCAGATGTGGTGGAATGGCAGACACGCACGCTTGAGGGGCGTGTGGGCGAAAGCTCGTGTGGGTTCAAATCCCATCATCTGCATAATAATAGGCAGTGCGCGGATTAAATCATCGCGTGCCAAAAAGAATGGATGAATCGCTGAGTAGTGAGCGATTCATTCATTTTTTTGTATAAGTTTATCTGTAGGACAAATAGAGAGGCTGTTTTTTGTGCTCGATTTTTTACTATTCTGTTGGTTCATATTACTTTCCTATTATTTTTTGGTTATTTGTGACGCTGTTCGTGCTATTTGTTACATGTAGAAATATTATGGAAATTATTATGATAGTATTTTATTTAAGAACAAAGCTATTTCAAAAGTATAAAACTAGAAATAAATTTTATGCTAATAACTTTCTAATAAATAAAAGTATGATAATTAACATATCTACAGACGAGAAGTTAACCCATTATTAAAAACGCTACCATTTTTATTAGCTTTAGGCTATAGTAATCAATTAAAAAAATATTGAACTAAAACAGGTTATTATTAAGAGGAATGATTTGTATATGAGGACGGTGAATAATAAATTTCAAAAAGTTTAACTAATTATAATGTTTTTTTGGAGGTCGGACATATATGAATAAATCACCAAATGATTTTTTTAATTTCCAAGTGTACTCACATGAAAATGTGTGCGTAGAGGACGATTATAGTATACTAGAGACATTTTCTCAGTATAATATTAAAAAAAAAGAATAATTTACTCTTATAAACTTTTTTCTAATGAATTAGATTGTATAAAAAAAGTGCTACCAAAGAATACGTACGATTCAGAATTTAAATTTCAGACTAGATTAATGTTATGGGTATCTTCATTTCTCTATAATCGTAGTTCAGGAAGAAAAGATATTGTTCCTCTAGAACCATTAAACACTTTAACTTTTTTTAAAGGGGAAAAAGAATTAGATGTTAACTGTCAAATATTTGCAATATTTCTATCAGAAATTTATTTATATTTTGGATTTAAAAGCAGAGTAATAACTTGTTTTCCTATAGATTTACGATATTCTGACTGTCATTGTGTTACCTTAGTATATTCAAATGAATATGCTAAATGGATTTGCTTTGATCCTTCTATGAATTGCTACTGTACAGATGTTCACAATATTCCATTAAATGTGAAAGAGATAAGAGAATTTCTTATTTTAAATAAAAAAATTAAAAGTCCAATGTTACCTAGAAGGTACTCGAAAAGTTATTTGAACTATTTAGCTAAAAATTTTATACGCTTTTCATCTATCCAAAATAACTGTTTTGGTGGATATGAAAAAAATAGGCAGAGAATAGTCTATTATTTAAATCCTGTCTTACTAAACTTCAAAGATAAAACTGATGGAAAAACAAAGATCATAAATACACAAAATGATGAGGAATTTTGGTCTTGAGTCAAAGAGGAGGGTGAAATTATGTTTAAACTATCTAGGTTTAATTATCATATAAAAAATGGAGCAGGGGATCTCTTGTTATATAATTCGTTAGTAGGACAGAATAGTTTTTTAAAAATACCTATGATTGAGGCTGAAGTTGTAAACAATTTGTTAAAGAAAAAAATTTCCTATAAATCATTCTCATCAGACTTCATCGAAAAGCTTATCGAAAAAGGATATTTGATTAGAGAGAATGTAAATGAAAACGATTTATTGAGAGGGTTATACTTAGAGACGATTGGTTCAACAGAATTAGAATTAATAATTCTGCCTACACTTGAGTGTAACTTTAGATGTAAATATTGCTATGAGACATTTGAAGACGGCCAAATGTTGTCATCGGTTCAAGAAGCAGTTGTCAAATTTGTGGAAATGAATATCAATAAGTATTCTAGAGTACATGTGGAATGGTTTGGTGGTGAACCACTAGAAGGGTTACCTGTAATTGAGTATATATCAAATAAAATTATTGATATATGCAGAAAAAAGGGGAAACCTTACTCTTCTAGTATGACAACGAATGGATACTTACTTTCCGAAAAAATTTTTAGAAAATTATTAAAATATAAAATTTTAGACTATCAACTGACAATTGATGGCTTGAAAAAAATTCATGATTATCAACGGCCGTTATTAAAAGGAGATGATTCTACTTTTGATAAGATAATTGAGAACCTATTGTCAATAAAAAAAAATATAACTAGAAAAGGCTTCAACATCACTATTCGAACTAATTTTTCCAAGGAGTTAATTCAATATATTTCATTCTATAAAGAGTATTTTGCTAGTAGGTTTGGCGAGGATAACCGTTTTACTTTCTTTGCCAGACCAGTAATGGATTGGGGAGGAGAACAAATCAAATCTTTTGAAGGTCACATCTACCAAGAAAATAAGATGATTCATAATATATATAATAATATCATTAATTCATCCGATAAACTTAGATATACTTTTGGAGAGTTTTTGAATCCTTGTGGAGGGGTTTGTTATGCATCAAAAAAAAATAGTTTTGTTATTGCTCCAAATGGTCTTGTTTACAAATGTACATTAGATTTTGTGACAAATCCAGAAGCTAAAATTGGAAAATTGATTGATAATGGAATTATGCAAATTGATGGAAATAAAGCTGCAAGTTGGATTACTCATTCTGAAGTATGTAATGAATTTGAGACCTGTTTTTTTGCTCCAAATTGTTTAGGTGAGCCTTGTCCTGCTCGTAGAGTATTGAGAAAAGATCAAAAAGTAAAATGTCCATTAGAGAAAGTGGCATTAAAGGATACACTATTACTTTTAGATGTAGAAAATAACGTATTTGAAAGGATTTCAATAGGTAATGGCGAATAAAGGCGAGATTATACAAGCACTGGGAAATGTAGGAATCACTATTAGAAATGAATCAAGTGACGTGGATATCAGAGAGTATATTAATGATTCTTTACAATATATGTTAGCTCTAGTTGAATTGGAAGACCAATTTGGTATTGAGTTTTCTGAAGATTTTTATACTTTAGATTTATTTGCTTCACTAAATAATTTAATTATAGTTGTTTCGAATTTTCAGAAGGAAATGTTCTAAAAGAAGTAGTAAGCATTTTAATCTACTCTTTTAATCATAAAAAAATTTCGACTGCTAACCCCATATAGCTTTTGAATTCTACAAGGAGGTGAAGGTTTCCAAAAATATAAAGATAGCGCATAGATAGAATAGAATTTGATACGGTCTTTATTTTAGATGTAGTTAATCAGTCATGTCTTTATTATGGGGACGAAAACATGAAAAAGAGAGAATCGAGTGATGGTTATCAGGTTAAAGTAAGGCATGGATATTTGTTGTCGAAAGTAATGCAAATAGTGAATATACTAGAAGTCAGCAAGTTCAAAAAATAAAACTATAGGAGGATACCAACATGTTGAAGTTATACAAACCAAAAAAGAAACAGAGCAAGAAAGTACACTTATATACAACAGAGCTAGGAACAAATTCTAGATGTCATGGGTGCTGAGAGTCAATTACATGCCAATATATTTTGGCATGTAATAATCGAAGTTATTAATTTCCGCAATAAAGAAAACAGTACAGATTATAACAGATGATAAAAGCTAAATAAATTAATAAACATCCGCTATTTCAATTATGTTTCAAAGAACTAGCGGATTGTTTTCAGGTGGGTGAAAAAGTGAATCAAAAGAACAAACTACTAAGACAACATAAAAAACTGTTAAAATTTTGTCTAGAGCATTCTACTCATTCTTTGTTAACTACAGAAATAATCAAGCTGGTTGTATCAATAGTAGAACCGCTTATTTTATTATATTTAACGGCTAATATTCTAACCATTTTTACTCAAGACTCGTTAACAAAGGGGATGCTGAGTATTTTTGAGTTTTTTTTGATTGTTTCTATACTTAAAATTGTTCGAATTAAAAACACAACTCATCATGCCGTGGCAATAAATCAAAATAATGATCAAGAATTCTTTTTCTATGCGCAAAGTTATGCGTGCATTCCTTATTATGAATTTGAGAAAGAAGAGACTCGCGATTTACAAAAGAGAGTAAGGATCAACACGCATAGTACGTATTTAGTTACGGAAGTCTTAAGTAGCTTTTTAGCAAGTTCTTTTCAATTAGTTGTGTATATGCTCATTTTATTTCAGTTTTCGAAATTATTCTCTCTACTGGTTCTTTGTTCAGTGGTATTCCACTATTTTGTTAGTAAAAAAATAGAAACGGCGCGCCTAAATTTTGCTGAGAGATCAGTGAGCGATGAAAGAAAAGTTTCTTACATTTATCGTTTATTAACTGATCTTGATTGGTCAAAAGAAATTAGATTAGGCAATTTCTTTCCATATTTATTAGAAAAATCAGAAACTATCCGTGCAAAATTGTTGAAAAACGGTGGAACGTTTATAGGAAAGACTCGCACCTCGTTAATTTTTATTGAAGCTGTCGTCTTTCTATTTTCTTTCTTTCAATATGGCTATATTGCTTATCAATTTTTTTCATCCAATTTGGAAATAGGGCAGTTTATTCTCATAATTGGAGCGATAAATAATCTGACCAATATTTTTCAAGCAATGACCGCTAACTTTGGTAAATGGATGATAGCTGTTGCTAAGTTTTCAGAACACCAAAAATATATGGCATTGATTCCTGAAGAAAAAAATGAAACAAGTATTTCTCAAGATGAAGGAGTTATCGAATTTCGGGAGGTTTCTTTTAACTACCCCGATAGTACTGAAACGGCGCTGTCTGAAATTAGCTTCACACTAAAAAAAGGAGAAGCATTGGCAATAGTTGGTGGAAATGGCTCAGGTAAGTCGACTATTATAAAATTGTTATGCCGATTTTATAAGCCGAGTTCAGGAAAAATATTTTATAAAGGAAAAGATATTTGGTTATATTCATCAAATGAGTGGCAGGATTTTTTATCTATTGTCTTTCAAGATTTTCAACTCTATTCTTTTTCAGTAGCCGATAATTTATCTTTAAGTTTACCTAAAAGTGAAGAAAGAATGAAAGAGGTGCTGGATGATTGGGGGATGAAGGAGAAAATCGAGCAGCTTCCTTACGGTTTGGATACGCAAATCAGTAAGCGCTTTTTCGAGGAGGGAGTCGAATTTTCTGGAGGAGAGTTACAGAAAATAGCTGGTAGTAGAGCACAATATAAAGAGGCCCCGATTTTTATATTTGATGAAGTGAACGCGAATTTTGATGTCTTTGCAGAAGAGCTCCTCTACAGCTCTTTAAACCAAATTTTAAATGGTAAGTGGTCTATTTTTATCACGCATCGTTTAGGAATGTGTCGTTTGGCAACTCAAATTATTGTTTTAGATAAGGGGAACTTGATTCAAACGGGAACTCATCAAGAATTAATCAACCAAAAGGGTGTTTATTCGAATCTATTTTGTAAACAAACATCGTATAGTTAGGGTGAATGAGAAATGAAAACATTTATTCAGGAAATATACTTTCTATCAACATTTATTTATCACCTAAACCCGAAATACAGTTTTTACTCTATTTTAGGGAGTTGCTTGCAGGCTTTGCTTGTATTCCTACCACTTTTTGTTGTGCAAGAAATATTAGATGCTCTGACCAATCTTCAGCATTTTGACACGCTAATTTTTCATATTGGCATGTTGTTAACCTTAATATTTGGCGTAAAGCTGCTGAATCGATTGATAGATGCTTCTTTGTTTGTTGGAAAAAAAGATCTAATTATTCAAGCAAAAGAAAAGGTTGCCACAATCGTCCATAAAACTCCTTATGTTCAAGCAGAAGAGAGTGATTTTCGCGATTTTTTAGCATTGGCGGAGGAAGAGGACTGTTTTGTAGATTTGTTTCAATTGCATTCGGAAGTTCTGTTGTCTTTCTTTCAGCTCATCATTTTTTTTATTATTTTGGGAAGATTATCTATTCTTCTATTCTTCTTAAGCCTACTTGTCGCTTTTGTACAAGTCTATATACAAAGTAATAATATCCTTTTATGGGAGAAATGGAAGCCCAAATATCTCCCTTTTTGGAGAAGAATTGACTATTATTTTTCCTTACTTCAGTCTGTTGAGCAAGGTAAAGAAATAAGAATGAACCATTCAAGAGAGTTTGTAAGTGGACAATTTGAGATAAATGAAAAGAGTCATATGTCAGTAAACCAAGCACATTTGACTGCTGTAGAAAAAAACTCTTTCAAAAGTGAATTCTTGTTGCTCACGCAGCAAATACTCCTTTTTATTATTTTAGGGGTTGGTGTTGTAAAAAAAACAATGACAATAGGGGATTTTTCGCTGTATTTAACTAGTGTAGAAAGACTAAATGGTCAGCTAGTTACTGGAATTACTGCAGTTTTTTCGTTACAAAAAAAACAGCTATTCATTCGCCAATTAATGAGTTATGGCCAGAATGTGCTTGGCTCAAAAGAAAAAGAGTATCCAGAAATTCCCAAACTAGTGACACTTGAGTTTCGAAATGTCTGGTTTCGTTATCCAATGAGTAAAGCATATATTTTGAAAGGCTTTTCTCTATTAATTCAAAAAGGCGAGCAGTTATCTATTGTGGGAAAAAATGGCTCGGGAAAGAGTACCTTTATACAACTTTTATCTGGCATTTACCCAATAGAACACGGACAGGTTTTGCTGAATGGAAAACCGATTGATACCTATTCACTAGAGCAACGTCAATCATTGGTTTCTATTTTATTTCAAGAGCACCGTTTATTTTCCTTTTCAGTTGAAGAGAATATTGTGGGTTCATTTGTTAAGGATGACGACCGGTTAAAAGAGGTGCTAGAGGTGTCAGGGTTAAAAGAAAAGGTTGAACAGTATCCTTTATTTTTAACAACGTATGTTGAAAAGGAATTTGATGCGGATGGACTTTCTTTTTCAGGTGGGGAGCGACAAAAAATAGCGTTAGCTCGCGCCCTGTATAAACAGTCAGAAATTATCGTCTTTGATGAGCCGACAGCAGCACTTGATTCCATGAATGAAAGTCAGGTCCTCAACAATCTGTTGGCACGGTTAGAGGATAGGACATGTATTTTTATTACTCATCGGTTTATTTTTACAAATTCCACTCATAAAATTGCCGTAATCGATAATGGAAAAGTAGCAGAGTACGGGAATCATAAAACATTAATGGAGAATCCTGAGGGACTGTATCATTCTCTGTTTAAAAAACAAAGAGAGTTATTGGAGGAGAAATATGAAGACGGTTGTCATTGTAGATAGTGGGTTAAAGCGGGAGATAATCAAAGAGAAAAATGTTCAGGGATTTGGTATACATGATAAAAAGATAATAACAGATTTCTCTGATTCCTTTGGTCATGGGACAGCAATTTATGATATTATCTCAAGAGAGATTGACTGTGAAAAAATACAAATAATAATGGTCAAGCTTTTTGAAGAGACTACTGTTGAAGAGGAAGATCTAGTTTTTGCATTAGAATATATAGAAAGTAATTTTAATGCAGATATTATAAATCTAAGTTTGGGCATAACTCAAACAATTACAAGTAGTTTACAAAAAATTTGTAAACGGCTAACTAATAAAGGCGTTTTTATTGTTTCTGCATTTGATAATGATGGGGCTATGTCATTTCCTGCAGCTTACAATGATGTTATAGGTGTTTCAACAAGCTCAGAGTGTATCTATAAAGGAGACTATGTTTATCTTGAAAATTCACCAATAAATATTTTAGCGAAAGGTAATATTCAGAGGGTATCATGGATAAAACCTAAAAAAATCTTTTTAGGAGGCAATAGCCTTGCTTGTGCACATGCCACATCTCAAATTTTAAAAATAATTCTTGGACATACAAATAAAATATCAAAAGAAAATTTAGACGATTGCTTAAAGAAAGGTGCAAAAAAAATCTGCCATTTTTTGAAAAAGGAAAGAGCACCAATATTACCTCCAATCAAAAAGGCAATATTATTTCCTTTTAATAAAGAAATGCATAGCTTGGTAAGGTTTCATGATTTATTAAATTTTTCAATAGTAGGAGTTTTTGACATTAAATATTCTGTAAATATGAATAAGAGTATTATTAATATTTTAGATGACGATTTTTGTCTAAATCAAAGAATCCAAGATATCAGTACCATTAACTGGGAAGAGTTTGATACTTTAATTATAGGGCACACAGATGCCTTGGACAAAGTGAAAAACTTTAGTAAAAATGTAGAGATGCTTATTGAAAAAGCAGAACAAACAAAGAAAAATATAATTTTTTTTGATGATAGATATAAAGAGTATATAGGCACAAACCGTAATGTTTATATTCCTGAAGTGTTAGACAAAAATATTTGTAAAGGGAAAAACCTGGGAAAATTGTTTCAAATTTCAAAACCAATTTTAGGATTTTTTGGAACGAGTAGCAGACAAGGGAAATTTACATTGCAACTTCGAATACGAAGAAAATTAATTGAAATGGGGTATCAAGTTGGACAACTCGGAACTGAACCAAGTTCTCTTTTATATCAAATGAATGAGGTATTCCCTATTGGGTATAATTCAACAATAAAAACGATTGGCGAAGAAAATATTGGGTATATAAATGAACTGATTCAAGAAGTGTCAACTAAAAAAATAGATATTATTCTGATAGGTGGGCAATCAGGGGTCGTTCCGTATGATTTTGGAAATGCCAATCAGTTTAATTTGTTAAATCAAGATTTACTTTTAGGAACCCAGCCAGATGCTGTTCTTTTATCAATTAATGTATTTGACGATTTGAGCTATATTAGACGTACAATTTCTTATTTAGAAGGTTTAGTTGATTGCAAAGTAATAGGACTTGTAATTTATCCATTTGAATATCCTAATAATTGGCAAGGAAGCTATGGTAAATTGATCAGAATTTCAAATGCTGATAAAAAAGAGATAATAGAAAAATATCAGCAAAAATTTTCATTACCAGTTTTTTTTAATGAGGATGATGAGATTGAAAAAATAATGACTGAAATAGTGAATTATTTTAGCTAGCAGGAGTATGTGTTTATAATTTGGGGCGGTGAATATTTAATGAAAGATAGAGAATCTGTTATGCTTCCTATCAATGAAACATGTACCTTTCAATGTTTTAATTATGAAGCTTTTTTATATAATGTTTTATCGAATTATGAAGAGAATAATCCTGTTTTATTTGAAAATTATTATGGGGTTCAAATTAGTAAAGATTGGAATAACGAGTCTTATCATTTAAGTACAGTCTTACCCTCTATAGATAAATTGGAAGCTTTGGAAGTAAATAAAATACAGAGAGGGAGTTTGAACAGGTTTGGCAATAATATAATAGATATTGTTATAGGTATGATTGAAGATGGATTTTATCTATCATGTTATTTAAATGAGTTCTATCTACCAAAGTTTAGTGCCTTTCAAGAA
This sequence comes from Enterococcus sp. AZ194, assembly GCF_051713825.1. Taxonomy (NCBI): domain Bacteria; kingdom Bacillati; phylum Bacillota; class Bacilli; order Lactobacillales; family Enterococcaceae; genus Enterococcus; species Enterococcus sp. AZ194. The sequence continues at coordinate 1,934,886 of NZ_JBIOQR010000001.1, read as the reverse complement.
TACTTTTTTTGGCATGATAGTCTTATTTTCGGGTTTAACAGAAATAAGGAAGTATTTCTAGCATATAATTATTTGGAAGATGGCTATTTAGGAAAAGTAGAAATTCGTTTCCAAGATTTTCTTTACGCAACGGATACATTGAATAAAGATATTTTTAAGACAGATGATTTTTATTTTTTCAAACCTAAAAAAAACGAACGAGAAATTGATTTAGAAGTGCTAATAAAAAATTTCCAAGATTTTATTGATGGGACACCTATCGATTTTAAAAAAAGAAAAAAACTTTGCTTCGGTTCTGAGACTTATTCTGTGATTAGACAAGTTTATAATGAGATGGAAGGTAAGATAGACATGCGATTGCCATCAAAAATACATGAACATAAAAAACTACTTTTAGATATAGTAGATTATTTATTAGACAAAAAAATTATTGGTACCACTCAATTGTCGGAGCAAGTGAGTAATCTAACTATAAAATCAGAGATAATCCGGCGCCTTTCGTATAGGTATAATATGTCAGTTGAAAAAAATGATATTAATAGGAATTTACTTGATAAAATTGTGATTAAATTGGATGAATTAGTATTGTCAGAAAAAAAAATATTATTTATGTTAACTGAAGAATTGGAAAATTATGTATTTAAATCAAATTCATAATTAAGATATGTTTATTTTAATCGGTTATATCCAAAGCTACTATACATTATAGACATGTAATAATTGTAAATAGATTTCTTAAGCTTTACTATTTACAGGAAGATTTCACTAATCATCAACAGGAGGTCTCACCATGGAACACTTACAAATTAAACGAATCGACCAGTTCCCTGAGAAACTAATGGAGGCAGCAGAATGGTTTCATGACAAATGGGGCGTTCCTGTTGAAGCCTATACCGAGAGCATGGAAGCTTCTCTTGTGCAAGCGAACGTGATTCCTAAATGGTATATAGTATTAGACGAGTCAGAACAGATAATCGCTGGAGCAGGCGTGATTGAAAATGACTTCCATGATCGACCGGATTTAACACCCAACATTTGTGCGGTTTATGTGAGTGAAGAGAATCGTGGTCAGAGAATTTCTCAAGAGTTACTTTCCTTCATTTGTACGGATATGAACGAAAATGGTGTAAATACACTCTACCTCATAACGGATCATAAAGGATTATATGAAAAATATGGGTGGTCCTTTCTGACGATGGTTCACGATGAAGAAGGGCAGACTCAAATGTACACCATTGACTTATAGCTAAGGAAATCGTTTATCATCAATACGTTTCCTTAGATTAGGGTGATAAATCAGCTTTCTGCTAAAATCAGGAAGTTGATTTTTTTTAAAATAGCGCAAAAAAACCTTCCAATGTTTTTAAGTTGATGTAAAATGGAAATTGACAGAAAATTGGTTCAATAATTTTTGGCAAAACAAAATCAAGTAAAAGCTAGCATTTTCTGTTTTGTGCCTTAATTGTGCTTTTTTTACAGAAGAGTGAAAAACAATCGAAACATGCTGTAATCAATGAGAAGAGGGATACGGATGAAAAAATTTGAAAAATCGACCAAGTTAAACGGCGTCAGCTACGATGTGCGGGGGCCAGTATTAGAAGAAGCTGAGCGGATGCAGGAAGAGGGCGTCAGTATTCTGAAATTAAATACAGGGAATCCTGCGTTATTCGGTTTTGAAGCACCAAATGAAATTGTACGTGATTTGATTATGAACGTTCGTGAATCTGAAGGATATTCAGACTCTAAAGGTGTGTTTTCTGCGAGAAAGGCAATTGAACAGTATTGCCAATTAAAGAATTTTCCGAATGTTACGATTAATGATATTTATACGGGAAATGGGGTCAGCGAGCTCATTACGATGTGTATGCAAGGGTTATTAGACAATGGCGATGAAGTTCTTGTGCCTATGCCAGACTATCCTTTATGGACGGCGGCAGTTTCTTTAGCTGGTGGTAGCCCTGTTCACTATGTTTGTGATGAAGAGGCAGAGTGGTATCCAGATATAGCGGATATTAAGAGCAAAGTGACTAGTCGTACGAAGGCGATTGTAGTGATTAATCCCAATAACCCAACAGGGGCTTTATATCCAAAAGAATTATTGGAAGAAATTGTGGAAGTGGCTCGTCAAAATGATTTAATTATCTATTCGGATGAAATTTATGACCGTTTAGTTATGGATGGTTTGCAACATATCCCAATTGCAACTTTAGCGCCGGATCGTTTTGTGGTGACTTTAAATGGTCTATCAAAATCACATCGCGTAGCTGGGTTTAGAGTGGGCTGGATGGTCTTGAGTGGGGATAAATCAAGAGTAAAAGGGTATATTGAGGGCTTAAATATGTTGTCTTCTATGCGTCTTTGTTCTAACGTATTATCACAACAAATCATTCAAACAGCGTTAGGTGGTTACCAAAGTGTGGATAAGCTTCTCTTGCCTGGTGGGCGTGTTTATGAGCAGCGAGAATTCATTTACAATGCGATTAATGATATTCCTGGACTATCTGCGGTAAAACCTAAAGCAGCCTTTTATATTTTCCCTAAAATTGATACGAAACGTTTTAATATAAAAGATGATGAGCAGTTCGTTTTAGATTTCTTACATGAACATAATGTTTTATTAGTTCATGGGGGTGGGTTTAACTGGAATCAACCGGATCATTTCCGAATTGTTTATCTGCCAAAATTGGAAGACTTAAAACTGACAACAGATAAGATGCGCGAGTTTTTAGCAACTTATAAACAAAAATAATCGGCCAAAATAAAAATAACAACTAACCAGGCTTTGGTTGAACAACAATGTGATGTCGTTTGCCTATCAAAAAGGTTAGTTGTTATTTTTTTATTTTGTGCGGCATACTTTTTTACTAACAATCATACGATTAGTATATTTAGCAACCATCTCAGCTGTCGGGTTATGTACGTGAATCAAAAATGAGTACTCATATTCTTTCTCAATGATTCCTTCATACTCGTTGTCTTCCCAAACAAAATGGATTATTTCTTGATTGTTCATTAGATTCACCTCGAAATGATTAATGAAAGGCCTTTAAAACGTTGAGAAATAATGGTTCTTTCTTGAAGTTTATTATCTGATAAAGTAGAATACATTCATAATGCGAATTCGCATATTTGATGAAATGAGGGGAATTTATGGAAGGGTATTTAGACACCTTTGGCAATGTATTGAAAGCTATCCGAAAAGAACGGAAACTCACACAAAAGATGCTCTCACAAGATATTTGCTCTCAAAGTGTGCTAAGTCGAATAGAAAATGGGGAAGAATTACCGAATGTCTTAGTGATGCAACAACTTTGCCAACGTCTTGGGGTAACGATGGATCAAGTAATGGTCTATAATTCTGTGAATGTCAAAGAAACGGATATCCTGTTAGAATCAATGGCTTATCACTTTGGGAAAAAAGAGTACGAAAAACTAGATGAATTATTACAAAGACCAGGCTTAATTAACCAGCTGTATTTGGATACAGACATTCAACTTTATTTTTATTATGCAGGAAGCTGCGAGTTCTTTTTACATGGTAATTGCGAGAAAGCACTTTCTTTGTTAAAACAGGGCCTGTCTTATACCTTCAAACTAGATAAAATGCATGTCTCAAAAGAAGAAGTCCAATTGATTAGCTGTATCGGCAAAGTTTATGGGGATATGGGCAATCTTGAAGAAGCAGAACAATATTTGAAAAAGAGTATTTACCTGTTTTATCGTTTACCAAATCAACGCGGGAGTGCAGAGCTTACAAAAATTTTTTATAACTATGCCAGCTTTTTATATCAAAAAGAACAATATACACTGGCTAACGAGCAGATTGATTGTGGCATTCATCTGGCTAGACAAAAAAATAGTTTTTATTATTTGGAAGAGTTATTTCTGCTAAAAAGTCGTGTACTGCATCAGCGAAAAGAAGAACAAGAAGCCCTAACTTATCAACAATTATCTGCTGAAGTTAAAAGAATTGCTAATTTTGGTTAAAATGGTCTACACCATTCTTGACTTATTTGGAAAATAAGAGTAGTTTAAAAGTAGAAAAATTGAAGGAGCGAGTAGAATGAAAACATTTATCTATGCAGACAAATTCTTTATGAAGTCCGGTGTGAAGGGTCCAGGGTATTTGGAAATTACAGATGGCTTGTTTGGGGACTATGTAACGCAATTGCCTAAAGAAGAAGTTCATGTGATTGATCAAAAAGGACAATGGATTGCACCAGGATTAGTCGATACGCATATTCATGGTTTCATGAATCATGATGTGATGGATAATGATGCACAGGGGATTCATGTGATGTCAGAAGGTTTATTATCTTGTGGAGTAACTTCATTTTTACCGACAACTTTAACTTCTACTAAAGAACGCTTAAAAGATGTAGCTGAAACGATTGGCAAGATGTATACAGAGGTCAAAGGCGCAAAGATTCAAGGGATTTATTTTGAAGGACCTTTCTTTACAGAAGAACACAAAGGAGCGCAAAACCCAAGTTATTTTGGCGACCCTGATTTGACAACCTTCCACGAATGGCAAGAAGCATCTGGTGGATTAATTAAAAAAATCGCTTTAGCACCTGAACGTCATGGCGTGAAAGAATTTGTTAAACAAGTGACTGATGAAGGGGTAGTGGTGTCTTTAGGTCATAGTAGTGCAACATTAGAAGAAGCACAAGAAGCAGTTGAAGCTGGAGCAAGTGTCTTTGTACATGCCTTTAATGGAATGAGTGGTTTAAACCATCGCGAACCTGGTATGGTGGGTGCTTTGATGAGTTTACATCATGTTTTTTCAGAGTTGATTTGTGATGGTCATCATGTGCACAGAAATGCTGCGGAAATCCTAATGGAAAAAGCAGGACATGATCATATTGCTTTAATTACTGATTGTATGATGGCAGGTGGAATGCCTGATGGAGATTACAATTTGGGCGAATTTCCAGTAGTTGTGAAAGACGGAACTGCCCGCCTTGAAAGTGGCAACTTGGCTGGAAGTATTTTAAAATTAAAAGAAGCAATCAAAAATGTGGTTGATTGGGGAATTGCAACACCAGAACAAGCAATTATGATGGCAACGTTGGTTCCTGCTGTTAGCTGTAAAATTGATGATAAATGTGGTAGCCTTACTAAAGGCCGTGCCGCTGACTTTATCGTCTTAAATCCAGAAATGGAATTACAAGCCACTTATTTAGATGGCACAGAACGTTTCCGCGCGTAAAACGCGACTTAAAAAATTTGGTTGAAGCGTTTATTCGGATGCCAAGAGAGGTTGGGACATAACTTGTAAAGTTGTGTCCCAGCCTCCTTTTTTAAAAGAAGCTGGCGATACTTTTTTGACTAGCTTCATAAGCACGTAAAAGTTCTAGAAAGGTCAAGTTTTTGATTTGAAGATCTTCTTTTACAAGCGAGCGTGGTAGATAGTACGTTTGTTTTTGTTTTTCACCAATATAATCGCCGTCAATCGTTCGTGCAAGAAGCAGTCCTCCATCAGCGAGCCAACGTTCATATTCTTCGATTGATAGGGTGAGTGGTGAGTGAAGCATGTGTAAGCTTTGTTTGAGTGGCTGGTCTTGGGGTAGAAACACGAGCTCTTCCCATTCTTCAGGGCCCTGCGAGGTCAACCAACGAAGGAATTCTGCCAAAGACTCTTCTTTTCGTTCAATAAACATTAACAAACACCTACTTTACATTTGGAATGGTGATAGAAAAATCAATCGTACTATTGTTATCTAAGCCTTTTGCCTCTAAATCAACGGCAGCTGGGATTTTTTCTTTTCCCTCGTATACGGGGGTAACACGATAACGAACAGTTTCCCCTTTGTTTAATGCTTGACGGATTTTTAGCTCGTAAAAATTCATGTATGGGTCATTGACCGGATATTGGTATAAGGTTACAAGATTTTTAGGCTCATCGCCACTACCGCCAAATTGTTTAGCAATTAGATGGCCTCGCGAGTGATCATATTTAGGCCCTGAGATAAAGCCTGGAGGGCGAATATCACGATTGGCACTGGTTCCTGTGTTAATCATCTCCTTGGTTAACAATGCCTCAGCCCCTGTTGGACGGTTGTGTGAGTCAAGTGGGAGATACTCAATCCAACCTTCTTCTTTTTTCAGCTCAGAAGCGGTAAAACTAGCGGAACCATTATCGGTTACTCCGGGATTGTTTAAAACGGGTGCAAGGTCTGCTTCTGTGGGGAGGCCACGCTCTTTTTTAGTATCTGTTGAAGATATAGTCGTGGGTGTGCTCGTAAATTTGTCTATGTTTAGACCAAAGACACCGGATAATAAAACGACGATAATGGCGATGATAGATGTAACGGCTTTTTTCTGCGGTTGTTTGTTCATAAGTCACCTCGATATTTTTCTACTACTTAGTATACGCAAAAAAAGTTTTACTTCAAGAGATAATCAATGGGTGTGGAAGGAACGCCATCTACTCTCCGATCTCATCAATCTCTAAAGGTGAGACACCTTAAGAATTGAAGGACTGCGTTCCGCTCTCAACAACTTCTACGCATGGGACATGCTAGAGTTGAAGGTCTACTCTCCGATCTCATCAATCTCTAAAGGTGAGACACCTTAAGAATTGAAGGACTGCGTTCCGCTCTCAACAACTTCTACGCATGGGACATGCTAGAGTTGAAGGTCTACTCTCCGATCTCATCAATCTCTAAAGGTGAGACACCTTAAGAATTGAAGGACTGCGTTCCGCTCTCAACAACTTCTACGCATGAGACATGCTAGAGTTGTAGGTTTTATTTTTCGGAAGTAGACACTTCTATCCCAACCTCTCATTTTATTGTGGTAAACTACTTATGAGAAGGAGGGTGTATTTGTAATGGCTTATATAGATGTAATTAATGAATATAAACGATATCACATGGGAGACACGGTTATCGCCGCAAATGACGGGATTACCTTTGGCGTAGAAAAAGGGGAGGTTGCCGTGATTTTAGGTCCAAGTGGTGCTGGAAAGTCAACTGTGTTAAATATATTAGGTGGCATGGATAGTTGTGATGAAGGGCAGGTTATTATTGACGGAACTGATATTGCAAATTTTGATGCCAAAAAACTGACGACTTACCGCCGCAATGATGTTGGTTTTGTTTTTCAGTTTTATAACTTAGTCCCCAATTTGACCGCTAAAGAAAATGTCGAGTTGGCGTCCCAAATCGTTGCCGATGCACTTGATGCACAGAGTGTCTTAAACTCAGTGGGTTTAGGCAAACGGATGAATAATTTTCCTGCGCAGTTGTCAGGAGGAGAACAGCAACGAGTGACGATTGCTCGTGCGTTAGCCAAACAGCCCAAGCTTTTATTGTGCGACGAGCCAACAGGAGCACTTGATTATGAAACAGGGAAACAAATATTACAAATATTAGAAGATACTGCGCGTAAAACAGGGACGACAGTCATCATCATTACGCATAATTCACAGATTGCCCCAATGGCAGATCGTGTGATACGAATTAATGATGCTAAGGTTCGAAGTGTTGTTGTGAATGAACAGCCAACGCCGGTTTCAGAAATAGAATGGTAGGATGCGAAAATGATGAAAAAAACAGCCATGTGGAAAACTAGCATTCGTGAGATATGGCAGTCAAAAGCACGCTTCTTTTCTATCTTAGGAATTATTTTTTTAGGCGTTGCTTTTTTTGTTGGGATTGGAGCAACGGGTCCAGATATGATTGCCACTGGAGACCGTTATTTCAAAGAACATCGATTAGCAGACACGACACTCATTTCAACATTAGGAATCGTTGATAAAGATATTGAGCTGATTAGAGAGCAGCCGGAAGTGGCAGAAGTTATGCCTCAATATACTAAGGATGTCAATATTACCGAAAAAAATAGTGTGATTCGTTTTTTTGGCTTAAATTTGAAAAAACAAGGCGTCAACCAATACGTGGTTCAAAAAGGACGTCTTCCTGAAAAAAGTGGCGAAATTGCGCTAGATAGTCTGGCTCAAAGAAGGGGTAGCTATAAAGTTGGCGATACATTTACCTTAGAGGATAAAGATGATACTGAGGGCGCATTTAAGAAGGATAGCTACAAAATTGTTGGTTTTGTCAAGTCAGCGGAATATATCGAAAATGTCTCGAGAGGAAACACCAACGTCGGAACAGGCTTGATTGATTTTTTTGCGGTAATTCCTGAAGAGGATCTATCCTTAAGCACCTACAGTCGGGTCTTGATTCGCTATGAAAATACGGAAAAGATGACCGCCTACTCGAAAGAATATGATGCGTTAGTTAAGAAAAATGAGACGATTTTAAACAAGCAGTTGAAGAATAGACCTGAAGAACGCTTGAAGGAAGTTCAAATTGAAACAAAAACCGAAATTGAAAAGGCTCAAAAGCAGATTGATGAGGGCGAAAAAGTATTAGCAGACGGGCAAAAAAAGTTAGCTGATTCTAAATCAGAGCTAGAAAATGGTAAGAAAAAGTTGTCTGATTCTCAAAAGGAATTAAACAGTAAAATTTCTTCAGGTCAAGAAGAGCTGAAGAAAAACCAAGCGACTCTTGAGGCAAGTCAAGAGTCGTTGAAGCAACAAGAAGAAACACTAAAACAAAAAAAAGCAGAACTTTCAGCCGCTGAGCCTAAAATAACAGAAGCCAAACAAAGCTTGAGTGGGTTAACCGCGCAGCAAGCAGATTTGCAAAGAAAGGCCGGACAGCTAGATAGCGCATTAGCGACGTATCAAGGAATCGAACAGATATTAAACCAAGTTAAGTCAGTAGCTGACGATGAGTTTACAGCAGCTCTTCAGCAAGTATTGGGCAGCCTATCAGGATTACTAACTCAAGTGGATGCTTCAACAGAATTAAAAGAGGCAGTAAGTCAGCTTTCGAAATCCCTGAATGAAGCGGACTTGGATCGAGTTCTTCAACAGGTTCAAGCAGATAAAGGGAAGTTGTTTGGACAACAACAAGAATTGTCAGCAGGACTCACCCAGCTGCAAGACACGATTACAATGATTAATCAACAAGTCGATGAGTATAACTCAGCGAAAACACAAATCTCTAACGGTGAGCTTCAACTGCAAATAGCGCAGTTGAAGCTTGATAATGGACAAGATAAGCTAATGGCTGCCCAAAAAGAACTAACTGCTGCAAAAGCTGAGGGGCAAACACAGATTGATGCCGCTCAAAAAAAGTTAGATGAAGGGCAAAAAAACTATGATCAAGGGGTAAAGACTTTTGAGAAAGAAAAGAAAGAGAATCAGCCAAAATTAGAGGATGCAAAAAAGAAAGTCAAAGACGCGCAAAAACGCGTGGCGGATTTAAAGCCAGCTGAACTTCTTTTCACGCAGCGAAGCGATAACCCCGGGTACCAAGAATATGAAGAAAATGCGAACCGAATCTCTTCTTTAGCTACGGTTTTCCCAATTATTTTCTTTTTAATTGCGGCTTTAGTTAGTTTGACAACCATGACACGAATGGTAGAAGAGAAACGAAATGAGATTGGTACATTTAAAGCCTTAGGGTATAAAAATGGCGAAATAGCGCAGAAGTTTCTATTGTATTCATTTTCAGCAGGACTGACGGGTGCAATTGCTGGTCTAGCCTTAGGATTCTATTTGTTCCCATCAATTATCTTTAGTGCGTATGGTCAAATGTACAACTTGGACGGTTTTAGAACGCCTTGGTACTGGTCCTATTCATTGATTGCGATTGCTGTTGCATTGATTTGTACAGTTGGAACAGCTGTTTTGGTTGTTCGGATTGATTTATTCAGTACACCAGCCAAACTGTTACGACCAAAAGCACCGAAAGCTGGTCAACGAATTTTTATGGAACGAATCACTCCTCTATGGAAACGACTTAGCTTTATTCAAAAAGTGACGATGCGTAACCTATTTCGTTATAAACAACGGATGTTGATGACGATATTGGGGATTGCGGGCTGTATGTCCATGATTATTACCGGCTTTGGCATTCGAGATTCTGTCTCAGATGTCGTAAATGTTCAGTTTAATAAGCTGTGGCATTATCAAGCGATTGTCACATTTGATGAAGAAGCAACCTCTGAACAGACCAAAGACTATGAGGAAGCCGTCGAGAAGTTAAGTGGTTTTAAAGACAATTTGCGATTAAGTACGGATACTTTAACCCTTTCTGAATCTGGCAAAACAAGCCAAGACGTGAATGTTTATGTCCCTGAAACACCGAAAGATATTGATCGATTTGTTTTGTTTAATAATCGAAAAACAGGAGAAAAATATTCCTTAACAGATGAGGGAGTCATTATTAATGAGAAACTTTCTAAGCTTTTTGACTTGAAGGTTGGCGATACGATTGAATTAGCCAATAGTGATAAGAAAAAATTTCGAATGAAAATCTCAGCAATTGCCGAAAACTACACAGGTCATTTTGCTTATATGACACCATTATTTTACGAAAAGGTCTTTAAAAAGAGTCCTACGTATAATTCAGATATCTTATTATTTACCAAGGATTTAAGTAAAACGACGGAAAACGCGATGGCACAAGAGCTAATGGAGAATCCGAAAGTCATTAATGTGACCTTCCTGACGCAATCAATTAACGCATTGGATGAAACGATTGGCAGCTTGAATATTGTTATTTGGGTCTTGATTATTTCTGCTGGTATGCTGGCGTTCATTGTTTTGTATAACCTGACGAACATCAATATTTCTGAGCGAATTCGAGAGCTATCGACGATAAAAGTTTTGGGTTTTTATGACAAAGAGTTAATTATGTATGTGTATCGAGAAAACATTATCTTAACTGCTTTGGGTATATTTGTTGGGTTGTTCCTAGGAAAATGGGAGCATGGCTACATTTTACAAACGGTTGAGGTCGATATGGTCATGTTTTCACCAGAAATTCATTGGCTGAGTTATGTTTACTCGAGTTTGATTACGATTTTATTTACGTTTATTGTGGGTGTCGTGATGTATTACAAATTAAAAAAAGTTGATATGATTGAAGCGCTAAAATCGAATGAGTAGCTCGTTATTTAAAAAAGGCTCTTTTGATTATCTTTTGACTTATCCCCGATTTTCCTAGGTTTTTTATCAGATTATTGATAAAATAGAACTAAGAGAGGAGGGGATAAAAAAATGGCTGGAATTCCTTTAGAGACGATTTATTGGTACACATTAATTGGTAGTGCAATCATTGCCTTACTATTGGTTATTTTTGGTGACATCTTTGATTTTGATGGGCCGATTGATCCGATGCTAGTTGTTCCGTGGTTTGCGTTTACCAGTTTGTTTGGGTATTTGGGCGAGAAGCTGACAAATAGTAACGAGGTCTTGATTTTTGCAGTAAGTGTGATTTTGGCATCTGGGTTAGTCTTTCTTTTGAATTTTTATGTATTACTTCCATTAAGAAATGCCGAAGCGACCATCTCAACTTCAGAAAAAGAGATAGAAGGTCGAGTGGCGACAGTTGTGACAACGATTCCTGTACAAGGAATGGGTGAGATTCAATTAAAAAGTGTTACCGGTTCTATCAACCGACCTGCAGCCTTTTATGAAGCACAGCTAGAAGATGTAGCTCAAGGTTCAAGTGTATTAGTAATCGAAGTCAAAGATCGAGTTTGTTATGTTGTCCCCTACAAAGAAGCACTGAAACTATAAAATGAAGAGGAGAGTCAAGAAATGGAGATACCTGTAATTGTTATCCCGATTGCGATTGTGGCATTTATTTTACTGATGTTATTAATCGTCTTTGTGTCAAAGTATCAAACCGCGAAACCTGATGAAGCATTGATTATCAGCGGAAGTTATTTGGGTTCAAAGAATGTTCACTCAGATGAAAGTAAGAATAAAATCAAAATCGTTCGCGGAGGCGGGGCGTTTGTCTTACCTGTGTTCCAACGTTCGAATCGAATCAGTTTGTTATCAAGTAAGCTGGATGTTTCTACGCCTGAGGTTTATACAGAACAAGGGGTTCCTGTGATGTGTGATGGCACGTCAATCATAAAAATTGGCTCCTCTGTAGAAGAAATTGCTACGGCAGCGGAACAATTTTTAGGAAAAACGCGCGAAGAGCTTGAAAATGAAGCGCGTGAAGTTTTGGAAGGACATCTTCGTTCAATTTTAGGATCAATGACTGTAGAAGAAATCTATCAAAATCGTGATAAATTTAGTCAAAGTGTCCAAGAAGTTGCCTCTGTTGATTTAGCTAAAATGGGCTTAATCATCGTTTCATTTACCATTAAAGAAGTAAGAGATAAAAACGGCTACCTCGATTCATTAGGGAAACCAAGAATTGCTCAGGTTAAGCGCGATGCGAATATTGCGGAAGCTGAAGCCTTAAAAGAAACACGAATCAAAAAAGCACAAGCAGAAAAAGAATCTCAAAAGGCTGAATTAGAGCGTCAAACGGAAATTGCTGAGTCAGTCAAAGAAAAAGAATTAAAATTAGCGACTTATAAAGAAGAACAAGATATTGCCAAAGCGAAAGCAGACCAAGCTTACAATTTGGAAACGGCTCGTGCACAACAAGAAGTAATCGCTCAAGAGATGGAAGTTAAAGTCATCGAGCGTCAAAAACAAATTGAGTTAGAAGAAAAAGAAATTATTCGTCGCGAGAAACAATACGATTCTGAAGTGAAGAAAAAAGCGGATGCGGATCGTTACGCAAAAGAGCAAGAAGCACAAGCACAAAAAGCCAAAGAATTAGCGGAAGCCGAAGCAGATCGTTTCCGAGTAGAATCATTAGCCGAAGCGGAAGCTAGCAAAACACGTTTAGCTGGGCAGGCCGAGGCGGAAGCTATCTTGGCTCGAGGGGCGGCTGAAGCCGAAGCCAAACAAAAAATTGCAGATGCCTTTAAAGAATATGGTGAAGCAGCTGTTCTTAGCATGGTCATCGAGATGTTGCCTCAGTTAATGAAGGAAGCAGCCCAACCATTAGGAAATATCGACAAAATTTCTGTGGTAGATACTGGCTCTGGTGGCGAAAATGCAGGAGCTAACCGAATCTCCAATTATGCTACAAATTTATTAGCTAGCACACAAGAAACCTTAAAAGAAACGACTGGCTTAGATGTCAAAGAGCTAATCGAGAACTTTTCAAAAAAAGGGACAAATAGTTCGGTGAATCTCTATGAAACATCAACAAAAGACGAAGAATAAGTTGGCAGTCTAAACAACCTTATTTAAGGTAAAAACTAAAAAACATCCTCAAAAGCTATCAACTGATAACTTTGGAGGATGTTTTTGAACTAAAGAAAGTATATCGGCTTAGGATACTAGAAAGTTTTTTCGTAATAAGCTTTCTAGCACCTTTCATGTGACCAAAGTAGTAAGGCCACATCCATGATTTCTTCTATCAAAAAATTCGCAGTCTGGTCACAAGCAGTTGGCCAGTTCTACTTTGTTAGTCCCGCTGGCGTGCGCCATATCTCCAGTTCTTTTCTTAATTCGCATTGTCGCACACGGCTGCAAAGGAGGATTATGTTTATTACGCAAAGATAGAAAAATTTTTACCATCCCATTTAATAGTAATAATATCGACATTTTTGATTTTAGGTTTTTTTCGCAACATTTCTCTTGAAAACAAATACAGCAATGTTTTAATAGTAAAAGCATGGGTAACAATCAGGATGTTTGGATTATCCAAGTGAATGAAATCATCAACTGTATCTTTAAGAAAACTTTCTAATCTATCCGTAATCATATGAAACGGTTCAACCATACCTGTTGTGTCGGATTTATAAATAATCTCCTGAACTTCCGGCAGACGGAAATTAAGTTCTGAAAAATCATTTTCGATCTCTAATTCATTCATCATACTGGAAATAAACTTAGTATTATTTTCTGCTTCCCAACAGCCCAAACACCACTCACGGAGCCTTTCATCAGTAACAACTTGCAGTTCATTTTGGCCCTGTGCAGTTAATATGGTTTTTCCAGTTTGTAAAGCTCTGGATGTATCACTGGAAAATGCAGCCGAGAATTGGACATTTTTCAGTTGCAGTCCTAGTTGTGAGGCGGATTGGATTCCTCTTTCAGTTAATGGGGAATCTGCCCAACCTTGTGCTTTATGTAAATGGTTAAGTAATGTTTCTCCATGTCGAGTAATATAGAAAGTAACTGTTGAATTCATGTTTTATCCTCCAAAACAATCCTATGTAACCGCTTTATCTTATCGGTAATAGTCGGACCAATAAATTACTAACATTGTAACAGAACCACCTACCCAAAACAACGTTAAAGTAATTTGAACTTACCCCAAATTTTGAGAAGAAATGTTTAAATAAATGCAAGTGGCTTGGCTTATGCACCTGTAGAAAGCGTGAATAAGCCGCTATAGGGGACTTATATTCTTTTAGGTGGTATAAACAGAACTTTAACGCCGTTCTATGTATTGACACAGAAGACCCAACTTTTTGGTAGCAACAAATTACAGGGAATAGCCAGTATTTCTTTTAAAATAGAGTAACAGATTCCAAAGAGGAGGCCATACAAATTTGTCGCCTCTTTCATTCTGTCTAGTGTTTTAGTATAATAGTCCAGTCAAATAGGAAAGGGGGATTTTATGCGTATTGGACTTCGAACTATCAAAACGAGTGTCAGTGCCGCGGTAGCAATGATTTTGGCGAATGCCTTACAGTTATTATATGCGCCTTCAGCGGGAATCATTGCTGTATTAAGTGTCACAAATTCAAAAAAATCCTCTTTACAGACGGGGATTTATCGCTTATTGTCATTGACGTTGGCGACGGTTTTAGCTTTTATCTGTTTCTCTTTGTTAGGTTATCAAGCGATTGCGTTCGGTGTCTTTCTACTGTTATTTATTCCTCTTGCGGTCTCATTTGGGCTGTCTGATGGAATTGTTGTGAGTTCCGTATTAGTCACACATTATTTAGTAGAAGGTTCAATGCATTGGTCATTGATTGTTAATGAATACTTATTGATGATCATTGGTGTGGGTCTGGCTTTGTTAGCTAATTTGTACATGCCTAATTCTGAAAATCGTTTGAAAGAAGATCAGCTAGTCATCGAAACGATGTTTAAAAAATTGCTGGCGGAAATGGCTTTGTATTTGAATCAAGAAGTAACAGAACAAAAACTTTTAGAAAATTGTCAAGGTCTGTTTGCTTTCATTAGAGAAGGACAGCTGCGTGCGCAAACCTATCAAGAGAACCAATGGGTGGTTCGTAATGTCTACTATGGGTCGTATTTTGCGATGCGTCGGACACAGATTAGTGTCTTGAACGATATGATTGAAAGTTTGGATAGAATTGAGTTGTTTGGTATTCAAGTGGAGAAAATGGTGGCTTTACTCGAATACACTTCAGAGACTTTTGCTGAAGAAAATGATGGACAAGAGCTACTGGAGAGGATTTTTGAAGTGTATGAAGAGTATCGGGAAATGCCTCTTCCAGAAAGTCGCGAAGAATTTGAGAATCGGGCAGAACTCTTCCAGTTTTTGCAGTCTTTTAAAAGCTTTATCGAAATTAAAGCAGAATTTGCTCAAAAGCTGCCAAATGGAAATGTCTAATTACAGGATAGGTTATCTGTTTTGACAATAAAAGCAGTAACTATGAAAGAATTGAAGGCTTCGTTTTGTAGGAAGTCCTATTCATAAGATACATAAAAGAGGTTGGAACAGAAGTGTTTAACTCCGAGAACCGGGTAGGTACTGTGCAACATCAACTCATACTTCGTTGTGTTTTACAGCAATAAGAACCTTCAACTCTAGCATGTCTCATGCGTAGAAGTTGTTGAGAGCGGAACGCAGTCCTTCAATTCTTAAGGTGTTTCACCTTTAGAAATTGATGAGATCGGAGTGTAGATGGAATTCACGGAAATGACAAGAAACACGAAAGCCTTTCTTTCGATGTTGATTGATTCCTACGTGGTGCTCTTCAAATTTTTGTGACCAGGTAGGTACTGTTCTACATCTATTTACTTTGTAAATAGTGTTTCACAGCAATTTCAGCTTATTTTTCGAACCTTCAACTCTAGCATGTCTCATGCGTAGAAGTTGTTGAGAGCGGAACGCAGTGAAGATGGAGTTGCTTCTGTACCCACCGTTTATTCGGGAAATAAGAGCATGGGACATAACTTTTTGAGTTATGATATGCTACCCCTATACAGGACACTGAAACATAATAAGTCCAGTATGGGGGTATTTATTATGACTAAAAGATTGATGAAGCTAAAAGTAGAAGAGCGTGTGAAACTAGTAGAAAGCTGTCTAAACAATGAACTAAGTCTTTCAGAGGCAGCGAGAGAAGGAAATGTTTCTTTGCCTACCATTGTCAGATGGTTGAGACTTTATGAAAATGATGGAGGAACAGCCCTATTGACTGCGCCCAAGAATAGGCACTATTCAGTAGCGTTAAAATTATCCGCCACCATAGATTATCTCAATGGAAAAGGAAGTTACGAGGAATTAGCCAAAACATACAAACTTAGGAGTAGTAGCCAACTAAAAAAATGGGTACAGGTGTATAATACTCATGGAACCTTCAAATCAGAAAGTGGTGGAAGTTACATGAGAAAAGCAAGAGAAACCTCGACAGAAGAACGTTTAACCATCGTCTTAGACTGTCTAACACAAAACAAAAATTATGGTGCAATGGCTTTGAAATACCAAGTTTCTTATCAACAAGTGAGAAATTGGGTCAAAAGATATGAGGAGAAAGGTGCTGCTGGATTAGAAGATCGCAGAGGTCGCCGGATTGGCACACAACCTAGTCGAACACCGGAAGAAGAATTACGAAACCGTCTCGCACAATCAGAAAGTAAAAACCGACAACTTCAAATGGAAAATGACTTGTTAAAAAAAGTAAGAGAATTAGAAAGGAAGTGGGAATAAGCTTTACCCGACACTTATTTGAGTATGAAGCTATCAAAAGCTTACACGAAGAGAAAAATTATCCAATTCAGCCAATGTGTCATTTCTTGCATGTTTCTCGTTCTGCCTACTATAAATGGTTGAAACATCCTGTAAGTCCCAGAGCCTATTTAAACACTGAGCTTGCCCAAGAAATCAGAAAAATATATGACGAACACCCTGACATGGGCTATCGTAGACTAGATGATGAAATTAGTACACGCTATCACCACAAGTTCAACGATAAAAGAATCTTGAGAATTTGCCGAGCTTTAGGGATTCAATCGACGATTAAACATTGGGCGAACAGTATCACACGTAGAGGTAAGAGACCTTACCACACGGCAAAAAATGAGTTAAACCGGGATTTTCATGCCGACAAACCAAATGAAAAATGGTTGACTGATGTTTCTGAATTTAAGTATTACGTTGGTATGGACATACACAAAGTCTATCTTAGCGCTATTCTTGATTTGTATGATCGTCGCATCGTGTCCTTCGTTATTAGTGACCGTAACGATAATCCGTTGGTCATGAACACTTTTGATCAGGCAATTGCACTAGAACCTCATGCGCATCCTTTGATGCACAGTGACCGCGGCTTTCAGTACACTAGCCAACAATTTTGTGTACGTTTAAAAAATACAGGAATGAAGCAGAGTATGTCTCGCGTAGCCCATTGTATCGACAACGGACCAATGGAAGGATTCTGGGGCATGATTAAACGAGAAAAGTATTACGGGCGGAAGTTCACCAACCGTGAAAGCCTAGTATCTATGATTTCTGATTATATAGATTACTACAACAACAGAAGATTACAACGTAAATTATCTGTTATGACACCAATGGCTTATCATCAACACTATCTGGAGGTGCGTCTCATAAGCGAAATGGGCTTCGTTTCACTTGTGAGACGGACAGGCAAGTTAAGCGGTAGCGCGACTAGTCTTAGAAATAGAAATCAAAAAAGTCTGCCAAAAAAATGACAGACAATTGATAAAAATTTTATTATTTTTCACTGTCCACTTGACGGGGAGCACACCATTACGTCCCATGCTCTTTTTGTTTGCAGCTGTCAAAGTCATGATAGCGTTTTGTTTTAGTTTGCTTGAGTCGCCCAAGCGTTTTGCATGGCATCTAATAGTTGAATCACATCAATAGTCAATGGTAGGGATGTGTTGGGTTTTGTCCCTTCAATAAAAGCAACCATGTTTTGAATTTCATAATTCATCGCTTCTTGTGTGTCACCTGATTCAATAAATTCTTTCGTCCCATCGTTATAAAGAATCTCAGCTTTATCCGCTCGTGGATACTCAGGAACGGTGATATAACCATTTTCAAAAGCAACGATCCCGGTTTTGGGCATTTTTGCTTGGAAGGTTAAAGTGACTGAGGCCATCTCATTTTTGTGGTTTCTTAGGATTGTCACAGATTGTTCATCAACACCTGTTTCAAAAGGAAGCACATTGGAAGCAATCACTTTTGGCTGAGCGTTTAAAAAGTAGCGAGCAAATGAGACAGCATAGGTGCCAATATCAAGTAACGCGCCACCTGCCAGATCAGGGTTAAAGAAACGGTTTTTTGGATCAGGTTCTTTATAACTGCCAAAAGGTGCCTGAACCATTTTTAATTTGCCTAGTTTGCCAGAATCAGCCAATTTACGAAGTTGGTGATACAAGGGCATATTAAAAATAGTCATAGCTTCAGCTAAAATGAGGTCTTTTTGTTCAGCTAGTTTGACTGCGCTGAGTAGTTCTGCTTGATTCATCGTGATGGCTTTTTCGCACAACACATGTTTGCCCGCTTCTAATGCTGGTAAAATATAGTCAATATGCTGACGGTTGGGCACAGCTATATAAATGATGTCAATCTCAGGATCGGCTAAAAGAGCAGTAAAACTTCCATAAGCCTTTGGAATTTGATATTGTTTCGCAAATTCATCTGCTTTTTCCTGTGTTCTTGAAGCAACAGCTAAAAGTTCACTGTCTGGATTTGAAAATGTTTGTGCAAACTGGTGAGCAATATCGCCTAAGCCCACAATTCCCCAATGATAAGTTTTCAAAATAATCGGCTCCTTTAAAGATAGATTTTTTACAATACACATAAAATCTACATGTAATGTACACGTTTAGTATAGCAGAAAAGAAAATTTTTTTAAAAAAAAGGAAAATAAGATGAAAAAAGATGATTTTTAACCTATTTTTAAGTAAAATACTTTAGGAGGGTGAAGAGAATGCATCGCGTATATATTGATATTATTATTAGTGCAATTATTGAACAATATGGAACAGAAGCTTATTTTTATAAAGAACAACTGCAAATTGAAGAAGAGTATTGGGAAGCCTGGAAAAGAGGGCAACGAACCTTTTCTTCAGAATTGATGCAAAAAGTCAAAAATCTGTTTAGTGATTACGAATGGATGTTGATGAATAAAGTCCTACGACAAACAGCCTTGTTTCCAGAAAAAAGAAATTTAGCTGTGTCAGAGTACAAACGACTAAAAACGAAGATAGCACAAAAGTGGTTACAGGCAAAAATCGGGGAGGTCGAGATGACTCCTTTTCAGACAGAGGTTCAAAAAGAGCGTGGGTTTATTAATTTGAAGGTTAGTATTCATTATGATGAATGGGGCTTTGACGATAGCGTAAGCTTCCGGCTACCGGCCAATATTCAGCAACAAATTGAAGGCTCGCCAATTGGACTATTAGAATGGGTTAATGAGAATTTAGAAGAAACTTATACGAAAGATCAAGAGAATTAACTTGAGAGGATACAACTCGTGAATGAGAATAAACAACTAGCAGCGGCAATCAGCTTCCTCGTGGTTTCATTAGTGATTTTTTTTAGTGTAACCAATCTAAATACTCAAGGGAAAACGACTGACTCGACTGCTACTATGCATCAATCAACGACCAACACAGATACCGCAGCCAAAACAAAAACAACGCCGTCGACTAGTGAAAAAAAAGTGGCATCAAAAACAAGTAGCAGTAATTCAGTAAAAAAAGCAAGTACAGCCACTTCGACAAAAGAAACGCAAGCAACCACAGAGGCATCGACTAAAAAGGCTACATCTAAAAAGGCAACCAGTGAGACATCAACTACAGAAACAACGGATAAAAAGGCAGACCTCCCGAAAGCTTCCAAAACGGATTGGAATCTTGTCCTTGTGGGGCCCAAGAATAAACTACCCTCAGAAATCAAAGACAGTCAATTAGTCTCGCTGTCTAATGGTTTTGAAGTTGATAAACGAATCGCCAAAGAATTTGCCGCCCTTGAAGACGCCGCTAAAAAAGCAGGTTATCCACTAGTAACTATTTCGGCCTTTCGTTCAGTAGCCTATCAAGAAGAAGTTTTTGCTGAAGGCGTCACACAAAATATGAGCAAGCTAGGTATCTCAGAAGAAGAAGCCAAAAAAGAAGCCAAAAAAACGATGACTGAACCAGGTTATAGTGAACATCATACAGGGCTTGCTTTAGATGTTGTGGATGAACAGTGGAATAAAAACTATGTTGGTGGGGTTTTAGATGAACGTTTTGGCGATCAGCCTGGCGCTAAGTGGTTAGCTGAAAATGCCTCTAAGTTTGGGTTTATTATTCGCTATCCAAAAAATCAAGAAAAGATTACCTCGATTACGTATGAACCTTGGCATATTCGGTATGTAGGTAAAGAAAATGCAGAATACATTAGCAAAAACCAATTGACATTAGAAGAGTATCTTGGCTTATTAAAATAAATTCATGTCACAAACTTAGGAGTTAGAACAATCAAACCTAAACAAATGATTCCCTCAGGAAAAACAATCACTGGCATTCTCGCTGTAGGTATCTTACTATTTGTTACTTTTCTCAGTCTTACTGGAGGGTTTGCTGAGAAAAAAACGACAGCTACAAGTGAAACCAAAGAAGAGCAGACAAAAGTAGCAACAACTGATACAGAGAACCCAAAAAGAGACCTCCCGAATGTTTCTGTTAAAGATTGGTCACTCGTCTTAGTTGGACCAGAAAACAAATTAACAAATGAAGTCAATGAAAACAATTTAGAAGCTTTAACGGACGGGCATCAAGTTGATAAGAGAATTGTCACAAGTTTTGAGGCCTTAGAAGAAGCGGCCCAAAAAGCGAAACATCCATTAGTCGTGATTTCGGCCTTTCGTTCGGTAGCGTATCAACAAACTGTTTTTGACCGAAACGTGACGAGTGAGATGTCAAAAGAAGGAATAAGTGAAGAGGAAGCAATTGCTGAAACCAAAAAGACGGTGACTGAACCAGGCTACAGCGAACATCATACAGGCTTAGCAGTCGATGTTGTCGACGAATCATGGTATAATAACTATCCAGATGAAGTGTTGGAAGAAGGCTTCGGTAAAGAGGCAGGTGCTAAATGGTTAGCCGAAAATGCACCCAAATATGGGTTTATTATTCGCTATCCTAAGGGAAAAGAAGCAATTACAAAGATTGATTATGAACCATGGCATTTAAGATATGTTGGGGAAGAAAGTGCAAAGTATATAACAGAACACCACTTAACACTGGAAGAATATCTTAAGTTGTTTTGAGAATAGGAGCAGTATGAGCGTACGAAAAAAATATAAAAAGAAAAAACAAACGCTAAGCTTTCCTAAGTTATTACTGGGATTGCTCTTGATTGGGGCGGCGTTTGTCTTTTCGATAAAGAGTTTAGCAGATCCATTACTAAAGAACGATACACCAGAAGCTTCTGAAAATGTGACGATGAGCCACGAAGAGTTTATTGACAAATTGGTACCTCATGCTCAAGTCTTACAAGAGGGATATGGTGTTTTACCAAGTATTATATTAGCTCAAGCCATTCTTGAGTCCAATTGGGGGCAAAGTTCCTTAGCGAGTCAATACAATAATTTGTTCGGAATGAAATCTTTTGGTAATGAGAAAAAGGTTAATTTGGAAACAAAAGAATTTGTCAACGAGGAATGGATTGTCATTCAAGGAGACTTTAAAGTTTATGATTCGTGGGAGCAGTCAATGGATGACCATACCATGCTTTTTGTAAACGGGGTGACTTGGAATCCTCAACAATATGAAAAGGTTCTTTTGGCAAAGGATTATAAGCAAGCGGCAATTGCCTTACAAGAAGGTGGTTACGCAACAGACCCGACCTATGCCCACAAAGTCACAGAAGTTATCGAGACCTATAACTTAGATCAATATGATCGCCGTTAATTTTAGCCCATTTTTTTGAGAGGAGTAATGACGATGACAACAACAGATGGATTTGTTCCAGAAATTACGACTGAGTTAAGAAAAGATATTGTTCGTGTGCCAGAAGTGATCTCAAAAGCCAGTGGTATTCGTGTCTTTGGTAAGAAGATTCGTTCTATTATATTTACAACGGATATTGCGATTGTTTGTAACAATAATGCCAATGCGGTGATTGCTGTGTACCCATTTACCCCGCACCCAGCGATTACAAAAGGGATTATTGAATCGGCCAATATTCCGGTGTTTTCTGGAGTTGGTGGTGGCTTAACGCAAGGAGCTAGATCTGCTTACATGAGTATGTTTGCCGAAGCACAAGGCTCAATCGGTGTCGTGTTAAATGCACCAACACCGATTGAAACAGTTCGACAGGTCTGTGAAGTAGTGGATATTCCGGTGATTAGCACGGTAACGTCAATCTATACATTGATTGATGAAAAATTAGAAGCAGGTGTCTCAATCATTAACATTAGTGCAGGTAAAAAAACAGCTGAAACCGTCGCTTATTTTAGGGGGAAATATCCAGACTTACCTATTATTGCAACTGGTGGACCAACAGATGAAGGAATTTTAGCAACCATTGGAGCAGGGGCCAATGCAATCACTTATACGCCACCTAGTAATGGGCAGCTGTTCAGCAAAAAAATGGAAAAATATCGGGCCGAGGAACAAAAGGAAACCGAATAATTTTTCAGATTATCAAAAAAACATTAAGTTTTTTTAGAAAGCAAGGGCTTACACCTCTTGCTTTTTTTTGCAATTAAATAGATAATAGACATATCATTTTTTTAGAAGTTTCACTTATATATCGTCGAAATAAGGTCGACAGTCTCTACCCAATACCGTAAATATTGGACTATAAGTAAAAAAACGTGTTATTTGTGCACCTTTTTTGCTTACGCAAGAGAGGTTTTTTTGCTTAAATTAAGCAGAGATTGAACAAGTAAAGGATAAAAAAACATTCTTTATTTGAAGGGCTTTATGAGGCCGATAATTAAATTGATAGGAGAGAATGAAATGAAAGAGCTAGTGGAACGTATCAAGGAAGACGGACATATTTTGGGTGAAGGAGTTTTAAAGGTTGATAGTTTTGTTACCCATCAGGTGGATCCGATGTTGATGGAACAAATGGGACAGCGTTTTGCAGAAGTCTTTAAAGAGGCTGGTATCACAAAGGTTGTAACCATTGAAGCTTCAGGAATTGCCCCAGCAGTATTCGCAGCCAAAGAACTTAACGTTCCTATGATCTTTGCACGAAAAGCCAAAAGCTTAACGATGGATGAAGAGTTGTTAACATCGTCCGTGTACTCATTTACCAAACAAGTGACGAGTACAGTTTCTATTTCCAGAAAATTTTTATCCAAGGAAGATAAAGTTTTAATTATTGATGATTTCTTAGCAAATGGTCAAGCTGCAAAAGGGTTGATTGAGCTTTGCCAACAAGCGGGCGCTGAAGTTGAGGGGATTGGCATCATTATTGAAAAGTCATTCCAAGATGGCCGCAAATTAATCGAAGATATGGGGCTTAGAGTTGTATCATTAGCACGAATTGCTTCATTAACAAATGGACAAGTAGAATTTCTTGAGGAGGACGCATAGTTTGGAAAAGGAAACACAAAATGGTCGAGCGGCCGTATTAGGATTACAGCATTTATTAGCAATGTACGCAGGAGCAGTTGCCGTACCGTTACTTATTGGGACAGGTTTAAACTTTAATGAGCAACAAATGACGTATCTTATTTCCATCGACATTTTTATGTGTGGAATTGCAACATTACTACAACTAGCCGTTAACAAGTTTTTTGGGATTGGTTTACCAGTTGTATTAGGGTGTGCAATTCAAGCGGTGGCACCGTTAATCTTAATTGGAAATAATAGCGGCATTGGCGCAATTTACGGCTCAGTTATTGCATCAGGTATTTTTGTGGTCTTGATTGCAGGAGTCTTTTCGAAAATCAAAAAATTATTTCCTCCTTTAGTAACTGGAACCGTGATTACTGTCATTGGTTTGACGCTGATTCCAGTAGCGGTAGAAAAAATGGGTGGCGGCTTAAAAACGGATCCAGAATTTGGTTCTCCTACGAATCTATTATTAGCTTTTGTAACGATTGGTTTAATCATCGGGATTCAAATCTTTGCAAAAGGTTTTATTCGTTCAATTGCCGTTTTAATTGGTTTAGTAGGTGGAACAGCACTTGCTGCGGTCTTGGGTCAGGTTGATTTGGCTGCAATCGGTCATGCACCTGTATTCCATGTTCCTCAACCTTTCTATTTTGGAATGCCAACCTTTGATATTTGGTCAATTCTTTTAATGGTGATTATCTCGATTGTCAGCATGGTAGAATCAACGGGTGTTTATTTTGCATTGGGTGATATTACTGGGAAAAAAATTGGCGAGGACGACTTGAAACGTGGTTATCGTGCAGAAGGTCTAGCTGTTGTTTTAGGGGGGATTTTTAACACATTCCCTTATACAGGTTTCTCACAAAACGTTGGTTTGGTTCAACTCTCAGGTATTAAAACACGCAAACCGATTTATTTTACAGCCTTTTTCTTAATTGCCTTAGGTCTGTTTCCTAAAGTAGGAGCATTAGCACAAATTATTCCTGAATCTGTCTTAGGTGGCGGAATGCTTGTGATGTTTGGGATGGTTGCAGTCCAAGGAATGCGGATGCTTTCAAAAGTCGATTTCAACAACGATAAAAACTTGTTAATTATTGCTGTCTCTATCGGCTTTGGGCTTGGCTTTAACGTGCTGCCAGGTTTGTTTAGTCAAATGCCTGAAACCTTGCAAATGTTTACAGGTAACGGAATCGTGATGAGTAGTTTGACCGCGATTGTGCTGAATTTATTATTCAATGGTCTAAAATCAGAAGAAGAAATTTAAGTGATACAATCAATTTTATAAAAGAAGAAACGTTGCTTTTAGTGGCGTTTCTTTTTTATAGGTATTTTAGAGAAAGGTTAAAAACTTGTAAATTAGTCACTATGTTCCTTTCTTAAGATAAACAGTTAATAATACACGTTATAATTGCGTGGATTATTAGCATAAGAGACAGGAAAGTAAAGGGACGAAGTATAATAGAAATTTTGAGTCTGTTTACTTTGTGATGGAGATCAGAGAATTGCAAGAGAACACAAAGGATTGTGCGAAATATAAGAAGATGTATCAGAATCGTCTAAAAAAATATTCAAAAAATGATATGTAACTTGCTGTTTTTGTGATGGACAGTAAGGAGGAAATTGCAGCTAGTTAGGCAAAAATAAGTGGGTTTTAGGGAACATTTTTGCATGTGCATATCGAATTGATGGCAGCAGGATTAGGAATTGTAAAAATGAGATAGTGGGGTTACATAGGATAACAAGTATATTAGATTAATTAGGGGGCTTTATTTGGAATATGGAAACGAACTCATTCGGCAACGGATAGACATTGAATTGGACGAATCTTTGAGCTTTATTTTTATTTTATGTCTATGTATCATAAGAAACATTAGTTGAGATAAAACACGAATGATAACTAATAAATAGATAATAATATTCGAAAATTCTTTGACACAGAAATCAGCACTTGATAAAATGAAGTCGAATAAAAGAGAGAGAGGCAAATCAATGACCATTTTAGTTTCGGTAATTATGGGAAGTCAGTCTGACTGGGAAACAATGAAGTACGCATGTGAAAGTTTGGATGAGTTAGCGATTCCTTACGAAAAAAAAGTTGTTTCAGCTCATCGAACGCCTGATTTGATGTTTGAATTTGCAGAAAATGCGCGTGCTCGTGGCATTAAAGTGATTATCGCTGGAGCAGGTGGAGCCGCGCATTTGCCAGGGATGGTTGCTGCTAAAACGACCTTGCCAGTTATTGGTGTTCCGGTTCAATCACGAACATTAAACGGCTTAGACTCATTGTTGTCGATTGTTCAAATGCCAGGGGGGATTCCTGTGGCGACGACAGCAATCGGAAAAGCTGGGGCAATTAACGCGGGATTACTTGCGGCGCAGATGCTTTCCATGTATGATTTAAAGGTAGCGGAAAGACTTGAAGAAAAAAGAAGAGTCATAACGGAAACTGTAATGGAAAGTAGTGATCAACTTGGTTAAACCTTTATTACCCGGTTCGGCAATTGGCATCGTTGGCGGCGGACAATTAGGACGAATGATGGCACTTAGTGCAAAAGAAATGGGCTTTCGAGTGGGGGTTTTGGACCCGACAGAAGATTGTCCGGCTTCACAAGTTGCTGATTGGCAAATTGTTGCAGAATATGATGATAGCTTAGCCTTAGAGGAAATGACAAAACGAGTAGATGTGATTACCTACGAGTTTGAAAATGTGAGTGTAGAAGCTTTAAATGCGATTCTACCAATGACATCAATTCCTCAAGGAACAGATTTACTAGCAATTACACAGGATCGATTAATGGAAAAATCTTTCTTAGAATCGAATAACATTGTGATTGCCCCTTATGCTACGATTATTAGCCCAACTGATATTCAAGAGGCTATTGAAAGTATTGGGTATCCTTGTGTCTTAAAAACAACACGTGGAGGCTATGATGGCAAAGGACAGTATGTCTTATATGGGATGCAGGATCTAGCTCCTTCGATGAACCTTTTACGTGAAGGAACCTGTGTGCTTGAGGCGTGGATTCCGTATGAAAAAGAATTATCGGTCTTGGTTGCAGGTGATGGTGAAGGAGAGTACACTGTTTTCCCAGTTGTTGAAAACAGGCATCGAGAGAATATTCTTCATGAAACGATTGCTCCTGCCGATGTGTTAACTGAAGTGGCAGAAGAAGCGCAGCGAATTGCCAAAGTGATTGCCGAAGCGATTGGATTAGCTGGGACATTAGCTGTGGAGATGTTTTTAACGGAGAGTGGGAGTATCTATGTCAATGAGATGGCACCAAGGCCGCATAACTCAGGACATTATACGATTGAAGCTTGTTCAGTTAGCCAATTTGATGCACATATTCGTGGGATTGCGGGATGGCCGTTACCGAAAGTGCGTTTGTTAAGTGAGGCAGTTATGGTGAATATTTTAGGGGATGAGTTACTCAAAACCTACAATTTGGTGGCAGAAAAACCTCAATGGCAATTCCATTATTATGGTAAGGCAGAAGCAAAATCAGGACGGAAAATGGGGCACATTACCATTTTGACTGAAAATATAGAAGAAACGTTAGCAGAAGTCGAAAAGACAAACATTTGGAATTAAGATGGGAGAATCTATTTATGTTAGATCGTTATACAAGACCAGAAATGGGTCAAATTTGGACAGATCAAAATCGTTACCAAGCATGGTTAGAGGTTGAGATTTTAGCCGACGAGGCATGGGCTGAATTAGGCGAAATTCCTAAAGAGGATGCCAAAAAAATTCGTGAAAATGCTCGCTTTGATGTTGACCGTATTTTGGAGATTGAAGAACAAACACGTCATGATGTTGTAGCATTTACTCGTGCTGTTTCAGAATCTTTGGGCGAAGAGAGAAAGTGGGTTCATTATGGTCTAACGAGTACGGATGTGGTAGATACTGCATATGGGTATTTGATTAAACAGGCGAATGATATTTTGCGAGAAGATTTGCAACGATTTACGGATATTATTGGTGAAAAAGCCAAAGAACACAAACGCACCGTGATGATGGGGCGCACGCATGGTGTTCATGCTGAACCAACAACATTTGGTCTTAAATTGGCCTTATGGTATTCTGAGATGAAACGTAATATGGAGCGTTTCGAACATGCAGCAAAAGGTGTTGAAGCAGGGAAAATTTCGGGAGCAGTGGGAACATTTGCGAATATTCCACCGTTTGTAGAGGCATATGTTTGTGAAAAATTAGGAATTCGAGCGCAGGATATTTCAACGCAAGTTTTACCTAGAGATTTGCATGCAGAATATTTTTCTGCGATGGCGTTGATTGCAACAAGTATTGAAAAATTTGCAACAGAGATTCGTGGGCTACAAAAATCAGAAACGCGTGAAGTTGAGGAATTTTTTGCGAAGGGGCAAAAAGGTTCTTCTGCGATGCCTCACAAACGGAATCCGATTGGTTCTGAGAATATGACTGGTTTGGCTCGAGTGATTCGTGGGCACATGATTACAGCTTATGAGGATGTATCCTTGTGGCATGAACGGGATATTTCTCATTCTTCTGCGGAACGAATTATTTTACCAGATACAACGATTTTATTAAACTATATGTTAAATCGTTTTGGTAACATTGTAAAAAATCTAACAGTCTTCCCTGAAAACATGAAGCGGAATATGGATGCGACATTTGGTTTGATCTATAGTCAACGTGTCTTGTTAAAACTAATTGATCACGGGATGTCTCGTGAAGAAGCCTATGATTTAGTGCAGCCAAAAACGGCTTATGCATGGGATAACCAAACAGCCTTCAGACCGTTACTAGATGCGGATGAAAAGATTACTTCTGTCTTATCAAAAGAAGAGCTGGATGATGCATTTGACTACAATTATCATTTGAAAAATGTTGAGACAATTTTTGAACGTGTTGGGTTAGGGGAATAGATTTCTGACTAGCACAGAAAATTAAGGATACAATTGAATAAGGAATATCAGTCGATTGCTGATGTATTATTAAAGCGTACTAAACGTCATGAGCCTAACAAAAAAAGCTTGAGAAAATTTCTCAAGCTTTTTTTGTTAGGCGTAATTTATTTTTAATTCATCTGTATGAACTAAGTTTTCTTTTCTGAGTGCTTCTATCAGCTCAGAGACGAATCTAAAATCGTACTCATGCAGATTATAAAATACTTGCATACGATAGTGATTCTTAAAAATATGCTGTTCATGTAGTTGATGAATAATCAATTCATTATTTTTTTTATTCATGTAGCGTAAGGTCCGCTTGCGGCATTCAAAGTGCCGGTGGGTGGCGCGCTTTAATTTGCGGAAAGTATAGAAGCTTGCGTGTTCATTTAAGTGATGGACAGCTTCTAAAGCGAGTAAGTCATTATATAAACGTATCTGTTCTTCTGCATCAAGATCTTCTAAAAACTGCTGCACCATTGTTTGTAAACTCGTCATCCAAGTTTCCTCCTCTAGAGCATTATCGCTATTTTTGGATAATAAAAATCCGTTTGTAATTCTATGATTTTACTATAGCACTACTTGGTTCAAATGTAAACGCTTCTTGAATAAGGGGCGTCTCTCTAATTTACTGAATAGTTAGCAAAAGACGAACATTTGTGTTAATTTATTAAATAATTGAACGGAAAATATTGACCGATAAAAAAATGCTTGTTAAACTTGGTACAAACATTGAGGTGAACGTTTTTGATGTTTTATATTTAAAATGTTCGAATAAAGGAGAGGTCAATCGGTGGGAAAACAAGCATTGCTCTATGAAGGAAAAGCGAAAAAGCTTTATAAAACAGGAGAAGAGGGCGTTCTTTGGGTGGAATACCTGAATCAAGCAACTGCTCTAAATGGGGCGAAAAAAGATGAAGTTTTAGGTAAAGGCGAACTAAATAATCAAATTACTTCTAAAATTTTTGAGAAGTTGAAGAAATTCGGGATTCTAAGCCATTTTATCGAAAAAGTGTCAAAAACCGAACAATTAGTTAAAGAAGTTACCATCGTTCCTTTAGAAGTTGTGGTTCGTAATGTAGCGGCAGGAAGTTTTTCTAAACGTCTAGATGTACCTGAGGGCCAACCGCTAAAATTCCCGATTGTCGAATTTTATTACAAAGAAGACCGATTGGATGATCCATTAATTAATGAAGATCATATTCTTGCTTTAGAGATTGCCACAACGGAACAAATTCAAGAAATTAAAACTCTTACTCAACAATTAAATCAGGCTTTATTAACCATTTTTAAAGAGCTATCTATTCGACTCATCGATTTCAAAGTAGAGTTTGGATTGGATAGTCGGGGCAAGATTCTATTAGCAGATGAAATCTCTCCAGATACTTGCCGTTTATGGGATTTAAAAACAAATGAACATTTAGACAAGGATATTTATCGCAGAGATTTAGGAGATATTGTTCCTGTATATAAAGAAGTTTTACGACGATTAGAAGAAAAAGAATAATTTATAATAAAGTTGGCGAAACATTGGCTAGTTCAATGAATCTATCTATTTAATTTTATCAATCAAAGGAATAAACGAAACGACGAATAAAAATAATGAATAGAGAAGGAGTAAGTAAAAATGTATTTTGTAAAAGTGTATGTCACCTATAAGGATTCAGTTTTAGACCCACAAGGAGAGGCTGTCAAAGGAGCGGTTCACCGTATGGGTTATTCTGAGATTGAAGAAATCCGTATTGGGAAATACTTTGAGATGAAAGTTGTCCAGTCTGATCGACCAATTGAAGCGATGATCGAAGAGGTTTGTGATAAATTATTGGCCAATGTCAACATGGAAACCTATCGTTACGAAATTACAACAATGGAGGAAGTCTAAGATGAAATTTGCTGTCATTGTCTTTCCTGGATCAAATTGCGATATGGATATGCTTTGGGCAGTCAAGGAGGTTATGGGCGCTGAGGCAGAATATGTTCGTCACGACGCACAGTCGCTATCGGGCTTTGATGGTGTACTGCTTCCAGGAGGCTTTTCTTATGGTGATTATTTACGTTGTGGGGCGATTGCCCGCTTTTCTAAAATTATGACAGAAGTGATTCGTTTTGCAAAAGAAGGCAAACCAGTATTTGGTACGTGCAATGGTTTTCAAGTATTGACGGAGGCTGGGTTGTTACCGGGGGCTTTGAGAAGAAATGATTCGTTACATTTTGTCTGTAAAACAGTAGCACTAAAGGTGGTCAATAATCAAACAAAATTCACCTCAGAATATCAAAAAGAGGAGATCATTCAAATTCCAGTCGCTCATGGTGAAGGAAATTACTATTGTGATGAAGCGACTTTACAGGAATTAAAAGACAACCACCAAATTGTTTTTACGTATGCAAATGAAAATGTTAACGGCAGTATTGAACAAATAGCTGGAATCACAAATAAAGCGGGGAATGTTTTAGGAATGATGCCTCACCCAGAACGAGCGATGGAAGATTTGCTTGGTTCGTCTGACGGGAAGCGGTTCTTTTCTGCCATTCTAAAAAATTTCGGAAAGGTGACTGCAAGCAAATGATGAAAGTGACTGAGCCAACACCACAAGAGATTAAAGAACAGAAAATCTATGCAGAGTGGGGATTGACAGATGAGGAGTATCGTCTTATCTCCGAGGAAATTTTAGGGAGATTACCCAATTATACAGAGACCGGCTTGTTCTCTGTGATGTGGAGTGAACATTGTTCCTATAAAAATTCTAAGCCTGTTTTAAGGAAGTTTCCGACTTCAGGCCCACAAGTGTTACAAGGGCCTGGAGAAGGTGCCGGTATAGTTGATATTGGCGATGGGCAAGCGGTTGTGTTTAAAGCGGAAAGTCATAACCACCCATCTGCTGTGGAGCCTTATGAGGGAGCCGCGACCGGGGTCGGTGGTATCATTCGTGATATTTTCAGTATGGGGGCCCGTCCGATTGCTATTTTAGATTCTTTACGATTTGGTGAGCTAGATAATGATCATACCAAATATTTACTCGAAGAAGTGGTCGCTGGAATCAGTGGTTATGGAAACTGTATTGGTATTCCAACAGTCGGCGGTGAAGTGGCTTTTGATGCTTGTTATGCAGGAAATCCGTTAGTAAACGCAATGTGTGTCGGTTTGATTGACCATAAAGATATTCAAAAGGGTCAAGCAAAAGGGATTGGCAATGCAATCATGTACGTGGGTGCAAAAACCGGCCGTGATGGGATTCACGGAGCGACGTTTGCTTCAGAAGAGTTTGTCGAAGGTGAGGAACAACAACGTTCTGCGGTTCAAGTTGGTGATCCATTTATGGAAAAACTATTACTTGAGGCTTGTTTGGAATTGATATTGGCGCATTCAGATATCCTAGTAGGGATTCAAGATATGGGCGCAGCAGGTCTGGTTTCTTCTAGTTCAGAGATGGCTTCAAAGGCTGGGTCCGGCTTGCAGCTTTATTTGGATGAGGTGCCTCAACGGGAAACCAATATGACACCTTATGAGATGATGCTGTCAGAATCGCAAGAAAGAATGCTAATTTGTGTAGAAAAAGGACACGAAGAAGAAGTGGTGGCGCTGTTTGACAAATATGATCTAGATGCCGTAACGATTGGCCAAGTAACAGATGATGGGTTATATCGTTTGTATCATCGCGGGGTAGAAGTGGCTAACTTACCAGTTGATGCATTAGCTGAAGATGCGCCGGTCTATAACAAAGCTCGTCAAGAACCAACGAGAATTCAAGAATTTGCTAAGATGAGTGATTTTCAACCGGCTATTTCAAATGGTTCTGAAACACTTTTGGCACTGTTGCAACAACCAACGATTGCTTCCAAAAAAAAGATTTATGAAACCTATGATTCACAGGTTCGAACGAATACTGTGGTTAGACCAGGAAGTGATGCAGCCGTCCTGCGTGTACGTGGGACGAACAAAGCTTTGGCGATGACCACGGATTGTAATGCGCGCTATTTATATTTGAATCCTGAAGTTGGCGGCCAAATTGCAGTAGCGGAAGCGGCAAGAAATATCGTAGCTAGTGGTGGTCGCCCGTTAGCAATTACAGATTGTCTAAACTATGGTTCGCCTGATAAACCAGAGGGCTTTTGGGAGTTGTGGACGTCTGCTGATGGAATTTCAGAAGCGTGTCGTGTCTTAAATACCCCAGTTATTTCTGGAAATGTTTCGATGTATAACGAAACAGATGGCAAAGCAATTTATCCAACACCAGTGATTGGAATGGTCGGACTGATCGATCACTTAGAGGATATTACTACTCAAGACTTTAAAGAGGCTGGTGACATGATTTATCTAGTAGGGGAGACCTATGCGGATTTTAATGGCTCTGAGTTGCAAAAAATGCAGTTGGGCCGTATCGAAGGTCAACTGATGCAGTTTGATTTAGCGGTTGAAAAGGATAATCAAGAAGCGGTCTTAGCGGCAATTAAAGCAGGTTTGGTGAAGAGTGCGCATGACAGTGCAGAAGGCGGTCTTGGCGTAGCTTTGGCAGAATCAGCATTTAAACATAACTTGGGGATTGATGTAAGCCTTGAAATGCCTGTAGAAAATCTATTTTCAGAGACACAATCTCGATTTGTTTTATCAGTCGCTACCGAAAATAAACAAGCCTTTGAACAGTTAATGGGAAACAAGGCTCGTGCAATTGGAATGGTAACCGCAACGAATCAATTAATTATCCAGACTGCAAATGAAACAGTCACTGTTGACACCTCGTTTGCTAAGCAATTGTGGGAGGATGCGATTGAATGTCTTATGAAGTAAAAAGCCTAAATGAAGAATGTGGGATCTTTGGCGTATGGGGGCATCCTGATGCGGCTCGTGTGACTTATTTTGGGCTTCATAGCTTGCAGCATCGTGGCCAAGAGGGAGCCGGTATTGTGGTCAATAACGAGAGCCTTTTGAACGGGTATCGTGGATTGGGTTTGTTATCAGAAGTTTTTAAAGACGAGCGTCAGTTAAATCATTTGGAAGGAACGGCGGCTATAGGGCATGTGCGTTATGCAACGGCTGGAAACGGGAGTGTCGATAATATTCAACCCTTTTTGTTTAAGTTTTATGATACATCTGTCGGGCTTGCGCACAATGGCAATCTAACGAATGCGCGGACCTTACGACGTGAATTAGAAAAGGATGGGGCGATCTTTCATTCGAATTCGGATACAGAGATTTTGATGCATCTTGTTCGCCGAAGTAAAGAGGCGACCTTCATTGACCAGCTAAAAGAAGCGTTGAATACAGTCAAAGGTGGTTTCGCATATCTTTTGATGACCGAAAATGCAATGATTGCGGCGCTTGATCCTAATGGCTTTCGCCCGTTGTCAATTGGTCAAATGAAAAATGGCGCGTATGTTGTTGCTTCTGAGACGTGTGCCTTAGAAGTGATTGGCGCAAAATTCGTACGCGATGTTCAGCCTGGTGAACTGGTGATGATTAACGATCAAGGAGTCAAAATTGAACCATACACGACAGAGACGCAACCAGCTATTTGTTCGATGGAATATATATATTTTGCTCGACCTGATTCAAATATCGCAGGGGTCAATGTACACACAGCTAGAAAAAATATGGGACGCCAATTAGCAAAGGAAGCGCCTGTTGAGGCAGATATGGTTGTGGGCGTTCCGAATTCTTCCTTGTCTGCAGCTAGTGGTTATGCTGAGGCTAGTGGGATTCCTTATGAGATGGGGTTGGTCAAAAATCAATATGTGGCACGAACCTTTATTCAACCAACCCAAGAGTTACGAGAACAAGGGGTACGAATGAAATTATCTGCGGTTCGTGGGGTCGTGGAAGGCAAAAAGGTTATCATGGTTGATGATTCAATTGTACGTGGGACAACGAGTCGACGAATTGTTCAATTGTTAAAAGAGGCGGGTGCAAAAGAAGTACATGTACGAATTGCTGCGCCACCTCTGAAATATCCTTGTTTTTATGGGATTGATATTCAAACGAGAAAAGAGTTAATTGCGGCCAACTATTCAGTGGCTGAAATTAAAGAAGTTATTGGCGCCGATTCACTGAGTTTTCTTAGTGAAGATGGCTTAATTGATGCGATAGGGTTACATTTTGATGCACCGTATTCAGGACTCTGCATGGCCTATTTTAATGGCGACTATCCAACGCCACTCTATGACTATGAAGAAAAGTATCTAGCGTCACTCAAAGAAAAGACGTC
Source organism: Enterococcus sp. AZ194 (assembly GCF_051713825.1). NCBI lineage: Bacteria > Bacillati > Bacillota > Bacilli > Lactobacillales > Enterococcaceae > Enterococcus > Enterococcus sp. AZ194. Next base: position 1,900,080 of record NZ_JBIOQR010000001.1, on the reverse strand, counting down.
CTTTTATTAGGACTGAAATAGGAGCGAAAAAAATACATGAAGAATGCATATGCTAAAGCTGGTGTAGATGTAGAAGCGGGCTATGAAGTAGTCGAACGGATTAAAAAGCATGTGAAACGAACAGAGCGTCTGGGCGTTATGGGTGCGATTGGTGGATTTGGTGGTTGTTTTGATTTAAGTCAATTTAAGGTATCAGAGCCTGTCTTGATTTCGGGAACAGACGGGGTTGGTACAAAATTAATGGTGGCCTTTCAAGAGGATAACCACGCAACGATCGGGATTGATTGCGTGGCGATGTGTGTGAACGATATCGTAGCACAAGGGGCAGAACCTTTGTATTTTCTGGATTATATTGCAACAGGTAAAAATCTACCTGCTCGTTTAGAACAAGTAGTAGCTGGAGTTGCAGAAGGCTGCGTGCAAGCAGGGGCAGCTTTGATTGGTGGAGAAACTGCTGAAATGCCCGGCATGTATGCTGAAAATGAGTATGATTTGGCAGGCTTTGCAGTTGGAATTGCTGAAAAAAGTCAATTAGTCACAGGTGAAAAGATTCAAGCAGAAGACGTTCTGTTGGGTCTGCCCTCTAGTGGCATTCATTCAAATGGGTACTCTTTAGTCCGTAAGATATTTTTTGAAGAACAGGCGTTTACAGGTGCTTCTAAGTTACCGGAGTTGGGCGAAAGTCCTCTAGGAGAAGAGCTATTAGTTCCTACAAAAATTTATGTTCAAGCCTTACTTCCTTTAGTGAAAAAAGAGTTGGTTTCAGGAATCGCTCATATCACAGGTGGAGGGTTTATTGAAAATATTCCGCGGATGGTTTCAAAAGAATATAGTGTTGAAATTGAAGTTGGCAGCTGGCCTGTTTTACCTATTTTTCAGGCGCTACAAACGTATGGTGAAATCCCAGAAGCAGAGATGTATGAAATCTTTAATATGGGTATTGGAATGGTGCTGGCAGTTTCACCAGAAAAGTTAGCTGAGGTCCAACAGGTCTTGGCAGAATCTGGTGAGAAGAGTTATGTTATTGGCCGTGTCACTACAAAACAAAAACAGCCAGTTGTGCTAAAAGGAGTTTAATGATGAGAGCAGCAATCTTGGCTTCTGGAAATGGTAGCAACTTTGAGGCAATTATCACAGCCGTAAAAAAACAGGAAATTGCGATGGAGGTAGCCTTCGTTTTCTCAGATAAGAAAGAGGCATTTGTTCTTGAACGGGCAAAAAATCATCAAGTACCAGCTGTCAGTTTTTCACCAAACGAGTTTTCTTCAAAGGAACTTTATGAAACAGAATTACTTCGATTGCTAGAAAAACATCAAGTAGAATGGGTCATTTTGGCAGGGTATATGCGAATTGTTGGTCCGTGTCTATTGACGGCTTTCCCTCAACGAATTATCAATATCCATCCCTCGTTATTGCCTGATTTTCCAGGCTTACATGGGATTAGAGATGCTTTTTTTGGAAAGGTCGCTCAAACGGGCGTCACGATTCATTATATTGATGCGGGGATTGATACGGGGCCTATTATTGCCCAAGAGGTGGTTGAAATCTTACCGAATGAAACATTAGAAAGTCTAGAAACAAAGATTCATCAAGTCGAGCATCGACTCTATCCAAAAGTTCTTGCTGAAATTTCAGATAACTATAAAGGAGCGGTAAAGTAAGTTATGAAAAGAGCATTGATTAGTGTGTCAGACAAAACAGGAATCGTTGATTTTGCCCGAGGTTTAGTGGCGCAGGGTGTTGAGATTATCTCAACTGGAGGAACAAAAAAAACGCTCGATGAAGCGGGAATTCCCACGCTCTCCATTGATGAAGTGACTGGTTTTCCAGAAATGATGGATGGTCGTGTAAAAACTTTGCATCCCAAAATTCATGGAGGGTTACTTGGTCGACGTGATTTACCTATGCATATGGAAGCGATGAAGGAGCATGGTATCGCACCGATTGATTTTGTTTGTGTTAATTTGTATCCCTTTAAGGAAACTATTTTGAAACCAGATGTGACCGAAGTACAAGCGATTGAAAATATTGATATTGGTGGACCAAGTATGCTTCGTTCAGCTGCTAAAAACTTTGCCTCTGTGACCGTTGTGGTGGATCCAAAAGATTACGAAACGGTTCTTCAGGAGTTAAAAAATGTTGGAGAGACGACACTTGATACACGTAAACGATTTGCTGCAAAGGTCTTTCGTCATACAGCCGCGTATGATGCTTTGATTGCGGAGTATTTAACTGATTTAGTGGATGAAAAAACACCTGAAACACTGACCTTTACTTATAATTTAAAACAAACCTTACGTTACGGTGAAAACAGTCATCAAGAGGCGGCCTTCTATCAGGAGGCCTTACCTAAAGCCTTTTCGATTGCTAGTGCGTATCAGTTACACGGAAAAGAACTTTCTTATAACAATATCAAGGATGCTGATGCTGCGCTTCGGATTATTCGTGAGTTTACAGAGCCAGCAGTGGTCGCTTTGAAGCATATGAACCCTTGTGGTATAGGGACAGGAAAGACGATTTTTGAGGCCTATACTTCAGCTTATGAAGCAGATCCTGTTTCTATTTTTGGTGGGATTATTGTCTTAAATCGGCCAGTTGATTTGGCGACGGCTGAAAAGATGCATCAATTATTTTTGGAAATTGTTATTGCACCCGGTTTTAGTGAAGAAGCCTTTGTGTTGCTTTCAAGTAAAAAGAATCTACGGTTGCTAACCTTGGATTTCTCTGCTCAAAAAGAAGAAAACAAACCAGAGACAGTCTCTGTGATTGGTGGATTACTCATTCAAGATCAAGATGTGATTGAAGAAGTGCCTTCTGAGTGGAAGGTCGTGACCCAAAGACAACCGAGTGAAGAAGAATTAGCGGCCTTAGCCTTTGCTTGGAAAGCCGTAAAACACGTTAAATCCAATGCGATTGTGGTAGCAAATCAACAGCAAACACTGGGCGTTGGTGCGGGCCAAATGAATCGGGTGGGTTCTGTCAAATTGGCTATTGAACAAGCGGGTGAGAGGGTTTCAGAAGCGGTACTTGCTAGTGATGCGTATTTCCCTATGAGCGATTCGGTGGAATATGCAGCAACACATGGCATTCAAGCGATTGTTCAACCGGGAGGAAGTATAAAAGACCAAGAATCAATTGATATGGCTGATAAATATGGACTTGCTATGGTCTTTACTGATATCCGTCATTTTAGACATTAATAGATAAACGGTTGAGTGAAGCTTATTCTTAGGATAAATGAAAGGGTTGTGAACCAATCAATCGTTTATCCAAGTATTCACTCGCCGATTTTTTTGAAAAAAGAGCAGAATCTAGGAGGAACTCATGAAGAAAACGGTTTTAGTAATTGGCAGTGGGGGACGTGAACATACGCTGGCCCAAAAGTTTTTAGAAAGTCCGTTAGTTGAGCGTGTGTTTTGTGCACCGGGGAATGCTGGAATGAAAAAAGATGGGGTTGAATTAGTTGCAATCAACGAATTAGACAATGAGAGGTTAATTCGTTTTGCTAAAGAAAATCAAGTTGATTGGACATTTGTTGGCCCCGAGATTCCTTTGTTGAACGGAGTCGTTAATGCTTTTTCCGATGCGGGATTAAAAGCATTTGGTCCGACTCAAGAAGCAGCACTCATTGAGGGGTCAAAAAAGTTTGCGAAAGAAATAATGGTTACTTATCAAATTCCAACCGCTGATTACCAAACATTTACGCAATTTGAAGAAGCAAAGGCTTATGTGGCAAAAAAAGGCGTCCCGATTGTGATTAAAGCAGATGGATTAGCTGCTGGAAAAGGGGTCGTTGTTGCGTTGTCGATGGAGGAAGCTATTGCTGCACTAAAGGAAATGCTTGAAGAAAATAAATTTGGTGCGAGTGGTGCCCAAGTAGTGATTGAGGAGTTTTTAGATGGACAAGAGTTTTCTTTATTGGCATTTGTTCGTGGGGAAGAAGTTTATCCAATGGTGATTGCTCAAGACCATAAGCGAGCCTTCGACGGGGATAAAGGACCAAACACTGGGGGGATGGGTGCGTATTCTCCTGTCCCTCAAATTCCTCAAGAAATGGTTGATCAGGCAGTAGAAGAGATTTTAGTTCCAGCAGCAAAAGGATTAGTAAAAGAAGGACGTTCATTTACTGGTATCTTGTATGCCGGCTTAATTGCTACCAATGAAGGAGCGAAAGTCATTGAATTTAACGCGCGCTTTGGAGATCCCGAAACACAAGTGGTGCTTCAACGTTTAGAAAGTGATTTAGCTGAGATTGTGGATGACCTACTAAACGCCCGGATTCCAACTATTGAATGGAAACAAGAAGGAGTTAGTTTAGGCGTGGTAGTAGCGGCTAAAGGGTATCCTTCAGCCTATCAAAAAGGGGTCAAAATACCAGAGCAGCTAGTGATAGAAGGGGGCCACGTTTATTATGCGGGTGTGGCTGAACAAGATGGCAAACTAGTTACAAATGGAGGTCGTGTATATTTGGTTGAAGCACAGGGCCAAACACTTCAAGAAGCACAAGAGAAAGTCTATCACCTGTTAGAAAATTGTGAGACTACGGGAACCTTTTACAGAAAGGACATTGGTGACAAGGCAATTCAAGAGTCGGCACGTTAAACTCATTTATTACTCATTTTTAGTCTATATTTTAGCTCATATAATAAAGCCTTTTCAAAAAAGGTGTGGTAAACTAGAGCTTGTAGTAAGAAAATGGAGGGATTTTATGAAGCAAGTAAAATTTGGTTCAACTAATCAAGATGTTTCGTCAGTTATTTTAGGCTGTATGCGTATAAATAATGCGGAAAATCCAGTAGAAGTCCTTGAGACAGCTGTAGAGAATGGGATTAACTTTTTTGACCATGCAGATATTTATGGTGGTGGGGAATGCGAGTCAATTTTCGCTAAGGCGTTAAAAGAAAGTTCAATTCGTCGGGAAGAATTATTTATCCAAACAAAATGTGGGATTGTTCCAGGGAAAATGTTTGATTTCTCAAAGGAACATATCATCCAATCAGTTGAGGATAGTTTGACTAGATTAGGCCTTGAACAAGTGGAGGCGCTATTGTTGCATCGTCCAGATACTTTAGTGGAGCCAGATGAAGTAGCTGCGGCGTTTGACCAGTTAGAAACACAAGGCAAAGTGAAATACTTTGGTGTTAGTAACCAAAGTCCAATGCAAATTGAGTTGTTGAAAAAATCTGTTAAACAACCTTTAGTAGCTAATCAGCTTCAGTTTGGGATTATGCACACAGGAATGATTGATCAAGGGATTCATGTGAATATGACTGATGCTGGAAGTGTGGATCATGATGGCGCGATTTTGGACTATTCTCGTTTACATGATATGACGATTCAAGCATGGTCACCGTATCAATATGGGTTCTTTGAAGGGGTCTTTATTGGAAGCGAAAAATTCCCGGAACTAAACAAAAAGTTAGAGAAGCTTGCCGCTAAATATCAAACAACACCAACAGGGCTAGCTTCTGCTTGGATTCTGCGTCATCCAGCCAATATGCAAGTAATTGCTGGAACGATGAACACAGGACGTATAAAAGAGATTGCTAAAGCAGCCGATATTCAAATCAGTCGCGAGGATTGGTACGATATTTATATGGCAGCAGGCAATATTTTACCATAGGCTAGAGGATAGAGTTGAGAATCGAGTAGTCTTAATAAGGAAACTATATACAAAAATAAGCGCTCAATGGAGATAGACACGAAGATTGTCTATGTTCGTAGAGCGCTTTTTTATGTTTTGTTAAATGGAAACGAATGTTTTTTTGCTCAAAATACGAAATGTTTCGTGAAAATCGTAAAAACTTAACGAAAAATGCTTGATTTTATAGAATATCTGTTGTAAATTACAGATGGTGCCCTGAAAAGCATCGGAAAGATAATTAATGTTCGTGTTTTGCTGAAAATGAACATCAGGAGGAAGTTCTTATGAAAGTTTTTGATTATGAAGATATCCAATTAGTTCCAAACAAATGTATTGTAAATAGTCGTTCAGAATGCGATACAGTTGTGACACTAGGCAAGCATTCATTTAAAATGCCGGTTGTTCCTGCCAATATGCAAACTATTATTGATGAAAGTATTGCAGAATTTTTAGCTGAGAACGGTTATTTCTATATTATGCACCGTTTTGATGAAGCGGCACGCATTCCGTTTATTCAAAAAATGAAAAAACGTCAGTTGATTTCTTCTATTAGTGTGGGTGTAAAAGAAACCGAGTATACGTTTGTTGAAGAATTAGCTAATTTGCAATTAGTGCCAGATTACATAACGATTGATATCGCTCATGGGCACGCCAATTCAGTGATTCAAATGATTCAACATATTAAAAAGCATTTGCCTGAAACGTTTGTAATTGCGGGGAATGTCGGGACACCTGAAGCTGTACGTGAATTAGAAAATGCCGGGGCAGATGCGACCAAGGTGGGGATTGGGCCTGGTAAGGTGTGTATTACCAAAATAAAAACAGGTTTTGGAACAGGTGGATGGCAGTTGGCGGCGCTACGCTGGTGTGCCAAAGCGGCTCGTAAACCAATAATTGCGGATGGCGGAATTCGGACACATGGAGATATTGCCAAATCAGTACGTTTTGGTGCTACGATGGTGATGATTGGCTCTTTATTTGCTGGTCATGAAGAATCTCCTGGTGAAACAAAAGTGGAAGATGGCGTGATGTACAAAGAATATTTTGGCAGTGCGTCTGAATTCCAAAAAGGCGAAAAGAAAAACGTTGAAGGAAAGAAAATCTGGATCCAATATAAGGGTTCATTAAAGGATACCTTAACAGAGATGCAACAAGATCTGCAGTCAGCGATTTCTTATGCTGGCGGACGTGACTTAGAAGCAATCCGTAAAGTGGATTATGTAATTGTTAAAAACTCGATTTTTAACGGAGATACTATCTAATTATTGGCCTATTGTAAGTGGAGAGTGAACTAAGTGTAAAATATATTGCGGTAAGATTTGAAAAAAAGAAAGAAGACCATTATTCTAATTGTTAGGTTTAGCGGCCAATAACAATAAGAGGATGGTCTTCATGGAAACTATTGTAAACGAAATTGCAGAAATTTTAAAGAGTGAATCGCATTTTATTGCAAAAGAAAAAGCATTAGTCATTTATCTTGCCAATTTGATCCGAGAAATCATCACAATGGCCTTTGAACAAATAGATGATGATTTAATTGGAGAATACAAAAAACAAGGGTATCAAATAGAAAAAAAGAACGATCGGAAATTATTGACAGTATTCGGCGAAATTCAATTCCGTAGAAGGCGATACATCAAGGAAGGCGAGTCTTCAGTTTATGCGTTAGATGTCTTTTTAGGATTGAAAAGCCATGATAGGTACAGTCATTTACTCAAACGAAATGTTGCGGAGCTTGCCAGCAAAATGACGTATCGGAATAGTGAGAAAGCCATAGAACTCTTGACTTCCTTCACCATGAGTCATCGAAAAATAAACCGGTTGGTCTTACAGGTGGGTGAAGAAATTAAAAGCCAACAAACGGCGGAAGAACGCTATGATGAAAGAAAAGATAAAAAGAGAAGACCTTCAGCGATTTACATTGAAGGAGACGGTATTCAAATTAAAGGTCAGAAAAAAAACCAATTAGAAATTTATCGATTTCAAGTATGTGAAGGTTCAAGACCAGTCGGGAAAAATCGAAGACAGTTGAAAAATTATCATGAGTTTGTAAGCCTTAGCCGTAAGCAAGCACTAAAAGAAACACAAGAGTACCTAGCAAACACGTATCGCCTTGAAAAAACCATTGTCATCAGTAATAGTGATGGTGGTTCAGGCTTTGAAAAAAATGTATTTGAAGAGCTAGCGGGAAATTGTAGACGGCATGAATTCTTTTTAGACGCGTACCATGTTAATCGAAAAATTAAAGAAAGACTCTCTAACTTCAAAGATTTACAGCCGTATCTAATGGAGGCTATTTGGCAAGCTTATAGTTGGGACAAGGTCGTTGTAGCGTTAGATACGGTGGCGAGCCTGTTAGTGGACGAGCAAGACACAGAAAAAAACCGAGAATCTCTGCGTCTATTAGAAAACTACTTAACTAGAAACTGGAAGTGGCTACAACCTTTTGAACAACGAAATTTAGCTGGGATTCAAAAATGCATAGGCACCTGTGAAAGCAATCATAGAGTGTACAGCTATCGAATGAAACGACAAGGACGCTATTGGACAAAGAGTGGAGCTGAAGCCATGGTGCGAGTGATATCAAGTATAAAAAACAAAGAAATTGAACAATGCTTGATGACAGATTATGCACCAGCAGAACCGGAAGACGCGTTGAAGAAACGCTGCCAACAAGCATTAAGAAATACGACTAGTAAGCGTTGGAATCGTTTTGAAGAGCATGTAGGCATTCAATACGGACATGTAACAGGAAAAGAAAAAACATCAACGGGCATGGGAAAACTGATTCGCGGATTATGTAGTTAAAAAAATTCATAATGCCCTACCAAATGGCAATTGTGTCAAGTAAATTATTTTTAGCAAAAATGATTTACTTGACACAATTCAACCAAGCGAAGCGCGGTAGGAAAGTGAAATAATATAAATAGAGCCGTACCTATCACTCTAAAATAATGGTTACCGCAAAATACTTGACACATACGAGAGTGAATTAGGGCTAGCCGTAAGTTTACAAATATGGTAAACTAATTGAAACGACGAATGAAGGAGGGAACGATGATGGTGAGCATGCAAAAAATAACAACTAAAGAACATATCGAGATGTATTATCTCAATTTTTGTCATGCAATCGTTTTTACTTTTGCGACTAAAGGGACAAGTGTGTCCAAATTTAGCAAAAATAAAATAAATCGATGACCATTTCAAAGTTCTATTCTTTTATGAATAATTGAAATAATAACAAGAGGTCACGGAATATTTGTGGTCTCTTGTTTTTCTTTGGAATGGGTCCAAGGAGAGAATGTTCATGCTTATTCAAGTCAATCAGGTAACCAAAAATTATGGTGGTATGCCAGTATTAGAAAATAGTTCATTAGAGATTCATGAAGGTCGTAAAGTAGGTTTAATCGGCAATAATGGTTCTGGAAAATCAACGCTGCTCAAGATTATGGTGGGACGTGTTGGCGTCGATTCAGGAAGTGTCAGTCGGAAAAAGAATTTAGTGATTTCTTATGTGCAACAACTTCCAAAAGAATCAAGTCAGTCGGTCTATTCCTATCTATTAGAGAGTTTCCCAGAAATCCAAGAGATTAGAGACTCTTTACGTTATTTTGAAACATTATTTGCAGAACAAGAGGTCACAGAAAAACAGCTGTTACGATATGGTCAAGTTCAAGAGCAGTATGAAGCTATTGGCGGATACACACTGGAGGATCGTCTAGACACGATGCTCAAAGGAATGAACTTTCAACAAAAGAAAACGGCTGCGTTATCGACTTTAAGTGGGGGCGAAAAAGTTCTTGTGGAAATGATTCGTATCTTGTTAACAGAGGCGGATGTTTATCTGTTGGATGAACCAACGAACCACTTAGACAAGGAAGCGATGAATTGGCTGGAAAGTTTTATTCGAAATAGTAAAAAGACATTTATCATCGTTTCGCATGATCGTTATTTCTTGGACGAGGTTGTGCAAGAAATTATTGAGATTGAGGATGGTCAGCTTCGTTTGTATCGAGGCAATTATAGTTTTTATAAAAAGGAAAAACAGTTACAAGAGGAGAAGCTTGCGAAAGACTATGCCTTACAACAAAAAGAAATCCAGAAGATGATGGCTGCTATTCGTCGTTTCCGTCAATGGGGAAATGAGGCAGATAATGAGAAGTTCTTCAAAAAAGCGAAAGAGCTTGAACATCGTTTGGCAAAAATGCAACGAGTGAAACGACCAGCTACAGAAAGAAGAACGATTCATGGCACGCTGATAGAAAGTGCGCGATCAGGTAAAGAAGTGGTCAAAGTTGAAAACCTTTGGAAATTTTATGGCGAACAAGTACTATTTGAAGAAGCCAGTTGTACGATTTATTTTAAAGACCGTTTGAATTTAGATGGCAAAAATGGCTCAGGGAAAACAAGCTTTATCCAAATGCTTTTAGGACAAGAAGAGGCGGATGAAGGCAGTATAAAGGTGGGGGATTCCGTTACAATTGGGTACTTACCGCAAAAAATTGTGTATAAAGAGGATAACCAACGTTTACTTGATTATTTTAGTGAGGTTGAAGGAACCCAAGAGATGTTGCGAAGAATTCTGGCGAAGTATAACTTTTTTGGTGAAGATGTGTTCAAACGATTGAAGGATTTATCCGGTGGGGAACGTGTTCGTTTAGAGTTAGCCAAGCTGATGCAGCAATCATTTAACTTTTTGATATTGGATGAGCCGACGAATCATTTAGATATCGATAGTCGAGAAGAGATTGAAGAGATTATTCAAAATTATGGCGGAACGATCTTACTGGTTTCACATGATCGGTATTTTGTTCAAAAGATTGCTGAAAAACGGTTGCAGATTGAAAATCATCAGTTTGTGGTATCAGAGATTAGTGAAGTGAAAAAATAGGAACTTAGAAGAAGGAGCCGAAAGTTTAAATTTCTGGGGCCTTCTTTTTTTTTAGATAAACGTAATCAAAAACCTACCTTAGGATTTTGTAGTAAGGCAACCTTATGATAGATTTTTTAGATCAGATTGAAAATCTATAATTCAGTTGTTCATTTGGTTAGGGGAAGTCTCTTGTTATCCAGGGAGCTTAAAAAAGATAGAAACCATTTGTTGAGACAGATTAAAATAGGCCAAGCAGCTAGGATAAATGAGAATTATTTCTAGTGAGTAATAATTTTAAAAATTTACTTTACCTGTCGTAGTAATAGTGGTAAACTGATTACAACGACAGACGTAGTAAAAAAGGAGGGGCAAAATGATCTCAAGTGACGGTATTCGTGGCTATAATGACACGATTCTTTTGTCCATCTTAACTGAAGGGGATTCCTATGGTTATGCGATTTCAAAACGGATTCGGGAAATATCAAAAGAAAAATACGTCATTAAAGAAACGACGTTATATTCAGCCTTTACGCGCCTGCAGAAAAATGGCTATATTGATTCATTTCCAGGTGAAGTGACGCATGGCAAAAAAAGAACGTATTATCGTATTACAGATGCAGGGGAAGAATATTTAACAGAAAAAAAAGCAGAATGGTTGTTAACAAAAGATGTTGTTGATCGATTTATTATAGGAGGAGAATAAGATGGATACAATTAAAACCTATCTGGACGGGTTATTTTTAGCAATTCCAGAAACAAAAAAAAGCCAACAATTGAAGACAGACTTGTTGGCCAACATGGAAGACCGGTATTTAGAATTAATCGAAGAAGGTAAAAGTGAAAATGAAGCAGTCGGAACAACAATATCAGAATTTGGTTCGATTGATGAATTATTAGAGGAGTTACATGTCGAGACAAAAGGGCAAGCCTATCAACAGTCTAACGAACAGCCACGTGAGGAAGCTTTTTTTGCTGGGGAACCGATTGATGTAGAGGATGCACATCATTATTTAGAGGTTCGAAAACGTGCAGCTTTAATGATTAGTAGCGGCGTAGGCTTGATTATGGTGGGTCTGGGTGCGTTGATTTTATGCAGCAGTATGTATGAAGAAATTTTAGGTGTTCTCCTGATGTTTCTTTCAATTGCGATTGCAGTAGGATTATTTATCACAGGAGGGATAACCTTCAGCAAGATTAATAAGGAATTGGATGATCGAGTAATTGCGCAAGAGACCGTTCATTTTGTCCAACAAGAAAAAGCTACTTATCAACGCTCGTTTGTTTTTTGTCTAGTCGTCGGGATTGCTTTGTGTATTCTTTCTGTAGCTCCAGCAATTGTTTATAGCCTGTATCCATATATTGAAAGTTACGGCGCTAGTATAATGTTCTTCATGATTGGCTTAGGTGTAGTCTTACTCATCTATGGCGGTATAAACCAAGGTGGGTTTACCAAGTTTCTGACAGATCGAATTTTTATTGCAGATGAGGATGAATTAGGACCTCAAGCAAAAAAGCATAGACATCATTCACCGACTTATGCTTTTATTGCAGGGATATATTGGCCAATTATTACGGTTGTCTTTTTTTTATGGGGCTTTTCTGGTATTGCAGGTGGTTGGGCGACTTCGTGGTTGATTTTTGTACTTGCTAGTGGCGTGTTTAATGCCATTAGAGGTGCGCTTGGCGTCAGAGATAGATAACTTGGTCAGTGCAGAAAACAAATTAGTTTATCAAAAATGAATATCTAGTATAAAAGTAGTGATTAGTTCCTCGTATTTTTGAAGGATTGATCGCTATTTTTTATTCATTCATGGTAAAATAAAAGGGCATAGATGAGTAGAAAGAAAGTAGGGAATTTTTTGAAAAAAATTAACGTTTTATCTGTATTTGGAACAAGGCCTGAAGCGATTAAAATGGCGCCCTTAGTAAAAGCATTGACTGCTGATTCACGATTTGATGCAAAAATTGCTGTGACAGCGCAACATCGAGAAATGCTTGACCAAGTCATGACGGTTTTTGATTTGGTTCCTGATTATGACTTAAATATTATGAAGAGTGGTCAAACACTGACGGATATCACGAGTCGAGTGTTGACCGAACTGAAACCAGTTTTAGAGCAGGGGAAACCTGATATCGTTCTTGTTCACGGTGATACAACAACGGCTTATGCAGCAGCAATGGCCGCTTTTTATCAACAAGTAGCTGTCGGACACGTGGAGGCAGGCTTACGTACGTGGAATAAGTGGTCGCCGTTTCCAGAAGAAATGAACCGTCAGCTAATTGATGTGTTGAGTGATCTATATTTCGCGCCAACAAAAACAAGCGAAGAAAATTTGTTAAAAGAAAATCATCCACAAGAAGCCATTTTTATTACTGGGAACACGGCAATTGATGCGATGAAATATACCGTGTCACAAGAGTATGAGCATCCTGAGTTACCAAAAGCGCTTGAAGGAAAAAAATTGATTTTGGTGACGATGCATCGAAGAGAAAATTTAGGGGAACCGATGCGTTCAGTTTTTCGAAGTATTAGAAGAATCGTTGAAGAACAGGAGGATGTTGAGGTTGTTTTCCCTATGCATAAGAATCCTCAAGTCCGAAAAGAAGTGCAAGAAATTCTGGGAGATTTGAAGAGGGTTCATCTGATTGAACCTTTAGATGTTGTCGATTTTCATAATTTTGCCGCACGTAGTTACTTAATTTTGACTGACTCAGGTGGGGTCCAAGAAGAGGCACCTTCGTTAGGTGTGCCGGTTCTTGTTTTACGAGATACGACAGAACGGCCAGAAGGGGTTACGGCAGGCACGCTAAAAATGATTGGTACGGATGAAAAAGTGGTCTATGAAGAAACTACCAAACTGTTAGAGCCTATCGCTCATGAAGCAATGGCAAAGGCGGCCAATCCGTATGGTGATGGTGAGGCTAGCCAGAGAATCTTAGATGCGATTGCCTATTATTTTGACAAAAATCAACCTAAGCCAGAAGCTTTTCAATAAATTGTATCATTGACAGAGAAAAAGTGTCAGATAAGCAGATTGATAAAAAAGAACAAGCAGCAATCCCTAAACTGGGTTATTGCTGCTTGTTCTTTTTTATTTAATAATAGACAGCCAGATACTTAGATATCTTCTTTAATTTCTGTTAACTTGATAGCATAAGTAGGTAAGCTACTTTTAGTTATTTTTTGTAGGTTTTGGATTAGTAACAAGATCCAGCTAAAGGCTAAAAAGAAGGCGATGAGTTCAAAAGCGGTTAAAGAAAGATAACCAATCGTTTGAAAAAGAATGTTTGCTACAAAAAGAACTGCGCCGATAATGTAGGAGACTGCGAGAAATTCTTTAGTTACTTTCGGCATCAACCAACGAATGCTGACGATTAAAATTAAAATCAGATAGACTAAAAAGTTAGCTGCTTGATTATGTAGGAAATGCAACTGACCCGTCCCATTGTTTGGGAAGAACCCAACGCCACCTAAATCTATCGCTGTTAAAGTTAATAAGGTACGCAAAATGGATAGACGAATATTTTTAGGAAGAGACTTTTGCAAGGAAACAAACAGATAATCAACTAAGGCTAACATTAATAAAGCAGAAATAATCAAGGTTAGATTGAATTGCCAACTACTATTTGCTTTGTCTGTTCCCAAAAAGCTAAAGTTAATTTGCCACCATTGCAGCTGACTATTTGAAATCATTGCTAAAAGGACACCGCCGACAATCACCGTCACCAGTAAGGTAGTAATCATTTGAGGTGAAATAGATAGAACGAAATAAATCATCAAATAATTGATTGTACTTAAAAAAACCATCGCAATGATTGTGGCGGTGAAGAGATCGAATTTCGCACCCTCAAAAAGGACCCCAACAATCCAAAAGAACCCCACAACCACTAAAATCAATATAATAGCAAAAGAAATTAGCAAGGTAGGAAAATTTCGCCAATAAATATCTCTTAACCCTCGATATTCGTTTTTCTTTCCACGAATAAAAAAGGTGGTGAATGAAAGGATTCCGCTGACTAATCCTAAGATAATAACTAAAGAAGCGATTGAAGTGTCTCCGGTCAACGGAATTTGCGACGTTTGTTGTATAAAAAAATAGAGACAAAAAATGAGACTAGCAATCACTGATGGAATGAGAAACCAACGCAAAGAGATAGTTTGAGTTTCAGCTATTGGTTTTTTTCTTTTGATGACTATTTTTTGATTTTCGACTTTAAGCTCGAGTGTTTCCTGTGATTCTAATGATAGGTTACTGACGACTTCTTCAGGCAGTCGAACAGTATAAGATTTATTTTCCAATGTTAAAATTACTCCTTTGAATTTTTAAGTCCAGAACTTGGCTAGCTATTTTTGTATGAAAGAAAATGCAACGAAATTATATTTGTTAATTTTCTCAAATTGTGTATAAGAATGCAAGGCTTGTTCTGGTTTTTGAGTTAATTGATAAAAAAGACACGGAGTTTAGATTATGAGAAAAATTTGTGGATAAATTGTTTTGTTGAGGCTACTGAAAAATCACCAACGAGGTTGGGACAGAAGTGTTTCACTCCGAGAACCGGGTAGGTACTGTGCAACATCAACTCATATTTCGTTGTGTTTTACAGCAATAAGAACCTTCAACTCTAGCATGTCCCATGCATAGAAGTTGTTGAGAGCGGAACAACGTCCTTCAATTCTTAAGGTGCTCCACCTTTAGAGATTGATGAGATCGGAGTCTTTTTGCGCAGTGCAGACCTTCAACTCTAGCATGTCTTATGCGTAGAAGTTGTTGAGAGCGGAACGCAGTCCATCAGTTCTAAAGGTGGAACACCTTTAGAATTGATGGGGCGGAGTGAAGATGGAGTTGCTTCCGTACCCACCGTTTATTCGGATAAAGAGAGGCTGGGACAGAACTCCACAAGTTGTCCCAGCCTCCTCATTTTCTTATATAAAGTTAGGGAGAGTTTTATAGATTCGTACTTTTTTTTGTGTATGAAAAAGCTTAGCCTAGTGATCTATAGAACAGAAGTATGAAAAACGGCGTTCATTCCTTTTCTTAGAGGGAAATAGACGAGTGACACAATCAGCATCGTAATACAGACGTTAATTAATGTAGCAGGTAATTTTGTAAGAGCGCCTGTAAAAGCAATCGTAAAATTAGCACCGAGAAACAAATTCATGATGGTGTTCTTAAGTTGCGTCATGATGATTTTTGTGATGCCCGTTCCAGCGCCAATCACCAGTAACTGCCAAATTGCCGTGGGATTCTTTTTGAAGAGGACAAATAATAGGTAAGCCACGCCGCCAACGATTAAACTTTCAATTAAGAAATAAGGTGCTTCTGTGAGATAACCGTTTAAGCAATCGAAAATGGCAAAACCGAGACCTGCCGCAAATGCTCCTTTATAGCCAATCAAAAGAACTGCTAGAAGTAATACTGCATTGCCAAGATGAACAAAGGCCCCAGGGAAGGGGATTCGAATGGTTGTTCCGACCATCGTTAGGGCGGCAAATAGTGCAATTTGAACTGTAGTTTGAATTGAAGGTTGTTTTTGCATAAGAGAGTCCTTTCTACTGCATCCGGTCTTCTGCATGATTATAGGCACCATGCCAAACATGCCCGAGATACGGGTTGATTTTGAGTCCTTGTTGGATTGCTGCATTAACAAAGGCTTTCGCCAATACAACGGCTTTTTTGACTGTCAAACCTTTTGCTAACCCTGCTGTAATGGCGGCCGCAAAGGTACACCCAGCGCCGTGATTATAATCAGTCGCGATAAGTTCGCTTTCTAGGATATTAAAGGTTTGCCCATCGTAATAGACATCCACAGCTTTATCTAAGCCTAAGCGATGGCCGCCTTTTACAACAACCTGTTTAGGGCCAAGTAGAGAAATTTTTTTGGCTGCTTGTTTCATTTGGTCAATGGAAGTGAGGTCACCTAATTCAGATAAAATACCTGCTTCAACTAGATTTGGCGTGGTAATCGTGGCTTTAGGTAATAAAAGTCGAGTCATCGCTGCGACATTTTCTGGCTGTAATAGTTCACTGGTTCCTTTACAAGCTATCACTGGATCTATCACAATTTGATCCATGTTATAGGTATCAATTGTTTGGCGTGTCGCTTCGATCGCACCAACTGTTCCTAACATTCCGGTCTTCATCGCATCAAGTTTGCCACCAGCAAAAATGGTTTTTAATTGTTTTTCGACCAAAGTTGGCTCTATCGGGGTAACTGTATGTGACCAACCCTCATCTGGATCCATTGTTACAATACTCGTTACTGCAGAAAAACCGAAAGTACCGTATTCTTGAAATGTTTTCAAATCAGCTTGAAGTCCAGCACCACCACTGGAATCAGAGCCAGCAACGGTTAATACTTTTTTTATCATACGAATTTCCTCCATTTGCGAATTAAGAATATCCTTAGTATACACGAATCAGTCATTGACAAAAACAGCCAATTGGATTATTTTTAACTCATCCAATTTCGAAAAGAAGGGGGCGATGTTAGATGTGGCAACTAGTGCAAAAAAATAGTAAACCAGCCTATGTTCAAATTATGGAACAAGTCACCGAACAAATAAAACAAGGGACGTTACGAGGAGGTGAGCGACTACCTTCAGAGCGCAAATTAGCTGAATTATTTGGTGTCAATCGTTCAACGGTTGTTCGTTCCTTAGAGGAGTTGACTAGCCTAGGCGTTTTAATACGAAAACAAGGGAGTGGGACCTTTGTAAATGAAGAAAAGTGGGGAGTCTATTCAGAGCCACGCATCGATTGGCGTAATTATTTTTCGCAAAATCTCTTGTTTGAAACCGATTCGTTTGTCAATGAATTCAATGAAAGAAAAAAGCAAAAACAATTGGTGGATGTTTTTTCTGGGGAGCTACCGACTGCTTTAATTCCTTCGTTCGAATTCCCACCATTTTCATGGAGTGAAATATTAGCTGAAGAACATCAACAAGATGAATTCGGTTATCTCCCTTTACGAACAGCGATTGGTCAACTCATGACAGGCATTTATGGAGAGACACCTACATCTGAAGAAACATTCATCACAGCCGGGGGGCAACAAGGCGTATTTTTGATTTTACAGACGTTACTTTCTTCAGGAGAAGCGGTTGCTGTTGAAGCGCCCTCGTTTTTCTACCAATTACCCATGTTTCAAGCAGCCGGCGTTCGACTTTTTGGTGTACCAATGGATGAAGAAGGAATGAAGATTGATTTATTAGAGGAAATGATTCTTGCAAAAAAAATCAAAATGGTCATGGTTAATCCGAACTTCCAAAATCCGACTGGCACAGTTATGAGTCTCGATAGAAGAAAAGCCTTAATTGCTCTCTGTCGCAAGTATCAAATTCCGATTGTTGAAGATGATGTCTTTGCAGAACTTTCTTATGGGGAACCCGCACTCCCTCCCTTAAAAAAACTTGATCCAGAGAATGTCCTCTATATTGGTTCGTTTTCTAAAATTTTGGGAAATACGACTCGAATTGGCTGGGTGTGTGCACCTAGTCATGTGCTTACTTCTCTCGTGCAAGCTCGAAAGACGATGGATTTTTCTGTCAGTATTATTCCTCAAGTTCTAGCATACTGGGCACTGTCGGATAAAAGTTATCAAAAAAAATTAACACACTTAGGAAAGACGCTTCAGAAACAAGCAGCTCATTTTCAAGAATGGTTGGATCAGCAAAGCTTTTGGCAAGGGCAAGCTCCTAGAGGTGGGTATTATTCTTGGCTGACATGGGCAGGAAAGCCTTTAACAAAATCGGTTGCTAAGCAGATGTTACAAATAGGGATTGCAGCAGGTCCAGCATATCTTTATGGCAGTCAAGAAAACGGACTCCGAATTAATGTTAGCCGTATTCATCCGAAGAATTTTCCTGCGTTTACTAAAAAGATGAACGAGTTAGAGAAGTTGTTGAGAGAAGAGTAGGGAAGTGGTCGGATTCGAATTTTTTTTGATGTATATAGATTATATAGAATAAGGATGAAGATTTTATTTAATGCAAAAACAATCAGCAGCTATAGTTAGCCGCGGTTCTTGTTTATTTTTACCATCTTCCCAATTTATTCTTTCTAAAGGATCGTTTAATATCCTAGATTTCAAATCATGGTATTTTACGCCCGATTTATGGGAGATGGAGAGAGGATGGTTTTGGAAGGCGCTGATCTTTGAAACGCCATTTGTTTTCTTGTGAATATTGCCTTTATTGGTATTTCTAGTGTTGGGTGTTTATTATATTCTACGAGCGTTAAAAAATGATTATCCTCGTTCAAAAAGTAAGCAGTCCATTTCGTGAAGTTTGCGACAGTTGATTTTATCAAGATACATAAAGTCGCACAAAAAAAATAGAGTCATGTCAAAGTGAATACAAATTTTTAGAAGGCTTACTTGAAAATAGTAAAGTAAATTCATTTTGCGGAGAAGTTCTGTTAGAAAAATTAATTTTTTGGATCCGCGAAAAAAAGTTTAGGTATGCTTTGACTTTTTTAAAGTTATCTATTATAGTAATCAATGAAAAGAATAATTGTTAGGTGAGGCTCCTATACGGACACAGGCTACTGCCGCGAAAAGATCGAGAGATTTTTAGTTGGTTGAACAGGAATAATCGTGAAGGTTATTCATAATGTAGCTGATAGTGAAGACTATCTACGCCCTATAGTGCTAAAGCTCAACGATGGACATGGTTGTTTATTTTGCGCGTGCTCATTTGTTGAGTAGGCGTTTTTTTGCGTGTTGTGTGTGATGTATAAGAAAATCGAGAAAACAGAAAGGATGAAGGACAAATGGATCACCCCAGTCCCCAGAGGGAAAAATTAAATAGCTGCTAGAGGGACCATTATGTCAAAGGTCTTCTAGCAGGCATAGGAGGATTTTGACATGATGAATAAAAAAAGTATTGAAATGAAAGCTGCTCGAAAAGATCAAGAATTGAAAAAACTAGCGCAATTGTCACAACGGGAGCTGTTGATGGCATTACGGACGTCACTAAATGGTTTGTCAGAAGAGGATGCCAAAGAACGGTTAGAAGAATTCGGTCCCAATGAAGTGAGTGCGCAAAAGCCAAAGCCAGCATTGTTCATTTTCTTAGGAGGATTTAAAGATCCTTTTGTATATGTTTTAGTTTTGCTTATGGTGATTTCGTTGGTAACAAATGACCTAGAGGCGTCTCTTGTGATGGGAACCATGATTTTAGCAAGTGTTATCATCACCTTTGTTCAAGAATATCGTTCGCAGAAAGCCAGTTTGGCATTAAAGGAGTTAATTGAAACGACATGTGAGGTAACTAGGAACGGAATCAGTAAAGAAGTCCCTATGGAAGTGGTGGTACCAGGGGATATTATCACTTTGGGCACCGGGGATATGATTCCAGCAGACGCGATATTGATTTGGACAAAAGATTTATTTGTAAACCAATCGTCATTGACTGGTGAAGCAATGCCTGTTGAAAAATTTGTTGAATCAGGGATCGATGAGCACCAAATGGCTGTTTCCGCGATTGAATTGCAGGATTTGGTGTTTATGGGGACAGATGTCTTAAGTGGACAAGGTAAAGCGATTATCTTAAAAACGGGTGCACAAACTTTTTTTGGTGACATTGCTAAAAATGCGACGAGCCAACGTGGGAAAACGGCTTTTGATAGTGGTTTGACACAGGTTAGTAAATTATTATTACGAATGGTGTTTATCTTATTTCCGATTGTCCTCCTCATTAATGGGCTGACTAAAGGTGACTGGCCAAATGCGTTCTTTTTTGCTATTGCAGTAGCGGTCGGTTTAACTCCTGAAATGTTACCAATGATTGTGACAAGTAACCTTGCAAAGGGGGCAATGAGTCTTGCTAAACACAAGATTATCGTCAAAGAGTTACCTTCTATTCAAAACCTTGGTAGTATGGACGTGTTATGTACGGATAAAACCGGCACAATTACAGAAGATCAAGTGGTCTTGGTGGAGCATTTGAATCTATTAGGTGAAGAGGATTATCAAGTATTAGATATGGCCTTCTTAAATTCTCAGTATCAAACGGGTTGGAAAAATTTAATGGATATTGCGGTGATTACTTATTATAAGAAGAAAAAGAAAAAAC
The DNA here is from genome assembly GCF_051713825.1 of Enterococcus sp. AZ194. Classification (NCBI taxonomy): domain Bacteria; kingdom Bacillati; phylum Bacillota; class Bacilli; order Lactobacillales; family Enterococcaceae; genus Enterococcus; species Enterococcus sp. AZ194. The sequence continues at coordinate 1,879,488 of NZ_JBIOQR010000001.1, read as the reverse complement.
CGACCTTTACAAGACTCAACAAAATAGATGAAATCCCTTTTGATTTTTCTCGGCGACGTTTAACTGTTGTGATGGAAGTGGATGGGCATCAAATGATGATTACAAAAGGAGCCATAGAAGAAATGGCGACAGTTTGTCGGTACGCAGAGATAGATGGAGAAGTTGTTCCTTTAACTGATGAGCTCAAGAAAAAAATGGCAGATGTTAGTCTTCGCATGAACGAGCAAGGAATGCGTGTGTTAGCTGTTGCCATGAAAAGAGATGCACATAGAGAAGCCGTGTATACAATTGAAGATGAATCTGACATGGTTTTATTAGGATATATGGGTTTTCTGGATCCAGCGAAAAAATCGGCCAAAACAGCGATTCATTCCCTTCATGAGCATGGCGTAAACGTAAAGGTTCTAACTGGAGATAATGAAGTGGTTGCTAAAAAAGTTTGTAGCGATGTGGGTGTTGAAGTGGGGCACATTGTGTTGGGACCTCAAGTTGATGGATTAACTGAGGAAGAATTGAGAGAAGAAGTTGAGAAAACAAATTTATTTGCCAAACTAACTCCACTACAAAAATCACGGATTATCGCGGCCCTTCAATCAAATGGTCATACAGTTGGTTTTATGGGAGATGGAATCAATGATGCGCCAGCACTAAGAAAAGCGGATGTCGGTATTTCGGTTGATACAGCTGCTGATATAACCAAAGATGCGAGTTCAATTATCCTATTGGAAAAAAGCTTAAATGTGTTAGAAGAGGGCGTGCTTGAAGGGCGAAAAGTTTTCAGTAATATGATGAAATACATCAAGATGACAATCAGCTCAAACTTCGGCAATGTTTTTTCTATCTTAGTTGCAAGTGCCTTTTTACCTTTTTTACCTATGTTATCTATCCAATTACTTGTTCAAAATTTGATTTATGACATGGCACAACTCACTTTACCCTGGGATAAAGTAGACGAAGAAGAATTGGTAAAACCAGTCAAATGGGAAACAAAAAAATTATTAAGATTTACGATTTTTATGGGATCTGTCAGTAGTGTGTTTGATATTCTGACCTTCTTAGTGATGTGGTTTGTTTTCTCGGCGAACACAATTAAACAACAAGCACTCTTTCAAACAGGATGGTTTATGGTTGGATTAATCACTCAAACACTCGTTGTTCAGGTGATTCGGACACGTAAACGGCCATTTATTCAAAGTAGTGCCTCGTTACCAGTCTTACTTTCTGGCGTTGCTGTAATCATTTCCGGTTTGTTGATTGTTTTGACGCCTATCCGTCAGTTCTTTGATTTTGTCTCTTTGCCAACGAGCTATTGGCCATGGTTGATTGGCATTGTCATTATCTACTTATTAACGGCTCAATGGGTGAAAAAAATTTATATCCATTTAACAAATGATTGGATTTGATAAAAAATAAAAATAATTTTTTGTAACAGGGCACGTAATCGAAGGTGCTCTGTTACTTTTTTTATTTGAAATATGGAAGAAAAAATAAGCGTTGTCATTTTTTTGAGCGAATATTCACATTGTCCAGTGAAATGCATTATTTTTTGAAAAAAGTATAACAACAGCGTGACATCAGCTGACCTGTATTATTTTTTCTAATGAAAATAAATTTTAAATTGATGAAAAAATGGTGAATCGCTTTCTCTATTTGTGATTCTATTCACTAATGTAGTCATAGCTTGAATTCAAAGGTTTTAATTTATTTTCGATTATCGGGCATATTATTTGTGTTTATTTTCGATAAATGATAATTTATAAATGTAGCCGGGAGAATAATGATACAGTTTGAGTATCTGTTTCAACCGCAAAGGAAAAAAAGTTCTATTATAGAGAGGAATGTGTGACAAAATGGCAGAGAAACAAAAACCACTTGATTTCAACCTATTACTAGATGAAATCAACGCAGAATTTCCAACATATCAAGCACTTGATATTGAGGGGAACGTAGTAAATCCTGAGTTAGTACCAGATTTATCAGATGAGGAATTAGTTGAACTTATGACTCGTATGGTTTGGTCGCGTGTGCTTGACCAACGCTCAACAGCATTAAATCGTCAAGGTCGTTTAGGATTCTTCGCACCAACAGCAGGTCAAGAAGCAAGTCAATTAGCAAGTCAATTTGCAATGGAAAAAGAAGATTACTTATTACCAGGATATCGGGATGTTCCGCAATTGGTTCAACATGGTTTACCATTAACAGAAGCATTTTTATGGTCACGCGGACATGCTGCAGGGAACTACTATGCTGAAGATTTAAAAGCATTGCCACCTCAAATTATTATTGGTGCGCAATATATCCAAGCAGCTGGTGTTGCTCTAGGTATGAAAAAACGCAACAAAAAAAATGTTGTCTTTACTTATACCGGTGATGGTGGTTCATCACAAGGGGACTTCTATGAAGCGATTAACTTTGCTGGAGCCTATAAAGCGAATGGCGTATTCTTTATTCAAAATAATGGTTTCGCGATTTCAACACCTCGTGAAAAACAAACAGCAGCAAAAACTTTAGCTCAAAAAGCTGTTTCAGCAGGAATTCCTGGGATTCAAGTAGACGGAATGGATCCATTGGCAGTGTATATGGTATCTAAAAAAGCACGTGAATGGGCAGCTAACGGAAATGGTCCTGTTTTAATTGAAACATTAACTTATCGTTATGGTCCACATACACTTTCTGGGGATGATCCAACTCGTTACCGTTCAAAAGAATTAGATAATGAGTGGCAACAAAAAGATCCATTAGTTCGTTTCCGTAAATATTTGGAAGCAAAAGGACTATGGTCTGAAGAAAAAGAAGAAGCAGTTATTGAACAAACAAAAGAAGAAATTAAAAAAGCGATTGGTGAAGCTGACCGTGTACCAAAACAAAAAGTTTCTGATTTCTTGAAAAATATGTTTGAAGTACAACCACAAGCGATTAAAGAACAAATTGCATTCTATGAAGCGAAGGAGTCGAAATAATCATGGCACAAAAAACAATGATTCAGGCGATTACAGATGCCTTAGCTCTTGAAATAGAAAAAGACGAAAATGTCTTAGTTTTCGGAGAAGATGTTGGTAAAAACGGCGGAGTATTCCGTGCAACAGAAGGCTTACAAGAAAAATTTGGAGAAGATCGTGTATTCGATACTCCTCTAGCAGAATCTGGGATTGGTGGTTTGGCTTTTGGTTTAGCTCTTGAGGGCTACCGCCCAGTTCCTGAAATCCAATTCTTTGGTTTCGTATTTGAAGTAATGGATGAAGTTGTCGGACAAATGGCGCGTACTCGTTATCGTATGGGTGGTACTAGAAACATGCCAATTACTATTCGTTCACCATTTGGTGGTGGTGTGCATACACCTGAACTTCACTCAGATAATTTAGAAGGACTTATGGCGCAATCTCCAGGTTTACGTGTAGTGATTCCTTCAAATCCATATGATGCAAAAGGTTTGTTGATTTCTTCTATTAGAAGTAATGATCCAGTTGTCTTTTTAGAACACATGAAACTTTATCGTTCTTTCCGTGAGGAAGTGCCAGATGAAGCGTATGAAGTGCCTTTAGATAAAGCAGCTGTTACTCGTGAAGGAACAGATGTTTCAATTATCACTTATGGTGCGATGGTTCGTGAAGCAATCAAAGCAGCTGATAATTTAGCAAAAGAAAATATTTCAGCTGAAATCATTGATCTACGTACAGTTGCTCCGTTAGACATTGACACAATTATTCAATCAGTTGAAAAAACAGGGCGTGTGGTCGTTGTTCAAGAAGCTCAAAAACAAGCAGGTGTCGGTGCGCAAGTAGTTTCTGAAATTTCTGAACGTGCAGTACTTTCTTTAGAAGCACCAATTGGCCGTGTATCAGCTCCTGATACAATCTTCCCATTTGGTCAAGCAGAAAACACTTGGTTACCAAATGCTTCTGATATTGAAGCGAAAGCGAAAGAAATTGCTACATTCTAAGGATTAATTAAGAAGGGAAGATATAAACGATGCCATTTCAATTTAAATTACCAGACATTGGTGAAGGAATCGCGGAAGGCGAAATCGTCAAATGGTTTGTAAAACCTGGCGATACTATCAATGAAGATGATACATTACTAGAAGTACAAAACGACAAGTCAGTAGAGGAAATTCCTTCTCCTGTGACAGGAACAGTGAAATCAATCGTCGTGCCAGAAGGGACAGTAGCCAATGTTGGTGATGTCTTAGTCGAAATTGATGCACCAGGACACGAAGGAAACGATGCAGCTCCTGCTGCTCCTGCTGCTCCTGCACAAGAATCAGCCTCTGCACTGTCAGCCCCTGTTTCAGGCGGTGGTGTTTTCCAATTCAAATTACCGGATATTGGTGAAGGAATTGCAGAAGGTGAAATTGTTAAATGGTTTGTTAAAGCCGGAGATACAATTAATGAAGACGATACATTATTAGAAGTACAAAACGATAAATCAGTAGAAGAAATTCCTTCTCCTGTGACAGGAACAGTTAAAAATGTCGTTGTTCCTGAGGGTACAGTAGCCAATGTTGGCGATGTCTTAGTTGAAATTGACGCACCAGGACACAATGATGCTGTTTCAGCAGCTGCCCCGGTTGCGCCTGCTACACCAGCCGCCGCGCCTACAGCATCAACACCTGCGGGAAATGCTAGCGTAGTTGCTGCAGCTGATCCAAACAAACGTGTGTTAGCAATGCCTTCTGTGCGTCAATATGCACGTGAAAAAGATGTTGATATTACACAAGTAGCACCTACTGGAAACGGTGGTCGTGTAGTGAAATCTGATATTGATAGCTTCTTAGCAGGTGGCGGACAAGTTGCAGCCGCAGTAGCACCAGAAGTAGCATCAGTAGAAGCTGCTACTGTAGCCAATGAACCAGTAGCTACACCAGCACCAGCGAAAGCCTTTAAATCAAATCTTGGTGAATTAGAAACACGTGAAGCGATGACGCCAACTCGTAAAGCAATTGCTAAAGCTATGGTTAATAGCAAGCATACAGCACCTCATGTGACTCTACATGACGAAGTTGAAGTATCTAAACTTTGGGATCACCGTAAGAAATTTAAAGATGTCGCTGCTGAAAATGGTACAAAATTAACGTTCTTACCATATGTTGTCAAAGCTTTAACAGCAACTGTTCAAAAATTCCCAGTGTTAAACGCATCAATCGATGACAAAGCACAAGAGATTGTTTACAAAAACTATTTCAATATCGGAATTGCAACAGATACAGATCATGGTTTATATGTACCAAACGTAAAAGATGCAAATACTAAAAGTATGTTTGCGATTGCTGATGAAATCAATGAGAAAGCTGCATTGGCTATTGAAGGAAAATTAGCAGCTCAAGACATGCGTGATGGTTCTATCACAATCAGTAATATCGGTTCTGTTGGCGGTGGCTGGTTCACACCAGTAATCAACTACCCTGAAGTAGCTATTTTAGGTGTAGGAACCATTGCACAACAACCAGTTGTCAATGCAGAAGGTGAAATTGTTGTTGGTCGTGTAATGAAACTTTCATTGAGCTTCGACCACCGTATTGTTGATGGCGCGACTGCCCAAAAAGCAATGAACAACATCAAACGTCTTTTAGCAGATCCAGAATTATTATTGATGGAAGGATGATTAACAAATGGTAGTAGGAGATTTCGCCATTGAATTAGATACAGTTGTAATTGGTGCGGGACCTGGTGGCTATGTAGCTGCCATCCGCGCTGCTGAAATGGGACAAAAAGTAGCGATTATTGAACGTGAATACATCGGAGGCGTTTGTTTGAACGTGGGTTGTATTCCTTCTAAGGCGCTAATTTCAGCAGGACATCATTATCAAGAATCATTAGACTCTTCATTGTTTGGTGTGACTGCAAAAGGTGTCGAGCTTGATTTTGCAAAAACGCAAGAATGGAAAGATAATAAAGTTGTTCATACTTTGACTTCAGGTGTGGGCATGTTACTTAAAAAACATAAAGTGGAAATTATTGAAGGAGAAGCGTTCTTTGTTGATGAAAATACATTACGTGTGATTCATCCAGATTCAGCGCAAACTTATTCATTCAATAATGCAATTGTAGCAACTGGTTCACGTCCAATTGAAATCCCAGGCTTCAAATTTGGTGGCCGTGTGCTTGATTCAACAGGTGGCTTAAACTTGAAAGAAGTTCCTAAAAAATTCGTTATCATTGGTGGCGGTGTAATTGGTGCTGAATTAGGTGGAGCTTATGCAAATCTAGGTGCTGAAGTAACGATTTTGGAAGGAAGCCCATCTATTTTACCAACATATGAAAAAGATATGGTTAAATTAGTTTTAGATGACTTCAAGAAGAAAAACGTTACAGTTGTGACTTCTGCTATGGCAAAAGAAGCAGTTGATAACGGCGACAGTGTAACAATTAAATATGAAGTCAACGGAAAAGAAGAATCTGTTGAAGCGGATTATGTAATGGTTACAGTTGGTCGTCGTCCAAATACTGATGATTTAGGTTTAGAACAAGCAGGTGTTGAAGTTGGCGAACGTGGGTTGATCACTGTAGACAACCAAGGTCGTACAAATGTGAAAAACATCTTTGCCATTGGTGATATTGTTCCTGGAGCTGCTTTAGCGCATAAAGCAAGTTATGAAGCGAAAATTGCTGCAGAAGCTATTTCAGGTAAAAAAGTGGCTGTTGATTATAAAGCAATGCCAGCCGTAGCATTTACTGATCCTGAATTAGCTAGTGTTGGTATGACAATTGCTGAAGCCAAAGAAGCTGGGATTGAAGCAAAAGCATTCAAATTCCCATTTGCTGGAAATGGTCGAGCAATTTCGTTAGGCAAAACAGAAGGTTTCCTTCGTTTAGTTACAACAGTTGGTGACAATGTTGTTATTGGTGCTCAAATCGGTGGCGTAGGTGCCAGTGATATGATTTCTGAACTATCTTTAGCGATTGAGTCAGGAATGAACGCAGAAGATATCGCATTGACAATCCACCCTCATCCATCTCTTGGAGAAATTACTATGGATGCTTCTGAATTGGCGTTAGGTTTGCCAATTCACATTTAATAGCATTATTTTGTCACACTAGAAAAGCCGAGCCGCCATGCTCGGCTTTTTGTTGTGGTGTGCTCAGCATGCGCATGAACTAGGTGGTGAAAGTCTACTACAGGTTTGGCAGTAGGAACTGTTAGTGAGAGACTAGGGCGTCCATTGTGAAGTGGAATCTAAAGGAAGTCGAACGTACACTCCTGAACTGACAAACAGAAACTGGATAAAAGGCTGAATTAGTTCGGCAAGTGGCTCTTTGTCAAATGGGACCGATGATAGAAATTTTGATGGTTGAAGATTGAAAGGGTACCTGTTCAATCTTCGGCTTTTTTCGTTTAGAGCTGTATAGCTGAAGGGGATGCTTTGGCATAAATGGTGTTGGAATCTATTTGAACCAGTAAGTCATTTCGTTTCCTTCTATTATATGCGTGCTGAGAGCGTCTAATATGTTACAATAAATAAGAAGCATCATAATGAAGGAGCGTTTATATGTCAGAATATCAATATCCATTAGACTTAGATTGGACCACAGATGAAATGGTCGTTGTAATGAACATGTGGGAAGAGTTAGAGCGTGCAAATGAGCAAGGAATCGCTGTCGAAAAGTTTCTACAAACTTATGGCCAGTTTAAAGAGGTCGTGAAAAGTATCGGGGAGGAAAAACGCTTGGGTAAAGAATTTGAAAAAGTGTCAGGTTACTCCTTATATCGGACTGTACAAGAGGCCAAACAATTGAAAACAGGTCGTTTGAAGATGAAAGGAAGAGTTTAATGGACGAACAAATTCAAGAAATTAAACAGTGGCTAGTTGAAGCAGGCGATAGGATAAAAAAACATTTGAACGAGGAGCTAACAGTTGACGAAAAGAGTGGTCGAACAGATTTGGTCACTAATATGGACCGAGAAACGCAAAAATTTTTAATTGAAAAGATTCAACAGACGTATCCTGACGTTCAAATTTTAGCTGAAGAGAGTGGTTACAACCATATTGAAACGATGCAAGGCACTGTCTTTATCATCGATCCGATTGATGGTACTTTAAACTTTGTCTTAGAAAAAGAAAATTTTTGTATCATGTTAGGAATTTATGAAGACGGGCTTTCTAAGCTAGGCTTCATTTATGATGTGATGCAAGGTGAATTATACTGGGGTGGGCGCAAGCTAGGGGTTTATTGTAATGATAAAAAGCTAACAAAACCAGAAGATAAGGCCTTAGGTGAAGGGCTAGTTGGTATGAATGCGTACATGTATCTACATAACCAGTATCGCGCACAAGAGATTGGGCGATTGAGTATGGGAATTCGAATGAGTGGTTGTGCGGGGGTAGAGCTGATTGCTATCTTAAAAGGGGCGCATGTGGGCTATATAACCAATCTGTCTCCTTGGGACTATGCGGCAGGCTGTGCATTGTTAGAGGCATTTGGTTTTTGCTATAGTCGCTTAGATGGTCAAGCGTTAACTTTTAGTGGTCGTGAGCATTTTATTGCGGGAACACCCAAAGCTTATAAACAGATTAGTGAATTGTTGCATTTTGGTTAATATTTTCTTTTTTTAAATAGAAAAACAGCTCTTTTTTCAAAGAAATATTGACTTTTTTACGTTTTTCAGTAATTTTGAAAACTTTTTACTATATTTCATGAAAGAATTTTGTTATAATAAAAAGTCGAGTCAAATGCCTTGTCACATTCGGGAAGAAAAAAGGAGTTAGTTTACATTGAAATATAGAGATGATATCCGTAACGTAGCAATTATCGCCCACGTCGATCATGGGAAAACAACCTTAGTGGACGAATTATTAAAACAGTCTGATACTTTAGATGGACACACACAATTACAAGAACGCGCAATGGACTCAAACGCAATTGAAAAAGAGCGTGGGATTACAATTTTAGCCAAAAACACAGCAGTTGATTACAAAACAACTCGAATTAATATCATGGATACACCTGGTCACGCGGACTTTGGTGGAGAAGTAGAACGTATCATGAAGATGGTTGATGGTGTTCTTTTAGTTGTCGATGCATATGAAGGAACCATGCCACAAACTCGTTTTGTATTGAAAAAAGCCTTAGAACAACATTTAACACCGATTGTTGTTGTAAATAAAATTGACAAACCTTCAGCACGTCCAGAGCACGTGGTGGATGAAGTGTTGGAACTATTTATCGAATTAGGTGCAGACGATGAACAATTGGACTTCCCAGTTATTTATGCTTCTGCTTTGAATGGAACATCTAGCTTGTCTGACAATCCATCAGATCAAGAAGCAAGTATGGCCCCAATTTTTGATACAATTCTTGAACATATTCCAGCACCTGTTGATAACAGTGATGAACCGTTGCAATTCCAAGTATCTTTACTTGATTACAATGACTATGTTGGTCGTATTGGGATTGGCCGTATCTTTAGAGGAGCAGTTAAAGTTGGCGATAATGTTGCTTTAATGAAATTAGATGGTACTGTGAAGAAATTCCGAGTAACCAAATTGTTCGGTTTCTTCGGTTTGAAACGTCTAGAAATCCAAGAAGCAAAAGCTGGTGATTTGATTGCTGTATCTGGGATGGAAGATATCTTCGTTGGAGAAACCGTCACACCATTTGATCATCAAGATGCCTTACCTATCTTGCATATCGATGAACCAACATTACAAATGACTTTCTTAGTGAATAACTCACCATTTGCTGGTCGCGAAGGAAAATATGTGACAGCTCGTAAAATTGAAGAACGTTTGATGGCTGAATTGCAAACAGACGTTTCTCTAAATATCGAACCGACTGATTCACCAGATGCTTGGACTGTATCAGGTCGTGGAGAGCTTCATTTATCAATTCTGATTGAAAATATGCGTCGTGAAGGATTCGAGCTGCAAGTTTCACGTCCTGAAGTAATCGAACGTATCATTGATGGCGTAAAATGTGAACCATTTGAACGTGTTCAAATTGATACACCAGAAGAATATATGGGAAGCGTTATTGAATCATTAAGCCTGCGTAAAGGTGAAATGCAAGATATGATCCATACAGGAAACGGACAAATTCGTTTGATTTTCTTGGCACCAGCTCGTGGATTAATCGGTTATACAACTGAATTCTTATCTATGACTCGTGGTTATGGTATTATGCACCACACATTTGATCAATACCTACCAATGATTAAAGGCCAAATTGGCGGACGTCATCAAGGCGCGTTAGTTTCTATCGATACAGGGAAAGCAACAACATACTCAATTATGAGTATTGAAGAACGCGGAACGGTGTTTGTTGAACCAACAACTGATGTGTACGAAGGTATGATTATCGGTGAAAATAACAGAGATAATGATTTAACAGTTAACATTACTAAAGCAAAACAAATGACTAACGTTCGTTCTGCAAACAAAGACCAAACGTCTGTGATTAAGAAACCGAAAAAATTAACTCTTGAAGAATCTTTAGAATTCTTGAATGATGATGAATATTGTGAAGTAACACCAGAAAGCATCCGTTTACGTAAACAGATTCTAAATAAGAGTGAACGTGAAAAATCTTCTAAAAAGAAAAAAGTAGTGGAATAAAAACAGATTTCATTAATTTATGGAATGAATTGAGATTGGGACAGAAGTGTTTAACTCCGAGAACCGGGTAGGTACTGTGCAACATCAACTCATGGTTCGCTGTGTTTTACAGCACCGATTAGGTACTGTGCAACATCAACTCATGCTTCGTTGTGTTTTACAGCACCGATTAGGTACTGTGCAACATCAACTCATGCTTCGTTGTGTTTTACAGCAATAAGAGGGAATCCACGAAAATGACAAGAAACACGAAAGCCTTTCTTTCGATGTTGATTGATTCCTACGTGGTGCTCTTCAAATTTTTGTGACCAGGTAGGTACTGTTCTACATCTATTTACTTTGTAAATAGTGTTTCACAGCACCGGGTAGGTACTGTTCTACATCTATTTACTTTGTAAATAGTGTTTCACAGCAATTTCAGCTTATTTTTTGAACCTTCAACTCTAGCATGTCCTATGCGTAGAAGTTGTTGAGAGCGGAACAACGTCCTTCAATTCTTAAGGTGTTCCACCTTTAGAGATTGATGAGATCGAAGTGGTTTTACGGAGTGCAGATGGAGTTGCTTCTGTGACCACCGTTTATTCGGGAAATAGGAGCATGGGCATAACTTTTTGAGTTATGTCCCATGCTCTTTTTTTTTTGCGTAATTTAATTATGAGAAGAGATATAAAGAGCCAATATTGGGTTCTTACTTTTTGATGCATTTCTAACCTAATAATCATTTCTGATGAGGGGCCAACAATAAAAAATACTAGATAGCAGAATAGGGGAACGGACATTCTGTGGAATAAAGTCTGTGGAAAAGATAGGTAAAATTATCAGAAAAAGCCTGATAAAAAAGCATTTCAATTTTTGATGGAAATTTTAGAGAGGTAAAAAGTTTCATAAGTTATCAGTGTTTCACAAAGAGATGTTGCGAGCCGATAAGAAAAAATGCTAGAATGAAAAGGTTGACTGGGGGAGAAAATTAGATGGAAATGATGAATCAAGTCTTAAAGGATGTCTTTGGTTACACAGAGTTTCGCAATGGCCAAAGAGAAGTCATTCAGTATATAGAAGAACAAAAGGATGTATTGGGTATTATGCCCACAGGAAGCGGTAAGTCGATTTGTTATCAGCTTCCAGCAAGTGCCTTTGCTCGTTTGACAATTGTAGTTTCACCACTAATTTCTTTAATGAAGGACCAAGTAGATGCGGCGAATCAGCTGGGAATTTCAGCTACGTATATTAATAGCTCATTGGACTATTCAGGTGTTACAAAAAGGATTCAAGGCTTACGTCAAGGAGCGTATAAACTATTATATATCGCGCCAGAGCGTTTGGTGATGCCAGATTTTCAAGACTTACTAGATGAATTACCCATTGATTTGATTGCTGTTGATGAAGCCCACTGTATCTCACATTGGGGACATGATTTTCGACCTAGTTATCTAGAGATGGCGGATTACTTGAATCACTTAGACAAAAGACCGACAATTGTTGCCTTGACTGCTACCGCAACGCCACTGGTTGCCCAAGACATTAAACAATTACTGTCAATTCCAGAAAGTAATCAGGTGGCTACTGGCTTTGCACGTGAGAATATTAGTTTTCAAGTGATTGCCGATCAGAAAAAAGAGATTTACTTGCTCGAATATTTGAGGTTAAATCAAGGGCAGTCAGGAATCATTTATGCCAATACAAGAAAAGAAGTTGAAAAAATATATCACTTATTAAAGGTTGAAGGATTGTCAGTTGGGTACTATCATGCGGGACTAAAAGATGAGGAACGATCAAAGTTTCAAGAAGACTTTTTGTATGATCGAATTCAAACGATTGTTGCGACAAATGCGTTTGGGATGGGGATTAATAAAAGTAATGTTCGTTTTGTGATACACGCGCAAATTCCAGGGACCATGGAAGCCTATTATCAAGAAGCGGGGCGGGCTGGCCGAGATGGTTTGCCAAGTGACGCTATCTTACTTTTTGCACCGCAGGATTTACAAGTTCATCAGTATTTTATTGAGCAGTCACAACGTTCTCACGAATTGAAACAAAATGAATATACAAAGCTTAGAGAAATGAGTCAATATTCTAATACAGAAGGATGTTTGCAACAGTTTATTTTGCGCTATTTTGGTCAAGAGAGTCAGCCATGTGGACGCTGTAGTAATTGTCTTGATAGTCGCTCAAAAGTTGAGATTACGAAAGAAGCACAAATGGTTCTTTCTTGTGTTAAACGAATGGATGAACGATTTGGAAAAGGGTTGGTTGCCAAAGTATTAACTGGTTCAAAAGATCAAAAAATTGATCAATTCGGCTTTGAACGATTGTCTACGTACGGCTTGATGAAGGGACGACCACAGAAGGAAGTAACGAGCTTAATTGATTTTTTGACAGCAGATGGACTATTGGCACCATCAAAAGGCCAGTTTCCTACACTCCTAGTTACAAAAAAAGGGGTTCAGGTTCTGAAAGGGCAACAGACTGTCTTTCGAAAAGAGCAACGACAGGCGAGTAAATTGGAACAAAATAATGAACTGTTTGAACAATTAAGAGGAATTCGAACAACCATTGCTGAAGAAACCAATGTTCCACCATATGTTGTATTCTCGGATGCGACGTTAAAAGAGATGAGCACACAGATTCCTACTTCAAGATTGGATCTTCTTCAAATTAAAGGGGTTGGCCAAAATAAATTGGATAAATACGGCGAACAATTTTTAGCTTGTTTACAAGCCTATCAACAAACTGAGAAATCAGAATAGGGAGAAATGAGAGAGAAGACACCCTAGCTGAATTAAAATGAATTTTTGGTGAGGAAACGAGAAAAATTTTCTTTGAGAAGACGGTCAACGATAAGTGAAATATGAAAAGTTTATCGTTCATATATTTTTAATAAACGATTAAAAACTTCTGTTTTCTCATTTAAATACCGATAAATTATGCTATAATAATAAAATTAAGATGGGGGGTTAGGCGCAAATGGAATCTATTTCTCCAGAATTTGCACTAAGTTTATTAAATCAAGATGCGGATCGAATCAAAATGTTAATCCGCAATCAAAAAAATAGTTTATGTATCTCACAATGTAAGGCATTTGAAGAGGTTGTTGACACTCAAATGTATGGTTTTTCTAGACAGGTTACTTTTGCTGTTCGTTTGGGTATGATATCAAAGGATGATGGACACCAATTAATGAGTGATTTGGAGCAAGAGCTGAATCGTTTATATACAGAAGTTTATGCAGAAACGCAAGAAAATAACGAACAGGGCAAGGAGGTTTAACACTTGCCAGAAAAGATAAAAAAACGTCATTTGATGGATTACAGTATTTTTATTCCCTATCTAATATTAAGCGTAATAGGGTTAATTATGGTTTATAGCTCAACCTTCTATTTACAATTGTCAAGGGGGCTGAATCCAGCGAGTATGGTTATTAGCCAAACAGCTTTTTGGGTTCTTAGTTTAATTGTGATTGGTATTATGTATAAGATGAAGACCGATGTGTTCAAAAATGAATCATTAGTCCGTTTAGCAATCGTTGTAACAGGGGTATTGCTTGCTATTGCCTATTTATTTTTTGATGCAATAAATGGAGCAAAAGGATGGATTAGTTTAAAATACTTTTCTATTCAGCCTGCGGAGCTTCTAAAAATTGTTTTAGTTTGGTACTTAGCGCTTATTTTATCAAAGAGACAAGAGACGATTGCGACTGATTTTGTCCAAACTGTCAAACGACCGATGTGGTTAGTCATGGCACTAATTGCTGGGGTAGCGATTATGCCTGACTTTGGGAATGCGGCCGTTTTAACTTTACTAGTTATTATTTTACTTTTGGCTAGTGGCGTAAATTATACCTGGGCCTTTAAAATTGGTGGTGGTGGGATAGCCCTAAGTTTTCTGGCTATTCAAGCAATGAATCTTTTTGGCAAAGCGATATTGCCAGCTAAATATCAATATATTTATAACCGTTTTGCTATCTACCAAAATCCATTTGCTGATGAATATGGGCTCGGTCATCAGATGGTTAACGGCTATTACGCAATGTTTAATGGTGGTTTATTTGGTCGAGGCTTGGGTAATAGTATTGAGAAAAAAGGCTTTTTAAAAGAAGCGCAGACGGATTATATTTTTGCAATCGTAGTGGAAGAGCTAGGCTTGATTGTAGCTATGATGGTTTTAGGCTTACTTATTTTTATGATTGCTCGAATTTTTTTAGTCGGGATTCGTTCACGCGATGCCTTTAATTCACTGATTTGTTATGGTGTAGGGAGTATGCTTCTGATTCAAATATTTGTCAATTTAGGTGGAATAACCGGGATTATTCCATTGACTGGGATTACCTTTCCGTTTATCAGTCAGGGTGGGTCAAGCTTATTGGTTCTGTCTATTGGGATTGGTTTAGTCTTAAATGTTAGTGCAAATGAAAAGCGTAAACAGCTACAACCGTATTATAATGAACAAATGAACGAAAAATGAAGAAAATGGTAGGAGTGGTTAGATGAAAAAAGTTTTAGTAGCGAACCGTGGAGAAATTGCTATTCGAGTATTTCGGGCGTGTACAGAGTTAAATATCAAAACTGTTGCGGTCTATGCCGCAGAAGATGAATATTCAGTTCACCGCTTCAAAGCAGACGAAGCTTATTTAGTTGGGAAAGGGAAAAAACCAATTGATGCCTATCTTGATATTGAAGGAATTATCAAAATTGCAAAAAAAGCCGAAGTTGATGCGATTCATCCAGGGTATGGTTTTTTATCTGAGAATTTAGAGTTTGCTCGTCGTTGTGAAGAAGAGGGGTTAATTTTTGTCGGACCAACTCAACATCATTTAGATATTTTTGGCGATAAAATTAAAGCAAAAGAAGCAGCTGTAGCGGCCGGGATTGCCTCTATTCCAGGTACAGATGGCCCTGTTGACTCAATCGATGAAGTGTTAGCATTTGCTGACTCTCATGATTATCCGATTATGATTAAAGCGGCTTTAGGTGGCGGTGGACGTGGTATGCGTGTCGCTCATGATGAAAAAGAGGCACGTGATGGTTATGAACGCGCAAAAAGCGAAGCGAAAGCAGCTTTTGGTAGTGATGAAGTTTATGTCGAAAAATATATTGGCAATCCCAAACATATTGAAGTTCAGATACTTGGTGACACACACGGGAATGTGGTCCATTTATTTGAGCGTGATTGTTCCGTGCAACGACGTCATCAAAAGGTAGTAGAGGTGGCACCCTGTGTCTCTATGAATGATGAGCAACGTGAAAAAATCTGTCAAGCAGCTGTCCAATTAATGAAACATGTAGGGTATGTGAATGCTGGAACAGTTGAATTTTTAGTTGAAGGCGATAAGTTTTATTTTATTGAAGTCAACCCTCGTGTCCAAGTAGAACATACGATTACTGAGATGATTACAGACATTGATATTGTGACTAGTCAATTATTGATTGCTCAAGGAAAAGATTTGCACAAAGAAATTGGCTTACCTCAACAAAAAGATATTGAGTTAAAAGGGGCAGCTATTCAATGCCGGATCACTACTGAAGACCCTATGAATCACTTTATGCCAGACACAGGTAAGATTGATACGTATCGTTCACCTGGTGGTTTTGGTGTCCGTTTGGATGTAGGTAATGCTTATTCAGGTGCGGTAGTAACGCCTTACTTTGATTCTTTATTAGTAAAGGTTTGTACTCACGGAATTAGTTTTGAAAAAGCCATTCAAAAAATGCAACGTTGTTTAACAGAATTTCGGATTCGTGGAGTTAAAACAAATATTGCGTTCTTACAAAATGTGATTAGTCACCCAGCCTTCCAATCAGGGGAGTCTAAAACAACATTTATTGATAATACGCCTCAACTATTTGAATTTCCAAGAGTTCGAGATCGCGGAAACAAAACAATGAAATACATTGGTGAGATTACTGTTAATGGGTTCCCTGGAATTGAAAAAGCCAAGAAACGTTTTTATGAAGAACCAAGAATTCCAGAAGATATTGAGCGTCGTCAAGGTTTTGTAACTGCCAAAGAAGTTTTAGAATCTAAAGGGGCAGACGCAGTTGTTGATTGGATTAGAAATCAAGAAGATTTGCTTTTGACGGATACAACCTTTAGAGATGCACATCAAAGCTTATTAGCAACACGTGTTCGGACACAAGATTTTAAAGGAATTGCTCGTTTAACCGGAGAAGGATTACCAGAACTATTCTCCGCAGAGATGTGGGGCGGTGCAACGTTTGATGTTGCCTATCGTTTCTTAAATGAAGATCCGTGGCAGCGTTTGAGAAAACTTCGTCGTTTGATGCCAAATACCTTGTTCCAAATGCTCTTTAGAGGTTCGAATGCGGTTGGTTATTCAAACTATCCAGATAATGTGATTGTGGAGTTTATTAATGAAGCAGCTGCTCAAGGAATTGATGTTTTCCGTATTTTTGATAGTTTAAACTGGATTCCGCAAATGGAAAAAAGTATCCAAGCAGTTCGAGATACGGGGAAAATTGCAGAGGCAGCTATCTGTTATACAGGGGATATTAATGATCCATCTAGAGCAAAATATAACGTTCAATATTACAAAGACATGGCCAAAGAGTTGGAACAGCTAGGCGCACATATCATTGCGATTAAAGATATGGCTGGATTATTAAAACCACAAGCAGCTTATCGTTTGATTAGTGAACTAAAAGAAACAACTGATTTACCGATTCATCTGCATACTCACGATACAAGTGGTAATGGGATTATTACGTATTCAGCGGCCACTAAAGCCGGTGTTGATATTGTTGATGTGGCAACCAGTGCAATGAGCGGAAATACCAGCCAACCAAGTATGAGTAGCTTATATTATGCATTGGTGAATGGTGCTCGTGTGCCGGATGTAAATATTGATAATGTTCAAAAAATCAATCATTATTGGGAAGACGTTCGTATGTACTACAAACCATTTGAAAATGGCTTAAATGCTCCTCAAACAGAAGTTTATATGCATGAGATGCCTGGTGGACAGTATTCAAACTTACAACAACAAGCAAAAGCAGTTGGGCTTGGAGCTAAATGGGACGAAATCAAAAAAATGTACCACACAGTTAATTTGATGTTTGGTGATATTGTCAAAGTCACACCTTCTTCCAAAGTTGTTGGTGATATGGCATTATTTATGGTCCAAAATGAATTAACAGAAGAAGATATTTTTGAAAAAGGGGAAAGTCTCAGCTTCCCTGAATCTGTGGTTACCTTCTTCCAAGGCGAATTAGGACAACCTGTTGGCGGTTTCCCTGAAAAGTTACAACGAATTATCTTGAAAGGTAGACCAGCCTTTACCAATCGTCCAGGTGACTTAGCAGAACCAGTGGACTTTGAAAAGGTGAAAACAGAGTTAGCCGAATTAATTGGTTTTGAACCGAAAAAAGAAGATGTCTTAAGTTATCTCATGTATCCTCAAGTATTTTTAGATTATCAAAAAGCGTATGAGCGGTTTGGTGATGTTACTTTATTAGACACGCCAACATTCTTCCAAGGGATTCGTTTGGGTGAATCGATTAATGTACAAATCGAGCGTGGTAAGATATTAATTTTACGTTTAGATGAGATTGGTGAGCCAGATATTGAAGGAAATCGCGTGCTCTTCTTTAACTTGAATGGACAACGCCGAGAAATTGTTGTAAAAGATAATTCAATCATTAGCTCTGTACAAACGAAACGAAAAGCAGAACCAACAAACAAAGAACAAATTGGTGCGACTATGTCAGGCTCTGTGCTTCAAGTTCTTGTGAATAAGGGAGACCGTGTGCAACGCGGGGATACCTTACTTGTTACAGAAGCTATGAAGATGGAAACCTCTGTAGAAGCTCGTTTTGATGGGGTTGTTGAACACGTATACGTGACAGAAGGAGAACCTATTCAATCTGGAGATTTATTGATTGAAGTAAAAGAAAAATAAGAATTCAATGTAGGTGAAATGAGACATGAAACGTGTCGGATTATTTATGAGTATCTTTGTAGCAGTGTTATTGATCTTCTATTTTGAACCAGTTGTGTTTAAAAATAAGGCAGAAAAACCTGTACAAACGAAAAGTGAGACAGTAACTCCCCTTCACAATACTACGTTGAAATATGAAGAACTGCCCGCAAAGGGCTTTTCTTCGTATATAAATAAAAAAGCAAGTGAACTAGAAAAGTTGCTTGGTCGACCAGAAAAAACATATCAAACCGGATTTAACTATGAAATCCGGCAATACAAAGTAGAAAATAAAAAGGCTCGAGTAGAAGCCAATATCTCGGCTGGCAAAGTTGTCGCCATTAAAGCTATTGGGGATACAAAAGAAAATATTACACCATTTACTTATCAGATGACGATGGGAAAACTGTCAGAATTAACCATGATTTACCCCAATTTTAGTTTCGAGTATGAGGGAGAACCTGTTAATATCGAATTGATGGAAGAAGATATGAATTATCGCCCATTAATTGCGTTCGATAATCAAACATTTGCGATTCTTTTCTTTGATCAAAATGATGGTGAACTATTTGGCGTGACTTACTTGAACCAAGAAGAGTTGCTGACCTTGAGACCTTATCAAATCGACACGATGACACCCTCACCTCTAATTAATCAAGAGGACAAAAAGAAGTGGGACGAGATAGATAAAATCAAAGCAACAGAAAGTATTAAAACCATCAACTTTTTACGCGAACTCGATTATTTACCTGCATATCAGTCTTCTTTTGGGCAACAACTACTAGCGCAAAAGGTCCAGACTGACTTTTTAGAGCATGCGGATGAAGTGCTGGATCAACAAAGGCTCGAGTATTGGCGACAAACGCAAGAAGGAGAAAGTGATCAATTTACATTTTCGCTTAGTGGTGATGAGTTGGCTCAGCTAGTTAAACGAACAGCTGATGAGCCACAGACGGGTATTTTATCAGAGCCGATTATTGATCCAACTTTTTCTTTGTTATATTGGTACAGTGATCCATTCCTTCATACCAGATTTATGCATGAAGAAACTGAACTTTTGGGGATTTCCTTTTCAAAAGAAAATATGGTAGTCTTAATGCAAAGGATAGATGAAAATGAAACAAAGGATAGTGGGTTGAAATGATCATAAATGACCAGTTATTTGCTTTGGAAGACCAATGTGAAAAAATTGTCGAAAAGTTATGTCAAAGTCAGACATATAAACACTATTGTGAAACCAAACAAGTGATGTATGAGTGTCCAGAAGTTAGTCAGCTACAAACAGACTTTTTGAAGAATAAAGAGGCGTTTGAACGAATAGCGGATTATGGATTTCATGCACCAGGCTATAGAGAAACACAAAGAACGTTACGAAAAAGCAAGAGAGCATTAGACATAAATGAACAAGTAGCTGCATTTCGAGTAGCTGAAACGCAACTACAAGATATTTTAGATATGATTAGTCTGACTGTTGCAAAAACTGTTTCAGAAGAAATTAAAGTAGATGCTGGAAATCCATTTTTTATCACAGGTGGACATTCTGGTTGTGGAGGAAGTTGTCATGCAAGCTGAAGAAACTGAATTTATTGTACAAAAACGACGAGGAATGATTGTCTGGGTATACAGTTTGAAGCAATTGAAAAATTTAAAGCGTTTTGGTTTAGTTCACTATGTTTCTAGAAAAATGAAGTATGTCGTTCTTTATTTAAATGAAGAAGCATTTGAGCAATCTGAAGAGAAAATCAAAAAACTTCATTTTGTTAGAAAAGTGGAACGTTCGTATCGCCCAGATATTGAGATGAACTTTGCAGACCGAATTGGAACTAGAGCTGCTTATCAAGTGATTGAAGAGGAAGAAGAAGATTTAACACCTGATATTCGATTAGCAGAAAATGTGTAAGTGAGAAACCAGTCTCGATACTTGGAAGATAGCCGAATTTTTGTGCTGAAAGTAAATATTTATAAAAATGTCTAAAAAATGATGAAAAATGTCTGATTTGTTCAAACATTTTTCATCATTTTCTTTGTGCTTTTTGGTATACTTAACTGACGATAATGGAAAGAAGGGGTAATTTTATGCGAGTTGTTTCCGGTGAGTATCGTGGACGGCGCTTAAAGAGTCTTGATGGCGAGAATACACGACCGACAACAGATAAAGTAAAGGAATCTATGTTTAACATGATTGGTCCATATTTTGATGGAGGTCTAGCCTTAGATTTGTTTTCAGGCAGCGGAGGTTTGGCCATTGAAGCTGTTTCTCGAGGAGTCGAGCTCGCAGTCTGTGTTGAAAGAAATTTCCAAGCGATGAAGGTTATCAAAGAAAATATTGAAATAACAAAGGAGGCAGATCGTTTCTTGACGGTCAAGATGGATGCTGATAAAGCACTAGTCTGGCTAAAGGAACAAGGCTACACCTTTGATTATGTTTTTTTAGATCCTCCTTATGCGCAACAAAAGATAGAAGAACAGCTAGCTAAAATGCTCCAGCTAGGGTTGTTAAATTCTGGCTGCAAAGTGATTTGTGAAGCAGAAAAAGCAGTGAATCTTTCAGAATCAATTGGGACACTTAGTCAGATTCGCCATCAAACTTATGGAATTACTGCGGTGACTATTTTTAGAAATGAGGATGAAGCATGAAAAAGATTGCATTGTTTCCTGGAAGTTTTGACCCATTAACCAACGGGCACCTTGATACTATTACTCGTGGTGCAGCACTTTTTGACGAGGTAGTTGTTGGTGTTTTTGTAAATACAAGTAAAAAAAGCTTCTTTACACCAAAAGAAAAGGTGCAATTAATCGAAGCTTCCGTTTCTGATTTGAAGAATGTACGTGTTATTTTACAAGAACATGATTTAACTGTTGATGTAGCGAATGCTTTAGGGGCTAAATTTCTTTTACGAGGTATTCGAAGTGTGAAAGATTATGAATATGAAAAAGATATTGCACAGATGAACCAACATCTTAGTCCAGATTTAGAGACAGTTTTCTTATTAGCCTCACCTGAATATAGCCATATTAGCTCGAGTATTTTAAAAGAAGTTATTCAATTTGGTGGCGATGTCGAAAAGTACCTGCCACCAGTCATTAACCAAGCCATTGTTGAAAAGCGTGATCAAAATGAATAAACAAGAAAAAAGAGCACCGATTCGCTCGCTAGTTGCCTTTTTAGTTATGTTATTACTTGCGGCAATGATTGTTGTGCCTATTCCTTACTATATCGAAGCACCTGGATCAACGATTGATTTGAAGGAATTAATTTCTGTAAATGGCAAGAAGGACGAAAAGGAAGGCTCCTTCTCGTTGACTGCTGTAGGAATAAGGCAAGCAACCGTCTTTACAGCCCTTAAATCAAAAATTTCTCCATTTCAAGATTTAGTCAGTAAAGAAGAACTGTATGGCACCTCAACGGATGAGGAATACAATCAAATGCAGCTTTACTACATGCAATCTTCACAAAATGCGGCAATTGAACAGGCCTTAAAGCTTGCTAATAAACCCTACGAGATGGTTTATAAAGGGGTATATGTTTTATCTGTGGAAGAAAACTCAAGCTTTTACGGGAAAATTGCTGTTGGTGATACAGTAACAAAAGCAGATGGCAAAAAATTTGAAAACAGCCAAGAGTTTATGAAGTATGTCAAGAGTCAGAAGGTCGGTCAGGATATGGAGGTGACTTATCTTCACGAAGGCAAAGAAAAAACAGCCACAGGAAAGTTAATTGAACTGGCTGCTGATAAAAAAGCAGGAATTGGGATTGGCTTAGTCGATCACACAGAGATTTCTTCAGATACAAAAGTAAAAATTGATTCTGGTTCAATTGGTGGGCCTTCAGCAGGATTGATGTTTACCCTAGAGATTTATGAACAGGTGATGGGGCAAAACTTACGTCACGGCAAAGCTATTGCAGGGACCGGAACAATGAATTCAAAAGGAATTGTTGGTCGAATTGGTGGAATTGATAAAAAGGTTGCTACAGCAAATGAGAATGGTATCGAGATCTTTTTTGCACCAGATGATGAAATTACCGATGAGATGAAAAAGGCTGAACCAGACATCAAGTCTAATTATGAGGAAGCGAAAGCGGCCGCAGAAAAATTAGGTACCTCAATGAAAATTGTTCCAGTCAAAACAGTTCAAGATGCCCTTGACTATCTAGCAAAAATAAAATAGATTCATCAAAATAGAAGGGTAGTAATACGGCTCACTTAAACAAGCAAATT
The DNA here is from genome assembly GCF_051713825.1 of Enterococcus sp. AZ194. Taxonomy (NCBI): domain Bacteria; kingdom Bacillati; phylum Bacillota; class Bacilli; order Lactobacillales; family Enterococcaceae; genus Enterococcus; species Enterococcus sp. AZ194. The sequence continues at coordinate 1,856,789 of NZ_JBIOQR010000001.1, read as the reverse complement.
TGTTTGAGTGAGCTTTTTTGTTCGACATCAAAAGGAGCTAATCCTTAGTCTCCATTCTTTTTGTTTGTTATTTTAATAAACGTAATTAAAATTTGTTGACAATTTTTGTAAACATATTATAATGAACAAGAGGTGAAGTGATGGAATTTTTACAAATGAGTTTAAATGAATTAAAGCAAGGATATCGAATTGATCAGGCGAATGTTTGTTGCAATTATTGCCAAGAGTTTTTCTCTTTTGACTCGGAACAAAAAGCATTAGCAGTTAGCCAAATAAATGAGCATCTAAATCGTGTACACGGTGGTCCAAACCAGGCTCTAGTCTCATTTGCGAGCAAATATAATACATTAACAGAGAAACAAAAAGAGTTATTATTTAGCTTTAGCTCAGAGAAAAAAGATCAAGAGATAGCAGACTTGTTTAAAGTTAGTCCATCAACGATTAGACATCAAAAATTTACGTTTCGCGAAAAAGCCAAGCAGGCAAAGGTTTATCTGGCTCAGTTTGAGGCCGTTTTTTCAGAAAAGCAAGCACCAGAAGATAGTTTGATTCCAGTACCAGAAGCAACAGGAGTGATTGATGATCGATTTGTTTTAACTGAAAAAGAGTACGCAGAGATTGTACGGAAATATTTTGATTTTTCAACAGGCGAGGTTGTCTTAACTGTTTTCCCGAAAGGACAAAAAAATGTCATTGGGATTTTAAATCGAATTGTTGAGGAGTTTTCAATGAGAAAACGGTATTCAGGGAAAGACATCGATAGGCAACTAGAAAAAATTTATTTTGATTATTTATTGATAAAACGATATTTAATTGATTATGGATTTTTTACTCGAACACCAGATGGCTCAGAGTATCAACGAATTTATTAAGGAGTGTGTTGCTTTTATGAATCAAGAAAGAAAAAAACAATTAATGGAAGAATATAAAGCTCAACCAACTTATTATGGGATTATTCAGATAAAAAATGAGAAAAATGGCAAGATATTTATTGAGGCTGTACCAAATATCAAAAATCGTTGGCATTTTTATAAACTAAATTTGGACAATAATTTTTATCGAAATACTCCTTTGCAGGAGGATTGGTTGAAGGATAAAGAAGAAAGTTTTTCTTATGAAGTCTTATGGAAAAAGAAGACAGATGATGTCGAAAATATGAAAAAAGAATTAAAAAAGTGTAAAAAAGAATGGTTGGACAAACTTCAACCCTACGGAGAAAAAGGCTATAACAAGCCTATAAAGGAGTGAGAAATTTACGACAATGAACGCGAATCAACGATATATAGAGATCAATCAATCCTCATGGAAACGACAGGATTATTTTTATTATTTTACTAAAATGAACCCAACTGCTTATTCTGTGACTGTCCAAATGGATGTGACCAAACTCTATCAATTTATAAAACAAAACGATTATAAGTTCTTCCCGAGTTATCTATTTATTGTATCCAAGATAGTTTCTGCTCATTCAGAGTTCAAATTAGCAACAATGGGTGAACAATTAGTTGAATATGAAGTTCTTCATCCCTCTTATTCGTTGTTTCATGATGACGATCAATCTATTTCAATGATGTGGACGAATTTTGAAACAAGCTTTCCTAAGTTTTATGAAAACTATTTGGAAGACCAAAAACTTTATGGTGATAAAAAAGGGGCAGTTGTTAAAGAGGAAACACCACCAATGAATACTTATATGGTGGGAATGATTCCCTGGTTAGAGTTTACGAATTACACACCGCTGCCACTAGAGAATCTAGCAAATTTCTTTCCAATTGTTCAAGGAGGAAAGATGCAGGTGATAAAAGGCAACCGATTCCTTCCATTATCGTTTACTATTCACCATGCAGCTGCTGACGGGTATCATGTGAGTAAATTTTTTGAGGAGCTACAAGCAGCATTTAATAGACCTGAATTGTGGTTGAAATAAGAATGAAAAAGAGAGCTAAAAGGTAAGATTTGAGACTCTGCAAATAAAATAGAAGTATAAAAACGGCAACACCTACTGCTTAGTGCCACAAAACAGTAGGTGTTGCCGATTTTTATTTACGTGAGTAAAGAGAGTTGGGAGGCTTGGTATAGTTGTCGACCAACTGTTGGTAAATTAAAAGCAGTATTTGTAAATAAAGGAATGATAAAACTACCAATTAAAATCGCTACAGCTGCCAGAATGATTAAGGCAATTAGCACCTTTAATTGTAAATTAACGTTACTGAATAAAAAATCAAAGGTTGATTTGCGTTTGACATTATCTGTAATCATAATTGATTTTAACTGTTCAATTGAGTTCATTTTTTCTTTTAATAGCTCGGTATCTTTTTCATCAAGTGTTTCGGTAAAAATATTGTTTCCTGCTTGGAAATCAAATGTGTACCAATGGATTTTTACTCGTTTTGGCGAAAACCTTTTCTCCCAGTCAAAATAACTAGCAGTATGCTGTTTTAAACGGATAGAGTCAATACTTTCATAAGGATAACTGAAGTAGGTTTGATCTTCTAAAAATTCGACGATAGTCATAAAAATCATCCGCTCTTCTGTAAAAATCATCAACCGATTGCCACGAACATCATTAAAGGCTTTTACATAGTTTCTAGCTTCTTCTGTTTTTGCGTAAGCCATGCCCATCATCCCTACATTTGCAATGGAAGAGTTAGGTCCTGGTGAAAAGGGGAGATAGCCTTTAATTTCCTCGCCGTTGTTCAGTAAGGGTTCGACCCTTTTTAGTAAGTCTTGGATAAAAATATAAAACTTGACTTGACCAAACAGTTTCTTTTTTGCGCTTTCAGATAAGTCTTCAGAAGAGGCAGACAATTGTTCATCCAAATGATAAAAAATATTCTTAAAATGTGTGCTCATGCTGTTTCGCCCCCTAAAGCTTGTTTGATTTTTTTCCTTCCGCGAGAGAGACGCGCATAAATTGTCTCTTTTGTCAGCCCAAATTTTTTAGCGATTTCATCCGGAGATTCTTGATAGTAGTAATAATTTAAAAAGATGAGTTGATCTTCCAGGTTCAAAGAAGAGACCAAATCTAAAAAATGTTCTTTCTCAAGAGGATTAAGTATCTTTGATTTTTCAGGCAGGTGTTCTACTGGCTCCATCCGATTGGCGCGAATAATTTCTCTTTTTTTATCGATACTGCATCGTTTAGTAATTGTCAAAAGCCATGTTTTTAGAGAACTCTTTGTCGCATCGAAACGATGAACATTTTGCCATACCTTATAAAAAACCTCATTTTCAACATCTTTTGAATAGCTTCGCTCAGTTGTAGTAGTCAAAATTGCTCGAATGGTCATAACGATGGCGTACCCGTACACATCAATTAAATTTTCCAACCCTACATAATCTTTTTTTTTAAGTAAATGAATAATCATTTCATCAGTCATCTTCTCACCATCCTTTTATTATATTATACGATGAAAGGGGAAAATTTCTGACACGAAACTCAATTTTTTGCGTATCTCTTTTTAGAGGAGTAAAAAAATGAAAAAAGAATGGATTAAGAACTATCGTTTATTGGTCTTTTGGGGGATTGTCAGCCTTGTGCTTGTCAGTGTGGTGTGCTGTTTGGTTCTGCTACGTCAACAAGCGGCAGCAAACTCAGAGAAGGTGGTGGGCGAGTTATTCAGTCAAGAGACAACCTCAACCACTTCATCAACAGAAATAATCGCAGAAGGCTCCCTATATGTGGATGTGAAAGGTGCGGTGCAATCGCCAGGGATGTATGAAATTTCGGAAGGGGATAGATTACAGGATGTAATTCAGTTAGCAGGTGGTTTTTCAAAGGAAGCAGATGACCGACAAATGAATCTATCTGAAAAAGTCACAGACCAAGAATTAATCTATGTCCCAAAGAAAGGAGAGAAGCTTGCAAAAGAGACAGCAAGTGAAGACGAGAAGAAACAGGCAGAGAATTCCTCTGAAAGTGGTGTGAAAAAAGGCTCTGAAAAAGTTAACTTAAATACAGCCGACGCTGCACAGTTACAAGAGTTATCTGGAATTGGCGCAAAGAAAGCAGAAGAAATTATTAAGTATCGTGAAGAAAATGGCAGCTTTAAAACAATCAATGATTTAACAAAAATTTCAGGAATTGGTGAAAAGACAGTTGAAAAATTAAAAAACTCGATTACAATATAGTAAACGTTAGGAAAAGGAGAGCTGAGATGGAGAGAATTCCTTGGGACCAATATTTCATGGCGCAAGCTGTGTTATTATCGTTGCGGAGCACTTGTACGAGATTAGAGGTGGGCGCAACCTTAGTCAGAGATAAACGAATTATTGCTGGAGGCTATAATGGCTCAGTATCTGGCGATGTCCATTGTGTAGATGAAGATTGTTATATTGTAGATGGACATTGTTTACGAACGATACACGCTGAGATGAATGCATTATTACAATGTGCAAAATTTGGCATTCCAACAGATGGTTCAGAGATTTATGTTACACATTTTCCATGCCTTGCTTGTACAAAAGCCATTTTGCAAGCAGGAGTCAAAACAATCCATTATCTTCACGATTATCATAATAATGAGTATGCGATTAGCTTGATTGAACAAGTAGGTGCTAGTGTTCATCAAGTAAAATTAGACGAAAAATATTTCTCTAAGCTTCAATTAGGAGAAGCTTTGCTTTGAAAGCTTGTAAAGAGTATGGGCTTTCTTTGCAGAACTGTTGGATTTTTCCAGCGGGAGTCGCTAGTTTTTCAGGTGTTTTTGTATTAACCACGAGTGTTAGAGTACGCATATTTAGTATTTTTGTTATTCTCATTTTAAGCTGTAAAAGAGACGTAAAACTTGTTATAGTGTGTCTCTTTTGTGGCTTTTTTTCATGTGTGATAGCGATTCAACGAGTAAATAACCAAGTCAAACTAGATTACGGTACAGTCAATTATCTGATTAAACTGTATCCAGATACAGTAAAGGTTGCTGGCGATTTAGTCAGTTTTGAGGCGATGTGTGAGAATCAGAAGCTAAAAGTTAGTTACTTCCTAAAATCAGCTCAAGAAAAGAAAGAATGGGTTGAACATGGTAAAGAATATACGGGACTACAAATATCCGGCGAATTGACTGAAGGGGAGCCACAAAGGAATTTGAATGGATTTGATGAACGTCGGTTTTATCAAATTACGGGAGTTTTTGGAAATCTACAGCTTGTTACGTATCAGAAAAAAACAATAAAACGAAGCATAAATGATTGGTTTCATTATTTTCGAGCGGGTGGGATTCGACAAGTAAAGAGTGGCTTAACGGAGAAAGTAGCAAGTTATGTAAATGCCCTGTTGTTTAATTACAAAGACGAACAATTTCAAGAAATCCAAGCAATATTTTCTGCAAGTGGTTTGCTTCATTTGTTTAGTCTGTCGGGGATGCATGTTCAAGTTTATTTAGGCTGCCTGTATTTTTTATTGCGACGGGCTGGCTTAATTTCAGGTCAAAGTTTTTTTGTCTTGTTTCTCGCGAGTTTTCTCTTATTGGTCATCTCTGGATTTGGTTTAAGTGTATTGCGGGCAGTTGGGACGTACAACTTAAAATTTTTTCTAAAAAAACAAAATAGCAGACAATCTAATTTGGATTGCTGGAGCCTAACTTGTTTGTTTTTATTAGTATTCCAACCTTATTTATTTTTTCAAACAGCAGGGCAGCTGACAATGGGTGTAACCTTAATTATGACGATTATGGAGGATTTACCCAGCTCGTCACTTGCACTCAAAAAAATCCTTTCTTCAATGGGAATAGGGCTCTTAAGTTTACCGATTGTCTTAGGCACATTCTATGAAATTCCAATTTTATCTGGTTTTTTGACGTATTTTTTGAGTCCAGTTTTTCAGTGGTATATTTTGCCAGGGATGGTCTTTTGTTTTTTTGCAAGTTTTGTTCAACCTTTATTTCACTTTCCATTGATACTGTTTGAGAAAAGTTTGAATTTGCTTGAAGGACTCATTCAGCTTGTGGGAAACGAGACCATTCGTAGTGGTAAGCTTCAGTTGTGGCAAATTGTACCGTTATTGATTTGTGGGTTATCTACCTGGTATTTTTTTTGCCGAAAAAGAAGGCTATTGTGTACCTTATGTTTTATTCTATTTTTAACGCCAGTTGTTGCCAAATTTTGTAATCCTCAAGGGATAATTGCCTTTATTGATGTTGGACAGGGGGATAGTATCTATTTTCAAGCACCTTTTCATAAAGAAATAATTTTGTTAGATACTGGTGGTAAACTGGCCTTTAAAAAAGAAGCTTGGCAAGAGCGGCGACAAAAGAACCCCTCTGACTATCAGCTAATCCCTTTTTTAAAGAGTCAGGGTGTTTCGGCTATCGATAAGCTAATTTTGACTCACGGGGATGAGGATCATATGGGTGAATGGCTAGTGGTTGCTCAAAATTTTAAAGTGAAAGAGCTTGTTATTCCAATCGGAATTCAAATAAAACCGAAGATACAACAAGGTGTTCAGATTTTCAAAAAGGCTGGGACTAAGATTACAGAATTAAAACGCGGACAGAGTATTGATGGGGCATTTCACTTTTCGGTGCTATCACCAGAAGTAGCAACAGATGGCGGGAATGAAAATTCGCTTGTTTTAGGTTTGGTGCAGAATCAACATCGTTTTTTGTTTACAGGTGACTTAGGGAAAACAGGAGAACAGGATTTATTAACAAGTTATCCTAATCTTAAAGTAGATGTGCTGAAAGTTGGGCATCATGGAAGTAAAAATTCTTCAGGTGAAGCCTTTATTCAACAAATTCAACCAAAAGTGAGTGTGATTTCTTGTGGTAAAAACAATCGTTTTGGGCATCCTAATGATGAAGTTTTAAACATCTTAGAAGAGGCTAAATCAACTATTTTTAGGACTGATTTACAAGGGATGATTTATTATCAATGGTGGGCAAATGCTAAAAAGGAAGATTTTAATTACTTAATAAAGCAAGACTAGATTTTCTGATACACACATGATAGGATTATGAGGAAAGTGAGGTAAAAGAATGAACGTGCAAACCGCTTTACAAACCCTCAAACAGCAGGAATTTAAGCCTGTTTATTTAGTGTTAGGAACGGAAGATTACTTACAAAAGCAGATACGCCAAGCTTTTTTGGATAAATTTAAAGTTGAAGCAGATGATGATCTGAATTTTATGAACTTTGATATGGAAACCACTTCTTTAGAGGACGTGATAGGGGAAGCTGAGACTGTTCCTTTTTTTGGTGACTATCGCTTAATTTTTGTGGAGACACCTTATTTTTTAACTGCTGAAAAGAAAACAAGTTCAATCGAACAGAATACGGACTTATTAGTGGACTACTTAAAAAATCCAGTGGAATCAACAGTGTTAGTCTTTTTTGCTAATTACGAAAAATTAGATGAACGAAAAAAAGTCACAAAACAATTGAAAAAAACGGCGGAACTGATTGAAGTAAAACCTTTATCAGAGCAAGAAACTAGAAGGTATATCCAACAGCAGGTGGAACAAGCTAGCGTTCGGATGGATAAAGAGGCTTTTGAATTATTTTTACGTTTAACAGATATGGAACTTTCGAAAATGATGAGGGAGCTTGAAAAAATCTTATTATTTTCGGGGAGTGAAACGGTTGTTACTGTTGAGACGGTCAGTTCTTTAGTGCCTAAGAGTTTGGAGCACAATATTTTTGATATGACAAATTATGTATTGAAAGGACAGGCAGACTTGGCGTTACGCCTTTATGATGACTTGCATTTGCAAGGGGAAGAAACGATAAAGATAAATGCAATTTTGCTTAGCCAGCTACGCTTATTGTTACAATCAAAAATTTTAATGAAGATTGGGTATCAACAAGCCAATATTGCAGAAACATTAAGCATCCATCCGTATCGAGTGAAGTTGGCGATGCAACAGGTTCGTTCGTTTGATGAGAAAACAGTCGTGAACTTATTTGATGAATTAGTAGAGATGGATTATCAGATTAAAAGTGGGAAAATGGATAAGGAGCTTTTATTCCAATTATTTGTTCTTAAAACAGCTAATTATATGAAACGTTAAGTGCGTATAAAAGGAAATTGAGTTAGAGAACAAACGGTCATTAGGTTGACGAGGTTTAAGTAACAATCTATTAGAATAATATGTAAGGAGGTGGATGAAGCGTTACGCGCGATTCCACCTTCTGTTTGAAAAAAGAGTATAAAAAAATCGGCTAACAGTAGCCGATTCCTTTATTATTTAGCGATTTTTTTGCTTAAACGTGATTTGTCGCGATTAGCTTTGTTTTTATGGATTAATCCTTTTGACTCAGCCATATCGATTGCTTTAGAAGCTTCTTTATATAACGCATCTACGTTGTCGGCACCAGCAACAACTGCATCTTCAAATTTTTTGATAGCAGTACGCATAGAGCTTGTTTGAGATGAATTTTTAGCATTTGCAGATTCGCTAGTGCGAACGCGTTTGATTGCAGATTCAATGTTTGGCATTTTATTTCACCTCCGAATTCTTAAGTTCTTATGTACTTGAGTACATAATTCAACAGTAATTATTATACATAAAGCGTGCGATGTTTGCAATAAAAGATGACAAGTTTTTTCCCTTAACACGAAATAAATAAGAATCAATGAATTTTAGAATCTTTTTTGTGATAATTTTTTAGAATAAAATGAAAAGGAATTCATAAAAATTAAAAATATGATATGATGAAATTGAAAAATGAATGGGGAGGAGTTTTTTTGTGAGTATAGCTTTAGTAGTGACAATTACACTTGTCATGGGTGTAATTTTTGTCAATGGCTGGACGGATGCACCAAATGCAATTGCTACCGCTGTCTCAACAAGAGTCTTACGACCGAATATTGCCATTGGTATGGCTGTGGTAATGAACTTTTTGGGTGCTTTAGTGATGACCATTTTTAACGCACAAGTGGCAGAAACAATTTCAAATATTGTACGATTTGAAGGTGAATCGGCTCAAGTAGCATTAGCCTCAGCTTTATTCTCAATTGTTGTTTGGTCTGTAGCTGCTTGGTACTTTGGGATTCCAACTAGTGAATCACATGCACTGATTGCAGGACTTACAGGGTCAGCGATGGCCTTAGGAGGACTAGAGGCTGTTAACGGCGGTGAATGGTCAAAAGTTTTAATCGGACTGGTTGTATCAACTATTATGGGCTTTGGTGGAGGCTACCTGATTACGAAGTTACTCGTGATTTTATTCAAATCAACGCCTAGAAAAAAAGCAAATAAATTTTTTACGGTGGGGCAAGCGATTGCTGCGGGAGCAAATGCCTTTTTGCATGGTGCACAAGATGGTCAAAAATTTATGGGGGTTTTTATGTTAGGCTTATTTTATAACGACCTAGCTGAAAAAACGGGAAATGGTTTTGTTATTCCAATTTGGGTAATGGTATTATGTTCCTTAACAATGGGCTTTGGGACATCTGTAGGTGGAATGAAGATTATTAAATCTGTCGGAATGGATATGGTCAAACTAGAGAAATATCAAGGGTTTTCTGCAGATGTAAGTGCTGCAATTTGTTTGTTTTTATCTTCTATTTTTGGAGTTCCTGTTTCAACGACTCATACCAAAACAACCGCTATTATGGGTGTTGGGGCCTCTCGACGTTTATCTAGTGTTGATTGGCGAATTGTAAAAGAGATGCTGTTTGCTTGGGTAATGACATTTCCAGGATGTGGACTGATTGCATTTATTATGGCAAAACTATTTATTGCGGTATTTTAGGAGGAATAATGATGGCAAGAAAAAAACAATACGATTACTTTGTTGCACTTGAACATATTGCAAAAAATGCTCATAAAGCAAGTATGTACTTATTACATTTGGTAGAAAACTATACGGAAGCAGATGCAATTGAGCAAGCTAAAAAAATTCATGAACTTGAAAAAGAGGGAGATTATTTAGTTCGAGAAATTATGAATGAATTATATGATGCCTTTATCACACCGATTGATCGAGAAGATATCGTGGAGGTTACAGATAAACTAGATGATATTTTAGATGGAATTAATGGACTATGCTATTTATTTGGAAACCTGGCGATTACTGAGATGCGTCCAGATACAGATAATTTCGTTCATTTAGTAGTAGAAGCGACAGAAGGGGTACTTAGCGCAACAAAAGAGTTCTCTAAATTTAAAAACTCTAAAACGTTAAAAAAAATGATTCAAGAAGTAAATGATGTGGAAGCTAAAGCGGATCATCTTTATAGTCAATTACTTAGAATGTTGTTCAAAAACGAAACAAACCCAATCGAAATTATCAAATGGAAAAACGTGTATGATCAGCTAGAGCTTACGATGAATCGTAGCGAGCAGGTAGTAGACTTGATTGATGGATTGGTTATTAAAAATACCTAATAATACCCGTTAATTGAAAAGGAAGTAATAGAGATAAAGGAAACGAGGCTGGGACGTAACTTATAAAGTTGTCCCAGCCTCTCTTTATCCGAATAAACGGTGGGTACAGAAGCAACTCCATCTTCACTCCGCCCCATCAATTTCTAAAGGTGGAACACCTTTAGAACTGATGGACTGCGTTCCGCTCTCAACAACTTCTACGCATGGGACATGCTAGAGTTGAAGGTCTGCACTGCGCAAAAAGACTCCGATCTCATCAATCTCTAAAGGTGAAACACCTTAAGAATTGAAGGACGTTGTTCTGCTCTCAACAACTTCTATGCATGGGACATGCTAGAGTTGAAGGTCTGCACTCCGTAAAACACAACGAAGCATGAGTTGATGTTGCACAGTACCTACCCGGTTCTCGGAGTTAAACACTTCTGTTCCAGCCTCTTTTCACGTTAAAAAAAGTTTTTAGTATGTTAGAAGAATATCTCCATAATAAAATTTCTAGCACTTTTCGTATGTTTAAAGTGTAGAGCGGGATACCTTAAGAATTGAAGGATTACATTCCGTTTTCAGCAACTTCTACGCAAGGCACGTACTAGAAGTTGAAGGTTGTTATGCTACACAGTACCTACTTTGGCTCTCAGAGTGAAACACTTCTGTCCAACCTCAATTCATGATTCCTCTTTAAAGAGTGAAGAACTGACTATTTCCCATGTGCCGCTGCTGCTACTTGTTTTTTGTTTCTTCCCACCGTATCTACATAGTATCCTCGACACTAAAACTTTCAGTCGCCCTATCTATACCTTAAATTTGTATGATTTGGATAGGAAGGATAAAGCACAAGAGAATCTATAAAATCGCATACGTTATTTTATGTTATATGATTTTCATGAAATCTTGACAAAAAAAGTCGAAAAACTTATTATATAGGTAATAATTATATCCTTTGTCTTTTGTCTATAAAAGAAAAATGGTTATTTTATTTTTCTTTGTTTCTTGGGAGTGCCAATTCTAATAGTCAGGATCGTTGTATCGTCCTTAAAATTTTATGGAGTGCTAATATGGATAGACAAAGTATAAGAATCAATGGGGATTTAAAAAGGGTATATTATAAAAGGAGGTGGCCCAAAATTAATAAGTATATTGGGATGATTAAAAGAGCAAAAAAAGAAATGAAGAAGTCTATTATCATTACTAAGCTAATAGATAATGATGAAAAAGCTTATTATGAAATTGAAGTACATAAGTAATTCATCCTCAAATATTGAATGAAGTGTAAGTTGAGATGCTTTTGACTGTGCAAAATAGCAAGTCATACAAGTCATATAAATGTAGACAGTTGTCCATCTAGTTACATACTGCTACTTTTAAAATAAATATAGTTATGTATTGATTATGATTTGATACAGATTTATATACATAATAGAACTGTCTTTGGGGATCAAATTACGTAAGGTGTTACTAAGAGGGAAACGAAGGTGTTTAGATGCTATACAGGAAAATTATTTGTCGCTAAATATTATTGTGATGAATAATTCTAAAAAATTTTATTAAGCGATGAAGTTTATTTTTTTCTTCTATGGTACGGAAGCTTTCTAACGTTTCTTTCGTTTATGGCGATAGGAGGAAAATAAATGGACAGATTGAGAAAAGTCCTGACGGTTATTGGTTTAATAGGAATATTGGCAAATATATTCCCAGTCACTGCTTTTTCTGTGACAAACAACGAAAACGGGATTCAGTTTAATGACGTAAAGCTTGTTACGAATGAAGGAAACGAAATTACTGAAACAAACACCGTGAAAAAAGATGAGGAGATCAACCTACAGATTGACTGGGCGCTTGTAACAGCTAACAAGGTGAGTCAAAATGTAACCATCACCAAACAATTACCGACCAACCTAGTCATTCCTGATCAATCAGGAACGTTAGCTGGTGAGGTTGGCACCTACATGGTTAAAAGTAATCAGTTGATCTTTACACTTTCTGGCTATACTAAGGAAACAACAGAGGCTACAGATGAAGTCTTAGGCGAAAAAGCGTCTCAGATAAAAGACTATAGTGGCACTATTGAACTCACTGCACGAACGATTAACGCAGAGAATGTGACGGAAGAAATCGTTCAGTTTGAAGATCAAGTGACACGCACACTGTTTTATGAAAAACAGATGGCGAGTTCAGAGACATTAGCTACGTCTGAAACAGAGACAAAGGAGACGTCTGAAAAAGGTAAAGAAGCAACAAAACAAGGAATTGCCCCTTTTTCAACGGACTTATCTTCAACCGTTTCTATCGATGGCTTGAGAGTGTATAAAAGACCGATTGGACAAGATACATGGACCCTTGTTCCTGAAGGTGGCTCAATCATGATGGGGGATGCAGTGAAGTTTGAAGTAGAGTGGTCCATCCCTAACTTAACCGCTCAAGCAGGCGATACGTTAAAAATTCCGTTATCACCAAGTAACTTTGGTTGGAAAAACACCAATCCTCAAGATTTGATTACCGAGGGGATTGTGATTGGTACATGGCACATTCAAGACAATCATTTTGTGGTTGTTTTCAATGATAAGATTGAATCAAAAGATTTACTAAAAAATGGGACGGTTGAAGCCATTGGAGGCGCCAATAAGGTCGGAGATAATTCATCTATCGTAATCAACAATTCAGATATAATGCATGTTGATATCGTTCCCGCGCCTGTAGTTGAAATTCCTGATAAGCCATGGCCAGTTGGTTCAGATGCTATGAAAACAGGGAATGTTTCAGGTGGCAATCTGAATCAAATGGGTTGGTCAGCGGATTTAAACTTCCAATCGATGAGAGAATATTATGAAACAGGAAATTTCCCAGTCAAAAATAATTTTTTATTCATCGACGAACTGTCAGAGGGGACCAAGTTTGCAGAGGGGTCATTGTCTCTAACTTCTAGTATCAAAGCGATGTTTGATAATCAAGATGGCACATTCACCATGGGACAAATTCAAGTAGGAACAGGAGTCCCGATTACCCATCCAGGATTCTCGAAGCTTGAACAAAACCCGGGCGAATCAAAAGCAGATTTTAAAACTAGAGTTGCCGGTTCGCCACAGCTAACTTATGGGGTCTATAAAGATACAAACAGCATAGAAACAGTCATAGTTAATTTTGGCTCCATCCCGTCAGCATCTAGTCAAATTAAATACAAAAAAGATGTGGCAATGACTGGAATTGATAAACTGTACAATGAGGGCAAATTAACCGTGGCTGGTCGCCAACGATTGCTTGACTTTTTAGAAGATATTGATTATCAAGCACCGGCCTTTCGTTTGTTGTTCCGTGTCGATGTAACAGGTGGAACGAACCTTTATAAAAATAAGGCGAGTATCGAATGGGACAGTGGTTCAACGACCTCTAATGAAGCAGGTGTTAAATATGAAGATGTAAACGCGGGGGTTCAAACAGGTGAAAAAGGCAGTATCCGCGTTCTTAAAAAAGATGATTTGGGCGAAGTCCTTTCAGGAATTGAGTTTAAGCTACAGGTCAAAGATGGTTCAGGCAACTTTGTCGATTACACACCGATCGATGGAGGCGAAGCGATTCGTACAACGGATGCTTCTGGATTACTGGAATACAAAAAATTAGATCCAGGGACTTACCGTTTGGTTGAGCTAGTTGATTTTACAGATCCAGAGAGTGAATATTATGGAGCGACCATCAAAATCACCAAACCAGATGGCAGTACAACAACCACAGATGAGTTTGAAATTAAAGCTTCTGACTCAAAAGGATTTGTCGCAAATGTTGTCAATACAAGACAGCTCCAAAAGAAAGTCACCAAGGTTTGGAATGATGGCAATAACCAAGATGGACTTCGTCCAACCAGTGTACAGGTTCAATTGTATGCCGATGGTGTCGCAAAAGGTTCACCTATTACACTAAATGAAGGCAACAATTGGTCGCATATATGGAAAGAGCTACCTGCAGCAAATCAGGGAACGGCGATTCAGTATACGATTCAAGAAGTTGGGACGGTGACGGGGTATACGACAGTTGTTGATGACACAGATCCGACTGATGTGAAGGTTACCAATAGCCATGCACCAGAGAAAATTGAAGTAAGTGGTTCGAAAACGTGGGAAGATGCCAACAACCAAGATGGGCTTCGCCCAGCAAGTATCACGGTGAACCTATTGGCAGATGGCGTGAAGGTAGACAGCAAGACGGTTACGGCAGCAGATAACTGGGCCTATACATTTACGAATTTAGATAAGTTCATAAATGGTCAAGAGATTGTTTATACGATTTCTGAGGAAACTGTGACGGACTACACAACTACCTATAACGGCTTTGATATCATCAATAGCTACACGCCGAAAGTGACTGAAGTCCATGGTTCAAAAACATGGGCCGATGCCAACAACCAAGATGGATTACGTCCAGCGAGTATCACGGTGAACCTATTGGCAGATGGTGTGAAGGTAGACAGCAAGACGGTTACAGCGGCAGATAATTGGGCCTATACATTTACGAATTTAGATAAATTCGTAAATGGACAAGAGATTGTCTATACGATTACCGAAGAGACTGTTCCAAATTACACCACGACGTATAACGGGCTTGATATTACGAATAGTTATACGCCAGGCCAAACAAGTCTCTCTGTACTAAAAGTCTGGGATGATGCTAATAATCAAGACGGTCTACGTCCAACAAGTATTGCGGTTCAATTGTATGCGGACGGTCTAGCGAAAGGTGCACCAGTTATCTTATCTACTGGTAATAACTGGAGTCATACGTGGACAGGTCTCGATGAGAAAAAAGCGGGCCAAACGATTGTTTACACGGTTCAAGAAGTGGGCAGTGTGACTGGTTATACAACGGCAGTTGAGGCAAGTGATCCAGCTAATGTGGTGATTACCAATAGTCATATACCAGAACAAACAGAAGTAAATGGAACGAAAACGTGGAATGACGCAAACAACCAAGATGGATTACGTCCAGCAAGTATCACGGTGAATCTATTGGCAGATGGTGTGAAGGTCGCTAGTCAAGTGGTGACAGCCACAGACAATTGGACATATACGTTTACGAATTTAGATAAATTTGCGAATGGACAAGAAATTGTCTACACGATTTCTGAAGAAGCAGTCACCAATTATACGACGACATATAACGATTTTGACATTACAAATAGCTATACACCAGGCAAAACAGGCATTTCCGTAACCAAAGTTTGGGAGGATGGCAACAATCAAGACGGTCTTCGTCCAGCAAGTATCCAAGTTCAATTGTATGCAGATGGTACAGAACAAGGTGCACCCGTTACTTTGAATGCTGGCAACAATTGGCGTCATACATGGACTGGTTTAGATGAGAAACAAGCAGGTCAAACGATTGTTTACACCGTTCAAGAAGTAGGCAGTGTGACTGGCTATACGACTGTTGTAAACGATAGTGATCCAGCGAATGTGGTGATTACGAATAATCATCTGCCAGAGAAAGTGGATATTGCAGGTTCAAAAACATGGGAGGATGCCAACAATCAAGATGGACTTCGACCAACAAGTATTACTGTGAACTTATTGGCGGATGGTGTGAAGGTTGATAGCAAAGTGGTTACAGCTACAGATAGCTGGGATTATGCGTTCAATAACTTGCCAAAATTTGCGAATGGACAAGAGATTGTCTATACAATCAGTGAAGAGGCTGTGGCGGGGTATACGACAACCTACAACGGCTTTGATATTACGAATAGTTATACTCCAGGGAAAACAGGTATTTCTGTAACCAAGGTTTGGGACGATGTCAATGATCAAGACGGTCTTCGTCCAGCAAGTATCCAAGTTCAATTGTATGCAGATGGTGCAGAACAAGGTGCACCCGTTACTTTGAATGCTGGCAACAATTGGCGTCATACATGGACAGGTCTTGATGAGAAAAAAGCGGGCCAAACGATTGTTTATACCGTTCAAGAAGTGGGGACTGTGACAGATTATATAACAACTGTCGATGATAGTGACCCAGACAACATAGTGATTACAAATACTCATGTGCCAGAAAAAACCGAAGTATTGGGAAGTAAACAATGGAATGATGCCAATGACCAAGATGGTCTTCGTCCAACAAGCATTACAGTTAATTTATTGGCAGATGGTGTGAAGGTTGATAGTCGAGTAGTGACTGCGACAGACAATTGGGACTATGTATTTACGAATTTAGATAAATTTGCGAATGGTCAAGAAATTGTTTATACAATTACCGAAGATGCTGTAACAGACTACACCACAACGTATAATGGCTTTGATATCATGAATAGCTACACACCAGGGAAAACAGGTATTTCTGTAACCAAAGTATGGGCTGATGCCAATAATCAAGAGGGGCTACGTCCAACAAGTATTGCGGTTCAATTGTATGCAGATGGTGCAGAACAAGGTGCACCCGTTACTTTGAATGCTGGCAACAATTGGCGTCATACATGGACAGACTTAGCAGAAAGAATCAATGGAGAACTTGTTCACTATACAGTAAAAGAAATCGATGTTGCCACGGGATACACAGCGACTGTGGATGCAAGTGACCCAGTCAATGTTGTGATTACGAATCACCATACGCCAAAAGTTGACGAGGAATTTATCCAGATTATCGGGCAAAAGACATGGGCAGATGACGAGAATAAAGCAGGGGCTCGTCCAGCAGAGATTACAGTCAATCTGTTGGCGGACGGGGTGAACGTTGCTAGTCGTAAAGTAACAGAAAAAACTAAGTGGACCTATAGCTTCGACAATCTGAAAAAAGTTGATGGGGACGGACGTAAGATTGTTTATACTATCAGCGAAGAGGCGGTTGAAAACTATACGCCAACATATAACGGCTTTGACATCACCAATACCTATACACCAGAAACCACTAGTGTCAAGGTCACCAAGGTTTGGGATGACAACAACGATCAAGACAAACTTCGTGCGAAAAGCATTGAAGTCCAATTATTGGCAAACAACCAGCCAATAGGAGAGGTTGTAACCTTGTCTAAAGAAACGAACTGGCAAGCAATGTGGACCGATTTGCCTAAAGAAACAGACGGCAAAGCAATGACTTATTCTGTGAAGGAAATCAGCGAAGTCAAAGGGTATGAGTCAAGTGTGACAAACGAGGATACCACAAACATCACTGTCACCAACAAACATGTCCCTAAAACACCTGAGGAACCAAAAACGGAGGAGAAAACCAAAGCACCGAAGAAAAAAGCTAAAGAATTACCCAATGCAGGTGCCAAAGAATCTTACCTATTAAGTTATTTGGGTGCAAGTCTTCTTGCTTTAGTCGTGTTATTAAAAAAAAGAGTAAGTAAAAAAGGGTAAATAAAAACACAAGTGGGCAGGGAAAACTTCCTTATAACAAAAAGACAAGCTTCGCTCAGGAGGCTTGTCTTTTGTTAAATTTATTTAGTTTATCCTTCATTACGTACCACTTGATCTTGATATAGAGGACAGTCAGTACAATCAGGAGACAGATTTTTTTTTGAATTAGATTGAAGAGGGATAGTTTTTAATAAACGTAAACCATTTAGGATAACTAGAATGGTACTCCCCTCATGACCAATTACACCAATGGGTAAGCTAATGAATTGAAAAAAATTTGATAAGATAAGTAAGATAATGACGCTGATTGAAAAAATAATATTTTGTGTAACTATCCGTTTTAATTTGAGAGAGAGCATATGACTCATTTGAAGCTTCTCTAAATCATTATTAATCAGCACGATATCAGCAACGTCCATCGCGATATCTGTTCCTTCACCCATAGCAATTCCTATTGAGGCCGTGGCAAGTGCTGGGGCATCATTAATTCCATCACCAACCATCGCGTTCACAGCATACTCTTCTTTTTCCGTAGCAATTCGAGTGGTTTTTTCTTGAGGCAGACAATCTGCATAATAAGTAGTAATCCCTGTTTCTGTAGCAATAGCGCGAGCCGTTCCTTCGTGGTCTCCGGTCATCATAGTCGTATGGACTCCTTGGGCGTTGAAGTAGGCAATTACAGAGGCAGCTTCAGGTTTGGCTACATCCAGTAGGCCGAAGAAGGCAACTAGTTTGTCATCTTTGGCTAAGAAAATCACGGTCTTTCCTTCGTTTTCTAGCTGTTTGATGGTTTGTTTTGTTTCAGTTGAGACGTAAGTAACATCTGGGTTATAGGCATGCTTGCCGATTTTCCAAATATGGTTCTGATAGGTAGCTTGTAAACCAAAACCAACCACTTCCTCAATTTCAAGTGAAGCCAAGTCTTGAGGTAAGTCCACTCGGAAATGTTGAATGAGCGCTTCTGCTAAAGGATGGTTACTTTTTCTTTCCATCGCTACCAACATTGAAATGACTTCGTCTTCCTTTTCAAGAAACAAACTATTGGTTACGATTGGTTTTCCCTTAGTTAAAGTGCCTGTTTTATCAAAAGCAATAGCTTTTAGTTGGGCAAGATTTTCCAAAAAGCTTCCCCCTTTAAAGAGCACGCCATTTCTTGCACCATTGGAAATAGCTGCAAGAGTAGCTGGTGTAGCAGAGGCTACCAAGGCACAAGGAGAGGCGACAACTAATAAGACCATTCCCCGATAAAAACTTTCATCCCAAGTCCAGTTCAAGAAGTAGAATGGGATGAAAATCATAAGTGGGACAATCAGTAGAACGATTTTTACATAAATATTTTCGATTTTTTCTATGAAAGAGGCCGTTTTGGTTGGCACAGATTGCGCTTCTTCGACTAATTGTATAATTTTTG
Organism: Enterococcus sp. AZ194; assembly: GCF_051713825.1. Classification (NCBI taxonomy): domain Bacteria; kingdom Bacillati; phylum Bacillota; class Bacilli; order Lactobacillales; family Enterococcaceae; genus Enterococcus; species Enterococcus sp. AZ194. Next base: position 1,837,722 of record NZ_JBIOQR010000001.1, on the reverse strand, counting down.
CGAAGAGGGTATCTTCACTCGTTTTAGTAACCTCAATTGTTAAGGCATTGCCTGTGTTTAACGTCCCACCGAACACTTCTGCTCCAATTGTTTTTTCAACTGGAACAGATTCTCCGCTAATCGCAGCTTCATTGATGCTACTGTGACCGCTAAGAATCACACCATCAATAGGAATGGTAGCCCCTTTAGGAACAAGAACGCTATCAAAGAGGGCCAATTCAGACACTTCAACTTCAGCTGTTTGTCCGTCAGCGAGAATTTTTTGTGCTACAGTTGGTTTCAATTGCATCAAAGAAGTGATTTCTTTACGACTTTTATTTGTTGTATATTCTTCTAAAGTACCGCTTAAGCAAAAGATAAAGGTCAACATAGCGCCTTCAAACCAATTACCTATGAGACACGCGCCAATTGCCGCAAGTGCCATTAATAAGTCAACGTTTAATGTTCGCTCAGAAAATAGTTCAGATAATCCTTCATACGTTTGTTTCCAGCCACCAGAGAGTATCGCGAAACTATAAACGAAAGGGTAGATCAGAATATCATTTTTTTCCAAGATAAAAGCTAGAATCATTAAAAGCAAACAGAAGAGCGTTGATAAAAATGCTTGTTTTTCAGATTTACTCATGAGAATTCCTCCTTCTAAGATAAGCATATCATATCATTCTTCTAATTGATAATATAAATCTCTAATTGAGAACGATAGTGATTATCAATTGAAATATCTAAGTGAGATAGAATTTTTAATGATAATTATTATCAATAAAAAGGGTAAAAAAAGAAGCACAGAATTTATCCTGTACTTCTACAAATATTATAAGGTAATCAACCAATAGCCAATAAGGATGACTCCTAAAATAATTCGGTACCAACCAAAGACGGTGAAGTCATTTCGTTTCAAATAATTTAATAAGAATTTAATGGCAATGATCGAAACAACAAAGGCGACGATCATCCCTAACAATAATAAAAAGGTTTGTTGGAAGTCGAAAGAATTTCCAGCCTTGATGAACTTCAAAATTTTAATCCCACTTGCCCCAAACATCACAGGGATTCCTAAGAAAAATGAAAACTCTGTAGCGACAAAACGAGAAGCACCAATGAGGATTGCTCCTAGGATTGTTGCACCCGAACGAGAGGTTCCAGGAATCAACGAAAGAACTTGGAAGAACCCTACGACCAATGCCGCTTTATAAGTAAAATCATTCAATGAAGTACATTTGGGTGTCGCATTTTTATTTCTTTTTTCAACAACGATAAAGGCAACCCCATAAACAATCAACATGATAGAAACAGGTAAAAACTTGTGGAAGTGCTCATCCAAGAAATCATCTAGTAGAAGTCCTAAGATGCCTGCTGGAACACAAGCAACGACAACTTTAAACCACAATGTCCACGTGTTGTTCTTCTCAATCGTTGTTTTTTTAGTGGAGAAGGGGTTTAACTTATCAAAATATAAGACAACCACGGCTAAGATTGCTCCTAACTGGATGACCACATTAAACATTGTGGTAAAATCTTTACTGACATCCATTTTAATGAATTCATCGACTAAAATGAGGTGTCCAGTACTACTTATAGGTAACCACTCAGTGATACCTTCAACAATTCCTAAAACAATTGCTTTCCAAATATTTGCTAGTAACATAGTTTCATTCCTTTCAGACAAAAAAATACAAGTTTAGTATACCTGTTATTATAAGGAAAACCAAACTTTTTATGAAGTAGACTTAGGTTTTTATGAAAAACTTGAAGTTTGTAAGAAGATATAAAAGAAAAATTGTCTAAAAAAGACAGTCTCTAAACGTGCTAGATAAGGTTTATTTTAGACAATTTTGATAGAAATTTAGTTTAGAATGGTGTTAGACTTTTTTTTGCCATTTTCGATATAGTCTACATTATTTATGTCTTGGATGGAGAATTTTCCTTCTTTGTAAGTGATTTTTGTAACACTTCCGTTTTGTAGGCCGGCACGAATAGGTTGTTTTTCATCAATCAAGTTTAATAAAAAGGCAATAGTTAAGCCATGTGAGACAATTAAAACATTCCCACCACCTGCTTTTTCTCTTCGATGAGCAATATCTTCAAAGCCTGACCATACACGGTTACGTAAGACCTCATAAGGTTCGGCCCAATTTGCAGTATCAACTGCTTGAATCGCTTCTGCAATCTGTCTAAAGGTAACATCTGTTTCAATCATGTCATCATAGTTTTGGAAATTAAGTACTCGAGGCACCACACCCCACATCTCCATATCATAACCGCCTTCTAGAGAGCCAAAACACCATTCTCGAATTCGATTATCAATTGAATAGGGGATGTCGCGTCCATGTGCATGCTCACCAAGAATAATACGGCTCGTTTCAATTGCTCGGCCGCTATCACTAGAATAGGCTTCTGCGAAAGGCACTTCTCTAAGACCAAGGCCTAAATAGTGAATGCCTTCTTGACCAGCTTTGGTTAAAGGGGTATCACACCAGCCTTGCACACGTTCAATCGTATTAAACATAGTTTTTCCATGTCGGACTACATATAAAGTCGTTTCGGTCATTTACTACACTCCTTATAAATTTTTAGTTGAAAAAAGGATTCGTTAGTCGTTCGTGTTCGATGGTTGTCGCATCTCCATGTCCAGGATAGACTGCAAACTCATTTGGAAGAGGGAAGAGCTGCGTTTTAATGCTAGTTAGTAGCTGTTCGAGGTTCCCTGTAGGAAGGTCTGTTCGTCCAATGCTCCCTCTAAATAAAGCATCGCCAGAAACAACAAAGTCATCAAAAATAAAACTGACACTGCCAATCGAGTGTCCAGGTGTTGGGACAACGGTAAAACGCATATCACCAAGAAGATACTCCTTCATTTCAAATTCATATTCAGCTGGTTGAACAATGATTGTCTGGATATCATCATGACGACCTAAACCAGATAGGTTCATCATCGGATTACTAAGCCATGCTTGCTCTAATGGGCTCACATAAACGGGAATCTTATAGTGCTGACGGATTTCCTCCACAGCACCAATGTGGTCATAGTGAGTATGTGTCAATAAAATGGCGACAGGCTGTTGACCTATACGAGTAATCTCAGTAATAATTTGTTTTGCATCTTCACCAGGATCAACAATCAATAATGCTTTATCATTAGAAATTAGATAACAGTTCTCTTGAATCGGTCCGGTTTTCATTCGAGTAATCTTCATAAATGTCCTCCTCAAAACGTATCTGTTGATTTTCTTTACTAGTATAGTATACCTCAATAATTGAGCAGGAACAAAAAAAGACAGGAGTTTTCTGAATAATCAGATTCTATGAAAATATAGAGTGAATTCTAAACGTAAGACTATCAGGTTTTCATGAGTTTCTAAGAAAACTAGTCTATATTGAACTTATCCAAAGAAATCCTAATTCTTTATCCTTTTCCCTGTTTATCCGCAGGGAATTTTTTTGTTTTATTGAGAAGTAAGTCAAAAGTAAGGAAAAGATCTGTTTATCTCAAGGAAAAACTTCCTTCTTTAAAAACGTGGCGTTCTGATTTATAATTAGGTTTTAGTATATACGAACATTCGTTTGTTGATAAGGAGGGTCCCATGAAACAGTCGAAAATTTCAGTCAGACAGCTTGTCGAGTTTATCTTAAAAAAAGGCAGTATCGATTCTAGCCAAAATAATAGTACGCACACAGCACTTGAAGGGGCAAGAATTCATCGCAAGCTACAAAAAGAAGCCGGTGACTCTTATCAAAAAGAAGTCTTTTTAAAAACTGAGGTTGTCTTTGAAGAGCTGACCTTGAATATTGAAGGTCGAGCAGATGGTGTTTTCGAAAAAGAGGGACAATGGATAATCGACGAAATAAAAACCTCCGAGCCTCGGTTTGAAGAGTTAGAGCCTTATCAAATTGACTTGTTCTTTTATCAAGCGATGGTTTACGGGTATATCTATCTGAGTCAAAACGAGTTAGAAGAAATAACCATTCAACTGACATATTTTCAAACAATCGAAGAAATTATAACAAGAACCACTCGCCATTTTTCTGCCCATGAATTAGAAGAGTTTTTTAACCAGTTGGTGGCAGATTATAAGGAATGGGTGATTTTTAAAGAAAACTGGCGGATACTCAGAAATACTTCGCTAAAGGCTTTGAAGTTTCCCTATGGTGACTATCGAACGGGACAACGTGAGCTTGCTGTAGCTGCCTATAAGACCATCCGAACCAAACAAAAGCTGTTTGTTGAGGCGCCGACAGGAACTGGAAAAACCATTTCAACCCTTTTTCCTACGTTGAAAGCTATAGGGGAGGAAGAAGGTGAGCGGGTCTTTTATTTAACCGCCAAAACAATCACTCGACAAGTTGCCGAAGATGCCTTGGTAGCCTTGAGTGAGGCAGGTGCAAAGACAAAAAGTGTCACCTTAACAGCGAAGGACAAAATCTGCTTTTTGACCGAGCGAAACTGTACACCAGAGCATTGTATTTATGCAAATGGGTACTATGATCGATTGAATGAAGGTTTATGGGACTTATTAAATCATGAAAACCAAATGAATAGGGAAGTTATAGAAAGATACGCTAAAAAACATACATTATGTCCCTTTGAGCTTTCTTTAGATGTTAGTTTGTGGTGTGATATTATTATTGGCGACTATAACTATCTGTTTGATCCCACTGTTTATTTACGTCGATTTTTTGAACAAGAGGAAAATGAGGAGAATATTTTTTTGATTGATGAGGCCCACAACCTAGTGAATCGTTCTCGAGAGATGTATTCAGCGACCATTGAAAAAAATCGTTGTTCAGAGGTGATTTTTGAGTTGGGGTCTGAACATAAGAAGCTGCAACGCGTATTAAAAAAAGTCTCTAAAGAGTTTTTGTCTATTGAAAAGATTGCCGAAGAAGATGGTTGGTCGTATCACCATCAGAAACAACCAGCAGAGAGTTTAATTAATCAGCTATATAAACTAAGTGAAAAGATGCAAGAATGGTTGGCCGAATTTCCAGAAGATCCTGCCCAACCCAAAGTACTATCTTACTATTTTGACGTTCTGAGATTTCTAAAAATGAGTGAGTTTTATGATGATCATTATGAGACAACAATTGAACGTAAACTCGGGGACTTAATTGTGAGACAATTCTGTATTGATCCATCAGACTTTTTAGAGTCTTCTCTTTCTAAAGGGGTGGCAAGTTTATTATTTTCTGCTAGCTTCTCACCCCTGTCTTATTATCAAACTGTTTTAGGTGGGAAGGAGAGTTTGGCGTATCGATTACCGAGTCCTTTTCCAATGAACAATCAGCGGATTATTGTGGCAAACTATATAGAAACGACTTATCAAAAACGACAAGCAAGTGAGCCAGATGTGGTTCAAGCAATTGGTGATTTAGTACAAGCGAAAACCGGAAATTACTTGGTCTTTTTTCCTTCCTATCACTATCTGGATAATGTGGCAGAAGGGTTTAAACAAGAATATCCGGGAATTCAGACGCTAATTCAAGATACCCATATGAACGAAGAAGAACGAGAAGCATTTTTGGAGAAATTTGAAAAAGACCCTAAAAAAACTTTGGTGGGGTTTTGTGTGTTGGGCGGAATTTTTTCAGAGGGAATTGATTTGAAAGGAAGCCGACTGATAGGGACTGCAATTGTTGGGGTAGGCTTGCCTCAAATGAATCACGAACAGGAGTTAATTAAAGAATATTATGATGAAGAGGAGAAAAATGGCTTTTCATTTGCTTATCAGCTTCCGGGAATGAATAAGGTTTTACAAGCAGCAGGTCGCGTTATTCGAGATGTATCTGATGTGGGTGTGGTGTTATTACTTGATAGACGGTTTAAGACACCGCGTTATCAAGAGTTGTTTCCGCCTCACTGGCAGCATTACAAAACAGCCTTTAACTCACTTCAATTAAAAGAGGAAATCAAAAATTTTTGGCAGACAACGGACAAAAAGAACGGGCTAACGAATTAAATTGAAATTTTTTTCATCAACTTAAAAAACTAGGTACGTCTTAGCTCGTTAAAGCGAGTACGTACCTAGTTTTTTTGTTTTGAAAGGCGTTCCTATCGATAATTTGTAAATTGTAGTTCGATAGGCAAGTCCATTTTTCTCAAGGTTTGAATGACTTCTTGTAAATCATCTCTATTTTTTCCAGTGACGCGAATCTGATCATCTTGTATTTGTGATTTTACTTTTAATTTCGCATTTTTAATGGCCGTATTAATTTTTTTGGCATTCTCTTTGTCAATTCCAGAGATCAATTCTGCTGTTTGACGGGCTTTTCCACCTAAAGCTTTAACAGTCTCTGAAAAATGGATATTTTTGATTGGCACGCCACGTTTCATCAATTTGTTAAATAAGATATCTTTTATTTGATCTAACTTGAAATCATCATCGCCAACGACGGTTACTTTATTAGTATCCAATGTAATCTCAACTGTCGAACCTTTAAAATCAAAGCGATTGTTTAACTCTTTTAATGCGATTTGGATGGCATTCTTAACCTCTTCAATAGACACTTCAGATACGATATCAAAACTTGCTTCTTTTGCCATAAATTTCTCCTCCAATTTGTTTCAATTTCATTAGCTAAAGCATACCATGAAAGGACTTGTACGACCAGTCGATTTTCGAATGATAAAATTCTTCTCATTTAAGGGATAATGATTTCATTTTTAAAGAGGATTTGTTATTCTAGCTATGGATTTATTTAAGGAGTGTGAAAGGTGAGTAAACTAATAGGAACCTATCAGGAGCATCAGATACTTACAAAAATTGGCGTTATTTTATTAACGGGTATTACTGCGGCAATTGGCCTGAATTACTTTTTGATTCCTGCCCATGTATTCTCTGCAGGAATGAATGGGATGGCCCAGATTATTGCCTCACTTTTAAAGACCTACTTTTCTATTGAGGTAGATACAGGAATGTTTATTTTCTTACTCAATATTCCCGTTTTTGTATTAGGTTATATCAAATTAGGCAAATCATCAACTTTATTAAGCTTTCTAACCGTTTTATGTATTTCTGTAATGACTGTGATTGTTCCTAATGGGCAAGTTACTGACAATATTTTAATGAATGCAATTGTTGGCGGCGTTTTTGTTGGGATTGGTGCAGGTCTTTCATTAAAATATGGTTTTACTACAGGTGGAATGGATATTCTATCAGTGATTTTGTCTCAAGTTACTGGAAAAACTGTGGGTAAATATATGTTTTTGTTAAACGGATTAATTGTCATGTTGGCAGGTTTTTTATTTAATTGGGAGAGTGCCTTATTCACCATTATTTCAATCTATTGTATGACCCAAGTAGTGGATATGATTCATACGAGTCATCAAAAAGTAACCGCAATGATTGTCACTGTCAGACCAGAAGAAGTAGCTCATGCGATTTCAAAGAGGTTGGTACGGGGAATGACGTTGCTACCTTCAATCGGAGGTTATGCAAAAGTGGAAGGGAAAATGATTATGATGGTTGTGACACGTTATGAGCTTTATGATCTGGAACAAACCGTTTTGACCCTTGACGAAAATGCCTTTATTAATATTTTACCGACACATTCTGTGATCGGGCGGTTTGCTAATGAGAGCGAACAGAAGACTTATCGAGCAACTGGCCGTTTTCCTGAAAAAAAAATTAAATAAAAGTGGAAAATAAAGAAAAAGAATTCTTCGAAGGTGAAGAATTCTTTTTTACTGCAAATATGTTGTCTATAAAGCTTTTAGGAAATAATTATAATCGAATTTCAAAATTTTTTTTGTTTTTTTCGATTATTAATTTTGAAAATATGGAAGGTTTCATTTTACCTAACTTTTTGTTCTTGACTTATAGGGTTTTCTTTCATTAGAATGAGAGTAGAGCAATAAATCCAAATAAAAAAAGGCACTTCATACAAGGATTGGCGTCGTTGTATGAAGCCTTGAGTAATCAGACACACTGATCATCAAGTTTGCCCTAGCCAATGCGCACACTGACCTCCTATATTGTACCTAAGAAGAGACAATATTTCTACTCTTTTTTTAGGATTACCGATAAGTAGAGGAGAAAGAGACGCTTATTTAAGCTAAGACAACGGTATCGACCAGTGAAAAAGCTGGTCGATGCCTTTTTTGCTGTGAAACACAGCTTTTGAAAAAAGCTGATGTTGAACAGCGATGTGCAAAAAAGATGAAGCGTAAGAGACGCCTGTTTCTAATAGCGGTGTTGTCTCTTACATGGAATTGTTTGTCTTAACTTTATAAGCTAGAAAAGTAGGGTTACCTCTCATTTATACTCCTTCCAAGTTAGTAAATGAGAGTCCTACTGGCTTGATGGATTTATTGCTCGTTTTTTGATAAAAAACCGATGTCATCGAGAAGGGAGACTGATGAGAAAATTTTTTAATAGATTCACTAGATTTTCAGATTCACTATAAATTTTATCTGTAAGTAAGAATCAAAAAAATGTAAAAGGTTTATCAAAAAAAGCAACGGAACCAACGATAAAACAAGTTTAGTCAAGTTGAAAGGCAGGAATGATAAGAGGACTCAGGCTTTGTCAACCAGAGATTGTCTTTGAAACTTCTTGTCTTTTTTAGTGGCACTATTTTTCTCTCATCGCCCTAATAAATGGTCTTTTCAAAATAAAAATCATCTTACCTAGTTACGATTCCACAAATGTTTATAAATATTTTTTTAATGCAGCAACGATTCCCTCTTCATCATTTGATAAAGTAATGTCATCTGCAATAGCCTTTAATTCGTCTACTGCATTGCCCATTGCGATGCCCATTCCCGCATATTCAATAATTGTGCGATCATTTTGCCCATCACCAAATGCGATGATTTCTTCTGGTGTGATTAACAGTTTTTTTGCGACCTCACTGACAGCTTTCGCTTTATCAATGCCTTTCATTGTAAACTCAAAATAAACTGGTGCGGAGAAAGCGGCTGTTAAGGTAGTTATAAAAGGTGCTTGAATCGCTTGATAGTGCTGTTGAAGATACTCTATTTCACCAGCAATTAAAATTTTATAGAGTGGGAAATCCACAAATTCAGCCAAATCAGGAACTTCGCACAAGCGGAATTGTCCGCCTCTTGATTCATATTGGATAATGTTGAAAGGACCGTCTGGAAGCTGAAGTTGGTTATTAAACACATCATTAACATACATATAGGTTTCATCATTAATCATCGGAATCAACTCGAATTCTTTTAAATGAGTTAAGATTTGTTTAGCTAAGTCAGTAGGAATTGGCTGGCTAAAAATGGGTTGTTTGGTCTGGCAATCTAAAGCCATCACTCCGTTGTAGGAAACAATGTATCCTTCGTATGTATCCATGCACAATTCTTCTGCTAAATGCAACATGCCTGGTGTAGGGCGTCCAGAAGCCAGAATAACTTTGATGCCGTCTTTTTGTGCGCGAATCAAGGCTTCTCTAGTTCCTTGAGAAATTTTCCTTTCTGAAGTTAATAAGGTACCATCAATATCTAATACAATTGCTTTTATTGTCATGAATGTACTCCTATCCATATTTTGTTCAGTAATCAGTGATTGACCTATCCGCCTGACAGTCAGGAATGAGTGCGTCTATAGTCAGTCAAAAGTCCTTTATCAAAATAGAAATTTTTTTCTTCTTATAGAATTATCCTAACATCAGTTATTCTAATAATAAAGTTGTTTTGTTAAAGAGGCCGTCACTTTAGGAAGAAAATTGAGCACTGTTTATCCTTTCAAAATTAATTACGCTATTTTTTAATAGAATTTTTTTTGAATAAATTTAATGGCTTCAGGAAATTTTTACGAAAAGTTCTGGTTAACAGAGACGAATCAGAAAAGGAAAATAAGAAAATGCTGAGTGAAATCTAGTCAAGTTTTCATTAGTATGCTATTATTGCTAAATAATTAGGAGTGAGGAGTGAAGTTATGCTATTCGGGACAGCAAAATGGAATCAAAAAGACCACTTAGAAATCGGTGGTGTCGATACAATTGAGTTGGCAAAAAAATATGGGACGCCATTATTTGTTTATGACGTTCAACACATTCGAGAGATGGCACGAGGCTTCAAGCAAACATTTAAAGAAGCGGGTGTTAAAAATAAAGTCGTATATGCGAGTAAAGCATTTAGCTGTCTTGCAGTGTATAAGGTGTTACAAGAGGAATCCTTAGCTTGTGATGTCGTTTCAGGTGGAGAGTTGTACACAGCTCTTAAAGGGGGCATGGACCCTAAAGATATCGAGTTTCATGGGAACAATAAAACAAGAAGTGAACTACAGATGGCTGTTGATGAAGGCGTAGGCACAATCATTGTTGATAACTTCTATGAGATTCAACTTTTAAGTGAAATTCTTCATGCTAAACAAAAAAGACAAGAAGTTTTATTCCGTGTGACACCAGGGATTAGTGCGGAAACACATGACTATATTTTGACTGGTCAAGCGGATTCAAAATTTGGTTTTGATGTAGCGAGTGGCCAAGCTAAACAAGCGTTAAAACAACTTTTAGCGGATGAGGTGTTTGTCGTTAAAGGCGTTCATTGTCATATTGGTTCACAGATTTTTTCACCAGAAGGATTTGTGGCAGCGACAGATATTATTTTTGATCTATTAGCTACTTGGAAAAAAGAGTTAGATTATACAGCAACGGTATTTAATGTGGGTGGTGGGTTTGGCATTCAGTACACGGAGTCAGATACACCTGTGTCACCAGCAGAGTTTGTCCAAACGATTATCCAACAAGTGAAAGAAAATTGTCAAAAAATTGCCTACCCGTTTCCTGAAATATGGATTGAGCCAGGACGTAGTATTGTGGCTGAAGCGGGCGTGACATTATATAGCGTGGGTTCTCAAAAGGATGTCCCTTCTATTCGCAAATTTGTTTCAGTTGATGGTGGAATGGGAGATAACATTCGTCCGGCCTTATATGATGCGAGATATGATGCGTTGGTCGCTAATCGTAAAATAGAGGCAAACGAAGAAAAAGAGTCAATTAATATTGTTGGAAAATATTGCGAGTCTGGCGATGTTCTTATTCGAGACATCGCGTTTCCAACTGTCACAGAGGAAGACATTATTGCCCTGACAAGTACGGGAGCGTACGGTTATTCTATGGCTAGTAACTATAATCGGAATCCTAGACCAGCAGTTGTTTTTGTTGAAGGTGGTAAAGAAACGTTAGTCGTGAGACGTGAAACTTACGAAGATTTGATTGATTTAGATGTCCCAGTTGATTAATAATAATTATTCTAAAGTAAATTAGTCGCTAAAAGAGAACAAGCAGAAGTAGCATGAACAGAATTTATTTTCTTTCTTGCAGAAGGCTTGTTCTTTTGGCTCTTTGAAAGAAAATAAAACAAACAAATAATTGAAGAGTGAGTAGCAAACGCTCAAGTAACGAGAATCATTCCGAGGATATTCTCATTTACAAATAACCAAAAAAAGAGTATTATAGGTAGGAATCTTGACGAGGAGTGTGAAAAGATGAGCGAAACCAATCAAGAGTGGAGTCCAGAAGAAATTGAGTCCATCAAAGAACGCATCTTAATGGCATTAGAAACCGTGATTGATCCTGAATTAGGGATTGATATTGTAAACTTAGGTTTAATTTATGAAATCGAGTTTGAACAAACAGGGGAGACTGTAGTGAAAATGACTTTAACTACTATGGGCTGCCCGTTAGCAGATATTTTGACAGAACAAATTCACGAAGCAATGAAAGAAGTCCCAGAAGTCACAAAAGCAGAAGTGAAGCTTGTGTGGTATCCAGCTTGGACGACTGATAAGATGAGTCGTTATGCACGGATTGCTTTGGGGATTCGATAGAGACGTTTTTTATAATAATTGGCTCTCAATTAGAGAGTTTATTGTTAAAAAGATGTTCAATTTAATATAGTAAAAAATAAAAAGCTCTTTCGTTAACTAATCGGTTAGCGGAGGCGTTTTTTTGGTTTGAGAATTATCCCAATATTTGAATAGTAATATGACACAATTGTCATTATAATTATAAAAAGTGGTGATTATGATGGTGTATTTCTGTGATAAGGTGTCTAATTTAATCAGGATTGTCAAGGGCGGTTTAGAAATGTAGGAAAAAGGCGGTTTTATTATCCTTATTTTTGTAGATTTTCTTGATGATCTCTCAATCGATATGATTTTCCAGTAATTTTGAATATATGAGAATGATGAACCAATCGATCTAGTATAGCTGCTGTGGCTGTTGGATTTCCCCAGCCAGACAGGCTAGAATTAGTCGTAAAGATAGTCGAAAGGTGTTCGTATCGAGCGTTAATCAATCGAAACAATAAATTTGCCTCCTGTCGCTGAATTGGAAGATAACCAATTTCATCAATAATTAACAGTTCATAGTTTGCATACCTCACTATTGAACTATATGATGGCAGAATATGATACAATCGAGTAGATAGTTCGAGATTGAGTTACTAAAAATAATTTTCTTGAGATGATCTATATAGGTAAATCTGATTTGAAAAAAATAAAAATTATATATCAGACTGGAAAATACTGACACATTATTCACTACTCTCAAAATCAACTTCATCAGAAGGAATTTTTAGGTTTTTAAAGTTTAGTGTAGCATAGTCGATTTTAAACAGTGACATATAATTGTTTTGATAGTGAGTAAGCATCTTCATCCCCGCATTTGTTATATAAAGTTTTAGTATATCACTTCGTTTTTCTCTGTAAGACAAAAGGCCAGTGGAAAATAACTTTTTCATTGTTTCATCCCAACCTTCTGAAGCAATGTTTACAAATCTTTCTGTTCCAGAATAGATTTCATTTTATAACACCATTCCTTGGATGTTATCGAAAAAAATGCCGAATGTATTATCGATATAGGATGTTAGACCACGGGCTTTCTTTTTCATTACCAGTAATACTAAGAATTCTGAATAGGTAAATTTAGCCCATGGTGAAATTTTTAAGCAGTTTATAATTTGTTCGATTAATGAATCAGTCTCTTTTCCATAAAAAATAAAGGTTTTATTACTGTAAAAGCTAACTTTTGCTTTATGTGTGCTTATTCTAATCTGACAGTAAGATTGAAATTCTTCATTTAAAAAAGTGACATAGAGGGAGGAATTACTTGGAATTTTAGCTGATATAATAGAATAATGAGTTTATTTTTATTTCATATTTTATTATGGAAATAAGTGATTCAATAATCAATAGATACCAAAACTATCAGTAGACATATTTCTTATAAACTAATTTATCATAGAAGAGTTACAAGCTCTAGTCTAAAAAGTCCTTTTGTTAGAGTGTACAGTAGATAGGGATATAAATAGAAAATACTACCAAATGAGGTAGAGTGAATTTAATCTCTGAGAACAGGTATTAGGAGAGTAAAGGCAGAAAGGAAGTGTTTTATGAAAAAGATAGTTATAGGTGGCGTGATTCTCGCGAGTGTAATGTTATTAGTAGCATGCTCAAATAGCGAGGCGTCGACTCAAGAAACGACACAAGCTGCTGATGACAAAATTGTAAAGATTAATAAAAATTTAAGTAGCCAGTTAGTCGGCAAATGGTTTTTACATACTGATGGAGAAGCGAAAGAATATGAAATTTCTGAGAGTGAAGGGTATGTGTATTTTGATGGCGAAAAACTGAAGGTCACAGAGACTACAGGTAATCATATTCATACTCAAACAGAAGAAAAGCAACCTCTGGATTATGTTTTTAGGCTGGAGGAAAATAAAGTGACTGTGTTGCCTTCATATGAAGTTTCAGAAGGTAGCGTGGGTGGAAGCTTAGCGCCTATTGAATTGAATAGAGACGCTGTAAAGCAAGTGAACATAAATAAAACGAGTTCAACAATGGCTGAATTTACTGATCTGATTGGCGAATGGAAATCAGAGGAGGAACAAAAAACTTATTACATTCGTCTATCTCTTGAGAATGAGACGGAACAAACCCTAAGATATGTAGACAATTTGGATGGAAAAGACAGTCAATTACTAAAGGTTGAGGAGGTCTCTAATCAAGTCATGACTGCGTTGACGGAAGATGAATCTAGCCGTTATTTCTTTGATTTTTCTGAAAAGAATATACTGACTGCTGCATCTGGCATTAATCCCAGCTACTATTCTAAAAAAGGAGAAGATGTGCCAGAAGGGATGTCCAAACCGATTCGCTACAAAAAAATTGACTGAGGATTTGATAGGGTGTTAATCTGGACAATAAGTGAGGGTGAGTTGAGTCATTTAAATAACTAGATTAGATGTGTTACTAATTTTTATCGTGTAATCGCCTCTTTTATTAACTTTATTTAAAGGTTGATAAAAGAGGTTTTTTGAAGAGAGAAGAATGAGACGAAAAGGAGTATAATTAAGACAGAATTCACTATAATGAAAAGAGGAGTTCTCAAAAAAACTTATTCAGAAGTCACTTAGTTAGGAGATTGGAGAAGGTGAAATGGAAAAAGAAACAAAAATTCCTTTGTTAAAAAAAAGCTACCCACTAGTTGTTGGTAGTGTGTCAGGGCTGATTGTGTTGGCGTCTGTGGTAGCAATTATTGGCTCACTACTCCAAGGGCTGACTAATCCAGTCTTTGTCTTTGTTTTTTTCATTTTGTTTGGTGTGACGGGGGTGTTTTACTCATACCAAACCTTTTTGATGGTCTATAAAGAACAAGAAAGTAAGCAGTTAAGAATGACCGTTAATTGTTTCGCAATCATAACATTTACTTATATGGCCTTCTTAAGCGCTTATTTATATGTTTTTGAAAATGAAGCGGGCGCATTAAAGCTAATCATTATTGGGGTGTTAGCGATGGTTGGTTCTATAATAAACTTCAGATTAGCGAAAAAGGCATGAGTTTAAGTGTAGTGTGTCAATTTTTGTACGCGCCTATTCACTTATTTGAAAAAAGCTTTTTTATCTATTGCCATCAAAAACTGATCCAAGAGTGGGTTATTCGTTACCTAGACGAGTAGTCCATTTTTTTTGTAAAACACTTGATTATGTACCTATATGACAAAGGTTGCGTTATAATGAAGGGGCGTTAAGAGAATAAAAATGGATAAGGTTTAAATAAAAAAGTTTTCATTAGATGGGAAGTGTATCAAATGAATTTTACAACAGTTTTTATTGATCGAGATGGAACGATTGGTGGAAGTGGCCATTATTGTGCAATAGAAGAATTTGTATTATATGAGAAAGTAAGGGAAGCTATCCAGCTGTTGAAAAAGTCGGGTTGTCAGGTTTTTGCCCTCACAAATCAAACAAAAATAGCTGAAGGAAAAATGAACAGGACTGCACTTGAACAGTCATTAAAAACAATTGGATTTGATGAAGTATTCATTTGTCCGCATCAAGAAAATAGCTGGTGTACGTGTCGCAAACCAAAGACAGGTTTACTTGAAGAGGCAGAGAACCTGTATCAATTTGATCGAACAAAAGCGGTTGTGATTGGGGATAGCTATAGGGCAGATATGAATTGTGCCAACGATTTTGGTGTTCTTGGGATTCATGTTGCGACTGGACGTGGTGCCGAGCATAAGGATTCATTTACAGGGAATTGCTTAGAGAAAAGAAAGAGAATGTCTACGATGCAGTTAAATGGCTCCTTGCTCAAAATATGCAAGAGGAGGAGTAACAAGTGAATAAAGTGAAAATCCGAAAAATGCGGTCGCATGATATAGAAACAATCGATGCTGCCTTTATCCAACAGGGTTGGCCATCTAGAAAAGAAACGCTTGCCAATTATTTTATGGAGCAAGAATCATCGCAACGGTCGGTTTTTGTTGCAGAAATTAATCAAGAAGTTGCGGGGTATGTAACGCTGATTGATTTGGCGAAACAAGGACCATTTAAAAATAAATTTCCAGAGATTGTTGATTTTAATGTGTTTGAAAAGTATCAAAGACAAGGGATTGGCAACCAATTATTGGCTGTCGCAGAGTCGCAGGCACAAAGACTAGCTGAGGTAATAACTTTAGGTGTTGGACTTCATGCGGGGTATGGCGCAGCACAAAGACTTTATTGTCAACGTGGGTATGTTCCAGATGGCTCAGGGGTTTGGTTCAACAACAAACCGTTAGAGATGCAGGCACCTTGTGTTAATAATGATGAGTTAGTTTTATATATGTCAAAAAGAAGAGTAGAAGGGATTTAAGTAGGTGATGGAGAAAGCAATTTTTACAAATATGTGTATGATTGAAAATGAATTTGGGCAGGTGCTTGTTCAAGAGAGAATGAAGAAAGATTGGCCAGGTGTGGCGTTTCCAGGCGGACATGTTGAAAAAAATGAATCATTTGTTGATTCTGTGATTAGAGAGGTCCGAGAAGAAACGGGACTAGCCATTAAACGGCCTGTACTGTGTGGCGTCAAACAATTTCAAACGCAAAATGATGAACGTTATGTGGTGTTTTTATATAAAGCGACTGAATTTGAAGGAACATTGAGCGCTTCTGATGAGGGGCCTGTGTTTTGGATAGACAAGAAAGAGTTGGGCAATTATTCTTTAGTACCTGATTTTATGGAAATGGTTGAAGTCTTTAGTAATCCAGAGTTTTCTGAGTTTTTTTATTCAGAAAGTAGTGGGGATTTGACAGTCCATTTAAAATAAGCATGGGTATGAAAAATCTGTTTGGAGAAATGAGGGAGTATGGTGCATCCAGTTACGTGTTCTTGTTTATGTAAGAAGGTGTCGTTTACAGCAGTGTTAAAAGATTGGTCTATTGAAGTTTGTCATTGCGCGATGTGTCGAAAAATGATGGGGAGTAGTGGCTTTCTTGGGATGAAATGTGTGGGTGAATTGACGATGTCTTCTAAAGAAGCGCTAGGGAGTTACTCTTCATCTGAGAAAGGGCAAAGAGGTTTTTGTAAACATTGTGGGACGAGTCTCTATTATTATTTTCTTTCTGAAAAGACTTATTTTGTTCCAGCCGGTGTAGTGGATAATCTGCCAGAAAATAAGGTCACCATCACAACAGAAATTTATTACGATAACAAACCGTGTTATTATGATTATGTTGGTCAAACAAAAAAATATCTAGAGACAGATTTTGCCTAAGCGGACTAGAGTTAGTCTGTCACTAGGATTCAATAGAAAGGGAGAGGACGCGATGAATGAGGAAGAATTAAAACAAGTGATTGCCACAAACAATCGTTTGAGAGAGATACTAAACATTGTCAATGAGCTGAATCTAACTGATTGCTGGTTGTGTGCGGGGACGATTCGGAATTTTATTTGGAATTATTTATCAGGAGAAAATGAGCTGGATCAATCCAATGATGTTGATGTGGTATTTTATGACCCAAGTATTAGTTACGAAGAAACCGTTCGACTTGAAGCTAAGCTCAAAACAAAATATCCAGAGTTTCAATGGGAGTTAAAAAATGAGGTGTACATGCATAGTCATAATCCAGGCACAACGCCATATACAAGTAGCATGGATGCTTTATCTAAATTTCCTGAAACCTGCACGGCTATTGCTGTTGCTTTAAGAGACGATAAGATAAATCTACTCGCTCCGTACGGAATTTCAGATATGGTTAATTTTGTTGTTCGAGCAACACCTTTTTTCAAAGAGTCGACAGCCAGAATGGCTATTTATAGACAACGAGTGGCTAAAAAAAATTGGCAGAAAAGATGGTCAAAAATTCAGGTGTTGGACTTGGAGAATCGTGATATTAGTTAAAAACGAGCTCGTGAATCGCGTTTGTGGTTACATGAGTTGTGGATATCAAATAAAAGAACATAGGCTTAGAAGGCAGCATAAAATGTCAATGTAAGCCTATTTTTGTTTGCGCATTTATCAAAAAAACTTTGATAAGAACGTATGTTTGTATTATAATCTTACTTAATAAAGCATAAATAAAGGACTGTGGTAAACAGCTGCATAATAAATGAAGTGATAGGAGAAATCAGCTAATTAGATAGATCTGCGAGGAGTGAGGTTGAGTGAAAACACCATTAACAATTGAGATGGAAGTCTCTTTATATGAATATTGTTTGGAATTGGGTGCAATAGTTGTTGAAGAAGTAACGATGCCTGATGATAAAGGAATTGTGGATACTCTAAGTTGCTTTATTCAACCAGATGGTATAAGAGAATGGCGATGCTACGAATTAAAGGTTTCAAAAGCAGATTTCCGTTCAAAAGCAAAGCTGTCATTTATTGGTCATTATAATTATTATGTGTTGCCTAAGGAATTGTATGAACAAGTCAAAGAAGAAATCCCGAGTGAGATTGGGGTCTTAGTTTATCGTCCTTATGCTAGTGAAGAAGTGGTGGATTCAAAAGGGACATTTCGTGTGGTCAAAAAGCCACAAAAAAAAGAGTTAGAAGTGGAGGAAGCAGCTTTAACCAACAGATTTTTTGCTTCATTGTTTAGAGAGGTCAGAAAGGCCAAACAAATGGAGAAGGGAACACGTTATTTTTCCACAGAAGAGTTATACAAGGAACTAAAAAAACGAACCACCTACCTTGATGTGGCTGGTGACTCAAGCGGATATGAAGTCTTTAAGGAAGAGATAGAAACTCAAGCAGTGTTGGAGTTGACAGAAGAATTAACGGCGCTGAAAAAAGATTATGAGTTTTTAAAAAACCGACAAACTGTCCGCAGACGTGCGACAGAGCCTTTGGAGTGAGAAAAATGTACTATCCTTATATAAGAGGAAAACAATTTGATTTGTTGGCCTTAAACGAAGCGATAAACCGTGGCTTCCTCTCAAGAAAGATTCAGCCGATTATTGAGCCGGTGCGGGATTCAGCGACAATCAAAAAAACGATTCATTTATTTCAAAAAAAAGACCGACCACTCTATGTGATTGAAAATCCTCAAGTCGGTCAATATAAGCTGTTTGAAGAGCCTATTCACACGTGGCAGTTTCAAGAGGGAAATGCAGTACAGCCAGCTCGAATTGTCACAAGCGAAAACGCATTGGAATCCTTAGAGAGGTTGGCGCCATTGTACTTATTTGACGACAATCAACCACTGCGTGCACCTAGTGAGTTACAAAAATTTGCTGAGTTGGATGGAAAGAAACTGATTCCCGACCAGAGCCGATTTCGTATTTGGTTCCCAGAAAATAAAATCATTTTAACAGATGCGTTTCATCACCCTGAGAGAAGTAGTGATTATTACACAAAGTCTGATGATTTTTATTCGGATAATCATTTATATTTTAAAGAAGATGGTTATTCTGGATTTTCAGATTATACAATTGATGAGCGTATTTATCAGGATAAAGGATTTCCAAGTCCAGTGATCACCTTACATATTACCTACTTTGATGCATATGGTAACATACGCATCAAGCATTTTTATTCAGACAGTAATGATACGTGGGGAAATCAAGCAGGAAAGTTTTTTGAAGCGCTAGAAAAACTGGCATCTTGGATACAAAAGAATGCAGATCAGCTGCTTCTTACAGAAGGACTACGAGAGTTACTTGCGTATCGTGTCACGCAAAAGTTCCCTGGTTTAGGTAGCATAAAAAAATGGAGTCTACTGCATCATTTAGAGCTAATTAGTGCGTATTTGGATAAAGGGGATTGTTGGAAAGAAGACTCAGTGAAACGCTAAGACTAGTTTAATAGATAACTTTAATTGCTACCGCTCACTAGAAATATTTGCTATAATTTTGAGAAATATAAAGAGGAGATACGGAGGAGTCAGATGGAAATAAAGATAAGAAAATCTGAAAAAAAAGATTGTGAAGCGATTATGCGAATTATCGAGCAAGCAACAAAATTTTTGGGTGAACAAGGCTCGCCACAATGGCAAAATGGTTATGGACCGACACAAAAAATGATTCTTAAAGATATTGAGAAAGATGAGAGTTATGTCTTGTTAGCTGATCAGAAGATTGTCGGAACGGCCGCACTCGTTTCTGGTGTGGATCCAGTCTACACAGCAATCAAGGAAGGAGCTTGGAAGGAGTCGAACACCACTTACTTATCGATTCATCGAGTTGCAATTGATGGGAATATTCGTGGAAAGGGCTTGGCCAAACAGTTATTGAGCTTACTTATCTCAGAAGCAATTGAAAAGGGAATCCGAGATATCCGAATTGATACTTTTCCTGAAAATACACTTATGGAAAAAGCTATCTTTAGTAGTGGCTTTGCTTATCAAGGAGAGATAGAATTTCCTATCCCACACGGGGAAAGAAAAGCCTATCAATTTATTCACCAATAGAGATTGAAGAGATCGAAGTGGTTTTTACGTAGTCCTTCAATTCTTAAGGTGTTTCACCTTTAGAGATTGATGAGATCGGAGTCTTTTTGCGTAGTCCTTCAATTCTTAAGGTGTTTCACCTTTAGAGATTGATGAGATCGGAGTCTTTTTGCGCAGTCCTTCAATTCTTAAGGTATCTCACCTTTAGAGATTGATGAGATCGGAGTCTTTTTGCGCAGTCCTTCAATTCTTAAGGTGTTTCACCTTTAGAGATTGATGAGATCGAAGTGGTTTTTACGTAGTCCTTCAATTCTTAAGGTGTTTCACCTTTAGAGATTGATGAGATCGGAGTCTTTTTGCGCAGTCCTTCAATTCTTAAGGTGTCTCACCTTTAGAGATTGATGAGATCGGAGTCTTTTTGCGCAGTCCTTCAATTCTTAAGGTGTTTCACCTTTAGAGATTGATGAGATCGAAGTGGTTTTTACGTAGTGCAGAGTTAAACACTTCTGTCCCAACCTCACTCTCATTTTTTAAGTCTAGCGTTTCTTTGTGTGATGATCGTTTGAAACTCTTTAGTTAGTGCCTCGACTGACTGTTCTGCATCTAAAAAGATGGCTTCAGGAATGGCTAAGAGGTCATCTTTTTCTTTTAAATCCTTCTCAAATAGCTCTCTACGTTTGGCCATTTCTTCAGAGGACTCGCCTCGTAAACGGAGTCGTTCGGTCATGGTTTTCTTTGAAATAGTTAAGAATACAGGAATCATTCGCTCACCATAAAGGTTACGTAGACGCCAGAAACCAGCAGAAGTAAGGACATCATAACAATCGCCAACACGCATTTTTTCTTCCAATGTTTCTTTAGTCACACCGTAATAATGATGACCATAAGAATCGTACTCAGCAAATTTATTTTCTTTAATCATTTGCTTAAACTGATTTTCTGAGACAAAATAATAGTCCCGTTTATCACGTTCCCCGATACGAATCGAGCGAGTTGTATAAGAGATCACTTTTTGTGATTTGTTAAAGAGAGCATTTGCGAGAGTTGTTTTACCTGAACCACTTGGGCCGATAAATAGATAACATAAGGTAGTCAAAAAAATTTCTCCCATCTTGTAGTTGTTTTCTTGTTAATTAGTATAACGCATTTTCTCCATAGGACCAAAAAGACAATTTAAAGCAGGCGATTGTTGTGAATTGAATAAAGCAAGGTCGTCCTTGGTCAAACAATTATTCTGTTAATAGAAAAAAAGATTTACAAAACCTACGTTAATAAGCTACTATTAAAGTATCTAAAAATTTTTTAAATGAAGGTAGGGGATGACTTTTATTTGAGGTTTTTAGAGAAATTAATGATCTTTTTTGGACATATGTATAGCTTGAAAGTTTATAGGGGTGTAACCTTTCAGTGTTCTATTGTATAGTTTGTCAATTTAGATGGCACAAATCGGATCATTTTATAATGGGGAGGGGAAATATATGTATTTATGGGATTTAGATATAAATACCTATTTTATTGAGAAAAAAGAACGGGAGATTACTTCTGAGAGAGAACAATTTTTAGTTAACAAATTCAAACGGATATCAAAAAAAGTAACGCAGCTTATGTCAGCCATCACGCCCAGTAACTGTGTGGACAGCTTAAAAATGATTATCAAAGAAGAAGGAAAATTAAACCTCTGTTTGTTCTACTTGACTGAGGATGAATTTGATACTGAGGATAGCCAGTTACTAGAGCTTGATCGTCGAATTGAAAAAGATTATATGGATTATCTTGCCTTTATTGATTCGAAAACGCAATTTGATTGTGATCAGTTTCTGCTACTAAACAACATCATTGCAGAAAAAAACAATGAAAAAGAAGCACAATTAATACAATAGTACGTTTCTAATCAGCGAAAGTGATTTTTTTCGAAGCTAACTCATCATTACATAAACAAATCTAAAGAACGATATACGAAGGATAGAAGGTAGCTTTGTTCATATTTGAATAACTGCTTTCTATTTTTTTCTCGCAAGTGGAATTCGTTTGCGTATTCTAATTTGAGGAGGATGTGTTAGCGAAATATAGGTGCTAAAAGAACATGGCCAAAAAAGATAGGGCGTTTGTTGAATAAATTAAAGCATATTTTTGCTGGTTAGAGCTGCCAATTTATATAAAGTCATTGATATTTATTTGTTTTGCAAAAAAAAAAATGTGATTTTTGGCAAAAAAACTATTTTTGGTAGGATAAATTGTGTTATTATATATAAAGGAGAACCGTATTTAAAAGGAGGACTATTTTAAATGACCAAGCGTAATAGCATGAGATTCAAACAATCCATAGCTGTTTTTAGTGCAGTAGCCATTGTCTTTACTCAATCTGCACCAGCATTTGCCAATGTTGATAACCTAACAGATAATATAAATCAAAGTAGCACAGAACAAAACGAAACAAATGTTTCAGAAGCAGAACAAGCGACAGATGTACCAGTTGACACGCCAATTGATGTTCCAACGAGTACTGAAGCGCCAGATCCTGCGCCTGTTGAACCTACTGAGCCAAGTTCACAAGAACCAGAAGCGCCAGTTGAGGATACTTCAACAGCACCAAGTGACTCAGAGGCACCTAGTGAAAGCTCTAGTACGTCAGATTCGTCTACAACTGAGACCGAAACAGGAGGAACAACAGATTCTTCTTCTTCAGATTCGAGCTCGACATCAAGCTCTAGCTCAACATCAAGCTCTAGCTCAACATCTAGTTCAAGTTCAACATCTAGTTCAAGTTCTAGCTCAACTGGCTCAAGCTCAACTTCTAATTCAAGCTCAAGTAGCTCAAGCTCAACAGGAACAACGGACACGACTAGACCAAGCTCGTCAGATAATACTCATTCAACTCCTTCTAATGGAGCGGATCAACCAGCCTCAAATCCAGTGGCTGGCTCAGAAGGAAATTCAATATTAGATAGCTCTTTACAAGTGGATAGCCTAACAAATTCAGATTTGAATGGTTATGAATTGCCTTTGTTGAACTCATTAGAGAACACAAAGATGGCGGCAGTGATTGCTGAATCTCTAAAACAATTAAATAAACCATATGAAAAAGATGCTAAAGGACCAGACTCTTTTGATAATGTTGCATTCACAGACTATATTTACAATGAATTATTTACAACTTCAATTGGTCAAACATTTGAAGAGCAAGTAGAGTTTGGAACAAAGATTGCAGCAGCAACAGCTAAACCAGGGGACTTACTTTTTTGGGAAAAAGATGGAGAGATTACAAAAGTAGGAATCTATCTTGGTGAACAAAAAGTGATTTTCGTGGATGCAGACTCTGCCAAAGAAGAAGATAAAAAAGTGAAGATTGGCACTGTTGTTATTACGAATGAAGAAACAAAAGGTGAGGCTCTGCCTGCATATGCAGTTGATGTGCTAAAAAATCTAAAACTAAATAGCTATGGCGAAAAAGTTGTCAAAACTTATGCAGCAACTTTAACGTTTGCGAAAAATCCATCAACCGAAAACTTTGTTGAAGTCATCGGTGAAGATGCTAGAAAATTAGGCCTTCAATATGATGTTTTTGCCTCTGTTATGATTGCTCAAGCTATTTTAGAAAGTGGTTCAGGTAGCAGCGGTTTAGCGAGTGCACCACACTACAATTTATTTGGAATCAAAGGTTCATTTAATGGCCAATCTGCTGTATATACCACAAATGAAGATGATGGAAACGGGAATTTATATGAGATTAAATCAGCATTTAGAAGCTACTCAAGCTACCGTGATTCTTTATCTGATTATGTGAAGTTAATTCGTGGTGGGATTTCTGGAAATAGCCAATTCTATAAAGGTGTTTGGCGTTCAGAAGCGAAAAATTATCTACAAGCGACAGCCGCTCTAACAGGAAAATATGCGACAGATACACAATACAGCAACAAATTGAACTCAATTATTGCAGCTTATAATTTAACTCGTTTTGATGAGCCAGATGAGAACGCAAAATCAGGAACGCAAACAAGTATGATTATTCAAGCGCGTGATCAAATTCCAACAGCTTATAGAGAAAAAATGATTTATCCAGATTTTGATGGTGTAAATTACAACAAATCAGGTTCATACCCAGTGGGTCAATGTACTTGGTATGTTTACAATCGTTTCGCGCAATTAGGAAAAACGGTTGATGACTTTATGGGTAATGGTGGAGAATGGGGCGCTAAAGGGGCTGCATTGGGCTACAAAGTAACAAGTGAACCAACTGTAGGATATGCGGTTAGCTTCCACCCAGGTGTTGCTGGTTCAAGTGAAATATATGGCCACGTAGCGTTTGTTGAAGCAATTTTAGCAGATGGAATCTTGATTTCGGAAGGTAATGTTGTGAGTCCTGATGTAGTTTCGTATCGTGTAATTCCAATGTCACTTGCTAAATCTAGTCAAGTTGACTACATTGCACCAAAATAACTTTAAAAAAATACTAGGAGTCACTTTTTCACTAGATGATCCTAATAAATAGGAAAAGTCTGTCATTTTTTGACAGACTTTTCTCATTATTGGATGGTTTCTTTTGGAGAGAGATGAACTACTTTTGGATCTGTCGAAAAGGCGTGTTGATTGAGTAGTTGATTTGTCAGGAAAAACATAAAAAAATGACGAATAATGGTTGTTTCAAGAAGCAACAATTGCTATTATTAAAACGTAAAGGACGGTGCCGAATGAATAAACGTTTGAAAAAGAAAAAGGCTTATAAAAAGTATATTCGAGATATTTTCATCGGATACGAAACAATGTTGGAGAACCCTTCATTAGATGAGCTAATATTTCAGTATTTGAATGAAGAAACAATTCTAAAAAGAGACGATAAAAGACAAATTCGTTTTATTACACATGATAGAGACTAGTTTTCTAGTCTTTTTTTTGTTTCATGAAATTTTTTAATTAAATTTCAAAAAAAGGTTTGACATTATTTGTTGAATCATGTAAATTATAAATCAATAAGAAATATAAATTTCCAGTGAGAAGGAAAGTACATTTTATTAATTTTAAAGAGAGACTCTGGGTGGTGCGAAGAGTTATTGCGATAAGATGGAAAATGGCCTTTGAGGATGATTGTCGATAAGTAGGCAGTTTCGGATAGCTCTCCGTTATCAAGAGCACCAATTAAAAAGTTGGGTTTAAGGAAAGCCATGGCTTTCAAAAAAAGGTGGTACCGCGAGCAATCGTCCTTTTATCAGTTGATACTGATAAAAGGATTTTTTTTATATAAAAATACGTAGATACGGAAAGTATTTAGTCCAAAGAATTCTAAAGAGAGCCCTGGTAGCTGAAAAAGGGTAGTTCTTACACTAAAGAAAATGGCCGTTGAGTATTCATCCCAAACAATTTTGTTGTAAGGCGATGACGACTGCATTCGTTAACATGCTAGAGTATGAAGTACTTGAAGAGGGACTTTCTGTGAAGGAGGTCTAAAAAGAGGTGGTAACACGCAAAAGCGTCCTCAAGCTGATGAATAATCGTCAGCTTGAGGACGCTTTTTGTTTGCATAACTAAAGAGAGAATAAGGAGTGGGACAGATGATTGAACTAACTAATATTGATATTGTTTTTCATCAAAAGAAACAGAAAATTGAAGCTGTTAAAAATGTTTCTCTAAAAGTAGCTAAACAAGATGTTTTTGGGATTGTTGGTTATTCTGGGGCAGGGAAAAGTTCGTTAGTCCGAGTAATCAATTATTTGCAAAAGCCAACAAATGGTAAAGTGGTGATTGATGGCGTTGATTTGGGGCAATTAACACCAAAAGAATTAAGAAATAAACGGAAGAAGATTGGTATGATCTTTCAACATTTTAATTTAATGAATGCTCGAACTATTTTTGATAATGTTGATTTTTCATTAAAATACTCCGGAAAATCAAAACAAGAGCGGACAGAAAAAGTCACTCAATTATTGGAGTTAGTTGGTTTATCTGATAAAAAAGAAGCTTATCCTAGTCAATTGTCAGGTGGGCAAAAACAACGCGTTGCCATTGCTAGAGCGTTAGCAAATGATCCGGAAATTCTATTGTGTGATGAAGCAACAAGTGCTCTTGATCCCAAAACGACTATTCAGATTTTAGATTTATTGCGCAAATTAAATCAAGAGTTAGGTTTAACAATTGTGCTGATTACTCATGAGATGCAAGTTGTAAAAGAAATTTGTAACAAAGTGGCGGTAATGGAAGAGGGACAAATTATTGAACAGAATGATAGTATCTCAATCTTTAGTCATCCAAAAGAAGAATTGACAAAAGATTTTATCCGAACTGCAACACACGTTGATCAAGCACTAGAGACGATTTTGAGTCATCCGACGTTAGCAAATCTTGGGTCAAATGAGTTGTTGATTGAGTTTTCATATGTGGGCGAACAAACCAGTGAACCTTTACTTTCTAAGTTATATAGTCAATATCAAGTAACGACTAATATCCTTTATGGAAATGTGGAAATTATCCAAAACACGCCAATAGGTAGTCTAATTGTCATCTTAAAAGGGGAAGCCCATCAGCGGATGAAGGCTTTGGATTATTTGCATAGTCAACGAGTTAAAACAACCATTATCAAACGAAGTGAATCAAATGAATCAATTCATGAGTGAACTAGGAAAGATGGGATAAATTCTTGCTAAAATTGAGGGGATAAGTATAAAAATATGGAAATTTATCGTATTTGAACGAGTCACGATGTTCTGCTCAGCTCTTTCACAAAAGAAGACGCACTCAAATAAGCGTAAGGCTTAAAAAAATTTTTTTAAGTAAAAATGCTAACCAGCGTATTTATATTGTGCTTTGAGGTGGATCACCATCATGGCCGCTGTTAACCACAGCGTGAGACGACTGCGTGTTCGAACGCCACTCGCTTCAATCCCGCAGTCTCGTAGGAGTTGCTTATTGATTCTTTCGATGTTTGTTCGTTGCTTCATGATTGTACGCCATTGTTTTGAATCTCGCGGAACCTCCGTAAAGAATCTGGGGTTATCATCGGTCTTTGTATAAACCGTTCGTCCATAAGGTGAGGAAGAACAAGGTTTCTCTAACGGACATTTGATGCACTTCTTCATTTTTGCTGGACAACGGAATTTTGCTCGACTGCGCTTTGTTTCACGCCCGTCGTACGTCATTTCGAGGCCACCCTCACAAATAGGAATACCGTTTGAATTGATTTCGACTTGTTTGTATGTAAACGTGCCTTCCTTTCGATTATTCAATGCGATAAAGGCTGGAATTTTCCATTCCTTCAGTAAATGATAGGTTTCATAGTTGTCAGATGCGGAATCAGATAAAAAACCTTTCATCTTGAATTCTGGACAAAGGTCACGAAACTCCGCTAGACCAATAAGCGCAGACACGCTATCGTGACGCTTGGCACTGACCATTCGTAAATACAGGGGTAAATCAAGTTTTCGTTCGGCATTATAAGTGGAGAGTAGATAGGCATTGTAGCCATAAAAGTAGCGTTCTTTTGAACTTTCCCAGCCCCATGTGGCATTAGGATCTGAATAACGTTTTGGGCAGTCGCACTGGAAGATTCCTTGTTTCCGACAATCGCAAACAACCGTGCCATAAGCAGATGCCCCAGTATAGACGCAGGTACCGTCTCCTGATACGTATAGCTCTGGATCAAGTAAGCCGTAACTAACAGAGGTATCGATACTAACAAGCTTAAAGAGCTTTTGTAAGAAGCGGTCGGGTCGATACAAGGTGAAGGTTCCTTTGCGTGCAATGTCGGCCATGCGTTGCGTCCAAGTTTTCTTAGACTCAGGCATCTTTTCGTTTTTCTTATATTTTTCTGTTGGCTTTTGCGCGCGTTTCTTTCTTAAAATCGATTTTTCATTCGTCGGCATTAAGCGACGACTAAGCTCATAAAAAGAAGGTAGTGTTGGAATCGACTCTTTATCGATACCAATGATTACGCGATACACGATGCGATTATTTAGTCGATACAAAGCGGTCTCCCAAGAAATTTTCTCATAGGCACATAGAATCATTGTGCGCAAAATTTCGATTTGAACGAGGGCTGGACGCCCAGTATGAGAATAAAGTGAAGCAAGCAGTTCATGTGCTGCATCAAAATTTAGGTGTCGAAACAGTTCAATCGTCTCCTGGTATTCACCCTTTGCTTCTGGAGTGACGTGAGGGAGTAATCTTTCTTGTGTGGAGAGATAGTCTAGGTGTGTTTGAAGTTGTTTTAACATAAAAAGTCCTACTTTCAGTGAGATACAGGGGTTTAGGTCTGTTCTCGCTGATTATGTAGGCGATTAAAAAAAGTCAAGCAATACCCCTTGGATTTCAAAGAAACATTTGAGGGGAGTTAAAAAAAGTGGGGGGGAATTCTTTTCGTTGAGAATTTGGAACCCACGAACAATGAGCATCTAGAGTTTCCTAGATGACTTTTCATGTATTAGGAGGGAAAACGAATGGATCAGTTTATTAAAACGTATTTACCTAATGTGAGTGAAATTCCTGATGAGTTCATAAAAGCTACAGGAGAAACGTTATTTATGACAGCTTGGACGTCATTAATAGCAGGTGTCTTAGGGATTTTACTAGGAGTTACACTTGTTGCGATTGGCCCACGAGGAATACTAGAAAATCGCTGGATTTACAATATATTGGATAAAATTATCAACACCATTCGTTCCATTCCATTCATCATTATGTTGCCGCTTTTTGCAGCGTTAACTCTCTTTTTAGTTGGAACGAGGATTGGAGCTGTCGCCGCATTAGTTCCGTTAGTTATCGGCATTATTCCATTTTACGCACGGCAGATTGAAAATGCCTTACTTGAAGTTGATCATGGCATTATTGAAGCCGCTCAAGCAATGGGAACCAGCCCATTAGGAATCATTTTCCGTATTTACCTTGTCGAAGGATTTTCTAGCATCGTGAGAGTTTCAGCTGTGACAATTATCAACGTGATTGGATTAACTGCCATGGCTGGAGCAGTTGGTGCGGGTGGACTTGGGAACCTTGCAATATCAAGAGGGTATAATCGTTTTCAAACGGATGTCACATTAGTTGCGACACTACTCATTTTATTATTAGTCTTTATTAGTCAATTTATTAGCAATTTAATTATTCGAAAAACAACACATTAAAATAAGATTAGGAGAGAATTGATATGAAAAAATTAGGAAAAGTTATTGTGGCAGCACTCGCGGTGTTTATTTTTACAGGATGCGGTAGTACATCTAAATCTGAAGCAAAAGAAGAAAATTCTAACAAAGTGGTTAAACTAGGTATTATTGGAGCAGATACAGATGTTTGGGATAGTGTAAAGGAGCGTCTGTCAAAAGAAGGAATCGAGCTAGAGTATGTTCAGTTCAGTGATTACAACCAACCAAACGCAGCATTAGCAGATGGTTCGATTGATTTGAACTCATTTCAGCATCAATTTTTCTTAGATAATTATAACGAAGAGCACGGTACAGATCTTGTTTCAATTGGAAATACAGTCAATGCGCCTTTAGGAATTTATTCCAACAAAATAAAAGATTTGGCCAAACTAAAACAAGGAGCCGGAGTTTCAATACCCAATGATGTCACCAATGGCGGACGTGCACTACGCTTGTTAGAAACAGCAGGAGTAATTACGCTTGCCTCTGATAGTGGACAAGCACCGACTGTTTCAGATATTACAGAAAATAAAAAAGAGTTGAAAATAAATGAGTTAGATGCTTCACAGACAGCAAGAAGTTTAGATGATGTTGATATTGCAGTTATAAATAGTGGCGTGGCAGTTGACTCAGGACTCGTACCAAAAGAAGATGCTATCTATTTAGAACCAGTTAATGATGATGCTAGACCTTATGTCAATATCATTGTTGCTCGTAAAGAAGATCAGGAAAATAAAACTTACCAAAAAGTAGTTGAGACGTATCAAACAGAGGAAACAGAGAAAGTAATTGAAGAAACTTCAAAAGGCTCAAGCATTCCTGCATGGAAAGAATTTGGGGAGAAATAGGAGGAATTATATATGACAACAGAAACGAAAGTAGATCAACTAATTATTGAAGAGGAGTTGTCTGCAGTTGAAGCTGAAGTGATTGCTTTACGTAGACATTTTCATCAGTATCCTGAAGCGAGTCTGAAGGAGTACAAAACAATAGCCAAAATTAAAGAAGAACTTGATAAAATTGGCTTAAGTTATGAGTCAGTTGGCGAAACAGGAGCTATTGCGACGCTCAAAGGAAAAAAAGGAACAGGAAAAACATTAGTTCTGCGAGCAGATATTGATGCGTTAGAATTAGAAGACAAGACAACAAAGGAATACACATCAAAAAATGCTGGTTTAAACCATGCATGTGGGCACGATGGTCATGCAGCGGCCTTGTTGGGGGCCACAAAAGTGTTAAGTAATTTGGCAGACCATTTTTACGGCACGATTAAATTTGCTTTTCAACAAGCAGAAGAAATTGGTGCGGGTGCGAAACAATTTGTTCAAGGGGGCTTTCTAGAAGATGTGGACCAAGTGTTTGGTCTACATTTGGATTCTAGCGTTGAAGTAGGGAAGTTGGTAGCCACGCCAGGCGCCACCAATGCTTCTTGCGATATTTTCAAAATTGAAATTGATGGATTGAGTAGTCATGTAGCACAACCACAATCTGGAAGAGATGCATTGGTTGCGGCTGCAGCTGTTGTGACAGAGCTTCAAACAATTGTCGCGCGCGAAGTTAATCCATTAGATCCTGTTGTTGTCGGAATTGGTGTGCTTAGAGCTGGGACGCGTTATAACATTGTTGCCAATCATGCAGTCATTGAAGGAACGGTTAGGAGTTTCAGTTTTGAAACAAGAGAGTTCGTCTTAAAGCGAGTTGAAGAAATTGCAAGAGAAATAGCGAATGCTCATCGAACAGAAGTGTCAACCTTTGAAAGGTATGATGCAGCAGCTCCGCTTATTAATGAAAAATCTGCTACGCTACTGGCACAACAAGTAGCTTCGGAAATTGTTGGTATTGAGAATGTTATAACGGATAATCCTAAGAGCTTGGGGGCAGATGATTTTGCTGACTTTTTAGTAGAAGCACCTGGGATTTATGGGCGAGTTGGAACGCGAAATCTTAACAATAAAGAGACACAATATGGTCATCACCATGAAAAATTTGACATTGATGAGCGAGGCCTTGCTTTAGCTACTGCTTACCATGTAGGCTATGCATTCTCGTATTTGAATGGACGAGCTGAAGAATCGTAGAGGAAAATAAGCTATACGGTTGAAATAAAAAGCAATTGCTCTTTGTTAAGAGACTGTTTGATAGTTAATTAAAATATATTATATAGAACAAAGTGAATAAATGCTGGATGATAATTAGAACTATAGAAACTTCATTTTAGTCGGTTATGAGATGAGAGT
Source organism: Enterococcus sp. AZ194 (assembly GCF_051713825.1). Lineage (NCBI taxonomy): Bacteria > Bacillati > Bacillota > Bacilli > Lactobacillales > Enterococcaceae > Enterococcus > Enterococcus sp. AZ194. The sequence goes on along the minus strand of NZ_JBIOQR010000001.1, from coordinate 1,806,251 downwards.
AAGAGGGTTTGAGGCTAGTTTTAGCTCACTCTCTCTTATCTTTTTTATGAGGTAGAAATAAAGATGAAATATTTTTGTAAAAATAATGAAAATTGTTCTTGACGTATGGAGAAATAGCTGTTATTCTAATTGAGTTGCTGAAACAGGTAATTAACTTTCTGAAAAGCAGTTGAAAAACTTTTGTAAAAAAAGGTTGACATTCACTTGTCTAACTGATAGGATATAAAAGTTGCTGAAACAGCAATTGTAGACCTTTGAAAACTGAACAAAGTAAGACAAACCAAATGTGTAGTGTGTACTTGATTAGTCAAGTCACAAACATTTAACAAGCAAGCAATATGCTAGCAAACAAATTGAGCTTAACAATCTTATGATTGTTCTAACTTTTATTATGAGAGTTTGATCCTGGCTCAGGACGAACGCTGGCGGCGTGCCTAATACATGCAAGTCGAACGCTTTTTCTTTCACCGGAGCTTGCTCCACCGAAAGAAAAAGAGTGGCGGACGGGTGAGTAACACGTGGGTAACCTGCCCATCAGAAGGGGATAACACTTGGAAACAGGTGCTAATACCGTATAACAATTGGAACCGCATGGTTCTAATTTGAAAGACGCTTTCGGGTGTCACTGATGGATGGACCCGCGGTGCATTAGCTAGTTGGTGAGGTAACGGCTCACCAAGGCCACGATGCATAGCCGACCTGAGAGGGTGATCGGCCACACTGGGACTGAGACACGGCCCAGACTCCTACGGGAGGCAGCAGTAGGGAATCTTCGGCAATGGACGAAAGTCTGACCGAGCAACGCCGCGTGAGTGAAGAAGGTTTTCGGATCGTAAAACTCTGTTGTTAGAGAAGAACAAGGATGAGAGTAACTGTTCATCCCTTGACGGTATCTAACCAGAAAGCCACGGCTAACTACGTGCCAGCAGCCGCGGTAATACGTAGGTGGCAAGCGTTGTCCGGATTTATTGGGCGTAAAGCGAGCGCAGGCGGTTTCTTAAGTCTGATGTGAAAGCCCCCGGCTCAACCGGGGAGGGTCATTGGAAACTGGGAGACTTGAGTGCAGAAGAGGAGAGTGGAATTCCATGTGTAGCGGTGAAATGCGTAGATATATGGAGGAACACCAGTGGCGAAGGCGACTCTCTGGTCTGTAACTGACGCTGAGGCTCGAAAGCGTGGGGAGCAAACAGGATTAGATACCCTGGTAGTCCACGCCGTAAACGATGAGTGCTAAGTGTTGGAGGGTTTCCG
>NZ_JBIOQR010000001.1:892500-1800000 GCF_051713825.1 Enterococcus sp. AZ194 | reverse complement strand
TTTCTTAGGAAACCTTATTCGATCATAACCAACCAAATAGAATAGCTAATCCACCAATAAGATTATTTAAAAAATGAATACTTATACTGACTTCAAGACGTTTTGTTTTATAATAGCTATAACTCAAGACGAATCCGATTGCAGCATAGATTAGAAAACTGATGAAATTATCTGATTGATGGATTGCACCAAAAATTAAGGTACTACAAATGATTCCGACTATCGGATAATCTTTAAAAATTAACCCAATGATTCCACCACGAAAGACAATTTCTTCCATAATTGGTGCAGCAATGGATATCATAATAAATGATAATAGAGGACTGATTAGTTTGGTCATTTCAAGAATGGCTTCATCATTTTGTGTAGACTCATTTCCTTGTGCCATCATTAAGATACTTAATACATAGACAATCAACCGAGCAATGATAAAGGCTAGAAAGATAAACTTAATATTTTTTTTTGTTAAAAAATCAAGTGAAAAATCCATTATCTTTAGTTTTTTTGCAAGGAATATCAACAGCCAGATGCTTAATAAGGTAAAAATAATGCATGCGACATTTGCTAGAGTAGACATTTTCTCCTGACCACCTAGTTTAGCAAATTCAAGACCAAAGCCTAAGAACAAACCGTACAGCTGACTTAAGATAAAAAGCCCAATGACTATCAAAAAATTTTTTACGTAGGTCAATAACTCACTCCCTTTCTTTTTATAAGTGTACCATAAAATAAAAGAGAGGAAGAGGAAAACATTATAAGTTACCATACATATATTATGTAAACAAAATGTTTATAAATTACTAAATATACTTAAGAGTTTTTTATTTTCATAAATAAACGATTAAGATTAGGCTAAGATGCCCTTATTTGAAATGATAAAGACTATTATAAAGGAGTGGCAATGAATTAAGCCAAACTTCACTATTGGGAGGAAAAAAGAATGAATATGAAACAAAATCTAACAATCGCAATTATAACACTATCAATTATAGGAACGGTAAGCTTGAGCACGAAAGTAGCATTAGCAGAGACCAATTCTAGCAACGAAACAGTTATAAATGAACGTTGGGGCAAGCCAACATTTGTAGCAGGTGCTGGTTTAAATCAGAATCAAATGAACGAAACAATGAAAGTATTAGGTATTACTTCAGATTCGGTGAATACACAAAAAGCAACAGGGAAGGATTTAGTTACCTATCTAGGTTATGGAAGTGGAGATGATAGCGTCATGCTCAGTTCTGTAGTGGTCAATCGTGAGGATGAGGGGAAAGGAATTAATGTGGATATTCTTACACCGGAGAATATTACTTTAATTACTGCAGATCAGTATAAGAACCCTCTTGTGACAGCAGGTATTAGTGATGCGACTATTAAAGTTGCTAGTGTGGTTAAAGTGACTGGTGAGAGTGCTTTAACTGGCGTTTATAAGGCTTTTGAAGCGAATGGTGAGGAAGTCGACCCAGATAGAGCCAAACTTGCACAAGAAGAATTAGATACGACAGCTGATTTGTCGAAGTCAATTGTCGATCAGGCAACTGAGGAGAATAAATCTGAAACATTAACAGAAGATGAACAAGCCAAAGCAGATGAAGCATATAAAGCACAACTGAATCAAACCCTGGTTGATATTAAAAAGGAACTCGCAGAATTGAAAGAAAAGCAAGGAGAACTTGCAACTAAAGCGGATGTTGAAAAAATCGTAAATGATGCACTAGAAAAAAATAACCTCTCTAGCTATTTAACAAAAGATGATGTGGCAAAATTAGTTTCATTAGCTGAAAAATATCAATCAACAGATGGCGTGTTGGATAAAGATTCCATTGCCCAGCTAGATAAAATTAGCAAAGGCTTCACGGATACCGTGGATCGATTGGGTGACGAACTAGGAAAATTTGGAGACAAACTCAAAGGAACATTAGATGAAAATGAAGGTTTCTTTTCTAATTTGTGGTCAAGTATTACTGACTTTTTTGGAAATCTAATGAACTAAAAATCAGTAGAAGAGGGGAGAATGTGCTGTTCTGATCCCTCTTCTTCATTTTAAATTCAAACGTAATTTATCAATTTATTGTTCTTTTAAAGACTCTAAAAATGAAAAAAACACGAAAAAACCCTTTTAAGTGCTCAAACGATTAGATATCCCTAAGAACTATTGCTTTAAATGATGAATCATTTTCATTATAATGATAAAATAGAGACAGGTATTTTAGTGTTTAAAAAGGAGGTACATCTAATGACCGCATCGGATAGTCATAATGAAACAAGTGATAAATTGGTTGATTTTAGGGTTGAAGTAACAAGCTCTGATGAGTCAGAGTCTCAGAAAAATTCAAATTCATTTGAAGAGGTAAAACAAGTTGCTAGTATGAATGTTAGCAAGCTACTTCATGATCTACAAGAGTTTGAGGAAGCAATATCTGCGGAAAATATTCCAGCAATCTATCGGTTATACAATGGTGAATTGACAGATGAACTGAAGAAGAGTTCAAATCAAAATCATGAAATTGACCATATGTTGATACAAAAGCTTCATGAGCATTTTAAAGAGGCCTTTCCATTCATGTATTTCGAGGAACAAGTAGATACGACCGTTAACTATTATCGAATTGGTAACTATTACCGACAAAGAGCGACGATTGGAATTGATGCGTCTGTTCCAGAGGTCTTCATTTTACCAACGATTGACAGTGAGTGGCATACGTATTATGAAGATAAAGAAATTGAACTGGCATTAATCAGAGAACAAATGAATCAGCTGGATGCGAAAATGATTGCTGGGAAAGCTGAAATCGAAGAAATTAATAAAAAAATTAAAGTGGTTCAAGAGCAAAAGAATGAAGCCAATGAAACGAAAGGGTTACTTAATCGAAAAAAAGTGGACACTGAAGTGGATGAGTTGGATAAGAAATTAGTTGCTTTAAACAAACAGAAGGAAGAATGGTTACCTTTTGTTGATGGAAAAGGATATGTAGAAAAAGAACGTGCAAAACTTTCTGCTCAGTACAAACAAGTAGAATTAAAGAATTCAATCGTTGAAAAAGAACACCGCTTGATTCAGCGATATTTCGGTGGCTTCGAAGAGCTACGAACAAAAATTATCGCCTTTTTAGATGACTACTTGACTGAACAACCGGCAAATGCTGAAGAGGGAGGTTTTGTAAATGAGTGAAGAGAAACAAGTTGAAGAAGTTGAAACAAAGATTAATGAGAAAAAAATAATTACTCCTGATGAAGTTGAAGCCACAAATCTTGATGTAGAGCATGCAGTAAACACAGCAGATTCGGTGAGCTCTACAAAGGAGTTAGAACTTTCGAAAGCAGAACTGGCTTATTACGAGAAAAAAGAACAGAATCGTAAAAATATCGTTGACATGATTCAGGTTGCTGAATCAGAATTGGCGGATTTGAAGCTCAGAAAATCCTTAATGGAATCAGATTTCCCTGAATTATTAAGCTACTATCAGGAGTTATTGTTGGATGGTTCTACGTATCCTGAGATGTCAACAATTGCTCAGGCAACCTTATTAGAGTATATCACGTACGAATTATTGAAGCCGTTAACTCATATCGGCCTGAAATACTCACTAGCAGAGCTTGATAATTGGGAGACTGTTCATTTTCAGATTCGCTACTCTTTAGGTGAAGGGAATCGTTTGCAGTTTGCTTTCAAAATGAAGCCGATTAACAACAAATATGAAGCAGCCTATATGGATATGTTTGAGCTGGATTTGGATTCGAAGGAAGTAGCAATTAATGACGACCAAGTGTTGGCCTTGATTCGCTATTGGTCTGTAGATAATTTGTATTCATCTGTTCAACTTTCTGTCTTGAATCATGAGTTAAATCAATTGATTGTTCATTTTAAAACGTTAGGGTTTAATGTTGATGAAAGCTTACTCGATAATAGTAAACCATTGGATCTTCACTTAGAAAGTGCCTTTGAGCTTTCTACAGAGATATTAGATAATATATTTATCATTACTATGTCTAATCCTGAGTATGATATGGAAAAAATAGGTGAATATGGTTATGAAATCCTTTTAGATAAGGAACAATCTTTAGCCGTGGAGGTTAATGAGCATGGCCATAGCAACCTAAATATTCAAACAGGTCGAACGAATCGATCAATCCTAGATTTTTTTGGCAGCTATCCATTCTTAGTGCCACTTATGGTCCGATAAGTGGACTTATTGGATGAAAATCGCTGATGGGAATAGTTGTACTTTTAAAAATTATCAATAAATAATGAGTTAACAAAAGATTGAGTATGCAAATTCTCGATCTTTTGTTTTGTAATAAGACTAAATGATAAAAATACCGTCTGATAATTGGCATTAAAGTTCATTTTAATTAGATCGATAATGCTACAAACTCACTGTTTATACATATTTGTAGGTCCAATAGAGCTATGTATGACAACAAATTATGTAGTTAACGGTTAACAATAGTTCGATTGATTTAAGAGGAAAATCGCTGTAACTGAAGGGAAGATAGTGAGAATAGCACCTGTTTCTTGAGGAATGAATTTGTAAAATTAGTTAGTTTACATAATATATATTATACAAAGTAGTCTTGTAAAAGGCTTGGTATGTTGCTAATCCCAGTTATGACTATAATCAAAATATAGTTTACAATCTGTACATAAATCCTCACTTGATTCACAATACATAATGCAATGCATACACATTTTATAATCAGTTTTCTTTTTGTGTTTATGTATTTTTAGGAGCCTTTGAATTTCTTTTTCAGTGTCTCGTTTCTCTAAGAATCTATAAGAAAAATATAAGCTAGGAACCAATAACATAACAATTATAGCAACCATATAAAAACCTCCTAAAATATTATTGCAAGCCATTGGCTCGTTCATGATTGTACCAAAACTCTGTTAATGATTCGGGATCATTGGATAATTTATCTATTAAATCACGCATATCACGTTTTAATAACATTTTATTAAAACTATCACTTTTAAATTCATTAGCAAGCTCAATCTGAGCTTTTGACATTCTAGATTTCCCTAAAGCCTTTATGTAATCAAAAAACAATCTATCATCATCTAATGCTGTGTACACAGTAGCAAGACTAGATACAACTTGCTTATCAATCCAATCTTTTTTTCGTAATATTGATGGATATGGATGTACATTAGTTAATTTAATACGTTCTGCAGAACCAAGAAAATTATCCCACCATTTACAATTATTCCAGCGACTACGATTTGAGTCCGTACCTTTAATTTTAAAAGCAATATAGTTCCGTAGGATTCCACAAATATAATAGCCTAAATCACCACCTTGAGAAATGATTTTACAAGCTTCCATAGCACGTTCTTTACGTATTTGTAATTCAGTTCTCTGCCAAAAATCTATTTCATGACTCAAAGCATAATTATTAGCTTCACGTTCTTCCAATTTATCGTAAAACCTTATTATAACGTCACTTTTGCCAAAATAAATTGTTTGTCCCAATGTTTCACCAGTCTCTAGTAAAAATTCTTCGAAATTCCGTCCAGTTCTAAATTTACTTACCACACAGCCACGTTTAATAGTGTTTTCTATTTGTTTTAAAGTGAAATATCCTGTAAAATCATCAATCGCCAAATCTAATCTAGTTATATTCACCTCATAGCCTAGTAAATACTCAAAAAAAGTCTGCCAGCTGAATCCTGTTTTCTCAAAGGTCAACTCAAATTGTCTACAGGCTTGCCCAGACATATCAATAAAAACACCCATATCTTCAGTGCCATCATAACAGATAGTAATTGACTGCCAAACAGCACTTTTTCGGTACCCGTTCCTCCCCTTCTCTTGTTCTACAAATAGGGTAGAATCTAACAAAAAAACACCACAAACTTCTTTCCAGTTGTTCACATTTTTAAAAGTGCATGAAAACCAGTCTACTATTGAGATTAGGTTACTTCTAGATGTATTTCTAACCCCCCTGTTAGTAACGGGGGTTTGTAAGTTTTGATTCAGCATATTTTTCCAACTCCAAATGTTATTTTTTCCTACAAGAAACCAGCGTCCTTCATTTCCATATCTGCCTTAACCATCTTCTTAATTTCTTCACTAACTGTATGACGACCGCTATAATACCATCTATTTCTTTCTTTCGAAGTTTTGGCTTTCTCCTCTAAATAATTCCAATACTCAACAGGCAACGTAATAAAACGTCTTTCATTTCCCTCAGCAACTCCCATCTTATTCACTCCCTCCATAATCATGATTGGCGTAACACTGTAACACTTTCAGCTGAAGGCAGAAGTGTTACACTTACCTGTATAGATCAAAAATATAAGTGTAACACCTAGCCCCTGGATCAAAAACGTAAGTGTTGCACAAAAAATCGATTTTAAGAGTAACACTTTTGACCTGGTTATTTTTGGCCGTTTCGGCCAACTGCGTGGTGCAATCGCAGACCCTGCATCACATCTTTTTAAATGTTGATAAATCAACATCTAAAAAAACGTCTATTTAACTATCTAATTTGATAACTGAGACAATTTTAAATTGTGGTACTGTACTATCGTATCCCTTAGTAAACCAATCTAATTTTAAACGCACTATGTCGCCTTTTTTTAGATGGTTAATGTTAATCTGTCTATTGATACTAAAACATAAATTAGTTTTGTCGTTCGGGATCTCGACAAATAATAATTGATATCGTCTATCAACACCATTTTTATCAACACCCCACGTAGCAACCTTAAGAATTTTTAAATAATCAAAGTCAGTAAACATATTAGTATCCTAGTCTTGGTACAAAAAATACAATAAATATAACTAACAAAAAAACCATAGTCAAAATCATTAATACATCTTTAATATACATCAACTAGCAACCTCCTCATTGTTCGTTTTTAGTAGGTAAAGTAATTGTGCCTGGGCGCTTGATTGTTCGTTTTCTAGCGTATCTAATGAGTCTATAACGGCGTAACTATCGTATAAATCCCGCAAATCATCTGTTTGTATAAAGCTATGCTTTCGTTTACAACTCATTTTTTCCTTTTTATCAGGATTTTGGATAAAATACTCAAATTCAATTGGGTCGTAAAATTTTTCGAACGTCCAGCGACCGCCTAAAGTTGAACATTGTACAACCTCAAAAGTCTGTTCTCTGATAGGCTTAGCAACCCTCGTAAACACTTGACTTGTCGCAAGTATCTTAATACCTTGTTTACGCTGTTGCGTGATTGTGCGTAGTATTGTGAGTGGAAAAGAACGGGTTTGATTATCAAAATCGTTCTGAATTTCGTCCCAACCAATCACAACCCCCACATAGCCCATTTCACGAGCAATTTTAGCCACAACAGGTATCTCTGACAATGATTTTAACGGCAAATCTTGATGGATATAGCCAAAATTCGTAGCAATCAAAAGCTTTTTATAGTCCATACGATAAGCTTCCAACTGTTCCACCATGCTCATTGTTTTCCCCGACCCCTGCACACCACTATAGAGCCTTAGACCGTATTCTTTAAACGGTCTTAACCCTTCTTTTCTCATCTTAAAAAACCTATGTATGTCCGATAAGACGTATTTAATAAATATAAGTATTTTCAAAGGTTTCTTTACCTCCATCAATTTTTACTAAAAATAAAATCTTGAAAATTAGGCAGTGCGGAATCTCACACGTGAGACTCCGCTCACTGCCCTTAATTTATAAAAGGTATTTTACGTACTATAGCCATCAAAATGTTTTTGAGAAAAATAAAGTTATCTCTTATGATGACTACTGATATAATCATTAACAAAACGCCTACATCAACAAATACATTGATATATTTAAAAACAGCAGATAAGCCACCTATCCAACCCAAATCGATGGAAATATCAAAAGAGGGTATCAACCCAATAATTAAGTCGATGATCCCGAAAAGGAGCTTAAAAAGCAACTCGATAATCACTCGATGACCTCCCCCTTAGTATGGAACCATTTATACATATCAATTAGAAACTCAAGTAATATAAAGCCTGTAACAACCACTTTAACGAAAGGAGCAAAGTTATTAATCACAGATAAGGGTACATTAACATTGCCCTCAAAAAAGCCTAACGACAAATCAAAATCTTGGAAATCAACTTGACCACTAAGTAAGCTTTTAAATGAGTCGACCCAATTAAACAAAAAATTAAATTTAAGCTTGATTTTACTAGATGTCCCTTGAAAGCCATCATCTAAAAAATCTAAATTTTTAGGGACAATCAAGCCGATAACATCATCAATTAGGCCACTCAAAATATCTAGAATTTTTTGCGCAAGCCCACTAATTTCGGTTAAGCCCGTCGTAATAATATCACCTAAAGTCTCTATAAGACTCTTTAAAAAGTCCCACATGTTGGTGCCTGCTTCATTGACGATTTTTCCAAAATTCAACCCGTCAAGCATATTTTGAAGTCTATTATAATCAAACGCAGGTATGCTTATTATGATGTTTTTTTCATAAATCAACTTGAGCCACTGAGTAATAACATTAGTCGTTGTTTTTAAATCAGTTATACCTTTATGTATCAACTCAAGCCAACCGTTACTTGTATTTTGACCCTTACCAAGCAGATTAAGCCCATCAAAAATATGTTGTAGCAAATCATTAGTCTGTTTGTAACCATCTACCATCGTATATCTAAGTGCATAGATAGCACTACCAGCTTGTAAGCCAAAATATTTATCAAAAAGAAATTGCGTGTTTTTTTGATTAGAGTTGAGAGTATCAACAATAGCACTCTTTAACATAGCAAACTGATACTTGATAAGCTTAACCGCCATGCCGTCGCCAGCAACGACCGTCGCACTGTAATCTGATGATTTAAAAAGATTATTATTACTATTCTTTAAATCCAAAATACTCGCTATAATCCCTACATCAGACCAAGCAAATCCATTAATCTGATTTTTTATATCGTTAATCGCTAACCAAATGTCAGTTACAGCTAATCGCCTCGTAGTAATTTCGGTCTGTAAAGCAGAGTTAATGTTATCAGCCTTTATAGTGACATCGGTAATAGCTAAACGCCTCGTGTCAATCTCAGCCTGTAAAGCAGAATTAATCCCATCAGCTTTATCAGCGACATCGGTGATAGCCTTACGTCTCGTAGCAATTTCGGTCTGTAAAGCAGAGTTAATGTTATCAGCCTTGGTAGTGACATCGGTAATAGCTAAACGCCTCGTGTCAATCTCAGCCTGTAAAGCAGAGTTAATCCCATCAGCTTTATCAGTTACATCAGTGATAGCCTTACGTCTCGTAGCAATTTCGGTCTGTAAAGCAGAGTTAATGTTATTAGCCTTGGTAGTGACATCGGTAATAGCTAAACGCCTCGTGTTAATCTCAGCCTGTAAAGCAGAGTTAATCCCATCAGCTTTATCAGTTACATCAGTGATAGCCTTACGTCTCGTAGCAATTTCGGTCTGTAAAGCAGAGTTAATGTTATCAGCCTTTATAGTGACATCGGTAATAGCTAAACGCCTCGTGTCAATCTCAGCCTGTAAAGCAGAGTTAATCCCATCAGCTTTATCAGTGACATCGGTGATAGCCTTACGTCTCGTAGCAATTTCGTTCTGTAAAGCAGAATTAATCCCATCAGCTTTATCAGTGACATCGGTGATAGCTTTACGTCTCGTGGCAATTTCGGTCTGTAAAGCAGAGTTAATATTATCAGCCTTAGTAGTGACATCGGTGATAGCCTTACGTCTCGTAGCAATTTCGGTCTGTAAAGCAGAGTTAATATTATCAGCCTTAGTAGTAACATCGGTGATAGCCTTACGACGATTCGAAATCTCATTATTTAAGCTTAACCACAAATCACTCACAGCATTCTGTCTTGTTGATATTTCTCCATTAATTTTATTAGTTAAAATCGATATATTCGTCTCGCTATTAGCAATCCTTTTAAATGCATTAGTAATATTAGTCCCATAAGTGCCTAATTTACTATTAATCGTATCAATCTCATGTTTGCGGTCATCTATACGTGCATTTGTAGCCCACACACTGTTTTGTGTAGCTCTTGTAAGTAAATTTATCCTACTATATGGATCAGGAGCAGCATACCTATAACCATCGAATGCAGCTCCAATCCAGTCCCCAATTTCGCCACCATTATGCACTCTAGCAAAAAATGTTCCGCCCCAAACCCCAAAAGGATTTATCTTTTTTTTCTCATAACCATCTTCAAAAAGTGATTCATCTTCCCAAAAACTACTTTTTTTTAAATCTGATGACGGTTCTATATACTCATACTGACCTATGTCAGACGCAGAACTCTTTTCGCTACTTTCTTCACTGTTTTCGGCATTTTTGCTCGTCCTAGAGCTATCTGTATCAATGTCCACGATATTTTGAGGACTATCGCTACTATCGCTAGTCTTAACACTATTGATGTCAATTCCTCGATATATATCGTTATTAAGGATACTAGTGGCATAAACATAATCATTAGCAATGCCGAAGCTATTAAGAAAAAAATGATACCTACCCACTTAGCAATCTTTTTAATATTTATCATATTTCAACATCCTTTCTGAAAAAAATCAAAGAGCCAAGGCTTTAAGCCCTAGCCCTCATCCGGAGAAATATTCTCATTTTTTGTTTTTTTCCACTGCATACTACTTAACAGCAGATTTTGCGAAACCTTTAATCTTACGGATAGCCATTGGCAATAACGCCATAGCTAAACCAGCACCAACAACGAGACCAGCATTACTTGATACTAAACCAGTAAAACCAGTAACCATCCAGTTAATAGGCTCAGCCAAATCAACCGTAGGGAAAGTAGGTAAAGTCATTTTATGTCCTCCTTTTTAATTAATCATATTTATTATTTTTGAAACGATGAAACCACCAAATTTATAGAGTGCAAAAACGCCAAACCCAACAATTAGAACGGCTACTCCCATCGTCATCAAACTTTGATTATTAAGCTCATATTGATGACTATTTTCTTGATATGTAATGATTGATTTTAAATTTCCGTTAACATTCTGTAACTCTTTAATCAACGCTTCTTGTTCAGCATCTCCAGTATCAACAGTCAACTTATTATCAATAGAGCCTAGTTTTTCTAACACTTGATTAAATCGCTCTTGAGATTCAGTTTTACTTTTCTCAACTGCCTCTTGTTTTGCCTTATCAGCTTCGGACTGAGACTTTTTCTCTTGTTCGACAGATTCACTCTGTCTACTTCTTTCCTCTGCCTGTCGTTCAAGCTCTTTACTATATAACTCTTTTAGTTCACTAATTTCTTGTTTCACATCAGGTTTTTCGGTACTTTCGTTCTCCATGACAGCTTACGCAGGCGAAACAGTTAAACAGTTCATGCTTGTGCTATATCCCATTTTTTGAGCCTTCAGAACAACTTTACATGGGCTATTTAAGCCAGCTGTAACTTTTAGTTCTTCGTCCGCAAAAAATTCTAGACGCTGATAGTTATCAGTATCAATCAAATGGACCAACTTAAATGGATTTCCTTGCTTACTTACTTTCTCCTCTACTTTTTCAAATATAAATTTCCCTTGACTGACAAACATTGACATTCTCCATTCTTATTTTTTATTTAAACAATTAAGTTTGTTTACTATGTATCGTAATAACATTTTTAATATATACTATATATTATATATTGTCAATTATTTATAGTAAAAACATTATTTGATATATAGTAAGTTACATACTAAAATGGTTTCAAAGTAACTTTTTTGTTACTTTAAAAAAGTGATGAAAGGCTGTGATACAATGAAAAATACGGTAGAACATAATAAAATCATAGCCAGAAGAATCCAAGAACTGGCAGAATCGAAAAATCTTTCCGCTAATAGAATATCAATCCTAGCTGATTTAACACCTAGTACAGTTGATTCCATTTATAAAGGGCGAAGCAAGAATCCTACAATAAAAACTATTTATAATATATGCAAGGCCTTAGATATATCATTAACTGAATTCTTTGACTTTTCACCATATAACGAAAATCCAAATTCGTCACAACAGTCAAAAGAAGACCTAATAGAGTACGTTGGAAAACTATCTCGAGAAATTGAACGTATACAAGAAGAATTAAAGCAAGAATCAAAGTAGAGGAAAAAAATAAAACAGAAAAGCATAAAAAAAGAGACTCAAAAAAGTCTCTCCCCTATGTATTAAAATTTAATTATTGCATTACTTATCATGCCCACATATACAAAAAACATTGATACGATAACTAGTAATAAAGCTATCCAAAGAGCAAGTTTACTAGATGATTTTTTTGATAAGTAATCCTTTCTAATTTTACCGCTCGTGAGTATAAAATATAAAATACATATAATAGCCACACCAAGTAATAATTCTGTACCAATCCCAAACCACAAACGCTCATTATTAATTATTGTCATCTTCATCCCCCATTAAGTAGTTGATACTTCATTTTACCATTTAATGCGAGATACAGTAATATATATTATACAAAGTAGGAAAGTGGTTTTGCGAAAGCTGATAAGATAACCTAGAGTAAAATTACTGAACTCTGCTAAGTAACTGCCTTTTTAGTTCTACTTTGATGGTTTCTAATGTTCGATTATTCTATGATTTACATATCTTTAAACTTTTTTCAGTAAACAATCAGCTAGTTGATTGTTTACTTGTCCAGCAGATCAGCTGAGTAATTGTTTTAAGAATCATTTTCAAATATTTCAGACATAGATCAGTTCGTTTAGAAAGTTTTAAAACAAACGAATCTATGTCGTTTATATGCAGCTAGCTTACTTGATGAAATCATCTGTATTAGAACTGTACTGGTGATTGTCATCTTTAATTTTTACAGAATTGAATATTGATATGTCTCGTAATGTATCGTCTAAAGAATTTTGCTTGTAAATTTTATCAATATCCGAATATGCTAGGCTTATCTTGATCTTTTTATAAATTTACTATCAGATGAAGCCTGCTGTTTATACTAAAATAACTGGCTGATTTAATTAGTTACAATTGTGAAAAATTCACAATTAGCTTGTTCAAAAAACAACCCATTGATACTTTCGAGTAGTATCAATGGGTTGTCCCCTCTTTTTACTTATAACATGCCAAATTTTGAAAATTGAAAAATGCCATAAAGAAACAGCAAGCTAATCATGCTGAAAAGTACCCACTCATATTTGGTAAATAGATCCATAGAATTTTTCTTTTTTACATAAATATACATCAACGTACCTGGACATAAGGCCAAGATGGTTAAAATAAAATACATCATTCCTGATCCATAGATGAGCCAAAATATGTATAAAGATGCTAACCCCCCTACTAAGATATCTTTTGAAAATAGCTTTTCATTTTGTTGAAGTGAGAGCTTAATTTGATATAAAGCAACACAAGTGTATGGAAGTAAAATAGTTGCTGATGATAGTTTGGAAAGAACAGAATACGCTTCATCGGTTATCAAGAAGCTGAGTAATAATAGTTGAACAATCAAGGTAATGATTGTCACAGAATGAGCGGGTACATTGTTTTTATTCTGTTTACTAAAAATCTTTGGAAATAGCTGGCTGATACTTGCTTGAAAGGCAACTTCCTCTGCTAAAAGTGTTGTAGCAATCCATGCACCAAAGATTGAAATAATGACACCTATGTTGACAATAATGGCGCCCGTTTTCCCGATGATGTCTTCAAGAACATAGGCCATTGCTGGATTAGGTAAACTTTGCAACTGAGATTGCGAGAAAATCCCATAGGAAAATACAGTAATACATATGTAGATTAATGTGACCGCAATAAAGCCCAGAATGGTGGCTTTTCCGACATCGCTCCGTTTTTTTGCTCTTCCTGAAAAAACAATTGCCCCTTCTATTCCAATAAATACCCAAACAGTTGATAGGACAGTTCCTTTTAGTTGATCAAGAATCGAAATTGTTGTTTGGTTCATATCAAATGCGACAAAAAAGTTCGAGAAAAACAATTCTTTTTGAAAACCGAAGAATAGGCAAATAATAAAAATTAAAATGGGCACTAGTTTGGCAATCACCACTACTGTGTTTAACAAAGTCGCTTTATCTAGTCCCTTCAAAATGACATAATGAATGATCCATAAAATGAATGAAGCACCTATAATAGAAGGAATATTTTGCCCATTTCCAAAAATGGGGAAAAAGTAAGCGAGTGCGCTGAACAGTAGTGTACCAAATGCAACATTGGCGACGATGACAGAAATCCAATACCCCCAAATAGCATTAAACCCGATATAGTCACCAAATCCAGCTTTTGCATAAGAAAAAATCCCTGCATCTAAATCAGGTCGTTTTAAACTTAAGCGTTGCATACAATACACGAGTGCACCCATCCCTAGTCCTGTAACTAACCAACCAATAATTGTGACTCCAACAGAAGCAGTGTTTGCCATTTCTTTCATAAGGTTAAACACGCCAGCCCCAATGATTGCACTGGTAATAATCCCTACTAAAGAAAAAAGCCCTAATTTTTTTTCTTCTTTTGCCATTCAACTCCCTCCTAGCTCTTAAAATCTTAATGATAAACAGCTTAAACCGCCATCGATTTTCCGATATTCTGAGGTATCGACAACAATGACTGTATAACCTAATGCTTCAATTTTCTTTTGTATTTTTGGATAGCCCTTTGGAACCAGAACTGAATCGTTTACCCAAATACAGTTGGCCCCATATGCTTCATCCATGTCGACCATTAATTTATTGAACTTTTCAAATGTTGGTGAAGTTTGAAACTCACCAGCAACCAACAAATGATTATTTTCAAGATAGGCTAAGCCTGTCTTAAGATGAAGAACTTCCTTTAAGGGCACTATTTCCCCAGATAAACCATAGTTTTCTAAAATGGCAATCATTTGACTGGCTCCTTCACTATTAGTCCGTGCAGAAAGACCAATATAAAAATGATCCCCAACCATCATGATATCCCCGGCTTCCACTGTACCAGGTGCTTCAATTTTTTCAACGTGCGCATAAAATTCATGTAGTGCTTGAGCCATATCAGCCAATTCTGATTCCTTTTGACGCGTGGGTGCACCTGGTCGAGTAATAATGGCACATTTACTTGTACATAAAGCAACATCTTCAACAAAACAAGAATCCGGGAACTCGTCATTAGGCTCTAAAACAAGAACATTTACTCCGGCTTTCGTTAAGGCACTTACATAGTTTTCATGTTGAACTAATGCTTTACTATAAATAGGCTGGCCTTCATCGACACTGGTAATTCCTTCAGAAATAGTTGTTGCAGGTATTCGAACAATAGCATTTTTAAGCATAATTTTAACCACCTTTTAATATTTATTCATTAATTTATCATTAAACAATTATTTATGCAATAGTTTTTCGATAATAACTAGCGTGTTTTTCTGTTTTTATTAGAATTACTGTGTTTTTTTGATTTGATTTTTTAAGCAATCTTCTTTTTTATATGCATAAACAAGATTTTTTTGTATTCTTATACATAGGATGAATAGACTACCCATCCCCTATTAAAAAATTTAAGTAATAAATTAACTTTGTTATAAAATGCCAAAATCATGTTTCTTAATTTCCTATTTTCACGTATCATAAAATTTGGCGTTTTTGTTATAAAAAATGAAAGGGTGAATATATGTTACAGGTGAAAAATTTAAAACTAAAAACGAATACCATTCTAGCGGATCGAATTAATTTGACGCTTGATAAAGGGAGAATCTACGGACTCTCCGCTCCAAATGGCAGTGGCAAATCAACCTTATTGCGAACCATTGCCAGTGTTCGTAATGAAGAAATCGGTCATGCAGAAATTACTGAAAACGAACAAAAGATTTCGGCAAAAGAAGTCAAGAAATTAATCTATTATTTTGAATCATCGAATTGGTTCAACCCTGCTCTCTCAGGAAAGGATTATCTTGAGCTTGTTTGTGGATTATGGCAATCAGATAATAAATACATAGAAGAAGCAATCAATTACTGGGAGATGTCTTCCTTTATACATACACCAATAAAAAAATATTCTTTAGGAATGAAACAAAAGGTCTTAATCGCCATGTATATGGTGTCTAATGCAGACTATTGGTTACTCGATGAACCGACGATTGCTTTAGATAGACCAAGTATTAAACGGTTTGAAGAATTATTACTGGCAAAAAAAGCGGAAGGCAAAGCAATCCTGTTCTCCGCCCATGAAAATGAAGAATTTTTTACAATTTGTGATCAACAGTTTCGTTTAGAGCTAGGCATCTTTAAATCACTTGATTGTGAGGTGAGTTTATGAGAAGTTATTCTCTTTATTTACTAAGATCAACGTTTAAGAATCCATTAAACTATATCCCACTGTTACTTCCAGCTATTATTACTATTGTTTTATTTTGTTTGAATATGAGCGGGTCTGCAAACACAGCCTATGTACATGATCTTGGAAGGGAACTATCTATGGGAAGTGCGCATTTAGATAGGCTTAATGCTTCGCTTGAGGATGAGAATCTACCTGACGAAGAAAAAAAAGAATTAGAAGAGATTATCTTATTATCAGAGAATTATCAGGATAAGCTGCATCAAGCTTTAGCGTATGCACAACAAGGCGATTGGAAGAACGCCCTAGCTATCCAAGTGGAGTTGATGGAAAAATTTGATCTTCCAGCAATTGGAGAAATTGATGTGTTTGCTGAAAGAATCGTTAAAGTTGACCAAGATACGGAAAGACGATTGCTCATGACTACTTATAAAACGTATAAAGAACTGAGTAAACATAATTTGGAGCCTGATGTGAATGGGCAAGAAAAAAAGGGCCTATCCTATATGTATCGTATGATGGATTCTGTCTATCCAATCATCTTTTCTTTGTGTCTGATTGCGGTGTTAAGTAGTATTTTATGTATGAGTTTGATAGACAAAATAGACATAGAAGAGAGTTTTCCCAAATCGGCTCTTCGCCTCCACCTAGAAAAAAGTGCCTTTTTGATTTTATTTGGTTTTGCTTTTTACTGTTTGTTTTTATTTGTTCCTCTATTGATTGCTGGAGTAACGGATGGAATTGGCTCTCTAAACTATCCCATAAGTAGGCAATCGATAAGTGATGTTGAGTTGATGTCTCTGGGAGAAGTCATTTTGCGAGCGGGCGTTTTACAATTGTTAGCCATCATTTTTTTGGTTATGTTTGTTTATTTGATAGCTACACTCACAAGAAGTAACTTATCCACTTTATTTATTTCAACAGTCGTGATTTTAGGTCCAGTAATAGCAACAGAACTATTCGAGCCTATGCAAAAGATCATCCATTTACTGCCAACGACTTATTTTCATTCTGTAGGTATTGTTACGGATAGATTGACCTCTATAAATGAACAGGCTAGTTTTCAAATGGGCATTCTTGTTCTATTGGTATCTAGTGGTGTGATTTATGCTTTGATTATGTATATGAAATACTCTCGTGAAAAAGGTCAGTTATTCTTCAAGAAAATATAAAATAAAAGGAAGGGTTGTTTCTAGTGAGCAGCCTTTTTTTCTGTCATCTGATCCCCCCTTTTCTTCTAATGCTTCATTCATATTTTTTTAGCCACTCATTTATCACTAATTTGTTCATGAAAATGTCTAATTTATCCCCTATTCAACTTTGGCGATTCATGGTAATTTTAAGAAAAAGATACGGAGGCGCTTACATGAAATATAAAAACCCTATTCTATCAGGTTTTAATCCTGACCCTAGTATTTGTCGAGTGGAAGAAGATTATTATTTAGTGACGAGTTCATTTGAATACTTCCCTGGACTTCCTCTCTACCACAGCAAAGATCTTGTAAACTGGGAACTAATTGGCCATTGTATTACAAGAAATGAGCAGTTAGATTTATCTAATCAGGCACCTAATGCATTTGGTCTCTATGCACCAACCATTCGTTACCATGAAGGACGTTTTTATGTTGTCTGTACAAATGTGCCCAATCAAGGGAATTTTCTTATTTGGACAGACGATATTCTGGGAGAATGGTCAGACCCAATCTTTTTAGATTTACCTGGAATTGATCCCTCTTTGTTATTTGACACGAATGGAAAAGTTTATTATACCGGTACAGATAAAGAAATCTATCTGTGTGAAATTGATTTAGAAACGGGAAAAACTTCCCCTAGAATAAACATTTGGAAAGGAATTGGTGCGGCTGATCCTGAAGGGCCACATCTCTATCAAAAAGATGAGTATTACTATCTGGCTATCTCTGAAGGTGGAACGGGTTATGGACATATGTTTACCATGGCTCGAAGTAAGCAGATTGAAGGACCATATCTGCCTTATGAAAAGAATCCAGTATTAACAAATCGGAGTTTGCCTTCTGCTATTCAGGCAATTGGTCATGCAGATTTAGTTCAAGATACCAAGAATAATTGGTGGGCGGTTTGTCTGGGGATTCGTCCATTAAATGAGTTTCCAAAACGACATCTCTTAGGTCGAGAAACTTTCTTAGTTCCTATTGATTGGTCAAATGAATGGCCTGTTTTTGGCAATCAAGGAGCCGTGGCAGTAGAAATGGAAGGACATGATTTAGCCCGCCACCCTATTGAAAAGTTATCTTCTAAAGAGTGGTTTGCTAAAGAACCTTTGCGATTCGATTGGAATACGCTCTATCAGAGTGATCCAACGCATATTTATCAGACAGCTACAGGGCTGCAGCTGTTGGGGCAAAAGAACACGCTTGATGATGCAGAAAATGTTACATGGTTAGGTCAACGCCAAAAGTCTTTGGACGGCACGTTTACCACAAAATTTGAAGTTGCAAGTTTGTCGGGCAAAGCAGAAGTTGGTTTGACAGTCTTTTTAAATCGAGTGCATCATTATGAGCTTGCTGTAAAAAAACAGGGTTCTCAGTTACAAGTAACTTTGCGTCAGCGAATTGGGGAACTATCAGGTGTGACGCAAACACGGGTGATTGAAGCAACTGATATTGTCTATTTACAAATTACCACTAGCCCAGCGGTATACCTATTCTCAGCTGGTAGCGATGAAGAGAATTTGATGGCAATTGGTGAGGCGGCTACTCGATATGTAACAACTGAAGTAGGCGGTGTTTTTACTGGTGTCTTTTTAGGATTATATGCGACTGGAAATGGTACTGAGTTAACTGAACCTGTAACTTGTGAGTGGTGCGATTATTCTTATTCAGAGGAATAAAAAAGAGACTTGTATGAGAATTTTTCATACAGGTCTCTTTTCTCCAGCATTTGTATTAGTGCTACTTATAAGGAGGAGGTTGGGACAGAAGTGTTTAACTCCGAGAACCGGGTAGGTACTGTGCAACATCAACTCATACTTCGTTGTGTTTTACAGCACCGATTAGGTACTGTGCAACATCAACTCATGCTTCGTTGTGTTTTACAGCAATAAGAACCTTCAACTCTAGCATGTCTCATGCGTAGAAGTTGTTGAGAGCGGAACAACGTCCTTCAATTCTTAAGGTGTTTCACCTTTAGAGATTGATGAGATCGAAGTAGTTTTACGGAGTGAAGACCTTCAACTCTAGCATGTCTCATGCGTAGAAGTTGTTGAGAGCGGAACGCAGTCCATCAGTTCTAAAGGTGTTCCACCTTTAGAAATTGATGGGGCGGAGTGAAGATGGAGTTGCTTCTGTACCCACCGTTTATTCGGATAAAGAGAGGCAGAGACATAACTGATAAAGTTGTGTCCCAGCCTCTAATATCGCACTACGCATACCATTCTACTAGTAAGCCTGGATAAGTAGAACTGGCAACTAGTGCTAATTGAAGGAAGAGAAATGAGAACATTTCACTAGAATCGCACTACGTGTACCATTCTACTAGTAAGCTTGGATAAGTAGAACTGGCAACTAAATAGTTGACTTAGAGATATTTTGTATCTCATAACACACCCACTGTGCATTTTCTCTGGTGTTTATCAGTGCTAGCTGGAACGGAAAAAGAAATTTTTCGAGTTGTTGAGCCGTTTTTAAATGAGGTAAAAAGTAGGCTATCTTGGTTTTCTCTGCAGCAATTAAGACAATCCCTTGAGGCGCAAGTATTCGCTGAATTTCGCTAAAGGCTTGCGTTAAATCTGACCAATGAAAATGCGTCTGAAAAGCGCAGATTAAATCAAATTTTTCTTGGAACCCTGTGTCTTCTATAGGAACTAGTTGAAATAAAAGCGTTGGATAGTTCTTTTTTGCTTGTTTAATGGCAGTTTCTGAATAATCAATGCCAATAATACTAGTCGGAGCTAATTGATTGGATAAATAATAAGTTGAGCGACCATTTCCAACTCCCACATCTAAAATTTTTTTTTGAGGAAACGATATTCGCTGTGTGAAGAGCCCAACTAGTCATGGGTAAGTAGCTTTTGTTCCAAATTTTCATCAGCGCAAGCCCAATCCAGCCACTCGGATATTTGGATTGATAGAGCAAGTATTTATAGAGAAGATAAAGACTAATTAGAGTAATAAGAATAAATAAAAAGCTCATGGGTGTCTCCTATCAAGGATGTTAATTTTTTTGTTTTTTTGCAAAAGAACGAAGAAATAAGACGCTTGTTTATAATAATTTCATTATGTAAACCAACCTCCGATTTACCATGGTTGGCATCAAATTATCTTACAAGGTTCACGAATTTTGCCTATCAAGTAATTTCTATACTAACATAGTTTTCTAATCCTGTTGAGATTTCTTTATTATCGATTCATTAATTCGCGATTCTACTTACTTTACATAAGTAAAAATTCGTTCTATTATTAAGCTAGTTGGTAAATAATTTGATAGAAAAGGATGAATAACTTATGAAAATAGGAATTATTGCGGCAAATGGTAAATCAGGTCAAGCAATCGTTGATGAAGCTCTTTCAAGAAATCTCGATGTTACGGCTATCGTACGTGGAGAAAATAAAACGGCAGCGCCCCACTCTTTAAAAAAAGATTTGTTTGATTTAACTTATGAGGACGTTAAGGAGTTTGATGTATTAATTGATGCTTTTGGTGCTTGGACACCAGAAACACTGCCCCAACATACAACGTCTCTTCTTCATTTGTCTGATATATTAAGTGGAAAAACCAATCGTTTATTAGTTGTTGGAGGTGCGGGCAGCTTGTACACTGACGCGGATCATACAACACAACTTATGGAGGGAAAAGATTTTCCAGAATCATTCTATCCTCTTGCATCAAACATGTCCAAATCGTTAACCGCTTTACGTAAACGTTCAGATGTTAATTGGACCTATATTAGCCCAGCTGCAGATTTTCGGGCAGATGGCGAACGAACGGGTGAGTATTTATTACGTGGAGAGGAATTTTCTGTGAATGATCAAGGAGAAAGTCTGATTAGCTATAAAGATTATGCAATTGCGATGATTGATGAAGCAGTTTCTGGCACGCATATAAGAGAACGAATTTCTGTTTTAAGTAAGTAAATACCTGCTTTGTAGTGGATTTTTATATAAATAGGCCTAAAAATTCTTACTTTGGTAGTAATTTTTAGGCTGTGTTTTGTGTAAGGTGCTTTTTTAATATGTGAAGTGGCATCTAGTCTAAAACCATCAATTCCTTTAGCAAACCACCATTCAATTCATCGAAAATAGTTCTTGTTTTAATGGCTCATTCTCTCAATTCAAGTTGTTCTTTGGCAAAAACATACATAGGATATTTTGTTTTTCCTCGTAACTCCATAGAAAACCGCCAACTATAGATTCTCAATCAAGTGGATAAATTTGATAGCCAACAGACTCTTTCCACCAAACTTTTTCCCCATCCATCCTTATTTCTTATCAAGTCTAAACGAAAAGACGCTCTCTGTAGGACTTGTTACTAATAACAAGCTGAGAACGTACTTCATTCTGCAAATTAGAATTTCGGAATTTACAAAAGTTAGAAAATTGGCTATAAAAATAAATCCAACCCTTTCTATCTCAAAAACTTGCGTGAAAATAAGGTTGGATTTGTTTTTTATGAACAGGTTCTGGAAATCAGAAGTTTGTCAGCTGCTTTTTATAGATATCGAGCAATTAATTGAATCATTCGCTCAGGGAATACAGCCAAATCACTACTATCTAAATAGCGGTTTTCTCCATAGATTTCTTTGATAACTTCTTTGTCTTGGCCGATTGCGGCTGATAAAAAGAGAATCCCTTGACGTTCGTATTCGTTTAAGACAGATTGAATGTCCTCTCTCGCTTTAGCGCCTGTGTAATCTGGTAAGGCTTTTGGCTGGCCATCACTGATTGTTAGTAGGAGCTTGGTAGTAGCTGTTTGTTTTTGTAACTTATCAGAAAGGACCTTTAAAACAACACCATCTCGGTTGTTTTGACGAGGTTTCATCGACATTATTTTTGCATCGACATAATCAAATGAGTCATCAAACTCTTTATAAGAAAAGAGCGAAGTTTTTTCACGAGTTGAGACATCTGCGGTATCTCCATAAATCATCAGCGGGATATTCAGACGTTTGGCAAATTCTGTGATGGCTAAAGCCGCTAGTTGGGCACTGTTGATACGACCTTCTCGAATCATTGAGCCTGACTCATCTACTCTGACAGCCAAAGCTAACGAAGGTTCTTCATGAGGGGGATTCTTTTTATCAAAATTCTTAAACTCCCCATAAGCAATGCGACTTGCATTAAAGCGCTGACCGTCTGCTTTACCTATTTGATAGGTTGCGCTGACTTCTTTATCCAATAAATCGAGCATTTTTCGACTAAGTGTTTCAACAATCGGTAGGATTTTCTTTTTGGCTTCTTGTGCTGCCAGTCGATTTGACTCATCAAATGTTGGGCGATGAACAATTAAGCCCTCTTTTGCATGAATCGTTTCTTTTAAAATCTGACGAGCTTCCTTATTTAATGAGCGCTTTTTTTCCTTATCAACGGCTTCCATCTCAGAGGGGGACATAGAAGTCTCTTCTTCTACCGCGTCCTTTTCTTCTGTTCCGTTGGCTACGGTATCTTGGCTCTTTTTCGTTTCATTGACTTCGATGCCCTCTTCTTCTTGCTTCTCATCGCCGGTCTCTTGGTTTTCTGGATCGCTTAAGTTAGTGGGTTTGTGGCTCTCCCCTTCTACTCTATTTTCTTCTGTAGGGTCTTCAATATTTCGTCGATCAGCTTCTTCAGCAGAAAGTTTTCTACCTGAAATGTGCTGCTCCTCTTTAAGAAAGTCCTTCAAGGGTTTCTTTTGTAAAAGAACCTGTAATTCAGAAAGTAAACCACTCTCTTCTAGTGCTTGTTCTAAAATCATCAGTTCATCAGGATCTGTACTCAGCTTGTAGAAAACCTTAGGGTAGATGGTTTCTAAAGGTGCTTGGTTTTGACGTAGGGTATTGACCCAGTAAAAATAAGAACGCATGCCAGCGACTCCTTTAATGGCATTGGCCTTCGCTGTTTGATCTAATAGGCGAATAATTTCTGCCATCTTAAAGAGAATCGTGGGTTCGTTAACGCCTGTTTTCGCTAAAGCCCGTTCAGTCATAACAGATAAAGCGGGCAAATCCATTTTTTCCGCATGCTGCATACGGTCTCTGAGTGATTCATTTAGCGGTCGATTGCCTTGATAATTTCGGTTAGTGGTGATTACAACTACACAATCTGCATGTCTTTGAACAATCCCCGTTGGAATATTTAACATGCCATGGCTTTCTAGAGCAGAGTTTAAGGCGACTAAAACAGAAGCATCGCGAATCACTGTCGGCTCCTGAATCTCCAATAAATAGCCCTTTTCCATCGCTCGGACTATCTCTGAAGGATAAAACTTGTAGTGGACAATTTCTTGATTTTTTTCTTCCACCCGTTGAATCAGTTGAGTCATTCGTTCTTTGGCTGTCTCTTGACTGATACTATAGTGTTGTTGAATGAGTCGAAGCACGGCATCAAAGGATTCGGTTTGGTGAATCGCTTCTAAAAGCTCACTATCTAACTCATCATCGGTTGCAACAATTGGCAATAAAGCACCAAAAACATCTGACTTGTCCATATCAGCAAAACAAGTGACTTTTGTATAAGGTAATTGTAAATCTGCTGACAGAGCCTTAGCTAGTTGTGTTTTTCCGGATCCCGCATCACCTTCTAATAAAATATTAAAAATTTTCATTTCTGGATCATGCCAGTTCATTTTTATTTCTTGGGCAATTCGTAGTTCTTCTTGACTCGTTTGATGACTGCTCGGTTTCTGCCAAATCATTTGTTTCTCTAACTTGGAGAAAATCCGTCCGTCCGTCACTGAATAAGCATTCATAATAGGAATAACTCTCCTTCTTAATAGCCTAATTCATCTAATAAACGTTTTAAAACGCGCATCCGTTCACCGATTAATTCGCCATCTTTTTGTAATGTATCGTAGTATAATAAAATATCCTCATCAATCATCGGGTTATCTGTATCCACTTCAACAGTCATTCGACTCCCCTGTAACCCAATAATGTCAATTTCGGGATTGGACGGATCATAAAACTTTTCATGACGATACGCATCTTGAAAATAAAGGTTGCCTCGTGCCACCAAGATAGCTAAATCTAAAATTCTGGTAATCGGTAGCTCTTCTGATTGTCGAGACCATTTTTCACCAGTATGACGCCAAACTTTTCCTGAAATATCAACTTTTCCTCGGTCATTCCATTGAGCTAATCCTAGAGAGAGACCTTTTGCATCCGTGTGTAACGCATTATTACCATCAATTTTATCGTAGTCTTCAACAACAAGAACAGGTTTATGTTTTAAATTTGTTGGGATTTTCATAAATCCATCAACCTCCTTTAGTAATTTACTAATTTACTAAACTAGTAGTTTAGTAAATTATAATCTAAAGTTAAAAAAAAATCAAAAGGTAAGAACGAAAGAAAACCTCCGTGACTTTCCAGAATAACAAAAAAGCGTGTTCTAATGAACGACGCTCTTTGTTATTTTCGAGTATAATTATAGTTGTTGCCCATTTGTTTTGATGACTGTTTGATACCAGGCAAAGGAATCTTTTTTATAGCGTTTCATGGTTCCTTGACCTTCATTGTCTCGGTCGACATAAATCATACCATATCGTTTCTTCATTTCACCAGTTGTGAAGGAAACAACATCAATGATTCCCCATGGTGTATAACCTAATAGCTCAACTCCATCATGATCCATCGCTTTTTGCATTTCTTTAATGTGTTTTGTCAAATAATCGATTCTATTTTGGTCATGCACCTGATGATTTTCTTCTAAAACATCGATGGCACCAAAGCCGTTTTCAACAATAAATAGAGGAATTTGATAACGATCATACAAACGATTCAAAGTATAACGCAACCCTTCTGGATCAATCGCCCATCCCCAATCGCTTGATTGAATATAAGGATTTTCAACACCATTTGGCAATCCACCATTAACTACATCACCTGAATAGTTTACTTCCACATCAGATTTGACGACAGTCGACATATAATAACTTAAACCAATATAATCAACAGTTCCTTCAGCTAGGACGGCTAAATCCTCTTCACGAATATCCAATGAGTAGCCAGCACGTTCAAATTCTTTTAAAGCGTATCGTGGATAGTAGCCACGTACGTGAACATCAGCAAAGAAAAATCGTTGGTGCATCGCTTCTTCTGCAGCCATAATATCAGCAGGATTACAAGAATAAGGGTAAATAGGAACATGAGAGACCATGCAGCCAATCTGGAAATCAGGATTGATTTTTTTTCCGGCAATCACAGCTTTTGCACTAGCAACTAATTCATTATGAGCCACTTGATACATGACTTCTTTGGCATCTTCCCCCTCACTAACTTTAACTCCCGAGTTTGTCCATAAAAAGATCGGATTATTCACATCCATCTGGTTATTAATCTCATTAAAGGTCATCCAGTATTTTACTTTATTTTTATAACGTTCAAAAACAGTGAGTGCAAATTTTTCAAAAAAATCAATCACTTTTCGATTTCTAAAACCACCATATTCACGAGCCAAATGAAGAGGCATCTCAAAATGAGACAATGTAATAACAGGCTCAATATTGTAGCTTAATAGTTCATCAAATAAATCATCATAAAATTTTAAGCCAGCTTCATTCGGCGTTTCTTCATCACCTAAAGGAAAAATACGCGTCCAGGCGATAGAAGTTCGCAAACATTTTAGACCCATTTCAGCAAACAAAGCCACGTCTTTTTTGTAGTGATGATAAAAATCAATCGCCTCGTGATTAGGATAAAACTTGTTGGCTTCAATTGTTTCTGTAATTTCTCTAGGAACACCATGAGCACCAGCAGTCATCACATCGATGACACTGGGCCCTTTTCCACCTGCATTCCAACCACCTTCAAATTGGTGAGCAGCTAAAGCGCCGCCCCATAAAAATTCGTTCGTCATATTACGTCTCCTTAGTTTTTAATGTTTAGTATCGGATCAGTTAGTGTTGCATTTTTTGTTAAAATAGGTTGGATATCCTTATAATTAAAGGAATTTGTGATAATTATTGGTGTAATTGTTGGTAAATTCGCCGCTTCTATTTGTTCAAAATCAACTTCTAGTAAAAGATCCCCACGTTTGACTTTATCATTTTGGTTTACATGACAAACAAATGGTTTTCCAGCTAGCGTGACAGTATCCATTCCCACATGAATCAGTAATTCAACCCCTTCATCAGAAACTAAACCTATCGCATGTTTTGAATCAATTACCGTCACGACCGTTCCATCAAAAGGCGCAACTACTTGATTTCCTGAAGGCACAAGTCCAACTCCAGCACCCATAGCCCCGCTTGCGAAAACTTCATCTGGAATTTCTTGAAGTGGAATGATTTCCCCTTCCATTGGTGCAAGAATCTCTAGCTCTGTTACTGTTGAGGTAGTTGTTTCAGATAGATTCGTATCAGCTGTTTGTTGATCGGTAGTCATTATGTGTTCATTCGCTAACTCCTCTGTTTCGCCAAAGCCTAGGAAATGAGTCAGTAAAACAGGACCAACAATAGCAATCGCACAACCGATTATGATACCAATAAAGGAAGTCGGTACTTCACTACTGATTCCATTAACCGTAGTAAGTAAGCTTGGCAGTCCTGCATAAGCAAAATAAAACGGTTGGAAAAAGCTTGCGACAACCGCACCTACAGCTCCTGAAAGACAGCCATAAATAAAAGGTCGTTTAAACCGTAAAGTAACTCCGTAGATAGCTGGTTCAGTAATTCCAAATATTCCTGTAATAAAGGCAGATAAGGAAACACTCTTTAATTCCTTTTGTTTCGTTTTCAAGAAAACACCTAGAACAGCTCCGACCTGTGCGACAACCGCAATCGTTTGAAGTGCTTGGAAAGAATCTCTGCCATACATATCGAAGTTGGCCATAACAACAGGTGTAATTCCCCAATGAACACCAAAGATAACAAAGACTTGCCAAAAGCCACCAATTACTGCACCAGCTAAAGGAGGTGCGACACTGACTAACCAGTTATAGCCGTTAGCAATACCATTTGCGGCTATCGTAGAAATAGGACCTAAAATCAAGATGGTAACAGGTACCATGATTATCATTGAAAATAGAGGTGCGAATAATGGTCGAATGACTTCGTTTAAATGTTTATTTAAAAACTTTTCTAAATAAGAGAGCAGCCAAACTAAAATTAGTGGCGGTAAAACAGATGATGTATAAGTTGTTTGAGATAAAGGCAGCCCTAAAAAGGTTAAGTTGGCTCCGTCTGCAATTTGACTAGCCATATTTGCCCAGTCTGGAGAAACAAGCGCCATTGCACAAGCAACTGCTATATAGGTATTTACCCTAAAATGTTTAGAGGCAGTAATGGCAATAAATATTGGTAAGAACGTAAATGGTGCCCATGAAATAAAACTAAATACACTATAAGTGCTGGTTTCCGAAAAACCTGGATAAGCTAAATTAATTAAAATTAACGAACCTTGTAAAATCCCTGCTGCTGCTAAAATGTAGACAAATGGTGCAAAAACAGCAGACATCGTAGCAATAATTCGATTCATGATATTTCCTTTAGGAACATCATCTTCTTCAACATTCTCAATATTAATTAATTTGGCTAGCTCATCATAAACCTCGCCAACATGCTGGCCAATAACAATTTGAAATTGCCCATTATTGATGACCACAGAAATAACGCCAGGCAGCTGTGAAATCTTATCCTTGGCCTCTTCTGGTGCATCTTTTAAAACCAATCGTAGTCGAGTGGCACATCGTGTAGCATTTACGATATGCTCTTCTCCGATAATTTGTAAAATGTCATTTGCTAGTTTTGAATAATCCCTTATTTTTGCCATTGAAACATCTCCTTTTTTATTGATTGTCCATACATATAATAATTGTGAATGCACAATTTGTCAATGGAGGAACAATTTTTATTATTGATATACTAATAATTAGGAATATGATAAAATATGGTCAATTACGAGTAGGAGAAATTTATCATGTTAAAATATGTAGAAATTGCTGAAAAAATCGAACAATATATCATTGATAAAGACTTAAAACAAGGAACGAAGCTCCCTAAATTTAATGATTTAATTAAACAATATGGTGTAAGTAAAAGTACGATCGTTAATGCGTTGAATATTCTCGAAAAAAGTGGGATTATTTATCAGATTCAGGGAAGCGGTATTTTTGTTCGACGTAATCAAAGAATTGGTTACGTGAATTTGATTGAAAACCAAGGATTTACTACCGATTTAGATGAGTTTGTTATTACATCAAAAGTTTTATTATTAGAAAAAATAATTCCATCAGAGGAAGTTAGAAGTAATTTGGAGTGTTCAAAGGATGAGCTAGTCTATCATGTGAAGCGTTTGAGATATATCAATGAACAAATATTATGTGTTGAAGAATCCTATTATAATAGTACAATTGTCCCCTATTTGAATGAAGAAATCGCAAAAGAATCCATCTTTAATTATTTAAAAGCAGCCCTCCGATTGAGTGTCGGCTTTTCAGATAAGTACCTTCATGTAATAAAATTGTCTGAACAAGACAGTCAAATATTAGAGTTAAAAAAAGAAGATCCGGCTTTACTCACAGAAGAACTGTTTTATCTATCTTCTGGAACGCCATTTGATTTTTCTAGAACCATTTATCATTATGAACATTCTCAGTTTTTTGCTCAAAGTAATAGTTTAAATATATAAACTCCCTCCCTTTGTTTACAAACGATAAAGGAATGTTTTTTTTGGATTCTGTCAAAAGTATGATTGAAATTTTTTGAAGTCTGATTCTGGAGGCTGGGACAGGTTACTATTCATGGTCGAATTAAGAACGGGACACTCGTCTACCGGATTTTTCCTTGATATAAAAGAGGAGTTGCTTCTGCATCCACTGTTTATTGGATAAAGAGAGACTGGGACACAACTTAAAGTGATGTCCCAGTCTCCACGTTTTATGAAATTAAAAAAATAAATTATTGCGCTGAAATGGCTAATCCAATAGCCTTTTCTCCTAAATGTGTGCCGATAACTGGCCCGAAATGTCCGATTTCAATCTCTGCATCTGGGTATTGTTTTTGAAGTTTTTCCTTCTCTTCAATCGCAACTTCTAGATTATTGGCATGGATTACATAGAGTTTGACTGGATATTGAATTTCATTGTAGCGCAGCCCAAGGACCTTTTCTGCACGAGTGAAGGCTTTTTTTGTTGAGCGAATTTTTTCAGATAAGACAATTTTCCCGTCCTCAAAGGTTAGGATAGGTTTAATCTTCAACAAACCGCCAATTAACGCGGCGCCATTCGTCAAGCGTCCTCCACGTACCAAGTTATTTAAATCATCAACAATCAGATAAGCATAAGTGTTGTCTCGGATAATATCGATTTTTGAAAGAATCACTTCTATCGTTTCTTCTGTTTCAGACATATCCAATGCAGCTTCCACCATATGCCCCATAGGTACGCTTGTAATTTTAGAGTCATAAGGAATAATGGTCACCCCTTCAATTGCATCTTTGATCCCGTGTAATGTTCCAACGAAGCCTGAGATACCTGATGATAAATGGATACTGATAATCGTGTCATAGCCCTTATCTGCAATTGATTGGTAGACATCTAAGACTTCTCCTAGTGCAGGTTGTGACGTAGTAGGAAACTCCTTACTATTTTTTAGTAAATCATAATATTCATCTGCTTCAATATCAATGCCTTCATTATAAATTTTCCCATCTAAAATAACTGGGATAGGTATAATAAAGAGATTCTCTTTTGATTTTATTCGTTCAGGCAAGTATGCTGTACTGTCCGTAACTACTGCTAGTTTCATTTAAGCTTCCTCGTTTCAAAGAAATTTCACCATTCAATATTAATAATAGCATAAATTAAAAAACAATCAAAATAAATTTTCAGACAATCATTCAGCAAGAAAGGCCTGAATCGCCTGCTTATTTTGTTCTTTATCAACTACTAAAACACTGCCGGCATAATCAGAATTCCCGTAGCTCCATGAATCCTTAACTGGGACACTTAAACTAGAAACACCACTCGTTCCCCCTTTTACGATAGAAAAACTATTTTTCAAAAGGAAACTGGTTGGGATGTTCGTTGAGCTATAGCCAATCGCTTTTCCAGAAGCTAAAGGTAAATTAATTAGTGTCAACGGGCTTTTCATTTGAGAAAAAATCGCAGACATGGCTTGTTGCTGACGACGAACACGACCGAAATCACCTTCTTCATCCATTCGGAAGCGGGCGTATTGCAACAAGGTTAGACCATCCATTTTTTGTGGTCCTTTTTTGATAGGGACCTCTAAATGGCTACTCATATCTTTTTCTGCATCAATTTGCACACCACCTGGAAACAGTGAATCTATCACTTTTTCAAAGGATTGAAAATCAACTTTGGCGTAGTATTTACAATCAATTCCAAAGTTTTCTACGAGTGTTTGGCGCACCAAGTCAGCACCACCAAAGGCATAAGCTGCGTTTATCTTATTTTCCCCAACTCCAGGAATATTTACAAAGGTATCTCGCATAAAGGAAATCATTTTAGGCTTCTTACCTGAGCCGTCCAATTGAATGACCATGATCGTATCAGAACGCCCCGTTTCTTCCCCACGGCTGTCACTTCCCAATAATAGAATATTGTTTGAATGATCAGTACTGGTTACCCCATTAAAGGTTTCGACATCTTCTCTAGGTAAAGAGGTATCATGTTCTGCACTATATTTTCCATAAACGAACATGCCACCAGAAAAAATAATTAGAACAAGCACAAAAAATCCTAAAAGTTTTAGTCCTCTATGTTTTTTGCGTCTTTTTTTCTCTTTAGGTGGTTGCCCTTTTTTCTTAAAAAAGGAACTTGACTTATTTTCATGAGATGCAGGTCTTTCTGAAGAATAGTCGTCGGCCAATGACTGGTTTTGATAACTTTCTTTTGGCGTTCGTTCTTTTCTTGGAGAGAACTGTTTTTTCTCTGTTGTTTCTTCTATCTCTTTGTGTTTTTCTTTATAACGATCCATTCGACTCATAATAACTAGCCTCCATTTCTCTTCTCCTCTAGCATACCGCAAGAAAATGAAGTTCCTAGTCTTTTTATGAAATTTTAATAGAAAAAAAACCTTCTGATCTTCAAAAAACGAAATCAAACAAGGTTTAATCAGGTAACACAGTCAATTACTTCTTAAGTGAGTCGATTGATGGAAAAGGAAAAGGAGATGATTTTTTCTGAACGATTCATTTCAAAAGCGTAACAAGGAATCAACCGTCAGAAATAGTACAAACTCTTTAATTCATCTCTACAGGATAAATCCCATATTGACCAAATATTTTGACCTCGCCACCCAACAGGTGAATTTCCTCAATAGCATTTTCGACTAAAACACGTGGTTTATCCATTTCGATATCTACAAGGAAAAAATACTCTCCTAGACTCGTTTTTAACGGGCGAGACTCAATTTTACTTAAGTCAATCTGGCGCCAACCAAATGCGGATAGTGCTTGGAGTAAGGAGCCAGGATTATTCGAAGGCATCGTAATTGCTAGCGTCATTTTTTCCTTTTTTAAAGGCAATGATAAGGAAATCTTTGGCTGACCAATTACCCAAAAACGTGTGTGATTGACAGCCACGTCTTGAATATTTTCAGAGACAATGGCTACTTGATACGTTTGTGCAGCACTTTTTGGGGCGATGGCGCCAATCAACTCATCCGGATGTTCTGCAACATATTGTGCTGCATAGGCAGTCGATGGCGTTGATTCAATGAGAACTTCTGGGAAATGCTCTTGAATGAAGTTGGCAGACTGCGCCAATGCTTGTGGATGCGACAAAATCTTCGAAAGCTTTTGCCACTCGTGTTGATTTTG
Organism: Enterococcus sp. AZ194; assembly: GCF_051713825.1. NCBI lineage: Bacteria > Bacillati > Bacillota > Bacilli > Lactobacillales > Enterococcaceae > Enterococcus > Enterococcus sp. AZ194. The sequence continues at coordinate 1,767,802 of NZ_JBIOQR010000001.1, read as the reverse complement.
TTTGGCCACCATTAGTTGTTGGTGAATCGGTAAAATCAATTCAGCACCCACAGGAATAGATGACTGATGATAAAGGTAATCAACAGTGGTGTTGACAGAGCCTTCTAAGGTGTTTTCTATTGGTACAACAGCTAGTTCCACCTCTTGATATTCAACCGCCTTAATACAAGCAGGAATGCTAGGAAAAGGAACCAGTTGAACATTAGGAAACCCTTTTTTGGCTGCTTGATAAGTAAAGGAGCTTTCAGGTCCTAAGTAACCCACTTTCATTTACTCACCCACTTTTGACAGAATCGTGTCAACAATTTCAGCAGGTGTTTTTCCGGTTGTTTCAACAATAATGTTGGCACTTTCTTCGTAAAAAGGAATACGTGGTAGGTAGACTTGCTTAATCTCATCTGGTCCTTTTGAAACAACTAAAGGTCTGACTGTTTCCTTATCCGCTTTTAGACGTTTAACCAATTCATCTGCATCTGTTTTTAAATAAACCACTGAAGGCATCTGATTTAATAAGCGGCGATTTTCTTCTTTGATAACAATTCCCCCGCCTGTTGAGATGATATGCTCTAAATCCAACGATTTGGCTAGGATTTCCGTCTCTTTTTTGCGGAAGGCTTCTTCTCCGTGTAAATCAAAATACTCTTGAATGGTCATGCCAATTTCTTGAACAATTAAATCGTCAAAATCAATTTGTTCCAGACCCGTTCTTTGAGAAAGCAAATGGCCGACTGTTGTTTTTCCAGCACCCATAAAGCCAATTAATACGATTCCGTTCATACCGCACCTCCAGGTAATAGTGTCATTAAATCAGTAAAGAAGTCTGGATAAGAGACAGAGACTGCCTCCGCTTGATCTAGCTTTACTTCGCCTTCTTCTACAAGTAAGGCGGCAATTTGCAACATCATGCCAATACGATGATCGCCATAACTCGTCACATTTGCGCCATGAAGAGGGGTGGGTCCATTAATTAATAAACCATCCTCTGTCGCCTCAATACACGCCCCCATTTTTGTTAACTCGTTTGCGACTGCATCAATACGATTTGTTTCTTTGACCTTCAATTCTTGCGCATCCTTGATAATCGTTCGCCCATTTGCTTGAGTAGCTAGTAAGGCAATGATGGGTAATTCATCAATCAAACGTGGAATAATCGCTCCCCCAATTGTACAACTCTTAAGCTCAGAGGCCTGAGCAGTGATTGTAGCAGATTGGTTTTGCTCATCTATTTCACTAAGTTCCAACAAGCCACCCATTTCTTTGATGATGTCAAGAATACCCGTTCGAGTCGGATTAATTCCGACATTCGTTAGTTGAATCTGACTGTCCTTACAGATAAGTGCAGCAACTAAGAAAAAAGCTGCAGAAGAGATGTCACCAGGGACGATGACGGTTTGTCCAGTTAGACTTTGTGGGCCTTTCACACGAATTGTTTTCTCTTCAACCGTGATGCTGCCACCAAATTGACGAATCATTTCTTCTGTATGATTTCTTGAGGACTCTTTTTCAACAATCACTGTCTCGCCTTCCGCTTGTAAGGCAGCAAATAAAATCGCTGACTTCACTTGAGCACTGGCTACAGGCATCTCATAAGTCATTGGTTTCAAATGTGGACTGCCTTGAATCGTGATCGGTGGAAATTGTGTGTGCTGAAAGCCCGAAATTTGGCCATTCATTTGATTAATGGGATCCATGACACGTGCCATGGGGCGTTTGTTTAAAGACGCATCGCCTGTTAAAACAGTAGTGAAAGGCGTACCTGCTAAAATGCCCATCATTAAACGAATGGTTGTGCCAGAGTTCCCCACATCAATGGGAGAATCAACCGACTTTAGTGCCTCAAGACCCTGTCCATGCACTTGAATAACTGCGCCGTCATCTTCTATAGGCACACCTAAAGCTTTAAAGGCTTCTAGTGTTGACAAGCAGTCTTCTCCTCTAAGAAAGTTGTGAATGGTTGTCTTTCCTTTAGCCATCGCACCAAACATAATACTGCGATGAGAAATTGATTTATCTGCTGGAACGACGATCGTTCCTTGTAAGTTTTGTTTATTTGTAACGAGTTTCATTCAGCCACATCCTATTTTATTCGACAAGTATAAGTTGTCTTTTTTTCTAAACATTCTTTACCTTTAAGTAAATCAACCTCTGTTTTAAAGGTGACCTGTAAAATACCAATTATATCTTCTCTGGTTTCTTGAATTCGTAAGTTGATGATAGAAATTTCGGCTTGGCCTAGTAATCCTGTGACTTCAGCAATCACACCTGGCACATCAGGGACATCAACGAACAAATCATAAAATGCTGGAATGGCACCTTTTTCATGGACAGGCAATTGATCACGAGTTTCTTTTGCTGCTTCAAAATAACGATAAATACTTTGTTCATCGCGTTCTTCTATCCATGTTCGAACTTCCTCAATGGTCGTTTCCCATTCTTCAATCTTATGTAACAAGGCTTCACGATTACTTAACAAAATGTCTGTCCACATCGTAGGATCAGAGGAGGCGATTCGAGTGATGTCACGGAATCCTCCTGCTGCCAATTGACGAGAGCGTGGAAAGACCTGGTTAAATCGATCACTTTGGTTAACTAAACCTGCTGCTATAATATGCGGTAAATGGCTTAGCATACCAGTAATCTCATCATGCTCTGTCGCATCTAGTGCGACATATTTTGCTCTTGTTCCGATAAGCAATCTTTGTAACTGCGCCACCATTACTTGATTTTTTTCGTTGGCTGTAAAAATATAATATGCATTTTCAAACAAATCCACGTCTGCGGCTAGCACACCCGATTTGTGAGAACCTGCCATGGGATGGCCGCCAATAAAACTGAATGAAGCATCCCGGGCGGCTTTCATAATTTCAGATTTTGTACTACACGCATCAGTCACAATGACTTCAGGCCTTAGTTTGAAAGTCTTTAATTGGGCAATCAGTTGAATGCAGACTCGCACTGGAACGGCTAGTAAGATGATATCTGCCTGTTCAGCAGCTTCTTTAAAGGAAGGCGCAATTTCATCAATCATCTTCAAGTCTTTGGCGATGTTTTCTGACTCTTTTGACTGGTCGAGACCTGTAATTTGAACAGTTGGGTGCCCTTTTTTGATGGCCAAAGCAAGGGAGCTACCAATGAGCCCCAAACCGACAATTAGAATTTTTTCCTTCATATTAGGATACGCCTCCTAATAATTTCTTAAGTAATTTCGGTAGTCTTCAATCGTTTGTTGAAGCTCTTCAAAAGAATCACTTGAGAATTTTTCTAATAGTTCTTTGGCAATTTCTGTTGCTACAACACTCTCACACACAACGCTTGCTGCAGGAACTGCTGTACTGTCTGAGCGCTCAACGCTGGCTTTATACGGTTCTTTTGTATCAATATTGACACTTTGTAGAGGTTTGTATAGGGTCGGGATGGGTTTCATAACTCCTTGAACCACGATTGGCTCGCCATTAGTCATACCACCTTCAAACCCACCTAAGTTGTTGCTACGACGTGTGTAGCCAGTCGTTTCTTCCCAAATGATTTCATCCATCACTTTTGAACCTGGTCGATTGGCCATTTCAAAACCTAAGCCAAACTGAACGCCTTTAAATGCATTGATACTAGTGACTGCTTGAGCAATTTTGGCATCAAGTTTTTTATCCCATTGCACATAACTACCTAGGCCGGCAGGAATGCCGCCGATTATCACTTCGACAACACCACCAATTGTATCACCGTTCTTTTTCGTTTGATCAATCAGACTTTTCATCTCTTCTTCAACTGTCGGATCTACCACACGAACTTCTGAAGCCTCTGAGCGTTCACGAATTTCAGAGACGGTTAAGCCGTCTGGAATCTCTGCATGAATGCCTCCAAGTGTGACCACATGCCCAGCTACTTCAATGTTCAGTTCTTTTAAGAGTTTTTTTGCAACAGCCCCAATAGCTACTCGCATAGTTGTTTCTCTAGCAGATGAGCGCTCTAAGACGTTTCTTAAATCATCGTGATGATATTTCATCCCGCCAACTAAATCAGCGTGACCTGGACGAGGTTTGCTTACGCGACGTAGCTTTTTGTCTTTTTCAGGGACTTCTTCAATCGACATGACTTTTGTCCAGTTTTTCCAATCTTTATTCTCAACTACTAAAGTGACAGGAGAGCCCAAAGTTTTTCCGTGACGAATTCCTGAAGTAATTTTTACTTGGTCTTTTTCAATAAGCATTCGCCCACCTCGACCATATCCTGTCTGGCGGCGAGCCAATTCTAAGTTAATATCTTCTGCTGACAAGGGCATGCCTGCGGGTAACCCTTCAATAATTGTTGTTAATTCTGGTCCATGTGATTCTCCTGCGGTTAGAAATCTCATATTGTTCACTCCTCAATAACTAAAAATTCTTTGACGGTCTGTGTATCAACTGTTTCAATCTTCGCTTGTCCAATTGATGCCAGTAAAATCAGTTTAATAGTCTTTCCACGTGTTTTTTTATCATGCGTAATGGCATGATATAAGGTCTCCTCTTGCCAAGGAAGATGACTTGTAGGTAAGCCAAATTTGTGAATCATTTGTTTTAATTTATCAGTCGTTCCTTTTTCAGTGAGGCCTTTTTCTTCAGCAATTCTAGTGATTTGATGCATCCCAATCGCTACGCCCTCGCCGTGGGTAACTATGCCATAACCGGCTGTCGCTTCAATCGCATGACCAATCGTGTGACCAAAGTTTAAAAGTAATCGATTGCCGTTATCTAAGACATCCTCTTCCACAACAGCGCGTTTAATTTTTAAACAAGCAGTAATTATTTCTTCTGCACAATCAAGTAACGCTTGCTCATCTTTAAGTTGCTCTAATTGCGACCAGAGAGCGGTATCAGCAATCGCTGCTGACTTGATGATTTCTGCAATCCCCTCTCTCACTCGGCGAACGTCAAGTGAGCGCAGAGTCAGAGAATCAATCAAAACGCCTTCTGGTTGCCAAAATGCGCCAACCAAATTTTTCGCTTTTTCTGTATTAACAGCTGTTTTACCACCAATACTGCTATCAACCTGAGCGAGTAAAGTAGTTGGAACTTGTAGATAGTGAATCCCTCGCATGTAAGAGGCGGCAACATATCCTGCCAAATCGCCAACAACGCCGCCACCTAAGGCAAGAATACCATCTGTTCGAGTAAATTCCTGTTCTGCTAAAAAATCAAATATTTGTGTCGCAACAGGCAAAGATTTACTTTTTTCACCAGGTGTTATGGAGAAACGTACTGCCTCAAAACCAGCTTCATTGAGCTGGTCTAAGACAAGACTTCCGTAAAGTTCGTTTACCGTATCATCGGTTATGAGACAAATTTTTTGTTTATCCCAAAGCGTGGCAACCCAAGAGCCAATTCGCTTTAAAGCGTCACGTTCTATGAGAATATCATAATTGTGTTCTGGTAGATGAACGGTTAATTTCATCTCAGTCACCTACTTTTCTAAGGCTTTAATTTCATTCATGGCTTTTTCCATAATGTTCACTTCTTGCATCATGTTTAAGTATGTTTTTTCTGTTAATGATTGTGGACCGTCTGACCAAGCATTCGCAGGGTCTGGATGAATCTCAACAATCATTCCATCTGCACCAGCAGCAACTCCTGCACGTGCCATTGGTGGCACCAAATCCCAAATTCCTGTTCCGTGACTTGGATCAACGATGATTGGGAAATGACTTAATTTTTTGATTAGTGGAACTGCGCTTAAATCAAATGTGTTTCTTGTAGCTGTTTCGTAAGTTCTGATGCCTCGTTCGATAAAGATGACATTGTTATTGTTTTGAACGGCGATGTATTCTGCTGCGTTTAACCATTCATCAATCGTACCAGAGATTCCACGTTTTAAGCCAATGGGTTTGCCTGTTTTACCGACTGCTTGCAAAAGCTTGAAGTTTTGCATATTTCTTGCACCAATTTGAAGGATATCGCTGTATTTTGCGACCATCTCAATATGTGCTTCATCCATAACTTCTGTGATGACTTGCATATCAAGTTCATCTGCAGCTTGACGAATGTATTTTAAGCCTTCTTCTTCTAAGCCTTGGAAAGCGTAAGGAGAAGTTCTTGGCTTGAAGGCTCCTCCACGTAACACTTGTGCACCACCAGCTTTGGCGATTCTTGCACATTCACGAATTTGGTCAAGGCTTTCAATTGAACAAGGACCCGCCATGGTTACGAAGTTTTCATCGCCGCCAATTTTAACACCATTAACATCAACCACTGTATCTTGTGGGTGGAATTCTCTTGAGGTTAGTTTGTACGTATTTGAAATTTTCACAGTATTTTCAACTCCATCGTAACTATTGAATGCGACATCTTGAATTGTATGTGTATCACCTAATAAGCCAATAACAACATGGTCTTTTCCTTGGTTAATCTGGACGTCTAGTCCCTCTTTTTTCACTCGGTTCACGACTCTGTCTAATTGTTCCTTCGTAGCATTTGATTTCATAATAACGATCATATTTTTTTCCTCTTTTCTATGTGATTGATTGCATTCTCTAGAGATGCAACGCAGGGTTCATTTTTAATTATTTTCGATTATTGGTTTGATTTTTTCAATGGGCATTTCTTGTCCTGTCCAAAGTTCAAAGGCAGCCGCTCCTTGATACAACAACATACCTAACCCATTCGCAGTTTTTGCGCCACGTATTTTCGCTTCTTTCAATAAGCGTGTTTCTCTTGGGTTATAAATGACATCATAAACCGCCAAATCCTCACGTATGATAGAAAAGTCTTCAATTGGACTCGCTTGTGTATTTGGTTGCATTCCCACACCTGTTGCATTGACTAATAAAACACTTTGCGCAACATCTTTTTCTAAACCTTCTTTATCGGCTAAGTCATGTAATGAAATTTTACAATCCGTATTTTCTTCAACATAAGCTAACTTTTCTTGGACTTTTGTGTAGAATTCATCTTTTCGGTTATACACCGCAATTTCTTTCACACCGTCCAGTGCGGCTTGAACAATAATTGCTGTCGCTGCTCCACCAGCTCCAATAATCGTGATCTTTTGATGGATGATATCTATCTCAATATCTTGAAGGCTTCTCATAAAACCAGTACCATCTGTGATATGGCCAATCAATTTCCCGTTTTGATTGACAATTGTGTTGATTGCTCCGACTAATTTTGCTGCGGTGCTTAACTCATCCATTAACGGCACGGCTGCCATTTTATTTGGCATAGATAAGTTTGCTCCAAGCATTTCTAGGTTTTTAATTGATTCGATTGCTTGAGGTAATCTATCAACACCCAAATCAAAGGCTAAATAGACTGCATCAATTCCTAATTCTTGAAACGCTGTGTTCTGAATCATAGGGGAAACGCTGTGGCGAATCGGTGTTGCGAAAAGCCCTACAAGTCTCGTGTGTCCAGTAATTCCATTCTCCATTTTTTCTCCTCCAATCAATTAAAAAAGATGTCCACTGTAAATTTTCAGAAAAATCTACAGTGGACACCTTCTTACAAGTGTAGAAAATAAAAAGCCACTATAGATTTTCATCTATGTGGCAGAAAAGACAACTTCGCATCTTAAATTCCCCTAGCCATCATAGATACAAACGTTCAGGTTTGCATCCATGAATTCATGAATACAACCCTATCTAAAATAGCTAAAGTAATAATTATTCAGTTGTGGTTTTTGTAATTGTATCATGACAATCGCTCCAAACTGTTTTTTAAGATTGAGTTAAGTATAGGCTGAACGAAGAAAGGTGTCAACACTTTTTTAATTATTTTTTCATTTTCTTTTCGTAGCAGTTGTTATCTTTAAAGAAAAATTGCTTGATAAAATGTGAATTTCCCAAGCAATTTATTGATGGATAAAGCCTTATCCCACAATCACTTCCTCTTGTTCTTCAAAAAATAGAAGTAAATCAGAAAGGTTCAGTTTCTCTTTTTCTTTGGCAGAAAGGTCTTTGATAATTTTTCCTTTCTGTAAAACAATGAGACGATTGCCATAATGCAAAGCGTCTTCCATTCGGTGAGTAATCATTAAACAAGTCAAATTTTCTTCTTTAATACGTCGATCGGTTAACGCCATTAATTGTTTTGAGGTTTTTGGATCAAGAGCAGCTGTATGTTCATCCAAAAGTAACAGCTCCGGACGTTTAATCGTCGCCATTAACAAACTTAAGGCTTGCCTTTGCCCACCTGATAAATGCCCTGTTGGTGTATCTAAGTGTTGTTCTAAGCCGTTTCCGACCTCTTTACATAGCTCATAGAAAAAGTCACGTTGTTGTTTTAGCTGTCTATGTTTTAAAAAACGTCGCTCGCCTCTTTTTTGTGCGAGAAGTAAATTTTCGGCAACTGTCATTCGAGGTGCGGTGCCCATTTTAGGATCTTGAAAGACCCGTGAAAGAAATTCTGCTCTTTTTTCTTCCGAATAATTATTCACTAAGCGTTCACCCATTGTAATGGTTCCACTGCTCACCGAGGTTGTTCCTGCAATCGTGTTAAATAACGTACTTTTCCCAGCACCATTGCCACCTAAAACCGTTACGAATTCTCCTGCATTGATGGTTAAATCAACAGCATCAAGTAGAACTTTTTTTTCTTGCATCCCGTTATCGATTTCTTTAGAAACCTGTTTTATTTCAATAATCGCCATATCCGTTTACTCCTTTTCTGTGCCGACTGTTAAGTTCAACGTCCGTTTTAATTGAGGAATCATTAAGCAAATAGCTAAAATTCCTGCAGAGAATATTTTCAGATACGTGGTGTCAAATCCGGCTTTTATCACTAGTAAAATTAGTAATTGATAGATAATGCTACCAATAACAATAGCAATCAGGCGTTCTACAAAGGTCAGTTCCCCGAAAAGAACTTCACCAATAATAATAGAGGCAAGACCAATCACGATGACCCCTGTCCCCTTACTTACATCCGCATATCCGTCATTTTGAGCAATCAGAGCACCAGACAATGCGATGATACCGTTTGAAAGAGTTAAACCGAGAATTTTCATGCGGTCTGTTGGTACGCCCAATGAACGAGCCATGGTTTCATTATCTCCTGTTGCAATATATGATTGTCCTAAATCTGTATTAAAGAAAAATAAGAGTAAGGAAATGATAATAAATAGTGCAATAATGCCAACAATCACGATATCAAAATAATCAGGGAGTGGTAAGTTGGTGAAGAAATCCTGAATTTTTGGTTTATTCATTAATGATAGATTGGGTGTTTTCATAACAAAAAGAATAACAGAGTTTAAACCAGACATAACTAAAATTCCTGCTAAAATAACGGGGATCTTGCCTTTTGTAAAGAGCAGTCCAGTCACCATTCCAGCAAGCATGCCTGCCAAAACGCCTAATAAAGTTGCCAGTAATGGATGGATACCGTATGTAATTGCTGTGACACAAACAGCTCCTCCTAGTGGAAATGAACCTTCCGTAGTCATATCAGGAAAGTTGAGTATCCGATAAGTCATATAGATACCTAAACCAAGTATTGCCCATATCATTCCTTGACCAATTGCTGAGACGATCATATTTCTTCCTCCAAGTTCGTTGTCTATTTTCTATTTTAGAAAAGCGAGTATAAGTCAAACCGCCTGTTTATTTTTATACTCGCTTCTATTTTCCTTGTTTTACTCTTCTGTAGTGACTAGTTTTGCTGAACCTTTTAAGCTTTCTGGAATCTCAATACCTAGTTTTTCCGCCTGAGAGGTGTTGATTATCGTGTCCCCTTCAGTAAATGTATACACAGGTGTCGTTGCTGGATCTGATTTTCCAGCTAAAATATCTGCTGCCATCTTCCCTGTTTGAACCCCTAAATCAAATTGATTAATCCCAACAGTCGCTAATCCTCCCTGTGCAACCATGGTATCTACAGAAGGAATAATTGGTGTTTTTGATTTGTTGGCTTCATTGGCAACTGTTTGCATGGCATTAGCAATTGTGTTGTCAGTAGGAATGTAAATGAAATCAACGTCTTGACTCATTACTTGAACTGTTTGAGCGACCTCGTTAGTAGAAGGAACCGCCATTTTTTTTGTTTGGAAACCTTGTTTTTTAGCTGCTTCTTCTGCTTCTGCCACTTGGTATTTTGAATTATCTTCTGTTGAAGAATAAAGGATACCCATTGTTTTAGCTTGTGGCAGTAATTCTTTTGCTAAAACCATTTGCGCTTCTACAGGTGATTTATCTGAGACACCAGTAATATTTGCACCAGGAGCTTCATTATCTGCTACTAAACCAGCGCCTACAGGATCAGTAACGGCACCTAAAACGATTGGTACCTCAGAAGTTGTTGTTGCTAATGACTGAGCTGCAGGTGTTGCAATTCCAATCAAAACATCCGCCTTTTTTTGTACCAATTGTTGACTCATAGTTGTTAATTTACTTTGGTCTGCTTGCCCATTTTGAAAGACGATTTCGATGCGGTCTTTGGTATACCCTTCATCTTCCAATCCTTGCTGAATGCCTTTATAAATCTCATCTAGTGCTGGGTGACTGACAAATTGTAAAACTCCAACAATTTTTTTGTCTACTTTGGCTGTTTCTGTTTGTTTATTTTGTAAAAAGAAAGAACCTACCAAGACTAAAACTACCGCGCTAACTGCAAAAATCAATCGTTTGTTTTTCATTATAATTCCTCCAAATGTTTGTTATTTTTATGGTTGATATTTTTTGATAAAAAAAGACAACTACCTCAAGTTGTGGTAGTTGTCGCAAAACAAAAGACCACATAGATAATTTATCTATGCGGTCGAATAAGCATTTCCTTAGCATAGATACAATTTTTAGAACATACTCTAAAAGCTGTATCCATGAATGACTTCATCAATACAACTACCTACGCCAGCTTTGCCATACGTTATTCACTTGTACAAATTTGATAGATAGATTCATGATGGCCACTCCCTTTTTCTTATAATTGAGATTAGTTTACATGATGGATTTCCATTCGTCAATATAAAAATGAAAAAAAGATGAGAATTTTTTTAGAGAGCTAGCCATTAAACAGGAAACCGGAGAGAATTAGAGAAACTCTCCGGTTAATAAACGGTGGGTACAGAAGCAACTCCATCTGCACGTTGTTCCGCTCTCAACAACTTCTACGCATGGGACATGCTAGAGTTGAAGGTCTTCACTCCGTAAAACCACTTCGATCTCATCAATCTCTAAAGGTGAAACACCTTAAGAATTGAAGGACGTTGTTCCGCTCTCAACAACTTCTACGCATGAGATATGCTAGAGTTGAAGGTTCTTATTGCTGTAAAACACAACGAAGCATGAGTTGATGTTGCACAGTACCTAATCGGTGCTGTAAAACACAACGAAGCATGAGTTGATGTTGCACAGTACCTACCCGGTTCTCGGAGCTAAACACTTCTTATCCCAGCCTCTTTTAAACGCGGTCTCCTCTATCTTCAAAAAGATGAAGGGCTTGCGTGATATATTTTTTCATTAGATTTGAAACTTCACAACGTTTTTAATCATTTAGAAGAATCAGTGATTGAGTTAGATGTCGATGAATTTGTGGCAGATGAATCAGTCGTTGGTTGATTATCAGTGATGTTCCACATTGGCAAACGATTGAGCTTTGGAATAAATTCATTAGAAAAGTCTTTTAAGTTTTCAACAGCAAATCGGTTTTTCTCCACCCCGTTTTCGTAAAAAACAAAGGTGACTTGATTGCTATCAATTGAATACGTTTCTTCTAATTGATGAGATTTATAGACAATCGGATAAAAATAGACTGTGCGATTTAAGTCTTGAATGGCTTTAGAATCATTTAAAACTTTTAATACTTTGTCATAAGTCAATCCATCAGGCTTACTATACATGACAGAAATTGCTTTACTTTCTTTAATAACTTTATCAGGATCCTTATCTTCAAATAATTTCACTTTGCTAGATTGAATATCAGGATACACCAAACTTTCAATCTCTTGTTTGCGAATTCCTGGTTGAAGAAGAATCATAACAATCGTAGCAAGTGTGACAAATACCAAAATAGAGCCTGCATAGATTAAACTACGTTTTTGATTGGCACTAGCTAGGTCAACAAAATCGTACCAACCGTCTACCAACTTGTTTTTTAGTTTATTAAACCATTTTTCCATGCAACAGCCTCCTAATTTTTCTCTGTCTATTATACCTTTTTCAGATAAAAATAACTATCTTTTCAAAAAAATAAATTCCCAATAGCGTAAAATTCGTTACTATTCACAGTCATTTGAATAGTTTTATAGGTATTATAACCTACTGAGCAAAAATAGCGCACAGTATCATTCTTTGTTTCTCATCGTAGAATTTACGAATAAAAAAGAAGATGGCATCCATAACTTTTTGGTGGAAGGAATTTTGGATGCGATTCTTCATTTTTGTTAAGGGAAAATCTAATAGACGCGTGTCGTTTCCTTAATTCAGCCGTGAATAGTAACGAAATTTCAAAAAAGTTCTGGAGAAATCGTCTGTAAGAGCCAATATTTCTCCTTGTTTATTGGAGTTATTCCTTTTTTTCGTTATAATGGAAGTATTCTAAAAAAGAAATGAGGGATATTTATGTCCTTTGATGGTGTGTTTACACATGCAATAGTCCAAGAGTTGCAAATGGAATTAGTATCAGGTCGTATTTCTAAAATTCACCAACCTTACGAAAATGAGGTTGTTTTAGTCATTCGTGCACGAGGAAAAAATCATCGGCTTTTATTATCTGCCCACCCAAGCTATTCGCGGGTTCAATTAACGGAGATTGCCTATGGAAATCCAGAAACACCGCCCAATTTTGTGATGATGTTGAGAAAGTATTTGGAAGGCGCGATTCTTGAGTCAATTCATCAAATAGACAACGATCGAGTGATTCATTTCTCATTTAGCAAACGAAATGAGTTAGGTGATTTACAGAATATTGTCTTAATCGTTGAGCTAATGGGGCGTCACAGTACCATTGTTTTATTAAATAATGAAACAGGAAAAATACTTGATACGATTAAACATATCGGAAGTTCGCAGAACACCTATCGGTCATTGCTTCCAGGGGCCGAGTATATCGCTCCCCCACTACAAACGCAAAAAAATCCGTTCAAAGCGACAAAAGAAACCGTCTTTCACCTACTCTCGCAAACAGATGAGCTTTCTGGAACGTATTTGCAACAACAGTTTCAAGGGTTTGGTCGAGATACGGCGGATGAGCTTTCTTATCGTTTGAAGATGCGCCCCAATGAAAAAATGGCTGTCTGGGCAGAGTTTATGGCGTCAATAAACCAAGTTACTCCAACACTAACAACAGTTGGACAAAAAGAATTTTTTACCCCCTTTGAGTACCAAAGCTTGAGCCAAAAAGAAGGTGCTACAGTTGCGCATTTTGACTCACTCAGCCAACTATTAGATGCTTATTATGGCGATAAAGCTGAAAAAGACCGTGTGAAACAACAGGGTGGCGAATTATTGAGGAAAATGGAAAATGAGCTAAAAAGAAATCAATCCAAACTGAAAAAGCGTGAAAAAACATTAACAGATTCTGAAAATGCAGAAGAGTATCGCCGAGATGGGGAGTTATTGACGACGTTTATGGTACAGGTTCCTAGAGGAGCTTCTCAGGTTGAATTAGAAAATTATTATGAAGAGAACCAGTTGATTACCATCAAACTGAACCCAGCGCTCTCCCCCAATCAAAATGCACAAAAATATTTTCAAAAATATCAAAAACTGAAAAATGCAGTGAAGTTGATTGGGAAACAAATCAAAGAAACAAAAGATGAGATTGCCTATTTGGAGTCTGTTCTTGCACAACTAGAGATTGCGGGCCCCATGGACTTAACGGTAATTAAAGAAGAGTTAACCGAACAAGGTTATATTCGTAAACGGGCTAGTAAAAAACAGAAGAAAGAAAAAAAATCACGACCAGAACATTTTGTATCTGCGGATGGCACACAACTATTGGTTGGCAAAAATAACCTACAAAACGACCAACTAACCTTAAAAACTGCTAGAAAAACGGATTATTGGCTTCACGCCAAAGATATTCCAGGGTCACATGTGATTATTAAAAGTGAGAATCCTTCTGAAGACACAATTATGGCTGCCGCTGAGTTAGCTGCCTTTTATTCAAAATATCGACATTCCGCGCAGGTTCCTGTAGATGTTGTTCAAGTCAAACATATCCGCAAACCGAACGGGGCTAAACCAGGTTACGTGATTTATGAAAATCAAAAAACAGTTTTTGTAACACCGGAAGAAGCCGTGGTCGAGTCGTTACGAGAAAAAGACTAAACAATCGAAGTTGGGACAACCCCCCTTGAGGATGATCATCCTCAGGGGGGGTGTCCCAACTTCTTATTTACAGCAGATTCTTGACTTCTTTTATAAAGGCTTCAACAATTGGGGTTGGTTTTCTTCGTTTTGGATAGATAATACAGAATTTATTGTTGGGTCCATCAATTAATGGAATCAAACAAATTTGGCTACGACTACCACCAACGACAATTCCTGAGCCGGATGCATATGCTTGCGTTTCAAGAAGTAAATTCATTAAGGTTCCTCGATCACTTGTATAAAAGACCGTTTCTTGTTCTGGCATTTCAATCAAATCCTCGTAAAAATAAGCAAAATTTTGCCCATCTTGTGTAAATCGAACTTGCGGAAATTGCGCTAGCTCATTGAGATAAATGCCCTCTTTTTTTGCTAAAGGATGTTGAGGTCCTAAAAAGATATGGGTTTGGAACGTCCCTAGCAGTTCATAATCCAAATTCGCCTGTTCGAGATAACGATAGATACTTGTTTGGTTGTGTTCGTTTAAATAGAGGAGCCCAACTTCACTTCCTAGCTGTTGCACATCCTCTATCACCTTAGCAGTCGTAGTTTCAAAAATCCGAAATTGTTTGTATTGTGGCTGAAACTGTTTCATTAATTTAGCGACAATCGGTCCTAGAAAATCATAGTGTTGAGAAGCGACAGAAAAACGCTCCTGCTGCTCGGATTTTTGATAGCGCGTTTCTAAATAATCCATTTGTGCAAGAATTTTTTCTGCGTGCTCTAAAAAGTCTTTACCCTCATCAGTTAGATAAGCCCCTTTGTTAGTTCTGGTAAATAAGGTCAGACCAATCTCATTTTCCAATTCTTTGATGCCATTAGAAAGACTTGGTTGAGTAATAAACATCTTTTTGGCTGCTTCACGAAAACTCCCGTTATTCGCCACAGCAACGACATATTTCAGCTGTTGAACATTCATTCTTTTTTCACTCCAGTAAAGTAGGTAATGGTTCGATCTTTTGTTGGTTGAAGCGGTCGATTATTATTTTCAGCGACTTCTTCTCTAAACTGATGGATAAAACGGCGATTCATTGGTCGAATAGTATCAAAAACAAACCAATTAATCGGGCCTTTTGTAGGAGGTGTCGTTAATGAGCCTACATAATAAAAATGACTTTTGTTCTGTGGTAAAAAGATTTTTGGATTGAACCACTCTGCATGGTTGTCATAATCCCAAACAACTTCTTCTTGATCCTGCAAAATCAATCCACCTTCATCAGAAAGCGTGAATAGGATACCCAACACCAAGTTTTCCCCCTGCTCATTCATATGAACTAAATGAAACTCGAGTTCCTCTTGTTGCTCGTCAATTATATGCTCACTGGGCATATGGAAATGAATATCCGTCAGTACATACTTCTCTTCATGGAATAACACATAACTTTTTGTATCATAGGGGACAAAATGTAAGGTGTTTTTAAATTCCTTTTCAGTAAAGTGTTCTTGTACGTAATAAAAGGCAAGTTCATTCAGAGATAAATTAGTTGAGGCAGTCTTTGTAACAGTTGATCCATCTGTTTGATGATGTAAAGCAATTGGTGATTGATAAGGATAGGACGCCCCCTCCTTATACCAATCACACAATTCATGCCAATGCTCAGGACCACGTTCCCCCGAGTAGCCCCATTCAACGTCCATATTTTTAATTTTTTTCATCTATAGTTCCTCCATTTTCAGAAATTCTATCCATAAGGTAAGGTCATGTCCGTATATAGAAATAAAAACACGCTGGAGTCAGCGAATAGGTTTATTTTGACGGAAGTATAGAGAATTGTCATTTACATTGCTCATAAAGTTTACACAATATATTGTCAAAAAGAAAGAGACTGAAGAATAAAGAAAGACAAGTTTCGCTGAGATACAGCCATCTTGATTCCACTTTATTTTCAGTCTTTTAAAAATTTTCTTGTTCGTAAGTTTCAAAAGACTAGTTTAACCAATTTTCGGGATCTGTTTTCCAGTCTTTTAAAAGTTTTAATTCATTTTCGTTAATATAGTTTGATTCCAAGGCGACTTCAATCAGTGTCGAATAATTGGTTAAGGTAATAAGAGGTGTTTTGTGTGCTTCGAAGTTTGTGATACCTTTTGCCAGTTCATAGGTGAAAATTGCGGCAACTCCTAAGACATCAGCACCTTCTCGTTTGGCAGCTTCAACGGCTTCTAGAACACTGCCGCCTGTTGAGATTAAATCTTCAATCACAACCATCTTTTGTCCTTCCGAAATTCGTCCTTCGATTTGATTGCCTTTCCCATGATCTTTTGCTTTACTTCTGATGTAGACCATAGGCAAATCCAAGATTTCAGCAACCCAAGCTGCATGAGGAATTCCAGCAGTTGCCGTTCCAGCGATAACTTCTACTTCGGGAAAAGTCTCTTTGATTTTTTCAGCAAGTCCGTTAGCGATATCTTTTCGGACCTTAGGATAGCTCATCGTGATTCGGTTGTCACAATAAATGGGACTTTTAATCCCACTAGCCCAAGTAAAAGGATTTTTTGGATTTAAAAATACTGCCTTTATCTCTAATAAATCTTTCGCAATTGTCTTCACTAGGTTATTAGTCATTCCCCTCACCGTTCCATTCTTTTTTTATTTGTAGATAACTTTCATAGGGTGTTTCTGATTTGGTGATAGGCCGTCCGACCACGATAAAGTTAGCTCCCATTTCACGTGCTTTTCCTGGAGTAACGACTCGTTTTTGATCACCTATCTCACTTCCTGTGGGACGAATCCCTGGAGTTAAGGAAACAAACTCTGGATGTGTAGACTCTTTTATTTGAGAAGCTTCCCAAGCAGATGAAACGACGCCATCTAGACCGGCTTTTGCCGCACATTTGGCATAATGAATAACACTTTCCTCCAATGTGACAGGAATCAATTGATCGACCTGCATTTGTTTTTCACTCGTTGATGTTAGTTGGGTAATGGCTAACAGGAGAGGGCGTTTTTTGCCTTTTGATGTCCCCTCTTTTAGGCCATTCAATGCAGCCTCCATCATTTGAACACCACCTGCTGCATGAACACAGGTTAAATCAACGCCTAGAGCTGCTAAGCGGCGCATCGCCATTTCAACTGTATTCGGAATATCGTATAATTTCAAATCGAGGAAGACATCGTGTCCAAGGCCTTTTAACCAGCGAACGATTGCGGGACCTTCTTCATAAAATAGTTCCATTCCAACTTTTACAAATAAAGATTCTTCAGATGGAAAATGAGTTAAAAAACCTTCAAGTTGACGTTTATTCGGGAAATCTAGCGCGATGATTGGTCGAGTATTCATTTTTTTCTGGCCTCTCTTACCTCTTTAATTAGTTGTTCCAATGAATCAATTCCTAGCTCAGTCATGCGCTGAGGCAAGGCGTCAATTAACTTCGGACAAATGTAAGGATCAGTGAAATTCGCCGTTCCGATTGCAACAGCACTAGCACCAGCCATATACATTTCTAAGACATCATCAACTGTCTGTACACCGCCCATGCCGATGATTGGTAAGCTAGAGACATTAGCGACTTGATTGATTAGACGAATCGCGACGGGCTTAATGGCCGGGCCTGATAAGCCCCCTGTTTGATTAGCCAAAATAGGTCTGCGTGTTTTTAAATCAATTCTCATACCCAATAAAGTATTAATCATTGTAAACCCATCTGCGCCGCCTGCTTCAATAGCTTTGGCAATTGGCACAATATCGGTCACATTAGGAGAAAGTTTGACGTAAATCGGCACCTCTGAAACTTTTTTTACAGCTTTGGTTAATTCGAAGGCTACGTCTGGATCCGTTCCAAAAGCAATTCCCCCATGTTTGACATTTGGGCATGAAATGTTTAACTCAATCGCATGGACATTTTTAGCCTGACTGATTTTTTCGCAAACGAGAACATAATCTTCTTCGCAAGCTCCTGCAACATTCGCGATGATTGGTAAGTCCTTATAAGCTTCTAAGCTAGGTAAAATTTCATTTAAAACAACATCTAAACCAGGATTTTGCAATCCAATCGCATTGAGCATGCCACATGGTGTTTCTGCGACACGAGGTGTTTCATTACCAAAGCGTTCTTCAGGAGTGGTCGCCTTAATCATTATTGAACCTAATTGATTCAAATCGTAATATTTGCCGTATTCTTTACCAAATCCAAAACACCCACTGGCTGGCATAATTGGATTTTTTAAATTTAAGCCAGGTAATTGAACTGCTAATCGATTTTTCATATGATAACCTCCCCAGCTTTAAAGATTGGCCCCTCATCACAGACCTTACGACTTTTGTTCCCTGTTTCATCGCCTTTCACATGACAGACGCAAGCGTAACAAGCGCCTATTCCACAAGCCATTCTTGATTCTAGTGATAATTGAACATTCGGGTGTTCCTCAAACTGCGCTTCCACCGCTTTTAGTAAGCCGTTTGCACCACAAGCAAAAACAGCGTCTGGTGTGATAGTTTGAACGGCTTCTTTTAATAAATGACCAACATGGCCTTTTTGGGCAAAACTCCCATCATCTGTAGCAAATCGCGTTTCAGAAAGAGCTTCGAATTCTTTTGTGTAATACATGACTTCTTTTGAGGCAAAGCCAAGAAAATGAATAGGTGTAACCCCTTTTTGTTTCAACTGCTTTGACAGTTCATATAAAGGTGGAATACCAATCCCTCCGCCAACAATAAAGGCCGTTTCACCTGCTTTTAGTTCACTAATATCAAAGCCATTTCCTAACGGACCCAACACATCTAATAAGTCACCAGGTTGGCACAAGGAGAATTCTTTGGTACCATCCCCCTCTACCCGATAAATGATGGTGCAGGTTTTCTTTTCAGAATTGATTTGATTGATACTGATAGGACGGCGTAACAATAAATCTGCTCGGGGAACACGAATATGAATAAATTGACCAGCTGTCACCATTTCTTTGACTAACTCACCTGTTAGCGTTAGTTCGAAAATTCTTGGGGCTAGTTGTCTTTGACTAACAATTCTCATCATTTCTTGTTTCATTCTCTTGCTCCTTTTCAACGTGATTGTCGGCTTACAAAAAGTGTTTCATTCTTTAGAAAAACGAGAAGTCAGTTGAGTGTGTCATGAATGAACACTCAAAAAGGTCTCTGAATGTCAGGTTTTAACCTAGGTTTTCACGACTTCTCGAATGAATTTATTGATTGGATCTATAAAGCTTGTGTAGAAAAGGCTCGTGATTCGAGCACTCGTAAAATTGCATCGGCGGTATCTAGTGAAGTGAACAGCGGAACACCATGTTCCACCGCTTCTCGGCGAATGGTGTAGCCGTCTTTTGATGCGTGAGTTCGATCTTTATCCATCGTATTGACGACAACTTGTGCTGCTCCTTTTCTGATAAGATCTACGACGTTTCGTTTATCCGTCTCTTCAGAAATTTTAGCGACCGTTAACACATCTAGACCTTGTTCTCTAAAATACGTAGCTGTTCCTTTCGTTGCGAGTAAGCTATAACCAACTTCATAAAAACGTTTGGCAAGATTTAAAGCTTCTTCTTTTGTTTCATCTGCGATGGTGAATAAGACCGCCCCATAACTTGGTAAATGTAAACCAGAAGCCTCAAATGCTTTATAGAGAGCTTTTTCTAAGCTGATATCAGAACCCATTACCTCACCTGTTGACTTCATCTCAGGGCCTAAATAAGTGTCCACTTTTTGCAACTTTGTGAATGAAAAGACTGGCGCTTTAATATGGACCAGCTGGCTTTCTGGATAGAGACCATTTTCATAACCCATCTCTTTTAAGGAGTTGCCAAGAATGGCTTTTGTTGCTACTTGAGCCATTGGGATACCAGTAATCTTACTTAAAAACGGCACTGTTCGACTTGCTCGTGGGTTGACCTCTATCACATAGACTTTTTCTTCATGAATGACAAACTGGATATTCATCATGCCGATACAATTTAATCCAAGTGCTAATTTTTCTGTATAGGTCGCAATTGTTTCTTGAATCTCTTTTGATAAAGTTTGTGGCGGGTAAACTGCCATTGAGTCACCTGAATGGACACCAGCACGTTCAATATGTTCCATGATCCCTGGGATAAGGACCGTTTCACCGTCACAAATGGCATCTACCTCACACTCACGCCCTAACAAGTAACTATCCACTAAGACAGGATGTTCAGGTGAGGCTTTCACTGCGTTGACCATATAATCCTCTAAATCTTGTTGGTTCTCAACAATTTCCATCGCCCGTCCACCTAAGACATAACTTGGACGAACAAGTACCGGATAACCAATTCGGTTGGCAATCACGACCGCTTCTTCCTTGCTAGTTGCGGTGTCTCCTGGCGGCTGTGGAATCTCTAACTCTTTTAAGGCTTGTTCAAACAAATCGCGGTTTTCCGCGCGGTCTAAATCCTCGATACTTGTGCCTAAGATTTTTACGCCTTTTTTGACTAACGGCTCTGCCAGATTAATGGCTGTTTGCCCACCGAATTGAACGATGACGCCTTTAGGTTGTTCCAAATCAATCACGTTCATGACATCTTCTAGCGTCAGTGGTTCGAAATATAATTTATCTGAGATGGAAAAGTCAGTCGAGACCGTTTCAGGGTTACTGTTCATAATGATGGCTTCGTAACCAGCCGCTTGAATGGCTTTCACCGAATGAACGGTTGCATAATCAAATTCAACCCCCTGCCCGATTCGGATAGGCCCGGAACCAAGCACTAGAACAGAAGGTTTTTCTGAAACATGACTTTCGTTTTCGACTTCATACGTACTATAAAAATAGGGCGTTTGTGATTCAAATTCCGCAGCACAGGTATCCACCATCTTATAGACGGGTGTGAGTGAATGAGCTTTTCTAAAAGCGGTCACTTCCACTTCTGTTGTTTGCCATAAATCAGCAATTTTACGGTCAGTAAAGCCGTTTTGTTTGGCTTCTTTCAGAATTTCTAAGTCATTTGGCGCTTCTTCTAAAGCCGTTTCTAACTCAATGATATGGAGGAGCTTGTCCAAAAAGAACAAGTCGATTTTTGTTAAATCACTTAATTCTTGGATGGTGAAGCCTCGCCGAATAGCCTCTGCTAAATAGAAGAGACGGTCATCTTGTGCTTTTACAATTTTTTCAATTAAATCATCGTCTTCCACTTGTTGGAACTCGTTGATTTCTACGTGATACGTACCAATTTCTAGTGAGCGAACGGCTTTTAACAAGGACTCTTCAATGTTTCGTCCAATTGCCATGACTTCACCAGTGGCTTTCATTTGCGTGCCTAAACGACGTTCTCCTTTTTCAAATTTATCAAAAGGCCAACGAGGAATTTTTGCAACCACATAATCTAAAGCTGGCTCAAATTCCGCATAAGTTGTTTGCGTCACAGGATTTTTCATCTCATCCAAGGTTAAACCAACCGCAATTTTTGCTGCAAGCTTGGCAATTGGATATCCAGTTGCTTTACTTGCCAATGCTGAAGAGCGAGATACACGAGGGTTCACTTCAATGACATAATAGTTAAAGCTATGGGGATCTAGTGCTAGCTGAACATTACAGCCCCCCTCTATTTTGAGTGCCCGGATAATAGAAAGTGAAGCATCTCTAAGTAATTGATACTCATGATCTGCGAGCGTTTGACTAGGGGCAAAAACAATCGAATCACCTGTGTGAACACCAACAGGGTCAAAATTTTCCATGTTACAGACAACAATTGCATTGTCTGCTGAATCGCGCATTACTTCATACTCAATTTCTTTGAAACCCGCGATACTACGTTCAATCAGACATTGTGTTGCCGGCGAAAGCTTCAAGCCGTTTTCGGCGATTTGACGGAGCTCCTCTTCATTATCACACATGCCACCACCTGTTCCTCCTAAAGTGAAGGCTGGACGAACGATGACTGGATAACCAATTGTTTCTGCAAAAGCTAGTGCTTCGTCGACTGTATTGACAATCTCAGATTCCGGAATCGGTTGTTCTAAGTCTTCCATCAATTGTTTGAATAAATCACGGTCCTCCGCTTGGTCAATCGCTGAAAGCTTAGTCCCTAATAATTCGACTTGTAGTTCATCTAAAATTCCAGAAGAAGCGAGTTCCATAGCCATGTTTAACCCTGTTTGCCCACCTAAAGTTGGGAGTAAAGCATCAGGTTTTTCTTTTCTCAAAATCCGAGAAACAAATTCCAACGTGATGGGTTCGATATAAACTTTATCTGCAATTTCTTTATCTGTCATAATTGTTGCTGGATTTGAGTTGACTAAAACAACCTCATAACCTTCTTCTCTCAATGCCAGACAAGCTTGTGTTCCTGCATAATCAAATTCAGCTGCTTGACCGATAATAATTGGCCCTGAGCCAATCACCATAATTTTCTTGATATCCGTACGTTTTGGCATCTTAGTCTTGCTCCTTTCCGGCATCCATCATTTCCATAAATTCGTCAAACAAGTGAAGCGCATCATGCGGTCCAGGTGCGGCATCTGGGTGAAACTGAACACTAAAGGCTGGATAACGACGATGACGAATCCCTTCAATAGTTCCGTCATTGACTTCTGTGTGTGTCACCATCAGTGTTTCTGGATCGATCGTTTTTTCATCAACCGCAAACCCATGATTTTGTGAAGTGAAATCAATTCTTCCTGTCGCAATCTCTCTTACTGGGTGGTTCAGGCCACGATGACCAAATTTCATTTTGTAGGTATCAGCACCATTAGCTAATGCGAACAGCTGATGACCTAAGCAGATGCCAAAAATAGGAACTTTTCCTTGAATTTCTTTAATCATTTGAATAGCTTCTGGGACATCTTTGGGATCTCCCGGACCGTTTGTTAACATGACTCCATCTGGACATAAGTCAAGAATGGCTTGTGCAGAGGTGTTGTGAGGCATTACTGTTAAGTTGCATTGACGTTTCGATAATTCGCGTAAAATACTGTGTTTTAAACCAAAGTCAATCACCACAACATTGCGTCCAATGCCTGGGCTAGGGTAAGGTTTAGTTGTTGATACTTGAGCGACTTGATTGGTAGGCAGAACAGTCGCTTTTAGTTGATCGAAGATATGGTTAAATTCATCTCCAGCATCTACCATGCTAGCTTTCATTGTTCCTACCTCACGAATTTTTCGTGTCAGTGCTCTAGTATCTATTCCTGAGATACCAGGAATTCCTTTGTGTTTTAAGAATTCATCTAATGTCATTTGTTTTCGCCAATTACTTGCTAGACGAGCGTGTTCTTTAACGACAACGCCCTTACAGGTTGGCGCGATTGATTCGTAATCATCCCGATTGACGCCATAATTTCCTACCATTGGATAAGTAAATGTGATTATTTGACCATTGAAGCTTTGGTCTGTAATGGTTTCTTGATACCCAGTCATACTTGTTGTAAAGACGATTTCTCCAAAAACGTTGGCTTGTCCACCAAAAGCTTTACCAGAAAAGACAGTCCCATCTTCTAAAATCAATAGTCGTTTCATTTACTTTTCCTCCTTCTTCCAGACAATCTTTCCATTAACGAGGGTGCAGATGGTTTCTCCATGAATTTCCCACCCAACAAATGGGGTATTCACTCCCAATGACTCAAATTCTGTTTCATCAATGGTCGTCTTTGTTTGTAGATCAAATAGTGCAATGTCTGCGGCTTGGCCAACGCGTAGTGTGCCAGCTTTTAGGCCAAAGATTTCAGCTGGTTTTGTGGCCATCCAGTCAATGACTTGTTCTAAAGTAAAGACGCCTGTTTTGACAAAGTATGTGTAGATTAATTGGAAGGCCGTCTCGCTGCCAACAATGCCAAACGGTGCTTTCAAGAAACTCTGCCTTTTTTCCTCTAAGCCGTGTGGTGCATGGTCCGTAGCGATGCAATCAATGGTTCCATCTAGTAAGCCTTCAATCAAAGCTGCGCGATCTTCTTCTCCTCGTAAAGGAGGATTCATTTTCCAAAAACCATTGTCCTCAGGAATATCTTCATCAATCAGAATTAAATGATGAGGTGAAACCTCTGCTGTTACATGAACGCCAGCCTTTTTTGCATCACGAATGACTCGAACACTTTCTTTGGTGGAAACATGGCAAACATGATAGTGAGCGCCAGTTTCTCCTGCTAAGACAACATCTCGTGCAATTTGTGACGCTTCTGTTGAGCTAAGAATTCCTGGTAAGCCTAACTTTTTAGAGATTTGACCTTCATGCATGACACCGCCAAACAAGAGCGATTCATCTTCTGTGTGAGCCACTAAAGCCATTCCTTGTTTCTTCGCTTCCTTCATTGCAAGATACATGGTTCCAGCTGTTTGAACTCCAACGCCATCATTGGTGAAAGCAAAGGCGCCAGCTTCTTTTAGAGCTGCTTGATCAGTTAAAACTTCACTTCTTAACTCTTCGGTAATGGGTGCATATTGGAGAACGTTTATGACAGCATCTTTTTTGATGGTTTCATAGATTGCTGAAAGCTTCTCAGCGGTATCTGGCACAGGATTTAAGTTAGGCATCGCACAAACTGTGGTAAAGCCTCCATGAGCGGCTGCCAAACTTCCTGCTTTGATCGTTTCTTTATAAGTAAAGCCTGGTTCACGTAAATGAACATGAACATCGACCAATCCAGGAGAGATTAATTGTCCTTTTGCATCGATGACTTGATCAAACTCAAGGTCAGAAAAATCTGTTCCAATCGCTTTGATAAGCCCCTCTTCTATCCAAATTTCTACAGGCTCTAGTTGGTTATTCTTTACTACAATCTGACCATTTCTAATTACTGTCTTCATCTTTTTTCCTCCTACGCCTTTCCATTTAATATTGCTTCTAAAATTGCCATTCGTGTAAATACACCGTTACTCATCTGTTGAACAATTCGAGATTGGAGTCCTTCAACTAACGAATCCGCTAATTCAACATCTCGGTTGACGGGAGCTGGATGCATGATAATTGTGTGTGCTTGTAATCTTTTCGCGCGCTCTACCGTCAAACCATATTCTTGGTGATAGCCTTCTTTTGAAAAGCTTTCTTTGCCGTCATGTCGTTCATGCTGCACGCGGAGCATCATCATTACGTCGACTTGGTCAAGCAGTTCATCCAAAGGGAGATAGTGTCCGTAAACTTCAAACTCCTTGTCGTACCACTCTTTAGGCCCAGAGAAGAACACCTTTGCTCCTAAACGCTTGAGCATTTGCATATTTGATTTGGCGACACGAGAATGCGTAATGTCGCCGACAATTGCAACCTTTAGATTTTCAAAATAACCAAATTCCTCATAGATAGTCATCAAGTCAAGTAAGCACTGACTTGGATGCTGTCCACTCCCATCCCCACCATTTATGATGGAGCATTGAATGGTCTTGCTTTGGATCAGTTCTTCATAATAATGTTCTGCTCCATGGCGAATGACGGCGATGTCAACACCAAGTGCGGACATCGTTAATACCGTATCGTACAAGGTCTCGCCCTTTTGAACAGAACTCGTTGTGGCTTCAAATTCAATGACATCCAATCCTAATTTTTTTTCAGCTACTTCAAAACTTTTGTGCGTTCGCGTACTATTTTCAAAAAATAAATTTGTTGCAAAGTATTGTCTTCTTTGCGGCGTCCACTGGGCACCATTTTTGAACTCCTGCGCTCGCCGAATTAAGCCCATTACTTCTTGATCGGTCAACGCTTCAATGGTTAAAAGATGTTTTAAGCTGATTCTTTCTGATTGGATAATCATGAATATTTCCTCCTCTTAGTCTTCTTCGCTACGTGAAGTTTCAGGTAAGATTAAATTTAAGACGATGCCCATTACTGTTGCTAAAGCCATTGCTGATAAGGTAAAGGTACCTACTTGGAAAATCAACCCGCCAATGCCGACTACTAAGATGACTGAGACAATTAGAAGGTTTTTCTTCTTATCAAAGTTGACTTGGTTTTCAATCAAGATTTTTAACCCACTTGTAGCAATTACTCCGAATAAGACAAAGCTAATTCCTGAAATAACCGGACTTGGAATGCTTAAGATTAAAGCACTCAACTTTCCAACAAAACCTAGGCAGATAGCTAAGACCCCTGCACCGCCGATAACGAAGACACTGTGCACACGAGTAATGGCTAGAACGCCAATATTTTCACCGTAACTTGTTACAGGAGGCCCCCCAACAAAACCGGCAACAATTTGTGCGAGTCCATCACCCATTAAGGTTTTGTGTAAACCAGGATCTTCAAAGTAGTTGCGTTTTGTTAGTTTGTTTAAGACCATTAAGTGACCAAAATGCTCAGTCATTGTGACAAAAGCGATGGGTGCCATGGTTGTGATAGCCCCAAGATAAAGTTTCGGTTCATAGTGAACAAAAGGAACTTCAAAATTTGGTAAGGCAAACCAAGGGGCGTTTTTAATTAAATCGACATCAACAATACCAAACAATAGAGCAACCAAGTAGCCACTTACAATTCCCAACAAGATAGGTAGCAATCCTAAGAAACCTTTTAAGTACATGTTGAAGAAAATCGTCAATGCTAGGGTAATCAAGGCAACAGCAACGTATTTGAAGTCATAAACTTGATTAGCGACATCGCTGTACATGGCATTGTTTGCCGCATTAGCAGCTAGTCCTAAGCCGATAACCATAATGACAGGTCCGACTACAATCGGTGGCAAAATTTTATCTAACCAAGCGGAGCCAATTTTTTTGATAATAAGTGCAACAATTAGGTAAACAAGTCCCGTTGTCATGGCTCCTTGTGCGATGGCTGGATAACCATCTGTTTGCATGAGCATCTTCATGGCCGCGATAAAAGCGAAGCTACTTCCTAAGTAAGCTGGAATCTTTCCTTTTGTAACGGTTAAGTAAACTAATGTTCCCAGCCCTGAACTGACTAAGGCAATCCCTGGATCAATTCCGACCATAATAGGAACAAGAACAGTGGCTCCAAACATGGTGAATAAGTGTTGTAAACTAAGTCCTAACCACTGAGCGGGCTTTGGGACATCGTGAATATCTAATACAGCATCTGAGTTTTTGAATGGTTTTTTATCTGACATGGGTACACTCCTATTTGTTTTATTTCGCAATCAAGACTCTATCTTGACCATCTAATTCTTCCATTTCAACAATAATTTCTTCACTTAATGATGTAGGGACATTTTTTCCAACATAGTCTGCTCGGATAGGTAATTCGCGATGCCCTCTATCCACTAAAACAGCCAGTGAAATTTTGTTTGGTCGGCCAAAATCCATGATGGCATCCATTGCTGCTCGAATTGTTCGACCTGTAAAAAGCACATCATCCACTAAAATGACTTCTTTTCCTTCAAGCGAAAAAGGAATATCTGATGAGTGAAGTTCAGGCTCGGCTTGTGGTTCCTCTTTTTTATCGTCTCGATATAAGGTGATATCAAGTTCTCCCACCGGTACGTCGACTTGCTCTAACTGTTTCAGACGTTCAGCAATTCGTTGGGCGATGTAGATGCCTCTTGTCTTTATGCCGATTAAGACAATATCTTGTACGCCACGATTCCTTTCAATAATTTCGTAAGTGATTCGTGTTAGTGCTCGTTTCATTGTGATTGTATCGACAACTTCTTTTCCTTGCATACTGTTTCCCTCCAATAATTAATTGTGGCGAAGACTCGCATAATGAGGACAAGCTATCTCATTATATTTGAGTGCCTCACGCCTAGCATCCCTGCTAATAGTCCCTAAAATAAGTAGGACTACACAAAAAAACTCCTACCTGTGAAGGTAGGAGGATGGTTTCAGACTTTTTGTGTGTACACGTCTATAGAATAAGTCATCGTCTTGGCGCACCAAGGTTTGTACTTACTCGCTTCCTTCTTAGCCTCACGGGACTACTCTTAAAGGATTACTTATTTAATTTTTCTCTAGAAGTACTATAACGTTGTTAAGAAAAAAAATCAATGATTTTCTCTTAATTTTTCTAAAGTTTTTTCAAATAGTTCGGGAAGTGGTGCTTCAAAGACCAAATTCTCACCTGTTGTTGGATGCGTAAAGCCTAAAAGTTTTGCATGTAAAAACTGGCCATTTCCCTCTAATGTTTTTTTGGGCCCGTATAAAGGATCTCCTGCCACAGGAAAGCCGATATATTGCATGTGCACACGAATTTGGTGTGTACGCCCCGTTTCTAATTTCAGTTCAATAAGGGTGAAACCTTCAAAACGCTCAAGGACTTGAAAATGTGTGGTAGCAGGCTTGCCGTCTTCTATCACTGCTTGTTTCTTGCGATTGATCTTTGAACGGCCGATAGGAGCTTCAATCGTTCCTTTTTCATGCGAAATTTCTCCATGTACTAAAGCCACGTATTTGCGTAAAGAAGTTTTGTCTTTTAGTTGTTTTGCTAAAGATTCATGTGCTTGATCATTTTTAGCAACCATCAATAGGCCGGATGTATCCTTGTCGATTCGATGGACAATGCCTGGACGTACCACATCATTAATCGTTGAAAGATCTTTGATGTGAAACAGTAAAGCATTGACCAAGGTACCGTTTTTATGTCCGGCAGAAGGATGAACAACCATTCCTTGTGGTTTATTGATTACGGCTAAATCTGTATCCTGGTAGACGATTTCTAAAGGAATATCCTCAGCAATTAAGTCTAATACTTCTGGCTCAGGTATTGTAATGATGATTTTATCCTGTGCTTTAACCTTATAGTTTGCTTTAGCTGTATCTCCATTAACCGTGACGCCGTTTTCTTTAAGCCATTGTTGAATTTGTGAACGAGTATAGTTTTTTAAGGTTTCTGATAAAACCTTATCAATTCGCCCTGTTTGTTGCTGAATAATTACTTCAATTTGTTGTTTCATTAGCTCCCCTTTTCTCTTTCATCTAAAATAATATAAATGAAGATACATACTACCCCAATTACTAAAGACATATCTGCCACGTTAAAAATCGGGAAATTAATAAAGTCTGTCTGGAACATATCCACGACATAACCCAAACGAATACGGTCAATAAAGTTTCCAAGAGCACCAGCTAAAACAAGACTTAGCCCAATCGTAAACCATTTGTTTCCATGCAAATTTTTCACCAAGAAATAAAGGACTGCTATTACAGCAATTGTTGTAACAACTGTGAAAAACCACATCTTTCCTTCCAATAAACTCCAAGCGGCTCCGGTATTACGAATATAGGTCAAAGAAAGAATATTTTCAATGACTGATTGGCTCTCGCCTAACTTAAAATTTGAGACAGTCCAGAGCTTCACCCATTGGTCAATGCCAATCACGGCAGCACTCAATAACAAATAAATAAAAATCACAGGCGTCAATCCTTTTCTGTAGAATATATATCTCGCGGACGAATAATCCCCATTAAATTGCCATTGGGATTACCATCCTTGGTTATTAAAACGGCTTCGAGTGTTGCTTTGTCACGAAACAAAGCTTCTACTTCAAAGACATGTGTATCTTCCGAAATAAATTGATAGTTTGTTTCTTTTCCATCTGAAACAATCAGATCCTTGGCTTGTAGCTTTTCTAAATGTAAGTCACCCTGTTGACTTCGTTTGGCAAACCAAAAACCTAATGCACGAAGCGTAATCAACCCTTCAAACACGCCATTACGATAAAGCGGAAACTGAGAATAGCGCTTTTCAGCAACGATTTTCAAAATTTCTAGTAGTGGTAGCTCCCAATCAAACCCAGTGACTTTTTTTGAAAATCTGGGACAAACCATTTCTGGTTGAGTCAAATCAAGTTCAATTTGTTTGATGCGTTGTAGAATCCATTCATTAGGTTCAGCAATCACAAAGTCCTCAGAAATTCGGTCATGAACAATAGCGTTTCTCAGCTGAGCAATCTGTAATAAATCATCCGCATGAGCTCCGACTTGCAGATCTTTTCTTCGCGCCAAGCGTCGGACCATTTCACTAAACCCCATACTACTCGGGTTATTCATTTCTTCACGTAGCCATTTTTCAATACGATTAAAACTTATTAAAAACTCCTCAGACGGTTTCGGCATGTGTGTTCTCCTTTAGAAGATAGGCCTTTGAAGCCATGTTTTTTAAGAAAAAAACAAATAGAACAAGAAGGATCAGCATTAGCCATAAGCTCCTTAGAAATAGCGGAATACAAAGCATACTAACAAACAAAATCAAATAAATTTGAATGAGTTTTGGATTCATCACAACAGTATAACTTTTTATCGGGCTAGGCTGAATGGTATAGATTGGACTTCGTAACAAAAAAGAAAATTTTATTTGGAGCGTCAGTGGTTTATTAGGTAAGTCTAGCTCTTTGGTTTGTTGGTGTTGCAAGACAGTTTTTTTCTCGCCGTTTACCAATAAATCAATGGGACTCCCCATACCATAAAAACCCGTTTGTCGTGTTACAAAAAGTTTCATCTAAAAGCACTCCTTATTATGCTTTAGTATAACGTAAAAAACAAGTCGAGTGAAGCCGATTGTTCGATTAAATCTGAGCACAGTGAAGATTTGTAATCAATCCTTCCTTTCGACTCTAATGGTGTGAAGAGAGGAAAAAACTCAAGCATCTATCTAAATAGGCTTGAGTTTTTGTCTACTATTCTTTTTTAGAATAAACCAATCGCTGTTCCATCTGCTAAAACATCCATTTTTAGCGCAGCAGGTTCTTTTGGCAATCCGGGCATTGTCATAACATCTCCAGTTAAGGCAACGATAAAACCGGCACCGATTTTTGGAACGAGTTCGCGAATGGTTACAGTAAAGTCTAAAGGTGCACCCAAAGCTTTTGGATTGTCAGATAGCGAATATTGCGTTTTTGCCATACAAACAGGCAGACGATCCCAGCCATAATTCTCAAAAATCTTCATTTGATTGAGGGCTTTTTGACTAAAGGTAACCCCTGAGCCACCATAAATTTTGGTGACAATGGTTTGGATTTTTTCTTCAAGAGAGGCGCCTATTGGATAAATTGAATGATAATTAGCCGTTTCTTTTTCGATGACAGAGACCACCGTCTTAGCCAAAGCTAGACCTCCTTGTGCGCCATGTTCCCAAACGCTAGCTGTCTCGACAATCACCCCTTGTTCTTGGCAAAGCGCAACAAGTTCAGCGAGTTCCTGTTTTGTATCAGTAACAAATTCATTGATAGCGACAACAACAGGTATACCATAACTTTTCATATTCTCAATATGTTTTCTTAAATTACTGTAGCCACTTCTAACTGCTTCAACATTTTCTTCATTAAGCTGAGCTTTTTCAACGCCACCATGCATCTTTAAGGCCCGAATAGTTGCGACAATCACAATCACATCTGGCGCTTTTTTCAAATTAGGCACTTTGATATCTAAGAACTTCTCTGCACCTAGATCTGCACCAAAGCCGGCTTCAGTCACGACATAATCACCGAGTCTTAAGGCTGTTTTGGTGGCAAGTACGCTATTACAGCCGTGTGCAATATTGGCAAAAGGGCCACCATGAACAAACGCGGGCGTTCCATAGATTGTTTGGACAAGATTCGGTTTAATCGCCTCTTTTAAAATCAAAGCAAGAGCGCCTTCAATTTGTAAATCGCCCACAGTAACAGGTGTTTTTTCATACGTATAAGCCACAACAATATTTGAAAGTCGGCTTTTCAGATTTTCGATATCTGTAGCCAAACAAAGAATGGCCATAATTTCACTTGCAACAGTAATATCAAAGCCATCTTCTCTAGGAACGCCTTGAAGAGGTCCACCCAAACCAACGATCACTTGGCGAAGAGCTCGGTCATTTAAATCAACCACGCGTTTCCAAATGATACGGCGTGTATCAATGTTTAGTTGATTGCCTTGTTGAATATGGTTATCTAATAACGCAGAAAGAGCATTATTAGCTGTTGTAATCGCATGCATGTCCCCTGTGAAATGCAAATTAATATCTTCCATGGGTAAAACCTGCGCGTAGCCTCCGCCTGTAGCCCCTCCTTTGATCCCCATAACTGGGCCAAGAGATGGTTCACGAAGTGCGATGACTGTCTTTTTGCCAATAGAATTTAAGGCATCGCCCAAGCCAATAGTCACTGTAGATTTCCCTTCTCCAGCAGGTGTTGGATTAATGGAAGTCACTAAAATCAGTTGCCCTTCTTGATTCTTTTGTGCATCTTGAATCGCTGAAATGTTGAGTTTTGCCTTATAATTTCCATATAACTCAATATCGTCTTCTGTTAACCCAAGATTTTCAGCAATCTCTTTAATCGGTTTCAATGTTATTGATTGAGAGATTTCTATATCTGTTTTCATAAGACCCTCCAAAAAATTACGAACTTTTTTATTAAATATATATGATTTCGTTAAGAATATTCTTATTATACTTGTTTTTAATATGGAAATCACTAAAAAATTCGGGAAATTCAAATAAATTTGACGTGTTTCAAATTCATGATTATAATTAGGCTAGTTTCATAAGTAATCAGAAAGGTCGTGAGTGATTTGGCCAAAGGAATCGTGAAATGGTTTGATAGTAAAAAGGGATATGGTTTTATCCTATATAATGAGGTGGAGGAAATTTTTGTTCACTTTACTGCTATTGAAGAAGAAGGTTTCAAGAACTTGGAAGATAATCAACCTGTCGAATTTGACATTGTTGAGGGAAACAGAGGAACCCAAGCTGCTCATGTCCGAAAATTAATTGAAGAAGTAGAAGAATTATAGTTCAACAATTTTCGAGTTATCTTATAATTACGTAAAGATAGATACCAGTTAGGGCTAAGCTTTGGCTGGTTTTTTATTTGAAAGAAATTATTGTATCTATCCTGTTAGGAGCAACATCGGTAATTTTTTGATAAGAAAGTTTCTTATCAAAAAATTAGCTTAATCTGGTTCAAAGTATATCGGAATAAACGTTTCTGTTTCATAAATACTGAGAGTTAAAAAATCGTAAAAGAGCCTTGGATATAACTTCCCAAAAGTTAGGTCCAAGGCTCTTAGTATCTTCTACACAGATCACAGGCTAGAGTTGAAGGTGCTGAACTCAGAAGTTACCACCTCTGTCTCTGTCCCAATCTCTTTTGCTGATTGTGGTTTTTTGTAATAAATACTCAAGTACAAAATTGACTTAGTCTTTGGACATCTTTAAGGAGTCATCATAAAAGAATTTTGCGTCAATTTGTTGATTTGTTAAGTTTTTTATAAATTTCTTTTTCGTTTTCTTTCTCATATTAAATAGGTGTGGTTCGGTGGCTCTTTTTGTTTTGACTTCTATTCCTTTTGGCCCTTCTTTTACCCACTCTATCTCGTCATACAAAAGTTTAGTTACTCGCCAAAAAGTAGCGTACCTAATTTCTAAACGAGTATCACAAAGAGTAATAGAGCGACGTAATCCAAGATAAACAAAGAAGAAAAAAATAACGAGAACAGTATTGCTAAGCCAGTATGGCCGAGTATATTCTAATGAAAGAATTAAGCTAAAAAAGAAAATCATCATGGTGCCAGACCAATAAATCATAGTCGTGGACAGCTCTGGTTGCCAATGATAATAGGTACGTTTCATAGATGTATCCTTTCTAGTTAATAAAACTACTTGTTAATGTTATACTTATCTTACCATATTTTTTTATTTAGAAAAGGAGAAATGGATGATCAAAGTATTTATTGATGCCTCGACAAAAGGAAATCCTGGACCCAGTGGTGGCGGATTAATGATAACAAGTGAAATAATATACAAACAAAAATCATATGCATTTTCTGAGATGACCAATCATCAAGCAGAGTTTGAAATATTGTTAACTGCATTAGAATTTTTGTTAGAGGAAAAGTGGCAACATGAAACGATCACTATTTATTCTGATAGTAAAGTTGTTGTTCAAACTATTGACAAAGACTTTACTAATAATCCCCTTTTTCTCCCCTATTTAGAAAAATTCAGACTGTTGCAAGAAGAGTTCTCTTTGTTAATTTTACAATGGATTCCAGAGAGTAAAAATAAAGGTGCGGACAATCTCGCACGCCAAGGACTACAAAAGGCGTTAAAGCAGACTCAAAAAAAAGGCAAAACGTAACTAAAAAACTACGAACCTTCCACTTTGGAAAATGGTTCGTAGTTTTTGGTTTATTCAAGCTCACAATAAATAATTATGATCAAAAGTAATATCTAAGGTATACTCTCCTGCTTGTTGACTCAAATTCGATTGAATTAGCTGAGTCAGCTCTTCATCGCTATAGGTTGGTTTAGTAGGAATTGCCAAATCAAACTGAAGGATTTTTTTCCCCTCTTGTGTTTCAATTCGAAAATCATGCATTCGAATGCCGTCATCTAATTTCCCGAGAATTTCTTTGAGAATTAAGGACAGACGTGTATAGTTTCTATCATGAAGCGCAACTGGATCCAAATGACAGACTAAATCAACGCCTAAAGTTGTTTTAAACTCTTTTTCTATAGTATCAATAATTGCATGAGCTTCATTTAAATCCCACGACTCATCCACCTCAATATGAACAGAAGCAAAGCGTTTATTGGGTCCGTAGCTATGAATTAGTAAGTCATGGTAACCTAAAATTGAATGATTAGAAGAAAGGTGCTGTTTCATCGCTTCGATTTCTTCTATAGTCGGCCGACTCCCCAATAAGTCGTCAACAAAGCCTTTCACCATCAGAAAGCCACTATAGAGGATATATAAGGCAATCAGAAAACCGACATACCCATCAATTCGCCAGCCTGTTACCCATTCGATGAGCGCTGAAGCTAGGACTGCAATCGTAGTATAGACATCGTTTAAGCTATCTTGAGCTGTCGCTTTTAGTGTATTTGATTGAATCGATTGGCCAATCGTTTTATACATGCTCCCTTGCCAAATTTTAATCACAATAGATAAGACTAAAACGATAAAAACGATTGGCGACAAAGTGATACTCTCAGGATGCAGAATCTTTTGAAAAGAAGTATCTAAAAACTGAAAGCCTACATAAATCACAATAATAGAGACAAATAGTCCGCTGATATATTCAAAACGTTCATGCCCGTATGGATGTTCTCTATCGGCAGGTTTCGCTGAGATATGAAAGCCCACCAATGTCAAAATTGAGGACGCTGTATCTGACAAGCTGTTGATGGCATCAGCCATAATAGAGACACTCCCAGATACTAATCCGATTGTTATTTTACTAGTAAATAATAGTCCGTTAGAAATCAAGCCTAGTATACCAGCTAAAATCCCTGCTTTTGTTCTTTTTTTGGAAGAACTTAACGTAGATTGTTGAGTAAATTTTTGTAATAGGTAATGAACCATGATAAAAACACCTTTCAATTGTCAATTCATCCATTATAATAGCTAAAAATCAAACAGACAAGCTTTAAGGGAAGCCAAAATTCTAAACTTATAGTCGTTTAAATTAATGAATAGTCGAACAAAAAAGATTAGCTATGGGAAAAATAAAAATAGGCAATGGCGCGTTTTAAATAAAAAAGTGGTTGTGACAGATGGGAGTGTTTCTGTGTTGACTATTTATTCGGATGCTGTGAGCCCAGAACATAACTTCAAAAAGTTACGTCCCAGGCTCATCGCTAGAAACTATTTTACGCGGATCTAAAAGGATTGGCACTCATTTTAATCAGCAGGTTGTTATTTTATTAAGACTATATCTATTTTGGTGTAAGAGGTGTTGCATGAAACAGAGCTTTAGCTAGAAGTGGTGTAATGATTGCTGCACCAATTGCTTCTGGAATACCATTTGCGATGGCTACTCCAACTAGCGTTTTAAATAATAGTGAAGAATCAACTCCGTAAGCCCCTGCAGTTGCATTTGTATAAAATAAGCCCATAAATCCTAGGACAAGGACAGTGTTTGTTAATGAACCTAAAATTCCAGCAGTAATTGCCCCGCCAGTAATGGACTGCGTTCGTTTGTAGATAAGATGAAAGATGTACCCTGCAACTGCCCCGACTAAGACACGGGGAATGACCGAAATCACAGGATTTGTAAATACTAATGTATCAAAAGGTGTGGTAGGCATCGCAAATGCTCGAATCATCGTCGCTAGTCCCCAAAATAGGCCAATAATCATACCATCTTTAGGACCCAATACGACAGCTGCAATGATGACTGTTACATGAATAATCGTTAAGCTGACAAAACCTAATGGAATAAACCCTAACCAAGGGACCATTGCTTGAACAATAATAATCGCTAATAAGATCGCTCGTAAAACTAATCGAAATGTTTTATTTGTGCTTTTCATTTTCTTCCTCCTACTTTTAGTAAGTATGAGCTTTATCATAAAAATAAATTCTGTTTTCGTCAACTTATATTACTTTTTTCTAATCAAAAACGAATAAATCTGCTATTTTCTTTTATTCGGTTTATGATTTGTATAGAAAAACTAGGGAGAAGTGTGCCAGTCAAGAGTTCTGAATAGTGCACCTTTTCCCTAGTATAAAAACAAGAAAGTGTTATTTACTTAGCCAAACGCTAACTTCTGCTAGTGCATCCGGAATTCCTGCTGGGTTTTTCCCACCAGCTTGAGCCATATCTGGACGTCCACCACCGCCACCGCCTACAAGAGGAGCGATTGCTTTAATTAAGTCACCAGCCTTCAAACCTTTTTCATTAGCTGTCTTATTCATGGCAGCTAATAAACTTACTTTGCCATCTTGGCCGTTTGCTAAAACTAAAACATCTGATAACTCTTTTTGTTTCCATTGATCGGCCAATTGACGTAATTGATTCATGTCTTTGACTTGCACTTCTGCTGCAATCACACGAACACCGTTAATTTCTTGGCTATTTTGGAAAACATCAGCAGCTTGTTGGTTTGCTAATTTCCCAGCCAGTTTTTCATTTTCTTTTAAGGCTTCTTTTAGCTGTTGTTGCAATTGTTCTGTCTTACTTACGACTTCTTTTAATTGAGGTGATTTAACAATAGCCGCCACTTCTTTTAGTTGCTGCTCTTCATTATAAAGTAACTCGTATGCTTCTTTACTTGTTACTGCTTCAATCCGTCGTACGCCTGCCCCAATTCCTGATTCAGCGACGATTTTGAAAATACCAATATCTTCAGTATTTTGGACATGAATTCCTCCACACAGCTCAATTGACCAATCTCCAACATTTACCACACGAACGTCATGTCCGTATTTTTCACCGAATAGAGCCATAGCGCCCATATTTTTAGCGGTATCGATATCTGTTTCAACTGTTACGACAGGAATAGCTTCCCAAATTTTTTCGTTGACGATTCGTTCCATCTGACTTAATTCCTCAGCGGTTACTTGACCAAAATGAGTAAAGTCGAAACGTAAATGTCCCGGAGCTACGAGTGAACCTGCTTGATTTGCATGGCTGCCGAGCACTTCTTTTAGCGCTTTGTGTAATAAATGAGTTGCTGTATGATTTTTAGTGATACGATTGCGTTTTGATTTATCAACAAGTAATTTGTAAATCGTACCTTCTTTTAATGGAAGAAGTACTTCAACCGTATGCATAAATTGGCCGTTTGGTGCTTTTTTCACATCAAGAACATTGGCTACAACTTCTTCAGCCTCATTCATAATGATTCCTTGGTCGGCTACCTGCCCACCCATTTCTGCATAGAAAGGTGTTTCAGAAAAGATGACTTGCGCGCGTCCTTCAGAGACTGTATCCAAAATAGCTTCTTCTTGAATGATGACTAAAAGTGAGCTATCGTGTTCTGTTTTAGAGTAACCTACAAAGGTACTTTCCACTTTAATATCCGTTAATAAGGCAGATTGAACACCCATTGATAATTCAGTGTTTCGAGCGGCACGTGCCCGTTCTCTTTGGGCTTGCATTTCTTTTTCAAAGCCTTCATGGTCGACTTTTAATCCTTCATCTTCAGCAACCTCTTCAGTTAACTCTACTGGAAAACCATACGTGTCATATAATTTGAAAATATCTTTCCCGTTCAATGTTGATTCATTCGCAGCTTTCACTTTTGTGATAACTTCATTTAAAATAGCTAAACCTTCATTGATGGTTTCATGGAAACGTTCTTCTTCTGTACGAACCACTTTTTCAATAAATTCTCGTTGTCCTAAAACTTCTGGATAATAGCTTTCCATAATTTTGCCAACAACAGGAACTAATTTGTAAAGGAAAGCTTCGTCAACCCCTAATTTTTTCCCATGCATAACTGCACGACGTAATAAACGACGTAAAACGTACCCGCGACCTTCATTTGATGGCAATGCCCCATCGCCAATAGCGAATGATAATGCACGAATATGGTCAGCAATAACTTTAAAAGAACTATTTGTTAAAGGTGATTGTCCATAGGTTACTTTCCCACTAAGCTGTTCTACTTCATGGATAATTGGCATAAATAAATCTGTTTCAAAATTGGTTGGTGCATTTTGAATGATAGAGACCATCCGTTCTAGCCCCATACCTGTATCAATGTTTTTATGTGGTAAGGGTTCGTATGAGCCGTCAGCTTGGTGGTTAAACTCTGAAAAGACAAGATTCCAAATTTCTAGGTAACGTTCATTTTCGCCACCAGGATAGTTTTCTGGATCATCTTCTGCTACATCATTAAATTCTTCCCCACGGTCGTAAAAAATTTCAGAATCGGGTCCACAAGGTCCAGCACCAATATCCCAGAAGTTGTCTTCAATATCAATAATATGTTCCATTGTCAGACCAATTTCTTCATGCCAAATTCGTTTTGCTTCTGTATCTTTTGGATAAACGGTAACATAAAGCTTTTCAGGGTCAAAGGCTATCCATTCAGGTGAGGTTAAAAACTCCCATGCCCAATGAATCGCTTCTTTCTTGAAGTAGTCTCCAATTGAGAAATTCCCTAACATCTCAAACATTGTGTGGTGACGAGCTGTTTTTCCAACGTTTTCAATATCGTTTGTCCGAATAGATTTTTGCGCATTCGTAATCCGAGGATTTTCTGGAACCACTGAACCATCAAAATATTTCTTTAATGTGGCAACCCCAGAGTTAATCCATAATAAAGTTGGATCATTGACTGGTACGAGCGATGCGCTTGGTTCGACACTGTGTCCTTTTGACTTAAAAAAATCAAGATACATTTGACGAACTTGACTACTTGTTAATTCTTTCATTTTCTTTTCCTACTTTCTTCTAACAATTGGGTGCGACTAAAAAAATCGCAAAAAAACACCATCACAGTCAAGGACGATTGATTCGCGGTACCACCTTGATTGCAATGATGTTTGTCATTACCTCTTAAACTCGTTAACGCTGAGTTGCGTTGATATTTCTATCAAATTCAAAAAGGAGCAGTTTTAATGAAGCAGTGTCTCTTTCTCAGCTACAAGAAACTTTCTGTTAATGCTGTCTAATTAAAACTATGGCTTTTTGTTTACTTTCAAAGTATAAAGAATTCTTGCATAAATGTCAATTTTTACTGAACCATTTCAATAGGGATGACTTTTCGATAGAGAAATTCTTCTGGAGCAAGCTTGTAATCCCCTTGAATCATGACACCTGACTGATAGTAAGTGGATAAAGGTAGACTGTCAATAATTGGTGAGCCAGAGTTCTCAATAATATCAAACTTAAGAACAGTCGGATTTTGAGTCATTTCAAAACGTGTCTTAGAGGTGTCGAGAAACAACCCAAACATGTTTTGGCCTTCGTGTTGCGCTCTGATTGATCTTTCCTGTGGTGTTGTCTCAGTATCTAATTCGTTACCCCAGCGAAACAGCTGTCGACTTCCGACACCAACTACATATTCCCATTGATCTTCTGTCAACAAATCGAATCCTTTTGAATGAACCTCTTTTAACAGCTGTCGGTGCGTTTGGCCAGTGTGCTGATAAATAGAATACGTATCTTCTTGTGTTGATTGTTCCAAGTAGTAGGCATCCTCTTTTCCAAAAGAACGAGGAAATTCCCACGTTAAACTTTCAGTAAAACTAAGTTGGGGACTTAATTGTTGTTTGATTTCAGACAAGAAAGGAGCTACTGCCTGTTCATCACCCACAAACTGGCCAGTCATGGTCTGATAATTCCCTAGAAAGTGAGTGCCAATCGGACAAGGCTGTTTTTGGACCAGCATGGGAGCTACCGCAACCGTTCTTACAGGTGTGGTAAAATCATTCACGTAATCATTAAAATCCTCCAAAGTTTCGAAACCATAGATTTGTTTAAATTGAAAATAGACAGCCGAATGTTCAGCTGACCGATGTCTATAAAGAACGTCTTGTTCAGATAATTCCTGAATCCCTAATTCCCAACCTAACACAGCTTTTTTATTTCCTGGAATAAAGACAAAGGCCTCTTCATCTAGTTTGCATTCAAAACTTGTGCAGGTGATACCTTCAAATTCATAGGTCACGAGCTGAACATCAGAGACTTTTACAAGTGGGCTGACATAGTACATGAGTATTTGACGAAATAAGAGTTGTTTATCTTCTTGGGTTAATTTTCCCCATTGATGCCATTGCAACTGTTCAAAAAAATTCACTAGTTTTCCCCATCCTAACTAATTTTTGGTATGCTTGAAGTATAGCACGGAATTTAAATAAAGCGGGTGAAAATAATGAATTTATTCATTGGAAATGAAGAATGGCTAAAAGCAGCTGCCTTTTATATCAGGTATCAAGTATTTGTTCTTGAACAGAAGATCTCTCCTGAAGAAGAGTTTGATGCGCTCGACTATTCTGGAGATGTCCTCTATCTTGTATGTTTTGAAGAAGATAAACCGATTGCGACGCTTCGTTATCAAAAACTAGAACCTCATGTACTCAATCCAGATCGTTTCTGCGTTAGCCTGCAATATAGAGGACAAGGCATCGGCAGAAAATTATTACTAAAAGCAGAAGCACAGGCAAAGAAAGAAGGCTGTAACACATCAGTTTTATCTGCTGAAGAGCATGCCTACGCTTTTTATCAAAAACTAGGTTATCAAGTATGTTTAGCGCCCTACATTGAAGATGGGGTATCCTGTGTTAAAATGGTAAAACAATTATTGTAAACAATCATGTTCTTGCAAATGTCCTTGATGAAAATCGACAACGGCAACTTCTGTTCAACTGCAACTTCTGTTAATGAAGAGCCAAAAAAACCGTAAAATTTAAGCGAATTACTTTACAAAAGCCAACTTAAAAGTTAGCTTTTGTAAGGTTCAGCATAAATTCTGACGGGTTTTTTTATGAAAAATTATTGATTGGAATTCTTTTTATTTTTACGGACAGAACGAGTTTGTTGACGGCGTTCGACTTTTCTTTTCTGTTTGTTACTATCAGAAATGGCCCATTCAATCCGTTTTTTATAGCCTGGTTTAATCTTTTTCTTCTTTTTCTTGACCAAACCAATTAAGGTTGGATCCAAGACATCTTTTGAGCGCTCGCGTTTTTTCCGACGGTTTCGATCGTACGTATCGACAATTTCGCCCTCTTTAATTTCTTTTGGTTTAAAGGTGACACCCAGTTTTTCAATTGCCATAATTGCCTCATCATCACTTGGCTCATAGAGGGTAATCGCGGTTCCAGAAAGTTTATTTCGACCCGTTCGCCCTACTCGGTGAATGAAGAAGTCAAGCTCTTCAGGCACTTCTGCGTTAATTACATGAGAGACTCCTTCAATATCGATTCCACGAGCGGCTAAATCGGTCGCAACTACATATTGAAATTCTAAGTTTTGAACTTGCCGCATCACTCGTTTTCGTTCACGAGGTGTAATATCTCCATGGATTTTCGCTACTTTTAGTCCTTGATTTTTCAGATATTCAGTAATCTCATCCACCCGTTGTTTCGTATTCGCAAATACAATGGCTAAATACGGATGTCCGACAGTTAATAGCTGATAAATCAGCCGATTCTTGTCTTTCCCCTTTGTTGAAATCAACCAGTTATCAATGGTTTCTGAAATCACCGCTTTAGGGCGAATTTCTTCAATAATAGGATTTTCCATATATTTTTTTAAGAAAGGACGTAATTTTTCTGGAATTGTTGCAGAGAAGACCAGCATCTGTAGCTTCTCGGGTAAACGGCTGGCAATTTGGTCAACTTCTTCTAAGAAGCCCATATCAAGTGTCATATCTGCTTCATCCACGATAAACGCAGAAGCCGTATGAACTTTTAAGGCTTGTTCATTCATCAAGTCTAAGATTCGACCAGGTGTACCAATAACTACATGTGGGTGTTGATGTTTTAGACGATTTAGTTGTCGTTGTTTGTCTGTTCCTCCAACAAAATTCGTCACTCGAATCTCAGGAGTTGAAAATTTAGCAATTTGACTAGCGGCCTGAAAAATTTGTGTAGCTAGCTCACGGCTTGGCGCAGTAATGACAATCTGTGTTTCATCTTTTTCAGCGTCAATTTTATCCATTAAAGGTAATAAGAAGGTATGAGTTTTGCCTGAACCAGTCTGTGATTGCCCTACCACACTTTTCCCTTTTTGAATTAAAGGAATTAATTTTTCTTGCACTTCTGTGGGTGTCTCAAAGCTTTTATCTTTTAGCGCTTCATTTATAAATGGGTTAAAGTGAAATTGTTTAAATGTATTCACTTGACCACCTCTTTTCATTTTATACTTAGTCCTTGCGCATTATACCATAAAAAAACAGTGAAAAGCACGGATATTCGGAAATCTTCTTATTTCATCATGATTCATAGTATGACACACTTAGCTGGAATTAATTTTTCAAAACAAAGAAATTTGCTTCTATTTATTTATAGATATCAGTCAATTATTTATTCATCCAATCGTTTAAAAAAATTTTTTTGCATTTTTTTGGATTGATAGTCCAACGCTTCATAAAATTGGTGAGCACCTACGCGCTTCTCACCAGAGTTAACGCGAATGCCACTTGCTTTTTGTTCTTTTGCCCATTGTTCGGCTGCCTGTATGAGTGTTGTTCCAATTTTTTTCCCTTGATACTGACTCAAAACAGCTAGTCCCATCACATTTTTTAAAGAAGAAAAATAGAGGGTTTGATAATCACTCAAATGAACATAACCTAGCACATGTCCAAAATTTTCAGCCACCAAAATAAGCTGTGTTTGATCGGCGAGAATTTTTCCCAATTGTTGTTTTAGTTGATTTTCAGAAACGGGATAACCTAGCTCTTTGGTACATAAATAATGGAGCGCTTGCCAATCTGTTATTCTAGCTTTTCTAACCTCTAACGTCATAAGAATCACCTCGGCATCAGTATAGAACTTTTTTTGAAAAAGTGCGATATGGACAACTATTCTTAGTAGATTTATAACAAATAGAGGGGGGAGTCCGTAAAAAAAATCAAGTGGTCGTAGTTTCCAAAACATGAAATATGAAGTATCATTAACAAAAAAGGAGGGGCCATTATGTTAAATCCTTATTTTTCTTTTGGGGTGCCATTATTTCTTTTCATCTTATATATCGTTTTTTCTATTTTAAGAAAAAAATCAACAGTCAATTTTTTAGGGTTTATTCTTTTGATTATCGCTGTTTTCCTAACGGTTTTTAGTCTGCAGG
Source organism: Enterococcus sp. AZ194 (assembly GCF_051713825.1). Classification (NCBI taxonomy): domain Bacteria; kingdom Bacillati; phylum Bacillota; class Bacilli; order Lactobacillales; family Enterococcaceae; genus Enterococcus; species Enterococcus sp. AZ194. The sequence goes on along the minus strand of NZ_JBIOQR010000001.1, from coordinate 1,724,253 downwards.
TATGGCAACAAGCAGCAAGTGACTTAACTCGTGAAAGTAGTCAACAACTTAGTCAAAAAGTTGGATACCCTATCTATTTACTTTGGGTACCTATAATTATTGGGTGCCTACTTGTCTTTAGTAATTTTATTCGAGCAGTTAACAAGTTACGTAAAATTCAACACAAAAATTAAGAAAAAGCACAACCTAACCGTCTTCTCTAGCTAGTCATGTTACAAGTTAGAGCGCGTTTAAGTTGTGCTTTTTTATTCTTGAGACCATTCGTCAACAGAATCTTCTGTAGAAAAACGTTCGCGGTCATCGCTGTCAAGTGAACCAATTAAATACTCCCAATCCGCACGAGAAAGAACCATCACATCTAAGTCATTTTGCTCATCAATTAATTCCAACGTGCTAACTTCTCCATCAACCTGTTTTAATAAAGATAGTAGCTGAGTTTCTTTGAGTGCAACATAAGCAGTCTTTTTCATAAACATCTCCTCCTACAAATCAACGAACTCAAAATAGTTAATCTTGGTCTGGGCTTGCTCCCCCATTTTGTCAATCGTTCTAAGGTCAAGTAATAGGCACTTTTCTTCAGTCATTAAATAATGATTGGCATCTAAAGCCTCTTCAATTGCTGCTAAAATTTCTGCCTCATCGCCACGTGGACGGAATGATAAACGATTGATTGTTTCAAGGAGTAGTTCATCACGTAAAATAAAGTATTCATTTTCATATTTGTAGACGGCCACTTGATAATTTTTTTCTTGAAAATGGCTTTGAATAAGTAAGAAACATTCAGAAATATGAGGAAGTGTCCGTAATAAAGCTTTTGGCGTTAACGCCTGTTGAAAAAACATGTGCTTCCCTCCTTGGCTCTATTATAGGAAAGATATTTGGAAAAAGAAACTAATTAGATTTGTTTTTCGGAGTCTTCTGGTAAATTCCACTCGTTATAAAATTCCTCTAGAAAGTTTTCCATAAATTTCTTTCGTCTCTCTGCTTCTTTCTTTCCGAAATCTGTGTTCATTCGTTCTGGTAAAAGAAAGAGCTTCTCATAAAAGTGGTTAATGACTGTGCTTCCTCGACGATATTCCGTTTTCGAATTATAATCAATTGGTGTTATTTTATGATCGTAAATTGGATGTCCCTTGCCACCACCATAATAAGCTGTTCGAAGAATACCAATTGCTCCGAGCGCATCAATTCGATCTGCATCTTGGACAATTTTTCCTGCTAAAGATAACGCGCCTTTTCCTGAAACGATTTCCTTTGAGAAGGAAAGATGTTGAATGATGTACAATATTTCTTGGCAAGACTTAGGCTGGATAGCTAAAGAATTTAGAAAGGAAGACAATTCTTCGGTAGCTTGTTGTTCATCGGCTACCAATTTATCGTCTATCGTATCATGTAAATAAGCGGCTGCTAGAACAACAAACTCATCAGCAGTTGGTTCAGTTTCTAGAATTTGTTGACTAATGGTTACCACACGCTCAATATGATCCATGCTGTGACCGGTTGTATCGTTTTCTAATATTTTATAGGCATACTGCTTAATCTGTTCAAGTTCTTTTTCCATGTGCTTCTCCTGTTTAAATGAATTAGGTTTCAATCAGAGGTCGTTACTTACTAGAGAATGAGTGTAAGCAGTCTCTCAATACGATATATTTTACTACAGATGAGATCTATTCGTCTTCTGGCCGAAAAACTGAGGTTGGGACATAACTTTTTGAGTTATGGTCCCAACCTCTAAACTGCTTATTTTACTTTGTATACATCAAAGTAGATTTGTTTCATATAATCAATCAGATATTGAGGATTTAAACCTTCACCTGTTGCTTCTAGGATGAGCTCATTTGGTTTTTTAGATGCACCATATTGATGAATATGCTCAGTCAACCAGGCTTTGATTGGTTCATAGTTATCAGAAGCTAGAACCGCATCAAAATTTAGCTCTTTTTTCATTGCATCTAACAATTGTGCCGCATACATATAACCAAGGGCATAAGATGGGAAATAACCAAAGCTTCCACCTGACCAGTGAACATCCTGTAAGATGCCTTCTAAGTCATTTTCTGGACGAATGCCTAAATATTCTTCATATTTATCATTCCAAATTTGTGGTAAGTCATCCACCTTTGCTTCTCCATTAAAGATCATTTTTTCGATTTCATAACGAATGATGATGTGTAATGGATAAGTTAAGCTATCAGATTCAATTCGAATTAAACTCGCTTGTGTTTTCTTTAAGGAATCGTAAAATTGATCAAAAGAAATATCATCGAAGGTTCCTTCAGCACACTCTTTTAGGAATGGGAATTGTTTTTTCCAGAACTGTTTATTGCTCCCAATAATAATTTCGTTAAATAATGATTGAGACTCATGAATCCCCATAGACGTACCATTCGCAACCGGTGTGTAAGCATATTTCGGGTCAATATTTTGTTCATACATACCGTGGCCAGCTTCATGAATGACGCCAAATGTTGCCATAGTGAAATCATGTTCATCCCAACGAGTAGTGATTCGAATATCATTGTGATTAATTCCAATCATAAATGGATGAATCGTATCATCAAGACGTCCGCGACTAAAATCATATCCTAGTTGAGTAACGATACCCATCACAAATTTTCTTTGTTGCGCAACGGTCATTTTACGCGTTAGAAATTCAGTATTAGGCTCGGTCCCTTTTTCTTCTAAGACTTTGCGAATCTCCATAATTCCTTCTCGTAATTGAGCAAAGACTTTATCCAAGATTTCAACAGTCATATTGGGTTCGTATTGATTCAATAGAACATCATAGTCCGTCGCTTCGTCTTTCTTCCAATAAGGAATGAGCTCTTTGATTAGGCGAATATTTTTCTCTAAAGCGTCACGAAAATCAGCATAGTTTTTGGTCGCACGAGATTTTTGCCAGCTTCCATGAGCTTTTGAAAGTGCACCACTCAACTCTTCCATCTTTTCTTTAGGAATCGCGTGATTTAGTTCATAGTTTTCTTTAACCACTTTGTAGGCAGCTTGACCAACTTCAGAAAGCTCTTCTTGGCGAGTCTCAAAGTAGGTTAGCGCCTCTTTAATTTTTGGACCTACTTCTTTTTCAAAAGTGAGGCCGGACAGATAACTCTCCACTTCACCACGTTCTTCACTCGCTTTTTCAGGCATACCTGTTTGGGTATCCCAGCCTAACATAGCAAGCGTTTGTTTAAACAGACTGATTTCTTTTAACTCTTGTAAAAATTCTTGTTCCTTCATCTTCATTCCTCCAAATAAAAATCCTAAGTGATCCATTTCTTAGTTTATCCGATTCCTTTTTATCCTTGTGTTTCTTCGCGAGGTTGACGAGGTGGTCTTGTTCCCCAATATTGGAATAAGTCCGTTCGAATGGCCCCATTATAAAGTTTTCGTTTTTTTGTCGCTCTTGCTTTATAGTATTCCTCAAAAGTTAAATCACTAGTTAAAATATATTTGCTCCATGTTTTTAACGGACGGAAGACTTCCCCCATCTCTGTATAGAGACGACGAACGCTTTCTTCCTCACCCAAACGCTCTCCATAAGGTGGGTTAGCGACAATCACACCATACTCTTTATCTGTCGTAAAGTCCTTGACCGCTTGTTGCTTAAAGGTAATCGAATCTCCTAGACCGATTTCTTCTGCATTGGCTTGAGCAATCTCAATCATTCGCCCGTTTATATCAGAGCCTGCGATATCAAGTTGAATGTCATAATCAGCCTGTTCATCTGCCTCTTTTCGAACCTTTTCAAAAATCTCTGCATCAAACCATTCCCAAGTTTCACAAACAAACTCACGGTTAAATCCTGGTGCAATATTGTGCCCAATCAAGGCCGCTTCAATACAAAGGGTTCCTGAACCACAAACGGGGTCATAAAAAGGACGATCTTTTCGCCAATTGGTCAACATAACTAAGGCTGCTGCCATGTTTTCTTTTAACGGCGCGCCCCCTTTTTCCATACGATAACCACGTTTAAATAAACTTGGTCCAGTCGTATCAAGAGAGACAATGACATGATCTTTTAACAAGGCAACTTCTAATTTGAAGAAATCACCAGTTTCAGTTAAAGGCACGCTTGCTGGGCGATGATAGACCTCACGAAGGCGGTTAACAATCGCTTTTTTTGTGATTGCTTGACAATCGGGAACACTGAATAACTTGGATTTAATTGATTTTCCAGCAACCGGAAATTCAGCATCCAAGGGTAAATAATCTTCCCAAGGTAAAGCTTTAACCTTTTCAAATAATTCATCAAATGTAAAGGCATCAAACTCACCCACAATAATTTTTATCCGATCAGCTGTTCGCAACCAAAGATTTGCTGTAGCGATCGTTTCCATCGTTCCTTCAAAACGAGCACGCCCGTTTTCCACCTGACAATCAATTCCTAAATCGCGTAATTCTTTTCCGACTAACGCTTCTAATCCACTGGCAGCTGTTGCAACGAGTTGAAATTTTCTAGTTTTATCCATTATTCTCTCCTTACTTATAAAAAAAACCTTCACAACACTGTTGGAAGGACTCCCTGATTACCTGTAATCTTCTGTAAGCCATGTTTTGTACGCCTTTACTCTCAGGGAGAAAGAAAGGCGTGGTCATCATCTATCTGCAATCATTGATTGCCTCTTTGCTACGTTCATTTTCGTTCAAAAAGCGCCCCTACCATAGTTTGGGTTGCTCGCTCGAGGGGTTTACCGCGTTCCACCGTTTTCGTTTCCAAAACCGTTTCGTCACTGTGGCACTTTCAAGGATACTTGGGCATAGCTTACACCTTAGCCGGTTTTCCTGCCGTTACTCCTATATAGAAGTACCTTAGCTTATTTTTTCGCTAAGCACGAACACTACAGACGTCGCAGTCTGTGCGAGCATGGACTTTCCTCAGCTTAGCACAAGGCCAAACCGCGATCACCCGAAAATTACAGGAATTTTTTAATTAAAATAATCTTGTTTTATCCAAATCATCACTGTTGTCAGTGTTTGAATAGTTTGAACTAAAAGTTGAGGCACGTGTTGGTGTTGGTGTATCAAAACCATCTTGGTCAAGTTTTTTACCAAAGACTTCACGTTCTAAGTTTGACAAACGTTTTAAGATATCAAAGTTTGTCACAGCCGCACTTTTTGGTGCTTCTGGTTGAACACGAGAAGCAACTGCTTGGCTTTTTGATAGTTGGTCAATCTTCGCTAATAAACGATCGTTCTCTTCTTGTAACGCTAAAATTTGTTTGTTGTATGTTTCATAATCTTTGATGATGTTATCTAAGAATTCGTCTACTTCCACTGGATCGTAGCCGCGCATCTTCGTCTTAAAATCTTGTTGTAAAATGTCTTTTGGATTATACATTAAGTTAGCCATATTTTGCACCTCATTATTTATTTACGTGATAGTAAATTTCTACCCTTACCATTGTATCTAAAAAAAGGCCAGAAATCAAACACTATCTCCTTTTTTAAAGACTTTCTATCGAGTTTTGTAAATCATCCATCGTAATCATATGAATTACGTAAGGAAATTTTTCAGAAAATTGTTCGGCGGCTTTTACAAAAAATTCTGTTTTGCCAGGAAATTCTTTGTCATAAACCATCAGTGTTCCACCAGAATGTTCAAGTAAAAATTGGGTATGGTTTCTTAATTGATCAGGTGCTTTGTATGGTTGGTGACTCGTTGCATCAACATAGTCTGCTAGTTGTTTTGCCGTTTGCAGCTTTAATTGATTGGTTTCATTCCATTGACTACCAAATTCTTCAAACGGGAAAATGATTCCTAGATTCAGCTCAGGAAAATCCTCCTTTAATTCACTAACAACTTCAGCTCCCCATAATTCAATCCCTAAGTTGCCACTTGTCAAAACCCACTCGAGCCCATTTTCGGCATATTGTTGAATTTCGGCTTTTAAGACTTTTTTAATAACTTGAATTTTAGGGTCTTTTTCTGTAAAGACGCCGATTTCAAAACTACGATACCCCGTTAAATAAAGTGTTTTTAGGTTATTCATATCACTGCCCTTTTCTTTCTGAAGTCTTTTTTGCTATAATGTGCACTAGGAGTGTGATTTTATGGTTTTCCGATATCCTAATGGACGTGCTTATATTCATAATGAGCCATCGAAAGAAAAAACTCAAGGCAGTGAGTCAAAAGTTTCAAAAAAGAAACCAATCGAGTTTGGCAAACGTGGGATGCGTCTTGAAGAAGCGATTAACTTAAGTAATGAATACTATTTGAATCGTGGACAAGCGGTTATTCATAAGAAGCCTACCCCTATACAAATCGTTAAGGTAGATTATCCAAAAAGAAGTGCGGCAGTTATCAAGGAAGCCTACTTTTCACAAGCTTCTACTACCGATTATAATGGTGTCTATAAAGGAAGGTACTTAGACTTTGAAGCCAAAGAAACACAAAATAAAACGTCCTTCCCGTTTAGAAATATCCATGAACATCAAATTCGACATATGGAGGTCTGTTTAAAACAAGAAGGAATTTGTTTTATTTTACTGAGCTTTTCGACCTTAAACCGTTGTTTCTTTTTAGCGGCGGAAGAATTAATCCTATTATGGGATGAACAAGAGCGTACTGGGAAAAAATCAATCCCTTTAAAGACTATTGAGGAGTTAGGCATCGAGATTGAACCAGCGATTGCCCCTAGAATCCCCTATTTAAAAGCGGTTGACCAGTATCTAAATGAACAAAAAGGAGCTAACTAGTATGTCAGATAATTCACAGTCAAGATATTCTCGGCGTGAACAGCCCAAAAAAAATAATTCTAATGGTAAGTCACCAAAGATAAAGAAAAAACGGACAGTTGGCTCAGTTATTTTGAAAATTTTCTTAGGTCTTGTAGCACTGGGTGTTATCGGAGTTCTCGCAGGCGCAGGTCTTTTCTGGTCTTATGCAAAAGATGCCCCAAAAATATCTGATACAGAATTAGACGCAACGGTTTCTTCTAAGTTTTATACCATGAAGGATGAACTTTTTGAAGATATTGGTGCTGAAAATCGAGTGAAGGTTGAACCGAATCAAGTGCCTCAACTTTTAACAGATGCGATTGTGTCTGTAGAAGATCGTCGCTTCTATCAACATAAAGGAGTCGATCCTATCCGTATCATTGGTTCTGCTGTCTCCAATGTGAAAACGGGCGGTCTCCAAGGAGGAAGTACACTTACGCAACAATTAATTAAACTATCTTATTTCTCAACAAAAACAGAAGATCAAACAATTAAACGAAAAGCACAAGAAGCTTGGATGGCTTTGGAGCTTGAAAAAGAAAAATCAAAACAAGAGATTATTACCTACTATATAAATAAAGTGTATATGGCTAATGGCTTTTATGGCATGGAAACAGCCGCTGAGAACTATTTCGATAAAACACTTGATCAGCTTTCTTTGGCTCAAACGGCCCTTCTTGCTGGGATGCCTCAAGCACCAAATGATTATGATCCGTATACGCAACCTGAATATGCCAAACAGCGTCGAGACATTGTTTTAGGAACGATGCTAGATAACAAAAAGATTTCTAAAGCCGAACATGATGAAGCTGTTGCCACACCAATTGATGATGGCCTTCAAAAACTGGGAAAAGAAAACTCCAATCGTAAAATTGTCGACAATTACTTATTTGAAGCAATCAAAGAAGTGAAAGAAAAAACCGGGAAAGATGTTTACACTGACGGACTTAAGATTTATACCAATATTGATCTTGACGCCCAAAAGAAATTATACGACATCGTCAATACAGAAGATTATGTCGATTATCCTGATGATAAATTCCAAGTGGCTTCCACTCTTATTGATGTCAAAACAGGGGAAGTTCGTGCGCAAATCGGAGCTAGGAAAGTTGCAGACGGAACAGTTTTTGGCTTTAATGCAGCAGTCGAAACAGGTCGAGATTTTGGCTCAACGATGAAACCTATCACCGATTACGGTCCAGCTTTTGAATATTTAGATAAGTCAACAGGCGATATGATTTCAGATCAGCCGTATAATTATGAAGGAACAAATACCCCTGTTAAAAACTGGGACAATCAATATTTTGGTAATATCACCCTTCGTTCAGCACTGTATAACTCACGAAATGTGCCAGCAATCAAACTATTTAACGAAGTTGGTGAAAAAAATGTTACGACCTTCTTAAATAAATTAGGCATTAACTATAAAACGATTCACCAATCTAATGCGATTTCAAGTAATACAGAAGAGCAAGATGGCACAAAGTATGGTGCTTCTACTCTGAAAATGGCGGCAGCTTATGCGGCGATTGCCAATGGTGGAACGTATTATAAACCACAATACGTCAATAAAGTTGTTTATCAAAACGGCACAGAAGATGAATTTCCAGCTGATGGCGAACGTGCGATGAAAGAGACAACTGCCTATATGCTAACTGATATTCTAAAAGATACGATTGCTATCGGTTCAGGTACAAATGCCCAGATTGAAGGTCTTTATCAAGCCGGTAAAACGGGAACCTCTAACTATACCGATGATGAATTAGCCAAGTTAAATACTAGTTCTGGTGTGTATCCAGACATATTATTTGCCGGATATACGAGAAACTACGCCCTTTCTGTTTGGACGGGTTACAATCACCGAATGACACCTGTAACAGATGAGACGAATATGATTGCCTCTGATGTCTATAGAGAATTTATGCGTTATGTTTCAGCTTCCGTAACAAATACGGACTGGGAGATGCCTAAAGGACTCACTCGAATTGGTAATGAGTTATATCTCGAAGGAAAATATACGGCTCCAAGTTCAAGCTATACGCCACCTGTGACGAGTGAAACGACAGAAACCTTCTCTAGTGAATCCGAGAGCTCAACTTCAGAAGAACCAGCTTCTAGCACAAGTGAGGTGCCAAGCTCAAGTTCAACTGAAAGTACCCCACCACCAGAAACAACTGAGACTGGGACAATTGATCAAGGTGGCGGAAATAATCCGCCTGCCGAATCAGGTACAGAACCAAACACAGAACCAAGTACCACAGATCAAGGAAATAATAATAAAAATGGGTAACAATTGAAATAGACAAAAGGATCAAGAGCCAGAATGTGGGCCTTGATCCTTTTGTCTTCAATTCTTTTGGTGATTTGTCTTTTGACACGAGTCCTTCTCTTCAATTCGAGTAGGTAGATGTCCCAACCTCTAGGCAGCCGAATAAATAGTCAGTACAGAAACAATCGTCAGAAAATAAAATTAGTTTGAAAGCTTCATTCGGTCTTTTCCATCTTGACACATAGATAATAAGGGGCAGATGTCGCATTTAGGCGCGCGGGCTAGACAATGATAACGGCCAAAGAAAATCATGGTGTGGTGCGTCTTGACCCAAAGCTCTTTTGGAATCTTTCGCATTAAGGTATCTTCTACTTCTAGCACATTGGCGTTTAGTTTACAGATACGCAAACGTTTTGAAACTCGCTCAACATGAGTATCTACAGCGATTGCTGGAATCCCGTAAGCATCACCAAGCACAACATTCGCCGTTTTTTTTCCGACTCCTGACAGGCTGATTAGCTCTTCTCTTGTTTTGGGAACTTGACCGCCAAAGTTAGTCAATAATTGATTGGCACAAGCTTTGATGTTTTTCGCTTTATTACGATAGAGGCCAATAGTTTTGATTTTCTGCATGATATCATCCACAGGGGCATTGGCTAAACGTTCAGGCGTGGGATAGGCAGCAAATAATGCTGGTGCTGCCTTGTTGACAGAGACATCTGTTGCCTGGGCACTCAAAATTACCGCAATTAGTAACTCAAATGGTGATTGATGAACGAGTTCACCATGTGCTTCAGGAAACATATCATACATTGTTTCTATTGCTACCATCGTTTTTTCCTTATTTAACACGTTATTTCCCCCTATTCATCTAACCAATTTTCTATAGAGACTTTTGGTAATGTTTTATTCTGAGTCGGTTGATCTATTTCTTTTTGCATAATCAATTGTTTTCGTTTCTTTTGTTCGTCAGCAACCTGTTGTTTGGTTTTAATATTTTTCCGTTCCCAAGAAAGAAGAATCCGATCAATGTAGTTGAGATTATAAGCTTGACTTAACACAGCTTCGCGTAAAGCCAAATGAATTAATTCTGCCGAATAGTGATCAGATTCTAACCAGTCACCAATTCTTTGAAACTCAATCGCAGACAGTGGTCGGCCAAATTCTTGTTCAATTGAACGATACAGCTCCTTGACAGAGGCTTCTTCACTTTGTTGTTGCGTTTTGAATTTTTCTTGTTCTTGTAAAACAGCCAGCCGCTCAAATATATAAGATAAATTGTAACGATCTCTTTTTTTGTTGTCGTCATCTGTGAAGGTTTCAATTTTTAAAAAGCCCTTCTTTTCTAATTTATCCAAAACTTGAAAAGCTTGCTCGGTAGTGTTACCCATATCTTGTGCCAACAGGGTAATGTCGGGGAACAAATCTCCTTGATTTTGTAGACTATATAATTGTAACCACAACAAAAATTCATCGTTTGTCATACCCAAACGATGGTAATTCTTTAACAATAAATTTGAAATAACCGTTTGACCGGCTTCTAAATATTCATTTAATGTTGTCACAGGCGCTCCCTACTTTCTCCACTTTTAAGTATACTAAAAAAAGCAACCAACCGAAAGGGAGAGATTGCTTTAATTCTAGTGAAGTCTTATTTTGATGTGCTTTTTGTAATCAACGGCTGACTGACTTTCGCATCCCAAAAGGTAATTAATGGGCCTGTAAAAAAAGCATTGATAATAGTGGCAACCCCCACTGGCCCGCCAAATAAAAAGGCTAATAACAAGAACAAAACATCTTGGATAATTCGAACCACTCGATACGAAAAATTAAAATGATCGACAATGATAGGCGCAATCGCATCATATGGTGCATTCCCTAATTTAGCTGACATATATAAGGAGGCGCCAAACGTGAAGATTAATACACCAAAAGCTAATAAAAAGATTTGTGTAGTCAATGTAAGGGTTATTTGAAGATAGTTTGTTAAAAGCCAAGTAAAAAAATCAATAAAAAAGCCAGTCAGGACCATATTAATGACAGTTCCAATCCCAATATATTTTCGACCAAATAAAAAAACTAAAACTAAAATAATGGCATTAAGTGTGAGTTGGTAAACACCTAATGACAGCCCCAATTTGTCGCCAACACCGATATTGGCAGCAGTAAAGGGATCCATCCCCACTTGACTAATTCTTAAAAGAGCAGCTCCAAATCCTAAGATAAAGACACCTAATAATGCATAAAAACTTCTAATTCCGATTGATTTAAAATTCAAAAAAGACACCCCTTCTATAAATATAAATTGAGATTGAGACAGTCATCAAAACGATAACTACTCAATCTCAAAGCTCGGTATAATAAACTCTATCTACTAGAAGTTAATTGAATCTTCTCTTATGATGTAGGTTTACACACAAAAGATTTTTAGAAGAGATGGAGTTGACTACTTATCGTATCAGCTTGATTTCATTATAAGCTATTAAAATGAAATTTTCTTAGTTTTCGCTTTTTTTCTTGATATCTGTTAAAGCAGCTTGTGCCAATAAGTTTAAGTAGTTCCATGGACGGTCAAAGTGAGGTTGGAAGAAGAAGTCAGAAATTGCTAAATCTTCAACAGTCATTTTATTTTGAACCGCTAATGACAGTGTATTCGCAGATTGCGTAATGTCATATTTGGACATAAATTGTGCACCCACAATACGGTTGGTGCCCTTTTCATAGACAAGAGCCATCTTAACATTTTCAGTAGTTGGCATAAACTCTGGACGATAGTTATCTTCAAATAAAGTTGAGTCAACCTCTAAGTTATTTAGTTGTGCACTTTCTTTAGTCACACCTGTTGAACCAATGTTCCAACCAAATAGGTAAAGTCCTGAAGTTCCTTGGGTCCCACGATAAGCCAATTTGTTTTCAGTCAAGTTGTGGCCAACAAGTAGTCCTTGACGAACAGCATTTGTTGCTAGAGGGATATAGTTTTGTGTTCCACTTGGATTATAGTGAACAACTGCTGAATCTCCTGCTGCATACACATCTGGATGACTCGTTTGCATATATTCATTTACCTTGATAGCGCCATTTGGTAATGTCTCGATTTGCCCATCGATTAACGTTGTGTTTGGTTTGAAGCCGACACACAAGATGACCATATCTGCATCAAATGACTGACTAGGTGTTACAACTGCTTTCACTCGACCTTTTTCATCAGGAATAAATTGTTGCACGTTTTCTCCTAAGGCCAATTTTACACCTTGTTTTTGTAACTCGTCTTCCAAAACATCTGTAAATGGTTTGTCTAAATATTTATTTAAAATACGGTCTAAGCCATCAATTAAGGTTACATCTTTACCTGATTCAGCAAAGGCCTCAACTAACTCAATCCCGATATATCCGCCACCGACAATAACAATTTTGTTTGCAGTTTTGGCTTTTTCAATAATCTCATTTGCTTGATTATAGTTTTTGCAAAGTAGAATATTTTCTGACTGAATTCCATCAATTGGTGGAATAATCGGCCATGAGCCTGTAGTCATTACCAATTTATCGTAAGAAGCAGATTCAACTTCACCTGTTTTTAAATTCTTAGCTGTGATTGTTTTCGCATTCACATCAATCGATTCAACATCGTGCTCCATTTTTACAGTTGCACCAAGAGAAGCTAATTCTTCAGGGCTTGAATAGAATAAACCAGCAGGGTCTTTTACTACTCCACCTACATATAATGCAATCCCACAAGATAGGAAGGATACGTTGTCATTGCGTTCATAAACGGTAATTTCTGCCTCTGGGTGATTTGATAAAATACTCTTTACTGCAGAAGTTCCAGCATGGGTACATCCTACTACGACTACTTTCATTGTTACGCCTTCTTTCGTTTTTTAGTGTTTGTCAACTTGTTGACTTATTCACTATAACAAAAGAAAAAAAGAAGAAACATATTTATGCTTGTGAATTCACAATTGAAGACGATAATAATAATTATCATGTAAAAAGCTTTCTTAATAGACCTGGTGGCAATTTTTTTAAGGAGGATAATCGAATTGTTACGCAATTTCACAAAATAAAAAACCCAACCTCTGAGAATAGAAGCTGGATTTTCTCAATTATTCAGTTACTGTAGCGATGATTTCTATCTCAACTAGGACATCTTTTGGTAAGCGAGCGACCTCTACTGCTGATCGTGCAGGAAGCTCTTCTTTAAACAGCGTTGAATAGACGGAATTGAACGCTTGGAAATTATTCATATCACTTAAAAAACAAGTCGTTTTAACAATTTCATTCGCTGTACAATTTGCAGCTGCCAAAATTGCTTGGATGTTCTTAATTACTTGTGTTGTTTGAGCTTCAATCGTCTCACCAACAATCTCCCCTGTTGTAGGATCTAGTGGGATTTGACCAGAAGCAAACAAAAAGCCGTTTGCGATCTTTGCTTGAACATAAGGACCAATCGCTTGTGGTGCGTTTTCTGTATGGATGGTTTTCATTAGACAGTCTCACTCTCTTTTTTTTGACAATCGGGACAAATCCCGTAAAGCTCTAACCGATGTTCGTTAATTTCAAAGCCAGTTAACTTACTAGCAGCCATCTCAACATCTTCTAATCCAGGATAATGGAAATCGACAATTTTTCCGCAATTTTGACAAATCGCATGATAATGACGATTTGATGTGAAATCAAAGCGACTTGAAGCATCTCCGTAACTCATCTCTTTGACAAAACCAATCTTTGTAAAAAGACGTAGATTATTATAAACGGTTGCAACACTCATATTAGGAAATTGGTGCTCTAATGATTTGTATATTTCATCTGCCGTGGGATGTGTTCGATTTTCGATTAAATATTCTAAAATGGCATAACGTTGAGGGGTGATTCGAATATTTGCTTTTTTTAATTTGGAAATAGCATCTTGAACCATTGTATGACTCATCAAAGTGCCTCCTATATTTATTCTTTCTTGATAATACTATTTTTCAGCTTAAATTACCACTACATTTAGCGATTATTATTGGAATTTGTCAACTTTTTTGCTTGGAATCGATTTTTTTTATCCTACTTTATTTAAAAGAGTCGAAAAAGGAAAAACTAGCTACTTACTCGTCAACCAGAATAAGTAGCTAGTTCCTATTTTTGCGAAATAGTTATCTATTATGAAGTTCATTTTGACGAAATTTCTATTAGATTGTTATCTAAGGCAATCTATCCTAATAAAAATTTATGACCTATTTATTCACTTTGCCCATATAGAGCAGTAGATAAATAACGTTCCCCATTATCTGGAACAATGGCTAAGACTTTTTTGCCTTTACCAAGTTTTTTTGCTACTTCCAGTGCAGCATAGATGGCAGCACCAGACGAAATCCCTACTAAAATTCCTTCTTTTATGGCAACTTGTCGAGCAGTTTCTAACGCGTCGTCACTTGAGACACCTAACACTTCATCATAGACATCAGTATCTAACACTTTAGGAATAAAGCCTGCACCGATTCCTTGAATTTTGTGTGGGCCAGGTTGTCCCCCTTCTAAAACAGGTGATTCAGTTGGCTCAACGGCATACACTTTGATGTTTGGATAAACACGTTTTAATTCTTTTCCAGCCCCAGTAATCGTTCCGCCAGTACCAATTCCTGAAACAAAAGCATCTAATCCTTGAGTCCCAAAGACTTCTTGAATTTCTTTTCCAGTTGTCTTTTCATGAATCTCAGGGTTGGCAGGATTATCAAATTGTAGCGGCATAAAGGCGCCTTCTTTTTCAGATAATTCTGTCGCTTTAGTAATTGCCCCTTTCATTCCTTCAGAACCGGGCGTTAAGACAAGTTCCGCACCATACGCAAGCATTAATTTGCGACGTTCAACACTCATCGTATCAGGCATAACAATAACCACTTTGTAGCCTTTAGCCGCGCCGACCATCGCTAAACCAATCCCTGTGTTCCCAGAGGTTGGTTCAATAATCGTATCTCCAGGTTGAAGAACGCCTTCTTTTTCGGCTTTTTCAATCATACTTAGTGCAATTCGATCTTTTACACTACTCCCTGGGTTAAAAAACTCCAGTTTCACAAAAACATCTGCTGACTCTTCGGGTACCATCCGATTTAGTTTCACAACAGGTGTCTTTCCGATTAGTTCTGTTACTGAATTATAAATTTGTGTCATATTTTTCCCTCCTAAATTTGAAAAAATACACAACTCTCTATTTCTATGATACATCAGTCAAGCCGAATTGGCGAATAATAGTTCTTTCTAATAGAGATTTTATTGCTTAAAGGAAGGAACAATTTGTTTAAAAAAATAGTTTATAAAAAAACATTGATTTGCATCTTCGCCTAAGTCTATTTGGAAAGTCCTTCAGCAATTTTCTCAAGATTCCATTTCATCATCGCATAGTAGCTATCTCCATCCTTTCCTTTTTTGGCAATTGAGTCAGTAAAAATTGTTGAGTAGATTGGAATATTTGTATCTGTTGAGACAGTTTTCATCGGTCGATCGTCTACACTACTTTCAATAAATAAGGAAGGAGCTTTGGTTGTTCGTAGTTTTTCAACTAACTTTTTTATTTGATGAGGTGTTCCTTCCTCCTCCGTGTTGATTTCTCAGATATAGGCGGAGGAAACATCATATGTTCTTGAAAAAATATTTAAAGCCCCCTTCACTGGCTACAATCATTTTTTTATCAACAGAGAGGGTAGCCTGTCAACCGAAATTATTAAAAGAGGTGATTTTCGATAGCGTTTCTAGAACCTAAAAGAACTTTATTGATACTTTTGTATACTCTTAGTAAATTAAAAAAATGGCCTCAAAAAAACTATCCAGAAACTTTTTTCGTGGATAGTCTGAATTTTTTTCTCTTATATTTAGCATATGAGCCAATCAACTAAGCTTAAATGGTTAGTTGTTGCCCAATCATAATTGTATAATCAGATAAACTATTTGTTGCGACAAGTGTATCAACAGTTGTACCAAATGCAGTTGCAATATCCCACAGTGTATCTCCTGATTTAACGGTATAGATTTGACTTTGGTAATTGATTGAAGTGGTGCCTCCTGTCTGATTAGTGACATCATTAGAGTCAGCTGTTTGTGTGTTGAATCCTGATGCACTATCAAAACGAGTTAAATTATAAGTCGCAATCAACCAGTTTAATTTTTCGGCGTAACTAGGATCTGTCGCATAGCGTCCAGTCAAATAAGCCGTTGCATCCAAATAACTAGAGGTTTGACTGAGCCAAGCTCCCGCATAATGATAAGTTCCTGTGGAAAAGCTGACTGAACGTAAAACGTTGGCATGATCTTGTAGAGATTCATAGTAAGAATTATATTGTCTGAAGGGTTCGTTCATGGTCACCCATTGCCCATTGATATATTCTTGTGTCGGCATATAAACACCGGTGTCATAACTGCCTTTGACGCCAAATAAATTATAGTATGGAGCGCTTGATAAGCCAGATGTTCCATAACCACTTTCTAATAAAGCTTGAGCAATCATTACAGACGCATACAAATCATTATTTGCAGCCACCTCTGATGCAGTCCAGCCGATTTGTTCAATAAACGAATCAATGGTACTTGCTGAGGGCGCTTGATAGGTTGTATTAGCTGATGCTTGTTTAACAAAATGCGGCGATGCAAATGAGGCAATCATTAATCCTGTTCCAACTAACGGAACCATTTTTTTTACAGTTAACGGGTGACTGTTCCCTTTGATTTTTTGATGTCTAGCACTGCGCGTTGCGTATTTTTCCACAAAAAACTCCTCCTAATAATTAGAATAAAAATAGTTGAATAATAACAAGTCTATGGGTTTATGCATTACTTATTATAGGCCGGAGAATTTCGAAGTACAAATCTTATGAACGAGAAAAGTCAAATTGTAAAGGGCTTGTAATAAAACTTCTATGAAAATGAAATGAAGTCCTCAAAAAAAAATTAAAAATAAATAACAACAGATTTTATATAAGGCTTCAAATTGGAGTGGTATAACCCCTTCTCTTATGAGAGGGTTTTGCTAATAAAAAGAGGTTAGGACTATAACTTATAACTTGTAAAAGTTATATCCCAACCTCTGTCTTTATCAATTATAGAGTCTTGAATGTAGCTACAACATTATCTACAGTGAAGCCAAATTCAGAAAGAATCTTATCTCCAGGAGCTGATGCACCAAAGTGATCAATCCCAATCATTTTGCCTTCAGTTCCTGTATAACGTTCCCAGCCAAATGAAGAAGCAACTTCAATTCCGACACGTTTTGTTACAGCTTTTGGTAAAACAGATTCTTTGTAAGCCGCATCTTGTGCTTCAAACAAATCAAAACTTGGTAATGAAACAACAGAAACATCTTTTCCTTGAGCGGCTAATTCTTTTTGAGCTGCTACAGCAAGAGCCACTTCAGAACCTGTCGCGATAAGAATTCCCTCAGGTGTTTCTCCTTTTTGTGGAGATAATACATAACCACCTTTAGCGACATGTGTATCAGATAACTCATCTGTTCCTTCTAAAACAGGTAAATTTTGACGACTTAAGACTAAGACAGTCGGTGTATCCGTTGATTCCATTGCAATTTTCCAAGCAGCACGCGTTTCGTTTCCATCAGCTGGGCGAATCACGTGAACACCTGGCATACAACGAACACTAGCCAATTGTTCGATTGGTTCATGTGTTGGACCATCTTCACCAACTGCAACTGAATCATGCGTTAAGACATACGTAACTGGCATGTTTTGAATAGAAGCTAAACGAATTGCTGGGCGTAGGTAGTCAGTAAAGACAAAGAAAGTTCCGCCGTAGACTTTGGTTCCGCCATGTAATTGAATGCCATTCATAGCAGCAGCCATTGCAAATTCACGCACACCAAACCAAATATTTCTTCCTTCATATTGACCAGGCTCGAAATCTTTTTCAGCAGCCACCATTGTATTGTTTGATCCAGATAAATCGGCAGAGCCTCCCCAGAAACTAGGTACAGCTTTTGAAATTGCTTGAATCATATCTTTACTAGACACACGACTTGCTTGACTAGAGCCGATTTCATAGTGCGGTAACTCGTTATCCCAGCCCTCTGGTAATTTTCCAGCAAAGGCTGCTTCAAATTGAGCGGCTAATTCTGGATACGCATGTTTGTAGTTTGCAAACAACTCAGTCCAAGCTTGTTCTGCTTTCTGGCCTTCTTCTTGCATCGTTTCTTTAAAACGTGTTGCCACTTCTTCTGGAACTGTAAAGTCTGGATATTCCCAACCATAAACAGCTTTTGCTACAGAGATTCCTTCATCCCCTAGAGGAGCGCCATGAACCGCAGAAGTGCCTTCTTTTGGTGCGCCATAACCAATGACCGTTTTGACTTCGATTAAAGTTGGTTTATCTGTTTCAGCTTTTGCTGCTTCAATCGCTTTTGAGATAGCCTCTAAATCATTGCCATCTTTCACAAGGATATGTTGCCAGCCATAAGCTTCAAAACGAGCGCCGACATTTTCTGTAAAGGCTTTTGAAGTAGGACCATCTAATGAAATATCATTTGAATCATATAAAACTACTAATTTCCCTAGTTTCATATGTCCAGCCATAGAAGCTGCTTCTTGGGAAACACCTTCCATTAAATCGCCATCTCCACAAAGAGCATAGGTATAGTGATCCATCACGTTAAAATGTTCGCGATTATATGTCGCAGCTAAATGTGCTTCTGACATCGCCATTCCTACAGCCATAGCAATTCCTTGGCCTAGAGGACCAGTTGTTGCTTCAACACCATCTGTATGATGAACTTCAGGATGTCCAGGTGTGCGACTTTCCCACTGACGGAAGTTTTTTAAATCATCAATTGTTACATCGTAGCCAGCTAAATGAAGCATACTATATAACATAGCTGATCCATGTCCAGCAGAAAGAACGAAACGGTCACGGTCTACCCAGTTAGTTGAAGTCGCTGGATTGACTTTCAAATGTTTTGTCCATAATGTATAAGCCATTGGAGCTGCCCCCATTGGTAAACCTGGATGACCTGAATTAGCTTTTTGAATCGCTTCAATACTTAATGTACGAATGGTATTAACACCTAGTTGATCTGTTTTGTCGAACAAAAGAATCCCTCCTGAATTTAGGTTTATTTTACTTTTATCTCCTTCATTGTAAAAGAAAACAAAAGGAAATGCAATCATTATTCGTCTTATTCGCTTTAGTTAGAGCGGTTATGAAGACCTTTTTCTTTTTGAATTTGTTTCAGTTTTTCTGGTGTTACATCTGTTCCATCTGGGTCAACAACTTTCATTCCTTCGATATGATGTTTCATTCCTGAACGAAAGGCACTTAAATATTCTTCTCTTAAGAGCTGTTGTTCTTTTTGTTCAGTTTCTGTTAGCCCTGATTCTTTTTTCTTTTTTGCTAACTCGTTAATACGAGCGAGTTTTTCTTTTGATAACACGTGATACGCCCCCTCTTTTTGCTCCCTCTTTATCTTATTAAAAATTCACAAAAAACACAACAAGAAATAAACGAAAAAAGCGAACGCGTGTTTGATTTTATGCGTTTAATATGATAAACTGAAATCATTAAATGAAAGAAGGTGTGAATCGTGGCCAAGCGAACTGAAACAAGACAAGTTGATATCTTAAAATATATATACGAACAAGTGAACGAAAAAGGTTATCCACCTACTGTGAGAGAGATTGGAGAAGCCGTAAATCTTTCTTCTACATCAACTGTCCATGGACATCTTGCACGATTAGAAAAAAAAGGGTTGATTCAACGAGACCCCACTAAACCTAGAGCAATTGAATTAACTGCGATGGGACTTGAAAAAATCGACATTCGACCAATGACTATTCCCGTTTTAGGAACGGTGACTGCAGGAGAACCTATCCTTGCTGTTGAGGATGCTTCAGATTTTTTCCCTATTCCACCCAACCTTTCTTCTGAGGAAGGTAGCTTATTCATGCTAACCATTCGTGGGGAAAGTATGATCAATGCTGGGATTTTAGATGGTGATGATGTTATTGTCAGAAAACAATCCACCGCTAAAAATGGTGATATTGTGATTGCAATGACTGATGAAGATGAAGCAACTTGCAAACGATTCTATAAAGAAAAGAATTATTTCCGCCTTCAACCTGAAAATGATGAGCTTGAACCAATCATCCTAGATAATGTGTCTGTTCTAGGTTTAGTGGTTGGACTCTATCGAAGCCGTATCTATTAAGCGAATAACGAACGACTGATAATCAGAGATCTTTTGATTATCAGTTTTTTTATAGTCAAAAATACAGACACATTCCTATCCCATGCCTATAAAAAGAGCCGTTTGTTGTTTCATACCTCTCTACTCATCGAACAAATAACTCAGCAATTTATTTAATGGATGAGCTCATAAAAGCAAGTTTATATAGGGGTAAAAAAATATTTTTATCAATTTCGTATTTCTCTCTTTACAAACCGAACAAACATTCGTATAATATAAATACAAACATTTGTTCGTATAAAAAAATAGAGGTGAATATCATGAGAGCAATGCGTCGTTTTGGATTTATTTTATTTGTATTAGTGGTAGGTATTTTATTGGGAAACATCGGCATCCGTTCAGCACTTTTGATCTTGACGCCTTTGTCTATATTATGGTTTATGTTATGGGATGAAAAAAAATATCGTCAATCAGAACGCGAGAAACATTATTACGAAGAACAATATTATGATAGTGAGTATGAAGAAGATAGATATGAGTTTGATTATGAATACCACTATGAGTATAAACATTGATTGTGTTTCTTCTTCACTATTAGGAAAAGATATAAACGAACAAAAAATCCTTTGAGTAAATACGATTTTTTAATCGCCAATTTACCCGAAGGATTTTTTTGAGCTCTATTCTTGTTCAGGTGCATAGAAGATTAATTGCTATTTTCGAGTGTAGGTACCTACTACATTTTCTTTATCTTTATTTATAATTTTGATCGTATCTTTGTCTATCAATTGGATAAAATAGTCCATATCATGCTGAGTTTCATAAGTAATCAGATTGTCTGATGCAACAATATTTTTATACATCTCAGGTTTCTTGCTTAATTGTTGCTGTCTTTTTTTAGTGAGCTCTGCTAATTGGCTTTTAGTATAATTTTTTTCATCAATTATTTCTTTTAGTTCCTCTATGTTCATTTGTTTTTTTAAGTCAGGTCCAGTACCATATTGGGCTAACCCTTGAAATATAGTTTCTAAATATTCGTTAAACAAAGGAGATTCTTCTATTTTTGTTTCTTTTGCTTCCAAGGGGTACCTATCTTGCTTACTTGCTCTTTTTTTTGGTAATTGAAAGTAATCTTCATTTTTCATTATATCTAACCATTCAGAATGTAATGACAGATTTCCTTTTGAATCAATCCTTAATGTCTGCAATTCGAAATCTCCTAGTTGTTCCTCTATCTCATAAAAAACTTTGTCTAACTCATCTTCTGTAGAGGCATAGGAAACTTCTTTCCATTCTCCCGCAATATCTGCGTACGGTCCTCTATTTTTTAGAAAAACAAAATAACCCACAATACTTATAGTTACTAAAACGCTTACTATAGAAATAGTTAAAAAATTTCTTTTTTTCATTTATATCATCCTTTTTATGTAACCAATCAGTTAGATACTATTTTTTGATTGTTGGAAAATGTTTTGTTATGTTATCATTCTTAATTTTTAAAATATCAATTGGTAATCTGTTTAAGAAAAGCTTGAAAGGGACAAAATCATCGTTTTCAGTGACGCTCATTTTATCTTATGGTCTGATCTGTTTCTTGCAAAGACCAAAAGAGGCTGAGACATATGTCCCAGTCTCTTTTTATCCGAATAAACGATGGGTACAGAAGCAACTCCATCTTCACTCCGCCCCATCAATTTCTAAAGGTGGAACACCTTTAGAATTGATGGACTGCGTTCCGCTCTCAACAACTTCTACGCATGGGACATGCTAGAGTTGAAGGTCTTCACTACGTAAAAACCATACTCCGATCTCATCAATCTCTAAAGGTGAAACACCTTAAGAATTGAAGGACGTTGTTCCGCTCTCAACAACTTCTATGCATGGGACATGCTAGAGTTGATGTTGCACAGTACCTACCCGGTTCTCGGAGTGAAACACTTCTGTCCCGACCTCATAAAGTCGTATATCTTAGTATTCCATTAAAGTGATAATATCATGTCCTTCTATTTTGTCGCGGCCATGTAAGTCCATTAGCTCAATTAGAAATGCACAGCCGACAACCACACCACCTAATTTTTCAATTAAATCAATCGTTGCTTTAATCGTTCCACCTGTTGCTAGTAAGTCATCACAAATTAAGACACGTTGTCCAGGTGTGATTGCATCTTTGTGTAACGTTAAGGTATCTGTGCCATACTCTAAGTCATAAGTTACTTCGATTGTTTCACGAGGAAGTTTGCCTTTTTTACGGACGGGTGCAAAGCCTACTCCTAATTCATAAGCAACTGGACAGCCGACGATAAACCCGCGTGCTTCAGGTCCAACAACCATATCAATTTGTTTTTCCTTTGCGTAGTCCACGATTTGTTTCGTTGCTTCACGGTATGCATCACCATTTGCCATAAGTGGTGAAATATCACGAAAGACGATTCCCTCTGAAGGATAGTTTGGAATACTTGCAATATAATCTTTTAAATTCATTTGTTACTCCTCCTACGATTGTAACCAATTTTTGATAGTGGGAATATCACTTAATAGTAAAAATTCCTCTGATTTGATTTGCTTCAACCTTTTTTGATAAAGATGACTCTCGCTAAGTGGCTGATTTTTAGGATCTTCCACTTTGTTTAAAACACCATTTTCTATTGTAACAAATCCTAACTCAAAAAACACTTGAATCATAAAAATTAATAAATTTTGAGGGATTTTTAGAAATTGGGCAATAGAACCAACTTTGTACCGCACATCGACTTGTTTGTGTTGATGGATAAACTTGAACAAGCGTGCGTACTGTTCGCGACTTCCCACCCCATTTAGATAGACTTCTTCAGGTGAAGCGAACAACAAATAGATACGAGAAAAGTCAGCTAGCTGAACAATTTCTTTTATTGTTTGTTGTGTTTCAGGACAGTCAACGAATAACAGCTCTTTTGGTTGTTTATCAGAAATAACCTGCTGCATTTGCTCAATTGATTCAAATACAACAACCGTTTCAGCAACTGAGGTTTGAAGAATTTTTTTATTTTTTTCGGCAAATGTAACATATAAAGCTGAGTCAGCTATCAGTGGTTGTTGCCAGAAGCGTTTGGCCCGCCAATCAAATAGTTGGAGTCCTTCAATCGCGAAATCTTTAACCATTAGTTGAGGTTTTTTTCGACCATTCCATTCATTAATCGAAAGCTCCCCAACCACCTTAAGTCCCTCATTCTCCAGTTCTTGGGATTGCTCGCCAAAACCGAAAGCAATCGCATCTAAATTAGCTGAGTCGTTTGTTAATGTAAATTTTAGATGTTGCTGCTCAGAACCAATTCGTTTAATTTGGCTAGTTGAGATTGTCTGAAATAAAAATTTAGGTAATGGATTATCTGTACCAAAAGGCGCTAATATACGAAGCTGGTGAATGAATTCCACTGAAACCTCTTTAACCGCGAGAATTTCATCAATCGTCAAAGGCACACCCTTCGTTAAATCAATTGATTTTTCCGTGACATATTGATTCATTTGCGCTTGAAGAGAAGCAATATTTTCTGCAGGCATAGTTAATCCAACAGCTGCGTGGTGCCCGCCAAAATGAGTAAATAAATCCTTCATAGAAGAAAGCATCTCATACAGATTGAGTGAATCTGTACTTCTTCCAGAGCCCTTAGCAGAGCCGTCATCTTTAAGTGTCAAAACAATCGTAGGTTTACCTGTTTCATTCATGATTCTACCAGCAACGATTCCTAGAACTCCTTCATGCCATCCCTTTTGCGCAATCAGATGGACTTGGTTTTCAGGCTGGATCATAGCTAAGGCTTCTGTCGTAATTTTTTCAACGATATCTTTTCGCTCATTATTTTTTTGATTTAACAAGGCAGCTAATTTTGCCGCCACTTCCTCATCAAAGGTTGAGAATAGCTCAACTGCAGGATTTGGATCATCAAGTCGTCCAATAGCATTCAATCGAGGTCCTATAGAAAAACCGATCGTTGTTTCTGTCAATTCTTCAGGGTTTACTGAACTTTCTTTGAATAACGCTTCTAAGCCCAATCGTTCAGTATGTTTCATTGCTTCTAGGCCAACTGTTACTAAGGCTCGATTTTCACCGGTTAATGAGACCAAATCAGCAATCGTTCCAATCGCAACAAGGTCTAAAAACTCAGCGGGTGCTTCTTCTAATAAAGCCGTCGCAACTTTATATGCAACACCAACCCCAGCCAAATCACCAAATGGATAATTTCCTTCTGGATGACGTGGATGGACAATTGCGTAAGCTTCTGGAAGCACATCTGGTAGTTCATGGTGGTCTGTGACGATAACGTCAACCCCTTGGTCTTTTGCATAGGCTAAGGCTTCATGCCCAGCAACCCCATTATCCACAGTAATAATTAATTGAATGCCTTCTTCAATCTTTTGTTGATAGAAGTCTTTATTAGGACCATACCCTTGGATAAAACGATTGGGTAAAAAGTACTCTACCTCAGCACCAAGCAGTTCAAGTGTCTCTTTCATAATGGTTGTGCTGGTAATTCCATCTGCATCATAATCACCGTAGACAAGAATTCGCTCGTTTCCAATCACTGCTTGTTGGATTCTGGAAACAGCACGCTCCATATCGTGCATTAAATAGGGATCATGGAGTTGCTCCATTGAAGGAGATAAAAAAACTTCCAATTCTTCTGCTGTTTGAATAGATCGTTGCCAAAGAAGCTTACCTATTAATGGAGATAATCCTCTTTTCTCAATTTCTTGGAGAAAGTCTTTACTCAGTTGTATTTCTTCTGGCAGCTGCCAGTTATAATTTGATTGTTTCACATGCTCACTCCTAACCTAGTAATTATAGCAAAGCCTAGCACGAAAAAAAAGAAAATAAATAAGGTATCAGTAATTCAGTCAATAGTTTAACGGATCTTTGATTTAAACTCTTCACGCCAAAAGCAAGAAACTCGTGATAATTATGAAAAAAATGAGCAAGTTCGTCATGAACCTGCCCACTTTTAGTAGAAGTCTTTCTTTTTTTACTTATCAAATAGCATAAAGTCCAACCTCGTAATTTTAGTTCTTCTATCACTCAATCTAGCAAAAAGGCAATAAAATCTTCATTTAAGATGTTTATTCCATAAAACTGGTTATTATTTTTTGCGATAAGATGACTAGAAGAAAACGAATTTTTCGTTCCTTTAATAAATTTAACTTTTGATTTTATTGGGATATATATAATTGCCTTTTCCTTATTCAATTCGTCTGGTAGTGTATCTAATAGTTCTAAGAATATTTTTGAACCATAGATGAATTCTTCCTCAAATGTTCTCATTTTTGTCGCATCATTGTTCTTAAATAATTCTTCCGTTTCTCTCCCAGTAAGTTGGGAGAAGATTCCTCTAGTCTCATTAGTTAGTTGACTCAGTGAACGATACAAACCGAAGTCACGGGCCTTTTTTGCAATCTTATACAATTCAGTCGACTCTTTTTTATTCTTTTTATACCATTGTATAAATTCTTTACTAGAAGAATTTATGTCTAACCTTTTTTTGATTTGATTATTGTAATGAAAAAGAATGTAGATAAAAGGGAAAACAAAAACAGTGTAAGGATTATTTGTACGAACAATTTGAATCGGTACTAAAAAAACAGAAATTAGAAAAACCCAAACCAAGGCAGTTGAAATTTTATCGAAAATTGCCCAATTTATTTTCTTAGTCTGTGTAGGTTGTTTGGGTTCTATAGAAGACAGAAACTCATTTAATAATTTATTGAGAGTAGGAACGCTAGATTTTAGATACTTTTTTTGGTTAAGTAATTTTTTTTCAAAAGAAATTACTTTTCACTCCATTCTTCGAGAAATATTTTATCTATCCTGAGTTAATAGGTTGCGCTTATTTGTGGGCTAGTTATTGCTGAACAACGCGATTTTCTGCAAGAAATGTTGAACTTTAATTTTGTATGCAATGATGTTTTAGGTAGTAGATATAGTCCCTTTGAAAATGACCAATCCCCTTGTTAAGTACAACATAAATAGTCGTTGCTTTCAATAACTTTCGAAAAAAATAAATAGCAATTGGGATAAGCTAATTTATCCCAATTGCTATATCTTCAGTACTTAATCAAAATAATCTAGGTTCTTCTCTTCTCTGGTGTGTTTTTCCCCATTCAAACTAGCAATCAAAAGTTCTTGTTCTTTGATTTGCGTTTGATAAGAGGCTTCAAGTTTGGCTGTTTGGTTTGTAAAGTCTCGTTGAAGTTTTTCTTTCTCCTCAGCGACTTTTTTATTCATCTCATCTTTATAGATAGCTAATTCTTTTTCTTGTTGTTCGATGGTTTTCCTTTGTTGCCACATGGTTGTTGTAGAGGTTAAAAGTACAATTAAGGCACCAATAATTGCTGAACAAATAAGAATCAAAATTAGTGGTGCTGAAAGCGTCGTAAAACCAAAACTAATACGGACATCAGTGTTATTTAAGACCGCAAAAATAACAATAATCAAGACTAATAAGAAGCCTATAAAGACCCGCCACTGCTTTTTCATTTTTGTTACCCTCCCTTAT
This sequence comes from Enterococcus sp. AZ194, assembly GCF_051713825.1. NCBI lineage: Bacteria > Bacillati > Bacillota > Bacilli > Lactobacillales > Enterococcaceae > Enterococcus > Enterococcus sp. AZ194. Next base: position 1,697,582 of record NZ_JBIOQR010000001.1, on the reverse strand, counting down.
TTTTTATTAAAAATTCCACCGGCTAGATAGTCGCCAAGCTGTGGGAATAAGGTATAAAAACGCGCGGCAATCTCCATAACTGCTGGCTGGTTAATCTCGCGTCTTGGCCGTTGCATCGCACGAACGATAGATTGGGCTAGTTTTTGTGGCTCCAAAACAATCAACCCCAATTTATCAAGATAATCTCCACTAGGATCCGCCTTATCAAAGAACTCTGTTCGGATAGGACCCGGATTAACAGTTGTAACGGATACGTTAAATGGTTTCATCTCTAAACGTAACGCATTGGAAAAACCAAGCACAGCAAATTTTGTCGCCGAATAAACGGTTGATTTAGCTGTTGCCATTTTGCCTGCCATTGAAGCAACATTAATGATATGACCTTGTCTGTTTTCTGCCATTTGAATTGCGACTTGTTGAGTCAAGGTCATCATGCCTAAGATGTTAACCTCAAACATGTTTCGTGCTTTTTCTAAATCAAAGGTCAAAAAGTCTTCGAAAATACCGAAGCCAGCGTTATTAACTAAGACATCGATTGGTCCTACCTCAGCTTGAACTTTTTCTAAGAGTGAAAAGACGCTGGTCGGATCACTGACATCTAATTGAAAGGCATGCGCTTCTCGTCCACTCAACTGTGTACACTGTTCTTTGACTTTGCCTAATAATTGAATTCGTCTCGCGCAAGTCACGACGATAGCCCCTTTTTTGGCAGCCTCGTAACAAATTTGTTCACCTAGACCAGCTGAACCTCCCGTGACTAACACCACTTTATTTTCTAAATCCATTCCTTACCCCTCCTAGCTTATAAATGGAATATCTATAATGTCAAAATCTTTAGCCATTCTTGTATTAGGGAAAATTTCTTTTGCTTCATCTTCAAGCGCTTGTGCTTCTTTTCCTAGATAGCGTGCACTGATATGCGTAATCACTAACAGGTGAACCCTTGCTTCAATAGCTGTCTGAGCTGCCTGATGAGTCGTTGAATGGAAATAATTCTTAGCCATACGTGCCTCATGTTTGTTAAATGTGCTCTCGTGAACTAAGACTTGACTATCCTTGGCTAATTCAACAGCCGCTTCCGTTTGTCGAGTATCGCCTAAAATAGTTACGATTCGCCCTTTTTTGGCTACTCCTTGAAAGTCTTTTCCATCAATGACACGGCCATCCTCAAGTGTAACCGTTTCTCCCCTCTTTAATTTACCATAAATCGGTCCAGCAGGGATTTCTAATGCTCGCAGTTTTTCAACTTGAAGCTCGCCATCGTGGTCATGCTCCACCACTCGATAACCAAAACTTTCAATTCCATGATCTAATCGTTTACAAACCACCGAAAACTGTTGGTCAGAAAAGAGAACGCCCTCTTCTTCTATCTCGATAAATTTTAGCGGATAGCCGAGTCTCGTCTGAGAAATAGCCAGTGAGGTCCGTATATATTTTTCAATTCCTTTAGGGCCGTAAATCTCTAAAGGACTTCCTCCTCCTTGAAAAGAGCGGCTACTTAATAAGCCTGGTAAGCCAAAAATATGGTCTCCATGAAGATGTGTAATAAATATTTTTTCGATTTTTCTTGGTCGAATCGTGGTGCGTAAAATTTGCATTTGTGTTCCTTCACCACAATCAAAGAGCCAAACCGCATTTCGTTCATCTAAAAGTTTCAAAGCGATGCTACTCACATTGCGATGTTTTGCAGGAACGCCTGCACCTGTACCTAAAAATTGTAATTCCATAATTAAACCCGACTTTCTTTTGACTTCTCTCTAATTTTAGGTGAAAACGCCACGTTTAGCAATTGAAAGTCTGATTTATTTTTCAGGAAAATGGATTTCAAAGGAAACACCTTTGGGAAGATAATCCTTCACCAAGATTCTCCCTGAATGGGCACGAACAATCCATTGAGCAATCGAAAGGCCAATGCCATACCCACCCGTTTGCCTATTGCGTGATTCATCTTCACGATAGAAACGTTCAAAAATCCGTTTTTTCTCTTTATCAGGGATTCCTTTTCCAGTATCCGCCACGATTAATTGCCACTCTTTGTTTTCCAGTTTGGCAGTGACAGCAATCTGTTCGCCACTTTGGGTATACTTTAGAGCGTTATCTAAAAGAATGATCAATAGCTGTTGAACTTTTTCTGGATCAAGTAAAACTCGTTGATGTCCATTGATAGTTAAAGTAAACTGTTTTCCTTCTGCTTCTGCCAATTCTTTATAAGGACTAATTGCTTTTTCGACAAATTCATCAAAATAAACGGCCTCTTTTTTTAAGACTAATTCGTTGCTATCAGAACGCGCAAGTAACAATAAATCTGTGGTTAGTTGACTCAATCGTTGGACTTCGGTTAGAGAAAGCGCGATACTTTCTGATTCATCCAAAATTGTTCGATTTGGTTTGGTGAATAAGTTCTCTAGTTTGGCCTGGATAATGGTCAAAGGAGTTCGGAGTTCATGAGAAGCATTTTCAACGAACTGTTGCTGCTTTTTCCAAGAAGCAATGATGGGCTCTGTAAATTTCTTAGATAAAAAGTAGCTTAATAAGACAGAGAGAGCAAAAAAGACTAACATACAAATAATCAAGATGTTTTTAAACTGATCCATTGTTGAAACAATTGGGTCGGTATTAACCATCAATTGAATCGTATAACCATCGACTGCATAATTAGGGCTTTTGACTGTGATACTGCGAAATTGTAAAAGTCGATCGTTTTGATCTGTTAGTTGGAGAGACGTGATTTTGCCATAGTTGGTTGTCTCAGGTGCTAAATTTATAAAATCATTGACTCGAGAACCGAGCTGTTCTTCATTCACAATTTGACCGGATTTGTTCCAGATGATGATTTGCTGTTGAAAACTATTTGGCTTAGGTCCCTTCAACTCTTTAGAAAGCGGAGGCTCTTTTTCAATAGGCGATTGCAGATGATCAATCTGCTCCTTCAAAAAATTATTATTTTCAGAGATTCGCGTAAGATCAGTATCTGTAGACTCATAAAGAGATGATTTGGCTAGCTGAAAAACTATCAAACCTAATAATAGGAAAATGATACTAAACGAAAGAAAAGTGAAAATAAAAGTCTTCTTTTGTTGTGTTCCTAACTGTAATTGTGTATCAATCATAAGCTGTCCTCAGGTACTTGAAACAGATAACCAACATTGCGAATAGTCTTGATCCAGCCATCAATTTGATACGGCTTTAAATGTTTTCTTAAATTACTCATATACACCTCAACAACCGATAATGTCGTATCTGACTGAAAGCCCCAAATTCGATCGAATAGCTGATCTTTGGTGATGATTCGTTTGCTATTTTGCATAAAATACGCAAGCAAATCAAATTCTTTTCCTTGTAACTGAATTTCTTGTTGATCGTAATAAACAAGATGACCATCTAAGTCCAAGACTAATTTTCCTTGAACCAATTCATTTCGATTATGTAGACCTAAAGAACGACGAAGTAAAGCCTGGCTACGAACAAGCAATTCTTCGCGATGAAAAGGTTTGGTTAAATAATCATCAGCACCATTTCGAAAGCCGTTCATCTTATCTTCAAAGCTATCCTTGGCGGTCAAAATCAAGACAGGACAATAAATCATCTTTTCTCTTAACCTCATTAAAACCTGCTCGCCACTGATTTCCGGTAACATCAAATCAAGAACAATTAAATCATAAATCCCTCGTTCTCCTTCATAGATGGCCTCTTCTCCATCATAAACAGGTGTCACTTCACCAATCTCAGTCAAAATATCCTTAATACTATCTGAAATAATACGGTCATCTTCAACCAGTAATAATTTCATATGGGTTCCCTCTTTTCGTAAAAAAGCTGTGAGTGTATTCTTTCGAATGCATCACAGCTCATTAATTATTTGTTATTTATCTTCATGAGTTTCAGTTGAATTCGTATCAGAATCATCGGTGCTTTCAGGAGCTGAAGTGTCATTTGCTTGTGTCTGTGCAGCTGCCCACGTCTTTTTCGCAGTATGTTTTGCTTGGGACTCAACTTCTTGAGCACGTTTGATTTCTTCTTCTACCTCTTGATAGTCTAATCGGGTAATCCGTCCACCTAATTCGTTCATAATCAATTGATTTAATGGACGATTATCGTTCTCTTCTGCGATTAGAATGACCGCAGTTGTCCCTTCACCAATCTGGCTGATCACTGATTCAAAAACAGATTGCGCCTCTTTGATTTCTTTGGCATCTTTGGTAGCACCAATCATACCTCCTGCAAACCAGCCCAATAAAATAGCTAAAGGACTTACTAAGACCCCGAGGAGCATCCCAATCATACCACCCGTTGATGCATTGTTACTTCCTGTAAAATCGATGAAATCTTCAATTTTAAATTTATGGTTCCCATCATTTACGTGGGTAACAACTGCCATCTGATCCCCTTTTATTGCTCGGGTGGCCTGTAGTTTTTTAATTTCAGAAAATGCTTGATAAGATTGACTTTCAATATCAAATGTTAATAGAAGGACTCGTTTACTCATCTTACTCACTCCTGTTCTTAATACCTCTAGTTTACAGGTTATTTAGCAATTGGTAAAGCGCGACCACTTGTTCTACGTCTAGTTTTTATTTAGACTCCTTTGACTAAAAACCACCAGGTCGACCGCCCATTTGACCTGCTTGCCTTTCGCTACCGTCTTGCCCCAGTGAAGTAACCGTCTCAGTTGCTGACAAAGGATACGTACCGATTGCTGTGCCTCCAGTATAGGTGCCTCCAACAGTTAGATTATTTATTGTAGTTTGGCTGTTTTTCCCACCAGTTGAGAGTGTGACTTGACTGCCTTTTTTCATCTCTGGTGTGCTGATGACGAGATTTGCAAATTCTTTGGTTGGTTGATAGCTTAAAATTTGTTTATCATCAACAACTATGTTAATTAAAGTATTGGCTTCCTGCGTTTGATCAAAAGTTAAAGAGAGACTTGGTTGTGTAGACGTATCACTGGTTGCTTGAGCCATACCATCACTTCCAGCTGCTAGTAAGATGCCCCCCTCTTGAACAAATTCACCATTGTAATCTAGTGCGCCATTGCCGCCGTTTGTTGGTCCATCAACAAGTAACGTGCCATTGGTCATTTTAATATTTCCATTACTGTCCACGCCATCTCCTTGGGCTCGAACAATAGTTGTCCCACCAGAAATCGTAATGGTTTTACTTTCATCCGCTTGGTCTCCACCTCCAGGACCTCCGCCAGGGCCACCAAAGGAATCTGCCCCAAATTGACCTTCTGTTTCGTTCGTATCACTACCACCGCCCGCATTAAGGCCATCATCTTCTGCTGTAATTTGATGTTCTCCACCAGAGATTGTGATTGTTGATGCTTCTAACCCTTCATACGAGTTCGTGACAGTGACTTTGCCCTCTGTAATCGTTAAGTCTTGATCTGCATGAATGCCATCATCTCCTGAAGCTAAAGTAAAGGTTCCGTTTGAAATAGTGAGTGAATTATTTGAGTGAATACTATCATCAGCACTATCAATTTGATAGGTTCCATCATCAATCACAATTTTGTTTCCAGCCTTTATTCCTTTATAACTAGCTTCGGCATCCGTCACAGTCATTTCGGCGCCTTCTCCTGTTTTTATTGAAAGGTCAGCTGTAGCAATCCGAATATCAGTTTCCGCTTGAATACCATCATTGCCTGCTTGAATCGTCAATTGCCCACCATCAATAGCCAGCCAACCTTTTGTTGTATCCTCGGTATTATTAACCTGCAGACAATCGCCTGCGGTTGTCTGTAAATCATAGGTTCCACCAGCAATAGATAAAGAATCTTTTGCTTTAATCGCATTATTGACAGCTTCAACCTGAATCTTTCCCGAAATTAGGATGAGGTCATCTTTACCTCGGATACCATTATTATAATTTCCTTTAACAGTCAAGGTGCCTGTTCCGTTAATTGTTAAGTCATCTTTACTAAAAAAAACGGCATCTGGCTCATCTTCATTTTCGGTCAGAGTATAATCCGTCCCATCTTCTAATAAATTTTTAGTTCCTTCAGCTAATGTCGTGATGACTTTTTCTGCTTGTTGAACATAAATCGCTGAAGAATCAGTGTTTTTGATAGTCACTCCGTTGAGTACAAGATGGACTGTTGCCGTGCCCACATCAACTAAAACTTGGCCTTCAAACGAGCCGTCTAAAATATAAGTTCCACCAGCCGAAATAGTGACAAGGCCGTCAGTCAGTTCGGCCCCGTCCCCTTCAATTGTTGCGTTGGTTTTGTCGAGGCTTATGGTGGTCGCTGAGTCTTTATCATAAGAGGCGTCGAAGTCCTCGTTTTTGTAGCTTCCATACTTTGTTTCAGTTGTTTGTGTTGCGTCTGACTGAGTTGCTGTTTGCTCGATAGCTGCTGATTCACTGGTAGTTGTTAAACTTTCTTGACTTGTCTGACTCGTATTGTTTGTCCGACAACCTACTAATAAAGTGAGTGTTGTTAATGAAGCAAAAATTATTTTGGGTAGTTTTCTCATAAAATGAACCTCCTAAAGTTCGTCTCTGTTACTTGAAACTTTTCCTGAAATAACAGGTAGATTACCGTTTCTAACACGGATTTCATCAATTAATTGTTTTTCCATTTGGACATTTTTTAATTTGACATGATAGCGTAGTTCATATAATGAGCCCATATTGGTCGTTCGAACAGAATCAGTGACCACTTGATAAGCATATTTCTCAAACAAATCATCAAATAATCCTGGATAGTCTAAATCTTCTGGAATCGTTACTTTCAAATCGCGCTCAGCCACCTTATTTGTTTCGCCAAATTTTACCGCATTTAATAGAAGTAAAAAGGCTCCTGTAATGACTGAAAATAACACCACATAACCGACATAACCCATACCAGTGGCAAGACCGATGCCCATTGACCAAAAAACACTCGTAATTTCTCTAGAACCGCCAGCCACCGATCGGAAACGAATTAAGCTAAAAGCGCCTAGAATAGCCACCCCTGTGCCCAGATTACCATTCACTAACATGATGACTAACTGAACGAGAATCGGTAAAACCGCTAAAGTAATCACAAAGTTTTTGGTATAAACATTTCGATACATATGGACATAAGCCACTACGATTCCTAAAATTAAGGAAACCATGGTACAGATAAGAATTTCTTTTACCCCGGCTGTAATTGTGCTGTTTGATTCGACTAATAAACTAGATAACATGTGAAAATTCCTCCTTGATTAAGTAACGCTGATAGACTTGAGCATATTTTGAAAATGAACATTTATAAATGGAAAGTTCAGCTAATATTTCGCTAAACCATAAAGGATAGGCGCCCAATGCTTTCACTTCCATTAAAACATCGATTTCTGGTGCGACGCGTTCTCCAAAATCACCATCTAACAAGTTAAAGTGAGTGGTTCGATAGCGGATATTAAAATCGAAAGTGATTCGAAAATCTGACAGATCCTCTTCTCTTGCTGCCAATGCGCGTCGATCATAAGCGATGACGGTTTTTGGTGAAAGATTTTTTTTGGCATAGAGCCAGTCAACTTCTTGTTTAATTTGGCGATCTTGAAAGGTCTGTGGGGAAAAGCTATTTGGATTTTGAAGATAGCCAATTGCTTGTCCATAGTCCATTGAAAGACGTCGCTTGTAAACAATTCCTTTGACCTTTTTTTTGAGCTCCAAAAACACGGGCTGTTGGATGGTCGGAACCCCATAACTTCGTAAACGAAACTTCTCTTTATAGACAGGCTTTTGAATCGATTGTCTAATCAAGGCATAATCGGCTGTATCAAAGTAGATAGATACAATGGTATGTAACCCATAGTCATCTTCTGCCATATAAGGTTCCAAATAATTTCGTAATAACGTATAGGTATCCATGGATAATGTATACTTGTTTTCCTTCCGCTGAAAAATATTTTTTAATTTCATCGATTGTTTCCTCCTTATCAATCATTCATTATCTGTCACCTATCATAAAATCCGTAACATAAACGAACCTTAAATTTCGACTGTTTTTTTATTTTTGTTGAAAATTTTTGATTTAGTTGTTCCTATTCACGGCTGAATTAAGAAAGCGACACTCTTCTATCAGATTCTTCCTTAATAAAAAGCGCATCCAAGTCCCTTCCACTAAAAAGTTTATCGTGGTAGAAATTTTGGAGGTCCTCTTCTTTTTTTATTCGTAAATCCTACGGCGAGAAGCAAAGAATGATAGTATGCGTTTTTTTAGCCGCTCATTCGATTATAAAATCTGTCAAACTATTTAAAGAAACTGTGAATAGTAATAGTTAGTTATCGGCAAATAGAAAAGAGATAAAGAAGATTTCTGTTTCAGAAGGAAGCTGTGCGAGAAGAAAAAATTAATTTCTAACCACTCAAACAAAATGTAAGCAACAAAAATATAGATCTCCAATCGTTTAGGACGCACAAAAAAGAGGTTGGGACATAACTCTGCAAGTTATATCCCAACCTCTTAAATGAATCGTTATTTTCATTGAGTTGTTAAATGAAGTAGATGGATGATTTTCTAGTCAACAAACTCAAATTCGAATTCGCCGATGCGAACCAAGTCACCATCTTTTGCTCCTCTTGCACGAAGGGCTTCATCGACACCCATTCCACGCAATTGTCGAGCAAAACGCATAACTGTCTCATCGTGGTCGAAGTTGGTCATTTCAAATAGTTTCTCAATCTTCTCGCCTGTTAATACCCATGTAGCATCTGGATCACGATCAATAGCGAAGGCTGGTTCATCAGATGTAAAGCCATAGTGAACAGTCTCATCTTCGACTTCCTCATCATACAACAAGAATTCAGGGGTAACTTCCAATAAATCAGCGGTTGCGTTTAACAAAGGTTCAATCCCTTGTCTTGTCACACCAGAAATTGGGAAAATTAGTAGATCATCAGCAAATTCATCTTCTTTTTCAGCAGCTAGCTTCTCTTTGAAGGTTTTTAAGTTTTCCTCCGCATCAGGCATATCCATCTTGTTGGCAACGATGATTTGCGGACGTTCCAATAATCGTAAATTATGGGTCGCAAGCTCGTGATTAATCGCTAGGTAATCATCGTAAGGATCGCGCCCTTCCATCCCACTCATATCAATCACATGTAAAATGACACGTGTTCGTTCAATATGACGGAGAAACTGTGTTCCAAGACCGACACCTTGAGAGGCGCCTTCAATCAGCCCAGGTAAATCCGCTGCGGCAAAACTACGGCCGTCGCTGGTTGCCACCATCCCCAAATTAGGAACAAGTGTCGTAAAGTGATAGGCACCAATTTTTGGACGAGCCGATGAAATAACAGAAAGTAGAGTTGATTTTCCAACAGATGGGAAACCGACCAAACCAACATCAGCTAAAACTTTCAATTCTAATTCAATCTTACGTTCTTGTCCTGGCTCACCATTTTCAGCAATTTCAGGTGCAGGGTTTCTAGGAGAGGCAAAACGAGTATTTCCTCGACCCCCACGGCCACCTTTTGCTACAACTAAGGTTTGACCATGTTCAATAAGGTCTCCTAATAAAGCATCTGTATCCGCATCACGTACGGTTGTACCCGGTGGCACTTTGACATACGTATCCTCGGAACCTCGCCCATGCATTCCTTTACTCATCCCATTTTCACCAGGCTGTGCACGAAAATGACGGTTAAACCGGAAATCCATTAACGTTCGTAATCCTTCATCTACCACTAAAACAACTGCGCCACCGTGGCCACCATCGCCACCTGCTGGCCCACCATCTGGGACATATTTTTCTCTTCTAAAGGCAACCATTCCGTCTCCGCCTTTACCGGCTTTCACGTCGATTGTTACTTGATCTAAAAACATGGACATATTTTCGTCCTCCTATTATTGTTACTTGACTACATGAATCTCCACAATAAACAAAAGCCTCTTTTATTTTAGCTGTGAAATCGTCTTTTGTCTATGTTTTTGCGGATTTAATTGTTTGCGGCATTCGACGCAGCGATGACTGTTGTGGCAGCAATTGCGGCAGAAATCTCTTCTTGAATGAGTAAGAAATTCATATTTAGAGAAAGAGAGTCAATTTCTTCTTTACTAAATTCTTTTAATTCCTCGCCAATATATTGACTAACAGCTAGAATCATTCGTAAATTTTTGTAAAAGCTTAACTGATAAGTTTCTGTGAATTCAATAAAAAATTGAACGATTTTATCAAAATCAACACCACTTTTGGTGGATAAAAAGGTCAAATAAATGATACTTGAATAAGTTTCCGTTTGAAAGGTAGTTTATATTGGTTAAATTGTTGAATGATTTCTGCCATCTCGTCAATAATCGAATTATTATATCCTTGGAATAGTAATGTTGCTGTGCCAGCCGCAAACTGCAATTCATCCCCCTTGGCAAATCCGATACGATGCATCTCAATATAAAATTTTTCCATAATATCAGAAACCATTTGGGCAGTAAAACTAGCTAATTGGCTACTCTGCGCGAGTGAAATTGCAGCAGGCGCGTCTTCTTCTCCAGTTAAAATTGGATGGTTTATTCGAGTTGTTTTATAAATTTCTTTCGCGCGTTGAATCACGTACCCTTTCTCCTTGGCTTCAGAAAATTGTAGAAGATAAGAGGCGAAATAGGTATAAGCTGAACGTCGGAAACCACCAACAACAATCTGTTCATAGTCTTCCAATAACTCATCCAAGTTTTGATCACCTGTTTGATTATGAGCCATCAACAAATAGATAATTGATTCACGAACAGGGCTTGAAAATTGGTTGAACAGACTGAGTTTTTCTTTCAACTTTTCTCTGGTTTGTTGATAAAGTATCGATGAAAATGGTTATTTGCTTTCTACAAAACTTCTTGCAAGTACATAACGTTGGTGCTTACTCATCCATTTCTCTTTTTTTAGTTCTTCATAATTTGCTTGAAGTTTTTGTACGGATGATTGTGTCATTCTAATCACCACTTTCTCTTTTTATGGTCACTATCTTCCATCTTCTTTAATTATTCGATCAACTTAACTCCCATTGTTTAGTAGATACCAAGGGAAAAAATTTTTTCCCTTTTTACGTTGAATAGGTAAGCTTCTTCTCGTTTATCTGTCATTTGACCCCTTAGAAAATTCTAGGTTTTTTCTTCCGTAGCTTTTCTTATTAAAATTTGCTAAGAGCTATCTTTTGACAAACGTATCAAACGAGCGCACACTACTAGTGTAGCGAAAATCCTTTGAAAATAAAAGGTTTCCTATAAATCATAGCATTCTATCTATAAAGGAGGAAGTATTTGTATGACAGTAAAAGTAGGTATCAATGGGTTTGGACGAATTGGTCGGTTGGCATTTCGGCGCATCAAAGAAGTTTCGGATGATATTGAAGTAGTTGCAATCAATGATTTAACTAGCCCTACCATGTTAGCTCATTTATTACAATTTGACTCCACTCATGGCACTTATCCTGGGACGGTCACTGCGACAGATGATTCTATTGTTGTTGATGGTGAAACAACGCGCGTTTATGCAGAACCAGATGCAAGTAAAATCCCGTGGGTAACAGAAAACGGTGTCGATATCGTGTTAGAATGTACAGGTTTTTATACCTCAGAAGAAAAAGCACAAGCACATTTGGCAGCTGGTGTAAAACGAGTGGTCATCTCTGCCCCAGCTGGCGCAATGAAAACAATTGTTTACAATGTCAATGATGATACTTTAGATAAAGATGACAAAATTATTTCAGCAGGTTCATGTACAACGAACTGTTTAGCTCCCATGGCCTATTTTTTAAATAATGAATTTGGGATTGAAGTGGGAACCATGACAACCGTCCATGCCTACACATCAACACAAATGCTTTTGGATGGTCCCGTTAAAGGTGGCAACCTACGCGCAGCTCGTTCTGCAGCAGATAACACCATCCCTCACTCAACCGGTGCGGCAAAAGCAATTGGCCTTGTGATTCCAGAGCTTCAAGGGAAACTTCAAGGACATGCGCAGCGTGTACCAGTTGTGGATGGCTCATTAACAGAGCTTGTTTCTATCTTAAAGAAAAAAGTCACAGCTGACGAAGTTAATGAAGCAATCAAAAAACAAACCATCGATAACCCATCATTTGGTTATGATGATCGTGAAATCGTTTCAGGCGATGTGATTGGTACAACTACAGGCTCAATTTTTGATCCCACACAAACAGAAGTCACAACAGCTGGTGATTTCCAACTGGTAAAAACAGTTGCTTGGTATGATAATGAATATGGCTTTACTTGCCAAATGATTCGTCTGTTAGAAAAATTTGCTAATTTATAATGAAATCTATGCATTATTAGAGTAGAAAATAGGGTAGGAGAATCCGCTGATTCTCCTACCCTATTTGGTTATTTTGGATAGTTACTTAATCTATTACTTCACATACTCGTCTAAGAATCCTTTGACAACTTCTTTATACTTCTCTGGATCAGTTTCAAAGGCTTTGGCATGCTCTGCACCTTTCACCACATACTTCTCCTTCTTCGCATCCGTTGCATTATAGACCTCGTCAAGCATGCTGTAGGGTACAAAGGTATCGGCATCTCCATGGATGAATAACATTGGTGTCGTATTTTTCTTTAATTGTTTGAGCGCATCTGCTTCTCCAAAGAAGTAACCCGCTCTGATTTTTGTAACAGCACTTGTCACAGGAATTAACGGGAAGCTTGGTAAACCAAATAATTCCTTCAATTGATAGCTCAGCTCACCAGTAACAGAAGAATAGCCACAATCTTCCACAATAGCCTTCACATTTTTGGGTAAATCCTCTCCACTAGTCATCATAACGGTCGCACCGCCCATACTTATGCCAAATAAGGTGATGATTTGGTCTTCCCCATTCTCACTCAGAACTCGATCAATCCATTGAAGATAATCTTTTCTTTCAGGCCAACCAAAGCCAATATAATCTCCTTGACTTTTTCCATGGCCTCTAGCATCCGGAACCAAAACGTTATAGCCTAAATCATGATACATTTTAGCATAAGTTGCCATCGTTTCTGCTGTGCCCATATAACCATGAGCAAGTAAGGCCGTTTTATTCGTGCCGCTCTCTCCTGGTAGATAAATAGCTGAGAGCTTTAGGCCGTCCATTGATTCCAGTTCCCAACGTGTCCGGTTATTCTCATCAGTGAACCATTTTGATTCTTCTGATTCTGTTTTTTTCTTATTTGTTCCAGGCGTATCTCCAGATAAGAAATCTTTTTCTGAAGGAACAACTGCATAATTGTAAAAATAATTTCCAGCAAATACTAAGCAAATTGCCACCAATGCGATGACGCCTATTAAAATTTTAACCCAACGTTTCATTTACTTGCCACCTTTTCACTTCTTGTTTCTCCATAGTATAGACAAAATTTCTACTTTTCGCAAACAGCCTACTTATAATTGGAAGAAATATCCAAGAATGTTTAGAGGCTTCGCTCAAAAAAGTGCAGCAAGTCATGAAGTATAGTTACTCATTGACTTGCTGCAGCAGAAATAGAAAATTAGTTATCTGTCTTTTTATTTTGTTTCAATAAATTTGAAGCTTGACCAAGGTTTTAAGAAGTCTAACAAGAATAATTCATCGTCAGAGATACGTCCAACAACATTCACTCGACCGTCATTCTTCATTTCTTTAAGAGCTACTTGTGTTTCCCCTTTATATTGACCATAACCAACATTATCAATCAAAACGTCCCCTTTACGCATATCACGAGTAGTGTGTGCTGGGAATTCTTTATCCTTGTAATAAATACGAGTCATTGTTGAGCGCATGATGTATTCAGAACGGTCTCCACGATAGCTGTGTAGATTGTCAAATAAACAAAGGCGCTCATTGTCAGTAATCTCATCTTCAACTGTTACCTTTAGTGTTGGATATGGGGCATTGAAGGCTTCTGACATAGCTTTAAGCTCTTCTTCTGAGGCATACGCATTCCCAACAGAAATATCATCAATTAAACCTGTTAACATTAAATGTTTGACTTGTGTGCCAATCTCTAATTCGCGGTGGTCTTCTAAGGAACAAAGACCATCTTGAGTTGGCCATGGACCAAATGTTGCCGCATGAGAGTTAACAAACGCCATTGTATTTAGATTATATTTACGGAATTTTTCTGAACAGAAGACAAAATGGTCATAACCTAATCCAGAATAACGATGAGGATAAAAATTATGCGAACCCAATAAGTTATCCGTGTTTGGTGAATAACTCATGATATTGTCTACGTAGTTTGTACCTGAACTCATATTGATTTCAATCTTGATACCATAAGGATTACGTGTCATTTTCGCTTCTTCTGCTCCAGTGAAACCGACATCTAAACGTACGCCATAAGCGCCCATTTTATCAAAGAATGATAGGTCATCGTAAGTGATATCAAGCTGCTCAAATAAGGCAGGATTAATATCGACCATGACTTCCATATCTAAGCTATTCGCGTAATCAACGACTGCTTTGAACTCACTTAAGACTTTATCTTTATCCTCAGTAATTTGTAACAAGCTAGTAAAGACGCGTTTAAACCCATATTTGTGTGCTAAATCTAAATACGCTTTGTCTTTTTCAAATGTCGAACGTTCTGGATAAACTGAAATACCTAATTTTCCCATATCTATTGCCTCCTGAGTAATTGTTTCTTAATTTGAATCCACTTCCATTATAACAAATCTTCAAAAAATGGTCTACACCTTTGCGATTTTGATAAAATTTTATAGTTATTTTTAGGCGAGTTTGTTATGATGATAAAGAAGTTTAAAAAAGAAAGGAAAATTATTTATGAAATTGAAAAAAGTTATCGTTCCTTTAAGTCTTTTAGGAATGGGCTTGTTGTTAGCCGCTTGTTCAACTAAAGATAACTCAACAAAAAGTTCTAGCTCAGCAACAAAAGCTTCTACAGAAAAGGTTACTTCGTCTCCAGATTCTGCATCTAAAGAGTCAACTGCTTCTTCTGATTCTGTAGACTTAAATGCGTTAGAATTACCTCAATTAGAGGCTAAGTTACAGGAAAATGAATCAGCTGTTGAGATTCAAACAACTGCTGGAAACATCAAATTAAAACTATTTCCTGAGATTGCACCAAAAGCCGTCGAAAACTTTATGACGCATGCTAAAGACGGCTATTATGATGGGATTATCTTCCACCGTGTCATAAATGAATTCATGATCCAAGGTGGCGACCCTGAAGGAACAGGTTTAGGTGGCGAAAGTATTTGGGGAAAACCATTTAAAAACGAGCCTTCTAATCAGCTTTATCATATTCGTGGTGCTCTTTCAATGGCGAATTCGGGTGTTGATACAAATGGTAGCCAATTCTTCATTGTACAAAATACAGAGGATCAATCAGATGGTTTATTGTATGATTACTATCCAAAAGCAATCATTGATGCCTATAAAAAAGGCGGTTCTCCAACCTTAGATGGTGGTTATACAGTCTTTGGTCAAGTGTATGAAGGAATGGACACAGTCGATAAAATTGCAACACAAAAAGTGAAAGATGATGGCCAAAGCCCTGTCGAACCAGTAAAAATTAAAACTATTAAAATCTTACAAGAAGCAAAATAAAGAGTAAATAAAGAGAAGACATGACAAGAATTTCTTGTTGTGTCTTCTCTCTTTTACAGTCAACATGACTGTGTTTTCATATTTGCTCAGATACTTATTGTTGACCTACGATAAATGTGAATTCACATTCCGCTGCCTTTTTGCCGTCAACGGTTGCTACCGCATTAGCCGTCCCTACTGACCCTTTAATTTTGACAATTTCGAATGATAATTTAACGACATCACCTGGAACAACCTTTTGACGGAATTTTGCTTTGTTAATTCCACCAATATAGGCCGTTCTGCCAAGGAATTCTTCTGATTTTAAGATTAAAATAGATCCTGCTTGTGCTAGTGATTCTAAAATAAGCACACCAGGCATTACAGGATTTCCCGGGAAATGACCCTGAAAAAACTCTTCATTGATAGTGACGTTTTTTGTTGCAACAATCTTTTTACCAGGCTCTAATTCATCGACATAATCAATATAGTAAATCGGATAACGATTCGGAATAAGCTCCATTACTTCAACGGCTGTTAAAACTTTTGTCATATAATAAACCAACTTTCTCATTTTATTAGATTTTTTTCATTTGTTTGATTATCAAAGTATCATACTCTGTACAAATTGACAATCATTTTTTGCTCAAAGAAAAAATAGTTTGACAATCAAACAATTATCGATAATAATAATAAATCATAGAGATAAGAAAGGCAAGTAGCAATTATTCGATTTTTAAGTTCTTTTCTCTATTCATTTATAACTAACAGAAAAATCAAGGAGTGTAAATATGTCATATTTAGCTGGAAAAAAAGTAGTAGTAATGGGCGTTGCCAATAAAAAAAGTATTGCATGGGGCTGTGCGGAAGCAATGCAAAAACAAGGAGCAGAAATTCTTTATACATACCAAAACGAACGTATGAAGAAATCTCTTCAACGAATTGTAGCAGATGATGCATTTTTAGTTGAATGTGACGTTGCAAGCGATGATAGTATTGAAGAAGCGTTCACTCAAATTAAAAACTATGCTGGCAAGATTGATGGAATTGTTCATGCAGTTGCTTATGCAAAAAAAGAAGAATTATCAGGAAATGTGACAGATATCTCGCGTGATGGGTATGCACTTGCTCAAGATATCAGCAGCTATTCATTAATTGCTGTTGCCAAGTATGGTCAAGAAATCTTATCTGAAAACAGCGGAATTGTCAGCTTAAGCTACATCGGTGCAGAACGTGCGATTCCAAACTACAACATGATGGGAATTGCTAAAGCTGCATTAGAATCAAGTATTCGTTATTTAGCTGCTGAATTATCTCCTAAAAAAATCCGTGTAAACGGAATTTCAGCGGGAGCTATCAAAACCTTGGCTGTTACGGGCGTCCAAGATTATCAAAAACTTATTCAACTTTCTGAAGACCGTACACCTGATCATGTAGGTGTAACGATTGAAGAGGTTGGAAACACATGTGCCTTCTTAATCAGTCCTCTTTCAAGTGGGATTATTGGCGATGTCATCTTCGTAGATAAAGGTGTCCACCTTTCTTAATTTTTTAGAACAAAATAATCCCCCTTCTTAGGTACTGATTTGTATCTATGAGGGGGGATTTTTAGGTGTGAGAACTTGGGCTAAATGAAAACTAAATTTATTGAAATACTGATCTTATGACATTTAATACATTTGCCAGCTCTTTAGAGCAAAAAAAAGAGCGTCGTTTTTCAACGACACGCTCCCCTCTTTATGTTCAGATAAGTTTGGAACACCAGTAGGCTCAGTCTTAACTTACTTTAATGATCCAACCTTCTGGAGCTTCCACGTCACCAAATTGTATTCCTGTTAATTCTTTATACAATTTTTGCGTGACTGGCCCAACTTCGGTCTCACTGTAAAAGACATGGAAGTCCTCTTTGTTTTGGATTCCGCCAATTGGTGAAATCACGGCGGCTGTTCCACATGCCCCTGCTTCAGCAAATTTGTCTAACTCATCTAAGCGTACATCACTCTCTTCAGCTTCTAAGCCCAAACGTTCCTTTGCAAGATAAAGTAATGAATATTTTGTAATACTTGGTAGAATTGATGGCGAATACGGGGTCACAAATTTGCCGTCTTTTGTAATTCCAAAGAAGTTTGCTGAACCAACCTCTTCAATTTTTGTGTGCGTAGCTGGATCTAGATAGATACAATCTGAGAAATTTTTCTCATGTGCTTCATGTCCTGGCTGCAAACTTGCTGCATAGTTTCCCCCAACCTTAACGGCCCCTGTTCCAAATGGCGCTGCTCGATCATAATCAGAAACGACAAAGTTTGTTGGTGTTAAGCCACCTTTAAAATAAGCGCCAACCGGCATACAAAAGACAGTGAAAATATATTCTGGTGCGGGCTTCACACCAATTCCCTCTCCAACACCAATTAAGAGTGGGCGTAAGTATAAGGTACCACCACTTTCGTAGGGTGGAACAAATTCTTCATTAGCTAAAACAACCTGTTTTACTGCATCAATGAATTTTTCTTGAGGAATTGCTGGCATCATTAAACGTTCCGCACTTCGATTCATTCGTTGACTATTTTGATCCGTTCTGAAAAGATTGATTCCGCCATCTTTTCTTCGATAGGCTTTTAACCCTTCAAAACATTGTTGCCCATAATGTAACGCGGAAGAACCTTCATGAAGTGTAATAGTATTCTCTTCGGTTAAAGCTCCCTCATCCCATTTTCCATCTTTCCAACGTGATACATAACGAAAGGGTGTCTTCATATATGAGAATCCCAAATTATCCCAATCAATTTTCATAAACATTCCTCCTGTTTCTAATATTTTTGATAAGTTTATCACTTAATGAGAAGAATGTCATTATTTTTTCATAAATTTCTTTTAATTTTTTTCAGAAAATTTGATGAAGGTTTATCACGCATTTTCAAAGAGTTCTCTTTAATGATTCATGAGTGCCTGGTGACCAAATTTCCTTTTTTTATTCCAAACTGGTAAAATATATTCAATTACTTTAGGAAGGTGTCGATTTATGTTTTATTTAACAGTAACACAAGCAACAACTGATTCAGCAGAAACAATTGTTGAGCAAACGACAAAGAAGTTAAACGCCTTTCAGCGATTTTGGGCAGGAATTGATTGGGATAGTGTTGTTTCGATTGTGATAGAAAAGATGATCTATCTTGTATTAATCCTCTTTTTGTTTGGTATTTTAAATCGAGTGGGGAAATATTTTATTAACAAACTATATACTCGTTATCAAAAGAAAGCCCATTTAAGCGAAAATAGATTAGGTACATTACACACTTTATTAAATAACGTATACGCCTATATGTTAATCTTCTTTTTCATTTATTCAGTACTCTCTATTGTTGGGGTTCCAGTTGGCTCCTTGTTAGCGGGGGCTGGGATTGCTGGGGTTGCCATTGGTTTAGGGGCACAAGGTTTTATGAATGATATCATTACCGGATTTTTCCTTATCATGGAGCAACAAATTGATGTTGGTGACTACATTCGACTAGTGAATCTTTCAATCGAAGGAAAAGTGGTTTCTGTGGGTATCAGGACCATCCAGCTTCAGTCTGTTGATGGGACGCTTCATTTTATTCCAAATCGCAACATCACCACGATTAGTAACTTATCCAGAGCGAACATGCAGGTTGTTGTTGATGTCCGTATTTTGCCTGATGAAGGATATGAAAAGATTCGGACAGTTATAGAAAGTGTCAATCTACGCTTGGCAAAAGAGTATCAAGAAGAAATTCAAACAGGCCCCACCCTTTTTGGGATGGTCGATTTAGGCAATGCCAATTTTGCCGTACGTACCACAATGTATGTCTTAAACGGTCAACAGGCGAAGATTAAAGAAGAGTTTCTCACGACTTATGTAAAAGAACTAGCAGAAGCAGGCTTCTCTATTCCAAATACGCCGATAATTACTCAATAAAATCACCAAAAAGCAACAGGAAAAGGCGTGTTGATTGCTCAGAATGAAGAGGTTGGGACAGAAGTGTTTAACTCCGAGAACCGGGTAGGTACTGTGCTACATCAACTCATGCTTCGTTGTGTTTTACAGCACCGATTAGGTACTGTGCAACATCAACTCATGCTTCGTTGTGTTTTACAGCAATAAGAACCTTCAACTCTAGCATGTCCCATGCATAGAAGTTGTTGAGAGCGGAACAACGTCCTTCAATTCTTAAGGTGTTTCACCTTTAGAGATTGATGAGATCGAAGTGGTTTTACGGAGTGAAGACCTTCAACTCTAGCATGTCCCATGCGTAGAAGTTGTTGAGAGCGGAACGCAGTCCGTCAATTCTAAAGGTGTTCCACCTTTAGAAATTGATGGGGCGGAGTGAAGATGGAGTTGCTTCTGTACCCACCGTTTATTCGGATAAAGAGAGGCAGAGACATAACTGATAAAGTTGTGTCCCAGCCTCGTTTTATACGAATATGGGCATAGTACCTACCTGCTTCTCAGAGTTAAACACTTTTGTTCCAGCTACCCTTCATATCTTTGTTGCTTGTAGACTATTAATCGTAATCGAGTTCTTTGAGAAAAGCACTAATTACTTGGACAGCAGGTTTTAAGGCTTCTTCTTTTGGTTCGAACGAAGGATGATGTAACCCATTCGGACTGTCGACCCCTAACCAAAACATGGTCCCAGGTACTTTATTAAGTAAGAAACCAAAGTCTTCTCCGGTCATCGCAGGTTGTGCTTCTTTAAAGGCGATAGTTGGCTGTGCTTCCATGAAACGAATAAATTTTTGTGTAGTAACCGCATGATTCTCAACTGGTAGATAGCCTTTTTGTTCCATCGTAAGTTCCGCTTCACATTGAAACGAGACTTCGACTCCTTTCACAATCTCTTTCATTCTTTTTTGAGTCAACAAATTCATTTCTTGCGTCAACGTTCGAATGGTCCCATATAACTCCGCTTCTCCTGCGATAACATTGTTTGTTTGCCCCGCATGAAAGCTACCAAAAGTGATTACGCCACCTTGAATCGGGTCGACACTTCGACTGATAATGGTCTGTGCTTGTTGAATAAGTTGAGTCGCCGCGACAATCATATCATTTCCTAGATGAGGAAAGGCAGCGTGGCCACTTTTCCCTCTTAAAGTGATCCTCACTTCACAGGTCCCTGCAAATAACGTTCCTTCACGTGTACTAATCGTTCCAACAGGTAGCTCAGGTGCCACATGTAATCCGTAGAATTCATCAGGAAACCATTCGCCAAAAGCACCATCGTTATACATCAGCATCCCGCCTGCATCATTTTCTTCAGCTGGCTGAAAGAGAAATAAAAAGTTATTTTTTGGTTGGGACGCACTTAAGTTTTCTAAAAGACCTAAAGCGATGGTCATATGAAAATCATGACCGCATGCGTGCATGAACCCTTCATGCTCAGAAACAAAAGAACTTTTAACCGCTTCTTTCACAGGTAGTCCATCAATATCTGTTCGCCAACCGATTGTTTTGATAGGCTGGGTTCCTTTGACATAAACAAGAATGCCCGTCTGCCAAGTTTTAATCTCTATATAGTCTTTTTTTAATTGGCGGATTTGTGTCAGTAAAAACTCAGAAGTTTTTACTTCTTTAAGCCCAATCTCAGGTATTTTATGTAAGGCTCTTCGTATCTCAATTAATCGTTCTTGAATCATCATAGAATCTGCTCCCTTTCTTTTCTTTCTCATTGTCGTAAAAAAATCACTATCTGTCAATTCTTGAAGAAGGGTAAAATCGACTACTCAGCAGATTCCTAATTTATTAAACAAAAATTAATAGACTTTATCACAAATAAAAGTGATAGAGTTCCTTAATTCGGCTCTATCACTTTACAAAACAGTGGGTCAATTTTAACAAAAAGAATCTACAGTTTTCTCAATTCATCTAAAATAGTGGTCTTTTCTTTTGTTTTTTCATCTATGTCTTTTATTTTTTTTGCTGGCACACCTGCGACAACGGTATAAGGCGCAACATTTGAAACAACAACCGCTCCTGCTGCTACAACCGCACCTTTTCCAATTCGAACCCCTTCTAAAACGACTGCATTCGCCCCAATTAAGACATCATCCTCGACTATGACTGGTTGCGCACTAGGTGGCTCAATCACACCAGCTAAAACAGTTCCTGCCCCGATATGACAGTTTTTTCCTGTGATAGCACGCCCACCTAAAATCGCCCCCATGTCAATCATGGTTCCTTCACCAATCACCGCACCGATATTAATAATCGCGCCCATCATAATCACGGCATGATCGCCAATTTCTACTTGGTCTCGTATAATCGCCCCAGGTTCAATTCGAGCATTAATTTCTTTTTTATCAAGTAAAGGAATCGCTGAATTTCTAGTATCATTTTCGACAATATAATCGACAATTGATTCGCGATTTTTTTCTAAAAAAGCCCGAATGACTGCCCATTCACCAAACAGGGTGCCTGTTTTACAATTGGTAAACGCGCGCACGGTTTCAGGAAAGGTCAAATTTTTCAAATTCCCTTTCAAAGTGACTTTTACTGGTGTCTGCTTTTTAGCATTTCCAATATATTGAATAATCTCCTGTGCGTCCATTCCTACCCACTCCCTCTTATATTAAACGCTCGTTCAAAGGTTCAGTTAAAGTTTTCCTCTGTTTAATTATTTGAAAAAATTTCAGAGATTGAGACTCGCCGAAAGGACAAAAATCTCAATCTCTAGAAGTACAAATAACAAGTCTAAAACAAATTGAGTTTTTCACTCGCTAAACAATTTTTTGTTTTTCTAATTTGGTTGACGCTTTAGGGAGCAGTAAGTTTCTACGCTCCAATTCATGGGACATGTGGTTGACGGCTTTTAGGACTTCTTTTCGGGTGATAATCCCTTTAAAGACTTGGTTTTCGTCAACGACTGGAAGAAAAGCTAAGTCGACTAATAAATGTAGTACTTCTTCCAAATCCCAATCTTCTGAAACAACAGGTACCGATGTTTCCATAACATCTGCAACAGTCAATCCGTTTAAACGTGCCATATCAATTTCTTTTAAATCAATCATTTTCTCAACCACTTCAGTCAGACTAACCAATCCAACTAATCGGTCTCCTTTATCCAATACAGGAATTTTGCTGTAACCAACTTTGGATAAAACAAGTAAACAGTGATCTAAGGGATTTTGATACATAACATTCGCAACATTTTCTGCTGGAATTAAAAAGGTTTCTTGATTTTCTAGTAATAATTCTTTTATCGTGGGTCCAATCATTCTGGTATTCCCTCCATTTATTTTTCAGTTAACAAGTTTATTTTACTGAAAATGTATGAATATTTTGTGGTGAAGTTAGAAATTCTTTTTACTTTTTCTTACAAGATTGGTCTATTTGAAGAGTAGTAGCATAATTGATTCTATATCCCAAACTGATTCAAAAATCTCATTTTTTTGACGTACATCACGCTTCTTTATTTAGAAAAAGTAAAATGAAGTTCTTCAACTGGATGATGTGCACGATTGTAATACTGGATATCAAAGGCATCAGGTGCGCTATCAATAATCGCATAAGATGGAATTTGTATTGGTCCACGTGGTTGTGAGATACTTCCTGGATTTAGATACAGAGTACCATCAACCATTTCGCAGCCAATCTGATGGGTATGCCCAAATAAACTGATTGTTGCACGAGCTTCTTGTGCTTCAAGTGCTAATTGAGTTAAACCAAAACGAACATGAGAAAGATGTCCGTGTGTGATGTAGACAATATCTTCTTGTGTACTAATCACTTGGCGTTCAAGAAACTCCCCACCATAATCGCAGTTTCCGCGAACAACAATGAATGTATCCCAAAGCTTGTCATTACTTTCAAGTTCTGAGTCACCACAGTGGAAAAAATAGTCCATTTTTTCTTTATAACGTTCTGCTAATTCAACTAGAATTTGACGATCTCCATGATTATCACTTACTACTAAATATTTCATAAAATTTAGGCCTCCAACCATTTCTGCCATTCTGTTTTTAATTTTTCCATAGCTTGTCCACGATGGCTTCGTTTATTTTTTTCGGAAGGGTCAAGCTCTGCCGAAGTTTTGTTTAGACCAGCGACAATAAATAATGGGTCATATCCAAAACCATTTTCACCTCGAGGAATGCGCCCAATCGATCCTTCCCACTCGGCACAAACAACTAGGCTTTCTTTCTCTGGTGCTGCAAAAACGAGCGTACAATGAAATTGTGCTTGTCGTTTTGCATCTACAACATCCGTTAATTCATGTAATAGTTTGGCATTATTTGCCGCATCACTGGTTGGTTCTCCAGCAAAACGAGCAGAATAGATACCTGGCATTCCACCTAATGCATCGACTTTTAGCCCTGAGTCATCCGCTAATACAGGTTGTTGAATAATCTGCGCGATGGTTTCTGCTTTCAGGCGAGCATTTTCTTCAAAGGTTTTACCTGTTTCTTCAATATCTGGCAGTTCTGGATAATCCAAAAGTGTTTTGACTGAATAACCAGATGCTGCAAACAACGCTTCAAATTCTTTGGCCTTGCCTTTGTTTCTTGTAGCAATCACAATCGTATTCTCTGAAGATTCATAAGAAATATGTTCGGCGGCTAATAAGGCTTCCTTTTGATAAGCAATCAAATCTTCAATTGTTCGTTTTCCATAATACAACATCGTATTTAATTCATCACCATCAAAGGTGGCCTCTTCACCGGTTCCTTGAATCTCGACAAACTTGCCAGATTCCGTCATAACAAGATTCATATCTACAAGTGCTGAAGAATCTTCCACATAATCTAAATCAGCCACACAGGAACCATCTGGTAAAATACCAACACTAACTGCTGCTAGATGTTCTTTTATCGGGTCTTCTGTTAGTTCTTTCATCTGAAGAAGATGGTTCACAGCTAATCTTAGTGCCACAAAACCACCTGTAATACTAGCTGTTCGTGTGCCTCCGTCTGCTTGAATCACATCACAGTCAACGATTATGCTTCGTTCACCCAATTTTTCTAAATCAATCACCGCACGAAGCGCACGCCCAATCAGACGTTGAATTTCCATTGTACGACCAGTAATCTTGCCTTTTGCACTTTCACGACGGTTTCTAGTATTGGTTGCACGAGGCAACATACTATATTCAGCTGTGATCCAGCCTTTTCCTTCCCCTCTTAAAAAAGGCGGAACTGAATCTTCAACGGTTGCCGAACAAATAACTTGTGTGTCGCCAAATGAAATCAAAACAGAACCTTCTGGGTGTTTGAAGACATTGGTTTGAATGGTTATCTTTCTTAATTCTCGTTCATTTCTTCTATCATGACGCATGTTTAGCACGCTCCTAAGTCTATATGAGTGACTGAAATTTTTGTTAAATTTAACCAACTGTTGGCAATTTCTTCGAACATATTTGCTGATCCTGTTGTGTAGAATTCACATGTTTTTTGATTCGATGCTTGTGGGGCATTCGCGATAGCAAAATAATCGAGTAACATACTGACTTCTCCGACCGTTTCCGCACCAGAATCAATTAAGGTAACACTGTGTCCCATAACATTCTGAATAATCGGTCGCAAAAGTGGATAATGCGTACAGCCTAATATCAAAGTATCTAATTGTTTTAGTTTTAAGGGCTGTAACGTTTCAGCAACGATTTTTTTTGCCACAGAGGAATGGTACTCATTACTTTCAACAATCGGTACAAATCTTGGGCAAGCCAAGCTAGAAAGAGTCGTATTCGGGGCTTTCTGTGTTAAAGCCTCTTCATAAGAACCGCTTTTAATCGTTCCAATCGTCCCAATGATGCCAATTCGATTATTTTTTGTTGCTTTTAAAGCAGCACGAGTACCAGGGAGAATCACACCCACAACAGGAATTGGTAAGGCAGCTTTGATCTCCTCTAAAGCAACCGCTGTCGCTGTGTTACAAGCAATCACTAACATTTTAATATCTTTTTTCATTAAATAACGAGTCATCTGCCAAGTATACTCAATCACTTGGGCAGCTGGTCGAGGGCCGTATGGGCAACGCGCTGTATCACCAACATACAGAATATTTTCATTAGGTAGCTGCTTTAACGCTTCTTTAACGACCGTTAAGCCTCCTACACCAGAGTCTATAAATCCAATGGGTTGTTTATTATGCAAATTTATCCATCCTTTATTAGGAAATGAAATACATCTGTTTCACACTCTCCATTGTCCCCTTTTTATAAAGAATTTTCAAGTTTTCTTTTCTTTAGAAAAACTTAAGAAAGCGTTTTATTTTATCCTTTTTCCCAAGCGTGTTATTCTAGAGTCAAATGAGAGGAGGAATTTGTTATGCCTGATAAAGACTTTGATAAAAAACTCGCTGATATTGCAAAAGAAACCAAACATGGGAAAAAATTTGAAGAATTAGATGAAGTGGAAAGAGAACTAAATTTAGACAATGACGAAAATGAGCAAACTCCTGAGGAAACGAAAGATAAGGATCATTTAGGTGAATTATTACCACCTATTCCCCCTCAAAATGGTGGCACGAATTTTCCTCCTAGTTAAATAAAATGACGGTTCATTTAAGAAATTCTTGTCACGTTAGGTATGTTCTAACGAAAAGAATGACTTAGTGAACCGTCATTTATATTCAATTGGTGACAAAACTATCAGAATCGTTTAATAGTTGTACTGTCTAGATTCCAAATACTTAGACAATAATGAAAGAGCATAACAAACCACAAAATAGAAAAAGGTCATAGCAATAAACATGGGAATGACATAGTTTGAATTTTGTCCATAAATAATTTTTGCATTATGTGTCAGCTCTGGCAGTGAGATAATCACCGCTAGTGAAGTATCTTTAATCAAAGAAATTAATTGACTGAGAATTGCAGGTGTCATTGATTTGAGTGCTTGGGGAAAAACAATCATAGCCATTGTTTGGACATAATTCAGCCCAGTAGACAAACCAGCTTCCATCTGCCCTTTAGGAACAGCATTTAATCCTGCACGAAAGATTTCCGATAACATCGCTGACTCAAAGATAGTCAAAGCAGCTACTGCTGACCAGAAAATACTTAAACGAATACCAACTTGTGGTAAGGCAAAATAAGCAAAGAAAATGATAAGTAAAAGAGGCACATTTCTGATAACATCAGTAATAACGCCGATGATTTTTGAAAAATACGGGATTTTTGTAAAGCGGATGATTCCGACCAATCCACCGATAATAAAGCTAAAAATAATAGAAACCAGAGAGACTTCAATGGTCACTAACAGGCCTTCTAATAAAAAGCGGATATTAATCCACGAAAATGCTTGACTGAAATCCATAGAGAACTCTCCTTTCTATGAGCGGATGGCCCATCGTTTTTCTAAATAAACCATTAAATAAGATAACGGTAAAGTAATTACTAAATAGAACAAACCAACGATAATATATGTATCAAAGGTATTGAAGGTGGTACTTGCAATCAAGTCCCCTTGGTACATCAAATCAACCCCAGCGACCATCGCTAAGATAGAGGAATTTTTTACCAAGTTAATAAATTGGTTGCCTAATGGGGGAACAACAATTTTAAACGCTTGAGGTAAGATAATATAACGCATAGTTTCTGAGTAGGTAAATCCTGAAGACAAACCAGCTTCGGTCTGCCCTTTAGGAACGGTTTGAATTCCTGAACGTACGGTCTCAGCGATAAATGCGGATGTGTAGATAGTTAATCCAATAGTTCCTGCTTGAAACCCGTCAAAGCTCATCCAATAAAGAGGAACCACTACATAGAAAAACATTACGATAATTAATAAAGGAATATTTCTGAAAAATTCTACATAAGCTTTTGCTATGCCACGGATAAATTTATTACCAGATAGCTGAAAAATAGCCATAAGCGTCCCGATAATCAAACTAAAAAATAGTGCTAATAAGCTTGATAATATCGTTATTTTAAAGCCTTCAAGAAACATTCCAGAATAGGTCTGAAATAATTGACTCATGGTCTCTCCTCCTTACTGAACTTTTCCATCTGTCGAATTAGGGAACCATTTTTGATAGACTTTGTCATAAGTTCCATTTTTATGCATTTCTTCAAGTGCTTGATTGACAGCTTTTAAAAAGGCAGTTTGGCCTTTATCTATTGCGATGCCATAAGGTTCCTGTGTAAAGTTTCCACCTACTAATGTGTAGTTAGGATTTTCAGAAGCCATCCCAAGCAAAATAGCATTATCCGTTGTCATTGCGACTCCCTGCCCTGATTGTAGAGCGGTAAAGGCTTCTGCATAGTTTTCCAATTCAAGAATTTTTGCATCAGGTGCATGTTCACGAATATTGATAGCAGAGGTAGATCCTTTAACTGCAAGAACAGTTGTTTCACTGTTCAAATCTTTAACATTCGTAATTTCGCTGCCCTTTTTTACAAGTAGAGATTGCCCTGCATCAAAATAAACATCAGAGAAGTCGACTTGTTTTTTTCTCTCATCAGTAATCGTCATCGTTGCGATAATTGCATCGATATTGCCATTTCTAAGCAGTGGAATCCGGGTTTTTGAGGTCACTTCAACAAAGGTTGCTTTCGCCTCATCCCCCAGCATTTCCTTCGTAATTTCTTTGGCTATATCAATGTCAAAGCCCTCTACTTGACTTGTCTCGACATTCATCATACCAAACAAACGAGTATCATATTTGACTCCCCAGACAATTTCGGGTGTTTTTTCTGTTCGTGCCATGACATCTTCATTTGCGACACTGTTTATTTTACAAGCCGAAAGCATAAATAAAAGGAGCCCCAGTGCAAAGACTGAAAGAGATGATTTTAAAAATTTCATAAAGATCCTCCTTTTAGTGATCAATAATTTTGCTCAAAAATTGTTTCGCGCGTTCTTCTTTGGGATTATCAAAAAAGCCGAACACATCACGACTGTCTTCTAAGACTTCTCCATCCGCCATAAAGATAACTCGGTCTGCTACTTCTTTGGCAAAGCCCATTTCATGTGTCACAACAATCATCGACATACCATCACGTGCGAGTTTTTTCATGACGTTCAGCACATCACCAATCATCTCTGGATCTAATGCAGAAGTTGGCTCATCAAAAAGCAGCATCGCAGGATTCATGGCTAAGCCACGTGCGATTGCGACACGTTGTTGTTGTCCTCCTGATAACATAGATGGATACGAATCTTTTCGGTCGTACATATCCACTTTTTTTAGAAATTTTTCGGCGTTTTTGATTGCCGTTGCTTCGTCTTGTTTTAAGACTTTTATTGGGGCCAACGTGATGTTTTCTAACACCGTTTTATTTGGGTACAAATTAAAATGTTGGAAGACCATACCAATATTTTTACGAATTTCTGTCAATTTGACATCTTTTCCTAAGATATTCTGGTCGTTAATTAATAACTCACCTGAAGTAATCGTTTCTAACCCATTGATACAACGAAGCATGGTGCTTTTCCCTGAACCAGAGGGCCCAATCACAACCACGACTTCACCTTTTTCAAAGGATAAATCGATTGTTTTTAATGCATGAAATTTACCGTAGTATTTTTCAACATTTTTAAACTCGATCATAGCCATAACGTCACGCTCCTAATTAAAATTTAGATTAAAAAATCCTCATGATTTATTAACCATTTCACATTATAACGGATAAAATACTCAGATGTAAAGGTAAATTTATCAAATTTTTGAGAATAACATAATCTATTGTGCGAATTTCTAACATGGTGATGTTACTATGATTAAAATACGATGACAAATGATTATGTTTTCCATCTATACTTTTCGCTAAGTTTATAGGTTGTTTCTCGCTTAAAAAAAAGGTAAGATGATAAGTGCATGGGTTTTCCCAAATGGAATTTGAATAAAGGTGGATATGTATATGACAGATATTATTTTGACAGGTGATCGTCCAACTGGGCGCTTACATTTAGGACACTATGTAGGGTCATTAAGAAAACGTGTAGAAATGCAAGAGAATCCGGACAATAAATTATTTGTAATGGTTGCAGACATGCAAGCTTTAACAGATAATGCAAAAAATCCGCAAAAAGTCTCTGATAATCTACTAGAAGTCGTTTTGGATTACCTTTCAATTGGTTTGGATCCTGAAAAGACAACAATTTTTATTCAATCACAGATTCCTCAACTTGCAGAGTTAACGATGTATTTCTTAAACTTGGTTAGTGTCGGACGTGTGAAAAGAAATCCAACTGTAAAAGCTGAAATTGAACAAAAGAAGTTTGGAGAAAGTATTCCGACTGGCTTTTTTGTCTACCCAGTCTCACAAGCAGCGGATATTACGGCATTTAAGGCAACCCTTGTTCCTGTTGGGGATGATCAAAAACCAATGCTTGAACAAACACAAGAAATCGTTCAGACCTTTAACAATACGTATGGTGAAGTCTTAGTTGAACCAAAAGCGGTCCTTCCTCCAAAAGGAATGGGTCGTTTACCAGGAATTGACGGCAATGGAAAAATGAGTAAATCACTCGGAAATGGAATTTATTTAGCTGATTCTGCTGAAACTGTACAAAAGAAGGTCATGAGCATGTATACCGATCCAAATCATATTCATGTAGAAGATCCTGGTCAAGTAGAAGGAAATATGGTTTTCACTTATCTTGATGTGTTTGGTAAAGACAAAGAAAAGATTGAAGAGTTAAAAGCTCACTATCGCCGTGGTGGTTTAGGTGATGTGAAAATTAAACGCTACTTAATTGAAGTGCTTGAAGAAGAATTGGCCCCTATTCGTGCGCGACGTGAAGAGTTAAGCAAAAATCCAGAAGCAATCATGGCCATGCTGGAAAAAGGCAGTAAAGAAGCAGCAAAAGTAGCTGCCCAAACATTAAAAGAAGTAAAAACAGCAATGGGGATCAACTATTTTTAACTAACAGAAAAAAAGCTTGAGCCAGTCAGTCAATTGATACACGACTGCTTGCTCAAGTTTTTTTTGTTTAGTGCAAAGACGTGATACAGACACGTGAGAAGAAAAGTATTTACGGCCAAATTTCTTCAGCCATAAATACTTTTTTTGTCTATCGAATCACTGCACCATGTGTATCTGTCAAAGCAGTCGTTACTTTATCCATCGTTTTATTGATTTCTTCATCAGTTAATGTCGCTTCAGGGTTTGAGAAGGTTAAGCTATAAGCCATTGACTTGTAGCCTGCTTCAATCGAATCACCTTGGTAGACATCAAATAGCTGAATGCTTGTCAAATATTTTCCAGCTGACTGAGTGATTGTTTCGGATAATTCATGGTTGTTTACTTTTTCAGAAACTAACAGCGCAATGTCACGGCTGACTGCTGGGAATTTTGAGACAGATTTATAAACAAACCCATTTTTCTCTGTAGTCAATAAACCATGTAGATTAAGTTCTGCAACGTAAGTCTCAGGAATATCATAGGCTTTTGCTACTGCTGGATGGACTTGTCCAACAAAGCCAATTTTCTCTTCCCCTAGATATATTTCAGCACTTCTTCCAGGATGTAAATCTGCCATATTGCTGACAGGTTGATAGGCGATCATATCCACTACAGAAAGCTGTTCAAAAAGGGTTTCAAGCATTCCTTTAAGCGTATAAAAATCAACTTTTTGGTTTTGTTGATGCCAATTTTTAACTTCTTTAAGACCAGTTAAAGCCAAGCCTAAATGTTTTTCTTCTAATGGGAGATTCTTTTTACCATCCTTATCTTGATAGAAAACATTCCCAATTTCATAGAAAGAGATATTCGAATTTTTGCGTGCCACGTTATAAGCCACATCATCTAACAATCCACTAATTAAGTTCATTCGTAACACAGAGCGGTCTTCACTCATTGGCCAATCTAGACGTGTTAACTGGCTTTCTCTCATTTGGAATTGAGTTGATTTTTCTTCAGTTGTTAAAGCATAACTAATCGCTTCACTTGCCCCACTACCTTCAAGGATTGAACGAACGGTTCTAGTTAATGATTGTTCAGCTGTTAAACTACCTGCCACTGTTTCTCCATTTGGTAAAGTGGATGGTAAACGATCATAACCATAAATACGAGCAACCTCTTCGATGATATCTGCTTCAATTTGAATATCCCAGCGGCGTGGTGGAATAGAAATGACGTAACTTTCCCCTTCTACTGTATAGTCAAATTGAAGTGCTTCAAATAACTCATTTACTTGATCAATTGACAAAGTCGTTCCTAAATAACCATTGATTCGACCTAATTCAATCGAAACTTCAACATTTTTAGGGACAATAGAGGCTCCCTCAACAGCTCCTGATAAAACAATCCCACCTGAAAGCTTAGCAATTAATGCAGCTGCAGCCTCATTTGCTTGGCTGATTGTAGCTTGATTAATCCCTTTTTCAAAACGTGAAGAAGACTCGCTTCTAAGGTTAAAGTGTTTTGAGGTGCGGCGAATAGAGACATTATCAAACATCGCAGCTTCCAAAGCAACCGTTGTCGTTTCAGAAGAAATTTCAGAGTTTGCGCCCCCCATAACTCCTGCCAAAGCAACTGGTTCTTTGCCATTTGTGATAACAATATTATCAGTGGTTAATTCTCTTGTTTCACCGTCTAAAGTGATCAGTGTTTCGCCAGCATTTGCTCGACGAACTAAGATTTCTTTACTCTCTAATTTATCGTAGTCAAACGCATGCAGAGGTTGGCCAAATAATAGTAAGATGTAATTGGTCACATCAACAACATTGTTAATTGGACGAATTCCTTCATTCATCAAACGATTTTGTAACCACTGTGGGCTAGGCTCAATTTTTACATTTTCGATGATACGAATTTGGTAAGCGGGTGAATCAACCGTATCAGTAACTGATACAGCAATCTTGTCACTTGCCTTTTCAGCAGACTCTACTAAAACTTCATCATTAAAAGTCGGTGTTTGACGATAGATAGCTCCTACTTCATGAGCCACTCCTCGGATGGATAACGCATCTGCACGGTTTGGTGTAATAGATAACTCAATAATTGAATCGTCCATTTCAAGATAGGAGAAAACAGCCGAACCATTCACCGCATCTTCTGGTAAATAATAAATTCCTTCTGAGTACTCTTTTGGAACAACGCTATC
This sequence comes from Enterococcus sp. AZ194, assembly GCF_051713825.1. NCBI lineage: Bacteria > Bacillati > Bacillota > Bacilli > Lactobacillales > Enterococcaceae > Enterococcus > Enterococcus sp. AZ194. Next base: position 1,665,095 of record NZ_JBIOQR010000001.1, on the reverse strand, counting down.
TGAAAAGCCTAATTCTTCTAACGAACAAATCATTCCATTAGAGACTTGACCACGCATTTTCCCTTTTTTAATTTTTACGTTTCCTGTAATTCTTGAACCAGGTAAGGCTACGATGACTTTGATTCCGGCCTTTACGTTAGGTGCGCCGCAAACAATCTGAGACAGCTCCTCTTCACCAATATCAACTTGGCAAATAGACAAGTGATCTGAGTCAGGATGTGGGATACATTCTTTGACTTCTCCGACAACGATTTTTTTCAAACCCTCCTCAGGAACATCAATTCCCTCCACTTCAATCCCAGTTACAGACATTGTATCTGCTAGCTCTTTTGGAGAGACCTTTGATAAATCTAAATATTCATTTAACCATTTATAAGATACTAACATGTTTATTCCCCCTTGAATTGACTTAAGAAACGTAAATCATTTTGATAAAAATTACGAATATCATTTACGCCGTAACGAAGCATTGCTACACGGTCTGGGCCTAATCCAAAGGCAAAACCAGAGTATACTTCTGGGTCAATTCCTGACATTTTTAAGACATTTGGATGCACCATTCCAGCACCCAATATTTCAATCCAACCAGTATGTTTGCAGACATTACAGCCTTCACCGCCACATTTGAAGCAGCTCACATCAACTTCAACTGAAGGTTCAGTAAAAGGGAAATAGCTAGGACGTAAGCGGATTTTACGGTCTTCACCGAACATTTTTTTCATCATCACTTCTAAGGTTCCTTTTAAGTCACCCATTGTAATGTGTTTATCGATAACCAACCCTTCAATTTGGTGGAATTGGTGGCTGTGTGTCGCATCATCTGTATCTCGACGGAAAACTTTCCCTGGAGAAATCATCCGTAAAGCTCCTTTAGAAAAATCATGTTTTTCCATAGTCCGTGCTTGAACGGGTGAAGTATGCGTACGAATAAGAATCTCATCAGAAATATAAAATGTATCTTGCATATCACGTGCAGGATGATCTTTAGGTAAATTCATTCGTTCGAAGTTGTAGTGATCGGATTCAACCTCATACCCTTCAACTATTTTGTACCCCATACCCACAAAAATATCTTCAATTTCTTCCATGATTTGTGTCAACACATGACGCGTTCCATGATTGATTTTTGTACCTGGCAAAGTGACATCAATCGTTTCTTTTGCTAAGGCTTGGTTAAGAGCCGCCGCTTCTAAAACAGTTTTTCTATTTTCAAGCGCCACTGTTAGTAAGTCGCGAATCTCATTGGCAAAACCGCCGACCACTGGACGTTCTTCAGGTGTTAAATCCTTCATTCCTCTAAGGACCTCAGTAATAGGGCCTTTTTTCCCTAATGTTTCGACACGAATTTGGTTTAATTTTGCCAAGTCGTCAGTAGCTGAAATCTTTTCGAGTGTTTCTTTTTTTAATGACTCTAATTGTGCTTGTAAAGACATAGTTTCTTCCTCCTTAAAAATTGCTTTTGGAAAAATGAACGAAAAAAAGCCTTCGTATCCAATAAGGAACGAAGGCTCGTGTTACCATCCTAATTCGTAATAAATTTCATTACGCACTTAATTTATTAACGACTTGCGCCGGTCTATACTTTTATAGACAAACTCCGGAAGTGAACTTCATTTTTCGAGTACTTGATTTGCTTTCAGTCTATGACAAATCTCCCTAGTAAGTCTCAGCCAAATTACTCTTTTCCATCGACATTTTTTCTTATCCAATTGACTCTAGTGTACAAGATTTCATCTGGTAAATCAACTACATTCTTCTTTTGTCACCCAACGTTCACTCCAACTTTGCAATTGCCGCATCGTTTCTTCTAAATCGGCCCCTTTATCTGTCAGCATATATTCTGAACGACTAGACTCTTGACAAGAAATATTTCGTGTGACGATATTTTCTTTTTCCAACTCTTTTAAACGCTCTACTAAGACGCGGTCGCTAACCATGGGGATTTTGTTGGCTAACTCAACAAAGCGTTGTGGACCGTTTTCCAACAGGACATCAATGATCAGTCCATTCCATTTCTTTCCTAAAATAGAAAAAGTTTTTTCGAATTTGGGACAGAGTGTAAACTCATCATATTTTACTTGTTCCATTCTTCCTCACCTCGTATGACTAAGTATATCACAATGCTTACCTTTTGTAAGCTTGTTTGCTTACAAAGTAATTGACGTATCAGATTTTATCTGTCACATCGATGACCTCTTGAATCGTTAAGAGGACCAGGCAAACTTTTGTTACTGGTTTGTTTAGTGCATCACTCAGAGATTTTTTGTAGAGACGTAATTGCCCCAAATAGCGTTGAGTAATTTGTTCCACTGATTCTTGACGATTCTCTTTTGCGATAGTATCTGTTTTGAAATCATAAAGAACAATTTCATCCTCTTTCTCCAAATAGCCATCAATAATCCCGTGAATCAGTAAATCATCTTCACCTGTTGGATAATCGAAAAATATCTCATCAGCAGGTACTAAGGTTGAAAAGGGTTGTTCGCGTTTGACTGCTAAGTGATTCGCTAATAGATCCGCTGCTAGAGGTGTCTGATAAAACCATAAGATGGTTTCTCGATTGATTCTTTTGGCAATCTCTTTAGCGATTAAGCGTTTTTGAACAAGCTCTTGGATTAATTGCTCCACTTCATCAGCCGTTGGAATACGGTCAATTGGTAAAAGTTGTAGAAGATAGTGAGTAGCGGTCCCAATAGCAGCTCCAGAAATCACTTGTTGCTGATTCAAAAATTTAGGTGTTGCCAAATTTTCCTGAGTATAGCGGAACTTTTGATTTAAAGCTTTTGTTTCCTGACTTTCCCAAGTTAGTTTGGCAGCTTGACTATCATCTGGATCCTCAAACAGTCGTTTGATTTCTGAAACAGATTGGTAGCTAGTTGTTTGTGTTGCAGCATCATATTCGTACATATAGTCTAAACGTTGTGCGACCTTCTGCAAGTCCCCTCTAGCTAGTTCGACCTGATTTTCAGCGCCTGCTTCAAAGGTTTCCTGAGTATAGTTTTTCAGTCTATCTGCAATCTGGTCTTCGGTAATCCAGTGAATTTGGAAATCGCCTGGGTGCTCTTGTAAAGGAAGATAAGGCTCATAGTTTTCGTCATAGTTCTTCATAGAAGGATGTCGCATGAGCGTCATGCCAATCCAATTCAATAAACTTCCCTGACTTTTCATTCTTGATGCTGGATCTAAGACCAGTGATTTTTGGCTGTAAGCATCTGACCAAGCTTTTAACGTCTCTTCCTTATTCTTATAAGAACCGACTAAAAATAATTTTTGTTCAGCACGGGTTAAACCAACATAGAGCTTTCGCATCTCTTCTGATAAAAGCTTGATTGTTTTTACTTGCTTGATTGCTTGATAGGCAAGCGTATCATAAAGAACACGTGTATCGGGTGTAAGATAACGAATCCCAGCACCTAGATTTTCCTCAAACATATACCGTGCTTTGACATCCTGTAGATTAAACTGTTTGCTCATATCTAATAAAAAGACAACCGGAAATTCTAAACCTTTACTTGCATGGATGGTCATAACTCGAACCGCATTTTCTTCTGTAATGGTTAGAGGTTCAGCCAAATCTTTGTCTTTCTCTTGCATCTTTTCAATAAAACGAACAAATTGATATAAGCCACGGAAACTACTTTGCTCATAAGCTTTTGCTCGGTCCACCAAGGCAATTAAGTTGGCTTGGCGTTGACTTCCAGCAGGCAAACCGGTCACATAATCCAAGTAGGCTGTTTCATCGTAGATCGTCCAAAGTAACGTTGCTAAAGGTTCGCGTCTAGAAAGCTCGCGCCACGATGCTAATCGAGTGAGAAAGGTCGTCAGTTTGCCAGCCAGCTCATCGGATTCTTGTTCTTCATAAAGACACATTGCTACATAAAAGCTACTTTTTCGATCCGCAATTCTTATTTTTGCTAACTCGTCTTCAAGTAATCCAACAATCGGTGAACGTAAAACAGCCGCAAGAGGAATATCTTGTAAAGGGTTATCAATAATCTGTAATAAGGAAATTATAATCCGAATTTCCGTTGCTTGGAAATAGTTTTGAGCATCATTCACTTCAACAGGAATATCTAACGTCTTAAAGACATCTAAAATAGCCAAGTTATTCTTTTTTGTTGGCGTAAGGAGCACAATATCTTTATAGGACAGTCTACGGTCTTCTTTTGCTTTTTTATCATAAATCATAAAACCAGAATCTACCAACTCACGAATCTTCAAGGCGGTCACATATAATTCGCCTTCTGTTTTATCCTCAATAAATTCAGTTGGGACAAGGGCTTCTTCTGAGGATTCTTGTTCTTTTTCATAAATCAATAGCTCGGGCGTAAAGGTCTTACTTTCAGGGAATACAGGAAAGCCGTAAACTAACTTGGCTGCTTCGTCATATTCAATTTGACCAACCGATTCATCCATCAATTGCTCAAAAACAAGATTGGTAAAATCCAACACTTCAGAGCGAGAACGGAAATTTTCGGCCAGAATGATTCTCCGACCACCAGATTCATCTTTGAAGGCGGTATATTTTTCAATAAATAAAGTTGGGTCTGCTAGTCTAAAGGAATAAATTGATTGTTTGACATCCCCTACCATGAACATATTTCCGTTCGTATCATCCGGCTCTCTTAACCAATACAACAGATTTTCTTGTAGTCGATTCACATCTTGATACTCATCAACCATGACTTCTTTAAACTTACTTCTATAGTAATGAGAAGCTTCTGTTGCTTGCCATTCGCCATTAGAGAAGTGTGCTAGTATTTGAAGCGTAAAATGCTCCAAGTCATTAAAGTCCAAGACACCTTTCTCAAGTTTTCTACGGTGATAGCTTTCCATGAATGTAGCAGTTACCTCGCCCATTAACTCTACTAAAGGAAGGGACTGATTCATCAATTCCATCATCTTATCTGGGGAAACATTAAAGAAAGCTTTAATCAAATTCTCAATGCTCTTTTTTGTTTTGTCCCGATATGCTTTAACCTCCACAGAATAAGGCTTCAACTCTTCTTTTCGTATTGAAGGATAGCGTTCAAAAACAATCGATTCAACGTAACGATAAGCCTCTTGTAATTGATCGTTTTGAACGGCCTTTAAAAAGCCTTCAAACATCTCTTTTTCATCAGAGACTAATGTATGAACCTTCTCTAGCCCAGGAACTTGGGCAATATCGACCATTGTCTCGTAGTTTTTTACAGCATGGGCTAATTGATTCACTAATTGAGGGCGAATATATTTTTGATACAAGCTAGACTGTTCAATGCCTTTATCGACTCTGTAATTTTCAGCAAGTGAACGTAACCATTCTTTTGGTGCTGGGTTGGCACGGGCGAATTCATAGAGCGAAAACACCATCTCAGTTAAGCCGTTATCATTTCGATCATTTGAAAAGTTAGCCGTCAATTGATAGAATAATTCTTCTTTTTCAGCGTAAAGCTGTTCACGCAATTCTTCCCAAACATCTTCTTTTAGTAGTAACGTTTCTGTCTCATCTGTCAGCATTCGAAAGACTGGATCTAAGTCGATGAGATAATAAAAACGTCTGATAACTGTTAAACAGAATGCATGTAAAGTCGAAATTGAGGCAGTTGGTAACAATAAAAGTTGCTGGGTAAAATGCTGTTTGTCTGCGTCACTAGTAGCTGTATTGATTGATTCTTGAAGCGAGTGTTGAATTCGTTCTTTCATCTCTCTAGCGGCGGCTTCAGTATAGGTAACAATTAATAATTCATCAATATTGGTACCACTTTTCAATTTTTCAATGACTCGTTGAACTAAGACAGTCGTTTTCCCTGAACCAGCAGATGCTGAAACAAGTAAGTTGTCTTCACCATCATAAATAGCTTGCCATTGCTGAGGAGTATAAGTTTCTTCAGGACCTTTTGGTGGAATCTTAACCATTTGTTTTCTCTCCTCCCTCAGTTGATTTGCCTTGTTGCTCTTCTTGAATTTTCTGTAAGGCACTTTCTTTTGTTAATTTTTCTAATCGATGGTAGTTATTTTCTTTTAGCATTACATCAAAGGTACAAATACTTCTAAATGGACAATACTGACAAGCAATACGTTGTTTGTCCTTATACGCAGGATTGAGTTTTATTTCACCAGACTTAATGGATTCCCCAGCTTCTTGCATGTTTTTTCTGTTATGCGTCATAAACTGAGACAGCTCCTCTTCTGTGAAGAACTTGTCTTTACTCAACGCATTTTTTTGATAAAGATCCTTAGCATTTTTTTTGATTGGAAATAGTACAGAAGATTCTTTTGCTTCCAAGCTTGTATCTAAAGTGGCATAGAGCTCTGGCTCATCCACAAATAGGCCATCATAGCTATATTTTTTCAGAGTATCTTTTTCAATGGTTTCCTCAGAAGTCAATACAGGATTATGCACATGTAAATAAAAGGCCCCTGCTGGATGGACTGTTTCTTTTTTTTGCCCCGTTAAACGAGTGGCATCCATCAAGGCTACATCCAAGTAAGTTAACAGCTGCATAGCCATACCATAATAGGCTTCAGTTACATCAAATGAGCGACCACTTGATTTGTAGTCCACCACACTAAGCCAAGTTTGGCCGTCTGTTGTTGCTACATCTAAACGGTCAATTTTCCCTCTGAGATGCAGATTTCCACCAGTTTTTAGAGGAATCTCCATTCCAGGAATCCCTTTTTCACCCGCAATTTGCCCAAATAAAATCTCTGTCTGTAGTGGTGACATCCCTGTTCTCAGACTTTGTTTTTGTAAGGCCCAAGCCACTTTTTGGATAGTTTGTTCTAGTTGATAACGGATATAATTCATCCGCGCAGAGCTTGATAATATATCAAATCGAATCTCACCAAAGACACTTTTTAAGACTTCTTCAGTAAATTCTTTGCGAGACTCTTCATTCAATTCAGTCAGCAACAAGTTCTTTGAAAAAAGGAGCTTAAAGAATTGATCCAGTGCTTCATGATAAAAATCTCCTGTAGCAGCTGGCGTCAGTCCATAAGTTTCTCTTTCTTTTAATTTCAAACCAAAGTTCGCAAAGTATTTATACTGACAGTTATAAAAGTTTTCCATTCGAGAAATAGAGGCATATAAGTCTTCCCCATAAATTTCCTCAGCGAGTTTGCTTGAAAGAGAGACTGGAATATTCTGATAATAACGACTAGAAAAGACCTTCTCGGCTAATTCTCGATAGTCCGAGTTTTTCAATTTTTTCTCAATAGTCTGCCAATTGATGGGCAAATGAGCCTTTGCTTCATCTGATAAACGATAAAGCGTATTTAAGCTACTGATTAAATTACGATACGTTCCAACAAAATGTGACAGTTCACTGGTCAATTGCAAGGAGTTTCTTTCCTTTACAGGAATCCCTAGATAGTCACTGACCCTTGCAAGATAAGGCGAGATACGTAGATTCTTTTTCGTGTCATAGTTGGCTGCATAACTAAGATAAAGTTTCTCACTAGCAGAAAGAAAGACCAAATACGCTTGGAATGGTTTTTGAGCCATTGATTGACTGGAAGCATCCACTAAGTATTGATTTTCCTCTAAACGTTCATTTAGTAATTGCCGCTCCTCGCTGGTTAATAAGCCTTTTGTCTCTGCTTGGCTGGGAAATACTTGTTCGCTTAAGCCCAGCGCAAAGGTGACTTTTCCCTGATCAATTCTTGCCAAATCAAGTTTATTGACTTGAACTTGATCAATGGCTGTCGGGATTTTCCCATAACTTAGATTTTCTAGACCACTCGCTAAAATCTCTTGGAAAATTCGCCAATCAAATGATTCTGCGCCATAGATAACTACATATTCATCCAATAAATCAATCAGAGCGCTCCATGTTTGTTCATGATTTCGAGCTGCTTCTAAATTCCCTCTTGTTACTTCTTGGTCACGCCATGCAATTAATTGGGTCTCTACACCAGACTCAATCAAAAACTGATAAAGTATGGTTGCCGCTTCACTACCTGTTGTCGTTTGTTTGATTGCTGCAAAAAAATCGGGCAGTCTCGTTTGAAGTAATCTTCGAATCTGGTTTGAAACGGTCTCCAATGACTCAGATTCGTTCAGTGTTTCAGATTCAAAATCATAGGAAATAAAATTCCAATCACGTTCTCTCGTCCAAAAGCTGCCTTGAAAGTTATAGGCTAAGGAGACGTTTTCTGTGATATCCACATTTCGGCGAAAAGCATCTCTACTAGCTTGCCAATGTTGCGCATCACTTTCTGGTAAAAATAATTCTGTTCGTAGAAAACGGAAAATATCAGCTTGACGATAATGATAACGATCAATTGCAAACAGAGCATTCAGAAACTCAACTAATGGATGCTGTTCCATCAATTGATCCTCATCGATGTAACAAGGAATAGCCATCTGAGAAAAAATCGGTTCAATTAGATGTTTGTATAGTTCAACATCCCCCGTCAATAGTTGGATATCTCGATAACGATAGTGTTCCTCCACTACCAATCGCCGAATCTCTACAGCCATGTGCTGAATCTCAACAGTTGGTGTATCAGCTTTCCATAACGCAATGGTCTTTGTTTCGCCGATCTTTTTCTTTTCAAAAGGCTCTTGATTCTGTGTCGCTACCCACATATCATCTAACACATCAAACTCCGCCACTCTTTGTTTGATTGGTGCCATCTTATCATGAAAGGTTGGCACTTTTTGTTGATTTGCGACTTGTTTTAGTCGGTAATACAGCTCTCCCGTTTCTCTAAACAAGTTGAGTGGATGTGGTTTTTCAATTGGATAACTTTTATCAAGAATTAAGGCGATTGACAGATGTCCATAAGTCATTAGATTTGAGACTAATTGATGCTCTTGACCATTAAAATGAGAGAATCCAGATACGATAAATTTTGTATGAGTCAAATCAATGGTTGGTAAATAATTCATCAATAAATCCAAAACATCTGGTGAATGGATGTCTCGTTTTAGGAGCTCCTCTTCGAATTTTGCAAAAAGAAAGTGTAAATCGGCAAGCTTGAGCTGTTGATCGATAGCTTTCCCTAGTGTTTGAGTTTCCTTTATTTGAAGATCTTCCGGAGCTATATTGCCGTTTTTCAGTTCCATATAAAGTGCATAAAGCTGTTGAATAAAACCAGTTTTGTTAACTTCACCACGAAAGACGGTTAGGTTTTCTTGCTCTTTTTCCAAAATTTGTCGGAAAATCATCGCAGCGCCCGCTTCACTTAGCTCATTTCCAGACAGTAAAGTCGTTTGTTGAAGGAAAAACCAGGCAAGACGATAGAAACTAAACACTTGGACTCTTGTTGTACTGATTGTTTTTCGATTATTTGAGTGGCGTAGTTGAGATAAAATTTCTTGTTCTTGCTCAAATTTATTATAGTTAGGGACTAAAAAATAGACCTCGTTTTGGGGATTTTTTGAGAGCCATTCGTTGGCTTCTTGGATTAAAGAAACTTGATGGTCATGTTTTGCTGAACCGAGAATAAATTGTAGACTCACGTGATCACATCCTTCTTTTATGTTTGTCTAACATGTTTACATGCATGTCTATTATAACAAACTACGGAACGCTTGTTCTGATTTTCGACTAATTTTTTTATTTTCTATTTTTTAAAATTCTAATAGAGATAACCATTAATAACCTCTTCATTAAACAGATACGAAAAAAAGATAGTATATTTTGTTTGAAAATGCTTCTTTTGTTTGACAGCAAAAAAAGAAGCAGAGCTCAGACTCTACTTCTTTTTAAGAAAATTAATGAACAGCACCCATTAATTTTTTTATTGGATTTTTTATTAGGAATAGAATAATTCCGGCAATGACGGCAACACCGCCAACAATTCCGAAATAACCAGATTCAGTTGCTGGCGTATAAAATCTAGCAATTTGGGCATTGATTGCTTGAGAAGCTGCATCAGCCAGTAACCAGATAGCAACCGTTTGAGCTTCAAAAGCACGTGGCGCTAGTTTGGTTGTGATGGATAAACCTACAGGAGATAAGCACATCTCTCCGACAATCATAATAAAGAAGCTGAAAATCAGCCATAATGGACTGACTTTTCCTTCTGTACCAAACAATAGTCCTGGAAACATAAGTAGGACAAAAGATAAACCCGCAAAAATTAATCCAATCGAAAATTTTGTGACAGTTGAAGGTTGTTTTTTCCCTAGTTTGGTCCACAATGTCACAAAAACTGGCGTCAAAATGAAGACAAAGATTGGGTTGAGCGATTGGAACCAGCTAGCAGCCACCGAAAAACCGAAAAGTGAATCTTTTGTTCGTTCACTAGCAAATAAAGCAAGGATAGATGAACCTTGTTCTTCTAGTGACCAAAAGACGATTGCTGATAAGAATAATGGAATGTATGCTAAGACTTTAGGTTTTTCTTCAGGTGTTACATCCTTTGAAGTTAACATTTTCGTAAAATAATAGACAGGTAATAAGATTCCTAAGAGACTAATCATATTGACCACAAAATCAATTGTTAAATGATTGGTTACATAAGCAATTCCGAAAATCAGTAGAACGATAAGAAGAGCCGTGAGAAAAGCAAAACCAAATTTTTTCTTTTCCGCCTGATTCATTGGATTGGTCGGTTCCATTCCAATAGTAACTAAACTATTTTTTCCTTGAATATAATATTGCAATAAACCAAAGAACATACCAAATGCGGCAACAGAAAATCCTAAGTGATAGTTATAATCTTGTCCTAATGTTCCCACGATAAACGGCGCAAGTAAAGCCCCCATATTAATTCCCATATAAAAGATTGAGAATCCAGCGTCGCGTCGCAAATCGGTTTTTGAATAAAGATGTCCGACCATTCCTGAAACGTTTGGTTTTAACATCCCTGTCCCGATAATAATCAAGAGCATTGAAAGAAATAATGCGCCAATTCCTAAAGGGGTTGCCAATACAATATGGCCAATCATGATGAACAAGCCGCCGTAAAAGACGGTTTTTCTTGAACCAAAGACCCTATCGGATAACCAACCACCAATGATACTGGACATAAATACAAGTGAACCGTAGATAGACATGATAGCCAATGCCGATGCTCTAGGTAATCCTAAGCCCCCATTAGCTACCGTATCATAAATATAATAAATGAGTAACGCACGCATACCATAGTAGCTGAATCTTTCCCACATTTCTGTGAAGAACAATGTCGATAAGCCTTTGGGTTGCCCAAAGAATGACCGATCCTGATCATTTTCCATTGTAAAACCCCAATTCTTTTTATTCAGAATAAATCATTCAAACTGCATGAATATCCTAAAAAAATTAATAACTGTAAGTTTATACCTCCAACATGTTAAATAGATGATTAAACAGTTGCAATGCAATTAGAAAACATTCGTCTTTTTTTCAGAAAATAAAAAGAGGCTTGCATAGGTGCCCTCAGAACTTTTCACTCGGGTGCTAAAAGTTCGAACAGGCTGCAAGACTCTTTTGTTGATGATTATTCGATAACAATTTCAAGATCTGCTTCTTCGCCTAATTTTGTTGAAAGAAAAAGAACTAATTCTTCAACAGGAAGCGAAAACTTTAGAAGTGGCCCTCTTAAGCCATTTCTAAAAAAATTCATTTTAATCTCGCTTGAATCGTTGGTTTGATACAAAACAACTCGATCAATCTCTGAATAGATGACCCCTCGACGATCAAAAACATTTAGAATAATTCTCTCGTCACTAAGCCCTTTTCTGTCTAATAAAAAGCTCAAAAATATCAGCGCAGAGAGAATGCCACGTAAACGATCATCAACCGTTGTATAGGTGGTAACCGTTAGCCAAAGAGTCAAAATAGTAATACAAACTATAAAGACAGTCGTATTTCTTCTCCTGACTGCTTTAATACGAATCTCTTTTCTTACCATCATTAAATATAAAAACATGATAATTACAAATAAGAAGAGTAACACCGTAAATAGACTCATGAATTTCTCCCATCCTTTTTTGTTAAATACTTTCTTAATCATAACAGACTATACGCAAAATGAATAAGAATTTTTTTCTGTAAAGAAAAAGAGATTGTACTATTAGTCGAGGTGACTGATACCACAATCTCTAAATTGAAGATAAACGATAGTGTCTATCTGTTAACGTGCATGGGTGAATGTATCATATCTTGCAACAACCATATTTGATTTTGCTTCTAGCTGTTGTGCATCAGTCGTTTCACATGAATTGACACGAATCACCGCGCAATTTGCCATTTTTGAAACAACCTCACCCACAACAATATTTTCAAACCCAACTGGTTGACATTGATAATTTTGACCTAATTCAACTTGTTCTTCTTGCATCCAAAGAAACCTCCTACCACATCCTAATTTTTTGCCAGTTTTTCCAACAGGAGTTGAGCATCCACTTCCAATTGAGGATTTGTTTTAAATAACTCAATTAGGTGACCTTCTTGTTTGCCCCAAGTTGTAATCAACCATTGCTCTGCGTCGTCTAAGTAATCATACTCAATCCCGCAAACCATATCCCTATAAACAGAAGTAAAATGACGGTCCATTTCAGCATATTTTGTGTCTATTATTTCCACAAAGCATCCCCCCACTTTTATCCTTACATGCATTATAGCGGATTGTTTTCGTTTTCACAATCAAAATGGTTCTTTTGACAGCAGATGATTCGTCATTTCGTTCGTTTATTTGGTACAATGAAAGCAGAAAGGGTGAATAGACATGGAAGCTTTTTTTAAACAATTTCAAAAATATGCAATTTTAAGAGGAATTGCCTATACATTAGTGGGAATTTTTGCTTGTGTAAATCCAGCTTTTTTCTTTAAAGCAATCATTTATTTTATCGCTGGTTACTTTATTTTGATGGGCGTCATCAACTGTTTGGCAGCTGTCAGACTTCAAAAAGAAACGGGGAGTTATGGCTTTAGTATGGCAACGAGCTTATTTTTCTTTTTACTTGCGTTCGTCGTCTTGTTCTTTTCAAAGGGAATTCTTAGTATCATACCGTTTTTCTTAGGTTTATTAATCGTAGTAAACGGCGCTTCACAACTTTTGCAGGCTTTAAATGCAAAAAAAGGCAAGGGACTTTGGTTACTTTTTAGTGGCGTGATGATAGTCGCTGGATTAGTATTGATGTTTAATCCGTTCAAAACATTATTAGTCGTTTGCCAAGTCTTTGGGATTTTACTTATTTTTAACGGTATCTCAGAGTTGGTTAACTATTTCCAATTAAGAAAGCTTTATCGTTAAGCTTTTAAGTTACCTATCAACTAAACTGTGGGGTTTTGTGCAAATGCAAATAGGGCAGAACATGGCAATTAATCCGTGTTCTACCCTATTTTTTTGAGTGTGGAGTCATGATTTTCCGCTCTCCTCAGATTTCTTTTCTAATTCCTCAAGTTGTTTATTTATTGAAAATATTTCTTGGCGATTATTTAATATTTCTTTAATTATTTGATCTCGTTTTTCCCCAACCTCAACAGAGTCAATTTGTTGATAATAGGCAGCAAGGCGCTGAACATATTTCATTTTATCTTTTTTTAGTTGGTCAATTTGTCGATTTTCTTGCACAATATCGCCTCCCTATCTATCAATTATACCTTATTTCTTAGATTAAAGCTGTTTTTTTCTTTTTTTTTGAAATTTTATAACAGCGCTTTATTTCCTTTGTGGTCGCTTTTTACGTTACACTTTTAATATACGCAACTTATTTGAGCTTCACGAAAAGTAGCAGTTAAATTTTTATTTGGAGTCATTTTCATGCTATACTCAAAATACCTTGGCAGGGGCAAATCGCCTAAATTGAAGAGATTGGGACAGGAGTTACTTCTGCACCCACGCTCTTCAATTTTTTTTTCTAATCATATGAATTATTAGCTGAAAGAAGTGCGTAGTCGAAAGTATGGGAGGAAAGCGGCCCCTTTTCCTTTCACACGTTTGATTGACCTTCTTCTATCTACTCTAGCAGATTTCACAAACAAAATCCTTTAGATTAGTTGTCTTAATTTGTTATAATGGGCGTAATGCTTTTTAGAACTTATAGTAAATTTATTGTAAAGGAAGAAAATTATGTCATTCAAACGCTTTTTTCAATTATTTATTTGTTACTTCCTCTCTGTTTTGGCAGGTTATGGAGCGATTCTTCTTTTTTCTAGGGGAATTTTCTGGATGAAAGCAATCTTATTTACAGTCGTGGGGTATATAGTTCTGTGTCTCCCACTAACAGTTTTAACGATTCTAAAATCTAAGAATAAGGAGAATTAAGCATATGAAAAAACAGCACAGACTGGTGAGTTTATTCTTATTGCTGTTCCTTTTAGGCGCCTGCACCTCGGTTCCTAAGAAAACAGCATCAACAGTCAATACTGCAGAGACAGAAGCAAGCACATCTGTTTCTACTAGTTCAACCGTTTTAGAGGAATCTAATTCTGTGGCGGTAACAGAAAGTCGTTCGGCTATAGCTGAGGCCCCAGCCGATGTTACTAAAATAATTGAGGCAATCAGCGCAGTTTCAGATACTACTATACAATCGATAGAGATTTATACACCTGAAGCCAATTCAGTTAAGTCCAATCAGGACAAAATCTATATAATAGAAGCAACGGGATCAGATGACGCGATGACCCACTATCTCTATCTATCAAATCCTAAAAAACTGATTGAAATTAACGAGCATGAGTATAACGGCAAACGACAAGGAATTGTTCATCAGAACGATTCTGAAACACCTTACTATGAACAGATTTATCCAGAGAACTGAGAACTATCTTATGAATAGCTAGCGTCAAAAAGGGAGTCTCTAAATCGAAAACACGCAAGAATTTTCCTAATGTTGGAAGGAATTCTTGCGTGTTTTATAAAAAAGAGCCGTTCTTTGAAGCAAATTTTTTTATCCAGCCCTTTTAATTTAGTTGCATTCGTTTGCGATATTCCAATGGCGCTATCGCCATTGAATTCTTAAATAGGCGATAGAATGTTTTGTCACTTTCAAAACCAGTTTGAGTAATAATCTCAGAAACCAGATAATCTGTAGTAATCAACAACCACTTCGCTTTATCAATCCGATAATCATTTAAAAAGGTTAGGAATGTTTTACCAGTATTTTTTTTAAAAAACTTCGTGAAATAAAATGTGCTGTACCCGGAAACTTCAGCGATTTCCTCTAAAGTAAGTGCAGTTTGATAATTGTCTTCCACATAACGAAAAACCTTGTCTAATTTTTCCAAAACATCTGTCGTGGAAATTTTTATCTCACGGGGATTTTTTACACGCATCGGGATATCTCGAATTAAGATTGTAATCAACTGAAAGATAGTAGCCTTCAATGCAAACTGATAGCCTGTTTTTTGATTCTGCAGCTCAGCCGTCACATCATCTAACAACTTGCGAACTTTATTTTCTTGTTCATTGTTCCAGTTGGAGCTGAGAGGTTCTAATTCTAAAAGTAGACTATGCAAATCAATATTTTCTGTGTTTAAATCACCAAAAAATGAAAGATCAAATTGATAGACAAAACGTTCGCTTTCAGGAGAAGCTAATACATAATGAATTAAGCCACCACTAACAAAAGCAATTTCGCCAGCGGATAATTGATAAGGAACATCGTCAATTCCCAAAGAGATCGTTCCTTTGGTGACATAAATTAATTCAATTTCTCGATGCCAATGGGGAGTTGTTAAAATATTCCCATCATTAATCAACATCCGAAAAGGAAAATCAGGATCAAGCCGTGGAATCTCCAAATAAATTGCCATTGTTGTCGCCTCCTCTTTTCCTATCATGCAAAATAAATGAAAAAAAGTAAATAGCACTTTCGAATATACAACCAAAAGTCTGTCTCAAAGTATCTTAGTTGCTCTCCTATTTCTCCTGAAAACGTTATTTTGGAAGATGGTTTAAAATGTAATCATTCAATATACAGTTTAACAGTCCCCTTTTTTGATTGGATTTTCCAAAAGTTACAGGGAATCTAATTTAAAGCATTAGAAGAGCTTCCCCCTATTGTCTGGTTACGAAGTTCATTTAAGAAAATTCACGATGTTACCTTTTGTATCGTATGACTTTTGTGATTTACTTCAACTCGATAGCATTCATTTTTAAATTGAGTCGTAAAAGCAATCGATTGAATTTCAGCAGGTAAATGGGGATCTAACGTCAAGGCGTTATCTTTAATTTGTAAGTTACAAAAGCCGTATAAAATAGCCATAAAGGTCCCTCCCATTGCAGCTGTGTGAATCCCATCTTTTGTATTTTTGTGTAAATTATCCAAATCTGTACGAGCATTTTTCAAGAAATATTCATAGCCTTTTTCCATGTCTCCTAAACGGCTATATACCGCTGAAAAGATCGAATACGATAAAGAAGAATCGTGAGTTGTTATTTGGTCATAATAGGTTACGCTTCTTTGGATCGTTTCTGTTGTAAACTGATTTTGGAAAAGCATTAATGCGAATACAGCATCTGCTTGCTTAGAAATTTGATAGCGATAAATGGTTAATGGGTGGTAGTTTAACAGTAGAGGGTGCTTTGTTGTTTCAGGATTATAAGGCCATCCGCTTTTATTGAGAAACTCACGGTCTTGGGCAATAATCCCTTGTTCCTTATCAAAAGGCAAAGCCATATTCCTGCTGTAACGTTGAATCTGCTCCAACTCTTTTGATGTCACATTAAGTTTGGCCACTAATTGTTCCCAACATTTAGGATCATCTTTAGCAATTATCTGTGCCAATATTCCAATCCATTCGAATTGATAAGCGACCATCTTGTTTGTATAATAATTATCATTAACTAAAACGGTATATTCGTCTGGTCCAGTGACCTTATCAAGGTGGAAAGAGCCTGCTTTTTCATAGCCAATTTCAGTGAACACCCGAGCTGTTTCTAACAAGACTTCAAAACCAGCTTCCTTCATAAAGTCCAAGTCATCTGTATAGCGATAGTAGTTTATGAAAGCATATGCGATATCTGAGTTAATATGATGTTGTGCTGATCCCCCTTCAAAAAATGGTGAGGATTCGCTACCTGATATCGTGCGCCACGGATATAATGCGCCTTGTGAATAACCAAATAGTTGTCGGTTTGCTCGTGCTTTTTCCAATGTTTGGTATCGAAAATTTAGATGAGATTTTGCCAATTGTGGCTGTAAATGCAGGAAGACAGGAAAGACATACATCTCCGCGTCCCAAAAAACATGACCTTCATAACCACTGCCACTTAATCCTTTAGCAGCAATGCTGGTCGTACCGTTTGTCCCTAAGGATTGCAATAATGCGTAGGTACCATAATTGACACTTTCTTCTAAGTTCTCTTCACTAGCAATTTCAACTTTAGCAGTTCGCCAAAAATCAACTAAATATGTTGTTTGTAGAGCTAGTAATTCATCAAAGTTTTTTTCAATTCCGGTATGATTTTCATCAGCAAAAGCATAACTTAATTTTTTCTCATAGCTGTCTGTTGTTAGGATAGAATTTAAGACAATCCGTTTTTCTTGAATAGTTTGCTCTAGTTGACTATTAATTTGCCATTGCAATTGCGCTTTTAATTGGGAGGTTAACGTTGTAAAAGTACAGGTTTTATTAGGTAAATCAATCTCCTCTACCTGTATAGATTGGGTCTCGTGACTCATACGGGGGTCGTTTTTATCAATGGTGCGAATTGGATGAAAGTTTAAGTGCGTGCTTAAAGTGATCTCCGCATTGTGGTTTAAACGTTCAAACTCAATTTTCATAGCAAAAATATTTTTATAGACAAATGAAGTCAAGCGGGAAATTTTTATTTTTGTTTTTAGCCCAGCAGGAGAAGTCCAAACCAATTTTCGTACGGTGATTCCTTTAGTCATGTCTAAATAACGACTAGACTGACTAATCGTTCCCGTCATAATCGAAAAGCGCTCGCCACCAATGGTGATTAGAGTTGTTTGCCCGTCAATTACGCTAATCATTGTTTCTCCGCTAGGTGTAAAACCAAACATTTTTTCAGGATAATTAATAGTTTTACTTTCATAAAAACCGTTGAGATAAGTTTCTCGATTAGTCGCAAAGTGATTATAGTAATCTTCTTCTAAATTGCCTCGCAAGCCGACAAAACCATTGCCATTAAACAAGATACTTTCGGCCTTTTCTATCGTTTCTTGATTGTAATCATTTAAAAATATTTTCATCGTCCTTCTCCTCAAAAATTTGCGTCTTCAAAAAATTGTAGCGTAGAAAAAGAAACTTCTACCCTACAATTATGATTAATGATTATGCTACTTGTTTTTGCACTTCTTTAGTGGATGTAACAGCCTTGTTCTCATCTTTTTGTAAGATTAAGGTTAAGATAAATGAGCCAATCACTGAGAGTAACATCATAATTAACCCAGCGATAACATTTGCGGTACCTTTATCTCCAGAAAAACCTAAGATTGCCATCAAGCTATTTTGTGGTACATAAAGTGTAACATGTAAGAAGCCTGCAAAACATCCCGCAGCTCCAGCACTGATGCATGCAGCGATTAGTGGTTTCTTATATTTTAAATTAACTCCATATAAGGCCGGTTCAGTAATCCCCATGATTGCTGAAATCCCAGCTGCTGTGGCGATTGATTTTACACTTTTATCTTTTGATTTTAAAGCAACCGCAAGTGAAGCACCACCTTGAGCTAAATTGGCACAAATTTGTGCCACTAAAATTAACGATTCTGTTCCAGTTGCGGAAAAAGATGCGACAAAAATCGGTGTTAACGCGTGATGCATCCCAGTCATAATGATAAAGGGCATTGCTGCAGCTAAAAGTGCCACCATAATAAAGCCTAATTGCCCCTGCAATAAGTTAATTACCCAAGCTAATCCTTGTCCGGCATAATTTCCTAGAGGACCCACAACGATTAAAGCTAGAGGTGCCGAGATTAATAAGACCAGAGTAGGATTTAAAATGATTTTCAAAGCCTGTGGGGTAATTTTATCTACACCCTTTTCAATATAAGACATCATCCAGATTGTTAATAGAGCTGGAATGACAGACGCTGCGTAAATCACTGGTTGAATAGGCAGACCGATAAAGGAAATCGGCTCTCCAGATGATATCCAGCTTGTGAAATTTGGATGTAAAAAGACTCCAACAACAATTACGGCAATCGAAGTGTTCACTTTGAATTTAGTAGCTGCAAAAATTGCTAATAAAATCGGCATAAAGTAAAAAGCACCATCTCCAATGAAATCTAAAACGCGGTACGTACTGGATTCATTAGACAACCAATTAAACGTTGTACAAAGGGATAGTATAACCTTAATCATTCCTGCTGCTGTTAACGCTGGAATCATAGGAGTCATACAACCCGTAATCGTGTCAATCACTTTATTGAAAAGATTTGTGTCTTTGTCGATTACTTGACTAACCTCTTTTATATCACTGCTATCAGTGGCAATCCCTTGATTCACAACTTCTTCAAAAACGTCCCCAACATGACTGCCAATAATGATTTGCAATTGTGTTGGGGTCGGGTTAACACCCACGACCCCATCAATTTTAGCTAATTTTTCCGTATTAGCTAAAGAATAATCTGTTAAATTAAAGCGTAATCGGGTGGCACAATGAACGACAAAGTTAATGTTATTTTTGCCACCAACTTGTTGGATGATTGATTTTGCTAACTGTTCATACTGTCTCATTTTTATTCCCCTTCCTTTTTGAAAACATATTGACCATTACTGGCAATAACTTTTTGATAAAAGTAAAAACTATCCTTTTTATAACGTTTTTGAGTCCCCTTGTTTTCATCGTCTTGATCAACATAAACCACGCCATAACGTTTGCTTATTCGACCTTCACTGACACTTGGTAAATCAATAATGCCCCAGATTAAATACCCCATTAAATCAATCCCGTCTTCATCCACGGCCAATAGTAAATTTTTAACATGTTCTTGAATATAAACTATCCGATAATCATCATGCACCTGCTCATCACTAAAAGTATCTTGCGTTCCAATCCCGTTTTCAACGATAAATAGTGGTTTTTTGTAACGATCATACAATTGGTTTAATGTAATACGTAAGCCTAAGGGGTCATTTTGCCATACGCTTTTGCTTTTTGGTAAGTAGGGATTTCGAATTGTGGTGTAGCCATTGGTAGCAACACGCTCCTTCCCACTTTCTTCAGCTGCCGTACAAGCGCTAGAATAGTAACTGAAAGAAACAAAATCGACAGTATTCTTACGTAGAATTTCTAAGTCAGTCTCAGAGATTCTTAGTTGTAACCGTTTCTTTTTCATATACGCTTGAAAGAAAGTTGGATATTCACCAAAGACTTGAACATCGGAGAATAAAAGGTTTTCCTTTTCTTGTTGTAAAGCAGCAAAGACATCATTTGGATTACACGTGTAAGCATACGTTTTTCCAGCTGCCAACATAGCCCCAAACTGCATCTCAGAATTGATTTTCCTGCCAGCTTCAATCACACGAGCGTTGGCTAATAGTTGATGATGTCCCGCTTGAAATTGAACGGATAAATTATCTTTATCAGTATCAAATAGCACACCACCACCAATGAAAGGAATGTGTAGAACCATATTCATTTCATTAAAAGGAATCCATAACTTCACTCGATGACCAAATGCTGTCATGACCGTTTTAGCATAATGAACAAATAAATCAACAACTTCCAAATTTTCCCAACCATTATATTTTTCCACTAAATGAATTGGAATTTCGAAATGAGACAGTGTGACTACTGGTTCCATGTCGTATTTTTCTAACTCGGTTAAGACCCTGTCATAAAAATCCAACCCAGCTGAATTTGGTTCACTTTCTTCTCCAGTTGGGAAAATTCTCGACCATGAGATGGAAAAGCGAAAGCTATTTACGCCTAATTCGTGTAATAGCTGTATGTCTTGTTGATACTGTTCATAAAAATTATTCCCAAAACGGCCAGGATAAATTCTCTCCGGTTCTTCTTGTAAAATCGAATCCGCTTGATTCTTATATACTGCCTTTAAGCGACGGTCATCTAGTGGTAAAAAATCAAAATTGGAGGGCAAGCGTCCCTCGGTCACATAATGGCCCTCTGCTTGGGCTGCGGAGATAGCACCACCCCATAAAAAACGCCTTTCCTGTTGCATAGTATCTGTCATCCCCATTTCTAAAAATAGCTGTTTACACCTTTGTGTATACTTTTATTATAGTCATGAAAGCGCAATTTAATTCCCCAAAAATTGTTCAATCATTCTCAAATATTGTCTAGTTTAAAATACATGTCGAATCTTCCTAATACGTAAAACTTTGACTTTTAAAGCAGATTTTCGTTTATTAGATGAAATGAAACTTAGATGAATAGCAGTCTCAAATTCAAAGTGGAGGTTGGGACAACAATGAAAAGGAGACACACTCAATTTCCGAATAGATCGGATGAGCGTGTCTCCTTTTCATTAAATTCTGTTAGAAGTAGGACTTTTTATTACAGCCACTCTTCCCTTTTATAAGACATTTGGATTATATCGGTAAGTAATAGCTCCGTTTAAATGAGCTTCTCCAACAAAATATTTGCGGTCTTCTCTATTTAACCAAGCTTCCCTAAATAAGAAAAAGTTCTCTCTTGAGACTTCAATTTCTTGAAGTGTGCCCGATTTTAAGTCTTCTAGTTGTTTTTCGTAGGATTCCATCGTATCACAGCCCCTTCTTTTGTATTGTACAATTTTCAGAAGTAATTGCAAGTCTCTTGAAGTCGAAAAATCATTCTCATAGTTCAGATAATAAAAAAGGTTCTTTTATATGATAAAATGATTTGCGTAAAACAATTAAAAAAATCTCCGTAAGTATCTTTTTTTGATTAGGTGAATTAATTAAATTTGCAACTTTTCTTCAGAAAATATTTACTTTTTTTAAAATTTTGATTTGTTTACTAAGTTTGTTCAATTTAAAGTCAGATTCCTTGACGTGACAAGTAAAACCTCCTATTATTAACACAAATAGGAAAGGAGCGGATGTCTATGTTTGCTGTAAAAGTTCTTCATGGGTACATTACCAAAAATGGTCAACGAACACGAATCAAAAATCCACAAATTTTACTGACTTTTTCATGTAAAGAGCATGCAGAAAAATTTGCAAATCAAATAGGCGGGAGAGTCAAACAAATTGGATAAGTTCATGTAAAAAGAGTAGACAACGGCTAATTGTTGGCTACTCTTTTAATTTTGCTCTTGTTTGCTTCATGTTTGGCGTTGAATGCGGACTATCCTACCTTTTTATGATTCGATAATTTTCGAAATACATTGGATTTTTACGACTATTGACCCATGCAAAAATCCCCATTACTAAGGCTCCAATTGTGTTAGTGATTAGATCCCCCATCGTATCCATCAAAGCTGCTCGACCAATCAAATCGGTCTCACCACTGGTCATATAGCGTTGTAAGTTCATATCAAAGAATTGATCACAGCCAAACTCCCAAAACTCCCAGAAAACACCGCAAAGTCCAGCAAAAGCAAACCCAAATAACAAGAATAACCAAGGACTTGCATCAGCAATTTTCGCTTGTTTCATGAAGAAACCAATTAATCCGTATCCTAACGCTGTTAAAAGCATTGGGCTTACCGCGTGAAGAATCTTATCCCAGAACGAAATATAACTAATCACATGTAAACCTGTACCAATGAAAGCTGAGATTAATAAGAAAAACCAGTAGAAATAAATAATGGAACTAGGCATTTCAACTTTAAATAGCTTTCGAACGATTTGTGGTAAATAAATTAAGGCGATACTGGCGATTGCTTCGATGATTAGAATCAAGGATTGGCGTTGAGAAAACTTGCCGATCACTAATTCGTAAATGCTATACCCAAGAACAAATAGCCCAAAGAGTAACATGAACAACTGAACTTTTTTTTCATTGTTTTGCATGATTGTACACTCCCTTTTTTGTTACTTCTTGATAAACTCTTTCACTTTTTTCATTAATTCTTCTTCAGTTGATACAATTGTTCCATTTAACTTAATCAATCCTGTGGTGTAGAGATTAACATAATGGAATTGATTTTCAGCAACCGAACCAAGCGCTTCTAGTTTTTTCTGATTGTCGCTTCCTTGTTGCCGTGTATCAGTGTACAAACCAATCACGGGAATGTTTTTTGCGTAAGCCACACCAATTTCTGAAGCTACGCCCGGATCAATCACCAAACCATCCAATAAAGCAATCATCAGCTGGCTTTCCAAAACTTTCTCAGTATCCGCTAAAGCAATCATTTGGCTATTAGCGTAAGCTGTTTTATCATTAATGTCCCCGTTCTCCTGTGGTAAATAAACAGAGATTTCTTTAGACAAGTTTCTGATTTTTTCGACGATTGATGCATTATAAAGTAAATCACTTTTCGCAAACATTGGTGCTGCAAAATAAATATTCATTGTCTAACCCCTTTTTCTTTTCCCTTAATTTTTGTTCATTTTATCATCTGTCTTTTCTATTTAAAAGTAGTCACTAAAATATGCTTCCGTATCTGGAATGATTCTTTCCAAACTATTGAGTGTTTCTTTATCTGTTTCAATCCGCTCGATTCGATATAAATAGGAGTTTCGGCGATAATTCATCATAAGACAAGTAAACGTTTGGATATCAAGCTTAACAGGTGCACCAAGAGGTTCGTTTGAAATATGGACCTGATCGTTTTCATCCCACAGAAGACTAAATACTCCGTTATTCCATTCAGCAATTGGGTCTTCAATAATAAAATGGAACGGTTTTGCGGTACTTGCAAAAGGAAAGATAGCTAAAAATTCTTTGACATCAACGACTCTTGCCATAAAGTACGGCTCGATTGCCTCTTTAATTTGGCTATCCTCTAATAGAAACGCAAGAGGTTCGTTTTTATAAATGTCACCTTTGACCCAATAAATCATGGAAAAATGCGCACCAATAAAGTTCCATAAACCATTTCTAGCCTCTTGATTAATGTAAAACATTTCTTTAATGTGAAAGACCTCTTCTGCAACCCAATAAAAGAGTACACCAAGTGGCTCCTGATTGGCTCCATAATAAACAGCTGCTGTTCGTTCCTCTTCGTTTTCAAAGCGCCAATATTCTTCCCAATTAAACTCGCTTCGAATTAAAGATCCGTGATTTTGACGGGCAAACTGATCATAAACACGCATCACATCTGGATGTGTCACCGCCAATCGTTCGATCATCCCAGTTACGGGGACTTGTTTGGGCAGCTGGGTGTCTCTAATCTTAAATGTCAGCTTATCCGACATAATCTCCCAGCCTTTACGACGATAATATGGGATATTATACGGATATAAGTAAGAAATCCACTGCTGGTCCTTACGCATATCTTTAAGCGCTAAAGCAATCAAATCCTTCATCAAGCCGTGATTTGCATACTCGGGATAGGTGCCCACCCCTGTTACGCCCCCCATTTTGTAAAGAGACCCATGAATATTAACTTCACATGGATAAATCGCAATTTGTGAAATGAGTTTATTTTCATGAAACCAGCCAAAAACTTTGGATAATTCTAAGATGGGTTGTTTTGATTTGATAAATTCCCGTTTATTTTCAAAACCGCTTTCTTCTATATCTGATTGGGTTACTTGAAATACATAGGATAAAAGTTCGTTAAACTGTCTAACGTGCTCCTCGCCTACCTGTTTTAATTCAAGACTCTCTCGAAAATCTTTTTGGTCCATTCTTTCATCTCCAGTTTCCTTAATATCTATAGTATAACAAATCGATGAAAAAAGAGGGAATTTTTAGTGTTTTGAAAAATACTTTAATTATCATGATTTCGTTGGTATAATGGTAAGTGCTGATTAAAAGAAATGAGGAATTAATCCATGAATATAAACGACATGAAAAAACGACAGGAAAAGATTAGAAACTTTTCTATTATTGCCCATATTGACCATGGGAAATCAACGTTAGCTGACCGAATTCTTGAAAAAACAGATACGGTCACTACTCGTGAGATGCAAGAACAGCTTTTGGATTCGATGGACCTTGAGCGTGAGCGTGGCATCACGATAAAATTAAATGCAGTTGAGCTGACTTACGATGCTAAGGATGGCGAGACTTATATTTTCCATTTAATTGATACGCCAGGGCACGTCGATTTTACCTACGAAGTGTCTCGAAGCTTAGCAGCCTGTGAAGGGGCAGTTTTAGTGGTCGATGCAGCGCAAGGAATTGAAGCCCAGACACTAGCCAATGTTTATTTAGCATTGGATAATGATTTAGAAATTTTACCAGTCATTAACAAAATTGATTTACCAGCGGCAGATCCTGAACGCGTGCGTCAAGAGATTGAAGACGTGATTGGTATTGATGCAAGCGAAGCAGTTCTTGCGAGTGCCAAAGCTGGTATCGGGATTGAAGAAATTTTGGAACAGGTTGTCGAATACGTCCCTGCGCCTTCCGGAGATGTCGAAGCGCCTCTTAAGGCCTTAATTTTTGACTCAATTTACGATAGCTATCGTGGCGTAATTTTGAATGTCCGTATTATGGATGGTGTTGTCAAACCAGGCGATAAGATTCAGATGATGAGTAACGGAAAAACGTTTGATGTAACAGAGGTTGGCGTCTTCTCTCCTAAAACAATCTCTAGAGATTTCTTGATGGTTGGTGATGTCGGCTATATCACAGCAAGTATCAAGACAGTGCAAGATACGCGTGTTGGGGATACGGTAACTTTAGCTGATAATCCAGCAGAAGAAGCTTTGGATGGGTATCGAAAAATGAATCCAATGGTTTATTGCGGACTGTACCCTATTGATACATCTCGTTATAATGATTTACGCGAATCGTTAGAAAAACTTCAATTAAATGATGCAGCCTTACAGTTTGAACCAGAAACCTCTCAAGCATTAGGGTTTGGGTTCCGTTGTGGCTTCCTTGGTTTACTTCATATGGATGTTATTCAAGAACGTTTGGAACGGGAATTTAATTTGGAATTGATTACAACCGCTCCATCGGTAATTTACCATGTTGAAAAAACAGATGGCTCAGTTGTAGTGGTTGATAATCCAGCAGAATTTCCTGATCCAGTAAGTATTCAAAAAATTGAAGAACCGTATGTAAAAGCTCAAATTATGGTGCCAAATGATTATGTAGGTGCAGTGATGGAACTGTCTCAACGTAAACGCGGCGACTTTGTAACGATGGATTATCTAGATGACTATCGTGTAAATGTCGTGTACGAAATTCCTTTATCAGAAATTGTCTTTGACTTCTTTGATAAACTAAAATCGAGTACAAAAGGTTATGCCTCTCTTGACTATGAATTGGTCGGCTATCGCGAAAGTCGTCTAGTGAAGATGGATATCCTCTTGAATGCTGAAAAAGTAGATGCGTTAAGTTTTATTGTTCACAGAAACTTTGCTTATGAACGTGGAAAAGCAATCGTTGAGAAACTGAAAAAACTGATTCCTCGTCAACAATTTGAGGTCCCTATACAAGCCGCAATTGGTCAAAAAATTGTTGCTCGTTCAGACATCAAAGCCCTTCGTAAAAATGTCCTAGCTAAATGTTATGGTGGTGACGTCTCTCGTAAACGTAAATTGTTAGAGAAACAAAAAGAAGGAAAAAAACGAATGAAACAAATCGGCTCAGTCGAAGTCCCTCAAGAAGCCTTCATGGCAGTTCTGAAAATGGATGAAGACGAACCCAAGAAGTAAGCTGTTTTTATGAAAATATTTTTGTGAAACAAAGCGTTTTGCAGTATTTGCCACTATTACTTGTTTGTGATTTGATAGTGGCTATTTTTTTGGTCATTTTCCAATAATTTTTTATACATAAGCAATTTAGTTACAAATATAATATTCATAAATGCTCCCACTTTACAAAACAAACAGACGTTCTTACCATATCTTTGAGGTGAGAATAATGATTACTATAGATGGAATACTAATAGACTTTGCATTCAACCACGAATAAGCCAGCTGATAGTGATCTAAAAGCTGGCTATTTAGATGTGTGCGACGATTTATTGGATTTAGAAGCTCGTACGATTAGACCAATCCGCTTACGAAATCAGATTATCAAGATTAAGTAAGTCTCCGTTACCATCATGTCCCCAATGATATGGTGGTATTTTTTATGTACTTCCCTTCATCCGAGAGGCTTTTTATATTGTCGGTATATCAAAATTAATACATTTGTTAGGACAGTGTAGAAAATCCATACCCACGGGATAAACATCAAAGGTATTATTATAGCCATTCCGTATGCAAAACCATATTCAGAAACAGGCATAGGGGAATTATCCTGTTGGATGACCCATATAGTAAACCCTAAAAACCATAAAAGATAAAACGACAAACAGCTTAAAAAAGAAGAAAGATTGAATCTGAAAAAAAATTTAATTTTAGTTTTTTTAGAAATGATTTTATAAATTGGATATTGAAATATCAAAGAAATGAAGCCAACCCAAAAATGGGGCATAGTTAATATGTTGAGAATATTACGCAAAACTGTTCCTCCTTGTATCCTGTATGTCCTCTGTTAACAGTTTGCCTTTTTTTCGAAAAAATGTAAATACATTATTGTAATTGAATCAATTTCATAATTATAAGGACTTGCTACCAAAGGGATTCAAAGGTATAAAAAAGGAACCACCCATGTGTTACAATTAGTTAGTCTGTTAAGGACACGTAATCACAAGGAGGGATTCCCTATGACCATTATACAACAACCTACACTGTTTGAGCTAGACATTTTGGCATCACTTGATGTAAAAGAGAGACACGCGGAGATTTTCTCCCCAATTGATTTTTTGAAACTAACCTCCCTTTTTAAGAAAGATACTGCTGTTGGTACACCAATTACTGTTAATTATGCAAGTACCATTCGCGCTGTTCTTACGCGTTTTTTAGAAAAGATACCAACAATGAATGCACTGATCCAACGTCTTAAAGAAGATGCTGCTTTTAAACTGAGTCTCGGCTTTTTATACGCTGAAGAAGTTCCTTCTAAATCGACATTTTCTCGCGTACTCACTGTACTTTCAGAAAATATCACACTACTAGAAGGTCTAAATCAAGAACTTCTTCAAATGATTAACCAAGAAGTTCTAAGTTGGGCAATATTTAATTTTATCTAGCTATCAATTTAGAGATATGATAAAATCATATCTGTTATATTAACTGATTTTTTAGGAGGAAAAAATGAAAAAAATAGTATTCGTTTTAACGATAATCGGTTTATCTTTATCCCTTACAGCTTGTGGGGCAAGTGGAGATAAAGAAGCTCAATCGACAGAATCTAGCTTAGCTGAAGTTAATGAAAAGATGAAAAAGGGGTTAGATGAGCAAGGTGTAGAAATTAAATATACAGATTCGACTGGTTATGTGATTATGACTAGAGAAAAAAGTATTGATTACGATTACTTTGAAATGTTATTTGATTTGAAAAATAACGAGATGACTCTTGAGTTGAAAGGAAATATTGATGGCAAGATGAAGCCACCATTATATTATAAGGTAAGTAAGGGAAGATTAGTGGAAGACAACGATTCTAATACTGATATTAGAAAGCTTGCCGAGGTTCTTGAAAGCTTGGACTACTCAGATAAAGAAATGTTAGAGTTTGCTCAATGGTATCAAAGTAATAATAAATAGTAGTCGATGAGTAACATAAAAAATTCTATATACTATGTACTTCCGCTCAATTAAGAGCGGTTTTTAATTCTTACCTACAGTCACTATTCGCTAACATTGAAAATATCAGCAACCAAGTTTTCAATGTATCATTCTAAATTTGTTTAGCCCCATTTTAACAAATAGCTTATGTTCCGATCTAATCAATGTTAATTCATCTCCCACTAG
The DNA here is from genome assembly GCF_051713825.1 of Enterococcus sp. AZ194. NCBI lineage: Bacteria > Bacillati > Bacillota > Bacilli > Lactobacillales > Enterococcaceae > Enterococcus > Enterococcus sp. AZ194. The sequence goes on along the minus strand of NZ_JBIOQR010000001.1, from coordinate 1,636,389 downwards.
ATTATCTAAGCTATGGTAATTACTAGAATTATAGATTAAACAAATCAAACTCAGATTGAATAATCTCCCTTCCTTTTGTGCCTATTAATCAAAAGGAAGTTTTTTACGTTATGTTCTGAATTGTAAATACTATAGATGGGTATCAGATGAAAGATTTCTAAAATTAGTATTTAATATAAGCAGAGAGCTCTTCTAGGGATAAAAGTCAACCGCCCTTTTATTGAGAATTTTTTATTAGTCGATATAAACTAAAATATTTGACTGATACGTATTAAATGCGCATAGTTAGAAAGGAGAGCAAATGAAGACTAGATTGCTCTTGAAGCAGCTTAAACAAAATGTTTTTGGTATGTGAGACACGAAAGTAACCATGATATTTATACTAATGGTAAAAATATCGAAAAAAATTGTTCGACACCGTTAGACAAATGAAAGGTTAGTGCAGACCCCTATATGAAAGTACAAACTTAAGTAGGCCCTTTTTATGTGTGAATAGTCTATTTGATTAAGTAGAAAAAGGAAAGTAGGTTATAAAAAATAAATTTATATCCCCGTCATATTGAGCTATCCCCCCTATCTATACTTAAATATTTTAAATGAGCAGAGCAATCTTGTAGGCTAAACTTTTCTGCGACTCTTACAGAAGCTTTAAAAGATAAATTGGGTGTATAAAAAATGAGACTCGGCATTTTATGCTGGGCCTCATTTATCTTCAAATATTAACCTGTATTTATCTGTTTTAACAAGACAGAAGCAATTTTCTAACCTATTCTACACTTGAACATCTTTAATGGATGACTTAATTGGCGTAATTTCGATATCAATAATCGATTTTTTATGGATATTATGGTATTTTCCGAAATCATCCATCACACGATAAAAATCCCCTTTTTCTTGAAGAACCTCTAGATATAATTCAAAGGGATTATCTTTTTTTTCTGTAGTATACGTCACTTGTATTTCTTTGCCATTTGATAATGAGAAAACGATAATATAGCTGGCTTTTTTCATGGGAATCCATCTCCTTTTAGTTTATATTATACAATAACTCTGCAGAAAAATACGAATGGGTTGAAATTCTTTTTTAGCGAATGCTTGCTAGTAAACATTCTTTGTAATCCAAATATACTTTTTAGTAACATAGATTGGAGTGAATGAACGCATGGACTGGACAGAAAATCGTATTTTATCAGCGAAAAATGGCACGAATCCGATGATTATTAAAGAACTAAAAGACTAGTTTTTTAGCATTTGGCAATGTTCAATTTTTACCTGGATATTGCGTACTATTACCCAAGCGGGAAATTTTTTCTTTGAATGACCTTCCTCTAGAAGAGCGCAGTCAGTTTTTGTTAGAAATGCGCTCGGTTGGTGACGCATTGCTTGAGGTTTGTCACCCACTACGAATTAATTATGATAGCTTGGGTAACACGGATGCGTACTTACATGCATATATTTTTCCGCGTTATTTATGGGAAACAGAGTATTGTCTGAAAATGCCTGTCTGGCTCTATAATAAAACAAATTGATCTCCCCTAAATGGCCTATTCTGTTGAAAAGCATGATGAGATTCATGCTTTACTTACTCATTTTTTTGACTCATTCTGAACCGATGATTAGTTAAGCAGTTTGTCTGATTACTCATCTTAATTTTTTTCATAGAACATTTTGTGTTTTTCTCAGACTTCCTGTTATACTAGGAAAAGCACGAATAATTTTAGAGGTGATATCAATGCTTACAAAAACACCATTAACAAATAAAGTGACTTGGATAAATATTCATACTGAAGATAAATCTGAATTAAAAAGAGTCTATCAAAGTTATGAAATTGATGAGGAAATCGTGGACTACTCGTTAGATGAAAACGAGCGTGCCCATTTAGATTATGATCAACGGACAAATACTTTTGTCTTAATCTTTAACGTGACCAATCCTCTCAAAAATGATAACCATTATGAAACGATTCCGATGACTTTTATTATAAAGGATAACACACTTTTGACAGTGACAAATGAGCTCAATTATTACGTTTTGGATATTATGATGAAACAAGTGGCAGCAGAAAAAGTAGAGAGTATTTTTCAGTTTCTATTTGCCAGTTTGTTTATGATTATTGATTCGTTCTTTCCATATGTTGAGGAAATGGATAGAGAACGTAAACTAATTAATAATAAGTTAAAACAAAAAACGACCAAACAAAACTTGCTTGTATTATCAGATTTAGAGACTGGGATTATTTATTTTGTTTCTGCTTCCAAACAAAATGTCGTTCTTCTTGAACAGGTCAAAGCACATCAGATTTTCCGTTTACTGACAGAAAGTGAAAAGGAACGCCTAGATGATGTGCTAATTGAAGCGAGACAGCTGGTTGAAATGACTCAGTTATCTTCACAAATTTTGCAACAGCTGTCAGGCACTTATAATAATGTCTTAAACAACAATTTGAACGATACGATGAAAATTTTAACGGTCTTGTCTATTTTACTAACTGTGCCAACGATTATCACTGGCTTTTTTGGGATGAATATGCCTCTCCCATTAGAACACAATATCTTTGGATGGATGATAACCATTGGAATCAGCGTTGTCTTGTGGTTAGCCCTTTCATTTATCCTCAATCGACTGATGAAATAGAGTTGTCCGAATAATAACAAAGGTTGCGAGCCATATCATGAGAATGGTACAGTCTCGCAGCCTTGTTACTTAAATAGAGTAATAATGGTATTGCCATTTAAGTTTTTTTCATGCTCCAGTTTGGCGGCTACAACTAACTCTGGATTTGTAAGTAAATCATAAGCTGTTGTCGCAATAATTTTACCTGCAGCAAGCAAACCTTTATGTGCTACTTGGCTTTTTCTTCCTTAAGAATTTCTTGAGTATTTAGTATAAGCGATTCAAAAATATATACATTATTTTATTTCGACAGAAAATTTTATGAAAAAGAATAGGTAGTAGTCAACAGAGCTGACTGTACCTATTCTCTCTAAATGACTAAACTAGCGTACTTATCGTATCTATTTTAGTCTTCTTCGATTGCTTCATTTTGAAAGACTAATGTATTATCCAAAATGCTGACAAGTACTTTTGTTTTTGGCATAATTCTACCAGAAACAATCTCTTTAGCTAACGGTGTCTCGACTTCTTTTGTGATAAATCGTTTCAGTGGTCGTGCACCATAAGCTGGTTCATAAGCATTTTCAGCAATCCATGTTTTTGCATCGTCACTAATTTCTAGTTGGATTTCTTGGTGCTCCAAACGTTTGGCTAATTGTTGAATCATCTTCTCAACGATGCCTTTCACATTTTCTAGACTCAATGGCGTAAATAGAATCGTATCATCAATTCGGTTTAAGAATTCAGGTTTAAAGCTACCTCTTAGCATCGTTCGAACACCTTCTTCAACCGCCTCTGGTATGGTTCCATCAAGTGTTACACCGTCTAACAATAACTGAGAACCAATGTTGCTGGTCATAATCATCACGGTGTTTTTGAAGTCAACCACACGTCCTTTTGAATCCGTCAAACGCCCATCATCTAAGACTTGTAAAAGAATATTAAAGACATCAGGATGAGCTTTTTCGATTTCATCTAACAAAACAATCGTATAGGGATTACGGCGCACAGCCTCTGTTAGTTGACCGCCCTCTTCGTACCCCACATATCCTGGAGGGGCACCGACCAAGCGAGAAACAGAATGTTTTTCCATATACTCACTCATATCAATTCGCACCATGTGATCTTCAGAGTCAAATAGATTTTCAGCCAAGGCTTTGGCTAATTCTGTCTTCCCAACACCTGTAGGACCCAAGAATAAGAAGGAACCTAATGGACGGTTTGGATCTTGTAAGCCAGCACGTGAACGAATCACAGCATCACTAACCGCATCAACCGCTTCGTCTTGACCAATAACCCGTTTATGAAGCGTTTCGTTTAACTTCATTAGTTTTTCGCGTTCCCCTTCAACCAGTTTCGTTACTGGAATACCAGTCAAACGGCCAACCACTACAGCAATTTCGTTTTCAGTTACAGACTCTTGAACCATCCGGATGTTCTCTTTTTCATTCTTTTCTTCAAGTGCTTTTAATTCTTTCTCCAATTCAGGAATCGTGCCATGACGTAAAACGGCTGCTCGTTCCAAATTGTAGTTATTTTCAGCATCTTCAAGCTCGTGTTTGGCCTTATCTATCTCAGCTCGTTTATTTGAAACGGCATTAACTTCCTCTTTTTCCGTCTCCCATTGCATTTTCATGGCATTGGTTTCTTCACGAAGCTCAGCTAATTCTTCTTGTAAGGCAAGCAGACGTTTTTTACTTGCATCATCGGATTCTTTTTTTAAGGCAGCTTCTTCGATTTCTAATTGCATTAAGCGGCGCGTGACTTGGTCTAGCTCAGTCGGCATCGAATTCATCTCCACGCGAATGGTAGCACTGGCTTCATCCACTAAATCGATGGCTTTATCTGGCAAGAAACGATCAGTAATATAACGATCAGATAGAGTCGCTGCCGCAACTAAAGCATTGTCATGAATATTAACACTGTGGTGGATTTCAAAGCGTTCCTTTAGTCCACGCAAAATACTGATGGTATCCTCTACGGTTGGTTCTTGAACAAGCACTTTTTGGAAACGCCGTTCAAGCGCTTTGTCTTTTTCCATATATTGTCGGTATTCATCCAATGTTGTTGCCCCAATCAAATGAAGCTCACCTCTTGCTAACATTGGCTTCAATAGATTTCCAGCATCCATACTGCCTTCTGTCTTTCCTGCACCAACAATATTATGAATTTCATCAATGAACAAAAGAATTCGGCCATCGCTTTTTTTCACTTCTTTTAGAACTGCTTTTAAGCGTTCTTCAAATTCCCCACGAAACTTAGCGCCAGCAATTAACGCGCCCATATCTAGAGAGAAAATCGTTTTATCTTTCAGATTTTCTGGCACATCTTTTCGAACTATTCGTTGAGCCAATCCCTCTATGATAGCCGTTTTCCCAACACCAGGTTCCCCGATTAAGACCGGATTATTTTTGGTTTTTCTTGACAAAATCCGAATCACATCACGTATTTCTTCATCACGACCGATGATAGGGTCTTGTTTTCCACTTTTTACTTGTTGAACTAAGTCAACGCCATATTTTTCTAAAGCCTTATATTGCTCTTCTTGGTTTTGAGAAGTCACACGGTCTCCCCCTCTCATCTCTTCAATATTTTTACGTAGTTCTTTTTCAGTTAAGCCCTTTGCAACTAGATAGTTAGTTAAACGATAATTTTTTAGCTTCATGATTGCTAAAATAACAATCTCAGTTGATAAAAATTCATCGCCAAAGCTCTCGCGAAGTTTATCTGCTTCATTTAATAAATGAAATAGATTTTGACTCATGCTTTGACCGTATTGAACATTACCACCTGAAACAGTCGGGTACTCGTCCAAAGCTAAGTCAATCTCACGTTCAAATGCTTCAACATCGAGTCCAGCATCTGTATAAAAGTTACGACCAAAATGGTTTGGTTGTAAGAAAATTTTCCAAAGGTGTACAATATCAATCTCTTGATGTTTTCTCGTGATTGCAACGTTTTGTGCTTCTGCAATCGCTTCTTGCAAGGTTGTGGTCATTTTTTCAATATTCATAAATGGTTTCCTCCACTCTATAATCAATTTCGCCTTACAAAATCTAGTATACTCCTATGGTCAATAATGGTCAAAAGATATCATTCCTTTTTAACCTTTTATTAAGAACTTTTTTTTGTTCGTTTATTCGTAATATAAAAGACCTCTGATTCGTTGTTTGAGTAAGCTTTCTAGTTTACTTTTAAGAAAAGTCAGACAATTCATTTCTTTTCTTTTACAAATGATGATACACTAATCAGTAATAAATAGAAGGTTTTTTTGTGGGTCACATTAGTTATAGATGGGAGTAAAACAGATGAAAACAAAGGCAATTGCATTTAAAAAAGGGTTCGCATTAATCGAAGGAAATCAGTTTGAAGAAGTTGAATGGACCTTGGATTCTCTCAAGCCCTTTGACCTATTAGTTGAAGTTCAAGCTATCTCGGTGAACCCCGTGGATACGAAATTACGTCAAATATGGGCCTCTGATCAATGGAAGGTGTTAGGCTTTGATGCAGTTGGGAAAATAACGGAGACTGGTACACAGGTAACTGATTTTTCGGTTGGGGATTTTGTAATGTATAGTGGAACCAATAAACGAGCGGGCAGTTATGCAGAACATCAAGTAGTGGATGCTCGCCTAGTAGCTCGGCTTCCAAAAAATCTATCTATTGAAAAAGCGGCCGCAATGCCGTTGACAGGTTTGACTGCTTTTGAGGTTTTGTTTGAAAAAATGAACCTATTGGCAAAAAAATCGGGCAATTTGGATGAAACCATTCTTATCGTCAATGGTGCTGGGGGTGTTGGGTCAGTAGCAATTCAGTTAGCCAAATGGGCCGGCCTGAATGTCTTGGCGACAGCTTCAAGAAGGGAAACAACGGAGTGGATTAAACAGATGGGCGCAGATATCGCACTCAACCATCGCGAAGATTTAGTAAAACAGATGCAAAAACTTAATTTAACAGAGGTTAGAAGAATTCTCCTTCTCCATTCAACTGATGCCTATTATGAATCAATGGCACACTTTTTGGCGCCCTTTGGCCATTTAGCCTCGATTGTTGAAGCGAAAGAACCAGTCAATTTATCTATCTTAAAAAACAAATCAGCCAGCTTTGATTGGGAGTACATGTTTGCCAAAACAGATTATGGGTACAATATTGAGTCTCAAGGGGAAATCCTACAAAAGATTGCTCAATTACTAGAAGACGGGACAATTGTTTCTACACACACAGAGACCCTCCAAGAACTGTCTCCTGAAACTATCTTTGAAGCCCATCGCAGACTAGAAACCAATCGAACAATTGGTAAGCTAGTGATTAAGGTTAAATAAAGCAGACAGGCATTCCTATCTGTTTTAACCGAGAAGTGTTTAACTCCGAGAACCGGGTAGGTACTGTGCAACATCAACTCATGCTTCGTTGTGTTTTACAGCACCGAGTAGGTACTGTGCAACATCAACTCATACTTCGTTGTGTTTTACAGCACCGAGTAGGTACTGTGCAACATCAACTCATGCTTCGTTGTGTTTTACAGCACCGAGTAGGTACTGTGCAACATCAACTCATACTTCGTTGTGTTTTACAGCACCGAGTAGGTACTGTGCAACATCAACTCATACTTCGTTGTGTTTTACAGCAATAAGAACCTTCAACTCTAGCATGAGACATGCTAGAGTTGAAGGTTCGAAAAATAAGCTGAAATTGCTGTGAAACACTATTTACAAAGTAAATAGATGTAGAACAGTACCTACCTGGTCACAAAAATTTGAAGAGCACCACGTAGGAATCAATCAACATCGAAAGAAAGTCTTTCGTGTTTCTTGTCATTTCCGTGAATTCCTTCTTATTTCTCGGAGTTAAACACTTCTATCCCAACCTCACGCTCAGCTTTTAGAAAGATACGTAAAAGCTTATGAATTGAAAGAAGGTTAAGAGATTCAGTCGAAATCTTTTCACAAAAAAAGACACATTCCTAATGACTTGCTGTAATTAGCTCAGAATAGATTAGATGTAAATTCTAATCTATTCTGATTTTACGGCTCATTATAGGATGTGTCTTTACTTAATTCAATTCGATTATTTTTAAGACAATGACTATTTACTCATTACTCATTGCCTTTCGTTCTTTTTTTACTTCTTGAATCTCCTCTTGAATTTTCTTCCTCTTTTCAACAAGAACATAGACAAAACCGAACAAAAACGGCAAAACAAACGTTCCAAAACGATATAATAATACGGAAGAAATGGCATCTACAGTGCCTACGATTGGTCGAAGCAACAGTAAATAAACAAATTCAAACGAACCAATGCCTCCGGGTGTTGGAACTACTCCGGAAAGAATTACGGCAAAGCTAGTAAATGAAAAGGCCTGTAAAAAGTCCAAGTCAGAATGTTTACCCATCAAGACAAAATAAGGAATGATATACCATAAAGCGAGCTTAAGTAGATTCCAAGTGTAAATTCGCCAGACAGCAGTTCGATCCTGCATAATTGTATTGACGGTATCTCTAAGAGAGTAAATTTGAAGATTACAGGTATCAACCCAGCCTCTAATCTTTGGACTTTTGAATAAACGATTGGCTACAATAATTAAAAATACCTGTAAATTTACGCTACTAGATAATGCCAAAAGTGCAATAATCAAAACAATCGTCAAAATCATTCCTGCCAAGATAAATGGAATCATCTTAGGCGAGTTGGAATAAAAGAGTGAAAATTGGATAATCAAACTAACCACGGCATAGGTGATAACGGCAAATTTATACATTACCATATGTAGAGTAGTCACGCCCACTCCTTGTGAAGGCTTCAGTCCTTTTTTGCGATAAAAGTATACTTCTGAAACCAACGTCCCTGTTCCAAATGTGATGATTCGATAAAAGGCAACATAACAAGACGTCCAAAAACCATCTTGTCTCGAAAAACTAGGTTCAAAATGTTTTGAGATTTCTTTAATGGCCTGCCCTTCAGTAAGCAAAGAGATCGTGCCAATAATTAGGACACCAGCTAACACCATAAAACTCGTTGAACGTAACTCAGCAAATATATCCGCTAGTGAGTTCTGAACAAGGTAAAGAATAATCCCAACCATTCCAGCCAAAATAGCTATATTTACTAGCACTTTGAGTTTACTATTTTTTTTCATAAAGATTCCTCAATTCAATAATGATTAATGGAAAAAGTAAAGCAAGACACCATCTGTTACAATACCTAATAAAAAGCAAATCAAAAATTTCCGTTTGCGTGTCTTATGGTGAAACGCCTTTTGTGCAAGTAAGCCACCTAAGCCGCCACCGATTAACCCGACAAAAAGAAGATTACTTTCTGGGACACGCCATTGTTTCTTTTTGGCCTTCCGTTTGTCATAACCCATCAGACAAAACAAATAAAGATTGACAATAAAAAGATAGAACCACAACGGGTTACTACTCAGCTCTTGTAATAAACGATTCATACTTTCCCTCCAAGTCATACGTTATTAGCGTACCTCATTACGACCTTAGTTGCAAAGGGAAATCACTGGAATGTCAAAAAAGAGTAAAATTTCCAAAAAAATCTTACTCTTCTTAGACTATTTTAATTTTTGACATAAACAAATGAAATCAGAAGAACTAATTTATTTAGCATTATTCTCCGCAATTTTTACAATCACGTCTGTCGCTTTTTCCATCGCTTGTAGTGAAACAAACTCAAAGCGTCCGTGCATATTTTCGCCACCAGCAAAAATATTTGGTGTTGGAATACCCATATAAGAAATCTTAGAGCCATCTGTTCCGCCGCGAACGGGTTCGATGATTGGCTTAATATCTAGTTCAATCATTGCTTGCTTAGCCAACTCAACAATACTCATATCTTTTTCGATGATTTCTTTCATATTATAGTATTGATCAAACATATGCACTTGTACACGTTCTTGGTCAAATTGCGCGTTAATTTTTTCTTGGACATCTAAAATCATTTGTTTTCGTTCTTCAAATTTTTCACGTGAATGGTCACGAATGATATAACTCATCTTTGCCTCTTCCGGATTGCCTGTTAGAGCCATCAAATGGAAGAATCCTTCGTAACCTGATGTTTTTTCTGGCACTTCATTTTGAGGTAAAGAATTTTGAAAATCAATCGCTAGTTGTAAGGCATTAATCATGGTATCTTTTGCTGTTCCAGGGTGAACATTTTTTCCTTGAATCGTGATATCTGCTTGAGCGGCACTAAAGGTTTCATATTGAAGCTCCCCTACCGGACCACCATCCATGGTATAAGCGAAATCAACCGCAAATTCATTTACGTCAAATTTATCTGCACCTACACCAATTTCCTCATCAGGACCAAAAGCAACTTTGATTGTGCCGTGTTTGATTTCAGGATGGGCAAGTAAAATTTCCATTGCCGTCATGATTTCAGCAATTCCCGATTTATCATCAGAGCCTAACAATGTTGACCCATCAGTAGTAATCAATGTTTGGCCTGTATAATTTTTTAGATTTGGAAAGTCTTTTGTATTTAAAGTGAACTTGCCTTCTTTATCTAACTGGATAGTTGATTGGCCATCATAGTTTTCAATAATTTGAGGGTTCACATTGACTGCATTAAAGTCAGCTGTGTCCATGTGAGCGATAAAACCAATAGAACGGACTTGTTTTTCTGTATTGCTTGGCAGTGTTGCCATCACAAATCCATTTGCTTCATTATAAGAAACATCTGTTAGACCTAAGTCTTCAAGCTCTTTTTTTAAGACCTGAGCAAAGGCTGTTTGGGTCGGTGTTGAAGGAGTGGTGTTACTTGCAGCATTTGAGCGTGTTTCTGTTTTTACATAACGTAAAAATCTTGGTAATAAGTTTTCATACATAGTCAATTCTCTCCTTTATTTGAATGAAAATGGATTCGTAGAGGTTTCTGAAATGATAAAATCTACGGGCCAATTTTTTTCTAGTTTCCATTGATTGAATTTTTCAACCATTTTTTCTTTACACAAACTTTCGATATAGTGACCTGGATCAATAGCGATTAAGCCTGCTGTCTGCATATCGTGCGCAGTATGATAATAGATGTCTCCTGTTATATAGACATCCGCCTGATGCTTCAACGCATCAACATAAAACTTCTCGCCACTCCCGCCACAGATAGCGACACGTTTGACTGACATAGATTGCGTATCTACTATTTGGTTAGGTATGACGACCCGTAATCCTTCCAAATCAAAAGTTTTTTTGATTTTATCAAGGAAGGCTTCTAAAGAAAGAGCTTCTTTTAAGTTACCAACACGCCCAATTCCGTAAGATGTTGGTGTATTGTCCAATGAAATTAAATCATAGGTGGGTTCTTCATACGGATGTGCCGCAAACATCGCTTGAAGGAGAGTCTCTTTTAGAGGTTCAGGAAAAATCACTTCTATTTTAGCTTCTTGTACTTGTTCGGCCTGGTTGATTTGACCAATTGTTGGTTTTGCATCATCAACTGGAGTAAAACGCCCCGTACCAATCGAAGAAAAACTTGTTTCTCGATAATTCCCCTGTTCTCCCGCTCCTGCGTTTGCTAGGGCTTCTCTCATTTGTTTTGCAGATTCTACAGGAACGTAAACCGCTAACTTTTTGAAAGGAATTTCATGCGTTTTAGTCAAATAACTGTCAGAGACAACCTCTAGCGCTTCACAAAACCAGTCATTTAAACCATCTTCAATGATATCCATATTGGTATGAGCCGCATAAACAGCAATATTATGAGCTAATAAATCAGCATACATCTTTTGCTGAGGGGTATCTGTGGTCAATCGAGAAACTGGGCGGAAAATTGGTGGATGTTTGGCAATCAATAAGTCGATTTTTTTTTCAATTGCTTCTGCCACAACCTCCGGACGAACATCCAAAGTCATCATTACACGTTTGATTGGTTTGTTAAGGGTCCCAATATGTAAGCCGACTGGATCGCCTTCTTCTGCTAACCACTGAGGGCAGTAGGCTTCGAATTGTTGAATAAATTCTGTTCCCATGAGTTTGGTCATGCCAACATCTCCTCTATTAATTTTCTTTCTGTTTCTAGTTGCTCAATCTTTCCACTAGGAACCGTTTCTGCTAATGAAAGCTGCTGCAAGACATGGTTTCGTTGGTTTAACTCTCGTTGCCATTTTTTCTTAAATGTCGGATTCTTTTCTTTGGACAAAAAAGGGCCGAACATGAGCTGTTCGTTCGTGTAAGTCATTGTGTTTGGCGATTTTTCAGCAACAATAATTTCGTAAATTTTTTGATTTTCTTCGAGAATACGTTCTGCAATAATTTCATAGGATTCTGCCATCAACCAAGATCTAAGTGTTTTTTCACCGACATTTGGTTGTAAAATTAGGCGTTCTTTTCCTGAAAGTTTGTTCTTTGATTGCCCTTGAGCTAAAATATCACGTATTAGCGTGCCCCCCATTCCTGCAATAGTGATAGCTGTGATGTCGTCATCTTGCTCAATTGCATCAAGGCCACTTGCTAAACGAACTGTAATATTTTGGCTGAGATTATTTTTTTTAACTTGTTTAACAGCCGAAGTAAAGGGGCCAATGACTACCTCACCGGCGATTGAAAAGTCGATTTTTTTTGCTAAAACTAAGGCAACTGGCAAATAAGCGTGGTCTGAGCCAATGTCAGCTAGACGAGCGCCGTTCGGGACAAACTCCCCAACTGTAGCCAATCGTTTTGATAATTCTTGTTGATTCATAGCGCCACTCCTTCGCCTATTATTATATCATTCTTACTACAAAATAAAAGTTCTGCCACTTCAATGTATGTGTCAAGTATTTTGCGGTAACCATTATTTTAGAGTGATAGGTACGGCTCTATTTATATTATTTCACTTTCCTACCGCGCTTCGCTTGGTTGAATTGTGTCAAGTAAATCATTTTTGCTAAAAATAATTTACTTGACACAATTGCCATTTGGTAGGGCATTATGAATTTTTTTAACTACATAATCCGCGAATCAGTTTTCCCATGCCCGTTGATGTTTTTTCTTTTCCTGTTACATGTCCGTATTGAATGCCTACATGCTCTTCAAAACGATTCCAACGCTTACTAGTCGTATTTCTTAATGCTTGTTGGCAGCGTTTCTTCAACGCGTCTTCCGGTTCTGCTGGTGCATAATCTGTCATCAAGCATTGTTCAATTTCTTTGTTTTTTATACTTGATATCACTCGCACCATGGCTTCAGCTCCACTCTTTGTCCAATAGCGTCCTTGTCGTTTCATTCGATAGCTGTACACTCTATGATTGCTTTCACAGGTGCCTATGCATTTTTGAATCCCAGCTAAATTTCGTTGTTCAAAAGGTTGTAGCCACTTCCAGTTTCTAGTTAAGTAGTTTTCTAATAGACGCAGAGATTCTCGGTTTTTTTCTGTGTCTTGCTCGTCCACTAACAGGCTCGCCGCCGTATCTAACGCTACAACGACCTTGTCCCAACTATAAGCTTGCCAAATAGCCTCCATTAGATACGGCTGTAAATCTTTGAAGTTAGAGAGTCTTTCTTTAATTTTTCGATTAACATGGTACGCGTCTAAAAAGAATTCATGCCGTCTACAATTTCCCGCTAGCTCTTCAAATACATTTTTTTCAAAGCCTGAACCACCATCACTATTACTGATGACAATGGTTTTTTCAAGGCGATACGTGTTTGCTAGGTACTCTTGTGTTTCTTTTAGTGCTTGCTTACGGCTAAGGCTTACAAACTCATGATAATTTTTCAACTGTCTTCGATTTTTCCCGACTGGTCTTGAACCTTCACATACTTGAAATCGATAAATTTCTAATTGGTTTTTTTTCTGACCTTTAATTTGAATACCGTCTCCTTCAATGTAAATCGCTGAAGGTCTTCTCTTTTTATCTTTTCTTTCATCATAGCGTTCTTCCGCCGTTTGTTGGCTTTTAATTTCTTCACCCACCTGTAAGACCAACCGGTTTATTTTTCGATGACTCATGGTGAAGGAAGTCAAGAGTTCTATGGCTTTCTCACTATTCCGATACGTCATTTTGCTGGCAAGCTCCGCAACATTTCGTTTGAGTAAATGACTGTACCTATCATGGCTTTTCAATCCTAAAAAGACATCTAACGCATAAACTGAAGACTCGCCTTCCTTGATGTATCGCCTTCTACGGAATTGAATTTCGCCGAATACTGTCAATAATTTCCGATCGTTCTTTTTTTCTATTTGATACCCTTGTTTTTTGTATTCTCCAATTAAATCATCATCTATTTGTTCAAAGGCCATTGTGATGATTTCTCGGATCAAATTGGCAAGATAAATGACTAATGCTTTTTCTTTTGCAATAAAATGCGATTCACTCTTTAAAATTTCTGCAATTTCGTTTACAATAGTTTCCATGAAGACCATCCTCTTATTGTTATTGGCCGCTAAACCTAACAATTAGAATAATGGTCTTCTTTCTTTTTTTCAAATCTTACCGCAATATATTTTACACTTAGCACTTCAATTGAGGATAGAATCGAAACGGCAAAACGAAAAAAGTGAATAAAAATCAGAAATTACTTTCTAATGTTTATTCACTTTGTTTTTCTTCAAAGGTTGGAACAAACCTTCCTCTATCCCCAGCGTTTGTTCGGATACTCAGAATATAAAAGATACCTAGCTGAGTTATCCTTCACTCTCAAAATACTCGTTAGTTTGAAGTGACAGTCTCAATCGAATTACCAGGGATTTGTGGTGGTAACGACATTGTCATGATGGGTGTTTTATTCAGAACAAAAGTGACTTCTGTTCCTTTTTTTAAGGAAGCCAAAGAGGTCTTTTCACCTAACTGATCCGTTGCCACATTTAAAATGACCCCACCATTTGAGAAAGAGCCAATGATGTTTTCGGGATCGACCTTTGCCGTCACCTCATTTAGAATAAGGCGAAGTTGGTTCTTGTCTTTTTCATTTTCTTTTGCGTCTTCACTTAAGGTAGCCGTGAATTCTGAACGAGTTTGACTTTTATCTTCTGTCGAGCTCATTTCTTTTTCACTACTTTCTTTCGTTGAGCTACTGATTGACTGACTAGTCTCGGTACTTGCTTGAGGCTTTTTTGTTTCGTTTGAACAACCGACCAATACTAGGCCTAAACTAATAGTTAGCAGTGCACATAAACTACTTTTTTTCATTAAGACTCACCTTTCATTCTTAAACAAGTGCGATTGATTTATCCGTTTCGACGATTTTTCCCTGACATCCAAACCTCTTTTGTTAAATAACGAATTCGTTCCATAATCCGCTTGGCTTTTAACGGTTCTTCGTCTCCGCGTTGCGTGACTGACAAATGGTCCTCTAGCTCTTCCATTGAAAAATTAGAAGAAAAGAAGGTTGGCAGCTGTTCTTGCATTCGATATTGTAAAATGACTCCAAAGACCTCATCTCGAATCCAACTACTCATTGCATCAGCACCAATATCATCAATCATTAAGACTTGCGATTTTTTCACTGCATCTAACTTTTCTGCTACTTGATCTTTTCCAATCGCTTGTTTCATCTCCACGGCAAATGTCGGAAAATGCACTAAAGTCGTACTAAACCCTTTAATAGCTAATTCTCCAGCGATGGCACCCAGCAGATAAGTTTTGCCAATACCGAAGCTTCCAACAAGATAGAGTCCTTTATGAAAGGCTTTCTTGTCAGCAGAATAACCTTCGACAAAATCTAGGGCCGCTGAAAGAGCTTCTCCTCGCCCACTGGTATTATCAAATGTATTAAATGAAGCATTTCGGATATCTTTTGGCATATCCATCGCATGAATTCGACTCTTAATTTCTTCTTGGCGACGTCTAGCAATTAAGGCTTCTGTGGGAACATAGGTGACGTCTACATAATGGAAATTCAGCATCAATTGTGGCTCGTAGCCTGGAGCAATCATGGTTGGATCATTTAGTTTATATTTTCTTTTTTCTTGGACAAATTCATAGAGTTTGGCATAGCTTTTTTCAATATCTTCTTCTGTCAGCTTATCTTTGTGCTCAGTTAAAAAGCTTTGAACATCTTCATCTGCTAAAACCTTATCCATCATTTTGGCGAACCGATCTTGATAATTACGTTGTTTGACTATTTTTGAAAGCTCTTTTCCTACGTCTTCCATCAGTCCTCACCTTCCTTCTTTGCGAGATAGTTTTGAAGTTTGCGGTTTATCTCAGCTTGTTTTTCTGGATCCGTTGCAGCTTCCACTTGAGGTTTATTCAACCACTCAGGTAGTTTTTCACGTCGAACGCGTTTTTGAGACGTGCGTCTAGGTGTTGTTTCACTTTTTTTCTTCGCGTCTTCTTTCAGCGTTTTTACGTGACGAATCGCGGCTTCTGATGATTGAATTTTGAGTTGGGACCAGTCATTAGCAATTCGACTGACAAAATTGCGTGTTAAACTAGAATCATTTTTTACGACTAAGACATAATTAATCAAAATATTAATGACACTGTTTTTTAAAGGAGACTCATTAATCAGTTCGCGAATCAGCCACGTTTCATCCTTTGAAACATAACCATTTTTCTGTGTTTTAATTGCCTCCAAATAAATCATTGGCGGAATCGATTCACTCTCTTGAACTAATTGCAATTCTTTTTCACTAAATCCTTCTTGACGTAAGGTATTCCATCGACGGGTCTGCGCATCGGAATCACCAGTTTCTGCCTTTTCGGGTGCTTGCTTTTGACTATTTGGTAGGTTCGCCACCGTTAACAAACGTTGTAACTCTTTTTGATTAAATGCGCCAGAAAGCATATCAAATGAAGGCAAACTCATCTCCACCAATTCTAACTCATCCACGCCATACATGGCATGGTAGACGGTGAAAAGCTCTTTCGTTGATTTGTCCAAAGTCAGTTTACGCCCTAACTTTCTAATCAAAAGCTCTTCAACAAAAGACCAGTTCAGTTGTTCCACTTCATTCGCCAAAGTTTTTTTTGCCTCAGTCGACTGAAACCTTTGAGCGACCTTTTCTAACTCTAAACTTTTCTCAAGCAATTCTTGATTTTGCCAGCCATACACGTCCAAAAACTTTTTAGTAATTGATTGGTACTCACGTAAGTCGACATCAAGCGGTTTTGGTTCAAATCGTTTGACAAGTGTTTGAAATTTCTTTTCTCCAACTGTATTCAACAGGTGAAAAGAAAGAACGGTATCTTTGAAAAACTCCACAGGCTCCATGGGTGTAAGTAGTTTGTAGAGAAAGGTTGTCCCAAGCTCAGGATCTTCTTTTTTATAGGTTTCTAGCAGTCCAATTCCCTCAAGCTTGATTCGAGCTTCGAAAAATTGGGGAATCCCTGCATTAATCATCGTTAATAGTTCCGCATGAAGAGCTTCTTGACTATGGCCTGTAGCTGTCTCAATTTCACTAACCATGGTTAGATATAAAGTCAGTGCTTGAGCACCCATGATAGGCTGATACAGGTAAAGCAATGCTTCATCAGCAAGATTGGTGTTGGGTAAGGACTTGTATAGTTGAAAAATATTTTTAGGTTGGATTTCTTTCCAGGCACTATCCAAGAAAAGGCCTCCTTTTGACTACTCTTTATTTTTATTATCTGCCTTCGCTTTTTCTACGATATCTTGAAGTTCTTTCAAGAAGACAGACATATCTTTGAATTGTCGATACACACTAGCAAAACGAATGTAGGCAATCTCATCTAGATCAACCAGCTCTTCCATAACATACTCGCCAATTAGATTGGTTGAGACTTCATTTTCCCCCAAATTTTGCACACGGTTTTCGACATGATCGACAATTGCTTCCATCTGCTTAATGGCAATTGGCCGCTTTTCAGCTGAGCGGACCAAACCACGCAAAATTTTCTCGCGATTAAATTCTTCACGGTCGCCATTCTTTTTAATAACTAGTAAAGGAGCAGCCTCAATTCGTTCAAAAGTGGTAAAACGAAAACCACAGTTCTCACATTCTCGACGACGACGGATTGCTCGTCCATCATCTGTTTGTCGACTATCTACTACTCGAGAGTTATTATTCTGACATCTTGTACAGCGCATAACCTTCACCTCAAATTCATTATTAGTAAACTTATTCAATGTATGATACCTATCTAGCTTCTATCATACGCTTAATACTCGAATAACGTGTTTTTTTAGACACGAATAGTTGTTGTTGTATTCGTCAAATTTTTTCTATCGGTGACACGTGTATATTATAACATGAAATCCTGTTCTGTCGTAAAAAACTACGTAAAAAAGCGCCTGTAAGGACAATTCTTATTCAGTTTTTAGACATTTTATTCATTTATATACAACTGATTGCCAATTAGCTCATAAATGAGTAAGGAACCATTAAGTATTCGTTGAAAAACACCTTTACAAAGGAAATCAACTTCTTCCTTCTTAGTAAAGGTGTTAATGGTTATGCTATCTAAACTTTTCTTCGATTCCTGTATAGTGTTTCATTCGAATCTCTTCTCTTTGTTGTTTTGAGGAAATATGTGGGGTATCATCAACGGGTTCAAACGGTTCGTTTTTTTGAGGTTGCTTGATTTGTTCTTTAGTAAAGTCTTGCTTTTTTGCAGCAAACTCATCATAGCTATCCTCTAGCTCTCTCAAACGGTCTTTTTTCTTTTGAATTTGAATGGCGGCTTTTTCTATTTGCTCTTTTCCGTCTTCTTCTAACTGTTTGTCATTAAGTAAGTTGCCAATTTTTCCCTTTACAGAACCAATGACTTTCTCCGACTGATCTTTCATTGTGCTCATAAGAACTTCCTCCCTTACTTATTTTTAGAATAACAAAATAACAAGAGAAATAAAAATAATATGCAGCAAAAATTTATGGAAAGATTCTTGTTTCTGTCGTTGAATCTCTATATTAAGCATGGTACTCTAGACTAAGAGATTA
Organism: Enterococcus sp. AZ194; assembly: GCF_051713825.1. Classification (NCBI taxonomy): domain Bacteria; kingdom Bacillati; phylum Bacillota; class Bacilli; order Lactobacillales; family Enterococcaceae; genus Enterococcus; species Enterococcus sp. AZ194. Next base: position 1,617,944 of record NZ_JBIOQR010000001.1, on the reverse strand, counting down.
CTGAAGGAGTATTTACCCATGACACAACAATATCGTTCGCGAAAAGAGATATATCGGAAGAAACCGAAAAAGAAAAATTGGCTGTTTTTTTTACCAATTATTGTTCTTTTTATTGTCGGATCTGGTTACGTGATTAATAGTTTATTGAGCGACTTAAATCCTGAACACAAAGATGCGTATGCACATACACCACTCAAACTTTCTTCAGAAAGAAAGCAAGCTAAACGCTCTTTACTGAAAGAATTAGCTGATAAACAATGGCAAGAAAGTAAAAACTATTCAACAGATGAACAGACCTTTTTTGTTGATAATTTGAAACATGAGGATTCTTTAGGCTTACTATTTAGCCATTTCCCAAAAGATAATGCACCAGATATCGTTACCGGAAAACAAGTTTCTGAAAATTATTCCAAATCATTAACGCGTGTTTATTATAATTTTTCTAGCTACATTTGGAATGAAAAGAAAAAATCTTATGATCAAACCGAATCAAATTCTGGAGAAGCAAGCTTTATACGCTCGGATACAAAAAAGATGCCAACAACGACAGATTTTTTCCCAAGCAATGAAGAGTTAATGCGTTGCCACTTTCTGATTCAGCAAGAAATTTTAAATAGGAGTAAAGACGGGAATACCATTATTGATGAGGTCTTAAATTTGGCTCCTTTCAAAACCGGTGATTTGGTTGTTAATAAAGTCAATGATGTTGGAATTGAAGTGACGTTATCCCAACCAATTGGTGATGTTTCTATGGTGATGCTTCCTTGGGCTGAGTTTTCCCACTACCTGAATTCAAGCTTTGTTTCAAAACAATACTTTCCTGAGCATAAAAATAAACAAGTTGCTCTCACCTTTGATGACGGCCCACGCCCTGAGACGACTGAAAAGTTACTCAAAATTTTGAAAGAAGAAGATGTTCCTGCAACCTTCTTTGTTTTAGGAAGCCAAGCAGAAGCTTATCCCAATGTGTTGAAAGAAATTATTGAGGATGGGCATACTATCGGAAATCATTCCTATGACCATAAAAATCTTACACAATTAACACCGGACGCTATCAAAACGCAAATGCATAGTACAGATAAAACTGTTTATAAGGCAACAGGCCTTCTTCCCAAATATATTCGTCCGCCTTATGGTGCAATGAAGGAATCCATCGCTAAAACGTTAGATCAACCATTGATTCACTGGAATGTAGATACGGAAGATTGGAAAAAAGGCAGTTCTGAAAAGATCGTCAAAACAGTTAATGATCAACTAGAGGATGGTTCTGTTATCTTATTACATGATATTCATGAGAACAGTGTTGATGCAGTCCGACCAATTATTCAATCGTTAAAAAAACAAGGTTACGAATTTACAACTGTGGACACTATTTTTAAGGGACCAAAAAGTCATACGCAATACTTTGGCGGTTCCAGAGAAATTAATGAATTTTAAAAATAGAAACATTTATAGATAATCCAGAGAGTTGATTACAAACGTCAATTTACAAGCAATCAACTTCAACCATATGAGCGTTGAGTCAACAATGTTTCACTCAGATAAATAACAAGGAACGGCTTCTTTATTCGATGTTTATTCATGTAATAGGAGCGTGGGGCAAAATTTCGTCCCACGCTCCTATTTATGGTAAATTCTTAATTGATAAAACCAGAAGTAATGATTGTTCCCACACCGCTATAAGTTTTTTTATATTGGGTAGGTGTTAAATGAACGACTTCTTTAAATTTTTTGCTAAAGTAGTTTGGTTCATTAAAACCAACTCGATGAGCTATTTCATTAACAGTTAAATCGCTTGTCGATAATTCTTTTTTAGCAACCTCTATCCGATAAATCAGCAAATAGAGAGAAAATGTCATTCCCAAAGTATCTTTTACCAATCTACTGGTATAGTCTCTACTTAGATGTAAATAGTCAGAAAGTGTTACTAAGGAAATATCTTCAGCGTATTGATCATGAATATACCGCAAAATTCGGTTTTTCAGATGGAATGAACGAGAGGTATTATGATTATTCCTCACATTTAGCAAAGATATCTGATTAATTGATTGAATCGCACGATCTAATGCATAAATAAAATCAGTTCCAATTGGAGTCAACAAATAGTCAACAATTCCATATCGTAATGCTTTTTGAGCAATTTTAAACTCACCACGTGAAGAAAAAAGAATTGATTTGGTATTTGGATTACTGACAACCAACCGTTTGTGAAGGTCGAAACAGTCAATGCCAATCTCAGTATTAATAATAGCAATCTCAATTTTATGTTTTTTTATTATATTATCCAGTTGTTTATATGTTTGAATTGCTGGAAATAAAATAACATTAGCGAAATAAGCTTCTACATACTGCTCTATCGGTTTAATAGATTGACTATCATGGTCAATGAGTAATACATTGCACATGTTCTTCCTCCTAATTTTTAAGACTACTATAAATAATAAATGTTATTAAAATTCGATAACCATTCGACCATTAATTTTTCCACTGACCATCTCATCAAAGATATCATTGATGTCTTCAATTTGACGCATTTCGACTTTTGGCGTAACTTTTCCTTCTGCCGCAAATTGAAAAGCTTCCGCTAAGTCCGTTCTAGTACCTACTAATGAACCGATGACTTTGATTCCGTCAAGAACTAATCTTGGAATATTAAGATCCATACTTTCAGAAGGTAAGCCAACTGCAACCACAGTTCCTCCCGCTCTAACTACATCAACTGCCGAATTAAACGCATTTTTAGAAACAGCAGTCACTACAGCTGCATGTGCGCCACCAGTAGCTTCTTGTATCTTCTCTACAACATCTTCTTCCACTGGATTAAATACCAAGTCAGCCCCACTACTTTTAGCAAACTCTAATTGGCTATTATTGACATCAATCCCAATTACTTTAGCGTTAAAAACATTTTTTGCATATTGTAGAGCTAAGTTTCCTAATCCACCTAGTCCAAAAATAACAATCCACTGACCAGGTTTTATATCTGATACCTTTACAGCTTTATAAGTAGTAACGCCAGCGCAAGTAATACTACTAGCTTTCGCAGAAGAAAGCTTTTCTGGAACCTTCACTGCATAGTCAGCAGTAACGATACACTCTTCAGCCATACCGCCATCTACTGAAAAGCCCGCGTTTTTTACAGTGCGACATAAACTTTCTTGTCCGTTAATACAATATTCGCAGCTGCCACAGCTTTCAAACATCCATGCAACACTAGCACGATCGCCGATTGCAAGTGAGGTGACATCTTCACCTATAGCAATAACCTTTCCTACTCCTTCGTGCCCTAAGACTCTGCCAGTCACGTCACCAAAGTCGCCATTTTTTACATGCAAGTCTGTATGACAAACACCACAACAATCCATTTTTAATAATGCTTCATTGGGTTTTAAGCTTCTTAAACTTTTTTCTACAATCTCTACAGTTTTATTATTTGAAACTACTGCTGCTTTCATAATCTATCTCTCCTAATTATAAGTCTAAGGTAAGAATTCAACTGTGCACAATCCGGCAAGTATTGAAATTTTTCTCCCTTTAGGTGAGATATTATCATAGAATAGTAAGGAAAAAGGATATTATTTTGTCAAATGTCTATACTATTTTGACTTGTTCGTGAAAAACTGAATAAAGTAGTTTCATTAACGTAATTTCCAGAATCAATTGAGTTCTATAATCCTTGTTATAATCAAGAATTTGATTGAATCGCTAAAGTTTAAATCTTGAATTTTTTTCACTAGAGGCTAAAAGAAAACAATTCTTAATTAGAGTATCTAACAAAAACGTTTATTTTTTTTATATGCTTTAAGCCATTCTAAAATTTGCTGTTCCGTTTCCTCAAAAGTACCCTGATTGTCAAAAATAATATCTGCTCGTTGCTTTTTCTCCTCTATACTCATTTGACTTTTGATGCGTTTATTTGCTTCATACTCAGTTAGATGATCACGCTTCATCAAGCGTATTAATTGCAGTGACTCGGGAATGTAAACGACAGCAACCTGAGTCATATAGACATCATAATAACCTTCGTATAATAAGGGAATATCAACAATGACTAAGGAGGAAAGTCTTTTTTTTGCTTCAATTTGAGCAAGAATTTCTGTTCGGATAAAGGGGTTCAATAGCCGATTTAGAGTTTGTCGTTTCTCGTCTGACTGAAAAACGAGTGCACCTAATTTTTTACGATCTAGCTGTCCCTCAGATGTCAAAATATCTTCTCCAAATTCAATAACAATCGCGGCTAAGCCTGGTGTATTTGGCTCTACAACTAAACGAGCAACTTTATCTGCATCAACAATTGGATAACCTAATTTTTCAAAAATAGCAACCACACTACTCTTGCCTGTCGCGATTCCCCCAGTAATACCTAAGATAAAACTCATCGTACGTTCCTCGCTCTCAACTTCTGACAGTTCGGACAAAAATGGGTGCCTCTTTGCGCGACTTTTGTTTTCACAATGGCTGTCCCACATCTTGAACAGGGCACCCCTGTTTGCCCATAGGCTTCTAGAGCAACTTGAAATTTACCCGCTTCGCCCAAAGCATTTAGATAACTGCGAATCGTGGTGCCTCCAGCTTCTACTGCTTTTTTTAGAACGTCAATAATCGCTAATCGCAAAGTCGCGACTTCTTTTTTAGTTAATGTATCTGCAGGCTGTTCCGGATGAATCTTCGCTTGCCACAACGCCTCATCCACGTAAATATTTCCCAGTCCAGTCACCAATTTTTGGTCCAATAACAGGGGCTTAATCGCTTTATGTGATTTTTTTAGGCCTTTTTCAAATTCAGCTAGCAGAAATACTTCAGGAAGCGGTTCTGGCCCAAGCGTCACCAATGATTTGTAACTTCCACTGGTTCCTTTAGGGATAAGCGCCATCCGCCCAAACTTTCTGACGTCATTGTAGTGTAGTTCGCTACCATCTGTAAAATGAAAAATGACATGGGTATGCTTATTTTCCTGCGCATCTTCAGCATAAAATTCGTACTTGCCTTCCATCCGTAAATGAGAGACTAGCTCCCAGTGCGTTAGCTGAATCAGCAAGTATTTTCCACGACGATGGACCGCTTCGATTGTCTCTCCAGTCAATTCAGTTGCAAATAAATCAGCTTCAGGCTGTTCAATAATTCGTGGCCATCGTACAGTAACCTGTTCAATGGTTTTACCGACAACAAGTCGTTCCAAACCTTTTCGGACAGTTTCTACTTCTGGTAATTCTGGCATACTTTCCCACCTCACAAGGATAATGTTTAGTTATTTAATATGTTATTGTATAAAACGAGGATGAGCATGGGACATAACTTAAAAAGTTATGCCCATGCTCCTATTTCCCGAATAAACGGTGGGCACAGAAGCAACTCCATCTTCACGTTGTTCCGCTCTCAACAACTTCTATGCATGAGACATGCTAGATTTGAAGGTTCGGAAATAAGCTGAAATTCACAAAAATTTGAAGAGCACCACGTAGGAATCAATCAACATCGAAAGAAAGTCTTTCGTGTTTCTTGTCATTTTCGTGGATTCCCTCTTATTTCTCGGAGTTAAACACTTCTGTTCCAACCTCAAGACTCTAGTTCTCGTTTGCGCACATTTTTGAATGAACAATCCCAGAACGCTCGATTTAAATTTCAAGAAAACGACAACAACTTATTTTGCTTCATACCAAGTTTTACCCCAGCTACTATCGGTTACTAGCGGCACATGTAAGGCTACCGCATTTTCCATAACTTCCTTGACTAACTTATCCAGAGTTTCTAATTCCTGTTCAGGAACCTCAAAGACTAACTCATCATGAACTTGTAAAAGCATAGTTGCTTCTAATTTTTCTTCTTTTAAACGTTTGGCTAAATCAATCATCGCAATCTTTAAAATATCCGCTGCACTTCCTTGAATCGGCGTATTAATCGCCGTCCGCTCAGCAAATGAACGAATATTAAAGTTACGAGAATGAATATCTGGTAAATATCTCCGACGATTATACAGCGTCTCAACATAGCCTTTTTCTTTAGCATCAATCACGATATCTTCCATATATTTTTTAACCCCAGGATACTTTTCAAAATACGTGTCAATATATTGTTGGGCTTCTTTTCGAGTAATCCCTAGATTTTGAGAAAGTCCATAGTCAGAAATCCCATAAACAATCCCGAAATTCACCGCTTTTGCTTGTCTACGCATGTTTGGTGTCACATCTTCTGCTTTTTCTATGCCAAAAACACGCATCGCAGTGCTTGAATGAATATCTTGGCCTTCAATAAAGGCTTCTTTTAAATGTTCGTCGTCTGAAATATGTGCTAACACACGTAACTCAATCTGTGAGTAATCAGAGGAATACATCACCCAGTTGGTTTCTCTAGGCACAAATGCTTGGCGAATTTTTCGGCCTTCTTCTAAACGGATCGGAATATTTTGTAAATTCGGATCTACTGAGCTTAAGCGACCTGTTTGTGTTAACGTTTGAACATAACGCGTGTGTACCTTATTATCTGATTGAATGACTTTTAGCAAACCTTCCACATAGGTCGATTGGATTTTCGAAATTTGGCGATAGACCAAAATATCATCAACAATCGGGGCTTGTTCTCGCAATTGTTCCAGCACATCGACTGCCGTTGAGTAACCTGTTTTGGTCTTTTTAATCACTGGAAGCCCCATCTTTTCAAACAAAATGACGCCTAATTGTTTCGGTGAATTTAGATTAAATTCTTCGCCAGCTTCTTCGTAAATTTTTGTTTCGATTTCCTTAAGCTTCGTTGCAAATTCGCCTTTCATCGTGTGTAAACGAGACGCGTCTACTGTGATTCCCGTAATTTCCATATCTGCTAAGATCATCGATAATGGCAATTCCATTTTATAAAATAGGTCCGCCTGATTTTTTTCTTCTAAGTCTTTATTCAGTTTTTCTGATAAGACTTCAATTGCGCTAACCTTTCGAGCTAAATGAGCAAAAAATTCTTCTTCATCTTCTGGGAGTCCGCGTTTGGCTCCTTTGCCATAGACCGCTTCGTCTGAACGAATCTCGGTGTAGCCATAGTGTTGAGCGACCCCTTCAATATCATTGTTATTGTCATTGGTGTCTAATAAGTAAGCTGCTAAAAGCACGTCAAAATCAAGCCCTTGTGTGCGTGTGATATAACGGTTTAACGCAACAAATGTTCGTTTGGCATCATAGACTTTTTTTAACATAGTCGCATCTTCCAACCATGCTTTAAAATGAGGATTCTCAAAAATCGCCAAATCATTAGTGACATAAGCTTTTTTCTTAGTTCCCCAGGCAACACCGACGATATCTTCTTGATGGTAGTTGTCACCAAGCATTTCTACATACAAGGACATATCCGTTGTAAACATCTCTGCGGTATATTCATTAACGACGTCAAAATTGATTTCTTGCATTTCAACGGCTTCTTCTTGAACATTCAATTTGGCTAAAAACTGTTTGAAGTCCATTTCTTTGTAGAACGGCACAAGCTTGTCCAAATCTTTTCCTTCGTATTTTAGTGAGTCGATTGAAAGTTCGATTGGTGCTTGTGTATTAATCGTTGCAAGTTGTTTTGATAAAAAGGCTTGCTCCTTATCGTTAATCAAATTTTCTTTCATCTTACTAGCTTTTAGTTGATCAATATTTTCATAAACCCCTTCGACAGAACCGTATTCCTTTAACAGTTTAATCGCAGTTTTTTCACCAATCTTTGTCACACCAGGAATATTATCCGAAGTATCGCCAGCCAAGCCTTTCATATCGATAATCTGTTTTGGTTCAAGTCCATCGTATTTTTCGGCTACATAACTAGGTGTATAGGTTTCTAAATCACTAACCCCTTTAACGGTGATATCGACTTTTACAGAATCTGTCGTTAACTGTGTTAAATCTCGGTCTCCAGATAAAACGACCACATCGAATTCATCTTTTGGCGCAAGGACAGATAAAGTTCCAATAATATCATCTGCTTCGTAATTATCTAACTCATAGTATTTTACCCCTAAACCTGTTAATAACTCACGAATGTAAGGCATTTGTTCTTTAAATTCGCCAGGAGTCTTTGAGCGACCAGCTTTATATTCGGAATAGATTTCTGTTCTAAAGGTTGTCTTGCCTGCATCAAAAGCAACTAACACATGAGTCGGCTGTTCTTTCTCCATTACATTTTCAAACATATTATTAAATGCGTAAATCGCATTCGTATGCAATCCGTTCTTATTTTTGAAACGCTCCAATGAATTGTGGAGGGCAAAAAAAGCACGGAAAGCCACGCTATTTCCATCAACCAATAATAATTTATTTTTTGTCATAGTTACGACTCCTCGTTTCCTTACTCAATTAAGTACTTATCTATTTTAACAAATATTACCAGTGATTGCGAAAAGAAAAACTGAATCTAGCTTTTCTTAGAATAGAAAAGAGCATGGGACATAACTTTTTGAGTTATGGTCCCACGCTCACTGATGCATAGTCATTGATTCAATTACTTGTTCGCAATATAGCTTTCCAAATCCATCATCGCTTTCTTCACAATATCTGCTGTAATCGTTTCTTTCATAAAGTGAATCGTTTCATCTTCTCTTACGGCGCGAGTAGCAACTTTATCATAATCAGCCTCACTTAGCTGTATATTCATCTCTTGTAAGCAAGTTGGTAAACCCAGTTCATGATAAAATGGCAGAAGAAAGTCAATTTCTTCAAACTTTTGTTCAATAACTAGTTGAACAAATACACCATAAGCGACTTTATTTCCGTGTAGATGCGAATGGCTTTCAGGCAACAACGTCAAAGCATCGTGAATGGAGTGTGCCCCAGCTGTTCTGCCATAGTCATCACCAAACCCACCGACCATGCCGCCCACTAGAATATTAGTTTCGATGACGTTTAAAAAGGCTTGATTTATTTTCTTATCATCCATTGCTTTCAGTGCCTTACTGCTGTCAGTTAAAAGAACATCACGACATTTTTTTGCAGCGAATTCGGCGACTTGAATTTCGATTGGTTGGACCGTTATTTGAGAAATCATGGCATCGGCTTCGTACCACTTTGCTAAGGTGTCTCCGATTCCAGCAATCATCAGATCCTTAGGTGAGTGCAAAAGAACTTCGGGTTCAATCAAAACTAAGGCATTACTGACAGGAAAGACATCGTAGCTTGCCATCGAGCCATCTTCATGATACATCACACTGAGAGGAGTGTAGGCGGCACAAGTTGCCGCTAAAGTTGGCAAAATTAATACAGGGATCCCGGTAACATAGGCAGCCGCCTTTCCTAAGTCAGCTACCTTGCCTCCACCTACTGCAACAATTGCTTCTAAGCCCTCTTTGTGAATCATTTGTGCTAATTCTTGTTTTTTTTCGTTCGTACATTTGCCACCATAATAGACAAAGTGTGTCCTTGTATTTGGTAATTCTGGAAAGTAAGATTTAGCCGCTTCCCAAGAATTTTTGCCATGGAGAACCATGACTTTTTTCAAGTTTCTTCTACTTAAATGCTTTTCCAATTCTTGCCAAGCCTGTTCCTTACATTCATACTCTTGTGGTGCTCCTCTAACGATTAGTGATTGTCCCATTTTTTCTCGCTCCCTTGAGTCAATTCTGTTGGATAAAAATTTTTCAGATTTGTTTGTGAAAAGCTCTTTTCCTTCTACTTAATCTATGATATGATAACTCACATCTAAAAACAATAAATTTTTATACATTTATTCATAGTTTTAGAATATTTATTAGAAAAATAACCAAAAGGAGAGTTATTAAATGAAGAAACCCATCAAGATTTTTGCTCTAATTTTCTCATTATTCATTACATTATCCACCCTACTTCCTACTGTATCTGCGTATGCAGAAGAAAAAGATCCGATTTATGAGGAGGTCCTCAAACGTGGTGAACTGATTGTCGGACTTTCTGCCGATTATGCACCTTATGAGTTTCATGCAGATGTTGATGGAAAAGATACCGTTGTCGGATTCGATGTCTCCATCGCTCAAAAAATCGCTGATGACCTTGGCGTGAAATTAAAAATTGAAGAATTAGGCTTTGATGCTTTATTGGGTGCATTAAAAACTGGGAAAATCGATTTGATTATTTCTGGTATGGCACCCACACCCGAACGTTTACAAGAAGTGAATTTCTCAGACTCATACTTAGTCGTTCAACAACGCGTAATTGTTCGTAAAGAAGATAAAGATAAATTTAAGTCAGTCAATGATTTTGAGGGTGTAAAAGTTGCCGTTCAAAAACAAACGACACAAGAAGTGTTAGCTAACACTGAGTTAGTTGGATCTGTTCCAACGTCTCTTCAAAAAATTCCTGATGTCATCATGAACTTAACGAATAAAAAAGTCGATGCAGCGATTCTTGAAGGTCCGGTTGCCGATGCCTACATTGAAAGAGACAAAAGCTTAGTCTTTGCAGATGTTTCATTTGAAAATGGTGCCAAAGAAACAGCGGTTGCTATTTCAAAAGATGCACCAGTGTTAACAGAAAAAGTTAATGCTTCAATTAAAACAGTCAACGATAATAACTTGTTAGAAGGTTATCAAAAAGAAGCAGCTAAGCTGATGTTTACAGAAGATCAAGGTTTCTTACAAAAGTATGGCAAATTTTATGTTAGTGGTGCGGGTTACACCGTCTTCTTAGCTTTCATTGGTGTGTTGTTTGGTGCTATTCTTGGTGGCGTTCTGGCTCTAATGAAGCTAGCAAAATCAAAAATTCTTCGTGCGCTAGCTGTCATATATATTGAATATGTCCGAGGAACACCGCTCTTAGTTCAAATATTCATCGTTTACTTTGGAACCCCTATTTTATTCCAAGGAATTTCCGTTTTTACAGAATCGATTGGTATAGGCTCAATTGCCTTTGATCTATCCAAAGTAGCAGCTGGTTGTATTGCGTTAGCCTTAAACAGCGGCGCCTATGTTGCAGAAATTATCCGTGCAGGAATCAACGCTGTAAATAAAGGACAATTAGAAGCCGCTCGTTCATTAGGGATGAGTCAAGGACAATCGATGCGTTTTATTATTTTACCGCAAGCGATTAAAAATATCTTACCAGCCCTAGGAAACGAATTTGTGACGGTTATCAAAGAATCATCTGTTGTTTCAGTTATCGGCGTTTCAGAATTAATTTTCCAAGCAGGTAATATTCAAGGTGCCAGCTTTAAACCGTTCTTACCGTACTTAGTCGTATCGTTAATCTATTTTGTGTTGACCTTTACGATTTCACGTCTATTAGGTGCTGCTGAAAGGAGAATGAGTACTAGTGATTAATATTAAAAATTTGCATAAAACATTTGGAAAAAATGAAGTTTTAAAAGGAATCGATTTAGAAATAAAATCAGGCGAAGTGGTCGTTATCATCGGCCCTTCTGGTAGTGGGAAAAGTACCTTTTTACGCTGCTTAAACCTATTAGAACAACCAACAGATGGTGTGATTGAATTTGAAGGACAAAATATTGTGGCCAAGGGAAATGATATTGACAAACTTCGTCAAAAAATGGGCATGGTTTTCCAAAACTTTAACCTTTTCCCTCACAAATCCGTTTTACAAAATTTAACAATCAGCCCGATTAAAGTGAAAAAAGAAAGTCCTGAACAGGCAACAGAAAAAGCACTCGCTCTACTTGATCAGGTTGGCTTAAGAGATAAAGCGGATAGCTATCCTGCCAAACTATCGGGTGGCCAACAACAACGGGTGGCGATTGCTCGAGCTTTAGCGATGAATCCAGATGTTATGTTATTCGATGAACCCACCTCGGCGCTCGATCCTGAGATGGTTGGCGAAGTTCTTGCTGTTATGCAATCTCTTGCGGAAAATGGGATGACGATGGTCGTTGTTACGCATGAGATGGGCTTTGCGCGTGAAGTTGCTGACCGTGTCATTTTTATGGATGCAGGAATTATTCAAGAAGAAGGAACGCCTGAAGAGATTTTTGGTAATCCAACCAATCCACGGACTCAGGATTTCTTAAGAAAGGTTTTATAGGAGGTTATGATGAATAAATTTTCAATTGCCAAACGACACCAACAACCAGCTGAAAATCTTCTGATGGAGATTGCGACAAAAGCAAAAGCCCTACCCGATTTGTTAGATTTATCGATTGGGGACCCCGATTTAATTACTGATGAAACAATCATCAATCAAGCGTTTGAAGATGCCAAAAACGGCTTCACTCATTATACAGCGTCTGATGGAAGTCAGACATTTATACAAACAGTCGTTGATTTTTATCAAAAGAAATATAACTTATCCTTTAAGCCAAATCAAGTCCGAGCAACAGTCGGCGCGTTACACGGAATGTATCTTGCCTTACAAGTCCTTTTAGATCCAGGTGATGAAGTGATTATTCATGAACCCTACTTCTCTCCTTACAAAGATCAAGTTCTTTTTGCAGGTGGGACCCCTGTCTTCATTCCAACGTATGAAGAAGATGACTTCCAAATTAATTTGGATGTGCTGAAAGCCGCAATTACAGATAAAACAAAGGCGATTATCATCAACTCGCCCAATAATCCAACTGGGGCGGTCTTTTCTGCTGAAACCTTCAAAGCGATTGCTGAGTTAGCGATTGAAAACAATTTTTATATTTTATCAGATGAAGTCTATGAAGCCTTTAGTTTTTATGAAGATTTTGTTCCCATGGCAACCTTTGCACCTGAAAATACCATTACCTTCAGTAGCTTTTCTAAAGCCTTCGCGATGACTGGTTGGCGAATTGGCTACATGATTGCGCCTGACTATATTAATGATATCGCTAAGCTGATTAATGAAAGTTTAACCTACTCTGCCCCAACGATTTCGCAACAAGCAGGCATTTATGGCCTGACTCATTACGACACGCTTGTTCCACCTGTTGTCGCGGTCTTTAAAGAACGTCTTGAGTATGTAGGTAAACGAGTGGAAGCCATTGACTTTCTTTCATTACACCCAATCAAAGGAAGCATGTACGCGTTTATTAATATTGAAAAAACGAATCTTGATTCAGTCAGCTTCGTTGAAAAAGTTCTGGAAGAAACGAATGTCTTGATGATTCCAGGCAAAGCGTTTGGTGAAACGACAGGAGATAACTATATCCGTCTTGCTGCCACACAAAATATTGACGTGTTAAAAGAAGCCTTTGACCGAATAGAAAAATTACAATTTTGATAGAGAAGCTCATCTATCCCAAATGATAGGATAGATAGGCTTCTTCTTATGGAAATTTAAATATCGCTTGTTATATGACGAAGTCAAGAGATTCAAATTGATTGAATATGGAGGATTACGTGTGAAAAAAATTATTCTATTCTGTCTGTTTTTTCTGTCCCTAAGCGGCTGCGCAACCACGAAAAATGAGGCAACAAAAGACACAACTACTTCATTTTCTATGTTAGCTGAGAACAATCATGAGGTAGAAATTAGCCTATTAGAAAAAAATTCCAAGGAACGCCTAGCTGAGTTCAGAAATACTAGTGAGCAATCTTTTTTTATCGATTTAAATGAGATTCGTGAAGAAATTCTGACAGAGGATGGCTGGAAGGATTCGTTTGAACTTTCCCAAGAAGTAAAAAGTAAAGCAGCTCTTTTTATGCGATTTGATATTCCTGCTCAGGCCGTTGTCTCTCTTCCTATTGTACTAGAAAACCTGAGAACAGCCTCTACCTACCGACTAACTTATAAGCTGTATTTTAGCGATGAGAGCCTTTCTGAACAGACACCAGAACAATCTGATACCTACATAGAAAAAAGTCTAACATTTAAAACTAAATAATCTAGGAGTGGCTGTTCATGCCTCCTTTGTAAGTGAATAGAAAAAAGCTATGGTTATGACTGCTTAGACGAGCAATCCAAAACCATAGCTTTTAAAAATTTACGATTTAGTCACGACCAAAAATTCTTAAAAATGCTAAGAACAAGTTAATGAAATCAAGATATAGCTGCAAAGCCATGAAGACAGCTACCCCATTATTTGCTTGACCATTTGTTTGGTTATAAATAGTTCTGATATTTTGATTATCATAAGCTGTAATCCCGGCAAAAATAATTACCATAAGAATAGAGATAAAATAATCAACTGGTTGGCTGTGTAACATCAATGAATTTAATAGAATCGCCAAAATAATCCCGATTAAAGCACTATAACCGGCTCTACCGATGCCACTTAAATCCTTCTTTGTAAACATTCCCACGGCTGACATACCTAAAAACATTCCTGCAGAAGTAATAAAGGCTGCTGTGATTTTACCTGGAGTATACATTTCTAAAGTGACAGCCAATGTTAACCCATTAATAACTGAGTAGGCAATGAAGCCACCAATTGCTAGGCTTGGATTTTTTTGCGCCTTCATTCCCAAAACGAAAACTAAGGCAATTTCAACAATCCAAAGACCCATAAAACCTAATGGAAAGCCATTAATAAAGCCAGCTACCTGTGGCCTAAAGACGGTCAATGAAAGATAAGAAATAAGCGCGCTAATTCCAACCCCCATTGCTAAAAATGCATATATTTTTGAATAAAATTTATTCAATCCTTGGACTTGTACTGATTGATTATTCATGTGAATCCTCCTTTGTTTCTGCCAGCTCAGCTTCAACCATACTTGGTGGCTGAACCATAACGACTGCATCTAAAACGCGATGATTCTCGGTATTCTCTGCCTCGACAGACAGAGTCACAACATCTTTCATCTTATCCACTTTGATGACTTCAAATTGGAAAGTTAGTGTCTCATAGTGATAAATTGGTTCAATAAAATTCACTGAAAAATTAACCACATGTGAGCCAGGTCCTGGCAGATGTTTTGAAATCGCACTTGTGATAATTCCCATAAGCATCACAGACGGTACGATAGGCTGTTCATACTCTGTTTCTCTTGCATAATCATGTTGAATGTATAAGGGATTCGCATCGTTTGTTAATCCTAAATACAGCAACAGCTGATGATCTTCAATTGATTCGGTTAAGGATAACGAATCGCCTTCCTCTATCTCATCAATTGATTTGCCAACTTTTCTCGGCTTACCTATGTTCAAATTAGAACCCTCCATTTTTTATACCTTTACAAAGACAATTGTACCAAAAACCGCTAAAAAGGCAAGTTTGGAAACTGAATAAGTCGAAAACACCCATCAAATAGTTCGTTTTGTCTTACTCAAATCGTAAAAATTTGAGTGTCATAGAAAAAGAAGGTTGGGACAGAAGTGTTTAACTCCGAGAATCGGGTAGGTACTGTGCAACATCAACTCATACTTCGGTGTGTTTTACAGCACCGATTAGGTACTGTGCAACATCAACTCATGCTTCGTTGTGTTTTACAGCAATAAGAACCTTCAACTCTAGCATGTCTCATGCGTAGAAGTTGTTGAGAGCGGAACAACGTCCTTCAATTCTTAAGGTGTTTCACCTTTAGAGATTGATGAGATCGGAGTCTTTTTGCGCAGTGCAGACCTTCAACTCTAGCATGTCTCATGCATAGAAGTTGTTGAGAGCGGAACAACGTCCTTCAATTCTTAAGGTGTTCCACCTTTAGAGATTGATGAGATCGGAGTCTTTTTGCGCAGTGCAGACCTTCAACTCTAGCATGTCTCATGCATAGAAGTTGTTGAGAGCGGAACAACGTGCAGATGGAGTTGCTTCTGTACCCACCATTTATTCGGATAAAAAGAGGTTGGGACATAGCTTGTAGAGTTATGGTGTGCTCCCCGTCAAGTGGACAGTGAAAAATAATAAAATTTTTATCAATTGTCTGTCATTTTTTTGGCAGACTTTTTTGATTTCTATTTCTAAGACTAGTCGCGCTACCGGTTAACTTGCCTGTCCGTCTCACAAGTGAAACGAAGCCCATTTCGCTTATGAGACGACCAGGATGATTAAGCCACCTCCAGATAGTGTTGATGATAAGCCATTGGTGTCATAACAGATAATTTACGCTGTAATCTTCTGTTGTTGTAGTAATCTATATAATCAGAAATCATAGATACTAGGCTTTCACGGTTGGTGAACTTCCGCCCGTAATACGTTTCTCGTTTCATCATGCCCCAGAATCCTTCCATTGGTCCATTATCAATACAATGGGCTACCCGAGACATACTCTGTTTCATTTCCGCATTTTTTAATCGATTACAGAACTGTCTGCTTGTATATTGAAATCCTCGATCACTATGCATCAAGGGGTGTACATTTGACTCTAGCTTAACTGCCTGATCAAATGTGTTTATAACCAATGGATTATCGTTTCGGTCACTAATCACGAAGGAGACGATGCGGCGATCATACAAATCAAGAATAGCGCTAAGATAGACTTTTTGTATGTCCATACCAACGTAATACTTAAATTCAGAAACATCAGTCAACCATTTTTCATTTGGCCTGTCCGAATGAAAGTTACGATTCAAATAGTTTTTTGCCATATGGTAAGGATGTTTACTTCTTCGAGTTATACTATTTGCCTAATGTTTGATAGTCGATTGAATGCCTAACGTTCGACAGAGGCGTAAGAAACGTTTGTCATTAAATTTGTGATGGTACAGTGTATTCACTTCATCGGCAATTCTGCGATAGCCCATATCTGGATGCTTGTCATATGTTTTCCTTATTTCTTGCGTGAGCTCGGTGTTTAGAAATTCCCCTGGACTGATTGGATGCTTCAGCCACTCATAATAAGAAGAACGAGAAACATGCAAGAAATGACACATTGGCTGAATTGGATAATGTTTCTCTTCGTGTAAGCTTTTGATAGCTTCATACTCAAATAAGTGTCGGGTAAAGCTTATTCCCACTTCCTTTCTAACTCCCTTACTTTTTTTAACAAGTCATTTTCCATTTGAAGTTGTCGGTTTTTACTTTCTGATTGTGCGAGACGGTTTCGTAATTCTTCTTCCGGTGTTCGACTAGGTTGTGTGCCAATCCGGCGACCTCTGCGATCTTCTAATCCAGCAGCACCTTTCTCCTCATATCTTTTGACCCAATTTCTCACTTGTTGATAAGAAACTTGGTATTTCAAAGCCATTGCACCATAATTTTTGTTTTGTGTTAGACAGTCTAAGACGATGGTTAAACGTTCTTCTGTCGAGGTTTCTCTTGCTTTTCTCATGTAACTTCCACCACTTTCTGATTTGAAGGTTCCATGAGTATTATACACCTTTACCCATTTTTTTAGTTGGCTACTACTTCTAAGTTTGTATGTTTTGGCTAATTCCTCGTAACTTCCTTTTCCATTGAGATAATCTATGGTGGCGGATAATTTTAACTCTACTGAATAGTGCCTATTCTTGGGCGCAGTCAATAGGGCTGTTACTCCATCATTTTCATAAAGTCTCAACCATCTGACAATGGTTGGCAAAGAAACATTTCCTTCTCTCGCTGCCTCTGAAAGACTTAGTTCATTGTTTAGACAGCTTTCTACTAGTTTCACACGCTCTTCTACTTTTAGCTTCATCACTCTTTTAGTCATAATAAATGCCCCCATACTGGACTTGTTATGTTTCAGTGTCCTGTATAGGGGTAGCATATCATTATATCCCAGCCTCTTTATTTATTCTAGATTTTTAGCCAAAACTCTTATAGAACGTTTCTTGTTGTATTACTCAATAATTTTTCATACGCCTGTTCAAACTTTTGAACATCGCCAGCACCCATAAAAATCATTACAGCATTTTCATAGTTTAGTAGCGGAGAAACGTTATCTTCTTTGATGACCTGGCCACCCTTTTGGATTTTTTCGCCAAGGTCTTCAATTTTGACATCCCCTTTTACTTCACGAGCTGATCCAAAAATATCACATAAATAGACATGGTCTGCCAAATCTAATGCTTCAGCAAATTCATCCATCAACGCAATGGTCCGTGTAAAGGTATGCGGTTGGAAAACAGCAATTATTTTTTTGTCAGGATATTTTTGACGTGCGCCATCGATTGTTGCTTTGATTTCTGCTGGATGATGTGCATAGTCATCAACCACAGTCATATCTGCAACTTTTTTCTCTGTAAAGCGGCGTTTCACACCAGAGAAGCTCAACATTTCTTTGGCAACTTCAGCCATATCTAGTTTTTCAAAATAAGCGACCGCAATTACACCTAACGCGTTCATAATATTATGCTGACCATAAGCTGGCAACACAAAATGACCGACAAAGTCTTCTTTATGGTAGACATCGAATGCTGAACCAGTTGTTGTTCTTTCGATGTTTCGTGCTTGAATATCATCATTTTCATTGACGCCGTAATAGTAAATTGGCACATCTGCCTCTAATTTACGAAGGTAAGGATCATCGCCAAATGCAAAAATACCTTTTTTGACTTGAGCTGCCATCGTTTGGAATGCTGAAAAGACATCATCAATACTTTCGTAATAATCAGGATGGTCAAAGTCAATGTTTGTCATAATCGCATAGTCTGGTGAATAAGCTAAGAAATGACGACGATATTCACATGCTTCAAATGAGAAAAACTCAGCATTGGGGTCACCGTGACCTGTGCCATCACCAATTAGATAGCTAGTTGGTCTTATACCACTCAACACGTGAGATAAAAGTCCGGTTGTACTCGTTTTCCCATGAGAGCCAGTCACCGCTATACTGGTATATGATTGAATGAACTGCCCAATAAAATCGTGATAACGAATCACATCAAGACCCATTTCTTTCGCACGAATTAATTCTTCGTGTGTGTCAGGAAAGGCATTACCGGCAATCACAACCATGCCTTCTTTAATATTATCTGCATCGAAAGGCAGAATCGTAATCTGCGCTTTTTCTAAATCTCTTTGTGTGAAAAAGTATTCGGTCACGTCAGATCCTTGAACCTGATACCCTTTTTCGAATAATACAAGTGCAAGTGAGCTCATACCAGAACCCTTAATACCTACAAAATGATACAACTTGTCTTGATTTTTCATTAGAAATCCTCTTCTCTTATTATATAAAACGTCTGTTTTTTGAATTTTAGTTGTTATTACATGCTCACCATTATCATATAAAATGAAAAAAATTTCAATCATAAATCATCGACTTCTTATTTTAATTTTTAAGATTCTCTAAAATTAAACAGGAAACAAGCTGTTTTAGCGTATGTAAATAACACTATTTTTTTCTAAAGAAGACGTCTGGATTTTCATTATTGATCAAATCTTTAAAAATAGATTGGACCGCTTTGGGCATTCTAATGTCGTTCATAAAATTTTTACCTTTTGACCCATAACCTTCCGTTGTATCTTGCATTCTAGAAAGTTCACCTAAAACAAGTGCTTTGAAATAGTGCACTGACCAGCTGTGTCTTAACTCCTTTTGTTCAAAGAGAAGTGGGGAAACCTGGGTAACGATCGGTACAAGAGGGACATAATTTTCAAACTCAGTGGCTGTTTCTTGCCACTCCTTCTCGAAGGTTGCACGAGTTCGGCGTTGGAGAATGGGATCATTCATAAGAAAAACGCGTGTTGGCTGAGTTTCTTGAAGCATCTGAAAAGTGAAACGTGCATTCTCTCCACAATTTGTCGAGGTCGTTTCAAGAAGTAACTGTGCATCACTAATCGCAAAATTATCTTGTAAGTAAACAGCATTCATCTCAGCTTCACTCAGTCTTTTAGAAAACTGATAGCCTAGGTGGCGATAGTTATTACGCAGTTTTTCAGTTGCGTGTCCGACTCCACCAGATAAAAGAATCGTTTGAACTTTCCCTAAGGTGAGTAGTCGACCAGCTTCTTGCGTCAAATAAGGTAGACAATTGCCAGCTAAAATCAGGATTTCAGCTTCAGATGAAGGTTCTTGTTTTTCAGCTAAGTATCGTAACAGATAGTTCCACTTCTCTTTTTCATTCATAGGAAATCCCTCCTTTAAACGGCTCTATAATATTTGGTGTTGTTACTCAAAAAATGAGTAGGAACTCCAAATTTTTTTATAACAAAAAGCATTTGGTTCCTCTATAATTAAGTCGCCTAAACAAAATATAGAAGGAGAAACCAAATGCCTATAACTAAGATTAACAGAAAAAAACAGGAAAAGACAAGTGAATTGATAAAAAAATTATTAAATATAAAAGATCCAAACCTTTACTTTGTAGAGGACCCCTTATCTAAAGAAACGATCTCCGGCAAGCTATCCAACGTCTTTACCGGTGTACTTACTTATACACCTTCTTGTTGCCCTGCTTGCGGCTCTGTCAATGAAGGACACTGTATTATTCGTCATGCGTATTATGAGAGTCTTATTCAGCTCATTCCGTATCAAGAGGTTCCTACCTACTTACGGTTATTTAAGCAGCGCTTCCGTTGTAAACAATGTACCGCCACTTTTTCTGCCCAGACGACCTATGTTCAGGAAAATTGTTACATTTCGAACCCATTGAAATTCGCTATTGCCATTGATTTGAAGCGGAAAATTTCAATGAAAGATATTGGCGAACGCTATTTTGTCTCTTTTAAAACGGTTGAACGAGTTCTAGACTCTTTTCATAGAGAACCCCGTTTTAACCCTCATTACTTGCCAGCTCATTTATTGATTGACGAGTTTAAAGGAACGAAAGATTGTGAAGGAGCCATGTGTTTTATTGTCAGTGACGCAGATACAGGACAAATTTTTGACATTTTAAGCGACCGAAGAAACTTCAAGCTACGTGCGTATTTTCAGCGTTTTACGCTAAAGGCACGAAAGAAAGTCACCCATATTGTCATGGACATGAATGCTTCTTATAGTAGCTTTGTAAAAGATGTATTTCCTTACGCCAAAATTTCGATTGATCGATTTCATGTGATTCAACAACTGAGTAGAGCTTTTAATAAACAACGAATTCAAACAATGAATCAACTAAAAAAAAGTGATGCCCTTGCCCAAAAGGACTATCGCAAGTTAAAAAAATATTGGCGGACTCTTTTAAAGAAACATAAAAATATCAACTACAGTGCGCTCAAGCAGTTTCCCCTCTTTCAAAAGAGATATGTAACAGAATCAGAGGTTTTGGACCATCTCCTAACCGTGGATTCTGACCTCAGAGAAAGCTATGAAATTTATCAAGAACTCTTAGAAACCTTTGAAACTAAGGATTATGAGGGCTTCTTTACTTGTATCGACCAACTTCCTGCGCAATTGAATAAAGGATTCAAGAAAGCCATTCTCTACCTGCGAAAGCATCGAAAAGCCATTTGTAATGCCTTGATGTACAGCTATTCTAACGGGAAACTAGAAGGAAAAAACAACCTAATCAAAGTAATCAAACGTATTGCCTTTGGATTCCGAACATTTCGCCATCTACGCCTGCGGATTCTAGTCCAACAAGGTCTCTGTGAACTCATTTAAAAAACAAAAAGAGAACACCAAAAGTGTTCTCAATTCTGTGACTTATTTTTAAAACAACACCATTTGACAAAGTGCCCTTTAAACTCAAAAGGAAACATCCTCAAATGACAGAATGCTTCCTATTATATATGACGATTCTTTCGGTCTTTATAAAAACTTTTTCAATCAACCACTTTTTGAAGGGCTAAGGACTGTTCGGCAATCCATTTCAGCTTCCCTCGACATCTACCACAACCAAACTTACGTGTATTGATTTTTTTACGACGTTTAATCTGTGTTCCGCAACTTTGGCATTCATAGACTTGATAAAGAACATCCGTTAAAGGTGGCGCATATCGTGAACTGCCAGTGTCTTTTAAAAGTTTTTTGAAATCAGGGTCTTTATGCTGATAGCCTCTGCCTTCCAAATGTAAATGATAGTGGCATAGTTCATGTTTGATGACCGCGATTAGTTCCTTTTTCCCATACAACTCTAGCACACGTGGATTAAAATCAAGCGAGTGATCGTGCAGATGATAACGTCCACCCGTTGTTTTTAGTCTTCGGTTAAAGGTCGCAATGTGTCGAAAAGGTTTCTTAAAATAGGTACGCGAAACCTCTTCAACTAACTGTTGTAATTCCTGTTGGGTCATTGCTCTTTATAAGGAGACAACATGGTCAAACTAATTCGACCTTTGTTACTGTCCACCTGCTCAACCCAAACCGTTACAACATCGCCAACTGCTACGACGTCTGTCGGATGCTTAACATACTTAGCGCTAAGTTTGGAAATATGGACTAAACCATCTTGTTTGACTCCTATATCAACAAAGGCGCCAAAATCAATGACGTTTCTGACCGTCCCTTCTAATTCCATACCAGGTTTCAAATCCTCCATTGAAAGAACATCTTTTCTTAATAGTGGTGCGGCCATTTCATCACGCATATCTCGTCCAGGCTGAACTAAACCTGAGATAATATCCGTTAATGTTTCTTTTCCAACCGCCAATTGTTCTGCAATTTTTGAAGTGTTTAGTTTCAGTAAGCTTTCTTTTGCTTCATCCGTGCCCAACTCTTTTTCTTTTAAATTGGCTAGAGTCAAAATTTCTTTAGCAATTGCATAACTTTCTGGATGAATTCCTGTGTTATCCAAAATATTTTTGCCATCTGGAATTCGTAAGAAACCAATCGCTTGTTCGTAAGCTTTTGGTCCTAAGCGAGGGACTTTCTTTAATTGATTTCGAGCGGTAAAGGCGCCGTTTTCTTCTCGATACGTCACAATATTTTGGGCAGTAGTCTTGTTTAATCCTGAAACATGTTGCAACAATTGTGGGCTAGCTGTATTGGCATTTACACCAACTTGGTTAACCGCTGTTTCAACCACAAAGTCTAATTGTTCAGCTAAACGTTTTTGAGAAACGTCATGTTGATATTGACCAACACCGACTGCTTTTGGATCAATTTTTACAAGCTCGGCTAATGGATCTTGTAGACGACGTGCGATACTTACCGCACTTCTTTCTTCTACTTGAAGATGTGGAAATTCGGTTCGAGCAATGTCACTAGCAGAATAAACAGATGCCCCTGCTTCGTTAACAATGACATAAAAGGCTTCTTGGGTGACTTGTTTTAATTGTTCTGCCACAAATAATTCTGACTCTCGGCTAGCTGTTCCGTTACCAATTGCGACCATTTCGACTTTATAGGTTTCGATTAGTCTACGAAATGCAGGTGCAGCCGCAGCTCGTTTTTCACCTGAAGCTGGTTTGTGCGGATAAATTACTTCAATCGCTAAAACTTTTCCAGTTTCATCGACGATAGCTAGTTTACAGCCTGTACGATAAGCTGGGTCAAATCCTAACACCACTTTGCCTTTTAAAGGGGATTGTAGTAATAGATTTCGTAAGTTTTCACCAAATATAGCAATCGCTTGTTCATCGGCTTTCTCTGTTAATTCATTACGAAGCTCTCGCTCGATTGCAGGGCCAATAAATCGTTTATAACTATCCTGATAGGCTTCACGAATAAAAGGAGTAGCATTTGATGTCGCATCTTTGACCAATTGCCTATCTAGATAAGTCAAAACCTTGTCTTCTTCAATAGAAAGGGAGACTTTTAAGATGTCTTCTTTTTCCCCTCTATTTGTTGCCAGGATTCGGTGGGAAACCATTTTGTGGATAGGCTCGGAAAACTCGTAATACATCTCATAAACGGATTTTTCATCTTTTTCTTTATCTTTGACTGTACTAGTGTAAAGCCCTTTGTTATAAGTTAAAGAACGAATCCAAGCTCTAAATTTCGCTTCATCGCTAACTTGTTCCGCTATAATTTCATGCGCCCCTTGAAGGACTTCTTCAGCAGAATTGACTTCTTTTTCTTCATTAACATAGTTTTGTGCTTGGGCATAGACATCTGCATCTTTAGGGAAAGTAAGTAACCACAAAGCAAATGGTTCTAAACCATTCTCTTTGGCAATGGTTGCTTTTGTTCGACGCTTTTGTTTGTAAGGTCGGTACAAATCCTCCACTTGTTGCATTTTGGTTGATTTAGTGATAGCTGCAGACAATTCATCTGTCAATTTTCCTTGTTCATCAATCAAACGAAGGACTTCTTCTTTTCGTTTTTCTAAATTTTCTAAATAAGCATACCGCTCTTCAATTTGTCGAATTTGGACTTCATCTAAGCTATCCGTCATTTCTTTACGGTAGCGTGCGATAAAAGGAACCGTGTTTCCTTCACTTAATAACGTTAAAACGGTGGTTAGTTGTTTTGGACGAAATTCAGAAAGCTCATTTTGAACAAGCTTAATAATTTCTTGATTTAAATTTTCTGCCATAATTTTCCCTCACTTTACAATACATACTTGCTTATTTTACCACAAATTTTTTTGCCATGCAGATGAAAAAGTAAGCCTTCGCTAAGGCCTGTAGCGCACACGAAGACTTACTTCTTAGAGTCGGCTTTCCAATGGCCCCTTTTTTATCATGAAGGATTTAATTATACGTCGGTTGCCAAGGTCCCTTCCTATTTTGATATTCAATATCCTGAACGATTCCTTGTTCGTCAAAAATGACTCCGTGAACAGAACCTCCAAAAACAGCGCCCCCATCAATTCCTATTTTATGATCAGATACCCACAAATCGGTTGTCTGCATATCGCCATGGAGCATTGGGGTGATTGTATGACCAAAAACGATGGTCTTTCCAGTATTATTTTTCCCTTTATGAAAGGGCTCACGAATCCATAAAAAATCATGCGGGCTCGTGTTGTGCCAATCTTTTTTCGACAAATCCACGCCAGCGTGAACAAAGAGGTAGTTTTTCCATTCAAAATATAACGGTCGCTCGACAAGAAAGTCAATCAGCTCACGATACCGACTGCGAATCATCATTGAAATCTCTGTTGGGGAATATTCTTCTGTCGCCCCTTGGTGCAAAAAACTATCAATCGTTTCTTTACCACCATTTCGAAAATAAGCAGTTGCCCAATCCTCTGGAGAAACCAAAAACTCAAGGAAATATTCCTCATGATTGCCTCTTAAATAAATCGCGCCATACTCTTTGGCCAGCTGCATGCCCATTAACATGGCATCTTTGGAACGAACGCCACGGTCATTTAAATCCCCAATTAACACAAGCTGATGAAGTTCGGGATCAAAATAGTCAATCAGATGTTTAAACAAGTCATATTCACCGTGAATATCACTAATGGTATAGACATAAGGTTTCATAAAACTTCCCCTCCTACCTCTTCACTATACGTCAACTGTTTTAAAGAAATCAAGAAAAAACATCAGATAAAGGAACGACTGCAAAGGACAAAAAAAGCTGAACCTAAGTTGGCCCAGCCTTGTTATACGGCTCTCTATTTCATAGTTACTGTATCTTTTAAAGCTTTTAGACGGCTCCGTTTTTCTTCTTCAGAAATTCCGTGAGCTTGTGTATAACGATTATGCGGATGCGCACTACATTCGTAAGAACAACCACCTAAATGTTTGGCTTCATTTTCTTCAGAACATAGAATTTGGCGATTACATTCTGGATTCGAACAATTCACGTAGCGTTCGCATGGTGTTTGATCAAACCAATCACGACCGATGATTTGTTTATCTACGGAATTAATTTCTACGCTGATTCGTTCATCAAAAACATACATTTTTCCATCCCAAAGCTCACCTTGTGTGGCGGGGTCTTTTCCGTAAGCTGTAATTCCACCATGAAGTTGGGCAACATCCTTAAAGCCTTCTCGAACAAGCCAACCAGAGAATTTTTCACAACGAATGCCTCCTGTACAGTAAGTAACTACTCGTTTATCCATAAACTGTTCTTTGTTGTCACGAATCCACTGAGGTAATTCTCGGAAGCTACGAATATCCGGACGCACCGCTCCTCTGAAATGTCCTAAATCATATTCATAATCATTTCTAGCATCGATGACAACTGTATCCTCATCAAGAATCGCTTCTTTAAATGCTTCTGGCTCCAAGTATTGGCCCGTCAATTCATGAGGATCGATATCATCTTCCAATTTTAAAGAAACAAGCTCAGGTCGTGGTCGAACAAACATTTTCTTAAACGCATGACCGTGGCTTTGATCCATTTTAAAGTAGGTATCAGAAAATCGGGGATCATTGTGCATCATTTCCATATATTTTTCTGTATGTTCAATCGTACCAGATAAGGTGCCGTTAATCCCTTCGTTTGCCACAAGAATACGACCTTTCAAATCCAAGCTTTTACAAAACGCCAAGTGTTCTTTTGCAAAGGCTTCTGGGTCCTCAATTGTCGTATAATTATAGTAAAGTAGTACTCGATAATCCATAAATTTTCTCTCCTTTAATCAATATCTCCTTAATTATAGGAAAGTCCTTTTGAGAAAACCATGTATTAGCTTGTGTATTCCAGTACAAAAAACTTCTTAATCGCTAGTTTCGGTGGACTAATCCTTCAGAGCAAACCTGTTTTGAACCAGCAAACAAATAAAACCCACTGTTACCAAAATAAAGAACAGACGTTTTTCATTTGTAGAAAAACATCTGTTCATTCCATTATTTGTGAAGAGCTACATTTGTTTGATTATTTTCCTGAAACGGCAAAATAGTTCCCATCGTTATCAGAGAAGTTAAAGACCATTTCCTCACCAAGCTTGACTAAGTCACCCATTACGACTCCTTGTTCTTGCAGTCGTTTATACAAAGCGACGATATCGTCACTAGCAAACATGATAGATGGTGAATTCAAAGCCACCTCAGGAGAATGCGTTTCGATAAACTTTCTATCATATAGAACAAACCGACTCTCAGCCGATTCCGACAAGCCAATCTCAACAATTAAGGTGCCTTCCATTTCTTGTCTTTCAAACTCATAAAAGCCTAAAGATTTCCAAAATTCAGCCGAGCCTTCTACATCATCGACATAAAGCATAATTTTTATTTGATTTGTAAACATACCTTCACTCCTAATTAAAAAGTTAAACAATGATTCCATTCGTTCATTGCTCAGTGTACCAAAAGATGACTAGCATAGCTAGCTTCATGCAAAAGAAAACAGGATAAAAGGGAAGAGGCAAAATATGCCATTTTGCTTTATCGCACCACACATACCATCATATCAATAAGGTTATGCATAACCGACACTGGCAGCTAGGACCTACTAAAGGGAATGAAATGTTCTATTTCATAACTATCGGTCTACGCTTACCATCTCACTAGATGGTCCTACAAAAGTGGGACTGGCAACTAAAAGGTCTTGTACAAGTAGAACTGGCAGCTAAGGCTAAGGTAAGGAGGCAAAATGTGCCATTTTGCTTTATCGCCTCACGCCTACCATCCTGTCAATAAGGTTATGCATAACCGACATTGGCAGCTAGGACCTACTAAAGGGAATGAAATGTTCCATTTCATAACTATCGGTCTACGCCTACCATTCTTGCTAGTGCTGAGGTACGGTAGTGAAATGAAACATTTCACTCTTATCGCACTGCGCTTACCATCCCACTAGATATTCCTACAAAAGTGGGACTGGCAACTAAAAGGTCTTGTACAAGTAGAACTGACAGAACAAAGCCAAGGTTGGTTAGACCTTGACTTTATTCGAGAGTTGTATTATTTTTTTGTTTCTTATTTTATTTATTTTTTATGCTTGAACGTCAATGAGTTTACTTCTGTCATTGAGTGTTTCTCGATCGAGTTCTTTGATGTGACTACTTGTAACGACACCGGCTAACATGCTGTCACTAACATTGACAGCAGTTCTTGCCATATCAATAAGTGGTTCAACAGAGATGACTAAACCGACAATCGCTACTGGTAAATTCATCGAGCCTAGAACGATAAGTGAAGCAAATGTTGCCCCACCACCGACACCTGCAACACCGAATGAGCTGATGGTAACGACTGCGACCAACATTAAAATAAATTCTAAACTAAAGACGTTAATGCCGACTGTTGGTGCGACAATAGTGGCTAGCATCGCAGGATAAACACCCGCACAACCGTTTTGCCCAATGGATAAGCCAAAGCTTCCAGCAAAGTTTGCTGTCGCTTCATCTACTCCTAAAGCTTTTGTTTGTGTTTCAATATTTAAAGGTAATGCCCCAGCACTTGAACGTGAAGTGAAAGCAAAACTCAAAACGGGGAAAGCTTTTTTGAAATACGTGATGGGACTGACTCTGACCGATAATAAAACAAGTGAATGAACGATTAAGACAAGAATTAATGCCGTATATGAAGCAAGCACGAATTTTCCAAGGTTTACAATCGCTGCAAAATCACTTGTAGCCATAACATTGGTCATTAAGGCTAAGACCCCGTAAGGCGTTAAACGCAAGACAAGCGTTACGATTCTCATGGTTAATTTGTATAAACTATCAATCAGATTAGCGAAAAATTCCGCTTCTTTTGGTGCTTTTCGTTTAATGCCAAGATAAGCGACACCAACGAAAGCCGCGAATATCACGACACCAATCGTACTGGTTGCTCGCGTACCGGCAAAATCAGCAAATACATTTTTGGGAATAAATGACAGAATTTGTTGCGGAATTGATAAGTTTTCGACCGTTTCTTGTCGTGTAGCTAATTCAGCAATTCGAGCCGTTTCAGCTGTTCCCTCAGTAAACGTTGCTCCCTGCAAACCGAACAATAAGGTCGTTCCAATACCGATTAAAGCAGCGACAGCAGTTGTTCCGAGTAACGTTGCCAAAACAGATGCGCTAATCTTTCCTAATTTTTCTGAAACCTTCATTTTTGTAAAAGCTCCGACGATTGAAACAAAAACCAAGGGCATAATCAGCATTTGTAAGAAAGCAACATACCCATTCCCAACAATACCAATCCATTCCATTGCTTGGACCGTAGCCGTACTTTTTGTTCCTAAAATTAGTTGGATTAACAATCCAAAAATAATACCTACGCCTAATGCAGAGAAAACTCGTGTTGAGAATTTTGCATGACGTTTTTGTAACTGATAGAAGCCGTAAATGAATACTGCAAAAATCAGAACCACTAAAACAGTGATGAGTGTTGTCATTTCATTTCCTCCTTTAAAATTTTTATGAATGACAAGTCCATCATAGGAAGTAAAGGTTCCTCAGTGACTATTCTTCAACAGTACACTTAAAAAATTCCGTACATTCGAATTCTTTATGATAGTACTAGTTTACTTTAAATAAGTAAATTTAGGGAATATTTTGCTTCTTTTTCTCATATAGATGTTCGCTCTGTGATAGTTTAAAGCTATCACAAATTCAAGGGTAAAGAAAAGCTTAGCGCATCGATCAGTGATGATCCATACGCTAAGCTAGTTAATTTCAGCATATCATGTAGGGAAATGCTCTCTAATTAAGAGACCTACTCTGGTTTTTGTTGTGATTGAAAGTTTAATTCAACACCAGGCTGATCCAAAGCAATCTCAGTGATTTCATAAGTCATACGCTTAACGATGTCAAACAAAGGAGCCACCAATTCATCTGCTTCTTCTTGTGTTAAATCTTCTTGATTATCAATCTTTTGGTTAATAAAATGATTCACTTGACTAACTGCACCTGTAAGAATAAACTCCTCAAATACAATTTTAAATTCTAATCTGACTCCAATGATGCTGTTTTCTTTTGGATAATCAGAATCGCTTGATGTTAAAGGGGCAAAACCAACCTTTAATTCTGTCTCAACTTCCACTTCAGGATTTCGTTTATCAAAGTGAAACGCTTCAACGATTTCTTTGTGTCTTTTTAATTCCACAAAAATCACACTCCTTCTTGAGAATTATAGCATATTTTTTAAAATAACAAGTGGTTTTATCCGAATTTTCTTTTGTAAAATAAGATTACGTAAAAAAACTAGATGGAGCGTCCACCTAGCTTCGTTGTTCCAGCAGGATTTATTTGTCCATTTGCGACAATCCTAAAATATCTTTCAAATTATGAACCACATAAGTCGCTTCAATTGCACCTAAAAAGTGGTCAATATCAAATAAACAGGTCGCTATTTTGGCATTTATTCCCGCATCAATATCTAATTTTCGGTCACCAACCATAATCGTTTCTTCCCGTGATAACCCATATTTTTCTATCAGAAAGTTTAAAGAAGTCGGATCAGGTTTTCGTGGAAAATCCATATCTAGGCCGATTACTTCTTCAACCAACGTATCCAGTCCATCTTGTTTTAATAAGTCCCAAGTCGATGCCGTTCCTCGATGCGTTAAAATATAATTTTGTCCGCCATTTTTGACAATTCTTTCCAAGACTTCTTTTGTTTCCACAAAAGGCGGAGATACGCGTTGGTCCGCTGCTTCATACTCATGAAACTTCGGCGAAAATTGTTCGTCAGTCAACGAATATCTCTCCCGCAGTTCTTTCGTTGAGCGTTGTTTCATTACTTTATAAATCATTTCCTTATCAGCTGTAAACCCGTAATCTGACAAGGTTCGTTCCACTGCATCCACCATTACTGGATAAGTATCATACAATGTTCCGTCAAAATCCCAAATAAATGCCTTTAACACAAAATTCCCCCTAATTTTTGAACGAGTGGATAGGTGCAGGTATCCGCCCTCCACGTAAAATGAACGCTTCTGATCCATAGTCATTCACTTTCATAACCGGTGCACGACCAAGAAGCCCTCCAAATTCTACCATATCTCCTACATTTGTGTCTTTAGCGGGAATAATTCTTACGGCCGTCGTTTTATGATTAATCACACCAATTGCTGCTTCATCTGCAATCATCGCTGCAATCGTTTCAGCTGGTGTCTCTCCAGGAATCGCGATCATATCTAAACCAACGGAACAAATCGCAGTCATCGCTTCAAGTTTTTCCAAATTTAAAGCGCCATTATTCACGGCCTCAATCATTCCCGCATCTTCAGAAACTGGGATAAACGCACCTGACAATCCACCGACGTGATTACAAGCCATGACACCGCCTTTTTTGACCGCATCATTTAAAAGAGCCAAAGCAGCCGTTGTGCCATGAGTTCCGACTGACTCAAGCCCCATTTCTTCCAATATGTATGCGACACTATCACCAACAGCTGGCGTTGGCGCTAAGGATAAATCAACTATTCCAAACGCAACACCCAATCGCTCAGAGGCAATTCGCCCAACCATTTGGCCCATCCGAGTAATTTTGAATGCCGTTTGTTTCACCACTTCAGCAACCACGTCAAACGGTTCTCCTTTGACTTTTTCTAACGCGCGTTTGACTACACCAGGACCACTGACTCCCACGTTAATCACGCAATCCGCTTCTCCAACACCATGAAAGGCCCCAGCCATAAAAGGATTATCTTCCACTGCATTCGCAAATACGACTAGTTTTGCGCAGCCCATATCCGATTGTTCGGCCGTTTCTTTGATGATACGACCCATATGTCCAACTGCATCCATATTAATTCCTGAACGAGTGGAACCAATGTTCACAGAAGAACACACAAAATTTGTTTCTGCTAACGCACGTGGAATCGAATCAATCAAAATTTCATCACCCTGCTGATAGCCTTTTTCGACAAGTGCACTAAACCCACCAATAAAGTTCACGCCCACCGCTTTAGCCGCTTTATCCAAAGTTTTCGCATACATCACATAGTCCGTTTCCTCACTCGCTGCTGCAATCAATGCAATAGGAGTCACAGAAATTCGTTTATTGATAATAGGAATCCCATATTCTGCCTCAATTTGTTCACCAACAGAGACTAAATTTTTTGCTAAACGAGTAATTTTATCATAAATTTTTTGACACGCCTTCTGACTATCGCTATCAATACAATCTAAAAGAGAAATACCCATTGTAATTGTACGAATGTCCAAATGTTCTTCTTCAATCATTCGGATCGTTTCTAAAATTTGATTCGTTTCCATTAAGCCTGCCCCTTTCTATAATTTATGCATGGTATTAAAAATTTCTTCGTTTTGAATTTGAATCGTTACACCTAGTGATTCACCCAAGCTATTCAGACGCTCACGAATTTTTTCAAATGAAAGAGTCGTCTTTTCCAAAGAAAGCACCATCATCATTGTAAAATAATCCTCCATAATCGTTTGTGAAACATCTAAAATATTGAGCTGTAAACTAGCTAATTCTTGACTTACGCCAGCGACAATCCCAATTTTGTCTTTTCCCACTACAGTTAAAATAGCACGCATTTCTTTTCCTCCTCTAATCTTTTTCTAATTATAACATAAAAAAAGTTCACTCTCCTAAGAAAAGTGAACATAATGATTGATTCATTTTTTATTGTTCGTGTTATAGAACATCCCTTCTGCTTTGGTCACTTAGATTGCTCTTGAAATGAGGTTAGTTTTCCTCTCTCTCACAAAGTCCAATCATCACTTACCTGAACTAAACCTTTTTCTCAAAGCTTTGGTGACACTTGGAACAAGTCACTCGAATTAGGCCTTTCCCTTTAGGTGCACGAAGCTTTTGTTGACAATTAGGGCAGCTGAAAATCGTATAGGTCCGTTTATCAGAGACCGTCTGCTTTTGTTTGGAAAAGAAGCCTTTGATTTTCGCTACTTTTCGAAGATAGGCTTGATTTTCATTACTTCTAGGATAGATTTTTTTAGAGAAAAATCGGCCATATACTAGAACGAGCATGATGATTGAAAGAATTCTTCCCAGTTGAAATGGAAGCCACGGATTTAGAAGCAATCCAAGTAAAGTAATAACAAGTAAAGTTTTGTTTAAGGAATCGAATTGTCCATAGCGACCACGCATGAATTTTTGATAAGAGGTGGTCCATTTTATTAGTCGTTGAAGCCATATTGTTTTCATACTCTCACAATCCTTTATCTCTATACATTTTTTACAGTTTAACAAGAATTTATGAATCTTTTGTGAGCTTTTGAAGGAAATCTATATTACTCTTACAATCGATCATTTTTACAACTCGTTGATTTTCCTTCACTTGAACTTCATAGGTGTTCGCTAGCGGAATAATAACTTTCGTTGACCGTACATCCTGTAAACTCGCAAAATTTTTCAAAAGCGCAAGAAACTGACCATTGTTTAGATTGGTTTCACTAACCTTAGACAAAATAGTCAAATAATGTGGCAGTTTAAATATATTCTGCTTTTTCCCTATCGTCTTAACGATTGATTTTAAAAGCGCTCGTTGCTGCTGGAAGACAGAAAAATTTCCTTCCTCATCAATTTGATACGACAGTCTCTGTTTTAATTCACTGACTGGTAACACGGTTCCCTCAAATTGAAGCCCTTCAGGCATAATTTTTTCAACCGCATAAAGTAAGTCGTCCAGTTTGATTCGTACATAACCGTCCAAATGCCAACTAAATTTCTGTTCGAACAGCTGTCGTATCCCTATAAGTCCCTCTTTTTCGTAGATTGCTCCTAACGTTTCATCAGCTAGTGAGAATTCTGGTGAAAATTGAACCAATGTTTTGGTTTGATCAAGTTTACTATATAAAAAGCTACTACGTGCAAGTTTTTCTTCTTCAATGATAATTAGAATTTCCATACCACTTAACTCCCTTCTTCCTATAATAAAAATAACACATTCAAAAAGAGAATGTGCCATTTTTATCTTAATTTAGGAAACTTTCACTACGAATGCTTCATAAGGCTCTAATTGGCAATTTTCTAGCGTTATTCGTGGTGAGAGTTGAACAAGAAGTCATCTAAAATGACACGATGGGGTCTAAAGACCTATTATCTCTCAGAAATATCATTCCATGTGCCAAGTCTCTCCTTTGTAACTTCTCGTCTAGATAAATTTTTTTCAGACGTTTCGATAAATTGAAAAAATAATCAATTCCTGTTAATAACGAAGCTTGAATAATTGATGATAGATATATAATAGTAAATTTTTATCTGCAAAGCTAGTTCTACATTTTAGGAATAATATGTACTTTGAAAGCCCTTCAAGTAGTCAAAAGGTGTTAGTTCTATAGAAAGAACTCGCGAAAATAAAAAAGCGGACACCTAGTGATTTTGTACCTCACCTGATGTCCACCATCTTTTCTTCTAGTCTAAAGGAATTAAATAAACTTTTGAATAAGGTGTACCTGAGAAAATATTTGAAATGATGTTTCCACGCCCAACTTGATGCCATGTTTTGTTTTCTGAAGGTGTATTTCCCCAGAAGAAAGCAATATGACAATCAGGATTCGGCTTTCTGAAGTCTGCCTCAAAGTAAATGATGTCGCCTTTTTTTGCTTTTCCACTCTTCAAAAGATCACTAACAGAGTTGAACGAATAATGCATCGTATTTTTAGTGAGAGCATCTCGCCAGTTATATGCATTGGCTATTCCACCATAAGCATTAGCCACATTCGTGATACTCTTCATATTTGCCCCACTTTTCTTCACAACATAAGCAACAAATCCTGTACAGTTCATACCCACGCCATATTTATTTGGTGCACCTCTTGGAACCATAAAACGTTCCGCATTAGAATAGCCGCTTGCGCCTAACCCTTTATAAGGTGTTCCTAAATAAAACCGGTCATTTTGATGTTGACTTAGTTCATTGACTATCTTCGCTCGGGAGGTTCCCATGTAAGAAGCCGCCGTTTTTTTGTCACGAACAGCTGCTTTATTTAGATAACCTGCCCAGCGACCACTTTGATCATATAATGAATAGTAAGTATAGCCATCATAATGCGCGTAGTATCCCTTAACTTGATAATTTTTATTTAGTAGGGCTTTAGACATGCCCTTTTTCGAGCTGTAAAAACTGTTCCAAACAACATGATTTGGATTTGTTACAGTGACATATTTTGATGTTGGGATTAATGCTCCAGCCTGACCATTGCCTTTTTTTACGGCAACACTATTTAGATAGCCGTACCATTTACCTTTTTTATCAAATAGAGAATAGTATTTTATGCCATCGTAATGCGTGTAGTACCCTTTTGCTAGATAAGTCTTATTTTGTAAAGCACTAGATTTGCCTTTTTTTGTCCCATAAAGTTGGCTCCAAACGACGTGACTCCCATTGGTTACCGTGACGTATTCATTGGTTTTAATTAACGCGCCATAAGCACCCGTTCCTTTTGTGACCGCTACACTATTCAGGTAACCATACCATTTGCCCTTTTTATCAAATAGAGAATAATATTTGATACCATCATAATGCGTGTAATAGCCTTTTGCCAAATATGTTTTATTGAGTAATGCCTTGGAATTGCCTTTTTTCGATCCATAAAGTTGATTCCAAACGACATGACTCCCATTGGTTACCGTGACATATTCATTGGTTTTAATCAACGCGCCATAAGCACCCGTTCCTTTTGTGACCGCCACACTATTTAAGTAACCATACCAGTTCCCCTTTTTATCATATAAAGAGTAATATTTGATACCATCAAAATGCGTATAGAACTCTTTGGCTAGGTAGGTTTTATTCAATAACGAACTAGACCGTCCTTTTCTGGCATCATAAAGCAAACTAGACCAAACAACATGACTTCCATTTGTCACAGTCACATATTCATTCGTTTTGATAGGTGCTCCGTAAATCCCTTTACCTTCTGTAACTGCTACAGTGTTCAGATACCCGTACCAGTTCCCTTTTTTATCGTATAAGGAATAATATTTATATCCATCAAAATGTGTATAAGACTCTTTTGCTAAATAAGTTTTATTTAATAACGAACTAGACTGCCCTTTTCTTGCATCATAGAGCAAGCTCGACCAAACGACATGGCTTCCGTTCGTCACAGTCACATATTTTTCTTCTTTAACCGGAGCACCACCCAAGTTTTTACCTAAAGTTACGTGGCTTTCTTCGATATACCCAATAAAAATATCTTTATTATTGTAAAGAGCAAAATATTTTTTGCCATTTTTATGCACAAAATATTCTTTTACATGAAATGTTTTTTGAAAGTATTGTTCTTTCTTTTCAACAGGCGTCCAACCGAAATCTTTCCACAGTTCAAAGTTTTTCTCAGTAACCGTGACATAACTATCGGCTTTAATCGGTGTTCCTTCATCGCCCAACTGTGCAGAGTTTTTCTCAATACCCTCTGTTGTTTCATGTGTTTTTTGCAGATCATTGTTAGTGGTTGCCCCAGGTTGGGTACTACTTTCTGTTGTTTCGGTAGATGATTCAACTGTTGTCTCTTCAGTTGGTACTTCGGTTTCAGTTGTTGCCTCCGTTGGTAAATCAGTCGTTTCTTGTGATTCTACTGATTCTGCTGGCTCTTGATTCGCTTCTTGGTCAGCAATAGATGACTCATCTTCTAGATTTTGTGTCAAATTAGCTGATTCATATGTATGCGTTGATTGCTCGATAGCTTGCGTAACAATTGGCGAGAACGAGCTAGATAATAAAGCTAAGACAAGGCCAATTTTTGTAAACTTTTTCATTTAAACCCTCCTATATTAGAATAAATACCCTAGCGTTTATAATTATAACAGTTATTTAATTTTTTGACTATTTGAAACGCACGTTTTTTTATAAAATTAATGCGAAATAATGAAAAGAACAGATACTTTGAAGACTCCTCGCTACCTCGCATAAGTATAGTTTCTCTCTTATTCAAGAACGGATAGATCCTTGGGTTCCAAGTAATCTAATCGCAAAAAAAAGGCCTAGAAAATTCATTAAAATAACAAATTCCCTAAACCTTCTCTCAATGATTCATAGTGTCAGTCTTTGTTCAAATTTTGTCCCTGTGGCTTCAACAAACAAGGTACACTCATCAATTGTTTGATAGATTAACTGTTCATCTAATTCGACTAACTCGGAGGCGGTTAGTTTAATTGTAAAGGATTGACTTTCGTTTGGTTCGAGGTAGATTTTTTTGAACCCTCTCAGTTCCTTTACTCGAGTAACGACCCGCTTTTGGTGACTTTTCAGGTAAACTTGGATGACTTCAGCACCTGGATAATCTCCAGTGTTTTTTAATATACCTGAAATAAGTACCTGTTTGTTTCCACTAGTTGTCGTTTGTACCTCTTCAACAGTTATAGCTAGATTAGTTACTTCAAACGTGCTATAAGACAATCCATAACCAAATGGAAACTGTGGACTCCCTGAACAGTCGACATAATCTTTTTTAAAGGCGACTTCGCGGTAATTATAATAAGCAGGCAACTGTCCATTATCTTTAGGAATAGACATAGCTAGTTTACCTGAAGGAGATTCATCAAAAAGAATCGAAGCCACAGCTTGTCCTCCATGTTCTCCGGGATAGCCGACAACCAATAAGCTATCAAAATAGGGTTCAATATCGGTCAAAATATGCGGACGTCCTTGAATCAATAACCCGACCATGGGTTTGCCTAATTTACTTAATTTTTTGACTAGCTTTACCTGAGCTTCTGGGATTCGTAAATCTGCGACGTCAATATTCTCGCCACTAGTCATCTCAGTAGAGCCAGAAATTGCAGCACCATTTGAATCAAAAGCCGTTGTAAAATCACGAGCGCTTGAGCCACCCAAAACAACGATAATTTTGTCTGCTTTTTTTCCTACAGAGATTGCAGCTTCAATTCCACCTTCTATTGCAGTAGCGATTTCTGATCCTTTTTCATAACCAACTGTGATTTCTAAAGCTTGGCATTTTTCTTGAATTCCTTTTAGAATAGTGAAACAATCCTCTTCATTTTTAAACGGAGTATAATCGCCTAATTGGTTATAAAGCTGATTGGCATTGGGACCGATAACAGCCAGTTTGGTTAGAGATTCTTTGTCTAAAGGTAATTGTTTGTTCTCATTTTTTAGTAAAACGATGGCTTCCTTTGCTAAAGCTACTGAGGCTTGCTTTTTTTCAGATGCAGAAAAATCGGTGACAGCCGGTGTGGCATTTTCAAATAAGCCCATTTTATTCTTTAAGCTAAGAATTCTCAAAACGGCTTGATCAAGAACCGATTCAGCGAGGCGGCCGCTTGTTACTGCTTCCTCTAAATAAGGGTAAACTTCATCCCAAAGACTTAAGTCGACGCCACTCGTAATCCCCCAAATGGCCGCTTCTACTGGGTCTTCAGAGACTTCAACTAAACGATCTAAGGCACAGCCGTCTGCCATTACCGCACCAGTAAACCCAAGTTCTTCTCTTAAAAGGTCAGTTAATAAGTACTTATTCCCGTGACAAAGAAGGCCATCAATATCATTATAGGCGGCCATGGTCATCTGTGCGCCATGTTTTATGCCGGTAATCATAGGTGGCAAGTGAATTTCGCGGAACTCTCGTTGACCAATTGCTACAGGCCCCGAATTATGCCCGCCCATCCCAGAACCCTGAGCTGCGAAATGTTTCAATACAGCTAATACATGATTTTTATCAATTTGTTTATCTGTGGTATTTTGTAAACCGTGTAAAGCCGCTGCTGTATATTGACTAGTGAGAAATGGATCTTCACTAAAACACTCCTCTGTTCGTCCCCAGCGTGGATCTCTTGAAACATCTAACGAAGAGATTAAACCAAGGTGGGCACCTTTTGCTCTAATTTCTCGAGCGACGATTTCTTGTACACGTTGATAAAGTGTTGGATTCCAACTCATGCCAACTGAATAATTGGCAGGCGTGGTTAAAGAATCCAAGGCTTGATGCCCATGTGGACATTCTTCTGAAAGAAAAGTGGGAATCTTTAGGCGTGTATTCTCATTCAGATAAGCTTGAACAAGACGGCTGACCTCTATTGCTTCTTTAACAGATAATCCTGTTTGCCTATTTTTACCTGACCAAGGATCTGAACGAAAGATGCCGTAGATACAGCCAATCGATCCCCATCGGCTGACCTCTTGTTTAAACTTTTCAGTTAAGTGAATTTTCCCCTCTTTTTTTTCGTAGACTTCCCAACCATAAAGTCGCTGATTTAGTTGCCCAACCTTTTCTTTGAGTGTCATTTGCTGAAGCAATTGTTCGACATTCATATTTCTACTCACTCCTCGTTATATAAAAAATTTTATTGTCTGAATCTCATAGGGCTGAAAATGAACAGATACTTGGCCGTCATGAATGGACAGCTCCTGTAGTTCGTTTTCTAATAGATCACAAAGAACAACGCGTTGAATCTTTTGGTTTAGTGATAGGGTCGCAACTGTATCATTGTTATGAAATTCATACATTCGAATAATGATTTCTTGTCCTTTTTCAGAACGTTTCATAGTATCGAGTAGAATATTTTTCTCATCGTAGGTACACCAGGTTTCACTTAATTCGGCTTCTTTAGATGCTGCGATATGATGGACAATGGTTGGCGTATTTAAATCCAAAGCTTCTTCGACTGTCTGCGCTTCTTTCCAACTACCTGAATGTGGTAAAATCGAATAAGTGAATTGGTGTAAACCTTGATCTGCTTCAGGATTTGGATCCGTTGCTGATTTAATCAACGTAATACCAATTTGTTTATAACCAACATTAAAGCCGTACTTACTATCGCTCATGACACTAACGCCGTAATTTCCTTCCGATAAATCGACCCATCTCTGTCCGCAAACCTCAAATCTAGCTTGATCCCACGAAGTATTTGTATGAATCGGACGTTCAACAT
Organism: Enterococcus sp. AZ194; assembly: GCF_051713825.1. NCBI lineage: Bacteria > Bacillati > Bacillota > Bacilli > Lactobacillales > Enterococcaceae > Enterococcus > Enterococcus sp. AZ194. The sequence goes on along the minus strand of NZ_JBIOQR010000001.1, from coordinate 1,578,767 downwards.
TTCCAAACTGAATATCAAATGTTGCTTTTAACGTATTGACGTTGATTGGAAACTGGGCTTTCAATAGAACATGTTGCTGATGCCAATCGACAGTGGTTTCAAAATCGATGCGGGGATTATTTTTATAAAAATGAATCCGTTGTTCAATCAGTGAGGCTTCAAATTTACGCGTGACTTTAATCGTTTCACGAATAGCGCCTGTCTCAACCAGTTCAATTGTGTCAACTGAATCAACTGGCCAACTCTTCTCTTGGTAATAGATATCGATATCCCATGCATCAAAATTCAGTGGCAAATCTTCATAAGCCATTAATCGATTCAAAACTTCACCTAGTGGAACGATTTCTCTTTGACTTTTTTTATCTAATAAAGAAACAATTTCAAATGACTCATTAAATCTCAATTGATAAAAGTTTGTTTCAAAATACTTATCTTTTGGATACTCGAGCAGCTCTTGCATAGGCTCTTGTTTATTCTTCTCGTCTATCTGTTGTACCTTAGTGACAAGTTGTGCGCTCATCGCAGGAACTTCTGGAAGATAAATGAGTGTCTCGCCTGTTGAAGTTGTCTGTTGACAGACAGCTTGCCCATTGATAGTCAGTTGTTCATTGGAAGCCAATGGGATTTTTACTAAGAGATTGCGCGTTTTTCCTAATGGATTGTAAACCATCCAAGTATTTGTTTCAGCTTCTTCATTACATAACAACTCTTGAATCAGTTCTTCGGCTAATTCGCGCGTCTGACGATACTCCAAATCTGTTTGATCATAGACTTCTTTGATGGAGCTACCGGGCAGTGTATCATGAAACTGATTTAATAGTGTTTTTTTCCACATCACATCTAACTGCTCTTTTGGATAATCAGCCAATCCATATTGTGTGTACAACTTTTCGACAGATTGAAGAAGTGTCTCAACCTCACGATTATTTTTTTTGTTTTTGGCAATCGACGTATAGGTTCCTCGATGATACTCAAAATAGAGTTCGCCTCGCCAACGCGGTACCTGTTCTGTTTCCAATCTTTTTTCCAGACGATTAAAATAATCTTTTGGAAAACCGGGCTGAACTTTAGGAATTCCTGGTAGTCCATTTTTGAGACGTGTTGCGACTTCTAACATCTCTCTTGTCGGTCCGCCTCCACCATCGCCATATCCGTAAGCTACCAGGACTTCATTATTAATTTTTTTCTGTTGATAACGCGTCCAGCTGCCTTTGACAGAGTATGGATCTAACAAACCATTGTAGGTTGTATAGTAAGGCGTTGGACTGTAGCCTTCGCTGACTGTTGTAATAAAATGTGTAAGCACCTCGCTACCATCAATCCCTTGCCAATAAAACGTATCAAAGGGAATTTGATTGAACTGATTCCATGAAAGTTTTGTCGTCATAAAATACGGCGTGTTTGTTTTTTTTAAGATTTGTGGCAATGCTCCTGAATAACCAAACACATCAGGTAACCATAAAACTTGGCTTTCTCGACCAAATTCTTCTTGGATAAACTGTTTTCCATGGACAATTTGTCGGACTAAAGACTCGCCTGATGTTAGGTTACAGTCAGCCTCTACCCACATCGCGCCTTCTGGTTCCCAACGCTTCTCGTCAATTTTTTTCTTTATCTCCTCGTACAAGGTTGGATATTGTTCTTTAATAAATTGATACATTTGTGGCTGACTTTGAATAAACGTATAATCAGGATATTCTTCCATCAGCTTTAGGACCGTTGAAAAGCTACGCTGTCCTTTTTCGATTGCTTGTTGAACCGTCCATAACCAAGCAATATCAATATGCGTATGACCTACTGCTAAAACGGTTGCGATACTTTGAAAATCTTCTCTTTCATACAACTGCTCTTTCAGATAGTTACTTGCTTTTGAGATTCCTTCATAATAATCTTCAGAATACGGGGTTCGAAAATCAAGGAACTGCGCTGCTTGATGCAAAGCGGCTTCATAGATTAACTCATTCGCCGTTTCCCCTATGATTGAGCGCCAACTTTCCAACGCAACAAAAAAGTCGTAATAACAGTTCCGCGTGGGGCGATCAATTTTTTGAAGTTGGATGAACAAAGGGAACTGTTTTTCTTCTCGTCCACTAAAAACCTCTAAACGAAAGGCAAGCTTCTTTTTTTCGATGAGCATTTTTGGTAAAATCGCCTCTCTATGATTCACGTCAAGGGCTTGGATCAACTCATCATCAAGAAACAAAGTCAACTGTGGATTTGTGGCATTATCCCATTCAGTTTCAGAGGAATAGATTCCCAAACTAAGCTCCGATTGTTGCCAGTCATCTGGAATCACTAATTCTCCAATGATCGTATAATAACCATTCTTTTCACCAAAATATTGGCCGGACTGATACTCAATCAGCTGATCCCCACTTTTTAATGTTAAGTTCATCAAGGGGATTTTTTCTATAATCTCTCGCTGTTTCAACTCTTGATTCATTCGTTGAATTCGTTCTCTTTCTAACATTCGTATCCCTCGTTTATCCATAATTTTTCTGCATAGGCTTCTAATGGTGCAAGTAGTTTTTCCATTACTTGATTTTGACTTAAAGCTTCCGGTCGATCTGCCCAAACAGCAAACGAACTACCGACAACCTTAGCAAGCTCTTCCTCTGTAACCCACTGATTTTGGGCAAACAAAGTAGGCTGCCACTCTTTGTTAATTTTTTCAGCAGTTGGGTAGATATAACCCGCTGCTTCTCCAAGGACAAAATAGAAATAGTTATCATTAAAGTTTAAGACTTCGTACCCTTCTTTAATATACTCAGACACACTCGCCATGTTTTGATTCCAGCGAGTCCAAAAAGTAATCTGAACCTCTTTTGAAAGGGGAACGATTGATGATTGATTTTTCCGTAAAAACCCATCACTCCATACACGTGGACTAAAACCTGCCGTGGCCGTTTTTTTAATCAGCTGATTTGTATACTCGATATATAATTCAATTCCAGTTGCCTTTTCGCCATATTTTTTCTTAGCTGCCGTCTGCAATGATGGGTATTCATGAAATGAATCAAAATCAATGAATTCATCTGCACCAATATGGAAATAACGACTTTCTTTGAATAAATCAAAGTATTCATACAGTAGTCGATCAATCGCCGAAATTGCTTTAGGATTTGTGATATCTAATGCACGATGATCCAAATATTCATTCGGTTCACCGACTCTATTTAGACGCCATTGCGGGTATTTACTCAAAAAATTCTTTAAATGTCCGGGCGTATCCAATTCTGGAATAATTTGGATGTAGTGTTTGTTAGCATGGAAGATAATTTCTCGGATTTCCTGTTTCGTTAAATAGTGTTCTGAGACAATTTCAGGATAACTTTCTGATTCAATACGAAACCCTTCGTTGTCAGAAAAGTGCAGTTGGAGTGTATTTAGTTTTAACCGACTCATCTGTTCAATTAAAGAAAACAGCCATTCTTTTGTATAAAACTTTCGCCCCATATCAAGCATTAGTGCGCGTTCTTTCATTTGAGGTGTATACGTAACCTTCTCTTCTTTTCGCTCACCTTTCTTTTGGGCTTCTAGAAACCCATAGAATAACCCATTCATTGATGATGAGCGAATCTCAATCTCTGGTTTGTTCCAAGAAATAGTAAAACTTTCTGAGGAATTTCCCGACCTTTTCACACGGATAAACTTGATAGGCCGACTCACATGCGTTGCTTCAAACCAACTTGATATCGTTGCTGTTTCTTGTGTTTGTTCAGCTGAACACCAGGTCTCAAAACTGAAACTATTCTTGGTGTGCTTTTCTGAATGACTCATTCGTTGATTCCTCTCATTTCTCTTGATTATTTTTGGTTCCTTTTAATGCAAACGCCAAGAGCATTTTTTTCATCGCCAACCTTTACGAGATATAGATGTGGTTTTTGCGCGTTTAGTTTCTCACCAGTTGATAATAACGATACGCATTCAACTGTCTTTTCATCAATACCTAAGTCAGATAAATCAAGAGTAGCGACTTCTACATCGTCTTCAAGCAGATAATAAGCATAGATATTTTGATCTTTTTGAGTAAGCCGCCATTCTTGGTTTTGTGTAGTCCTCACAGCTCTTGTCCCATAAATTCCTTGACCGTACGTATCTAACCATTGTCCTAAGCCGGATAATAGTTCTTCCGCTTCTTTGGGCAAGGTTCCATCTGGTTTGGGACCCACGCCCAAAATCAAGTTGCCTCCTTTTGTGACTACGTTAATAAGTAAATGAATAATTTCTTTTAATGACTTGTAGTGATCATTTGGCACATAGCCCCAGTTATTCGCTAAAGGAATGTTACTTTCCCAGACTTTTTTTGGAGGAATGTCTGGAACTGCTCGTTCAGGTGTCACATAATTTTCATACGCTCCACCAATCGTTCGATCGACCATAATCAAATTATTTTGGAGAAGGCGTAATTTTTTTGACAACTCAGCCATTTGTAAGTCCTCGCCAGTTTCAGGTCCTACCCAACCAGCATCTAACCATAAAATATCAACCGCACCATAATTCGTCATGATTTCAGCCAATTGACCGTGAACAAACTCGACAAAACGTTGCCACATCGCTGGATCTTCTTCTACCGAATAACTCGCATACCGACCGATTGGTGATTGATTTGGTACCCAATAATAAGGGGAATGCCAATCTGCTTTAGAGTAATAGGCCCCCACCGTCATCCCTTCATTTCTAAACGCATCAAAGGCTTCCTTTAAAACATCGCTTTTTTTATTGGTATGAAAAGGAAACTGTTCAGAAGTGATTTTATAGTCAGATAACTTCGTGTCGTACATCGTAAATCCATCATGGTGTTTTGTTGTAAATAACATATATTTGAATCCGGCTGCTCGACATTTTTTCGCCCAATCCTCTGGGTCAAATTTAACTGGATTAAATGATTCACTCAGCTTCCAGTAATCTCTTCTTAGGGTATCCAAATCCTCTCGCCAAGGATCTTTTCGCGCCCACTCATCTTCTTTTGATAGCTGCCATGACTCAACGATTCCAGCTTGGGCATAGAGCCCCCAGTGAAAAATCACTCCTAGTTTCATATCTTGAAACGCTTCTAATTTTTCTAATAACCCTTCAGTCATCCCGAGGGTTGGATCATCATCGACTTGTTTTATTTCTTCAATATCTCCACGAAGTGTCATCAGTTTTTCTCCTTATCATAAAGAAAAAGTGAAAAATCTGAGCTGCATGATTACTCAGCGTTATTCCAGATTTTTCACTTTTCAACTCAAATTATTTTATTTTTTCCATTCGTCGTATTGCGTTTGCATTTCTTTAATGACATCCTGTAGACCAGCTGCTTCCATCTTCGTTTTCATCTTTTCAAGATTTTCTTCTGGATCAACTGAGCCTGTGTTAATTAAGTTTTTGAACTCTTCTTGCACATTATTTAAAGCGGCGATTTGTGTTGATACGCTAGTTGTATCAAAGTTAAATCCTAGTGCAGGAGAAGGAATGGCATTCGCATTGTATTCTTTTAAAACAGCCCATTCATCTGTTTGAGCGCCTTCTGCATGGTAAAGGTTAAAGTAACTTCCGAACATATAGTAAGGCGTTGTATAATTACTATGAGCATCTAACCATTTAATGGTATCGTCCCCTGTTTTTTCGTAATGTGTTCCTTCAATTCCATAGGCTAATAAATTCATTAAAACAGGATCAGTATTGACCGCTTCTAACAGTTTCATGGCTTCTTTTGGATGCTCTGAGTTTGCCCCGATAACAGTTCCAGCGCCAACAGCTGAAGCATTCGTAACAATCGAATCTGTCATTTGGGTAACCACAACATCTTTTTTCACTTGGTCTTTAACGGTTGCCGTATCCAATGGTCCCATCACTGTAGAAGTAACAAACCAATCTTTTCCGACAATATCTGTTTGTTTCGCTAACGCAGCATTTTCATTAATATAGCCAGCTTTCATGAATTCTCTGACTTTTTTCACGCGTTGTACATAAGGTTTTTCAAAGTAAACATCAGTAATTTTATCTTTGTCGCCTTCCAAATTAATTCCGACAGACGTATTCAATTCATCAAATTCATAAGGGTTTTTGTAACCTTCTGACATATACCATGGGAAAATACCTTCTCCTTCTTTGATTTTTTTCAACCATGGTTCTAAGTCGTCATACGTTTTGATGTCTTCATAAGGGACTTTATATTTGTCTACAAGTTCTTTATTAAAAACAAAGAATTCAGTGGCCGCAATTTCTTTTTGAGTAGGAACCACATAGACTTTCCCGTCAATTTCAGCACCTTGCCAGAATTTTTCATCAAGCGAGCTTTTTAGATTTTTGTTTTCGCCGTTTAGATAGTCAGTAATATTTAAGAATCCGCCTTTTCTAGCATTAGTTAAATAGTTGAAACCACCTAACCATGAAGCCGTAAACGCCAAGTCAAATGATTCTCCTGCGTTCACTAACGCACTCATTTTTTGATCGTATTCGCCCCAGTCAATTTGATTTAATGTCACAGTTAAGCCGTATTTATCTTTTGTATAGTCATTTACGGCATCGTTTACTTTATCAATATCCTTTTGTGGAATCCCAGTAATATACCAGCTTAGATTGACTGTATCAGAATCTTTTGCTTCCTCTTTTTTGCCACCACAAGCAGAAACAAATACCGCCGTTAAAGCTAAAAGTGCCATCCCTAAAACCTTTTTTCGTTTAAACATAAAATAAAGCCTCCTATATTTTTAATTAGATGAACCTGTCATCTATTTTACCCTAACTCACTCTTTTACAGCACCAATCGTTAAACCACCAATAAAGTACTTTTGGAAAAATGGATAGGCAATCAAGATTGGCGCAGTAGATAAAACCACAACCGCCATTTTAATCGTCTCTGTAGGTAATGAATTGTTAGCGGTGATTCCCATTTTCCCAGCATTATTGGCAATAAACTCAATATTTGTTTCCATTTTCATTAAAAGATACTGTAAAGGAACAATCTTGTTACTATCGATATACAATAGAGCGCTAAACCAATCATTCCAATACCCCAAAGTTAAAAATAACGCGATAGTTGCTAATCCTGGTAATGATAACGGCAGGATAATCTTAAAGTAGATGGTCCATTCGCTTGCTCCATCCATATAAGCTGATTCAATCAAGGCTTCGGGAACAGACATCTGATAAAAGGTTCGCAAAATCATAATTGAAAAGGTACTCATACACAATGGTAAAATTAACGACCATACAGAATTTCTTAAGCCTAAAATGTTGACGATAACAATATAATTTCCGATAATACCGCCACTAAATAACATAGGGATAATTGAATACTTGGATAAGAAACCACGATAAGCATATTTTTTTCTGGATAAGGTATAGGCAAAGGTTGACATCAAAAACACGCCGATAATTGTCCCCATCACTGTGATAAATACAGTTGTTCCAAATGATCTAAATACCGCACCATCTTCAAAAATCATTTGATAGGCATCCAAACTCCATTTTTTTGGAATAAATTGATACCCGAATTTTTGAATAGATTCCGAATCAGTAAATGAAATAATAATCACTAATATAAATGGAATCACGCTTAACAATGTAATTATTCCGAGAAAAGCCGTTATAAGTAGATTAGATTTTCGACTGACTCGACCAAATCGGTTTAATGATTCGCCCAATGTGGTTTGTTTTTTTTCTTCCAAAATAGCTCACCTCCTAATTAAAATAAACTTTGTCCTTTATCAATTTTTTTAACAATTCCGTTAGTGATAAGGACTAGAATAAATCCAACCACCGATTGTAGCAGACCTCCTGCAGCTGATAAACCGATATCCCCCATTGTTGCAAGTCCTCGGTAAATGTACGTATCAACCGTTTGTGTGACAGAGATTAAGGCACCTGAATCTTTTGGTACTTGATAAAACAGTCCAAAGTCTGATCTAAAAATCCCACCAACTGCTAAAATAAGTAAAATAACAATTACTGGTCTTAGCATGGGCAGTGTAATATGACGTATCTGTTGCCATTTAGAAGCCCCGTCCAACATAGCCGCTTCATAATAAGATTTGTCAAACCCACAGATGGCTGCGAGATAGATAATCATGTTGTAGCCCATTGTTTTCCAGATAGAAACCAGAGTTAAAATGAAGGGCCAGTATTTCGGTTCCATATAAAACTGAATTGGTTTAAGCCCAATTGTTTTTAAGAGGCTGTTGACATACCCGCCAGTCGGATCTAAAAAAGCGAATACTATATAGCTAACGACCACCATTGATAAAAAGTAAGGAATAAAAAGAACACTTTGATAAAGCTTTGATAATTGCTTGCTGAATATCTCGTTTAGCATCAGTGCCATAGCCAATGGAATGATAATCCCCATCAGAATGAAAATGACATTGTAGCCCACGGTGTTTCGAATGATTAAGGATGCATCCCCACTTTTAAATAAAAAGTTGAAATTATCTAATCCAACCCACTCACTTTTCATAAAACTTTCAAAAAAATTCCCGTGTAAGCGGAATCGTTTGAATGCAACAAAAATTGCAAACATTGGTAAATAAGAAAAGATGGCAAACCAGATAATTCCTGGAGCTGATAGAATGAAAAGTTCCTTGTTTTTAAGGAATCGATGCCATTTCTTTTTTATTTTCCCCTCATGCTTGTTCTTATTTTTCACAGAACTTATTTCCATTTGCGTCTACCTCCTTGTCTTCATGGTTTAAGCATACAGAATAGAAAACGCTTCCTCAATTGGTAAAATTTCACATTTATTGTATGAATTATAGTTCCCTTATTTGATTCATTTGAAGACGTAGACAATTAAATAGAAGTCCTTTATATTGTAAGTAAGCGCTATCTTATTGTAGGAAGGAAGTTCTATCAAATGAAAAAAGTTTTCCCTAATGATCTTCAATCAATCACTCAATTGATTGTTCGATTGCTTCTTTTGAACGTTCTATTTATTCTTATGTCCTCCCCCTTATTCTATCTACTGTTGACAATCGGTATAAAACAAATAAATCATTATCCATTCTTATTCTTCTTGGCAAGTTTATTTCTTTTGCCAAGTGCAATTGCTCTATTTAGATGCACGTTTTCTGTAATTGATACACCAGATGAAGCCGTTTATCGCCTTTTTTTCCGCTCTTATAAACAAGCTTTCTCAAAGGAAATGATTCCTTTGTTGTTCATTCATCTTTTTTTGTTTTTGATTAGCTTCGATTCAATCATTTATTCTTTTTTTCCTAGTCTCAGTCTTTTATCCCCAATCTATTTTATTCTGAGATTCTTTTGTCTAAGTATTTACCCAGTCTATTGTTTGGAGATTGCCTTATTCAGCAACCCTGTTCGTGTACATTTTAAAAATGGGTTAATTTTATTTTTTTCTCAGCCTCTTTTGATTCTTTTGACAATTGGTTATGGGTTGTTTACCTTACTGATTATAAGTGAGCTACCGGTCGCCCTCCTCTTGTTTGTTTTTAGCTTATTCTGTTATTTATATATAAGTTTTAATTATGGTGCATTAACTGATAGAATAGCTAAGAGTAGATTACAGCAAGGGAATGAAAAAAATGACCTTTCAACAAACGTTTGAAAAATTAAATATTTTTAAAATAAATGCTTTTCGTAGGATTTTTCAGCAATATCTCTTTATTATAATCGGTGTCATTGTTATTCTATTTTTTGTATTTCATTCGTATGTGTTAAACATCAAACAAGAAAAAACGAATGTCTTAAACAATAATTATGTGACCCTTAAAACAGAAATTATTAAAGAACAGAATATTGTAGATACCCTAACGAATGAGCTTTTTATCCAACAACCTGATTTGGAAGACTTAAATAATTTTTTGAAATTAACGTATGCGGATTATTTTGAATATAAAACTGAGCGTTATATGAATAGTGAATCATCTAATTATTATGGAACATTGACTTTTATTAAGAAGGTCTTCTACTCTTATCCCAATTTTTCTGAAATCGTTTTCTATGATAAAGACGAGCAGATGCTGACTGTCTTTTCTAATAAGGGGGCAGATTTTCTTCGACGAATTAAGATAGACTTACCTGATGAAGCCTTAACTACTAAGGAAATTACTTCAATCGCTTTAAACAAAAAAGCGCCACCTGGTCTCTTATCCTTTCATAAAACACTGAATAATCCATCGACTTTGGACAATGTGGCAGAAATCTATTACATCTTTAACAACCAAACCATTTATAATCAGCTGACAACAAACGTTCAAGATTCAGCTGGAGATCTTTTTTTATTAGAAAATAACCAATCGATTTATAGTAGTTTTTCAGGGACAGAAAATAACGGGAGAAAGTTGAAAGACTTTCAAGAAGAAAAATTCTCATCAAACTACCAAATTGTAGCAAAAATAAACGCTAATAAAGTTTGGGGTGCTATTTTTCACCTATATTTTTATTTTATTCTTATCGCTCTTGTAATTATTGTTATTTCATTTCCTGTGATTGTGCGTCATTTGCGTAATTTGGAAGGGAAAATCGTTTTAATTTCGCAAAAAATGACTGCGATTCAACAAGGTGACTTTACTCAATCTAACGAAACTCACGAAAACAATCGTACGGATGAATTTGGGCTCATCCAAAATGGTTTGGATGAGATGGCCAATCAGCTACGTCAATACATAGATAATGTGTATGTCAGTGAAATTAAGCAGAAAAACTATCAAATGAAAACATTACGCTCACAAATCAACCCTCATTTCCTCTACAACACACTAGAGTCAATTCGAATGAAGGCCGTCATAAATAAAGATGATTCGGTGGCAGAAATGCTTTATAATACCTCGCGTCTTTATAAAAATATGATTAAGGGAAAAGAATTAATTCCACTAAGTGAGGAATTAAGCTTCTGTGATTCTTACTTACGTTTATTCGAATTACGTTATGAGGATAATTTGTTCTATGATATTTCAATTGAAGATAGTTTGGAGACAGCCTTAATTGAAAAGCTATCTATTCAGCCACTAATCGAAAACTATGTGATCCATGGTATTGATATTGACTCAGATAGTAACTTCATAGAAATTACTTGTGAACAAAAGGATGAGGATATTATGATTTCGATTAAAGATAACGGCAAAGGAATCCCTGTTGAGAAGTTATCCTTAATCCAAGAACAACTAAAAAATAATGATATTGAGTCAAGTGATTCAATGGGGCTTTTAAATGTAAATTATCGTATTAAGGAATTATTTGGTGAATCATACGGTGTTCAAATTGCTACGAATGACTGGGGCGGCGTGAGCGTCTTTCTAATGATTCCAAAAAATAAAGGGGGAATAGAATCGTGAATATTTTACTTGTTGATGACGAAAAGTTGATTCTCAAAGGACTAAAACAAATCCTCCTGGACGAGATTAAGGAGATACATTCTATTACTACGGCTACATCAGCCAAAGAAGCAACGCAGCTATTTTATGAGCTGCGTCCTTCAATAATCCTATCTGATATACGGATGCCTGAGATGAGTGGATTAGAACTGATTAGTCAGTTGAAAAAGACCGATATTCCATTTAAATCAATTATTATTAGTAGTTATGATGACTTTGAATACGCCAAAGAAGGAATCTTACTGGGCATTGAAAATTATTTAATTAAGCCGATTAATCGAGCCGAACTAGTAGCGACTGTTTCTTCAACCATTACCAAGATTGAAAATGAACGAAAGAAAAAGCAGCTTTGGACAGAAAATGAGCGAGAAATATTTAAAGATAATTTTTTAAGAAGGATTTTATTACAAAAACTGTCCCCTACTGATTACCAAAACTGGGAGGAACTACTTACCCCCTACAAATCTTGGGGGAAAATTGCGATGGCCTACATCATGTTCAGCGAGCTAGCAACCATTGTGAATAAAAATGATCTCGTGCGTTTATTGAAACAGACTTTTCCAGCCATTGAATTAGTCAAATTAACAGCTGATGAAGTGGTGCTTATCTATAATCCGGAAACTATTTCTGATACACAGATAAAAGAGAGCGTCCAATCGTCTCAAAACTATTCCGAGGTCTTTTTAACGTTTGGCAATTCTGTCAATGAGATTGAAGAAATTCATCTCTCCTTTCAACAAGCAAAAAAATTACAGTCCTATAGTCTAGTTTTTGGTTTCGGCAAATGCATTACCGAACAGGATGTGAGCAAAGACTACCGTTTTACCGAACAACTTGTCACCCAAGAGGAGTTAAAACAATTAATTTTAGAGGGCAACCAAGAAACGATTTATGATAAATTTCAGCTGCTAAAAACAGATATTTTGAATGCCCATCTGGATCCCTTAGCTATCCAAAACGTAACAATCGGGATAGGAATCATGCTTTATCGAATTTCTGCAGATTTTGGCCTTGCTGAAGCCGATGAAATTAGTACCCTTCGTTATCTAGTTGAACGGATTACGCAGCAGAAAACAATCAATCGAATTGTTGACTTTCTCTATGATTTTATCCAGCTTACGATAGAAAAAATGAAAAACAATGAACAAACCTATTCACCGGTTATTCAGCAAATTCTTAAGATTGTGAATGAAGATTTGCGCACCCATCATTCATTAAAAATTTTAGCAGATAAGTTTAATATGAACTCCGCTTATCTAGGCCAGCTCTTCCAAAAAGAAATTGGGATGGGCTTTAATCAATATTGTCATCACCAGCGAATGAAACAAGCAAATGAGTTAATTATCAACTCAACAAGTAAAATTAGTGATATTGCCAAATCATTTGGTTATGATGATGTCAGCTACTTCTACCGACTCTATAAAAAAGATTATGGTATAACACCCAACAAAATTCGTTCCAACAAATTTGCCTACAAAAGCTGAGTTTTATTATTTAGAATGACAAATAGAGCCTATACTAACCATTTTCTGGCGTACAGGCTCTACTATTTGGTGCTATAACATTTAGGCTGACTTAGATTATTTATTAAAAATCTTAGGGCCTTTTCTCATGTTTCTGCGGTCATTTTTGGGTGTTTCCATTTGTTTTACTCGACCGCCCCCTTGTTTCTTTTTGATAATCTCTAACATTTTTTCTTTTGAATTCATTTTTTCTCCTTTACTAATAACGCAACAGCCTCTGTATGATAACTTTGTGGGAACAAATCAACTGGCTGAATTTTTTCTGTTTTGTAGCCTAACTCTTTGAATAGTTTTAAATCACGCGCTAGTGTTGCTGGGTTACAAGAAATGTAGACCACTTTATTCGGTTTCATTTCAGCAGTTGATTGAATGAAGCTTTCTGCCAAACCTTTACGCGGTGGATCAACAATAACAACTGTTGGATTAATTTCACGTTCTTGCCATTTTTTCATGACAACTTCGGCTTTACCTACTTGATAATGCGCATTGTCTACGTGGTTTTTCTCCGCATTAATTTGAGCATCCAAAATCGCTTCTGGTGTGATTTCAACACCGTAAACGTCTTTTACTTTGTCCGCTAATGAAATCCCAATTGTTCCGATTCCTGAATAGGCATCAATCACAACATCCGATTTAGTTAACTCAGCAAAATCAATCGCTGTTTGGTAGAGAACTTCTGCTTGAATTGTATTTACTTGGTAGAACGATTGAGGGGAAATTCTAAATGTATTCCCTAAAAGCTGATCTAGCATATGATCTTTCCCAAATAAGACACGATTCTCTTTACCTAAAATAACATTAGTTTTATCTTCGTTAATATTTTGAATAACAGAGACAACTTCTGGAATTTCTTTATTGATTGTTTCTGCAATTACATCGCTTTTAAAGAATTTTTCTTTACGCGTCACTAAGATAACCATCATTTCATGCGTATAATGACCACGGCGTACGATAATATGACGAAGCATCCCTTTATGTTTTTCTTCATCATAAGCACGAACGTCAAACCGTTGTAAGATATTTCGAATTGTAACGATTGCTTGATCAATCTCAGGGTCTTGAATGTAAAAGTCTTCAATTGGAATCATTTGATGACTGTTTTTACGATAAAAACCAGTGACTAACTCCCCGTCAACACGTCTTACAGGAATTTGAGCTTTGTTTCTATAACCAACAGGATTTTCCATTCCCAAGGTTTCATAAACAGGAACATCAGGCATTTTAGCTATTTTTTTCATGACATTTTTGACTTGGTCTTGTTTAAACTCTAACTGTTTTGTATAGCTTAAATGGCTAAGTGGCGCAATTCCTGTGCGTAATAAATCCACATCTTTTAGTGGTTGTCTATCAGGACTTTCGGTTAACCAATTCTCAACCTTGGCAAATCCAAATTTATTGCCGACCTTGATGACTAAAACTTCGACCTCTTCACCAGGTAAACTATTCTCGATAAACAAGGGATAACCGTCTACTTTGGCCACACCCATACCTTCATGCGTTAAGTCGACAATCGAAACCGTTAGGCGTTGATTTTTTTGTACTGGATATTCTTTCATTTTCTGTTGGACTCCTCTTTGAGCAAATTTGCTCTCATTATTCTAATGAATGTTTTCATAAAATGCAAGGTAAACTCGTAAAAAAAGAAAATCTGAACGGAGAACTTAGGGACATCTACACGTGTTTTCCTAATTCTACGTTCAGATTTTCTTCTATTTTTTGGTGTTGGCAACTTTACCCACGTTTTCCATCACCATTTATATCTTGATCGGTCAATTTTTCGACTTCTTTAACAAATTCTTTTCCAGCATTCTCAATTTCAACTTCTTCGGCAGTTTCACCAGTGATTGCCTCATCAGGAATTTGATCTGTATTGGCCAAAAATTCAATATGTTGGTGCAAATTTTCGAAAGTCATCGGCGCATCGCCACCATACTCTCCATCAAGATTAATCATCATGCGCTTTTCACTATCTGATGTTTCGGCATATAGTTTACTTGTTTTTGTATAAATCAAACGAGGATCATCAATATGCTTTCCACCATTTAACATGAGGGCTGCAATGTGTAAAATCTCAAATAAGTTGGCTGTTTTTACAATAATTAACGAAAATTTTCCATCATCAAGCTTTGCATCCGGAACGATTCGTTCAAACCCACCAACAGAATTAGTTAAGCCAAGGAAAAACATCGAGGCATTCCCATTATATTCACCTTCATCGTATTTCAAGTGCATTTTAATAGGCTTCACTCGAGGCAACATCTCAGCACCCTTCGCTATATAAGCAAGATAACCAAAAATACTTTTTAATTCGGAAGGAACTTCATAGGTTAACTCAGTCAAATAACCACCAGCTGCAATATTGATAAAATAATTTTTATTTGTTTTCCCAATATCCATTTTGACAGTTTGATCTTTTTTGATTATCTCTGCGGCTGCTTTAATATCATCTCTAGGGATTTTTAGCGCCCTAGCGTAGTCATTTGTAGTTCCAGCAGGGATAATCGCCATCTTAGGTCTCTTTTCTAACGGAGCCAGCCCATTAACCACTTCGTTAATGGTGCCATCTCCGCCTGCTGCGACGACTAAATCAAATCCTAGTTCACCGACCCGTCTCGCTTCATCTCTTGCTGAATTCGGCGCAGGCGTAGTCGCGTACGTGCTTGCTTCATACCCTGCTTCTTCCACCACCATAAGGATGTCCGCTAAACTTTTTTTCACTAATTCTTTTCCTGATGTAGGATTATATATGACGCGTGCTTTTTTCATGTTTTGACCTCTTAACGTTTTGCCAATTCTTCTTGCAATAGTTTGTTTACAACGCCAGGATTTGCTTGCCCTTTCGTTGCTTTCATCAATTGACCGACTAAGAATCCAACTGCGCGGTCTTTCCCATTTTTGAAATCGTCAACAGACTGTTGATTATTGTCTAATACTTCATTAATAATCGGTAACAATTGCGCTGGATCAGATAATTGAACCAATCCTTTTTCTTGGACAACTGTTTTGGCATCGCCACCGTTAATAATTAGCTCACGGAAGACCTTCTTAGCAATTTTAGAACTAATTGTTCCATCTGCAATCAAATTAATCATACCCGCTAAGTTGTTTGGTGTTAGTTTCGTTTCGCCTAATTCAAGTTTTTCACTGTTTAAGTAAGCAGAAACTTCCCCCATTAACCAGTTAGAAACTTGTTTTGGCTCTGCGTTGTTTTCAACGGCTTCTTCAAAGAAATCTGACATTTCTTTTGTTAAGGTAAGAACCATTGCGTCATATTCAGGTAAGTCTAATTCTTTAACATAACGAGCGCGACGTGAGTTTGGCATCTCTGGTAGTGTTTCGCGAACTTTTTCAATCCACTCATCATCAATGACAAAACGAGGAATATCTGGTTCTGGGAAATAACGATAATCACTCGAACCTTCTTTTACACGCATCAAGACTGTTTTATTTGTTGTTTCATCAAAACGAAGGGTCTCTTGTTGAATTTCACCACCAGAAAGGAGCACTTTTGCTTGGCGTTTTTCTTCATAAGCCAACCCTTTTTTCACGAAGGTCATTGAATTCAAGTTTTTCAATTCTGCTTTTGTCCCAAATTCTTCTTGCCCATAAGGACGTAAAGAAATGTTGGCATCACATCTCATAGAACCTTCTTCCATCTTGACATCACTGACTTCTGTAAATTGAATAATTGAACGTAAAGCTTCTAGGTAAGCATAAGCTTCTTCTGGAGAACGCATGTCCGCTTCAGAAACAATCTCGATTAACGGTGTTCCTTGACGGTTTAAATCAACATAAGAAAAACCGCCAATACCGTGCATGTTTTTTCCAGCATCTTCTTCTAAATGGACACGTTCAATACGAATTTTTTTCTTTTTACCTTCTACTTCAATTTCAATCCAACCATCATGACCAATCGGTTGATCAAATTGTGAAATTTGATAAGCTTTGGGATTATCTGGATAAAAGTAGTTTTTACGGTCAAAGTGCGTATCTTTAGAAATCTCACAGTTTAGAGCAAGAGCGGCTTTCATCCCAAATTCTAAAGCCGTTTTATTCATTACAGGTAAAACGCCTGGGTAACCCCAGTCGATAATATTCGTATTACTATTTGGTTCTGCCCCAAAGTGAGCAGGCGCTGGAGAAAAGATTTTAGAGTTGGTTTTTAATTCCACATGGACCTCAAGTCCGATTACTGTTTCAAAGTTCATTAGGCTTGTCCTCCTAAAATCACTGGTTTTTTCTTATGGAAATCCGTTGCTTGTTCAAAGGCATAAGCTGCTTTGTACATTGTTGCTTCATCAAAGTGATTACCGATTAATTGAAGACCAACTGGTAAGCCCTCTGAGAATCCACCAGGAATTGACATACCAGGAAGTCCCGCAAGATTTACTGGAATCGTTAAAATATCACTCTTATACATCGTAATTGGATCATTAATGTTTTCACCAATTCCAAATGCAACAGTTGGTGATGAAGGACCAATGATTAAGTCGTATTGGTTAAAGACTTTATCAAAATCTTGTTTGATTAGTGTTCTCACTTGACCAGCTTTCTTGAAGTAAGCATCATAGTAACCCGAACTCAGTGAGAAAGTTCCAAGCATGATTCGACGCTTAACCTCTGTCCCAAATCCTTCAGATCTTGATTGTACATAAATTTCATCTAAGTTTTTTGCATGTTCCGAACGGTACCCATAACGAATACCATCAAAACGTTGTAAGTTCGAGCTTGCTTCTGATGAGGCAATAATATAGTAGACTGCTACTCCATATTTTGAATGTGGTAAGCTGACTTCTTCAACAGTTGCACCTAAAGCACGGAATGTTTCTGCTGCTTTTAGAATCGCTTCTTGAACGCCAGGAGCAATACCTTCCCCTAGATATTCTTTTGGTAAAGCAATCTTCATGCCTTTGATATCACCAGTTAGACCTTCAGCAAAATTGGGCACAGAAACGCCTGCTGAGGTACCATCTTTTTCATCGTAACCACTAATTGCAGTCAATGCTAAAGCATTATCTTTAACTGTTCTTGTCATTGGCCCAATTTGGTCTAATGAGGAAGCAAAGGCAATCAGCCCAAAACGTGAAACGCGGCCGTAAGTTGGTTTCATCCCAACAATTCCGTTAAAAGCGGCTGGCTGACGAATACTTCCGCCAGTATCGCTACCTAAAGAAACTGGCACTTGACCCGCTGCTACAGCTGCTGCAGAACCACCTGATGAGCCACCAGGAACTTTTGTGTGGTCCCAAGCATTTTTAGTTTTTTTGAAGGCTGAATTTTCGGTACTTCCACCCATCGCAAACTCATCCATATTTAATTTGCCGACAGGAATTAAGTCAGATTGATAGACTTTATCCATCACTGTCGCATCATAGATTGGGTCAAAGTTATATAACATTTTTGAAGCTGCGGTTGTCCGCAAGTCTTTCGTTACAATGTTATCTTTAATCCCGATTGGAATTCCTGCTAACACATTGCCTTCAGTAATTCCTTTTTCATCGATTGCTTTGGCTAACTCGATAGATTTTTCTTCGTTCAGTTGTAGAAATGCATCAACTTTAGGTTCAGTTTCTTTAATTCGATCAAACGTTGCCTGCGTTAAATCTTGTGAAGTAATCTCTTTTGAGACCAACAAGTCATGTAATTCAACTAATGATTTGTCATACAATTTTTCCATTATGCGCCTGCCTCTCCTTCATCAATAATTGCCGGCACTTTGATAAAGCCGTCTTCTGTTTCTGGAACATTTCTCATTAACTCATCACGATTCCAGCCTGGTTGTACGCGGTCTTGGCGCATAACATTAATTGTTTCAATTACATTGGAAGTGAAATGGACACCTTCCGTATCAACTTCTTCCAATAATTCAACCATATCAATGATTTTTCCTAATTGATATGTGAAACTTTCAAGCTCTTCTTGACCGAATTCTAGCTTCGAAAGTTTAGCAACGTGTTTGATTTCTTCTTCACTAATTGCCATCTATACCCCTTCTTTCTTCTCACTTTATATACACTATCTATTTATTTTACCATAAATTTAATTGAGTTTTAAAATACTTTCATGAAACTTCTCATAAATATACAGAATTCTTTTTATTTATTGAGACATTTAGTAGGAAAAATGTGATTGACGCTATTCTTTGCGGCTATCTTCAAGTGCTTGAGCCATTTGTTCTTCATTCCACACTGTAATGCCCAATGATTGGGCTTTTGTTAACTTGCTTCCAGCCTCTTCACCAGCAACTACGATGTCGGTCTTTTTCGAGACACTACCGGTTACTTTTCCGCCTAAAGACTCGATTGTTTCTTTTGCTTCTTCCCGATTGAACTGGGTCAACTTTCCAGTCAAGACAATCGTTTTATCTTTAAACGGCGAATCGATTTCTGCAATATCCGCTGCACGAACCCCTTTATAGGTCAAATTCACACCGGCAGAACGCAATTCAGACATCAACTGATGAACTTCTTCGTTTTCAAAATAGGTCACAACACTATTGGCAATAATGTCTCCCAGTGTATCCAGTGAAACGATAGATTCAAAGTCAGCTTGGCTTATTTGAGTCAAATCACCAAAATGTTCAGCCAAAATTTTGGCCGCCTTGGCTCCAACATGACGAATTCCTAAGCCGAAAATTAAACGTTCAACAGAGTTTTCTTTACTCGCTGCAATCGCCGATAAGATGTTTGCGGCAGATTTTTCTTTAATCTTATCTAGCGTCAAGAGCTGTTCTTCTGTCAGTTTGTACAAATCGGCTACATCGCCCACTAGATGATTATCATACATTTGTGCTAAGACACGAGGACCTAAGCCATCAATATTCATCGCATTTCTAGAAACAAAATGATTGAGACCTTCTTTGATCTGTGCAGGACATTTTGGATTAATACAGCGAAGAGCAACCTCTTCATCCAAATGAACCAACTCACTCTGACAGATTGGACAATGGGTAGGCATTTCATATGCAATACTGTCTTTTGGTCGTTTGTCTGTAATGACTTGGGCGACCTCAGGAATAATATCTCCAGCTTTATAAATAGTCACCGTATCCTTCAGTCGAATGTCTTTCATTCGAATATAATCAGCATTGTGGAGACTCGCGCGACTGACGGTTGTGCCTGCCACGCGTACAGGTGTCATGACGGCAGTCGGTGTGATAACGCCCGTCCGTCCGATCGTCCATTCAATATCTTCAACAACTGTCTGTGCTTCTTCTGGTGGAAACTTATACGCCGCCGCCCAACGAGGAGCTTTGACTGTAAAGCCTAATGAATCTTGTATAGCAAAGTCATTCACTTTAATCACAATTCCATCAATCTCATAAGGAAGAGCTGCTCGTTTTTCATGGAACTCTTCGATAAATGACCAGACCTCATCAATCGTTTGACAAAGTCGTTTTTCTGGATTCGTTCGAAAGCCAATCTCAGAGAGTTCATTAAGCGCTGCGAATTGAGTTTTTGAAGTCATTGGTCCAAAGTCAGCTACTGTATATAAAAAAGTATCCAACTTTCTTTTGGCCGTTACTTTTGTATCGAGTTGTCGCAGGCTTCCTGCAGCGGCGTTTCTTGGATTGGCAAAAACGTCTTGTCCAGCTTCTTCTCGTTCTTGATTTAATGAAACGAACGAAGCTTTTGGCATATAACATTCACCACGCACTTCAACAGAAATGTCTTCATTTAAACGAAGAGGAATTGAGTTGACTGTTTTCAGATTTTCAGTGATATTTTCACCAACACTACCGTCTCCACGAGTCGCCCCACGAACAAACAACCCATTCTCGTAACGTAATGAAATAGACAAGCCGTCAATCTTCAGCTCACAACAATAACTGACTGGTTGCCCTGCTGCTTTTTGGATGCGTTGATCAAACTGCATCAATTCCTCTTTACTAAAAACATCATTCAAGCTATATAGAGGGATGTCGTGGACTGCCTTTTCAAAGCCTTCAATGACTTTCCCACCTACACGTTGCGTCGGCGAATCTGCAGTAACTAACTCAGGGTGCTGTTCTTCGATTTGAACAAGCTCCGTATAAAGCTTATCGTATATATAATCCTCCACAGAAGGTTGGTCTTTGACATAATATTCAAAAGCATAACGATTTAATGTTTTCCGCAGCTCACTTGCTCGCATCGTTGCTTCTTGTGTCAACTTGTGATTCATGTGTACCCTCCTACTTATTCTTATATTTTTTCAATCGGGGCAAAAGCGGCCAATAACCGTTTGACTCCCTGTTCAGGAAACGCAATATCAAGCTCCATGTCTTTGGCTGAACCACCCACACGAACGACGGTTCCAACACCCCATTTTTTATGTTTAACTTTGTCGCCAGCACGCCAGCCACCTTCTTCGCCACCTGTTGAAACTTTGCTCGAAACAGATTTCGTAGCCGGTTGCGTATAAGCCGGCTTCAAGACTTTCGGTGTAAAGGTTTGTGTGGGTCTCGTTCTAGCAGGTGCCATTCCAGCAGAATTTAATAACTCATCTTCAATCTCTTCAACAAAGCGTGAAGGTCGGTTGTACTGCGTGCGTCCATAGAGTGTCCGCGAAAAGGCATTAGATAGATAAAGAATCTGTTCTGCCCGAGTAATCCCAACATAAGCTAAACGACGTTCTTCTTCCAATTCACTTTCTTCCATCAATGCTCTAGACAGTGGGAAAACTCCTTCTTCTAGGCCGATTAAAAAGACAACAGGAAACTCTAAGCCTTTTGCAGCATGTAAGGTCATCAAAGTGACTTGAGAGGCATTTTCTTCTAGGTTATCGATATCTGAGACTAGCGCTAAATCATTTAAGAAAACCGTTAATTTCTCTTCTGGTGCGTCAGCTTCATCTTCTGATTGTTTTTCGTAACGTTTATCAAACTCTTGGGTCACAGTCAGAAATTCTTCCAAGTTTTCTATACGTGCTTGAGATTCTAATGTGTTTTGAATTCTCAAATCTTCTTCATAACCACTCTTGTCAATCAACTCTTTTGTCAACTCAGTAATGGTAAGATAAGGCACCATCTGACTAAGCTGATCAATCATCACACCAAAGTTGCCGATTTCTTTTCCAGCTTTGCCAGAGATATTCGCCAATTCGATGTTTTGTGAGGCCTCTAAAAGTGACCACTCATGCATCTGAGAAAAATTTCTTAATTTTTCGACAGAGCCTGGTCCAACCCCGCGTTTTGGCGAGTTAATTACTCGCTCAAAACTAATCGAATCACTTGGGTTAGCTATCACATTAAGATACGCTAAAATATCCTTAATTTCTTTTCGGTCATAGAATTTGTGACCACCGACCATTTTATAGGGAATATTTGATTTTAGAAGCGTTTCTTCCATAACACGTGATTGCGCATTCGTTCTATATAACACAGCAAAATCGCCATATTTTCGACCTTGTTCACGAATCAGTCTCTGCATCTCAGAAACAGCAAAATTGGTTTCATCGCGTTCGTTATCCGCGCGATAATACGTAATCTTTTCACCATCTTCGTTATCTGTCCATAATTTCTTATCACGACGGTTATGATTGTTTTGAATCACTTGATTAGCAGCTGAAAGAATATTTTTTGTTGAACGATAGTTTTGTTCCAATAGTATAACTGTCGCTTCTGGATAATCTTTTTCAAAATCTAAGATATTTTGCATATCAGCACCACGCCAACCGTAGATACTTTGATCGGCATCCCCAACGACACAAAGATTTTTAAACCGCTCAGCTAATAGATTAACTAACGTGTATTGCGCATGGTTGGTATCTTGGTACTCATCGACATGGATATAATGAAATTTATTCTGGTAGAATGTCAGCGAATCTGGATGCTCTTTGAACAAACGAATCGTATTCATAATCAAATCATCAAAATCCATACACTGATTTCTTCTGAGCTCTTTTTGATAGAGTGCATAACATTTTGCTGCCATCTCCTCAAAAAAGTTCCCTTGTAGCTGTGCATATTGATCGGGTGTTTGAAGATTATTTTTAGCTTGAGAAACAATCCCTAACATCCCACGAGGATCATATTTTTTGGGATCAAGATTGAGCTCCTTTAACACTCTTTTCATTAAAGAAAGCTGTTCAGAGGAATCTAAGATAGTAAAGTTTTTGTTATAGCCAATGAATTCAACATCTCTTCGCAAAATTCTCACGCACATTGAGTGAAATGTTGATACCCAAACATCTTGTCCACTTGCGCCAAGAATGTCGGTCACCCGTTCTTTCATCTCTCGTGCCGCTTTATTCGTAAACGTAATCGCCAAAATATTCCAAGGATTAACTTCTTTTTCTTCTATTAAATAAGCAATTCTGTGCGTTAAGACCCGTGTCTTACCACTTCCAGCCCCAGCCATTAATAATAGGGCTCCATCTGTATGAAGAACCGCTTCTTTTTGTCGAGGATTCATCCCTCTAAGCAAATCATCTCTGGATGACATGAACAACATCCTTTCTTTCAATCAATCTTTTCAATTATACCATTTTCCCTTAGGTCATAAAACAACTATCCTTTAAAACTTAAAAAATTCCTTGCCTAAAACTTCGACAGGTTATACTTGGTTTCTATTAAAAAAAGTGAGATTCTAGACGAGAGCTAGTTTAATTATCTAAATAATTTAAATTTTGTTGTCACCTTTTTTCACCCTGAAACGTTATATAGAGTGTACGTACATGCGAGGAGGAATTTATCCATGGAAAATGAACTTCCAGACGATCTATTTTTTGAACAATTATATAAAGAATTTGAACAAAAAATATTTTTTTTAGCTTTTTCGATAATAAATAACAAGGAGCAAGCAGAAGATATCACACAAGATATTTTTGAACAGCTTTATGGCCAGCTCCCTACTCTAAAATCCTACGATTCTCTTCGACTCAAAAAGTTTATCTTACGGATGACCAAAAATAAAACGATTGATTCCTATCGAAAAAACCGAGTGGAAAACGAATTTAAGGAAAACAGTCAAGAACATGAGCGGTTAACCAATAATGTTGAGGAACATTTTGACACGTTACTTACAGAGGAACTTTTACAGAAAGTTCGAACGAATTTGAAGGAGCCTTACGTACAAGTTTTTCTGTACCGTATTTACTATGGCTTATCAACAAAAGAAACGGCGGAATTATTAGCTATTCAACCAGATACGGTCAAAAAAAGACTTGAACGAGCAAAGAAAAAAGTGAGAATCATTTTGGAGGGAGAAACTGAGTATGAATAAACCAACAGAAAATGAAAAAAAATTAGAGCAAATAGCTGAACAGATATCTTTAGAAGAATTTGACCAGATCCATGAAGATCATATATTTTCAGAAAAATACATGAACCGTAAGGAAAAACTATTAAAAAGGACAAAACAAACAAACACGCCCATCCGCAAATTTTCAGTAAAGAAAATACTTTTAATCGCAGCCACAGCCTTTTTTGTTGTTCCAACAACAGTTTTTGCTGCCAATGAGCTCTATCAATGGCTTGCCCAAAAACAGGATTATAAAGTCAGCTTATCAGTAAATACCGATAAAAAGAATGTCCGTGATGACGCCTATTACAAACTGGACTTAGGATATCTTCCTGAGGGGATGGTGGAAAACAAAAATTCTCCTGATAAGTATAGCTATGAGGACAATCTTTATAAGGGCGGTTTTTCGTTTGTATTATGGAAAATTCATTCTTCCGCGGATTTCGATATCCTCTATTCAAAAGAAATGAAAGAGACGACTTATAATCATCATAAAGCTTTGTTAGTAAAACAAGAGAGATTAGAGAATCAAATGTTTGACACAAACGTCTTTATTCTTTTTGAAAAAGAAGGTTATGTACTGGAAGCTTATGTCGGAAATGATGTGACTGAAGAAGTCCTAACAAAGGTTTTAGAAAATGTCTCCTTAGCCAAGAGTACCAAAGAAGAAGCCTCTACGACCCTGGATTTTGATGAATACAATGACTCGCTAGAAAATCATCAGCCTACTGAACCTCAAGAGACTGGTTTATCAGCTGATAGCGAAAGGATTCATCAAATTGGTGAGACAATCCCTATCAATATTGAACAGACAAACATGAAATTTAATTATACTGTTAGCTCAGTTGAAGTATTTGATTCGTTAAATAACTTTCCGTTAGATAACTTTAATGAAGCGAGTATAGAAAGGTTGACTGAGTACAAAATTATTGATGAAAAAAATCAATTAATCCCCTTCAAACAAAACCTTATTGATTACGGCGATGGTGTAAAAACAATCGATACGATCAAAGAAACGCGACAAATGAAAGCAAAATTTGTCTACGTCACAGCAACGATTGAGAATGTAACAGATCAACCTATCGAGGACCTATACTTACAGAGTGGTCCAGAACTTCTTGAAAATAAACAAGGCACACTGCTACATGTCCCTCATGACGGCAGAGAAGCCACAGCGCTAACTCTAGAGCTTGATTACCTTGAATATCACGGCAAAGATAGAAGTTATTACAAAGTGACTCCTATTTCAGGTAAGGAAGTTCGAACGATTCATTTTGGTTTCTTTGTTGATCAAGACCAGCTTTCTAAACTATTTCTACCAGCTTTTTATTATGATAATTTCAATAATCTAAATGATCCTAAACTTAACTTCTTTGATATTCGTCAACCTGAAAGTTAAAGTTAAGGATTAGAAATTTTTGATAGTTAGTCTGATTTGAGATTAGGAAATCTGAGTCTTCTATGTTTCAGAAGATACACTTGGATTTCCTGTCAATCAGCACTATCTATTCTATAATAACTCTATCGAGGAGGCATTTCATATGAAAAAAATGGTCATTTTCCTCACTTTCCTGATTTCTATCGGTACGGCAGCTCTCTTTTCAGCTAATTTGTTTCAGACAAGTAATGCAGCGCAGATTGAGGTTATCGATGTGCCATTAGAAAACCAAAACGATGAGCCAAGCTTAGGTAATGGGTGTGAGATTACGGCACTGTCTATGCTATTGCGCTATTATGGTTATGATACGAATAAAAACCAATTAGCTGAGTTACTAGAGTATGTCCCTGTCACTATCTCCAATGAGTTACATGGCAATCCCCATGATGGATTTGTAGGAGACATCACAGGCGGTCTAAATGCAATGGGCGTGGCTGTTGAACCAATCGCTAAAGTTGCTGAAACAATTGTGACCAGTAAATATCACGTGATTACTAAAAAAGAACTTCCTTTTTCTAGCGTAGAAAAATTAATCCATCAAGGAACACCTGTCTGGGTTGAAACGACCGTAGATTTCCAAGTGCCACAAGCCTCTGATTTTCGATACTGGAATACGTTGAGTGGAACCGTCAAAGTAACGCCACTCTGCCACGCAGCCGTTATCACAGGAGTGGATGCCAACTTTGTGTATGTTAATGATCCCTATGGACATAAAAATCGTGCGGTTGATAAAACTGAATTTATCGAAATTTACAATGAACTCGGCAAACAGTCTTTATATCTACAAGGTATGTAACTAACTATTCTTTAAATAAAAGAGCGAGAAGCTATACGAGGTTGGGACAGAAGTGTTTAACTCCGAGAAATAAGAGGGAATCCACGAAAATGACAAGAAACACGAAAGACTTTCTTTCGATGTTGATTGATTCCTACGTGGTGCTCTTCAAATTTTTGTGACCAGGTAGGTACTGTTCTACATCTATTTACTTTGTAAATAGTGTTTCACAGCACCGGTTAGGTACTGTTCTACATCTATTTACTTTGTAAATAGTGTTTCACAGCAATTTCAGCTTATTTCCGAACCTTCAACTCTAGCATGTCCCATGCGTAGAAGTTGTTGAGAGCGGAACAACGTCCTTCAATTCTTAAGGTGTTCCACCTTTAGAGATTGATGAGATCGAAGTGGTTTTTACGTAGTGCAGATGGAGTTGCTTCTGTGCCCACCGTTTATTCGGGAAATAGGAGCATGGGCATAACTTTTTGAGTTATGTCCCATGCTCTTCTAATTTACGGTCGTCAGTGACTCGCTCGAACTGATGATCGTAAATTAGGAAAATTAAGGATGTTATCCCAGTCTATTTTCCATCAAAGTCAAAACCATTCTCCTGCATGATGAATGGTTTTGGCTTTTTTTGCCATTTTTCAATTACATTCCTCTTTTGAAAGCGAATTATTCTTTGCTTTTCTTCAAAACAATTCTTATTTAAGACATATCTCCCTGTTTTTGACGCTTTTTAATTATTTGTGAATGTTTTTGAATGTTTTTTATTGCGAATTAGAATTGACTATGCTACTATTCTTGTGAGGAGGGATTCGAAAATGCTTACAGATGAGAGAAAACAACGGATACTTCAACTATTAGAACAATCTTCTATTGTAAAATCCCAAGATTTGATGCTAGCTTTTGATGTTTCAGAATCAACCATCCGTCGAGATTTACAAGAACTTGAAGATGACGGCTTACTCGAACGAATTCACGGAGGAGCTAAAAAAAGTCAAAAGCTTTCGTATGAGCAAGCAATGAGCGAGAAAACATTCAAAAACATTCAAGAGAAAAAATTTATTGCTACTTTAGCTGTCGCTGAAATCAATGAAGGCGATATTATTTATCTAGATGCTGGGTCAACCACACTAGAAATGATTCCCTTATTAAAAGATTTTTCAACGTCAATTACGGTTGTCACTAATTCCGTTCAACACGCCTCACAGCTTGTAGAATTGCAAATTCCGACAATTATTTTAGGTGGAGCTATCAAACTATCAACAGATGCAGTTCTTGGTTCAACCAGCATCAAACAGTTGGCACAACTGCGTTTTAACAAAGTTTTTATGGGAATGAATGGGGCTCACTTAGATTTCGGCTATTCGACTCCCGATCCAGAAGAAGCAGCACTTAAACAATTAGCTATGAAACAATCTGAAGAAGTATTTGTTCTGCTTGATCACACAAAATTTAACAAAGTTACCTTTTCAAAAGTCGCTTCTATTGAAAAAGCAACGATCATTACGGATAACTGTGATGAAGCATACCGCAAAGATTTTCAAGCAAAAACAACTGTTAAGGAGGTATTATAAATGATTTATACAGTCACGCTCAACCCCTCTATTGATTATATTGTTCGCGTAAATGAATTAACGTTAGGCAACCTAAATCGAATGACTAGTGATTTAAAATTACCTGGTGGCAAGGGAATTAATGTTTCCCGTATTTTAAAGCGAATGGGAAGAGAAACAACGGCCTTAGGTTTTTTAGGTGGATTCACAGGAAGATTCATCTCAGACTGGCTTAAAGAAGAACAAATCTTTTGCAAGTTTACAGAAACTACTGATGATACACGTATTAATATCAAACTAAAATCAACGAGTGAAACGGAAATCAATGGTTTAGGCCCAACACTCACAGAAACAGAAATTTCTGAATTTATAACCAATCTTTCTAACATCAAAGAAGGTGATACTGTTATCCTTTCGGGTAGCACACCCTCTAGTTTAAGAAAAGGCTTCTATCAAGAATTAGTTCACTATATCGAAGAAAAAAAGGCGGCTTTTGTAATTGATACAACGGGAGATGACTTACAAAAAGCTCTTCCCCACCACCCGCTTTTGGTCAAACCTAATAATCATGAATTGGCTGAGTTGTATAAAACGCAATTTTCATCAGTCGAAGAGATTATTCCTTATGGGAAAAAACTTTTAGATGAAGGGGCACAGCATGCAATCATTTCGATGGCTGGTGATGGCGCTTTATTGTTTACTAACGAAGGGGTCTATCAATCAAATGTACTCAAACGTGCAGTGAAAAATTCTGTAGGTGCTGGGGATTCAATGATTGCTGGATTCGTTGGCGAATATGAAAAAACACAAAATGCAGTTGAAGCCTTTAAATGGGGCGTTGCATGCGGAAGTGCTACGGCATTTTCTGATGATTTAGCTTCAAAAGAGTTGATTGCTGAATTAATATTGGAAGTTACAATTACACAAATACAATCATTTTAGGAGGTTTATGATGAATATTAAAGATTTATTAATAAAAGATGCGATGATTATGGATTTAAAAGCAACAGATAAAAAATCAGCCATTGATGAGATGGTTCAAAAAATGTTTGAAGCTGGGCGAATTTCGGACAGCCAAGTCTACAAGGACGGTATTTTGGCTCGTGAAGCACAAACATCGACTGGTTTAGGTGATGGGATTGCGATGCCACATGCCAAAAATAAAGCGGTCAAAGAAGCGACTGTTTTATTTGCAAAAAGTGCTCAAGGTGTTGACTATGAAGCACTCGATGGTCAACCAACCTATCTCTTTTTTATGATTGCTGCCCCAGAAGGCGCAAACGATACACATTTGCAAGCACTTGCTGCCCTATCTCGTCTTCTGATTGATCCTGAATTTGTCGGAAAATTAAAAGAAACAAAGACACCTGAAGCGGTTCAAAATCTTTTTCAAGCGGCTGAAGACAAAAAAGCAGCCGAAGAAAAGGCAGAGCAAGCAGCAAAAGCGACATCAACTAAACAAAGCTCTTCCAAATTTATTGTTGCTGTTACAGCTTGCCCAACAGGGATTGCCCACACCTATATGGCGGAAGATGCGTTAAAGAAAAAAGCCAAAGAGTTGGGTATCGAAATTAAAGTCGAAACAAACGGCTCAGAAGGAATCAAAAATAAACTAACTCCTGAAGATATCGCTCGTGCGGATGCTGTCATTGTTGCCGCTGATAAAAAAGTTGAAATGAACCGTTTTGATGGAAAAGAATTAGTGAATCGACCAGTCAGCGATGGCATTCGTAAGACTGAAGAATTAATCCAATTGGCATTAAGTGGGAATGCACCAACTTTCCATGGGAATCAATCTGAAAATACCTCCTCTGATGATTCAGCGGACGGAACATTTTTATCTAGAGTTTATAAAGACTTGATGAATGGTATCTCACATATGTTACCGTTTGTAATTGGTGGTGGGATTGCAATTGCTCTTTCCTTTATGATTGATCAATTTATAGGGGTTCCTAAAGAATCACTCGACAAATTAGGAAGCTATAACGAACTAGCTAGTGCCTTTAATCAAATTGGAAGTGCCGCATTTGGCTTTATGTTACCAGTCTTAGCTGGTTTTATTGCTTCAAGTATTGCCGATCGCCCAGGTTTAATTGTTGGTTTTGCAGCAGGTTCTCTTGCGCTAGCTGGTAATGCTGGATTCTTAGGCGCGCTACTTGGTGGTTTTATGGCAGGTTATGTAATGATTGCTTTGAAAAAAGTCTTCAGAGGGTTGCCAAAATCACTAGAAGGAATCAAAACGATTCTCTTTTATCCTGTCTTTGGTTTATTAATTACTGGAATGCTAATGCTTCTACTGAATATTCCTATGAAATATATCAATGTCTCTTTAAATAACTTTTTAGCAGGTTTAGATGGAACAAATGCCGCTTTATTAGGTGCCTTGTTAGCCGGGATGATGGCTGTCGATTTAGGAGGTCCTATCAATAAAGCAGCCTATGTATTCGGGACAGCTACGTTAGCGACCACAGTTGCAGAGGGTGGAAGCGTCGTTATGGCCTCTGTTATGGCTGGCGGAATGGTTCCTCCATTAGCTATTTTTGTAGCAACGCGCTTGTTTAAAAATAAATTTTCTAAAGAACAACAGGATGCTGGGTTAACGAATATTGTTATGGGGTTATCTTTCGTTACAGAAGGCTCAATTCCGTTTGCAGCAGCTGACCCATTACGTGCAATTCCAAGCTTTGTTGTCGGTTCAGCTGTTACTGGCGCCTTAGTGGGTGGCTTTGGAATTAAATTACTTGCTCCACATGGCGGGATTTTCGTTGTTTTCTTATTAAGTCATCCAGCGTTGTATTTGGTTTTCATCGCAGTTGGTGCAGTTATTTCAGGCATCATCTTCGGTCTTTTAAAAAAACCAATGCCCACACTAGAAACTATTTAATAGATATGAAAAATGCGTGAGCTTTTGCTCACGCATTTTTCATATCGTTTATAAACACTCGACGAAACAATCGTAGTAGTTCCACTCCAGTCTTTATCAGCCCCCTAAAAAAGACTTTTCTAAACCTTTTGCGGCTCTTGAAGCCCTCTAAGTTCCTCTAGCTTATCATAGTCTAAGAACAAGACCCGCAAGTGATTACGTTCCTTTTTCAGTTCAACTGAAATGGTCCCTTTTTTTCGTTTGATAGGACCGATTTTAGTATCTGGAAACTGTTTAAACAGCTCATCAAACGGAATTTGAGCGAGTTGATTTTGAGGAATATAGAAACGTAAGATAGCTTCATAGTCCGGATATTTATCATCGATGACATCTATTTCTAGATAATCTCTTATATAATAAGCATACGCTGCTAGCCCATTATCCAAGGTTAGCTCTGGATCAATCACCCGATAGGCTACCATCTTTGCTTGCGATTCATCTATCCAAGGGAAAAAAGCTTGAGCGCTTAAAGCCCCCTTCACCCGTTTTTCTTGATAGGCTCCTTGAATTAAATCATAAGTTCGCGTAATAAAATGACTGGCGGCTTTTTTAGAGGTAGGCTGAAGCGAGTCATTTTGATACTGTACCGTATGAATAAAGTTTTTCGGATAAATATACTCAATATAAGGTTCTCTTAAGACCCCCACACCATTATCCCAAGCAAGTGAATCAAAGCCCAATTGATCTCTAAACAAGCGTTGGAACTTTAAATTACTCTCATGTGCCCATTTATAAGGATCTTTGTACAATTGAATTTCCATCACCTGATTTTTATGCTCTTGTGCAAATTCGACTTGCTGAACTTCTTTAAAAATCTGTTTAGGTATCAGCGAATAGTATGGTTCTCCAAAAAACATCTGCCAACACGAAGTCAGACAAAGGCCTTTAAAAAAGATATCGTATCCTGCAAACTGATTACAATCCACTCGCTCTTCACCAGTCATCGTTTTTAGTTTGGGTAACTGCTCGATTTCTTCTATGGTTTCAAAGGCTAAACGCTCATTGAGACTCCCTAAATTACTGTATCTATATTCATTAAAGGAACGAAGGTAAGCCATCACACCTTTATATTCAGTCATTTTTTTCAATAAATAATCTTTAATTAACGACTGATTTTTGAAAAAGACAACTTTAGAAAATATGTACTTTTCTAGGATTCGTCCTTTAAAATAGCTAAAGCTAAGCTCATTATCTTCGTTACCAACTAACCAAGTGACTTCATTTAAATCTGCCAAATCACGGATTAGTCCTTTCATTTTTTCTAAATCAAATGACTGAGGTTCGGATTCTTCCAACTTAAAATAAGTTGGTTCAATGGAAATCCTGACAAGAGACAACCAATCTTCAGCTAGTTGTATTTTTTCACTTTCTTTCGCAGTATCGACACGTAATATACCATATATTTGTTGTTCTTCCATTGTTTCCTCACCCCTTCTTTTATTCTATTATATCCAATCAACGACTATTGCACCAAAAATAAGCGTTATTTTAATTGTTTCTTACCCATTTATTTTAAAAACGTGGTAAACTAAACTTACATGGAGGTGGATTTTCATGGGATTAAAATTTGAACGCACCGACAACCTAGATAAATTATTTGCTGACTTTGTTGTTGACCCTGAAAATAAAGTGGCGCCTAAAGAAGATATCAATCGTTTCTTAAAGCCCGAAGTGAAAGAACCCGAGAAGAAAAAAAATAAAAAGAAATCCTAATTTAGGATTCCCATTGGAGGAGCGATTACGCCGTTTATTCTACGTAGTCGCTTCTTTTTTATTCTTTTGATTAGAAGGTCATGGCTTCTTCGATAGCAGCCCATGCTTCTTCTTTTCCTTGTTTGGTTACCGAAGAAAAAAGAATAAATTCATCGTTTCTATCAAAATCAAGGGCTTTTTTGATGACACTTTCATGTTTATTCCATTTGCCACGGGGAATTTTATCTGCTTTTGTAGCAACAACAATTGCCGGTATATCGTAGTATTTCAAAAATTGATACATTTGAATATCTTCTGTGCTTGGTGCATGGCGCAAATCAACAAGGGAAACAACCGCTTTTAGTTGAGGACGTGTGGTGATATATGTTTCAATCATTTTCCCCCACTTGGCTCTTTCTGTTTTGGAAACTTTGGCATAACCATAACCAGGTACATCAACAAAATGTAAGGCATTTTCAATCAAATAAAAATTTAACGTTTGTGTTTTTCCTGGCTTGCTCGAAGTTCGCGCTAAGTTTTTTCTATCGATTAAAGTATTAATAAACGATGACTTTCCAACATTTGAGCGACCAGCTAAAGCAATCTCAGGTAAATTTGTTTCAGGATACTGTTTAGGTGCAACTGCACTAATAATAATTTCTGCTTGATGGACTTTCATAAGTAGATCCGCTCCTTTCCCTAAAAATAGACTGTGACATTGAATGTCGCAGCCCTAAATTTAAACTGAACAAGTAAGAAGAAGAGTTGGCTGAACCGACTCTCATTCTTACACTATTTATTTCGTACAAATAAACTCCCTGACAAATAATTAACCGGCCTTTTGTTCTTTCTCATTGTAAAGAATTACTGGTTCGCCTTCACCTTCTGCGGCTTCTTTAGTGATAATCACTTTCTTAATCCGTTCATCAGAAGGAATCTCAAACATAATATTCATCATGATGTCTTCAATAATTGAGCGTAAACCACGAGCACCTGTATTTCGCTCAATCGCTTTATCAGCAATTGCTTTTAAGGCATCTGGTTGGAATTCAAGCTCTGTCTCATCTAAAGACAATAATTTTTTGTATTGCTTAACTAAAGCATTTTTTGGTTCGGTTAAAATACGAACAAGGTCTTCATTCGTTAATTTATCTAATGCAGCTGTTACAGGTAAACGTCCAATAAATTCAGGAATTAAGCCAAATTTTAGTAAATCTTCTGGAATGATATGTTTCATAATACTTTCATCCTCAGCAAGTTTCGTATTATTTGTTCCAAAACCAATTGTTTTTTCACCTAAACGGTTTTTAGCAATTGTTTCAATACCATCGAAAGCTCCGCCGACAATAAATAAGACATTTGTCGTATCAATTTGGATGAACTCTTGATGTGGATGTTTTCTTCCGCCTTGAGGAGGTACGCTAGCAACGGTTCCTTCAAGAATTTTTAGTAAGGCTTGTTGTACACCTTCACCTGAGACATCTCTAGTAATTGAAACATTTTCACTTTTACGAGCAATTTTATCAATCTCATCAATGTAGATGATGCCTTTTTCTGCACGTTCCACATTATAATCTGCTGATTGCAAAAGTTTCAATAAAATATTTTCAACATCTTCCCCTACATAACCTGCTTCAGTCAAGCTAGTCGCATCTGCAATAGCAAATGGTACGTTTAATGATTTAGCAAGTGTCTGCGCTAAAAATGTTTTCCCTGACCCTGTAGGCCCAATCAAACAAATATTACTCTTTTGTAGTTCAACATCTTCAGAAGCTTCTGATTCGTTGACTCGTTTGTAGTGGTTATAAACAGCAACAGCCAAAGTTTTTTTGGCACGTTCCTGACCAATGACATATTCATTTAATATTTCTAAAATTTCTTTTGGTTTGGGAACTTCCATGAATTCACGAACTGCTTCATCGTAAAATTCTTCATCAATAATCTCTTTGCATAAATCAATACATTCGTTACAAATATAGACACCTGGTCCCGCAACGATTTTTTTTACTTCTTCTTGTGTTTTTCCGCAAAAAGAACAGCGAACCGTTTCATTTCCATTTGTATTATCGTACATGGTTTTCACCCCTTGATTCTATCCGTTTCAGACTCTACGTACTCTTCTATAATAGGAAAGATATTTTTTCCAATCTTGGCTTAGTACAGCCTTTTTCTATAATATCATAGTTTGTGAGAAAGCAAAAGTGGTTACTACTAGAAGCTGCAACTAAATCATCTACCTTTAGTAACATTTGAGAATTTTATAAAAAAAGAGCCCTGAAAATGAGTTTCCTCACCTTCAAAGACCCTTTTACAGTCAATTATTTTTCAGTTGCAGTTGAAGTGATTGTTTCTACAGCTCTCTTCATTGCAATGTCATGTTTTAACATGTCTTCAGTTAGAACGTTTTTAATTTGGTCTACTGGCATATTGTAAGTTTCTGACAATTCTTTGATTTCAGCAGTGATTTCTTCTTCAGTTGCTTCAATCTTCTCAGCAGCAGCAATTGCTTCAATCACAAGGTTTGTTTTTGTGCGCATCTCTGCTTCGCCTTCAAATTGTTTGTGCAAGTCTTCTTCAGTTGTACCTGTTAATTGATAGTACATATCTGGTGCAATTCCTTGACGTTGCATGTTGTTTAAAAATTCATCCATCGAGCGGTGAACTTCATCGTGAACCATTACGTGTGGTAATTCAACGATTTCAGCATTTTCAACCGCTTGGCGGATAGCTGCTTCGTCTTTTGCTTCTTCAGCTGCTTTTTCTTTTGATTCTGTTAATTCTTTACGATATTTTTCTTTTAATTCTGCTAAAGTTTCAACTTCTTCATCGATATCTTTTGCAAACTCATCATCTAACTCAGGTAATTCTTTGGCTTTTACTTCATGAACGGTTACTTTGAAGACCGCTTCTTTACCAGCTAATTCTTCTGATTGGTAATCTTCAGGGAAAGTAACTGTTACATCAAAGCTTTCGCCTGCTTTATGACCAACAACTTGTTCTTCGAAGCCTGGAATAAATGAACCTGAACCAAGTTCTAATGAATAGTTTTCGCCTTTTCCACCTTCAAAAGCTTCATCGCCTAAGAATCCTTCAAAGTCGATAACGGCTGTATCGCCATCAACAGCAGCTTCATCTTCTTTAATAACTAATTCAGCTTGTGTCTCTTGTTCACGTTTGATACGTGCATCAACATCTTCATCAGTTACTTCACGATCTTGTTTTTCAACTGTTAAGTTTTTGTATTCCCCTAATTTTACTTCAGGTTTTACTGTTACTTCTGCAGTCACTGTCCAATCTTCGCCTTTATTCATGCTTTCAACGTCAATTTTTGGTTGAGAGACAGGTTCGATTTCTGCTTCCTTTACAGCAGCTTCATAAGCTTCTGGTAAAACAGCGTTCAATGCATCTTCATATAATGCTTCTTCGCCATACATACTATTGAACATTTGACGAGAAACTTTCCCTTTACGGAATCCAGGCACATTAAGATTTCCCTTTACTTTGTTAAATGCAGTAGTTAATCCTTTTTGGATTAGTGCTTGTTCGATTGTAAATGTTAATACACCATCATTGGTGCCTTTTTTTTCCCATTTTGCAGTCATTTGTTTCCCTCCGAATAAACTAAAAATTTATACATGATTTTATGTTATGCATACTTTTAAATAGTACACTAACCCTTGTAAATTGTAAACATTTAGCTCGTTAACAAATTATTTTTTTACTTATTTTTCATTCTTTTGCGAATTATTCTTGCAAATAGAGTTGTAGAATCAAATTTTGTAATTGATTTTTTAGCTGTTGAATCGGTTGCCAGTCTGCCTCAAGTTCGACAGGTGTGCCTGGAATGTCCTCTCCCTGTTCAGCCAGGTAGTTCAGCGCCCACAGATGCGGGTTAGAAACTTTCTCATCCGCAAAGGGAAATAACAACGCGAACTGTAGATGTACTTCATTCATAAGATTCAGTAAGAGAGAAGGATTATCATTAATCAGGCGCTTTTCTAGCTCAGCAGAAACCGATTGATAAGCTTGTGTCTTTTCAGGTAAAGTTAAACAATCTGGTTGCACTTGATAAATTTTCTCATCTAGCCATAAAAACTCAACCATCTTTTGGCTTTTGATATGAACTAGCTCTTCTAAAATCTTTGAACGTACCAACTGATGAAGCTGGTCATTAATTAACAAGTGTTGCGCGATTTCTTCAAAATTTTGTGTCGGAAGTGTTTCAATTTTTTTTATTGTCTGAATCTGGGCGAAATAGTCTAGCGTCGACAGTTCAATCAGTTCTTTCATAATTTCTTTGATTCTTCTAAATTCTAATTGTTGATAAGCCTGTTCTGTTTGCTTCACTTGTTCTAAATACTCGTTTAGCAAGGCTTCTTCTTCTACGCTTACAGAGCCCTTTTTCCCTTCGATTAGGCTTGTAGCTTCAATGAACAAGCGATTCTGGACCAATACTTGGATGTATAAGCCTAAATGTGAAACGGATTGATTATAGTCTTGGACCATTTCTTTGGCATAATCGAAAGCTTCCTTGACTTCACCTATCTCAAGTAATGTTGACACAAGAAGCATGTTGATAGAAAAATCTTGTTCGGTTTCATAAGCTGCTGAAAAATGTTCCGTGGCTTTAAGTAGTTCGCCATTTTCTATAGCGACCTTACCCAAGCGAACAAAACGTTCAAAATCTTTAGGAAATTCAATTGGTTGATTCATTTGCTCCCTCTTTCCTATTTATCTAGATTTAGTGTAACAAAGATAACAAGAGAAAAAAAGAGGATAGATTAAGTCTAGAGATCAAAATGGTGCTCTCCGTACCTAACTATCTTCTTTTTTCTGTCGTTTAGACAGCAGTCTATCTCATTCTTTTTTTTAAGATTAAACCAACGACTCTATGCTCGAAGCTTTTTATTAAAAGCGAGAACTGTGTTAATAGTCACTACACTGGTTGCAGAAAAATAATCGCCAACATGCTGTTTCTTTTTACTAAAGATGGTTGGTAAATACCCTAATAGAAGTGCTGGATATTTTAAAATAAAGCGACAAGCACCTTCTCGAACTAGCACTGTTTGCCAACTAAGGATATCTTCTTCAAAGCTCACTACACGAATGCCAAAAATCATTTTCCCAATCGTTTGACCATTTGTCATCTTGGTTAACAAAATAAAATAACCAAGATAAATTAATAAGCTCATCAAACTATACACACTAAGAAAACCTTTATCTTTTGACCATCCTGCCAAAGAAAAGATGGTGCCTAATGAAATGGAGTTGATGGCTTGGATACATAACAAATCAATCAGAAAAGCAAACCCACGAATCCAAAATCCCGCATAGAAGTATCCTGGAAAGTCATGTATTTGAGTTGTTCTTGGTTCTTCTGAGAAGGAGTGCCAAGCCTCCTGTTTTTGCTGAATTTCTTCTTTGGTATAGGCAGTTTTGTTCTTCTGTTCATTATAGGTACGAACGGATTCTTGGTTAGGACCAACCAGTGGCTCTTGCCGTTTTGCAGTCGTCTGCTTGTTCTCAAGCTCAGCCGAAGTTGATAATTGTTCAGAAGGATTTATGCTCTTCTGACTCATCTCAACCTGTTTTTGCTCATAGTCTGTCTTTATTTCTGTTGTTTTATCTGTAGTTAACTCGGGTTGTGCAGACGATGCGCTCTCGTTCTTTTCTTCAGTCATCTTATTCACCCCCATAATAATACATTGCTTTTGGCGCTTCAGAGGTGCCTATACTTTTTAATATAGACTGAATTTGACTACTTTCAGAGGGTTGAAGTCCTTGAAGCTGTGCTAATTTTGAGCCTAGCCACGTATCAGCAAAACCAGAACTTTCAGTACTATATTGTACGTATTGGGCATTTTCTAACCCATAATCTTTTCTCAAGGCTTGTAGTGCATCGTCTGGAAACCCAATCTCATCAACCAAACCGACGCTTAACGCTTGCTGTCCGTCATAAATACGACCATCAGCAATTCTTTTCACCTCATCTTTACTAATGTTTCGTCCTTCTGAAACAATCGTCACAAAACGGTCATAGGCACTATCGATATAGTCTTGAAGAACTTCCTTCTCTTCTTTTGTCTCTGGTCGAGTAGAGGAACCCATATCTTTTAACGCGCCACTCTTAACGGTTGAATCATCAATTCCCAACTTTTCTAGTAAACCAGAATAGTTTAGACTGGACATGATGACGCCAATTGAGCCGGTAACCGTCTCTTGTGTTGCATAGATTTTATTCGCATGAGCAGAAATGTAATATCCACCACTAGCTGCCATATTTTTCATACTGACATAAATGGGGATTTTTTGTTTTTGGAGATCCTGTAATGCTCGAGCTAACTCGGCGCTTTCATACACGCCACCTCCAGGAGTATTGACTTCTAGCAGCACGGCTTTTACATCAGAAGATTCCTTAATTAATTCAATCTGATTGAGTAAGTCTTCATGATTGTAGGTTTCTGTCGAAAATAGTCCGCCACCATTTCCGCTTGAAATTGTTCCCTCCACTTGAATTCTAGCAATTTTATCAGAGGAACTCCCACTCTCCAAAATAGTCTCTGATAGCTGATTAGAGCCATACAGTAGATCATTCAATCCTGATAATTCATCAGATACGGATTCTTTATTAGCAACCCCTGCAGTAATCCCTGAAAATATAAATAACGCAACAGCAATCCCTATAGCAACCCAACGTTTTCCATTCATTGTTTGTCCTCCTAGTATAGGTTACGCAAAACAATCACTGTTTCACTCTCACCTGTTGCTTTTGTTTTGTCCGCTTTTTCTTCTAGCGAATAGCCGGTGAATAGTTCTTTTGTTAATTCATCTTGTACTTGAAATTGTTTGGCTTTTTCAATACTAAGCGCATCCGGAGCAACTTCTTGCAAACTATCCCAGCCAGTATCCAAAAATAGTTTAGTTGCATCTGTTATCTCTGGATTTGCCTCTAATACGGCAATTGCTTCTTTCAATTCTTTAATCGTCATGACTCTAATTTCTGTTTCCATATTTTCGTCCTCCTCGTGGATAACTCCATTGTACCAAAAGTTTTCGACACGCTCAATTTTGCTCATTTTTTTTAGAAAACCAGCTAACACAATGAAAATTTTTGGTGATTTTTTCATCGCAAGTTTCAGTAAGAAATAAAAATACGTATATACCAATTAATTTTATTGTTGACACGGAAGATAATTAACGCTATGATGTTACTTGTTTCCGATAAAATTAAACGATTAGGAGATTTGTATACCAATTGGATAGCGCCAGGTCTGATTTTTTCAGATGACGAGGAAAGAGTTTATCGAACGATTCGGCGGATGACTCTAGGGACTGCACTCTACAGATAGTTTTAAAAACGAATGGTAACATTCTAACAAAGAAGCTATCACGCAGCGGAAACATATAATGAAAAGAAAGTAGGATAGAAACATTATGTGTGGAATTGTAGGAATTGTAGGAAAACCAAATGCGACAGAAATTATTATTAAAGGATTAGAGAAATTGGAATATCGTGGGTATGACTCTGCCGGGTTATTTGTTGCCAGCCCGACTTCCAATTCATTAGTAAAAGCGCAAGGTAGAATTAAAAATTTATCTGATAAAATAACGTCAGAAGTCAATGGGACAATCGGTATTGGGCATACTAGATGGGCCACTCACGGACAGCCAAGTGAAGAGAATGCGCATCCGCATACCTCTCAAAGCCAACGACTGGTTTTGGTTCACAATGGTGTTATAGAAAACTTTGAAGAACTTAAATCGACTTACCTAACGGAAGATAGTTTCATCGGCGAAACAGATACAGAAATTGCCGTGCATTTAGTTGAAGCGTTTATGAAGCAAGGAATGACGACGAAAGCTGCTTTCAAAAAAGCCCTTAGTGTCATTCGTGGTTCTTATGCTTTTGGTTTAATTGACAAGGAAGATCCTGATACAATTTATGTAGCCAAAAACAAAAGCCCGCTATTAGTTGGTCTTGGAGATGGGTTCAATGTGATTTGTAGTGATGCGATGGCAATGTTAGAACAAACCAATCGTTTTGTTGAGCTTGTTGACGGAGAAATGGTTGTCGTCACAGCGGAGGCAATTGCTATAGAAGATCAAGTAGGAAACCAAGTATTTCGTGAGTCATATGAAGCACAATTGGACTTAACTGATATTGAAAAAGGCACATACCCTTATTACATGTTAAAAGAGGTTGATGAACAGCCGGCCGTTATGAGACGAATCATTCAAAACTACACGACTGACGATGGGAGTATTCAATTAGAGGCAGATTTACTAAACGAAATGAAACAATGCAACAGAATCTACATCGTGGCCTGTGGAACTAGTAGCCATGCAGGTTGGGTTGGAAAAAAAATAATCGAAAGCTTAGCGAATATCCCTGTTGAGATTCACTTATCTAGTGAGTTTGGTTATAATATGCCCCTATTATCAGAAAAACCATTCTTTATTTTCTTAAGCCAAAGTGGTGAAACTGCAGATAGCCGACAA
Organism: Enterococcus sp. AZ194; assembly: GCF_051713825.1. NCBI lineage: Bacteria > Bacillati > Bacillota > Bacilli > Lactobacillales > Enterococcaceae > Enterococcus > Enterococcus sp. AZ194. Next base: position 1,537,818 of record NZ_JBIOQR010000001.1, on the reverse strand, counting down.
GTACTAGTTAAGATTAATGAGTTAAATTATCCATCACTAACTATTACCAACGTAGCTGGATCAACACTTTCGCGAGAAGCTTCTCATACACTACTCTTACACGCTGGGCCAGAAATTGCTGTAGCTTCAACAAAAGCTTATACTGCTCAAATCGCCGTTTTAGCCGTTTTAGCCAAAGCTTTAGGTCAACAAAAAGGACTCACACAAGCAGCTGAGTTTGACTTTGTTCACGAGCTAGGTTTGATTGCAGCTGGTATGGAGTCGTTGATTAATGAAAAAGAATTAATCAGTGAACTCGTTGCTGACTATCTAACAGGTACGAGAAATGCCTTTTATATCGGACGTGGCGTTGATTATTATGTTTCAATGGAAGCTGCGTTAAAACTAAAAGAAATTTCTTATATTCAAGCAGAAGGATTTGCCGCAGGAGAATTAAAACACGGTACGATTGCTTTAATTGAAGAAGGCACACCGGTTTTAGGATTAATTACAGATGCGGTTACAGGCGCCCACACACGTGGAAACTTAAAAGAAGTTGAAAGCCGTGGCGCAAAAACCCTTGTGATCGCCAGTGAAGCGTTAGCCAAACCAACTGACCAACTCGTTCTACCAAACGTACACCCGTTATTAAGTGCCCTACTAACAGTTGTCCCTACGCAATTAATTGCTTACTTTGCGACATTACAACGAGGTTACGATGTTGATAAACCGAGAAACCTTGCAAAATCAGTGACTGTTGAATAAAAACGAACTAAAAATCCCTCTCAAGAAACAGAGCTTCATTTCTTGGGAGGGATTTTTTTGTGTAAGACGCCCCTTTTTTACCAAAAAAATTAGCGAGTTGACTTGATCGCCACTCGCTAATTTTGAACCTATTCTTTATTCAGCGCCGATTTCTTGACGAACAACATCAGCGATTTTATCAACATAATAATCAACTTTTTCATGTGTTGGCGCTTCAGCCATGACACGTAAAAGAGGTTCTGTTCCTGAAGGGCGAACCAAGATTCGGCCTTCCCCATTCATTTCTTTTTCAGCAGCATCAACAACTGCTTTGATTGCTGGAACTTCCATCGCACCATTTTTATCAGTCACACGAATGTTAACTAATTTTTGAGGATAAATCGTCACTTCTCCAGCAAGCTCAGAAAGTTTTTTGCCTGTCTGTTTCATAATATTCAACAGTTGAATACCAGATAACATGCCATCTCCAGTCGTGTTGTAGTCTAAGAAGACCATGTGACCAGACTGTTCGCCACCAAAATTGTAATCATTTTTACGCATTTCTTCAACGACATATCGATCACCGACTTGAGTAATCACATCCTTCAAGCCAATTCCCTCCACTGCCTTATGGAACCCAAGATTACTCATAACAGTTGTCACAATCGTATCTTTTTTTAGACGATTTTTTTCAGCTAAGAATTTCGCACAGATAAACATAATTTTATCGCCATCAACGATATTTCCAAGCTCATCCACCGCAATAATTCGGTCGCCATCTCCATCAAAGGCTAATCCTGCATCTGCGCCTTTTTCAACAACCATTTCAGCCAATTTTTCAGGATGTGTTGAACCAACACCAGCATTAATGTTTAAGCCGTTTGGTTGTGTGCCCATCGTATAAAAATCAGTCTCTAAATCAGCAAACAGACGATTAACAGAAGTCGCCGTCGCCCCATTTGCGGCATCGATACAGACCGTGATACCAGATAAGTCACCGGCAATCGTTTGAACAAGAAATTGAGAATATTTTAGTAAGCCTTCTGGAAATTCCTCGACAGTTCCCAGCCCTTCAGCAGATGGTCGGGGTAACTCGTCAACCTCAGCATCAAGCAATGCTTCAATCTCTAGTTCTTGACTATCAACTAACTTGAAGCCGTCAGCACCAAAGAATTTGATACCATTATCTTCAGCAGGATTATGAGAGGCAGAAATCATTACACCAGCAGAGGCTTTTTGTAGACGTGTTAAGTAGGCAACACCTGGAGTTGAAATCACTCCTAGTTGAAAGACTTCAATCCCGACAGAAAGTAAACCTGCAATCAATGCTGTTTCTAACATTTGTCCAGAAATTCGTGTATCTCTTCCGACAAGAACGCGCGGACGCTTGTCTCCTGTTTCATGTTGACTTAATACATACCCACCACAACGTCCTAACTTAAACGCCATTTCAGGTGTTAATTCTTTGTTCGCGACTCCTCGAACACCATCAGTTCCAAAATATTTACCCATAATTAATTTTCTCTCCTTAAAATCAGCCTAATTAGTTTCATCAGTTTGCTCATTTTGAGCACTTGTTGCTTTTGTCGCACTCGTTTCTTTTTCCTTGGTTTCACTTGTCGTTTTTTCTTTGTTGGTAAAAGAGCTACTTGTCGATTCAGACGAACTCTTTTCGTTTGGTTCTACAGAACGTTGAGTATAACCAGCTTCATAAATTGGCACAATCGTTACTTCAACGGTTTGAGGTGCAATGGCTAGTCCTGAATCAATTGGCACATTGATGGCCTTTTTCACTTTTTTGGTTATGCCTGTCACATCAATAGGAACACCAACACTCGATAAACTATCCAATTTTTCTTGTGCCCCTGAAATAGTAGCTAACGTTTGATTCAATGTCAAGCTGTAGTATGCAATGCCTTCTTCTTGATTACCTGTTTGTTGAGGATATAAAGTCACCACTTTATGCGGTGCTACAACTTCAACATCTACCGTGACTTTATCAGGAGTTGACAGAATACTCAATGGCTCGCCTGCTTTATTTAAGGCTTGAATAGCGACCTTCTCACTAAAATCAGCTTTTGCTACTTTTGTCGGATCAACGGTTGCTACCACACGACTAATCTCATTTAACGTTTGTTCTCCTGTAGTAATTTGGACCTCTTTAGGAGAAACAGCTACGTCACCTAAAGTGAAGCCATCACCCGTGTTCGAAGAAGAGACAACCGGTTCAACATCAAAAGTTTTCGTGACTTTTTTCTCAATAGTCACAGTTACCGTTCCTGGATCAATGCTAGCTGAAACAGCGCTACTTAAATTTTGCATCCGTAAACGAACTTCATGAGTTCCTGGTTTTAACTTAGACAAGTCTGCAACTACACTAAAATTTCGTGTATCTTCATTCAGTTCAGCATTCAATTGAACTTTGTTCGCACTACTTAACTTGACAGTTACATTCTTTTCAAAGCCATGAATATAGTATTTTTCTGAATCATAGATCGGTTTGATAACGACATTTGTTGCTGTTTCACTATAGTCTTCGCTTCCTACTGCTGAAGTTGTGTTCATGCTTTTTCCATTTGCATTCAAAAACAATAAAAGGCTAAACAATAAGGCTAACACAGCGTACAAAATGTTGCTTCGTTTGTTTTTTGTATCCATCATTTGCCCCCCTTAGTCATACCATCAAGGAAAGACTGCAACAGGTTCTTCTTCTCTTTTTCCTCTTCTACTGGGGCCAGTTCTCTTTTTAAAATAGTTAAATACTCTTCTTGAGATAAAGCCGGAATTAGTTCGTTATTTAGCGTGATACTGACATCTCCCGTTTCTTCTGAGACAATAATGGTTAGTGCGTCACTAACTTCACTAATCCCTACAGCTGCACGATGTCTTGTCCCATACTCTTTAGGAATTAGCATACTTTCAGAAAGAGGCAGGTACGCACAAGCGACAGCAATCTTCCCTTCTTTTACAATTACTGCACCGTCATGTAACGGCGTGTTAGGAATAAAAATGTTAATCAATAACTCTCCTGTAATATCTGCATCCAACTCAATTCCTGTTTCAATATATTCATCTAGTCCAGTAGTTCGCTGAATGGTGATAAGTGCCCCAATTTTTCGTTTGGACATATACTGAATAGCTTTGTCAAAGGCCAAAATTATTTTCTCGCCTTCACGTTGCCCGCTTTTTGAAGATTTGAACAACGAGCTCCTTCCTAAATGTTCAAGTCCGCGGCGCACTTCGGGTTGGAATATGACAATGGTCGCGATAACGCCATAGGTAATCACCTGGCTCATTAACCAAGAAACTGTGTGTAAGCCAATAATGTCAGCTAGAATCTGAATCAATATAAAAATGGCGACCCCTTTTAATAATTGAACAGCCTTTGTTCCTCTAACTAGTTGCATCAACTTATAGACTAAATACCAGACCACTATAATGTCTAATATATTAATAAAAAAATTTGCGGAAAATAAGCTTCCTGTGAAAATCTGTTTCCAATACTCGGGATTGAGTAGTTCTCCTAATTGAAATGACATAGACAACCTCTTCTCTATTTGAGATTTCCTAAATAGTATATCATAGCTTTGATTCCCTTGGCAGTAGATAGACCAAATTTTTAATTTAATTTAGGAAAACTTTCTGTAAAGGATAGAAATTCTTTAAAAATCAAAAAACATGGAAGAAACTGTGAATAATTTCTTCCATGTCAATGGTAGACCAACTTGGTTTATTCCGTTCGTTTTGCTGCCCTCTCAGCTCGTCGTTGTGCCCGTCTTGCTTCTGCTTCTGGATCAACCACGCGTTCTTTTCTAACTCGCCCATTTTTTTCAGGCGTTTCAGCTGAGCCAGATGAAGTTGCTGTTGCCTTACCTTCTAGTTTTTCACGAATTTTATCTTCTTGACCTGCCAAACGAGCATAATTGTAGAAACGTGTTTTGGCATCATTAACCGTCTTCTCAAATAATTGTCCCGCATGCTCCGATTGAGTCGCTTCTAATGAAGAAAAGCGAACCTGTTGTCTCATGAACTCAGGCATTAGAGAAAAATCAGGTTTCTTGAAGTCTAAAGTCATTGGGCTCTTTCCTTGTTCTCTTAACTCAGGATTAAAACGGTAAAGCGACCAATAGCCACATTCGACTGCCTCTTTGGCTTCTTTTAACGTTTGGCTCATCCCACCTAAAAGGCCATGTGTAATACAAGGAGTATAGGCAATTACAATTGAAGGCCCAGGGAATTTTTCAGCTTCATCTAAGGCTTTAATTGTTTGCATTTGATTCGCTCCTGAAGCAATTTGCGCAACATAAACATTTCCATACGTCATCGCCATCATGCCCAAGTCTTTTTTCGAAGCATATTTACCACTGGCAGAAAACTTAGCAATTGCCGATGCTGGCGTTGCTTTAGACACTTGCCCACCTGTATTCGAGTACACTTCGTTATCTAACACAAGTAAGTTAACATCTGCACCACTAGCCAATACGTGATCAATCCCACCATAACCAATATCATAGGCCCAACCATCGCCGCCAATCATCCATTGACTTGGTTTGACAAACAAGTCACGATCACTGTAGATTTCCTCTAAGGTTGTATTCGAACCTTTTTCTTCTGCCAAAGCAGCAGTCAGTTTAGCTGCTCGTTGTTGTGTTCCTTCACTGCTATTCATATGAGCCAACCAGTCGATAAATAAGTTTATCAAGCTGTCTGAACACTTAGTTTGAGCTTTCATTACTTTCATCATTTTACTAGCCAAATGTTCTCGACGAGTCTGTGTAGCTAAGAACATCCCGTACCCATATTCAGCATTATCTTCAAGCAATGAGTTAGACCAAGCTGGTCCTTGTCCTTGAGCATTGGTTGTATAAGGAGATGCGGGTGCTGCACCACCCCATATAGAAGAACAGCCTGTTGCATTGGCAATCATCATTCTGTCTCCATACATTTGAGTCAACAATTTCACGTAAGGTGTTTCCCCACAGCCCGCACAAGCACCAGAAAATTCTAATAGTGGTTTGTTAAATTGGGTGCCTAAAACCGTATTTTTTTTGATTGGATTTTCTTTCTGACGAAGGGTCATAGCAAAGGCCCAATTGATGGCTTGCTCTTTAGATTCTTCGTACGGTTTCATTACAAGTGCTTTTCCTTTTGCTGGACAAGCTTCCACACAAAGACCACAGCCCGTACAATCTTCCACAGAAACTTGAATTCTGTATTTTAAGCCATCTGCGCCACGCATTTCGCGAACGATAAAACCAACAGGCGCTTCCTCTACTTCTTCATCATCTGCTAAAAATGGACGAATTGCAGCATGCGGACAAACAAAGGCACACTCATTACACATCGTACAACGATCGCTTATCCATTCTGGAACTTCTAATGCTACGCCTCGTTTTTCAACGGCAGAAGTTCCTAAAGGCATTCGACCATCTGTCATCCCATTAGCAACTAGGGTTCCGACTGAAAGGGTATCACCTTCTTGTGCGTTAACAGGCTCTAAAATTTCCGTAATGTAGGCTGATTTCTTTTCAATCGCTTTTTTTGGTTCAAGAGAGACTGTTAACCATTCCTTAGGCACTGTCACCTTATGCAACAACTCAACCGTTCGTTCAATAGCTTGAATGTTTTTTTCAACAATCGCCATTGATTTTTTTCGATAACTTTTCAGCGCTTCATCTTTTAATATTGGTAAGACTTCCTCAAACGGAATAATATTGGCTAATTTGAAAAAGGCTGTTTCCATCGCAGTGTTTATTCGCCCACCCAAACCAACTTCTTGCGCCAGTTTCACCGCATTGATTGTATAAAATTGAATCTCATTTTCGGCGATGTAGCGTTTTAGCTTATTAGGTAAGTGGCGATTTAGTTGTTCCTCATCCCACACTGTATTTAAAAGGAACGTGCCGCCTTTTTTCAACCCTTTAACTAAATCGTAATTATGAATATAGGCCGGTGTATGACAAGCAACAAAATCTGCATGTTCAATTAGATAGGTTGAACGGATAGGGGTCTCCCCGAAACGTAAGTGAGAAACGGTCAAGCCACCTGATTTTTTGGAGTCATAATAGAAATAACCTTGCGCATATTTTTGCGTATGATCCCCAATAATCTTGATGGCAGATTTATTCGCCCCAACTGTTCCATCTGAACCAAACCCCCAGAATTTCGCTTGATAGGTTTGTTTATTTGTTAAATCTAATGAAGGTCCTAAGTCTAGAGACATGTGGGTCACATCATCTTCAATTCCTATCGTAAATCGACGCTTCATTTCCTTTTTATTTTTTTGTAATTCATCATAGACTGCAACGATTTGATTTGGAACAACATCTTTTGAACCTAATCCGTAACGTCCACCAATAACGACTGGATGTAAATCAGTATCATAAATCGCACTTTGAACATCCAATAATAAAGGTTCGCCACCTGCTCCAGGTTCCTTACTTCTATCTAAGACGGCAATACTCTTCACTGTTTTTGGCAATTTTTCTAAAAATGTTTCAATTGGGAAAGGACGGTATAAATGGATATTTAAAAAGCCGACTTTACGTCCTTGAGCCGTTAAGTAATCAATGGTTTGTTCGATTGTTGGTGCTACAGAACCCATAGAGACAATAATTTCTTCTGCGTCCTCTGGGCCATAATAGGTCACGACATCGTAATTCGTTCCACGTAACTCATTGATTTTTCTCATATATTTCTGAACAATCGTAGGTAAAATCTCGTAATACGAATTAATCGTTTCTCGTTGTTGGAAATGTATGTCTGGGTTCTGATTTGTCCCACTTACAGACGGATGATTTGGATTCATACTCTTTTCACGAAAGGCTATCAGTTTTTCTTGGTCAATCATCGGAGCCAATTCATCATATTCTAACACTTCAATTTTTTGAATCTCATGACTCGTTCGAAAGCCATCAAAAAAGTTTAAGAAAGGAATCCCTGATTCAATCGCCGCTAAATGGGCAACTGGAGCCAAATCCATGACTTCTTGTACACTACTTTCTTGAAGCATTGCAAAACCCGTTTGACGCGCTGCCATCACATCGCCATGGTCGCCAAAGATATTTAGGGCATTCGTTGTAACTGCCCGACTAGCTACATGGAAAACACCCGGAAGCAGTTCACCTGCGATTTTGTACATATTGGGAATCATTAATAACAAACCTTGTGAAGCGGTGTACGTAGTTGTTAGTGCCCCTGTTTTTAATGAGCCATGAACCACTCCAGCAGCCCCAGCTTCTGATTGCATCTCAACAATTTTGACTGGTTGACCAAAAACATTCTTTTTCCCTTCAGCAGACCATTGATCAACTAACTCGGCCATAGTAGAGCTTGGAGTAATTGGATAAATCGCAGCTAATTCAGTAAAGGCATAGGAAATATAAGCTGCAGCAGTATTTCCGTCCATCGTTTTCATTTTACGCATCTCTATCATCATCCTCTTATTTGATTTGAGTCAAATCTATCCACTTTATTATAACTGATATTTCATTATTTGAAAGAGATTATAGGAGAGTTTTTTCACATACTTTAAAATAAACTTAGAAAATCCCTCTAATTTTTGTGAACTTGAAGCTAAAAAAATTTCTTTTTTCCAAAAAGTTCGCTACACTGTTACTAAAGGAGGAATTTTTAATGGATATATCTGTTATTAATGCCAACCGAACCAACTCGTTAGTCGGTTTGAAACTGGGTTCGGAGGAAGCACCGAAAAAAATGATTGAGTTTCTAAATGTTCGCTGTCCTTATTGTCGTCAATGGTTTGAAGAATCGTATGACATTCTTTTTGAAGCTGTTTCTGAAGGACAAGTCCAACGAATCATCAAGCTTTTGGACAAAGAAAAGGAAAGCTTGCAACGCGGTAATGTCATGCAACACTACATCACACAAACAGATGGTGTCAAAGCCTTGCAGGAATTAAAAAAAATATTTGAGACGCAAGATGACTGGGGGCACCTCAGCCTAGAAAAAGTGGCCACATTCGCAAAAGAAACACTTCATCTAACTGAGCAGTTCAATCAAGAAGTTACTCAGTCTATAATAGAAGAAGCTGAAACAGCAAATATCAAATTTGTACCTACAATCATTGTGGATGATCATATCTTTGATGAATCAATTTCTTTAGACGAGTTAAAAGAACGAATCAGCTAGAAATTTTCAGCTCGTTTCTCATGCCCATGTTTTTAGTCTTTATTTGTGCAAAAAGCAAAAACTCAGCGAACCCACTGGAAACAAGAGGTCTGACCTCCGTTTCTGTACAGGATTCGCTGAGTTTTTTTATTCCTATGTCTTTTTTCGCTATTTTAGCTGCTACTCTTATCTAACCTGAATTATTCATAAAATCATTAGAAAGTTTCAAGACTCTAAGAACCTCAAAGGGTTTGAGATTTCTTTCATTTCACCCAATAGGTGCACAAAAAGAGCACACTTTATGTTATTGTAAAGTTGACAAAAACCAACAAAAACAAGGAGTGTGCTCTTCATGTCTACATTACAACAACAATCCCTTTTATTCAATCCCAAACTGGAAATTTCTAACGATGGTGGTCGGCTTTCCTCAGATGGCGGCATTTTACTTGTGAAAGAATTTATGAAAAAAATCCAATTTGACCATTTTTTACAAGAAACAGTCGCTTTTCAAGACAATAGGAAATATTGTACCCATCAGCTAAAGAACCAATTTACGCAATTGGTCCTTCAACTGATTGCCGGATATCAGAAAGATGAAGCGGCTAACACATTAAAAGAGGATCCTGTTTTTCAACTTGCACTGGATAAGCTTTGTGCCTCTCAGCCAACGTTATCTCGTTTTATCAATGGGGTCAGTCAAGAAGAACTGCCTGGCGTACACCATTTAGCACAAACTCTCGGTGCGTTTTTAATCGAGCAAACGAATCAAAGACAACTGATTTTGGACATCGATTCTACGCACTGTGATACTTATGGAAAACAAGAAGAATCAACTTACAATGGCCATTATAAAACCACTGGCTATCATCCTCTATTAGCTTTTGACCTCATTTCTGGCGCATTATTAGGTGCTGAATTGCGTGCAGGGTGCGACTATACTTCAAAAGGTGCCGAAGATTTTCTAGCGCCTATCCTTCAGCGTTATCAGGAAAAGGAGTTAGAACTGATTGTTCGAGGAGACAGTGGATTTGCCAAACCTGAAGTCTATCAAGTTTGTGAAACACACCATGCCAAATTCATCATTCGACTAAAAGCCAATCGAAAACTGCAAAAAATCGCTGAACAACTTGTCTTATACAGTGATGAGACTGATTTCACCAAAGAAGAAGTCCAGTGGTTGACGTTAGAGAACTATTGCCCGAATACTTGGGTACATCCCTATCGCGTGGTGATCAAATCGACTCGAAACGCTGGAGAATTTCTGTTTTCTCATGCATTTCTCGTAACCAATCTAATAGAGTTATCTCCAAAACAAATTTTCCCCATGTATCAAAACCGTGGTGCCATGGAAAATTTAATCAAAGAAATCAAAAACGGTTTTTTCTTCGATAAAACGGACAGTACATCGTTTACAGCGAATGCATTTCGGATGCTTTTAAGCAGTGTTGCTTACAATTTAATGCAGTGTATGAAACAACTGGTCTTTCCTGAAACTCAAAAGAAGCTTAGCATCTGTACGATTCGTTTCCGTCTATTTCATATCGCAGCTCGTGTGGTCTCTCATGCAAGGCGAACGTTTATTCAACTTTCTAGCACGAATGTATTTGATGTGTTTTATTGGCAGGTTCTTGAAAAAATACAAGGCTTACAGCTTTATCCTACAAAAAACTGACATAGACCTTAAAAAAATTTTTTAGTGCTACCAAGGGGCTAGTGTGCCCTTTTTTAAGTGAAACCCAAGAAATGAAGGCAGAATTAAGTTTTGAATCCAATTTTTCTTCTGAATAGATTCAAAATTAGGTGCCAAGTTCTCTAAAATTTGGTTTTAAGGTTTTCTTCGTTATTTTTTTAAAAGTATGAATAATTCAGGATCTAACTCATTTTCTTAAGTTTTCAGAGAACTCATTAATTTTTCGAATTCGGTGATTGATTCCTGATTTTGAAATGACACCAGAGGGAATCATTTCCCCTAATTCTTTCAAACTAACTTCGGGATGCTCCAACCGTAGTTCAGCAATTTCTTGTAATTTTTCTGGTAAGGCCTGTAGCCCCACTGTATTTTCGATGTATTGAATATTTTCAATCTGTTTTGAAGCGGCATCAATCGTCTTATTCAAATTAGCTGTTTCGCAATTAACCAAACGGTTGACTGAGTTTCTCATGTCACGAACAATCCGAACATCTTCAAAACGAAGCATTGAATTCGTTGCCCCAATTAACGTCAAAAAATCTGCAATCTTTTCTGCCCCTTTTAAATAGCAAATATAGCCATTTCGACGCTCTAATGTTCGGGCATTCAGATCATAATAATTTAACATATCACAAACATCTTGATTATGTTCTTCATACAGAGAATAAATCTCAAGATGGTACCGGCTCGTTTCTGGATTATTAACTGAACCAGAAGCCATAAAAGCCCCACGTAGATACGAACGCATTTTTTGTGCATTTCCTAATATTTCGTCTGAGACATGACTGTTAAACACCAGCCCATCCATAATATCCAAATCCAACAACACGCGCTTGGTATCTTGTTTTAAACGAACGATATACACATTATTCTTTTTTAATTTCATCTTCTTTCGTACAAGTAACTCACTTCGCACGTCGTAATGATCTTTTAAAAGAGAATAGATTCGTCTGGCAATCGCCGCATTCTCTGTTTGGACATTCAAAATAAACTGATGATTCGACAAACTTAACGAACCATTCATTCGAATAAGAGCCGCTAATTCTGCTTTTGCATGCTCTCTATGAACCTCCAAACCAGTCAATTCTTTTTTTACCTCGGCTGCAAAGGACAATCTATTCCCTCCTTTCTCTTCTTATTTCGGCTCAAACTACACTTTGGCCCCAAAAACAATCCGAAACAACTCTTCAACCACTTTTGTTCCATCATGAAAGACGCCCCCATCTCTCAACTCTAAAAAGTCTGTAGAGACCACACGACAGCCTTCTTCTCTTAAGCCAGAGAAATCATGAGCTACTTGAACCAAATATTCATCATAAATCTCAGGATCCATATACCCTTCAGGCACCTTTTCCGTGTTAACCAAAACCGTATCTACAAATTTATTTTGCAAATGAGTATTTAGTACACGAACATGGTCGGCATCCGTAAAGTGCTCTGTTTCCCCTTTTTGGGTCATAATATTACAGATATAAACCACTTCTGCTTCAGTTTGAACCAACGCTTCACCAATTTCTGGAATTACTAGGTTAGGTAGAATACTTGTAAACAAGCTTCCTGGACCCAAAACAACCATGTCAGCTTCCATGATACTGGTCACAACCTTACGGGCAGCAGTTGGCGTATCATCCCCTTCGACATTACGGACAAATACGTGATCAATCGTTTTTCTATCTAAGGCAATTTTCGATTCACCGACAGCCGTGGTTCCATCTTTAAAGACTGCATGCAACACTAAGGGCTGTTCAGAAGACGGGTAGATATGCCCATCCACATGCATCATTTTGGCTAAGAGCTGGATTGCATCATACGTGCTGCCACGCATTTCTGAAACGGCCGCAATAATTAAATTCCCAATAGCATGATTGGCTAAGAATTTATCGCCTTTATCAAAACGATACTGAAAAATGTCTTCATAAAGCTGTGGCATATCCGATAACGCGACCAGGACATTTCTCATATCTCCAGGAGGGGCCATATCAATCGTATTTCTGATTTCCCCACTACTCCCACCATCGTCAGCAACTGTCACTACGGCTGTAATATCAGCCCCTTGATTTCGTAAACTCTTTAAGATGACAGGGAGTCCAGTCCCCCCACCAACGACAACAATTTTTGGTTTTCTTATACGATAAGTTTTCATCTTCATGAGCGATTTACCGTCTCTTTACGTTTGTCTTTGTCACGATGAGTAATATTGACTTTATAGTCTTTTTTCAATTCATTTCCGACACGTTGGGTTAAGGCAACTGATCGATGCTGGCCACCTGTACACCCAATCGCAATCGTTAAACTGCTTTTTCCTTCTGTAACATATCCCGGTAAAACTGTTTTGAGTAAGTCAATAAATTTCGTATAAAACTCTTCTGTCTCAGGAAAAGACATGACATATTCATAGACTTCCGGATTTTGACCGGTCAAAGGACGTAATTCTGGAATATAGTGTGGGTTGGGTAAGAAGCGCACATCCATCACAATATCTGCATCAATTGGCAAACCGTATTTGAAGCCAAATGAAACCATTTCAATTCGAAAACCTAGGTCTCCTTTTGATTTGAATTCATGATTAATTTTTTCTCTTAACTGACGAGGACTTAACTCAGTCGTATCAATTACAATCGATGCACGAGCCTTCATATCATCTAAAATTGCACGCTCTTTACGAATTCCTTCTGTAACAAGGCCGTCCATTGCCATAGGATGCGTACGGCGTGTCTCTTTGTAACGAGAAACTAACTCAGCATCTGAGGCATCTAAAAATAGTACAGAGGTGTCAATAAAGCCTGTGTTTTCAATTTCTATCAGCATATTTTGAATTTCTTCAAAAAATGAACGTGAACGCAAATCGACAACTAAGGCAATCTTTGTCACTTTCCCTGACTCTTTTATTAATTCCCAAAATTTAGGAATTAAGCTTGGCGGCATATTGTCTACACAAAAGTAGCCCATATCTTCAAAGCTTTGAATAGCCACTGTTTTTCCAGCACCGCTCATTCCTGTAATAATGACTAATTGTAAATTATCTGCCATATTCGTTCACTCCTATTTGTTGTTCTTATATATTATATCATGCCGGGCGTGTCCCGGCTATCATTCTCGTTCTTTTTCTAATCTCTTTATAAATTATTAGGGAATTTCCATACAAATAGACCGTCACCCAAACTTTCCCATGAAATAAAGAAAAGACAAAAGCAACTTCCATCAACGAAACCAGAGAAGCTAGCGCTCAGGTTCCTCGATTTGTGATTACTTCCGTCTTTTACATTTATTTTATTCAGTTTGCTATGTTATTTTTTCTCATCATTAATGCCTTTTGAATCGTGCGGTCTACTAAGATAGACTGCGCATCAATCACTGGATATGGATTATCCGTGACAAACTCCTGCATTAGTGAGAGTTCTGTACAACCTAAGACAATCTGATCACAAGCATGTTTGGTGGTGACTTCCTCTAAAATCTCATAATAAAGTTCTTTATTCAAAAAGTCATGTTCTTTAATATCATGGTAAATCAGGTGATTGACTTTTTCTTGTAAAACTTTTTTAGGCAGGAATACCTCAAAACCGAAATCACGTAGTTCTTTTTCATAGACGCCAGCTTTGACACTACCTTCCGTCCCAAGAAAAGCGACTCTGCCAGTGGTCATCTGTTGTTTCAATTCTTTGGCAGCTTCTCTAGGCATATGTAGCATCGGAATCTCTGTTGCCTCTTGCAGCTCATCAAAAAAGTAGTGAGCTGTGTTACAGGTTAAGACGATAAAATCTGGTTGGAGTAAATTTTGTTTCTTAATGTCATCCAGTAAAAAAGGGACAGGATTTTCTTTTGTTTGGTCTAAAATATAAGCCGTACGATCAGGAACTGTCGCATGATTAAACAGAACATAATTCAAATAATCCTGATCTTTATGCGCAATCGTTCGATGGTTAAGTAGACGAACAAAACTCTCAGTAGCCATTGTCCCCATACCACCTAAGATGCTGAAAAAGTTCTCCATAAATTACCCTTCTTTCATATTAAAATGGGTTTTAAATCGTGCAATGTAATTATGAAACATATATCTCATTAGTAACCAACGTCTAAGAGAGTTATCTTTTGAATAGAAAACAGTCGTTCCCCAACGACCCTCTTTAATCATCTGTTTGGCAATTTCCTTATCTTGATTATCTCTGGCATAAGTTAAGAAGACTTTTTTTGGAACTCCCAGCCACAATTTGGCATTCTCAGAGGCATTACTTCCGTAAATTGTCTTTGTAAACGGTTCGTTGAAAACACGATCTTCTGTCACGAATTTTGCAAGATTTAAGCCATTTAGTGTAACGAAAAAGCTACTACGCCCTTGTCTTAAATTGATTTCAAATAACTTATATTCGCCATCGCGAACATCGTATTTCATATCAAAATTAGCAAATCCTGTATACTCTATCCTCTCTAAGAAGGTTTTGATTGTCTGATAAATTTTTTCATTATAATCAGGCATAATCACCACGTAGTTTCCAATAGATGCGGGTGTTGGATCTTCCAATAATGGATGCCCTAGACACATCATTCGAACATTGTGTGATTCGTCAACGTAGGCATTTAGTACACGCATATTACTATCATCACCTGGAATAAAGTCCTGTGCAATCAGTTCACTTGTGTAACCTGCTGCATAGATTTTATTGACAATTGAATCAAATTCTTCTTGATTATCAATAATGAAGGCTTTTTTCCGTCCTTCAAATTTAACAGAAAGATATTCAACACTATTAGCTGGCTTCAAAGCCACTGGAAAATTAAATGGTAGATCCTCAGTCAATTGGCCGTTTTGAATCATCTCTTTACGAATAATCAATGTTTTTGGGTATGGAAGATTGTACTCCTCGCAGATTTCGTAAAAACTAACTTTATTTACTAAACGTTCAAACATTTTATAATCAATATACGGACAAACAAACGTCTTTGAAAGCTCCTCTTTATGCTGGGAGATTAACTCTGCATAGCCATCTCCGCAAGAGATAAGGAGATAAGTTTTTGATGAATCTGTATAAGTCTCAGTCATCAATCTTCTCATTTCGTCAATAAAAACAGGATCTTTTTCAAATCCTGGAATAACCTCCACATTTACGATATGACTATATTTCGTCGGTGCTAATTGATCAGACGCGTACGCCTGACAAATTTTTCCATAGGCTTCGTAAAAAGAACGTGCCATCCCATACACATTCATATCACTTCCTAATAAAATTGGCACAAACTCTTGTTGATTACTCATATAAACACGCTCTCTTTTATTCTTAATTTCTGACTCGCTCAAGTCAGACACTCTTATTAATTTTTTCTAAAAAAGTTTTGCAACAGGAATATCATACCACAAAGAAAAAAGCAATCAAAGGGAAGACCTCAGATTGCTCATTTCTTTTTTGAACGGATTTCACTTATAGGCTGTCTTTTTCTATACCAATTTAGTAATAGAGTTCAACCATAAGTAAATAGTATCGAATATCATCGGCAAAAACAAGCGAATTTATAAGGTTTTTAAACTTTTTTAAGAAACTGATTTAAAAAAAATCAAATAATGAAAAAACAGACCACTATTTTATAACATTTCTTAAATAAAAACCTGTATAGCTGCTTTCTGGAACCGCAGCAATTTCCTCTGGTGTTCCTTTAGCGATAATCGTTCCCCCTCCATCTCCACCTTCTGGACCTAAGTCAATGACATAGTCTGTAGATTTTATGACATCCAAATTATGCTCAATCACTAAAACTGTATTGCCAGCATCAACTAAACGTTCTAAAACGACTAACAAACGCGCAATATCATCGGTGTGTAACCCTGTTGTCGGTTCATCCAAAATGTAAAAGTTTTTGCCGTTTGAAATTTTGTGTAATTCACTGGCTAATTTCATCCGCTGTGCTTCCCCACCGGATAATGTTGTTGCAGGTTGACCTAATGTGACATAACCTAGTCCAACATCTAAGATTGTTTGGAGTTTACGATGGATTTTTGGAATATGTTTGAAGAATTCAACCGCATCTTCTACAGTCATCTCAAGAATATCCGCAATGTTTTTGCCTTTATAGTGGACTTCTAATGTTTCAGAATTATATCTCTTACCATGACAAACTTCACAAGGAACATAAACATCTGGTAAGAAGTGCATCTCAATCTTGATAATCCCATCTCCACGACACGCTTCGCAACGACCGCCTTTAACGTTAAAACTAAAACGTCCTTTTTTATAACCACGGACCTTCGCTTCATTCGTCTTCGCAAACAAATCACGAACATCATCAAAAACGCTCGTATAAGTCGCTGGGTTACTTCGAGGCGTTCGCCCAATCGGACTTTGGTCAATGTCAATAACCTTTTCAATGGTTTCATAACCCGTTAACTTTTTGTGTTTGCCTGGTTTATTAGAATTCCGATTAATCTTTTGTGCTAACCCTTTTTTTAGAATCTGATTCACTAACGTACTCTTACCAGAACCAGAGACACCCGTTACGGCAATAAATTTACCTAAAGGAAATTCAACGGTAACATTTTTTAAATTATTCTCAGTAGCCCCAGTGATTTTGACCTTCTTACCATTGCCTTTTCTACGTTCTTTGGGTACAGGAATGCCTTTTTTTCCTGATAAATATTGTCCGGTCAATGACTTTTTATTTTTTTCTACTTGTTTTGGTGTTCCTGCAGCAACAATCTCTCCACCTAGATGTCCAGCGCCTGGTCCCACATCAATCAAATAATCGGCAGCGCGCATCGTGTCTTCATCATGTTCTACAACAATTAAGGTGTTCCCTAAGTCGCGCATTTTCTTCAGCGATTGAATTAACCGATCATTATCTCTTTGGTGTAATCCGATAGAAGGCTCATCTAAGATATACAACACCCCTGAAAGATTGGATCCAATCTGGGTAGCCAAACGAATTCGTTGTGCTTCCCCGCCTGATAAGGTTCCAGAAGCTCTACTTAAGGTTAGATAATCCAAGCCGACATTTTCTAAGAACGTCAACCGATCATTGACTTCCTTTAAAATAGGTCGCGCAATGATTTTTTCTTGTTCTGATAATTGTACATTATCAAAGAATTTAATTGCTTTTTTTATAGCCAACTCACTTATTTGTCCAACATTTGTTCCGTTAATTTGGACAGATAAGGCTTGTGGATTCAAACGGTATCCTTTACAAGATTGACAAGTCAACTCGGTCATATAAAGACGCATTTGTTCACGAGTAAACTCACTATTTGTCTCATGATAGCGACGGTCAATATTTTTTAGCACGCCTTCAAATGCCACTTCGACATCGCGGACACCGCCAAAATCATTTTCATAATGAAAATGAAATAGCTCGCCTTTGGAACCATTTAAGACGATCTCTTGATGCTCTTCTGGAAGGTCTTCAAATGGTGTGTCCATATCGATAGAAAAACTAGTCGCAGCTTGTTCTAACATTTGCGGATAATACTGAGAACTAATTGGATTCCAAGGCGCAATCGCCCCTTCTCTTAACGTTTTAGAAGCGTCGGGAATTACCAAATCACGATCGACTTCTAATTTCACACCCAAACCATCACATTCTGCACACGCCCCAAACGGCGCATTAAATGAGAACAAACGTGGTTCTAACTCACCCACAGTAAACCCACAGTAAGGACAGGAATAATGTTCACTAAAGAGCATCTCTTTTTCACCAATCACATCAACTAGTGCATAACCTTCAGCCAGTCGTAACGCAGCTTCAAATGAATCGAATAAACGAGAGCGAATGCCTTTTTTTATCACAATTCGGTCAATAACAATCGCGATATCATGTTTTTTACTTTTCTCTAACTCAGGTGCTTCAGAAATGTCATAAGTTTCTCCATCTACACGAATCCGAACATATCCTTCTCGCTGAATCATCTCAAAGACTTTTTTATGTTGTCCCTTTTTCTTAGTCACAACAGGCGCCAAAATTTGAATTTTGGTTCGATCTTCTAATTCTAAGACTTCATCTACCATCTGTTCAACGGACTGACTTGTAATTTCAATATGGTCATTAGGACAAATGGGATGCCCCACACGTGCATAAAGTAAACGTAGGTAATCATTAATTTCTGTTGCAGTTCCGACCGTCGAACGCGGATTTTTACTTGTTGTTTTCTGGTCAATTGAGATAGCAGGACTTAAGCCGTCAATACTATCCACATCTGGCTTGTCCATCTGTCCTAAAAATTGTCTGGCATAGGCAGATAAACTCTCTACATACCGACGTTGTCCTTCTGCATATAATGTATCAAAAGCTAAGGAACTTTTCCCTGAACCAGAAAGCCCTGTGACGACCACTAACTTATCTCTTGGAATCGTTACATCGATGTCCTTTAGGTTATGGGCTCTTGCACCGTGAATCACTATTTTATCGTTTGCCATAATTGTCTCCTATTCTGATGCTTTCAACTCAAGGATCGTGTCTCTTAGAGTCGCTGCGGTTTCAAAGTCTAAAGATTTCGCCGCATCCTTCATTTCTTTTTCTAGTTTTAATAGTAGCGTTTCTTTTTCTGCCTTACTCAATTCACTGTAAGAAACAGATACTTTTTCTTCTTCAGAGCCTTCGACTGCTTTCGAAATCGAAATTAACTCGCGAATTTCTTTAATGATTGTTTTCGGAACAATCCCATGTTCCTCATTGTAAGCTTTTTGTTTCTCACGACGTCGAGCCGTCTCATCAATCGCTCGCTGCATAGAATCAGTCATCTTATCTGCATACATAATAACTTTTCCTTCTGCGTTTCGGGCAGCCCGTCCAATGGTTTGGACAAGTGATCGTTCACTACGCAAGAAACCTTCTTTGTCTGCATCTAAAATAGCTACTAATGAAACCTCAGGCACGTCAAGACCTTCTCTTAGTAAGTTAATCCCTACCAAGACGTCAAATTCTCCTAAACGTAAGTCGCGAATAATCTCTGTTCGCTCTAATGTTTTTATGTCACTATGCAGGTATTTGACTTTAATCCCTAATTCTTTGAAGTAATCGGTCAAATCCTCTGACATTTTTTTCGTTAGCGTTGTCACAAATACCCGTTGATTCTTCTCAACACGCTCATTAATTTCTCCAACCAAGTCATCAATTTGCCCCATGATTGGACGCACTTCAATGAGCGGATCAAGTAAACCAGTCGGACGAATAATCTGTTGAACAACGGTATCTGTTTGTTCTGCTTCGTACGGGCCAGGTGTTGCTGAAACATAGACGATTTGGTTGACATGCTCTTCAAACTCTTCCAATCGTAACGGACGATTGTCCAACGCAGAGGGCAAGCGGAAACCATAGTCGACTAACATTTGTTTCCGCGCTCTATCGCCGTTATACATTCCTCGAACCTGAGGCATAGTTACATGAGACTCATCGATAACCAATAAAAAATCATCAGGGAAAAAATCGATTAAGGTATAAGGAGGTTCGCCTTCTTTTCGACCATCCATATGTCTTGAGTAATTCTCAATCCCAGAAGTATAGCCCATCTCCATCATCATCTCAATATCATAGTTTGTACGTTGCTCTAAACGTTGTGCTTCTAATAATTTATTGTCATCTCTTAAGACCTTTAAACGTGCCTCTAATTCGTTTCGAATATTCTCAATTGCGTGTTCCATATGATCATCATTTGTTACAAAGTGAGTGGCCGGGAAAATAGCAACATGTTCTGTCTCCCCGACAACTTCACCGGTTAAGGCATCCACTTCACGGATTCGTTCCACTTCATCGCCAAAAAACTCAATACGTAAAGCTCGCTCATCTCTCGAAGCTGGGAAAATTTCTACAACATCTCCACGAACACGGAACCGTCCCCGTTGAAAATCAATATCATTGCGTTCAAAGTTGATATCAATCATTTTTTTTAAAAGTTGGTTGCGGTCCATTTCCATCCCAACACGAATGGAGACAACTTGTTCACTGTACTCTTTGGGAGATCCTAAACCAAAGATACAAGAAACAGAAGCGACAACAATTACGTCATTTCGCTCAAGAAGCGAGCTAGTTGCTGAATGGCGTAGCTTATCAATCTCATCATTAATACTGGAATCTTTCTCAATATACGTATCACTAGAAGGAACATAGGCTTCTGGTTGATAGTAATCATAATAAGAAACAAAATATTCGACTGCATTATTCGGAAAAAACTCTTTAAATTCTCCATATAATTGCCCAGCTAATGTTTTGTTATGAGCAATAATTAAAGTTGGCTTATTGACTTCTTTTATCAGATTAGAAATGGTATAGGTTTTTCCTGTACCTGTTGCGCCTAATAATATCTGAGCCTTCTTCCCCTCTAAGACACCATCAACGAGCTGTTGAATGGCCACGGGTTGGTCTCCGGCAGGTTGATACTTTGAAACAAGTTCAAAAGTATGAGAAGTATCTCTTTCAATCATTATCTTCTCCTCCTCGTTTAAATTATCTTTGTAAAACTTGACACAAAAACAATAGGAAAACCTTGGTTTTCCTTACAAAAGAAATTATACCACACCGAACATACTTTCGCTATCTTTTTGTATTTTGTGATTTATTCGTCGTGTTACATTTTCTGACATCAGATGTGATAAATAAGCAATTTTTTTCACTTTTGCTGGCATAAATCTTGTGCAAACCATAGTTTTTAGCATATAATTTGTAAGATATTGAGAAAATAGGAGGTTAATTATGAAAAGAAAAAATATTTTTTTCTCATTAGTTCTAACGATGGCAAGTGTTTTGACATTTGCGTTCAGTCAAACTACCCATGCGGCTGAAAAAAAATATACGATAGGAACAGACTCAACGTTTGCCCCATTTGAGTTTAAAACACCTGAGGGCGAATATACTGGGATTGATATTGATTTATTAACTGAAATTGCGAAGGATCAAAACTTCGCATTCATCTTAAAACCAGTTGGCTTTGACACGTCAGTTCAAGGTGTCCAATCCAATCAACTAGATGCAATGATTGCCGGAATGAGTATTACAGACGAACGAAAAGAAACGTTTGATTTCTCAGAACCTTATTTTGACAGTGGGATCCAGATGGCTGTCTCATCATCAAATGACAAAATTAAAAGCTTTGATGATTTAAAAGGACAAACAGTCGCTGCAAAGGTTGGTACACAAAGCGCAAATTTCTTAGAAGAAAATAAAGAAAAATATGGCTATACAATTAAATCATTCGATGCCGCTGATGCTCTTTATAGTGCGATTAACAGCAACACAGTTCAAGCAATTTTCGATGATTACCCTGTTTTAGGTTACGCAATTAACCAAGGACAAAAACTGACACTTGTTGATGAACCACAATTCGGAAGTGCTTATGGCTTTGCGGTTAAGAAAGGCCAAAATAAAGAATTACTAGAAAAATTTAACGCTGGCCTAAAGAAATTAAAAGCTAGCGGACGTTACGATGAAATTATTTCAGCTTACATTTCAAGCGGTGCCTCAGAAGAAGCGTCTGGCGAAATGAAAAAGATTGAACCAAAGAAAGAGCAATATGTGATTGCTAGTGATTCTGCTTTCGCGCCTTTTGAATTCGAAGACTCCGATGGTGAATATAAAGGAATCGATGTCGATTTAATCAAAAGAATCGCTGAACTACAAGGCTTTAATGTAAAATTCAACTTTATCGGTTTCTCTTCAGCTGTTCAATCTGTGGATGCGGGACAAGCAGACGCGATGATTGCTGGAATGACGATTACAGA
Organism: Enterococcus sp. AZ194; assembly: GCF_051713825.1. Lineage (NCBI taxonomy): Bacteria > Bacillati > Bacillota > Bacilli > Lactobacillales > Enterococcaceae > Enterococcus > Enterococcus sp. AZ194. The sequence goes on along the minus strand of NZ_JBIOQR010000001.1, from coordinate 1,515,582 downwards.
AGAACGACAAGAAAACTTTGACTTCTCAGAGCCCTACTTCCAAAGTGGGATTCAAATTGCTGTCAAAGAAGGTGCGGATTCCATTAAATCTTATGATGATTTGAAAGGAAAAACAGTCGGTGCCAAAGTTGGGACAGAAAGTGCTGATTTTTTAACAGATAACGAAGAAAAATACGGCTACACGATTAAATTCTTTGATGCAGCTGATCAATTATATGAAGGGTTAAACACAGGCTCTCTTGATGCCATGATGGATGACTACCCAGTAATTGGTTATGCAATTAGTCAAAAACAAAAACTTGAAACACCGATTGAACGAGAAGCCGGTGGAAGTTATGGTTTTGCAGTTAAAAAGGGGCAAAATTCTGAATTAATTGACATGTTTAACGAAGGTTTAAAAGAATTAAAACGAACAGGTGAATATGATAAAATTGTCAACAAATATATTGAAGACGGTTCTTCTACGAAAAAGAAAGAAAAAGTCGATGAATCAAACATTGTTGGTATTTTGAAGAATAACTATAAAGGTCTTCTATCTGGACTTTGGAAAACAATCGCTTTAGCACTTGTTTCCTTCGTTCTTGCCTTGCTTGTTGGAGTTATTTTCGGACTCTTCAGCGTTGCTCCTTCGAAAGTTTTACGCGGGATTTCGATGATTTATGTTGATTTGATTCGTGGGATTCCAATGATGGTGTTAGCTTTCTTTATCTTCTTTGGTTTACCCAACGTTCTTGGCTTTACTATTCCAGACTTTATCGCTGGTGTCATTACTTTGACGCTGAACGCAAGTGCCTATATTGCCGAGATTGTTCGAGGCGGAATTAACGCTGTTCCAATCGGCCAAACGGAGGCTTCACGAAGTCTAGGTCTATCTTATAATAAAACCATGAGCAAAATTGTTTTACCGCAAGCAATCAAAATAATGATTCCATCCTTCGTTAACCAGTTTGTCATTTCTCTGAAAGATACAACCATCATTTCAGCTATTGGTGTGGTAGAATTACTACAAACCGGAAAAATCATTGTGGCTCGTACGACACAAAGTACCTATGTCTACTTGATTATTGCAGTGATGTACTTAATTCTGATTACTGCGTTAACGAAATTAGCAAAAGTTTTAGAAAAGAGGGTAAAATAAGATGGCAGAAAAAATTCTTGTTGAACATCTTGTAAAAAAATATGGTGACAATACTGTATTAAATGATATTAATGTGTCTATCAACGAAGGCGATGTCGTCTGTATCATCGGACCTTCTGGTAGTGGGAAAAGTACTTTTTTACGCTGTTTAAATCGCTTAGAGGAAGCTTCTAGTGGCGATATCATTATTGATGGTGCGCATTTGTTGGATAAAAACACTGATATTAACTTGATTCGTCAACATATCGGCATGGTCTTCCAACATTTTAATTTGTTCCCTCACCTCTCTGTTTTGGAAAATATTATTTTAGCACCCATGGATTTAAAGAAAGTCACTAAGGCAGAAGCTGTGAAAAAAGCTATTGAGTTACTTGATACAGTTGGCTTAGCCGATAAAAAAGATATGTATCCAGATAACCTTTCTGGAGGCCAAAAACAGCGTGTTGCGATTGCGCGTGCCTTAGCCATGAACCCTGATATTATGTTATTTGATGAACCAACCTCAGCCCTAGATCCAGAGATGGTCGGTGACGTGTTAAATGTAATGAAAAAACTTGCCGAACAAGGAATGACGATGGTTATCGTTACACACGAAATGGGCTTTGCAAAAGAAGTTGCCAATCGTGTTATGTTCATCGATGGTGGTAATTTCTTAGAAGATGGTTCGCCTAAACAAATCTTTGAGAATCCTCAAAATGAACGAACAAAAGATTTCCTAGATAAAGTCTTGAATATATAAGCAAAAAGACATCAATTGCGAGTTTACGCTCGCGATTGATGTCTTTTTTGTCTAAGATACCAAGAGTCAGTTTTTTTGAACGCTATCGGAGCTTTCCCGACTATCGTTCGTTTTTAACCAACGCATCCGCTACTTTTATTGCAGCCAATAGACTCTGGGCAGTGATTGACATTGGCATCTGTTTTAGTGTATCCTCACCTTCAACTGTCCTTTCGCAAATGGACAAAAGTGTTTGATCACTTACTTCTTCTAAGCCTAATTCCTTTAAGGTTGTCGGTAACCCAAGTGTTTGGTACAGCTCAACAAATGAGTGAATCCGTTCCTTAGAATCACCTTGTAAGACCAATTGAACAATTGTGGTGAACGCCACTTTTTCTCCATGAGTCATCCGTTGAATCGGTCCTTCTATACTAGAGAAACTATTTTGCAACGCATGAGCTGCAGCCAAACCACCGCTTTCAAAGCCTAGCCCGCTTAATAAGGTATTTGCCTCCACGACTGCTTCAAAAGCTGGCGTCACCGCTTGGATTTCATTGGAGATTACAGCTTGTCGTGCATTTGCAAATAGGGTCTCTTCGCAAGCCTTAGCAATTGCGTACGCCGCAATTGTTTGAGTTCCTCCCGCTAATGTTTGCCCATAACTATTTGCCACCGCTTCCACTTCAACAAACGTGGCAAGTCCATCTGCGATTCCTGATTTCAACATTCTTACAGGCGCTTTGACAAGTACCTCGGTGTCAACAAAAACAAGCTCAGGATTTTTATTATAATAGTGGTAAGCTTGAAAAAAACCTTCCGCATCATAAGTTACACTGATTGCTGAAGTCGGCGCATCCGTTGACGCAGCTGTTGGAATAACGACAACCGGCAATCGCAAATCATTGGCGACTGCTTTTCCTGTATCAATCGCTTTTCCGCCACCTAGGGCAATCACAAAATCAACACGCTTATTCGTCTCTTGAATCTTATTTATTTGTTCAACGGAGGTTTCCCCTTCAAACTCTGCTAACACAGGTACTAACCCATCTTTTTTCAAATTAGCACAAAGCTCTTTTCCTAACATATCCCAAACAAACGGATCCGTTACAATCAACGGAGAGTTGCCGTATATCTCAATTTCATCTAAATGTGTTTTTAAGATATTCGAACCTTGTATGTATTTACTCGGACTTTTAAAAATTTTTGCCATTCGTTTCATTCCTCTCTCAAACATCTTCTAGTCGCATAAAAGCTATTATCACTCTTGTGAATTATACCACAAAGCAAAATAGAACCGTAGAAACTTTAGGCAAAATATTTCTTCGTATTAAGAACGACTTTAAATCCGTTTGTTCCCAAACGAGAACAAGACGCGTACCGGGCGAGAAAATTACTGAAAAAAGTATTTCATTTCAATCCACTTGTTCCCAAACGAGAACAAGACCCTCGATACACCTCTACTCAGATTGTTGACGCTTTATTTCAATCCACTTGTTCCCAAACGAGAACAAGACAGGATGCTTTTATTCAAAGATTGGATGCAGAAACAATTTCAATCCACTTGTTCCCAAACGAGAACAAGACGTGTCCATTACCCTCTCCACTCATTGAAATCAATAATTTCAATCCACTTGTTCCCAAACGAGAACAAGACTGCGAATTATAGGGAAATATACGAATGTATTTTCCCTTATTCGACTTTTTTCAGTATAACATTAAATATTCATTAGAAAAAGAGTCTTTTTTGCCGTTATTTTGGTCAAAAATTGGTGCGGATGTTCTAGTGATTTTATGTGTACTACACATCCGCACCAGCTAAAAATTTTGGCTATTGGCAATTGCTTATTCTGGATAGAATAAAAAGGCTACGAATTCGTAACCTTTTACTGTCTATCTTTTCTTTTTGCCGCCAAAAGCATCCTTCATTTTGTCGAAGAAACCTTCTTCTTGTTGCTCGCTGACTTGTTGTCCGCCAGCTTTAGCAAATAAACGTAATGCTTCTCGTTGCTCCTCGTTTAAGTTCTTAGGCGTAATCAATTTAACTTTAACGTGTTGATCGCCTGTTGCGCCACCACGCAAACGAGGTGCACCTTTTCCGCGAAGACGGAAGTTTGTCTCACTCTGCGTTCCAGCAGGGATCTTAAGTTTTACATCGCCGTGAACAGTCGGCACTTGAACTTCATCACCTAAAGCTGCTTGAACAAAACTTAAAGGAAGTTCATAGAATATTTCTGAACCATCACGGTCAAAAATATCACTCTCCTCAACGTGGAAAATAACATACAAATCACCATATGGTCCACCATTAGTGCCGGCTTCGCCTTGGTTAGATAAACGCATTTGTTGTCCTTCTTCTACACCAGCTGGGACGTTGACTTTGACTGAGTGGGCCTTCTTCTCATGACCTGAACCATGACAAGTTGGACATGGATTCTTGATTTCTTTTCCTGTTCCACGACAAACATCACATGTTTGGCGACTCATCACACGGCCAAGCGGTGTTTGACGTTCGACATTAATTGAGCCTGAGCCATGACACTTATGACATGTTTCAGGTTGTGTACCCGGTTTAGCACCGTTCCCGCTACATGTATGACAGACTTCCTCACGATTATACTTAATTTCTTTTTCCGCACCAAAAATAGCTTCTTCAAACTTAAGTTCAACCGTGTACTGCAAATCGGCCCCTTGTCTCGGAGCATTTGGGTCAGCAGTTCGTCCACCGCCGCCAAAGAAAGAATCGAAAATATCTTCGAAACCACCAAAGCCACCGCCACTGAAACCTCCACCACCAAAGCCGCCAAATCCACCGGCACCTCCGTAGCTTGAGTCTGTTCCTGCATGACCATACTGATCATAAGCCGCTTTCTTTTGTGGATCACTTAATATTTCATAAGCTTCAGAAACTTCTTTGAACTTTTCTTCGGCATCTGCTTCTTTGTTAATATCTGGATGATATTTTTTGGAAAGCTTGCGGTATGCTTTTTTTATCTCATCATCCGAAGCCCCTTTAGATATACCCAAGACCTCGTAATAATCTCGTTTTGTTGCCATTGGCTTTCCCCCCCAATTCGTTCGAATAATCAACTGCTAGATTATTCACATCGTTGTTATCATATCATAGTTTTCTAGAAAGCTGAATACTTTCATCAAGGAATTTATGAGAACAAGCTATACTTCTCAAAAGAAAAAGCCAAAGAGTGACTTTGGCTTTTCTCTAATCAGAATGATGAATTATTTATCGTCACCGTCTACTTCTTCAAAATCAGCATCGACTACATCATCTGCTCCGCCTTGTGCAGCTTCAGGGTTTTCTTGTGCTTGTTGTTGAGCGGCTTGTTCATACAATTTCACAGTAAGATTTTGTACGATTTCATTTAATGCATCACGTTTTGTTTTCATTTCTTCGATGTTATTCGCTTCAACAGCTGCTTTTAATTCATCGCGAGCGTCTTCTGCTTTTTTCACTTCGTCAGCATCAACTTTGCCTTCAAGGTCTTTTAATGTTTTATCAACAGTGAATAATAAAGCATCTACATCATTACGTAAGTCAACTTCTTCTTTACGTGCTTTATCCGCTTCAGCATTCGCTTCAGCATCTTTCACCATACGTTCGATTTCTTCATCAGATAAACCTGAAGAGGATTTAATTGTAATTTTTTGTTCTTTTTGAGTACCTAAGTCTTTTGCAGATACATTAACAATCCCATTTTTGTCGATATCAAATGTTACTTCGATTTGTGGAACACCACGTGGCGCGGCTGGAATATCTGTTAATTGGAAACGTCCTAATGTTTTGTTATCTGTAGCCATCGGACGTTCACCTTGTAATACGTGAATATCTACAGCTGGTTGATTATCTGCTGCTGTTGAGAAGACTTGAGACTTACTTGTTGGAATCGTTGTATTACGGTCAATTAATTTCGTGAATACACTACCCATTGTTTCAATCCCTAGTGATAAAGGTGTGACATCAAGCAATACGACATCTTTAACATCACCAGTGATTACGCCACCTTGAACGGCAGCTCCCATTGCTACTACTTCATCTGGATTCACTGATTTATTCGGTTCTTTTCCTGTTTCTTTACGAACTGCTTCAACCACAGCTGGAATACGAGTTGATCCACCGACTAAGATTACTTCATCGATTTCAGATTGTGATAATCCAGCATCTTTTAATGCTTGGCGTACGGGTTGTTTTGTACGTTCAACTAAGTCTTGAGTTAATTCGTCAAATTTCGCACGAGTTAATGTCAACTCTAAGTGTAATGGTCCAGCTTCGCCCGCAGTAATAAACGGTAAGCTGATTTGAGTACTTGTTACACCTGATAAATCTTTTTTCGCTTTTTCAGCAGCATCTTTCAAACGTTGAACCGCCATTTTATCATTTGATAAATCCACACCGTTTTCTTTTTTGAATTCAGCAACCATGTGGTCAATAATTTTGTTATCAAAATCATCCCCACCAAGATCGTTATCTCCAGCAGTTGATAACACATCAAAGACACCATCACCTAATTCAAGGATAGATACGTCAAAAGTACCACCACCAAGGTCAAATACTAAGATTTTTTCATCTTTGTCTGTTTTATCCAAACCATAAGCCAACGCAGCAGCAGTTGGTTCATTGACAATACGTTCTACTTCCAGACCAGCGATTTTACCAGCGTCTTTTGTTGCTTGACGTTGTGCATCATTAAAGTAAGCTGGAACAGTAATAACCGCTTTTTCAACTTTATCGCCTAAATAATCTTCTGCAAAGCCTTTGATATATTGTAGAATCATTGCAGAAATTTCTTGAGGTGTATAAGATTTTCCATCCATTTCAACTTTGTAACCAGCTTCACCCATGTGACGTTTGATTGAGCTTACTGTATGTGGATTAGTCACTGCTTGACGTTTAGCTACTTCGCCAACTTGGATTTCACCGTTTTTAAATGAAACGACTGAAGGAGTTGTACGATTTCCTTCTGGGTTTGTAATAATTTTTGCTTCTCCACCTTCTAATACTGCTACAGCAGAGTTTGTTGTTCCTAAATCAATACCGATAATTTTACTCATGATAAAAGTCTCCTTAAACTGTTTTATTTTTTATATTAAGCACTATTGTGCAACGATAACCATTGATGGTCGTAAGATGCGATCATGTAATTTGTATCCTTTTTGAAGAACCTCAACAATTGTTTCTGGCTCAACACCTGCTTCTGTTGGAACTGTTTGAACCGCTTGATGTAAATTCGGATCAAAAATTTCGCCTTTTGCTGGAATTTCTTCAACGCCTTCGTCTTTTAAAGCAACACGTAAACTTTCAAGAACCATTTCCACGCCTTTTTTCAAACTAGCTCCTTGGTCATCACTAACCTCGGTTGCAAGCGCACGTTCCAGGTTATCAATCGCAGGTAATAGTTTTTTGGCTAAATCCTGTGAACGATATCTTTGTAGCTGCTCTCTTTCATTTTTGTTACGAGTACTCATATTTGCCATCTCAGCACGAGCGCGTAAGAACTTGTCTTCCATCTCAGATAATTCAACTTTTAATGAATCAATCTCCGAGACTTCAACGACTTCTTCAACTGATTCAGTAGATTCTACTTGTTCAGCTGACTCAGTTGTCACTTCGTCTTGAAGTTCTTCTTTTTTGTTGGTTTCTTTCAAAATACTGACTTCCCTTCTTCACAGATTCCTCGATTTTCATCAAGTTACTCATTCTATATTCAAGGAATATTTTCCTTTATAGCATATCTACTGATTTATTCTAATGAACGATAATACTCAGCAAGCTTACTACCTAGCTCATTTCTAAAGGTATCCACCAAACCAAACATTCTTGAATACGGCATACTAGCCGGTCCAAGTAGCGCAATCGTTCCACGTCCATGGTTTTCAATCTCATAAGTTGCTTGAATCATGCTCATATTCTGCAACAACTCATTTCCCATCTCAGAGCCAATCCGAATTTGAATAGAGCCATTTATAGGTGCTAGCAATTGTGTTAGCCCGTCAGAATCTTTCATAAATGAAACCATCGACTTAAACTGATTCAAATCCTGTTGTGGTTCAAAATTAAGGACGTTCATCTTGCCGCTAACATAAATTTTTTCCTCAAAGGTTTGACCAAATACTGAATCAAATAAGTCTAAAATCCCCTCTGTTGTTTGAAAATATTTATGCAAAATCATCGGAATTTCTGTTCGTAGTTTTTGATAAACCGTTAGAAGTGGCTGCCCAACTAATTTATCATTGATGATTTGTACCATTTTTTCCAAATCAGGACTACTGATAGCTGTTGGAATCGTGAAAACTTGACTCTCAACATTCCCTTTATCCGTGACAATAATCGCAATAATTTGGCGATCATTTAGTGGAACTATTCGAAAACCAGTCAATCTTCTTTCTTTAATCTCAGGTCCTAATGAAAAAGCCGTATAACTTGTTAGACTAGAAAGTATCTCAGCAGACTGCCGGATAATTTCATTAATTTCATGAAACTCCTGGCCAAATGATTGATGGATTACTTGCATATCATCATTATTTACACGAGTAGGCTTCAGCAAATGGTCAACATAATAACGGTAGCCGGCCATCGATGGAATCCGCCCAGAAGATGAATGTGTTTTTAATAGTAACCCGACATCCTCTAAACTCTTCATCTCATTTCTAATGGTTGCAGAGCTAGCTTGGATACCGTCTTCCATTAACTTTTTTGACCCAACTGGACTGCCATTGCTAGTATAATTTTGGATGATTAGACGCAATATATTATTTTGTCGTTGTGTTAACATCACTTCATCACCTCTCATTAGCACTCCTAGTTGTTAAGTGCTAACACAATTAATAATATAGCAAGTCTTTTAAAATCTGTCAAGAATAAATACATATTTTTTAGCACTCTGATCAACAGAGTGCTAATTTGATTTTTCTTCTCAAAAATAGTTTGCTCTACTTGTTACTGAAAACATTAATTATTTCTCGATTTGCTTAAATAAAATCCTTCTTAGATAATGAATAAATGTTCTCGAAACCCTTATAAATAAAGCTTTTTTATTCATGAATTTCTAATATTTTATATACTACTGCAATAAAAATTCTATGCCACAACAAACAAGAAGTCCCACAAACTCGCTGGAACTTCTTGTTTAAGATTTTCTTAAACGAGATAAGTCGTCCTAACTCAATAAAAATTTTTCAAACACTTGATTGCCGATGAATAATCCTTTTTTTGTTAGTTTAACAAATCCGTTTTCTTCTATTATAAGGTTGTCATCTTGGAGTTCTTTAAGTACCTTACCATAGACACTCTGTAACTCTATCTGATATTTCTTATAAAAGACTTCTGTAGACACGCCTACTTTTTTTCGCAAGCCTAAAAACATTTCTTCTTCCATCTGATTCTTTTGGGATAATTCCTCTGTTTCAACAACTGGAAGTTCACCTATTTCTAAAGGGTTTAAATAATGCTTGATTGGCCCATGATTTTTATAACGCGTTTGACCTAAATAACCACTCGCACCAGCCCCAATTCCGTAATATTGTTCATTATTCCAATAAATTAAATTATGCTGGCTTTCTTTTTCTGGTAAAGCAAAATTACTCACTTCATATTGATGCCGTCCCGCCAATTCCATCGCTTCAATCGTTTCCTCGAACATTTGACTCTCTGTCTCTTGATCTGGTAGCTCCAATCGCCCTTGTCTCACCCAATTCATAAACATGGTTTTATTCTCCAAAATCAATGAATACAAAGAATAATGAGGCAAATCAAGCGCCAACGCACGCGTCAATGTATCACGAAAGCTTTCAAGCGTTTGCCCAGGCAGCGCATAAATTAAGTCAATACTGACATTCTGAAAATCTTCCTTTTCTAGAAAATTCATTGTCTGATACACATCTTCAGCGGTATGCTTTCGACCAATTTTCTTAAGTAACTGATTATCAAATGTTTGAACGCCCATTGATAAGCGGTTTACACCATAATTTTTCATCACCTGTAACTTTTCTTGCGTCAAGTCACCAGGGTTCGCTTCCACCGTAAATTCGTTAGATTCATCAAACGGCAATCGTTCGCGAACACCTTTTAATAGATAATCCAACTGTTTTACCGATAAAGAAGTCGGTGTCCCCCCTCCAATATAGATAGTTTTGGTATCCTGACTTGGATAATTCTTTTTTAGCAGTTCAATCTCAAGAAGCATCTTCTCAATATAAGTATCTACAGGTTGGCCTTCAATAAAGACCTTATTAAAATCACAGTAATAGCAGATATGCTCACAAAATGGAATGTGTATGTAAGCTGAGATCTTGCTGCTACTGGTTTTCGTTTCATTTTCCATCATTAATTAAATCCTCCAAAATAGAGAGTTGTGCCACTTTTTCCAATAACTATTTACACGCATGTACAATTATTTTAGAAATTCCATGAAGAAATCTCTGATAAAACTTTTCCTTTTGCATCTTTTGTTACTTGATTATATATCTGAATGACCGACTCGTTCCATGATTGCTTTTATTGGAAGGCCTGCTTCCGCTAATAAGGAAATGTGAGTGTATCTGAAAGTATGAGTTGTGACATGCTTTTTAAAATTAGGATACTTTCTTGTTAAAATATCCTTCACACAAGTCACTGGCTTGGTGTTATTACAATGTCCATTCATAAATTCATTAAATGAATGATAAACAACTGGATTACCATTTTGAGTTTGAAAAATATAGTCTGTTTCATGATAATTCTTAGAATCGGGAAAGTTCTTCTCGTATTCTTTCCCATTATCACTTCTAATATATTTCCAAGCCAACTCTCCACGTCTACGTTTTCTCATTTCATCAAGCCGATTATGCTTGACTCGTAAGCGATTGATAATAATTTCCATCGAGCAGGTATCTAAATCAATTTTACGATAACTGGCAATCGTTTTCGATGCATTTATTTGATAATCTTTCAATGCCCGTCCACCAGCTATCAATCCTTGCTTTACAGTAAGTTGCGAATTGATAAAATCAATTTCATCACCAGTTAAAGCGCCAACCTCACTTATTCTCAAACCATTACGAATCATAAACTCAACTAAATCTAGATAGAGACACGCCATTTTATTCACCTTTTTATTGTCACGATATTTTTCAGCTATAGCCGATAATAGTATCTTAACTTCTGAATTATCTAAAAATTTTTTCTTTCTTCGCTCTCTTACTTTCATTGAGCGCTCTCTAGGAATTTTCATCTCGGCTTTTTAAAGATCGACTTCAACGACTTCATTTCTATACCCATAATAAGTAATTTGGCGTAATAAAGAGCGTATCTTTTCTGAAGTTGCTTTTTCCAAAGGCTTTTTTGACCGTTTTCCTTTTAGAGATAAGATTTTTGCCCATACAGATTCTACATAAATAACCTTCATTTTTGATAAAACCATCTCTCGTGAAAAGAATGGGATCAAATAGTTATTCAAAATTACAGTCTGACTATCTACCGTACTTGGTCTTACAGTGGGCATCCAAGCAGATAACCAAACATCTGTTAGGTCACCAAAAGTTTCAATACTGGTGGTTTCTGTTAACGGTTGTTCAAATAGTTCAATTTCGATTTGATTACGTAGGTATCTCAATGCTTGTCTCTCACTTTTTATGCTTTTCCGTTTCCAGCCCACTCCTTTTTTCTTTAACTTGTCAGTAATAGGATCACGATAAGATTGATAAGTCCGTATATTCCCATTTTTATCGCTTACCGTGTAATATCCTTTTAAACATTCTGTAGATAGTTTCATTTCTCTGTTCAACTCCTGTTATATCAATGTATGAACATAACGGAAAGCATTGCTTATGAGAAAAATGAACGTAAGAACAAACAGGTTTTACTTCATGCGTGAAGTGCTTCTTATGTCCACACTCATTTTAACATAATCCTTAATCAGATTATACTCGTTTAAACTGTTAGTAGCCCCTCTCACTAGCTTTCCATTTTAAAAATAGTAAGAACCCCTCTACATTAATCCAGACAAGCTTATGCGTAGGATTTACCACATATTGATGAAAGTTTTGGCTTTCGCTCATCTCCATTAACCATACATTTAAGATGTTTTTATTTAATCCTTCAAAATGTTTAATTAGACCATCTTTATTCGTCCATTCTCCTGTAAATTCTCCGACGATATTTAATGTAGAATTAGTCAATCCATGACCTCCTTTATTTTTGTCCAGCAATCATACTAAAAAGAAGAGAAGCAGAGAATTCTCTATCCTTGCTTCATTCTTCCCATTACTTCTTTGCTTCCAATAATTGGATTTTCTCCGCCTTATAATACATTACTGGTCCAACCATCGAGTGAACTAAATCAGTGAATCAGCAGCGGACACTATCTCTTTTCAAAATTTCCTCGTTCGTAATTGGACAGTCTATATTGTTTATAGTGATTTGAGTAGCTTTCTTTTTGAACTTTCCCTCTAGGATAGTCACTGAATATTTGTAGCCAACAATCGTAGTTGTATTGAATTTTCTAGGTTTCCCATCATTCCCTAAGACTGTTTTCCCGTATTCATCTAAGTGTTCCTCTGTCGAAAATTTTGGTAGGACTTCGTCTAACTCAAAAATAGAACCGATTTCATCAAAATTGAAATGATTCATACTTAACATTTTAGCCATAATTATCTATATCCTTTCATTTTTCTATATTCTTTAGTGTTTTTTCTAGTGGCTTCGTTGAACATTTCTGGCGACCCTCGCATGCGGAGATCAGTTAGTAGTTCGTTAAAAATATTTTCTGAGCTAACACTAGCCATGTATACTTCTCCAATCCGTTTTTTTCTTCATCAATCAGCTGTTTTAGTCAAAACATCATAGGCATTTCACCTCTCCCCAGTTTACGGCGAGCCTTACGGAAGTATCATTATGCTTCTTATGGATTGTGGCAGAGAGGAAACAACTCTCTCTTATTTCAAAAAGGAATCGCTCATGCGTTTAATAAGCCGTCTTGGCGCTCGTCGAAATGATGCTCCCCACAAGAAGAACGTGACTGATAGATGGTTATTCAATTTTTAAGGGACATAAACTCTAGAAAGAAAGCTATTTTCTGCCCTATAAGTAAATAGTATTCGGAACAATCCAATCACAACCTTAGAACCCTTTTCTTACTGAACTTTAATCATTGTGATTTTGCTTCCACCATTACTACGATTGCCACACCCTAAATTATCGAAAACAGGCGGGAAAAAGGACATTTTTATATTTTCTTAACCTTTCTAGGAGGTATACTAATAAATAGTTTTGGTGGTGAGCCAAAAACAACCACTTTTAGAAATTAATTCAAAAAAACGCAAAAAAGCATGAACTTTATTCGTCCATGCTTTGCCTTATATTAATCTATAAATGATGAGGAAATTTCATACAAATAGCGACTGAGCGTGTTAATACTAAATATATGAAAAAGAACGCTCATTTTAATAAAGCCTTCCTATTCATTTTCCCCAAAATTGCTGAATAATAAAACCACTAGACTTACCAACATCCCCAACCAAAAAAGGAACAGTGGCAAACTCATTGGCTTACCATATTCTCTGAAGCAATAGAATCCAGTTAACACAAGGAACACTGCTGAAATTATCGAACTAGACAAATGCTTTTTCAAAATTCCTCTTATCAAGGTTTGAAGTCCTGATACAATAAAGAAAAAAGGAATAATAAAAATATCCAACGCTGCAGTGAAAAAAAACACTTCCATTGATGGGTTATCTGAAATACCATAAAGAGTATAATTTTTCCAGAAAAGTAATCCTATAATCCACAAGATATATTTTGTCTTGAGCTTATCAGAAACCATAAATACTAGTGAAAGTACGAAGAATATTACAATCATAAAATAAACCACTTTAGGCTCTCCTTTTGTGTGTATGCTCAATTATACTCTCAACTAAAATAAAAAGATAAGCACATAGGAAGACTTACTATATACTTATCAAATTATTAATTTATTTCTTCTGTTGCTAAGTATAGGATTTTATCATGAAAAGCCTTACACAGTTCTTTTTTTGCTTCGATATCTTTGTCTGCGTCTAAATAGTCAGCCCCACCAAAATAACCTAGCAGTCCCACTCGAAAACTCCATAATACAAAATTTTCGGTCTGCGTTGTAAGAAGTGCTTCTTGGGCGCTTTTTAAAATATTTTTCTCAGTAGCTGCAAATCTTGTAGCTATAAAGTTAGTATATCTATAATTGTATAATTCTTCATTTCTCAAATAAGAATCTAAAAAAGAAAAGAGAGGTTGATTGTTCTTTAAAATTTGATAGGAAATATTCCATGCGTCGATATCAGCGATTAGGTCATTTCTTCCAAAATACCCCTCGCCTGCGTCAGCCACCCCACCTATCCAATCATAACCAAAATTGTAAACTGATTCGATGCTATCCTTATTATTCCAATAGTCAATTAATACAGTATCAAAATCTCCTAACCAGCCACAGCCATCACCTAGATTGGCTTTGTCATAGTCTGGTATACCATGAAACATATATCCAGCTATAGCAGCAAAGAAATGTTCTCCACCAATTGTCGTCCCACTCACAGGGTCTATATAGTCTAATACACGTTCGCCTTCTGGAATCGCATTATTAACTATTTTCACGAATTCCCAATCAATCGGACCAGCTACTCCCTCCCAAATTATATTTCCATAGGAGTTACTCCGGAAATAGTCAGCCACTAACTTTGCTTTTCCTGATACAGAAGCAGAAGGAAAGTAGTTATCTGCCTCTTTTTGCACTTTTCCTACAAAATCTAAGAACTTAGGTGAATGATTATTACTCTCTAGATAAGTAAAACCTTGGTCTTTATAGGAAATCGCAACTTGATCTATCCCAACTGCTCCATTCCCTGTTCCCATCGTAAACTCGATAAATTGATCAAATGCCCAATTTCGTGGCATAGAGAACCCTAAATTACCACTAAATCCTGTTGACATATCAGCAACAAATGAATTTTCTGCAAGCCCAAACTTGTAAATTTGGCTACAAACATTCCTCGTACCATAAACTCCAACACCATATCTATAATCTTTTAAACCTTGATTTACTCCTATAAAGTATTCCTTTACAGTTCCTTCAATATCATCTCCTAAAATATCAATATCTACTGCAAAGTAAATATTAACGCCTTTAGGTATTCCTAAATTTGTAGCAGTTGTCCCAGCCTTGATTCCATCTTGGTATCCTTGTAATCTATTAAAATATTCAATATAGTAACCGCCATCTTGATAGATAGGAAAAATATTGATATCTTCGCTAAACAACATATTACATTCAGCTTCTGTCAGAAATTTATCTCGTTCTTCACTTCCAGTACCAACAGTTCCAGTTAGATAACGCCCCACAAAGAACACCTTATTGTTAACCAATGTTTGGATTTGGTTATAAGATAACTGCGTTGACGTATCTACTCCGTCAGCAGATCGGTTTGTATCACCCGCACTAGACAGTAAACCTTTAATTACAGTCACATTAGCAATCTGGTTATAGGGTTTAAGAATCATGAACCTTCTAAAACTTTCAACTTTCCCACCAGCTTCTAGTGTGAATACAGTAGTGAAATCATCAGAATCATAGAAACCATTCACTAGTAACCCAAATTTCAAAATGGGAACAAAACTATTGTTATCTCCTACAGATAAAGTAGGGGTCAACCGAGTTGTTGTTTCCCCGTACGTTCCAGTTGCTTCATCAGGAGAAAGCCCTTCTTCTGCTTGTAATGCGTAAATCAAAGCTTGGTTTGTATTTCGTTGATAGATTCCATCACATGGCATAATCCCTGTATAAGAATAGTAATTCTCATTTAACCACTTTTGCATTGCCTGTATCTGAGCGTCTCCACCTGGTAATAAGGAAAATGCACTCATATCGAATAATGCCTTTGCCCACATTGAGCTAAAAGTAGCATTTGGGGATGAGAAGCCCGCCGCCGTTTTTAGTGATGATAATGCAGAAACATTATCCTGCGAATATTTGTTGTCAAACTTACCACTACCCATTCCTTTACATCGAAAACCTGCATCAATCAACTTAACAACATTACCATTGCTATACCCAACCACTAAATTAGGAGTAACTTTAGCTTCCCAAGCAGCGGATGTTCCCTCTCCAAAGTTATCTACCGGGTTATCTGTCACTCCTAATTCTAACTGTATCGCTCTTATAATACCGTATATAGTATCCCATCCAGTCTTTCCATTTTCATTTACAGAACCGTAGTTTGGATTCGTACCATAAGTCTTATTCAACCATTGTTGTACTTCTAATACCCATGGATCTCGTGCGGATGAGTCTTCGTTTACATTTCTCTTCATCAATTAATCGCCTCTGCCTCTCCATTTTAGATTATTCTAAATTTATTTATTGAAAAGCCACCCCAGTTAAGAGTGGCAATAGTGCTTTTAATATAAGAGTAAACTATCATCGTTATTGCGGACGTACATTATAAGTCTGTCCATTAACTGGATTATCTACAGCAAAATAAAAATACCCAGTGGTCTCAAGAGTATATGGCGAACCGCTTAACGGTAGGTTATAATATCCAACAATCGCACCTGGGTCAGGTCTATCAGTTATAAAGCAACCAAAACCACCTAATTTAAAAGTCAGTTTAGCTTTATTAGAATCACTTAACCCAAAAATATACCCTCCGTATCGCGTCCCTGAACCAGAGAAGCCATTAGATTGATATGACTCACCAAATCTTAACCACTTAAGCGATGTTGGCGGTGTCGTTCCTATGGGCTGAGCAGAAGATATAGACGATTCAATCACTTGACCGAATCTATCATAAATAGCAGTAGATTCGCTAACATTTTTTACAGGTCTTTCTTTTTCAACAGCTTGTGCAGTCATCCCAATAAACATCATTGCAGTAGAAAATACCAGTACACTTAATCCTGTGATAATTTTTGCTTTCATCTTTGTGCCTCCTTGTACATTACCAGCCACATCCGACTTTTCAAAAAGAATATTTGCTATTTTTTCACTAATTTTTACATTGGATTCACCTCCTAAAAATACAAATAATTTTGATAAAACAGTTTTGATTTTCTCAATTTTTCATATGTTAATTTCGTCAAATCTAACACAATACACATCAGAGTCTTTCCTGTCACCATGTAGCGTTCAAATTGAAAACATAATGATTTTTAGTTTGTCCAAATGTTATTATAGCTAGTGAATATTTTCTCAAATTACTTATTCATTGAATACAAATGAAATACCAAAAAATCCTTCCAATAAATAGTTAACGCTTACAAATCTATGATACTCTTATTTTATTAGAAGTGTAGATAATTTAAGTTATTTAATCTAAGTGAGTGCATATCTAATATGGATGAGAAAATTGTTAGAATTAATCTGATGGTCATTAGGTTATTGAGAAATAAAAAATTTGTCCATTATCGCTTCTTCTCCTACATTTAATTAAATTGTATTGTTCTTTTTTCGTTCATAGAGAACAATTTTTTCATTACTTTGAATCAAAGGAACTTAATCAAAACGATGGTCTGGTATCACAGTATTAATCAATTCAATCATTAACTCAAGTATCCAAGTGTCATTTTCTGATATAACAATATTTACGTGTATTCCTCCAATCTGCTTCTTTCTTCATCTATCAGCTGTTTCATACTTCATCTCTCCCGAGTTTATGATGAGCCTTACGGAAGTATCATTCCACTTCTTATGAATTGTGGTGAAGAGGCAACCTTTCCTATTTCAAAAAAGAATCGCCCATGCTTTTGATAAATTGTCTTGATGCTCGTTGAATGTTGTCCTCATAAGAAGAAATGACCTGATAGAAGGTGTAAAAAAAGAAGTTAGTTTTTAACTTCTCCTTATGCTTCTCTTATTTTTTTCTTAATTCACATGACGATACGATTTTGTGAATCATAGTTATCGACCAAGGAAGCTGCCTCCGTATATTCTGAATACATCGATAACTCTTCTTTATACATTTTAATTAATTCTTCCATATAGAGCTTACGTGCTTGAATTAATTCCCAATCATTTGCAGAGAGAGAAATTTCCGAAAAGAGGAAATGCTCATTTAATCCTAAAGGTCTATTGCTGAATTCCTGAATGAATTGCTTCATTTTTTCTGCTGCTTCTTGCTGTTTGTTCTCTTTTATTAAGTTATCTAATTCAAATAATTGGGAGGAAGGGGCAATTGTCTGAAACAATTCCTCCGTTTTCTTCAATAATTTTGAATAGATCTTTGTTTGCTTTTCATTTTCCATTTTCCCTTCTAAACATATTTGGATGGCTAGAAGGGAGTACAACTTATTCACTGTCTTAAATAAGTTCAATAAGGCAAGTGATGACGCCTTTTCATATTCACGTTTAAATTCAGATACAGTCAACCTCATAGAAAAAGTGTCATAGTTGTTTTCTGGTATTTTTTGAAGCAACTCTTCTAATTTCTCATATCGTTCCAAAGACATCAATATAGCCGCCCTACAGTAAAGAGAGTCCACTTGTATTTTCTGATTGTCTGAATCAAAAAGTGGTAAAAATCGATCAAATGCCAATTGTAAACGTGCTTGTATCTCTTGTTCATCCTTGAAAGGACAAAATATTCTGTATTCCCAAATTAGCTTTGCACAAATAAACTGTAATGGTTCTGATTGGGTATGCTCATTAAGGTAACTATCTGTCTTCGCTACCCCTTTATTGAATCCCTCTTCTTGGAAAGATGTTCTCAAATCTGTTTCTATTTCATTCATTTGCTCTTTTGACAAAACTAAATCGAATCCAAAAAGTTCATCTAATGAAACTCGAAATAATCTGGCAAGTAGAATAAGCAGTTCTGTGTCTGGGATGCTCATTCCGGTTTCCCATTTGCTAACAGCACCTGCTGAAACAGTTAACTTTTGCGCTAAATCATTTTGAGTTAATCCTTGGCGTTGTCTCAGACTTTTAATATTCTTTTGTATGTTCATCTTTGATCCCTCCGTATACAAAGTTTACCACAGTAAAATTACTACAAAAATGGAGGTAAAATCAACTTTTAAGAGTAAAACTATCCTGTCAGTATTGTCATTAGCAACGGTTAGGACAAAAACGTAAAGTCAAATTTTTTATTTACAACATTATCTAGCTTGGCCGGATAGGTTACACTTAACTGGACAGAAAAAATAAATGTATCCACCCGTGTGAACGGGTGGCTTTTTCATTGCCCTAGAAGGGCCTACTACCAGCGGCACTCTAAAGAGCGCTTTTTGTAAAGACCACCAACCACTTTCTCTCCCACGTTTATTTTATTTATTTCGAAAATGGATCCACGTATTCTCGCTTACTTATACTATCCCTAATTCGGTCATCTGCTTCTTGTTCTCTTATATATTTGGCTATTGTTTTTTGATTCAACCCTACTGTACTCACGTAGTATCCTTTTGACCAAAATCCTCTATTTCCATACTTATACTTCAAATTTGCATGTTGCTCATGTATCAACACGCCACTTCTTCCTTTCAAAAATCCCATGAAACTTGAGTCACTCATTTTCGGTGGAATTCTTACTAACATATGTATATGATCTGACATTGCATGTGCTTCTATTATTTCTACATCTTTCATTTCACATAGCTTTCGAAGAATTTTCCCAATATCTCTTCTCAACTGTCCATAGATTACCTTTCTCCTATATTTTGGAGTAAAAACAATGTGATACTTACAATTCCAGCGAGTATGTGCTAAACTTTTATCGTCATTAGACATAAAGAAACTCCTTTCGGGTTGAAATAGCGGTTGGTAGCCTCTATTTAGTATACCGAAAGGAGTTTCTTATCGCTAAAGCTACTTCATCCACGCGCAGTACGCGTGGTTTTTTTTGTTTCAATTCTTTAGAATTGAAACTGACTAAAGTCAATTATTTAAAACAATAGTATAAACTTATCTCGCACTTAGAATCTACAATTAGAAAATAGATTCAATAATCAAAATATCATCAATTTTCATCATTTAAATCTTCTGACACCCCGCCTACAGAAAAGACCTTAGTAGTCGTACCATGTAGCGCACTATATTGGGTAGGAAAATTCCCCATATGTTCTCTACTTGGAATAAATGGTAATTGCTGTTCACGAATACTTTGTTTTAGAAAGATTGTGATAGCCGTTGATAAATCCATCCCCAAATCTAAATATAACTCTTCTGCTTGCTCCTTCAATTCCTTATCAATTATCATGTTTAACCGCAATTCAGTCATTCAATCACTCCTTATTTAGTTTTAGTTTATCATGATGGGTGCACACTAGCAATAAATCAATAGAACAACACCTTAAAGATTTCGTGACTTTGATAATTTACTTTAATCTATTGAACAGGAATGCAAGATAACTCTTATGTAGTCTCTCGTGGGCTCCTATTTTAATAATCTTTTCATTAACCCAGATACCTCTATTATGAGCGTGGAGCTAGTTGACAAAATATTTAACAAAAAGTCCTAGCACAGTTAAGCTCAAAGGTGATAGAACTATTAAAAGTCGATTTCCCATTTTAGCGCAAGAATATGTCATTGAGCGAAACATCGCACACAGCTTGACAGGCTTTCAACTGAAAATAGAGTGTTCTTTTAACGTACAACTTACGGCTTTGATGTTGAGACTAACTAGCACCACGCGTCTACAAATGTCGAAAGAAATTCGTAAAAATGGTGTCAAAACTGATTCATAGTAAAACATATATATAAGGCAATATTAGTGAGGCTGCTGAAAAACCTATAAAATAACAAATTAGCGTTCCCGAGTGTTTTTAAATCCCAAAATCAAAATAAAATAATTCCAAAAAACACGGAATCACTGATTTATAAAAAAGAAAACCAATTTCCCAAGCCTGAAGCTACTTGGAGAATTGATTTTCTCTTTTTCTATTATAGTCCGAATAGGCTCACACTTTTTCGCTCAGCAACTGTGTTATTCCTTTTTCAAACGTAGTAACCTCAAAATTAGGGAAACGTTTTTTGAATTTATCCGAAATAAATTTATTGTCGACTTGATAGCGTGGCAAAAGCTCTTGCATCTCTTTTAAACGATGACTAAACAGACTTCCTACACGAAACTGCCACATTTTTATGACGGTATAGCTGAGTTCTTTTTGTAAAATGGTTTGCGTCAATTCTATGAGTTCGGAATAAGTTTTACTTTCATCACAAGGTAAATGCCAGGTCTGACCATACGCATCTTCAGTGTTCCCAAGTAAGGCCATCGCACGACTTGCATCTGGTGTCCAAATCAACGTTCGTACAGTGTTATCCGTCAAAGGAACTCGAAGCGTTTTTCCATTTTTGACATTATCAAAGAGCATCGTGTTTGTGAAGCTTTGCGTTCTGTCGGGTCCGTAAAACTCAGGAGCTCGACAAATCACTGCTTCTATCTCTTTAGTCGCTAGTTTATCCAATAACAATTGCGCTATTTTTGCCCGAGCAGATGCTTTTCTTCCCAGAGGTCGAAATGGGCTTTCTTCAGTTTGTGGCGTATTATCTTTTTGATACATATAGGTATTATCAAAAAAGACCAATTTACTTTTATTGCTAATGCAAGAAGTAATAACATTCTCCATCATGATAGGAAATTGTTCCTCCCACAGCGCCGAATCCATTGGTAAACCTGCCGTAAAATAAACAACATCACTACCGCTGATTGCTTGATTTGTCTCCTCAAAGTTAAGCAAATCAGCTGCAACAAACTGGTCACTTTCATGGATTTTTTTAGGTTTGCGACTGACTAAACGAATATCCGTTGTATAATTGTCATAAAGCTCTTTAGCCAAAACCTCACCAATTTGTCCTGTGCTGCCAAGAATCGTTTGCATCTAGATTTCCCCTCGTTTCAATTCAGTAATCAATAGTTTGGCAACTGAGCGCACAGAAAATGGATTTTGCCCTGTGATTATTCGTCCATCTTTTATCGCAAAATCCTTATAAAAGCGTTTTTTTCTAAACTTTGCACCATTTTGTTCAGCAATCTTCTGATTAAAAAATGGAACGACTGAATGTTTTCCGGCGATGATTTCTTCTGTTGTTGTAAATCCAATGACCTGTTTGTTTGTAATAAGATAATTGCCTTCATCGTCCTGACAGTTTAATAGACCAGCGATTCCGTGACAAACAGAAGTAATATAACCACCTTGTAAATAGATTTTTTTGGTGATGTTCTGCAATTCTGTATTATTCGGGAAGTCCCACATCACGCCATGACCACCAGTGTAGTAGATAGCAAAATAATCATTGACATCAATGTCTTGCGGACGTAACGTATTCGTCAATCCACGATAGATAAAATCGGGATCTTCATAAATTCGGATGACTGAATCATCCGAATATTTCATACTTCGCGGATCTAATGGTACAAACCCACCTAATGGACTCACAAAATCGTAAGCGATTCTGGCCTTTTTTAACTCATTTATAAATTCTGTGGCCTCACCTAACCATAATCCCGTTAATTCATCTGTTCCAAAATATTTGGTTACATTCGTTTCCACAATCAACACTTTTTTCAAACGAATCATCCTTCTTTCATAAACTTCGCAATTTCTGTTAGTAAGCTTTGTAATTTGTTGATTTCGCCCATTTCATGCGTCAAATAATAAAAATTTTTTGTCCCCTTACTCCGGAAATCGACAATTTTAGCCTGTTTTAAAACTTTCAAATGGTGGGATACAGCAGGTCTCGATAAGCCTGTCGTCTCCATCAAGTCTGGAACCTGCAATCCTGAACAATCTTTTTTCTCCATTAATCGAAGGATAATCTGTTGTCTTTTCTCATCCCCTAAACAAACCAAAAAGGGACTTAAATCTGCAAACTGGTTTCTCAATTCATTCATCGTCTCCATATAGAACCTCCAATCTATATCCTTTTCATTTTTGATTATTTACAATCTTTTTGTTCATCTGTTTAGTCTGTTAAACCAATGAAGCGGAATTTTGTCACCCCTCATGATTGGTAAAATAAATTCGATCCCCCTGACTTGATTTAGGAAAATTATTTTTCAGTTGTTTAACCCTTCGTTTACGAGTATGATTCATGTGTATAGTCTCATAAAATCGGGAAGCAAGAATCGCTTGCGTTGCTGTAAAGTCAGGCTTGCTAGATGCTTACCCTTCTCTGGTATACAGTAGTTATAGAAAGGAGATAGAATCAATGTTCTCAGAAATACTAAAAAACAGAAGAACAGAATTAGGCTTAACACAAGAAGAGCTCGCAGATAAATTATTTGTTTCAAGGCAGACGGTTTCTAATTGGGAGAATGGAAAAAACTATCCGGATATTCCAACTTTAATCGCTATAAGTGAACATTATTCTCTATCCCTCGACTATCTGTTAAAAGGAGATGTGCGATTTATGAAAAAAATAGAAGACGATTATAGGCTCATCAAACAAAAAAAGACAGAACGAATAGCGAGTATTATCACAGCTAGTTCTATTCTATTAATCATTTTCATTTGTTTGATACAATTATTCTTACAGTCTCGAGTCAATGATAATATTATGGGCTTACTTGTTATCGCTATCTGTCTTCCATTAGCAGTTTCTAGTTATATTCTCTATAAATCTTTCTATAAAAAAGATGAGGGGACACCTCAACCGCTCTTTGTTCCGAAAGCATACGGGATTGGGATAACTGTTAACCCCAATCATCCTGCTGGTAAACTAATTTGGTTTTTATTGGGACTTATGCTTTTGGGTTTGTTTATCCATGCGTTACTAACCATTTAACCAGTATTATACTAGGTTCATGAAAATGAACTACTGCACAATATTGTTGAAGTGGAGACTCTTTTTCTTATTTCAATTCAACTATCCTTCGTTTTTCAATTGACTACAGCTGATTCTCACAGTTCATTTAAGTATCGGATCGGTGTTATGTTCTTTTTATCATGTAATGTTGTCAAATATTTAAGCAAACAAACGGTTCAAAATCAAAAACTTACCATTCATCCATATGTAGCGACCTATAAAACTTTACTTACATAGGTCGCTACGTTTTTTACTGGCTATATTTTTGACAACTTCAATACGATTCTCCACATTTACTGAAAAATTTTATTTACCGACTTCTTTTTCATCATGACAGACGTTTTCTTTCTAAAAGAATCAAAATTAACGCAACTAAACCAACAGAAAAGTACCCCACCCCCATAAATAATGCCTTTTGACTAACCATGGGCAGAAATCC
Organism: Enterococcus sp. AZ194; assembly: GCF_051713825.1. Taxonomy (NCBI): domain Bacteria; kingdom Bacillati; phylum Bacillota; class Bacilli; order Lactobacillales; family Enterococcaceae; genus Enterococcus; species Enterococcus sp. AZ194. The sequence goes on along the minus strand of NZ_JBIOQR010000001.1, from coordinate 1,491,531 downwards.
ACCTGGCGCATTCAATAAAACATACGCATACACCAGTAGAATTATTTCAAAAAATCTGGCCTGTTGAGTAAGACTGCCTAAAAAGAACGCCAGAGAAATCACACAGAAAAATAAGGCCACGACCATAAATGCTGGAACGATACCAACATGTATGATTATTCGACAGCAGATTGGCATTAACATCAAAACAAAGAGGAAGCCGATTGTTGATAAACTCGAGATTGCTTGACGTATCGGTGCTTTAGGGATCGTTCGAAGTAGATCCAGAACCTGTGTTTGTTTCTCATAACTTCCTAAATTACTCAACGGAAACATTCCCCAAATAAGAAGAACTGGTGGTATAAAACGTATCATCAACTCAAAATCTATAAACCAACAAATAACCCACAAGGCTAGTCCCGTTACACCAAAAATCCAGCTCGTTTCTTTTAACAATCGTAAGAATTCAACTTTTATCATGCCTAAATAATGGAATTTTTGCGAAGAGACTGGTGCCCAGCTTAATCCTGTGACTGGAAGATTCTTCTGTCTTCTTTTACTGTCTGCTTGCGCTTTTTGTTCGATAACTAGAGGTTTTCGTTCTAAGAATAGTGAAGCCAGGATAACTAAAGCAATCGATAGTATGACTACTAAAATGAGCGTTGTAAATGTCGAAAAATTCGGAACTAGCCCGTTAAAAATAAGTTCTGCTGTCCCGTGACCTAGTGCATATTGGCCACTACTAAAAAAAGTCATACCACCTAATTCTTTTCCTGTCGCCGTAAGCGCAGCAGCATCTGCCCCTTTAAAAATTAAATTTGTCCCCGCAAAATCAGGAACAAAACTATTTCCTCTCGCTTGCATAGCAGAACTACTACTTATAAGATTGGCCAGCCATAGAACAAAAAAACTAATCGTTACCAAGGTATTGGACCGATTTGTGCGAAAAAACTTTACCGTTTCGAATACTAAAGAAAGGGCTGCCACAAATAATTGCGCTGGAAATATGGCTAAAAAAGGTGAGAGGAAAGCCCACAATGAAATCGATTCCCCTGGATAATGAAGAGACATAGCCAGAAACGACGTCGCCATCAAGACCAACAAATTGATTGATAACAAAAGAATTGAGGCCAGCCATTTGCCAAAAACATACGAAAAACGTCCCAATCCATTTGCCAGAAGCATCGCCATTGTTCCTGTTTCCCTATCCAGGCCAATCATGCCCTGCACATAACCAAATGAAGCCAAAGGGAGTAACAAACCTAGAATTAAAGCGGTCACTGTTGGCACCCATGTAGCATTCCCCGCTTGCTGATAAACGTCCGGATCAATCGTTACCACTCGAATCCCATGTAAAGTTGTGGTTGGAAGGATAAAAAATGTTGCAAGAACGATTACGGCTAGAAACATCACAAACGAAAACCGTTGTGTCCGTTCTTTAAAGCTTAACCATGCAATCGTTAGAACATTCATGACTCAACGCCACCTTTCAGCAAAGCTAAACAGGCATCCTCTAAAGTTGCCATCACATGAACTGCATCCTTGTTTGGCACTTCCATGCTCACCTCTCGAACACGAAGTCCGTTTGTTGTTTGAACGAGATTACTAACAATCGTTGTCTCATCCGGCATCGTCCCGTCCGAATTGACATATTCCCAGACATGATTGGTGACTTTTGTAATTAATTCTTTAGGCGTACCATCAAAAGTCAGTGTGCCATCTCTTAAAAGTAAAATTTGACTCGCCACGGCCTCTATATCCGAAACGATATGTGTACTCAATAAGACAATTCTCTCTTCACTTAACTCACTCAGTAAGTTGCGTAGCGTAATTCGTTCTTCCGGATCTAATCCCGTCGTCGGCTCATCAATAATTAGAATCATTGGATCGCCTAATAAGGTTGCCGCAAGCCCCACGCGTTGTCTCATACCACCAGAAAAAGTGGCCAACTTTCGATTGCCCACTTCTGATAAATGAAATTGTTCCAAAAGTGCCGCAATTTGCTTTTTGGCTTCTTTTGTATTTATTCCTTTTGCTGCGGCCATATAAAGCAAAAATTCATTAGCAGAGAGCCCTGGATAGGTCGGCACATTTTGTGGCAAATAGCCAAGAATTTTCCTCATTCTATCTGGTTTCTTGACAATATCCTCCCCATCTAACAAAATAATTCCTTCTGTGGGCTTCGATAAAGTCGCCAATAGTTTCATTAGCGTACTTTTCCCCGCACCATTTGAACCAACTAAGCCAATTAAATTTCCTGACTTCAGTGTCAAATTTATTTCTTTTAACGCCTGATGTTGACTAAAGACCATCGAAATATTCTCGCACGTTACTTCCATCTGAATGACCCGCTTTCTTTTTTTATTCAATCTATTGCCAGTATAAAGCGAGTCATCCTTCCAGTCATCCAACTTAAGGTGTAGATTGGGGGACTCAAAATTATATTTAATGTATATTTAATAAAATGAATAATTTTCTTATTGAAAGACTCATTTATCTCAACGGTGTCCCTTCTCTGCGGTCATTTTTCTGGATGCTAGGTGCGTGGAAACCTTTCTCGCTCTTTACTTCTAAAAAATTCTTTTCCTCATTTTTCTAAAGGAAAGTTTGATGAGAACAAGTACGCTCATCAAACTTCCAAATCTTTGGTTTACCTAATTTTACTGAGTATTGAGTCATTTATCTTTTAGCGAACGCTCGCTAATTTTTCTACCCTTAACTTTAGGCGAGCGCCTTATTCATTTTCGACTCCGACAGATACCGTCGAAAAGTTTTTCATATACATCGTTGCACGCGTTAAAAGCTCTTCATCTATGTTCATCTTACGAGCAATCCAGAAACCATTGCTTGCGCCAACCTCATTCATCAGTAATTGGTAGCGTGGTTGTAAAGTTTCTCTATCAAATGACATTGCCGCTGTTAAAAATTTAGGCTCCTTAACCGCAAATTCTTTTATTTCTCCATAATGAGTAGAAGCGAATACTAGAGCACCTCTTTCGACTAAATTCTCTAGCATAGCAATAGCCAAAGCAGCACCCTCACTCGGTTCTGTTCCACTACCAATTTCATCTACCAAAACTAACGTCTGTTCATTGGCTGTCTCTAAAATAGCCCTCATATTCTTCATATGTCCAGAGAAGGTACTTAATGCGTTATCAAAATCTTGATAGTCACCAATGTCTACTAAAATATGATCGAATAGACTAATTTGACTTTCTTTATCTGCTGGGATAAATAAACCCATCATTGTCATCAACGTTAGTAACCCGACTGTCTTAAGGACCACAGTTTTCCCACCTGAATTTGAGCCTGTAATCACTAAACCACGTTCAGATTTACCTAATTGAATCGTTAGTGGTACCGCTGCTTCACCTAATAATGGATGTTTTGCTTCTATCAAATGAACAATCCCTTGTTTATTTATAGACACTTTTTTCCCCTGTATTTCATAGCTATATTTAGCTTTTGCAAGAATCATTTCTAAAGTAAAGACAATTTGTATCGTTTCTTTCAGAGCATCCAATTCCGTAGCAATTTTTTCAGTTAGATTGGCTAAAATCTCGAAGACAATTGCAGATTCTTCCGCTTGCGCCATTTGAAGTTTCTGACTTAGTTCTCGTGTTGCCTCAATCTGTACATAAGCAGTTGCTCCTTTGCCCGATTCTGAAACGACTCTTCCTTTAATACTATTTTTAAAGGCACTCTTAACTGGCACTGTTAAACTATTCTCTCTTTCAACAATCATAAATTCTTGAATTTTCGATTGATTGGATGGATGTGTAATAAATTTATTTAATCGTTCACGAATATCAGCGTCATATCGTGTTATATTTTGACGTGCTTTTTTTAACTCTCGTGAGGCCTCTGATTTTACCTGATTCTGTTTAATAGAAGTATTTATCGTTTCTTCAATACTTCGAAAGCTTTGTAAATTCGAAGCATATCCCGCTAACGTTGGGACTAATTGTTGGTTTCTATCAAAAAATTCTCTTAGTTTTCTAATCGTTCTTAAAAATTCGGACATCTCTAACAGCTCTTTTGGCTCTAACACATAACCGTCTTCAATTGTATCAAATAAACGATCAATTGCTTCACTTGCCATAAAAGGAACACTTTGTTTATTCTCTAATAACCGAATTCCTTCACCGGTTTCTTTCTGAAAACGTCGAACTTCTTCTAAATTTTTAGATGGTTGAAAGTCAATAATTCTTTCTCTTACAGTTTTACTTGTCGCAAACTGACTCACCTGTTCTTTGATTTCTCTCAATTGTGTTTGCTCTATTGCTTGATTTTCCATTTTTATTCTCTCTTTCTGATAAAGAGACACCTGCTTTAACAAATCAACTCAAAATAAAAAGAGCCTAGAAAATTAGTAAAATTTCCCAAGCTCTTAATTTAACTTCTGGATTATCCCCAAATAAATCATTCTATGATTCCGAAAAAAACGAATTTTTCTCCGTCAGAACTACTATTTGTGCCTATAATATAACAGATATCTCAAACTAAAAATATTGGGTACAACAAATAAGATTACGTTTAGTAAGACTATTCGTTGATTTAATTTCGTTTGTTTAGATATCTCTTGCACTCAAAAAGTTCACTCATTTCATTAGTAGTTGATTTGTTGCACAAATAATAACAAAGAAAAATTAATAAGTCAAATTCAAAATTATGCCCCTAGTCCAAAACCTGTGCCCTGCTCACTATCATACTGTCACAAGAATTCCCCTGTAGAAATTTTTTATTTTTAACTACCAGTTATGTTACACTTAGCCAATAAATGATTATACATGATTGTAAAAGTTAGAAAATTAGTAAAGGAAGATGTTTTCAAAATGAAGCCATATTATTTTAAAAAGATGCCAATATTAGAAGAAAATTGGTCAAAAATTAAACACCTATTTACTCGAAAAGAGGTCCCAAGTAAAACCATACTACTTTCTGAAGGCGAAGTCGCCACCCATCTTTATTTTATTGATAGCGGAGCCTTAAGACTTTGGAACAATGATGAGGGCCGTGATATTACCGTTCAGTTTTTCTTTGAAAATCAAATGGTTGCTTCTTTTGAAAGTTGGTATCAACAAAAACCGAGTATTTTTTCGATTGAGAGTATTGAGGATACTACAGTAACCGCATTAAGCATGACGGATTTTAATCAATTAATTGATCAATTTCCAGAAATTAATACGTACCTCACCAAATTAATCAGTGAGCGTTTTGTCAGTTATACCAATTATTTTTTGGCACGTATCAAAGACTCTCCCGAAAAGAGGTATCTAAATTTAGTAGCAAATGAACCAGAAATAATTGACCGAGTTCCCCACCACTATATTGCTTCCTATCTAGGAATTACGCCCGTGTCTCTCAGTCGAATTAGAGGGCGGATGAAATTAACATAAGATAATGCGTCAGTTATTTTCACCAGTTAGACTGTGGATACAAACTAATTGGAGGAATGAATTATGAATACTGTTATTGTCTACAACCATCCCTATAACGGCAGCTTCTGTCATGCATTACTAGAAGCCGTAATAAACGGAGCTAAAAAAGCGGGTCACACAGTAGATCTCTTAGACTTAGATAAGGATAAATTTAATCCGGTGATGACGGGGCAAGACCTGCTTGCCTTTAGAAATCATGAAGCTATTGATTTACAAGCACTTGACTATATTCAAAGAATCAAACAAGCGGACCACCTAGTCTTTATCTTCCCTATTTGGTGGGAATTGATGCCAGCTATGATGAAAGGCTTCATTGATAAAGTCATCTTTCCAGGCGCTACATTCACCTATACCAAATCAGGTTATGGTATGATTGGTTCTTTAACCAAGTTAAAATCCACGACGGTCATTACCACGATGAATACGCCAAAAATCATGTACAAATTGGTTTATGGAAACGCGATAAAAAAAGCCCTTATAAAGGGAACACTAAAAAAATCAGGAATAAAAAATGTGAGATGGTGTAGTTTTAATATGGTTAAAGCTAGCTCTGATACCACTAGAAAAAAATGGCTGATTAAAGTTGAAAAAATGTTCTCTCAGGAATAACCGAAAAGAGACAGATTTGAGGAGATGTTTTTTTCTCTCAAATCTGTCTCTTCCCTTCACACTCGTGTCCTGTCTCAAAAAATTAACCATCTGTTTTACACGGCTTTCTCACGTAGGCAGCTCTAATGAATCAAAAATTACTCTTTCACTAGTCCTTCTTTTACCAAATAGTCATGAGCGATCTCTTTTGGATCATGCCCCTTCACATTGACTTGGTAATTCATCTCGCTCATCTCGGCTTCTGTAATTTTTCCTGTTAAAGGAGCCAACCATTTTTTTAAATTGGGATATTTTTCTAGTGTTTCTTCTCTCAATAATGGCGCTCCTTGGTATGGTGGAAATAGCTCTTTTGAATCCTCCAAAGTAACTAAGTCATACCGTTTAAGCTCACTATCCGTTGAATAGGCATCCACTATATTTACATCGCCGGTATCTATCGCTTGATACCTAAGTGATGGCTCCATTGACTGAACATTCATGGATAAACCATAGACCTTTTGAAGGCCTTTATAACCATCTTCTCGATCAATAAATTCTAGTGTGAAGCCGGCCTTCAGTTGACCTGCGACTTTCTCCAAATCCTCGATTGTTTTTAGATGATTCTCTTGCGCAAAGGAACGTTTTACCGCAATAGCATAAGTATTCTGAAAGTTCATCGGTTCTAAGAGAGTTAGATGATCTTGCTCAGCAATTTTATTTCGAGCATACTCATAGACCTCTCGTGAGTCATTGGAAGGTTCATCAGCTTCATATAATAGGGTCTCTACCACTGTCCCCGTATATTCAGGATAGATATCTATTTCCCCTGATTTAAGTGCATTGTAGAGAAAACTTGTCTTTCCAAAATTAGATTTAAGACTTACCTGAATGTCACTATTCTCTTCTATTAATTCTTTATACATGTTAATCAAGATATCTGGCTCTGCGCCAAGCTTTCCAGCAATCACTATGCGTTCCTTTGAATCTTCTTGACTCGTGTAAATGTAGGAACCAATCAGTACACTGAAAAGTAAAATAAAAATAGCCATCATCTTCCTTAAAGAAGTTTTCTCCAATAAGTAAATGCCATAATTGAAAATAACCGCTAGAATGGCTGAGGAAATTGCTCCAATTAAAATTAAGGAAACATTATTTCGATCAATGCCCAACAAAATAAACGTTCCTAATCCACCCGCACCAACTAAAGCAGCTAATGTCGAAGTCCCAATAATCATCACCGCAGCTGACCGGACCCCTGAAACAATGTACGGCAATGCTAATTGAATTTGAAATTTCAGTAGTTTCTCTTTTTTAGACAGTCCAAAAGCTTCGGCGGCTTCCTCCAATGAAGGGTCGATTTCTGATAGACCAGTATAGGTATTCTGTAAAATGGGGAATAAGGCATACATGACCAGGGCAATCACTGCTGGTGGTGTTCCAATTCCGATAATTGGGATTAATAAGCCCAACAAAGCCAACGACGGAATTGTTTGAAAGATCCCTGTAATTTGTAAGAAAAATTCAGCTCCACGTTTATGTTGCAACAAGATAAACGCTAAAGGTATAGCAATTAAAACAGCCAGTAACAAGGAGAGAAGCGATAATTGAGTATGCTCCACCAAGGCTTGCAGGTATTCTTCCCTTCTCGTCAAAAATGTTTCAACCAAATGATTCATCACTTGCTTCGCCTCCCTCTTGCTTTTTGCTTAGAAATGAAATAATCGCTTTCGGAGTTACTTCATAAACAGCTTGATTGTTTACTTCCACATACAGTCTTTTCCCCTCTGCCAATTGCTCAATCACATTTACTAAACTCGTTTTGCTTGAAATAAGTGGCTCATCAATCAGACTGGTAGGCTTCACCAATTGAGTAAATAAGCCAAGCTCCGCTAAATTCTCTATTCGATAATTGGACAAATCGAAGGCTTCTTTTTGAAAGAAACTAGCTACAAACTGATTGGCTGGATGTTTTCTAATCTCTTCAGCCGTATCTATCTGAACAATTTTGCCTTCTTTCATGAGACAAATCCGATCACCTAATAGTAATGCCTCATTCATATCATGTGTCACAAAAATAATGGTACTAGAAATATCCTTATGTATTTCTTTGATCAACACCTGTAGCTGACTTTTAGAAAGCGGATCCAAGGCACTAAAAGGCTCATCCATTAAGATAACATCTGGATTTGCGGCTATCGCGCGTAAAATGCCTATTCTTTGTTGTTCCCCACCAGAAAGTTCTGCCGGTTTTCGATGTAAGTACTTATCTGGTGAAAGCCCCACCTTTGCCAAAAGCTCGATGGTTCGTGCTCTGCGTTTTTCTTTTTTCCATAACTTCATCTCAGGAATTAATTCAATATTTTCTGCGACAGTTAGATTAGGAAATAACGCAATTTGTTGGAGCACGTAACCAATCCGCAAACGTAATTCTCGTTTATCATAATCAACAATTTTTTTCTGATCAAACAAAATTTCTCCCTGAGAAGGTTCAATGAGACGATTGATCATCTTTAGAGTGGTCGTTTTCCCGCTACCACTCGGGCCAACCAGAACAAGAAATTCTCCTTCTTGAACCGCCAAATCAAGTTCAGTCAGTATCTGGGTTCCCTCATATTCTTTTGACACCTTTTGAAACTTTATCATATGAACAACAGCCACCTTTGATTTATTTAAAAAACGAACATATGTTCTTTGGGATCTATATTGTACCATTCACTGACCCTTGTTTGTCAAGCAAATAATTGACTTAGAAATAATTTAAAAATTTCTTTCTTAAATACAAGATAGTTAGATGAAAGTGAGACATAATGCAAACATCTGTCCTAGTCTCTATTAAAAGTTCTCTTTAGAAGGCAACAATATTCTAGTCACTTACTGATTCACTGAGTAACATGATCAGTGTTACTTAGAATAATTTTTCAACTTCCATATAATTTCAGCTAGATGGTAATAAAGTATAAATATTTCCTAAGATAACTGAAAGAGACAGCCTTGAAGGAGAAAATTACCTCTTCAAATCTGTCTCTTTGTTAACTTAATTATGCACTTCAGCGGCTATTTTACCATTAATTTTCGACAATAATTGGATTGATAGAATGCTCTACAGCAATAGTCTCTGTTCCATACCGTTCACCTAGAACATATTTGGCCATATGAACAGAACGGTCACTCATTCTTTCCAAGTTAGATGCGGAATCAATAAACAGCATACTATCTGCAGCTCTACCTTGGCCACTATTCATAATTGAAATGTATTTCTTACGAAGTAGTCTAACACGTTCATCAATCTGTTCTTCTCGTTCTAATATATGTGCAGCCATTTCTTTGTCATTCTTTTCAAATGCGCAAAGTGAATCCTCAATATTTTTCTTAACTTTATTAAATAATTCAATTAAATCTTCATCATAAGTTAGTGTCATCTCGCGACTAGAAGATTTCCCTAACTTTTTATCTTTTGCTTGCTGCTTCTTCTCTAGCTTAATTGCTTCATCAATATTTCGAATGATATTTCCACAATGATCGCCAATTCGTTCTAAATCCTTGGTTAACTCTAACATCATTGTTTGTTCATGACTTTCTGCTATCGTCAGCTCAGTCGAAGATAGTTGCACGAGGTACTCTGTTAATCGATTATCCATGTCGTTAATTGCTGTCTCATACTGAGTAACATTTTCTCGATCAATAGGGTCTTGTTTTTCATAGAAAAACTTAGTTGACTCATATGCACCTAATACATATTCCCCCATTTGTAATAATTCAATTTTTGCTTGATTTAATGCTAAAGTTGGGGAATTTTGTATAATTGCTTCATTTAAATTAGACGGAGTGAAGTTGATGCCACTCTCTTTATCCGACCCAGGAATAATTTTGCGCACCAGCTGTTCAATTTGTCCAATAAACCAGAATTGAATTAATAAATTAGAAAAATTAAAAATTCCGTGAGCCACTGCAATCTGCATTGCTGGATTTAATCCAAAGACTTCCGTCACCTTTAAAACAACTGAAGTAAATGGCGATAAAAGGATTGTAAAAATCACAGCACCTACCAAATTAAAGACCACATGAGAAGCCGCTGTTCTTTTCGCTGCAATACTTGTTCCTAAAGCTGCGATTACCGCTGTTATTGTCGTCCCAATATTATCACCAAAAAGGATAGGTAAAGCTGCACCGATTTCTAAACTTCCTTGCGTATATAACTGTTGTAGAATACCAATTGTCGCACTTGAGCTTTGTAAAACCATCGTCAGTAAAGTTCCGATTCCCACGCCCAAAATAGGGTGATGTGCCACATTAACCATCAAATCAGCAAATTGAGGAAGCTCTTGTAGCGGAGCCATTCCATTTCCCATTAATTTTAAGCCATAAAATAAACAACCAAATCCAAAAAGAATTTGCCCAATATTATTAATTCTTTCACGTTTGGAGAAGAATAATAAAATAGAGCCAATTCCCATAATCGGTAAAGCATAGGAGCTTAAATTAAATCCAATGATAAAGGCCGTGACCGTAGTTCCCACATTGGCGCCCATAATAACACCAATTGCTTGTCGTAGGGACATAAAACCAACACTTACTAAGCTTACCGTTAAAACGGTTGTTCCCGAACTGCTCTGAATAATTGCTGTGACAACCAAACCAGCTAGTACAGCTCGTAAAGGCGTCGATGTAAATGTGTTGAGTATTTCTCGTAGTGAATCACCTGCTGTTTTTTGCAAGCCATCCCCCATGTACTTCATACCAAATAGAAAAATTCCTAGTCCTCCGAGAAATAAAAATAACATTTCCTGATAGGATATCTCCACAACTACTCCTCCTCAAAATAAAGAAACTAAAATTAAACTCACAAAAACAGTAAAAAATAAGAAGTCAATAAAGAGTTGAAGCGAGTTTTCACTCATCTACCATTCACTTCATTTCTAATCAGTTTCAGTAAGCATCAAAAGAGCATAGAAAACTATCCGATTATTCGCCCATTTTTTCAAACATGGAATGACCTATTTTAAAAATAATTTTTATGTATCTATTTTTGTCTGTTTGTATGTGGCCTGTTTGGTAAAGGTGTTCCAATACAGATAAATTTTCTATAAATCACTTTTCTTTAGAATATCATATTCGAAGAAAATAACCTACAAAAAATTAAACGAGTTATGTTATATATTTGCTAAACTATTGCTTCTTATTTTTTGTTAGTTCTTTTTGCAGCTAAAGCTTTATGATTTAGGTTCTTCGCATCTTCCCTTTCCCCACTCAAAATGCTATTCTTAGTTTAAAAAGGAGAAGCATACATGAAACTTTTAGATAAACAGCTTTCAATTGATTTTGCAACAACTATTGAACCGAGAAATACCTTTTCTTGTGCACCTGTTAGTGACGCAATGAACATCTATGCGAAAACGGACACGTATCTTGTCATCTACAATACTCATCTCTATGTACGTTCAACCAACCAGTCATTTTTAAATGACATGATACGTATCTATGGCAATCAATCTAACGAATGGTTTGGTATCGAACGTAATTTAGAACACCTGCGAGCTACTTTTAAGGCACATAACCTAACGATGACGAACTATTTCCCACTGTTTATTTTAAATAAACCTGTAGAGGATGCCGATAGTGATGCTATCCATTTGATTGAGCAAGAACAAATCACCACTTATAAGGAACACCCATTAGTCTCTGAATGTTTTTGTTTTGACGAGAAAAATCCTGATATTTTTGGCTTTTCATACATAGAAAACGATCAAATTATTGGCTTGATTGGTTGTAATAAAACTGGAAAACAAACGATTGAAATTGGCCTAAAAGTTGATGAACATCGCCGTGGAAAAGGGATTGCTACTCAGCTTCTAAATAAAATCTGTCACAAAATTCAAACGGACTATCCTGATTATCTTTGTACCTATACAACACAGTTTACTCATACGACGTCTATGAACTTGGCTATCTCAAATGGTTTTAAGCTCGCATATGTCGGAATAGCTGCTAATCACTTGAAAGAAAACAACAATCGTTAGTTGGTTTTACAAACAATCACAGAAAAATTTTTTAGTATGATAGAAGCAGCATACGTTACATGAGTATGTATTACCGAACTTCTTATACTCGCTTCACCAATTTTATGCTAAAAATAGCCAAGCATAGAATGGAGAAAACCATTTAATAGGACAAGAATGGAAAGTTTACATATTGAATTATCCTACCTAAAATTATAAACATACTGAGATGACTCTATAAGGGAAGATAGAAGTTTACAAGATTATAAAAAATAACCTATCAGAAGAGCTTTTTTGTGTGGAGTTACTTCAATATTCAAGTAAAGCGTATCAAGAATATATAGACGAAGAAATTAACCTAGTCGCCCATTATCTTAATAAAACGAATACTCAAATAGTTGATGATTTATTCCTTCTATTGAGAGAAAATTCTAAATTAATCGTAGAATTTAGCCTAATGATGTTACGTAATCCATACAAACCAAGTGATGGGTATTCTTTTGAAGAACACATGAGGGATATACAAAAGAAGAGCTAGGAATGAGCGATGACGAATTAGAAGACTTGAAAAAAATGCAAAATATGACGCATTTACAATTGTTGATATTCTATTGATTTTATTATTTTTAATGAGCGATACTTTGAACTATAAAAATTATTTAACCCAAGTGAAGTGCTTATCAGAGAAACATAGTAGCCAAAAAATAAACTACGGAAAAGCATTGATAGCACGCATTCAGTCAGGGATAATTGCCCACTGAAATTATAAGGTGTCACTCTCCAAATCCATCTAATTTGCAGCAAAAATAATCATAGCCTCCTATTCACACATAACCTATTCTAAACAAAAAAGAGAACCTCAAGTCCTCTTTTTATATAATACTAGCGCCTATTGCTTAATGCTTTGATATCGCCATTGACCAGGTGACTGTATGCCCACTCAGACTCGTCGTCCAAGAATCAAACGTAATTTGACCATTATTTATTGAATAAGGAATAGAATAGTTATTGTAATAGAAAGTATCCGCTGATAATGTATAGCTCTTATTGTGATTCGGTCGATAAGTTCCAGCCAGTTCTACGAAAACAGTTGTATCATCTACAAAAGTAATTGTTTGAATTCCATCATGCAGTAAATTTTGTGGGGCAAGACTTTCATCCATCGCTTTTGCAGCGTCTACATTATCATATAACGTTGGAACAATTGTATATGTATTTCCAATAAGTAGCTTTTTAGCTATCTCCGTTTGATCAGTCAGCTTTGATAGATTATGTTGACGTTCTCCAAAATAATCAGCTGCTATGCTTGTATCCAAATATTTTTTTGATAATACCACCCACTCTGAATCATTTGAAGATAAAGTTATTCTACCACTGGCCTCCAGTTCCCCTTGCGCATTTACTCTAAAGAGACCAAGATTGCCTAATTGGTCAACATTCACAGTAATATACGCCAATTGATCACTCTTTTCTACGTACACGTCAAAAGTATAGTGAGTCGTAGGTTCTGGTATCAATTGTAAAACCGAAAGAACCCATTCCTTCAACTGCTCTTCTGATAAACTCGTTTCTAATGGGCGCGATTCCGTAGTCTCAGCAGCTGAAACTGGTTGACTATTCTTCGTCTGACCTGTGCTCGTATTTGAGGTCCCCATCGCCTTTTGAGTAGGTTCATTCTCTAGATTATCACCCAAAAAATACAAAAAGCCGATACTCGCAATAAGCAGTAGACCAATCAACAAGGCCCAGCGCATAAATCGATTTTTTTCGTCTCTTTCGATTTTTATTAACATTTTTGTGAGTTCTATTTTAGTTTCTGAATCCGTCGTACTAGCAATCTCTCTTCTTAATAATTGTTTGGTCTGTTTAATATTTTTTGAGTTTCTTGTTAAGTGACCCGTTTCCTTTTTCAATCTCTTCTCTCCTACTTATCCTTGACTCTGTGTCTACCCCCAGTAGCTTCTACCTCAGCCACGACCATTGTTTCCTTTAAAAACTCTGATATTTTATTCAAAACTTTAAAAATTATCGTCCATTAAATTGGAAATGAATTAAGTTTATTCTCTTAGAATACAAACTGACTTCTTTTTATATAGGCGTTCAAACGATAGTATTCTTAGTAAAGTATAATATAAGTTTCGTGCGAATGGAATCCGTTCTGCTGTTATCTAACTAAGAAATTAAGCGAAATCATTTAGTTATTTTAGTTGAACCTAGTGCATAGAACAAAAAAAGCCAGTACTAGTGATTTCATGTTCTCTCAATATAAAAAGAGTGAGCTATAACTTGAATAGTTATGCCCACGCTCCTGATATCAGAAACAACTCTGATATCAACAACTTCTACGCAAGTTGCATGCTAGAGTTGAAGGTTTAGAAATAAGTTATTATTCGCAGAAATTGATGGAAACATGTTCACTCATTCTCTTTTATCCACTCTTTTTTTATTCGCTCAACTCAAAATCAAATTTCCCTCGTTCTACCCCGTTGACAATCAACGTTATGGTATGTAAACCAGGATAATGCTTGCGTGTACTTAAATCTGCAAAAGCCTGTTTTTTTGTATACAGTTTCTTTTCTTGTTCCTTTAGTGACGTTTCTGAAATCCGAAAAATTTTTCGATTTCTTTTTCCATTGGCCTTCACATAATCCACGCCGTATTCTAGTCTAACTTTTGTGGCCTGCTCTACTTGAACAGAAAATGAAAAAGTTAGCTCTTCACCAATAGCCAAGCTAGTTGTATTTGGAGTGAAATCCATAATTTGAATTTCTGCGCCATCATGGTACCCGAATAAGGCTAGAATTTCCCGATTGCCTTTTTTTAACAAGGTTCTACAACCATGTTTCACAATCCAATTGGTCTCATCCCTTTTTCCATACCACTCATTGACTAAGGGTACGACTAATTCTGGATGTGTTTTAGAGATATCATTCAAACTATTCGCAACGCTTTTTTGAACATATTTGGATGTATCTGCCTTAAGCTCTTCCAATATGGGCAATATCCCCACTGGATTCTTTTTTAATTCAGGAATTGACTGCGCCCAAGGTAATTGCGAACGACAGCCTTCACTGGACAATCGACGGATATGCTCATTTTCATCTTGCGTCCATTCCAACATAAGCTTCAACATCTTCTCTGGTTGTTTGGCGATGAACGGACGAATCGCAAACTCAGAGGAAGAATATTGTGTGTAGTTTTTTAAGGTGGCAATCGATACCTCCCAATCCTCTGTTGCCTGACCATAAACTTCTACAAAGTCAGGAAATACTGTTCCAAAAAATCCTGAAAAATTAGCAACTACCTGGTCTAAAATTTGTAAGTTCTCCCGATAATCTGATGTCAAATACGCTCCTATAGTCGTACTAACTTTTCGAACTCTCCCTTTTAACTCTATATCTTGCCACTCCGCGTCCATTGTAGCTGATAAAAATTCATTGATTTTAAAAGGACGATAAACCGAATGGATATCTTCAGCGAGCTTTTGAAGTGACGTCGCGTTGTACATATCTTTCATTAATTCTGGCATTGCGCTCTCCTTTATTTATGTAATGTAACGATTATCATACCATATTTATTCCATTAGCCAATAAGAATTTAGGGGTAAATTAATTTGAGCCTCAAACAATTACACAAAATAGAAGTTGAGGTTGGGACAGAAGTGATGCGTCTATCCAGTCAGACAATCTTATTGGTTGATCATACCAAATTTGACAAGAAACACGCGTACAAATTCTCTGATTGGTCCTCTTTTGAAAGTATCATTACCGATGTAAAACCAAACCCTGAGTATTTAACGCTCGCTGAAAATGTACGAACAGAAATTCTGTTTTAATAGATAACCAGAAAACCTGCGACTGAAATCTTTGACGATTTCGGTCGCAGGTTTGTTTTATGCTTTGTTTTCGCATGTATTTTAACAATTTATTTGCAAATAAAGGCCTCAATTTCTATTTTATCTCACCTAATCGTTGTGCCGCTAAAAAGAATGTAAAGTCGAAAAATGCCTCCAATTGGACAACCAGTCTTTTTACCACCTCTCGACATTCTTATTTTTCGTTTTTATAATCACTACATTACGAGCAATATCAGTAAAAGTATCAGAGTAACACATAAAAATATTATCGTTCGTACTATAGATGAATCAATTTCATATTTATAAATTGGAACAAATGAGCCAAGTTTACTAAAAAAATTTTTTTCAGTAAATGTGAAAATGCGCCTTATATAAAATAAAGGGAGCTATTACCATTGCGTATTCACACTTACATTTCCAGGTTTTTCAGATGAATATCTGCTGGGATAAACAGATAGCCAATCTTTAAGGAACACTTCATCCATACCTTGATGATTCCACGCTGCCAATTGTTCATCTGTGATCTTGTAAGTCTTTATTGTCTCCTCAACTTCTTTCTGGTCTGTTATCCTCTTACCAGAATTTGCTTCTACAAAAGATATGGCTTTTGTTAACTCTCTAGTTTTTACATTGTAAATATTTTCAAAAAAAATAGATATGTTCTGTGTAAGCGTATAGGAATAACTAATTTCTAAGTCCTTTTTTGTACTGTTATTCATAATACTTAAGCTCTTCATTGGAGCACTTAAGTTTCCTGACCTATACGTTTCAACTATTATTCTCTCACTTTCAGAGGATAAGTTCGTAGCACTAGCAGACATTCCTTTGATGCTCCCTAATGAAGATCTTCTGTCCCAGCCCTCTCCAGAAGCATTTCTACTATCATAATAAATTTCATCAAAAATATTTTGAATTTTTATTCTATTGTAAATACTCATTGAAATAAGTATAATAATTGAACTAATTAGCAGAGTTAATAATATTTTTACAGACTTTCTCATATGATTAGATTCCTTTGTTGGCATAATTTGTACACTCATTCTCATTATTCTTCAAGCTTTCAATGAAGTTATACGAAGCAGGATACGGCTCTTTCACGTAATTTAATTTCTCTCGTTCAGTAAAATTTCGTTTGGTATTTTGTATCTCCAGCAATATATTCATATTTAGGTACTAAATCATAAATAGAAAAAATTTACTTGAGAAGATGGCTAAAATGAATAACCAAAAAACAAGAGACATACAAAAAAGGCATGAGTAGCTTTATCCTTCAACGCGTTGAGTGAACACGCATCAATACTTTAACAAGTAAATTATACTAGAATTTTGCTACCAAAAAACTCTCTAACTCATTCTTTTTCTCTATTTTTTTGTTCAGAGGAAAAAAGTTGGATTATTGTTCGTTTCCTCAATAATCAGCGGAGATTATTTAAACAGAAAGCTGCCCTGGAAAAATGCGTACATTTTCAGGACAGCTATTGATTCATACATATTTATCTAAGTTGATAGGAACGGATTCTTTTAAGATTAATTGATATCGTAACGATTCTTTTTCATCTAGTAGGTAGGCTAAACTGACTATTGTTCCAGAAAATTTAGAGAAAATGATTTTTGCTTCAAATTCAGGTGGTCGGAGTCATCTCTGAGGGTCTCAAAAAAGATTTGATAGAAAAAATTATTGGTTCTTTCAACGGTTTCTCTTCATGAAGAGTCAAGCCTTTTACAAATGAAAATTCGTTTTCGATAGCCATTCCACTAGTCTCATCAGATTTTTTTCTTGTCTTTGTTTTCTCTTTAAAGGTCACTCCTCCAGCTAAGACACCATCAAAATCTTCTTTTGGCATTTTAATCGTTACCGGATAGGTGATTGTACTGTTTGCAGGGATCGTTACATCTGTCTCATAGGTCACTAGACCCTCGATAAAATACTTCAGACCATCCATGTTTTTTGTTTCGCCTGCCTTATAATTGGCAACCCCATTCAGATTCGTTACTGCATGGTTAATGGTCACTTCTAATTCTACATCATTTTTTGTTCCATTGGCTAAAATATACCTTTCTTCCCTGACCTGATTTGGTTCTAATCGTAAGTCTAAATAAGTTTTTTTCTTGTCCACCTGATACTCAGAAGGAATCGTTTCAACTGAAAAGTTAAATTCTGCTGCAAATGCTGATTCGACACTTCCTAACATGAGTAGAGTAAACAGTACGGCAATTTTTTTTCATTTATCAAGTCTCTCTTTATCCGAATAAACGGTGGGTACAGAAGCAACTCCTTCGGAAATAAGCTGAAATTCACAAAAATTTGAAGAACAATTTCCGTGAATTCCTTCTTATTTCTCGGAGTTAAACACTCCTGTCCCAACCTCTACTTTTAAAATTAATTATGCTCCTGGTGTATCTGATAATGTCCATATAAGTTTTGTAGAATAGACAGCTTTTTCTTTCGTAGAACCGCCAGGGATTTCTAAAGCAACACTTTTGGCTCCAGTTTCTTCATCTGTTCCCCATTTTGTAAGATGTGTTCCCGCACCTTCGCCGACTTTTGCAGACATCACTGTTGATGGTTCGCCTGGCACTAATGTCATCGTAGCTTCTGCAACAGGTGCAGTACTTGTTGATACGCTATTAACTGCTGAGTCATTTAAAGTAATCTCTGCTCCCGTCAAAGTATCATTTGTTGTTGCTGTTGTTGCTGTTGTTGCTTTTAATTGCTCTTTTTGTGTCACAGTAAGCGTCCAGCCTTCTTTGGTTCCACGGTTGTCAGAAACTTGAACATAGTTAGCTCTTTCTGAAGTTCCGCCAGTAAAGGTTTGGGCACGCGCATAATAGTCCATCGTTTGGTTAGTAATTTTGTTTAAACCAAAATTAAATGATGAAGCAAAGTCGATACTAAAAGGTCCTGTAGTTCCTGGATTTGGCTCACCACCAGGGTTTGTTGGATCGACTGGCGTCACTGATCCATCTGTGTCTGGGTTTTCAGGATCAACATCTGGATCAATCGGTTTTGTTCCATCTGTTCCTGGGATAAATTGAACAACCCCATCGGAAATAATTGATTTTTCTTCTGCAAAAGCAGTTGTTGCGCCTAAGCCAATCGCTGAACAAGTAATTGTTGCAAGTAAACTAGCTGTAATCATTCAATAGTGAAAGAAGTAGAACGGTCCTTCATCACATTGGAGCCAGTTACAGTTATGTTCCTTGTGAAAGTAACAGATGTAACTACTGGATTGTTATACGCATCCTGTAACTCTGCTCCAGTTGCTACTGAAATACTGGTTGCAGTCGGTATCTTCTCGGCGTGAGCCTCTTTTTCTGATTGACTACTTTCTTCAGTACTTTCCTCAGTGCTTGTTTCTGTCTCATTCGTATTGACAGATTCTTCATTTTCCTCAGTGGAAGATGAAATACTTTCTTCAGAATTTATTGACTCCTCCTCCGTCGAATTTACTACCTGTTCTTCAGTAGAGTCTTTAGATACTTCTTCCCCATCAGAAGTATCTTCTGAGTTTTGTGAAGTCTCCATGCTGCCAAAATTCCCTGATTCTGAAGTGAAATCACTAAGCCGTTTGGATAGCGTAGCAGAGTTTACTTCCGGAATCAGACTTGCTGATTCTGAATCTTCAACTGGTCTAGTCGTTGATTCAATTGTGTGAGAAAATACAGTTATTGGATTTAACAAAAGCACACTCATCACAACTGTTGATAATATTTTCTCTATCGTTTTTCTATTCATTTTTTCACCTCCTATAAAAATAATATATGGTATTATTACTAACGTTATCCTATTTTTTTGATAGTTTCTAAAAAAACGGGACAACCAGTCAATATATGATCGTTGTTTCCCATTCATAGTTACAACAATCGTAAAGTAAACGTGGCCTTTTTTTAACCCTCGTTTTTCAAATCTTTTTTATCTTATTTTCAGTATAAACAAGCAAGACTGGGAATTTATCTCAATAATTTTTCCCTGTAAAAAATATTGAGGGATAGGATATGACTAAATTCACAATCCTCCTGTAATTGCATATGCTCTCTTCTGCAACAACTATTCTTTTGAGCGAGCAGACTATTTGAACAGAAATATTTTGAGAATAGAACATAATATTGGAGAAATTATCTGAATGTGTCGAATAAATGTCTGGGCAGATGCAATCTTCTTCAGTAACTCTCTGTAGTTAAAGTCGTGGGGTTCTTTCAGATAGCTAGTCCTCACTCTAGATGCTGAACGTTACTTTGAACTGTGTCACTCTAAAACAGTGTATCTGGCTAATCTTCTATATCTAGGAAAAGAAATAGGCAATGTATAAAATCCTCACGTAGGTTAGTTGGGATAAGAGGTGTTTATTTTTTGTTCAGCCTAAAAAAGCAGGAGACTATGTCAACAGACAAAATCTCCTACTTTTATTTTGATTCTTGTTACTTTTTTGAGGTGTGTCACGAGCGCTATTTGATACTGAATCGGTTCTTTCATCCAAACATTCACGAGGTTGCTAATTCCTTTTGATTAGCCAAAATCAATTGGCTATCCGATTGAATCATCTCTTCCAATAAATACATTTTTTGGCTCAGTTCGCCAGTTTCAGTAAGAACGGAAATCATGCCCTGCATACGAGAAAATAGAATCTGTTTCTCACAAGTAGTTAGGCGTGCCTCCTCTTTAAAACAGGCTTCAAAAAAGTTAAACAAAAAGGCCTTTGAGCGAATCTTCATGCGATTGTCCGCAAACAAGACATAATATAAGGCGTCTTCTTGAATAAACCGACAATAATTCGCTAAAAACTCAGACAGACTTTGTTCACCCTTGAAATACTGTTTTTGAATTTTGGTCAATATCTGTTCTGTTAAAATCTCTTTGACCTCTTCAATATTTTGAAAAGAGAGATAGATTGGCTGTGTCGAGATATCCAGTTCTTTGGCTAAACCTCTTGATGTGATATTATCAATGCCCTTTTTTAGGGCCAATTGATACGCGCCCTTTAAAATAAAGGCTGCATCATATTTTTGGTGTCGCATAGTATCCCTCCTTTGTTACGTTATTTTAATTATTCTTTTTTTATTTTTTTAGACTCTCTTTTGGTTTCTCATCCTTGGCCTGCTTATAAAAACGTGCCCCGACAATCTCATCGATGGTCTCTTCCTCATTCATGTTCCAAAAACCATAAATAATCAAAGTCCCGTCTTTCATATGAATCTTCAAAGTCGTGTCATAAATTTCTGTATCCGGGTCAAAAAAAATCTCTTTCTTTTCCAACACCAACACGCGTTCATAGATCTTTTTGACCATTTCTTTAGAAATTCCCGCCCCTTGCTTTTTATCCATCTTCGAATACAGTGCCCAAAAACCAATTGAAAAACCAAAAGCTTTTTGAAACCGAGTCTTTTGAAGAGGCTTTTTTCGAGGCAGGATTTCTGTTCCTTTTTTCTTTTTAAACCATTTCATCATTCAGCTATCCTTTTCTGATTCGTCCTAGTTTGTTTCTAAGAAAGAATACATTCAGTTATTTTACGGGTAAGTGTCCTGTATGCATGCTTCATACAGTTCAGTCGGTTGGCGTTATCTCTCTGCCCCTTATTCACGTATTGTTCGGTGATTAGGAAACCTCTTTTCCACTTACTTGGCCTGTCTCATCTCATAAGTGGAGAACTGCCAGGAATGTTCTTTCTTAGAAAACTAAGTTGATTCGAAGACTCAGTCGCTAAACTCTTCCGTGTTCAAACGTCCTACCTGCACCAATTTTTCGATTTTAAATTGTAAGTCGTCATAAATTTCGGTGACATTCTTTCGTGATTCATCGACTTCCACCGAGATTTTTTTCACCCGATGACTGATTTTTTCTAAGGCCATCTCTGCTGAATTCATCATCCGTTTGGCGTCCGCTTCCGCCTCTTCTAAGGTCCGTTTCGCTTGTTTTTTTGCGGAAACCAAGACTTCACCAATCTCTTGTTGGGAATGACTAACCTCTAGTTGAAGGGCTTCATTTTGTTGCTTCAATGTCTGAATTTCTTTTTGAGCTTGAATCAATTGGTCGCTGCCATTGGAATCAGATTGAAGCGCCGCTTGTGTGTCTTTGAGCTGTTGCGTTAGGTTTTCATACCGTTGTTGCCAATCGGTGAGTTGTTCCTCGGCTGTTTGGACTGTCTGTTCTAACGTCTGACAATCTTGTTGGCGTTCTTCCAGTGTTTTGATGGTCTCTTGTAAGGCCTTTGTGAGCTCCTTTTTATCTGCTTGTTCCTTCAATAGAAGCGTGTCTTTTTCTGACACAAGCGCACCAGTCTCTTCCAAAAGCTGTTTGTAGTGCCCTAGCTTGTGACGCAGCTTTTCTTTGGTCTGTTTTTCCGCCTCGTACTCACTGCTTAGTTTTTCATAATTGATTTGATACGCTGCCAGTTGGGTTTCAGACGCAGCGTTTGTTACTGTGCTGTTTTTGGTTTCTTCTAGCTCACTTTTTAAAGCCGCGACTTCTTCAATCAAAGCGACCAATTTGGCTTCAGTTGTTTTCTTTTCTTCTGTTGTTTTTGTCAGGGCTTCTTGTAGACGGACCACTTCAGATGCTTCATCGGTGGTCGCCTCTTCTTCAACCTCTTCTTCGACAAATAACTCATCAGGCAGCTCATTGATTTCTTCAATGATGTTCTTGTTAAAGAACCAGCCTTCTTTCTTTTTTTCCATGGCGAATCCTCTCTCTTCTTAAGTATCGGTGAGCCTAAGCTTGTTCTCTTCGACTGTCACGCTCAGTTGCGCGTCTTGGGTCAAAGAGTTGGTTGACTTTCTTTTCCAAGACATCATAAATCTCAGAGACTGTTTGACGAGATTTATTGATTTCATATGAGATTTGTTTGGCTTGACTTTCGATTTGTTCCGACTCAATCTTCGCTGCACGAATCAATTGATTGGCTTCTAGTTTGGCTTCGTCCACAAACTGTTGGGCTTGTTTCTTCGCCACGATTAAGACTTCCCCAATGCCTTGTTTGGCTTGGTTCAATTCATGAGTCAACGTATTGTTTTCTTTCAATAATTCCGCCACTTGGCGTTCCAATTGATGGTAACGTTCTTCGTTTTGACTACTCCTTGCTTCTTGGACTTGGAACCCTTCAATTTGACGTTCTTTTACTTCAAGAAGATCGGTTAATTGAGCCGATTTTTCTTTTTCCTCCGTCAAGTGTTGGCTTAACTGCGCAAATTTTTCATGCGTTGCTTGTAGTCCTTCATGAATAGAGGTGGCTTCTTCTTCTTTTTGCGCAAGCAATTGGTCTTTTTCTGCGACGATTGCTTGTGTCTCAGCCAGTTCGTTTTCCACTTCCATCACTCTCATTTTTAATTTATCACGTGTCGTGTCCTTCGCTTCTAGTTGCGCCGTGGCATCTGACCATTGTTTTTTGAGGACTTCATAGGTTGTTTCGGCTTCCTTTAGTTGGTCCAACAGCTGGTCTTCTCGCTGCATAGACGTCCGTTTACTTTCTTGTAGACGTTTGTTTTCTTCTTTTAGCTCCGTCAATTTGCTTTCGTAGTCTTGTTGGGTCGCCACTAAGGTATCTAACGAAACCGTCGGTTCTTTCATGGCCTCTTCCTTGATCTTTTTTAATTCGGATTTCAAACGCGTTAATTCTTGGTCCAGAACCTGTTGGTTCGTTTCCTTTTCTGCGACAGTCACAAAGTCTGTTTCTCGATTGATTGGCACTACTTTTTCTTCTTTTTCAATGGTTTTGGGTTTCTCTTCACTTGCCTCATCCAAAAAATCGTCATCTGATAACTCATTGATTTCATCCAAAATATTTTTGGTGAAAAACCAACCTTCACGTTTCTTTTCTGCCATTCGTTTGTCCTTCTTTCTCTATTTTTGTTCCGCCACTAATTGAAAATCTTCTTCACCAACACGGGTGTACTGCCACTGTTCCTTTTGTTCGGTCTTGCCATCGGAGATGCCGACTGTTTGGAAGGTCACTTCCTTCAGCGTGTTGACCGCCGTTAGTTCGGCAAGGATCTTTGAAATCACCGGCGCCATCTTCAAGTTCCCTCGATCCTCATTTTGAATCGACAAGTAAATCGTCTGAGTCGACGGCTCAACTGTTAGTAAGACTGTCGACAGTCCGATATAAGGCGCCAGCTTTTGCGAGAGGGTTTGTTCCATCTTGCCCTGAAGCTTTCGATTGTCCTTTTCAGAAGTCAGTGGCGCCCATGCTTCATCCGCTAACCCTAGCCCTTTTTCTGGATACTCCTGTAGAGGTGTTTGTTGAATGAAGATTTTTTGTTCAGTCTTCAGCGTCATTAATTCTTCATTGGCTTGGGTCAATTGTTGGGTAATTTCCGTATTCTTTTGTTGGATTGTTAGGGTGTAATAAAACAGACAAAAGAGGAAAAAAGTCATCCCTAAGCCCCAAAAAAGAAGATAATGAATATGTTTTTCATTTTCTCTTTGCTTAATATAGATTAGCTTCTTTTTCGCTGGAACGGATTCGACATCGTCTACTGCCAGTTGTTTCAATTGATACCGAACAATCGCGCGATAGCCTAAAAGCCCAGTCAAACTCACGAGAAATAGACCGCCAATCCATGAAAAAAGCATCAACATCTGTTTGCCTCCCTTCTGTGTTCATTTTTTTAACAAGTTGTTTTCTTTCTATTTTGTGTCTTTAGTTCTTAAACAAAACGGTTCCTTCAATGGTGGCTTGTTTGACCCAACCAAAGGCGCGGCTATCTTTGGAGACGCCTAAGTGGTCGCCTAACACAAAGTAACAGCCTTCAGGGATGGTGGTTCGTCCCCGCCAAGTGTTTGCCCAGCTGACGGAAAGATCGACACTATAGGTATTCAGAAACTTGCCTGTACCATCCAAATCAATCACCATTCGGGTGCCTGTAATAAACAGGGCATCTCCTGGTAAACCAATAATCCGCTTCACAAATTGCCCGGGTTCCTCGGCCATCGAAAAGGAAATGATGGCGTAACGCTGTAAGGGTTCTTTTTTTGAAACCAAGACCCACTCGTCTTCTTTGAGGGTTGGTGTCATGGAAGAGCCTGTCACCGGGTGAATCAAATACGTCGATACAAGGAGCTGTCGCACAGACACCCCAACAAAAAGAAAAACCAAACACAACACCCAGAGGGTTCGTCGTTTCTTTCGTTTTGTCCCTTTTAGGACACGCTGGCGCTTGTGGTAGTGTTCGTTTGTCATTGGGACTCCTTCCTAACGGATAAAATTCAAAAACAAAATGGGCAGTAAAAACAACAGAAACAACGGCACGATGGTCTGCATCGGCTCAGAAATGACCCGCGCAGACAACAACATGCTTCGCTTTTGAAAGGAATGAACAGGGTCTGATTTGACCAGTTCACCCGTCACTTTCTTGTTTTGTTGAACCAGACCCAATTCTTTTAGAACCGCTACCTCGGCTGTTTTTAAGGGTTGAATACTACTCAACTCCCCCTGGACCACACGCCGATAGATGGTGCCAATGTCGCCTTCACATCGTAGTAAGGTCAAAATCGCGGTTGTATCCGAAGGTTGTTTTTCCACATACGCTACCTCCGTATCACGAATCACTTTATTAACAGTCACTTTGTAGGTATAGACATCCTTAAAGTCTGTCGTATACACCGCATCTCCCTCATCCAAGTTCTGAATTCGATGCAGTAAGACATCTCGGTCAAAAATATTATGGGCCAATAAGACATAGTTGCCTTTGCCCAGCTGTTGTTCCTTGCGGTAGGTCGCGGCACCTGTCAGTAAATTTTCATTGGCTAACCCAGCCAAAATAGGCAGATCAATCGCAACCTTAGGAATCACTACTTTGCCGATGCCCCAATTGTTGGTGGTTTGTTGAAACACGGTTTTGGCTTCGGCATAATTGGAGACATTGACACTGGCAATTTGTTTTTCTTCAAAGTTTGCTTGACTGATTTTGTCTAAGTTGTATTGACTAATTTCTTCTTCTTTTCCAATGTTAATTTGTGGCATCTCGGTTTCCTCTTGCATATGGGCATACCCATAAATCGCAATCCCAAGAATCGTTACCATTGCTAAGAACAACGCCACAAAGAGACATTTAGTAACAAAGAACAAGCGTTTCAGTTGTTTGCGGCCTTTCTTTGAGACCTCTGGGTCTTCAGAACGAAAGCGTCTCAGCTGGAAGCGATAAATCGCCATCAAAATTAAGAAAACTAAGAGGTTGACCGCTAAGGTCAACAGCACAATGTTTTGGTAGCTCCATAGGTTTCGTTTGACGACCTTTTTATTCAAGGCTTCTTCATAGGGAATCCGATGCCCAGTCACCAACAAACGATACGTATTAATCCCTGGTGGCGTACAGGTCAGTAGCGTCACAGTATCTTTCCCCGAGATGATTTTGACCTTATCCACTTCACTGGGTAAGACCTCTTCAAAAGAATCAATCTCATAAGCCAACCGTTTGCCTAAAATATTGACGAAGAAGATATCTCCTTCAACTAAGTTTTTGACATCCGTAAACAAGACTTGGTTTTTGACGCCACTATGCCCGGTAATCACGGCACGAGTATTCTTCCCACCGACAGGAATCGTAGAGGGTTCAAAATGCCCCAGGCCTTTGTCTAAGGTTTTGTAAGAGGTCCCGTTATAAAAGGGCAAGGCTTGAATATCCAAAGCTGGAATATCTAAGGTCCCCATAACTGCCCCTTCACTAGCGACAGAGCTATAGACAATCGGGTCAACTTGTTTGCCTTCTTGTTTTTTATAAATGTAGTCGTTGTAACGATTCGCCAATTGAATCTGGGCTTCTCGTTCTTCTTGGCTCATCTTTTTTAAGGTGTCATCGTACTGGGAGACCGCCTCGCTTCGTTCGCGATTGGCTAAGTAATTACCGACAATGGGGTAAAGTAAAATCAACGTTCCTGCGACAATCATCACACAGGCGAAGACCATCAAAAAAGAATGTTTTTTTCGTGTGTTCGGTTTGGTTTGTTTTGGTCGTTTGCGCCCCATAGACGTCGCTCCCCTCTCTTTTTTAGCTCCTTATGTATCAAGGAAAGAAAGAGTAACCCTACAAATAGAGTTACTCCTTCAGACATTTACTTAGTTCCGTGTGTTTCGTTGGCACATCGAGAGAAACCCGAGAGACCCCATAATCAAAATCACTAAGCTTAGGGGGATAAACGGTCGGTAGTTACCGATATTGCCACTGGTTTGTGGCAGGCGTTCCACCGTTTTTGGTTTCTCCGTCGGTGCCTTACTCGAGACCACACTTGATTTTGGATATAAGTAGACTTCAGAAAGAGCGGGTTTGTCTCCTGCCTGAGGCAGAGGCAATTCCAAAATCACCGGCTCCATCACATTTTTGAGTTGCCCGTTATTCTTTTCAATCACCCGATACATCCCTTGGGCCAAACCATCAATTCGTGCTAGACCTGTTTGGTCAGTGACAATCGTTGTCGAAAAGGCCGCAGCCCCTTCGACGAGTTGATAATCAGTTCCTCCAGAAATCGGGGTCACCCGAGTGACTTCGTATTGAATCCCTGGTAGTGCCACGAGTTTTTTGCCATCGGCATCCACTGCGTGTTCCACCTTGGTTCCATCTTGAAGAAACTCTTTGGGTAAAGAAGTGGACGCATCGAGCTTGTATTTTTGAATCGAAAGAGCATACGAATCTGCGGTTTCCGCAGAAACAACCAATGGCGCACCCACCAAAAGAAAGACAAGGAACGCAAGGAAGACTCCTTTTACAACTGTTTCACTACGTTGGTTCATGTTATGCCGCTCCTTTCTTTTTTGGTGTGCGATAGTGCCACGCAATCCCTAGTAAACCAAGTAAGAAGATACTGCCTGAGACTAGTAAAAAGAGTCGGGCCGGCCCATTGCCACCAGTAAATGGTAGATCAGTTGTCCGATCATTTTCTTGATACAGAATAATCGTCTCATTTCCTTCTTTAATCGTGACAGGAATGTCATGCTTAATTAACTCATACCCATCGGGTGCTTTGGTTTCTATTAAGGTGTAGTCTCCTCTAAAGAAGAAATCAAACAATAAGAAACCTGTCTCATCTGTGGTCGCTGTCCCTTGGGCAACGCCTTCGTGATAGATGGTAAACTCTGCGCCAGGAATCGGCGTCCCGGTCGCTTTTTCAACATCACTGATGATGCCATCGTTATTGGCATCGACGACCGTCCCTGTCTGGTACTTAAACAAGCGAATCCGTGATGCACGAATCAAGCCAATATTCACATCGGTGATGTGATAAGTCGGATCCGCCGGTGTCGTTGCGTCTGGCAAATCAGACAAGATCGGTTGATGATAATCCGGCGTCTTATGGGTACTTTGACTCGCCTTCGAATTTTTCGTAGGGTCGTCGCCCACATCGGCCGTCGTCACTTGAACTTCTTTACGAACCACTCGATCACGAACGATAAATTCTGCGACGTAGGTGCCTTCTGGCAGATTTGAGAATTTGTATTTCCCATTCGCATCTGTTTTGACTAAAGAATCACCATTTGTATCAATCAACGATTCACCCGTCAGACTTTCTTTGACAAGCTTGTCTTGGTAGGACGGATCGTCAAGGCTTGTGCGATACAATTTCACTGGAATATCTTTAGCAAAAGCTTCAGGTGTGCCATTCGCCATGTTGCCGATTAAGCCATCATAGTTGTCATCGTACCAAGCGACACCTGATAGATCACGGCCATGGACACGGGTCCAAACTGCTTGAGAATTGACCTGTAAGTCAAATTGCGAGTTCATCTGGGCATTATTGACCAAGACATCTCCCGCTTTTTGATCCTTCGGTTGAATCGTAATTTTCAATACGACTTTCTCATCTACAGCAAGCTTGGGCACAGAAACCAAGATAGCTTTAGCATCTTTGACTTTCGTCACCGGATCCACCCCTGGTTTGTATGTAACCCATCCAGACAGTGTATTCGGATCAGTATCGTAGGCCATCGATGAATTAGAAAAGCTAATGGTTGGACTAGGCCCAGTCACTTGAACATTAGTGACAGTATAGTTGCCACTAAATTTCGTTCCTCGCCCGTCGTTGTCAAACGGCAAGACATCAAGTAAACGGCCATCTACAATATCGTCCAAGCTTTCATTGAGTAAAGTAACTTCATAAGTAATGGATGTATCTGTCCCCACAGGATCCGTGTTGCCGACTTCAATTAATGGTTTATTGGCATTTTTGCTTAATACAACCTGTTGCATACGTTGGACCATAAAAGTATCAGATGAAGATCGAAGACTTTCGACAGATTCATCTTTTACATTTGGATTACCATTCACCCACATGTTACCTACTGTTTTCACCAACAGGTTTTCTGTATAGCCTGTTGCTAGATACGGTAGTTTTGTTTGATCTAGTGTACATTGGAAATGGATTTCAATTCCATCTGTTGTAGAAGCCTTTGGGAATGTCCATTTTAATGTGGTTGTCTCATCAGGATTGTTGATAATTTGTAATTTATTCTCTACAGAATTCCCATAGGCATCTTTTGATGTTCCTTGTTTATAAGACACTCCTTTAGGTAGAATTGTTGTTACGGATGCATCATAGGAACCTGTTCCTGGCGTATTAAGGACTGCGTTCACCTTAACATCAATTGTTTCATGGGACTGATAAAGGCTTTTTTTCACATCCGTTTTTGTAGTGATTGTCATCTTTTTTACAAAAGCTGATTCACCTAAATGGTTCCAGTATTCCATGGGGTACTGATATACTCCTCCAACTAATGGCGGAAATCCATTTGATTGGAAGGAAGTCGGTTTGTACGTTCCATAGCCTAAAGTATTTCCATTACCAGTTTTTGCGGCAGTTCCATTAATAACTGAATTTGCTAGTGCTTTTCCATCTTTATCTACAAATTTCTGTGATCCAAGAGCTACTATTGGATTGCCAGCAGGGGTTTTATCTCCTGGCATAGCTATTACAGTTAATGGGATAGCAAACCAGTGTTGAACTTCGCCTGTTGCTGTAGCATCATGGTCGAACTGGGCAGTGTATAGCACTGCACTAATATCGCCATGGGATTCTGCTTCTTGAGGTGTATCATACCAATCATATAGATTATTACTATCCACATCTATTTTGTTGACTATCATTGTATATGGAGGTGTTTGACCTAACTTTCCATTTTTAACTACTCCAAACTTATAATTTGGAGATAGGTTTTTAATTGACCATGTCCATGAGTAGGGGGCTTCTGGATAGTATTCTGTTCGAAATTTAAAAGCAGTTGAATCCCACATCAATAGGTGTTGACTCCCTTTCACTACAGGGCCATTACCATACGCAGCATGACTTGTGAACCAAACACCTGAACCTTTTGAAATTTGTGCATTTCCATAGTTATATACATTACTCCCACCTGGAGTTGCATTTTGAAAATGACTACTGGCTGGTAATCCCGGAACACCGTAATATCCCCCAAGTTGTTCATTCATAATTGATACTCTAGCATTATATCCACCACTAGGACTGGATAAGTTAGGATAGCTCACACTTGAACTATTAGTATGAGGACTTCCATCATAGGTGACGGAGTCTATAGAGAGTTTCATATCATATCTACTCCATCCATTTGCGGCAGCTAAGTCAGCTGTCCTTTTCTTATCCCAACTAAAAATCATTTCTAAGCTAGAGAAACTTTTATCAGTTGCTGAAGGGCTTCGCTGCCCAGTCATCAAGTATGTATATGGATTATATACAGCTGCATAGTTTTGATTCGATACATTCCCATTTCTAGTTATGGTGAACTCTCCTGAGTCAAAGACTCCAATCTCGCTTTTATCTGAACGTAGTGGTTGTTGCGTAAATACTATATACGACTTTGCATGAGGGGCTGAGAGTGCTCGCTTAAATTGACTTACATCTGATGTTTTTCCACCAACAGAATTCTTCCATTCTCCAACTATGCGCTCTTTTACAGCTGGAGCATAAGACTCCATATAGAATGGATTAAATTGACTGGTAGATAAATTTCCAGTCGTTGCTCCTTTTTGAAAGGTTCCGCTTTGCTTGATAGTGTACGTAATCGGGGTACTAGGATAGGTAGACCCTCGATAATCGCCTGTTGTTCTACCAGCTATAGGCTTCAGTGTTGTCACAGCTGCCACATCATAAGCACCTTCATTTGTATTACTTGAACCAAATACAGTATTCGTCTTAATATCACCTTGAACTAGCTGTACAGACACAGATGACTTAGCTGATACCTTAGTTTCTGGAGTAGATAGACCAGGAAGTTTATCACTATCATAGACTTTTTCAATGGTTTCCACTTCACCTGTTGCCTTATTTGTTGCTTCAATAATTCGTAGTTTGAATTTTGGTGCAATAACTGTTCCGTGTTTTGGACCGTAGACACTTAACGACACAGGGACAAAAATTTGACCTGTATCACTAATAACAGACTCCATCACACCTTCTGAAAATAGTTCATCATTCGCAGATGGATAGCTCGTCCCATTCGCAATTTCTCCAATATTTACAAAAGTCCCATTTTCATTTTTGAGTGATCTAGGTAAGGTGCTAATGACTTGATACTTTATATTTGAGTATTGCGTCTCTTTACTTTCATTCTGCACAGAGAATGAAACTAGATACATTATCTGATCAAAAGAACGAACGATATCATTTGTCGCATCCTTATCATGTCCTGGATTATTATCAGAATCAAAAGAAGCCGTTCCTGTCTTCACTACAATCTTCGCATCACGAATACCAATGGTTCCGTTTGAATCGATTTCACCACTTCGCGCTGCTTTTGTTTCAGGTAAAAACTTTGGTGTTCGTAACGAATCTTCCTCGTCATACTCTTCTGAGCGTAATTCATCCAAGCTTTTTTTCGTCGCTTTTGTTTCGACAAATTGGACATTTTCATATTTCTCTGTATCCTCTGATTCTTCTATTTTCGGAGGTGTGACTTTTTCCTTCGTTTCTGAAGAAGAATCATTCGTTGGTTCGTTCGCTTTAGATTCTGAGCTACCTGCTGTTTTTGTCGTGCTTTTCGACGTCTCAGAGGTCTTTTCCTTCTCAGTTGATCTCTCTTCGAAAGAAAAAAGCGATTGCTCTGTTTTTTCTTTTTCAGTTGATTTCAACACAATTGGTGTCTTCTCTTCCGATTGTCTCTGAACCACAAAACGTAAGGGTTCATCTTTCATTACTTGAAGATAGGTCACCCCTTTGCCATCTTCTCCTGTTACATGAAAGAGTTCTGGTTGACGTGCTTCTTCTAGCTCTTCACTTGTTGAAGTCTCAGTAGAAGTTTGCGCTGTTTCTGAGGTTTCTTGCGTTTCCGACGCTTTAGAAGAGTGTTGTTCCAACCATTCATCAAGTTCTGTTTTCTCTATTTCTGGAATTTCGACAGGATTCCCTTCTTCGTCCAGCTGAGAAAGTTCATAGGCTTCATCATCAGGCAGTTGAATCAGTTCATCTTTCTTTCCGACCAATTCCACTTCAACGGTTTCCTCTTTCACTGAAACATCGGTCAAAGTAGTCGTTTTTCCTGCCAATTTGACCGTCGCAAAAGGTTGCTCAGAATCATCTGCTTGTAAGCTGTTTCCTTTAGGGAAGGTAAAGACAATCCCTAAAAGAACCAGCATTGGAAGAAGAACGGCGACTATCTGCTTCACTCGTCTCTTTTTTCGCATCGCCTATCCATCCTTTCATTTGTTCTCACCTAAGCTTTGCGACGTTTCTTGTCAATCATAATCGCTACGGTACCAACAGTGATTGCACCTAAGGCAATGGCCACAAGAAGCGTCGTTCCTTCGCCCCCAGTAAATGGCAAGTCTGTTTTACGTTTATCAACAATGTTTAATTCAATGGTATCGTCTTTTTCTGTGGTTAAGTCAACGGTCACTTCGACAGGTTCTTTCAATAACTCATAACCTTCTGGGGCTTTGGTTTCCACTACCCAATACTTACGACTGACTTCATCGTCTTGAACATAGTTATCCGAATTCGCATCGGTCCAGTCAAGTGCTAATCCATCAAAGGCCGCAAGACCATCCTCATCAGATGTCGCTTTAATCAATTGTACACCTGGAGGTAATGTTGCATCTTTTTCATAAGCTTTACCATCAGTCGCGATAAATTTCCCAGCTTCTGCATCTTCTTTTGTTAAGGCAATCATGAATTCAGCATCTTTTAAGACGGCTTTTGTATCTTCCCCTGTTTTCTTAATATCAAATCCACCTGTGTAATATTTTGGTTGTGTTAATGGAGGTGGGGTAACTGTTTTTGGTGTTTGACCAGGAATTTGATAATTCACAGTAAAGTTATTGTCTAAGATGCCGTTCCAATTTTCCGCAACCGTTGCCGTGAAGACGGTACGAATGTCTGTATACCCATTCGCTGCTGTCCCAACTTTTTCTAACCCAGCTCTTGTTAACGCTGTTTTTAAGGTTCTGCTTGGTGCATCATAAGAAACAGTGTAGTCTGTAGGATCCAAATCAATCCATGTTCCCGTATCCCCCACTCGGACTTGCATTTTTGCGCTGTTGTCTTTGTAGATTAATTTTTCATTTAGAACATCGGTCATAGAGAAGTTTGGTTGTAACAGTGAGCTATCGTCTGGATCCACAATGATAATTGGATCGCCCGCAGTGATACTCACGGTGCGTTCAACTGTGCCGTCTGCCTTCAACACGTCTACGGGACCTGTTTGTGCAGCGATTTGCCATAACCCGGCAGGAACCTTCGCTGCAAGCTCCCACTGAAATTCTTGTCCTGCGTGCACAGAATCCCCTTTTAAGTCGTTGATCGTTTTATCAGGATTAACCAAACTTTCTAAGATATTTTTTGGTTGTACCTGCACATCGTAGATTAATTTCCCTGTATCTTGACGATTCGTTTGTGGAACATACACGAAGAATGGATCTGCCGGTGTACCAATTTTCTTGCCATCAGTTGCATCCAAGTCTGTGCCTGTCCGGTCATCTGGCAACTCAGTGATTAAGTAAATTCCGTCGTTCGCGCGACCAATTCCTAATTCAATAACTGCTTTCCCAAATGAGTCGGTTGTAATCGTTTGTGCTGGGAAAGTTGGATCAATCGTGTAGTGTTCGTCTACTCGTTGTTCCCTTGGATTCGTTAACGATTTATCTCCTACAGGTTTTACACGTTCTACTTTAAATTTGATTCCAGGGATGATGTCTTTATCAACATCTACTTTGGTTCCATCTCCACGGTCCCCTAATTCAGACGCATCTCTGACTTGGTATTTCCAAATGGTAATTGAACGGTTTGAGGTTGTATCTGCGATCGCATCCGCAAACACAGCGTCTTCTGCGGCGTGCGCAACCAATACGCTTCCGATTGGCGCAAATCCTACTGCCGTGAATAAAGTTGTCGCAACCACTGCTTTTGTAAGTATGTTTTTCTTTTTGTTTTTCATTTTTTTGCTCCCTTACTTAACCTATAATCGGTCTCCTGATTTTTTTCATTGTCAAAACTAGGATGTATGTATTTCTTTATTTCTTGTCTAAAACTAGATTCAGTTGAATCTCTATACTGATAGTTTCCCATTATTCTGTGACGATCATCCCATCCCACGAAAAATTTCTCAGACCTCCTTTTCTATATAAATCCTGGATTATTTGTTTGAATCAAGTGTTTGATCCCCATCTCTTTACTTGATTAATATGAGAAAATCACTATAGTAAAGACAGTCCATTTCTTTCCTAGAAGAAATGATTCAAAGAGAAATAAAAAAAGGTGAGGTCTATCAGGGAAGTTTCGTAGTTTGACGGCTGAACTGACGGCTTATAGATATCAAAAATTTCATGTAAAGACATTTTCCACTCTCAGAAGAAACCCTTTACATTTTTGCGATTTTTAAATAATTTTTGTTATTTTAAAATCCAACAAAAAGTAATTGATACCTAAAAATAAAAAAATCATTCGTTTTAATAACTGGCTAATTTTTAATCGTGTTCGCAAATGTTTTATTTCTTATCTTAACTTACTGACCCACTTTTTCCGTTGAGCCATTAACGAGTCTGTGTAGATATCCAGCGTCATTTTGACTGATTGATGTCCCAGTAAAGAGCTAACGGAAGCAATATCTGCGCCTAACTCCAATAGACGAGTCGCAAAGGTATGACGTAACTGATGAAAATGAATCGTGGGTAGTTTCAGTTTCATCATGATTTTTTTAAATTGATAGGTTAACGCTCGCGGTTCAAAGTATCGCCCCTTTCTCCCAACAACATACTCACTTGATCGTTTCTGAGCTTTTAATAGTTGTAGAATTTTTTCGTTAAGGGGGATGGTTCGGTAAGAAGAGGAACTTTTGACCCAGCCCTCGTGAATTACCGTTTGAGAAGTCTGTTGTTCACTAAAAATCCGTTGAAGTGTTCGTGTCACGATGATTTCCTTTTTCTCAAAGTTAATATCTTGCCATTTTAGAGCGCTAATCTCGCCAATTCGTAAACCTGTATGCAGAGCCAATAAAATTGGCAGACCGTTTTCTGACTGTTGGGCTTCTTTTTCTACGAGCGCTTGTTCTTTTGCTGACAATGCTCGAACTTTCTTTTTGATATAGAAGGGATAATGTAACCCTTGGAAAAGACTATCATAGAAAGGTCCTACCATCTCCGAACTTTTTATCGCACTTTTAAAAATCTGAATAATTGTACGGATAGTCGGAACAGAGAGACCTTCTTCTGTAAGCTGATCAACGGTTTTTTGTAGGTGTATTCTGTTTAATTTTTTTATAGGAAGATTGCCTAAGTAAGGTAAGATATATTTGGTCATCTTATACTTGTAGCTAGAATAAGTAGAAGGTTTCACCTGACGAATGAGCTCCTCGGATAGCCAGATATGGATTAGTTCGCCAATTGTTCCTCTTACCTCTAATGTATTGAACGGCCGATTCTGATAGAGTCGTTTCTTTTCAGAGAGTTGTTCTTTCACCTCACGAAAGCTACGAGCATAAACATAACCATAGTAAATACGATTATCGGTATGACGTCCTTTGATATAGCGTCCTTCCCAGCGCCCATCTTTTCGTTTATAAATATTTTCCCCTCTTCGTGCCATAATTCTCATCCTTTCTGACGGCTTATTTGACGGTTTAAAAAAACAAAGGGCACATCTCATTACAAAAACCTGTCCCTACGCTAATAATTTCTAAATATAAGTATTGTTATCGAAAATAATTGACATTTATTATCGAATCAACTATTCTTATCTTAGGATTATTTTATGAGTGTACTCACTATCTAGATTGTTTATAAACCATCATTTCTTGGAATCATTTCTTCCAAGAAATTTTTCTCTGTACTGCAAATTATAAAATATAACTCTAGATATTTTATTTAGGGAACCCCCTATTTCAACTAAAACAGCACATTAAATAACTACTTACAATGTCTGAGACCCATTTTACTGCACACTCAATTAATTGAATTAAAGACTGTAGGATCCTCAATAAGTCAGAGATTCGTCGTCCCTTGCAACTATCAATAATAGTTCTTAATAATTTAAAGAACTAATGGACTGCTTAGATTCATTTATTTCAGCTCCTGATTGTTCATCTGCTTGCTGATACGAATTGTCTGCGCTTTCATTTTTAGTATCCTTTATCTCAACTCTTCAAGATACGCGCCCTTTTTCTTGGCCAAAGTTCTCCTTTTACTCCGGTAATTCCCACAACCATCATACGATAGCGATACAGAACAATGAACCTCATAGACAAAAAGAACCCCCTTTAGTTTTTAAATAGCGCGTGACGCCCTCTATTCAATAAACGCTAAGACAGCTCTTCTTTACTGGAATTATATTGTTCCTCACAATTTGCATGTTTTTTTATTGATATTCAGGTAACAGCAGTCCTGCTCAACCTAAAGCACCTATGAAAAGGACTGATTCCTACCTTCCCTACTCAAAAAAACTTGGTTGCTTTCAAGAAGTTTCCTGACAATAATCAGCTATTATCAAAGCAGCTTTTTCATAGTCCAAATACTCCGCCAATTCTACTCTGTACTTATTCAATAGCTCTTTCATGTACAGCATGCGCATGTGTCTTACTTCCCACTCATTGGCAGAAAGAGTGAGTTCAGAAAATAAAAAATGTGTCCGATAATCTATAGGCAATTGCGTCAGATCCTGAACAAATTCATTTACTTTTTTGGCAGCTTCTGGTAAGCTATCCTCCGCAATTAACTCTTCTATCTCTAATAATGGATAGGTGGGTGAGATGGTTTCAAATAATCTCTCTGTCTTTTTTAATAGTTCTAAATAGCGTTTTTTTTGCGGTTTGTTTTCTAGTTCATCTTGTAAATGAGTTTGAGTGCCGATGAGCGAAAGGAGTTTATTTACTGTGCTAAATAGAGTTTCTAGCACAACTGTGGCTGCTTTTCCATACTCTTTTTTTTGTTCTAAAATCATCAATTTCATAGGCAATGTGTCATAAGTCATTTCTGGTATTTGCTGAAGGAGTTTTTCCAACATCTCATAATTTCCCATAGTCATCATAATTGAGGCACCATAGTATAGTGAGTCCATCCTTATCTTTTGATTTTCTGCTTCAAAGAGACTAGAGAATTGCTCAAAAACAAACTGTAAGCGTTCGTTCACCTCTTCTTCGTTTACAAAAGAGGCAGTTAACCGATAGTCCCATGCCAATTTTGCACAAACAAACTGTAATTTTTCCACATTAGGATAGTCATTAATATAGGCGCTCATCTTATTTATTCCTGCCGTAAACCCTTTTGTTTGAAATAAAGTCCGTAATTCCTGCTCTATCTCGGTTAGTCGTTGTTCTGATAAAATGAATTCAAATCCAAAAAGTTGATCCAATGAAACACCAAATAGCTTTGCTAGCGGGAGTAGGTGCTCTGTATCAGGCAGACTCATTCCTGTCTCCCATTTACTCACAGCGCCTGCTGAAATCGTTAACTTTTGTGCCAATTCATTTTGTGTCAGTCCTTGTTGTCGTCTAAGCGTTCGGATGTTTTTTTGTAAGTTCATCATTTCTCACTCCCTCATACATAAACCTTAGCATAATAAAATAGATGCGACAATGGCGGCAAAATCAAGTTTTACTCGTAAAACTATCTTGTCAGTATAATAATATGAACAGTTGTCACACTAATCAGAATTTAGTTTTCCTTTAGTCAAAAAAAATACAGCCGGAAGCCTTTCTCCAGCTGTATTTTTAATTTGGTTAATCAAGTTCAACTTTCCCAGTATACAATTGATAGTACATCCCTTTTTCAGCGACTAAATCATCGTGTGTTCCGCGTTCGATAATTCGACCATGATCCATGACCATGATTACATCAGAATTTTGGATCGTTGATAAACGATGAGCAATAACAAACACGGTTCGCCCCTTCATCAATTGATCCATTCCTTGCTGTACATGTTTTTCTGTTCTTGTATCAATACTTGATGTCGCTTCGTCCAATATCATCACGGGTGGATTGGCAATCGCCGCTCTTGCAATTGCTAGAAGCTGGCGTTGCCCTTGGGATAGGCCTTCGCCATCACCTGTAATGAAGGTATCATATTTATCCGGAAGATTTTCGATAAAGACCTGCGCATTGGCTAAGCGAGCTGCTTCTATGACTTCATCATCGCTTGCACCAAGATTTCCATACCGAATATTTTCACGAATTGTTCCTGTAAATAAATGTGTGTCTTGTAACACGATGCCCAATGAACGGCGAAGAGAAGCTTTTTGAATCTTTTTGACATTAATACCATCATAACGAATTTTGCCTTCTTGGATATCATAAAATCGATTAATCAAGTTGGTAATCGTTGTTTTACCGGCTCCTGTCGCACCTACAAAAGCAATTTTTTCGCCTGGACGCCCATATAGATTGATATCCTTTAATACACGAGTATTGGCATTATAACCAAATGAGACATCCTCAAATTGAACATCTCCTGTTAATTCAGTATACGTAACGGAACCATCTTGATGAGGATGTTTCCATGCCCACAAACCAGTTCTTGCGACGCTTTCCTCAAACCCATCTTCCGTTCTCACGACATTTACCAAGGTCACGTACCCTTCATCAACCTCAGGACGTTCATCTATTAACTTAAAGATACGTTCAGCACCAGCCAAAGCCATGATAACAAAATTAATTTGTTGGGATACTTGGCTAATTGGCATATTTAACGAACGACTCAATTGTAAGAAGGACGCAATCATCCCAATCGTCAAATCAGACACACCATAGACAGAAAATAGCCCACCAATAATTGCCAATAACACATATTGAATATTTAAAAGATTCATCATAATTGGCATCAAACTATTGGCATATTTGTTGGCTTGAGTTGCATTTTGGCGCAACTCTTCGTTCATAGTTGTAAATTCTTCAATAGCCTTCTCTTCATGGTTAAAGATTTTTACGACTTTTTGACCATGCATCATTTCCTCAATATACCCATTAACTTTCCCTAAGGACTTTTGTTGAGCTCCAAAGAAACGACCACTACGACCAGCAATCGTACGAATCGTCAGAATCATGATGCCAACAGAAACAATTACCACTAAGGTTAGCGGCACACTGATTGAAAACATAGCTATAAAAACACTCACAAAGCTGACTGAGGCTGCTAATAAGTTAGGAATACTTTGAGAAATCATTTGACGCAAGGTATCCGTATCATTTGTAAAGTGACTCATGACGTCGCCATCCGAATTCGAGTCAAAATAAGAGATCGATAAAGCTTCCATATGAATAAACATGTCGTCTCGAATGAGCTTTTGAGTCCCTTCACTGATCCTCACCATTAACAAATTATAAAACAGATTGGCTAGAATCCCCGTTCCATAGATAAAGGCCATCGTTATAATTGCCTTTAATAAGCCAGAAAAATTGGGATCCTTTACACCAATTAGCGGCGTAATATAATCATCAATAACCACTTGTAAAAAGAGTGAGCCACGAACATTGGCATACGTACTTACCAAGATAAAAATCATGACAAGAATCAGCTGCCAACGATAGTTTTTTACCATATAAGAAAATAAACGTTTCAGTGTTTGGATAGGGTTTTGACTTCCTCTATGTGTTTTTTTTGTTTCATTAGACATTTTCTACACCAAATCCTTTCACTTGAGATTCATAGACTTCTTGATAGATTTGGTTTGTTTCTAACAATTCATCATGCG
The DNA here is from genome assembly GCF_051713825.1 of Enterococcus sp. AZ194. Taxonomy (NCBI): domain Bacteria; kingdom Bacillati; phylum Bacillota; class Bacilli; order Lactobacillales; family Enterococcaceae; genus Enterococcus; species Enterococcus sp. AZ194. The sequence continues at coordinate 1,451,563 of NZ_JBIOQR010000001.1, read as the reverse complement.
TGCCGACAGCATTGACCGCCCCTTTATCCATCACGATAATTCGGTCTGAATCTTCAATAGAAGAAACTCGTTGGCCAATGATAAAGGTTGTCGTTCCAGGGATTTCCTGGCGCATGCCTTCACGAATCAAACGATCTGTTTTCGTATCTACCGCACTCGTTGAATCATCCAAAATCAAAATCTTAGGTTTCTTTAATAACGCTCGAGCGATACAGATTCGTTGTTTTTGCCCACCGGAAACATTATTTCCCCCTTGAGAGATTAACGTATCATATTTATCTGGAAACTCCTGAATAAAACCATCCGCTTGGGCAATCTTGCAGACACGAATCAAATCCTCATCTGTCGCCTCTTCATTTCCCCAACGTAAATTTTCTTTAATGGTTCCTGTAAACAGTACATTTTTTTGCAAAACCATACTCACTTGATCACGCAAGGCTTCCAAATCATATTCTTTCACATTATGGCCTGCGATTTCAACGGCTCCTTCTGTCGCATCATATAATCTTGGAATTAACTGGACAAGCGTGGACTTCGAGCTCCCTGTTCCGCCGACAATCCCAATAACCTCACCAGAATGAATGGTTAAATCGGTTTTCTTTAAGGCCAGTTTTTCCGTATCATTGGCATAACTAAATAACACATCTTTAAAATTGACAGACCCATCTGCCACGTCAAATAAAGGATTATCCGTGTTCTTGATATCACTTTCTTCACTTAAAACCTCTGTAATTCGTTCTGCTGAAGTTCGAGCAATTAAGACCATAACAAAAACCATAGATAACATATTTAGACTCATTAAAATTTGCATTGTGTAGGTAAACATACTGACTAACTCTCCAGTAGTTAAGCTACTTCCAACAACAAATTTTGCACCCAACCAAGAGATTAATAACATACACGTATAAACCGCCGTCTGTAAAATCGGATTGTTAAACGCAACTATGCTTTGAGCAATAGAAAAATTTTGATAGATTTCTTTAGAGACCTCTTGAAACTTCTCTTTTTCATGATCTTCTCGAACATACGATTTAACCACTCGAATCCCTTGTAAATTCTCTTGAACAACGTTATTTAATTTATCATAAATCCGGAAAACTCGTTCAAATTTAGGATGGGCAAAATAAATTACCACTGCCAAACCAATAATCAAAAAGGGAATAACAGCCAAATAAATTAAAGATAAATCTTTATTGATCGTAAAAGCCATGGCCAGAGAGAAAATAAAAATAAGCGGACTTCTTACCAAGATTCGAATCACCATTTGATAGGCATTTTGAACATTCGTTACATCGGTCGTCATTCGGGTAATTAAACTCGACGTTGAAAACCGATCGATATTCGAAAATGAAAATCCCTGAACACGATTAAATAAACTATTTCGTAGATTTCTTGCAAAACCAGCCGAAGCAACCGCTGCATATCGTCCAGACATTGCGCCCAAATATAAGGCGATAAGGGCACTCACAAATAATAAGCCACCATATTTTAAAATCTCATTGATATTTTTTGTTTCAATTCCTTTGTCGATCATCATCGCCATAAGCAGCGGAATAATAATGTCCAAAGTAACCTCGCCTGTCACAAAGAGTGGCGTGATTAGACTTTCTTTTTTGTAGTCGCCCACATTAGCCAGTAGTTTCTTTAACATTCATTCACCGTACTTTCTTTTATAAATTCCTTACTATTCGCAGAGATTTGTTCAAGTAGTGAAAAAAATAACGTGCGGTCAGCTTCTGAAATTCCTTGGAGTAGCTGCTCGTCAAACTTACGTAATTTGGATATGTTCTCTTTCACCTTCTGCTCACCACGTTCAGTTAAAAAGATTTCTTTGAACCGATTATCATTTTCTCGACTTCTTCTCTCAATCAGTTGGTGCTTCTCTAACGTTTGCATAATACCACTTGCTGTTGAACGGCGAATATCAAACTCACACTCGATATCTTTTTGATACAAAGGCTGATTATTTCGATTATGAAAATGAATAAAATTTAAAATGCGCATTTGGCCTCCTGAAAAAGGACTTCCATCCTCTTTCAAAACCTCTGCTACTTTACGATTTAGCTCATTAGCTAAAATTCGAATTCTTAACGATGTCTTGTGTTCCATGCTGACTCCTTCCTCTCGATAGTTCGTTGCCTAACTATACTACAATAAATCACAACAACTAGTCAACGAAAGATAGAATTATTTTAAAATTTGAAAGAATTTGCCTGTTTTTTATAAGTTGATAAATAAGAATTATGTGAAATTGCTGAGGATGGGACAGAAGTGTTTAACTCCAAGAAATAAGAAGGAATTCACGGAAATGACAAGAAACACGAAAGACTTTCTTTCGATGTTGATTGATTCCTACATGGTGCTCTTCAAATTTTTGTGACCAGGTAGGTACTGTTCTACATCTATTTACTTTGTAAATAGTGTTTCACAGCAATTTCAGCTTATTTCCGAACCTTCAACTCTAGCATGTCCCATCCTCCATTTCTACCAAATAGAAAACCACCCTCACCAAATACACTGGTTAGAGGGTGGTACATTTTAAAGAACTCGTCTATTCTTTTATTTTTTTTCGAATAACAAAGATTAACCCTACAACTACTAATAAACCCGTTACGGATAAACTAAGACTCATTCTAGTATTTTCACCTGTTTTTGGTAAGTACGTAGAATTTCTTGGTTTTAAATCACTACTTGGAGTGTAACCATCATGTCCATGACTTGGTCTATTCGAATTGTTTTTATTTGAAACATTTGATTCGTTATCATCAGTCGGTTTGTCCTTCTGATAATTATAGATGTCCAGAGAAATAAAGGTTTTCTGATTATCTAAGCTGAATAGAACTGGCTGATTGTCTAGCTCATAGCCCTTTGGTGCTCTCGTTTCAATTAACTGATAGCTTCCAGGTTTTAAGTCAGTAATCTCTAGTGTCCCATTCATATCTGTCTTCACATTTCGCTTAATTTCTTTGCCTTTACTATCTAATAATTTAAATTCAGCCCCTTGTAAAAAGGCTTTAGTTTGACCATCCTTCTTTTCAAGACGAACGGTCCAATTAGCTGATTTATTTGGCTTTTTCACCTTTTTTGTGTTTTTTTGACCTTTTTCAATCGTAAAGGTGACTGGTGCTTTATCTAATTGATAACCATCAGGTGCTTTAGTTTCAATTAGTTGATAGTCACCAGGAGTTAATCCTTCTATTGCTAAACGACCCGATGAATCAGTAACAAGCTCTTCTTGAATTATTTTCCCTGCTGCCGTCTGTAAAGTAAATTCTGCACCTGCAAGTTTTTTGCCAGTCTTGTCGTCAATTTTTTCAAGAATGACACCACCAGGCATCAATTGGTTCGTTTTGGTAACTTGGACAGTTGCTGTTTGACCTCTTTCAATGCAAAAAGTAACAGGGCTTTCATCTAGCTTATAGCCAGTTGGGGCTTTGGTTTCAACAAACTGATAAGTTCCAGGGATTAAGCCATCAATCGCAATCTTGCCAGCCAAATTAGTAATCAGATTTTCTTTGATGCTTTTCCCATCTTTATCTTTCAAATCAAAAGTTGCCCCTTGTAAAGCATCCCCAGACTGAGCATCTATTTTGGTTAATACAACACTACCAGGCATTAATTCATTGCTTGCATTCACTTGAACGGCTGTTTTTTGATCCTTCGTTATTTCAAAAATAATAGGTGTTGCATCTAACTGATAACCAGTTGGAGCATTGGTTTCGACAAATTGGTAGCTCCCTGGCTCCAACCCATTTACAGAAATTTTCCCAGAAATATCTGTTGTTAAGTGATTTTTAATTGATTGCCCATCTTTATCTTGTAACTCAAAAATGGCCCCTTGTAATACTTCCCCAGATTTCGCATCTCTTTTAATTAAAACGACTTCACCTGGTGCCAATTGATTTACCATTGATACTTGGACAGCTTCTTTTTGACCCTTTTCAATCGTAAATTTGACTGGCGTTTGATCAAGTTTATAGCCAGTTGGTGCCTGCGTTTCGATCAATTGATAATCCCCTGGCTCTAATCCGTTGATTGCAAGTTTACCTGACACATCTGTGGTTATACCATTTTCTAAGCCCTTACCGGTGTTATCTTTAAGTTCAAAAACAGCGCCTTGTAGAGCTTCTCCACTTTTAGCATCAAGTTTTGTTAACACTACGCCTCCTGTTTCTAATTCGTTCGTCATCGCTACTTGAATCGCTGTTCGTTGGTCTTTTTCGATAGTGAATTCAACAGGTGTTTGATCAAGTTTATAACCAGTTGGTGCCTTTGTTTCGACAAACTGATAATCTCCTGGTACTAAGTCATTCACCGTTAATTTCCCTGTTTCATCTGTAGATAAACCACTCTGTAGGAGTTTGCCATCTTTATCTTGTAATTCAAAAATAGCGCCTTGTAGTACCTCGCCACTCTTAGAATCAAGCTTTGTTAACACAACCCCACCTGGTGCTAAACGGTTTTTCATAGTAACTTGAACGGCTTCTGTTTGTCCCTTTTTAATTGTAAATAAAACAGGGGTTACATCTAACTGATAACCAGTTGGTGCTTGTGTTTCAATTAATTGATAATCTCCTGGTGCTAATCCATCAGCTGCGATTTTCCCTGTTTCATCCGTCGTTAAGCCATTTTGTATTGCTTTTCCATCACGTGTTTGCAATTCGAAAACGGCTCCTTGAAGAGCTTCACCAGTTGCTGCATCTGTTTTTGTTAAAATAACTCCACCTGATATCAATTGATTCGTTTTAGAAATTTGAGCAGCTTCCGTCTGCCCTTTAACAATCGTTACTGTAACTGGCGTCGCATCCAAATCGTAACCTGTTGGAGCTTTTGTTTCAACGAATTGATAATTTCCTGGTGCTAATCCATCAACAAAAATTCTTCCGGTAGCATCAGTTATCAAACCACTTTGAACTGTCGTTCCTTGACCATCCTGTAACTCAAACACTGCGCCTTGGAGTAAGTCACCTGTTGTCGCATCTTTTTTTGTTAGAATTGCCCCACCAGTTGCAAGGTGATTCTCCATAGAAACCTTCACAACTTCATTTTGTGTCTTTTTAATAGCGAACGGAACGGGTGTGTTATCTAACTCATATCCTGTCGGAGCTTTTGTTTCGACGAATTCATAATCCCCTACTCGTAAACCATCTACTAAAATTTTCCCTTCAGCGTTCGATTGTAAAGCTGAACGAATCACTGTGCCTTCGCTATCTCTGATTTCAAAAACGGCTCCTTGTAAAGCATCCTTTGTTTTTTCATCTAGTTTCGATAACTCCACACTACCCGTAATCGGCACATTCGTTTTTTCTATTTGAATAGACTCATTTTCAGTTCCTTTGACAATAAATGTTAAAGGCGTATTATCAACAATGTAGCCGTCTGGGGCAGCCGTTTCTACCAATGAATAGTTTCCTGGTTGAACATTAGAAATTTTGACGAATCCATCTGCCTCGCTTTGATAGCTACCTAGTTTTTCTCCAGTATCATTATTACTTAATTCAAAGGTTGCATTTGCTAGAGGTTCCCGTGTTTCTTTATCCAATTTGAGTAGACTAATCTCGTTTAATGGTTCATAAACTGGTTTGACTGGTGGAACAGGTGGTACTGGCTCTTCTGGGACATTCGGGACAATCTCATACATGGGAGGAGTCGGTGGTGTTGGTTCTGTTAATCGCGGTGTAAAATCCCCTCCTATCTTTCCCCAAGGATGAAATCCTACTCCCCATGAACTTGCAGTTGCGACACTAATCGTTTCACCGGGTTGCGCTTTTAAAGTATGAAAATATCCAAATGTCGTTGAATTAGCCATATTAGTTAATAATTTAAGATACCCATATTTATTAGCTAGTTCAGATGGTGATAAATTTTTTAAATCGTTATAAAATGGTGCAGTATTATCTTTATCAAACATTTGTACGTTTGGCAGCCCACCAATCAAATTCTCTGCATGAAGTTCAGTTTTACCAGCTTCCTCGATAGATTGAGTGAACTGAGCAAAGTCAGCAGATTCATAATTTGATTGATTATAGACTTCAAATGCTGATATATATTCCTGAATTGCCTGATCAAATAAAGCAAAAGCTTGCGTTTTTGCTTCATTTAAAGCATTTGTCCAACTAGCCACCATCGCTTGATTCACTAGAAATATACCATCGTCCATATTTTGTCCCGCTGAATCAAAGGCTCCGCCATTCGTCTGAACGAATAAGTTCGAGAGAGATGACTTAATCCCTTCTTCTGTTGGGTGATCTAAGCTATTTGGAATATTATCATCTGTTTGACCTGTTGAACTAGAGAACGTATGATAGAATTCAGCGCCCATAAACCCATTGTACCAAGCACCACCGATTGCATTTCCAGTCAAAGTATCCATGTTTATTGATCCTTGCCCAGAATAAATACTTGCCAAAAAAGTCCTGTATTTATCCCATTCTGAAATAACCTTTTCAATATTTGCTTTCGTTTCAGTTGTGCCCCCAAAAGGATCTGTAGCCATATTGGCTTGAATTTGCGTTTTAAGAGCTTCTCCCGAAATTGAAAGACCTGAACCAGACATTTGTTTCATAGCCGCATAATCGACTAAGTAATTTTCCATATGTGCATATACTCCCCACATATCGGGACCTATATATTGTCCTTTACTTGCGTGATCATCAACTTCTGCTTTCTTTTTATTGTATTCATCTAACTCTTTTTGGTATTTCGCGAGCGCTTTTTCGTACGCAGCTTTTTTCTCAGCATTCTCTTGTGTCACACGATCAGCTTCTGCTTGAGCATCATCATGTTCTTGCTTTTTTTGATTGTATTCATCAAGATCATTTTGATACTGAGCTTCTTCCTCATTATACTTCTTTAAAGCCTCTTGATATTTTTGATAGTCATGATAAACAACGGTTTCTTCTTTTGGTGTTCCAGCAGTTTTTTCAACTGCCGAAGCCATCTGAGCAAGACCTAATTGACCGAACATAATAAGAATGACAGAGAGCAGACAAAACCATTTTTTTAAAGTTTTATTCAGTAAATTCATTGGGTTCCACCCTTTCTTTTAACTCTTGTTTATAACTAGCCTTGATTCACCACATAGAAGGTTTCCTGATAAAGCTTTTAACTGTTGGCCAAAGATTGATGTACTCGAGTCGCAGTCTTTGGTTCTAACTTCTCTTTCAAGTTTGGCCAATTGCCACTGTAACTCTTGTACCTTCTTCTCATCAGAAGGTTTATTCACCTTTTTTTGTGTTTTTGAATCAGCCTTTTGTAACATAAGAACCCCTTCACCAGATACGATGCTATTTTTCTGAAACTCAAAACTCGAGCTAGAAGAGTTTTTCCCAGCACTACTTGTCAGTGCTTTTGAATAAATTAAGGGATGACTTAGTACAAACGGAGTAGCCATTTGATAATTAAGAACCGAAAACAACAAAATACCTGTGACTAATTTATTCATTCTTCACCTCGCTTTTCTTTCGTTTCACAGCAATCACCTGATTACCGAAACACTCCCAATCATCAGCATTCGGAGGTTCTTTCCATATAATTTGTTCAATGCGGAGGTTTCTCACCGCATAATCCGAAATAAAAATATCAGTGTATGAATTTATTTTTTTTTGAACAACAATATTTTGATTTCTAAATCCTTCAATTTGCTTAATAATGAATTTCGTGTAAGCGATTCCTCTCGCAAAATCAACACAAACATAGACTTTGTTCTCAATCATTTCTCCAGGAATTACTTCAAGAACTGCAAAAAAGATATCTACAAAAAGACGGTTTCTCTCTATTGGTTCATCCACTAATATGCTACACACAAGATTTTGTATAGGTTGTATGAGCGATGGATAGTTTTCCTCTAAATAAAATTGATAACCTTCTATTGAAAAAAAATCAGTTGAGAATGGAAACATTTTTTGTTTCAACTCAAGTTGGTTAATCTTGTGAATTATCTTAACTAAATACGTTTCTCGCTGCTCCAAAACAAACGGCAATTCATTAAGAAAACGCGAAGCAGTTTCTTTTATAGCTGAATTTTCATAAGTAGTGTCAATTTTTACCATTCCCTCAGCTACCAGAAACATGAATATATACTGCCATTCAGATTGTTTCTCTTCTTCAGCTCCTGAAAAATGTCTCTGATAAACTTTATACACTTCTGATTCATACTTAAAATAAGTAAAAGAATTATCTGTTAAACGACAAAAATGACTGTGTTTACTTCGAATTAAAATAATACTAATCAATGTTAAAAGTTTATTTTTCTGTGTCAGTGTCAATTCTAAATTCAAATGACTCATTAACTGACTTTCAATCTCCCCAGCCTCTTTGGTTATCGCTTTAGAAAAGGGATTATACAGCCCATAAAAATAATTGATGTATAAAGCGAAAATAAGATTTCTGATTAATAACTCATCACCTAAAATCTTGCCTTTTTTATACTTCACACCATATTCACTTAATATAGCATTCAGTTTTTTTCTTATTTCATAAGATTGTCCTCTCCCCAAAAATCGAGATTCTGCAAACTGACTCAACGACGGCTCCAACTCTAATGACAAATTTAACAACTGAAATACTTCTGAATTCATCAAGTAATTCGATCGAACTTGCTTTACGATCAGATTGGAGATCCCATAGATATGGATTTCTCCAGAGGGTTCAATGACAATTTTTGACTTATCTGAAATCATACTCAATTTCTCATTCAACTCATCAATGTACTGTAATGCTTTAAATTTTGAGATACCAGCAAACTCACATAATAACTCAATTGAGCAAAAAGTTGATTTCTTTAATTCTAACCATTGAAGTAATAAAACTGGATATTGATTTTGATCCAAAAAAGCATCTAAATTCATAAAATCATTGCTCCTATCTACACCTCTTTCCCATATCATAGGCGCGAAAGCACTCTGCATAAAATATAATGCTTCTTTAAATTTCAGCGCTTATTTAAAACATTATCGAGTTTATTTTATAGCATTCTAAAGGGAACATTTTTTTGTTTTTGACTTAAAAATTCTCTTTTTTTGATGAAATTAAAAATATGTAGAATTTTTGCCACTTTATGTTTTTGGCTAGGCCCGAAAGTCTATGGGTAAAAAACATAGGCTCTTAGTTTTTCACTCCTTTTTTAGTAAGTAGCTGAATCCCTTTTAGGTAGATTTTGTCAAAAATATCCTATAATAAGACAGCCTCGGTAATGAGCTTTTTTATTTCGATTGATCGACCATTCCCTGGATTTTTCTTTAGAAATTGATGAGATCGGATTCCTCAATTCTTAAGGTGTTTCACTTGATAGTATTTAATTGAAAAGAGCCCCTATCATTTAAGATAGAGGACTCCTTTCAATTCATATTGGTATTCTTATTTTCTAATTTTTCTTTTTACATAATAACCTATTCCTAATGCTACTATAAGAAGAATTCCGCCAACCACACTCATACTAATTGAATGTTTTTCTCCTGTTTTTGGTAAAGTTTTCGTCGAATGAGAATTATCTTTCGGTAGAGATGGTTTTGCTCCTTTTTCTTTCACATTATAAACATCTAATGTGATTAATTCAGAATCCTCAGCAATCTTAAATGGAATGCTTCGAGTATCCAATTTGTAGCCTTTAGGCGCTTTTGTTTCTTTCAAATAGTACGCACCTACTGCCAAATCTTCCACTGAAAACGTACCATCTTCATTAGTTGTTAAACCTGATTTGATTTCTTTTCCGTCTTTATCAAACAAGCTAAACACAGCGCCCTTAAGAGTAACTTTGCTATCGACATCTTTTTTAATTACCTTCAATGCATGTGTTTTTCCTTCATTGTCCATCTTAACCGTTGTGCTTTCTTCTTTTCCTTTGACAACAAATTTAATTGGTGTTTTATCGATTTTGTATCCTTCAGGTGCTTTTGTTTCTACAAAATAATAGGTTCCAGGTGTCATTTCTTTAACCGAGATTTTCCCAGATTGATCTGTTTTCAAATCACTTAGAAGAACTTTATGATTTTCATCTTGCAATTCAAAGACAGCTCCAGATAAGACATTTCCTGTTTTTTTGTCGTATTTCTGAAGAATCACACTACCTTTTGTCTTGCTATTGGTCATGGATACTTGAACGGCTTCTGTCTGTCCCTTTTTGATAGTGAATACAACTGGTGTTTTGTCCAAATCGTATCCTGTTGGCGCTTGGGTTTCGACAAATTGATAGTCGCCAGGCGCTAGCCCATCTACCGCAATTTTTCCTGAAACATCTGTTGTTAAACCACTTTGTAGGGCTTTGCCAGCTTTATCTTGTAATTCAAAAACTGCTCCTTGTAAAGCTTCGCCACTTGTCGCATCTGTTTTTGTCAACACAACCCCACCAGGAGTGAGTTTGTTGGTCATTGAGACTTGAACCGCTTGGGTTTGACCTTTTTCAATCGTGAAGGTGATTGGTGTTGCGTCTAAATCATAACCGGTTGGTGCTTGCATTTCAACAAATTGATAGTCCCCAGGTGCTAAACCATCTACCGCGATTTTCCCTGAGGCATCTGTCGTTAAACCACTTTGTAGGGCTTTGCCAGCTTTATCTTGTAATTCAAAAACTGCTCCTTGTAAAGCTTCGCCACTTGTTGCATCCTTTTTGACTAGAACAACCCCACCAGGAGTTAGTTTGTTCGTCATTGAGACTTGGACGACTTCTTTTTGTCCTTTTTCAATTGTAAATTTGACCGGTGTTTTGTCTAAGTCATAACCGACTGGTGCTTGGGTTTCGACAAATTGATAGTCTCCGGGTGCTAAACCATCTACTGCGATTTTCCCTGAAACATCTGTTGTTAAACCACTTTGTAAAGCCTTGCCAGCTTTATCTTGTAATTCAAAGACCGCTCCTTGTAAAGCATCCTTGGTCGTTTCATCCGTTTTTGTTAGGACAACCCCACCAGGAGTTAGTTTGTTGGTCATTGAGACTTGAACGGCTTGAGTTTGACCTTTTTCAATTGTGAAGGTCACCGGTGTTTTATCTAAATCATAGCCTGTTGGAGCTTGCGTTTCCACAAATTGATAATCGCCAGGTGCTAAACCATCTACTGCGATTTTTCCTGAAACATCTGTTGTTAAACCACTTTGTAGCGCTGTTCCGTCTTTATCTTGTAATTCAAAGACCGCTCCTTGTAAAGCATCTTTGGTTGTTTCATCTGTTTTCGTTAAGACGACCCCACCAGGAGTCAACTTATTGGTCATTGAAACTTTAGCAACAGTTGTCTGTCCTTTTTCAACAGTAAAAGGTACAGGTGTTGCATCCAAATCATAGCCTGTTGGGGCTTGGGTTTCTATCAATTGATAATCCCCAGGCTCCAAATCATTAATTGTCAACAGACCTGACGCATCTGTAATTAAACCACTTTGTAAAGTGATTCCACCTGCGTTTTGTAATTCAAAAACAGCTCCTTGCAGGCCTTCCCCACTTTTGGCATCTTTTTTCATTAACTCTACGCCACCAGGAGTCAAGGTATCTTCAAATTTTACGGAAATTGCAGTATTCATACCAACAACAACTTTAAAACTTTGAGGAGTTGTATCCAAAATATAGCCAGCTGGTGCAGTAACTTCTGCTGCAGTATATTCTCCTGGTTTTAATAGGCCGACATCGACTGTCCCTTTTGCATTTGTCGTAACTGATTTTAGAACTTTTCCTGAATCATCTTTAATCTCAAAGACAGCCCCAGCTAAAGGTTCCCCAGTTTTACTATCAACTTTTCTTAAAATTACGCTGTTTTTGAATGCGGTTGAGGCATCATTACTATAAATATTGGTGCCATTATAATCAAATGAGGCTTTATTCGTGATTTTATCTCCAGCTTGAAGTCCGCCATTTTTATCAATCTCAGTTTCAAATTTCACAACTACATGATCGCCCGCTTGCATATCTTTTAGAAGCTTATAACTCAACGTATTTGTTGTTTGGTCATACACCGGTGCGGTCACTTGAGTTGCATCATAAATAAAATTGTGGGGGTTCGTTAATAGAGAGACTAATGGATCTTCAATCTTTGTCCCTTTAGCAACGGTTCCTGCTTTTGCATGTAAGTCCAATGTATAATTTAATGAACCTTCTGTTGAAGTCAATCCATGTTGATCAACATTTTTTAGTAATGTAACATTTTGAAATTCATCATCATCTAATGTGATTATTTCATGCGCAGCTTTATTATGCTCATCACTTGTTAAAGTGGCAGCATTCTGTTTGGTTCCAGTAAACACCTCATCCACTGAAAGACCATAAACAAGTTCGTATGAATCGTCTGGTGTCAAATCACCAAAGTCAACCTCAAAACCATTGTCCACTAATTTTATCTTATTTGCAAAATCTTTTGTTACATAAACCCAACTGTTTGGAGTCCCATCTACATCAGTTGATGTCACCTTTAGTACACGTAAATGTTTAAGTATTGAACTATCACCAGAAGCGTCTTGGTAGGTATTTGAATCAGCCAAGCTCGTTCCTTCTGGAAAAACATCTTTAACAATGACATTATGAAGATTTTGTTGTGTGTAATTGACTGAAATAGCAAAGATATTCCGATAGGAATTATTTTGATCCATAATCGCAGCATTTACACCCTCAATATCTTTTCGTTTATTAGGAGACCATTTAAAGAATATTCCTTCATTATGTTCTGTTTTAATTATTTCAGAGCTATCCTCAGAATGACTTTTAACACGCCCTTGTGTCATATCAGCTGAAAATGTTTGGTCTGGCATATCTTCTCGAATCAAAGGTGCTTGGAAATGAATTTTTACCAAGGCACCAAATGCTTCAGATTGATCTATTTTGTTTGCTTCATAATTGATAGTTACCACATAATGACCCTTCCCATCATCTGTATAGATAGGATTGCCTAGTGAGAATGGTCCACCAATCGTATAGTTCGTTGGGTCTGATAAGCTACTTGCATTTCGAACGATTTCTTTAGGAATAGTTACATGGATTGTTCCATTTTCATTTAATTTTCCAGCTGAGCCTTGCAAAGTAATATCTAATTCAACATTTTGATTCGTTGTAATTGAGTCAGGCGCTGTAAGAACAATTCCTGGGTCATCGCCGACCGCTTGAGGATTGACAGTTGAACCATCTTTGTCTTTGTTTTCTTTAACTACAGGCTTACTACTGTCACTTGTTTCTTTTGTATCCATTGTTTCTGTGCTAGATGTTTGATTTGTTTTATCTGAAGAGACATCTGTTGATTCACTTGTCTCTATCGTACTGCTGTTCACATTCTCTGAGGAGGTTGTCGCGACCTCACTTGTTTCACTGACAGAAGTTTGGTTACTTATAACCGATGACTCTGTCGTACTAGAACTTTCTTGACTGACTACTGAAACATGCAATGTATTAGTTTGACCACCTGCTGTCTGACCATAAATATCATATTCACCAGCAACCGTCGCCTTTAAAATAATCTGGCTATGTGTACTATCTAGAGCTTTGCGACTCACTTCTTCCATACTAGAATCATAAATCAGCTCCACTTGACTAAGCTGAGCTTCAGGTGCTGTCACCTCAACTGAAAATTCTGTTCCTTCGGTTACCTTGTTATTGCTTATTGAAATTTTGGGTGTCATCGGATCGTCAGTTACAGCAAATACGTTGACAATCCCTAGTTGAGCAACCACCATTATCATGGAAGCCAATACATAAAATGACTGGATTAATTTTTTCCTCATCGTTATTCCTCCTGCTTTTATTTGTTAAAGCCTCATTTGAACGGATGCTTTAACACCTCATGTAACCATTCATATAGTAATAAATTAGACTTTTGATTTGATACTTTTTGCTATGCCTACACTCATATTCCACAATGGTTTATATGAAAGTCTTACATTAAGACTGGATTTTTACGAAGTATTTTTTTCGTTCCCCTGATTGCTATATAACTTTCTTCTCTTAAATGAATGATCTTACTCATTTGTTTACCAGGTTATATCTCATTTTCTAGATACTGACTTTTCAGTTGAATTAATAGATTTTTCTTTCACATTTATCGGTACCTCTATATAAAGTCATCTGTTAAAAAATAACAACAGACCCGTTTTCACCATCAGTCTACGACCAGTCTTAAGTAAAAACAATTAATACGCTGTTTTATTTTTTTATTTTTTATCAACTAATTCTTGTTTTAAAAAAAACTTCGGAGTGAAATGAAACCTATTGTTTAAGAATGTGGCATTGCTTATCTCACTCTTCTTAATTCCTACATCTGTGTATTTTTAGTAATCACCTAAACCACCCTTAAAGCTCATCACCAAGTCTGAGTAATTGGAATTATCAGTTGAATCAGATGAATCAACCGTCCATTTCCCATCTTTTTCGGTTAGCTTAATTTTATAACCGTCCTTGCTCATATAGTCAGAAGTACTAACCTGTGCACTTGCAAATTTGCTTGGGAGTTGTTGAATCAAATAGTTGGTGGCCGCTTGTTCGGCTTTATCATAGTCATTATATTTATCTTCATTTTCATCAACAAATTTGTCTAGAATCGATTCCGTATCAATCTTTTCTAGATCGATAGTTTCAGGTTTTACATTAACCGTCACTTGATGTGGAAACATTGAAGCGATTTGATACGTAACCTTGGCTTTCTTTTGATTGGCTTGCTCGAAACTCGTAACCAGTTTGGTTAATTCAACAGTTGTTGGCACATCTGAATCAAATTCCGTTTTCAAATCTTCCATGAAACCTTGATTAAAGTCTGAATGCTCTTTTTTTACATCATTTGCTAAAATCGCTTTTTTTTCTGTTCCATCTGCTTTTTTGTTTAAAAAGACTTGATCAATATATTCGGAGGTTGCTTCTTTTGCCTCTGCAGTTTGGTCTTCATATTTTGATGAATCGATTGCTAACTGGATATCCTTGGTTTTCTTTTCATCTAAAACCGGTGAATAATGCAGCTCATACTTTTTATCTTTTTCAACATTAAAAACCATATATCCACTCACTGTTTTTCCGCCAGATAGAGTAGTTGCCTCAAGATTTTTAAAGGAATCATCCTCTGAATAAATATCTTTAGTTGAAATTTTGTTTCCATCTTCATCATATAAACTAAAATCATCTGACATGATATCTAAAGTATCTTTCGTATTGTTTTTTATTGATAAGTTCAAAGCCAAGTATCCTTCATTATCTGGTACAGAATCTCCATCCTGCAGGACATAAGTCCCGGACTTAACCTCAACACTTGCCTCGGCAGACTCCATCTTTTTTTTAGAGCTCTCCTCTTTTGTTGATCCGCAAGCACCCAAAACGATTGTTGCGCTTAAGGTAATCAAACTTACTATAAATTTTCTACTCATCGTATCCTCCAGCTTCTCTAAAACTTTCTAGAGAATTTCTTAAATTAGTTGGGCGTAGTTTTTCCCTATTTATCTTCACTTCATTTCAGCTTATTTTACTGCCCTAATGTATAATAGTATTTTTATTTGGGTATGACCGAAAAATAATCAAAAAAAATCCGTATTTTTCAGTCTTTCAAAGAAAAATGTCGGATTTTTGTTTAATTTAGTATTTCTTTATTAACTATTTGTAAGTTTGACCCCTATGTGAACGAGTTTTTATGGGTGTTCTTTGATACTTTCTTTAGTCAATGTCTCCTGATGAATTCTTTTAATTTCTTTATAATAGCCATAATACCTATTTATCCGGTTGAAATATATTAGATAGCAGACAATGGATGGTAGACGGTTTATATCGCTATTTTTGAGAGAATGAACGAATCTTATAACTTGTTTCTACTATTAGTATGTCTAATGGTATTCACTCGCCTACTCTCGGTAACTCCTATCTTTTTTTCTGTCACGTCAAAGCCAATCAAGTCTACAATGGAAGCTCTTTGTTATCCAACCTGTCTTCTAAAAGAATACTTTGAACTCTCAGCATAATAGTCAATAAGAAAAACTTCTTTACAAACCACTTTGACTTCCTGCTCAATCATCAATATATATTCAATTTCAGAGAGGTGAAAAAATTTTTTTATTCGTAATGAGTCAATAAATATACGACACTTGGTATCAATCAAAAATAATTTAGGGTAATTTACATTAAAATTCTCAGCAGTCATTTCACGATAAGTCTTTCTAGCCGCACTCTGTAGATAAAGATAATACTCAGAAACAATCTTCCAATCATCAAACGATTCCCCTTCTTCAAACTCAGAAAAATTCAATAATATCTCTAAAATATTGACTTCCCAAATAGGTTTTTTGTTTGTTGTGTCCAATAGGTACAAGAATGAATAGTTATCCAGCTCATTCACGGGTTTCCTAGTCTCCTCAAAAAAGGTCTGTTTATACTCTTTACGAATCACCTCAATAATCTCATCCGGTTTTTTAGAAATATCTGTCTTTTCTGTTATATAATAGAACAGTAATTCCAATTGTTGATCAATTGTATTTAAATGTGCCACGCCTTTAGAGATTGGCATCTTTTTGATCCCTTGTATAACCGCCAATGCCTGAGGCTGCTGAAAAAGTCTCTGACAATTTTACAAAAATAAAGAAAAATAGTGGTTGAGAAAACGTCTATTTTTCTTTTTTTTTGTATAAAAAACCCATTGTATAGCCATTTATTGGTATAATAGAAGAAGTGGAAGGAGTGTTTTAAATGCTAGATAAGGGACGTCAAACGAGCTTAGAAGTAGGCATGTATTCAGGTTTATATGATATTTTGATTGAAAAGGATAATTTTTGGAGACAAATCAATGAAACGGTTGATTTTTCTTTTATTTATGCTGAAGTAAAACAAAATTATTCAGAAACAGCTGGTCGGCCAGCTGAATGCCCCATTCTCCTCTTTAAACTAATCTTATTAAAAACCTCGTATAAGCTATCAGACCGCGATTTGATTGCTCGTTTACGTACGGATATGCAAATGAAATACTTCCTAGAATATGAACCAGAAGAAACTGAATTTATGGCTCCTAGCTTACTTTCTAAGTTCCGTCACCTACGCTTGAAAAATACGAATCTATTGGACTTACTTCTCACAAAAACTGTCGAAATCGCCTTGGACAAAGGCGTAATTGAAGTGGAAAATAAATTAATTCAAGATTCTACCCACTCGAATGCCATGTTCCAACACGTTTCGCCAAGAGAAGAAATTATCAAACGAGCGAAAGAAGTAAGAAAAGCCGTGTATGCTGTTGCCCCTCAAATGAAAGAAAAAATGCCAAAGAAAAAGGAACATACGGGGATCCTTGAAGACACCCTCCACTATGCAAATGAAGTGATAAAAGTGATTGAAACAGAGGGTGGTTTTGATAACTGCACAGCCGTGATGGAGCGAATGAATTACTTAAAAGAAGGCATCGAAGAAACAGAGGGAGCGTTTGAATTTTCTAAAGATCAAGAGGCAAAAGTTGGGCATAAGACGGCGGACACCGCTTTTTTTGGCTACAAAACACACCTTGCTTTAACTCCTGAACGAATCGTTACAGCCGCGACGATTACCAGTGGCGAAAAACCTGACGGCAAAGAAATGAAGACACTCGTCGAAAAAAGCCAACATGCAGGGATTGAAGTCAAGGCAATTATTGGAGATGGTGCGTATTCAGAGACGGATAATTTGAATTACGCAAAAGCAAACGGAATGAAACTAGTATCGAAGTTAAGTAAGTCAGTCACTCATGGGAATGGAAAAAACAAGGATAAATTCGCGTACAATAAAGATGCAGAAATGTATGTTTGCCTAGCAGGACACATGGCAATTAAAAAGAGAAAGTCAGGAAGTAAATGCGATAAAAAGGGAGTAGACTCGCGTGTAGAGGCCTATTTCTTTGACGTGGAAAAATGCAAAAGATGTCCGTTTCGCGAGGGTTGTTATACTGATGGAGCGAAAACAAAAACTTTCTCAGTAAAAATAAAGTCAGATACACATATCGCTCATATGGATTATATGGAAACCGAAGAATTTAAAGAGCTTTATAAAGAGCGGTATAAAATAGAGGCTAAGAATGCGGAGTTGAAAGGTCGATACAATTATGGAACCGCACAAAGCTGTGGTCTATTAGGGATGACCATCCAAGGGGCGAGTACGCTGTTTTTAGCTAATATGAAACGAATTATCAAGTTAGAAAAGGAAAATACGGGGAAATAGAGGGTAGATTCCCTTTATTATTATGAAAATACACAAAAAACAGTGAAATTCTTTTTTTTTGAAGAATTCCACTGTTTTTTTGTGAGTGTTTTTCAGCAGCCTCCCAATGCCTCCGCTTTTTTTTCGACAAAAAAGTTAATTAATTTCTGCTCGTTAGTCATTTCCTTAATTTCTTCAACAGTAAAATTCCAATAATATGTTACGCTCATACTCATGCCCCCCTTTAAAGTATCCAATAATATAAAACGTTATGTTAGCTACATTTTACTTACGTCTAAAACAACCATCATCTCCATTTATAGAAACCGTACTTTATTTGATTTTATAATATCAAAATATACAAACAAAAACTTCACATATACACAGCTTTTCTCCGAGATTTTTTGCGAATCCTAAAAAATATACGAATTTTTTACACGAAGGTTCCTATAACTCTCTACTATAAAAAAAAGAGAGAAGTGTGCAGAGGTTGCTGCACCTTTTCTCTCTTAACTGAAGAATAATTATTTTGTTATTTCATTTTGATACAAGCAACAAAATTCCGGCATATTTTTCCAATATCGTTAAAAAAAAATATTCCCTTTCACTTTCTACTCTTTCACAGACGGCTTATCCTCGTTTGCCGTAAATCATAATCCCAGATAATATGCTCATCTGAAACCCCAAGACCGACCCCTTAACGCTTGAAGAATTTCCATCATTTTCTTTACTATAGAGTTCTTCCTCTAGCTTCATCAAATCGAGACGGATGTCTTCAAATGTCCGTCTCTGCTCCTTGGATTGCCTAACTGTTGACTTGTTTGCTCTCTCGTTAGGTTGATAGATTGTTAAGCTATCTCCATCATCATAGACACTTACGCCATCAGAAAATCGCGCTGTATGTTGTGGAATCTGAACGTTTTCAGCCTTCTCATCACTATTTTGTTCAGTCTCCACATCAGATACGGCCATTTTATTTAATAGATTGATTGACGTGTAAATACTCGGAAAATAGCTCTGTTGTATCAGGAACATACTCAGAATCATCGTATTGATTACTCGGCTATGCATTCTGTCTGCCCCCTTTTATCGCAATTAGCTTATCCCCGAAATCTCTCCAATCAATAGGTGTCGGAGGATTTTTCCAAATGACTTGTTCGATGGAATGAAGCGATATAGGCGAATCTGAGACGTATAATTGTGTTTTTGCCGAAATTGAGTGTTCAATCTTTAGCGATAAATCCTTAAAACCAAGAATTTGTTTTGAGATAACTCCTGTATAATGTCTTCCTTGTACAAAATCGACGCAAATATAAATATCTGCTTCAATCTCTTCTAAAGGAACTAGATCTATAATCAAAAACATTAAATCATAATAAATCCGCTGCTCTTTATCCTCAGTCAAACGAAATCTAAGTTTAAGAAGGCAGACTTCCTTTTCAACAATCTTGCTTACATTCGGGTAGCACTCTTTAAAAAAGAGTAATTGCTGTTGAGAATAAAAGGAATCAAACTCTATATCAAAATAGAGCATCTTTAACATTAGTTTGCCTATTTCTCGATATAAGATTGGAGACAAGTTCATTTTGATCTTGCTCTGTCCATTAGGAGTTAGCTTTGCTATAAAATTAGCGGCGACCTCTTTATACTGATCAAAATCTAACAAGATATGTAATCGTTGAAGTTTTGCTGGCGTCAGTACAGATTCAGTCGCACTAAATAAAAACACTTCTAAGAAAACGTATTCTAAGACTCTTCTTTTTTCATTCCATAGCTCATAAAAGGTCGGAAAGATTGTCTGAATAAGTGTGACTTCATAATCAGCTGAGACTTCTACCAACTTCTTTGAAAAAGTCACCTTTTTATTTTTTCTTAGACAAAGTACACCAAGAAAAACAGCTAATTGATTATTTTCAGATGGTGACAAGGATAAATCATAAGCTATTACAATTCGATTAAGTATCTCATTTACTTCTTTTGATAAGGTTTCATTAAACGGTGACTCTAGACCATTAAATGCACCATACAACAGAGAGAAAGTAAAATTGCGAATCTCTTCCTCCATTCCTTTTAATTGGTTATTACTAATTCTAATATTATTTTTTTTTAGGCTCATGTTGAGTTCTTTTCTAATCTCGTACATTGTGGAACGACTAATAAAATTGGTCGAACAAAACGACTCAAACGACATACCTTCTAGCAGAACATCCATGTAAAACCGGAATTTTACTGAGCGTTTTAACAAATAAAGAGTTAGCTTTTTTACTAACAGATTATCGAATCTTTTTGTAATTACTTGCCCGTTTTCTGTTATTTCAATATGAGCAGCCTGACTCACTGATGCTAAATCAATCGTTAACATATCTATATACTTTTTCACTTTGAATCTGGATAGGCCCAAAAATTCCTCGATTTCTCCTAAATAGACATAAGAATCTTTTTTTAATTCGAGCCAACTGACAATTAATTCTATATATCTGTCATCATCTTCTAAAAATTCCTCAATCAACAATTTTCTCACCTAATTCAATGTGTATTCTACACCTTATTTACTTGCATTCTAGCAACCTTGCTCAATACTCAGCAAATAAAACGACCTATAACTATATTAACTATAATACTTTTCACATTGATTATTACTAATTTAACAAAGAAAAATTCCGAAATAATTCCTCTTACATCTAAATAACTCGGAATTTTCCAACTAGCTCACTCAAGAATCTATAAAATTTCTCTCATAGTGCTAACAGAACAAACCAATTTTGATTATCTCCTTTAGTTGTGCTATGCTTCTTACATACAATGTAATTATTTTTTTCAAGACAGCACCAAAGCCCAACCTACTGTCAATAGGTTGGGCCTTTTTTTCACTGAAATTTCTCTCATACCACTAACAAAACAAACAAATTTGATTATTTCCTTTAGTTGTGCTATGCTTCTTGCATACAATGTAATTATTTTTTCAAGACGGCACCAAAGCCCAACCTACTCTCAATAGGTTGGGCCTTTTTTTTCACTTTTATACTCTAAGCGGGTGGATTGGTAACAACTCGCAATCAATTGTTGTCTTTTTCATCCAACCAATGAGAAATTAGCTTCATAACTAATCCTACAAATATAGGTGCAACAATTAATGTAATTATTTCATCTAACAAGACAGCACCCCCTTTTTGGGCGAGCTGCCAATGTCAGTCTACCATAAGCATTACCAAAAAAAGTTTGTGAATACCATGAGAATTCTTTCATAAATGCTTAAATTTATATATATATTTTCGAGACTCTATTTTTACTGGGAAATCTATTTCACCCCTCGAGTATCTTTTAAAAAACTTTTAAAAGATGTTTATTTTTGGATTATTGATCTATTTTACCAACTCTCAAATTATTCATCTCTCTATGATTTCCTCCACCTAAAGAATCTTCTTATAATCTTTAAAACGTTTTTCGGCGAACAGACCTCTTTTTCTCCTATTAGGAAAGGTGTACGTAAGTAGTCTACGTACACCTTTTATTGTCTCTTTATCTGATTGATCCATCCATTCTTTGGTTCATAGTGATGGACCCTTCACCTATTATTTTGATAGTTCACGAGCAATCTCATCTTTAATGATAATATTTTCTTTTTCCAAACGTTCAATTGTTTCAGCAAACTGAGGAAGATATTTTTTATGTGCGATAAATAATTCATCCATAATCCGTTTGGCAGTTTCACCAGATTGAATCAAAGGATTAATTGTAAATGCTTGAAGTGCTGTCGCATAATCACCAGTGACTGCCGCTTCTATTGTTAAAAGTTCCATCGCCTTCATCACTTGTAACCAACCTTTTTCTGCAGTCGGTAATGGGCCAAATGCAACATTGCGTGCTCCTTGTGCACCTACATAAGCGGTTACTTCTACTGCACAATCAGCAGGTAGATCTGGTACGGCGCCATCATTTCTAGTTGAAACCACGATTTCTGTGTTCGCATTTGAATATATTGACGCAATTGTCTCACAAGCGGCATCTGAATAATATGCGCCACCGCGCTCTTCTAATTGTTTTGGTTTATAATCAAGGTTCGGATCCTTATACAATTCAAACAATTCATGTTCTATCTGTTTTACTTGTTGTGCACGAGTCCCTTCGTTTTGATACTCTTCAATCCCATGCTTCAACATTTCTTCCTCGCGATAGTAATACCTATGATAACCACAAGGAATCATGTTCATTTGTACTAACTGCTCTTTATAAAATGGAATATCAAAAATATTTTTAGGTAAACTACTGGCGTCTTCGTACAGCTTATCAATTAATTTACCTGTAATATCATGTCCATTTTTGTCAGCAAGTTTATGCCAATGGAAATGATTCAGACCAGCGAATTTGTAAATCAAGTCCTCTTTTGGCACACCTAATGTTTCTGATTCACCCATTTTTGCCATAACTGGCACATTACATAGGCCAATTACACGATTCCATTTTCCATAACGTAATACAGCTTCTGTAACCATTCCACTTGGATTAGCAAAATTGATTAACCAGGCATCTGGACAAAGACGTTTCATATCTTCAACAACTGATAAAATAATTGGTACTGTTCGGAAAGCTTTGAACATTCCACCTGCACCGTTTGTTTCCTGCCCTAACATACCATAAGAAAATGGAATCCGTTCATCTTTTATTCTGGCATTTAATTGACCAACACGGAACTGAGTCGTTACAAAATCCGCATCTTTTAGCGCTTCTTCTCTGTCTAACGTCGTGTGAATCTTCACATCATAAGGAGAAGCGTCCCACATTCTCTGAGCCATTGCGCCAACAATGTCTTGTTTTTCTTTCCCTTCCTCTACATCGACTAACCAAATTTCTTTAATCGGTAGCTCATCATAACGTTTGATAAACCCTTCCATTAACTCAGGTGTGTAACTACTTCCGCCGCCAATTGTTGCTATTTTTATTTTTTTCATCGAATTCCCTCCTATATTTTACAAATTTAGTATAAAATAAAGAAAATAGATAAACTAGACAATGAGCGAATTTCAAAAATCATTTTACAAAAACACTGATTTAAAGACGTTCTAACGAAAACTCATTTCAAAACCATTAATAACAGCGATTTCATTTTTTACAAAACAAACATTTACTTTTCAAAAGGAGATTTTTATGCTAATCAAAGAACAACTAGAGACTTACTCATTTTCTCAAGCCGAGAGCTTAACTGTTTCATTTTTATTAGAACATCCAGAAGAATTAGAGGTCTTGACGATTCAAGAAATTGCAAAAAAAACCTTTACACAGCCTTCCACACTCGTTCGTATTGCAAAAAAACTCCAATTTGACGGCTGGAAAGACTTAAAACAAGCCTATCTAGAGGAGTGGGCCTACCTTAGTAAAAACTTTACCAAAATCGATGCCAATCTGCCCTTTTTACCCACAGATTCAACTATGAATATAATCAATAAATTAGCGGTTTTAGAAAAATCAACCATCGATGATATTCTCTCGCTTTTACATCATGATAACCTCTCAAAGGCCAAACAACTGTTGTTAAATGCTGAAGTTATTCGTGTGTTTTCACAAAATGCCAACCTGTTAATTGCACAAGACTTTGCCTTGAAAATGAATCGAATTAGAAGAACCGTGGTCCTGTCATCACTAAAAGGGGAAGAACGTTATGAAGCCTATAATGTACCGCGTAATGGTTGTGCAATACTGATTTCTTACTCGGGAGAAAATACGGATATTCTTAAGATTAATCAAATACTTAAGTCCAGAGATGTCCCGACCATTGCTATTACGAGTATTGGTGATAATAGTCTTTCCAAAGAATGTACTTGTTTTCTGCCAGTCACCACTCGCGAAAAACTCTATTCAAAAATCGGCAATTTCACAACCAATATCTCAATTATTTTCTTACTCGATGCCCTTTATTCCATCGTCTTTTCTGAGAATTACGAAAAGAATTTAGAGCATTTAAAACGAGTTGGCCAGTTAGTTGATACGAGAAAATTTGCGGTTGACGTGATGCGAGAAGAATAAACTTTTTACCGATTGTTATTCATCATTTCGCAAAAAAACATGATAAAGTCTATCCATCTAGAATAGGATCTTTATCATGTTTTTTACTTGATTAAATTTTTAAGATAAAGCTACATCACGTTTATTAAACAGAGCTAATGTCGCAGTGTAAATTAAGGCAATATAGATGACTAACCCAATCACCGTAGCTAAAATACTGAGATTCCCAGGTGCTGAATAGGCACTATCTAACACTTGATTATTTAAGCCCAATAGATTAAAGAGTAGCCATTTCAACCAATCGTACTTCTCAATAATTGATGGTAAGATTTGACCTAATATACTTCCGGAGAATAATACCCCCATTCCGACACCTACAGCTAGTGCTTGAGAGCGAATAACAGCTGAGAAGAAAAGCGCAATCGTAATATATAAAATCATTAATAAAAAATTACTTGAAAACAACTGCCCTGCCAATGCTATTGCTGTTTTTCCACCTAGATCTTCTGATATAGCTACATTAAGCGATTGATGTGGTAGCATGTATGAAAAAACAAAAGCTGAAATAGCCATAACCAGACTACTCATAAACCCGTAGATAATCGCTACAATGTATTTTGACCACAGGATTTGCATTCTACTATATGGGCGAGTGAGTAGCAGCTTAATAGTGCCCCCAGAAAATTCCGCCGCAATAATCATACTAGCAATAATAACTGCAAATAGAGTAGGCAAGACGTATAATTGTCCAAAACTACTGAAAAACTGAGCACTTGTCGTTCCTGCCATCGGATCAAGCGGTGTCTCCCCATTTTCTTGATATGATTTGTAGAAGGCAAGTTGTTTTTCGACGACTTTAACTGATACTTTATCATACTTCTTAGGTTGGCTCTTCATCATTTTTAAGTTATCTTCTAGAACTGGAACAGATTCTTTTACTGTCAATGAAACATATTCAGGCTCACCTTGCATCTCATCCGTTTGATTCCAGTACGTATACTCACTCATGATGATACCTTCTTTTGTTTTGATGCCTTCAATACCACCTTTGAATTCTGGCTGTTCTGCATCTTCTCGATAAGATTTCATTGAGTCATTGGATTTCATTATCATAAAGCTCATACCAAACATACAAAGGACTAAGAAAATCTGTAAAATCCAACTAGATTTTTTACTAAATAATTTGATGAATTCATTTTTCATTAATATAAACATTAGAGAGCCCCTCCTTCAGTTAGTTCAAAGAATCGTTCTTCTAGCGAACTTGTTTTCGCTGTAACAGCATAAATATCAAGCGCACTAATAAGTACTCGAATCACTTCTGGAATCTGTTCTTCACTAATGGTTACTTCCATCATTTGGGCATGAAGCGCAACAGCTACAATTTCTTTTTCAGTCAAAAGTTCAATCGCTTTCTTCACATCAGAAACTTTGAAGATATATTTGCCATGACTATCTTCCATCACCTCGCTCATTGTCTCAATATGAGTCAACTCACCCTTTTCAATAATTGCAAATCGATCAGTAATCTGCTGAATCTCACCCAATAAATGACTAGAAATAAGGACAGCTGTTCCCTGACTTGAAATCTCACGAATAATCTCTCTGAATTCTGCCATACCTTGTGGATCAAGTCCATTAGTTGGTTCATCTAGAATAAGAATTGATGGACGATGAATAAGTGCCTGTGCTAAGCCAAGTCTTTGACGCATTCCTAGTGAATAAGTTTTCACCTTTTGATTAATTGCATTTGTTAATTTAACTTTATCGACAATTTTTTGAATGTCCTCATCAGAAATATCCTTGCGACTCATTCGAGCAAATTGTTTTAAATTTTGCATTCCAGACATGTACATGTAAAATTCTGGATTTTCAATAATTGCTCCGACTTCAGCAATTGTTTTTTTGAAATCAATACTCACATCAGTTCCATTAATTAGTACAGTTCCTGTCGTTCGGCTAATTAAGCTAACAATTGAACGAATGATTGTTGTTTTCCCCGCACCATTTGGACCAAGAAGTCCAAAAACTTCCCCTTCATAGACCTCAAAATTGATATTTCGAATAATCGTTTTCTTACCAACACGTTTTGACAGATTTTTAATCTGTAATACTGTTTTTCCCATCATCTTCTCCTTATCATTTTTTTATAAAAACTAGTGCTCGGTTCCTACTTAAACTAGTATACGCCTTTCATTCTTTTTCTTACATCCTACCTAAGGCTGAGTTTTTAGATAGCGTCCTTCTTAGGTACAGCTCTGTTCGTCTTAAAGACCAGATTATTTGAAATAAAATAATTCAAAAGAATCCCTAGGGCTTGAATTAGTAATACAAAAAAGAACTCATTCAACCGTTCAGGAGAGCCAATATATAAAGTTAAAAACTGATTACTAAATAATGGCGCAGAATAATCAATAGTCTCTAATCTTAAGAGACGAATAAAAAAGACTGCATAGGTCTCAATCGCAATATAGGTAATAACGACATCCAAGAAAAAAGTCAGCAATCGACCAGAAACAAATAGGACAAATTGACTCAAAAGCTCTCTAAACGAAACACGACTATTTTGAAAAACAAAAAATTTATTGGTAAAAAAAGCAAACAGAATCGCAACAATCTGAGCACCTATCACTGGAATCATTGCAGAAGTAGTCAAAGAACTTGCAGTAAATCGAACAACAAAATAGACAACGGTTGTCAAAACACCTACAACTATGTATTTAAAAATTTTTATTTTTACTTTCCCCTTCCCACACGGCGTATCTTTCTAGTATAAAGGACTTATTTCTATAACACAAGAAGTGGTTGGTAAGACAGATTCTTACCAACCACTTCTTGACTGTTATTAATTATTAATGTAGAAGCCCTTTTTGCTAAGTAGCTATGTTTATTAATTTGTAAACCCAACTGACTGTTCTATTTCTTGAATTTGCCTATCATACATTGCAAGCTTTGACTCCAATTTTTTAATTGTCTTGTTCATCATTGCCTGCTTTTCTAACAAGCTCTCGTATTCCTTAATTAAGATGTTCTTTCGCTCATTCAAGGTCTGGTCACCTTCTTGATATAAAGCAGAATATTTTGACAAGGATTCAATCGACAAGCCTGAATCTCTCATACATTTGATGAAATCAATCCAGTTGAGATCCTCCTCTTGATAATCCCGAATGCCTGCATTGTTTCTTGTTACAGGAGGAATCAGCCCTTCCTTTTCATAGTAACGCAAGGTCGCAGGTGTCATCTCATATATTTTTGCCGCTTCTGAAATATTCATATCCAACTTTCCCTTCTAGAATAAACCAACTCCGATAAACTCGAATTTATTTCTACCTTCTTCTAATTATACCTCTTAGAGTCCGCTTTAAGTCAATAAAAAGAAAAAGCTCTATACGTTTCAATCTATTCTGTCTACATCAGAACGAGACATAGTAGGATTCAGATTACCCCTTGAACTTTTCTGATATCCCCTGACAAATTGCTTCAACGGTCAAATGATTTGCAGCAAATAACTCTTTTGCGTCATAACGATCGTGAAAGGCCTTATCCAAGCCATAATTTTGAACATTTATAGTTGTATTACCGAAATAGCTAGCAATTGTTTGGCCATAACCACCTTCTAGAATACCATCCTCTAATGTCACAACCAATTGATGCGTCTTCGCCAAATCATCTAACAGCGCAGTATCTAACTGTGAGATTACTCGTGGATTAACAACTGTCGGATGTACTTGATACGAATTTTCTAATTGTTTTGCGACTTCTTGTGCCAAAGATTGTAAGTTCCCTAACCCAAAAATCGCTATCTTTTCGCCTTTTTGTATTATTTGATTTTTAAAGACCTCTTGCCTATCTATTTTTTCTAAAAGCTGAGCTGCTTGAACGGGTCCCACTGGCACACGAATTGCTACCGGATACTCGGTTTGTTCAATAGACCACTCTAGTAACGCCAAATACTCTTCCTTCGATGCCGGCGCAAGATAAACAAGATTCGGAATGTGACTTAAGAAAGGAATGTCAAATATCCCTATGTGGCTTTCATCATTCATACCACTTGCTGAAGCACCATAGACCAAAATTGTTCCTGGTAAATGATTTAACGCTAAATCATGCGAAATCTGGTCATAACTTCGTTGCATAAAAGTTGAGAATACTGCCCAAACTGGCTTAGCACCATTCTTAGCTAACCCTGCTAACATCGTCGCTGCTTGTTCTTCAGCAATTCCAACATCTACAAATTGTTGACCTGCTTGTTTGCGTTGCTCCTCATTAAATAAGAGCATTGGCACCCCTGCATTAACGGCCACAACAGTAGGGTCCTGCGCCATTTTATCTAATAGAAATTCTGTTGTTAATTGTTGATAGGTTTCCAATTGATTACCAGTAGAAATATACTCGCCAGTCTCCAGACTAAACGGTCCACCTGCGTGAAATTTCTCGCGATTCTCTTCCGCAAAAGAAAACCCTCTGCCTTTAATCGTATGGATATGGAGAACAACTGGTTCAGTCGAATCCTTGACTTTAGTGAACAACTCAATCAACGCTTGCAAATCGTTGCCTTCATCTAGGTATTCATAATGAAATCCTAATGCTTTGAAAAAATTATCCGAAGCTTGCCCTTTAGTTTCTCTCAGTCCCCTTAGATTCTTATAAATCCCACCAAAATTTTCTGCAATAGACTGATCATTATCATTCACGATGACAATTGTATTTGTCCCCTGCTCAGAAATATTATTTAATCCCTCGTAAGCTAAACCACCTGATAGTGAACCATCGCCAATCACAGCAATTACATTACTTGTTTCCTCTTTCAGGTCTCTGGCTTTTGCTACGCCGTTAGCTAAAGATAGTGACGTTGAAGTATGCCCCACTGTAAACAGATCATGATCGCTCTCTTTTGGATTTGTGTATCCTGACACATCATCGTAATGATTTTCTTTCAAAAACGCCTCGGCACGACCTGTTAACATTTTGTGCACATAAGACTGGTGTGAAACATCAAAAATCAGTTTATCGACTGGCGAGTTAAAAACATAATGTAACGCCACTGTCATTTCCACTACACCCAAATTTGGGCCGTTATGTCCTCCATGCTGACTAATTTTTCCCAATAAAGCTGTTCTAGCTTCATCAACTAGCTGCTGTAACTCGGTTTTATTTAACTTTTTAATATCTTCTGGACTATTTATTTTCTCCAATAACATAAAATTCCTCCTTCATAGTAACAATAGTAGTTTACTCCTTAGAGTTCACTTTAAGTCAAGTGCTATTTTTAATTTTTTTGATTTGTCCCTTAGTTAAAAAATTATGATGGAGCAAAATTCAATTTGAAGGTTAGGTACTTAAAAAAACCTGTAAATTTCAATGAATGCTCTTCACCGACTATTTTACAGGTTTTCATGTATAAAAATTTTTATCTTGCTTTGATCTACTCGTTCTACATTAGAACGAGACCACAATACCAAAACAATTATTTTGTTCCAGCACAATTTCAATCCACTCGTTCTACATCAGAACGAGACGATGAGTTCTAAAGAGATTGATTCAGTTCTTACTATTTCAATCCACTCGTTCTACATCAGAACGAGACAAAAACAGCAAATTTACTATCCTTTATTTCAATATTTCAATCCACTCGTTCTACATCAGAACGAGACGAACAATTGCAACAAGAAAACGAAGAACTAAAACGTATTTCAATCCACTCGTTCTACATCAGAACGAGACCAAAACGCTAGTCGTTGACACAATAGACTGGGCGATTTTAATCCACTCGTTCTACATCAGAACGAGACATATAAAAAAAAGATTATAAAAAAAGCTGATTAATTTCAATCCACTCGTTCTACATCAGAACGAGACGAGTACATCTTTGCTGACTGTCAAAAGGACGCGGAGATTTCAATCCACTCGTTCTACATCAGAACGAGACTGTGAATTAAGGTAGATATTACGAACGTACTTTCCCTTATTCACCTTTTGTTCAGTATAACATTAACCGCTGATTAGAAAAAGAGTTTATTTCTCTTCAATCTTCTTGAAAAATTGGTGCGGATGTCCCAGTGATTTTATGTTCACTTCACATCCGCACCATTTACTAATTTGCTTTTGAATCGATTGCCGATCCTTTCAAAACTTTGACTAAACCATCCTCTACTTGCCCCAAAAGACATGAGTACACTTACTTTTTAATCTTTTCAGAAACTTCGTCTGGTGTATATAGTTTAATCAATCGACGAATTTCCATTTCTACATTATATTGTAGGGCCTTTGTACTACCGAGGTTTTGTAAAGCTAATTTTAAGTACCGCATAAATTCTTCTTCTGACATGATTCCACCTTTCGAATCTATTTACACTCAAATTTTACTATAGAATATTGGTAAATCAAAAAGATATCCATGCTTATACAGATAATTGTTGCGGTTAATAAGTTGCTCTTGGTCCACCAATATATTTTGGGCGACTTCTGAGAGCTGTCACGTGTGCGCCACCCAATTCTTTTATCGATGGACGGACTGGTACTTGTACATATTTGACATGCATACCAATTGAGGTATCTCCAACATCAATTCCTGCTTGTGCCACAATATGTTCCACTTCGACCGGATCTTGAAATTGTTCAAATGCTGCGACCGAACAAGAGCCGCCTGCATGCAGCGCTGGCTTGACCGAGACAATCTCCCAGTCTTTCTTTTCTGCGAGCGTCCGCTCAACCACGACTGCACGATTAATATGTTCACATCCTTGAACACCAAGAAAAATCCCCAATGGATCAAGAATGGATTTCAACGTTTCTACTACCCACTGCCCCACCTCTTGACTAGAAGATTTGCCAATCGTTCCACCGACAATTTCACTGGTTGTACAACCTAATACAAACACATCGCCATATCTCAAGTTGGCTTCTTTAAGTACATCATTCATAATGATTGTTAAGTCATTTTGTAATTTAAATTTTTCCATAATCATTCAAACTCCTTTTATTTAAATTGTGGTTGCTTAAGTATCTTTTGTAATGCTTGGTACAAAGGAATCGTTACAACTATCCCAAAGATATTCTGAATCAGATTCCCTGGCAAAGAGGCTAATCCAGCCGGCCAAGTGTATAATAAACTCGTTGCAAGAGCATAGCCTGCGATCATCCAAAGACTAGCCAAGACAAATCCGGAAAACACGCCTTTTTTATTCGGATACTTCGTCATAAAGTATCCGAGAAGCCATCCTTGAATGCCGTGAATGACCACAGAAAAGATTGCCCATTCAGGATAACCAGAAATCAAGTCAATCAAGCCACCACTCAACGCGCCGACAAATAACCCACCTGTTGGACCAAATAATAAAGCGGAGGTGTAAATCCCCACTTCACATAAAGTTACAAAACCTTTCGTTTGCGGAACAGGAAAAATAAACATAAGTGATACCGAAACAGTTATTGCCACCATCATCGCTAGTTTTGTTAAGTCACGCGTCTTCATGTTCTACCTCCTCTACTGAACGCCCAAACCAGACATTCCCTTCACCGTTTTTTAATAGAAAACCGTTCTTGATTGCCTCAAAAACAAAAGCTTTACTTCGTTGAACCGAAACAAATAATTGATTCCCTAAGACAAGATTCGCAGTAATCGCTGAGGCAAATGAGCAGCCTGCTCCATTAACTGTTGAAGTTGTCAATTTAGGATTCGTCAAAATCGTAAACTCATTTTCATCAAAATATACGTCGGCGGCCTCCTCACCTGTCAACCTTTGACCGCCTTTAATCACGACTGCCTTAGCCCCCATAGCGATTAACTTACGCGCAGCCTGCTCCATATCTGCTAAAGTAGTGATTTTCATCTCACACAATAACTCAGCTTCTTTTAAGTTAGGCGTTATAATTGTGGCATAAGGAAATAATTG
This sequence comes from Enterococcus sp. AZ194, assembly GCF_051713825.1. NCBI lineage: Bacteria > Bacillati > Bacillota > Bacilli > Lactobacillales > Enterococcaceae > Enterococcus > Enterococcus sp. AZ194. Next base: position 1,419,577 of record NZ_JBIOQR010000001.1, on the reverse strand, counting down.
AATCAGTGCTTCTCTATAATTTTTATGATAAATGGATTCGCCCTCTTTAAAAGCTAAAACAGGATCTAATACGACTGGCCCGTCAAAATCAGTAATAAAATCTTTTACAGCTGCGACTGATTCTAGTTGATGAATCAAGCCAATCTTAATGGCAGATAATTCCATTGCTTCTTTAATAGTAGAAAGTTGACTTTTAAATAATGAAGCTGGCAAATCATAAATTTGGAACCCCTCTTTATCAACCGTCGCAAGACAAGTAATAGCTGTTACACCAAAGATATGATAGTTTTCAAATGTTTTTATATCAGATTGTAGTCCTCCACCAGCAAGCGTATCTGAGCCGGCAATTGTCAAAATCGTCTTTGTCATCTCCTCACACTCCTTGTTTTCAATTATACTCAAATACGCTTAAGCGAAAACAGCCAATTGGTTGTTTTTTAGGTCATCCAATTTCCCAATAATAAATGAACTAGTTTCAGTCTCTATGAGCATATTGCCATTAATTGAAGAATTCGGTTAAGTAAGCTATTATCAAGAGATAAGGAAACAAACTGTTATCAATCTGTCTGGATCAAACTTTAGGAGGTTTTCAACATGAATGTGACCATCGCCATTGATTCTTTTAAAGAATGCGCGACATCAGAAGAGCTGGCTCAAGCTATAAAAGTCGGCATCGCCCCATACGTAGATAATGTGAATACAGTGCCGATTTCTGATGGCGGCGAAGGAACGATTGAAGCACTACATGCAGCCTATCAGGGAGACATACGAACAGAAGCGACGGTAAATGCATACGGTGAACCAATAAATGCTGAGTATTTAGTCACCTCTATTAATGGGAAAATGACGGCGGTTGTGGAATCTGCAAAGGTCATCGGCATTCATTATTCCAACAACCGAAAAGAACAAGCACATTTGGCGAGTTCTTATGGTCTAGGACTTCTATTAGCCAAAATTATGACTAGTGGAATGAAACAAGTGATTGTGACTTTAGGCGGAAGTGGAACTACTGATGGCGGCTTAGGTATGTTCCAAGGTTTAGGCGCAACACTTTTAGATTCAAACAATCAGAAATTACCCAACGACTGGAAGAATCCTTTATTAACCACTCAGACAATTTCACTCGATTCTTTAAATCTCATTCATTCAGATTGTACGTTCATTATCGCCAATGACGTGGAGAATCCTTATTGTGGTCCGACCGGTGCAGCCAAAATTTTTGGTCTTCAAAAAGGCTTGACCGAAGATGAGATTAAACAACTAGATGAGAAACTTAGACAGGTTGCTGAAATGCTACACTCTGAAGGTGCAATTGATTTAGCTCAACTCCCCGGAGCTGGAGCCGCGGGGGGCTTAGGAGGCGCATTTGCTTTATTAGGGGCAAAAATGCAGGCGGGTTTCCCTTTAATTTCAGAATTAGTCGGTCTTGAAGAACAGATTAAAAAAAGCGATTGGGTGATTACTGGGGAAGGAAGATTTGATGCTCAATCCAAAGCCGGAAAAGTTCCATATGGTGTCGCCAGCTTGGCTCAAAAACATGAGGTAAAAACGCTTGTTTTGTGTGGTAGTTATGATGAACTTCCTGAAAATGGCTTATTCAATGGAGTTTTCTCCATTCAACGAGGACCTGTCAGTCTTCATCAAGCAATGAAAAAGGACTACGCTTTGGAAAATATCGAACAAGTGAGTCAACAAGTTTTCAAACTTCTGACTCCCACCAACAAAAACGAATAAGTTTCTAATAACCTGAACACATTTCAAAAGTCGGTTCTACTACTCCTGTATTGGATAGTGGAACCGACTTTTATGTAAAACTAGGACAGGTCTAATAGAACTTACAGCTGTTGAAATAAGGTAAAACAGATTGAAAGACCTGCTATAATCATCAGTCCCCATCCTATTCGTTTCCTAATCACTGTCTTATTTTGCAGAATCAAAATCAAGCTGGCTATTATCATGATTCCTGCAGTGACAAAATTTAACCATCCATATTGCTGACTTCCGCTATATAATCCGTGAATAATCGTTTCAATTTTTTGATACATAGAGACTATCCCTCCTTTTTAGTTTGAGGTTGGGGCAGAAGTGTTTAACTCCGTGAACCAAAATAGGTACTGTGCAACATCAACCCTTCAACTCTAGCATGTGACCTGCGTAGAAGTTGTCGAGAGCGGAGCGCAGCGAAGATGGAGTTGCTTCTGTGCCCAACGTTTATTCGATTTTTATATCCATAAGACGGATAAAAATTTTTCACTAAACATTCCCTAACTCTTTAAAAAGCTACAGTTTATCACCGATACTATTTTAGCTCTATCATTTTTTCTTTATTGCGTATAAAATTAATCTATGTTGTTTTATAAACCAAAAACGAAAGGTGGCTTAGCCATGGGACGAGGGGCTAAAGTTTTTTCCGAGGAAGATAAAAGATTGATTAAAGAACAACTTATGAAAGCTTGCATCACTCTTTGGCACAAACAAGGATACAAAAAAACAAGTATTGCTGACTTATGTCAAGAAACAAATATATCTATTGGCACCTATTACAAACTTTTCCCCACTAAAGAGGGTTTATTCTTAGCAGTCGGTTTAGATATAAATCAAAAAATTCATGAAACACTCAGCCAAACAATCCAAAAAGAACCATCTGTATTAGGCCTACGAAAAGCGCTTATTACTCTTTACGAGCTTTATGAAGAACATGACTTTCTAAGAAGTAGTCACTCTGATGATCTAAAAAGCTTTTTGGACAAGCTTTCTGTAGAACAGAAACAAGCTATCCAATTAGATAGTACACAGCTTTTCTCTTTTCTCATTAAAGAGTCTAATCTAAAGATTCGAAAAGAAATCAATCAAAAACAAGTATTTTCAAGCTTCTCTATCCTATTATTAACCATCTCAGAACAAGATACCTTAAATCATACCATTGACACCAAGGAGACTTATGTATTTTTGGTGGATCTGTTTCTTAAGAATTTTTTTATAGAGAAGTAAGTACTTTCTCCCATAAACAGATTTGGACAGATTTCCGCTTTATTGAAGAGGATGTCCTTTTTTGTAGTTGGCAGTTGAGTATTCCCTTTGTTAATCACTAAAAAACAGCTCATTTCTGGTTGACCCAAATCTACAAACTTCAAAATATTTCTGGATAGCACCAGAATAACTCATGAACTCTGTTTTTAAAAATCCTCATAAATCTCCGAGGTTTGAACCATAACTCAAAAAGTTATATCCCACGCTCACACTTTTTTTATTTAAACTCTTCTCTAACTCAGAAAGAATCCAAACATTTTAAAACAAACACTTCGCAATAGCACAAACAAAACAAGCACTGTATTTCACATCTCTTGTCTTCACCTTTGAAAAAAGCCTGTGTTCATTTCCTCGATTTCCATTTTAGCGGCTCCCTTTTACTCTTTGTTTTCGAACAATGCTGATGAAAAGATTCAGTATAGCGACAATAAATAGATACTTCCAAAACGAAACCTTCCATAGTAAAAAAATAAGAGAAAGTCCAAATAAACAGGCAGTACCCACATGAGTAACCCAGCCATACTTCTGATGAGACTTTTTCATTACATTCACTTTTTCATTGATTTTCTGATACATTCTTCAACCTCCAAACAAGAATAGTTTACGAATATTTCTAAAATATATTCATAACATAATTATCATTCTATCATATCTTGTCATAATAACTATAGGACTTTAGTTGTATCCATGAAGATATGGCTCCATAAAAATTGATAGATACACAAAAAAGAGAGTGTCTTCACCAAACAATGGCGCTCACTCTCCTATATTTAGATTAGTATTTATTTTACATACATAAGCAGTATTTACTTGCTAAATCATTTCACCTCTTTAATCCTCAATGTTTCTCGTCATAATAAAAATACTTAAAATCAGCATAATTCGTGTGTTGGTCTAAATCCTGTACACAAATTCCTACAAAGGCACCGGTAAACGGCATTCCCCCTTTTTCACGAATGTAGTCATCTGATAAATGATCTGCTTGAGTCTCTCGTCCAATAAAGTGCCACTCATCTTCATGCCCATAATAGAATTGTGCATGTTGATGGTCTACTTCTACTCGCAATTGAATCTCTTGTTGGCTATTTTCTAAATATACCTCATCTGAGTAATACGTACATTCATTATTGTCACAAACCTCTAATTGAACGTAATGTGCTTGTTTCTCTTCATCATAAGAAAGAAATAGATACTGCCAATTTTCTGTATCGTAGAATAAGATTAGCCCGGCCATTTCTTGAAAAGAGTTCGGAACAAACCGCATCGCAGTTTCTGCACGAAATGTAGTTGACTGCCATCTTCTAGCCAACAGACTTTGTTCATGAAGACTAGATAAGCTCTGCGCACCGTAAATTCTAAGGTAGCCAGGATTCTCATCAAAGCTGATTTTCTCATCAAGACTGTGACGTAAGGTTTTAAATGATTTTGGTAACTCCCCACAGCTGAAATCAATTCGTTCAGAAAAATCGGCTTGTTGTTGCACCTCGGCAAAAATTCGAGGGTTGTCAATTATTCTATCTGGATGATATCTCCGACTTGCCAATCTTGGCCACTCATTGACCCATTCAATTTTTTGTATTCCAGTCTCACGCCCCAAAGGACATCTTCCACGTTGAAGTGTCAGCGGTCGAGCCATGATATGCACGATAAACCACTCATCACCAGCTTGCACAAACGAGGCATGACCCGCTTTTTGTATCGGATTAGTTGGATCATCTTTGGTTGTCATTAACGGATGAAATTCTGAAACCTCATAAGGCCCCCAAACATTTTTACTTCTACAAACAGTAGCTGCATGTGAGTAGCCCGTTCCACCAGCTGCACATAAAAGATAATAATAACCATCTTTTTTCATCAGCTGTGGTCCTTCGCAGACGCCCAAATCCGTTCCTGTAAAAAAATGTTGTCTTTGGCCTATCAATTTTGTTTCGTTACAATCGAACTCTTGCATCACAAGTCCCGCAAACTTTTGTCGCCCCACACGATGATCATAGAGCATATTAATAAAATAATGTCTGCCGTCATCATCATGGAATAAGGCAGGATCAAAGCCACTAGCCGTTACAAAGACTGGCTCGCTCCACGGACCAGTAATTTCACTTGCGCTGATAACATAATTCAGCGTATCTTTGAACTGTGTGCGCGACTTGACATCAGTATAAATTAACCAAAAGCGGCCCTCTGAATAGGATAAATGTGGCGCCCAAATACTTCCTGAATTATAATTTCCTCTCAAATTCACGTTCACTTTATCAACAAGCGGCTGAGCAACCACCGTCCAGTTAACTAAATCCTTAGAATGATAAATCTCCACTCCAGGCAACCATTCAAAGGTTGAAGTCGCCAGATAATACTCATCACCGACTTGCACAATCGAAGCATCTGGATGAAAGCCTGGTAAAATTGGGTTGGTTATCATATTTTTCTTCTCCTTCTCTGTCACTTTAAAAAATAGCCTCCAGCTCTCATCCGAGTCTGAAGGCTATTTGTAACTATCTGCATTAGTGTATGCCCGCTTACTTATTTTTTAAGCAAAACAGATAAACGGGAGCCTTGACAAAATCTTCTTTTATCCGCCTGTAACTCCTAACACAGTTAATAGAACAGCCGCTAAAAATAGCGTAACGATAACACGAACTGGTTTGTTTTTCTTCTTTAAATACCCAAAACAGATCATCGTCAATGCAAGCGGTAATAAACCAGGCAAAATGCTGTCAAACACAGATTGAAGGTTAAAGGTTGAGCCTTCAAACTCATGAACATACGTTGTTTTGAAGCTAACAAATTGCGCCACCATCGCCCCTGTCATAATCAGACCTAATACAGTCGCCCCTTTAGTAATGGCATTAAAGGTGCCTGACTTTAATGCATCAGAAATAAATTTCCCACCTGCTTTATAGCCGACAATAGGTACATACCAACGAATGAGAACAGTCGGTACAAACATTAATACAAAGAACAAAATTGGACCTAAAATATTGCCAGTTGCTGAGAGTCCTAAAGCAATCCCGGTAGCAACCACTCGTAAAACAGATAAGTTAATCGCATCGCCAATCCCAGCTAACGGTCCCATCAAAGCAGTCTTAATTGCGGCAATTGACGTTGTATCAAATTCAATTCCATGTTCCATCGCATACTTATTCTCATATTCCATAGATAAAACAAGCGCTTCGATAAAACCAGCCACAAAAGGTGTCGTATTGAAGAAATCCAAGTGGCGTTGCATCGCATCATAAAACTCGTCCGTCTCTTTTCCATAAATATCAGCTAAGAACGGTTGCATGACCCATGCCCAAGTTGTTCCTTGTTGTTTAGTATAACTTGTACAATACATTAACCATTGTGTCCGCCAAAATAATTTCCAAAGCAACTTAAATTCAGATTTACTTAGTTTAAACATCGCTCTATTCATCGAAAAAGTCCTCCAAGTCATCTCCACTAGTTCCAGAGTTTTGTGATTTTACATTTTGTAACTTATTGTATCGAAGTTCTGACATAACAACAATTGCGGCAATTATAAAACCAAAGAAGGCAATTTGTACAAGAGATAAAACCTTTGTTGGTTCTGATAAAATAGCGACTGCGTCATCTGTCACAGTACCAGACGTTGCTTTTTGGTATAGTAAGAATGCCCCTAACCCAAAACCTAAGAAAAAGTAGGGAGCCAAAGATTTTTGCCATAACATTTTTAATAATAGGGCCAAACCAACAGCTGGAAGCATTGTTGCGGCAACGGACATCGATGATTGAACCCATGTTGGGATTGCTTCAATTAATGATTTCACTGCGTCTGTACCCACAAAAATTGCTAAAAAGCCAACTAAAAACCAAATAAATAAATAGCCGAATGCTTGTGCTGCCCATAAACGATTGAAGCTAGCTAGTTTTCTTTCCTCAATTAATTTTTCAAACCGAGGAACTAATGCTGTTACAGTAATTTTCATCATTGAGTAGATTAATGTTCCCAATAAAGAGATAGGCACCGCTAAAGCAATCGCAGACTCAATCGATGAATCTAAAATCATGGTGAAGGCTGCCCCAAACAAGGCGCCTAAAGTAATATCTGATGGCATCACGCCACCAAGAGAAACATTTCCTAAAAAGATTAGTTCAAGCTGTGCCCCTAGAACGATACTTTCTTCTAGGTGCCCCAACATCAAACCTAAAAATGGTACAATAATGATTGGTCGTGCTAACTGATTCCCTAACCCATACCAATCAATAAACTTAGCAAAAGCTATGACAAATCCAACGATTAACGCTTCTGTTAACATACTATTTTCCTCCTAATAAATCTTTTAATAAAATACGTGCATCGCTTGGGAGCGGCTGATGAATAATTTCAGTTCCTGATTCAATCACTCCATGGAATAATTCCTTCTCTTGTTCGGTCAAATAAACAGAATCTGCTAATTTTGATTTGTGATTTAACGAACCACCAATCCGACCGTAATTGGCTACGTTGACAACGGCCTTTTCCGTTAAACTATCTGTCAATCCTTTTACATATTTTGGATCATTGACAATCACTAAAATTCTTAATTTTTCACTACGAGGATCATTTAAAATCTTGATTCCTTTTTCTAGCGGAACTACGCTGGCTTTGACCCCTGATGGAGCAGCCATCATTAAGGCACTAATCTGAATATCATTTTTAGCAATCTCATCACTCACTACTAAAATGCGGTTAATTTCTAATGCCTTACTCCACATTACTGCAACTTGACCATGAATTAATCGGTCATCGACTCTTATCATTGAAATCATTTGTCTCTTCTCCTTCTCTATATTTTGCTTACAATTTACTATAAGCAAAATTCGTGCCATTATTTGTCGTTATCGTTTTCAATTCCATAAACTTCCAGCTCAGTTAAAGCTGGAAACGGTGATTCATCCACATTTTTCACTAAATTCTTTAATTTTATCCAGCGTGTTTTTTTCGGTTCAATAAGAAAGCGTTGACGTTCTATAACGTTTGTCGGATAAATCACTCGGACTGTCGAGTCAGAAAATTCAACGGTCACCTGTGTCCAGTAGCTATCATGAGGATAATCGCCTCTTAACACAAGAACGATTTCCTCAACTAGAACCTCACGGCCAAAATCAACAGTGATTTCTGCGTCTTGTTGCTGATTGATTCCCCACGACTGGAAGGGGTAACTGCCATGGTTCGTATTAGCAACCATGCCGTCAATAGCATTTCTTGCAAAAAAAGTCGAGTCATTTCGTGTTTCGACATTCGCAAACGCGTGTGGAAATGCGTTAGTCACAGACTTTTGATCATGTGGATTCAAAGCTAGATTTTTCTTTCGCCGGATTTCTTCGACAGATGCCCTTCTGGCGGTCAGATAATGTCGCTCACCTGAAAATAGTTTTGGTGAATACGCGTGACGAAGTTCTTCTTCTAAAATAACTTCATACCGATACGTCTCTTCCGTTAAATAAATCAGACTCTCCGGCAGTGCCTCGTCCAACTGGAGAACATAAAAACCAGGAACGACATCTACGTGTAATTCAATAAAGTCTCCTAACTGATAGAGATATTTTTTTAAGGCTAGATAGGGCTGTTCTGCTTGGCTAGAGGCAACTATTTCTCCCCCTGAATGACACAATGTTAGTTGTAACATAGGCTACTTCCCTTCAATTTTTAGTGACCACACCGTTGAAAAATAATCATGCGTTGGTTTAGGTAAAGCTAAGCCGATATACATAAGTTCATTTCCTGTATAGGAATTTCCCAACTCATCGACATATATTTTTTCTGGCTGTAGCTCCTGAAGTTTTAATCGTTTGGGCACAGTATTTGGTTGTACTAAGATTTGAACATGGGTAACAATCACTTGGGTATCGGATGTTTTTTGCCAAGCTGTCTCATTAGCAGCATCAAGAACTTCTAATCGGGTATGTTTGCCTAATTGCAGAGTTTCTCGATTTTTTTTATAGATTTTGATATCCTTTTTGATTTGACCCAATTCTTCTTCACTTAACTCAGGTAGATTTAACTCATAACCGAAATTTCCTTGTTGAGCGACAGCCGTTCGCGTCGCTAATGGCGTTATCCGACCGATTTGATGATTTGGAACAGCAGAAACATGTCCACTCATCGCAATCGATGGATAAACATAAGAATTGCCCTCTTGAATTCGTAGTCGCGCGATAGCATCTGTTTCATCGCTTGTCCAAATTTGATTAGTGTACGCAAGCATCCCTGGATCAAAACGACCACCTCCGCCCGCGCAGCTCTCAAATAAGACTGTCGGATGGTTCTTTGTTAATTCGTTTAAAACACGATACAAACCCAAAATATAACGATGGGCAACTTCCGTTTGTTTTTCTATGGCAAGAGCTGTTGAATAGATATCAGTCAAATTACGATTCATATCCCACTTGACATAACGAATCGGGTGATGAGTTAATAGCTCTGAAATTGTTTGAATCAGGTAGTCTTGAACTTCTTTTCTGGTCAAATCAAGAACTAGCTGACTTCGAACTTCTTGTGGCTCGTTGGTAAGTGTTCGCAAGACCCATTCTGGATGTTTACGATATAAATGACTATTTTTAGAAACCATTTCTGGTTCAAACCAAAGACCAAAATCTAAGCCTAGTTGATTAATCTCTTGAATTAATTCTCCGAAGGCACCGCCTAATTTCTCTTCATTTGGGAACCAATCGCCCAAACTTGAGGTTTCGTCTGAACGCTGCCCGTACCAGCCATCATCTAACACAAATAATTCAATGCCCACTTCAGCCGCACATTTTGCCAGCTTTATTAAAGACGCTTTATTAAAATCGAAGTAGGTCGCTTCCCAATTATTGATTAGAATAGGACGGAGCTTTTTCGCATGATAAGTCGGCACCAGTGCGTTCGTATAAAATTCTGCAAAAATTTGACTCATCTTGTTCAAACCTTGGTCCGAATAAACCATCACGACTTCTGGAGAATAAAAAACCTCACCAGAAGTTAATACCCATGAAAAATCAAACGGATTTATTCCAAGCTGCACACGACTATTTTGATGCATATCAACCTCACATTCAGCAATAAAATTGCCACTGTAGATGAGATTAAAGCCATAGACGCTTCCATGGGTTTGGTCTGTCTCTTTTTCCGCCAGACAAAAAAATGGATTTTGACCATGACCAGATGCCCCTCGTGCACTTTGAACCCCTTGAAGACCTTGACTAAGTGGGCTTCTATTGACTTGCGTTTCTCTTCCCCAGGCACCTGTGAGAGTGATTTTATCCAAATCTGCTCTTAACAATGGAAAATGAAGACTCATGATTCGTTGAATGTGCACAGTTTGTTCGCTCATATTTTTTACCCTAATTGATTGAGTAAAAACATCTTCCTCTAAATGGGCGTGAATGATTACCTCGACTTGGACACTGGTTTGCTCATCTTCTAATACAAGGATCAGTGTTGTTCCGCCAGCCTGTTCTCTTGTACTAGGTAACCCAACAAGCACTGGTTTTTCCTCCGAATAGTAGTGGTTCTTATATCTAAAATTACTCAATCGACTGCCGTCTTCATACAACAGATGGAGCGCTGGCGTATTTAAATCTGTATTTGCAAAGGTTGGCAGGGTCAGTGGTAATTGTTCAACCTTATAATTTTTTGTATTGTCTGTATCCGCTAAATAGCTTGCTCGTACAAGCTCCGTCACGACATAAGATAGATCTACTTGGCCCACTTTTTTGCCAAAATATAAAGTCAATAGATGGCCTTGTTCTGTTACGCCAAAGCTCAACTGATTATTTTTTGTGAATAAATCAATTTGTTTCACTAATGAAACAGCCAACTTTTTTGCATGAACCTTTTGTTCTGAAACACCTGTCATCGCTGACTTTCCTCCTTTGTTTACCAAATAATAAAGTCTTTTTCTAGTAAGCGAACAATCGCCTCTACAAAATAGTAATCTGCATAAATGATCGGCACTTGCTTATTGGCTTCGTCATGATAGGCCCCTGTTGAAAAATCAATCACACTATCGACTGTCTCATCCCAATTGGCATAAGATTTTTCTATTGCCTGAACCAGATTCACTGCCGCTTGAATATAGAAATCCTTTTCGTATTCACCAACGTGTTTGGCAATCTCTAAAAATCCACAGGCTGCGCAGAGACCTGCCGATGTATCAATAATTACTGGTTCTTTAGGTGCACGAAAATCAACTAACGGAATCCAATCCGTTTTAGAAACCTGTGAAATAAAATAATGCGCCACTTTTTTAGCAGTATCTAAATATTCTTTCTTCTCCGTATGCAAATAACTTAGAGCAAAACCATAAATCGCCCACGCTTGCCCTCGACTCCACGAAGAACCATTCGCATAACCTTGGCCAGCGGGTGTATCAATAAGCTCGCCTGTATAAGCGTCAAATACACCAATATGATTAACTGAACCATCTTCACGAACAATATGATTCATCACAGTATCAGCATGATCTTCTGCTACAAAACCAAAACGTGGATCATCTAAGGTGTCGCGTGCCCAATAAAGTAAAGGAATATTCAACATAGAGTCAATAATCACCCAACCCGCACGATCTCGGTTCCATGAACGAATAAACTTACCACGAGGGTTGTAACGACCAGCTAATAAGTGAGCAGCATGTAACCCTCTTGCTTTTGAGCGTTCATTTTCGGTTAAGCGATAATTGGCCACTGCTGTATGCAGCCACATAAACCCAACATCGTGATGCAACCCTGTATATTGAGTAAATGCTGCATCCAGTCGAGCTTCATTCTTTTCAGCCGTTTTTGCGTAAAGTTCATTCCCTGTTGCATGATACATTTGCCAAAGAGTTCCCGACCAAAAGCCATTCGTCCACCAAATGATATCTTTTTCTCCCATATCCGGATAATGACCGTTTTCTGGAACGTAGGGGATTTTTTCTCCTAAGCGTGTAGCCTGTACCGTTAATTTTCTATCTAATTTTTCTAAAATTCCTTGTGCCCATTCCTTTGTTTTTAAATCCATCTTATTTATCCTTTCTATTCTTGTCTTTTAAAAAAAGTCTTCCTCGTTTTGCGTAATTGATTCGAGAACGAGAGGTCGTAAGCCTTCTTTGGCCTCTTCTATTACCTGCAGCAACTCACTCTTAGAAGTTGGTTCGCTTAACACCAATTGCATGACTAAGGGTAGATTCATTCCTGCAATTAATTGGATATTCGGATTTTGGGTCAGCCTTAACGCGGCATTACACACACTTCCTCCCGCAATATCGCCTAAAATGTACATTTGTTCTTCAGGAGAAATCAGTCCCTCGATTTGTTTTATAATCTCATCTGGATGGTCTCCCGGCATCAAACCAAATGCATATAGATTTTCATGAACGCCAGTAATCATTTCCAACGTTTGTTTTAGTCCTTGTGCATACTTATTATGGGAGATTAATATCACTTTACTTGCCATGCATTTGCCTTCTTTCATCGTTTGTTTTCCACTTCTTTCAAATAACGCAATAATGTGTAACCCACACCAGAAGCTTCTCGGTTATCGGCTACCCAATCAGCCTTTTCTTTGACAGAATCTTTCGCATTACTCATCGCCACACTAATTGTCGCTACTTTAAATAATTCTAAATCGTTTTCTTGGTCCCCAAAAGCAATCACGCTGTTTTCTTCTGGTACCTGTAATTTTTCAGCTAGAAAACGGATGCCCGTTCCTTTGTTTACACCCTCTGCCATCAACTCGATATAATGCGTATCGCTAAACACAACCTGTAAGCCTGCTTCAGACATTTTTTTCTTCATCCGTACCAGAATCTCAAGATCCTTGTGCATCACACCAACCTTTAAAATTGGCTGACTTCTCATCAACTGAACAGCCTCTTCATACGCCATCTCAATAAAAGGTGTTTGTCCAGGTTGTAGCTCTTGTACCTGCGCCATTTTGTCTGGTGATAAACGAACTTGATACACATTGTCTGAGCAACAAATAGAGAGGTTTGCACCAAATTCTCTCCCGATTTCTGCCATTTCAAGAGCCTTTTCAAAAACCAAGGATTTCGCATAAAGGACTTCCTTTTGATGAGTTACGATGATTGACCCATTTAACGCAACAGCATAACCTTCTACATCGAGCATTCGCAGATAGGCCGTGGCCGAATAGACACTTCTACCCGTTGCAATCACAATCACATGTTTTTTTGAGGCCTGTTGAATCGCCTGTTTATTCACTGCTGAAATCTCATGTTTTTCATTTAAAAGCGTTCCATCTAAATCAATCGCAATAATAGCCAAAGCTTTCCACTCCCTTATCAATCTATAAGCAATTTCCGTGCCAAGTTTTGTCGAGAGTCAAAATCTTTGCTAAATGAAGCATTTTATCCGCTTAATCATTTGCCTTATTTGTGTCGAAAAAATGGCCATGACAATTTGCCATAGCCACTCCCAGGTTCTCTCTTTTTCTAAAATACAATGTCATATAAATACTGCAGTTCAGCTTCTGGCACAAGAATATTGTAGGCTTGTTCGATTGTCTTCATCAAATTTCCCATCTCAGAAACCGCCTTTTTCCTTGTTAAGTTTTGTTCTGGCACCGAGTACTCCAATGTATCCATATTTCGAATAATCCGTTCGACAACTCCGGCAATATGCACATATAAAACGGCCTTCTGACCACTAGTCAACTCAATTTCAAAGAGCGACTCTAGCTCTTGAATAAACTGATCGATGTACTCTGTAACCCTTTTAACATCAAGGATTGTAATGGCTGAAACCAGGCGATCAATAGAAAGATTTTTGACCAAAGCATCGTTCAGCTGTTTTCTTTCTTCCATAGAAATGAAATCGAAAATCTGACTCGCAATTTCTTCTTGATTGCCGCTAATCAAGCTTTCCAATGAGAGGTAGTTGATTTGATCTAGGTGCGGATTGGTCGTCCCAATAATCCCTTTTACTTCATATTGTTTAAAGATTGAGTTATTTTGCCCGTATTTTTTCAAATAAGATAACTCGACTGATTCAACCGCAAAATTACAGCCAGCTGGTTTTGACGAATCTAGGAATGATTTGATTTGTTCAGCACCATCCAAGCCACTTTGACTAACGGTTAGAATCATTGGCTCCTTCTCATCAGTCGGGTAGTTGACATTAAACTGAGGATGTAACATCTCTGCTACTTTGCCACCAATCAGTTCGATATCAACCTCTTTTTTTATCATTTCGCCTACATAAAGAGCTAGTGGAGTGGTCACATTATTCATGACTAACACAGGGCCATTAGTGTACTCAACAAGCTTTTCACCAAGCTTCAATAATGACCCCATATCAACTAATACCACCAAACCGTCTTTGCAGTCGTTTAGTGAAACAAACTTAATCATTTTCTCTTCAACTTTTTCAACGGGTACATCAAAGGGCATATCAAATGATTCAAAAATATTAGCATCCAAAAAACGGTTCACCACATCAGCAATACTGCTAGCAGTCGAAAACCCATGAGATAAAATGACCCCACGCATACTTGCCTGCTTGGTTTCAAAATTTAAGCTCTTCAGATAGTAAATAATTAATAACTTTTCTTCTGTACAGAGACTGCTATCTAATCTTGTCTCAATCAATTCCAGTAAAGCATTTACAATCTTCTCCTCAATCTGAAGATTCTCTCTGGTAAAGCTAATCAATTCTTCTAGCAGTTCTTGAGGCAGAATCGGAAACTCCGAGAAAAAAGCGCCTCTCGCATAAAAATAGTGACTTAAAGCAATAATAAAATTCCCTTTGATTCTGACATAACTTGTGCTTTCAACATAAGTTACCATCTCTTTTAGCGTGGTCGCTAAAAACTGAATACCCGTTTGTGCATGTGTATCTCGTTCCAGATTCACGAGAATATCTATTACAGAATTTGCCTCTCTAGCCAGCTGTGTTTTCAAAAAGTTCGGGGCAATTTCCCCTTCTCTATAAGAAGCAAGAAGCGTTGAAAACTGCGCAAATGTATCATTGATTACCTGTATCTCTGGCGAGTATTTTTTTATAAACGTGGTAATTTGACTCTCTGCGGTAACTAACATCGGTTTACGATTGACACTATCGATTTCTTTTACCGCCATGAATTTCTCAAGTAGATCATTTTCAATCGAATCTGAGGTGATACGTAATACCTTGACATGCTCTTGTTTACTAAAAGCTGTGGCACAAATAAACTTGATTGTGTTTTTTAATTCCCCTACGTTATCCTCATATTTAATGCTCATCAAACGATTGATAATCCATGAAGAAATCTCTAAATCACGTGATAATTTTTTTGCTTCAGAAATAAAGAAAGAGTAGATGAATTCAGATAGTTCATGAACGGTTCGATTATTTAGGCTTGGAATGCCAATAGTGATAGGGATTCTTCGCAAAAATGTGCGTAGAAAGGATTCTTGAATATTTTCCGTAGTTGCAAAGATAATCCGAACTCTCGCATGTCTGACTTTATTCTCACCCAAACGACTAAATGTGCCATTGTCCAAAAAAGTAAATAGTTTTTCTTGGCTTTCTGGTCCTAGTCGATGACACTCATCAAGGAACAACACACCGCCATCACTCGCTTCTAGTAAACCAATATGATCTTCCTGTGCACCGGTAAAAGCCCCTCTTTTGTAACCAAATAAAATACTAC
This sequence comes from Enterococcus sp. AZ194, assembly GCF_051713825.1. Classification (NCBI taxonomy): domain Bacteria; kingdom Bacillati; phylum Bacillota; class Bacilli; order Lactobacillales; family Enterococcaceae; genus Enterococcus; species Enterococcus sp. AZ194. The sequence goes on along the minus strand of NZ_JBIOQR010000001.1, from coordinate 1,403,937 downwards.
TTAAAAGCTCTTGATTGTGATAATACTGTGCGCAATTCAGTTCAAAAAACTTGGCTTCTTCTTCAATAAGCTGCTTGGACTGACAATAATCGTAAGTTAGTTTAGCCAATAAACTTTTCCCAACGCCTGTATCGCCATAAAGCATGAACGGTAATCCAGTGTGCGGATAATGAATACAAGATTTTATTTGTTCAATTACTTGTTTCATACTGGTATCACTACCAATATAGTGAACAAACGGATCTTCCTTCTGTTTCTTTCCCTCTGCTCTCAGCTCTTGGAAATTTTCAAAAACACTTTTATTCAAAGGATAGAACAACGTCTCAAACGTCGCCTTATCAAAAAAATAGGCAGGTCGGCTTTTGACCTTTATCGCATCGCCTTCTCGAACAAGCTCATTTAAATACTGGCTGATTGTATTGCGTGCGATACCAATAGCTTCAGCGATTGCTTCAGCTGTTAGCTGCTCTTCTTCGTTAATCTCCGTCAGCTTTCGAGTGTAGATAATCAGTCGTTCCTTCACTTTATGTTTAGACATGTCAGTCACCTCAATTTCTCTCATTCTTTCCAAAACTATCAAAGATCTCCCTATAACAGAACATTCACTCTTATTCTATTCGACAAGCCAAGTGTATGACATAATCTGTCTAGCTTCAAGAAATACAAAAAGTTTCTTGATAAGAAGTCTAGATTCCTCTTTAGCCTGCCCTTTCTTTCGATTACCTTAAATAAAATAAGTGTTCTATCGATAATAGAAAGCAAATTCTATGCCAAAATGTGTCGAAAAGCCTCTTTTCACAACAGCACTTAACAAAATCATCGAAAAAATCCTCTCTCACACCGTTATTATGCCGTAATTTTCTCAAACTTCCTGAATAAGTACGCTGAAAAACTATCGACAGATTTCTCAAAGCCAAATCTGTCGAAAATGTAACCACAATCAACGACCACTGTTGCTCCGTCGATTCAGCTAAAAAAAACAATACGATTCAACTGAGTGAATCGTACTGTTTTTTTTACTCTTAAATTTTCTTCTTAACCACACATGGCGTCCCATAAGCAAGCACATTTTCAGGAATATCTTTTGTGACGATACTTCCTGCACCAATCACTGAGTTCTTACCAATTGTGATCCCTGGAAGAACAATCACTCCTGCGCCAATCCAAACATTATCGCCAATCACTATTGGAAGATTGTATTGTGCTTTTTTCAATCGAAGCTCAGGGTCTAATGGATGTGTTCCTGCTGATAACGTCACGTTTGGTCCAATCATCACATGGTTGCCGATCTCAATTCTCGTGTCATCGACTAATGTTAAATTAAAATTCGCATACACATCATTTCCAAAATGTGTATTCGCTCCCCAATTCGCTCGTAGCGGCGGTTCAATATAGACGCCATCACCAACGCTCGCAAATAATTTTTTCATTAATTCCTGCTTTTTTTCTTCATCTGACGGTCTTACTTGATTAAAATCATATAAAATCTCGTTATACTTCTTTTGCTCAGCTCCCGTTTCGGGATTTTCAAAATATATTTCTCCACTATGCATTCTTCTATAAATTTCTTCTGTATCCATAAAATTTTCCTCCTCAAAAGCCATCTTTTTTGTTTTTAGAAACTAAAGGCACACCAGTTGTCTCTTGCTGGACCTTTGTAAAAATAACTCACGAATCTATCATACCACGCTATGAAACGCTTTCCCACAGAATCTCTTTTTTCGCTTTTCTTTCTACATATTAGACAAATCAATTAAGCAGATTGACCAACAGCTGCTACCTATTCCTCTTTATTCACTAACAAAATCACACTTGTTCTTCAGGTTGTGCTATGATATTTTTGGAAATAGATTCTCTAACAATTTCACAAAGGACTGATAAATTTATGGATGCTCTACTGCAAACGGACGCACTTTGTTATGAAACCAATCATCAAACCATTCTTTCTGATATTACCCTATCCATTGAAAAAGGCAGTAACCTAACAATCACTGGTCCCTCTGGTGGTGGAAAAAGTACCTTACTCAAACTTTTGGCCACACTCATCAGCCCAACCAGTGGGAACATTTCGTTCCACAATCAACCCATCACAGCTTTTACACCTGAGGACTATCGCAAACGGGTATCTTACTGTTTTCAACAACCGACCTTATTTGGCAACACGGTCTCCGATAATTTGACATTCCCTTATACTGTCAGAAATGAAGCCTTTGATGAGTCTCATGCAGTCCAGCTTTTGGAACAGGTTCATCTAACAAAAGACTATTTAACAAAAAAAATTACAGAATTATCTGGCGGCGAAAAACAACGCATTGCCCTATTACGAAATGTCCTATTTTTACCGGAAGTTCTTTTACTTGATGAAGTCACTACTGGCTTAGATGAAGAAAGTAAAACAATTGTGAATCAATGGCTTGTACACTTAAACAAAGAACAGGGGCTCACCTTGCTTCGCGTGACACACGATAGCGGAGAAATTCAACAGGCCAATGAACTCATTTATATTGCCAATGGCCAAATGGAGGTCAACAAATGAACTTAGCAGTTAATAATCTTTCCTTATTATTCTCTGGCCTGATGGTCGTCGTTGCCTTAGGAATCAGCTACAAAGAAAAACTAGGCTTCACGAAAGAGATTATTGTAGGTGTCATTCGTGCAATTATTCAATTAGTGTGTGTCGGTTATCTTTTAAAATATATTTTTCAAGTGAACAATCAACTACTAACTATCGCTATGGCCATAATCATTGTTATTAACGCTTCCGCAAACGCCAAAAAAAGAAGCAAGCAAATCAAAAATGGCTTCCTTTTATCATTTATTGCTATCGGTTGTAGTACGGGTGTTACGATTAGTCTCTTAGTTTTATCTGGCTCCATCAAGTTTATTCCCTCTCAGATTATTCCGATTAGTGGGATGATTGCCAGCAATTCGATGGTCGCAATTGGCTTGTGTTATCGAAGTCTTGATAGCCTCTTTCACGATCAAAGACAGGCAATTTTGGAGAAGCTTTCCCTAGGAGCTGATATCAAACTAGCTTCTTTACCTATTCTCCGTCAAAGTATTCGTACAGGAATGTCTCCTACGATTGATTCAGCGAAAACAGTTGGGATTGTCAGCTTACCGGGTATGATGTCAGGGTTAATTTTTGCGGGGGTCGATCCTGTCCACGCTATCAAATACCAGATTATGGTTACCTTTATGTTACTTTCAGCCACTAGTATCGGCTCAATCATCGCCACTTATTTAGCCTATAAAAGTTACTATAATGAGCAGAAACAACTAATTATCTGAGGTTAAAAATAAGCAAAGAAAAACCATCCAAATCAGCGTTCCACTATGATGAGACTTAATTAGGATGGTTTTATTCTATGAAATATAATCAACAATGCTATAATTCTCCTGATTACTTAGTGCATCAAATTTTTCTTTTTCAAAGAGAATATACTGTTTACTCTTTGAATCTTGAACGATAATCATTTGTTTGTGTAACTCACTTCGATCTTTTTCAATTTGTGCGGCAACGTATAATGCTTTGATATCTACATCTGTATTAATTGCATTTCCTTGGTTGAATAAAACAGTCTCATCCATGGTTTTCACACTCCTTCTCTCTATACTAAAAGAATAAACGCTTTGCTTAGCCTTTGTCAATTATATCGGCTGAGTAACGTGGTTGGAGCGATATTGTTGCAGAACGCTGGGAGAACATCTTTTCAGATAGCGACTACACATCGATTGATAGCCATACGCCATTCTCGTTATAGATTAGAGGTCAGTTTCTCTCTCAAAGAATGATAATCTTGCTACCCATTACACAGTAAAAGGACTTGCCGAAATTACAAGTCCTTTTACCGGTATTCAAAAGTTCTCAACTTTTTATTACTTTCATTTACTAGTTTTTTTCTTAAAATAAGCGCGCGTATCTAACTCATCTTGTTTTAACTGCTCAATTAATGCTTCTGCACTATTAAAAGCAATTTGTCCTCTTAAATGATGGTTCCAACGTACGGCCACTTGTTCTCCGTAAATATCTCGGTGAAAGTCTAAAATAAAGACTTCAACTGTTAATTCGCGACCTGCACCAAATGTATCATTATGACCGATAGAGCTCATCGCTGGATACCAGGTGTCGCCAACCTTTAATTCAGAGACATAGACACCTTCCTCAGGTAAACGAACGGTACTTTTTGTCTTAATATTGGCTGTCGGAAATCCTAATAGTCGTCCCCGAGCATCACCATGAATGACCGTTCCTTCAATTTCATAGATATACCCTAATAGGTCCGTTACTTCTTCCATGTTGCCTTTTGACATTTCCTCACGAATACGTGTGGAGCTGATCTTTTGGCCTTCTTCTTCCTCTTTAGGGACAGTCACAATTACAAAACGTTCCTTAGCATAACCTGGCAAATGTGCGATATCCGCAATTTCTTTTGGACCATACGTATAATCGAACCCTGAGACCGCATAATCAGCGTTTAAGTCGACAATATATTGGTCAACAAAGTTTTGTGGCGGCAAATTGGCAAAATCCGAAGTAAATTCTACTTCATATAGGTAATCAACGCCTAGTTCAGCCATATGTTTTTCCTTTTGTTCAAGGCTAGTTAAATAACGCATATTTTCTGGCAATACTTTTTGAAAAACAATTGAGGGATGTTGATTGAATGTCATAACAGCCAATTTTAATTGATGTTTTTCAGCTAGCTCTCTCCCGGTTTCAATGACCTTTTTATGTCCACGATGAAGACCATCAAAAAAGCCGAGAACAAGTACAACTCTTTCAGCTGGGATTTCTGATTGTTTATAAGGATGTCGAAGTTTAATAATTTCCATTTTCTCTACCTTCTATTCATTTCTAAGAACCTTACTTGGTTTTAAAATATTTTTTTCTTTTGGATTGGGGATATAAATACTGACTACTTTCCCATCATAAAATAACGCAATTTCCTCATCTGGCATTTCTGTTAAACCAAATGCAGAGTAGGGTAAACGCATACCATTTTTTATTTTGGCAAATAACTGCTCAGAAATATCGACTCTTGTTAATGAAGAAACGCCATATTCTAACGGTAATAACTTTTCAGCGATTGTTTGATTCTCCATTGCTTGGGCTACCTGTTCTAGCGTTAATGACTGCTCTTTTGACAATCCACCACTTGCTAAGCGAGTTAAATCAGACATATGCGCTGGAAAGCCTAGACTCAAACCAGTATCGACAGCTAGCGTTCGGACATAGGTCCCTTTTCCGCAAATGACTTTAAAGCGCCAAGATTGTGTCTGTTCTGCTTCATTCCAAATAGGCTCCGTCGTTCGGACAAAAGTATGAATTGCGGCTTTTCTTTGCGGACGTTCGACTGTCTCGCCGTTTCGAGCATATTCATAGAGACGCTTGCCATTGACTTTAACCGCTGAGTACATAGGCGGAATCTGTGTAATCGTCCCAGTCATTTTTGTCATCGCAGCATCAATTTCCTCTACCAATAGAGGTGTATCAACCGCTTTGGTTTCAACAATTTCTCCTGATACATCTTCGGTAGTCGTTGAAAAACCCAAAGTGATTTCTCCCTCGTAGATTTTGCCGGAGTCGACCATGTATTCAATGACTTTTGTCGCCTTGCCAATACAAATTGGTAACACACCATCTACATCAGGATCCAGCGTGCCCCCATGACCGATTTTTTTTGTTTTCAAAATCTTTCTTAATTTAAAGACGCAGTCATGACTGGTCATGCCACGCTCTTTCCATAATGGCAAAATGCCCTCCATCACATATCCTCATTTCCTTTAATTTCAACTGTATCATTATACCATAACCAAAATAATTGCTAAACATTTGTGGTTTAGAAAGTTTCATCCGCACAAAAAGTTTAAAAATTGAATGAAGTGCCTTTCGTAGAGTAGCAGCTTATTTCAGCTTTTACCCCTTATTTATATACAGAAATTTCCGTTTTCTTTGAAACAAAAAAAACGGTAAAACCCGAATCAGTCTAGGTTTTACCGTCTTAATTTTAATCTTGCGAATTCATTTTACGAATCAATTCATCGATATGATTGCCGTATCTTACCGATTCATCTAATTCAAAAACTAGCTCAGGTGTTTTATATAAGCTTAACGCATGGCCTAATTCGCGACGAATTAAGCCTGTTGCTTTGTCTAACCCCTGTTGAGCCTTTTGTTGATCTGACGCTAAATCTGATAACAAGCTATAATAAATTGTTGCTTGTTGTAGGTCACCAGTTACGCGAACATCAGTAATCGTCACGTCTTGTACACGAGGATCACGAACTTTCTTACGTAAGATAGCATTTACTTCTTTTAAAATTTCTTGACCGACTCGACGGTCTCTATAATTAGCCATTTTTGAGCGGCCTCCTTATAATTAATCGTTTTTGATTTCTTCCATGATGAAGCCTTCGATAACATCTTCAACTTTCAAGTCGTTGAATTTATCAACCATTGCTCCACATTCAAAGCCAAGTTTGACTTCTTTTGCATCATCTTTAAAGCGTTTCAAGCTAGATAAAGTTCCTTCATAAATAACGATACCATCACGAATTACACGAACGCCACTATCACGGCGGATAAAGCCTTCTGTTACATAACATCCAGCAATTGTTCCGACTTTAGAAACTTTGTACAATTCACGAACTATCATTTGACCAGTGATTTTTTCTTCGAATTCAGGATCAAGCATCCCTTTCATCGCTGTTTCAATCTCTTCAATTGCTTTATAAATAATGCGGTGTAGACGAATATCTACTTCCTCAGATTCTGCTTGTTGTTTCGCTTGCGTTGTTGGACGAACGTTAAATCCAATGATAATCGCATTACTTGCTGCCGCAAGAGTTACATCACTTTCATTAATCGCACCTACAGCCGAGTGAACGATTTTTACTCGAACACCTTCAACATCAATTTTCTTCAATGAAGCGGCTAATGCTTCTGCCGAACCTTGTACATCAGCTTTAATGATGACGTTAACTTCTTTAAGTTCGCCATCCTTCAAGCTTTCAAATAAGTTGTCTAATGTTACTCGACTACTTACTGCACGTTGTTCTAATAACGCACGTTTTGCACGTTCTTCACCTGCTGCACGAGCTGTTTTCTCGTCTTCATACACAACAAAACGATCTCCGGCTTGTGGGACATCATTTAATCCAGTAATTTCAACTGGTGTTGCAGGACCTGCTGCCTTATCACGACGACCAATATCGTTGGTCATTACACGAACACGACCATAAGTATTTCCGACTACGATTGGGTCACCCACATGTAATGTTCCTTGTTGAACGAGTAAGGTTGAGACGGGCCCTTTGCCTTTATCCAAACGAGCTTCGATTACTGTACCGATTGCACGCATTTTTGGATCAGCTTTTAAGTCTTCTACTTCAGCTACTAAAAGAACCATTTCTAATAATTCTTCAATGTTTTGACCAAACTTCGCTGAAATCTCAACAAAGATTGTTTCGCCACCCCAAGCTTCAGGAATTAATTCATATTCACTTAATTCTTGCATAACATGTTGCGCATTGGCAGCTGGTTTATCAATCTTATTAACAGCAACAATAATTGGAACATTCGCAGCTTTCGCATGGTTGATAGCTTCAATCGTCTGAGGCATCACGCCATCATCTGCGGCTACAACTAAGATTGTAATATCAGTGATACTTGCCCCACGAGCACGCATACTTGTAAAGGCCGCGTGTCCAGGAGTATCTAAGAAAGTGATTGGTTTGCCATTAATATCAATTTGGTAGGCACCAATATGCTGCGTAATTCCGCCTGCTTCACCACTTGTCACACGTGAATGACGTAGTGTATCAAGTAAGGTTGTTTTCCCATGGTCAACGTGTCCCATGATGGTTACAACTGGAGGACGTGCAACAAGATTTTCTTCAACGATAGCATCTGGTTCGAAGAATTTATCAATATCAGCCACGTCGATTTGAACCTTTTCTTCTGCTTCCATACCATAGTCCGTTGCCAGCAATTCAATTGTATCTTTATCAAGTGCTTGGTTTTGGTTAACCATAACACCCATCATAAAGAGTTTCTTGATAATTTCAGCAGGCTCACGGTGAATTTTCTTCGCGATATCCGCTACATTCATGCCTTCTGTATACTCTAAAACTTCTGGTAACTCACGGAATTTACGTGGTGGTACTGCTGGTTTGTTTGATTGTGGTTGATGTTTCCCTTTTTTGCCTTTTTTATTAAATTTATTGCGGTTTTGGTTACCACCATAACTATTTCGATTTTGGTTGCCATAATTGTTACGGCCGCCTCCACGGTTTTGGTTATTTCCTTGACCACCAGGACGGTTTTGATTACTTTGTTGTCCTTGACCTTGGTTTGATGACGGGCCCGTTTGGTTTGTTTGTGGGCGTTGTTGTTGCCCTTGACCTGCCGTGCGATTTTGGTTGTTTTGTGGGCGTTGTTGCTGCCCTTGACCAGACGTGCGATTTTGGTTATTTTGTGGACGTTGTTGCTGTCCTTGACCAGACGTACGATTTTGGTTATTTTGTGGACGTTGTTGCTGTCCTTGACCAGACGTGCGATTTTGGTTGTTTTGCGGACGTTGTTGTTGTCCTTGACCTGTCGGACGGTTTTGGTTATTTTGTGGACGTTGTTGTTGTCCTTGACCAGACGTGCGATTTTGATTATTTTGTGGACGTTGTTGTCCTTGTTGGTTTTGCGATTTATTCTGGTTAGCTGGTTTTGGGCTTGCTGGTTTTTGGTTTTGCGGACGCGCTTGATTTGTTTTTTGTGTTGTCATATTCGTTCCCCCTGATAATGCTTGACGCAATTTTTTTTCATCATCACCAGAGATTGACCCCATATGATTTTTTACATCCATGCCTAGAGCTTGTGCTTTATCCACAACATCTTTGCTTGATTTATTGATTTCTTTTGCAAGTTCGTAAATTCGTTTTTTTCCCATGCAATCACCTTCCTAACCTAATATTAGTTCCTTGATTTTCTTTGCAAACCCTTGATCGTTGATTCCGATGACCATCCGTGGCTTACCAATTGCTTGGCTAAGCTCTTCATGGGTGAAAGATTCTAAGCAAGAAACTTCATAATGACGACTCTTGTCATTTAATTTTTTTCGTGTATTTTCACTGGCATCGCTCGCGACAAAAACTAATTTTGCTTTTTGACGGCGAATGTCTTGAATTGTCATCTCTTCACCAGTGACCAGTTTTCCAGCACGCATAGCTAGACCCAACATGTTTAGTGCCTTTTGCTTATTTGTCATTTGCAAATAACTCTCTTCGCGCTTTTTGGTGTGTCACATAGTCTAACAGCTCTTGATAAAATTCATCTGATAAAGTCGTTTCTAACACTCGATCAAGAATCTTTTTATCCCAAGCTTGTTGAACTTCAGACGGCTCAATAGAAACGTAAGCACCTCGCCCAGGCAGTTTCCCAGTTGGATCTATTGCAACTTCGCCTTCTTTAGAACGCGTAATTCGAAGCAATTCTTTTTTAGGTTTCATCTCACCTGAGACAACTGATTTTCGCAAAGGAATTTTTCTTTTTTTCATCTATTTTCGCCTCCCAAAAATTCTTTATTCTGTTTCTTCGACAGATTCTGTCTCGTTAAATTCGACATTTTCATAATCATCTGCTGTCATATCCGCATCAATCACTTCATCAACTACGTCAGATTCAACAACTTCTTCTGATTTTTCTGCCTGTTGTTGATAGAAAGCATCCATATCCGACTCAGATTTGATATCAATCTTAAAGCCAGTCAATTTTGCAGCAAGACGAGCATTTTGACCGCGTTTTCCGATAGCTAGTGATAGTTGGTAGTCAGGTACAACAACCGTACAAGCTTTGCTATTTTCAGGATCAAAAATGACATCAACCACTTGCGCTGGATTTAATGCATTGGCAATATAGATAGCTGGATCATCATTCCATTCAACAATATCCATATTTTCACCTTTTAACTCGTTGACAATCGCTTGAACACGTTGTCCTTTTGGTCCAACACATGTGCCAACTGGATCAATATTGGTATCCGTTGAACGAACAGAGATTTTTGAACGATCGCCTGCTTCACGAGCAATGCTAATGATTTCAACGATTCCGTCATAAACTTCTGGTACCTCTTGTTCAAATAGACGACGCAACAAATCAGGATGACTACGACTTACAAAGACTTGCGGCCCTTTTGAAGATTTTTCAACCCGAGCAACATACACTTTGATTCGATCATGAGGTTGATAAAACTCATTTGGCATTTGATCTTGTTTGGACAAGACTGCTTCGATTTTCCCTAAGTTCACATAAATGTAACGATGATCTTGACGTTCAACAATTCCTTGCATAATATCTTTCTCATACGCACTGAACTCATTATAAATAATGTCACGTTCTGCTTCACGAACACGTTGCAAGATAACTTGCTTCGCTGTTTGTGCGGCAATTCGACCAAAGTCTTTTGGTGTTACTTCAAAACGGATAGAATCACCAATTTCGTAAGCTGGGTTAATCAATAAAGCATCTTTTAAAGAAACCTCTAATTGAGAATCCATGACTTCTTCTGTTACTTCTTTTACTGCATAAACGTGGATATTTCCTTTTTTCTGTTCAAACTCCACAACAACGTTTTGCGCTTGACCATAGTGACGTTTGTATGCAGAAACTAGTGCTGCTTCTAGAGCTTCAATGACGATTTCTTTAGATACGCCTTTTTCAGCCTCAAGAGCGTCTAAAGCGTTCAACATTTCTTTACTCATTTTCTTTAATTCCTCCGATATTAAAATTGAATAGCTAAACGAGCTTTCGCAACATTTTTACGTTCTATAACGAGTTCTTTTTCCCGCGTTTTGATTCTGATTTTTAAAACAAGCTCTTCAGGACTTACTGATTGTAAGAATCCTTGGTATTGTTTTTCACCATCGATTGCTTGATATAGCGAAACATTCACATACTCGCCAATTGCTTTTTCATAATCAGCCTCTTTTTTCAACGGACGTTCAGCTCCAGGAGATGAAACCTCTAGAAAATAGGCTTGTGGGATAGGATCTGGATCAACAGAGTCTAACTTCTCACTCAATCGTTCACTCACTAGCGCACATTCCTCGATATCAATGCCACCTTCTTTGTCGATAAACACTCGAAGGAACCAATTTTTTCCTTCCTTTACAAATTCCACTTCTACAAGTTCAAAATTTTGTTCGTCTAAAATGGGCATTAGAAAATCGGTCACCGTTTCTACCACATTGCTCAAAATTTTTCGCCTCCTTTTTAGAGTCTAATTCCGTAATTCCATTAAAAAGAGTGAGCGAAAAATCCGCTCACTCACAATTAGTATCATTACCATAATCTACTATAGCATAGATTAACGGTAATTTCAAATATTCACTTTTCCAACTTTACTTGCCACTCGTTTAGAAGTCTTCCGTGTCTGCGTTCGTCTTCCTATTTCTAATCATTCATTAAAAATCCAGATCCACTTCTCTATCGATTGAGGATTTCTTAAGCCTATGTTCTAGGTCTATCAAAATCCTTGCTTGTTGATGACTTGTTTTAACCACTGACTGCTAGCCTTCTGCGTTCGCGCAAACTGATTCGCTAAATCAATACGATAAAACCCATACCGATTTTTATAAGCATTCAACCAAGACCAACAGTCAACAAACGTCCACATATGATAGCCAAAACATTGACTTCCTTCAGCCATTGCTTTTTGAAGCATTTCTAGATGCTCTTTGAGAAAATCGATTCGATAACTGTCTTGGATAATACCAGATTCATCCATAAATCGCTCTTCCTCTGAGACGCCCATACCATTTTCAGAGACATACCAAGGAATATTTTTGTAATCTTTTTTTAAACGCATAGCTAAATCATAAATTCCTTTAGGATAAATTTCCCAGCCACGATGAGGATTGATTTTTTTATCTGGCCAATCATAGTAGCTCGCAAAAGCGCCTGGTGATTGTGCCGGAAACTCAACCTTCTTAGGCTTTTGAACACGTAACGGCTGATAATAATTCACCCCTAAAAAATCGACCGTATTGTTTTCAAAAACCTCCTTATCTTCTGCATATATGGTTGGCGTTAACTGGTGCTCCTTGATTATTTGGATTAGCTCTTCTGGGAAGTATCCGTCCACTACGGTATCTAAAAAGCCTCTAATATAAAAGAGATCTGCTAAATGAGCCGCCTTTTGATCTTCGTCCTCACAACTTTTCGCATAAACTGGCGATAGATTTAAAATAATACCAATTTTCCCGTCGTTATGTGGCACACTACGATACATTTTGACTGCCATCGCATGTGCAAGTAAGGTGTGATAAGCCACTTGAATCGCTCGCTTAAAATCATGAACTTTCGGATAATGCGCATCGCCAAGATACCCGCATTCAATATGCACAAGCGGCTCATTAAAGGTGGCCCATTTTTTGACAAGATCACCAAACTCCTCAAAGGCTATTTTGGCATAATAGGAAAAGGCCTCTACAGATTCCCGTGCCTCCCAGCCACCTTTCTCCATCAACCACCAAGGCATATCAAAATGGAACAAATTAATAATTGGTTCAATGCCATTCTTCTTCATTTCTTCAAAATAAGCGCGGTAAAACTTAACTGCCTTTGGGTTTATTGTTTTTCCATCAGGCAATAAACGAGCCCACGAAATGGAGGTTCGATAGGAATTTAATGCCATTTTTTTCATTAACGCAACGTCTTCTTTATATTTGAAATACGTATTTGACGTGTCTTTGGGCCCAACGCCATCAAAAAAAAGCTCTGGTTCTAATTCAAACCACTTATCCCAAACGTTCTCACTTTTGCCATCAATCAGAGCAGCTCCCTCCGTTTGAGGAGCAGAGGCCGCGGCTCCCCACAAAAATTCTTTTGGAAAAGTAATCATGCGTTTTCCTCACTCTCTTTTTTTAAACAAATTTTATATACTTGATAAGCTTCATCTGTGAAAAGCGGATTAAGCGTAGTTTCAGTCACTATTTTTTTGGTATTTAAATGATAAATACTTTCTATTGGTTGATTCAACTTCCGTAAATCGAGTGGTGTGGTTTCTTTTTCTTGAAACGCGTAAATAACCTGTTCTTTTTTTGTAAATAACCATCCTTGTTGTGTCACTTCTGGAATTGCGCGCGTTTCATAGATGGCCTCACCAAAATGCGCCAACCATTCACCTAGTTTTTGCAAAATGTCAACCGCTTCTACAGGTAGTTCTCCGTTTGGTTTAGGGCCAACGCCCAAAATTAGGTTACCTCCCAAAGCGACCACTTGTACAAAACTTTTTAAAATTTCATCAAACGATTTATATTGATCATTTGGAGAAAAGCCCCAGTTATTCGCTAAAGGAATATTGCTTTCCCAAACTTTTTTCGGTGGCACATCAGGAATTTTACGTTCTGGGGTCACATAATTTTCATACGTTCCTCCAATAGTACGATCAACAATTAGCATATCCGGTTGTGAGGCGCGAACTTGTTGTGCTATCGTATCCATATCTAGTTGTTCATTTCGCGCATTCACCCAACCGCCATCTAACCATAAAATATCGATTGCACCATAATTTTTGCTGATTTCGGTTAACTGATTCGTTACAAATTGATTATATTGATCCCACCGCTCAGGAAATTCAGCAGGCTCATAACTAGCCAAACGACCTTTTGCATGCTCTTCTGGAACCCAATATAAAGGAGAATGCCAATCGGGTTTGGAATAATACGCACCCACTGAGAGTCCTTCTTTACGAAAGGCCTCAGAAACTTCAGCAAATATATCTGGATTGGTTTGATTCGCATAGGGACAAGGAGCTGCTGTAACCTTATACTCACTATACTTTGTGTCATACATCGTAAACCCATCATGATGTTTGGTTGTAAAAATCATGTAGCGGATTCCTGCATCTTTGCAGGTTTTTGCCCACTCATCTGGATGAAACTGATACGGATTAAAAAAGTGATTTAATCCCCAGTAGTCTGCTCGGATTTCTTCAACACTATTTCTCCAGCCAGGGGTTCGGGCCCAGTCATCTTCTTCAGACAATTGCCAAGATTCAACAATTCCCGCAAGTGCGTAGAGTCCCCAATGGAAGATTACGCCAAGCTTTTGATCTTGAAACCAATCTAATTTTATTTTCAGGTTTTCGGATAATTCTCGATACTCTTCATTCTCAGAAGCTTCATTGACCTCTATATCTTCACGAACATCCTTCACATAAGAATCTTTTTTTGAAAAAAAATTATTTTCTTCCTTCATCATGTCACGCTCTCCTCCTGAGGTTGGGACAGAAGTGTTTCACTCCGAGAATCAGGTACTGTACACACTCAATTCATTCTTCGTTGTATTTTACAGCACTATATTGGAGTTTCTTCTATGCCCACCGTTTTTTGGGTACTCGGAGTGTGGGACCATAACTCAAAAAGTTATGGTCCACGCTCCACCTTTTGTATGAAATACTTACTTTATTCTTCTAGCCATTATTGCCTAACAAGTAAATCTCTTTGCTCTCTATCCAGTCTTCATTACAGTCACTGATACATAGTGTAAATAAAGCATCTGCTTATCGGTTTTTTTCCCGAAATTGACCAGGTGTCATGCCGACAATCGATTTAAACTTCCTTGTATAGTTTGACACGTCATAGTAGCCTACATTCACAATAATCTCTTTGATGGGCGTATTCGTCTCTATTAATTCTTTTTTAATATGCTCTAAACGTAACTCTTGAATATATTTTGAAAATGTCAGCCCACTTTCTTTCTTAATAAAACGACTAATGAACGATAATGACACATCAAACTCACTCGCCACTTGCTCCAATGAAATATCATGCGAATGATATTCTTTTCCTAAATACTCAAAAATATCCTTATGCAGCTGTGTCTCTTGACTCTTTGGTTTCTTTTGAACTACTCCACAAATTTTTCGACTCATCAGAATCAACTCGTCTTTTAGCTCATTCAAATTTCGGAAATCTGCAGAAACCTGTGTCACAAATTCTGGCCCAATAATTTCTAAGCCAACGCCAACAACTGAATTAAGTAAGTCATAGGTATACAGCTTCAATTCTACTGGCCCCAGTTGTTTTTGGAGCGCGGTGGTAATCATTCGTTCAACCGTTTCACTAGCAATTTCAAAATCCCCTTGTAATAAACTTTGATTTAGTTTCAATTTCTCATCTTTTGGATATTCAAATCCATCGACCTCTTGTTTTTTTGATATTTTTTCATAGTAATGGACATTGGTCCGTTTTTCAAAAACTGTGCTGTACTCTAAAGCCGCCAACCCTTCGATATAGGTTCGGTTGATATTCTTTAATTCCTTAACTACACTCCCAATCCCTATAGCCGGCACTAAACTATTCGCTGAAACAATCTTTGTCAGGATTTTCTCAACAATCGTCCGTTGCGTGACACTTGTATCAAAGCTAACTAATAGAGCAATCGCTTGTTCTGATAACATCTCTGAACCATATGCTTGATAGTCAGAACCAGACAAGTCATCTAAAAAACTCATTAAAAACTCTTGGTTTTGAATACTTGTTTTCGAATTGACCATCTTCGTTTCAACTAACATGACAAAGTACCCTTCATCATATAAGTGAATATTCACCGATTGTAATAAGAGTTTTATTTCTTCTAACTGATTGAATCTGCCCATTAATAATCGCCGAATCACCTGTTCTCGTGCGTAAGGCGTTTGGCGTAAAACTTCTTGGTGAAGCTGTTCATTTTGTTTTAAAAAGTTACTTACATGGTATTCAAACTCATCGAAGTCAGATAGACCGTTTGTTTCTGTAAAATCATCGGTTTGATTTTTTAGCATCTTCTCAATTTTTCTTATCGGTTTGTATTGTCTTCTGCCAATTGTTAAAATTGCGCCTATACCTGCAATCAACACAACAAAAACAATCAGTAAAACAATCGAATTTGTTTGATTCAATTCTTTAAAAACTTGACTTGTATTGGTGAAAGAAACATAACGAATACCAAAATCGGTATCCTTTAACTGGTTTACACGGATGGTTCCTTCCGACGTTTTTATCGTAGAGGAATGGATAGCTCGCTTAACTTCGGCTGAATTCTTAAAATATGCTGGTAGTTTTTCGCCACTTGATGAAGCTAGTAACTGATTATTTTCCCCTACCATGAACACGCGCCCAGTATCCTTATCAACCGTTTTATCTAAGATACCTTCAATATCTGACATTTTCATGGTGTACATAACCAATCCATAGATACTCCCTTCAGAAGAGGTTAAAGGAACACTGTAGGTCAGAAGTCCAAGTGTTTGGTGGCGACTACTTGGTATTGTTTCAATCCGTGGCGCTTTTGTATCAAGAACTTCTTTTAGTTTATTATTATCAAAATTGTAAGACTGATATCTTTGTTTACCAAACACATCAAAATCAAGACTCCCCGCAGAAGAATAAAATCTGTTCGGCTCGTCGTAATAATAGATATAAAGCTCATCAATGATATTGCTGGTTATTTTATAACGCTGTAGTTCCTTCATCATCTCAATTGAATAATAGGGATGCTTTGCCATCTTTTCCGTAGTTTTAGGGTTGGTACCAATTTCTTTGGTTAACATATCCAACTGATTCATATTATTAGAAATTATTGAAC
The DNA here is from genome assembly GCF_051713825.1 of Enterococcus sp. AZ194. Classification (NCBI taxonomy): domain Bacteria; kingdom Bacillati; phylum Bacillota; class Bacilli; order Lactobacillales; family Enterococcaceae; genus Enterococcus; species Enterococcus sp. AZ194. The sequence goes on along the minus strand of NZ_JBIOQR010000001.1, from coordinate 1,387,313 downwards.
GAACCTGCAATAAATAGTTCCTGCTAGATAACTGAATTTGATCATTTAAACTGTCGACAGAGGTCTTATACCAAATGATAGAAATTAAAGAAAAAGGAACCAAAAATACTAATAGGTAGGACAAAACATAACCTCGAATACTCTTTTTCTTGAATTTAAACTTAGGAAACTGACCTTTTTTCATAGTGTCGCAGCCTTTTGTTCTGCTTTATTCATCGCCTGAATTCCAAACCACACCAAAGGCAAACTAAAAATAGGTACGGCTGCAAAAACCAGAAGCATTGGAAATAAGGTAAGAACGATAGTTGCTAGATAAATTCCTAAAATAATGGCGATAGTTTCTATAAAGTTGCAGAAAAACAGAATGCCCACTCGTTGAATGTACTGTTTGTAGGTTAGCTCATAACGACATAACGCAGGAAAAATAAAAATACTTGCACCGAAGACTAAAACAAATAAAATGAGCAAAAAGAAATGGATGATTGGCAAATGGATATATGTAGCTGAGATTCTTAAATCCAGCCATAGGAAAATTAAACTAGCTAATGCGGTAAAACCAAGCTGGTTACTAATTTTAAAGGTTTCCTTGTAATACCTCGAGAATGTTTGTCTTGTGATTAGCTCTTTTTTTCGAATTTGCTGATATAGTCCATAAAAGACAGCGGCTAGGCTAGGGAAAAAACCTAGAATAATCCCACCTCGTAAGACGTAAACAATAAACAGCACTTGGTATTTTGCTGCTTGAATAATTTTTTCTCCGATGACATAACTCCCTTTGATAATTCCCTTTAATTCTTCCATTTCAAGTTCACTCCTTAAATAAATCTGCTGGTACATATTACAAAATATAACAAAAAAGAATATAAAAAAACTATTTTCAACTGAAAAATTAGAATCCTTCAAAACTCTTCAAAAATTTGCAAACCATTAATAAATAAGGGCATTTTCATATTTTTAAAAGAGTTTAATCCCACTAATTTTATTTTCCCAACAAATCAAGTGCTTAATAAAATTACAAATAACAGAAACTACGTAAAAATCTAAAAGGAAACTAAGACAAAAATTCAAAATGACTTTTTGTCTTAGCCTTCTATATTTAGATCTCAATTAAGCGAAAATCTAAATGGATAATCTTTACTAAACTTTCCACTTTGATCTAGTTTTATTTTGCTTTTGCCCAACGATCATAAGCTGTTTGATAGACAGATACATAGTCATTCACGCCCATACCATCAAGGGTTTTCACATATTTATCCCAGTTAGATAATGGTTCTACACCTGTGATAAACTTAGCCTCCATTTGCTTAACGTAAGTATCCATATCTGTTCCACTGTCTCGTGTTTTTTCAGTTTCTTCTTTTGTCAAATACAATAATGGGAACGGAACTTCTGCATTTGGCGTAATTTTTTCTTCTGTTTCTTTAGCGACAAAATCACTAAAGGATGTTTCAGGTTTATCATTTGCCTTAGTAAGAATAGTCGTATTTGGTGTTGTTGGTAATCCTAATGAAGGGACCGTCAAACCATAGTTTGGTGTAACTTGTGAACGGCTCTTTTCTAGATCTGTTAAGTCCACTTTATCTGTTAACACACGAACCTTTTCACCCTTATCATTTTTTGCCCATTCCCAATATGCACCTTCAGGACCCTTGTTAAAGTAGAATGATCCTTCTTCACTATAAAAATAATCGACCCAGCGAAGCATCGCTGCTGGTGAAGCACATTTGTTTGTAATCGCAAATGTTTCACGAACCATTCTTGGGCTACCAGGAACAACAGCAGTCGTAGAAACAGGAGAAGTCAATGGTTGCCACATTGGATCATCCATTGAATCACCTTCTGTTTTACCAGTAGTAAAGAATGCAAACCAATCTGGGAAGACACCTAACTGATTGTTTTGACCTTTCGCTTTTTTCTGTTCATCAGACTGACTGTAGACTTCTTGATCCAATAGCTTTTCAGAATAGAGTTTATTCATAAATTTAAGATATTCCTTATAATTATCACTAACGGGTGTATATTCAACTTTTCCATCGACTTCTTGAATACCACGTTCCTTCATTCCAAAAGCACCCATAAGCCAAGGTCGAGTACTATCCATTTTGACATCAGTCAATGGAATTTCGTCTTTTTTGCCATTGCCGTTTGGATCTTCATCGCGGAAACGAACTAACAAATCATAAAATTCATCAGTTGTTTTGGGTAATTCTTTAACACCTAATTTTTTTAGCCAATCACCACGATACCAAATAGGTCCTCTTGGCCAAATAGCTGTTGAATCACGAGCAACCATTGGTAATGAATAAATGTGACCCTCTGGCGTTGTAATCGATTTTTTGATTTCTGGTTCTGCTTCAATTAATTTTTTGAAGTTTGGCATGTTATCATCAATTAAATCTTCTAATGGAACCAAAATTCCTTGTTCGCCATAATCCATCTCCATTGCTGGTGTTAAGCTAGCCGGACCTGTCCCCATTAAAACATCAGGCAGATCACCACTGGCAAATGCAAGGTTCAGTTTGGTTGTAAAATCGTCGGATGGTGGCGTTGTAAACGTAAAGTCAATATTGGTTTTCTTAGCGTAGTCTTTAAAGAAGGCCATATCCTTCCATTCCGTATCGCCTGCATGAGGCCCCATCATAGACATAGTAATCTTTTCCTTAGTGATTGGGAACTCGCCCACTTTACCAAGCTCTACTTTGTCGCTTTTACTACTATCCTTGCCTTTGTTTCCACCGCCACATGCAGCTAATAACAAGCCACAAGTAACTAAACTTAAAAAAATTACAGATTTTTTTCCCAACTTCATCTCTTTTTTCCCCTTTGCTATTTTTATAAATACGGTTTTACCCGATATTTTTTAACCTTTGACTGATCCAACCATCATTCCTTTTACAAAGTACTTTTGTAAAAACGGATAGATAATAATAATTGGCAGTGTCGAAACAATCATGACACCGTATTTGATTACGGCAGAAAGCTGTTGACGGCTAAATAATAGTTCCGCCATTTCGCCTGTCATACTTCCATTCACTGCATTTGAACTCATATCTTGTAAAACTAAAATTTCTCTCAACACCATTTGTAATGGATACATCGATTTGTCAGACAAATAGATTAATGCGCTAAAGAAACTGTTCCAATGACCAACCCCATAAAACAGAGCCATCACAGCAATGATTGGTGTTGATAAAGGCAAAACGATTTTGGTGAATAATTTAAAATCTGAACATCCATCAATAATGGCGGCCTCTTCCATTTCTCTTGGAATTGTCGTTTGAAAGAATGTTCTGGTTACGACGATATTATAAACAGAAACTGCTCCCGGAATGACTAAGGCCCAGACCGTATTCAACATGCCTAAACTCTTAATCAATAGGTAACTTGGAATTAGTCCCCCACTGACAAACATCGTCACAAGCATAAATGAGGTAAATAATTTGTGCCCATAAAAATCGGGTCTTGATAGTGCGTAAGCTGCGGGCAGAGTCACTAATAAATTAATACTTGTTCCTAAAACCGTATAAAAAATTGTGTTTAGATAGCCACGCCAAATACTGCTATTCCCTAAAATAATTTTGTAACCTTCCCACGTGATCCCTTTTGGGAATAAATACATTTGACCAGAGTTAACCTCTTGTGGATCACTTATCGAGGCACTGATAATGTAGATTAATGGATATAAAACGATTAAAACTGATGCAACGACAAAAATATAGGTAAATATCATAAAAAGTCTATCAGTTTTTGTGTCTTTTACTAGCCGGTTATTCATTCTCTTCCCTCCTTAGAATAATGTTGATTCGCCTAATTTAGCTGCAATTCTATTTACGGCAATCAACAGAACCGCATTAATCACTGAATTAAACAGACCAACTGCTGCGGCATAACTATACTGGGCCTCTAACAGCCCTTGCTGATAGACAAAGGTTGCAATCACATTGGAAGATTGCATATTAAGAGGGTTTTGCATAAGCAATACTTTTTCATACCCTATATTCATCACCGAACCAACATTCATAATCAATAAAATGACCATGGTTGGCCGAATCGTTGGCAAGTTAATGTGCCAAATTCGTTGCAAACGACTGGCTCCATCGACAATCGCTGCCTCATGTAGTTGTGTATCAACTCCTGCAAGTGCTGCTAGATAGATAACTGAACCCCAGCCTGTCCCTTGCCAGACTCCGGATAAGACATACACCGTCTTAAACCATTTTGGATCTTCCATGAACGAAATTGGTTGAATCCCGAAGAAACTTAATGCATTGTTGATAATCCCTGTTGATGGATTTAAGAAAGCTAGAATCATCCCAACCATAACCACTGTTGAGATAAAATTTGGCGCATAAGTAACCGTTTGTGAGAATTTTTTTAAAGGACCATCCTTCACTTCATTTAATGCTAAAGCAAGAATGATCGGTAGAGGAAACCCAACAACCAATGAATAAATGCTGATTCCTAACGTATTCTTTAATAGATCCCAAAAATAGTAGGAATTAAAGAAACGTTGAAAATGCTTTAACCCTACCCAAGGACTATCCCAGACACCCAAACTTGGAACAAAGTCCTTAAACGCAATCAATACTCCATACATAGGAATATATGAAAAAATAAAAATAACCAAAAATGCTGGAAGGATAAATAAGTATAGTTGCCTACTTTTATAAAGCTTCTTTTTTTTACTTCCTCTTTCCTTACTGACTTTTGGCTTGTTCGTTACAAGCTCCATATTTTCTCCTCCATTCTTGTGAACGCTTCCATTCTATTAGGTTTATCAATGGTACTCAATATGTGGTTTTATTCACCGATAAAACCCTTGATATATCAACGTTTCTAAGGTTAAAAACTCACAAAAGTGGGTAATTTTTCTAATTCTACCCACTATGTAACTTCTATTTTTAGTATGTAGATTCTCTATTTTGTAGACCGCTTTCATAAATCTTTTTATAATAGAAGAAAGTCGTTAGGAGGAGAACAAATGAAAAATCTATTTTTTTATGGTGATACTCAACCTGTGCTTGACGGATTGAATTTATTACAGAACAAATTATCTTTCACCATCAGTCCTATTGGAGAACAAATCGAGCTTATTCACAACGAAGGCAATCTGATTTTTAAGAACTGTGGGAACAAACGTCAAATTTATTATTCTGAACCTGCACATTTATTTAGATGCTTGACTCGCATACTAAACGAACGACAACCTCTCGCTGATTATGAAGAAGCCCCTAATTTCAAAAAAGTCGGTCCGATGCTGGATTTGTCACGTAATGCCGTTTGTACGGTGGATAAAATAAAAGAACTACTTTTAACCTGCAGTACACTGGGGCTCAACCAGATGATGCTTTATATGGAGGATACCTATCAAATACCAGAATTCCCTTACTTTGGTTATCTGAGAGGAGCTTATACTTATGCTGAATTAAAAGAAATTGATACCTTTGCTGACTATCTGGGCATCGAAGTGGTCCCTGCTATCCAAGTTCTAGGGCATCTAAAAAATCCGTTAAAATGGAATTTCACTCAAGATATTCGAGATACAGAAGATATTCTGCTAGTCAATGAAAAAAAGACCTATCAATTTCTTGAAAAGGCCTTGATTGCTGCTTCTTCCCCCTTTAAAAGTAATCGTATCCATATTGGTATGGATGAAGCTCATCAATTAGGGCTGGGAAAATCATTAGAAAAGTTTGGCTTTCAAAATCGTTTTAACTTAATGAATGATCATTTAACTAACGTTTTAGAAATTACAAATCGCTTGAACTTAGAACCAGAAATGTGGAGCGATATGTTCTTTCGACTAGGTTCGAAAACTGGGGATTATTATGATCAACAATTTGAAATTTCTGATGAAGTTGTCTCAGGTATTCCAGAGATTACCATGGTTTACTGGGATTATTATCACCATCAAAAAGCAGAATATAGTCGATTACTTGCCAATCATCAAACACTTAAGAAACCAATTAGTTTTGCGGGTGGTATATGGACATGGAATGGTATAGCGCCAAATTATGGGAAAACTATCGCCACGACTAATGCTGGCTTATCGGCTTGTAAAGAAACCAATGTTACAACAATTTACGCCACACTATGGGGAGACGATGGAGCGGAAACACCGATTGATACGTGTTTATTAGGACTTCAGCTTTTTGCGGAACACCAATTTCATATGTTCGTTTCACAGGAATTTTTAGCGCATCAGTTTTCTTTATACCAAGGGGAGTCTATGGAGAGTTTCCTTTTATTGGATTCATTTGATCAAACACCAGGAGTTGCCAAGGATAATCCGCATGGGTCCTCTGTTAGTAAATTGATTCTCTATCAAGATCCACTTTTAGGGTTATATGATCAAACTATTGCAAATTATTCATTAAAAGAACACTATAAAAAATTGGCTACTCGCTTAACCAACTGCCAAACAACAGAACAGAGCAAAGAATTATTTGCCTTCTATTTAAAATTGGCGCAGCTTCTTGCCAAGAAAACAGATTTTGGGAGGAAATTACGACAGGCCTATCAAAACAACCGAAAGGATTTAATTCCTCAATTCCAAGAAAAAGTCATGATTCTCATGGAATTAACGGATACTTTACGTAGTGCACATCAAAAAATTTGGTATGCTGCGAACAAACCATTTGGCTGGGAAATTCTGGATATCCGATACGGTGGTTTGTTCACCCGCTTAGAGACAACCGCTTGGCGCCTTACACAATGGCAGCAAGGTGAACCAATTCCTGAGTTAGCAGAAACGATTCTCCCCTTTGATGGCCCATACTCAATGCCAGAGGGAATCATTGGTCGGAATTTGTATCACGGCATTATCAGCCCAAGTAAGTTATCTGATGTCTAAACTGAAAGGAGCACTTATGAAAAACAAATATAAGATTTTAGTCTGTCTTTTAATAGGCTTAGGAGGCTTAGGAATTTGGTTTTTCTCAGATTCTTCGAAGAATACCAATCAAGCACAAAGCCTTTCTGTTGAAATTACAGGAACGATATCCGATAAAAAGGCTGCTGAATCAGCTTTCACAGTTTTGAAAAAAAATATTCAAGCGGTCAACGACAAAGACATAGATGCCTATCTATCAACGATTGTTCCTTCAAGTCGTGAAGAAACAAAAAAAGAAATGACCCCTTTCTTTGAAAAATATAGTTTGAAAAATGAATTGCTTTCATTTGAAGTGAAAAAACAAGACAACGATCATATGTTAATTGAAGCACAACAAAAAAGCCAGAACCTAGGCAAAGAGAAATACCGAAGTCATATCGCAGTAGCCAATCATACCTTTGTAAAAGAAGGGGGTGAATGGCTCATCCAAGAAACTGTGATAACAGATACAAAATTCATCCAATAAAGTAATGCCGCTGCGATAAAAAAAGGTGTCCTATAGATTGTCACAAACAACAATCTATAGGACACCTTCTTATCATTTAATGAATCACTTATTTCGTAGCTAACACTCCAGCACCTAGTAAAGATGCCTCGTCAGAAAAAGTAGATAGTCGAACTTGCGGAATAATGCCACCACTCCTGTTCACAATTGTTATTAACTTACGATTAATAGCGTCAAGAATCGCTTCCTCTTGCGCAATTTCCCCACCTAAAATAATCCATTCTGGGTCAAAGCTAACTTGCAAAGTGTAGATTCCTAGGGCAACATAATGAAATAGCTCCTCGTATAATGCAGCGGCCTCTGTATCCCCCTCTTCAGAAAGCTGGAAAATCTCTTTTACCGTATACTCTTTTTCTTTATTTTGCGAATAAGTGTTGACAAGCGTTGACAGTGAGGCTAACTCGTTAAACTCCCGTTTGCCATCAAGTAGTATTTTCCCAAATGAACCTGCCTGTTGGTGCATCCCTTGATAAGTCTTTCCTTCATTAAAAATAGCTCCCGAAACCGCGCTGTCTATTTTTAAAAATAAGGCATTGATTTGTTCATCTTTTATTCCCAAAATAATTTCTGCTGTTCCTGCAGAGATTGTTTGATTTTCCATAAAAATAGGGAGTGAATACTTTTCTGAGAAATACTCTTGAAACTTGACTCCTTCAAGATAATTTAGTATAGGAGCCTCGTCAATTTGTCCCGTCGTTTGATTTAGTCGACCTGAAATACTAAAAGAAATGGCAGAAACTTCGTAGGTTCCCATATAAGTCATAATACACGCATCAATTAAGCGTCGCATCTTATCCCAAGTTTCTGGTGAACCAAACTGTTCTCTTTCAATTAGTTGCTTGGTAAACTGCGTATAAATCGCCGTTTTTAGATACTTATCTCCCAAATCAATTGCTAAGCAAACCATTCTGTTTCCTCCATTCAGCTGCTTCAATAATTTACTAGCTTTATTTTATCACATTCGGAGGCGTCTGACAGCAATTGAATAGAAGTGCGCAATTCCAACCAACATGAAATCTAAGTCTCCTACTCCAATCTAGTTTCTCGATAATCAAACACTTGTGAATTTGCTATAGAACATTTTCTTAGTTTTCAACTTTCTATAACTCGTGAATCGTATGGCCCTCACCATAAATCGATTCCCAGTCTGCTGTAAAGTCCACGACAGCTTTCTCAATAGAAGGCATATCAAATGCTTGTTTGATAATATCACACCCCATTGTTGCTGCATGTGCACCAGCTTCTAGTGCGGTGTTCACTTGAGCGACGTTTTTAAAGCTGGCTGCTAATATCTTACTTGAACTATTGGTTCGCAAAATTTCTTTTGCGATTTGCTCAATTGCTTCTTTGGGATCAATATTCAAATTTTCCATCCGATTAAAATATGGGGCTAAATAATCGACACCTGCAGCCATCGCTAAATATGCTTGAAATTTTGTATAGATTGCGGTTGCTGTTACATTAAACCCTCTTCGTTTTAATTCTTTTATGACTTTTAAACCTTGTGTGTTCGTCGGAATTTTGATATATACATCTGAATCTATTTGATCAATAATCGTTTCTGCATCCCGGATCATTCCTGCATAATCTGTTGCCACAACTTGAACATGAAGTGTTTTTTCCTTGCCAATGATTTCTCTAATTTTTTTCATATGTTGAAAAAAGTCGATTTTTCCCTCATTCTTTACGATGGAAGGATTTGATGTCACACCTGCTAACGGAATCATTTCTCCATATCGTTTAATATCTTCTAGGTTTGCTGTGTCTAATAAAAATTCCATAGTTATTTAATCTCCTTTTTGCTCCCTAAAAATTAAGGAAAGCTTTCCAATTCATCTATACACTATTTCTGTCAGGTTCGCGACTTGTCGCCTAATCCATCTCGCTTATTGAAAACGTACTCGGTGCTTTTCGAATTCTTTAAATGCCTGAGATAAGCCTATCTCTGTTCATCTCAGGCATCTGTTTGAACGTTAGATGACATGCTCTGTTCGTTCGATAATATCATCTTGTGTTGCACGAGAAAGTGCATTAAAGAAAGCAGAGTAACCGGCCACGCGAACAATCAAATCACGATGTTTTTCTGGATTTTTCTGTGCATCTAAAAGGGTCTCTCTTGAAACAACATTATATTGGATGTGATACCCTTTTAATTTATTAAAGAATGTCCGCAAGAGCATAATCAATTTTTGTTTGTCCTCTTCTTTTGCTAAGGTCTGAGGATTGACCTTTTGATTAAGCAACACGCCGCCTAAAATATCCTCTGTTGGTAGCTTGGCAACTGATTTTAAGACTGCTGTCGGACCATTTTGATCCATATTGTGCGATGGAGAACAGCCTTCAGCTAACGGCGCCCATGCTTTACGCCCATCAGGGGTTGCCATCGTCCCACGCCCTTGACCAACGTTGGCAGAGATAGATGAAGTTCCTGAATACCGAATCCCACCTATAGGACCACGACCAAAACGAGTATTCGGATATTTTTTAATTTCATCAATATACACATCGTAAGCTTTTGTCACTAATTGATCAGCATAGTCATCATCATTGCCATATTTTGGTACGTCATAGATAATCATTCCTTGAATTTCCTGACTACGTTCACTTTCCCAATCCGTAACCAACGCTTCCCATAACTCTTCTTGTGTCACTTTTTTCTCTTCGAAGACTAATTTTTTGATGGCCGCTAATGAATCGGCTAAATTGGCAATGCCGACTTGCAAAGCAGAAATGTAATCGTAGACTGCGCCACCTTCTTTTAACGTCTTTCCTCTACCGATACAATCATCGGTCAGCGCCGAACATAAAATATCTGGCACCTCTTTTTCAATTCCTAAATCAATGGCATTTTCGACAATCACACTCATCCGAGTTAATTCCCGCAACGTCTTGTCCCAAACCTCTTCTAATTCTTCAAACGATTGCATGTTTGCAAAAGAACCATACCCTTTCGTAAATCGTTTATTTGAAACAGGATCAATGCCATCATTCATCGCAATCATCAAAATTTTAGGAAAGTTGATATAACTCATACCTGTACAACGATAGCCCCATTTTCCCGGGACAGCTGTTTCTACACAACCAATCGCACTATAGTTATACGCATCTTTTTCATCCACTCCGTATTTAATGAACGAAGGAATAATCACCTCATCATTATTGAAGGCTGGCATTCCGAACCCTAGTTTCATCACTTCAATTGCTTCATTCATAAACTCTGAATTTAAACCAGCGTGGTAGCGGACAGTCAAGTTTGGTTGTGGTAATTTTGTTTGTGCAACACTCCTTAAAACTAGAAAAGATAAGTCATTTACAGCATCCTGTTTTTCAATCGTTTGCCCACCAATAGTCACATTTTGATACAACGGACTTCCTGCACTACTATAGGTATGCGCTTGGCTACGAACTTTGTTAATTGTTAAGGTCTTAATCCATAAATTCGTTAATAGCTCAACCACTTCTGCTTCAGTGATCTTTCCACTATCGATATCTGCTTTATAGAAGGGATAAATATACTGATCAAAACGCCCATAAGACAACGAGTGACCATTTGATTCAATCTGTAAAATTAATTGAATAAACCAAGTCGCTTGAACAGCCTCAGCAAATGATTCGGCTGGTTCATAAGGGACCTTGGCACAAATTCTGCTGATTTCTAACAATTCTTCTTTTCTTTGTTGATTTGGTGCTGTCTCGGCCATTTCTTTTGCCAACTTTGAATATCGTTCAGCATAGATCTTTACTGCATCAATCACAACTAACACGGAATTGTAGAAATGATATTTCTCAATGTTTTCTGTCTGCGTCAAATCTAATGCATTTTTTGCTTCAAGCGTTCGTTTTTCAAAATCTTTTAACCCATATGCTAACACTTTAGGATAGTTAACTGCTAAATGCGCATCACCCGAATTCATTTTTCCTTCCATACCGAAAAAACCAGTTTCCATATAGACTTGAACTTCTTCAGGTAGTAAGGCTCCTGCTTTAGCACGAAGATTATTATTCTCCCAAAAAGGCGCAATCGTGCGTAATTGTTCTTTTGTTTCTTCTGTAATATAGAAGATGTCGCCATCGCGCTTCTCAAATTTATCTAATTCATCAATTACAAACTCTAATGTATACTCTGGAAAAATCGGCGCATCTTTGTTTGAGCCCGCTTGGTTTCCGACAATTAATGTTTCCTCTTCAATATAGATAGACATTTTTTCTAAAATGTTCTTCAGCATCAATGCACGTTTCATGACGCTGGGCTGATTCTGATGTTCCTTATAGGCTTCAGTCGCTAGTAACGCTCGCTCTGCACAGATATAAGGTTTCTTGTCTAGCACTGACTCCCGATACTCATTCATTCGTTGCGTCAGTAACCCAAAATGATGTTGGTTAGTCACTTCTTTTTCCTTAACTTGGCTACTCATTATCAATACTCCCTTTCTTCATTTGAAACTATATTTATTTTCTTTCGAAACAAATATAGCATAATCACTGATAAAGCGTCAAATGAAATTTAAATTCCTTTCAAAAGAAAGAAACGGATGCACAATTGTGCATCCGTTGGCAATCGTTTGATTTAACTAGATTACTGTAACTAACTCGATATTTTTTTCTTTTAAAAATTGGATTTTGTCTTTTGGAATGCCTTTATCTGTATAAACCATCGCTATTTCTTCAAAAGCGAACTCAGAAACGACGCCGATTTGCGAAAACTTACTTGAATCGGTTAACACAATGGTTTTGTCGGCAGCAGTCATCATCGCATTGGCTGTATCACAGCGTGTGATATCACTTCCTGTAAAACCACGTCTTTCATCAAACCCATCAATCCCAACAAATAGCTTTCCAACATGAAACTCGTTAATCAGCTTCCTAACGAGAGGACCAACGTTAACTTGCGAATCCTTTTGATATTCTCCACCAAGTAAAACGACTTTAACCGACTCTGCCTTTCGAACATAAGACGCAATAAAACAAGAATTGGTAATGATGGTGATGTCATTTTTATTATAAGCCAATTCTTCAGCCAAGAGTGTACAAGTCGAGCCCGACTCAATCATGACCGTCTCGCCATCATCTACCAATTCAGAAGCTTTTATAGCAATTTTTCGTTTTAAATCATAATTATAAGCTAAACGATAGTTGATATCATCTTGGTTTCTTATGAGAGCAAAACCGTGCTGGCGATGGAGAATCCCTCTCGCTTCTAATTTATCTAAATCCTTACGAATCGTCACTTGCGAGACTTTCAGCAATTCTGCTAATTCGTTGACTTCCATTTTTTTATTCTTACTGACTATCGAAATTATTTCTTCTTCTCGCGACATATTCATCCCTCACTTTAATTTTATTTAGCATACCATAATTCATATTCTCTTACAATAACCGAGCATTTTAGTTTCATTCAAAACTATTTATATTTACGTTTGATTGTTCATGTGATAGAATGTACTCAAAATCAGAAAGAAGGTAATAGCTATGACCAGTCAAACTCAATTGCGTGCCTGTATTTTTAATATCCAAAAATTTAGTATCCATGATGGCCCTGGTATTCGGACAGCAGTTTTTTTCAAAGGGTGTCCGCTACGCTGCTACTGGTGCTCCAATCCTGAATCGCAAAATGCCAAGCCAGAAAAAATCTGGAATAACACCCGCAAAAGCTATACAACAGTTGGTGAATACAAAACAATCGATGAAGTGGTTGATGAAGTTATGAAAGATGTCGATTTTTATGAAGAGTCTGGTGGTGGAGTGACTTTGTCGGGCGGCGAGGTGTTATATCAAGCTGAATTTGCTACGGAGCTTGCAAAAATTTTAAAAGAAAAAGGGATACATACCGCAACCGAAACAACGGGTTATACAAAACCTGCCATCTTTAAAAAGTATATTGAACAGATTGATCTTGTCTATTTTGATGTCAAACACTATCAATCTGAAAAACATCAAGAAGGCATTGGCGTCCCAAGCGACTTAATTCTAGAAAACTTGGCTTATGCTGTGAATAATCATGCGCACTTGATTGTCAGAATTCCAGTCATTCCTAATTACAACGACCGTGTGGAAGATGCCGAACAGTTTGCTTTATTGTTTAACCGCATAGGCGTAAATCATGTAGAACTCTTACCATTTCACCAGTTTGGGCAACAAAAATATGATGATTTAAATCGCGAATACAAACTAGCTGATATGCCTCAGCTGCATACAGAGGATTTGGACTACTTCAAAAAAATTATGGAAGAGCATCAAATCGATTGTTTGGTCATATAAAACAATCCCGACTTATTCATGCAAAACTTTCCATTTACTTGCCAAAAGAACCGATTGTACAAACGCAAAACCAAACGATGTACAATCGGTTCTTTTCATTAGTTAGAACAAGTTTTTCTACCTTTCTATTGACGAATTAAATAATCAAATGCGCCTAATGCTGCTGTTGCCCCTGAGGCCATCGAAAGAACGATTTGTTTATAACGAGCATTGGTGCAATCACCTGCCGCGAAGACTCCTTGGAGATTGGTCATACCGCACTCATCGATAACGAATTCCCCCTTAGCATTGAGTTTTATCTCTGTTTCTGTCAACCAATGAGTATTTGGCATTAAGCCAATTTGGATAAAAATCCCCTCTACCTGAACAGAATGTTGTTGTTGTGTCTTCAAATTAAGATAAGTTAAGCCCTCCACACGGTTATGTCCGTAAATTTCAGTAACGTCAGCCTCCAAAACAAACGTGATATTCGGACATTTGCTGGCGCGCTGAATAAGAACTTCATCTGCTTTAAAGCTCGAGGCACGATCCAACACGTAGACATGGCTTACTTTATTCGCTAAATCAAGAGCCCCCTCTATCGCTTGATTCCCTCCGCCAATAATCGCTACATTCTTCCCATTAAACAACGGACCATCACAGTGAGGGCAATACGTTACCCCTTTTGTAAATAACTCCTCTTCACCAGGAACGTAAAGTTTTTTCCAAGTCACTCCAACTGCAAAAATAACTGTCTTGGCCTTCAAAATAGCGGTATTTTCTAAAGTTACCTCTAGAAGATTTTCTCTTTTATGAATCGCTGTTGCTCGTTGGTTGTTCATGATATCCACCGAGTACTGATTGACATGTATCTCGATCTCATTCATCAATTTTGGGCCTTCAATATAAGGAATACCAATCACATTCTCTACACCTGAGATATCCATGACCTTACCGCCATAGCTTTCAGCGATCATTCCGACGCTCAACCCTTTACGTGCGGCATAGATGGTTGCGCTGTTTCCTGCAGGTCCTCCACCAATCACTAGTACATCAAATATCCCTTTTGCTAAAAAGTCATCAATATTGTTTATCCCCAGTGCACAATCTAATAATTGTTCCATTGTTTTTGCGCCATTTGTGACCTCTTTTCCATCAATAAAAACGGTTGGAACAGCAAACACATTTTTTGACATACGCTCCTTATAAAACTGCTTTCCTTCAATCATTGTATGGCTAATATTGGGTTCTACAATAGCTAAATAATTTAATGTCTGAACAATTTTTGGACATTTTCGACAGGTAAGACTTACGTATGTCTCAAAATGAATTTTTCGATCTATTTTAAGAAAACGACTTCTAATTGATTCACTTACCTCTAACAATTGACCATCCACCTGACATAAAGCCATTAAAAAGGAGTCGAATTCATGGCCAAGCGGTAACCCAGCAAATTCTACTCGTGCTTCTTTTCCCTCTTGGCCTATACGAAACGCAGGTGTTCTTGACAGGTCAGTCTCCTCAAGAGTAATTTTGGCACTCATTTGCGCCAACTCATTTAAAAAGATGCGCATCTCCTTATCTTGCGAATCATTTTTGAGACTCGCTTGGATGACAAGTGGGTGCTCAAGTGTCTCCAATGTTTCTTTTAGCTTTATTCTCTGGCTATCCTCTAGTATCATAAACTCCTCCTAAATTTGCTATTTCGTTACAAAATAAAAACAATCCCTAAACAAAGGATAGACTATACAGGAAGCTCGCCTTTTCTTTGTAGGGATTGACTAATAAGTAACTATTTTTGCCTCACTTGTTTAAGCAGCTTCTGTTTGGCTTGATGCTTGCTCATTATCATAAGCAATTTTATCTTGTACTCTAAAGAACGGATAATAAACGATTGTTGAAATTGCCAAAATTAAGATTTGAACAACTGCTCCTTGCCAGCCAGCAACCATCAAACCAGAAATAATCGCTGGTGTACTCCATGGTAGGGTAACTCCAGCAAATGGTGTCATAAACCCAATTGCAATGGCACCATACACTAAAATTGCTGAGATAACCGGTACCAACATAAAGGGAATGAACATCACTGGATTCATTACCACAGGAAACCCGAAAACAATCGGTTCATTGACGTTAAATAAAGCCGGTAAACTTGCCACTTTTCCTAACGCTTTATACTGCTGAGATTTTGCTGCAAATAACATTGCGACAACCAAACCAAACGTAATTCCAGAGCCTGAAATCAACAAGAAACTATCTAAAAACTGTTGAGTGACAATATGTGCGCCGTTTTCTAACGAAAGATCTCCGGCTGCTAATAAGGCTTTATTGGCATCCAGATTAGATAACAATAACGCAGTAACAATGCCATTTACCACCGATTGCCCATGCACACCAAACCACCATAAGAATGAAATAAAGAAAGCAATCCCTATTGCACCAGGCAATGAACCTGTTAATCCTTGTAAAGGAACTTGGATTACATCATAAATCATCTCGATAAATGTCCCACCATTTGAGATTGCTTTTGAAACAATATAAACAATCATTGATAATAAGAAAATTGCGAACGCTGGGGTCATTGCCTCAAATTGTTTCGAGATCGCTTGAGGAACTTGTTCGGGCATTTTAATAACAATTTTACGCTTAATAAATACGGTATAAATGGCTCCCACAGTCAAACCAATGATAATTGCGCCAATAATTCCTTGCCCACCAAACCAGACTTTTGACAAAGCATCGCCAATCGGTTCACCTTCTGCTGGGATGTAGGAAGATCTTAAAGTTATGAAGAATGATGAAAGAGAAAGAACACCAGCTGGTAAAGGCTCGACACCACTATTTTTGGCATAAGAATAACCAATTGAAAAACAAGAAATTAAACCCATAATGGCAAATGTACCTGCGTGAACTTGCATGAATGGTTCTGTCCAATCCGCACCAAATATGTTCGCTACCGCATTGTTAAACCCTTCGAAGGGAATTTGTCCGATGATTAAGAAGATGGATCCCACAACGGTCAGAGGTAGGATCGACAACATGCCATCTTTTAAAGCAATAATTCCTTTCATATTAACAAATTTCATAATCGGCATAATAATTTTTTGTGAGTTACTATTTTTCATAGATGAGAAACCTCCTTAGATAGTCGCCTTCTTTTTAGATAAGCTTAATGCTAAATTTAATACCTTATCACCGTCTAACATGCCATAATCCATCATTGGAATCACTGCTAGAGGCACCTCACAGTCTTTGCAAATCGCTTCAGATTGATCAAATGTGTAACTAACTTGCGGTCCTAATAAAGCAACATCGATTCCTTCTACACAGTCACATAATTTTGATTGAGCATACGCCTCAATCTCGACTTCAACGTTTCTTTTTTCTGCCGCAATCTTCATATTGTTGACTAACATTCCTGTTGAAAAACCTGCTGCACAAAATAAACCAATTTTAATCATAACTATTCTCTCCCTCTAAATAATTTATTTTTTTAATTCTTTTCTTAAATCAATTATTTCTTTAATCAAATTAATCTCGGTAATCGTTGTCATTAAATGATCTTGCGCATGAACAAATAGCGCCGTTATTTCTGTTTTATTGCCGCTTGCTTCTTGGACTAAAAAACTAGTTTGCATATTATGCGCTTGCGTCAAGGCCTCTTCTGCTAGTTTGATCTCTTTGTCGCTTTCTGCATACTCACCTTTTTTCACATGACTTAAAGCCAAATAGATGTGCTGTTTAGCGTCTCCCGCGTGAAGTATTAACCCCATAATAATTTGATCTGGTACAATTGTTTCCAATAGAATTCGCTCCTTTATTATTTTAATTGTGCAACTTAAGAAAAAGTCGACCCTCCTCTTTTGAATTTAGGTGGCACTAATCTGACTTATTCTGATTCTTTTGACTAGCACCAGGTAAACTTACTAATTGACAAAAACGATTTTCCGGTTTCAAACGAAAGTGAAATATCGTTCCTTCACAACTAAAAAAATAACATCTGAAAGCGTATTCGTCAATAGATTGCAAGTTAGTTAGTAATCGTTTGCACGAACGTGCAAACACAAAACAATTAAATTTTTTCAATCATTCGGAGTTAAACAAAAAACTCCATGACCTCAAAAATTAGTAAGAAACAGCTACTATTAAGAACTTAATAACTAGTAGTAGGAGAACGAAGATAGAATTTAGCCCCTGATCAAAACAGATAGTTCTATTGCCCTGCAAAAAAAGACGAGGCTGGGACAGAAGTGTTTAACTCCGAGAACCGGGTAGGTACTGTGCAACATCAACTCATACTTCGTTGTGTTTTACAGCACCGAGTAGGTACTGTGCAACATCAACTCATACTTCGTTGTGTTTTACAGCAATAAGAACCTTCAACTCTAGCATGTCTCATGCGTAGAAGTTGTTGAGAGCGGAACGCAGTCCTTCAATTCTTAAGGTGTTTCACCTTTAGAAATTGATGGGGCGGAGTGCAGACCTTCAACTCTAGCATGTCCCATGCGTAGAAGTTGTTGAGAGCGGAACAACGTCCTTCAATTCTTAAGGTGTTCCACCTTTAGAAATTGATGGGGCGGAGTGAAGATGGAGTTGCTTCTGTACCCACCGTTTATTCGGATAAAGAGAGGTTAGGACATAACTCAAAAAGTTATGTCCTAACCTCAGTCTTCTCCTCTTCATCACTGGCAAAATGATGATCATTATCTAGCTGTAACATTTTTAACACAGTTATCTTATCTGTCACTAGATGATTAATATATTTTTTCTTAACTACTGCTAATATTGCTTGGGCTTTATGCTCGCCGTATGCCACAGCGATAGATTTTGGAACCTTTCCCAATTGCTCAAGGGTTAATCCCAGAATTCTCTTTTGCAATTGATTATGTACGGGTGTTCCTTCCTCATTAAAAAAGCGACAACAGACTTCGCCTAAAGCGGCTTCTTTCTTTAGATAATCATAATCTGACTGTGTCAAAAGATCTCGCCATTGACTGATGTCATAGGTCAAATTTCCACCAATTCCGACAATTGCCACATCTAGCGTATTCCAGAGCGCCATTAATTTCTGAAAATGGCTAGATTGAGAGATATTAAATGCCACTCGTTCTGATTCTTGAACAACCGCTGCATTAATAAATACCGTTTGACCGTTCATCACTCGAGACATCTCATAAACTAGCGTATTCACATGGTACTTCGTATTAATATGACTCGGACCTCCAGCCAATGGACAAAATAATACGTGCTTGACAGTCTTCACTTCTAGCTTCTCCACCATGTTGCGTAACGTCGATCCCCACGAAATGCCTACAATATCTTGTTCTTTTACCACATGTCGAACCATATTCGCTGCTCGTCTAGAGATTGCTTCAGATAAATATTCTTTTGTTCCTGCTGTTTGATTATCAATAATCTCAATTCGTTTTAACCCATATTTGGCTTGCATATACGCTTCCAATGCAAATGTCTCTATATTATAATTTTTAATTTCTATTTTTACGATTCCTTCTTCTCTCGCTTTGGTAATCATACGACTAATTGTTGTCCGATAAATATCTAATTCAACAGAAATTTCCGTTTGACTTTTCCCTTCAACAAAGTGAAGATAAGCAATCTTTGCAAGTAATCTTCTGCGTTCTTCGTTCATCAACTATCCATTCCTTTCTACTCTCTTTATTTTAATAGCGACAAAGCTCAATAGTTTTTTATGAAAACAATAAAATAACATATGAAACATGAAAATATTTCATACAACAGTTTTTTATTATATAGTCTATCATATAAAAATTTGAATCGAAAAGAAAGTCAAACTTTTTAGTTGATAAAACGACACCTAATATCGCAGCCCTATCTAAATATCCGAGCAAATGAATCAATTAATTAGAGCCCAAAATATGCTCGTGTAGATAAGCCAATAAAAAAAAGCCACCGCACACACTGAATAGTAAAGTGTGTACGACGACTTCATTTTTAGGTAACTTAATTTTAAAGCATATCAAAGAGTGATAATTGGTTTTCATCTGGTAAATCTTTTAATACACCATTTTCATTCATGTACTCAATCAATGTTTTCGAGACCTTCCCACGAGAAGCTAAATCTTCTTTAGATAAGAACGGACCATCTTTTCTTGCTTCAACAATTTGTTTAGCCACGTTAGCTCCTAAACTAGGAACAGCTCGAAATGGTGCAATCAGACGGTCACCGTCAATTACGAAGTTCTCTGCATCTGATTTATATAAGTCAATCATGCCAAAGCTGAAACCACGCTCAATCATTTCATTAGCTAATTCAAGAACCGTTAACAAATTCTTTTCTTTTGTTGAAGCATCTAAGCCTTTATCAGTAATTTCTTTCATTCGTTCTTTGACCGCATCTTTGCCTTTTGACATGGCGACCAAATCAAAGTCATCCGCGCGAACAGAAAAGTATGCACAATAATAAAGGATTGGGAAATATACTTTAAAGTAAGCCACCCGTAAGGCCATCAATACATAAGCAGCCGCATGAGCTTTTGGGAACATGTATTTGATTTTTGAACAAGAGTCAATATACCAATCAGGCACATTATTTTCCTTCATAGCAACAAGATATGTTTCACGTAAGTCATCTGGAATCTTATTCCAAAGTCCTTTACGCACCGTTTCCATAATCTTAAATGCCATCCCACTATCAAGGCCCGCATGAATCAAATAAACCATGATATCATCCCGACAACCAATAACTTCTGCCAGATTAGCTTCTCCACGACGGATAAGCTCTTCTGCATTTCCTAACCAAACATCGGTTCCGTGAGAAAGTCCGGAGATTTGAAGAAGCTCAGCAAAGGTTGATGGATGCGTTTCTTCTAACATCCCTCGAACAAAACGGGTTCCAAATTCAGGAATTCCAAGAGTTCCGGTCTTAGAATAAATCTGATCTTGTTCCACACCCAAGACTTCTGGGCCAGCAAAGATTCTCATGACTTCTGGATCATCAGTTGGGATTGTTTTGGGTTCAATCCCTGACAAATCTTGGAGCATCCGAATAACGGTTGGATCATCGTGCCCAAGAATATCAAGTTTTAAAATATTATCATGAATCGAGTGGAAATCAAAGTGGGTCGTTTTCCACTCAGAGTTTTGATCATCAGCTGGATATTGGATAGGCGAAAAATCATAGACATCCATATAATCGGGGATAACAATAATCCCCCCTGGATGCTGACCAGTCGTTCGTTTTACACCCGTTGCACCTTTGGCTAAACGATCCACTTCAGCAGCTCTGAAATGAAGATTGTTATCACGCTCATACCCTTTAACAAATCCATAGGCCGTCTTGTCAGCGACTGTACCAATCGTTCCCGCCCGAAAGACATACTCTTCACCAAACAGAACTTTGGTGTAGTTATGTGCTTCTGCTTGATAGTCTCCAGAGAAGTTCAAATCAATATCGGGTACTTTATCTCCATGGAAGCCAAGGAAGGTTTCAAACGGAATATCGTGACCGTCTTTAAACAACCGTGCGCCACAATTCGGACATTTTTTCTCTGGCATATCAAATCCTGAACCGTACGAACCATCTTCATAGAATTCAGAATATTGACACTCTGGACAATGGTAGTGAGGGGCAAGTGGGTTAACCTCTGTAATCCCCGTCATCGTTGCGACAAAACTCGAACCAACCGAACCACGAGAACCAACCAAATAACCATCTTCGTTACTCTTATGAACCAACTTTTGCGAAATCAAATAAATAACTGAAAACCCATTTCCGATAATACTGTCTAATTCTTTTTTCAGACGTTTTTCAACTATATCAGGTAGTGGATCACCATAGAGCTCTTTTGCACGGTTGTAACTTAAATCCGTAATCTCTTGTTCAGATCCAGGGATTTTTGGTGTATACAAATCATCCTTGACAGGGATAACCTCTTCACACATATCTGCAATTTTATTCGGGTTAGTAACCACTAACTCCATGGCTAATTCTTCCCCCATAAACTGAAAAGCCGTTAACATCTCATCTGTCGTTCTAAAATGAACGTCAGGCAAGCTATGACGATTTAAAGGATTGGCTCCTCCCATCGAATTAATTAAAATCTTTCGATAAATTGCATCTTCTTCATTCAGATAATGAGCGTTTCCTGTTGCTACGACAATCTTATCAAGCTCTTTACCAATTCTCACTAGATTTTTCATAATATCTTCTAAGTCTTTGTTGTTTTTAACCAGCTCTTGCTCAATCAAAGGTGCATAAACAGCTTTTGGCATAACCTCGATATAGTCGTAAAATTTTGCACGATTCTTTGCTTCCTCTACCCCTTTTTGCATCATAGCTTCAAAAATTTCACCTTTGTCACAAGCAGAACCAATCAATAGACCTTCTCTTAATTTAGTCAGCTGAGATCGAGGAATTCGCGGCACTCGCTCAAAATAATTGACATTAGACATCGAAATAAGTTTGAAAAGATTTTTTAATCCAGCTTGTGTTTGAGCCAGAATAGTCACATGAAACGGTCGTGCTCTCTTATATGAGTCACCTTCTCCGATATGACGGTTTAGCTGATCGTGAAAGAGCATCTCATGATTTTCCATAGCTTCTTTTACGAAAATCCAAGCCAAGTGACCTGTTGCTTCCGCATCAAAAATCGCTCGGTGATGCTGTTCTAGGCTGACACCAAATTTCTTAGATAAGACACCTAATCCAAAACGCTTAAATTGAGGATAAAGATAACGAGCCAATTCAAGTGTATCTATGACTGGATTTGGCGCTTCTGGAATGCCATATTTACTATAGCTTGTATTTAAGAAACCCATATCAAAAGACGCATTATGCGCAACCAAAATATCATCGCCAGTAAACTCTAAAAACATCCGTAGTACTTCTTCTTCTGATTTAGAACCACGAACCATTTCATCTGTGATTCCTGTTAAGCTAACGGTTGTATGTGAAAGTGGATGACCTGGATCAATAAATTCATCAAAGCTCGCTATAACATTTCCTTTGTGCATTTTTACTGCGGCTAATTCAATGATTGTATCGTACACAGCAGACAAACCTGTCGTTTCCACGTCAAATACAATATAGGTGCCGTCATTTAACGAAACATGTGCATCATTATAGGCAATCGGTACGCCATCATCGACCACATTGGCTTCAACTCCATAAAGAATCTTAACCCCTGCTTTTTTTCCAGCGCTATGCGCATCAGGGAAGCCTTGCGCACCTGCATGGTCAGTAATAGCAATTGCTTTATGCCCCCACTTCCCTGCTTGTGCGACAAAATCTGCTACATTATTCGTTGCATCCATCGTACTCATATTACTATGCAAATGTAGCTCTACTCGTTTTTGACCTTCAGGAGCGTAGTCTTTACGCGGCGCATGTTTAACCTCTAATAAATCTTGCGCATTCATAACTAAATCACGCATAAAGGTATCTTCTTGAACACTTCCGCGAACCTTCAACCAGCTTCCTTTAGAAATCGCATCAAAAACCTGTTCATCCTTTTCGCCATTCGAGAATTTTTTGACGATAAATGAGGATGTATAATCCGTAATCTTAACAATCAAAATTTTGCGTTTTGATCGTAATTCACGTACTTCCGTATCGAAGACATATCCTTCAATCGTTACTCGTCGTTCCTCTTCAACAATATTTGCCATAGGGGTAACTGGCTCGTCAGAAGGGATATTTCGCCCTAATTGGATAGGTCCATCTAATGCAGGAGCCTGCTCTCTTTTTTCTTTTCGCTGTTGTTCGTGATTGGCTAGATTCTCAGCCGCTTGTTGCATGAAAGCTAGCTCTTGTTCTTGTTTTCTTTCCTCAAATTGCTGCAAGACTTGTTCAGCCTTTTTCTCATCCATTTCCGCTTCAATATGAAATTTAGAAAATCCATAAGATTGATACAGACCTTCAATCAGTGGAAATGATTGTTGCTTAAGATAAGGAATAACCGCCGCATTATCAACCGACAAAATGATTTTCCGGTCTTTTACTAACGGAACCTGCGTTTTTAAAACTTGTTGTGTTAACGGTGTATCACATTGCTGATTTTGTAACGCAATCGCCCAATAATCTTGTAAAATCTGCTCGTCAAAGTTACCATCTTCTGCAAGAATATTTAGTTTGGTTGCCGCAATGTTCTTAAATGCCAACGCAATTTTTTGCGTAAATGAACGATAAAGTATGGCTGGTAAAATAGTTGGAAACTTAACCGTGAATTCCCACATCTTTGATTGACGATGGACAATTACGTTTTCCAACTCACCCTTTGAAACTAAGGGATTGTTTCGTTCTTCTTCATTTAGTTGAATCTGTTCTACTAATTTTTCAAATAAGTCACGTTTTTCTGACAAGAAACATTACTCCCTTTCTTTTATGGTAAAATATTGGTTAATTTATTTTTATTTTAAAATAAATAGCTTTCCTTCAGCACTATTAAGTATACCGTTTTTTGGCGTGAGTTTCATTAAAACTTTCCTCAAAAATTAAGAAGAACAACAAGTTTCTACCGATTGTTTTAAGGAAACATTTTCCTTGAATCGCTAAAGCTAAACTTTAGGAATCTCATTTCGTCTCTATCGCACTTCGCTTACCATCCCTGCTAGTACTAACTCAAAGGAGGTGAAATGAAACATTTCACTCTTATCGTACTACGCTTACCATCCCACTAAATGGTCATACAAAAGTGGGACTGGCAACTAGTGCTATATAAGGAAGTGAAATGAAACATTTCACTCTTATCGCACCGCGCTTACCATCCCACTAAATGGTCATACAAAAGTGGGACTGGCAAAAAAGATTGATGCTTATTTTTGGCATCAATCTTTTTTGGCTTTTGCTATTTCTAATTACTCTTCTTCAGAATTTCCTAGAATTTCTAGTGTGTTGACGAGTTCTTCTTTTCGGACCTCTAACATCGCACCAGATTTTTTAATTTTCACTTCTACAACACCGTCGACTGCTTTTTTTCCAACCGTAATTCGAATTGGGCATCCGATAAGGTCCGAATCAGCAAATTTTACACCAGCACGTTCGTTTCGATCATCTACCAATACTTCGTAACCTGCTGATGACATGATTTCTTCAACCTCTTCTGAAAGTCTGGTTTGATATTCATCACTGACATTCATCTGAACGACATGAATATCAAAAGGCGCAATGCCATTTGGCCAATGAATCCCTTCCTCATCAGAATTTTGCTCAACGATTGCCGCTAACAAACGACTAACGCCAATGCCGTAACAGCCCATTTTAATATACGTCTCTCGACCATTTTCATCTAAAACAGTGGCATCCATCGCTTGACTATACCGAGTCCCCAATTTGAATATATGACCAATTTCAATTCCCTTGACAAACTCCAATACGCCATTTCCTGATGGAGCAGGATCACCTTCTTGGACAAATCGAATATCTTCAAATAACTCTGGAGAAAAGTCACGACCTAAATTCACTTGCTGATAGTGATAACCGGCTTCATTGGCTCCCACAACAAAGTTTGCCATGTCTTGAACATATAAGTCCGCAATCACTTTGACCTCCTCAGGCACACCGATAGGACCAATTGAACCAAAATCCGCATGGAGATAGGTCTGGGCTTCTAGTTCTGAAGCTCTTTCCAATGTTTCTACACCCATTAAATTTTTTAGCTTAACTTCATTAACTTCGTGGTCTCCACGAACAACTGCTAAGACGGGCTTTTTATCAGCCATAAATAAAATGGATTTGGCAACTCTTTTAGATTCTACCTTAAAAAATTCTGCCACCTCTTCAACAGTCTGAACCTCAGGCGTTGAAACTTTCTCTAATTCCAACATTTTTGCTTGTGCTTTCTTAGGTGTATAAAGGCTTGTGGCCATTTCTAAATTAGCCGCATAGTCTGTCTCGGTAGAATAACAAATGGTATCTTCCCCAATATCAGAAATAGCCATGAATTCTTTGGAATCCTTGCCACCCATCGCACCACCATCGCCAATCACTGCTCGAAAATTCAGACCTGCTCGTTTAAAAATTGCCGAATAAGCCTGTTCAAACTGTTTATAAACGATTGCTAAGCTTTCCTCATCTGAGTGGAAAGAATACGCATCCTTCATGATAAATTCTCTTGTTCTGAGTAATCCAAAACGAGGTCTTTTTTCATCTCTAAACTTCGTTTGTATTTGATACAGTGAAATCGGCAATCGTTTATACGAGTTGATTTCATCTCGAATTAACTCAGTGAAGACTTCTTCATGGGTCGGAGCTAAAATCATCGCTCGCTGATTACGATCCTCCACATGATATAAATTTGGGCCATATGTGTCATAGCGGCCTGACTCCTTCCATAGCTCTGCAGGAAGCAAGGCTGGCATTAACATCTCAATGGCATCTATTTTAGCCAATTCTTCACGAATAATGGCTTTTAATTTCTCTAAAACGCGATTCGCCAATGGTAAATATGAATAGATACCGGCTGATACTTGACGGATAAATCCTCCTCGTAAAAGCATTTGTTGACTCAAATTCTCTGCATCACTTGGAACCTCACGTAATGTAGGAATTAGCATTTTTGATTGTTTCATTCTTTTTCTCCTTTTTATGCACGCGTATCTGTGCATCCCTGTTTATTAGTTCCCCCTAACAAACGTCTAACACATTTATCCATCAAAAAAAGAAGCGCTGGATATCGTTCCATGTAACTAGAACCATCAATACCATCAGTAACCCAAAACCGACGAATGTCAAAATTCCTTCTTTTTCTTGACTCAACGGTTTTCCTCGAACACCCTCAAAGATATTCAAGACTAATTTCCCACCATCCAAAGCTGGGATCGGCAGTAAATTCATAATTCCGAGATTCATTGAAAGCATCGCCATAAAGGCTATAATTGTCGTAATCCCTTCACTCGCTGCCTGTGAGGACATTTGGAACATCATAACCGGTCCTCCCAGTTTATTTAGACTAAACCCCGTCAGTAACGAGCCTAATGCTTTAAAAATTGTCAAAGAGCTATCAAACGCTTGGGTCACCCCACCAAAAATCTTATCTGTTAAACCAGTCTTCATTGGAACAGCAATATCTAGTTTACCGACAGACTGTTTTCCAGATTTTTCCGCTCTTGGTGTCACAGAAATCGAGAATTCTTCACCCTTTCGATCAATGATAAAGTCTAACTCCTTCTCTGGATTTTCAGAGATGACTGTTGCAAGTTCATTCCAATCAGTGATTTTTTCGCCATTGATTGAAACAACTTTATCCTCTTTTTTTAGACCAGCTTTTTCAGCGACACCATTTGGCTGAATTTCTCCAAGCTGATTCGTATTGGTCACCGAGACTCCACCACGCATAAAAGCTAAAATAATGAATAAGACGATCGCTAAAATAAAATTATTCATCGGACCGGCAAAATTAGTTAGCATCCGTTGCCATAGCTTAGCAGATTGAAATTGAACATCTCGTGGTGCAATCCGGACTTCCGTTCCATCTGCTTCAATAATTGTCGCTTCATGCAAGACAGGATAGGTCATCGCTTCTGATTCATCTCCATTGACAAAACCAGAGATCGTTAATTCATCTTCTAGATCATGACGAACCAGCTCCATTGGAATACTATTGGTCAACTGAACCTTCTTACTTGTATTAATTTTTGTAACAACACCCTCTTCATTCAGCTCAACTGAAAGAGGCATTCCTGGTGAAAGCTCTGTTTCCTCTTCGCCCATCCCTGCCATTCGAACATACCCACCAATTGGCAGCAGTCGTAAGGTGTAGGTCGTTCCATCTTTGGCTTGGTGTGCCACAATTTTTGGTCCCATGCCAATTGCAAACTCGCGAACTAATATACCTGATCGCTTGGCAAAAAAGAAATGACCAAATTCATGGACAATCACTAAGACACCAAAAACAATAATAAACGTTATAATTGTCTTCATCTATTTCCCTTCCTTTTCTCTAAAAATTCTTTTCTCGAAGTATTCACGTATGGAATGAATTTTCTAAAATTATTATATAAAACACCACTCATTTTATCATAACTACTACTAAATCGCCAAATTCTTCTATTTAGTCCCCACTTTTAATAAAAAAGACGACTGAAACATCTGTCATTTTTGACTAATGTCCCAGTCCCCTCGATTCAAAGATAAATAGTGTTAAACGTTTTTTCCCTCTTCTAATTTAAAATACGCCTAAAATGTGCATTACCGGGAAAACAAATAATAAACTATCAAAACGATCCAAAATGCCGCCGTGTCCAGGCAAAATCGTGCCTGAGTCTTTAACGCCATAGTGACGTTTAATTGAAGATTCGACTAAATCGCCAAATTGACCAACAATTGAAAAAACAATTGTTAAAAGAACCATGACAACTGCACTATAAGAAAAGAAATCTGCTTTTGGATAGATGAACAAGTAAATAGCGGCAACAACCACCGCACTGATAATTCCACCAAGTGCGCCTTCAATGGTTTTATTGGGTGAGACTTCCGGCCAAAGCTTTCTTTGTCCATATTTTCGCCCTACCATATACGCACCAATATCGGTTGCCCAAACCACAAACAAGGCAAACAATAGTACTTCAAATCCAGCCATTCGCGCATTCACGAAATTTTGGAAACCTACTCCTACATACAAACTAACAATGACAGGAAAGCCTGCTTCATCAATTGAATAGGTATTTTTTGAAAATACGCAAATGCCCAAAATAATTAATACAATCAAATAATATAACAAAAAGCTATCCGTTTTATCCGGCAAGAAAGGGAGCAAATCGTTCACAGGTAAAACCAAAATAATAGCGCCCAGGGAAGCCAAGACTCCTTCCAAACTGGCAATCGTTAATCCCTTCATCCGAAACAGCTCATATACGCCTACAACAGCTAATACCGCCGCTGAAAGTTGTAAAACTAACCCGCCTATCCAAATAATCGGAATAAATATAATGAGTGCCACCACTGCTGTAATCACTCGTTGTCTCAATGTAGTTCCTCCTCTTATGTCGTCTCTTTTAATCCACCAAAACGACGATTCCTATTCTGAAACGAAGCAATTGCCGTTTCCAGTAAGTTCGGTGTAAAATCAGGCCACAAAGCATTCGTAAAAAATAATTCACTATACGCAATCTGCCATAACAAAAAGTTGCTTATTCTTTCCTCACCACTAGTTCGAATGACTAATTCTGGGTCTCTCAAATCACCAGGTAAAAAGTTAGTCATTAGGTGATTGGCAATTGTTTCTTCCGTAATTTCTTGTGCATCCAACTGATTTTCTTCGACTTCTTTGGCAATTTCTTGTACGGCCGTCACGATTTCTGCTCGACTTCCATAGTTTAAAGCAAAGTTTAAAATCATTCCAGTGTTATCCTTCGTTTGTTGAATGGCATCTGCCACTGCTTTTTGCGTATGCTCTGGCAACAGCTTCTTGTAGCCCATCACTTGGACCTTGACGTTTTCCTCAATCAGCTCTGGCACAAACACGTCGAAAAAATCTACAGGCAACTGCATCAAAAAATTGACTTCATCACTCGGTCGTTTCCAATTTTCCGTTGAAAAAGCATAGAGTGTCAGCACTTTTATCCCAAGTCTTGATGCATGCTTAGTAATCCGCTTAACAGTCTCCATTCCTTCTTTATGACCGGCAACTCTTGGCAGCCTACGATTCTGCGCCCAACGACCGTTTCCATCCATTATTACTGCAATATGTTTAGGAATTGACCCATTCTCATCAAATAGGAATTCTGCTTCTTCTGGTACATACTTATTTTTTTGCGGAAAAAAACGTAACATTCTTTTTTCCTCCCCTTTAGAATTCAAGCTATCTTGAATATTATAACAATAAGTTTTTTCATTTCCTATGTATTTTTGATATTTTTTTTGATTGTTTACCACATCTTAAAGATTCACACGATATATATTTGTATATTACTCGCTACTCCTAAAAAAACTATCGGTGGATAGCTCGCTCGAATAAACCAAAATACTTTGTTTTATCCAATGCTAGCCCATCTGCCGATAGTTTTTTTATTCATTTACATACTTTTATTTTTTGTCTGCAGTTTCATTTATTTGCTTATCTGCTGGCGACTCATCCGATGGTGATTGATTGTCTCCATTGTTTGTTGGCGTCTCAACAGGTTTTATATTTCCCTTGCTTATACCAATGTAGATATGTGCATCTATAGGGATAAACTCACTGTAACGACTCATTTCCACCACAGTTCCCTTGCTTTCAGATGAATCGACATAATACACTTCGTAAGTGATAGATGCACCTTTTGATTCAAATTCATCATAGAAGGTTTTCTGTAAATCTCCTTCAACCGTTTGGCCTCTCAAATCTTTTAGATAGGGTTGCCCTTCAGAATAAAGAACTTTAACACTTGGCAGAACATCGCCGTCATTAAATTCTTTTCCAGCCTCTACTGATTGGCTGATGAATCGGCCATAAGGAACATTTGTCGTGAAAATACTACGAATCTGAGCTGTTATTTTTGTTTGAAGCTGACCTGCCTCTTCAACGGTATATTGAGAGTAATCTGGAACAACGATTGCTTGACCTTTTGAAACTTTTATCTTCAACGTATCGTTTTTGGCTATTTTTGTTCCTTTAGCCGTTTCTTGAGAAATGACTTTTTCTGGTTCAACCGTATCAGAGAAGACAGAAGCTGCATCTAATTTGATACCATTTTTAGTTGCCCATTCTTGAACTTCTGTTTTCATTTTCCCTTTAAAGTCAGGTACCTCAATATTCTTCTCAAAAACTTCTTTCCCTTTTGAGTAGTAAACCTGTAACTTATCTTTTCGTGCATATTCAGCAGGATCAAGATCTTTATTGCCAAATTGCGATTTGATAAAGACCCCTTTCTCAATCTTGTCGTTATATTCCTCAATGATTGAGACATTTTCGGCTTTATTCTCAGCAATCCAGTTACGTGCAGCCTCTACAGAAAAATCTTTAAACTCAGGCAAAGCAACTTTTTGATCTGGATCCGGTCCCAAACTGGCAGTAATTACTAGTTCCTTGCCTTTTTTGATTTTTTTATCTTTTGCTACACTCTGCTTGATAATCACGTTTGGCTCAGCATCAAAATCATAGACTTGATCAACCTTTAGCTTTACATCATTTTCAGTAACCCAAGTTCTCGCTTCAGATAAATCTTTTTTTACAAATTCAGGCACTTTGACATGTGTCAGCTGATAATAGACACCAAACAAAACCGCACAAGCGACTATTGCTATTCCGCCAATGATTCCGTATTTTTTAATTTGTTTCTTTTTATAGTCAGGATCTATTTCGGTTTCTTCCTCTTGGAACCGACTACGAGTCATTTCTTCATGAGCCTCAGTTGGAGTCTCGTTCTTCGTCTCTTCAGGAGAAGATTCCGTACCTAGTGTTTCTTCATCTACTGGATTGGACTGAGTGCTTCTAAAACGCTCCGTGGATGCTTCTGTCGTTTCTTTTTTCTCAGCTTCAGGTTGACTATTACGTGATATCTCTTCAGGCTTTGCCGTTTTTTCTCTAGGTTTAGAGAGTTCTTGATCTGGCTGCTTTGGAGCATCCGCTACCTTTTTTGAAGGAGTTTCTGTTTTCTTTGTCTTTTTTTGTTCTTCACTGTATTTATCACTAGTGAAATTCGATAAAAAATCACTCATGTTTTAACACACCTTTATGAAGATAATACGGTTCATCTGATTGTTTAGCAATTTCATTGGAGTGAGTAACAACAATTACACACTTGCCATGTTCTTCTGCTAAACGTTTGAAAATATCAACAATCTCTTGTTCCATCTCTTCATCTAAGTTTCCAGTTGGCTCATCGGCTAAGATAATGTCAACATTCGTAGCAAGTGCTCGAGCAATTGCGACACGCTGTTGCTCCCCACCTGATAACTGATTCACTAGACGATCTGCTTTTGCTTTTGTAATCCCGATATAATCAAGTAAGTTATAAGCGACCTCGCGATGGTTTTCAGGTAATTCATTATCTGTAATTGACATTGCCACTAACACATTCTCAACGGCAGTTAGATAAGGAACCAAGTTATAACTTTGGAAAATAATACTGATATCATTGCGACGAAACTTCTCGTAACCAATCTTTTTGATATCTTTGCCTTCTAACAATATTTCTCCCTCTTTTGGCTCATCTAAAGCACTAATCAAAGAAAGAAAAGTCGTTTTTCCTGACCCAGATTGACCTAAAATTGTATAGAATTTCCCTTTTTCAAAAGAGATATTTGTATCTTTAAGAATAAAACGGCGTTGATCGCCATCCTGATAAAAATAACTTAAATTTTTCGTTTCTAAAAGCGCCATGTGGTCCCCTCCTTACATCATAATTTTTTTTGGATTTAAGCGTAAAATATACAATAATGGCAATAAAGCTGAGACAAGCACTGTCCCTAAGCCTACCAATAAATACGTGATAATATAACCTGCTGAGAAAGTAACTTTAAATGCAGAAGTTACATCATCTGCAGTGATAGTACTTGAATATACGTCCCTTCCACCATAGAACATCATGCCATTTTCAGTACTTGTCTGTAGGAAATCAGATTGCATAAGTGAATTAGAGACCGCATTTCCTAATAAATTCCCAGTAATTAGAGACAGCACTAAAGCTAATGCACTGATAATCAGTAACTCGATCATGATTTGCCCCATTACTTTTCCACGAGTCTCACCAATCGATAGATAAATACCTAATTCATGTTTTCTATCTCTCATAAACAACAACACGACTAGTCCGATGATTAAAAGAGTCGCAATAACAGAAATAATTACTACATATTTTGATATTTGCCCCATTTTTTTCATACTTCCGCCAATTTCATCATATTGATCAGATGAAGCACGCACTTGATAATATTTTGGTAATAATGGTTCAGCCTCTTGTTTGAATGCTTCCGTGTCTTCTGGATTATTTAATATATAAGTTGGCGAATAATATTCCATCTGTTCCTCCATACCGTATTCTTCTGGATAGATAGTCGCTAACTTCTTATTAAACTCTTGGACAGTTTTATTTGGTAAATAAACACTATTCTCTAGTTCACTAGATGCAAATTTTTGATTGTAATATTCGTCGCTATTCTTTTTCGGTTCTTTCTCTGCTTTTACAGGCTCAAAAAAACCAACTATTTTGACAGGAAAATCGATTGCTTTGATATCTTCTGGTTTCACATCAACTTGATTCCCATTATTATCATAGCCCAAAGTATCTTCATTTGATGCGTTAATCACCAGTTGATCTCCAATAGAAAGATTGTTTAATTCTGCAAATCTTCTTCCAACAACGGCATTCGTTGTGCCCTCTTCAATATCCTTATCCGTGAAGACATTTCCTTCAACCATGTTAATTTTGCCTTGCTCGATATCTAAAAGTTTTGGATAATTAACCCCTTTAAGAATAAAATACTGCATGCCACTCATCTGCATGCCTCCATCTTCATCCTCATCTTCTGTCTGATAATCAAAATATTTTATTTTTTTTGTTGAAAAATGTGAATAAGCATTATAATCAAAATACTTTACATAAGATAATTGCCCAATCTTTTTGTAGACATCTAACTTTGGTGGATCAGGGTAATCTATCCCCTTAGCTGACCCCTCGTTATCCTTCTCAAATTTGTCATAATCCATATCAATGGTTGCATTTGCCCCCAATTTGGCTTTGACATCTTTCTCAACATTCGTTGTTGATTGTTGGATTGCAATCGCCCCTGCAATCACGTTTCCTAGCACAAAAATGACTAAGAATAAGATAATTGATTTACCCTTTCTTCTGGTCACACTACTTATTGCTCTTTGCAAAAAATTCACTATTCCATCTCCTTTCAATAATACCATTGTTTTCATTATTCCATAAATAGAGACTGAATACAACAGCGCTTTCAATAATCCTACGTTTATTGAATGATATTTTCGAATGCTCAACTAATAATAAATAACGGCTCTATAATATTTGGTGTTGTTACTCAAAAAATGAGTAGGAACTCCAAATTTTTTTATAACAAAAAGCATTTGGTTCCTCTATAATTAAGTCGCCTAAACAAAATATAGAAGGAGAAACCAAATGCCTATAACTAAGATTAACAGAAAAAAACAGGAAAAGACAAGTGAATTGATAAAAAAATTATTAAATATAAAAGATCCAAACCTTTACTTTGTAGAGGACCCCTTATCTAAAGAAACGATCTCCGGCAAGCTATCCAACGTCTTTACCGGTGTACTTACTTATACACCTTCTTGTTGCCCTGCTTGCGGCTCTGTCAATGAAGGACACTGTATTATTCGTCATGCGTATTATGAGAGTCTTATTCAGCTCATTCCGTATCAAGAGGTTCCTACCTACTTACGGTTATTTAAGCAGCGCTTCCGTTGTAAACAATGTACCGCCACTTTTTCTGCCCAGACGACCTATGTTCAGGAAAATTGTTACATTTCGAACCCATTGAAATTCGCTATTGCCATTGATTTGAAGCGGAAAATTTCAATGAAAGATATTGGCGAACGCTATTTTGTCTCTTTTAAAACGGTTGAACGAGTTCTAGACTCTTTTCATAGAGAACCCCGTTTTAACCCTCATTACTTGCCAGCTCATTTATTGATTGACGAGTTTAAAGGAACGAAAGATTGTGAAGGAGCCATGTGTTTTATTGTCAGTGACGCAGATACAGGACAAATTTTTGACATTTTAAGCGACCGAAGAAACTTCAAGCTACGTGCGTATTTTCAGCGTTTTACGCTAAAGGCACGAAAGAAAGTCACCCATATTGTCATGGACATGAATGCTTCTTATAGTAGCTTTGTAAAAGATGTATTTCCTTACGCCAAAATTTCGATTGATCGATTTCATGTGATTCAACAACTGAGTAGAGCTTTTAATAAACAACGAATTCAAACAATGAATCAACTAAAAAAAAGTGATGCCCTTGCCCAAAAGGACTATCGCAAGTTAAAAAAATATTGGCGGACTCTTTTAAAGAAACATAAAAATATCAACTACAGTGCGCTCAAGCAGTTTCCCCTCTTTCAAAAGAGATATGTAACAGAATCAGAGGTTTTGGACCATCTCCTAACCGTGGATTCTGACCTCAGAGAAAGCTATGAAATTTATCAAGAACTCTTAGAAACCTTTGAAACTAAGGATTATGAGGGCTTCTTTACTTGTATCGACCAACTTCCTGCGCAATTGAATAAAGGATTCAAGAAAGCCATTCTATACCTGCGAAAGCATCGAAAAGCCATTTGTAATGCCTTGATGTACAGCTATTCTAACGGGAAACTAGAAGGAAAAAACAACCTAATCAAAGTAATCAAACGTATTGCCTTTGGATTCCGAACATTTCGCCATCTACGCCTGCGGATTCTAGTCCAACAAGGTCTCTGTGAACTCATTTAAAAAACAAAAAGAGAACACCAAAAGTGTTCTCAATTCTGTGACTTATTTTTAAAACAACACCATTTGACAAAGTGCCTAAATAACTAACTTTGTTTTTTTCAAGTAAAAAAAGGAACCCTCTGGCATAGTAATCAATGTCAGAAGGTTCATGGCAATTTTCTTAAAATTTAATTAAGATAAATCAATAGTTAGAAAATTAAACTTCTAATAATTC
Organism: Enterococcus sp. AZ194; assembly: GCF_051713825.1. Taxonomy (NCBI): domain Bacteria; kingdom Bacillati; phylum Bacillota; class Bacilli; order Lactobacillales; family Enterococcaceae; genus Enterococcus; species Enterococcus sp. AZ194. Next base: position 1,352,096 of record NZ_JBIOQR010000001.1, on the reverse strand, counting down.
TTTTTCTTTCTCTGCTTGAATCTTTTCAATTTCTTTCACACTGTTATCTGTAACTGTTTGAATTTCTTTTTCAAGAGAACGCAATTCATCCTCAGTAATTTCACTGTTTTTTTGTTGCTTTTTGTAATCATCGATTGCATCACGACGAATATTACGAACAGCAATTTTTGCATTTTCAGCTTCTTTTTTCACATCTTTAGCAAGCTCTTTACGGCGTTCTTCTGTTAATTGAGGAATCACCAAACGAACAACATTTCCATCATTTGTGGGGTTAATCCCAATATCACTTGTCATAATCGCTGTTTCGATGTCTTGAATTGAATTTTTATCAAACGGTGTAATCATTAATACACGCGCTTCTGGAATGTTAATAGAAGCTAATTGGTTAACTGGTGTTGGTGCCCCATAATAATCCACCATCACACGATCAAGAAGACTTGCATTCGCACGACCTGCGCGAATTTGGCCTAGTTCTCTTTGAAGATTTTGTTCTGCTTTTTGCATCTTTTCTTTTGCGTTTTGCATAATTGTATCTGCCATGTTTATTTCCCCCTTACGGTAGTTCCGATATTTTCACCAAGGATTGCTCGGCGAATGTTGCCGTGTTCGTTTAAATTAAAGACAACTAATGGAATGTCATTGTCCATACTTAGTGAACTTGCTGTTGAGTCCATCACTTGTAACCCTTTAGCAATCACTTCCATATGAGTCAACTCATCAAATTTTGTTGCTGTTTTATCCGTCTTAGGATCTGCTGAATAAACCCCATCAACATTGTTTTTAGCCATTAAAATGACATCTGCACCAACTTCTGCTGCACGTAACGCTGCTGTTGTATCTGTAGAGAAATAAGGATTCCCCGTTCCACCAGCAAAGATCACAATTCGACCTTTTTCTAGATGACGCTCTGCTTTACGACGAATGTAGGGCTCCGCAATTTGACGCATATCAATCGATGTTTGTACACGAGTTGGTACGCCTGCATTTTCCAATGTATCTTGCAAAGCTAAAGCATTCATAACTGTTGCTAGCATTCCCATGTAGTCAGCTTGAGCACGTTCCATACCCATTTGAGCACCAATTTGTCCACGCCAAATGTTTCCACCACCGACAACGATTGCCATTTCAACACCAAGCTCATGAACTTCTTTGATTTCTTCAATAATTTCTTTAATGACTGGTGGTTTAATACCAAAACCGTCATTCCCTGCTAGCGCTTCACCACTTAGTTTTAATACTACACGTTGATATTTAGGTTTAACCATTCTGATTCCTCCATTATTGTCTCTTACTATTTTAGCATATTCTTCCTACAGTGGACACTGCTCAATGAACAGATTTCTCTATATTTCACGAATTTGCCTAAAAAAAGGGAGCGCATTTCCATGCGTTCCCATCTGTTAACAAGTAACAGAATTATTTTTTCACTTGACTCATAACTTCTTCAGCAAAGTTATCTTCACGTTTTTCAATTCCTTCTCCGACTTCAAAACGAACGAAAGATTTTACAACTGCGCCTTTAGAAGCAACGTATTTTTCAACAGTCATATCAGGATCTTTAACAAACGGTTGGTCAACTAAAGCAATCTCTGCTTTGAATTTATTTAAGCGACCAATAACCATTTTTTCAACGATATTAGCAGGTTTGCCTTCATTTAAAGCTTGTTCAGTTAAGACAGCTTTCTCGTGGTCTAATTCTTCTTGAGGGATTTGAGATTCATCTAAATAACGAGGGTTAATCGCTGCAATATGCATTGATACGTCACGCGCTACAGATTCGTCAGTTGTTCCTTCAACAACGCTTAACACGGCAATACGTCCACCCATGTGTAGGTAGCCGCCAAATGCTGCATTATCAGCTTTTTCAGCTAAAACGAAACGACGGAAATTGATTCTTTCACCAATTACTTGTGTTGCTTCGATTAAATCTGATTCAATTGTTCCTTTAGCAGTTTTGATTTGCATAGCTGCTTCTAAATCAGCAGGTCTGTTTTCTGCTACTAATTCAGCAATTTCTTTTACTAAATCTTGGAACATTTCATTTTTAGAAACGAAATCAGTTTCTGAGTTAATTTCAACGATTGCTGCAGAGTTTCCTTTAACAGCAACTGATGCTAACCCTTCAGCTGCGATACGATCATTTTTCTTAGCTGCTTTAGCCATTCCTTTTTCACGTAATAAATCGACAGCTTTTTCGATGTCGCCTTCTACTTCTACTAACGCTCTTTTTGCGTCCATCATACCGACACCAGTCATGTCGCGTAATTCTTTAACTAATTTAGCTGTTACGTCTGCCATTTTCTTATTTCCTCCTAAAAATGTGGTTATCGTTTTAAAAAAAGCTGTTTCAAAGGAGATGAGGCATGGCGCCTAGCCTTTGAAACAGCTCCGAATTTAAAGATTATTCAGCTGAGTCAGCAGAAGCATTGTCGCCTTCTACAACATCAACAATTTCTTCGATTGAAGTAGCATTCTCAGTAGTTTCATCAACTACAAATGTTTCTTCAACGACTTGGTCTTCCCCTTGGTTTCCTTCGATAAATGCATCAGCCATTTTTGAAGTAATCAATTTAACGGCACGGATTGCATCGTCGTTTGAAGGGATTACTACGTCGATCTCATCTGGATCACAGTTAGTATCAACCATAGCTACGATAGGAATATTTAATTTGTGTGCTTCTTGAACAGCAATACGTTCTTTACGAGGGTCAACGATGTACATTACATCTGGAATTCTAGGCATATCAGCGATACCGCCTAAGAATTTTTCAAGACGTTCACGTTGTTTGTTTAAACCAACAACTTCTTTTTTAGGAAGAACGTCAAAAGTTCCGTCAGCTTCCATAGCGTTGATTTGTTTCAAACGGCTGATACGTTTTTGAATTGTATCCCAGTTAGTTAATGTTCCACCTAACCAACGATGGTTTACATAGTATTGACCTGAACGAATAGCTTCGTCTTTAATTGCTTCTTGTGCTTGTTTTTTTGTTCCAACAAACAAAGCAACTCCGCCTTCTTCAGCAACTTCTTTCATGTAGTTATAAGCGTTATCTACTAATTTAACTGTTTTTTGTAAGTCAATAATGTAGATTCCGTTTCTTTCTGTGAAGATATATTTCTTCATTTTTGGGTTCCAGCGACGAGTTTGGTGACCAAAGTGTACGCCGGCTTCTAGCAATTGTTTCATTGAGATTACTGCCATGTTGTGTTTCCTCCAATTGGTTTTTTAGTTTCCCCTCTCAAATTCAACTGTGTGAAGAACTCTAAAAAGAGCACCGCTCCACGCATCCTTTGAGATGTGGTATTTTGATGTATCAAGGTTGCTCTGACACACTTCTAGTATTATACAATAGGTCAAAATGGAAAGCAACCGTAAATCGCAGAGAATTTTGTGTAAATTGATTTTTATATTTTCGTTTTTTTATTTTTTTTGGATTCAGTGTTTATTCAATTTTTCTTAATGTGTACTTTTATTGTTAATCAGAAATAATACTCGCAAATTTATCTTTTGGCTCACTTTATTCCATATCTATACATTTAAGTAGCGGTTTGTCCATCTCACTTAAGTCATTCATTCCCCACACATATCAGCAAGTATTTATCCCTTTTCTCCACAAAAAATTAATTTTTATTCATGTGACTGTGTTTTTCCCTCTGAATTCGTTATAATATAGAAAATACTATTCATAAAGGAGTATATGTACCCATGCGTAAAGCTGATCGTCATTTACTAATAAAACAACTCGTTACTAGTCACCCGATTCGTACCCAAGAGGAGCTTTTGCAACAATTAAAAAATCAAGGAGTAACTGCCACCCAAGCAACGATTTCTCGTGATATTCGCGATCTAAAAATAGTGAAAACAATTGACGAAGAGGGCCTACCAATTTTCCAAATTTTCCAAGGAAACACATCTACTGAAAATGAGAAAGTTGAGGACGAGGAACGTTTGGTTCAAATGATTAAAGATATCGTTATAAACGTCCAACGTGTACACTTTCTAACCATTGTGAGCACCTTGCCTGACAATGCTCATTTATTTGCTTCAATCCTCGATGAATTAAAACCGCCGCATGTGGTTAGCACCATCGCCGGGTTTGATACAGTCGTGATTATCTCAGGTTCTGATGAAGAAGCAGAAAAGGTAGAAGATTACTTTACGAAGCATTCATTATAGAATTAGTAAAACAGCCCTATTTTAACCACAGATAAGCCTAGAGGAACAAAAAGTTTGATGATAACTTTTTGTTCCTCTAGGCTTATCTTTATTTCTACATTTTATTAGGTGCTTGTAGCCCTAACAGACGTAAATCTTCTTTTAGAAGGATGGCAACAGCATGAACCAACGCCAAGCGCGCTTCTGTTTGTTCGTCATCCACTAAGATTTTAGTTTGAGCATAATATTTATTAAATGTTTGGGCTAACTTAATCGCATGTTTTGCAATAACTGATGGTTCATATTTTTCAGCAGCTAGCATGATAGTATCTGGATACTTTTGAATCAACTTGATGACTTCCCAGCTGGTTTCGTCATTTAAACAAACATTAGCAGTAGGATTTTCTTTATAGTCAGCTTTCTCAAGCAAACTCATCGCACGGGCATGCGTATATTGTACGTATGGGCCAGTTTCTCCTTCAAAACGAACAACCTCGTCTAGTGTAAAGTCGAAATTATTCAAGCGATCATTTTTCAAATCATGGAAGATGACTGCACCGACTCCAACTTGTTTAGCCACTTCTTCTTTGTTTTCTAGGTCAGGATTTTTTTCACTAATTTGTGCTTTAGCTAACTCGATTGCTTCATTTAAAACTTCTTCTAATAAAACAATCTTCCCTTTACGTGTCGACAATTTTTTGCCACCTTGTGTGATAAGACCAAAAGGCACATGGTGCATTTCAGCTGACCAATCAAAGCCCATTTCCTTTAGAACCGCTTTTAATTGTTTGAAATGATTGCTTTGTTCATTCCCAACAACATAAAGAGATTTTGCAAACTCATACGTCCGTTTGCGGTACAAAGCAGCTGCCAAATCACGTGTAATATAAAGTGTCGCACCATCTGATTTACGAATCAATGCTGGGTTTAAATCGTAGGCGCTAAGGTCAACAATTTCTGCCCCTTGATTTTCTTTCAACAGATGTTTTTCTTCCAACATGTCAGTGATTTCTTCCATCTTGTCATTATAAAATGCTTCGCCGTTTAACGAATCAAAGCTTACGCCAAGCATATCGTATATCTTGTTAAACTCTTGCAATGATTCATCACGAAACCACTCCCACAAGCTGATAGCCTCTTTATCGCCTTCTTCCAAACGTTTAAACCAAGCGCGCGCTTCATCATTTAATTCTGGCTCATTTTCTGCTACTTCGTGGAATTCAACGTAAAGTCTCAATAATTCAGAAATTGGTTGTGCTTTCACGGCTTCCTCTGAGCCCCATTTTTTATAAGCCACGATTAACTTCCCAAACTGAGTGCCCCAGTCGCCTAGGTGATTAATGCGGATTGGTTCATAACCAATTTTTTCTAAAATAAACCCAATTGAGTTTCCGATAACTGTCGAGCGTAAATGCCCCATAGAAATTGGTTTAGCAATATTAGGTGAAGATAAGTCAATCGGAACTTTGCCATGATTGCCAATTGTACTATCGCCAAAATGGCTTTTTTGTTTCATGACTTCTTTTAAGACTTGTTCACTAATCATTCCTTTACTCATGAAAAAGTTCAAGTAAGGACCAACAACCTCGATTTTCTCAAAGTTTTGTCCATTAATCTTTTCAGCTAAATCAGCCGCAATTTGTTGTGGCGCCTTACGATAGACCTTGGCCAATGAAAAAGCTGGAAAAGCAACGTCTCCGTGATCTGCCGATTTGGGATTTTCTAGTAATTGTTGTACTTGTTCTAATGACAAGTCATCTTTCACCACGTCAAAAATAGCTTGAGCAACGATTTCTTTGTTATTCATGATTCATTCCCCCTGGTTTAATTTATCTTATCTAGATAATTTTTTAAGGTAACTAATTGCATATAAAAAAGCCTCTAGTGACAGAATAACTATCACTAGAGACGAGAATATCCCGCGGTACCACTCTACTTGTCCAATTGGACCCACTTAAATCTGATAACGGTAGATAGCCGTTTGCCTTATGCAAATTCTCTCAAGTGCGTTTCCCAAATAGTCTTTCTTTTCGGCTCCCACCTTCTCCGAAATCGCTAGTAGAAAAAACTACGGTACTCTCTTGGTCATAAAATAATTATCTTAAACTGCAACTGATTATAGCAGATTTCCCACTTATTATCTAGTTCAAATCATTTGTTTCTACAAATTATTGGGCAAACAGTTCTTTGATGGTCCCATTTTTTTCGAGCCCATTCAAAAGATGACCTGTTTTCTGTATTTATTTTACTGAGCGGAGGTTTGTCTTATACTCGTGGAATGAATAAATCTCCTAATGTTGCCGCCATAATCGCTTTTATTGAATGCATTCGATTTTCGGCCTGTTGAAATTGTCGTCCATGTAGTCCTCTAAAGACCTCATCTGTGACCTCCATCTCCGTCAAACCAAAGCGGGCTTGAATTTCTTTCCCATAGGCTGTATTTGTATCATGAAAAGCGGGTAGGCAATGTAAGAAAATTACTTGATCGTTTTGTGTTTGTTTAATTAACTCTTGATTAATCTGGTACGGCCGTAATAAGTTGACCCGTTCCTCAAACTTCGCTTCTTCACCCATTGATACCCAGACATCAGTATACAACACATCCGCATAATACACACCTTCTTTAACATCTGCAGTGATCATTAACTCAGCTCCTGACTCCTTAGCAAACTGAGTCGCCATCTCGACAATTGTTGCATCAGGCTGTAATTCTTTTGGTGCAACAATCCGAACATTGGTGCCTAGAATTGCGCCTGTCACCAACAACGAATTTGCCATATTGTTTCTGCCATCGCCACAGTAAGCCAACGTCACACCCTCTACCTTACCAAAATTCTCCTGAATCGTCAGAAAATCAGCAATCATCTGCGTTGGATGCCACTCGTCAGTTAAGCCATTCCAAACGGGCACTCCTGAAAATTCAGCAAGCTCTTCTACCACGGCTTGACTAAAACCTCTAAATTCGATTCCATCGAACATACTGCCCAGGACACGTGCCGTATCCTCAGTTGATTCCTTTTTGCCTAACTGAATATCATTGGCTCCTAGATATTCTGGATGAGCCCCCAAATCAATGGCGGCTGTAGTAAACGCAGCCCGAGTTCGGGTAGATGTTTTTTCAAATAATAAAGCGATATTTTTTCCTTCTAGATAACGGTGTGGAATATTTTGTTTCTTCATCTCTTTTAAATGTTGGGAAAAATCAATTAAGTATTGGAGCTCCGCTTTAGTAAACTCTTTTTCTGCCAAAAAACTTCTTCCCTGAAAAACTGATTTCATTTTAACTTCCTCCCGAATAACGATTTTTTCTGTTGTTTCTATTCTCAAGTATAGCTAAATAAAAATCAAGGAATATTCGCCGGGAATAGGAGTAAAACTTTTTTAACAGGAACAGAAGATACACTCGAATGCTGAATGGAACAGAAACTGTCTCTTACTTAATTTTGCCTCTATCACTAACCACAAATACCTGGCTAAAGCTAAGATGGAATTAATTACTGTCAGTTTTATTCGTAACTAAATTTTTGATTCTTTCTGTCCATTTACTACCAGATAAATTAAAAATCTTGGTTCCATAAACTAACACTGCCCTAGTTTTATTACCGTTTTGGCTCTTCCAACTAGTTCTTGATCATGACTAACAAACAACACCGTTAATCCCTCTTCTACTAAATTCTCAAGGATGCTAAAGACAATCTCGGCATTCCCTTGATCTAGATTACCAGTTGGTTCATCAGCAAAAATATAGTTCGGTTTTTTAATCAGTAACCTTGCCAATGCCACCCGCTGCTGCTCTCCACCACTTAATTCATAGATTTTTTTGCTAGCTATCTCAAACAGTCCCACCTGTTCAAGCGCTTTTTGACTCCATATTTTCTGTTCTTTTTTTGTCAGCTTTCCCCCGTAAAACGCGACGGAAAGATTTTGTTGAACAGTCTCGTTTTCTACTAATCCATAATTTTGAAATAAATACCCAATTTTTCTTTTTCGAATACTCTGCGTCTGTCTAAACGATGGATTTTTTAGCTCATCGAAAATGACCACTCCACTATCTGGTCTCTCCATTAAACCGCAAATATTTAACAAAGTGGTTTTGCCTGAACCACTGACGCCATGAATCCCAATAAAATCATTTTCTCCAATTTTCAAGGAAAAATTATTGAGAATGATTTTTTTACCAAAACTTTTGGTTACCTTTTTTAATTCAATCAAATCTACTCCCCCTTCACCTCTTGATTGAGATTCATTGTTTCTAATATATACAAGCTGTAGCTGCTTGTGATGATTACTTCCGCGACTATCCAAATAGACGTTAGCACAAAAGTTAAACTATTGCCGTTAACAATGAATAAAACAATTCCTGATAATATGGCTAATGCCGATTGACTCAGCTGATAAGGAAAAATCATATCCAAAATAGGCAACCCGAATGCTATTTGAATAGAAAATTTTCTTTTATTTTTTTCTAAGAAGAGATTTGTGCTCGAATAAGCGGACAAGAATAAAACACTTAATAAAATTGTTATCACCAATAAGCTAGTGGCTAAAAGTCTCTTTTTATCTCCAATCTCTTTAGCTTTAAAATCATAAACTGACACAGTATTCTGTATGCTAGCTAATGTCTTTGTTTCCTTAATCACCGGAAGTAGATAACTATATCCATCCGTTTTATCCGATTCAACAAACACGCTATCTGAAAGAGCACTACTATAAAATGAAGCATCTAAATTCCCTGTATCAACAATCGTAACTGGATCAATAATCGTATTGTCTTTCACTTGAACAAAGGGATTATAAGTAAAATATTTTTGATTGTTTTTTACATAAATAATATGGATTTTTAACCCTGACTCGTCATATGTTCCATCCGCTTGCTGAGGTTTCTCAAATAAATATTTACTCATAGCAAACGCACTCAGATAAAGCTGTGTAAGTTTTGTCTCATATGTCTTTAGGGAAGTAGGGACTAATAGATTCCAAACGGTATCCGCCTGATCAATATCCGCTTTACAAACATCGTTGCCATTCTCTTTTTGTATGGGGTTTTTGACTAAATAATTAATATTTGCTCTCACTGACTTACCCGAAGGCGATATTCGTTGGTAATTGGGTCCTACGTCTTGTTCCTCTGGGCTTGACATATTTGCATCATATATAAATTCGCCATTACTTAACTTTTGATAGTTATCAATCGAAAATAGAAATAAGTGTTTCTTTTCAGAAGCCTCTATATAAAAATCTTTCAAGCGCTTCTGATAAGGTCTATAGGCATCTATGTCACTTGTGATATACCTGAGCTGAGTAGCATAAATATTTTTAGTTTGGTCCCAATATTTTTGTGAATCCACTGTGTCCTGAAGGTCTTTATGAATCTCAATCGTTGTTATTGAAAGAAACAAAGCCGTCATAAAGACCAGCGTTTTTATAACTGTTGAACTTACTAGTCCTACGACAACTTTCTTTTTCCCATTAATCTTTCTGTAAATTTCTTTCTCTTGAAACACCATCAAATAAAGCCCCAAAATCAGAAACAGCGGCAGACTCATCAACAGGACAGAGATTACGTAAGCTAGATTGACTGTTGAAAAAGCATAAAAACCACCTTTGACAAGAAACCAATACCCATCAGTTGATAAGAGAACGACAAAGGAAAGAAAACAAATTTCCTTTAGAAAGGGCGTTATTATTGAAAAAAACATTCGTAATTTAGGCCAACCAAATGCCTGTAATAAGGCAATCTTTTTGGTTAAATTGATCAAATAAACAAAAAAAATACCACTATTAATGATTGTGACTAACACTAATAAAATGGGTAAGGAATAATTGCCAAAAATATCTACCAGTAACCTCTGAATAAAGTTGGCGCTACGCTCATATTTGACTGTTCCTAAATTCTTTTCAATAGTCGCAATAATACTCCGCTCATTTTTAGAGGTTAACCCTTTGATATAATACACACCAGAATTCCCGCTCTCAGCTACGGTCGTCCATGGCTTGACTGTCAGACTAGGCTGATCGGCATCCCAGATAAAATCGGTTTTAGAAACTAAGACTTGTTTTTTCTGATTGAACGGTTGGATTTGTCCTTTTAAGGTGCTATCCGTTGTGTAAATGGTGATCTCCTTATCATTTTTATAGATATACTTAGCGATAAGAAGATGATTTTGTTGCGCCACTTCCTCAAGAAAGTCCATTTGTTTTTTGGGCTCTTTAATCTTTGGTGTAGTCGGCATTAAGAGTGTCACCTTTGAAGCATCTTGATATAATAAGCGGGTTAAAGATACAGCTTGCGTCGTTGACAAAATAATGACTAGTATAAGAATAATTTGAAGCGCAAGACCTATTTGGACAATTTTTTTCATCTTCCACCTCCTAGTGGTTATTCGTTAATTCATGTGATTGAGTGTTATAAGAAAGCAGAAAAAAACAATTGTTACTTTGCTTTTTTCTGCCCATAACTTCTTACCTGTCAGTTAACGATAATTATAGTAAGCTTTATTGCCACCTAAAAGTGTCCAGCCAACTGATGCTTTGGACCATTGATATGCAGGAACCCACTTACCTTCATCAAAAGTTCCATTTCCATTTTCACAAGAGCCATGTCCTTGTTTACTGTAATCTTCGTATTCAGAGATATTCCGATTCCAATCATGGCCGCGTCTCCACCAGCCACGATTGTGTTCGACCCCAGATGATTCATATGCTGGCGTTGCTCCATCCAACACCTCCATTCCACCTTGTACCTGCGTAACTATTTCATTTGCAAAGACAGCTGTTCCGCCAATTAAACCTAAACTCATAACAACCATAATTAATAATTTTTTCATCGATCTTATCACCTTTCCAATTTTTGTTTCGTAAACGTTTACATAATTAACATACGCTTCTTTTTTGTTCTATTACTAATAATGTGTGTTTTCTAATAAATTCCAGCTTGACTACAATAAAAATACATTTGCGCTTCTTGATTTTTAAAATAGTCGAATTTGAATGATGGGAGAAAAAAATCTACTCTGCACAAACAAAAGCCATAGATGAGGCTGGGACACGATGGTGTGCTCCCCGTCAAGTGGACAGTGAAAAATAATAAAATTCTTATCAATTGTCTGTCATTTTTTTGGCAGACTTTTTTGATTTCTATTTCTAAGACTAGTCGCGCTACCGCTTAACTTGCCTGTCCGTCTCACAAGTGAAACGAAGCCCATTTCACTTATGAGACGACCAGGATGATTAAGCCACCTCCAGATAGTGTTGATGATAAGCCATTGGTGTCATAACAGATAATTTACGCTGTAATCTTCTGTTGTTGTAGTAATCTATATAATCAGAAATCATAGATACTAGGCTTTCACGGTTGGTGAACTTCCGCCCGTAATACGTTTCTCGTTTCATCATGCCCCAGAATCCTTCCATTGGTCCGTTGTCGATACAATGGGCTACGCGAGACATACTCTGCTTCATTCCTGTATTTTTTAAACGTACACAAAATTGTTGGCTAGTGTACTGAAAGCCGCGGTCACTGTGCATCAAAGGATGCGCATGAGGTTCTAGTGCAATTGCCTGATCAAAAGTGTTCATGACCAACGGATTATCGTTACGGTCACTAATAACGAAGGACACGATGCGACGATCATACAAATCAAGAATAGCGCTAAGATAGACTTTGTGTATGTCCATACCAACGTAATACTTAAATTCAGAAACATCAGTCAACCATTTTTCATTTGGTTTGTCGGTATGAAAATCCCGGTTTAACTCATTTTTTGCCGTGTGGTAAGGTCTCTTACCTCTACGTGTGATACTGTTCGCCCAATGTTTAATCGTCGATTGAATCCCTAAAGCTCGGCAAATTCTCAAGATTCTTTTATCGTTGAACTTGTGGTGATAGCGTGTACTAATTTCATCATCTAGTCTACGATAGCCCATGTCAGGGTGTTCGTCATATATTTTTCTGATTTCTTGGGCAAGCTCAGTGTTTAAATAGGCCCTGGGACTTACAGGATGTTTCAACCATTTATAGTAGGCAGAACGAGAAACATGCAAGAAATGACACATTGGCTGAATTGGATAATTTTTCTCTTCGTGTAAGCTTTTGATAGCTTCATACTCAAATAAGTGTCGGGTAAAGCTTATTCCCACTTCCTTTCTAATTCCCTTACTTTTTTTAACAAGTCATTTTCCATTTGAAGTTGTCGGTTTTTACTTTCTGATTGTGCGAGACGGTTTCGTAATTCTTCTTCCGGTGTTCGACTAGGTTGTGTGCCAATCCGGCGACCTCTGCGATCTTCTAATCCAGCAGCACCTTTCTCCTCATATCTTTTGACCCAATTTCTCACTTGTTGATAAGAAACTTGGTATTTCAAAGCCATTGCACCATAATTTTTGTTTTGTGTTAGACAGTCTAAGACGATGGTTAAACGTTCTTCTGTCGAGGTTTCTCTTGCTTTTCTCATGTAACTTCCACCACTTTCTGATTTGAAGGTTCCATGAGTATTATACACCTTTACCCATTTTTTTAGTTGGCTACTACTTCTAAGTTTGTATGTTTTGGCTAATTCCTCGTAACTTCCTTTTCCATTGAGATAATCTATGGTGGCGGATAATTTTAACGCTACTGAATAGTGCCTATTCTTGGGCGCAGTCAATAGGGCTGTTACTCCATCATTTTCATAAAGTCTCAACCATCTGACAATGGTAGGCAAAGAAACATTTCCTTCTCTCGCTGCCTCTGAAAGACTTAGTTCATTGTTTAGACAGCTTTCTACTAGTTTCACACGCTCTTCTACTTTTAGCTTCATCAATCTTTTAGTCATAATAAATACCCCCATACTGGACTTATTATGTTTCAGTGTCCTGTATAGGGGTAGCATATCACGACTTTATAAATTAGATCTCAGCCTCAATCTAACAACCGATGTAAGTGCCTAATAACTAGGTACCTATAATTAAGCAACACCTCCGAGTATACTTGGCTTAACAAGTAAATTGGAGGTGTTTGTTTGACCAAGACAAACGAAATTGTACCCATTCAGATTCATACACAGCCAGACCAGAAACAAAATCAGAAAGTAGCGAGTGCGAAGCTAGCTGCACGAATAAAAAGAAAAGATGGCTCTGAAATACATCTTTATAATGGTATCAGTAGTTATATTCTTGCCGCAGTGCTTAGGGAGTTGAGATGACGTGCTTCTTGATTTCACTAAAGTAAAGAACTTGTATATCGTCACTGGGAAAACAGACCTTCGTCGTGGAATTGACGGATTGGCGAGTCTCATCCAACAAGAGTACGAGCTAGATGTTTATTCAGATGCCCTCTTCCTTTTTTGCGGTAATCGATGTGATCGTTTCAAAATTTTGTATTGGGATGGTGACGGCTTCCTCTTATGTTATAAAAGGATTCAAGATGGCCGACTCAAGTGGCCTAGAAAAAAAGAAGAGGTTCGACAACTAACTAGTCAACAAATTCGTTGGTTATTTGAAGGGTTGGACATCGATCAACCCAGGGCGATAAAGCCAGGGAAAAGAGGCCAATTCTAATAGATAAAAACCGTAATAAACATTGATTTAATGCGGTTTTTATCTGTTTTTTTGTTCTAAAAAATGGTATAATAAAGGGAAGGAAAATAGATAGAATGGTGGTGGATTTTTTTGGATATATCGACAGATGTAAGTTCAACAAATAACGTTGAGATTGATGTAAATGTCTTACTTGAACTTTTAAAAAATCAGACTGAAACGATTGATTCTCTAAAGAAAACCAACCAAGCATTAACCACCGAAATTCAACTACTGAATGAAAAACTCAACTACTTTATGAATCGCCAATTCGGGCGCTCAAAGGAAACTATTTCCTCAGATGTTAGTGGTCAATTAAATTTATTCACAGAGGAACTCGAAGAGGCCTCTATATTTACCGTACCCAAAGAAGAAAAACCGGCCCCTGAAAAAAAGTCTAAAAGGAAGAGTGGCCAAAAAGCTGAGAAAATCGCGCACCTTCCTTTAACTGAAATACACCATGAACTTCCACAAGAAGAACGTTCTTGTGAACAGTGTGGTACTCAAATGATTGATATCGGTACAACAAAATTACGTGAAGAGGTCCGATTCCATCAAGCAATGTTGGATCGATTGGCTCACATTCAACACACTTATTGTTGTAAGGCATGTGAAAAGGCAGATGTTTCTTCCTATAAGAAGGCACCTGTTCCTAAACCAGTCGTCCCAAATAGTTTAGGCTCAAACAGTATTATTGCGGAAACAATCCGTCTAAAATTCGGTCAAAAAAGTCCAGCGAATCGCCAAGAAATTTATTGGCGAGAAACACTCGGACTCGATATCTCACGCGATAATATGACAAACTGGCATATCAAAGCTTGTCATCATGCGTTAGATCCGGTTGCCGAACGATTCAAACATTATTTGAATCAAGAAGAGATTCTTCATGCAGACGAGACGAGCTATCAAGTGATTCAGAGTAAAAAAGCAAAAACCTATTACTGGCTCTTCTCAACCGGGAAACATAGTGCACAGCCTATTGCCTATTACCATCATGCAGAGTCTAAATCTGGGACAGTACCGAAAGAGTTTTTGTCTGACTTTAAGGGGTATCTTCATTGTGATGGCTATGCAGGGTATAATTATGTAACGGATGTGAAGCTCGTCTATTGCCTTGCGCACGCACGTCGAAAGTTTTTTGAAGCCATTCCAAAAAATGGTAAGGCCGAACATACGCCAGCAGTTGTCGCTGTGAAAATGCTTGACATCTGGTTCGAGCTGGAACGTAAATGGAAGGAAGTCACCATTGAGGATCGTTTTGATAAGCGTCAAGCTTATCTGAAGCCATTAGTGAATAACTTTTATGAATGGTTAGATACGTTCGTTGCCGTCCCCAAATCGAAGCTAGCGAACGCCGTTGAATATGTACGGAAGATACGAAGCGGTTTTGAGCGAATCTTTGAGGATGGACGATTGGAATTAAGTAATAATTTGGCCGAGCGTCACATAAAAGAGCTGGTGATTGGGCGAAAAAATTACATGCATTCCTGTAGTTTAGAAGGCGCACGAACATCAGGCGTGATTTTGAGTATCTATCGAACGGCAGTGACTAATGGTCTCGACCCGATTCGGTATATAGAATTCCTATTTGATCGCGTGCCAAATATGGAGACGCTATCAGATGAAGGGTTAGATGCCTTACTTCCTTGGAAACCAGACGTTCAAGCTTTATGTACAACCACTTACAAATAGACCAAATAACCTAAGCTTAGTATAAGACTTGGGTTATTTGGCGTGTAGGTACTATTTTATTAGGCACTTACCAACCGATTCTTTGAACGTACAAAAAAATTCTTAGTCGCCCAAATCTTGGTCGCCTAAGAATTCTTAAACAGTTTATTTCACTTCATTTAATGCGCCAATTCTTACATGGTTTGAAATACAAGACTTGGATTCGCGTTTAACTCATAAGATGAAAGATGCCCTAGCTTTAATTCAACATGAGCAGCAGCTCCAATCATCGCCGCGTTATCCCCGCATAAACGTATTGGCGGTACAATCAATTCGATTTCCGGCAATCTCTTAGAAATTGCTACTTCCATTGCTGTTTTCAAACCGATATTTGCTGCCACGCCACCTGCCATAATCAACTGTTTAACTGGATATGTTTGGCACGCACGAATCGTTTTTTCGACAAGCACCTCAATCACGCTAGCTTGAAAACTAGCTGCTAGATTTTCTTTAATCAACACTTCTTCTCGTTGTTCTGCATTATGCACTAAATTGATGAAAGAGCTTTTCAAGCCACTAAAACTAAAATCAAAATTATCCTCTTTCATCATTGCGCGAGGAAAGTGATATGTATCTTCCCCCAAATGAGCTAGCTGATCGATTTCTTTTCCGCTTGGATAAGTTAAACC
This sequence comes from Enterococcus sp. AZ194, assembly GCF_051713825.1. Classification (NCBI taxonomy): domain Bacteria; kingdom Bacillati; phylum Bacillota; class Bacilli; order Lactobacillales; family Enterococcaceae; genus Enterococcus; species Enterococcus sp. AZ194. The sequence goes on along the minus strand of NZ_JBIOQR010000001.1, from coordinate 1,336,025 downwards.
TAACACGCGCCCAACTTTATCATACGCCTCCCCAGCAGCATCATCTCGTGTCTCACCAATAATTTCAAAGGAACCGTCTTCTGACATGTAGACAAGCTCAGTATGACCCCCACTAACAAGTAGTGCCATCAAAGGAAATTCTAATGGTTTCACCAAACGAGCCGCATAGATGTGCCCAGCCATATGGTTCACAGGAATTAAAGGTAATTGATGGGCCCAAGCAAATGCTTTAGCAGCCGAAATTCCAATGAGTAATGAGCCAACTAGACCTGGACCATAAGTCACAGCAACCGCGGTTAATTCAGCAGGTGTAACTTTAGCTTCTTGCAAGGCATCTTCAATACATAACGTGATTTGTTCGACATGATGCCGGCTAGCAACTTCAGGCACCACGCCACCAAACCGTTTGTGACTATTAATTTGTGAAGCAACAATGTTTGTTAATATTTGAGAGCCATCTGCAATAATTGCGACACTGGTCTCATCACAGCTACTTTCAATGGCTAAAATTAATTCTCTTGTGTTTGTCAATTTAAGCTCTCACTTTCGCACTCATAATCATGGCATCTTCACAAGGATGCTGATAGTATGATTTTCTAATTCCTAATGAACGGAATTTTTCAGACTTATACAGATTTTGGGCTGCGGTATTCGAACAGCGCACTTCTAAAAATACTTGGAAAGTATCTTGTTCCTTTAACTGGGCAATTAATTCATGCAATAACTTTCGCGCAAACCCTTTTCCCTGTGCATTTTTCAAAACAGCAACATTTGTAATCTCCGCCTCATCCAGGACCAAATTGCAGCCAACAAAACCAATAATTTGTTGGTCTTCTTCCAAAACAACATAGTAAGACTGCTGTTGATTCAAATCAGCCTCAAACTGCTGGAAACTCCATGGCGAACCATGTTCATACGCGTCTTCACAAATCGTCCATAAACGAGTCGCCAACTTGGTTGTTGGAAAATCATTTTTTTTATAAAACACCACATTCACTCTTCTTCTATTATTTTTATCATATCCAGCGCATCTTCGTTTGTTTCATCATAATAGGCTGGCTTTACTGCTCTGGAGACAAACCCTTTCCTACGATACAATCGCTGCGCATCCTTATTACTCATACGCACTTCCAAAGAAAGTGTTTCACAGCGATTTATTATAGCAAATTTGACAAGTTCGTCAATCAATTTCCCACCAATTCCTCGACCTTGATATTCAGGGTCAACCGCAATATTGGTTAGATGACAGTCGTTCCCGACAATTCGGCCTCCAATAAACCCGACTAGTTGTAACTCACTAGTGACTGATAAATAAAGATGCGGAATGGCTGAAGTTAATTCCGTCAAAAAGGCACTTTTTGTCCATGGTAGCTGTTCACCGTAGACTTTTCTTTCAACTGCCAATAACGCCTTGATATCTTCTAGCTCGGTTTCTCGAATCAAAAACCGACTCTCATCTATTGTCATTTCTTTTTGTGGGTAGACTCTTTTTTTACGAAGTGGATAAAGAACTCGTTGAAAGAGGAGTTTAAACTTTTTCAACATACGCTTCATCTCCTGGTTCATGTGTTTCTAACCATTTTTCCTCCGCTTCGACACGTTTAAGATAGGCTGGTAGAAATCCTTGGATGTCACCCGTAGGGGGGACTGTTTCTCCCAACTCCGCTAAAGTAATGCCGTTTGGAACCGACCATAAAGCATGTGTATTTATTTGAGCGTGAGGCAATCTTTCGTTAATCTCTTCGACAAAATTAGCCACGTCTGTACCTACAAAATAAATAGACTCTTCTGAGTTTGATAACTCTTCTATTAAATGGTCAAAAGAGATATGACTATCTTCTCGTACGCAAACTAACTGATTGTTTTCCCAGCGATACACCCCAGTGTAGACATTTTTTCGACGTGCATCAAAAATAGGGACAATTCGCCCCTTTATATTCAAACAATTCGCTGCAAGGGTCGCGAGGCTAGAGACGCCCACCAATTCTTTTTTTAGCGTATAAGCTAAGGTCTTTGCAGTAGTCACGCCAATTCGTAAGCCTGTATAAGATCCAGGCCCTTGAGCAACCACGATTCGATCAATATCAGAGGGCTTTTTTTCTGCAGACTTCATTAACGAGTCAATCGCAGGCATCAAGGTTAAACTATGATTTTTTTTTACAGTCGTTTGCATTTGACCCAATACCCTTCCATCCTCCAATAGCCCAATCGCCAAAGTTTGATTTGAGGTATCAATAGCAAGTATAATCATCAAAAATCCCTTTCCTTTTTACAATAATAATGCACTCATTGTAGCATATTTCTTTCAAACTTAATATTACTTTATCACCAACATTTATAGAGCAAGACTCTTCAATAAATAGATACGCAGTAAATGATGAAAAATAGTCAAAAAATAACAAAAAAAGAATCAACCAAAAAGTTTTCACTTCTTAACTGATTCTTGAATGGACATTCAGCGTCACTTTATTTACAAACGAATCATATTCGTTTAGTTTTGTTCATTTCCTCGTAGATTCTCTCAGGATTAACTCAGTTCCAACCGTGATTTTCCTTGGCACGGGGGATTTATCTTTACTTAAAGAAAGAATTGTGTCAACGGCTAATTCACCCATCCATTCGGTGTAAACCTTAACTGTTGTCAACGGAGGACTCACATATTTTGCGACACTACTATCGTTAAAGCCAACGACTGCCACCTGTTCAGGAACTGAAACACCGGCTTCTTGTAAGGCACGTAACGCCCCAATCGCCAACGCATCATTCGACGCAAATAGAGCTTCTGGAAGATTCGCCGCGTGCTCAACAAGATAAGTCTTCATCGCCTTGTACCCTGCGTCCACAGAAAAATCAGCTTGAATCACCCAGTCTGGTTGAAAAAGATTATTTTGAGTCAATAATTCTCTAAACGTCGACAAACGAACATCCGGAATAAGTTGATTCGTTGGCTTAGTATATTCATTCCCAGTCAAAATGCCAATTTTATTATATCCAGAGGTAAGAAAATAGTCGACGACATCTTGCACACTTTGATGAAAATCAACCACGAGTGAATTGACCCCTTGTTTCATCGCATCAAAGTCGACAAACAGTAGATTTTCTTGACTACGCGCCAACAAAGCCACTTGTTCTGAATCAAATTTCCCCAAAGCAATCGTTCCATCAACTACCTCTTCGCTAATCTCAGATAGAACTTCTTTCAACAAACGAATGCCAAGCTCTTCTGCTTTTTTTTCAATCCCTAAACGAATAGATAGATAATATAAATCATCTAACTCCTCGACTTCGTTGTACCATTGAATCAAACGAATTTGAGACTTTTCATGCCGTTGATTTTTTTTATGTTTGGTGTAGTTTAACTCCTCAGCCACTTCAAAAATTTTCTTTTTGGTGTCATGACCGACAGAAAGCTCAGTATCGTAATTTAATACTCGTGAAACTGTTGCAGGAGAAACACCTGCCAGTTCTGCAATATCTTTAATGGTAGCCATGTTTCTCCTCCATTTATATAACAAATTTTTCTTATAGTGTCTCTATAAAACGTTGGAAAGCTTCTTGACCTTCTTTTGTCCGTTTAAAGACTCCCGCATCTAAAAGTACTCGTTCAAAAACTCTTCCGACCGCTTCTTGAACAACTTGTTTGACCGTTTCTTTATTGACCGATTTTTTTTGTTTTAAGCCATCAGCCCACTCGCGATGATACTCAGCAAGCTGGTTATCTTCATCGACTAAGTAACGCTCCACTTCAATTAATTCTTTTTCTAATCGTGGCGGTAAGACAGCTAAGCCCATTACTTCAATTAAGCCAATATTTTCTTTTTTAATATGCTGCACATCTTTATGTGGATGGAAAATTCCATCTGGATGTTCTTCTGATACATTATTATCTCTTAAAACTAAATCAAGTTCAAATAAATCTTTGTTTCGACGAGCAATTGGTGTAATTGTGTGATGAGGCGTACCATCTGCTGAAAAAGCAGAAACTTCAACAGACTCATCTGAATAGGTTTGCCATTTCTCAAAAATTTCTGTAGCAGCCTCCACTAATTCCGTTTGTTCTGTTGCCTGCAAACGAATGACTGACATCGGCCACTTTACAATTCCTGCACGAACTGCCGGGAATTTTTTTAAGGTAAATTCAGCCGCCATCTCGGCTTTTGCCATTGGAAACTCATGGGCTCCTGCTTGATAGTGGTCATGCGATAAAATAGAGCCGCCAACAATTGGCAAATCAGCATTTGAGCCCACAAAATAATGTGGTAAGACCTCGATAATTCGTAACAAACGGGCAAATGTTGTTTTCGAAATTTTCATTGGGCGATGCTCTTCTGATAGAATAATTGAATGCTCATTGTAATAAGCATAGGGCGAATATTGGAACCCCCAGCTTTCCCCGTCCAAATTCATCCGAATGATGCGATGATTGGTTCGTGCGGGATAGTTTAAACGACCCTTGTAGCCTTCATTTTCCATACAAAGCATACACTTTGGATAGTCAACCTTAGCTGCGTTTCGTTCAGCTGCAATTTGTTTAGGATCCTTTTCTGGTTTTGACAGATTAATGGTAATTTCTAACTCACCATATTCTGTTCCAACAGGAAAAATAATATTTTTAGCGATTGCTCGCGTCTTAATATAGTCATTCGCTTTGCTCAACTCATAAAAATAATTGGTCGCTTCTTGCGGACTTTTTGAATAATGTTGCGCAAAAAAGGCATTAACAACTGAAGGTGGTGGCGTTAAAAAGTCCATCAATTGGGCTTCTAAAATCTCTACCTCCGCTTGATTATCAGTGATTACTTGATTCTCTTTCGCCTTTTTAATCAATTCATCCAACAACTCTAAAGAAGGACGTGCGTGTTTTTCTGCGGAAACTGGCGCTAAAGCTTCTTCACCGATTAGCGCAGCCACTCGGTTTTGTAAATAAATTCGGTCCATTTCCATCCAACCACCAGAGGCAATGGCTAAAGTAGTAAACTCATAAATTGTTTGACTGATCACCAGTAAACCTCCTAGTCTTCATACCCGTTTGGATGGCTCACATGCCAGTCCCAAGCAGTTTTAATAATATCTTTTACAGAAGTATATTGTGGAGCCCAGCCTAAAACAGATTTTGCTTTTTCACTAGCAGCAACTAACGTACCTGGATCTCCTGCACGGCGCGGTGCCACTTTTGCCGGAATTTCTTTGCCTGTTACTTCGCGCGCAGCTTCTAACATTTCTTTTACTGAATAGCCGTTGTTACTACCCAAGTTAAAGACATTACTTTCGTTACCAGCTTTTAAATATTCTAGTGCTAGAATGTGAGCTGCAATCAAATCTTCAACATGGACATAGTCACGAATACATGTACCATCTGGCGTATCATAATCTTCACCAAAGATAGATAATGCTTCACGTTGCCCTAAAGCTACTTGTAAAATAATTGGTACCAAATGTGTTTCTGGATCGTGGTCTTCTCCAATTGATGAATCAGCTTTTGCTCCAGCCACATTAAAATAACGTAAAGCTACGTAACGCATGCCATATGCGTTGTCACACCACTTCATCATTTTTTCCATCATTAACTTGCTTTCCCCGTAAGGATTTTTTGGATTTGTTGGTGTTGTTTCACGAATCGGTGTTTCCTCAGGTTCACCATAAGTTGCCGCAGTTGAAGAAAAGACAATGTTTTTGACATCAAACTCTTCCATAACTTCAAGAAGAATTTGCATACCATAAACATTATTATTGAAATATTTTAGAGGCTTCTCAACTGATTCTCCTACTAAAGAGCTTGCTGCAAAGTGAATAACACCTTCAATGGTTTCTTTTTGGAAAACACTTTGAACGAATGTTTTATCTCTCACGTCCCCTTCGTAAAAACGAGCATCTGGATGGATGGCTTGTTTGTGACCAGTGAGTAAATTATCGATAACGACTACCTCATAGCCTTTTGATACTAATTGATTAACAGCATGTGAACCGATATAACCGGCTCCGCCTAGAACTAAAATTGACATAATTTATTTCGTCTCCTTTGTAAGTAAAATACTTTCTTTACTATCTTACAGCTTTCTCGCACCATCATCAATGCTTGCTTTATAAAAGTCAGCAGCGTAGCCAATTTTTTCTTTATAAATCTCACCAACTGTTTGAATGAAGTCTGGTAACACAGCTTCCTTGACAAGAGCAATTCCACACCCGCCAAAACCAGCACCCGTCATTCTAGCACCCAAAACACCTGGTTGTGCTTGCGCTGCTGCAACTAGTGTATCTAACTCAATTCCGGTCACTTCATAATCGTCCTTCAATGACTGATGAGAAGCATTTAATAACTGACCAAACGTAGCTAAATCATTGGCTTGTAAAGCGACTTTTGCTTTTAGCGTCCGTTGATTTTCAGTAACTGCATGTTTCGCACGACGGATTAATGTTTCATCACCAATTAAATCAGTATTTGCATAAAACGTTTCTTCGTCCAATTCTCCAAGACTTTGGATTGGTAATTTTGTTTGCAAACGGCGAAGTGCTTCTTCACATTCACCACGACGTTCATTGTATTTTGAGTCTGCCAATTCACGACGTTTATTGGTATTCATGATGGCGACCACATACTCACCAAACGCGGCTGGTACCACTTCATAAGAAAGGGTATTCGTATCCAACAATAGGGCATGGTCTTTTTTACCCATTCCTATAGCAAATTGATCCATAATTCCTGAATTCACACCGATAAACTGATTTTCAACTCGTTTCCCTAATTTGACTAAATCTAACATCTCAATTGATAAATCAAACAAGTCTCTAACAATCACTCCTGTCAAAAGCTCAATCGAAGCTGATGAAGAAAGACCTGCACCGTTTGGAATAGTTCCGTAAACAAAGATATCTAATCCTGAAGAAATTTCATAACCCTCTTCGAGTAAATAAGCAATCACACCCTTAGGATAGTTCGTCCAATCGTCTTCTTTCTTATAAGAAAGATCTTCTAATGAAAATTCAATTCGACCTAATTGCTCAAAGTTTTTTGAATACATTCTAATTATTTTATCTGCTCTTTTTCTAGCCAATCCGTAAGTTCCAATGGTGATTGACGCTGGAAAAACATAGCCCCCGTTATAATCTGTGTGCTCTCCAATCAAATTAATTCTTCCTGGTGCAAAATACTCGCCAGCTGCTTTTTCTCCATCAAACACTTGTTGAAACTCTTTTTGCAATTCTTTTAACATACGAACACCTCTCATTTTTATTTAGTAAATTTATTATAAAACATTTACTAAAATTATTCAACAAAAAAATAAACCGATTACAACTAATCTTTCTACTGGTTTTTTTCAGTGTTATCAGCGATAATATAAAGGTAGAATAATATTTAGAATAAAGAGGTGTTTCCTATGAAAAAATTCGTATCTGGTCTTCTTGTCGGAAGCGTAGCAACTATGGCAGCAATTGCTGGTACTGTAGTAGCTGCTAAAAAAATTATTATTGATCCAATCGAAGAAAAAGAAGCAATGATAGAAGAAAATCGCAAAAAAGCAATGAGAAAACGTATCACTCGCTAATTGCTACGAACAAACAGCCCTTACTAACTCATGTCTTGAGCAAGTCAGGGCTGTTTTCCTGTGTTTTAGAAGAAGGCTTTGTGCTTTATTTATTTAATTGGCTCACTCTGAACTGCACCGCCTTTTTCCTTTATTTCCTCTAACCATTTTTTTAAACAGACTGCTTGATTATCTACCGTATCCTTCGCTCCATAAACTAGCGTTACAGTGGAATTTGTTTCCACAATTTTCTTCAATTGATTAAAGGCCTCTTTTTGTATGCCGGTTGTTAACTCAAGAGCATATTTTTCTTTAAATAAAGGAAACTTTTCTGGTTCGTGATGAAACCACTTGCGCAACTCATTACTTGGAGCCACTTCTTTTAACCATTCATCTAGCTTAGCGTGCTCTTTTGAAATTCCTCTAGGCCACAAGCGATCCACCAATACGCGATAGCCATCTTGATCGGACACTTGTTCATACACTCGCTTTACTTGTATCATGCCAATCCCCCTCCCAATTAATTTCCCTCTATCTCTATACTACGCATTTTGTTATATTTGTGCAAAAATTCTTGCCTCTTTTTCCCGAGGGACTACTTTTCCAATCAAACATAATCGGCTCTTGCGTTGGTGCATAAATCCCTATTCAACTTCAGGTGTTCATTTTAATTAGTAAAAAAAGAGTAGAACATAACTTAAAATAGTTACATCCCACTCTCTTATTATAGGGTGAAAATGAAAGCAGCTCCTTCACAAATAAACTGAGCGCTTTTGCTTCAACCTTACTTAATAAGTTGTTTTCTTTTTAATTTTCCCTGTCCAGCCATCATAACCGCCTTTGAGAAGATAAATTTCTTTATATCCTTGTTTGCGTAGTTTTGAAGCAGCACGAATACTCATGCTTTTCTTTTGATCATAGAGATACACCGGCTGATCTTTACGAATTGAACCGTAAGACTGTTTTAAAACGCTATAAGGGATATTCCTTGCACCCAGAACATGCCCTGCATCAAACATATCTTTTTCTCGCACGTCGATAATTTGCGCTTTACGCATACCTTCACGAAATTCCTCTTCTGTGAGTGTTTTAGCGGAGCGCTTTCCCATGATGCGGATATAAAGTTCATATCCAGCAATCACAAGAATGATTGCTATTAATACGATATTTACTAACCATAGAGACATTGAGTTTCAAACCTTTCTATTTGTCGAGTTGTAAAGCAAGTGAAGCAGCACCAATAACACCAGCTTCATTTCCTAATTCTGCCAATTTAATTTTCGTACTGTTTCTAACTTGAGGGAAAGTAAATTCATTAAAATATTTTTCAACGCGTGAACGTAAGAATTCCCCAGCCGCTGAAACACCACCACCTAATACGATACTAGAAGGATTTAATGTGTTTCCTAAGTTCCCACAAGCTAACCCTAAATAGAAACAAACTTTATCAACAACCATTAGCGCAAATGGATCTTCGGCTTGTGCATATTCAAAGATATCTTTACTTGAAACCTCTTCACCAGCATCTAACAATTCTTTAATCTTAGAATCACCCACATATTCTTCAGACAGGTGACGAGCTACACGAACAACACCTGTCGCACTAGAAACTGTTTCTAGACAGCCGCGTTTACCACACGTGCATTCAAAGCCGTTTGGATCTACTGTTATGTGGCCCACCTCACCAGCACAACCTGCTGTTCCATGGAGAAGGTTTCCTTCAGCGACGATTCCACCGCCAACGCCTGTCCCTAAAGTAATAAACACAACATCTGGATCATTTTCTCCAGCACCTTTCCAGCGCTCACCTAATGCCGCCACATTAGCATCATTATCAAGAGCAAAAGGAATTTTTGTGCCTTTTTCAATTAATTCTCTAACTGGCTGTAAAGTTGACCAGTTAAGGTTATAGGCCCCAATGACGGTGCCTTTTTCTTGGTCGACACTTCCTGGCGTTCCCATACCAATACCAATAAAATCTTCACTCGTCATGTTGTAAAGAGCCAAACGGTGGTTAATTGATTCCACAATCTCTGGTACAATATGGCTACCTTCATCTAAAATATTTGTATCAATACTCCATTTTTGTTGAATCTCACCAGCTGTTGTTAAAATTGCAAATTTTGCTGTTGTTCCACCTAAATCAATTCCAATAATCTTTTTATCCATTAGTATTTTCCTTTCTGTCGGCTTTCTTCAATGTGGTGTTCTCGCTTTAAAATCCGCCAAGCAGTTAGATACGTATCTTTATCAATCAAGCGACCTTCATACAGATTTCTCAGCTCGATTGTCATCAATTCAATATCATAAATCCTTGCGCCCACATAAACGTAGATGCCAAATTGTTTAAATAGTTGTTGTACATCATATAAGCTTTCCATCTTTTGCACTTCCTTGAATATTATACAAGACCAGCCCTATCTTTTACAATGCTATTTCGACTCTTTTCTTCTCTTTCAATCGTTTATTTAGATTCTAAGAAAAAATAAAAACTACAAGTTCCAGTATAACAAATAATCTCTATTTTTGCTTTAGATAACTCAAAAATAGCTTCTATAAACGTATTCTCTTTTCTGTTTTTGTAAAAATCACTCTTCCACCGTATTTTCAAATAAAAAAGTCTGGAACCAAATCAGCAAAATGTGCCAATATTCCAGACTTACGACTACGTGTATCATGTATAAAATAAGTTTCCCCGCTTCTTATCACTCTTAAAGAAACCCATATTTCCTAATCCCCATCATGAAGAAAACAGCTACTAGGAAGATAAAAACACCTCCAGCAATAATTCGCTCATGAATGGAGTAACGTTCTTTATGTTGGGCAAGAGAGACAACACTACCTAACAATAAGCCACCAATAATCCCACCAACATGCCCCCAAATATCGATTGTTCGATCGAATACACCAAACAATAAACTCATCCCCACAAACAGGACAAATTGACGAGTCATTCCTTGAATTGTTGGGTTATCTTTAAAATGAATACCTAGAATCAAAAATGCCCCAAACATTCCAAACAATGCTGTACTTGATCCTGCAGCAATTATCCCTTCCCCGTTTAAAGCAAAACTTGCTAGATTGCCCATAACCCCACTTAATATATAAATCACAAAAAAGCGACCGTGCCCATAGATTGCCTCAATCTGCGAGCCCATAAAATATAAAACCACCGAGTTTAAAGCATAGTGGGAAAGACCAAAATGGATAAATATTGGCGTAACAAACCGCCAATACTCGTGATTAAACGCGACACTAGGTCCAAACATCGTCCCATTGACATAAAACCATCTATCCAGAGTTGGTGATAAAAACATTAATAAGAAAATGATTGTTTGAATGCCTAAAAATGTATAGGTTAAAAAAGGCTTGTTCAGCCAGCGTTTCAGTTTCATTTGTTGTTGATAATTCATTTATCTGCTCCTTTGTTAGCGTCTGTAAACAGATGATTGACTGGCATATCATACGAGTCGACCGACCAATCTTCTTGGAACTGCTCACTGAATACGAGACTGCATGTTTGACCGCTATAATTTGCTAAATACCGATCATAATAACCGCCACCAAAACCAATTCGATAGCCTGATTTTGAAAAAACTAAGCCAGGAACAATAATCAAATCAAGTTCTTGTGGAGAAACGACTGTTTCAGGAATGGGTTCTTTCACGCCAAATGTTGAGATTGTGTAGTCTGTCTCTGGTGTTGTTTCATAAAAGACCATCTTCCCTTTTGGAAACGACTTTGGTGAAGCCATTCGTTTGCCTTCTTGCCATCCACGCAAAAAAATTTCAGAGGTTTCAAATTCGAACCCAAGAGAAATAATCGCTGCTACAGAATGCGCGGATTGCCACAATTCACTTGTAAAAAACTCTGACAGAATCACTTGTTCTCTCTTTTTTTTCAATTCAGGAAAATTGTTTAATTCTTGTAATAGCTGGATGCTCTTTTTTCTAAATGCTTTTTTATCCATACATACTCCACTCCCTTATTGAATGGTATCGAAAAATAAAGAAAATGGCAATCTTTCTCAAAGGAATTCATATAAAAGTCATACTTCCTTCACTAAAAAAGAGCCCTTTTAACAGTCAAAATAAAGTGGCACTCTTACTAATAAATGAACGTATAACTTATTTATAGTCTGTCGATTATCCGATACTATCAACCAATCAATTTAGACCGTCCTTATAGGAAACTCAGCTTTTCTAACCCATTTTTGAAAGACATGCGGGTAGTGATTGACCTCATCGACAAGCCCTTCTATTTCTTCGACCAACTCAAACTCAGAAAAATCGATTTCTCCAATATAGGTATCACCAGAAAACTCTGCATCAATCAATGTTCGCCAAATCACTGAAGTATAGGGAAGCATTTCTTTAAAAATACGTGTTCCACCTGAAATATAGATATCCTCATCCACTTGTTTTTCGTATTCAACTAATTCACTAATAGAGGAAATTACTTCAGCATTTGCTTGAACCGTGAGCCCTTTCTGTTGTGTCAAAACAAGAATGTGGCGATATTTTTCACTTCGATAATCCATGCCCTCATAGGTTTTTCTACCCATCGCAACAATCGAGTTCAGCGTATGTGATTGGAAAAATTTCATATCATTAGGTAATCGCCAAGGTAACAATCCATCTTTACCGATTAAGCCGTTTTTGTCCTGTGCCCACACTGATAAAAACATATATTTACACCCTTTCTATGTATAGAGACCTTAAAAATGATTATCGATAGCACACCTCTACTTATTTGCACGATAATAAGTCGTAAATTTTTTCAATTAAATAACTATCTGCGTTAAGACACTTAATCGTTGAACGCCGTTGATACTCCTCAAAAAAATAAGGGAAGTGTGTGCAACCAAAGATAATCCGTTCGACTTGGTTTTTCTCAAAAAACTGAATTGATTCTTGCACTCCTTGCGTTTCTCCAAACTCAACTAGAGGAATTTGTTTTTCGACACTATCTACCCAATCAAGATTTGAAATAGCATAAACTCTCGATTGACTATTTGCTTGGACAATTACACGCTCGATTCCCGCTGCCCCTTGCGCATTTGCACTTAAGACACCAATGCGCGAATACTTTCTTGCAACCTCTTTATAGAAAACAAACGGTGTAAGGATGGGCACCTGATATTTTGTGGCCAAAGCATCAAAATCAACACTTGCGCTCAAAGAGTTACAATAAATAAAAAAGATAGCCACTTGCTCTTCCAAAATCAGGCGTTTAATCATCGCTTCGATAATCAAAAAGCGTTGTTTACTATCCATCGTTTGAAAATAGGTTTGTTCCTCAGGGGACTTCGAAACGGGATACGAAACTAGTTCATTTGAAAAATGTTTTTCCAGTAACTGTTTACCTTGTTCTGTATCCACGCGGGTTCCAGCAATTACTGCTATTTTTTTTGTCATTTCACACCTCCATATCATTCATCAGTGATTCACTTAATTTTTGGTCCGTGCAATTCTTAGTATAATGGGGAAAAGTCGTTCTTTAATCGATAAATTAACTAAACTAGCGAATACCATGATTCGACCAAAAATCATCCCTCTATTTGCTTCGTTTGCCTTTGATAAACAGCAAAAAGAGCGTTCTGCTTTCATAAAATAAGGCCTTTCTTTTGATTTCCTTATTAATATTGGTTTTATCATACTATTTTTGGCAAAAAAAGGCTAGTTAACAAAAACTCACTTATTATTCTCTTCTCATTACCCATCGATATTCAAAAAAAATTGGTGTACAATGAACGTAACTTATATGATATGGAGTGATTCTTTTGAGAAAGTCTCTTTTATTACTTATCCCCTTTTTTTGGTTTTAACTGCTTGTAAAAATCAACCGACAGCTAACAGTAGCCAGTCTAGTGTTCCTGTTCAGAATCTGTCAACCTCTTCACAAACGACTCTAAAACAAAGCACTGCCTCTAGCGAAAGCTCAACTACAACAAACAAGGAAGCTACTGAACAAGCAACTCATCAATCCTCTAGCCCAACCGTTCCATCAGCAACCAGTCAATCTCTACCATCAAGTGAAGAAACAGATCCTTTAGCTGGCTACTCTGATTTACAAATAGAATACGCTAGGGTCTGGTTAGCGACAATGGGGACTTCCTATAAAGAAGCCTTGAAGAACTCTGAGTTTGAGTTACAAGTCCGCCATAACCCAGCTGGCTCAGCTATCAATCCTTATGAAACGAACAGCGCTGTCTATCCCGAGGAAACTGTCACGCTTTTTGGTAAATATGGGTATCAAAGCCTAATTGTTTATTCAAGTAATCATGACGGAACAATCACTCAGTACCCCGTTCCTAGTCACTTTCAAGGGAAAAATGATACCAATGAAGAATCAAACAAAATTTTAAATAGCACCAAACAAGTCTCAATTCCAACAAATAACCCTGAAGACATCAAAGAATTAATAGATGTTCTAGTGATAATTAACTAACAAACTGCTTCCACTTTTTCAAATTCAGCGAGGCATCCCACTAGGGTTTTTCTCACGAAACGTTTAGAATAGTAGAAAAGTGAGGAGCGAAAACGATGACTATTTATGAATTTAAAGTAAAACAAACAAATGATGAAATGAAATCCTTGAGTGACTATCAAGGCGACGTCTTACTAATTGTCAATACAGCTACAGGATGTGGTTTTACCCCACAGTATGAAGGATTACAGAACTTATACGAGAAACATCAAGCTGAAGGATTCGAGATTTTAGATTTCCCTTGCAATCAGTTTGGCAACCAAGCACCTGGAACCAATCAAGAAATCACAGAATTTTGTCAATTGACCTATCACACGACTTTCCAAACCTTTGCTAAAATCAAGGTCAATGGAGATGATGCCGATCCACTCTATAAATACCTGAAGAGTGCGCAAGGAGGATTACTTGGCAAAACGATTAAATGGAATTTCACCAAATTTCTAGTCAATCGTAAGGGAGAAGTAATAAAACGCTACGCATCAACGGTTAAACCAGAAGATATCGAAGCTGATGTTTTAGTTGAATTAGCCAAATAAAAAAAACGTCAAGTAGTATTACTTAACAAAATTGCCAAAAAGTGTAGCTTTCTGTTTTAAAACATGGTAAACTATTCAAGTCTGAGAGTTATCTTAGAGGATTCCAGAATGTATGGGAGGGAAAATCATGCGCGTAAACATCACTTTAGAATGTACTTCTTGTAAAGAACGTAACTACCTAACAAGCAAAAACAAACGTAACACTCCAGATCGCTTGGAAAAAGAAAAATATTGCCCACGCGAAAGAAAAGTTACTTTGCACCGCGAAACTAAATAGTCGTTCAAATTAGACGCTAAAACTCTTGATATAATAAGGTTTAGCGTTTTTGTTTTATCTATTTTTCAAAAGTCTTTAGAAAAGTCTTTAGATTCTATGCGTTCCTATTTTTATTTTTCCTACTATGTTATTTGGTCTAAAAAAATCTCTGAACCGTTGTATAAGGATTCAGAGATTATTTTAATTTTCTTATTTTAGATACATATCGTAATAGGCATCTAATATTTCTTGAGCAATCACTAGATTTTTATGATCTTTTTCATCTGTTAAATTAGGTAATACGACACTTATCGCGATCTCAGGATCGTCTGATGGTGCGTAAGCTACGAGATTACTATTAACTGTCGCAATCTCAGGATGCCCAGGTGCCGTTGTTTCAGCTGTTCCTGTTTTAGCGGAGACTGACATTTTTGCATTGGCTAAACTTTTCGCTGTTGTAAATGCATCCGTCCCATGAACTGCATCATAAAATCCTTGACGAATAATATTCATTTGATCATTTGTAATATTGACTTCATTTAATACTTTAGGTCCAACCTTTTCTTTTTCAGAGCCTAAAGTCCCATCCTCTTTATTATCATAAATTCCCTTTACCACATGTGGCGCAATTCGTTTTCCACCATTTGCAACAGTCGCAGCATATTGTGCTAATTGCATCGGTGTATACGTATCATACTGACCAAATGATAAATCCAGAAGGTTTCCGGCATTCGGACCTCCCTTGCCGAAGTTTGTCCATGACAAACCAACTTCTTCATTTGGAATATCGATTTCGGTTTTTACTCCCATCCCATACTCATTAAATCCTTTACGTAACTCGCCAAAAATTCCTGCTTGTTCTGCTGCATAAGGCATAGTCATTCCACGTTCATAACTAATCCCTAACATTCTGAACACAATTTGCATCA
The DNA here is from genome assembly GCF_051713825.1 of Enterococcus sp. AZ194. Classification (NCBI taxonomy): domain Bacteria; kingdom Bacillati; phylum Bacillota; class Bacilli; order Lactobacillales; family Enterococcaceae; genus Enterococcus; species Enterococcus sp. AZ194. The sequence continues at coordinate 1,320,292 of NZ_JBIOQR010000001.1, read as the reverse complement.
TATACACGTTTGACGATAATTCCAATGCTTTTTGAGCAGAAATCTCTTGAGGATAATCTGTAGTAAATACCGATTTTTTAACGGCTGAGCCTTGAATCAAAATAGGTTCATCAACTAAGACGTCATTTCCAGTAATAACGCCTGCTTCATAGCCTGCCGTTAACGTTCCTCCTTTTACAACAGATCCAGGAGTATACGCATCTAAAATAGTGCCTAGTGGACGAAGCTCTAACTCATTTGTCTCAGGTGTATGTTGGTACCCTGACATCGCAAGTACTTCACCCGTTTTCGGATTGATTGCTACTGCATAAGCTCCAGGAGAATATTTCGCTTTTCCACTGCTTACCATATCTTCAAGATTCTTTTTCAGAATACTATCGACTTTTTCTTGGAAATCATAATCAATACTTAGAACTAGATTGCTGCCTTTTTCTCCTGCACTTTTTTCAGTCTTACTGACCACTTCATTACTTTGATCTAAGGTGATTTCATACTTTGTTTTGGTTCCTTGTAAAACCTCTTCATATTGTTTTTCCAATAAGCTGGTTCCAACACGATCATTTCTCGCATAACCTTTCGCTAGATATTCATCTAAATCATCGGCTTGAATCCCTTCTTTTTCACTGGAAACTCGCCCAAGAATATCTGCTAATGAACCCTTATATGGGTATTCACGTTGCCAATCGGTCCCAGTTGATATACCTGGAAGATCAATCGCGTGTTCAGCAACTAACGCCAACTCTTTATCTGTCACATCTGTATTTTTGACAAAGACGGTACTCAAAGCATACGCACTATTCATCCGTTTGAAAATCGTCGCGGCTTCCATTGTAATAGCATCAAACTTGATTTCCTCTGCGGTCACTTTATCAACAGTTGCTAGATACTGCTTACTAGTATCGACTTCCTTTTGTTCCTTATCTGATAAACGATCTTGGGCCTTTTCTAAATTTGCCTTACTTCCTAACCAGTAATCCTTTTTATCACGTTCTGTTAGCTTATCAGGCTCGACTTTAATCAATTTAACTAGATTATTTGCTATCGTATATAAATCATCCGCCGTCATTGAATTCGTACGTGTAAAAGTAATCGCAGCATTGGCCTTATTCGTCACCAAGGCCCGACCCTTCGCATCATAAATCATCCCACGAGGCGTACTTACACTAACCTCAGTCGTTGATGATGCTTCAATTTTTTTATCGATATCCGTTTTATTAATAATTTGTAATGAACCTAGCTGTGCAATAAGTGCAACGAATAGGGTAAAGATAATAAAAAACAGAAAATTTAACCGAAAAGGAATATGAGAGCGTCTCGTTTGCTCCTCTTTTGTCTCATTAACTTGTTTGTTCTGACCAAAGCCTGAATCTTTCTTCATCTTATCGTAATCCTTCCAACTTTTCCTCTAAATGTAGCTATATAAACCTACCTCGTAAAATAGGTGTAATCACTCATTCTTCTATTGTAACTAAAAATCTACTATTTAAAAAGGGAAAATAGTTCTTCTAAGAAAAGATTTAATCATCTCTTAAAAAACAGTAGCCGTATTGTTTCACAAAAAATAGCTCCTTCTTTTTTATTCATTTCAAAACTCCTTAAAATCAGCATATTCATAAATTTAATACACACTTTTGCGTGAAACATTTTTCAGATGTAGGAATTTGTGGAAAACTAATAAAATATTAATTATTACAATCACACTCAGACTTGTTTTTAAGTTGAGCCAGAATGATCTAAAGGTTCTCCCTTTACAGGTCTGGACGGACTTGAAAAATATACAGTTAGACCCAGAACGGTCATACCAATTCTGGGTCTAAATAGATTTTATTTGCTAATTAACGACTATAGTTTTTAACTTCTTCAGCCATCGCATCGACAAAGATATTTAATTCTTCAACACTTGTTTCTTTACTACCGTAGCGACGAACATTGACGGTCGCTTCCTCCATTTCCTTATCACCAACTACTAATTGGTAAGGAACTTTTTGCGTTTGTGATGCACGAATTTTGTAGCCCATTTTTTCGTTTCTATCGTCTACTTCTACGCGTAAACCTTGCGCTTGTAGACGTTCTTTTACTAGATGAGCATATTCAGAATGAGCCTCTACTGAAACCGGGATAATAGTTGCTTGAATTGGTGCTAACCAAGTTGGGAAAGCGCCTTTGTAGACTTCTGTTAAATAGGCAACAAAACGTTCCATAGTTGACACGATTCCTCTATGAATAACAACAGGGCGGTGTGTATTTTCTCCGTCATCACCCACATAAGTCAAATCAAAACGTTCAGGTAACAAGAAGTCCAATTGAATCGTTGACAAGGTTTCTTCCATTCCCATTGCTGTTTTTACTTGGACATCTAGTTTTGGTCCGTAGAAAGCTGCTTCACCTTCTGCTTCAAAGTAATCCAGCTCCATCTCATCCATTGCGGCTTTCAGCATCACTTGCGCTTTTTCCCACATTGCATCATCATCAAAGTACTTATCTGTATTGTTCGGATCACGATAGCTTAAACGGAAACGATAATCGGTGATATTGAAATCAGCATAAACCGCAACCATCAACTCTAATGTCCGCTTGAACTCATCCTTAATTTGATCGGGGCGAACAAAGGTATGTCCATCATTTAGCGTCATTTCACGCACACGTTGTAAACCAGAAAGTGCCCCTGATTTTTCATAACGATGCATCATACCAAGCTCTGCAATACGAATAGGCAATTCACGGTATGAGTGGATATCATTTTTGTAAACCATCATATGATGCGGACAGTTCATTGGACGTAATACAAGCATTTCACCATCGCCCATATCCATAGGTGGGAACATATCTTCATGGTAATGATCCCAGTGGCCAGAAGTTTTATACAATTCGACGTCTGCCATAATTGGTGTATAAACGTGTTGGTAGCCTAGGCTAATTTCTTTATCAACGATATAACGTTCAATGGTACGGCGGATTGTCGCGCCTTTTGGCAACCAGAATGGTAAGCCTGAACCAACTTCTTGTGATACCATGAATAAATCTAATTCTTTACCTAATTTACGATGGTCGCGCTCTTTGGCTTCTTCTCTCATTTTGATAAATTCTTTTAAATCTTTTTTATCAAAGAAAGCTGTCCCGTAAACACGTTGCATCATATGGTTGTCAGAATTCCCTCGCCAGTAAGCTCCAGCAACAGATAATAACTTGAAGACTTGAATACGACCTGTTGAAGGAACGTGGACACCACGACATAAATCAACAAAATCTCCTTGATCATAAACAGTGATTATTTCCTCTGCAGGCAAGTCCGTAATTAATTCGACTTTATAAGGATCATCTGCAAACAAGGCCAACGCTTCTTCTTTTGTAACTACTTTGCGAACGATGGGGTTATTTTCTTTGACGATTTTCATCATTTCTGCTTCAATTGCTGGCAAATCTTCGGCAGTAATCGGATTCTCCCCGTTATCAGTATCATAATAAAAACCTGAATCAATCGCTGGTCCAACGCCAAAGTGAATAGTTGGGAACAAACGACGCATCGCATTGGCCATTAAATGAGCGCTTGAATGACGTAAAATTCCTAATGCATCTTCATGGTCAGGTGTAATAATTTCAATTTTCCCATCTGCTTCGATTGGACGAATTAAATCAATTAATTCACCATTTAATTTTCCGGCTAACGCTTTTTTCGCAAGCCCTTTTGATATTCCTTCAGCAATAGCCAAAGTAGTGATTCCTGAATCAAATTCCTTTACTGCTCCATCTGGGAAAGTAATTTTGATTGACATATCTATAGTTTCCTCCTTTAAATTCGATCTGAAAAAGTTGAGTAGTTCCTCAAAACCATTAAAAAAAGCCCTAGCATCTCTAAAGATACTAGGACGAAAATTCGTGGTTCCACCTAATGTTCAAACACTTATTGTGTTCCTCAACGTGGTAACGGTCCGACCGCCTTTGTTTCAACAAAGGTTTTGAAAGTGGTCATTCCTTGCGTCATTTCTAGAAAACTTTCAGCCAAGGTTTTCCTCTCTATTAGACGACAAACAAGTGCAGGTGTCTTTCTCATCAATCAATTATGAATTAATTTAAACACTTTTGTTAAAAAAAAGCAAGTCTTTCACGCAGGAAAGTTTCTATTCATTTCTTACTCTTTCCAAGCACCATCAACTGCATAGGTCCCTTTTTTCATTTCATTCACAATCACGTGAATATGCTCTTTAGGGGCACCGGTATTTTTATGCACGGCTTCTGTAATATCCTTCATCATTCCATCTAGCTGCTCTTTTGAACGGCCTTCGACTAATTCAACATGGATAAACGGCATCGTTTTTCATCTCCTCTCACTCTATGTACTTTAGCTTGTTTATTAGTTGTATAAAACTGATTAACTAGCCTATGTTTAATAATGGTCTGTACATTTTTTGCTTATTTCAAACACGAAATTACCTCTTCAGCTGCTTTAGGGTGATTCAAACGCTTGGCAGATTCTAAAAGCATTTCACTTATATAATCACCATCTCCCATGGTCACTAAAAAGACAATCTCCTCTTTTTTGTACCCATCTTTATTAAATTTTGTTGGCAGTTCTGCATCACTATAGCCCCACTCATTTGCAAACCAGGTAATATTTTCATACTTTGATTGTTGCAAATGTTCAACTGTCTCAAAGGCAACATACATCCCATAATAGTCATCCGTGGTAACAAATGTAACCCCGTAAACCTTCTCATCTTTTTTGTAGTCCAATATCTCAGAAATCAATTGTGGCATACATTTTTTTAATTCTTCACTAACTATTTTTTTTGCATGTCAGTTCCCCTTAAGTTTATTTACTGTAGTATCTTACACTATCTCTTTGTAGATGAACATTCCAATAGTTGGCTGTACCTACACTAACTATTTTTTTCACTTATTCCTTCGATTAAAAAAATTATTCGTTATTTTTCAACTTAAAAAATCAGCTAAAATGAGTCAAACCTCTAACCCTTCTCCCCTAGTAGAAGATATTAGCAAAAGGCCTCCTCTGCACTACCAATAGACAGTACTTCAAAACTATCTCCAACAAGCTTTACGCCAACACCATGTTCCTCATCATGAACGGAATGAAACTGAAGGCCAAAAATTAATGAGTTCGCCTCTTCTGGCAAAACATAGATAACCAGCAATTCAAAATCAGCTGATTTCATTCCCATCCCAAATTCATCTTGCTGTTCACTGATAATCGAGGCAATGACTTGATCATACCAATTCTCTTGTTGATTGATAAATTTTGCAATCATCTCGTTATAAGTTAACTGTAGGGTTGTTTCATCGGTCTCCAGAGTGTCTACATTCAGACGGACATTTTTACCTGTTTTGGAAAAATGAAAAGACAGCTCCAAATCATCATCAAACAATAATTCTGTGGCTTTTAGCATACCCCTCCACTCTCCTTTGAAAATTATAACAAAGCCTGACTATCAGGCACAAGTTTTTTTGGCAGTTGTAAACATCTGCTACAGACCGTTCTAATGCCTTTTCGTAAGTTTCTGGCTAATCATTTGCATGAAGAAAGGTGTAAAAATTTAACCAATTAACAAAACAAAATTGGTTAAGCAACATAGATGAAAGTAAATCGACATCCCTCTATGCGGGTACCTATTTTCTATGGAAACCAAAAATATATAAATTAATGGACGGACAACTAGCTGTTATCCAGTTGATTGCCCGTCCAATTAGCTTTCTTATTTGATTGTCTTTTAGGTATTGCGCTTAATCTAATCCATCAATCGCTTTCTCCACAAAAAAGTTCTGTATTTCAACCATTTTTTCGCTCAACGGCCATTCCCCATCTATAATCAAATCTACATCAGAAGAAACAATTGTTTCGTGTGCAGAAAAAATCGAACGAGCAAAGGTTAGATAAGTTTCGCACCAAGAAAGAATTGCCTCTTTTGATTGATTCTCAAAATCGCGTAAAATCATTCGCACAAACACAATATCTAAGGGCGTTTTCATATAAATAACTTGGTCGATATAAGGAACCAGTTTTTTATGTTGATAACCAAAAGGAAAATCAATATAGATAATCGGCACTCGATTAATCAGCTTCAACAAATCATCTAACAAAGGCTGAATATTAAACTGATTAATCATTTGATTGGCGTCAATCAGAATCTGATCAAGCTCCGGTGCTCCGGGCTGTGCATCAATATCATACTTATCAAAATATAAACTTGCGCAATCTGGTGTTCGTTTGACTAATTCTTTGACCAGCGTTGTCTTACCACCTGCAGTTACCCCACTAATAACAATCACCTTTGTTTTCAAAAAAGTCCTCTCCTTCTTATAAATCAGCAATATAGACAATCAAAATATTCGCATACACACATCATTTCCTCAGTAAAAGTCAAGCCATTATGCTTTAATTCTTTAGTGAAAAAAGATTCGTGGACTTTTTCCAATAGGCTAGACTTTTATCCCCCTCTCCTTCCAGAAAAGCATAAGTTTCAGAAATCTGATTAAAAGGCCGTAATTCAACTTTATTAGTTCGGATAATCGCTTTTGGATTGTCTGAACCAGCCAGTATCACACTATATTCGTCCACGGCCGGTAACTCTTCTTTTATTTCATAGAGTGGGAAAGCCGAAGTCGTCACTGTTTTTGTTCCTTGAATAACCAATTCAGCAAGTTCATCTGCCATTTCTACCTTGTTTACAAATGATCAAACCTGATAATCTGCATGAATCTTGTTTTTTTGAGCAAATTTTTGCCAGTAAGCTTTTATCGCTGTATTCTTCATCCTTTACCTCCATCTTTTACCTAAATATAGTCCACTTAGCGCAAAGATACAATCGCTGAATCTAAGTTAGTAAGTATTTTTAGCAAAAAGATAGTAAAGACCTTCCCAATCAGAATGATAAGGAAGGCCTCTTTGCTATTCAACTAAATTATCTATCATTTTTTGCTCGCAAAGCACTTAAAATCGAAACCGTGTCGACAACCTCTTGCAAAGCAGCTCCTAATAGTGCTGGAATTATCCCAGTACTAGCAATTAACATTAGGATGACACAAATAAAGATGCCAATCAAAACGGATTGTTTCGCAATTTTCATAGTCTCTTGCGCAATCTTAACAGAAATCCAAACGCGGGTTAAATCGTCCTTTAAAATCACTGCGTCAGCACTTTCACTTGCGGCAGTTGAACCATGTGCCCCCATCGCAATCCCAATATCAGCCACTGCTAAAGCCGGCGCATCATTTACCCCATCACCAACCATTACGATAGGACGTTGCTCTTTTGTTGCTTCGTTTAATAATTTAATCTTATCTTGAGGCAAACAACGGGCATGAACTTGAGTAATGCCCACTTGTTGGGCTATCTCTTGGGCTATTTCTTCTTGATCTCCCGTCAGCATAATGACATTTTGAACCCCTAATCGTTTTAGCTCAATGATTGTTTCCTTTGACTCTGTTCGAACCACATCTTTAAAAGTCATATAACCAATATACTGCCCGTCTAAAGCCGCGTAAATAATTGTCTGTTTCGTCTCAACAGGTTGAGTATTTGCAAATTCTGCTCGGCCAATTTTGATTTCTTTTTTATTCACCAAAGCTTTAATGCCTGAGCCTGTCACCTCTTCCAAATTGGAGACCGGCAATAAGTCCACTTGCCCTTTGCTCTCCGCAAGAATCGAGCGTGCCAAGATATGACTTGAGTCCTGTTCCGCACTTGCAACGTATTGAAGGAAGGTTGTTTCATCCATACTTGTTACTGGTGAAATTTTGTCAATAGAGAGTTGTCCTTTAGTAATTGTGCCTGTTTTATCAAATGCAATTGATTTTGCATCCGCTAATTTTTCTAAGGTAGTCCCCGTTTTGACAACGATCCCATTCCGACTCGAACGGCTCATCCCAGCAACCAATGCAATCGGTGCAGCTAATATCAATGGACAAGGAGAGGCAACCACTAAGACTTCAGCAAACCGGACTGGATCTTTGGTCACAAACCAAGAAACCCCACCAATCACATAAGCAATGAGGGTGAATGGAACAGCGTAACGATCTGCCATACGGACAAATTCAGCTGGTTTCATTTCTGACTCTTTTACTAACTTGATGATTGTTTGATACTGGCTATCCGCCGCAGACTTATTGACTTTTATTTTTACAGAACGATCGCCATTAATACTCCCTGACATCAATTCATCGCCAACTTTTTTAATCATTGGAGTCGATTCTCCAGTTAGTGACGATTCATCAAATGTCGAGTTTCCTTCTAAAATTACGCCATCAACGGGAACTATTTCACCAGGCTTAACTACGAGGAAATCACCAATTTTGACTTCTTCAACCTCAATATCATGTAAGGTTTCACCAACTAGATGATGAGCAATTTGCGGTGAATTATCTAGTAAGGCGCGTAATTCCTTATTGGCTTGTCGCCCTGCATAATCCTCTAAACTATCCCCACCTGTCAACATAATTAAGACCATCAAGCTAGCCCAATATTCGCCAACCAAGAGTGTCGCTACAATCGCCGTAATAGCTAATATGTCCACACCATATTTGCCAGAACGCAGTGTCTTTATCATCTCCAACAGCATAAAAAAGGCCATGATACCCCCAACAATCGCAACAAGTACATAAGCCCACGTAGGATTGTGCAAAACGAACTCCGCCAGCAGTGCCATCACACCTACTAATAAGGTAAAAAGAAATTTTTTAAAATGTCCCACTGTAAACTCCCCCTTCAAAATCGAACATTGAGTTTTGTGTCTCTTATTGACCGGTCGAAAGTCAAACTCATTTCTCATAGTTTTCTTTTGTTCTTCTATTTCAGAGTAGCTCATAAATAGGTTAGAATGAAGCAATATCCCTTAAATGAAAACAACTATCACTCTCATTGATAAAAAAACGCTTCAGATGATAATTGTAAAAATAAACTAGTCGTGTCAGCCTCCCAAAAAAAATAAAATTATTACTCTTTACCTTAGAACTAGGCTATCTAGCTTCTCTCTTTCTAGTTTTACTAAATGACACTAGTGTTGCAAAGACTCCTCAACCTATCTAAAACTTGATATAAAGCTATCCAGACAAAAAAAAATCCTTTATACTACTCTTGGATGACTTATCCAAGACCAATAAAAAGGACCACAACATGGATAAGTATAACTCAAAAACTTCATTTCAGAAATGGTTTTCTTCAATAAATTTGAATAATTTATCGGAAGAAGCCAAAAATTGGATGCAACAATTTAATTCTTACAGTAAAAAACTGGACTTCACGACCACAATTAAAGTTCTGTTACATGCCGTTTATGAAGAGCTTCCAAGCTTTCGCGAAATGGACAGATCCTTTATGGATCGAAGTCTTCGCCAAGAAATAGGCATAGATTCGCTGTGCTACAGTTCACTTTCTCGTAAAATTCCTGAAATCAGTCAAGAAGTTCTAATGGAGATCTTTGCGCAGTTGGCTCAGAAAGTGGCAAAAGAACGACCAAGTTCAAAAACAACTAGCCTTCAACTTGTTGATTCAACCACGATCCCGTTGAATAAGACGCGGTTTCCATGGGCAAATTTTCGGAAAACTAAAGCAGGTATCAAGCTTCATTTGAACCTCTGTTATCTGGACAAAACCAATCAATACCCAGAACATTTTACGATTACTAATGCCGAAGAACATGACCGGAATCATTTCGAATGTTTAGTGGACAAAACAGAAGCGACCTATGTTGTGGATCGCGGCTATTTTGATTACAAACTGCTGGATCACCTGCACAATGACGGTTATTTCTTTGTGACACGAACAAAATCCAATACGACGATTACAGTCTTAGAACAAATTGAACTCGTGAATCCAAAAACAACAGACGGTCAACTTATCAGTGATCAACACGTCATTTTAGGCGGCGGAAACAATCACGTCACCGAACGATTTCGTCTTGTGACCGTTTTGACGAAAGGTCAACGTCTCTTGCGAATCGTTACCAATCGTTTTGATATTTCGCCAAATGAAGTCGCCGACATGTATCAAGCACGTTGGCAAATTGAGCTGTTTTTCAAACATTTAAAACAGAATCTGGCAATCAAGCAACTTTACTCACGAAGCGAACAAGGTGCAATTAATCAAGTGATTCTCACCCTTATCGCGACGCTGTTAACCTATTTGGTAAAGATCGAATTGAATTCGGTAGCGACACTTTTCCAGTTAAAGCGCTCATTTCATTATCTACGTTTTGAGCCTGCAGAAATCTGGTTAGAGCGCCACAGACCCGGGTGATTTTGACTAAATACGTTGTCGACGCTTTTAGGATTCAGTTAAATACGACCAAAATTTTCTGGAAAAAAGTCATCCCTTGCGTAAGCATTCGACTTTTTTTTAAATTTTAGCGAAAGATAGTTTTCAGATTATTCTGACTATATTTGCGCAACACTAGTGACTAAATGAGCGTATTAAAACAAGTTGGGATTAAAAAACGAAAAAAAAGGACCACTAGCAGCCCTCTTCTTTCCATGAACTTATTCCCCCACCAAATTATTCAATTCCGTCGTGTTTATTAATTGACGCTTCTTTGGCTAGACTATACCAACGATGTGTATAGCTCATCAACTTCTGCCCCATCTTTCCATCATAGTGAAGACCCGTCCTCTCAGCATATTTTTCAGCTGTCTGATGAAAGAGGGCCTCTACATTACACAAGCTACGCCAACAACTCTCTTCAGTTCGAAAATCCAACAAATTATCCAACGCCTGATTCTCGTCCTCATTTAGATGATCACGTAAATACTTATAGTTTTTCCCAACACTCAACGAATAACGCGTATTTTCGCCTACCTGCCAACTAAACAAACGTAATAATTCCTGATAACAGTAGTCGTACAGATGATCACGAGCATAAGCTAGCTCTTGTCGATAAAGGCCTTTCACGACATAAGTTGAGACCCACCAAAACTCATTACAACAATCAGAAAACTCATCATTTGAAGGTTTTTTTACCCAATACTCTTTATCTGTAGCCGCCGAAACTTGAGGTAGAATATGACAAGGATCATAAATAATCTCTAACAAGTGATCTTCCTCTAACCAATTTTCAACTTCTGACAGGGGGCATAAAGTCAAATCAATCCGCGTATCATCCATAAACTGCATCAAAAAAGTAAACCGTTTGCCTAAACTTGGTTCAAACAACGTCATTTCTTCTGGCGTTTGCATAATCAAACGTTCGCCAAATGCTTCAAGCCAAGAACGCTCAGCCAAAAGTCCGTTCATATTGTTCACAACATACACAATATCATAGTCTTGAAAGATATCCTTAGGTGCTCTTTTGTTAGTTCTTGACCCATTCATTCCGATTGCTAAAATCTCAGGATGTGTTTTGGCGACTTCCATAATCACCATCATCATCTCTTCTTCTGTTCTCAAATGCCTTCCCTCCATAAATTAAAAAATAGTAAAAATTCTAAAGAAACTTCTAAATTCAAGAAAATTTTCGTGTTCCATTTCCCCATTTGTTACTATTAGTGTATCACCAGAAAGGAATTATTCAATGAAAAAATGGATGAAGTTTTTAGGACTACTTTTGGGGATTGGTTGTCTTTATACGGCTCTTGTTATCGGTTTAATTTTTAGTCAAGCAACAGCTACACCCAAAAATGAGGTCAAAACACTGCTCGTTTTAGGCGCACAAATTCGAGGAGAAACGGCAGATACAGCCTATCCAAGTCCCGTCTTAAAAGAACGTTTGAATACGGCCGCAAATTATTGGCAAAAACATCCTGAAATCACCATCATCGTAAGTGGTGGACAAGGAGCAGATGAGCCGACAAGTGAAGCTGCAGTCATGTCTGATTATTTGATAGATCAAGGCGTTGCGGCTGATAAAATATTAAAAGAAGAGCAATCAAAACGAACACAAGAAAATATTCAGTTTTCAAACGAGCTCTACTCTCTATCTGATGTTGCTGTTGTTACAAATGATTTTCACATGTATCGTTCACAAATGCTAATGAAACGTCAAGGAATCAATAATGTCAGTGGACTCTCAGCCAAATCGGAAACCACATCAACACTTTCAAACTATCTTCGCGAGATTATCGCTTTAGGGTACGGCCTCATTTTCGATTGGTAAACAACCTCCAGATTCCCAAAATCAAAAAAACGAGAAAATTATCTTTTCTCGTTTTTTTATGCTATACTTTTATGTCGCTATTGTAAGTCTAGGAGGATTTCACAGATGAATGAAAAACAAATCGAACAGCAACATGTCACTGAAACGATTTCTCTAATAAACATAGAACAACAACTCTTATCAAAACAAAAAAATAAAGCATCACAAGAGATGGAACAACAATCAAAAGAAACATCTGAATACAGAATACGAACAGGCACAAATGAAGCTTTTTACGAGTCAGTTGTTGAATATCGACAACACGAACAAGAGTTATTAATCAAATATAATTCCTTAGCCACTCAAGAAAAACGACTAAAAACCTTAGCAACCATGTCTGATAGCCCTTATTTTGCCCGAATTGATTTTAAAGAAGAAGCGGAAACGGAAACACTCTACTTAGGTATTGCTTCATTACGTGATAAACACGAGGAGACCATCATCATCGATTGGCGAGCACCTATTGCCAACCTCTATTATGAAGGTGAGCTTGGAGAGGCCTACTATGAATCTGTCGATGAACGACTTCATGTCGAGCTGCTATTAAAGCGTCAGTTTAAAATTAAAAATGGAAAGATTTTGTCGATGGTCGACACATCTGAGGCAATCAACGATGATTTTCTTTTAGAGATTCTTGATGAAGCGTCTAGCTCGCGAATGAAAAATATTGTTGCGACCATCCAAAAAGCACAAAACCAAATCATTCGAGATAGTCAAAGTAAAATTATGCTAATTGAAGGAATCGCCGGAAGTGGAAAAACTTCTGCATTATTACAACGAGTAGCCTTCATCCTTTATCATAATCGAAAGTGGTTAGATTCTGAACAAGTACTCTTATTCTCACCAAACCATTTATTCACCGATTACATTTCTACAGTCTTACCTTCTTTAGGCGAGACAGGAATCCCTACTCAGACCTTTAGAAACTATATAGAACAACTGCTTCCTGGGCTTTCACTTAAGGAAGAGGTTAACCGAGAAGAACTCTTTTTATCCGGTGATGAAAATAAACTTGAACGAGTAAAAAGTGGGCTTGACTTGGTCAAACAAATGAACCATTACACGAAAAAGATTACTGAATTTGGGCCTCTTTTTCGCGATTTAAAGTTAGACGGGCGTGTCATTTTATCCAAAGAAAAAATTCGTAACTGGTATCAAGCCACAAATGTCCAACTCCCTATGCATCAACGAGTAGTCTTGTTGCAAACCAAACTCTATAATAAACTAGGCGGTTTACAAAATGATGAACGCAGACAGCCATGGGTAAAAGAGATGGTCGACAGCAAGATTGAAGAGGTTTATGAAAATGATCCAAATCTAGATTATACCGAAGAAAAAGAAAAAAGCTTGCGCAAAAAAATTGCTAAACAACTCGTTGAAAAGAAATTTAAAAAAATTGAGCGCTTGATTCAACGCTATCGCTTCATAAATACTCAGAAACAATATTTACATTTTCTTCAAACGATTCCACAAACACTTTTAGTAAATAAAGGTGTTTCAAACAATCGTTGGACGAATTCGCTCAAAGAATTGCGTCAACATTTAATTCATAAAGAAATTCCTCAAGAAGATGCGGTTCTCTTCTTTTTACTAATGAAGAAACTTCATCCTGTTGATGTAGCACAAAAAGCGCGTTACATTTTTGTCGATGAAATGCAAGACTTCTCACCAGCGCAAGTCGCTTTGCTCCATCAGCTCTATCCGAAAGCTAACCTGACTTTCTGTGGTGATTTAAACCAAAAAGTCTTTGGAAATGAAACCATCGTTGCTTCAATTGATCAATTATTCCCACAGCAACCCGTTACTCGTTTCCAATTAACGACGAGCTATCGTTCAACAAAAGAAATCACAGACTTTGCAAACCAATTTTTATCACAAGACGAACGTGTTCAAACGACGACTCGTGATGGAAAATTACCAACGCTTATAAACAGCCAAAGTACCTCTGCAACACTGGACTGGCTGCTTACTTACCTAGAAGACACCAAGGATGAGGCACAATACTGGCGTACGGCAATCATCTGTAAACACGCCAAAGACTGCCAAGCTTTATATGAGCAGCTCCCAGAAACGATGCATCGTAGCACTCAATTGATTGTGGATGAGGATGACTTTATGAAACGTCAACTCCTAATCATTCCGGCCTATCTAGCAAAAGGTCTGGAATTTGATCGGGTTTTTGCTTGGGATGTTAAGGCAGACAACTTCTCTACTGTACAAGACAAACTTGTTTTATACACCATTTGTACTCGTGCTATGCATGAGTTAACCATTCTATCTGGTGTCAAACCAAGCCTATTACTTGAAAATATCGACAAAGATCTTGTGAATATCATCCAATTATAGGAATTGCTAAAAGCGCATCAAATTCAATTTTTTGAACTGAATTTGATGCGCTTTTATTTAGACCGTAAAACTCACCGGACCATATTTTAGACTAACTATTTTTAAAATAATTCGTAATTCTGATAGGTTTTCTTCTGAAGTCTCATCAAATACTTTACTATGACGACCGATTGATTTGTTATTAATCAATCGATAAATGCGGTTCCATTCGACAAATTGTTCAAGTGAATAAAAATTACTCAGTGGAAAGCCCGCACCATCCAAGATTTCTGACAAACGAAAATTTAAAAAAGCACTGTCTAAATAGATAGGCCCTTTCTTCATATCCGTTCGATGTTTATCCATAATAATCTTGTCTGGTTGATTATTCAAATACCACTCCAATAGTAATAAAAAGCCTTCAAAGCGATAATCATCTGAAAAAAGTAATTGAGAGTGCTCCGCTCGTCTAAATGCTAACGGGATACGATAAATTTTTTTATAAACCAATGTTGGAAGATGTTCAAATGTACAAGTTAAATAACGATTCAAATATCCTGTCGAACGAAAATTAGCTAATTGATATCCCTGAACGCCGAACAATTGATATTTTTCGCATAAATATGAACAAGCTTCCACAGGGACTGCTAATTCTTCAACTTTTTTATAGCCACTCAAAATGCGGTCAAAAGGCTCTAAGGTAATTGCTTGCATCATCCACATTCTCCTTAATATATCTTACTTTTTAGTAATTCTTCATTAAATTTATTAAGGAACTTTATGCTCGTTCACTTTCCTAAATTTCACTTACTTTATCCTTTCTTCATAGTAGCATAATTTCTTTCAGATAAAAACCAAAAAAACGTTCATTTTAAATAAAATAACATTATTTTTTTGAATATAATTCTCTAGATAATAATCGTTATAAAATAACATCCGTTCGAATTTATAATACAAGGAATCTTAATTAGCTTATCCATGAGCTTGACCTTTATGATTTCATTTTCTCTTTTATCAATAATTATTCAAAAATTTATTATACATGCTGTTGTAGAATTTGATATACTAGGATAGGCTATCAAATTCTAGCCAGCAAAATATAAAAAGGAGTCTTATCATACAATGACCTATATCCTATTTTTCTTTATGGCATTATTTATCTCTGGAATTCGGTTTGCAGCAAAAGATGAATTTCACTCAGACTATATGTCAAAAAAACAGACAACAACAATTAATGGAATTTTTGTATTTCTAGTGCTATTATCACATGCAACCCAATATTTAAATTTATCAACGCCAAATAGTGCCCTCTATCTCCAATTGCGAGCATTTCTTGGGCAAGGGGTAGTTGTTACTTTCTTATTCTATTCAGGATTTGGAATCATGACGTCTATTCAAAAAAAAGGAACCCAATATGTTAAAGGAATTCCTATAAAAATTTTCAAGCTTCTGTTGCAGTTTGACGTTGTCGTTATACTCTTTATATTGGTAAATCTATTTACTGAGTATTCTATGCTGTTAAAAACCACATTACTGGCATTTACTAGCTGGACTTCTTTAAGAAACAGCAACTGGTATATAACTTCAATGCTGATTCTATTACTTTTCACTTTTTTTGCCTTCAGCATTGCGAGAAAGTACACAGTAATAGGAGTTATTTTGACTACATTATTCACGATTGCTATTGTTTACTTCTTTATGAAAATAAATAGACCTGGCTACACATATAACACTATGATCTGCTTTCCTTTTGGTATGTTTTTCGCTTATATCAAACCTATGTTTGATAAGCTTGTTAAGAATGATTTAGTATACATCATTGTTTGTTTAATCACCTTTACAATCGCAGCATATTCCAAGGTTCATATAAGTAACGGGATAGAAATGTATTCATTATTTATGATGTTTTTGGCTTTTTCTTTTGTTGTTTTTACCAAAAAAATTAAAATTGAAAGTCCATTATTGGACTGGCTCGGATCGCATGTCTTCAGCATATATATACTGCAGCGCATCCCGATGATTCTATTATCTTATTACGGTGTGAATCGTCATTACTTTATCTTTACTATGCTTAGCTTTTTCATGACCTTAATCTTGGCATTACTATTTGACCAATATGTTATGAAATTAGTAAATTACCTAGGTGATAGTTTGCAAAGACTCTTTTCAAAAAAAGAAGTGAACAATTGAATTCTATGAATGAAAAGTGGCTAAGGTATCATACCTCGCCACTTTTTTACTCTTTACTTATCAAACTCATCAATTCAAATCCTGTATTCATATCAGAATATATCGAACACACAACAAATCGTTCCTTACCAGAAAATTCCACCAATTTATAACGACCAAAAGCTGCTGGAATATGATGGTGTCCATGAATTACACCAATAATAGGAAAATGCTCAAACAGCTGATTGATTTTAGGCTCAGAACAAATATAATCCTTGCTATACGCAGCACTTCTTGGTGAAAGTCGACTAAGCTCATTAAATAATGGCGCATGAGAAACAATAACTGTTGGTGTCACATAATCATCACCAAGTAGTTCTTTTAGCGTAGTTAAAAGAAACCGCTGAAGCTCTTTTTTTCGTTTAGTTAACGCAACAGGAATGGTCAATCCTATATAACGAACGCCTTCATGAACCACACTTTGATTGTGTAATATTCTCATCTTGGGAAAGTTCTTCTGAATCTCGTTTTTGACAACTTTATAAAAAGCATGGTTACCAATCGGCAGTAGCGGCCAAGCGTCAACAGGATTCTCTCTGAGTAATTTGAACCATTCGTAGCCAAAAAATGGCTGCCATTTTTGCCACGTTTCATCGTTCAAATCTGTCGTTTTGGGAAGAACGGCTGATAACTCATGCCCTCCTATAACATATATCCCCTTAATTTTTTTATTTATGACTTCTGAATCAAGTATATCCCCAGCTAGAATATTAAAGTTGGGATTGCTAAATGGAAATTTCCCATCCTTTATATGCATATCAGAAACAACATTCACAATGTTCGTATTCTCTGTTGGTAACATATTCTCGAAATACTTCTTCAATTCTTCTGGCGCCACACTATGTGCCACGTAACCTTTTCGCACATCTGCTAACTCTTTGCCAAACTCTGAACGTAACAGCGGCTGATTATTCGTAAGCTGCGGTTGAGTAGTTTGACTAAGTGATTGCACAATTGTTTGTCGTATTTCACTTGGTAGAAGCGTTAAGCCTTGAGAAATATCAGAATCAAAAGTTAATTGTTTGGACATCTCCTGTCCATTTAAAGAACTTTCCTGTTGCACGCCCTCTAACAATAAAATATTTTTTCCATCAGTCGTTACTGGTAACGAATGAGTGAGTTCAACGACAAATTTGAGGTATTCAGCTATATAACCAGCAATACCTGTTTTTTGATTCTCACTAAATAAAAACTTACCTGCCAAATTGGCTGAGAGCGGTCCCGTTTCATCATGCTGCAATAGTCGTCCTACCACTTGAATCTCAAGTAATGGGTTTTGCAAAATTGCTTGATACGCTTGTGCAACTTCTGACGAGTCCTTTCCTAGTTTCTTTTTGGTCACTTGAAAAAGGCTCAGCACTAGATACTGCTCAATATTTGACTTATGCATCTCAATGTACTGTCGAACATCTTCAGGATGAAGCAAGTATTGAATAGCCGCACGCTGAATATAATTTCTCCCTGTATCATAAGGAATCGCAGAGTATACAATATCTCCTTTTGATGAGATTTCTAACGTTTGACTTCGCGTGTTACAAGTCATCTGGAAATAATTGTTCTTAAATAAGGTTTTGTTGACTGGACGCCGTTTATTTTCAGGATACAGCTCAAAACGTCTCGTTAATGTTGTGGGTAACATTCCTTTCTCCGCTGCTGGTAAATACTCTTTCTTACTCATAAGTTCTTTGCCATTACTCACGCCCATTCAACCACCTCATTCATTTAAAATAATCTTCTACAACTTCGCGTCTTATTATATCATTTCTTGAGTGGTTAGTAGCCAGAAACCCCTCAAAAATTCGTATGCCCCTTCATCATAAGATAGGAATAGTCAAAAACCAGAAGGAAATAGGCTCTTTTCCTTCTGGTTTAGGTTCTCATTATTTCAATCTAGGCGCTAAAGCTAAAGTAACTTTCGTTCTACTTTTGCCCCTTATATGCCCATATTTGATCTCTCAACGCTTAAAATCTAATTCCTACCCGTTGATACACGCGCATTCTTAATCTAAATCAACATTATGGAAGATTTGTTGTACATCTTCTAAATCTTCTAAGACATCAATCATCTTTTCAAATTTTTGTAAATCGTCACCTTCTAATGTTACCTCATTTTGAGGAAGCATTTGAATTTCAGCAACAGAAAACTCTTCAATTCCTTTTTCTTTCAAGGCCTGTTGAATAGCATGGAAATCTTCAGGTTCACCATAAACAATCAACTGATCCTCTTCTTCTAGGATATCTCGAACATCGATATCTTTTTCCATTAGGTATTCAAGCAGCTCATCTGCATCTTGACCGCTAAAACCAAAGATTGCAGTGTTATCAAACATATAAGAAACAGCACCACTGACACCCATATTCCCACCATTTTTACCAAAAGCTGCACGAACATCTGCTGCTGTTCGGTTTACGTTATTCGTTAATGTATCAACAATTACCATTGAGCCATTTGGTCCGAATCCTTCATAACGTAGCTCAGAGTATTGTTCATCACCTGATCCTTTTGCTTTTTCAATCGCACGATCAATAATATGTTTTGGTACATTATATGTTTTGGCACGTTCAATAACAAAACGCAATTTTTGATTCGCATGTGGATCAGGATCCCCAGACTTTGCTGCTGCATAAATTTCAATTCCAAATTTTGCATAAATCCGGCTATTATTTGCATCTTTTGCGGTTTTTTTTGCTACAATATTTGCCCATTTACGACCCATAATATCACGTCTCTTTCTTTTCTCTGTAATTTTCTATTCTAAAACATCCTGTATTATTATACTTGTGAAATCCATTTCTGTGAAGCTTTTTTTATTTTGTAATCACTTATTTTTTTTGCGCAGAGACTAGAAGCATCATCGGCCTTCTTAATTCATCCTTCATTCCTGGTATTTCTAACATGGCTGGGTCTGGCTGAGCTTCAATCACCTCGATTAATTCAAAGCCATTTACTAATAGACTATTTAGATACGTTGTTAGCGTTTTATGATACTTCACAACTTCTGCCCCTAGAAATTGTGTCCTTCTTAATCCTTCTTCAAAGTAACGATCTACTGGCCAAGCAAGAATCTCTCCTTGTTCATCATACAGCCAATCCTCTGTTCCTTCAGCTGTAAATACCGGATGTTCCACAGAAAAGACGAACTGACCTTTCTCGTCCAATAGAGAATGGACCTTCTTAACAATTTCTTCAAATGACGAAACATAATGTAGAGCTAAAGAACTGATGACACAATCAAAAGTTCCCAATTGGTCAATTTCCTCCATCTTCATCACTTGATAATCAATCGTTGCTTCGGTCGTCATTTCTTGGGCTTTTTTAACCATCCGTGTCGAAACATCTATTCCTAAAACAGAAGAAGCACCTTGTTGACTTGCATAACGGCAATGCCAGCCATAACCACAACCCAAATCAAGTACGCGTTTATCTGTGAAATTGGGAAATAATTTTTTTAGCTGGTGCCATTCACCCGCTCCAGAGAGACCTTTTTTTGAACGAGCCATCTGAGCATATTTTTCAAAGAAATCTGGATTATCATATTCATTCATATTATTCATCCTCCACTTTAATCGGAAACCGACCAAAATTTTGTTCTGCTTTATTGATTCCTAGCTGATAAATCTTATCTCCTCTAATCAGAAGCTGGTATTGCTCTTCTTCCTTCTTACCAATTTTTGAAACAAATGGATATTGGCTCGCTTTTTTTCTTTCTTTTAGATATGCTTGACCTTTTTTTGTAAATCCTAACACATGTAAATAAGGTTTTTCCCATTGTGTCTTTATCTCATGCTCCTTAACATTCAACAATATATAACAAGCAAGTCGCTGTAATCGAGTCTGTGTATAACGTTTTGACTTCACTGCTTGAATAAACTGATCAAACGTTTTAGAAGACGTAGCAGCTTTTTTTATTCGATACTCTAACCCTTCTTTTACCTGATAAATCTGTTGCAGCTCTAACACCTCAGTGGAAAGAATTTTATAACGCAGATACGGCCAGTAATCCTCCCACGAAGTAACATGTTGCTCAAGTAAGTCAGCTTGCGTTTCTTTAGGTACGTAGCTTTCTGTCGACTGGTTGTTCTTCGCTGCATTTCGAATCGCTGTGGCACTAGCTATCGCACCTTTTGCTAACTGGTTATCATGATAACCTGCAGATTTTCTAAAGATTGGGTAGATTTTCATCGGTGATTTGTACAAGGCATTTTCTTTGGCATAACTTAGCCCTAAAATATGATTTGGTGAGATAAAATCCAATGAAATTTCTGGATACAGCTTACGAAATACTTCAGTCATTTTCTGCGCATAGGAAAGGGAAGAGTCTTCTAGCGAGTTAAATTCTTGATCAATTTTTTCTTTATTTTCTTTAACAAAAGCTCCAAACACTTCATAATCAAACGCTTGTTCACTATCTGTCCCAAAGCAAAGACTTGCGCAACCAACTGCCTGCAATAGCTGAATAGCTCCTTTAGCAAAATAGTCAGCTGACTGAACTGACCACTCAAAAGGCAACTCAATCACTAAATCCGCACCGTTTTGTAATGCTTGATTAGCGCGAATCCACTTGTCCATAATTGCAGGCTCGCCCCTTTGCAAAAAATTACCACTCATGACAGCAACAATTACCTCAGCCTTACTTGCCTCTCTTGCCTGCTTTAAATGATAAAGGTGTCCATTATGAAACGGATTATATTCTACAACCACTCCACAACTTTTCATAGGCGCTCCTTTTTATCGTTTAGTTTGACTCAGCTCGATAAAAAAGGTCAAGACGACTCACAAGGTATTGCCTCTCGTGTCCTGTCCCAACCTCTTAATAGTAAGTCAATTGATATTTATTTTTGACAAACGAAAAACCAGCGTTTACTCGTCTCTGTCGGTGCCTCATCTGTATAATCAGCATAAACTGACACTTGAGTAAAGCCCGCACTTTCAAGCATCGTTAAATAGTTCTCCATTGTATACGTCCGTTCTTGATGAAGCTCATCTTCTCGAATAAATTGACTAGGATCTTCTGGATTTTCAATAAAGAAAGTCAGAAAATGTTCAATACTATGCTCTTTTTTCCCAGGATAGCTATCCCATAAAAACGCAAAATCGTCTGTTTGATAGTGGTAGCTATATTCTGGAAAGACCGTATCCACTTGATACACCGAATGAACATCAAAGATAAATGTCCCCTCATCTTTTAACGCTTGGAACACTTCGTCAAAAACTTGCTGAACCTCTTGTCGGTTGGACATGTAACATAAAGAATCTGAAAAACATGTAATTACTTCATACTGCCCAACTTCTGATAAATCAAGCATATTTCCCTGAACAAATTGAACTTCAACCTCTTCATCAATTGCCCGATTACTGGCGATCATTAACATTTCTTCTGACAAATCTAACCCAGTCACTTGATAACCATCTTTAGCAAAAGCTACTGCTAAAGCACCTGTTCCACAAGCAAGCTCAAAGACTTCCTTAGTATTCTCCGGGAAGTGACGCTTTGAGAAAGTTAGCCATTGTTCATACAAATTCGTATCCATGACTTCATCATATACAAATGCAAAGGTCTCGTAAGCCATTTTAGCTGACCCACTCATTAATGCTAACTAATGGGGCATCTGACCACAATTTTTCTAAATTGTAGAAGCTACGTTCTGAAGCATGGAAAACATGGACAATAACATCGCCCAAATCGATTAGGACCCATTTGCCTCCTTCTTTTCCTTCTACACGTTTAACTTCTACTTTCTCTTGTTCTTCTTGATCGATGACTTCTTCAACAATCGCATTAATTTGACGTTCACTATTTCCTGAACAAATAATAAAATAATCTGCCAATAAAGAAATTTCTCTAACATCTAGAACCATAATATCCTCAGCACGTTTTGAATCGGCTGCTTTTACTGCAATCTCTAACATCTGTTGACTATCTATGATAATTCCCTCCTTGATTTAGACGGTAGCTCAATTTGCTACCCAATAGTTATACGTTTCAATAGTTTTCGGATAAATCTTTTGCTCCTGCATAAGTAAATGCTCTAGGGTATGCTTCGTTTCAAAAGCAACTACTTCATCCAAATCGACAAAAGCAAGTTCACGTGCTTCTTTGACCCCTGGAAATGAACGACCCGGTTCAATATAATCAGCAACATAAATAATTTTGTCTAATAAGCTCATCTCGGCAGCGCCGGTTGTATGCAATCGAATGGCTTGTAGAATCTCTTCATCCATAATCCCAAGCTCTCTAGATACAAAATCTGCCCCGACAAGACCATGCCAAATTGCATTCCCATAATTTAGAAGCTCTTTGTCATAACCATCGCGATTAATCACCAAAATAAATTCATCATTTGGTCGTTCTTTGGCATAGTCATGTGTTAATGCGGCAATACTGGCTTTTTCAAGTGAAACACCATACTTTTTAGCTAGCGTGATTGCCGTTTCCTCCACACCTAAAACGTGTTTGAAACGACGTTCACTCATTCGCATTTGGACCTTTTGCATCAACACTTCACGCGCATACATCGTATATTTTTCACTATAGTTCATTAAGATACAACTCCTTATCTTGAATATAGCGTCGAACTTTTTCAGGGACTAAGTAGCGGATACTACAACCACTAGTCACCTTTTTGCGAATCACGGACGAACTTAAATCATTTTCAGGCACGTCCACCCAAATAATTGGATAAGCCGGCTGCATGCCAAACTCAGGTCTCCTAATGCCTACAAAATTAACTAGCTCAAGCAATTCGTCTATACGATGCCACTTTGGAAGATAATCCACCATGTCACCACCAATAATAAAATAGTAATCAGTATCCGGATTTTTTTCTGTCAAAGCTTGCATCGTTTCATAGGTATAGCTTTTGCCTTTTCGCTCAAGTTCAATCGTTTCAACTGCCAATAAAGGATTATCTTCAACAGCGAGCTCCAACATAGCTAGTCGATGCACGGCGTCAATCGTTTTCTTTTCATCCGCATGTGGCGGAAGATAAGACGGCATCAGATACACTTTATCTAACCCTAATCCCTGCCCCACCTGATCTGCAATCATCAGATGAGTGAAATGAACAGGATTAAAATTCCCACCTAAAATACCTACTTGTTTTCTAGCTATCATTTCTGTTTTTTCAGGCATTGTTAACACGGTCGTTCTATTATTAGACTGGATATGTGTACTCATGATCGCACCACCTTTTAAATTGCGCGGACTTCTTTAGAAATTTTTTGATATTTTTCTTTGTCAGAAGGTTTATATAATACTAACACCCGTCCAATAATTTGGACAACCTGACAATGAATTTCGTTTTCCAAGATTTCAGCAACCTCTTCAGCTACTTCATCAGTATTTTGTAACAAGCTAATCTTGATTAATTCGCGTTTCATGAGCGCTTCATCAATCTGAATCCACATCGCTTCATTCATTCCGCCTTTTCCTACTTGGAAAATAGGGTTCAAATGATGCGCTTGGCTTCGTAAAAATCGTTTTTGTTTTCCTCGTAATGCCATAATTGTCCTTCTTTCTTAAATCAATGCCTTGCGTTTGATGACGTCGACCCCTTTTGGCGCCCAACCAGCCACTACTCCAGGGCTTGTCACGGTAATCCATCCTAACCCGGCAAAAACTATATCGGTTTTTTCCTTAATTGAAAACTCAAAACGGATTAATTCAGGAAAATCTGCCACTTCATCGACACGAGGAGGTTGAATAAGTCCCCCCACATGTTTTTCATAGAAAGCATCCGCATTTTCAAGCTTCGTTCGATGTGGTTCAATATCATTTGAAACATACGCAACAAATGAACTTCTATCTCCTTGAATAAAATCAAAACGAGCAAGACCACCCAAAAAGAGTGTTTGTCCCGCATTTAGCTGATAGATTTTGGGTTTTATTTCCTTTGTAGGTGCAATAATACGTAAATCTTTTTTTCCTAAATAATGAGCCATTTGATGTCGATGAATAATCCCTGGTGTATCGATTAAAAACTTTCCGTCATCTAAAGGAATTTCAATCTTATCCAATGTCGTTCCAGGAAATTGTGATGTCGTAATCAGATCTTGAACACCTGCTGTCTGTTTAATAATTTGATTAATCAGGGTTGATTTCCCGACATTCGTTACCCCGACAACATAGACGTTACGGCCTTCACGATATTTTTCGATTGTCGCTAACAGTTCTTCCATCTCATTCGGTTTTTTGGCACTCGTCAACAAGACATCAACCGGGCGTAACCCTGCTTCATGTGCTCGCTCAACCATCCATTGTTTCATTTTCGATTTCTTTAACGACTTAGGTAAAATATCGACTTTATTTCCTACTAATAACACTGGATTATTACCAACAAAACGGTGTAACCCAGGAATTAAGGACCCATTAAAGTCAAAAATATCAACGACATTCACAATCAACGCCTCTTCTTGTCCAAGTGTATTTAAAAGACGTAAAAAATCATCATCTGTCAAATGAACATCTTGAATGTCATTGTAGTGTCTCAATCGAAAACAACGCTGACAATAAACTTCACCTGATTCTAAGCCTTTTTCTAGTGCCCCTTTAGGCGTGTAGCCTAATTCACCGGGAGATTGTGTTTGAATTTCGGCCCCACAGCCGATGCAATGAATTGCTTCTGTCATTCGAGTCCACCTCGCCATTTCATTTCAGGATGTTTTTTCAGTAAAGAACGCATAATCTTTCGCTCAAAAAACCGATTAATACGTGTATTCCAACCATCTGTATCAATAATTGGTCGAACGAGGATACTGCGAATACCCGCTCGATTAGCCCCACGGATATCCGTCATAATTTGATCGCCTACCATGACAATTTCATCATCTGAAAGATTTAATTTTTTCTGCGCAGACTTAATACCTCGAGCAAATGGTTTTAAGGCTCGTGCAACATAATCTAAATCAAATTTTTGAATCGCACGCTCCACACGACTCGATTTGTTATTTGAGACAACCACTACTGGAATTCCAGCATTTTTCATCTCAAGAATCCAGTTCAAAAGCTCTTGGGTGCCATCCGGATTATTCCAAGCAATCAGTGTATTATCCAAATCAGTTAATACAGCTTTAATGCCCATTTTCTTCAATTGTTCTGGTGTAATTTGATAGATGGCATCAACCATCCACGTTGGTTTATAATTTGAAAACATATTGTCTCCTTGATTCAAAAAATGAAGGAGTACCATTTGTACTCCTCAACCCCATATTATACGTTATTTCTTTGAAAAAAACTACTATTCTGAAACAGAAATCTTGAAACCTCACTATTTCCTCGCATTCCTTGTCTTAACTCTGACTGATTCTCTTGATTTTTGATGACTTCCTCTATAAAAGAGACAAAAAAAGCTTTCACTATTTATTTCAGAAAATTTAAAATTTTATTCTGGAATAAATAGGGAGAAGCTATAATTTTTGTTTGAATGCCGTCTGTCTATTTATGATTTATGCTATTTATACTTAGAGAACCTTTGATAAAAAATCAATCGTCCGAGGGCTTCTAGTTTCCTCAAAAACTTCTGTTGGGGTTCCTTCTTCTACAATTACTCCTTGATCCATAAACAAGATACGATCGCCGACTTCTTTTGCAAAGCCCATCTCATGAGTAACAATCACCATTGTCATTCCCTCTTGCGCTAAATTTTGCATAACAGTCAAAACCTCTCCGACCATTTCTGGATCTAAAGCTGAGGTCGGTTCATCAAACAACATGACTTCAGGCTCCATAGCTAATGCACGAGCAATCGCAATCCGCTGCTTTTGTCCTCCTGATAAAGACTGAGGATACGCATCCGCTTTGTCGACTAGGCCAACCTTCTTTAATAAATCGAGTCCAATCACCTCAGCATCACTTTTCGCCATTTTTTTAACTTTAACCGGCGAAAGCGTGATATTTTCCAACACTGTCATATTTGGAAACAGATTAAACTGTTGGAAAACCATCCCTAACTTTTCTCTCATTTTATAAATATCATTGTCTTTGTGAGTAATATCGGTGCCATCCACTAGAATCGTTCCACTCGTCGGCTCCTCTAAGAGATTAATACAGCGCAAAAAGGTACTTTTCCCTGAACCTGAAGGACCAATGACCACGACCACTTCCCCTTTTTTAATTTCCGTATCCAGCCCTTTTAAAACCTCTTGTTTAGCAAATGATTTATGCAATTTCTTTATTTCAATTAATGAACTCATCCTGCTTCCTCCTACCGATGATAACCTTTCCCTAATTTCTTTTCCCATAGATTTAAGACTCTAGATAGAATAAACGTTAGGATAAAATAGATTCCTGCAGCTACATATAGCGGCTCTAACGGAATAAACGAATCAGAGACAACAATCTGAGCACTACTTAATAATTCATAAATACCAATAGTTGATAATAGAGAAGAATCTTTAATCAAAATAATAAATTCATTTCCCATGGGTGGCAAAATATTTCTAAGGGCTTGAGGTAAAATGACATAACGCATAGCTTGCATTGGTCTTAAACCTAAAGACCCTGCTGCCTCTTGTTGTCCATAGTCAACTGCAATAATCCCTGCCCGGACAATCTCCGCCACATAAGCCCCTGAATTAAGCGAAAGAACTAACATCCCTGGAATCAATCGGCCAAAATCAATGGCTAACACGCCAATTGTAATTGTTGGTGCCGAAACAATTCCTTGTAACAAACCAAATCCTATCAAAACCTGAATTAACATTGGTGTTCCCCGAAAGACCTCAATGTAAATATTTGAAAACCATCGCAAAGGGGTTACTTTGGATAACTTCATTAAAGCTAAGCAAATCCCCAGTATTGTTCCCAAGATGATGGTGACAACTGAAATAATCAGTGTAACTAATGTCCCTGATAAAAAGTAGGGAAGATAGTTCGGTAAGAAAGAAAAATTCATCGTTTATTGCTCCAATCTATTTATCCGTGCTTTCATTGGCTAATTTACTGTTTTTTTGAACATACTCTTCAACGGTTCCATCCTTAATTAGGCCTTCCAGGATTTTATCCAGCTCTGTTTTTAATTCCGTACTTCCTTTAGGCAATGCGATTGCATACGCCTCATCTTCGTTAGACACCAAATCGATGTCAGCAAACATCAAATCGGCATTTTGAGCAATGTAAGCCGCACCGATTGTTTCTTCGACAACCAACGCGTCAATTGAGCCTTGATTCAGCTCAATAACCAAGTTAGGTACTTTGGCAACCGAAACAATTTGAGCGTCCCCAATCTGCTCCTTAACCACTGATTCTTGAATCGAACCTTTTTGTGCGCCAACTTTTTTCTTACTTAATGAATCAATTGAAGTATAAGCATCGGCATTTTTCTTATTGATCATAACTTTTTGTGGTGGGTTATAGTAATTGACTGAAAAATCAAATGTTTTCTGACGTTCCTCTGTTGCAGAAATCCCGGAAATGGCAATATCGATTTTTCCTTGCTGTAAAGCAGTTAGAACTGCAGAAAACTCCATATCTATAAATTCGACTTTAACACCCAACTCTTCAGCTATTTTCTTGACCATATCTACATCTGCTCCGACAATCTCATCTTTTCCATCAACCATCTTATGAAATTCAAACGGCGCAAAGTCAGCAGAGGTCCCCACCTTTAAAACGCCTGCTTTTTTAATTGCCGCCAACTGATTTGTCTCCTCTTTATTCGCTCCACCCGACGAAGAGGTTTTTCCACCATCTCCACAAGCGGTCAAAATACAAATTGCGACAACTGATAAAATAATCCCGAAATACTTCTTCATACAAAACACTCCTTAATTTTTATGCATTACAAATCATTTATTTGTGATTATATACATAATACCACATTGTTTTTGAATTTTCATCCATTTTTCGAAAAAATTTTAAGTTTCTTTTTTCAAGAGCAGAAATGCTTTTATACCAGTGATTAAAGCCATTATTATTCGGGAAAATGAGGCAAATCAATGGATAGCTCATTTATATCCATGTAACAACCGACCTTTTGAATCACATATTTATACATTTTTTAGGTAATAGCAAATAGGCACTCACAACATTTGTGAGTTCTCTCGTTAAATTGAGCAAAAAAAAGCCAATGGTTAATATTGAAATTAACCACTGACTATTTTAGAAACGTCTAAATCGTTGATATCGTTCTTCTAAAAGAACATCTACTTCTTTTTTTGCTAATTGTGTTAGTTTTTCAACTAACGCTTTTTTCACAATTTGAAGAACCTTCTCTTGTGATAGAGGTTTTCCCTGGAAGGTCTCCGGAATGACTTTATCGATAACATTCAACTCTTTAAGTTCAGGTGCTGTAATTTTCATCAGTTCGGCAGCTTCCTGTGCGCGACTACCATCTTTCCAAAGAATCGAAGCAAAACCTTCAGGAGATAGAATTGCATAAATCGTCTGCTCCAGCATCCAAACCTCATCTGTTAAGGCCAAGGCTAGCGCGCCCCCACTGCCCCCTTCACCAATAATAATTGATAAAGTTGGAACTTTTAAATCAGCCATTTCAAACAGATTCTTAGCAATCGCCTCACCTTCTCCACGTTCCTCTGCACCAACCCCGCAAAAGGCGCCAGCCGTGTTGATAAAGGTGATTACTGGTCGTTTGAATTTCTCCGCCTGTTTCATTAGTCGTAAAGCTTTTCGATACCCTTCTGGATGAGGAGAACCAAAATTTCGTTCAATATTTTCTGGAAGATTGCGGCCTTTTTGAATCCCGATAACCGTTACTGGTTTCCCATCTAAAAGCGCAATTCCGCCTACGATTGCTTGGTCATCACTAAACAAACGATCACCATGAAATTCTTGAAACCCATCAAATATTCTTTCAAAATAATCCAAGCTAGTCAAACGATCTTTGTGTCTAGCCAACTGAACAATCTCATGTGCTGTATTTGTCATAAACTAGACCCATCCCTTCATTGTATGCAAGTGCAAGAGATCAACCAGCTTTTGTTTTAACTCAGCTCTTGGCACGATTTGGTCAACAAACCCATGTTCAAGTAGAAACTCAGCTTTTTGGAAATTCTCGGGTAACTCTTGTTTGATAGTCTGTTCAATCACTCGACGTCCAGCAAACCCAATCATACTTTGAGGCTCTGCTAAAATAATATCTCCAAGCATCGCGAAACTAGCCGTCACTCCGCCAGTCGTCGGATCCGTCAAAACAGTCAGATAAAACAGTCCAGCATTGTTATAACGTTTTACAGCAGCAGAAATTTTTGCCATTTGCATCAGCGAAAAAATTCCCTCTTGCATTCGTGCACCACCTGATGCCGTAAATAAAACAACTGGTAACTTTTCTTCTATCGCTCGCTCAAACAGACGGCAAATTTTTTCGCCAACAACGGTTCCCATACTTCCCATAATAAAGTTTGAATCCATAATTCCAATTGCAATAGGTTGTTGGTCAATCGTTGCTTTTCCAGTCAAAACTGCTTCGTGAAGCCCCGTTGCTTCTTGAACCTTCTCAACTTTTTCTAAATAGCCTGGAAAGTCTAATGGATCCTCCGTTTGACAATCGGTTCCCCATTCTTCAAAGCTTTTTTCGTCAATCAATAAGGACAAGCGTTCCCACGCACTAATTCGAAAATTATATCCGCAATGAGGGCAGGTTTTTTCTGCCCCAATTTCCTTCGTATAAAGCGTTCGTTTACAACTTGGGCATTTCGCCCACATATTATCTGGAACAGAAGGTTGATTCGACGTTTGGGTTGGTCGATTTGGATTAATTCGAATATAATTTTTCTTTTTAAACAAACCCATGTTTCATCCTCCTACTCTTCCTCAGGTGTCCAATTTGGTAAGAATGTTTCTTGTAAAAAGGCTGTGTCATAGTCTCCAGCCAAAACAGCTGGATGACTAATCAAGTCCATTTGAAACTCTGCGTTTGTAATCACACCATCCGTGACTATTTCGCCAAGGGCACGCTGCATTTTCATCAACGCATCAAAGCGGTTTTCCCCATGAACAATCACTTTTGCAATCATTGAATCATAATAGGGAGGAATACTGTAGCCTGAATACATCGCACTATCTACACGTAAACCCATTCCACCACTTGGTAATAACAAGTTGTGAATTTTCCCAGGTGACGGCGCAAAATGGAACGCCGGATTTTCTGCATTGATCCGACATTCAATCGCATGACCAGAGAAATGAATATCCTCTTGCGTCAACCCTAGAGGTTCCCCTGCAGCCACTTCGACTTGTTTTTTGACTAAATCAACACCTGTCACCATTTCTGTTACGGGATGTTCCACTTGGATTCGTGTATTCATCTCCATAAAGAAAAAATCCCCTTGTTCATCCATTAGAAATTCAATCGTCCCAGCGTTTTCATAAGAAACGGCTTTGGCTGCACGAACAGCTGCCTCGCCTAGTTTCTGTCTTTTCGCTTCTGAAATCACCACAGAAGGAGATTCCTCCATGACTTTTTGGTTATTTCTTTGTAATGAACAATCGCGTTCTCCTAAATGGATGACATTACCTGATTGGTCACCTAAAATTTGGACTTCAATATGGCGAGCTGGATAAATAATTTTTTCAATATACATATCATCATTATTAAAGGCCGCTTTCGCCTCTTGTTGAGCAGATGAGAAGTGCTGAGGTAACTCATCAGCGTTCAGAACCTTTCTGATTCCTTTTCCGCCACCCCCAGCAGCCGCTTTTAGCATCACAGGGTAGCCAATCGATTCTGCAATCTCAAGGGCTTCCTCGACACTCGAAATAACCCCTTCACTACCTGGAATCACTGGAACTTCTGCCTCAATCATCAGTTTTCTAGCATTTATTTTGTTTCCCATTGCATCAATCGTTTGACTTTTGGGACCGATAAATACAATATTACATTCCTCACACATCGAAGCAAACTGACTATTTTCCGATAGAAAACCGAATCCTGGATGAATGGCTTCAGCCTTAGTTACAATAGCTGCGCTAAGAACCGCTTGCACATTCAAATAAGAATCTGTCGCTTTAGCAGGTCCGATACAAACCGCCTCATCAGCCATCTGCGTATGAAGAGCCTCTCTGTCTGCCTCAGAATAAACAGCAACCGTCTGAATCCCCATTTCTCGACAAGCACGAATAATACGAACAGCGATTTCTCCACGATTGGCTATTAAAATTTTTGAAAACATACGTCACCTATCCAATCATAAATGTCAATTCTGCTTCAGCTACTTTTTTGCCGTCAACACGAGCAATTCCTTTACCGATTCCTGCTGAAGATTTCACTTTAAGAATCTCAACTTCTAACATTAATGTATTGCCTGGAACAACTTTTTGTCTAAATTTGGCTTTATCAATTCCACCAAAATAAGCCGTCTTCCCTTTAAATTGTTCTAATGAAAGTAACGCTACAGCTCCTGCCTGTGCCATCGCTTCAAGGATTAAGACACCTGGCATAACAGGTTCGCCCGGAAAATGCCCTTGGAAAACATGCTCATTAAAGGTCACATTCTTCTTAGCAACTACTCTCTGGCCTTCTTCGATTTCTTCAATTGTATCAATCAATAACATAGGGTAACGGTGAGGTATAATTTGTTTGATTTCTTCAATATTCATTTTCATCATTATCCTCTTTTCTATCTTGACTTAATTCGAAATAATGGCTGATGGAACTCAACCACATCTTCGTTATTTACAAGAATTTCAGTTATTTCACCATCAAATTCACTGGTAATTTCATTCATTAGCTTCATCGCTTCAATAATACATAAGACTTCACCTTTTTTGACTGTATCACCCACCGATTTATAAGCTGGTTTATCAGGTGATGGCTGTAAATAAACGACACCGACAATCGGGGAAAGGATTTCTTCTCCTTCTGCTTGTTTACCTGGCGTTTCATTAGCTGAATTACTAGTTTCAGTCGATTGAAGGGCTTGTATCGGCACAGATACAGGCGTAGCTGCTAAATCAGCAGCTGACGCTTGTATAGATTGAACAGGAGTTGACATGACTTGCTGTCTAGACTCACTGTTTTTATTCATATATAGTTCAAAGTCACCTTCACGTAAATCAAACTCTGTTAGTGAAGACACATCAAATTGATTCAATAATTCTTTAATCTCGCTGATATTCATCTTAATCCTCCCAGCGTTTTAAACAGATGACTGCATTATGACCACCGAAACCTAATGAATTACTCATAGCATAAGTTAATTCTGCAGGTTTGCTCTCATTAATCACAACGTTCAACTCAATCTCAGGATCAATTTCTTTTACGTTGATGGTTGGTGGTACAAATTGATGTTTTAAAGCAAGCAGTGTTGCAATTGCTTCAATCCCACCAGCAGCCCCTAATAAGTGACCTGTCATTGATTTTGTACTACTTACATATGTGTTCATAAAGTTTTCACCTAATGCAAGACGGATAGCTTTTGCTTCTGCTTTATCATTAGCAGGTGTACTAGTTCCATGAGCATTGATGTAACCAACATCTTCAGGCGAAATTCCAGCTTCTTCCATCGCTAAAATCATCGCTTTTGAAGCACCTGATCCATCTGGAGTCGGTGAAGTCATATGATAGGCATCACAGTTTGCACCATAACCGACAACTTCCCCTAAGATTGTTGCGCCACGTTTTTGTGCGTGCTCTAATGATTCCACTACAAAAATCCCAGCACCTTCACCCATAACAAATCCATTACGTTCTGCAGAGAAAGGAACGGAAGCTTTATCTGGGTCTGTTTCTCTTGATAAAGCAGTCAAAGAAGCAAATCCTGAAATACCAATTCCTGTAATAGAAGCTTCTGAGCCTCCTGCCAAAATAACATCAGAGTAGCCGTGTTTAATATTTCTAAACGCTTCTCCAATTGAGTGAGTCGCTGTTGCACAGGCAGTTACGATTGCCGTACAAATCCCTTTAGCGCCTACACGTAAGGCAATATTTCCTGCAGCCATATTTACAATTGACATTGGCACAAACATTGGCGATACACGTTGCGCACCCTTATCATGCATACGAATGACTTGGTCTTGAATCGTTTGTAAGCCACCAATTCCTGAACCTACCATGACGCCGAAACGATCTTGATTTACTGTTTCAGTAGTCAATCCGCTCATTTCCATTGCTTCTAAAGCAGCATAAACTCCGTAAATAGAAAATAAATCCATACGCTTGCTATCTTTTTTCACAAAATGTTTATCAAAAGGAAAATCATGGACTTCTGCTCCAACGGTAATTCCTGTATCTGTTGCGTCAAACTTAGTGATTGGACGAATTCCATTTTTTCCTTCTTTCAAACTATCTAAAAAGGCTTCGCTGTCATTTCCAATAGGAGATGCTACGCCATACCCTGTAATTACTACTCGATTCATCATTTTGCTCCTTTCCTTACCCTTGCATAACCATGCCACCATCAACATTGATGACTTGGCCTGTAATATACGAACTCTTAGCTAAAAATACAGCTGTTTCTGCGACATTTTCTGGACGACCAAAACGTTGCATTGGAATTTGCTTACACGCTTCTTCTTTGACCTTATCAGATAACACATCAGTCATATCAGTTTCAATAAATCCTGGGGCAATCGCGTTACAAGTAATACCACGTGTAGCCGCCTCTCTAGCAACTGATTTTGTCAGACCAATTACACCCGCTTTACTAGCGGCATAATTTGCTTGACCTAGGTTACCAATTAATCCTGAAACACTTGAAAGATTGATGATTGCGCCTTGACGTTGTTTCATCATTTTTTTTAAGACATGTTGGGTCATGTTGAAGGTGCCAGTCAAATTAATTTTTAACACTTTTTCAAAATCATCAGCTGTCATACGTAAGACTAACTTATCATTTGTAATTCCTGCATTATTAACTAAAACATCAACACTTCCAAGCTCTTTAATCGCTTGGTCAATCATTTCGCCGGCACTATCAAAATCTGAGATATCGCCAGAAACGCCAACACATGAAACACCTAGATTTTGTATTTCTTGAATGCTATCCGCAGAAATTTCACCGCGCCCGTTTAAAATAATATTCGCGCCTTCTTTGGCGAAAGCTGTCGCCATTGCTGCACCAAGACCTCGAGTACTTCCTGTAATAAAGACGTTTTTCCCTTTTAATTCCATCAGTTACCCCCTGCTAAAAATTCTTTTGTTTGAAGAAATGTTTCGGTATCCTCTATTCTTGAAATCTCAATAGAAGAATCAATTTTTTTAATAAAGCCACTCAATACTTTCCCTGGGCCAATCTCGACAACTCTTGTAATGCCCAGCTCTTTCATCGTTTCAATACTTTCATAAAAACGGACTGGTGACATCACTTGTCGTTTTAGTAGTTCTTTCATTTGATCATACGGCATGATTTTTGCGGTTGTATTACTGATTATAGGAATCCTTGGTTCAGAAAACGCAACAGTTGCTAAAACATCTTCAAGTTTTTTTGCTGCTGGCTCTAAAAGTCTGGTATGAAAAGGACCACTAACATTTAGTGGAATCATTCGTTTAACTCCTGCTTCTTTTAACAGTCTCATTGCTTCGTCAACGGCTTCAACCGAACCACCAATCACGATTTGCTGAGGCGTATTATAATTAGCCGGAGAAACAATTCCTAATTGGCTAGCTTTTTTGCAGCACTCTTCAATGACATCAACGGGGGCATTCATCACTGCCACCATTTTCCCTGTACCTGTTGGAGCTGCTTCACTCATAAATTTCCCACGCTTTGATACTAATTGAACCGCCGCCGAAAAATCGAGCACGCCACTAGCAACTAGTGCGGAATATTCTCCTAAACTTAGTCCCGCCATAACATCGGCAGAAAAGTTTTCTGAAGCTAATAATCGATGAAAAGCCACGCTCACGGTTAAGATTGCTGGCTGTGTATATTCTGTTTGATTTAGTTGAGGACTTTCCTCAAAACAAAGCTTCGCCATATCATAGCCAAGAGCTTGACTGGCTTCTTCAAATGTCTCACGAACAATTGATTCAGTCTTGCAAAGTTCTTGACCCATCCCTTGATATTGTGCTCCTTGTCCACTAAATAAAAATGCTGTTTTCATTGCGTTCTCCTTATCAAAACGTAGTAAATTTATTTCTTCTATAAAAGGAAAGGCCAGGCGAATCGCCTAACCTCAATAATTATTATTCAGCTTTTTGTTTTTCAACATATGTTACTAAATCTTGAACAGTTGAAATGCCATCTTCTGTTTCAATTTTCACATCGAAAGCATCTTCAATTTCGTTGATGATTTGGAATAAATCTAAGCTATCCGCTTCTAAATCATCTTGAATGTTTGTTGTTAATTGAATCTCTTCTGTATCTTTCCCTAATTCTTCTGCAATAATTTCTTGAATTTTTTCAAATACCATTTCTATATTCCTCCAATATTGTTTTCATCTTTTTGATTGAGCAAAGCTCTAAATTTATTGTAAACAGCTACTATAGAGTGAGGAGAATACTTCCCCAAGTTAACCCTCCACCGTAACCTGTAAACACAACTTTTTGTTTGGAACCTAATTGAATCTTCCCAGTTTCAACTGCTTCATCGAATAAAATCGGGATGCTCGCAGCTGAGGTATTGCCATATCTATCCATATTCGTTAAAAACTTCTCTCTAGGAACTTTTAACTTCTTAGAAATCTTCTCAATGATTCGTTCATTAGCTTGGTGTAATAAGAAATAGTCAATAGAGTCTAGTTCATCGCCAACAACTTCTTTAATATTGGCTACTACATCTCGAAGAGCAAAATCAAAGATGTCTCGGCCAACCATACTCAAGCAGTATGAAGATTCTGATTTTTCTCCATAAAATGGACTATTATTCTCATGAAAGCCGGCAGTCAATGCTTGGTTTCTGGTACCATCTGCAGCAATTTTTTCCTTTTGAATACTTGGTGTTTCGCTAGCTTCAAGTAGAACTCCAGCTGCACCATCTCCGAATAGAACTGCGGTTGAACGGTCTTCCCAATTCAATAATTTCGATAGCGTCTCGCCACCAATCACTAAACCATAACTTGAACCCGTCCGGATAAATTTTTCGGCAATAGATACGCCGTAAACAAATCCTGAACAAGCTGCACTAATGTCAAATGCCATAGCGTTTTTGGCGCCAATCAATCCCTGTACTTGGCAGGCAACTGAAGGGCTTGTATAATCTGGTGACATCGTAGCAACTAGAATAAAATCTAGTTGTTCAGCGAGAATACCTGATTTACTCAATAATTGCTCCGCCACTATCACACATAAATCTGAAGTATTTTCGTCTGTTACCACATGGCGCTCTTTAATTCCTGTTCTGGAACGAATCCATTCATCCGAAGTATCCATTAATTTCGTTAAATCTTCATTAGTCACGACCTTTTCAGGGACATAACGTGCGCTTGATATAATCTGTGCAAATCTACTCATCGCTTGTACCCTTGAAGAAAAGTGTGAAGATTTTTTAATGCTTTTAATAATGCTTCTTCT
This sequence comes from Enterococcus sp. AZ194, assembly GCF_051713825.1. Taxonomy (NCBI): domain Bacteria; kingdom Bacillati; phylum Bacillota; class Bacilli; order Lactobacillales; family Enterococcaceae; genus Enterococcus; species Enterococcus sp. AZ194. Next base: position 1,283,197 of record NZ_JBIOQR010000001.1, on the reverse strand, counting down.
TCAGTCTTCTCCATACCGTGTAAAATATTTTTTACCATTTCACGATGGAAATGCTGATGAACTCGGAAAAGTAATTTTCCTTTTTTTGTCAGGCCAAGTTTTACAACCCGACGATCATCTTCACTACGAATTCGTTCGACATAGTCTTTTTTTACTAATCTATTAATGGCAATAGTTAGTGTACCCACAGTAATTGATAAATCTTTTGCTACTTCAGACGTTGTTTTTTTTCTATACATACCAATCGCTTCAATCGTGTGCATTTCTGTGATTGAAAGATCATTAAATTGTGATTTTTTAAGTTCGGATTCTTCAATGGTGAGAATATCATTGAAGACTGTCACCAGGTAATCATTGATTGTTTCCAGTTCCATGGGGCACCATCCATTTAGTTTGATTATCAAATCATTTGATGTTCAAACTATATCGTATTTTATTTGTGAATGCAACCCGTTTTTTGCTTTTTTTCGCTCTAAAAAATCGATTATTTTATTTTTTTATTTAAGAAATCCTCGCCATGCATTGTGTAGCAAGGACTCTATCATTTCTGATAAATTTGTCAAACAAACGAAAAATATTTTGATTATCAAAGCATTATTCCATATTTCAGTTAAAATTTTATTATCTATATAGTTCCCGTAAAGTAAAACGCATTTCAAATTAAAGCTTGCCATCCATGGTAAAATGAAACTAAAACGAGGTTTCTCCCATGAAAATAAGACATTATACTCCTGAACAAATTGAAGAAATCCGCACTCAGTTGCGAGAAACTAAAAATACAAGACTAAAACTAAAATACCAAGTCATTGATTTAAGTATGCAAGGGAAGCAAAATAAAGAAATCGCTGGAATGTTTCACTTGAACGAGACAACTGTAGGACTCTATATAAATAGTTATTTACAAGGGGGACTTACTGCACTCGTTCCCCAAAAAAAATCTAGACGTCCACCGTTCATGACAAAAGAACAGAGTCAAGCGTTATACGATGTCATACGTGATTATGTCCCTCATGACGTCGGTTTTCCAGGTCGCTACAATTGGACGGGTAAGCTTGCAGCAAAATGGTTAAAGGAAACGTATAACATAGATTATAAAGAAAGCAGTATTCTGCAACAAATGCATCAAATTGGCTTAAGTCATACGCGGCCTAGCTATGTACTAGCAAATGCCGATAAAGAGAAACAAGCCGAATTTTTGGAGCAACTGGAATCTGAAAAAAAAACTCGTAAATGGGGAGATTGAGCACCTGCTCTTTGAAGATGAATCCACTATACGTGATTATCAAGCGTTACAAGCCACTTGGTTTCCTATTGGTCAACAAAAGAAGATTAAGACGTACGGAAAACACTACAGTGTCAAGCTTACAGGAATATTGAATTACGAAACAGGTGCCGTTTATGTGGAAGAAAGTGACACATTTGACGCAAAGGTTTTCCAAGGATTTCTTGAAAATGTTCTAAAATTGTATCCTACAGGAATTATCGTCATGGTTTTAGATAACTCAAGAGTTCATCATGCCAAAATTTTACAAGATTTTTTGAGGAGAAATGTCCGATTGCGTCTCCTTTTTCTGCCACCTTATAGCCCTAATTTGAATGCCATTGAAGAGCTATGGAAATGGCTCAAGGAAACCTGTGTGAACAACGTTTTTTTCTCCAAATATTATCAAATTAAAATAGCCGTTCGTGCATTTGTTCGATGGGTAAATACCATTCCAAAAGAAACGATTGATCGGCTGTGCCTTTAATGCTTATTTATTAACAGAAACTATATACCAAGTTTTCAATTGTATTTTTGGCTATTTTCAGCTATAATCCAGTCACAATTTGTATAGGAGTCTCTACTATGTTAAAAGAAAAAGTTAAACGGTTACCGCGAACTCCCGGTGTCTATTTGATGAAGGATTATCTAGATGAAATCATCTATGTTGGAAAAGCCAAGCACTTAAAAGATCGCGTTTCAAGCTATTTTCAAAAGAATCAACAGCACTCAAAAAAAGTTTTACGGATGGTTCGCAACATTCATGATTTCGAGGTCATTCATGTGGATACAGAGTTGGATGCTTTATTGTTGGAATGCCAACTAATTCAACAATATCATCCAATGTATAACAGGATGATGAATTATTACAAAAACTATCTTTACATCAGCTACAGTCAGCAGACCTTTAGCCTTAGTACAGAAGCCTCAGCTGAATGTTACGGGCCTTTTAAAAACTATAAACGGCTACCGGAGCTACTTGTGGCCCTATCTGAAACTTATCTATTAAAAACGGTCTCCCCAATTACACGCTTAATAATTGAGGCACAGTTACCTGAAATCAAACAACTTACTATAGAAGAAAAAAATTCAGAAATACTTGGCTTTTTGTCTGGTGAGAATAAAAAAGTCCTTTCTTATTTAAAAAAACGCCAAGCTTATTGCATAGAACAAATGAACTTCGAATATGCTCAAAAGCTTCAAACGACAATCAAACAAATGGAGTCATTTATCTTTCTCATCAATCAACAAAAAGATACATTGGCCATAGAGCAGCAAATTCTCTCACTTCCGATAGATGGCTCACGAACCAAACACTATCTATTGGCGTGTGGTAGGGTACAAGAAACACTCATTACGCCCACATCTGTAGACCCTTCATTTACACAGGTGAACAAAAAGATTCTAGCACCGGCTAATTTTATCGAGAAGTCACAAATTGATCCGCTCTATATCCTATCCAGTTATGTAAACCGAGTAAAAGCGAAAGAAATCAGTGGGATAATCCGGCCCCCACTTGAAAAAGGAACCGATAAAAACTAAGACATTTGCCTTAATTTTTATCGGTTCCTTCAGAGTCTACTAGACCTAGGTAAAAAGGTTTATTGAATTAAATCATAAATTTCCATCGCAACGATATCGATATTATCGAATTGATACTGTTGTTGCGTATCTGCTTCTGTTAGTTCAAATGTATCTGTCACTTTGTCAAAAGTAACAGTACATTTTTCGACACCCTCTTTTTCAAAACGGCGAACTTGTACTTCATTGTCAGTTGCTTCAGTCATCGCTTCTAAGCGTTTAATGATGGCAACAAGTTGTGAGTGTTTCATGCGAGTGGCCTCCCTTTCTCTATTCCTGTTATATTGTAACAAAAGCTACGCTGACTTGCATGATTTTTAGCAAAAAAATTGTGCTTTTTTATTAATTTTTTTTTGGTTTTTTTCCTTGATCCCACCAAAGCTTAATTAAAGCCTGTGTTCCGTCGTTTTCATAGCCCTTTTCAGCCAGTTGAAGATATAAAGATTTCGCTAAATCCGTCGCTGGCAACTTCACAGATAACTTGTCGGCTTCATCTAAAGCAATCTTCAGGTCCTTTATAAAATGTTTGACAAAAAAACCAGCTGTATAATCTTCTCTAAGAATTCTTGGACCATAATTTAACATTGACCAATTTGCGGCACTTCCACCACCTAGCGTTTCAATCACTTTGTTTAAATCTAACCCGGCCGATTGAGCATACACCAACATCTCAGTCATTCCTGTCATCGTACCAGCAATCATAATTTGATTTGCCATTTTTGTATGTTGGCCCTTTCCGGAAGAGCCATGAAGCATAAATGTTTTCCCAAAACTTTCAAAAATCGGCAAGACCTGTTCGTAGGCTTCTTTTTCTCCACCAACCATAATCGTCAATGTGCCATTTTTTGCACCCAAATCGCCACCAGAAACAGGGGCATCCAGTGCTTGGCCACCTTTTTCTTGCGCCGTTTTTGCTATTTTAACAGCTAGAGTTGGTGTACTTGTAGTTAAATCAACCAAAATCTTACCTGCAACATCCGTTTTAAAAATGCCATGCTCCCCGTAATACACTTCCTCTACGTCTTGAGGAAAACCGACCATTGTAAAAATGATGTCACTAGCTTCCGTTATCTTTTGAGGCGTGTCCAACCATGTCGCCCCTAATTCAACCAACTCATCTGTCCGACTTTTTGTACGATTATAAACATTTACTTCATAATTTTTCTTGAACATATTTTTAATAATTGATGCCCCCATGACACCTGTCCCAATAAATCCAATTTTCATTTTACCATTCCTCCTAAAAATAAAAAATCCTTGTCTCCAGTATACTCTAGAAACAAGGATTTTACTTTATTCAAAGACTATTTTTTAAAACTAGTGAATCGAACACGAATTTTTTCCATAGAGGGTTCTAAATTTTTCAACATAAGTTGTTGTTCATGATAGTCAATCATATCTTGATAAAACGAAATCATCTCTTCCCCAAAATGAGTCGCAGATATTTCAAACATCTTTTCTTTCAAAATATCTGCATCGCGAGGAATAGAACGGTTAATATAATTTATAAGTGCTGATGCAAAAGCCTCATCAGAATCAAATGTTTCTCCTAGAGAAGGATGAGAAATTAAATTATTTAGATAAGCATTTCCTTCCACGACTAACGGTGTCCCAGCTGCCATTGCCTCTGTATAGGTCAAACCTTGCGTTTCTGAAGTCGAAGTACTTACGAAATAATCTGCTGCTTTATAATATAGCGCTACTTCATCATTTGGAACCTCACCGACAAACTGAACCTTGTCTGAAATCCCCAAATCGTGAGTCATTTCTTGTAAAACTTCCATATAAGGGCCTTTTCCAACAATCACCAAACGTGCATTTGGAAGAGAGGTAACCACTTCAGGAAATCCTTGAATAATTGCTTGAATATTTTTTTCGTATGAAAGTCTACTTAGCGATAAAATCATTAATTGGTCTTCTTGTATCCCTAATTGTTCGCGCACTTCATCGGTCATCTCCGACGTGATATCCGAACGTTTAAATTTTTCGATATCAATTCCTGTTGGGATGATTCTCATTGGTTTTACAACACCATATGAACGAAGCTTTTCAATTACTCGTTCACTAGGACAAACGACTCCAGTTGAGTGATTTGAAAATATCCGTGAGTAATACTTAACATGTGTCGGTCGTAATACCTTGCCTTTAGCAATATAATGTAGGTAATCTTCATACATAGTGTGATAAGTATGGATCACTGGAATTTTCATCTTTTTGCCTACTAATTTCCCCAGTAACCCTGTTCCAAATTCCGTGTGCGTATGAATCAAATCTAATTCTAGCTCCTTTGAAATTAAATAAGCATACCACATACCGCGAACCACAATTCGTCGATCTTTAAATGATACGAAAGGAACACTCGGCATACGAATGACTCCCTCTTCAAATTTATCTGCATTCGGGTCAGAAGTCGTAAATATATATACGTCATGCCCGTTTTTCTCTAGCTCTTCTTTTAATGTTTTAATTGAAGTTGCCACGCCACTTACCTGGGGAAAATACGTGTCTGTAAAAAAACCTATCTTCACAATACTGCCTCCAAACTATCCTAATGATATTATTTATTCAAAACTAATCCTATAATGATAAGAATTTAATTAATTCTCAAGTTCAATTAACTGGTCATTATTCTTTGAATTGTTATTCACATTATATCACAGCAAACTTCTGTGTCACTCAATCTTAAGTCTTAGTTTTTCTTTTCCATTGATTATTACAGTCAGTACCTTGTTAAATCAAGCTTTTTTCATTCAAGATGACAGAGATATGACAAAACTGTTAGATAGGAAGTGAACAAAAAACAAAAAAAGCCGCAAAAGAAATTCAGATGAACTTCATTTGCGACTAGATGGTTATTAACCAACGTATTGATTTACTAATTCAACGACTTCTTCCATCGTGTCACATTCATTTAATGCGCGTTCAGCAAGTTCAGCCATCTTAGTTGTATCCAAACGTTTCATTAGACTACGAGTTTTAAGAATTGATGTAGCACTCATAGAGAACTCATCTAATCCTAGACCCATTAACAATGGTACCGCTATTTGATCGCCAGCCATTTCTCCACACATACCTGCCCATTTACCTTCAGCGTGAGCTGCATCGATAACGTTTTTAAGTAAACGTAAAATCGATGGGTTATATGGTTGGTAAAGATAAGAAACGCGTTCGTTCATACGGTCTGCAGCCATTGTATATTGAATTAAGTCATTTGTTCCAACGCTGAAGAAGTCAACTTCTTTAGCAAATTTGTCAGCAATTACTGCTGCCGCTGGAATTTCAATCATAATTCCGACTTGGATAGTATCAGAAACTTTTGTTCCTTCGCTTTCCAATTTTTCTTTTTCTTCGACAAAAATTTGTTTTGCAGCACGGAATTCTTTTAATGTAGCAACCATTGGGAACATAATACGTAAGTTACCATGAACAGAAGCACGTAACAATGCACGCATTTGTGTGCGGAACATGTCATCGCCTTGTTCTGATAAACTAATACGTAATGCACGGTAACCCAAGAAAGGATTCATTTCGTGTGGTAATTGTAAGTAAGGTAATTCTTTGTCCCCACCGATATCCATCGTCCGAACAACGACTGGTTTGCCAGCCATTCCTTCCAATACTGCTTTGTAAGCTTTGTATTGGTCGTCTTCAGTTGGGAAATCTGGTGAATCCATGTATAAGAATTCTGTACGGTACAAACCAACTGCTTCTCCTCCATTGTTATGAACACCCTCTAAATCTTTAGGAGTTCCAATGTTGGCAGCTAATTCAATGTGTTTGCCATCAGCTGTCACAGTTGCTGCATTTTTCAGTTTTTCCCATTCTGCTTTTTGAGCAGCATAGGCTTCACCAGCTTTGATAAATTCAGCTTTTTGAACTTCAGTAGGATCAACAATGACATCCCCTTCAATCCCATTTACTGCTAACATATCATTTGCTTTTACTTTTGCAGTAATCTCTTTTGTCCCAACAATCGCCGGAATTTCAAGAGAACGTGCCATAATCGCAGAATGTGAAGTACGTCCACCAATGTCAGTGACAAAGGCTTTCACATACTTACGATCTAATTGAGCCGTATCACTAGGTGTTAAATCATGTGCTACGACAACAACCTCTTCATTGATCATTGATGGATTCGGTAAAGTTACACCCAATAAATGAGCCAATACACGTTTTGCAACGTCACGGATATCCGCAGCTCTTTCTTGCATATAAGCATTATCGTCCATTGCTTCAAACATACCAATATACATATCAGTAACTTCTTTTAAAGCAGACTCTGCATTAACTTTATTGTCTTGAATATTTTGTTTAATTTGACCAACCATTTCTGGATCTGAAAGAACCATCAAGTGTGCGTCAAATACTTGCGCTTCTGCTTCACCGAGGCTTTGCGCTGCTTTTTCCCGAATCGCTTGTAATTCTTCAGTAGACTTTGCCAAAGCATTATCTAGGCGAGTTTCCTCAGCAGCAGTATCTTCTACTGTAACTTTACTGAATGATAAATCCGGTTGAACTAGCAGGTAAGCTTTTGCTACGGCAACGCCATCGCTTGCGGCAATCCCTTTTAGCATTTCAACCATTATTCAGACAATCCTTCTTTCTGCATTGTTTCAACGATAGCAGCCATTGCATCTGCTTCGTCAGCACCTTCTGCAGTGATTGTTACATCAGAACCTTGGCCAACGCCAAGAGACATAACACCCATGATAGATTTAAGATTTACTGATTTACCTTTGTACTCAAGGTTAATATCAGAGTTAAATTTGCTTGCAGTTTGTACTAATAATGTAGCTGGACGAGCATGAATCCCTGTTTCTGCTACTACGTGAAATTGTTTGTTTTCCATGTTAATCGGTCTCCTTTATAATAAAAGTGTATTTTTATTGTGAGGGTTTTCTTTTTTCATAGTTCTGTTAGAACCATTCAAATTTCGACCCTTTCAATTGTAAAGATTACCATTTTTTTGCTAACGATACAACACTTTTCCCTCGAAATAAGCGAAAAATCCGTATATTTCGGAATATTTCTTCTAATCTATGAATCTGACCTTCTTATTCTCTACTCAAATCTACTTTACAATTATTTTAGTTTCATAAAATTAGGACCTCCTAAAAAAAGCAGTAGTTATTTCCACCGAAAAGCAACAGCTTCCCTAAATTTTTTTCCAAATCTAAAAACTTGCACACCTACAAAAAATAAGTATAATAAATTTAAAGGTCAAATTTGGTCAATTAATTTCTTTCTATCTAATCGACTCTCTACTTGACTGAGTGTTTTCTTTTTACCAAAAAGAGATTTCACGCTAAAATAAGGATAACAACCATTATGAAAGGACGTGAAGGACTGATGCTTTGTATTAATTGTGGTACAAATGAAGCAACCATTCACTTATACGCGAATGTTAATGGACAACGTAAACAGCTCGATTATTGTCAGAGTTGCTATCAAAAATTAAAAAATGAACGAGGTGAGCAACCACGTATGGCACAACAAGATCCTTTTGGTTTTGGCAGCTTGGATGATTTATTCCGCTCGATGTCTCGCCAAATGCAAAATCAAGGTATTCCAAATGATCAAACTCCCCCTACACAATTTGGTGGAGGAAATAATTTTAATAACGGACAACCTCCTCGCAGTGGTCAACCCGGTCAGGGACTCTTAGGTGAGTATGGTATTAATATTACTGAACTTGCTCGAAAGGGTGAAATTGATCCTGTTGTTGGCCGTGATGAAGAAATCAAACGAATTATTGAAATTCTTAACCGTCGAACAAAAAATAATCCAGTTCTTATTGGCGAACCTGGTGTCGGTAAAACAGCAGTAGTTGAAGGGTTAGCTCAAAAAATTGTTGACGGGGATGTTCCTCAGAAACTAATGGAAAAAGAAGTTATCCGTTTAGATGTTGTCTCTTTAGTTCAAGGAACAGGAATTAGAGGGCAATTTGAAGAGCGAATGCAAAAATTAATCGAAGAAATTAAACAAGCAGAGAATGTCATTCTGTTTATTGATGAAGTTCATGAAATTGTTGGCGCTGGTTCTGCTGGTGATGGCAATATGGACGCTGGGAATATTCTAAAACCAGCCTTAGCACGTGGCGAGCTACAAATGGTTGGAGCAACGACACTAAATGAGTATCGCGTCATTGAAAAAGATGCGGCACTTGAACGTCGGATGCAACCCGTCCGCGTGGATGAACCAAGTGTCAATGAAACGATTGCCATCTTACAAGGTCTACAAAAACGCTATGAAGACTTCCATCATGTGAAGTATACGGACGAAGCAATCAAAGCGGCCGCGGTTCTTTCAAATCGTTATATCCAAGATCGTTTTTTACCAGATAAAGCGATTGACTTGCTTGACGAATCGGGTTCTAAAATGAATTTGACCATTCAAATTGTTGATCCAAAAACAATTGAGAAAAAGTTAGCTGATGCAGAGGCTCAAAAACAACAAGCTTCTCAAGAAGAAGATTTTGAAAAAGCTGCTTATTATCGTGATCAAATCAATAAATTACAAGCAATGAAAGAAAAACAAGTCAGTGATGAAGAAACTCCTGTCATCACTGAACAAGATATGGAACAAATCGTTGAACAAAAAACGGGTATTCCAGTTGGTGAATTAAAAGAAAAAGAACAAACACAATTAAAAAACTTGGCTGACGATTTGAAAAAACATGTCATCGGTCAAGAAGAAGCTATTGATAAGGTTTCAAAAGCCATCCGAAGAAACCGCGTTGGACTTGGTAAACAAAACCGTCCGATTGGCTCCTTCCTATTTGTTGGACCGACAGGCGTCGGGAAAACAGAACTTGCCAAACAGTTGGCTTATGAAATGTTTGGTTCAGAAGATGCGATGATTCGGTTTGATATGTCCGAATATATGGAAAAGCACAGTGTTTCAAAACTGATTGGTTCTCCTCCAGGTTATGTTGGTTATGACGAAGCAGGTCAACTAACTGAAAAAGTTCGTCGCAACCCATACAGCTTAATCCTGTTAGATGAAATCGAAAAGGCACATCCTGATGTCCTTCATATGTTTTTACAAATTTTGGACGATGGTCGCTTAACTGATGCGCAAGGACGCACGGTTAGCTTCAAAGATACGCTAATTATTATGACTAGTAACGCAGGAACAGGCAATGTTGAAGCAAATGTTGGTTTTGGTGCGGCTCGTGAAGGGATTACACGTTCTGTTTTAAATCAATTAAATAACTACTTCACACCTGAGTTCTTGAACCGCTTTGATGGGATTGTTGAATTCAAATCATTGAGCAAGGAAAACTTGATGAATATTGTCAGCTTGATGTTAGACGAAGTAAATCAATTACTCATGTCTCAACATTTAACAATTGATGTGCCTGAAAGTGTCAAAGAAAAACTAGTGGATTTAGGCTTTGATCCGACCATGGGTGCTCGACCATTACGCAGAACGATTCAAGAACAAATAGAAGATGGCATTGCGGAATTCTATCTAGATCATCCAGCTATCCATGATTTAAAAGCCAAGCTTGATAAAGAAGGTAAAATTACAATTACCTCTAAACCTGAGCGACTAGCAAAAGAAATGACAGATACAGTATCCAATGAGTCAGATAAGTAGATAGATACAGAAAATAGGATATTCGTGAGTAAGCGAATATCCCATTTTTTTAAATTCTGACAAAATAAGGACGTTTTTCAAAAAAAATTTTCCATTGTGAGTCAAAGTTCTTCCTATTTTCTGTAAAAAAATTTATAATGGAGAAAGATAATAAAACGTGTTAAATTTAATAAGCGAGGTGAGCGATATGAAACTTGTAAACGTTACAAACAGTCATTCTAGACTTGTGATGAATCAATTAGAAAATACAGATGCTGAGATGGTCAAAGTATATACAGCTGGTAACACTACCGTTGTCTACACTTCTGCCTTGGCTCACAACGAAATTTTAATTGTTAATAAGAAACGTAACCTTAAACTTTCAGAGATTGAAGAGATTAAATCCTATTTTTTAAAGAAATTACCAGCTGGGTCCTACCAAGCGGATAAAATTTCTACTGTGGAACTGGAAGGAACGGTAGAAATATCTATTCCTAAGCAGAGTCAAGAAAATGGTATCGCCATTTAATCAAATACATTTTATTAGAAAGAGTCTGAGGCTGGGAGATAACTTTATTGGTTATCTGCTAGCCTCTCTTTTATATGGTTTCTCATTTCCTAAATTCCTTACAAGGATTACTTTACGCAAATTCTTCACGACATATATCATCAATTCTTTTTTGGATATGAGCAAGCATCTGTACATTTTCTGTATCTAGTATATAGTAAGGATTTTTTAAATTTTCAGGTAAATATTGTGTGGCTGAGCTTAATAATAAATCATATTCCTTATCTACTCTTTTCCCACAGATTTCGATGTCTAACCCGGTAATTTGTTTCAAATGATAGAATAAGAAATGCAGTAGGCTGTCATCGTGAACACCTGCAATTCCTAAACGAATGATTTTTTTTGATCTAGGTTCATCATAGTATGGCAACACCATCGCTGATAAAAGAAGCAATAAATCTTCTCTTCGCTGTAATTTAGACGATTCCAAACGATACTCCTCTTCTAAAAAAAGATTAATTTTATTTTTCAATCTCTGAATGGATGGATGGTAATACGCCATTAAAGGGCTAATCGATAAATTATAGCTAAACGCTACTTCCGGAAAATAATCCTTCATCAAAAATAAATTAAACAAATCAATCCAAAGCAATCGCGCCTGCTCATTCAAGACTCTTTTTGTAAATAGTTTTCTCAAACAAAAATCATAAAAATTATGTGTATGTTTATAGACTCGCTCATTAATTTCGCAATATCTTTTGACATATTTTAATCGAGGATCACTTAAAGTAAAATATTGTGTTCTATAAAACATTGTAAAGCCGATTAAATCACTTTCCCTTTTAATGTTTGTTTCGCTCTGGTGAAGATCTCTCAAGGCATCTTGGAAATTTTTATTGATTGGTGGCAAACAAAGAGTCTCAAAATCATTTTCCTCTAACGAGTATCCTTGTTGAAGTCTCAAGTAAGCAATTGCTTGATAAAGGGTCCATTCTCGTTCATCACCATAGGCCATCCATCGACTATCCTCAGGTGCGAATAATTGATTCATTTCTAACGGTTGATGATTTTTGAAATGCTCAATTAACTCTTCCCCAAAAGATACATACCAAATAAATTGTGCAAGAATCATTCGAATGACACTTTCTTTTCCAGTAAGTCTCATTTGAAAACAATTCAAACGAATACCATTCTCTCTAAAATAAGCAGTAAGTACCCCCATACGCCGCATAACTGATGACTGACTCAATCCTTCCCCTATACAAAAATCAGCCAGCTGTTTACCTGGGTTTAACAATGCATAAACAAGGAAACGATAAGGTAAGCTTTCCCTGCACAAGAGCCGTTGATAATCCTCTACTGAAGGAATCTCTCCCTCTACTTCAATCTTATCTTTTCCATTTAACAAATGAAACTCTGGATCAATTTGCTGTAATTCACTATCAAGTGCATGAATAAGCTTGGACATTTTCACATAAGAGAAACCCAATTCCGTCTCAAATTGATAAATGGGATAGACCCCATCTCCTAATTCGCGTATTCGGGTTAAGACTGCTAACTTAATTTTACTCTCTTCATTAACTAAGATATTTTGTACCATGAAAGTTCTCCTTTAGCATTAATAATTCACATAATAACACCAAAAATCGATATTTTTAAAAAAAAGAATTATCAAAAAAAGACCCGATTTCGAGTCAAAATAAAATAAAATAATATTTTTATTTAAATTTTTAAATACCAAAGAAAAAAATCAATCACTATTTAAGAAAAAAATTTTAGGAACTACAAAAAAGCATTCTATAGTAATGGCAAAATACATATGATACTTAACAAAAAATAACCTGATTGATACTTTATAGATAAATAATCTAAATAGACCCAATCTTCTATCAAACATTATAATCTTAAAATACTGACTCCTATAATAACGTTTATTATTTAATAAATTTTGGGATTCTGCTGTTCGTAATAAAAAATCCTTCTTATCAATTTCTGATAAAAAGGATTTAAAACATACACATATTTACACCTAACATTTTCGGTAGTCAGTCTATACACTGCAATCTAACTATCTTATTACTACATCAAACTTTTCAGTTCAACATCTGGATATTTATCAGCGAACCAACGCATAGCAAATTGGTTTTCAAATAAGAACAATGGCTGATCAAAACGGTCTTTTGCTAAGATATTTCGACTTGAACTCATTCGTTCATCCAGGTCTTCTGGTTGAATCCAGCGAGCAATCTTATTGCCCATTGGTGTCATAACTACTTCAGCATTGTATTCATTAAGCATCCGATATTGAAAGACTTCAAACTGCAGCTGGCCGACTGCACCAATGATATACTCATCAGTTAAGTAGGTTTTATACAATTGAATTGCACCTTCTTGAACCAACTGATAAATCCCTTTATGGAAGGATTTTTGCTTCATAACATTCTTGGCGATAACCTTCATAAACAACTCAGGAGTAAAAGAAGGAAGCTCTTCATAAGCAACTTTTAATTTCCCTTCAAAAATCGTATCCCCGATTTGATAATTTCCTGTATCATAAACTCCGATAATATCCCCAGCAACAGCCTCTTGAACATTTTCACGAGTATCAGCCATAAACTGTGTCACGTTACTTAGTTTCATTTTTTTATTGGTTCTTTCTAACGTAACATCCATTCCTCTTTCAAAAGTCCCCGAACAAATACGGACAAAAGCAATTCTATCTCGATGAGCAGGATTCATATTAGCTTGAATTTTGAAAACAAAACCGGAAAACTCTTCTTCATACGGACTAACCTCCTGTCCATTCTCTGTCTTGTGCGCATGTGGTTTGGGCGCAAATTCCAAGAATGTTTCTAACATAGTCTGAACACCAAAGTTCGTTAAGGCAGAACCGAAGAAGACGGGTGTTTGGTTACCTGCAGCAATCTTGTCTGTATCAAAGTCATCGCCAGCCTCTTGAAGTAATTCCACTTCATCTAATACTTGTTGATACACACCATTTTCGTATAGCTTATGGCCTTCAGGAATTTGCCCCTCTTCATTTAATGGAATCAGACGCTCACCATCATAGTTTTCAGGGCGATATAATTCCACTCGTCTATTATGAATATCATATAAACCTTCTAACCCTTTTCCCATACCAATCGGCCAATTCATTGGATAAGACTCAATATCTAGCAATTCTTCTAACTCTTCTAATAAATCTAGCGGTTCACGACCGTCACGATCTAGTTTATTTATAAAAGTAAAGATTGGAATTCCACGTTTTTTTACTACTTGAAATAACTTTTTTGTTTGCGCTTCAATCCCTTTTGCACTATCAATAACCATGACTGCACTATCCACAGCCATCAATGTTCGATACGTATCCTCAGAAAAATCCTCATGCCCTGGAGTATCCAAGATATTCACACGTTTGCCTTCATAATCAAATTGCATAACTGAACTAGTAACCGAAATCCCACGTTGCTTTTCAATCTCCATCCAGTCAGATTTTGCAAAGTTCCCTGTTTTTTTCCCTTTAACAGTTCCCGCTTGGCGGATAGCTCCACCAAATAGAAGAAGCTGTTCTGTTATCGTAGTTTTCCCAGCATCCGGATGGGAAATAATAGCAAATGTTCGACGAGCGTCAACCTGTTCGTTTAATTTAGGATTGTTCATTTTCGACTCCATTTCTGTAACTGTATTAGATGAGAGACGTACTCTCTTAGACACTTGATAAAATTAGCCAAGAAAAACACTAATTTTCCAACTAGCCAAGTATATCATGTAACCTATAGAAAAATAAATACTTGTTGTCTGGAAGTTGATGATTTTCGGAAATTATTCTAGCTAAAGTGTCAAAAACCCATTTTATCAAATTCCTTAAGCCAGAAAACCAGCAAAATCAATTGTGATTTTACTGGCCGTATCTGTGTGCTTAAATGCACTATTTGTTCTTATCTTCTTGGTTCTTCGTCATCAAACTCTTTTCGAAACAAGCGACGTTCCTCTTCTGGCTCGACCTCTTGTACTTTTGGATCATGAAACTTCACTCTCAGTACAAGTACTCGAGAACCTTCCATTTCCTCTGAGATCAATGTTACATTGTCCACATCAAATGACAGCTTCTCACCTTCATCAGGAATCGTTCCTAATGCTGTAATCAAATAGCCAGCCATCGTATCGACATCACTCATATGCAAATCTGTTTCAAACAGTTCATTAAACTCATCAATTAGCATTCGACCTTGTACAAGAAACTCGCAATCATCGACTTTCTCATAAAGTTTCTCTACTTCATCAGATTCATCGTCAATTTCACCAACAATTTCTTCTAATAAATCTTCTAAAGTTGCTAGACCAACCACACCACCATATTCATCTAATAAAATAGCCATCTGATTTTGTGTTTTCTTCAACTCATAAAGAAGGTCATCTATAAAGATTGTTTCTGGAACAAATAATGGCTCTTGCATAATCTGTTTTAAATCTATATTATCAAAACCATTTTTGTGGGCTTCTTTAAGTAAATTTTTTGTATGAAGAACGCCAACAACCTTATCTTTATCCTCATCATAAACAGGAATTCTAGAAAAGTTTTCTGAAAGAACCTCATTAATATTCTCTTCAATCGTGTCATTGATATCAATCATAAACGCGTCCGTACGTGGAACCATCACTTCACGGGCAACTTTTGTATCAAGAGAAAAGACACCTTGCAACATTTCCAACTCATCGTTGTCCAAAACACCTTCTGTTTCTAGCATATAACGCATCTCATCACGTGTCATCTTAGAATCTTCATCATCAAAGTCCATTGGGGTTAACCGAGACAATAAATTTGTAGAGGCTGATAATAACCATACAAACGGTTTTGCCACAATTCCAATCCCTCTAATTAAACCAGACGTTGCCTTTGCGACTTCCTCGGATTTGTTTAACGCAATTCGTTTGGGATACAATTCCCCAAATACGATTGAAACATACGTTAAGATAGCCAAAACAATGATGTTGGCAATATTTTTTCCTGCACTCCCGCCACCTAGATAAGGTGCTAGCTTAACAGATAATGTATCTGCTAGTGAAGCCCCAGATAAAATATTAACCAAAGTGATTCCAACTTGAATAGTCGATAAGAAATTATTTGGATCTTGCAAGATTTTTAGTAATTTTGCAGACTTTACATCTCCTTCACCGGCTTTTTGCTCGATACGGTTTTTGTTGATAGAAACCACCGCAATTTCCGAAGCCGCCAAAAAGGCATTAATCAATGTTAAAACAACCAAAAGTAAAATCTGCGCTAAAAGCGACTGACTGTCAGGGTCAGCATTCATAATAGCATTCTCTCCTTATATTTTTCATTTGTTTTTTTATAGAAAAAAACGTGGCTAATCATAGCCACGTTAAAATGGTATCATAAAGCAGATTCCATTGCAATACATAGACCCAATTCTATCCTTCTTCTGGGTTATCTTCTAAACCTTCTTTGCTCTCAGTCTCTGGTTCATTCGGTTTTTGATAATCCTCTCGAACGACTTTTACAACAAAGGCTACGACCGTTTTACAAATGGCATAAAAAGGAATCCCTAAGAAAATCCCTAATAAACCAGATAGATTTCCAGCTACTAATAAAACCAAAATGATAGTTAAAGGATGGATTTGAAGTGATTTCCCAATCACATTTGGATAGATAATATTGCCATCTAACTGTTGAACAATCAACACCACTATACAGCATAGAAACGCTTGTATTGGGGAGTTAAAGACTGTCACTAAAAAGGCCGGTGCTAGTCCTAAATACGGCCCTAAATAAGGAATGAGATTGGTCAAACCAGCAATCACACCAAATAAAAAGGCATAATCAACTCCTAAAATTAGGTACCCTAAGAAAGTAAAGGTTCCAACAAATACACATTCTATCGCTTGCCCACTAATATAATTGGCTAGCGTTTGATTCATTTGACCTAATAATTCAACAATTTGTGAACGCCTATTTTCAGGGAAAAAGCGTTTGATATTCGGGACTAATTTATCAGAATCCTTTAACATATAAAATAAAATGAAAGGGACTGTAACAATCGTCATCGTGGTTGATGCAATCGTTCCTACAACTGATCCTAGCCCGCTTGAAAGGCCACTTAAAAATTTCTGAATAATATCTCCATAAGACAGATTCAATTGTTCCACGTACTTCGTAATATCTAAATCCTTAAACATCGGCAAATTACTCATATCGGTCAACCAGGCTTGGGTATTTTTGACAATCGTGGGCATATTCGAAGCCAATGCTGAAATTTGACTAACTAAGCTAGGAATAAAACTCAGTGCTAACCAAACGATAGCTACCACAAAAAGAACAAAAACAAGGATGATTGCATAAATCCGCCGCAGTTTAAACTTCATCAAAAAGTTGACAATCGGATTCAACAAATAATATAAGAATCCAGCAATTAAAACTGGTGCAAATAAAGTTGAAAAAAATGTCCCTACTGGAGCAAATAGAAAGTTTATTTTAGTCAACATAAAAGCAAAACTGGCAATAATTAACAACTCTAATGACCAAAACATTAATTTTGATTTTCGAAGCTTTTCAAACAATAGACACCCTCCTCTCTCTTACTATACAGTATAAAACAACTTGAACTAAAAATCTTGTTTTAAGCTAGCTTAGTTATTTTAAAAAGGAAGTTTCCAGTTGCCAACAACGAACTTTTGTTTATACTAAAAGAGAATAGGGGGGAAAACTAATGAAGGTCGTTCAAACAAAAGATACGATGAATGAAATCTATCTTGATGCCTTGCGTATACGAAATCAAGTTTTTGTAGCAGAACAAGGGGTCCCCAGTACGCGAGAAATTGATAAGGACGAAGCCTATGCTGTCCATTTTGTTCTATATTCAGACACGCATGAACCAATGGCTACTGTTCGCTTACTTCCTATTGAAGACAATCAAATGAAGCTTCAACGTATGGCAGTAAAAAAAGAATTCAGAGGACAAGGTTTAGGCAAAATCGTGATTGCAGCTGCAGAAACCTTTGCCAAGGAACAAGGCTTCAAAAAAATCAAACTAGGGGCACAAAAAAACGCAATCGGCTTCTACCATGAATTAGCTTATCAAAGTTATGGTGAACCGTTTATGGATGCAGGCATCGAACATCTGAGCATGGAGAAAGAATTATAGCTATAAAATTTTAAAAGATCACAACATCGCTAAATAGCTGTCGTGATCTTTTTGACAGATTTATGCTTTTGTAAAACTAAAATCCTAGTCCTATCTGATAACTAAGAAAATGTTATGGATATTACGGTAATCATTCTGGCTGATTGACTTTATACTAGCAAATTATCACCCAAAAAAAGACTGCCAAGAATTTTCTTGACAGTTACTTTCTTATTTACGCGACAATTGCTTGTAACGATTGTACCAAATATCAATATAGCCTTCTGAGAACGGGCCTTTTTCGTTATTTATCCAATCTACAAGGATCTTAACGTTCTCTTTTAAAATAAAGTCTATCTCATCAGGATAGTCCATTATCTTGCTGTGAAATTCATATTCATCCACATCAAGCAAACGTTTTTCACCATCAGGAAATACTTTGATATCTAAATCATAATCAATGTACTTCAAGGCTTCTTCATCTAATAAATAAGGAGAAGCAAGATTGCAATAATAAGAAACACCTTTTTCTCGAATCATTGCTATTACATTGAACCAGTATTTTTTGTGAAAATACACAATTGCTGGTTCACGAGTTACCCAACGTCGTCCATCAGACTCCGTCACTAAGGTGTGATCATTGACACCAATCATAGAATACTCGCTTGTTTTTAATACCATGGTATCTCGCCACGTCCGATGCAAATTGCCATCGTGCTTGTAACTCTGAATCGTTACAAACTCGCCTTCTCTTGGAACTCGCATAGTAACCCTTCCCTCAACAGAATGACTTCTGTTTTTTGTTTGGGTGTTTATTACACCGACATCGTAGATTATTATAACAATAATTTCCTACTTTGCCTACTAATGATTTCTAAGAGTGCGATTTTTCTCCAACTGATCAACAAGTTTCATCTGTGGTTTTGGAAAAACAAGGGTTGAAAAATCCTGCCGCTTCGCCCATTGACTCCTACTCTCCGAAACAAATGTCTTATTTGACCGCCCATAAAACAACAGAATATGCCATTTTAAATGACTAAAAATATGAGTGACTTCCCCAAAATGTCTTTTTTGCCAAATCACTGGATATTCTGGAAAAAGCGAAAAGTCTGGATCTTCTGCCACCAAATCAAACAGATCCATCTCCTCATCTTTAGCCCAGTTTTTTTTATAGGCTGCATATTCCAATTCAGATACTTCAACTAGTGGAAATGTCCACATGTTAGCAAGAAGTCCTGTTTCTTCCCGTTGCTTCAAATAAAATTCACTCTGATCATTTTCAATAGCAGCCGCTAAATAATAAACTTTTTTTGGCTTAGCCTTTTTTGATTTCACAGGAAACTCTGTCTGTACTCCTTTTGAATAAGCCAGACAATATTGTTGAATAGGACAAACCTCACATTTAGGAGAAGTTGGTTTACAGACTCCTGAGCCCAAATCCATTAATGCTTGATTAAATTCTCCTGGATGATTCTCATCGATAATGACACGCATCGCCGTATCGAAAACTTTTCTACTACTAGCTTTCGCAATATCATCCTCGATACAAAACAGACGACTAACCACACGCATAACGTTCCCATCAATCGCCGGTTCTGGTAAACCAAAAGCAATACTGCCAATCGCACCTGCTGTATAGGGACCAATCCCTTTCAGCTTATGAATTTCCTCAATTGAATTTGGCATTTTGCCGTCATAATCTGCTAGTATTTGTTTAGCTGCAGCCTGAATATTTCTGACTCTTGAGTAATAGCCTAAGCCTTCCCAAGCTTTTAAGAGCCTTTCTTCTGGTGCATTGGCTAAATCTTTGATTGTTGGAAACCACTCCATAAACCGATAGAAATAATCAATCACCGTCTCAACTCTTGTTTGTTGAAGCATGATCTCAGAAATCCAAATTCTATACGGATCTTGGTTGACGCGCCAAGGGAGATTTCGTTTTTCCCTTTCGTACCACTCAATAAATACCTCTTGAAAGGTTTCACGTTTGTCTTTATCCCAACGAGTCCAATTTTTTTCCTTAGTCATCACTTACTTCCTTTTCATCCAAATATCGCTGTATATCATCAAAGCTATAGCCTTTTTGAAACAAAGACTGTTTGATTTTTTGATTTCTCTTCGAAGCCTCTAAACGTGCATGTCGTCGCCAAAGCTTATCTGCCTGTTGAACCAACACCGCATACTCTTCTTCCTCGTCTTTTTCAAATTCCAACATCTCCATCGCTATGCTGATAATATCGCTAGAAAAACCTTTTTGCATTAATGTCTGACGAACTTTCTGCAGAGTTTCCTTTTGACTTTTGCCATGGATTTTTTTCAATGATTTTTCTGCCGTTCGGTGGGCTATTTCAATTTGAGCCTCTTTTGGATACAAACTCAAGGCCTGTTCAATTTGTTCTGGTTTTAATCCCTTTAATTTGAGCTGTTGAGTGATTGTTTGAGGACCTTTATCGCTTATTCGGACCTGCGTGCGAACATAACTTTCTCCATAAATCAAATCATCAATTAGCGTTAATTCCTTTAATTTATTGACAATTTTGTCACGATCATCTCTTTGGATTTCCTTGTCCTTCAAATACGTTCGAATTTCTTTTTCGGTTCTTAATTGATAACTTAAATAATTCATGGCCATCTGCAAACCATAGTCATACCCACCACTTTTTCTGATTTCCTCAATCGTCTGTTCAGAAATTTCTTGTCCTTTTAACAAACGATAACGAACTAAAATATCTTCGGAGACTCTTAAATCCTCTCCTTCAGACAATTGAACATTGTAAAATGGGCCTTTTCCTTTAGCAATTCTAGCAACTGTAATTTCTTTATCCATTTTATCACTCCTAAGTCGAACGTACATTCTACTATACCATAGAATTTCTTACAAATCGAAAAAACTATGGTAAACTGTCCTTAGTTCATTTAAATAAGGAGATATTATGACTACAATCGTAAAACTAGGGCAAACGATCCCTTTAAAAATTAAACGCTTGGGAATTAATGGTGAAGGGATTGGCTACTACAAACGACTAATTATTTTTGTCCCCAACGCCTTACCTAAAGAAGAGGTCCAAGTAAAAATAACTAAAGCCACACCCAAATTTGCCGAAGCCTCTTTAGTCAAAATTTTCAAACAAAGTAAAGAACGTGTAGTTCCACCTTGTACGGTCTATGACTCATGTGGTGGTTGCCAGCTTCAGCATCTTTCCTATAACGCGCAACTAGACTTCAAACGTGATTTATTAAAACAGTCACTAGAAAAATTCAAGCCTGAAAATTATCAATCCTATGAGCTCCGTCCGACATTGGGAATGGATGATCCATGGCACTATAGAAACAAGGCTCAATTCCAGTTAAGACTAAATACTCAAACAAAACGAGTAGAAGCTGGATTATATCGAGCAGATTCACACGAGTTGGTCCCCATTGATGACTGTCTCGTTCAAGAAGAACAAACAACTGTCGTTATGAACACAATTGTACAATTATTAAATAAATATGAGCTGCCGATTTATGACGAACGGAAAAATAGCGGCATTTTCCGGACAATTATGGTTCGAATCGGGATTCAAACGCAAGAGATACAGGTGGTGTTCATAACCTCTACTCAGAAATTCCCACAAAAAAATGCGCTAGTCAGAGAAATTAACCAACGCTTACCAAAAGTCGTTTCAATTATGCAAAATGTTCAAAGCAAAAAGACTTCCTTGGTAATGGGTGATGATACAAGACATATTTGGGGAAAAGAAGCGGTTGAAGAGCAAATTAACCAAGTGGTCTTTGATCTATCCGCACGTGCTTTCTTCCAGCTAAACCCTCAACAAACAAGTGTCTTGTATGAAGAAGGAATTAAAGCTTTGGAGCTAAACAAAGATGAAACGGTAGTTGATGCCTACTGTGGTGTTGGAACAATTGGTTTGTCTATTGCACATCTCGCCAAAGAAGTCAGAGGAATGGATACCATTGAACAGGCTATTTCTAATGCGAAAGAAAATGCCCAGCGTCTTGGCTACTCCAATACACATTACGAAGTTGGAACTGCTGAAGAGCTCCTGCCAAAATGGTTAAATGAAGGCTTTAGGCCTGATGCCATTATTGTCGATCCACCTCGCACAGGGTTAGATTCAAAACTAGTTCTTGCGTTAAAAAAACAACCACCCAAAAAGATGGTCTACATTTCCTGTAATGTCTCTACTCTCGCACGTGACTTAAAGGAACTGGCAACCGTCTTTCATGTCGACTACTTACAATCAGTTGATATGTTCCCTCAAACGGCTCGCTGTGAGGTTGTCGTGAAACTAACAAAAAAATAAAATGCAATAATGTTAAAGGGACTGCAAAATCATTCCGATTTGCAGTCCCTTTTATATTTTTTCACAGGTACTTCTTAGATATAATCAACGAATCTTGCTCTAAATTTCATGTGTAGATGGCTGCCAAGAATTAGAAGAATCAGAACCATACACCAGAAAATCAAACCATACGTTCCTTTTTGCCAGAACCACTCACGAGATAAAAAGGTATCTCGGAATCCTTCAATGATGTAATAGAAAGGATTTAGTTTTAAGACATTTACTAAACTATCAGGAAGGTTTTTATTATCAATGTCCCAAATAGGTCCAGAAACATAAAATAATAAGCGCAAAATTGATTGTAAAAAGATGTGATAATCCCGAATCAACACTGTAATGGTCGCATTTAATAATCCAAAAGCGAACATAAAAGCAATCATACAGAAGAAATAGTAAATATACTGGATCCAAAAAATTGATGGTGATACACCAAATATAAACAAAGCAATCAATAAAATTCCAATCATTGGAAAATAAGAGGATAGATTACTTACGATGTTAATGGTTGGTAAAATACTTACTGGAAACTTCATCTTGGCAACCATACCTACCTGTCGATGGATACTGTTAGAAGCGCCTAAAACAGAAGTGTTCATGTAGAACCATGCAATAATCCCTATCAACATCCAAATAAAGAAAGGAAATCCACTAATTTTACGATTCTCATTTACTCCTACACCAAATACAAGGTAGTAGATTCCAACTTGAATGGCTGGATTTAATATTTGCCATGCTAAACCTAGATAATGGCTTTGATAGGTTGCTTTATCTTCATATCTAGACATCCGAAAAATCATTCCGGTATGAGAAAACTGTTCTTTTATTACTGCAACTATTTCTTTCACGTTGTTCTCCTTTAATCTGTATGTTAAGTATTGAGTGGTATCTTAATCACCTTATCTACAGTCAATACAGCTTCTTCAGATAGTTTGTTCAGTTTTGCTAGCTTTTGTAACGAGACGCCATGTTTTTCAGCAATATCTACAAGCGACTCACCTGCTGTTGCATGATATTTACTACCTACACGAATAATTTCAGCGGATTTTTTTTGTTTCTCTGCTCTGTCTCTCGCAGCCTGCCCTCCATTTCCAGCCTGCTTAAAAGTTGTTACTGGATTAGTAATTGCATAACTTAGCGAACGACCACTAAAGCTAACTATTGATAGAAACAGCAGGGCTACAATTGATAATATCAGCAATATATTAGTTGTTAAAGTCATCTTCTCGCCCAAAGGTGTTCGCTTTAAATTATATTGAATTTCTTTATCACTCAAATTCTGTTTCAACAACTCATCATTAGTCATACGGGTCTCTGTCAGCTTTTCAAGTGTAAATTCTTTTTGATCAGTTTTTTTATTCTCTTGGTATTCTTTTTGTTCTTTTTTTGACAGTTTCTTAAAGCGCTCAATAAACTCTTTATATTCAGTCATTACCTCATCAGTCGGACCAAACATTCGCAAATCTCCGTAATGCATCCACATGGTCTTATCACATAAAATTTCCACTTGAGGAAGCGCGTGACTGACAAAAAAGATTGTCTTTCCTTGCTCTTTAAACTCCATTATTTTATCGACACATTTCTGGTAAAATGTGTCATCTCCAACAGATAAGGCTTCATCAATAACTAGGATATCTGGATTATTATGCACTGCGATGGCAAAACCCAAACGAGATTTCATCCCACTAGAATAACTTTTAACAGGCTGATTAATAAAATCCCCTAAATCCGCAAAAGAAATAATTTCTTCCATTTTCTGGTCGATTTCTTTATTCGTCATACCAGACATTAGCCCTTTTAGTCGAATATTTTCAATACCTGTCAATTGAATCTTCAATCCTGCGCCAATGGCAATGATTGAGGTATCTCCATTGACTTCCATCGTTCCAGATGTTGGTGGAATGATGCCACTAATCACATTAGATAGGGTTGACTTACCCGATCCGTTAATACCAATAATCCCGACTGATTCCCCCGCATGAACCTCAAAACTAACACCTTTTAATGCCCAAAAATTAGGGATATCTTTTCTATAAAATTTGAATAAAGCTTTTACCTTATCTGTTTTTTTCTTATATAAGTCATACTCTTTTGTGACTAAGGTACTTCTCACTTTTACTTGTTTGTTTTCCATTGTGTTCATCCTATCTCTTGTTTTTCTAGACATAACTGTCTGGATTTTGAGACAACATATATCATAGCACAAAAGCCCATCAGAAAAAAGTCTCTGTGATGGACTTTAATTTATCGTTTAACAAATTTTGATAAAATCTTCAAACTTGTTGGTCTTAACAAAAAGATACTAAATACATATATCAGAATTCCCAGCATGACCTCAATAAATAAGTTTTTTATTGAAAAATCCCATGTCGTATTTAAATAATAAACTGCAACAAACATGATGATTCCTGCAACTAAATATTTCCAAATATTTAGAAACATCTCCCTTATTGGAATAAACTTTTTCACTGAATAAAACTGAACAAGACAGACCAAGGCCTCAGAAACAACTGTCGCAATACAAGCACCAACTGCTCCCCATAATGGAATCATGATGACGTTTAAAATTAAGTTAACAACAGCCCCAACTGTAACAGAATACGTAAAATATTTCATTTTATGTGTCGGCATTAAATACTGCTGACCAGTAACATTACTCCACCCAATAAATAAAATAACTGGTGATAAAACCATCACTAAAGTCTCAATTCCCTCAAAGTTGGCACCAAAAAACCAGGGTGCAAATTTAGGAGCAATTGCCATAAGACCAAACATCATCGGCGTTGCAATTAAGCTGACCATATCAAAGGAAGTATATAGATATTCTTTGACTTTTTCATTATCGCCCTTAACAAATGTATGAGCTACTCGAGGCAACATAACCGTCCCCGTCGCAGTCACGACAGCTAAGATAACTTTGACAAGTTTATCTGCATTATCAAAATATCCAGCTGAGGTAACAGAGACCATATCGCCCAACATGGTTTTGTTTAAAACTAAATAGATCTGTATCGCTATCTGCGGAATGAATAAGTTAATAGAAGGTCGCAAATGTCCCCATATGTGCAGTTTTCGTAGTTTAATCCAGCGTACTGTTTTTCTTAGGTACGGCCATAGAGTTAGATTACCGATGAAAATCGAACCAGATGTAATCAATATATAGATTCCTAAGTCGCTAGCTGTTTTGACAAAACTAAAAATAAGTATAACTGAAGCGATTTTCACCAACATATTTCTTAAGACAGGTTTTTGAAAGTCCTCCAGACCCATGAACAACCAAGAAATATCTAATCCAGCAGCTAATATCAAAATGGACTGATACAAAAAATACTCTTGGTATTGCTTCGTAAAGAATAAGAAAACTAGGAACGCCAGAAAAGCAGCTGTTACTGTGAGTAGCTTCAGAAAGGTTATCTCCCAAAAGACTTTGCTCATCTCTTTTTTATTATCTCTCACATAAGCGATGGAACGATTTCCGTATAGATTCACGCCAATACTTCCAAACAAAATGAAATATTGAATAATGGAGTTTGTATAGGCGTTGATTCCTACCCCTTGTGCACCAATGACACGTGCAATATATGGCACAGTGATTAGTGGGAGAATCATCACGAGAACTTGATAACCCACATTATAAAGATAATTTTTGATGATTCTCACTGAGTAGTCTCCTCCTTAATCTGTTAACTCTTTTTTTGCTGCATGTAGTGCGGCCTTAATCACTTGGTGCATATCAAAATACTGATACAGCCCTAATCGACCGCCAAAAATCACTTTTTGTTGGGCTTGAGCTAACTTATAATATTTACGGTATAGCTCAGAATTTCTCTGATCATTAACTGGATAGTAAGGCTCATCCCCTTGTTTCCACTCTTTAGAGTATTCCTTCGTTATGACTGTTTTTTCTTGTGTTCCAAACTCAAAATGTTTATGCTCAATAATTCGAGTATAAGGCGTTTCTTCATCCGTATAATTGACCACCGCATTTCCTTGGAAATTCTCTGTTTCAAGGGTCTCCGTTTCAAATCGTAAAGAGCGATACTCTAAGACGCCGTATTGGTAGTCAAAGAATTGATCAATCATTCCAGTATAAACAACTTTTCCCGCCAATTGCTCATAATAATCACGCTTTTCAAAAAAATCAACATTCATTTCTACTTCAATATTGGGATGATCCAACATTTTTTCAACAATCTGCGTATAACCACCAATTGGGATTCCTTGGTAGATATCATTAAAATAATTATTGTCATAGGTAAACCGAACGGGCAAACGTTTAATGATAAAACTTGGCAGATCAGCGCAAGCTCTCCCCCATTGTTTTTCGGTGTAGGATTTAATTAACTTCTCATAGATATCTGTCCCCACAAGAGAAATCGCTTGTTCTTCTAGATTATCAGGGGTCTTCCCGCTTAAAACAGAGCGTTGCTCCTCAATTTTTTGTTTTGCTTCATCCGGTGTGATGACGCCCCATAATTTATTAAATGTATTCATATTAAACGGTAAATTATAAATCTCACCATGAAAGTTCGCAACTGGTGAGTTAGTGTAACGATTAAATTCAGCAAATTGTTGAACATATTCCCAGATTGTCTTATCACTTGTATGAAAAATATGTGCGCCATATTGATGAACTTGAATTCCTTCTATCTCTTTTGTATAAATATTTCCAGCTATATGATTACGTTTTTCAATCACTTTAACCTTCTTACCTTTTTTTGCCGCTTCATTTGCAAACACAGCTCCGTATAAGCCTGAGCCGACGATTAAATAATCAAACATTCCGCTTTACCTCTTTCTTTAATTAATTTATATTTGTATTTTTCTCTCTTACACTCTATGTAGTATGAGTTTTTCACCAATGTGTTACTTTAATTCTTTTATACGAAAATGATTCATGATACTTAAACTAAAAAAGGATTTCCACATCTCAAATATACCTTGAATATTGTCCTTTATTTACATTAAACTCACATTCTATTCCGCTCAGTTGTATACTTTCATAAAAGAATTCCTATATAGCCACTTTTCAAATTTCCCTATGCTATTTATATCTATAATATAAATGTCAAAAATCAAACTCGGTCATATTATAGCCCTTGAGTTCTTTTTTCTCATAGCATATGATACTTTTTTACCAATTTAGCAAGCAAAAATCTATTTCACTCTCCTTAATAGATTTAATTCCGATTCCGGAGTATGATGTCTTCCTACAACAATCACCACTAGATCTTCAGTAGCGAAAACTACTAAGCATATGCAGTCAAACAAAAAAATGCACTCTGTCCTCAAAGTTGACAAAGCGAATCTTTTACATTAAGTAGAGATATGATATTTTTATAAATTAGTAAAAGATCAATTTTCATTTGTTCGAATGCTGCAACAATCCTAAAGTATAAAAAAATTATTATCGATGATGACTATAATATCCCATACATCACTACTTTTGGCCATACTTGAAAAAGCGGTTCATCCAAAATATAATTTACGTCCCTAGATGTGTATGAGCTAATAAAAAGTCTTGAATATTACAGTTAACAAAATTTCTTTAGTGAATTTCAAAAAATATATAATCCAAATTTACTTCTAAAAAATAAAAATAGGGCTGAGATTTCTCTAGAATAGCATACCTCAACCCTGCTGTATATTTTTGTACTCTTATAAATTACTTCTCAAGCTGATCCTTCAATAAAGTTTGGACTCGTAATAATTCATCCGGCTCCACTGTCTGATAACTAATCCCCTCTTCACCAGTCACTCCATTACCTATAAGCTCAACACCTTGTAATTGCTCTGTCTTCATAGAAGTAAGAGCAGGTGTATATTTTTTTAGAAGGGTCATAATCGTATCCCAAGAAAGATCCGTTTTGGCATTATTGCCTAGAACATCTAATATATCTTTATAATTTGAAATAGAATCTACTGACGCTAATTTGTGGAATAACGCTTCTAAAACAATTCGCTGACGTCTTTGGCGACCGTAGTCCCCTTCTGGATCTTCATAACGCATTCTAGAATACTTAACTGACTGCCAACCATCTAAATGATTCTTTCCCAAAGTAAAACTTGCACCTTCATAATCAAAAGCTAAATGGTTATCAATATCAATCCCACCAACTTCATCAATCAAAGCCGTCATTCCATCCATATTTACCAAAGCATAATGGTCAATTGGAATGTCTAAGAGATTTTCGACACTAGACATTGCCATTGCAACCCCACCATAAGCGTATGCATGGTTTAGTTTGTCCGAGGTTCCATTTCCAACAAGCTCTGTAAATGTATCACGTGGAATACTCACTAAAGTTGTTTGCTTTTTCTGAGGGTTAATTGTTGCTACCATAATTGAATCAGAACGACCTTCTGTTTGGCTTCCACGAGCTTCATCCGTATCAATTCCCAGTAAAAGGACTGAAAAAGGCTCCGCATTAGAGTAATCAAGTTCTTCTGTACGTAAACTTGGAACCTCTCTTTTAATAGGTTCATAGGCACTATCTGCCACTTTTTTTGCATCATTATAAAACACAGCCCCTACTGCTACTGCACCAATCAGAACTACTAAAATGAACATCAAAAACCCAATAACTGTTTTTTGCCAGACTTTCATAAAATGAAGTCACTCCTTCTCTCAATACATTACTTCAATTTTAAATCTTTTTTTATCTGGCTCGTCGAAATTTCAGGAGTTCTAGCCAAATACACAACTTCTGCATCAGTCTGTTCTTGAATGAAATCAAATTTGCCAGCCCAATCGTCCCCCATAACAAAGGTATCGATATGATATTCTTTGATGTCTGTAACCTTTTGTTCCCAATTATTTTCTGGAATCACTAAATCAACATAACGAATTGCTTCTAGTAGCTGTTTTCTTTTTTCGTAGGAAAAATAACATTTTTTTTGTTTTTCATCCCAATTAAATTCATCAGTAGATAAAACAACAATCAAATAATCACCTTGTTCTTTTGCACGTCTTAATAAATTTATATGACCATAATGCAATAAATCAAATGTCCCATATGTTATTACACGTTTCATGAGTTTACCTCTTCTATTCATTTTTTATCACTTACAAACCATACCAAAAGAAAACAAAACTTTCAATCACATAAAAGATTTCTGATACATCCTCAAGACTTTTTTAAATCTTCTGTAACTTAAGAAACAATTCTGTAAAGGAACTGTTCCAAAACTGTAAAATATGTCTCGGGATAAAACCTTTCAATCGAATTTTTTACCTCTAGTTGAGAAAAAACTTGTTGGCTTACTTGATGAAGTGCTTTAGACAAGCCCTCTGCATCGCCTTTTTGATAGACTAAGCCATTTTGTGCGCAAATTATATCCTCAGGGCCAGTTGGACAATTAGACGAAATACAAGGCAATCCATATGAAGCAGCCTCTAATAAGACCATCGGAAACCCTTCAAACTGTGAGGTTAGAACTAAAGCACTCGCTTCTTTTATTTGTTGCCAAGGATTAATTACCCAACCAAAAAAAGTTACCTGCGCTTCAATATTTAGCTCTTTCGTCAAGTTTTCTAACGCTTGTCGATCTTTCCCATCACCATAGATATCCAATGACCACTCTTCCTTTAGCTGAGCCAAACCATAAAATAATTCAGAGATATTTTTTTGTCCTTTGAGCATTAAACGACCGATATATACAAATTTTGTTTTTTTATTAACAGGTGCTATTGTTTTTTCTTGACGCTCAACTGGATTAAAAATTAAAAAAATCTGACTCGCTGGAATCCCTAATGATTCCAGCTGCCTCTTGATTCCGCTACTAATAGCTAGATGATAATCTGCTAAGTACAAATATTTTGGCTTAATTGCCTTCTCATCAAAAATAGAAAAATGAATCCATGACACAAGCTGAAACTTCTTTTTATATAACTTCCTAAAAAAATGAGCTATTCTAAGTGTCGTTGTATTTAAACAGATAACAATCTGAGCCTCGGTCTTCTTAAAATAGTTAGAAAGATAAAGAATCCCTGAAGCATACTGCATAAGCTTATTGGAATACTGGTGATTAGTTTCCTCATAGTCTTTAAATTCACCCAACCATTCTAAGGAGTCCATCCCTTGAGAAATAACTAGATGGAAAGTGACTTCTGCCCTTTTCTCAAAATAATCAGCGACTTTTTTTACAACGGTCTCAGTCCCACCTTTTCCTGAGTAGCGGGGGATCAATAAGTCAACTTTCATCATTTCTTTTGCCCTTTTTAAAAATAGCACGTATCTTTCTAAAAATATAAAGAACGTTTAATAGATAAAAAGATTCATTTTTTATTGCTTGAAATAATAACTTTTTCCAAAAAGGACCATTGAATTTTGGTACAGATTTAAAATAAATCATGAATTCTTCTGTTCTCCTAAAATTTAAAAATGCATATCTCCTATCCATATATGTCGCTGTATTATTTTGATTACAAAAATATAAGTTTACTAACTCCTTAGTTAACTCAAAACAATATAGTGAAAACGACTTATCAAATGCCTCTTTGTTATTGACTTTATCCCTGAACTTCAACAATTTGTATAGTAACTTAGTGAACATATTAGGTAGCTCAATCGTATATTTTCTTGATAATGAATCATTGTTATTAATTCGATATAGGTATACGACAGATTCTTCCCATGATACTTTTGGCATACAACTATACATTTGAACTGCAAATAAAGCATCCTCTCGTTTTGTTATATCTTCAGGAAATTCAATTGAATTCGCAGACAAAAAATTACGTCGAATAAGTTTTCCCCATGGCATTCCTAAGTAATATCCCGAATAAACTCCATTTGTCTCAGGTGTTCTTAAAACTGATAGAAGTAATTCTTCTGAATTCAAATTTTCCCATCTACTACGAATGACTGTTTCTGAATGTAAAGTTCGATAAACTTTATCCGTTTTATTATCTAATTCACTATAATTAAATATAATCACATCAGAATTGTTATTATTTTTTATACCTTCAAGAAGTACACTCTCTGAATTTATTGAAAGTAAGTCATCTGGGTCTAAAAAGAAAACCCATTCTGCCTGAGCTTGTCGAAGCCCCGCATTCCTTGCAGCAGAAACGCCTTTATTGCTTTGATAAAAATAATAAAACCTAACATCTGATATGTAGTCTTTAGTTATATCTTTAATATACATTTCAGAACCGTCATCAATCATAATTACTTCTATTGTTAATCGAGAAAATTGAGATAAACAATCCAAGCATTGTTTTAGAAGATCTTTATCAATATTATATATAGGTAAAATGAAACTAATTATCGGCTGCATCATTTATTCCTCCATTACTTTTTTTTCAGCACTGGCTATAGCCGAAGTCAAAAATCCTCCACTAATCACTTTTTCTTTTATTGCCTGAACATTAGCCAATAATTTTATCTCATCTTGATATTTCATCTTAGATTCAATTTCCTTTAAGTTAGAGACAGAAAAGCCGATACCATTTTTTTCAACGAATTCGCTCAATGCTGACTCCTTCCAGACAATTATCGGTATACCAACTGCTAAGTAGAGTGAAGCTTTATGCGAATTATTGTATCGCAAATATTCCCCAAAATTGCCCTCACATAAATGAATTGAGGGACCGTCCCAAACTAATCCATAACTTCCTTTAATCGA
Source organism: Enterococcus sp. AZ194 (assembly GCF_051713825.1). Taxonomy (NCBI): domain Bacteria; kingdom Bacillati; phylum Bacillota; class Bacilli; order Lactobacillales; family Enterococcaceae; genus Enterococcus; species Enterococcus sp. AZ194. Next base: position 1,251,151 of record NZ_JBIOQR010000001.1, on the reverse strand, counting down.
CTCTAGGAGCTTATCAGGAGAAAATGAGCCATGATAGTGAATCGTTTCTTGAGATGCTGCTTCATAATTAGGCCCATATAATTCAAATGTCATTGTATCTGAAAGTTGAGTTAACTCTCTCAAATAACCTGATTTTTCTTGATTTAAGTTCCCCGCAACAACAATTCCTTTAGACGGGTCATATGCATCCGCTACTTGCGGTGTAAGATAGTCAAACAGCGCAAGTGACACCAATCGATTTTCTGAAAATCCTTCACTAATAAGATAATTTTTCATCATCAAATTATGACAAATAACAACCTCACATTTTTTCAGCATATCTAAATCAGCTAATTGATCATTTTTTTGTTTGCTGCCATGTAATTTTCTCAGTGAGTCTAAATCATGGATTAATGCAACAAACTTAACTTTTTTTCTTTTTTTCAAGGGATTCATCAGCCAATTAAAATAGACAAACCCTGTCATTGGGTGTTGCATAACGACCAATGACTTCTTAGGAATCAAAAAAAACAAACGAAAAGCATTGATAAGCGAGGTCAAGTGACGGTGAGCTTTTTCAAAGTAACTTTCTTTACGATCTTCCCTTGGCTCGTAGTTACCTATGACAATAGGGCGATACCCACGTTGTTCTAGTAACTGATCCACATCATCTCGCGCTTTGCTCCCTGCATGGGGATTTTTCCCATTTTCTGTTTTAATAAATACTTTTTCCAATGCTACGTCCTCAAATCTATAGTGAACTACTTGTTACTTGCCACCAATGTATTTTCCCATCAACTTTATTTCTTGCAAAAAATTTCCCAATGAATAATGGAAATGGGCTGAACCATAAATCTAACAGCTGCGGGTCAAACATACTATGAATGACCACAAATACTAAAGCTAAGGCTCCAATTACGTGTTTGGCTTTCATCAACTTATAGATAATCCATGTTAAACAGCTAACTACTATTATATACAATATGAAGCCTTTTGAAACCAAGATATTAATAAATGAACTATCTATAAAATTATACGGCAAATCATCGTTTCGACGTTCGAATTTTGTAATATTATCAATAAACTCAATTTCCGTTCCTGCTGGGTGAATCCCATACGTCTTTATACCTGAATAACCTAAGTACAGTCGGTTAGATAAAACACGATTGATTAATTTAAAGATTGCTAGATCTGATTGGTAAAAGTAATTTAATCCTAAAAAAACGAGCGAAAAAACTGGAGTAAAGAAAGTAGCAACATATAGCATCGCCTTTTTTTGAAAAAAATCAGACCATTTTCTAATCAATAAACTTAATAGAATAAATAGAATAGCCAATCCGAAAGGGTTTTTTGTATCTGTAACAATATACCAAAAAACTGAACCACTCAATGCAAATAGTACATCCCACCATTTAAATGCTAAGCCACGAATAAAGAAGATCATCAAAATCAAATAGAAAAACATTTGTGCTGGAAAGTTCGTCCATGAATAACCTAAAGAATAGCGACGAATCATACCGGGTCTAGCTGAGGTTCTTGCTGGCAAAAAACCCACTAAATTAAATAAAATACAGAGAACCATAATCCCAATTTGCATGACAACAAAAGCTTTCATTATTTTTTGTAGATCTTGATTTCTTGCAGAAAAAATTAAAAAACAAGTATCAAAAATAACTGTGTTTTTAGTAGTTATCGCTATTACCAGACCCAGTCCCACAAATAAAATTCCAGCAAAAAAAGGGAGCGTATTTTTTCGAGTTATCAATTGATATTCTCGTTGTTGAATATAGACAACAAGCTCAGCCAATCCTTTTAATACTAATAAAGCATAACAAAACAGGCGAATAGATACAAATCCCCACGAAGGAAGATAGATCTGGAACATTGTAATCGTCTGCAATTCCAAATAAAGCGTCCAGCCAAAAAAGGCCATAATAAATAAAATTTGATTAAGTGGATAATTCCGAAAACGGATAGTTTCAATAAAATTCACTGACTTTCCCTCATTTCACTCAGTTATTATCTGCCGAAGAAAAAAATTTCCGCTTTAAAAAGCTCGTTCCTTTTTTTAGCCAGTTTTGCGGCTCCATAAAAAGAACAGGTACTTCTTTATAGGTTTTCTGATTGGTTTGCACCCAAACATCCAGTAAACGTTCACTGATAAAACCATAAACACGTGCTTCATAGGTAGAATACGCAGAAATGTCAATCCTTTTTTCTAACTCAAATAATATTTCAAATAACCATTCACAATATGCATCAAAATCATCGCGCCTCATGATGAACATGTTGAACATATGCGCTTTGGAGCTAGCCATCGCCTTTTCAAAAGCTGGAATATACGTAGGAAATCTTTCTTGGATTATATTCTTCGTCTCATCCAAATCATTACTGTTGTGCGCATGTGCATAATGAGAATAAGAACTCTCAATATAATAGTTCCTCGGCTTAGGTAAAATCATATCAGCCTCCTGAAGAAATGATTCAATTTCTTGCTCAGTTAAAAGACTCTCTCGTTTCTGTGAAAGCTCTCGGCCTTTTTTTGATTTGATAAAATAACGACGATAGTGAACTAAGCCAACAACCTCTGCGTCCAGGTTTTTCCATGCCCAATACACTGCTGTCAGCTCATTAAAATATGGATTTTTCGGGGAAATATTCTCTCCCTCATTATCTCCAATGTAACCTAATTCTGGATGTAAACTTTTTCCTACCTGAATCGGAAGGTAGTGTTTCTCTTTTGGCATCCAATACTCTTTGTGTGTCGCTACTAAAACTTTTATATTCACTAATGTGCTCCTTCTTTTTTCAGTACATGGAACGAAATTTATAGATTTCAAATTTCTTACCATCTTTTCCTACTCTCGTTTGGCTGAAAATTAACGGTCCTTTATTTTTCTCACTAAAAAAATAAGTTACTCATAAAATCACAGCAACTAATAAAAAGAAAATCATCCCTATAGAAGCCCCAATAATATCAAGTACTCTTTTAAATAAGAGAAAAGCCAAGCTCGGATTTGGATAGATTGCAGATTTATCTGTGTTATTCATTTTTATCTTCAATCAACAAAAGTCACTCATTTCATTGTCATTAAAATTTTGCCTAGTTTCACTTTACACAGTATAACCATGAACGGTCCTTCAAGCAAGTGTTTTCCACACGAAAAAACCTATATCTATCGACCACGTTTTTGGATATATGATCAATAGATATAAGTTGTATAATATTTTATTCATCATCAGTTGGACTACAAAATATCATCTTTCAATAAATAATCTATAACCCGTTCAGTATTTTTGTTATCGTAAAATTCATTCACCATTCTGTATTTATTTACAATATCTTGACTTAAATGATAGTTATCTTTAATAGCATCTTTGACTGCAATCATCAATTCTTCATCAGTCCAAGCAATAACACCTGGTGCATTTGTTTTGTTGACTGGGGGAATAGCTTGGTATTTATCTATCAAGTAATCTGAATCCTTCCAATAAAATATTGGAAATGCACCTCGATACGCAGCATCATATATTATTGAAGAATAATCCGTAATAAAAATCACTGAAACCTCTAAAGCTTCAGTTGGATCAACACAGATTATATCCTTATATTCATTCATGTGATTGTAAATATATTCTGAAAATTTATTATGCGGAGCTATCAATAATCTATCTATTAAACCTTCACGTTCAAATAACTTGATTACTGTCATAAGTGATTTAAAATAGGTCGTATTTTCTATGTCATCATTGATAACATATGATTCTTCCCAAAATCTCCATGTTGGCATATACGTGATTTTGTCCGCAGTATCTTTTAAAAATGCACCATCTAACTTAGGTAGTCCAGTTTTCATCAAATCAGAATCGTCATAACCCATTTTGTAAAACTCTTTTGCCTCTAAATCAGAACTGATTACATTCTTCCTCACGTTGTTTACTTGATTAATTTTGTGAAAGCCCATCGCCATTGGATTATCAACGGGTTTAGCAAACATGATACCATGTTGTAGGAAATATAGCGGTGTTTTTCTAATTTTAGTGTTTAATTTATCATTTAATACTCGTGTAGCTATTACATGATTACTTAATTCACTAGCAATAAATGTATCTGACATAAAAATATAATAATAATGTCTAAATGAAAAACGTGAGATAATTTTATCCCCAAATTTTTCTTTCATATCATTAAATTGAGGAGAATCAGTATCTAGAATGAAGAAATTTTTGGATTTTAATTCCGACATGCTTTGAACCTTGTCAAATACATATAAACTAGACTCACAGGCTCTTTTTGCATCCTTCTCGAAATATAAATTGATTTTATTTCTAACAAACGGTTTCGCCAATTTAGATAAATAATAAGCCAGATTCACTTGAAACTGATGTTTTTTTTCATATACAGGTAACTTCGGAAGCTTGGTAATTCCAAAAACATTAGAATCATATAGCCTTGGAATATAAGCATTCTCACCCACTAAAAAAGGTAAACTAAACAGATGTTTGACTTCTTTTTCTGACTGAAAATAGGCAGAATGAATAGGTTTATTATTTGTTTTAAACATGATAGTCGAATGAATATTCTTAATATTTATAAGTCTTTCAGATGGAATTTTTACTGTAAACTTTTTTGCCCCATGCCAAACAACCTTCCCTAAAAAAATTCCCCTATTAGTATATGCTGAGTCAATTGGTATATTATTTTTATAATCAATAAAACCATGTAAAGTTATACCTTCACTTGAGTTTTTAAAATAAAAATTAGTTTTATTAAAGAGCAAGTCAGCTCTTTTATCATAAAAAATAAATGATTTTCCTTCACTAGGAATATATTTTAATAGAAATACATAATTATTCAATTTCAAGAAAATAGGTTTTGTTAATCCATTAGTAAATACTTTAGGTAGTAAGATTTTCTTTTCTGAAACTAACTTACTTATTAAGCAAGTAATTTCATTTCCTTCATACGATAAAATCATTTGATTATTTGATTTAAAATCAACCTGAATACCTTCTGGATTGTAATAAAAATAATAATTTAGTGATTTTAGACTATATGATTCAGTAGCTATCGTATATTCAAGAAACGAATTAAAGTTTTTATATGATACTTTCGCATATATATATGGTTCATTCGAATTGCGAGTTTTTCCTAATAAAACCTCTGTTACACCTATATTAAATAAATTTGAATCTATATCTACTTTATTCTTTGAAATATTATCCACCAATGAGTAGGAATATCTCGTACTAATCAATTCAAAACGCGGACTATATAAAACTACATCCAGATCAACACTCATGGACGAATGACCATTTAAGTACGGTGTACAGTATACATTGGCATCATTTATATGAATATAATACTCAACTTCTGCATAGGTAAAGATAGCAGCAAGTCCCGACTCTACCTCAACATCAATATCTTTAACTAAAGTAATTTCCTCTGAGTTTATTAACATATCTTCCGTAATCGCTATCTTTATTTTAGAACCTTGTATACCGAACGTAATTGAATTACATTCAGCCTCAATCAAAAAAATAACATCTTTAATGACCTTTGTCACTTCCATATATTTTCTATTCCTCCAAATTTAAGTGCAAAAATTACTTGATTACTTCAAATAGAGCTAATCTAAAACGATTATACTACATTTAAGCAATCAATTATGGCAACATCGTTTCCCTTTATAATAATAGCATATAAATTTTTACAAATATCAAAAATTTCTAATTCAGTCGAAGAAACATAAGAGTTACTTAATTCATAAAAATTTTTAAGAATCAAAACCACCCTTCAAATGAATATGCTTACCCCTATACAGGACACTGAACTATAAAAAGTCCAGTATACGAAGCATATCTAGGTGGTTTATTGTTTCCCAAGCTTCGCGTGTTCAACAGACTAAAGTCGTTAACAAAAAACAGGCGCTGAGCACCTGTTAACAATGATAATTAGTGATTATAATTTTGTTACTTCTGCAGCTTGCGGTCCACGGTTACCTTCAACAATTGAGAACTCAACTTCTTGACCTTCTTCAAGAGATTTAAAGCCATCTCCTTGAATTGCTGAAAAGTGTACAAATACATCGTCTCCGCCATCAACAGTAATAAATCCAAATCCTTTTTCATTATTGAACCATTTTACTTTTCCATGTTCCATGTATCTAGCCTCCAAAGATTTTTAACGAATAATTTCATCGCCAAGGTTATTATACCCAAGAGTGAAAACGCTAGCAATAGCATTTTAAGATTATTTGAGAACTCTATCTAGGAAATTTCGGTAAGCTTGTTGTTCACTTGTCTCTTCTATTGATAATTGGTCAAATTTTTTCTGAAGAAACACCTCAAGCTCTCCTTCTATCTCATGAGTAACCGTCGCATTCCCAATCAATTCCATCCAATAGGTTCCCTCTTCTTCATGGACAACTGTTTTTACCAAGCCACCAACGTTGCAGACGGTAATTTCTTGATAAAATTCTCCTCCGTGAAGCAAGTTGTACATCAAGCTACTTGCACACATGGCTGTCCCACACGCGCTTGTAAAGCCCACCCCACGCTCGAATGTCCGAACAAACAACTCGTTATCAGTAACGATTTCGACGAAGCTCACATTAACTCCATCTGGAAACAGCGCGTTTTGATCATTGACTAAACGAGCAATTCGTTCAAATTCATCGCTCATCAATAACTCATGATTAACAAAAGCGATTAAATGTGGATTGGGCACCGCTACCGCAGAAAAGAGGATTGTTTCTGACAATTCGGGTAAAATTTGATTGATAATTGGTTCCTCAGCATTTACAGGAATCGTTTGTGGTTCAAAACTAACCGGCGAAATCTCTACTTGGTAAGTTTTCACGCCTTCTGCCAATACTGTCGTTTGCCTAACTTTTAAGTCGGCAAACATTGTTTCCACTTTAAATGAGATCTCACCAGTTTTTTCTGACAAGTAACGGGCAACCGTTCTTAAACCGTTCCCACACATACTCGCTTGCCTACCATCACTATTAATTACACGCATTTTGCCGAGTGCTGAATTTTGTTTTGATTCTTCCACTAATAACAGCCCATCCGCTCCACCTAACAAACCATATTCTCTAGAACAAAGATTTTTTCTTAACTCATCTAGTTCATTTACGGAAAGTTTCGGTGCATCTTCCATCTGGTCTAACAAGAAAAAATCATTTTCCGATCCGTGTACTTTTTTAATAATCACAACTATCACCTAGTTCTTTCATTTATTTTTTATTTTTTTAAAATGAAATTTAGTTACTTTTTACTAGCAAATGGTACTAAAAAAGAAGGCAGTTGCAACCAATCAGGATTACTGTCCTTTTGATTATAACTCCCTTTCTCATTTATTTTTTTAAATTCTTTTCAATAACAAACCTTGGTCTTCTCTTCACTTCAGTATAAATTTTCCCAATATACTCACCCACAATAGATAAACTTATCATTTGAATTCCACCAACGAGCCAAATACTTCCAACAATCGAAGACCAGCCACTTACAGTATTTCCAGAGATGTTCCGCCCAAAAATATAGGCTAAATAGATCACGCCAATCAATAAAATAAAGAAACCTAGATTTCTAATAAATTTAATTGGTGCGATGGAAAAGGAGGTAATTCCTTCGAACGCAAAACTCAACATTTTTTTTAGAGGGTACTTTGACTCACCAGCTGCTCGTTCATTCCTAGAATAAAATACTTTGGCAGATGGATAACCAACTAATGGAACCATTCCCCTTAGAAAAAGATTTTCTTCTTTAAACTGTAATAACGTTTGTGTAGCACGTTTACTCAGCAAACGAAAATCTGCATGGTTAGGAACCATGTTAATACCTAGCTTTTTCATCACACCATAGAAACCTTCTGCAGTTCGCCGTTTAAACGCGGTATCTGTATCACGATTTCCTCGTACACCATAGACAACATCATGCTCATTGTGAAATTCATCAATCATTTTTTCAATTGTATTGATATCATCTTGAAGGTCAGCATCAATCGTCACAATTGCATCAGAATAAGGCTCCGCACAGGTCAATCCAGCAACTAAAGCATTTTGGTGCCCAAAATTACGACTAAACTTGATACCCGTATAATGTGAATCTTCGCTCGATAACCTTTCTATAATTTCCCAAGTTTTATCTCTACTACCATCATCAACAAACATAATTTGACTGGCATCACTAATTTTATTTATTTCAATCATTTTTAATAAAAATGACAATAATTCCTTACTGGAGATGGGTAATACCTCTTCTTCATTGTAGCAAGGAACAACTATTGTTAAAATTGTTTCCACTTTATATTCACCTCAAAAGCACTATGATTTTTACATACACATAAGAATATCACGTATTTTGATAATCTACAAATAACTATTAAAGTTTTCATCAATATATTTTTTTACTAAAAAATTTACTTATTGAATTTAAATTCGACAAAAAAAAAACTGAAATCCATAAAAAACAAAATCACATCTTGCAAGAAATCAATCCATGAAATATGAAATGATTTCTTGCTCCTTGCATTTTCTTGAATTCCAGCTTTTTTGAACTTACATAAACTCATTGCGTCATAGACTTCAGTTCAAATGAACTGAATTATTTGTATCCCTACTAATCTAAGCTTAGTTCATCTAGTTTTTCTACTTCACTTGAAGCTTCAACGAATGTGTCAGATGTTGAAGCTGTTGTTTCCTCAATAGTCTCTTCAGAAGAACTGTCTATACTAGTCTCTTGTGAATCAGTTGACTGTTCAGTTGACTCTTCAAGACTCGTGCTAAAATTAGTCTCAGACCTATACTCACTACTGATTTCGGAGCTATCCGAAGTATTGGTTATTGTTTCCTCAATAGATTTGCTAGTCATAGATTTTTTGGTGACTTGCTTAAAGGAAATTGAATCTAACCAAAAGACCTCCCCTTGTATCGTAACTCGCCAATAAGTAGAGCGAGTTGTTTTTACAATTTTATCTACGGTTCCACGTTTTCCAATATATTGTTGACCTTTACCGTAACTCTTAATATTAGCTTCAGTATTGTACGGTGCACTCCATACACCTTGATTTTTAGCAGCAGCAACTACCTCTACGTCATATTTTACATTGGTTTCTGAAACTTTAGGTTCGTAAAAAGCTTTCTTGTCTAACCACCCAATCACTTTTCCATTAACCACAAACTCATAATAGACAGTTCCTGTATTCAAAGTCACAATACGTGAAATTTGAACAGTTTTACCAGCATAGGCCCCACCATTACCCAAATATCTACCATCTATCGTCGTATTCCACGGGGCTGTCCATAATCCTTGTTTACTTGACTCATTTTTTGGTCTCAAGACCACCTGATATGCCACTTTCTCTGACTTATCTATTGTATACAGTATGGGAGTAAATGCCTTTTGGTCCATCCATACTTTTTTACCATTTAATGTCGTTTCAAGGTAGGTAGATCGGGTTGTTTTTACTTTACGTGTGATGCTAACTGTTCTGCCAACATACTGGCTGCCTTTTCCATAACCTTTAATACCTGGTTGTGTATTGTATGGAGAACTCCAAATCCCTTGTTTTTTTGCATCATTATTTATTTTTGCCCGATAACTTGTAACAACTTCTTCTATTGTCGGTTCGTAGAAAGCTTTCTTATCAAGCCAGCCAATCACTTTTCCGTTAACTTTAAATTCATAGTACGTTATTCCTGTATTCAAAGTCACTATACGCGAGACTCGGACATTTTGGCCAGCATAACTTCCACCATTACCTAAGTTTTTGTTACTTACTGTCGTATTATATGGGGCAGTCCATATACCTTGTTTACTCGATTCGTTTTTACTTTTTATCACTATTTTATAATTCACTGACTCTGATTTGGTAATCGTATTTAGTGCTGGTGTAAAAGCTGCCACATCTAACCAATAAACTTGTCCAGCTACTTTGAATTTCCAATAAGTAGATCTGTTAGTTGTCGCTACTGTTTCTATTGTTACGGTTTTCCCAGCAAACTTACTTCCTTTTCCAAGATATCTTATTCCTTCGCGAGTATTATAAAGACCATCCCATAATCCATGCTTATCAGAAATCTCTATTTCTTTTATTTTTGCTTTAAAACTTGTTTTTGTCTCTTTGCTTATTGAATCATATTTGTTATTCGTGAATCGGCCTAAATAGTCCATATTGATATCGAACTGTCCACCAATTGCCGTATTAACATTTGGGAAAGTCATATCAGAAGCCCATTGCCAAGCTGCATAACCCGTATGCATTAATTTATCTTTACTAGGCTTATATGGATATTGCGCCACCCAGATATTCGCTTTACCTAACGTACTTGGATTCAACTTAGGATTTACTCCAGTAATCCAAGATGCCATAGAATAGTGGATGACATTAGAGTAGCCCCTTGCTTTTAACGTATTCGCAAACGCAACTGAGTTTTTTGTCACATTACCAGCTACCATTGAGTTATCTTCAGCATCATTTACAACCACAATATTTTTTGCTACGCCTACACTATCTAATGTATTAGCAAAATGATTCGCTTCTTTTTTTGCCGCAGCTTCAGAAGCAAAATGGCTATAGTGATAGGCTGAAACAGTTAAGCCAGCACTCTGCGCGTTCTTAACTTGTGTCCCCCTCTTAGGGCTTTGATAAGTCGTTCCTTCACTAAATTTAACAACTACTCCTCGCACACCATAAGATTTCATTTTCTTATACTGATCTACAGAAATCTCTCCATTCCATGACGAGACATCAATAAAATCCTTGCTAGGTAAAGAGGTGTCATTTGCACCTAGCGACTGTGCCATCTTCCCTCTACCAAGGACTTTATACGGATCTAAACTACTCCCCATCACTGAATTCTGCTCTTCAATTCTTTCAGCGATTGTGCCATAACCGATAGAATTACTCTGTACATCGGTTTCAATAGAATTGGCTGAAACTGTCTGTCCAAAGAAAAGACTGATCAGGCTAACCCCTCCGACTAATAATGAAGAACGTAATTTACTCTTTAATTTCATTTTTTCTCCTTTAATACCTATTATTCTTATTTTATGAGGACTCTACTTTATCCCTGATTATCGATTAGATGACTCATAAGATAGATAACAATAACTAAATTACATAACCATCCAGCACATATATGTATCTTATTTTTTTGCAGTTTTTAACCCTATTGAACCAATATCATGTTAGTTATTGTCGCTTCAACAATTTTAACACAAATTATAATCAACTCAATGCTTATTTTTAGATTTCTACAAATCAAAACCTCCAGTGTGAACTGGAGGTTTGCTCTGCGGCTGAAAGCCTCTTTTGCCAGCCTTAGCCTCAAAGGCTTACTGAAAAAGTTTCCCGCTTGCACCACATTTACTCACTACTCCTTAAAGGAGCTCAATCATTTCTTTTCACGATTATTTTTCCCTGTAAACGGATCATATTCTTCAAATAATGTTAGTTGATCTGCTACATGATCTTCTCGCAATTGATTTTGAATATATTCTGCTATTTGTTTTTTGTTTCTTCCTACCGTATCCACATAATATCCTCGACACCAGAATTTTCGGTTACCGTATCTATACTTTAAATTTGCATGCCTATCAAATATCATCAAACTACTCTTTCCTTTTAAATAACCCATGAATTGTGACACACTTAGTTTTGGTGGTATACTCACTAACATATGTATATGATCTTTGCATGCGTTTGCTTCTAATATCTCCACTCCTTTTCGTTCACACAATTCTCGGATAATTTCTCCGATACTTGTTCTATATTTTCCATAGATGATTTGTCTCCTATATTTTGGAGCAAATACAATATGATACTTACATTTCCATACAGTGTGTGATAAACTTTCTTTGTCCTTTTTCATTAAGGGTTCCTCCTAAATTTGTTTTTGTAGTGGTCGGGAAACCAACTACAGTTTAACAGTTTAGGAGGCTTTTTTTCTACCCCGCTGGAAGCTTTCCGGAACCACCTGCATAGCAGGTGGTTTTCATAGCAATATAAAAAAAGTTGGCTGAAGAACCCAGTCTCCATCCAACTTAAAATATATATTTAATTAGATATTAAAATTTTTGTTTACTTGCTCCCAGTTTACTAAGTTCCAAAATGCTTCAATGTAATCTGGACGAACATTTTTATATTTTAAGTAGTATGCATGCTCCCAAACATCCAAGCCTAAAATAGGTGTTTTCCCCTCCATTAAAGGTGAATCTTGGTTTGGTGTTGAAGTCACTTCTAATTTTCCATTGTTTAATACTAACCAAGCCCAACCTGAACCAAAACGACCTGTAGCAGCGGTTTTAAATTCTTCTTTTAACTTATCAAAGCTTCCGAATGTCGAATCAATCGCTTCTTTGATTGCTCCAGTTGGTTCCCCACCAGCATTTGGTGCTAAAATTTCCCAGAAGAAGCTATGGTTAGCATGTCCACCACCATTGTTACGAACAGCAGTACGAATATCTTCAGGGATGTTAGCCATATCTGAAACTAATTCTTCTACTGACTTGTCTCCAAGTTCTGGGTGTTTTTCAATCGCAGCATTTAAGTTAGTTACATAAGTATTGTGATGTTTGTCGTGGTGTAAATGCATTGTTTCCACATCAATATAAGGTTCCAATGCATCGTAAGCATAAGGTAAATCTGGTAAAGTATAAGTCATAATAAAATTCCTCCTAAATTGTCATGATAATGTTTCCATAACTAAGATTATCAGAATCTACTTACTTTCACAATTTTTATGCTTATGAATCCTTCTTTATTTATCGTCATCTGAAATTTCAACAATCTCTGGCTCCTTATTAAATATGAATAATTTACTAAAAAAATAATTTGAAACGATGACTAGAACCTGTGTGATTATTTTTGCTAAGTAATCATTGAGATTTAGCCATTTTAGTAAGACAGCCATTGAGCCCATATCAATTCCAAATGAGAGCAAACGATAAAATACAAATTTAGAAAACTCTATAACTAATGCCTTTGCTGAATCTGTCTTTGAATGGAAAACCCAAATTTTATTAGTAATAAATGCAAAAGTGACTGATAATAGCCATGATATAGTGTTAGAGATAACAAAATCTATATTAAACAGTTCTCTACAAATAAAGTAAACAACAAAATTGATAACTGTAGTTAATCCTCCAAAAAAAACATACATAAATATCTCTAAGTAACCTTTTTTTTCTAATAAATCAGCTATTTTTTTAATTAATTTCAATTCTTCATCCCTACTTTCTCAATTATCATACCGTAAGTTTAGTCAAAAAACCATGCCGATTTATGATACCGTATCAAAATATCACTGAATCTTAAAAAGTTAGTAGCTATCCTTGTATTTCCTTGACCACTCATATAAAATTGGATGTATACTTTTATCGAGGATTTACTTGATATACGAGGGAGATTATTATGACAACTTGGCAACTTTTTACTAGCTCTATTTTTCATTTCAAAAAACTTAAGGATGCAAGACACACCCCTTTTTGGAAGACCATTCTATATACTTTTTTTCTAAGTGCATTACTATCCATTCCGATTGCTTTTAAAATATTCAGTGTTATGCAAGATATTCAAAAAGACGGGCAGGCGATTGCTGCTGAAATCCCTGATTTTACTATTGAAAACGGCAAGTTAACAACTAACCCTCAAGCAGACGGGTTCATTTATCAAACCAATTCAATTATTTTCACCTTTGATCCGGAAGGAAAAAGAGATGCAGAAGATATTTCTAATGATTTGATTGGTAACTTTTTAAGCGTTGGATTAATGAAAAATGAATTAGTGTTAAGTTTACCAAATACAGGTGGAATGACCACGGCGATTTTTGGAGATGATCAATTTCATATTTCCTACACCAATGAGACACTACAAAACTTATCCGGTGATAATTTGAGAACAACCTTAGCTAGTTCACAAATTCCTTGGTGGATTCAAGTCGTTGCATTTCTGGTTTCACTTTACCCATCTTTCATGAGTCTGATTGTGACCCTATTTTTTGCCACAATCGGTGCGAACCTATATGCTAAACTGCGACTCTATAAAGTTACGTTTTTCGAATCATTAAAAACAATGATTTATTGTGCCACACTTCCTGTCATTCTTTCAGCGATCATCTTTATGTTTTCGCCAAGTTTTGACAGTAGTCTATTGATTACCTTTATTTCACTCTTCATCTTTATACAAGCTGCAAAAGGCTTTCCAAAACAAGAGCTACCCCCATTACAATAAAAAAAGCTAAATCAGCCTATCATAAGGTTGATTTAGCTTTTTTGGCTCAGCTTTCTAGAATTCCCTTCTAAAAGTGCTTACCTTTTAGATTCCTCTTCTTTTTTGTTACACTAGTATCAAGGAGATGAGATCATGTCAAAAAAAATTATCTACTCAACAAGACCTTTTCGAAGTGAATTTGTTTCGCAGATTGCAACTATTGCTCCAGACTTGGTTTGGCGAACCTCTATTGAAGAATCAGAAATCTTAGATATTGAGATTATGCTTGGTTGGGACAAGAAACTAGCATCAACGCTTCTTTCTTCTAGTACTCAACTCAAATGGGTGCAATCAATTTCAGCAGGTGTCGATTACCTTCCATTAGAACAGTTTTCTAATAGGAGCATTCTTCTTTCAAACGCAAGTGGACTTCACTCTGACTCAATTAGCCAACATGTTTTAGGTATCATACTAAGTGATTATCGCGGTATTTATTCGTCTATACTAAATCAAGAAAAACAACAATGGAAAGATGATTCACTGAGCTTTCGTTCTCTTGAACACACGAATATGTTGATTATTGGTACTGGGAAAATAGGCCAACGATTGGCAGAATTGGCAACCCCATTTGGCCCTACTGTTATCGGGATCAATACGAGTGGTCATAAAGTAGCACATTTCAATACAACTTATCCGATGAGCCAGTTATCAGACGTACTACCAACGATGGATATTGTTATCAACATTCTCCCACTTACTATGGAAACAACTAACTTGTATAATGCGACATTTTTCTCTTCTATGAAGCCAAGTGCTAGCTTTATAAATGTTGGTAGGGGGAAATCTGTGGTTACGAAGGATATAGTGTATGCTTTAACGCACAAACAATTTCGTTTTGCAGCTCTCGATGTCTTTGAAGAAGAACCACTGCCTCAGTCTAGTTCTTTGTGGTCACTAGAGAATCTATTAATCACGCCTCACCTATCAGGTATGACACCTAATTTTCAAGAAAAATTTATGAAGATCTTCCTTAAGAATCTAAAAAGTTATACTGAAAAGCAGTCACTTTCCGTGAACTCAGTCGACTTAGCTAAAGGTTACTGAAAAAGACTGCATCGATAAATGTGTTCGCTTATCGATGCAGTCTTTTTTCTCAGTTTATCACACAACTCAACTCTTCATATCTTTTTCTGTTTCCTTAACAATATAAATCGGTCTTTTTTTTGTTTCTAAAAATATCTTGCCGATGTATTTGCCAATAATCCCCAAACACAGTAGCTGCAAGCCACCCACAAACAGAACGACAGAAACTAATGACGGCCATCCGCTTGTCGGATCTCCATATAACAAGGCCCGAACAATAATAAAAATAAGTGCAAATCCTGAGGCCACACAGGAGAACGCTCCAACAAATGAAGCAATATTTAATGGTGTATCAGAAAAATTAATAATGCCATCTATCGAGTAATTAAATAGACTCCAAAAAGACCATGATGTATTCCCTGCCACACGCTCCCTGTTTTCATACTCAAGGTATTCGGTTTTAAAACCAACCCAGCTAAAAATTCCTTTTGAAAAGCGATTATACTCAGATAATTCTAATACAGCATCGACCATCTGACGAGACATGACACGAAAATCACGTGCTCCTTCAACCATCTCAGTATCGCCAATTTTATTAATCAGTTTGTAGAAAAGTTTAGCAAAAAAACTTCTTATTGGTGGCTCACCATCTCTATTGACCCGTCTTGTCCCTATGCAATCAGTTTCAGTTGTCCGAACCTTTTCTACCATAAGTGGTAATAAATCTGGTGGATCTTGTAGATCAACGTCCATGACCGTTACTAGATCCCCTTTTGCTGCTTGTAAACCAGCGTAGAGCCCAGCCTCTTTTCCAAAATTTCTCGAAAAGGAAATATAACGGACTTGTTTTGGGTCTTCTTTAGCCAATTCCCGTAAGATAGCTAAGGTCTTATCGGTTGAACCATCATTCACAAAGATGTACTCAAAAGCCTCGTTAACTGTTTGATGTACACGTTCCATTTCTTTATAGAAAAGAAGAATCGATTCCTCTTCGTTATAACAAGGCACTACTATTGATAACATCTACTTCACTCCAATCATCACATAAAATTATAGCATAAACAACTGACTATAGAAAAAAGAAATCCAAAAAAGAACTTGTCTAGTTTGGATCTCTATTTTAAGAGAACTTTTCATAAATGATGACTATTGTTTTTCGTCTTCTTGATTTTTAGTAAACACATATTTTGGTTCATCAAGCTGGTCATCAAAGTCAACTAACAAATCATAGCCTTTAAAAAACCAATCATCTGTTTCTTCAATGAAATAGGTCACGCCAGCCACTTCCTCTTTTAATAAAGGCTGGACAGGCTGTTCTGCAGACATCCCAATAGAAAACCCTTCATGAACATCAGTTTTTCCATAAACCTTACCATAAAATCGGATCCCCATTCCAGGCGCTAAAGAGATTTCTTCTTTAAACCAAGCTTGTGCTTTAGGTGTCACTTCTAATTTCATCATCTTTCTTCCCTTCTACATGTTCATTTTTTCATCAAGAACATCGACGTCATCTGTTTCACCGATAACTAATAAATTATCGTTTTCACGGACAAACTCATTGGCGTCCGGCGATACAACCACTTTGCCATCTGAACGTCTTATCGCTACTACAGTTAAACCAAAACGCTGCCGGAAGTTTAATTCCAATAATGACTTGTTAAAGAACTTCGGATTTGCGACTCGAATTTCTACCAGCGAAAAGTCATCTGACAACTCTAGATAGTCCAAAATATTCTTAGACACTAAATTATGGGCAATTCGAACACCCATATCACGTTCTGGATGGACAACTCGATCTGCGCCAATTTTCTCTAATACACGCGCATGATAGGAATTCTGCGCTTTTGCAACAACATCTGAAACACCCATTTCTTTAACCATCAAGGTCACCAAGATGCTTGCCTGAATATCCTCACCAATTGCTATAATGACATGATCAAAATTACGAATCCCTAAAGAACGTAAAGTCATCTCATCCTGGGCATTCGCAACCACAGCATGTGTAGCAATATTCATATATTCATTCACTCGATCTTCGTTATTATCAATAGCTAGTACCTCTTGGCCAGCCTCAATCAATGTACGACAGATACTCCCACCAAATCGGCCTAGGCCTACAATTGCAAAATTCTGTTTCATCACGCGTCTCCTATTCTCATGTTCAAAATATAGTATAACAAAGGGAAGAAAAAATGACTACAAAAGAGATTTCTAACTCAACAGGTCACTACTTCAAAAACAGAACCAATCAGTAATTCCCTCTGTTTCTAACTACAAAATTCATCTGACCACTTCATTATAAAGTATAGAAGTGATTATAAAAAGAGATGACACTCTTATTCTACTAAGCGTATCATCTTTTTCATATTTACTTCACTAATCCATGCTTAAAGGCATAAATCGCCGCCTGTGTGCGATCCTCCACCTCAAGTTTTGATAAAATGTTAGAAACATGCGTCTTAACTGTTTTCAAGGTAATAAACAGTTCATCAGCAATCTCTTGATTACTCTTTCCTTGAGAAATTAACATCAAGATTTCATTTTCACGATTGGTTAACTCATCATGTAGAATGGGTTCATTTCTACGACTCATTTTTTCCATCATTTTAGTTGTCACTTCTGGCTCTAAAACACGTTCACCTCTTTGTGTCGCGCGAATCGCATCGGCAATTTCGTGTGCCGTAGAAGTTTTTAGCATATAACCTGCTGCACCAGCCTCAATCGCCGGATAAACCTTCTCATCATCAATAAAACTGGTCACAATAATAATCTTAGCTTCTGGCCAATCCGATAAAATCGCTTTTGTCGATTCTATTCCATCCATTTCATCCATCACTAAATCCATCAGAATTACATCCGGTCGAAGAGCCAAGGCTTTTTCATAACCAATCCGGCCATTTTCAGCCTCTCCAACAACCTCAATATCTTCTTGTATCGAAAGATAAGAAGAAACCCCTAACCTGACCATTTCGTGGTCATCAACTAACAATACCTTAATCATCACTTTTTACCTCCTTAAACAGGGGAATCTTTATTTCAACGCTAGTCCCTTTCCCTTTGAAACTAATAATCTTGACTGTGCCACCCATTCCGGTGACACGTTCACGGATATTGGTTAATCCGTAACTTCCTGTTTTACTTTGGCCCATATCAAAACCAACCCCATCGTCAACAGCTCGCAGTAGAACGCTCTGATCAACTTGATGTAAGTAAACCTCTAACTCATCTGCCTTCGCATGACGAAGTGTGTTAGAAAGCAGCTCTTGAACAATTCTGAATAGATGATCCTCTATTGAACTATTTAATGTAATATCTTCTACATCCCACTTGAGCTTTATTTGAATTTTACTCTTTAATTCCATCAAAAGCTGTTCAATTCCTTGCTTCAAGCTTTTTCCTTCTAAGCTAATTGGACGCAGATGCAACAGTAATGCTCGCATCTCAGATTGTGATGCATTAATAATGTCAGCCACCATTGCCAACTGTTTTTTATATGCTTCTAAGGCCTCTAGTTTTTGTGCCTGCTCATTAAGGGCGGACATTAACATCATTGCTGCAAATAACTGCTGAGAAACAGAATCATGCAGTTCTCGTGCAAGCCGATGTCGTTCTAATTCCAGAATCTCTTCCTTTGTTTCGCCATCCATCATTTGTGGTCGACTATTTAAAATTTGAAGTTCTTTTGACATCTCCATCATTTTTTCTTTAATCTTTAAAATGTCTTTATCAACTTCCTGAATATATAAATCATTACTTGGATAGGAAACTGGCTGTTCTAACTTTTTACTTTCGTAATCATTGTTCGCCAATAATCTTAACTTTTCTTCAATCTTTCCATATTGCGCTTTTTGAATTACCGTTATCAAAAAAAAGGTAATAAAACTGATGCCCAAAGAAATGACAAAAATATGAAAAAGAATCGGAACCTGAAAAATCCGCACTTCAAAAAGCTTTGACCACCAATTTTTCGTATTGCTCGCAAAAAAATACGTAAATAACGTAAAAATAATAACAAAAAAAGTGCTCAGAAATGAGTAGGCGACAAGCATCGGGCGAGAAATTTTCCCCATCATATGCGTATCACCTCAACATCTCCTAATAACGTATTCGTAATAATTTTCAAACGCCGAGGATTCTCATCATAGTCATTACTATACATTTTAACTTGTTCATTCTTTAGCATCTGCTCTTCGCCTTCAAATAAAACATTTCCCAAAAGAGCTGAGTGATCTAAGGAAACCGCAATTCCCAGTGGTACAAGAATTCTTGTGCGACCAATCCCTTTTCGGATGATGATGACACTGTCCTCTTTAGGTAACAAGGTATTCCCTAAATCAACAATAGTATCTCCTGAAACTA
This sequence comes from Enterococcus sp. AZ194, assembly GCF_051713825.1. Taxonomy (NCBI): domain Bacteria; kingdom Bacillati; phylum Bacillota; class Bacilli; order Lactobacillales; family Enterococcaceae; genus Enterococcus; species Enterococcus sp. AZ194. The sequence goes on along the minus strand of NZ_JBIOQR010000001.1, from coordinate 1,231,512 downwards.
AATCTAAATTGATATCATCCCACTCATACGCTTGATTTCCGATACGTTCATTACCAAACCAGTGATGTTTTTTTCGCTCGCCACTATGAGATTCTGCATCTTTAGTATTGACCATAATCATTTGTTTTTTACGCCAAAATGTATTCTTGGTTAAATCGATACCGGACAGTTCGACGCCTTTTAAACCAATAAAAACAACGGCTAAAACTAACATCATCCACATAGCCGAGCTACTTAATAAACCGATAAAAACAATGACTCCACCAAGTACTAGCTGGAAGTTATTAAAATGTGTCCGTCTTTTCTTTTTTCTGATTACTAAAGCTATATTAAAAATCCCAAAAAAGAGTAAGATAAGAAGCGGTGGGTTACTCATAATTTGCCATAAAGCTAGTAGAAATAGTAGAGCCTCACCTACTAAGAATAAGCGCCATGGGTTATTCATCGTTCCTCCTCCTCACGTAGTTATTTGATTGTACACTTTATATTAACGGGTAATTGCTAAAATTACTATAGGACTTTAGCCCGACAAAATAATTTATAGAAATTCAAGATTGAAACGAATACTCCCGCAATTTTTTGGACTCAAATTTAGAGACCAGGACATCAGTCAGCTTGACTAATATCCCAGTCTCATCTATCTTGTCTCTGTTATTAAGCAATTTAGGTAAATTACTAAGTAGGTTAGCCTTGTTCGACCTTCGTAATTTTTACAAGCATGTCCCCACCCGGTGTCGTTATCGTTACTTCATCGCCAATTTTATTGCCGATTAGTGCTTGAGCAATTGGTGAATCATTGGAAATTTTACCAGAAAACGGATCTGCTTCGGCACTTCCGACAATCGTGTATTTTTCTTCTTCCTCATCTGGAAGTTCAACGAAAGTCACTGTTTTGCCGATAGATACTTCATCAGAAGCAACGCCGTTATTACTAATGATTTGAGCAAAACGAATCATATTTTCCAATGTAGTAATTCGTCCTTCAACAAAGGCTTGTTCGTCTTTAGCAGACTCGTATTCTGAGTTTTCAGAAAGGTCGCCAAAGCTACGCGCAATTTTAATTCGTTCAATTATTTCACCACGTTTGACCGTTTTTAATTCTTCTAATTCTTGTTCCAACTTCTCTTTTCCTTCAAGTGTCATCGGAAATACTTTTTCTACCATGTTATTGTCTCCTTTTATATGTTCCAAAATAATCGCAAAAGGTAATCTTTTACGGAATTGTCCAAAAAAGATTACCATGCTTTCTTCAAAATGTAAATGCTTTATTTTATTTTTCTTTTATTTGTTGACATATTCTTCAACTAATTTCAGATGTTCTTCATAGGTTTTTGCAAAATAGACCTTTCCAGTCTTCAAATCAGCTACAAAATAATAATAGTCGTTTTCAGTTGGATTCAGAACTGCTTGAACTGCTTCTTCACTCGGACTATCAAACGGTCCAGGTCCGTATCCAGTATTCAAATAAAGATTGTATGGAGAATCGACTGCTGTGTCATCATAGGTCACTAATTCTTTGTGCTCACCTAAAGCATAAAGAATGGAGATATCCGATTGTAAAGGCATGTCTGTTGCTACACGGTTAGCAAAAACCTGAGCAATATTTTTTCTATCGCCTTCTTTAACCCCTTCTTTTTCAACCAAAGAAGCAATCGTTAAGACTTCATGTAATGTCATTTTCTTCTGTTGAATTTGATCTAGATAAGGAATTAAAACGGCATTACTTTTATCGACCATTTGAGTGACAATGTCCTCTAATGAATTGCCATTATAATAGTCATAGGTTGCAGGATATAAATACCCTTCTAAACGATAACGAACACCTTCAGCTTTTGAGGCACCCTCAAGTAATTGCGGGTACTTCTCTTTTAACTTTTTAAAGAAGTCCTGATTTTTCATCAAATCCAAGAATTCTTTTTCACTGTAGCTCGTTACTTTAGCAACTTTTTTAGCAATCTGCTCAATATCATAACCCTCTGGAATGGTTAAGCGATTATCAGCAATCTCAACAGGTGTCGCGGAACCCCCATCTTCAAGCTGCTTACCGATCTCATCAAGCGTCATATTCGGTGCCATTTGATAAAATCCCGCTTGAAAACCAGTGAAGTTTTTAAACTTCGTATAATAGTTAAAAACTAACCCACTTTTAATAATTTTGCCTTTTTCTAAGATTTCACCAATTTCCTTATTCGAAGACCCACTCGGAATCTCCACTTGGACAAGCTGTTCATTTGAAGCATCTAGTGGTTGTAAACTGCTCGAGAGATATCGATAGACCGAAAAGCCAAGAATCCCTCCAATAAACAATAAAGCTACGACAATAATCAGAACGATTTTTCCAACAATTTTATCTTCCTTTTTCCGTTGCTGGCGTCGACCATTCTTTGTATCTGGTGCGTAGGTGTCGACTTCTTCCTCTATAGGGGTAGCTTCCTCTTCTATAGTCTTTTGGTTATTTCGTTCACTTCTTGAACCAACAGATTCCTCTGTCTGTGTTTGCACAGGCTCGGTTGTATTATCCTGACCAACTATTCTGTCAGAGAATCTTGTGAATTGATGATTCTCTTGATTTTCATTATTCTCCGGTTCTCTAGGTGGCTGCTCATAAGAGCCATGTAGAGAATTTAAAATTTTATCTTTAAATGATTCTTCTTCTGGATGTTGTTTTCGCTCATCAGTCAAAACAACTCCTCCTTACCTTCATGTTTATAACTTTAACTATTATACATGAAACTTCGAGAAAGGGGAACAAGATTCGAAAATACTCGTTAAATAGGCTTAATTTTTTTTGACTCGAGTTTTCTAATTATACTATTGAAAACCACAGTACCATTTGTTGCACTTAAAATAAATAAAGGAATAAAACAATAAATATATCGTGCATTGCACTCCCATATCAATTGAAATATGATCAATCCAAATATTGAAATATTCATGAAATCGATAGTCGTATTTCTTTTTTTATATAATAATGAACCAATCAAAACAAAACACCATATAATAAATATTCCAATCTGAAAATAAACGTGAAAGCCGTAATTATATTGACCTTCTTTGTCATAAAATTGTAATAGGTATCCCTGTTTTATACTCTCGCGAGAACCATAATAATCAGTCATCATCGTTCCGTCAGCCCATGTTCTAGTCATCTTATTAACAAATAAGAACTTTAATAGACCTAATGAATCAAATGAATCTATTCTCTTTTTTATTGTAGCAATTTGTAGCTCTTTCTTTTCTTCATAACTCTTTGCAGTTAGGCTCAACTCGAAATCATCTTGACTATATCGACCATCATTTTGCACATTTAATCCCATCATTACCCAGTGTGTCAACGGGAACTCATTCTCGTCTTTTGATTCTTTAGTGGTTGGTATGAATTGATTAAAAATTATCGTCGTTACGACTAATGTTATACCCACTGACACTAGCAATACCAGAGATTTTTGTATTTTCTTACGCCAATTTATATTTGATAAAAGCAATTCGATAATTATAGCCATCGCCAAGATGATTACAAAAGCTTTTAGTCTATAACCAATTCCTATAGCCATCCCCATAATTATAAGCAGCACAATATTGTTCCTCTTATTTGAAGATTTTCTTGTTTCAACATTTAGATACATTACTAAAGAAACAAAAAACAGGCCTAATGTATCAGTATAAAAAATTTCAGAATATAATAAGATTGGCGTAAATAAATACGTAATTCCGACACTCATTACTGCAACTTTTCTGTTCCAGACTCTTCTTGAACTTAAATAGATAAATAAGATGCTAATACTAATTAATAAGCTATTCCCTGCGATGATTACTTTATACATTGAAAAAATACTTGCACTGGGTGCAAACATAAAAATGAGCTTATACGCAGCTACAGATATGAGCAACATCATATTGTTATTTGGGTATCTAGCAAAATAAGATATATCCAGGTAGTTACCTGTCTTTGCAATTTCAAATGCATTTCTTTGAACAGTTCCAAAGTCCCATAAGAATCCAACTTGGCTCTCTAGACCTATGTACATGGTAACCGCCAGTGTTCCTATAAAAAACAATGAAATAAAAAGTATTTCTTTTTTTAACCCATAATTTGTCTTAAGCTTGTTCATATCACTTTTGGATATTAGAAAGAATAGACTCGCTAATACTATTATTGAGGCTAAAATAGCAACTGGGTATTGTATATAATTTATTCTAAAAGTTAAGCTTAAAATCCATAAAAATGTAATACTAAATACTAGATAGAATAGAAAATAAGCAACTGCTTTTATATTAAAGTGTTTTTTAACCATATTCTCCCCTTCTACTCTTTTGATCTAAATTCCATAAATAATATTTCGTTGATAAGCATTGATTGTATCGCTTGAGTTTGTTCTCCAAAGAAATAGACTTTACTTTCTTTTTCAGTCGGATAATTAATACTCTTTTGTTCCTTGATGCGATTAGAGCCATCTAGATAATCAGGTTGAATCACATAAAATACACCCTTATTTCCTTTATCCTCTATGGACTCGATTTTTTGATCTATATCTACATCTATACTAAACGGCAACTTTACCTTTTTTTCATATTCATTTTTCTCGTGGGTACTCAAAATAGGTGAAACAGAAACTGCAGAAAAACCGCCTAATTTTGCGTGATAATAAGCCGCAGTCCCCCCTTTGCCTTCGCCTAGACAAACTACGTTATTAGCATCTATTTTAAATTCCTCAATTACCTCAGAAATAATTTTTTGTATATTTTCTTCAAAATCAGGAAAGTTACTTGTATTCATATAATAACTTCCATAAGTTTGATTATTATCCAAGATTCGTACCACATACGTATTCTCTATAAGAGAGTTTTGTATATTGGTATAGTAAGGTTCAAATATGCGATTTGCGATCCTACCACTGGCAAACGATTTCTCAACTGGATATGAAGAAAAAATGACTACTAGATTAGCAGGTAGCATGTCATTTAATTGTTCATTAATAGGCTTATTTATAGTATAAAATGTGTCTTTAATAACATATAAATCTTTACGTTCCCATATTTCTTTTAATTCTTTTCTTTTAATAAAGTAAGAAACCCCTTTATAGTGAAGATAAAACATATAATCTAAATTTATTAACTTCAGATAGGTCTGTTTAGCTTTCACATCGTTTTCGGATAGTTGAATTATGTTCAGGTTGCTTTGAACATTTACACCAATTTTCTTTTCTGTAGGTTCATCTATTATTTCGTTTAATTCATAGATTTTGGCACGATTAAAGACTTTATCAATTAATCTATTCTTCTTATTTTTAACAATAGTTGCCATTCTTATTACTCCCAACTAATTTTATTAGATAATATATCAACAATCTCATCTGTTGATTCGCTACAATCGTCATTCATCAACTCTTGAATAATCAGCTCTGATGAAAACTCGCCAAATGGCCGGATAATTTCATCTGCCAACTGCTTTTCGGAGTACTTCTCTCCACTTATTCCTGTTAGGTTTTCTAAATCAAAATACCAACCTATCTTCTCAGCATATAATTCAGCATCTTCTTGTAAAACAATAATTTTTCTATTTAGGTGGGCATAATCAAACATTGCAGAAGAATAATCCGTAACTAGAATCTCACTAATCAAATATAACTCTTGTATATCTACTAGCTCATTATAAAAACAATGGATACGAGCATCTAAATTTGCATAGGCTTTCCTGAGATTCGATTCATTAGGGTGAAGTTTGACAATTAACTCATAATTTTTTGGTAACAGGTTTACTAGTCTAATCAAGTCAATCTTAGAGACTGCTTCACGTGTATCTTTTCTCCATGTTGGACAATATAGAATGTATCTTTTGTTTAGCAAAGGTTTACTGAAATATTTGAAATGGATTTTACTGATTTCCGTCACATCGTTTTTAAAACGGATTAGATACTCATTTCTTGGTGCACCTAACTGCAATACTTCAAGATGATTATTTTTCGATAAAGAAAACGCACTAGTAATGTACTCAGTATTTCTTTCCGATGAACTCAACAGATAATCCCATTTTAACATTCTTGGTATAAAAGCTTCTGTTTCCTCAGAACGTTGTTTTTCATTTTCTAAATCTGAAACCATCTTTTTCAAAGGAAAACCGTGCCAAGTTTGGAGAATAATCTGATTCACATTTTTCCCTGTCTTATCAAGAGTATTTCCATTAACAATTGCACACCTGCTTTGTTGGAATCTTTCGACATATAAAGCACTACCTGTTCGAACAGGTATAAAACCAAAATCATATATTTCCATATCTACAAGCTGATTCGCCGAGCTGACAAAAATATTCAATTTAGGATATGCTTTTTTCAGTGCTAAAGCCAAATATTTAGGGTCCCCAGAAAAATTTCTCCCATGAAAAGACTCCACAAATACGAAATTATCACGAAGAGGTCTAGAACTCCCCACATCGGTGTCATTCTTTCTTTTGTAATATTTTCTAATTTGATTCTGGAATTTCGGACTCAGAATGATTCGTCTTATCCCTCTAATTCTCTTCAACCTTGAGTAAATTTTAACACTTAGACTAGGTTTTGAATTCCCATGTTTTCTATAAATCTCGTTTAATATTTTCTCTTCAATCACAGGCTCCCTATAATCAACGTGGAAATTTGATGAAATTATTTTATTTATATAGTTTTCGCCATAGTCATCGATTCTTGTGAACATTTTAGCTCTTGAGACATCTCTTAAGTATGCCTCATTTGTTCTTGGCTTTTCCACATATTCAATAATCCCTTGACCATCACTTTCAATATCCTTGGTTAACCAACCAATCGTTTCAAACTCATTGTAAATTTCTTTTAGAACCCCGTCATCACCGCCATACATGATTACACGTTTACCTGCAGCAAAGGCCTCCATGATTGAATAACCAAATGTCTCGTATCTTCCTGTGGATAAGTATATATAATCTTTGGGTTGCTCAGAGTTTATATAAACATTACTAGTGAGTTTATAACTATTGATTAAGTTTTTGTATAAAACTTCACCTGGTCCGACACCATTAATATAAAGTTTAAAATCATTACGACCTAATGTATTCACTGAATAATTCATTAGTCGTATGGCATAACTAATATCTTTAGTCACCTCATCAAATCGTGAGTAGATAAAAAAGTTCTTGCTCCCTTGTGTTTCCTCGGAGATACTCGATTGATAATTAATATGATGAATACTGACCGGAAATGAGATAATACGGTCAGTATGAATTAATTTTTTTAATCTATCTAAAATACTTGGTGTACTCACTCTAAATAAATCAATCGAATCCTCATAAAAATGCTTGTCAAATTTGTCTTGATCTAATGGTGCATGAATTTCACCTACTATTTTACTTTCTGGAAACTTTGATTTGATTAATCTAGATAATAGGAATAGCGATTCTCTAGTTAATATATAGATATCATTTTGATTCAATCTAGTAATTTCACTAATATGAGCAAATGATATTTCTGAACTAAGATTTTCCTTAGCCAATAACTCTTTAACATCTTTTTTTGTAAATTCGGTTGTATTAAATACCGTAACCACACTATTTATTGCTAAGACTTCTTTCACTAGATTAATATTACTTCTACTTGTTCCGCCAACACCGAATATGTTATATCCAACGATTGCGATCTTCATTATTTTTCACACTCACTTTCTCATTTTCCACATTAGGCTTCGCCAGACGAATACTGGTAACTGGAAGATCCGTCCAATTCTTTTGGGATTACTTAAGGAGCGATAAAGCCACTCTAAATGGTAATCTATAAAAAACTGTGGGGAACGTTTTACGTGCCCACTAAACACATCAAAGCTGCCTCCAACATCTTGAAAGATAGAGACCTTCAATCGATCAACATTTCGTGCAAGCCACTGTTCCTGTCTTGGAAAACCCAAACCAACAAACAAAAAATCCGGCTGCTGCTGATTGATTTGTTGGATGATTTCTTCTTCGGTTAGATTAGTATAACCATCTATTGCACCTGCCACAACAAGGTCAGGGTACTGTTCCTGAATGTTTTTAGCTGCGTCTGCGATTACTTCTGGTTTTGCACCATAAAAAAAGACACTTTTTTTATATTCATTTGCATAGGCCAGAAACTTCGTCATCAGTTCAATCCCCGCGACTCGGGTAGTAATGGGTCCTTTTGTCAGCTTAGATACCAGCACAATTCCAATCCCATCTGGAATTCGATGTGTACTTTGATTAATAAAAGAGACAATCTCAGGATATTTTTTTGCTTCTGTTACAATCTGAGGATTGACACTAATTGCCGTCATCTTTTTGTTATTAGTCAGATAGATAGGCACATCGTTCACTATTTGTTCATAGGTTAAAGCATCAACGGGGATGCCCATCATGTTGTCTTGCATCATGTTCTCTCCTCAATTCGTTGGATTAATCGTTGGGTTGCTTGCCCATCATTATATTGATTCCACAGAGAATTAAAACTAGCTATCTCTTGTGGTTTTTGGTTAGTAATCTCAGTTGTTAATTGTTCTTGCGTTTTGGTGATTTTACTAGGGACCCAGCTTTCAAAATCCTCTTGAATACCGACTTCTTTTTGGTACTCCTCCATGTCATAACAAAAGAAGAGCACTTTTCCATTCTTTTTAACGAGTGTGTATTCAAAAGGAACCGAAGAGTAATCAGTGATTAAACAGTCCACGAAAGGCAAGAACTCTTGCAAGGAAAATCCTCTCAAATCAGAAGTCACACTTTTGGATGTACGAAGTTTCTCTTGAAGTTTATTATCATGTGGGTGTGCTTTTGCAAAAATTAACCACTCGTCACCTAACTCTTTTGCCAAACGATCAAAATCAAGTGGATTTTCTGAGTCCGTTTCTCGATAGGTTGGTGTATATAACAAGATACGTTTTTTGCCGATTTCTGAAAACCGTTCAGAAAAACGAGCTTCTTGGCGAGCACGCCAGCCACTACTCATTAATTTATCTGAAGCAGGATAACCAACTGTGAGTATTTGCTCTGGTTTTGCTAAGTAGCTTTCTTGAAAAATTGCGCCCATCTTATCTGAGCCTACCGCATAATGAGTATATTTTTTATAGACTTGTTTATATCTTTTTTTATCTGAAGCAGAACGATTTTTGGCGTAATTTGCTTCAATACCAAATTTTTTAATCGCACCATTTGCGTGCCATAATTGAATGACTTCCGAGGTTTTCGGAAAATCTATCGCACCTAAAAAAGCAAAATAATTATCACACAAAACCGTCTTTGCTCCTTTAACTAATGGAACGACATGTAGCAATAAGTCAGTCAAGTGATCAATCGAATAGATTTCAATTCCTTTATTTTGAAATTTTTGTGCCTCTTTTAGACAGTTGTTTGTATAACAAATAACTAAGCGACTTCCAAAATGTGTTGAGAGCTCTTCTAATACTGGCTCACTTGTGCTTGGAAAGCTTAGCAAGTAGATTATTTTATTATGGGTTGTTCGACTACCTTTAGCTTTTGCTTGTACAAGTAGTAAGTAACCGGCTTTTATTAACGAAAGAAATCCTTCCTTCATAGCTCACACTCCAATTTAAAATCACTCTTCATTTTACAGGAAATTCGCTGAAAAGAAAATGCTTATCGCTGTTTTCTCATCCTTATTCCGATATTGTAAAGACTTTGAAACAATTCATAAAAAGTTGAACAATTCTTTACAGAATCGAGTAGGAGACTAACCGTTAATCGGTTAGTCGGCCTCTCACACCACCCAGCGTACGGTTCCGTACTGGGCGGTTCAACTTTATTCTAAACATGTACTTTTTGGTAGTGTCTATCCGGACTGATCAATCCAAACTTAGCTAGCCGTTCATTCGTAATCGTTGTTTTTGCTATCCATGAGTTGGCTATTCTTGCATGAGATTTACTCGTGTGCCCGTTCTTATAGGCATCATATCGTTTCATCCCAAGCTTAATTAAGTTCTTTATTCGGTTCTTTGGCGTTTTCCACTTTTTCCAAATACATATCCGTAATCGGTAACGTAAATGCTGACTAATTTCTCTTAGTTTCGCTTTCATATCCCCGATTCGGTAATAATTAACCCAACCTCTTACGAGTTGGTTAATCTTTTCTACTCTGTATTTTGTGGAGACTCCCCAATTTCGTTTTGTCAGTTGTTTGAGTTTATATTTAAACTCTTCCACTGATTTGTCATGAGGTTTCGCTTTATAACCTTTTGTTCGGTAATCCCAATAGAATCCAAAGCCTAGATATTTAAATCCCTTATCTGTTGGCTTCGTGATTTTACTCTTCTCGGCATTCACAATTAATCCGAGCTTTTCCTCAATGAATCTTGTCACTGAACGTAGTACACGACGAGCTGACATTTCACTTTTTACCAGAATCACACAATCATCAGCGAATCTAGTAAATTTCAAGTTTCTACTCTCGAGTTCCTTGTCTAATTCGTTAAGCATTACGTTACTCAATAACGGCGATAGATTGCCTCCTTGTGGAAATCCGACTGTTGTTGGTTGAATGCTTCCATTCACCTCTACTCCGCACGTTAGATATTTTCGAACAAGAGAAATGACATCTCCGTCTTTTACTGTACGTGAGACAATGTTCATTAATCTATCTTGATGCACCGTATCAAAGAATCGTTCTAAGTCTATGTCTACTATCCAGTTATACCCGTCATTCATCTGTTCAAGTGCATAGATGATGGCTTGTTCCGCTCGTTTATGTGGACGGAATCCATAGCTATTTTCGTGGAACTGCTTTTCATAAATAGGTGTTAGAACTTGGTTGATAGCCTGTTGGATTGTTCTGTCCACTACTGTAGGTATCCCTAGTAGCCTGACACCACCATTTGGCTTTGGAATCTCAATTCGTTTCACTGGTTGAGGTTGATAGCTTCTTGTTTTAATCTGCCGAATAATTGTTTCTTGATTTCTCGCAAGATAAGTAGCCAATTCTTCCGTTTCCATCCCATCTACACCTGCCGCACCTTTATTTCTCACGACTTGTTTTCTCGCTTCTTTGATATTTTCTCTATCCAATATCTGCGTAAGTATCTTTTGTTCATACATGCTTTGTTATTCCTTTCTTTCTCGTGAGCTCGGTATCGACTTTCACGCGCTATGCCAGTCGTCCTTTTCCGTCTCCAATCGAGAGTTTCCTAACGATAAAGTTGTTCAGCCCTTCGCTCTTTTCGGCTTTCACCGAACGTCTTCACTACTATGGCCTCGGCTGACTTCCTACATCCCAGTCTTATATCACTATAAGGGTTTGGTATAGTAATGTAGGATCTCCCCGATTAAGGTGCGAACTCTTCCTCTCCATCTATCCGCCACATTTACACCGCTTGATTCGTTCAGTAACTATTGGACTTCAACTTCTTTTGCAGCCTTATCCTCAAACGTTGCCTTCTATGTGATTTCTGTTCGTCGGACCAGAGATTTACCTAGGGCTTTCTTCAGATTCCATCTTACAATGGACACCCTTGCCTTTAGCTATGCGTTTTCCGTTACTAGGACACGCTCGGGACTTTAACCCGTTAGAGTTCGCCCATGTCGGGCGAACAAAAAAGATGAAAGACTGTCGTCCTTCATCTCGTAAAGTGAAAGTGAAAATTAGTGTTTTCGTTTATTTCTTTTCAGGACTTCTTGTCGATAATTGCGATTACCGATAAACTTCAGTGTTTTCATTAACGGCTGTCTATTTACTCCTACAAGACCGATTAATTCAATAAACAATTCTAAGCCAATTGCGCTACTGATAATTAAGAGGACAGTTGCCCATGTACTCGCATAATTCATCAATAAAGCAATAAATGAAAAAGTCATGGCTAACGCATAAATTGTCAAAACAGCGCCCCTATGAGTGAATCCTAATGATAACAAACGATGATGTAAATGCATCTTATCCGCAGAAGAAATAGGCTGCTTATTAAACTTTCTTCGAATCATTGCATAAACTGTATCTGTGATTGGCACACCCAGGATAAACATTGGTGTTAACATCGTAATAAAGGTTGCATTCTTTAGCCCTTGTAACGAAATGACAGAGATCATAAAACCTAAAAACAAGGCCCCGGTATCCCCCAAATAAATCGTTGCTGGATAAAAGTTAAATGGGAAAAAACCGGCGATAGATGCAACTAGCGCAAAAATCATCATCGCTACATAAACCCCTGTATTTGGTAAAAAGAAATAACTAATAATCCCAATAGTCACCAACGCAATCATAGAAACTCCGGCGGCTAAACCGTCAAGTCCATCAATTAAATTGACTGAATTAGTAATCGCCAAAATCCATAAAATAGTAACAGGGAGACCTAACCAGCCTAACTCAAAATGCCCCAAGAAAGGGACCACAAATGATTTGATTTGGATGCCCGCATAGAAATAAATTTCTACTGAAGCAATCAATAATCCCGCCATCTTCTGATAGGGCTTCAACTCAAAAATATCATCTACAAGCCCAGTTGCGATAACGATGAGCGCACCAACAATAATTGGCATCATCGTTGAAAAATTGAAAATATCTTTAAATAAAACTAACACCGCAAAACTAAAAGAAATAAAAATACTTAAGCCACCTGCAGTCGGCATAGTCTTTGTATTGATTCTTCTTGCACCTGGCTTATCTGTCGCCCCAATTTTGAAAGCCAACAATTTAATAATTGGCGTAAGGACCATAGATATGAGCATGGTAATAAATAGTCGTACGATAAATTTGAACGCAAAATCCATAGCTGTACTCTCTTTCTAATAAGCTATTTTTTCAAAGTAAAAATGGCTTTAATTTTTTTTATTGCAAGACTAACCAAACTTTGGCGTTCTTCAATCTCTGAACCACTCAGATACTCTTGAACCACCGCGTTTATAATCCCACCTAAGATAAGAATCGTTGCCGAAAAATTTAACCACAGCATCAAGACAATAAAACTTCCGATAATTTGATACCCGCTAACTTTCGAAGCAAAAAAACTCGCATAAATTCCGAATACTTGAGCTAGTAACAGCCAACCGACAGTCGAAAAAACTGCTCCTGGGATGACTGAGCGAATTCGAACTTTTGCATTCGGAACAATTAGAAAAATTAACAGCATAATGAAAAACAAGACGAGAGCAACAACTGGCCATTTTAACGTTTGAAAGGTATCAATAATTTGTGTTGAAAACTTAAAAATTGGTTGCAAAGCATCGAGAATCATCTTCCCTAACCCAAGGATGACAACTACTCCAACAATAGCAATCATAAACAAAACAATCACACCTAATGAAAGCAGTCGAGTAATAATAAAGTTTTTTCTAGGCTCAACCCCATAAGCTTTATTCATGGCTGTCTGTATAGCATTTATACTCTGACTGGCAGACCATAAAGTTGCTAGTGCGGATATAGACAGTAGTCTACCTGACCCTTGTGTCAGCAAATCTTTTATCGCTGGACCCAAAAAATCATAAATTTGGCTAGGCATAATTTCCTTAACATAGGGTAACACAGAATTTGGATCAATTTTGAGATACGGTAAGATATTTCCCACCGCAATTAATAGAGGGAAAATAGATAACAGCAAATAGTAAGCTACGACGACAGAGGTGACACCCATTTCAGAATCCAAAATTCTTTTTTGAGTCGTCTCAATGAACCGCATCAAATTCTTATTTTCCTTTATTTTATCTATCATCCCCATACCCGACTCTCCTCGAAGTTTAGTAGGTTCCTTCTTCTCCCTGAGAAGTTAAAATTACTGGTCCTTCTTTGGTAATTGCTAACGTATGCTCAAACTGACAGCTAAGTCCGCCATCTTGCGTACGAGCAGTCCAGCCATTTGGATCCATCTTCATTTTCCATGTCCCCGTATTTACCATGGGCTCAATGGTAATAACCATTCCAGCTTTTAATCGTAACCCTTTTCCAGCTTCACCGTAATGAGGAATTGCTGGACTTTCATGAATGGTTGGACCAATGCCATGACCGACAAAATCGCGGACAACAGAAAGGTTTTCACCTTCTACATACGTTTGAATGGCATGACCGATATCACCAATTCGGTTGCCTTCTTGCGCTTGTTCAATTCCGATGTACATCGCTTTTTTTGTTACTTCCATTAAATGATCAATTTCTGGTGTACTTTCACCTACAACATAAGCCCAACAAGAATCAGACATTGCCCCTTTGTAGTCAACACACATATCTACTTTGATTAAATCACCTGATTTTAAGGCTTTTTTACGTGGAAATCCATGACAAATCTCATCGTTAATGCTAATACAAGTTGCATACTCATACCCTTCAAAACCGATTTGGGCTGCGACTGCATTATGATCCTCAATATATTTTCTAACAAAAAGCTCAATATCCCAGCTCGTTATACCTGGTTTAATAAATGAACGTAAACTTTTATGAACACCAGCTAAAATTTCTCCGGATTCTTTCATTGTTTCAATTTCACGCGCAGATTTTAATGTAATCATTTTCTCGTCCCCTTTTTCGAATTCTATCTATTTTACCATACAGTTTGACTGATAGACAAATGAGGAAGTTATAATATATAATCTGCGGTTTTCTTTCTGAAACGCTTTTGTTATAATCATCAGTAGAGTCCAGCCTTGGCGCTGAACCCCCAAATGAACAAAGCAGTTTATTTAAATGACCGACTAGGAGGAAGTTTCATGACTTTAGCAAAAATTGTTTATGCCAGCATGACAGGAAATACCGAAGAAATCGCGGATATTGTCGCAGAAGCGTTCGAGAATATGGATTTTGAAGTGGAGATTGATGAGTGTACACAAGTTGAAGCAGAAGATTTTAAAGACGCCGATATTTGTGTTGTCGCTACTTATACATACGGCGATGGTGAACTACCAGATGAAATTGTTGATTTTTATGAAGATCTGCAAGAAGTTGACTTATCTGGAAAAATCTTTGGCGTATGCGGCTCTGGCGATACATTTTATGATGAATTTTGTAAATCAGTCGATGATTTCGAAGCAGTCTTTTCAAAAATTGGGGCTGTAAAAGGTGCGGAATCTGTAAAAGTCGATTTGGCCGCCGAAGAAGAGGATATTGAAAAATTAGAAGCTTTTGCAAAATCTTTAGCTCAAAAAGCTCAAGCATAAAAAACAGCCAATCAAAAAGAGGTTGTGGCATTCGTCTAAGTGACGTCCACAACCTCTTTTTCTTACCGTTTAAGTTAAAACATATAGTCAAAAAAATTTTTTGATAATTCTTCAATTCATTATTGGATTAAAAGTTTACTTCTACTGGAACTTCATCACTCAAAATGTGATCAATTGTATCTTGAATCAACGACTCAATTTCCTTATCTGATAATTGGATAATCCCCGAAGTCATTAATGACGCAACACCCGTTGCAACAATCCATGTTCCCGTATGCAATGAACTGAGTTTTTCTTCGGACAAGTTCTTAAAAAAAGCATCTTGCTTTACAATATCCAAGAAGCACTCATATGAAAACTTCTGCATTTCTTCGCCTGCTCCTGTATATTCCAAATACAAGGCTCTGTACAAGCCACTCTCATTGACCGCAAAATGGATATAATTTAAAGCTAAATCGATTAACGGGCGACCTGTATGCACGGCTGGAAAAACATGTTCAGATAGATACTGATGAATTTGGTTGTATAACTCTTGTTTTAAATCATCCATATTTTTAAATTCCAAATAAATCGGTTGAGTCGAGCATTTCATCTTATTTGCAATGTTACGAGCTGTAAAACGAGAAAAACCTTCTGTAGCAACTACATTTTGAGCAGCTTTTAAAATCTGTTCTCTGGTTATGGTTTTTTTTCTTGCCATAATTTTTTAATCTCCTTATGCAATGTCAACAACGCTTCCAACAAGTTTATACGGTTATTGTAACACGTTTTCTATTTATAAAAAACATGTTTTTTAATAACGTTTATTTCTATTCTCTAGAATATAGACATTTTATACCCTAATTTTAATCATTCTCATACTCTCGTAAAACGTTCTAATTATTTTATTTGTTCTGTATTAGGTTAAATGTTATTATATTCATGTTTACTAAATATTAATTTTCAGGAGAGACGTATATGACATTAGAAAATTTTAATGAAAATCTTGCGAAATATGCTCGCTTAATTGCCGAGGTTGGTGTAAATGTTCAAAGTGGACACACCGTTGTCTTACAAATTAGCGTGGACCAAGCTCATCTTGCTCGTTTAATCACCGCAGAAGCCTACAAGTTAGGCGCTGCCGAAGTTCAAGTTCAATGGACGGACGAATTTGTTCAAAAAGAATTCCTTAGTTTTGCAGATGAATCAAGAATTAATGAAGTCCCACAATACAAAGTGGATCAGTCAGATGATTGGATTGAAAAAGGGGCAAGCCGAATTAGTGTCGTTTCTTCTAATCCTGATGCCTTAGCTGGCGTTGACTCTGACCGTGTTGCGGCTTACCAAATGGCTGCTGGAAAAGCAATGATGAATCTGCGCAAAGCCACTCAGGCTAATAAAATCAGCTGGACAGTCGTAGCAGCAGCTAGTCCTGCTTGGGCAAGTAAGGTTTTCCCAGATTTAGCTACCGAAGATGAACAAGTCGACGCGCTTTGGGATGAAATTTTCAAGACAACTCGTATTTATTCGGAAAATCCAGTCGCTGCTTGGCAAGCACATGATGAGAAGCTAGAAACTAAAGCTGATGAATTAAACAAAGAACAGTTCACAGCCCTTCACTACACCGCACCTGGTACTGATTTGATAATCGGTCTTCCTAAAAACCATTTGTGGGAAGGCGCCGGTAGCTTAAATGCGCGCAGTGAGAAATTCTTGGCAAACATGCCAACTGAGGAAGTCTTTACAGCGCCAGATAGCCGTCGTGTCGATGGCTATATCTCAAGTACCAAACCTTTAAGTTACGCAGGAACAACAATCAGTGGCATGAAATTTACCTTTAAAGATGGCCGCGTAGTCGACTTTTCTGCTGAACAAGGAGAAGAAGTTCTTGCGAAGCTTCTTGACATAGATGAAGGGGCTAAACACTTAGGTGAGGTGGCACTTGTTCCTGATCCATCCCCAATTTCTCAATCAGGAATCATCTTTTATAATACTTTGTTTGATGAAAATGCTTCAAATCACTTAGCTTTTGGTTCGGCTTACGCGTTCAATTTGCAAAATGGAACCTCTATGAGTGAAGAAGAATTAGCTGAAGCTGGTTTAAATAGAAGTCAAACCCACGTAGACTTTATGGTTGGTTCTGACAAAATGAATATTGATGGTATTCGTGAAGATGGTAGCCGTGTTCCTGTATTCCGTAACGGGGATTGGGCTTAACTCTTACTAAGGCTCCATAACCATTACATTAACCCAAAAAAAGCTAGGAGTAGCCTTTCAATTGAAAGGTAGCTCCTAGCTTTTTATCTGAGTATTGATTCACTTAAGATAAAGCAAGATACATATCATACCAAACTTCGCCTGCATGAACCGAATTAGAAATCCCCTGAACTTGATAGCCCCTCTGCTTATAATAAGGAATTAATGATTCCAAACAGGTCAGCGTAATCCCTTCTCTTTTTCGTTTAAGGCATTCTTTTTTCAAGGCTTCTAAAAGGTCTGTAGCAATACCTTGCCCTCGATATTCAGGGGCGACCGCCAAACTTAGAATTGATTGGACGCCTCCAGTAGTCGGATTTTCTACCGTTTTTTCAAATAAATCATCTGTTAAACACCGACTGGAAATAACCGGTCCTACTACATAACCCAAAATTTTTATTCCTTTAGTGGCGACTAAAAAACTATCGGAAATCACATCGATTCGTTCAGCCATTGCCTGCCTACTAGCGGCTTCTTCTTTTGTGAAGCTTCCCTCTTCGATTTCCATGATTCTATCTAAATCTTCTGTTTTTACCAAACGGAAGGTTCTCAGCATGATTTTTCTCCTCACTTTCCTAAAAAACATCTATTTTTAAGTTGAATGACACGGATTATGAACAGACAGCCTCTTATTGGTGATTGACCTTACACCGTCTTTCAGATAATCTTAGTGTAAACGAAAAGTAGGGAGAAGTATATGAAGATAACTGTAAGAGAAGTAACAAGAGCTGATCTTGATGCGTGCGTCACCTTGGCTATGGCAACCTTCACCAAAGAGCCGTGGAACGATGTCTATGAATCACGTGAACAAGCCTTCACATTTTACGAAAATCATTTGAAAAATAATTATTTTCTCGGATATGTAGCTTTCGTAGACAATCAGCTAGCTGCCTTGAGTATCGGCATGAGAAAACCTTGGATTCAAGGAATGGAATATTACATAGATGAGTTTTGCGTAGACTATAACCTACAAGGAAAAGGCATTGGTTCCGTGTTTATTGATGAGATAATCAAAGACTTGAAGAAAAAGAATTTAAACGCCATTATTCTAAACACTGATAAAAACTATCCGTCAAAAGACTTCTATATTAAGAATGGTTTCACCGTTCATGAAGACTTAATTATACTAACGCGCTAGTCAAAGACTGAAGCAGATGTACTTAGTTCCGACAATCAGGTAGGTACTATGTAACATCACTCTTAAAATTTAGTTGCCAGTTCTACTTTTGTAGGACCTTTTAGTAGAATGGTAAGCGTAGTGCGATACTAGTGAAATGTTTCATTTCGCTTCCGTACCTCAGCACTAGTTGCCAGTTCTACTTGTCTAAGCCCTTTTAGCAGAATGGTAAGCGTAGTGCGATACTAGTGAAATGTTTCATTTCGCTTCCGTACCTCAGCACTAGTTGCCAGTTCTACTTGTCTAAGCCCTTTTAGTAGAATGGTAAGCGCAGACTGATTGAGACGAAATGTTTCATTTCGTACCATGTTAATAGTCTTAGCCTGTCCATGTTTTTATGGAGTGAAGATGGCCTCCTTGTCCTCTTTTTATCCGAATAAACGGTGGATACAGAAGCAACTCCATCTTCACGTTGTTCCGCTCTCAACAACTTCTACACATGAGACATGCTAGAGTTGAAGGTTCGAAAAATAAGCTGAAATTGCTGTTCTACATCTATTTACAAAGTAAATAGATGTAGAACAGTACCTACCTGGTCACAAAAATTTGAAGAGCACCACGTAGGAATCAATCAACATCGAAAGAAAGGCTTTCGTGTTTCTTGTCATTTCCGTGAATTCCATCTACACTCCGATCCCATCAATTTCTAAAGGTGGAACACCTTAAGAATTGAAGGACTGCGTTCCGCTCTCAACAACTTCTATGCATGGGACATGCTAGAGTTGAAGGCTCTTATTGCTGTAAAACACAACGAAGCATGAGTTGATGTTGCACAGTACCTACCTGGTTCTCGGAGTTAAACACTTTATACGAAAACTAAATCTGTAAAAAAACAAAAAAAAGCTACCTCCTACTAAAAGCGTAGTTAGCTAAATTGGTCTAGAACACTCTAGTGGGTAGCTGTTAGAGGGTTCTCTCTATTTTGTAAATACGTTTCTCCAAGTTCTTTATAGCGGGACTGATCGGAAAGCATCCGATAAATAATACGTAGTAATAAATGAACTGTCGCAACGACCGCTTTTTTGTGACCGGCATTTCTTCTTACTCGAAAGAAAAATGCTTGAATTCGGTTCTTTTTCCCCTTTGAAACAGCTAAAGCACCTTGCGCTAAGACTTTCTTTAGATAAGAATTTCCTTTTCTTACCCGTTTACTTCGCGTTTTTCCGGCACTTTGATTATTTCCCGGACTCGCTCCTGCCCATGAAGCTAAATGTCCAGAAGTAGGGAAAACAGACATATCTATCCCAATCTCTGCCAGTACAACTGCGGCAGTTCTTCGATTGATTCCCGGTATTTCCTCTAACCGTTCCACGTATTCTTCATAAGGTGTAAGATAGTCGTTAATTGTTTCTTCGACTTCCTGAATTTGTTTTTCTAAACACTCAATTTGAGTGAGATGAAGAGCTAACATTTTACGATAATGAGGATTCATAAATCCTTCTAAGGCGTCCATTTAATTGAGGAACTTTTCTGCGTAGCGTTGTATAAACAGATTTGAGAATGAGTGACTCTGCGATTGTTTTATTTTCAATTAAGACATAAAGCAAGGCGCGACCAGATTTCCCATAAATATCTTTCATCACTGAGGTCAATTTGATTCCAGCATTTTGTAAGACCATATGCCCACGATTTTTTTCTCGATTCAAGTCTTCAACTAAATGTTTGCGATAACGAGTTAAGTCTCTCAATTCTTGAATGGGTTCGGGTGGCACAAAACTCGTAGGAACGACACCTAATCGAGTCAACCGAGCAATCCATTCAGCATCTTTCATATCTGTTTTTTTCCCTGGAATGTTTTTGATATGCCGAGGGTTAGCTAGTTGTAATTCAAACTGATTTTGTAAAATGCGCCACACACATTTCCAATAGACACCCGTACTTTCCATACTAATATGAGTCACTTCATAAGAAGCCAACCAATCAGAGAGTTCAAACAGACCACGAGTTGTTGTTTCAAAACTACCAAAGGCTTTTTCTGGGCGTTTTTTTCCTTCAGTAGAACGAAGAACACAAGCAACAATAACTTTTTGATGAATATCTAATCCAGCACAACAAGAATGAAATACATCTTCCATTTTACCTTCCTCCTTGAAAAAATATCCAGAAGAGGCTATTCTACTTATAGAAACAATTTATTTTTATACGCAGGTTCTATGACCTAATGATTGGTGCAAATAAGTAGAATGATCTAGTTTGTCCCTCAAGGTTACTTGGAGCAGAACCTCAATAAGTGATCGACCTACAAGCCACTCCTGTCAATTATATTATGACAGGAAATCATTTGTAGGTCGATCATTTTCGTTTTCATTCTGTTTGGTGAGGGTGATAACCCTCATGGGTGTTTGTCCCAACCTCTCTCGGCTCATCTTATTATTTTTCTAAACTCTACTACAGACTCGCCTATTAACTTCTTAAACCACGTCCTTTACTGATTAAATACCAACAAACAGAATAAAGAACAACAATAAATAAAACCAAGATCGTAACAGATAGATAGACAGGTACATCGGTTGTTCCTAAGAAACCATAACGAAAACCAGAAATCATATAGACAATCGGGTTGACTTTAGAAATTGCTTGCCAAATTGGTGGTAGCATAGAAATTGAATAGAAAACGCCACCTAGATAAGTTAACGGCTGCAACACAAAGGTCGGAACGATTGAAACATCATCATAGGACTGAGCAAAAATCCCATTAATTAAGCCAGCTAATGAGAATAAAATAGCGGTCATTAACAAGGTTAAAATAACAATTGCCCAAGAATGAACATGTAATGGAACAAAAAATAGCGAAATAACGGTAACCAGTGAACCAACTAACACGCTTCGGCCTACACCACCGATAATAAAGCCCCATATAATCACATGCGTCGGAACTGGTGCAACTAATAATTCCTCAATATTTTTCTGGAATTTTTGAGAGAAAAATGAGGAGGAAACATTCGCATACGAACTAGTAATAGCCGACATCATAATCAACCCTGGCACGATAAACTCCATATAGGAGAAGCCACCCATCTCGCCAATTCGACCACCAATCATTTTCCCAAAAATAACAAAATATAACGAAGTAGTTATAACCGGTGGAACCAAGGTTTGAACCCAAATTCGCAAGTAACGATTCGTTTCTTTTACAGCTAAGCTTTTTAGAGCAGTCATATATAAATTAAACATTTTTTTCCTCCACGTGATAATTTTCCTCAGTGATTTTCAAGAATAATTCTTCCAAACGATTTGACTTATTACGCATGGAAAGGACCTGTACGCCCTGTGCGGTCAACTGTTCAAAGACACCATTGATTCCCTGGTTTCGCTCAACCTCAACCTCCAAAGTTAACTCATCGTCAAAAAGACTCTTGTAGCCCTTAATCTCAGGTTTTGTATCGTATGGTGCAAGGTCAAAAATAAATGTTTCAAACTGTAATTTAGACAGTAACGATTTCATGCTCGTATTCTCGATTAACTCACCCGCTTGAATAATTCCAATATTTCGGCAAAGCATTTCCGCTTCCTCTAAGTAGTGAGTCGTTAAAATAATGGTCGTGCCATTTTCATTCAGCTCTTGTAAGAATGCCCACATCTCGCGTCTCAACTCGATATCAACTCCAGCTGTAGGTTCATCCAAAATAAGCAACCGAGGTTCATGCATTAATGCACGGGCAATCATCAAACGACGTTTCATCCCGCCAGATAACATTCGAGCTCGCACATTTCTTTTTTCCCAAAGATTTGATTGTTTTAAATATTTTTCGCTTCGTTTTAACGCCTCTTTTCGTGAGACACCATAATAGCCCGCTTGATTAACCACAATCTGTTGAACTGTCTCAAAAGGGTTGAAGTTAAATTCTTGTGGGACTAATCCAATTTGCTGTTTTGCGCGAACCAAATCGGTATCCAAGTCGTAACCAAAAACTTTCACGCTTCCTGAAGTTTTATTCACAAGTGAAGTGATAATTCCAATAGTGGTTGATTTTCCTGCTCCATTAGGACCTAGCAACGCATAAAAATCCCCTGCTTCCACTGATAAATTAATTCCTCTCAATGCTTCGACACCTGTATCATAAATTTTTCTTAACCCTGTTATTTCTAATGCATTTGTCATTATTTACTCTCCTAACAAAATTCATTTTCGTTATACAAAAAACTGCTTGCATGGACTCATTTATGCCAGCTTTGCTTTCTTCACACAAAAAGCCCAACGTCTTCCTCTATTTCTGACTTGAAAAAAGTTGCGCCATTGCACTCATATAAGACTCAGAAAACTCCTCTCTGAGCTCGTAATAATGCCACTGACTTTTTTTACTCATTGATACAATCCCTGCATTCTCTAAGACCTTCATGTGATGAGACAATGTGGGCTGCGTGAATTCAAAATGCTCTAGCACATGACAAGCACACATTGAACCCTTTGATAAAAGACGAATAATCTTAATTCGATTGGAATCAGCCATTGCTTTATGTACCAAAGATAAATTTGTATCATCCATGTTCTTTTCTCCTTATCCATCAGACGCATCTATTTGAATCATCATCATTCAATATAGATAAACATCTATATACTGTCAAGAAAAATAAATCACTCAGGTAAATAAATGTCAAAAAAAGCCTATAAATTTTCAGAAGAGGCTGGGACACAACTTTATAAGTTATGTCTCAGCCTCTCCTTATCCGAATAAACGTTAGGTACAGAAGTAACTTCTTCCTCTTCTGTAGACTTTTATTTGCAACAGAAAGCTTGATTTTTAGCCAAATAAAATGGGCGTAAATAAGCAACTGTATTGGATAATGGTAACAACTCTTCACCCAATTGTATGTTTAATACTTCTTTGATATAGGTTCTTCGTGCGATGATGCGCGCCCATAACTCTGGGTACTGTGTTTGTAGGTCATTTCTAAGAGAAGCATCCGCCAGTGCGATACATTCTTCCGCGCTCACTCCTGTATAGCCTGCAATAGATGGAATGATATCAATTTGGAAAATCATACCACTTTTTAATACTTCGCGCGAACCACTATAGATAGGTGAAGACATCCACTCTTCATCAGCAACCAAATGGCCTGGATTTAAATGCCAGTGATACGTATCTTTGGGCAACACTTCTTCAATAGTTTGATAGACTTGTTGACCTTCTATACCGATTTTAACCGTTTCAAGCCAAATAGCAACAGCATTAAAATACGGTTTAGCAACACGCGATAAGTAATCGTTTTGTTCAACTGGAAGCTCACTTTCATCGTGAATCACAAAACCTGTTCGACTGGATAATCCACCCTTAAAAGCCGTTGTCATAGAGAGAGGATCTCCCTGTTTGACCTTCTTATGTGTAGGATAAATGACAGCTTGTTCAAAACGCTGACCAGTTGCTGCAATTGTGACCACCGTATTGTATTGACCCTCAGCCGTTAGAAGATTGCCTAACTCAGCTTCACTAATGCCGGGCTCTACCGCATCCATCGCAGTCAAAATACAATTTGAAGATAAATTGGCCCCATACTCATAATGGGCAACCTCATTGGCATTATTTGTTGTTCGAGCGCCTTCTTCTCCTATCAAAAGAAACGCAGCATTTTCCAATAGTGCCGTTTTATTCATGCAGTTTTTGATTGCCTCAACGATAAAATACGGTACATCAAAATACGCACTCGCTAATGAATTTTTTGGCGTAAACATCTTCCAACCAACCAACCCAAGCTTTTTCTTATCTGAAAATCCAAGTTCTGAGAACAGTTCCTCCAACGATTTTTCATTGTCCATTGGCTGATTAGGTAGAGAAAAAAACGGACTGTGAAGTAATTCTGCAGAAATTCTTGAAACCTTTGCCATTTTTAAATTTTCATTTCCTAACATCAGCGTTGCTTCTCCAGTATTTTCAAGAATCAGTAGACCTTCCTCAAAGCGAGGGATAAAGCCTGTCAAATACTCAAAATTTCCACCATGCTCTTTATCAGCATAGATGATTAATGTGTCAAATCCAGTCTCTTTCATTCGCTGGAGGACCTTTTTTTTACGTGCACTCATCGTTTCATCAGATAAGTTGGTCGGTGCCACTCCCTCATACTTTTTGGGCGCTTCTATTTTCTGTAATTGAATGGTTTTTCCTATCATCCTAAATCTCCTCATCACTCTTTTTGTCTCGGTATTCTCACTTACGACCAGTTAAAATAAGTTCAACATTATTTTTTTTCAATGCCGCCAAAAACTCTGTCTCCGGCTCAATGTCTGTAATCAGATAATCGATGTCCGACAAATCACAGACCTTAAAAAAGCCTGTCGTATCAATTTTTGTGTGATCTGCCACGCCAATCACCGTAGCTGCCTGCATAGCAATTTGACGTTTCACAAGTCCTTCTTCTTCTGTATGAATAAATAAGCCCTTACTTGAAATAGCAAAAATCCCCAATATTGCATAGTCAGCATTGTACTGTGCAATCTTTTGAATTGTCTCACTCCCATGTAGAAATAGTTGTTCTTTATGTAATTTCCCAGGAAGTAGTGTAATTTCACTTCGTTCATTACGTGCTAAAAGTTTGGCATGTGTTAATGAATTAGTGATAGCATAGATATTTTTATCGCTAATCTGGGGAATTACAGCTTCTACAGTTGTCGAAGAATCAAAAATAACACTTGAATTGTCTTTAATTAATTCTGCAGTTTTTTGCGCGATTCTTTCTTTAATCAAATGAAACTTTTCAGAACGTTGATCATAATTATATATCATAGCTTCTCGATTATTAAGGACCGCACCACCATGAGTTCTTTTTACGACGTTCTGCTGCTCTAATTTAATTAAGTCGCGTCGAACTGTATCTTTTGAAACGTCAAGCTCTTCCACCAGTTTTTCAATGGTGGCACTTTTGTGCTCTTCTAATACCTGCTTGATTTTTTCTAATCGCTCTTCCATTAACATACGTTTTCTCTCCTCACGAAATAAGATAGCATCTTTTGCATTTTTTTGCAATATTTAGCTAACTAAAAATATTTTTAAATTAAACATTGCAAATTAATGCAGATTATTTTATACTAAGCTTGCACGACTAACAACAGACATTTTTCTCTCACTCACAAAAAATGTAATCGCTTTTCTACGTGCACTCTATTATTGAAAGGACTTATTATGATGAAAGATACTATTTTTAGCACTTTACAAAAAATCGGAAAATCCTTCATGTTACCCATTGCCGTTTTACCTATTGCAGGTTTACTTTTAGGAGTCGGCTCAACACTCACTAACCCTGAACGAAGCACATTTATCAAAGAAGGTAGTTTTTTATTTAAGTTATTCGGTGTTTTAACAGACAGTGGAAATATCATTTTTGGTCTCCTTCCCCTATTATTTGCTGTAGCTGTCGCTCTTGGTCTAGCTAAAAACAGCAAAGAAGTGGCAGCGTTATCAGCCTTAATCGCTTACTTCGTCATGAACATGGCGATTACTAGTACCATCAAAAATTTTATGAGTCTTGAAGACTTGCAAAAAACACCTGGTCTACTTAGTAATTTCTTAGGCTTTGAGAATACAATGAACACAAGCGTTCTTGGCGGTGTTGTCATTGGATTAATCGTTTCAATCCTGCATAATAAATATTATAAAATAAAACTACCCGAAATGCTCTCTTTCTTTGCTGGAACTCGATTTGTTCCTATTATCTCTGCATGTGTTGCAATTATCGTTGGTATTCTTTTTGCATTTGTGTGGCCAATCATCGCCCAAGGAATTGCTGCATTAGGAACAGGTATCGCAGGTCTAGGTGTCGTGGGAACTTTCCTTTACGGCTTCATTCTTCGAGCATTGATTCCAACAGGCTTACATCATGTATTCTATATGCCCTTCTGGCAAACAGCTTTAGGTGGAAGTGCAACAGTTGCTGGAGAACATTTAGTCGGTGCACAAAATATTCTTTTTGCTCAGCTAGCTAATGGAGATGTCATTAGCTCAGATGTTGCAAGATTCTACTCTGGTAACTATCCAATTATGATGTTTGGTTTCCCAGGGGCCGCACTTGCCATGTATCACACAGCTTTTAAAGAAAATAAAGAAAAAGTGAAGGGACTTTTATTCTCTTCATCTATTACTTCGTTTCTAACTGGAATCACTGAACCACTAGAATTTTCGTTCCTATTTGCTTCTCCTCTACTATATTTTGGCATTCATTGCGTGCTTGGCGGATTATCTTTTGCCATTGTTTCCTTACTTAATGCCGGAGTTGGTTATACATTCTCTGGTGGAGTTCTAGATTTCCTTATTTATGGGGTAATCCCAGGAAATGAACGAACACATTGGATTGCTGTTTTAGCAGTCGGTATCGTTTATGCCTTCTTATATTATTTTGTTTTCAAATTTATGATTCTAAAATTCAAGATTGCCACACCTGGACGAGAAGAGAATGTGAAAGAAATAAAGCTTCATACAAAAGCTGATTATTTAGAGCAAAAAGCGCAAAAAAATGAACAGACCAACACAACAACTTCTACTACAAATAGTGAAGAGACACTAAGCGCGCAAATTCTTACTGGGCTAGGTGGTCTAAGTAATATTCAAGATATAGATAACTGTGCGACTCGCTTACGTGTTACACTAGTATCAGGCGATAAACTCAATGAGCCTCTTCTAAAAGAAACAGGTGCTGCGGGTGTCTTTCTTAAAGGAAACAATGCGCAAGTCATCTATGGAACAAAGGTTAGTAATATCAAAACCGAATTAGAAGAATATATTCAAACGATTCAAGGAGACGAAACAGATGCAAATTAGAACAGGTTTATACTTACTTTCTGGAGGAACTTATGGCAAATTAGGGAATGCATATGCCTTAAAACATGAGGAGGGGTATATCTTAATTGACAGTAGTAATCCTGGCGCATTAGAAACAATTATCGACAATCTAACCTATTGGGGAATTGCCGAAAACCAAATTACACATGTCTTACTTACTCATGGACACGATGATCATGCAGGCTGCGCAGCTCATTTTCAAGAAAAAGGAGCAAAAGTCCTCGTCGGAAAAGAAGACATCGAGATGATGGCTCAGGGCGATTTCGGAGCGGAGAGTCCCTACACAAATCATGTGATGCCTCCTTGTAAAGCAGATGAAGTTTTTACAATGGATACCCAACTCTCGATTGGTGGATTAACTATTCAAGTCTATAAAATGCCTGGACATACGGATGGCAGTGTAATCTTTTATGTCCAACTTGAAAATGATGCCATCCTATTTTCTGGTGATATGTTTTTCCCTGATGGTGAAACTGGTAATATTGCCTCTACTGGTTGGAAAGGCGATATGAATTATAATTGTGCCAGATTAGGAGAAAGTTTTGCCAAGCTTTGGAAATTGAATCTTGCGCCAACTATCATTGTTGGCGGGCATGGTATCCCCCGAATTGGAAATGATGCAAAAGACAGTATCAAAATAGCTTACAAATATTACCTAACAACTAATCGATAAACAGATCAAATACACGAAAATGCGGCTTTCTCACTCATTTTCGTGTATTTTTTTGATTAGTGATTTTTCCCTAACTTAGATTAAATGTCTTCAAAAATAAGCTGAAAAAAGCCTTTCCTACTTTTAATTTTTTCCTTATTTGTTATACTGACTTTATAATAAAAGGAGTGCTCACTTATGAAAAGATATGTCGCTTTATTAAGAGGAATCAACGTCGGTGGAAAGAACAAACTTTCCATGGCTGAATTAATAGTAGGATTCACTATGCTAGGTCTCATGGAAGTTCGGACCCACTTGAACAGCGGCAACGTTATTTTTTCAAGTGAGATAGAAAATAAACAGCAGCTTTCTTCTACCATTCAGTCAATGATAACAGAACGCTTCGATTTAGAGATCCTCGTTCATGTTGTCTTACAAGAAGAATTACTGACACTACTTGAAAAAGCGCCTAACTGGTGGGGGCAAGAAGACAAATCTATCTATGATAATTTAATTTTTATCCTTGAGCCTTTTACCTATGAAGAAATCGCGCAACATATGGGTCTCCCAAATACTGAATATGAATGGATTGAACCCTCTGCTCAAGCAATTTTTTGGTCATTTATTCGAAAAGATCATCAAAAAACAAACTGGTGGGCCAAAACAGCCAGTTCAGCGGTACGTGAAAAAATCACTATTCGAACAGCTAATACTGTCAGAAAAATAGCAACGATGTAAGAAATGAGCCTTCGACGAACAAACCGACTTGAAAATCCTTTGACGAATTTCCAAGTCGGTTCATTCATTTGGCCTACTTAATCTTCTTTTGAGCTTATCAAAAAAAGACTTTCAATAGCAGTCTATAGAGGAAATAGATTCGATAACCCTTGACTTTTTTCAACAATCTCAAAACTATCTTTTTCAAGATCATATTCTTTTGAAACTAATTCAAACAGTTGCTCTTTAGTAATAGTTTTATCGACAGCAACCTCTAGTCGATCCTTTTGATTGAAGTTAATGACATCTATTGTTTCTTTTATGTAGGAATTTTCGACAAATGGGTTTAAAGTAACTGGGCGATTGAATTTTAACAGGTACCTGTTCTGGTTGATTTTTCTTTCGACAAAGGTCATTCTTTCCTCTTTGTTCATGCTGATTTTCCTCCTTAAATTGATAACTCGTATACCCAAGCATTTATAAAACACTTGATATCGCTTTCAATAAGCATACCACATCTAGTTGAAATTATACTAATCTACGCGAACTTTTTTATCTTTATAAAAATATTCCGTTTTGGAGGTAAACTTATGTACTACCCAATCCAGATCCCCTATATATTAAATGAGAAATTTATGAAACATATCAACTATCGTGAAACGATGATTCCTGAACTAACCGATTTTGTTATTTGTCAATGGGAAATGCTTCCGCTTGAAAACAAGTCTACCCAGCTAGAAAATATCATCATCCTTGATGGCTGCATTGATTTGGTGGTTGATTTTGAGGAACAAAGGATAGGTTTTTCTGGAATGAGTCAGACTGATCTCCACTTCCCCATACGGCTGCCCAGAAAATTTATGGGGTTAAGACTAATGCCGGGTGCTTTTCATCAATTAACTGGCAGAAAAGCAATAGAGGCAATGGATAATTTTTTATCTATCACAGAAGTTTATACCGAGTTTGATGCTTCTTACTTTTTCTCCTTATCCTTTGAAAAAGCCAAAATGTATTTGATTAATTTTATAAATCAGAAGACTCAAGGCATTCGACCTAGCCTTTACACTCAGTTATTTAACGAACTTATTCACGATCCACCTACTTCTGTTGCTGAGATGTCTCAACAGTTAAATATTAGTCAAAGCCAATGCCAAAGAAACTTTAATAAAAATTATGGGTTGACGCCAAAAGTTGTTCTTTCTATTATTCGGTTCCAAAAATCGCTTGGCATCTTGACTAAAACAGAACAGAAGCCTTCAGAGGTACTGGCTTCTGTTCAGTATTATGATCAGTCGCATTTTATCAATGACTTTAAACGAACTATCGGTTTAACACCACATGAACTTCTAGCACGATATCAAGAATGACTAATTTTTCCAATACATCCTCCTTTTTACTTGATAAAATACAGCTACAAAGAGGAGGAATTTTTATGTTAAAAAGTATAACACCGAACTTAATGGTGGAAAATGTTACAGAAACTATGGCTTTTTACGAACAGAAATTAGGCTTCACAACTGTTGCGTCCGTACCAAATGAGGCTGGCGGACTACAATTTGCTATTTTAGTAAAAGAAGGTCTGACATTGATGTTCCAAGAAAAAGAAAACTTTATTAACGAATATCCCGCTTTAATGACGGATAAAGTGAAACCATCCATCAGCCTTTATATCAAAACGGATGATTTTGAGGCTCTTTATCAAGAATTACAGACTACCCACACGATTTATACAGAGAAACATACTACTTTTTATGGTTCAAAAGAATTTGCGATACTTGACAATACTGGCTATGTATTGACATTTTCAGAAGACAAAGAGTAGCCTGAAGCAAGAGCTGAGGTTGGACAGAAGTTTTCACCGCAGAGATCAAATAAGTACTGTGCAATAAACTGGAATTCACGAAAATCGCTTAGATTTGTCGTGAATTCTAGTTTATTTTAGCTCTTCAACTCTGGAATGGACTTCGAATTACGGAAAAACAGCAAAATTATTTTCTCAAAAACATGACATTATCTAACAGCAGATGTCATGTTTTTCATTTCAAAGCTTGTTATTATAGAGTAGAAGAGAACTTCACGTGACCTTCCAAACGGTTAAACATGAGTAGAACATCGCTACGCACAAATCAAACATCGCCCCCTTTCATTTTTGGTACTAAGAACGCTAACTTGATGGGACATTACAAAATACTTCCAAAAATTATAGCTTCTTTCTGTAAAAAATTGGGGCGGATTGCTCTCAGTGTGTATAATAGAAAGATGAACAACTCTAAAAAATGAGGAGATGACAAGATGACTAACATTGTGACCAGCTTTAATGAAATTATTTCGTACATAGAGGAGAATCTGACGGAGAAACTAGATTACGATGAAATGGGAAAAATAGTAGGGTACTCCCCTTATCACCTTCAACGCCTATTTTTACTACTTTCGAATATTCCTATCTCTGAGTACATTCGCTGCAGACGCTTAGCTTGTTCTGCACATGATTTACTCTCTGATTCCAGTAGTGTGACAGAGGTTGCCTACAAATATGGCTATAGTTCGCCTGCTTCATTTAGTCGAGCCTTCAAAGCATTCCATGGTACTACTCCGAAAGATATCAAACGAAATGAGTCCGTCATAAAAGCTTATCCGCCTTTAAGTTTTGAGCTAACTATTAAAGGCGCTGAACCATTAGATTATCGTGTGACTCAGATGCCGGGTTTTCGAGTGATAGGAAAAAAGATTCAAACCACCATGGAAAATGAACAAGGTCGCCAAGATATCCCTCTCTTTTGGCAAGAAACGCACCAAAAAAATCTTATCTCTGAACTACTCCCTTTCATGAATCAACAGCCTTTTGGAGTGTTAGGTGTGAGTGACTATCAGCCAAATTTAGATAATAGTGCCTTTGATTATTACATTGGCGTTGCTTCAACAGAGGCCCTAAAAGAGGACTTGCATGAATTACTCGTTCCAGAAGCTACTTGGGCATGCTTTAAACATCCAGCTAGTGATACTCCTAAAGAATTACAAGAGTTTCAGAAAAAGATTGTTTTTGATTGGCTACCAACGAGTGGTTATGAGTTTACGCAAGGACCAGATGTCGAAGTTTACGGGCAAGATAACTCTGTTGAAACTTGGATTCCTGTCAAAAGAATAGCAAATGACTATTAGTAAGGAACAGGCCAATCTGGCGAATTAACTAAAATAATTAACTTATCAGGAGGGAAAGATAATGACAGTAAGCGAGTGGTATCAAGGAAAAGAAGGACGTGCAGAGCATCTAGTTTATCTCAATAATAAAGCCAAGGAATTAGAAAAATTATTGTCTAAAGAAAAGAGCATGATTATCCGTGGAGCTGCAGGAAAAAAGGTCCCTTTAGGCGGACGAGCAAAAGTTGGCGATGCCGTTTATTTTGTGGAAACTGGTGGCGATTTGATGGTTCACTATCGTGGTCTCATTAGTCATGTTATCGAGACTGAAAAAATGACCCCTGATGAGTCCATTGCTTTTGTAGATCAATATGAAAAAGAGTTAAACCTGTCTAAAGATCAATATAAACGTTGGGCTGGGAAAAAGTTTTTGGCATTATATACAATTGATAAAATCGAACAAATTGAGTCCTTCAAATATCGTCGTGACAGCAATATGGATGATTGGATTATCACAGAATCGATTGACACGATTAAGGATATAGACAGCAACACCTAAATGTCACCCGAAATTATTAAGATTAATCAATGGTGTGAAAAGACATGAATAGTTTATAGGCTCGTTTTATCAAAACAAATTTGATAAAACGAGCCTATTGTCGATGAATTATAAATGGTTTCTCATTTATCGGTAGCTCAAGTAGGACTAAAATTCTTTTTTCTTCATAATTGTTAGACTGATACGAAGGGATATTAGGTAAAATCCCACAAACAGAACGATTATTCCTACGATAAACCCACTCACTTGTAGTGTTGAAAGTTTGTTGATTATAACTGTTAAATCAATACCTAATAACCCAATCAATTTGATAACTAAGAAAACAACAACCGTCACACCTCCAATAACGCCAAACATCACTAGTCTGCCTTTTTCTATCCCATACTTCAACTGAAAAGGAGTCATAACAGCAAACAAAAAGAGAATCGCTGGCACAATCCCAAGTGCACCTAGAAGGAGACCCATAAAATCAACATTTCCACCTATTAGAGCGCCAATAAAGCTAGCAATGGTTCCAATCAGCCAAAATAATAGTCCGGTAAGCAACCCAAAAGTATACTTTTCAAGGACATATATGTTGCGTGATATAGGTAGCGTAAATAAAAATGCAAAGCCGTTATCCGTTTCATCATAGCTAATTGTGCTTATCGTAAACATTGACCCTATTAATCCCAAAAAGCCTATTGGTGTTGTCGTATCTGAAGTCCCAAAACTCATAGCAATTGCTATAAAAACAATCATCACAAAAAATCTCTTCTGATTTCCCATCAGCTTAAGATCTTTAACTATCAAACCCATCATTGTTTTTCACCTCTTATCATCAAAGTGATTACTTCATCGATTGACCCATTCTCAATCGAAATTTTAGGATAGTTTTCTATATAGTATTGTTTTTGATTCGTTAAACAACAATACCCATATGTTTCCTTCTTAATACGTAAAAGATAGTCTTTATCGAGTGTCTCAAACTGTTCTGATGATACTTTTAATAATGCATAATCACTCAACAAAATATCCGTTTCCTCATGAAAGATAATCTGACCCTCATGAATCATATAAATATCATCACATAAGGTTTCCAAATCACTTGAAATATGCGAACTAACGATAATCGCACGATCTTCGTCCTCTTCCATGAATTCTCTTAATAAATCTAATAGCTCATCTCGAGCGATAACGTCTAACCCAGCGGTCGGTTCGTCTAAAATGAGAAACTTCGCCTGATGAGAGATAGCCACTAACACCTTTAACTTCGCCTTCATCCCCGTCGAAAATTCTTTAATTTGCTTATCAAGAGGTAATTGAAAATGAGCAACCTTCTCCATAAATTCAGCAGCATCAAATTTTTTATATAATTTTTCCAAAATTGGGACAATGTCTTTGATCGCAAATTTCAAGTGCAAGTTAGCCACTTATTGAAATTTCCTCATTATTTAATTTTTCGTCGTACAAGTACAAGCTTGACAATGAGCTAGGGCATGGTAACTGCACCTAGCAGTGTTGGGCAAAAGTTCTGAGTGTAGACCGAAGAATCGCCCAACCATATTCATGCCCTAGGAGGCTCATTGTCAAGCTTGTACGGCGCTCAGACATCTAAAGTCAATTTAGACATTTCTTCCAAGAAACGTTCTCGCGGTGTCGCATAACCAAGGATTTTCCTTGGAAGATTATTCATCCAGTCCTGGACCTTACGCACAGTTGATAAAGGCACATCACTCATGCGCGTACCTTTTGGTATGAAACGTCGGATAATGCCATTATGATTTTCATTTGTCCCTCGTTCCCAAGAAGAATACGGATGCGTAAAATAGACGTCTGTAACGCCTTTGAGTAACTCAGAAAGCCCAGAGAATTCCGTTCCATTATCAGAAGTAATCGTCTTGAATAATAAATGGAAATGTTTCCCAGCAGCTTCTCTCAACGTATTGAGCGCCTGATTGACAGGGTTCGCAGCTTTTCCATCAATCTTAATGATGACTTCGTAG
Organism: Enterococcus sp. AZ194; assembly: GCF_051713825.1. Lineage (NCBI taxonomy): Bacteria > Bacillati > Bacillota > Bacilli > Lactobacillales > Enterococcaceae > Enterococcus > Enterococcus sp. AZ194. The sequence continues at coordinate 1,197,187 of NZ_JBIOQR010000001.1, read as the reverse complement.
CGTGTTTTTCTTTCTGTTAAGGTTAACAAGGCTTGGTCAGTTTTCGTTCTCAATCCATTGACTGTATCAATTTCCCAATCACCAAATCGTTCGCGACGCTCAACAATATCTGGACGCTTTTCAATTAACTCACCTAGAATCGTTCTGTTCTTACGATTTCGAGCAGGTTTGGTATTCCGACGTGTTTTAAGGCATAAGTCAATATTTCGAGTGGTCATCAAGCCGAAATCAATGTAGTTATACATGGTGGTCGTGCAGGGGATTTTCTCGTTCGGGAATAAGTTCCCTCTCTTAGCTTCGGCAACTACGACATCAGGCGACCAACTATTTTTCTTCATCTGATGATCTGCGTAAGCCATGAAATTCGGCGCTTGAAGCCACTTCGCAGGTTTACGAGAATTCTTTCTTGCCTGTTCATAAGCTTCTTGTCCCGTGCTAGCAAAGTATTGAACGGAGGCATACTCATATATTTTTCCATTCTGCTTTTGCCGGCGAATTTGACGAGCCAGTCCATCTTTGATCTCTGTATGGATCGTTTGAGGCGCTCGACCAAGCTGTTTGGCAATTTCTCGATTGGACAACGGCTTGTCTAATTGTTTCTAAGCTTCAATTTTTACTCGTTCTTCGTAACTTAGGTGTTTTCCTTTGCGTGATTCTGTGGTATTCTCAGTTTGCGTCATCGTAAATTCATCCTTTATTGATTGTGTAGGAACTTCAATAATACATGAAATTTTACGATGACGTTTTTTTATTTTCCTAGGTGGCTAAGTTCATTATAAAATCCGCCCAATGTCTTTGATTGTCAAATAACCACTAAATCCTGAATCAGAAAGAACAACACCCATATCTTCTCTATCTTTGGGTGTTATATTTGCACCATCTTTTCCCAAAATATGAATCGATCCACTGTCAATTGAGATTAAACCTAAGATCGCTTTAAATGCGGTACTCTTCCCTGCACCATTCTGACCAATCAATCCAGTTATATTGCCTTTTTTCACCTCTAAAGAACAATCCAACGAGAAACGACCATACTGTTTTTTTAAATGATTGATTTTTAACATACTTATCCCTCCAAAATGAATTCAAATAAGCGTTTGATTTCTTCATCACTAATTCCACATCGCCTCCCCTTTTGGATTGCCTGAGCTAGTTCTGACGCCAACTCTTTTCTCTGTTCTTCCAACAAAACCTCTTTGTTGGGCGCTAAAACATAGGTCCCTTTCCCGTGAACTGTCTCGACAAACCCTTCACTTTCTAAGTGGTCATACGCTTTTTTCACCGTCAATGCACTAATCTTTAACTCTTTTGACAGAGAACGAACAGATGGTAAATTATCATCTTTTTTTAGTTCACCCTCGCGTATCAAAACTTTAATTTGGTCGACAATTTGCTCATAAATGGGAATCATTAAAGAAGTATTTATAATAATCTTCATTTAATTATCTCCCTCCCTCTTCACAAACAGTATATAACAGTTCTCAAATCATTGTAAAGTGTTATACACTGTTTATTGGTAATTTCTTTTACCTATCTTGCCTTCACCTGGTAGAGAATTTACTTTTTTATAGCCTCTATCAGCAAACAAATTCTGAATAGCCGATTCATGAACTATATAATTTCATTTAAAAAAATTCATAATTCTCCATTACAATATGGCAATATATTGTTCATCTGAGTATACTCTAAGTAAGCTAGTTCCTTCGATTACGTGACTGGCTGCTTATCTGATGCTAAACCAAACGAACACAATAAGTAACTGGTTCATCAAAAGAATTACAAATTTACTTCAAGTTCTTACTAATTTTCAAAAACAATAATTTTAGGAGACAACTTCCATGATACAAATTCGCTATGCAAAGATGACCGACGCTTCTTTTTGGTTCAGCTTAGATAAGCATTTATCAAAAGCTGAGTTTGAGAAAAAGGTTCGCGATAAAATGGCCTATCTATTGATTGAAGACGATAGACCTATCGGAATCCTAAGATACAATTTTTTTTGGGACAACCTCCCTTTTTGTACACTGCTGTATGTCGATGAAAAACAGCAACAAAACGGCTATGGCACCAAACTAATGGCATTTTGGGAAATAGAAATGAAAGAGCTAGGGTATGGTATGGTAATGACCTCTACACAAGTCGATGAGCAAGCACAATACTTCTATCGAAAATTAGGCTTTAATGATGCGGGCAGTTTGATGATCGATGTTCCTAAATACAAACAACCATTAGAGCTTTTTCTAATAAAAGAGATTTAGATAAACAAAAAATTTTGATACACGGACTAGAATTTATTTGCATACGTACGAATGAACAAATAAACTCTTAGCGTCCGAATAAACGGTGGGTACAAAAGCAGCTCCATCTTGACTACGTTCCGATCTCAACAACTTCTACGCATAAGACATGTTAGATTTGAAGGTCTTGGTTCTCGGTGTTAAATGCTTCTGCCCCAACTTCCAAGGAGAAATCATGCATTATATTCAAGCAAAAACAATCCTATCGCCTAAAAACGGCATGAACCTTTATCGTGGGTGCTCGTTTGGCTGCATTTATTGTGACTCACGAAGCAAATGTTACCAAATGACACATGCGTTCGAGGATATTCAAGTAAAAGAGAATGCTATCGAACTACTGGAAGCTGCGCTCAAACGAAAACGAACAAAATGTATGATTGGTACAGGCTCCATGACTGATCCCTACATACCGATTGAACACAAACTTCAACATGTTCGAAAAACGCTCATGTTAGTTGAAAAATATGGTTTTGGCATTACCTTGATTACAAAGTCTAGCAGAGTCCTAAGAGATTTAGACCTCTTAAAACAAATCAACCAACAAACAAAAGCGGTAGTACAAATGACTTTGACTACCTATGATGAACAACTATGTAGAAAAATCGAACCCCATGCTAGCTCAACAAAAGAGCGATTTGAAACACTAAAGGTACTTCGTGATGAAGGGATTCCAACGATTGTCTGGTTGTGCCCTATCCTGCCTTTTATCAACGACACCAAAGAGAATCTAGAGGGGATTTTAAATTATTGTATTGAAGCAAAAGTCAAAGGAATTCTCTGCTTTGGTATGGGACTGACACTGAGAGAGGGAAATAGAGAATATTTTTATGAGCAATTAGATAAACATTTCCCCACAATAAAAGAGAAATATATCAGAACATATGGCAATCAATATAGCATTCTAAGTCGAAACAACAACGCTTTGATGGAGCTATTTCATTCTATTTGTGAGGAAAACCAAATCATGCACGACAATAGACAAATATTCGATTACCTCACGACCTTTGAACAAAAAACCAATCAACAACTATCCTTATTTGATTAGTGACTCACTCCTATTTTTCAAATCAGAATATTTCTTGTAAGACGAAAGTTGTAAACATCGCTCACTACAAAATAGGTGATTATTTTTAAAACAGCCTCATTGCTTTACCTAAAACAATCCTGTTTAATTAATCTATGGAGGTGCTAGATATGGCAAATGAACACATAAAAGACTTTAATGCTATGCTTCAAAACAGTAAGGATATGCCAAAAACACAGGTACTCACTGATACAAAATCCATCGAAAAATATGGTGGACAAAAGATGTTTTTTGCTCCACCTATTGCTTATGACACCGTAATGAAAAAAATTCCTTATGGCAAATTGATTCTAGTGGGTGATATTCGCGCGTATTTTGCAAAAGAAAATCAAGCCGACTTTACTGATCCAATTACTGCAGGAATTTTTGTTTCAATTGTTGCATGGGCAAGTTCACAACGCTCTGAAAACAAGACTCCTTATTGGCGTACCTTAAAAGCAAACGGTGAGTTAAATCCTAAATATCCTTTAGGTGTATTAGGGCAAAAAAAACTACTTGAATCTGAGGGACACAAAATTATTACAAAAGGCCGAACAAACATCCGCTATTTTGTAGAAAAATTTGAAGAAAACCTTTATAAATTATAAAAAACGTAAGCTTTAAGCGAACCCTTGCGCGCGAAATCTCACTCGAATCGTTCTTGTTTTCTTAACCACTTGAGAAACAATGAAAACAGAATAAGCTCCGAAAAGTAAGCTGAAATTCACAAAAATTCGAAAGTGATTTTTGTGAATTCTTTTTACTTATCGGAGCCAAACACATCTGTTAAGCGCGAATCGTCCTCGACTTTATTGAGCTAGGCTGTCTATTCTACTTGCTTTTCATTAAACAGAACAATCTGTTTATGATGTAATTTTCCCTTGAAAATATTTGTTTGTGGACTATGAATGCCCCCTTTTCTGACATATTGTTTTAGCTCAGAATTGGACAACTCTAACTTATCTTTTAAAATCGTTGCAAGTTTCACGTCTACAGGAAAGGCGTAATTAATTTGCAGTCGGACAGATTCATCTAAAAAAAATGACTCGCCAATCACTTCATATGCAATTGTCTGCATTTTGACACCATTGCGTTTTAGAACTTCTTTATCTGAACCATATTTTCGCGAAAGTGTCACACTATTTTCTTGAAATAATTGTAAATCCTTTGCATCTATTTTGTTGGTATGAATCCGTGATAAAATAGTTGAATTCCAACTGGTTTTGCACTTCGCACAGTTATAAATGAGCCAGACATCAAGAAATTTTTTTTGTGCGTTAATACGAAAACAGTCTGAGCATATAAATTCTTCATCTTGACCACATTTTTTACAATATAGAAGAATCGTTGGTGTAGACAAATGGTTCACTGTTCAAATAATCTCTCTCATCCCATCACTTCCTTTTTTACTAATAAGCTTTAGTAAAAAAACAGGTGGCGTACATGTGTTGTTCATCCTGATCAATCCTCCTCGTATAATTGACACAAAAAAAAGACTTTATTCCACATAAGGAATCCTCTGACTTGAGTCCTCCTTATTATAGAAAAAAGTCTTTGTAAAAACTTCTGAATTCTTGCTCTATTGTATGGGGATATAAAAATCAACAGACACCCGCTCAGTCTGCCAGTTTATCTCATGATAAATAGTAAAACCAAAATTGCTTCGCATCACGTAGTTGCTTTGAGCTAACCAAACACTAAAGAAGCTTTGAAGCTCAAAAAAAATGTTTTGAATTTCTCCACAAAAGGAATAGATAGCATACAGTCCCCCTTGTATACGCATAACATTTTCTTGTGAAGTCATTTTTTCATCAACCACTAGGCATAAATCATAGACATTATTAGGATAAGTGGTAAGGGCTGGATCACTATAAAATTTTTCAACTAGAATAGTCTCTGCATGATAATACTCTTTGTTTCTTTCAAGAAAGGAATGCCAATTATTTTTTATGTCATAATAGTTTCCAACGGTCCGCTCAAACAATACATAAAAATCGGTCTTCTCTATTATTTGAACTTTTTTCTCAAATGTTTTATATGTACGTAGGCGTTCTATCCGTTGACTATCAAAAGGATTAAGAACAGTCTGCTTATCAGAAGACTTCTTGAATTCAGTAGGTGATAGATGATAATACTCCTTAAACGCCGTACTATAATTATTTGAACTATAGCCATAATTCAAGCCTATATCCGTTAGTAATTTATCTTTTTGAAGTTTTATATCTATTGCGCTTTGTTCAATTTTTAGGCGTTTAACAAACGAATAAACACTTTCACCCACAATCTCTTTAAAAATCCTACTAAAATAATACTTGGAAAGAAATAAGTAATCAGCAATCTCTGCAACCGTAATGCTGTCCTCTAAATGTTCTAGAATATAACCAATGCTTTTCTTTACCAAACTCTCTTTAGTCATAATCGTCAGCCCCTCTCTAAACTTAATACTAGGTTTAAGTTAGCCTATAAGTCAATTACAGCTATTCCTCTTATATTTCTATGGAACAAATCGAAACTCCTAGCTATTTCTACTACAGATGTTGAGGGGATACGTTTCCTGACAAAATCGGCTCGACTAATAAAATTTGGCTTCGAGAAGTGACCTCAAATGATCCTTATATCAGAAATCTCATCTTCCCTGCCAATCTATAAAAATATAATTCCTTCAATTGTCGCTTGTCTCAAGAGGATACGTCAATAGTTTCCCACTAAAATAATCATAAAAGTATTGATTCGATTGTTCAACCGAGAAATGTTGAAAAATAATTCCATCTCTAAAGAATATTCTGTCTGCCATAACCCATCATCTAGAGGTTGGGACAAACACCCATGAGGGTTATCACCCTCACCAAACAGAATGAAAACGAAAATGATCGACCTACAAATGATTTCCTGTCATAATATAATTGACAGGAGTGGCTTGTAGGTCGATCACTTATTGAGGTTCTGCTCCAAGTAACCTTGAGGGACAAACTAGATCATTCTACTTATTTGCACCAATCATTAGGTCATAGAACCTGCGTATAAAAATAAATTGTTTCTATAAGTAGAATAGCCTCTTCTGGATATTTTTTCAAGGAGGAAGGTAAAATGGAAGATGTATTTCATTCTTGTTGTGCTGGATTAGATATTCATCAAAAAGTTATTGTTGCTTGTGTTCTTCGTTCTACTGAAGGAAAAAAACGCCCAGAAAAAGCCTTTGGTAGTTTTGAAACAACAACTCGTGGTCTGTTTGAACTCTCTGATTGGTTGGCTTCTTATGAAGTGACTCATATTAGTATGGAAAGTACGGGTGTCTATTGGAAATGTGTGTGGCGCATTTTACAAAATCAGTTTGAATTACAACTAGCTAACCCTCGGCATATCAAAAACATTCCAGGGAAAAAAACAGATATGAAAGATGCTGAATGGATTGCTCGGTTGACTCGATTAGGTGTCGTTCCTACGAGTTTTGTGCCACCCGAACCCATTCAAGAATTGAGAGACTTAACTCGTTATCGCAAACATTTAGTTGAAGACTTGAATCGAGAAAAAAATCGTGGGCATATGGTCTTACAAAATGCTGGAATCAAATTGACCTCAGTGATGAAAGATATTTATGGGAAATCTGGTCGCGCCTTGCTTTATGTCTTAATTGAAAATAAAACAATCGCAGAGTCACTCATTCTCAAATCTGTTTATACAACGCTACGCAGAAAAGTTCCTCAATTAATGGACGCCTTAGAAGGATTTATGAATCCTCATTATCGTAAAATGTTAGCTCTTCATCTCACTCAAATTGAGTGTTTAGAAAAACAAATTCAGGAAGTCGAAGAAACAATTAACGACTATCTTACACCTTATGAAGAATACGTGGAACGGTTAGAGGAAATACCGGGAATCAATCGAAGAACTGCCGCAGTTGTACTGGCAGAGATTGGGATAGATATGTCTGTTTTCCCTACTTCTGGACATTTAGCTTCATGGGCAGGAGCGAGTCCGGGAAATAATCAAAGTGCCGGAAAAACGCGAAGTAAACGGGTAAGAAAAGGAAATTCTTATCTAAAGAAAGTCTTAGCGCAAGGTGCTTTAGCTGTTTCAAAGGGGAAAAAGAACCGAATTCAAGCATTTTTCTTTCGAGTAAGAAGAAATGCCGGTCACAAAAAAGCGGTCGTTGCGACAGTTCATTTATTACTACGTATTATTTATCGGATGCTTTCCGATCAGTCCCGCTATAAAGAACTTGGAGAAACGTATTTACAAAATAGAGAGAACCCTCTAACAGCTACCCACTAGAGTGTTCTAGACCAATTTAGCTAACTACGCTTTTAGTAGGAGGTAGCTTTTTTTTGTTTTTTTACAGATTTAGTTTTCGTATAAAGTGTTTAACTCCGAGAACCAGGTAGGTACTGTGCAACATCAACTCATGCTTCGTTGTGTTTTACAGCAATAAGAGCCTTCAACTCTAGCATGTCCCATGCATAGAAGTTGTTGAGAGCGGAACGCAGTCCATCAATTCTAAAGGTGTTCCACCTTTAGAAATTGATGGGGCGGAGTGCAGATGGAGTTGCTTCTGTACCCACCGTTTATTCGGGAAATAGGAGCATGGGCATAACTTTTTGAGTTATGTCCCATGCTCCTTCGCTATTTCTTAACATAAAGAAGTTATTCAACTGTTCAAATTCAAAAAAAAATTCTATTGCACAATCTATTAAAGCTTTGTCTACTACCGCACCAATCCTATGATCGGTAATTTTCATGGTAAAAGTAAATTTGTTTTTGCATAGTCCTTTAATTTCCTTTCTGCTACAATAACTATTTACTAGATTACCGTAAAAACCAAGATTTTTCTACTTCTGTTTCTAATGATTTCTCATTTCTCATCTCTCCTCTGTTCAATAACATTCAAAATTTTTATTCTATCTACCCATTGACAATAGACCATCAGTCGAGTATCATTCATTTATAGACTGTTGGTCGAGAAAGGGGATTTCATGGCACGCACAAAAGACTTTGATATAAAAAGAAACGAAATTTTAGATTGCGCAGAAAAATTATTCACTACCCGGGGGTATGAACTAACCACTGTCAATGCCATACTAAAAGAAGTTGGCATTGCTAAAGGAACTTTTTATTATTACTTTGATTCAAAAGAAGAAGTGATGGATGCATCAATCATGCGAATTATCGATGAAGAAGTCGATTTTGCAAACAACATTCTCGCAAATAAAAAATTATCTCCTATTGAAAAATTAATGACCGCTCTATTCAGTAAACCAAAATCAAATGAGAAAAAAATAATGATTGAACGACTATATGAAGCAAACAATGCCTTAATGAAACAAAGAGCCATGCAAAGGACACTTGAAATCGTTTGTCCAATCTATGCAAAAATGATTCGTGAAGGAAATGAAAGAAAGGAATTTTCTTCAAATAATCCACTTGCAGATATCCAATTTCTTGTCGCTGGAATGCAAACGTTATACGATATTAGTAGCATAAAAAATTCTACCGTCCAAGTCGATATAGACTCAATTTTACATGTCTTATTTCAGACAGTTCAAATAGATGAGGCAAAAATAAGTAAGTCCCGGGTTCGAGAGCTGATGTTAAAAAATATATAATCACAGCAAAATCAAAGGAGGAAAAAAAATGAATTTTAAAGATTTAGTAACTGATGTAAAAAAAAGAACAGGTGAAGAGTATGAGGTTTGCTCAGACATTATTAATGCTTACGAAAAGTATTGTGAAGAAAAAATCAAACGCCCTTTCAAAGATGAGGTGGATACACAAATGATTAATTGGATCAGCACCTCAACTACCCATGGTCATCAAACCGTAAATGCCGTATTGAGTGTCTTTGTCCCACTTATGAAAAGTGAAGTAAAGCAAAAAATTCCCTTTATCAACTGAAAAGAGCCTACTTATACTTTCATAACTCGATAGACTATTGCTATTTTTTTCGCTACTATGACATGATAAAAAACGAGGAGTGATTTTACTATGAATACAACATCTTGGATTATCTGCCCTACTTGTTCGGGAAAAACTCGTACAAAAATCCGACCGGATACGACCATTAAATACTTCCCTCTATATTGTCCAAAATGCAAACAAGAAAATTTAGTCAATGTTACACGATTAAAAGTTACTATAATAAAAGAGCCAGACGCTATGACGCAGAGCCAATAACTTGGAATGAGGATTCTTTGTTGTTGGCTTTTTATTTTACCTAGAAGGAGGGATCTCTATGAACCGTTTGTTTGAAATCATTGTTCTTCTCAGCGAAAAAGAGAGAATGACAGCAAAAGAACTAGCTCAACATTTTGAAGTCTCACAGCGGACCATACTGAGAGATTTAGATAAGCTCTTAATTGCAGGAATTCCAATTGAAACAGCAAAAGGCTTTAATGGCGGAATTTCGATTGATAAATCTTATCGACTTTCTACAAATTTTATGAGTGTTGGAGAAAAAGATTTATTAGTAGCCGGTTTAAGAGCCCTTGACTCAATCCATAAAGAGATGCAATCAGAAGGAATTACTAAAAAAATCTTTCAGCAGGATACGACATTGTTTTCGTATTTTGACATTGATTTATCTCCTCCACATGCATCAAATGCAAAAGAGATTATTTCAAAAATTGAGTTAATTAAAACTGCGATTAACTTGAATAAACAGATTGCTTTTTCTTATTATACGATTGATCGACAATCGTATAAGACTATTTCCCCCTATCAACTAGTTTTCCGTTGGGGATTTTGGTATGTTCATGGTTTTTGCGAAAAGAGAAAAGAGGTTCGTCTATATAAACTCACTCGAATAGAAAAACTGCAACTCATAGATAACCCCGCGACTAAAATAGCTTCTGTGCCAAAAAAGGCCAAGCATTTTGAATATGAGAAAAATTTCTACCTGGTGGCTAATTTTGATAAATCACAGAAACCACGACTGATTGACTCCTTTGGGATGGCCTCTTTCGAAGAACGAGAAAACTGTCTTCATTTTAAGCAATGGTTTGACAACAAAAACTTTTTGATTTCTTGGATACTAGGTTTTGGTTCGGCTGTTGAAGTAATCGAACCGCAAGTGATTCGTGAAGAAGTTAGAAAAAAAATACAGGAAATGAAAATAAAATACGAATATGACATATAGCTGTCGTATTTCATTTGCTAAACTATGATTTTAGACTGTTACTAGCACTCACTGATTCACCATCTTTGGGAAATATCGGGCAATCAATTTTACTTATCTTCGTTTTAGTAAAAATAAAAGACCACCTACAGATTTAAAGTTGCTCATAAAAAAAATATGCACATATTTTGTGAAATATATCTACTTATTCACATAGCTTAGGAGATAAATTATGAAAACCATTCAAATATCTGTTTATCAAACAACCTTTAATTTTATCAAGTTAGTAACAGGACAAGCCGTCTCTGTATTTGGGACTTCATTACTACGATTTGCTCTCTCTTTATACGTTCTAGATATAACCGGGCGAGCAGATATCTATGCCACCTTATTTGCTATTTCAAGTCTTCCAGTATTGTTATCACCAATTGCTGGTGCTTTAGCAGATCGGTTCAACCGCAAAACAATCATGGTAAGCCTGGACTTAGCCAATGGACTCTTCAGTCTATTTCTATTGGTTGCTTTTTTATTCAATCAATCTTCCTTGGTCATTATTACGATTGCTATGATTCTTTTTGGTTTTGTTGGTGCAATGGATACGCCCGTTGTAACGGCGATTATTCCCAGTATTTCTGCTAATGATAAATTAGAAGCGGCAAATGGAATATTGCAAGGAGTTCAATCCTTATCAGGAATTGTCGCACCCATTTTTGGTGGATTACTCTACAGTATCATTGGGATGAACAATATTTTAATAATTACTACACTTGCTTTTTTCTTAACTGCATTCTTAGAGACACGTATTTTAGTTCCTAAAAATGAAGCAAATTTCTCAGGGAATGTCTTTACCGTATTGGCAGGTGATTTGAAGGAAGGCTTTCATTACACATTAACACATAGCTTCATTCGGAAAACTATGTTGATAAGCGTAGGCTTAAATTTTGCGCTTACTCCACTCTTTATTGTCGGTGTCCCCTACATATTACGAGTCACGATGGATTTAAATACTAGCCTATATGGAATTGGCGTGGCTATTATTGAATTTGCCACTATCTTAGGTGCCCTGATGCTAGGTTTTGTATCAAAGAAATTAAAGGTTTCAAATTTTTATCTTTGGATTCTATTCATTGCATGTTTACTGCTTCCGATTGCTTTATCATGTACACCTATCCTGCTGAGCTTTGGCGTTCTCCCGTCTTTTACTCTGTTTCTACTTTGTGGAGTCCCACTTTCAGCTTGTTTATCAATTGTCTCAATTTTTGCCATTAGTAAGGTTCAAAAGATTACACCAAGTAAAAATTTAGGGAAAGTCATGGCAATTATCATGGCAACTGCCCAGTGTGTCGCGCCAATTGGTCAAATACTTTATGGTATCGGCTTCGAAATTTTTCAAGAAACGGTTTATATACCTATTCTCATGACTTTTATTGCAACCCTAATACTTGCGGTCCTAAGCAAACTACTTTATCAAAAAGAAAAGGACATCTGATTTGCTATGCTCGTCAAAAAGGGGTGAAATAAATGTAATGCGAATCTTGAGCGCTATGTTCTCTTTACTCATTACATTTGTTGGCTTACTGCTTCTTACCTATCTCTGGCCTCTAATTTTGCAATTATGATGGAGAATTATTATACCTTGAAGTTCTTATAGCTAGCTTTTTAAATAGGGAATGTTGGATTCTGAACCGATGCCGACTTGAAGTTAACAAAGAAAAATTAACTTACTATAGTCCCTTGATTAAAAAGCATTTGTCATTAATCAACTAGACACAATCACGCAAGCATCGAGTAATTCCTACCTTTTGTATGTTATTGGAAAATGAATAGGCGCTTTGAATTCAGACTTTGTTGGAAAAGAACGTTTTCTAGCTTATTGTGAATCAGCTAGTATACCGATTGTTTCAAAGTCACAATGATTTTTGTTTTAAGCTTTTTATACTCCCGACACTCCTGAAGTCTGCTACTTTCGGAGTATAAAGACTCATTGTATTAGAAATTTCTTAACAATATAGGGACAAAGTATCTATCAGAATTTCTTTTAGGAGGTCATATGATACATATCATCCTATTAATTCTTATTGTTTATAGTCTTGTTTTACAAGCCTACTTAACAAAATACATAACTAAACTTAGCTTACTTTTACCATTTCTTAGCCTATTCTATTCCTTTGTTTTATTAATTTTTTTATCAATAAAAATAGAGACGGTGAATTTTTTCTTTTTCTTAGAAGAAGACCCTAACTCTCTTTTGAAACAACCAATCAACATGCAAATATTTACAAGTATTTTAATTCGATATAATTTACTCACTATTCTTTATTTTAGTCTCCATTTTTTACTAAAAAAAAGAAAATAAATAGTGCAAGGAGCGAATCAAAATGAAACTGCGAAAAACAATACTTTTTGTCTTACTTTTACTGATAACTACCGGTTGCCAGGCAAAAAAAGAAACAACGACAATATACGAAGGTACGGGACGTGGGGGTATCACATTAAAAATCACTTTAAAAGCAAGGGATGACGTTCTCACAGAAACAAAACAAGAAAGCTCTAGACCTGTAAAACTGACCTCCAAAGATGAGCAAGAAGCTGAGCTGCAACAAGAGAAAGCTTCTAAAATTTATAATGATTATGCAGGTGTTAAACATGAATATGAAATCAAAGATGGACTAATTTATGAAACACTCACGCTTGATTTGGTAACTGGAGATTTAGAAGCGTTCAATCAAGCTGGCTTTCTTCGCCCTAAAATAGCTGATGACACTAAGTATCTTAGTTTGAAGAAAACGGCTAATTTTTATGAAAATAATTATGGCTTAACCTGTACAGAAAAACCCTAGGAGGAGAAAAAATGAAGTATTTTAGTTATTACTTTAAATGGAGACGCGCACCTTGTAACTGCTAATATTGGTGAAGATTATTCATCTATACCACCTTAATTAAAAACTGATCAACAAAGCCGTGGGGAATATAGAGACGCTACAAAAAGTCTACATTAATTTAACTATTAATTATGTACATATTTTGTACGTCCTCTTTATTTGATTAAGGTTTCGCTTAACTTAATTGTTTGGGAGGTAAATATGAACTATAGATGGGTCTATTGTCCTGTTTGTGCAAATAAAACACGGATACAGGTTAGAGAAGATACTGAACTAAAAAACTTCCCTCTCTTTTGCCCAAAATGCAAGCAGGAAAGTCTTATTAATTTGAAAAAATATAAACTAATGATCATAACTGAGCCAGACGCATGAGACGCAGTAGACGCAGAGCCAATGAAGTGGATTTTTGGGGAATCCATTTTATTGGCCTTTTGATTAAATTCGAGGGAAATAAGAATCCACATTTATCTTTATGGTTCCAATAAAAACAAAGGTAGTCAGCAATGACTTCCGAAAAATACCTGAAATCTTATAATTTAAGATGAAGAAAAAATAATAGTCTTGAGATACAACAAATAAATGGTGGACTCAGAAGTCAACTACTTCTACCCCAACCACGGAGGAAATGTAATTATGAACAAATATCTAAAAAAATTAAAAATAATTTTAAGCTGTTTGATAATGATTTTACCAACCATATTAGGAGGTATTAATGTTCAAGCAATCGATATTGGAGCAGGCATCGATACAGGTGGCGCACCAGTTGGTTACACAAAAAAAGAAGTCGAGAACATAACCACAACAGATGGCATAAATCGTGTAGGTGATGTCTTAGAATACACGATTACTTTAAGTAATGATGAACCATTTTCTACTTGGAAAAACATCACCGTGTTTGATACTTTACCTTCTGGCATTGATTTTAATAATGAATCTGGTGTCAAAAAAAATGGGCAATCAATTGCTTATACTTATGGGCAGTCAAACCGCGAGCTAGCAGTGCCTATTGGAAACCTTGCTGGAGATGATGAAACGCTTGAAGGAATTGTTACGCCTAAAGAGATCATTCGTCTACAATTCAGAGCAAGAATCAATGAAACTGCTTCTGGAACAACTATTACCAACTTTGTTTCTGCTGAAGGAGATACAGTCAGTGCACAAGCACAAGATACAGGGATTGTTGTAGAAAAGATGGTAAAAGTTGGCGCACCAGTAACCGTCATTTATCAAGACGAAGAGGGCAATAGTTTATCGGAAAATACTCAGCTCTCGGGCAATGTAGATGAACCTTATACAGCCGTTGAGAAAAAAATTGATGGGTATACCTATAAAACAGTTATCGGGAATCAAACAGGCCTATTTTCTACTGAAGAGCAGACAGTCACTTTTGTTTACTCCAAAGACCCAATACCAACCTCGTCTCTCATTGTTAAGTTTGTTGATGAGAATGGAAACATGATAGATGAAGACATGATTTTATCAGGTGAAGTTAACTCAGGATATGTATTCATTGAACGATACTTTGTTGGTTATACCCTTAAAGAAGTTATCGGAAATCAAGCAGGTGTATATACCGTCGAGGACCAAACACTTACCTTTGTTTATACAAAAGATCCTGTCCCGACTTCTTCTGTCACTGTTAGATATCAAGATGAGACAGGAAAAGCTTTAGCGGATGACATCGTTCTTTCTGGTGAAGTTGGTTCAAATTACTCGACAGAGAAAAAAGCTTTTGATGGTTATACCTTCAAAGAAGTTATAGGCAATGAAAGCGGAGTATACACTACCGAAGATCAAACGGTCACTTTTGTTTATACAAAAGACCCTATCCCGACTTCTTCTGTCACTGTTAAATATCAAGATGAGACAGGAAAAGCTTTAGCGGATGACATCGTTCTTTCTGGTGAAGTTGGGGCAAATTACTCGACAGAGAAAAAAGCTTTTGATGGTTATACCTTCAAAGAAGTTATAGGCAATGAAAGCGGAGTATACACTACCGAAGATCAAACAGTCACTTTTGTTTATACAAAAGACCCTATCCCGACTTCTTCTGTCACTGTCAAATATCAAGATGAAGAGGGCAAGTCTTTAGCGGATGACATCGTTCTTTCTGGTGAAGTTGGGGCAAATTACACGACGCAGAAAAAAGCTTTTGATGGTTATACCTTCAAAGAAGTTATAGGCAATGAAAACGGAGTATATACTACCGAAGATCAAACGGTCACTTTTGTTTATACAAAAGACCCTATTCTGACTTCTTCTGTCATTGTCAGATTCCAAGATGAAGAAGGTACGGCAATTGATGAAAACATGGTTCTATCTGGTCCAGTCGGGACAGGATATGTATTCATTGAACGACACTTTGTTGGTTATACCCTTAAAAAAGTTATCGGAAATCAAGCAGGCATATACACTACCGAAGACCAAACACTTACCTTTGTTTATACAAAAGACCCTATTCCTACTTCTTCTGTCACTGTCAGATTCCAAGATGAAGAAGGCAACTCTTTAGCAGATGACATCGTTCTTTCTGGTGAAGTTGGGGCAAATTACACGACGCAGGAAAAAGCTTTTGATGGTTATACCTTCAAAGAAGTTAGGGGCAATGAAAATGGAGTATACACTACCGAAGATCAAACGGTCACTTTTGTTTACTCCAAAGACCCTATCCCGACTTCTTCTGTCACTGTCAAATATCAAGATGAGACAGGTAAGGCTCTAGCAGATAACATCGTTCTTTCTGGTGAAGTTGGGGCAAATTACACGACGGAGAAAAAAACTTTTGATGGTTATACCTTCAAAGAAGTTATAGGCAATGAAACTGGTGTATATACTACCGAAGATCAAACGGTCACTTTTGTTTATACAAAAGACCCTATCCCGACTTCTTCTGTCATTGTCAGATTCCAAGATGAAGAAGGTACGGCAATTGATGAAAACATGGTTCTATCTGGTCCAGTCGGGACAGGATATGTATTCATTGAACGACACTTTGTTGGTTATACCCTTAAAAAAGTTATCGGAAATCAAGCAGGCATATACACTACCGAAGACCAAACACTTACCTTTGTTTATACAAAAGACCCTATTCCTACTTCTTCTGTCATTGTCAAATATCAAGATGAGACTGGACAAGCTTTAGCGGATGACATCGTTCTTTCTGGTGAAGTTGGTTCAAATTACTCGACAGAGAAAAAAACTTTTGATGGTTATACCTTCAAAGAAGTTATAGGTAATGAAACTGGTGCATATACTACCGAAGATCAAACGGTCACTTTTGTTTACTCCAAAGACCCTATCCCGACTTCTTCTGTCACTGTTAGATATCAAGATGAAGAGGGCAAATCTTTAGCGGATGACATCGTTCTTTCTGGTGAAGTTGGTTCAAATTACTCGACAGAGAAAAAAGCTTTTGATGGTTATACCTTCAAAGAAGTTAGGGGCAATGAAACTGGTGTATATACTACCGAAGGTCAAACGGTCACTTTTGTTTATACAAAAGACCCTATTCCGACTTCTTCTGTCACTGTCAAATATCAAGATGAGACAGGAAAAGCTTTAGCGGATGACATCATTCTTTCTGGTGAAGTTGGGGCAAATTACACGACGGAGAAAAAAACTTTTGATGGTTATACCTTCAAAGAAGTTATAGGCAATGAAAACGGAGTATATACTACCGAAGATCAAACGGTCACTTTTGTTTATACAAAAGACCCTATCCCGACTTCTTCTGTCACTGTCAAATATCAAGATGAGACAGGAAAAGCTTTAGCGGATGACATCGTTCTTTCTGGTGAAGTTGGGGCAAATTACACGACAGAGAAAAAAGCTTTTGATGGTTATACCTTCAAAGAAGTTATAGGCAATGAAAGCGGAGTATACACTACCGAAGATCAAACAATCACTTTTGTTTATACAAAAGACCCTATCCCGACTTCTTCTGTCACTGTCAAATATCAAGATGAGACAGGAAAAGCTTTAGCGGATGACATCGTTCTTTCTGGTGAAGTTGGGGCAAATTACACGACGCAGAAAAAAGCTTTTGATGGTTATACCTTCAAAGAAGTTATAGGCAATGAAAGCGGAGTATACACTACCGAAGATCAAACGGTCACTTTAGTTTATACAAAAGACCCTATCCCGACTTCTTCTGTCACTGTCAAATATCAAGATGAGACAGGTAAGGCTCTAGCAGATGACATCATTCTTTCTGGAAATATTGGTGCAGCTTTCAAAACGGAAGCTAAACTGTTTGAAGGCTATGAACTAAAAGAAAGAATTGGAAAAAGTCAAGGATTCTTTACAGAAGCAACTCAGACTACTACCTATGTTTATATAAAAACAAAAGAAGGTATAAACAAAACGACACCAGATAATAATGGAAAGAAAAAAATAAAACCTTCCATTTCATCAATAAAAAAACAATCTAAACCAAAAAGATTACCCAATACAGGTAGTTCAAACGAGATTTTTTCTAGCTTATTAGGTTTAATTCTCTGTAGTCTCGTGTTGTCATTTTTTGTCTTGAAACGCTTACGCAAAATTAGTAGAGACTAATCACTCTACTCTCTGTTAGAGCTCACTGATAGTTGAAAGTAGGTTTAACTAGCCTGTAACGGACAGATATAGTTTATTGCTCTCCTTTCAGCTCTAACGTATCTCATGCGTAGAAGTTTTTGAGAGCCTAGTGAAGTCTTATGAAATAGCGTTTATTCAGTTTTAGAGAGGCTGGGACATAACTCCACAAGTTATGGTCCCAGCCTCCCTATTACAAAAGAATCAATTAAACAGAGAAACCTGAGCTTTAGAATTTTATAAAATAACTTCTTAAAATGAAAAATAGAAAATAACATGGTTAATAAAGGAGGCGGCAAATGAACTATCGACTCATAAAAAAGGATTTCGCAAAAAATAAGGTGATTACTTTTACACTTTTCATATTTATTTTATTGTCCGCTATGCTAGTATCGAGTGCCTTAAGCATTGTGACAAATCTAAATGGTTCTATAAATCATCTGTTTGAACAAGCAAAAGTTCCAAGTTATGTTCAAATGTACGCTGGCGAATTATCCCCAGAAGAAATTAAAACATTTAGCCAAAAAAACAGCCTAGTAGAAGACCAACAAACTGTCACAATGCTAAACATCGCTGGTGAAAATTTATTCCTTCAAGGAAAAGATAAATCGGAAGTAAATAGTATCATTGAAAACAGTTTTGTAAAACAAAATGATTCATTTGACTTCTTACTAGATACAAGTAACAGCATTGCTAAAGTTTCCGATGGTGAAATTGGGATTCCGGTATATCATCAACAACAATATCATCTAAAGCTAGGTGATAGTATACAAGTAAGTATTGGACACTTCAAAAAAAAATTTACGATTACTTCTTTTATTCGTGATGCACAGATGAATCCTTCACTTGTTACTTCTAAACGTTTACTCGTTAGTAACAATGATTGGAACGAGTTAGCGACCTATCTAAACAATCAAGAATACTTAATCGAGTTTAAATTAAAAGATGAAAAAAAACTGTCTGATTTTGAAAAACAATATGAGGCCTCTACTCTTCCACAAAGCGGAACTGCATTGACACGCACCTTATATCAAGTATTGAATTCATTAACAGATGGGATTGTAATCGCAATTATCACATTAATTAGTCTGCTATTACTAGTGATTGCTTCCTTATGTTTAAGATTTACCATTTTAACAGCAATTGAAGAGGATTATCGTGAGATTGGAATTATGAAGGCAATTGGCATTAGCAACAAAAATACAAAAAAAATGTATCTTACAAAATACATTCTTATAACTTCAGTTGCCTGCTTGACAGGTTACATTTTTTCACTAGCTGTTACCAATTTGTTCACGCAGTCAATGGCTGTTTACATAGGAACTGCACCTAAAACTGTTAGTAGCTACCTGCTCCCTCTTTTAGGCTCTCTTCTTGTTTTTCTATTTGTTTATCTTTTTTGCAAAATTATTTTCCGACGATTCAAGAGAATTTCTGCCTATCAAGCCTTACAAACCGGAGAAATATCTGGAAATAGAAAAATTGCGCATAAAATGCGAATAAGCGGAAAAAAACATTGGCTCAGCAATCAAACACTCTTTATGGGTATTCGTGAAGTATGCACACAAATAAAAGTTTATCTGTTACTCATGTTCGTGTTTGCCATCAGCCTATTTTTAATGAGCGTCCCCTATAATTTCTTACAAACCGTTCAAGCGCCTAGCTTCATTTCTTACATGGGGGCGGGAAAAAGTGATTTACGAATTGATTTACATCAACTAGATAAATATCAAGAGGAAGGCAATCAAATAGAAACAGACTTACATAATAAAATAATGGATAAAGAATCACCCGTTGAAAAGTATGTACGTTATGAAACAAGTGCCTATCAGATAAAGAACGCAGATCATGAGCTAGTGACTATCAAAATAGAAAATACCGAAGACTACGACTCTTTTCCACTCAGTTATACCAGTGGAAGGGCACCACAAAATGAGAATGAGATTGCCTTTTCTAGTATGAATGCAGATGAATTTGAAGCAACGATTGGAGACAAACTTACTCTTATTCAGAAAGACCAAGAAAAAGTCGTTACGCTGAGCGGAATCTATCAAGATGTCACGAATGGTGGGAAAACAGCTAAAGGAATGCTGCCAAATAGCCATCCTTTATGGGTGACATTTAATATTAAACTCAGTGACCCATCTAAACTCAACCAAGTAAAAGCAGACTTAGAAAATAAGTTTAAGCATAGCAAAGTAACCGATACAGATGAATATATTAAACAGACACTGGGTGGAATTATCAAACAAGTCACCGTGATTAGTCGAGTCGCATTTGGCCTCTCTTTATTTATCGCGATTCTTATTACTTCAATGTTTTTCAAAATGATTATTGTCAAGGAAGCCAAAAATATCGCCATCATGAAAAGTCTTGGAATTTCAGTCAAAACGCTCCAATATCAATACATCACGCGCGCACTGTTTTCACTAGTAATCGGATTAGTTATGGGACTGATCTTAACAAATTTACTAGGTACACAGGTCGCCAGTCTCTTACTTTCTGGTGTCTCTAAGCTAACGTTTGTTTCAAACCCACTTATCAACTACATTGGAATTCCTTTTTCGTTAATTTTTGTAGTAAGTATTAGCATGTATGTAGTTAGTTTATCTATTCGAAAAATAAATGTCATGCTCGTCGCTGAGTAAAGGAGGATTTATCGTGATTTTAAAAGTAACTAATTTATCAAAAAGCTTTCCCATAGAAAACATGGCGCCCCAACAAATCTTAAAAAACATTAATTTAACCATTAACAAGGGAGAATTTGTCTCTATTATGGGAGCCAGTGGATCTGGAAAGTCTACTTTATTATATACTGTCAGTGGTATGAGTCAGCCTACTTCCGGAACGGTCCAATTTGCTGGCAAACCACTCGACACTTTAAACGAAGAAGAATTAACTAGCCTACGCTTGGAAAAAATGGGTTTTGTCTTTCAACAAGCAAATCTACTTAAAAACTTCAATTTAAGAGATAACGTGATACTCTCTGCCTACTTGGGAAAAAAACGAACACACAAACAAATCGATGAACGCGCCGATCAATTAATGAAACAAACAGGCGTTCATAATCTCGCTTTAAAAGATATTACCCAAGCTTCAGGGGGACAATTACAACGAGTTTCTATCTGTCGAGCGTTAATTAATGAACCTGAGATTATTTTTGGGGATGAACCGACTGGCGCATTAAACTCCAAATCGGCTGCCGAAGTGATGGTTTTATTTAATGAAATCAATCAAACAGGCACAACCATCTTATTAGTCACCCATGATGCTAAGGTTGCTTCAAAAACTGAACGTATTCTATTTATGATGGATGGTGAAATTATTTCAGAGAAGTATTTAGGAAAATTGGAAGATGCGGCTACTCTAAAAGAACGTGAAGAACAGGTCGCCCTCTGGTTAAATGAATTAGGCTTTTAAGGGAGCTGAAGGTTAGATGGAGGTTATAAACTTGGATTTGTTTTAGCTTTGATAATGTTCATTGACTACTATCTTTTACATACTGTATGATAATTCATAAAAAGAATGGTGACGAACAAGAAAGCAGAAAATGTAACCTTATTTAAGAGCAAATTCGTCGTTTCAAATATTGCCGACAGCCTGCTACAAGAGCAATCTAAGCTTTCAAAACAGCCTGGATTTAAGGCATTACTCGATAAATATCGAGAAGCTGCTAACAACTAAATACAAAAAGGATGTGTGGAGATTGACTATCAATAAAGGAACTGATTTCAATTTTTTGATAAAAAAACTAAGGCACGCTTTGGCCGAAAAGGATCTCGAATCTGTAAAACGAAGAGCGCTACAAGCACATGCCTTTGTTCATGACAAACAGTTAACCAGTAGCCAAATAGACACCTTTCAAAATGACTGTTTGTTTGGACTAGATGAGCAAAGTTTTCGCTACACAATGAGTGATAAGTATCAAGGCTATCGTACACTTGCCTTTTTTATCTTTCATATGACACGAATTGAAGATATCTGTGCAAACACATTAATAGCAAATCATACACAAATCATTTTTCAAGACAATTGGCTAGACAAATTAGCGATTACTCGTGTGGATACTGGTAATTCCATGTCAAAAGAGGAGATGTCTGAATTCTCCACCGCTATCAATCAAGAGGCCTTGTTTGATTATCGTTTAGCGGTTGCTAGACAAACAAAAAAATTGATTGAACAGTTAACAATCGACGATTTAAAAAGAAAACCGTCTAGTGACCAATTGTCTTTCTTAATAGAATCAAAATCGGTGCTCAATCACGAGGATGCCGTTTGGTTACTTGATTTTTGGGGAAAGAAGAATGTTGGTGGATTACTCCTAATGCCTGTTACTAGACATCAAAAAGTTCATTTAAGCGATTGTCATTCTATTATAAAAAAGACAATGAAACAAAATAGATAATGCTTTTAAAATGAAGAAATAATATAAGATAGACGATTATTTATGCGAGAATACGCAAAGAAAATCAGCTGTCAATTTCGGCTCACAGAAATTGACAGCTGATTTTTATTTTGATGAAAAAGGTGAATCATAGAATACATTGGCTTATTACAGTTACTATTGACGCGCTCTATTTTATTCACCTTGGTGACAAATCGCTTGTGTCAAATAATGGTTCTATATACTCATTGATAAATTTTATTCGATCATTGGCTTTAGGAACAAATAGTGAGGCAATAGCTATTACCAGTTGTTTTTCTCTATTACAATAGATTGTATTTCCTCCATCACCCATCGCACAATAGATACCTTTATTTTTATCAACAAGCCACCATAAGTATCCATAAGATAAGCCAATCTTGTCCCATCTACTATGCTCGCAAGTACTCTCCTCAATCCACTTAGAGGATACGACCCGTTCCCCTTCCCATTGGCCATCATTCAAATAGAGCTGACCGATTTTCGACATATCCTTTACAGACAAGGTTAGACCCCATCCTCCTGCATTTAAACCTTTAGGATCGCATACCCAACCACTCATGTTCGTCGATTTGTTGAAGGCTGTTTGCTCTTTTGCTGTCTGAAAAGTTATATTCTTCTCGACCTCAATGTTAAGTGGGCCAAATAAATATTCACTTGCGAAGTCAAAGACTGTCTTTCCTGTTACAGACTCCAAGACACCTGATAAAATGTCAGGACCGACAAGCGGGGTATACTTAAACTCACCAATCTTCCCTTTTCCTCCTAACAAATCTAAGGAAAATTTTTTCCAATCGTTACTCATAAAATAACGTATATAAGTGAGGGGCGCCAGCTTATATTTGTAAGGTGCTGTCATTGTCAACATATCGCGAAGTGTAATTTGTTGTATGGTCTTCTCCCTCCTCTTTGTTATATAAGAAGGGAAAAAGGATAGTACCTTTTGATCTAAGCTTTTTATATATCCTTTATCAAGTGCGATTCCAAACAGAATAGAAAGAATACTCTTTGAAACAGAATACACATGGAATTTGCTTTTTTTGGTGCACTTATTCAAATAGACTTCATATCTCTCTTCACCGTTTTGGAGAATGGTAATGCCAGCAATATTATCATACTGTTCTTTTATTATCTTCTCTAAATTGCGTTTCTCTTCAGTGTTCATCATTTGCCCCCACTTCTAACAGGATAATACACCTCTGTTACAAGCTCTGATTCATCGGACACATCTGACGGGTCAACGACATAAATTTCGTAAAGTGCATTAGTCGAAACATAATTTTTCTTCTCAGCCCACTCTCTTTGTTTCACATATACCGAAGAAAGTCCTGAATAAGCCCCTTTTAGTACGGTTTTTAAGCATAAGCCCGATAGAAAATCACGAGTACCCTTCACCGCCTCCTTTATAGGGATGGCAAATTCTGTCTCTAAACCTGACTCATCAAATGTCGATTCGTGATATAAGACCATTGGAGACGCAACCACAGTTAATCCCTCATCTGCAACTCTTTGTGTAAGCTGTTGAAAACATTCAATAAATTCTTGCTCAAAATCATCTTTAGGTACTTTCTTTCGGATAAATAGAATATTTATTGTCGGCATTTCAACCAGCTTAATATCAATTTTTTCCAGATATGACATAATTGATTTTCCTTGTTTTAGCGTAAGTAGATCATTATCTAATTGGTGAATGGATTCTTCTATTTCCTGCGTTCGTTTTCTCATCAGATCTTTCTTTTTAAGAAGAGCCGAATAGAGTATCTCTTCAGACGCATTTTCTGACTTTAAAACGATTTTAATTTCTTCTAAAGAAAAATCATATTGCTTCAAACGATCAATTAATAACATTGTCTCTAATTGATCGATAGAATAATAACGATAACCAGTATCAGGATTTACAACACTTGGCAGAATCAAATCAATGTCTGCGTAATAACGTAACGTCTTGGTGGAAACCCTACATATATTTGAAAACTCTCCAATGGTTAACATACCATTCTCCTCTCAGATACTACTTTATTTATCTCTATCTTACACTTTATCCTAAGGGCAAAGTCAAGAGACTATCGTTTTGTTTGCAAGCTGAAAATAACATGCATAGAAATTAAATTCAAATCGAGTTAGTAAAACTATCTGCAGCTGCCCCGACACACTAGTACAGTGCTTCTAACTTTTTACTTACTGCAATGATAAGAAAAATCGCTAGAACAAACATGCCTCCACATGAAGCCCCGTAAATTTGCCAGTCAATAGTCGGTCCCATAATTAGGTTCCGCAAAGAGTCGACAACATAAGAAATTGGATTGATGGATATAAGAAATTCAAGTATCGGCGATAGTTTTCCTTTTTGCACAAGCGCCGTACTAAGAAAAAAGAGTGGGAGAGTCAATGTATTTATCATAGCTATAAAGCCATTTTCATCTGGAATATGGATACTTAACAGGTATGATAATGTTGCTACCACAGCTATCATAATGATAAGTAATAACCATAAACATAAAAAACCTATGAATCCTGTTTCAATTCGCACACCAAATAAAAAAGCAATTATCAGAAGAGCTGTTATCTGAATTCCGGATAAAACGACAGCATCTAAAACATGAGCAATGATAATTGATTTTCTACTTATTGGTGAAATTATCACACGATAGTAGCTACCGTTTGCTCTCAGTGAATAGTTAGCAATTCCACTCATCCCCGAACTAAACAGAATAGCCATTACTAAAATCCCAGCCAAAATAAAGCGCATATAATTGTTGGTTCCGGTAGTAAATAAGTTGGCAAATAAGACTAACCACACGAGAGGCTGCACCATCGTCATAACAATTGTTACGGGGTTTTTGAACCGCCATTTAATACTACGTTTAGCTAGATTATTGATCTCTTTCATGCGTGACCTCCTTACTAGCAATTGCTAAAAACACGTCATCAAGTGTTGGTCGAACAATCTCTGCTCGATAAAATGAATATTCTTCTCTGATTCCGATTTTTAGTAGCTCAAAATAGTTTTTACGAATATCATTTACTTCAATGGTCACCGCATTATCTGTTACTCTTACCTCTTTCACAAAATCAATAACACGAAGGAACTCTGTCATACTTTTCTTTTCAGATTCTGTCCAATTCTCGAAAGAAAATCGGATTAGATTCTGTTGAAGATAGTGTTTTAACTCATTAGAAGTCCCTATCATTTGTTCATGCCCGTCTTTAATGATACAAACTCTATCACTTAACTGATCGGCTTCCTCCAAATAGTGAGTCGTCAGAAAAATGGTTGTCCCATAGACTTGGTTTATTTTCTTAATTAATTCCCACATAGCCAATCGTGACTCAATATCCATTCCTGTTGTTGGCTCATCTAAAAACAAAATTTCTGGCACTGAAATCATACTCATCGCAATATCCAAACGTCTTTGCACCCCGCCTGAGCATTCAGAGACCTTTTTATCCCTATAAGCCTCTAAATCAAGTGTCTGAATTAGCTCGTCAATTCGTTCCTGTAACTCATTTCCCGCTACATGATACAAGCTCCCTTGAAACGTCATATTCTCGATTAACGTCAAATAACCATCAATAGAATTTTTTTGGGCTACACTGGATAACTTCCCTCTAATCACTCGGATATCGTCTGGCAAACGACACCCTAATATTCGGACATCTCCACTTGTAAAACTTAGATAAGTGGTCAAAATATTAATCAGTGTACTTTTCCCTGCACCATTTTTCCCCAACAAACTGAAAATTTCGCCTTTTTTTACAGTTATAGTTAGTTCATCCAAAGCCCGAAAACCACTTCTGTACACCTTCGACAATTGTTTTACTTCGATTGCATTTTGCAATACTATCACCTCTTTCTCCTTCATGATAGACTCTCGGATAATCCGAGAGTCAAGAAAAAAATACTATTTCAGATAAATGACAGTCTTAAGATTTGATGTATAATAAAGAGGAGTTTATAAGGAGAATAGACATATGCTAAAAATTGGTGACTTTTCAAAATTCACAAAAATAAGTATTCATATGCTACGACATTACGATGAAATAGATTTATTGAAACCTCTTCAGGTTGATGCTGACTCTGGTTATCGCTACTACTCAGAAGAACAAATTCCTTATGCAAATAAGATTCAACTATTAAAGACCATGGGATTTGGCTTACCCAATATCAAACAAATATTAAACGATTATCACAATGAAGAAGAACTCAAAAATTACATCGAATCACAACTGAATAGAAAGTATGAAGAACAGAAAAATCTTCAGCAACAGATACATTTATTAAGGAATGCAATCACTAGCTTAAATGAAAGAAAAAATCCACTCACTTACAGTATTATTGTAAAAGAGATTCCTAAGCGACTAGTCGTTAGTTATCGAGGAATTATTTCTGATTACCATCAAGAAGGGGTTCTATGGAAAGCCTTGGATGAATATACTCTGCGTACCAATGTCAAATATAGTATCCCCACATTTGATGTGGCTATCATTCACTCAAACGATACTTCGGAGCTTATTGATGTTGAGGTGCAAAAGTCTATCGACAGGAAGATTGAAACTAGTGATAATGTTGAATGTAAAGAAATGCCTGCTACTAAAGTGGCCGTTGTAGCCTATCAAGGAGACTATCAACAATTAAGAGCTATACATGAAGAAATGGCCACTTGGATGATCAAAAACGACTACACTCTAAATGGTGAAATCATGAATATCTATCATATTTCTCCTAAAACTACACCGAAACAAGAAAAGTTTCTCACCGAGGTATGCTTTCCCATTCGATAAAAGTCTAGGCAAAAAGAGGACTTTTTAAGTTCCAACAAACGACTCTTTCTCTTTAAATAATCAAATAAAAACAAAGCAAATTTTTGAATTTTGCTTTGTTTTTTGCGTGTGTTTGTGACATATGTAAACTTTGTCTTCCTCCTTTAATTTAATAATAGACTTATGAAAATTGTCAATACAAAGCCTAATCAAAACCAATTCCAATTAATAATTAAACTAATTCTCATTTTTTTCATTTTCCTGTTGACAAGCTTCTGTTTTTCTTATACGATGAATGAAACAATTTTCAAAAAATTCTGACAATAAACGGGTGATTTATTATGATGAAGCCAATTACATATTTCAACACAACTTTATTATTATAACTGGGACTTTTTTGAAAATTTTTTCATAAAGTCCCTATTCGCATTGCATTGGAAAAGAAAGTGGTTCTTTTCCGATGGAGTGCTTTTTTTATACCCGTTTTTTGAAAAAAAGAGGAGGAACAAATATGAGAAAGATTCAATTTTTTGACACTACATTAAGAGATGGGGAACAAACGCCCGGTGTAAATTTTAACACCAAGGAGAAGGTCCAGATTGCTCTTCAATTAGAAAAATGGGGAGTAGATGTCATCGAGGCAGGCTTTCCTATCGCCTCCCCTGGGGATTTTGAAGCAGTCCAAGCGATTGCACAGGCCATCAAAAAAATGACCGTCACAGGTTTAGCTCGTTGCCAGAAAAAAGATATTGATCGTGCGTACGAAGCCCTAAAAGATGCCGTCGATCCGCAGATTCATGTTTTCTTAGCGACTAGTGAGATTCATATGCAATACAAATTGAAAATGACAAGAGAAGAAGTTCTTGGCTCGATTTCAGAGCATGTGCGTTATGCGCGTAGTTTATTTGAAAAGGTTCAATTTTCGCCTGAGGATGCCTCACGTACCGAAAAAGACTTTCTACTAGAAGCCGTTCAAACAGCGATTGACGCAGGCGCAACAATCATCAACATCCCAGATACAGTTGGATATTCAAGTCCTAGCGAGTACGGCCAGCTCTTTAAATTTTTGATTGAAAATAGCCACAGTGAACACGAAATTATCTTCTCTTCTCACTGTCATGACGATTTAGGAATGGCGACAGCAAATGCTTTGGCAGCAATCGAAAACGGCGCCAATCGAGTCGAAGGAACCGTCAATGGCATTGGCGAACGTGCGGGAAATACAGCGCTTGAGGAAGTTGCTTTAGCCTTGGCGATTCGTAAAGATTTTTATCCATGTGAATCTAAAATTGTTCTAAATGAAGCCAAACGTACTAGTGAGCTCGTCTCGCACCTCTCTGGTATTCCAGTTCCTAAAAACAAAGCAATCGTTGGCGATAATGCTTATGCGCACGAATCAGGAATTCATCAAGATGGTGTCCTAAAAAATCCAGAAACTTATGAGATTATTACACCGACACTTGTTGGCGTCAAACAAAATTCACTGCCCCTCGGTAAATTATCTGGACGCCATGCCTTTACTAGTAAATTAGAAGAACTCGGTTATCAACTAAGCGAGGAAGAAAGTCTTGAGGCCTTCAAGCGGTTTAAAGCATTGGCAGATAAGAAAAAACAGATTACCGATAAAGATTTACTTGCTTTACTAGCTGATCAATATAGAGAAGAAACCGAAAAGTATAAACTAGCAAATGTCCAAGTTCACTATAGCTCAACTGGTTATCAAGGAGCCATCATTTCAATTACTGATGAGAAAAATGAAACAAAAGTAGCTTCTCAAATTGGTTCAGGAAGCATCCAAGCAATTTATAATACGATTGATGAATTATTCCAACAAACCCCTGAACTAACTGACTACGAGATCCAAGCATTAACTGGTGGTGAAGATGCCCAAGCCGAAGTTCACGTAACTCTTTTAGATCAAGAAACCAACAATGAATTCCGTGGAATTGGCGTAGATTTTGATGTCTTACAAGCTTCTGCAAAAGCTTATGTGCAAGCCAGTAACCACTTAAAACAGGCAAAGGAGTCCATTTAATGATTCGTAATAAAAATTGGATAACTTTAAATCTTAGAACAAGAAAGGAATCATTACATGGATAAGAAAATTGTTGTTTTATCAGGAGATGGCATTGGTCCAGAAATTATGGACAGTGGTTTAAAAGTGTTTAACGCAATCAAATCAATCTGTCATCACTCATATTCCTTTGAAAAAAAACCTTTTGGCGGCGCAGGAATCGACGAATTAGGTGCCCCCTTACCGCAAACAACATTAACTGCTTGCCAAGCAGCCGATGCTATTCTACTGGGAGCGATTGGAGGGCCCAAATGGGAGAAGATGGCCGACACCCCTGAACAAGGGTTGTTAGCTTTACGTAAGTCATTGAATTTATATGCAAATATCCGACCTGTTTCCGTCTCCTCCGCCCTACTTGAGTTTTCACCGATAAAACCCGCGATTGTCGAAGGAACAAATCTGATTATCGTGCGCGAACTAAGTAGTGGTATTTATTTTGGGGAACCACGTGAATTAACTGAAACGATGGCCTATGATACGGCACGTTACAATAAAAGTGAGATTGCGCGTATCCTTCATACGGCTTTTAAAATTGCACAAGGCCGAAGCAAAAAAGTGACTTCAGTAGATAAAGCCAACGTTCTTGCTTCCAGTAAATTATGGCGTACAACAGCTGAAGAAGTCGCTAAAGAGTATCCAGATTGTCAATTAGAGCATCAATATGTTGACTCCGCTGCCATGAAGCTCATCCAAAATCCAACTGCCTTTGATGTCATAGTCACCGAAAATCTCTTTGGCGATATTTTAAGCGATGAAGCCTCTGTCCTTCCTGGCTCACTAGGCGTTTTACCGAGTGCTAGTCACAGCGAGAGTGGTCCTTCTCTCTATGAACCCATTCATGGATCTGCACCAGATATTGCTGGAAAAGGCATCGCCAATCCAATTTCCATGATTCTATCTCTAACGATGATGTTGCGTCAATCATTTGAAGAAGAGCCTGCCGCTAAGCTTATTGAAGATAGCTGTGAAGCGGTTCTAGCAAAGGGCATCTTCACACACGACTTAGGTGGCGAATCTTCGACAAACGAATTTACAGAAGCGATTATCCGAGAAATAACACGAACTACTTACTAAACAAACTAGTCATTGATGAAACCACCAAACTACGAATAAATTTATCTAAAGGAGTAAACATATGGGGAAAACATTATTTGATAAACTATGGCAGTCTCATGTCGTCCATGGTGAAGAAGGAGCGCCACAATTACTATATATTGATTTACATTTAATTCATGAGGTCACTTCACCTCAAGCCTTTTCGGGGATTCGAGAAGCTGGCCGAACGCTTCGACATCCTGAAAAAACCTTTGCAACTATGGACCATAACACACCGACTGTCGATATATTTAATTTTTCTGACTTAATTGCCAAAAAACAGATTGATACCCTTCGAGAAAACTGTCAGGAATTTGGGGTTCAGCTTTGTGACAATGGAAGCGAACATCAAGGAATCGTCCATATGGTTGGTCCAGAAACTGGGCTAACTCAGCCTGGCAAAACGATTGTTTGTGGTGATTCACACACAGCTACACACGGGGCATTCGGTGCATTAGCTTTTGGAATAGGCACTAGCGAAGTCGAACATGTTTTTGCTACCCAAGCTTTGTGGCAAAATAAGCCAAAAAACATGGGCATTAAGATTACGGGACAATTACCAAAAGGCGTGTATGCAAAGGATATTATTTTAGCCTTAATTGCCAAGTATGGGACCGACTTTGGTGTCGGATATGCAGCTGAATTCTACGGGGAGACAATCGAAGCTCTGACAATGGAAGAACGTATGACTATCTGTAACATGGCAATTGAAGGGGGCGCAAAAATCGGCTTGATTGCACCTGATGAAAAAACTTATGCTTACGTTTCAGATCGTCAATATGCCCCGAAAGATATGGAGACTGCCATTCAGGATTGGCAAGAATTATACACAGATGAAAAAGCTGTTTATGACAAAGAACTGAGCTTGGATGTCCATCAACTAGTTCCTTTTGTCACTTGGGGAACCAACCCTGAGATGGGTGTGCCAATTGATGGAACTTTCCCACCAATTACCTCGCCTGATTTACAAAAAGCTTATGACTATATGCAATTAAAACCGAACCAAACACCTGCTGATATTCCTATCGGCTATGTCTTCATTGGTTCTTGCACAAATGGTCGCTTATCTGATTTAAAAGAGGCCGCCAAAATTGTAGCCGGAAAACAAGTTCATCCCAAGGTGACCGCAATTATTGTTCCTGGCTCACGACCTGTCCGCAAGGCCGCTGAAAAGATTGGCCTAGATAAACTATTTATTGAGGCTGGCTTTGAGTGGCGCGAGCCTGGCTGTTCCATGTGTTTAGGAATGAATCCTGATCGCGTACCTAAAGGGGTGCACTGCGCCTCCACCTCGAACCGTAATTTCCAAGGGCGTCAAGGAAAAGATGCACGCACACACCTGTGTAGCCCAGCTATGGCAGCATTAGCAGCAATTCACGGGAAATTTGTTGATAGTCGTAAGGAGGTGCTATAATGGAAAAATTTACCGTCTACTCAGGGACAACGGTTCCTTTAATGAATGACAACATTGATACTGATCAAATCATTCCTAAAAACTTTTTAAAGCAAGTCGATAAAGCCGGTTTTGGCAAACATCTTTTTGACGAATGGCGCCATTTAGAAGACGGCTCATCGAATCCCGAATTCATTTTGAACGCACCTGAACGACAACAAGCGACCATTCTGATTTCTGGTGAAAATTTTGGCTCTGGCTCTTCTCGTGAACATGCTGCCTGGGCCCTTCAAGATTATGGATTTAAAGTCATCATTGCTGGTAGCTACAGTGATATTTTTTATATGAATGCGCTAAAAAACGGGCTGTTACCTATTCGCTTGAACCAAGAAATCCGGACAATTTTAAGCCAGTTGACCGCTCAACAATCAATCACCATTGATTTGCCTAAACAAGAAATTCACACACAAGAGGCTAGTTATCCATTTCAAATAGACGCTACTTGGAAGGAAAAACTGGTGAATGGTTTAGATGACATTAGTATCACCATGCAATATGAAGATGAGATTCAAGCCTACGAGAAAAATCATCCGGCCTATAAGTAATAGATGAAGCCAATAAAAACTCTCCTACAGAAAGAGAAAGTTTTTATTGGCTTATTGTTCTAACGTATTATTGAACCCCAGTCAGCTTATCGAATACCTTAAAATAGTTTTCAACTTGCCTTTTCTAACACGGTTGGCATTATTTAAATAGACTTCTCTATGCCAACTCATAACTCGTTGCAATCCTAAATCTTCTAAAAGTAAATCCATTTTAGCAAAGATGCTAATTCATCATCGAAAGAGCCTCTATGAATAATTTCGATGCAACGTGATTAGCCAGGTGAACAAATCAAGTGATACATTTTCGTTCATCAGAAACATTAGATCCATCTGAAAGACTAACAGCATTAAGAGAAAAGATAGTAAGCAAATGAACATACTTATAATAAGTGAAATTACTATTTTTGACAGAAAGATTTCTTTTAAAGTAAGTGGTGAATATAAGAGGATCTCTAATATTCGTTTTTCCTTCTCGCCTACAAAAGAACTTGCTGACATAATTGATGAAGTCCTAACTGGTATAAAAATAAAAAAGATAGGTAAAACTGAGTTTATTAAAAATCTTATTATATTCATTTGAAAACCATCGTTAAATTCAATAGACGGTACTAATTGGCGTAATTGATCCACATTTACTTGAAAGCTGGGCGTAAAGCGAAGAATTAAAATAAATATCGTTGGTGTCACCGCAACAAACAAAACTGGCACAATAAAAAATGGCGGGAACAAACGCTTATTAAACACGATTGCTCTTAAATCCTTAAGTAAACAGGCTTCCCCAGCAACTCTCGCTAATTTTCGATTATCTGTTTATGTTTTTTTATTTTCTTTATTGCCCAATCATAATGACTGGGCGCAGCAGAAACAAAGTAAGCACCAAGAGAACTTCCACCAACCCATTTGAAAACCTTCTTAGTAAATAATTCTTCATCAGAATACTGATCTGCCAGTGTCATTACCTTCGTGTGACTCTCTTTGAATAAATCATAAGCTTCATCAAACGAAGTCTCCGAATGCTTATCGATAAACAGCAGATTCATCTCACCATATGTTTTCCAGTTATACCCTTCTACTAAAAATTGTTTCTCAGTCCCGTTTTGATTTGACTCCACCCACTCTAAAAGTAGCTGATGCCATTCATATAAATGAATAAGGACATCTTTTACGTTTTTGTCTCTTTTCCAATGTGCGGCAGGATCCTTTATCTCACCAAACTGAAAAAGCTCGTTCCGCTTTTCTTTTGGGATAGAATCAAGTAAGGCAATTAACTCATCAAACTTTTGCTCTCCCTGTTTCAGTAACTCCTCTTTCGTGCGTGCTCTAGCCATCGTCAGATCCCCCTTTCTTCCATCTTATCAAGTTCCCTCCTAAAATGATAGGCAAATACCTTTTAGATAACAACCGTTACAAGTACCACCTAATTATAGTCCTACTTTATCTTAGTTAAAATAACTAAAAATATGTATGAAGGTGCTTGAATTTTGAACATTTATTCGATTATTAAGTTGACCTCTTTCACAGAAATAGCCATACGCAACGCTATTTCTTCTATGGAATACCCCTGTGTTTGAAATCTTTCAACGACAGACTTTAAATTTTCGGCAACTTCAATTAAATGATGATCTAAATCATAAAAACGGATACATTTTTGTCCCCATGGTGCTTCTTTCACAGGATATAACCATTCAATATCCGCTCTTTGGTTGAGTTTTTCTACAAAAAAATCAAATTCGAGCTTTTCAAAATATGGCTCTAAGTTGTTTTCTCTTGTTTTTATTTCATCAGCAAGCACCTTTTTCAGATTATTTTATGCGTCTACCTTTGTTGCTAGACAAGTGCGATACCCCTGTTGTTAAGATACTCGCCATTTTTTTAAACGGGAATTTCTTACTGACTATAAGTTTTCACATCCAGTTTCACCCATCAAACAAACTACATTGGTTTTAGATTCTGATTCAATCTGTCCACCATCCAGCTCAACCGTTTGACTCTACCGTCCTCCGTCTTCGTTTGCATATAGGCTTTTGTATAGGTCTTCTTGACTGAGTTAGACATGGTCATAAAATTTTGATAGGCTTGTTGATAAGGTTTTAGCAGTTCTTCAATCGCTTGTATATCTTCCTCATTGACAACAATTACATTTGATTTCTGCCATTGCCCATTTTCTTTGGCCTCATCAATCTTCTTTTGCCCATATTCTGTAATTAGCCCTTTTTTATCTAGCTCTTGAACCAGTTTTTTGTTTTTCTCAGACCATTTACTATTTGGCAACCTTTGAGCAAAATATTTATGGTAATAAGTCTCATCTATGCTTTTCATTTGCCCATCAATCCAACCAAAACAAAGTGCTTCCTCTAATGCTTCGTGAGCGCTTACCGTTTTGACTGCCTTTTTCTTACTAAATACCAACCATACACCCTCACTAGATTCTGCATTTTTAAGAAACCATTCATGAAGATCTGCTCGTTTTTCAAACAATAAAAACTCACCCATAACCAGACCTACCTTTCTCTAATTCACTAACTATTTTTGAATACCTTTTCCTAGCTGTGCAAACTCATCACGATACCTTTTTACTGATCACAGATCTCAAGAGCAATCTTCAAAATTGGCGCCACACCCATCCCAATCACTGGCATTGCCACGAGAATCGCACTCTTTATCTCTGCTCGAGTTGCACCAATCCTTAACAATTCTTTGACATGAAAATCAAGACCATCCGTCATCCCTTTTGCGGTCAAAACAGATAGGTATGCCAAGTGTTGCGTCTTTTCTTCTAATGCAGACTCAGCGGCCAAAACTTTAACAAACTTCATATAAGAGGTCCCTGTTTGTCCAAGTTCTTCAAACAAATTAATCTGATTCATCTATAGACCCTCCTTTCCAATTTTTCACCACTATTTTTAACAAAGATAATAAGCGACACGAGAAGCATCACTAGCCAACTCGCCATCCGTTAGCCTAGTTCTACCAAAACGAATAGGACAACTATCTGTAATATTTGTCGTTTTTATCCTTTTGGAACTCATCCAATTTTTAAATAAAGACAACCAGCTGTAAACAAGCAGCCTACGCATTCTTTAAAAATCCAGAAAAATTTAAAGCGCTTCTATTTTCGAGAACGTATAAAAAAACCGAGGACAAATCCTGCGATACCACAAACTAGCAAACTAATCATGACAACACTATTCATCGCTGAACTATCAAATAAACTCAATTGGTTGCCCAAATTATTGGTAACCAGAGCTGCTGGGATAGCTAAAAGAATACCTACACCTAAACAATAACCAACATTCCAATGTAGTAAATACCTAATGCCTATGTTCAGCCACAAGTAAGCAATCCAAATACATGAAATTGGCAAACCAATTGGAAGAACCCAGTAAATAGGTATCTTCAAAAAATAGGTATTTGTGACCCATTCAATCACCATAAAATAAGGAATAATTAGTATAGAAAATACGGCAATTGAACGCAGGACTCGCTTGTTCTTACTTGATATTAATGGAGAGATAATCCCTCCTAATAGTATTAAACTACTACCAACAATAACTGACCAGGTCGGTTTGCGATTGATTACTAAATCCACAACTAACGTTATTAAAAACGCTACAGTCATTAGAATTAAGAAGCCATTCCTTATTGTGTTTATCTTTTTTGTATTTGCTTTCATTATTACCCTCCTTATAGGCCAAACTACTTTTCCTTTCAAAATAAGCCAACAATGGGTGCAGGTTTAGCTACTTCCAATTATTGGCTCTCCGACTGACTTTACGTCTGGCTCTTTAATAATTATTATTTTATTGTTTTCCGACGAATTCCATTCTTTGTATATCGACAGAAAAATAAGATGCTCGGTTCCTTTGTTTAATAGGCTTTTAATGACTAATATGTACGATAAATCTACTAAAATATAGGCATTAATTTAATAGTATCATCCCTACTTGCAGATATCAAGACAATAAACGATACAAGTAAATAATCGACCCTGCAATTATTTTACGTGACTGAGTAAATGATTGTTTCTTTTTAAGCTAGACATACAGTACAGTTTTAACAGCTATTTCAGATGAACTTAGCTGAAAGATATTCTCTTAAACAGTCTGTACAAATTGATCAATTTTAAAAGTTTTGTTGCAATAAATTTTAACTCGATATATTCTGAAATCAGACATCGATGGACTACTGTTTATATAAGGAGAAGCTATGAACATTAAACAAATTTCTGAAACAAATTTGATTTATAAGAGAAGAACTGGCGCTTATGGTGTAGAAAATAAAAATTTGATGGAAGACTTTAAAAAATGGTTAGCGAATAAAGAACTACTGAATGACCAATCTGTCATCCTAGCTATTACATGGGATAATCCTCAAACCACCAAACCAGAAGATTGCCGTTATGACGTGGCGTTAGTCGTCGAAGCTTTTGAAGAAACTCAACAGCTGATGATGAATAAAGCGGTCTTACCCAGTGGCAAATATGCTATCTTTACTATTGATCATACAGAGAACGCGATTAGAGAAACCATGCAAACGATGTTCTCTGAGCTAGCTAGTCAAGGCCAGTCCTTTGATGTTCAGCGACCGATTATCGAGCGTTATGCAGTCGAAAGGATAAAAGTCGATCAGTGTGAAATTTGCGTACCTCTACTATAAAATGATTTTTTATAAAAGTTGTAAGAATTAAATGACAGACTGGCTCATCTAAAAAGCGCTCCCCATGAGCGCTTTTTGGATGAACTTAGTAGATACTTTCATAGCCGCTAACTATAGCCCCGATTAAATGATCAATTGGAACGCCCAAATTTTTTTCAATTTCTTCATAACTTAAAGATAATTCCACCTCTTGTCCTTCTTCTAGATATTTCCATAGTTGCTCATATTTACTCATGATATCCCTCCCTATTATTTAAACTATCCAACCAAATCATTTTATTATCAGCTTGACTTCTTTCACCAAACTATTCTATTTATACCCACATTTTTTAACTTATTTTCTTGTACTTGAACCCATTAGAGTGCTCGTCTAGAATATAAAAAACACGCGACCCCAGCTGAGTTAACTGTTGTCGCGGCTACTGATAGTCCCAGTTGTTAGGAGAAGCACTGTACCAAATGAACCGTTTCTTTTGGTTTAGTCTGACTCGTACAGTCAAAATCCAAACTACTGATTTCCTTCTACAAATCCTAGGCTCAGAACTCTGTCTATCCTAGGAGTCTAAAAGTGAAACTACCTACTTAATTTCACTTCGTTCTTTGATTATTTTGTTAACAATCCCATACTCTAACGCTTCTTCAGCAGTTAACCAAAAATCTCTGGCTGTATCTTTTCTTACCTTCTCGATATCTTTCCCTGTTTCTTTGGCAATCAATTGATTGATTTTTTCGCGTGTACGCAAGATTTCATTTGCCGTAATTTGCATGTCACTAGATTGTCCTTGCGTGCCACCTGAAGGCTCATGAATCATGAAACGCGTATTTGGCAAGCAATAGCGGCGTTCCTTTTCACTTGAAAGATAAATTAAAGCGCCTGCACTAACTACCCAACCGGAACCAATAATATTTACTTTAGGTTTGATAAAATTAATCATATCAAAAATTAAATAACCTGAATCTACATGACCACCATTACTGCTGATAAATAAATTAATGGGCTCATCATTGATTGACTCCAACAACAACAATTGGCTACAAACTTCTTTGGCAATCTGTTCATTGATTTCCCCAGAAAGAATGATTGTTCTCGTACCTATCATTTTTTCTGTAAATAAATCGGATTGTTTACTTTCGGGTTGGTTATTCTCTTGTTCATTTATCATAAAATTTAGCCTCCTTTTTCTATCTCAATCATATCATAGTTTCAAGAAACTACTTAATAATTGGCTAATCTTGTTTAACCACTCTCTAGTATGTGGTAATCGTCAGCTAAAAAATTAGACGCACAAACTTATTGCTCCACGGCTTGTTTGATTTTAAAAACGGCCTCTGTTGTATCATCAAAGATTTTGTTTAAGGTCGCAATACTTTCTTCATTAACTGGTGTATTCTTTATTTCTAAGGAATGTTTGATTTTGATCCCATTAGCTACTTTTTCTAATTCATGACCAAATACTAAATCTCCAAAAGGCGTAGGTGTACAATCAATAAATTCTTTGTTTTTGATAACTGAAACTAATTCAAAGTCCATTGCTGGCATACCCGTTAACTTCATGGTTCCTTTTGTTCCAGTCACAAAATCACCAGCCAAATAGTATTCTTCTAAATCTGTTTCCCATAATTTACGAAGCGTAATATCTTCATAATATGCCCAAACTTTTTCTGCCGTACTTTCTACAAATAATTCAAAAGATAATTTCATTTTCTTTTTCCCTCCAAATAGCTTTTCTTAGTATGGGTGCTCGAATAGTAAATATTTAAAACAATCGTTTTGTCTCATACACTCTACCTCGTGAAAACGATTCCATTTTTTGATTCACTTACGAAAAGCTCTTTCTTTGCTCTATGTAATTGCGTTTGAAACCTACGTAAATTAATACTTTTTAACAAATGTTGACGTCGTCATAGAGCAAGTTTTCATTTGTAACATTGCATAAAACTGTTTTGCTTCCTCTTTGCCACTTCCTGCAGTCATTGCTGACTGAGCATCCTCGATTGTTTCCCAAACAACAAAATCAGTCCATGTATCTTTGTCTAACCACTGCTCCCAAGAAATGAACCCTTTTTGCTTTGACAAAACATTATCATGTAACCTTCTTGTCGCCTCTATAAAATCTTCTTTTGTAACCCCATCCTTAAGCTTAAACGAAATCATCCATGCCGCTTTTTCCATTATATAACCTTCCTTTCGCCCCTATAGGCACTGATATTTAAGATAATAGCACAGCTACTAATCTGTATCTACTAGTTTAGCAAAAGAAATACGACAGCTATGTGTCATATTTCTATTTTTTTGATAGCATTTCTAACATTCATTCAAAGAAAGCTAACTTAGCTTCTATTTTTATGTGCTGACCGTTCAAGCAGAAGTTGTGACAAGTGTGGAATTTTCTTACTAGATAAATAACAAAAAGGACTTAGGACATAACTTCTTTTATCCGAATAAATAGTAAGCACGGAAAAGACTCCGATCTCATCAATCTCTAAAGGTGAAGCACCTTAAGAATTGAAGGATGTTGTTCCGTTCTCAGCAACTTCTACGCATGAGACATGCTAGAGTTGAAGATTCATTCATATTGCTGTAAAACACAACAAAGCATGAACTGATGTTACACATTACCTATCCGGTTCTCGGAGTTAACCCGCCTCTGTCCCAACCTCTTTTCAAAATAAAATAATTTTATCACTTTCTTAAAAAGTACGGTATGGAGATAGTCGCAGCCTCCACTCTAAAAGAAGCTGTTTGTTTTCTTTTTTCCTGCATACTCACCATAAAGAATTTTGCCACTTAATGTTCGCATCAAATCACTAACAGCATGTGTTTCTTCCCGGTGACTATTGCTGCCAAAAGAAGTCTTCCTTTGAAAACTCAGAACCTTGTTTTCTTTGGAATACAGACTGTTTTTCTTTTTCTTCAACGACTTGATATTTATTTTTTCATAGACATAAGTAACCTCTTTTTTAC
This sequence comes from Enterococcus sp. AZ194, assembly GCF_051713825.1. NCBI lineage: Bacteria > Bacillati > Bacillota > Bacilli > Lactobacillales > Enterococcaceae > Enterococcus > Enterococcus sp. AZ194. The sequence continues at coordinate 1,157,290 of NZ_JBIOQR010000001.1, read as the reverse complement.
CAGGTTCGATGATACCAGAAGCATTTTCCGGTATTTCTTGTAAACGCCACAAGATGTTATTTTGTAGGAAGTACTTTTTGCTATTTAGACTTGCAAACGATTCGTCTTTAAAAATAGCCTTAAACCCTCTTGTAGGCAGAGTAGCCAATTCAAATTGGCCGAAAACAAAGAAAATAATAAGTATAAATAAAGTCCAATTATTCTTTTTCAAGCTTATCCCTCTTCAATTCTAAAACGACATCCGCAAAATAAGACCAGTCATTCGGGGTAGGTGGATCTCTCCAAACAATTTGTTTTGCTCGGAGTGTGGATTGAAAGTTATCCGTTAGATACAAATCTGTATTCATATCATTGTATCTTTGTACTTCGATATTTAAATCTTTATAAAATAGGATGTTTTTTTCGATAAATGAGTTATACGACTCGCCATGTGAGAAATCTATACAAACCTTGATGGGCTGCTCGATTTCAGTTATAGGAACCGTCTCAATTAGCATAAAAATTAAATCGTAATAATATTTAACCAGCTGCGTGTTGCTCACTTGCCTATTTTGCAGATGTCGACATGTGGTGTCAACAAAATCAAAGGCAATAGCATGGAAAGCAGGATACATCTCACTAAAATAATTTATTTGAAACTCATCAATAAATGAAGTTGCTTCACTTGTAAAAATAAACCAATTAGAAATTAGTAGTGCTAATTTCTGTTTTATTTCATCAGAAAAAAGCGTCTTATTTTTTATATATTTTGTAAAAATAGTAGCAAACTGATCCATTAATTGCGTGGAAATCTCACCTAGTTGAAGGGGCATGCCAGTTTTAAAAATATTAAAAAATAGAAAGGTATCTAAAAAATATAATTCCTTTGTATCACTAACTTCCTTTGCAACATAGTGATTCAACTCTTCAAAATAGCTCGTTTCGATCAGCGCAATCGATTGAATGTACCCTGATTCTTCAGAATTAAGCACATTGTCCGTGTGCACCCTACTATAATGTAAGCATAAAAACAGTTCTAATTTTTCTCTTGAAGTCCTGGTCAGGCGAAGTGCTAAATTTGTCAAAAGAAATCCTTCTATGTTCATTGCATATGTTCTGATTTTTTTTGAGAAAGGAGAAGGGAAACCACTACAATAAAAAAAATAAATAGTAAGCAACGTGTTTCTAATATGAAGTTCAGAGCCCCCTCTAATCTTCATGCCATCAATCACTAGTCCAAATTCTTCTTCAAAAAAAGTGTTGAGTTCACGCCGCTTTCGATACGCTTGGGAGAGACTCAAAAATTCATCTCTAGCAAATTTTCTTATACTGCTGTTCCCTTCAATTATATAATGAAGAAGCTTAAATTTCTTAGAACGAGTCACCAGAACATTTTTTAAGCATTCAATGTCTCCCATGGTGAGCTTCCTGTAAAGCGCTTCACCTTTTTTATTAAAAGAGACTTCTTTTTCTGATAATACATGACCTAGTTCTTCTAGATAATGTTCCATTCGAAATCTAGAAATCCCCAAAGTTTCGCATATATGTGCGTCAGTTAGTAGTTCGTTATTATGTTGTTCAAGTAATTTAGCAAGTAATAAGACATACTTGTCTTGCTCTTCTAAAATATCTAAAATCATATTCATTCCTCACATAATAGACTATCATTAAACCTATATTTTCTTCTTTCACAAATTCAGCCATATTTTTGCGAAAAATTTTACAAACAGGAGATAGCTTCTTGTTTAGCTAGTATAGCATCCTTTTCCTATTGACTGAAAATGATATGTGTATTCATTTATTGTATTTGTAAGGTAACTATTGATTAGACAGTGAAATGCGGTGCGTCGTCTATTTTATTGAAAGGAGAATCGTTACCTTCAAAAAAGTAGAATTTGACGCATCGCATTCATGTTTAATGCTTAGTCTTTCTTCTTATTTAAAATAAATGTTCCTATACCGACTGTCGTTAGAATTAAAAGACTTCCGATAACCTTAAATATCGTTGATAAGGTGACATCTTCTCCTGTTTTTGGAAGTGTCTGAGCGGGCTCGCTTGTATAAGTGTTTCCTACAGGACCTTTGATTCTTTTATCAGGGATTATTTCATCTCCTGAATCCGATCTATAATGAACATCAACTTCACCATCGTCGTCATTCGAATTATCAGGAGGTGCAGGTTGTCCATGGTTCAAATCTTTTGTGTAAACATAAGTGACGGTTTGGGCCTTGTCAGTAAACTTACCTGAGGCAGCTCCAACGACTTCTTTAAATGTGTATCCTTTGATATCTTTTTGTTCCGTTGTATAAGCTTCCCCTATATTTCCAGATTTTACAACGTCCTCTGCGATTTTGTTCCCATCTGTGTCTTGATATTTCACAGTGATATCCGCTGCTTTAACTGGATCTTTTGTGTAAACATAAGTGACAGTTTGGGCCTTGTCAGTAAACTTACCTGAGGCAGCTCCAACGACTTCTTTAAATGTGTAACCTTTGATGTCTTTTTGTTCCGTTGTATAAGCATCCCCAATATTCCCCGATTTTACAATGTTCTCTGCGATTTTGTTCCCATCTGCGTCTTGATATTTCACAGTGATATCCGCTGCTTTAACTGGGTCTTTTGTATAAACATAAGTGACAGTTTGGGCCTTGTCAGTAAACTTACCTGAGGCAGCTCCAACGACTTCTTTAAATGTGTATCCTTTGATGTCCTTTTGTTCCGTTGTATAAGCATCCCCAATATTCCCCGATTTTACAACATCCTCTGCGATTTTGTTCCCATCTGTGTCTTGATATTTCACAGTGATATCTGCTGCTTTAACTGGATCTTTTGTATAAACATAAGTGACGGTTTGAGCTTTGTCAGTAAACTTACCTGAGGCAGCTCCAACAACTTCTTTAAATGTATAACCTTTGATGTCCTTTTGTTCCGTTGTATAAGCATCCCCAATATTCCCCGATTTTACAACATCCTCTGCGATTTTGTTCCCATCTGTGTCTTGATATTTCACAGTGATATCTGCTGCTTTAACTGGATCTTTTGTATAAACATAAGTGACGGTTTGAGCTTTGTCAGTAAACTTACCTGAGGCAGCTCCAACAACTTCTTTAAATGTATAACCTTTGATGTCCTTTTGTTCCGTTGTATAAGCATTCCCAATATTCCCCGATTTTACAACATCCTCTGCGATTTTGTTCCCATCTGTGTCTTGATATTTCACAATGATATCCGCTGCTTTAACTGGGTCTTTTGTATAAACATAAGTGACGGTTTGGGCCTTGTCAGTAAACTTACCTGAAACATTTCCAACGACTTCTTTAAATGTGTATCCTTTGATATCTTTTTGTTCCGTTGTATAAACTTCCCCTATATTTCCAGATTTTACAACGTTCTCTGCAATTTTGTTCCCATCTGCGTCTTGATATTTCACAGTGATATCTGCTGCTTTAACTGGATCTTTTGTATAAACATAAGTGACGGTTTGGGCCTTGTCAGTAAATTTACCTGAGGCAGCTCCAACAACTTCTTTAAATGTATAACCTTTGATGTCCTTTTGTTCCGTTGTATAAGCTTCCCCTATATTTCCAGATTTTACAACGTTCTCTGCAATTTTATTCCCATCTGTGTCTTGATATTTCACAGTGATATCCGCTGCTTTAACTGGATCTTTTGTATAAACATAAGTGACGGTTTGGGCCTTGTCAGTAAATTTACCTGAGGCAGCTCCAACAACTTCTTTAAATGTATAACCTTTGATGTCTTTTTGTTCCGTTGTATAAGCATCCCCAATATTTCCAGATTTTACAACATCCTCTGCGATTTTGTTCCCCTCTGCGTCTTGATATTTCACAGTGATATCTGCTGCTTTAATTGGGTCTTTTGTATAAACATAAGTGACGGTTTGGGCCTTGTCAGTAAATTTACCTGAGGCAGCTCCAACAACTTCTTTAAATGTATAACCTTTGATGTCCTTTTGTTCCGTTGTATAAGCATCCCCAATATTTCCAGATTTTACAACGTCCTCTGCGATTTTGTTCCCATTTGTGTCTTGATATTTCACAGTGATATCTGCCGCAATTTTTGGTTGCCAAACATATGTCTCTGCATCTGTTGCACCATTGTAATTAATCATCAATTCATCTGAAGACCAAATAGTTTGTCCGTTCGGATGTTCTACAGTTCCATCACCAATAGTTTGCCAATTCCCTGTGTACAAATCCGTCTCTGAAATTAACGGTAAGTCAGCATCTTTCGTTTGCTGAAAATTAAAGTTCGGACCTAATGTTAATTCTTTAAGCGTCCACTTTCCGAAATAGTCTACAGATAGTATTCCACTTAAACCGTCCTTTTTCACTTGAGAAGTATCGAAGCTTGATAAATCTAAGCTTTCCAAACTTTTGTCTTCAGAAAACATATTGCTCATCATCGTAACACTAGATGTATCAAAATTGGTTACATCAATACTAATAAGATTATCCATCATTGCAAACATAGCGTCCATCATCGTAACACTAGATGTATCAAAACTGGTTACATTAAGGTTTGTAAGTTCCTTCATCCCTTGAAACATACCATACATAACACGCACTTTTGATGTATTAAATGTTGAAATATCTAAATCATCAACAGCTTGACACCCAGAAAACATCATACCCATGTCTGTAACATTTGATGTATCAAAACTGGTTAAATCTAAGCTTTGCAAACTGTAATCATTTTCAAACATTCCATGCATATCGGTTACCTGTGAGGTCTGAAAATTAGTTAAATCTAAATTTTTAAGCGAATGTATATTAGAAAACATCGCCGACATTTTTTTTACTTTTGAAGTGTCAAAGCTTGAAACATTCAAATATTCTAGGCCGGATGTTTCAAAAAACATACTAGACATGTCGCTAACATTGGAGGTATCAAAACTAGTTAAATCTAAATTTAATACTTTTTCACATCCCGAAAACATGCTACTCATATTATAAACTTCGGAGGTATCAAAACTGGTTAAATCTAAATTTAATACTTTTTCACATCCTGAAAACATGCTACTCATATTATAAACTTCGGAGGTATCTAATAAATTTAGGTTAACAAATTCAGTAACCTCAGATAAATTAGCAAACAATAAGGAACTATCCTGATCAGCTTTCACAGGACCATTAAAAACAATCTTTTTTATTTCTGATGCGTAAGCCTTCCAGTGATTGACCTGTCCTGAATCAAATGTACCTGCTTCAAATGATAGAACACCTTGCGCATCTATCCGCCAGGCAGAAGTTCCAAATACCCCTGTGGCAATATCATCTGAAGCTTTTGATGTTTTTTCTGAAGAATTAATACTAGTAGTTTGTGTTGCTTCCATTTCTTCAGTTGTACTTTGTGATGTTGTTTTTGAAACAGATGAAGTTATATCGGTCGCCTCTCTTGTTGTAGAAGTTCCAGAACTAGCCTCTGTCCCTGTATCTTCTAAAGTGGACGATTCAATGACAGAAGATGATGAGCCAGGTAAAGCGACACTCTCCGCTGTTTCTGATGAAGAAATGCTTTCAGTGGTTGTCGTTTCAGCAACTGCAAAAACGGGCAACAGAGAAGATGAAAGCAGAATACCTAATGAGATGATAGTTGATGTTTTTTTCATTCTAATTCACTCCAATAGTCGGTTATAATAAAAATTTAAAGTGTACATTGTTGCTCTAGAACATCTATTCAGATTGACAGTCTTTGATAATCACAGGAAATTATACACCCCTAAGAGAGATAGCAGATCAGTAAAATAGTATTATTATTGTCAAATATTTTAAAAATTGAAGAAAATCAGGCATATTTTGACAATATAGTTGAAAAGCACTCAAAACACTTTGATAGGAAATAAAAATTTATTCAATTTCTAACTATCTAATTCGCCCATGAAGCTTCTCACAAGATACTGGTACTCACTATTTCCACTAGAATCAGAAGAGTCAATCTGCCACTTATCTTTATTTTTAGTCAGCTTAATTTTGAAGCCATCCCCACTATCCATCATATCTGATGTCGAAATAGGCGTTACATTTAATTTGGTAGGTAATTGTTGAAGGAAAAACTTTTCCGCATCTTGGTAAACCTTATCGTAATCATCTTCAGAGTATTTTCCTTCATTTTCAGAGATAAACTTATCTTCAACAGATGTTAGATCAACATCATCTAGATTTATTGTTTCTGGTTTGATAAAAAGTACTACTTGATTAGGGAACATTGAACAAACTTTATAAGTAAGTTTGGCCTTTTTTTGATTCGCAGCTTCAATTTCTGTGACTAGTTTATTACACTCTTCACTGGAAGGCTTGTAGTATTCAAACATACTAGTCACTTCTTCAGCAAATTTTTGATTGAAATCATTGTGTTCTTTTACTAAATCGTTGGTTAAGTCACTACTCGTTTCTTCCTCTTTTTTCTGTTTCTCATTCGCGCTTTCTTTTTTCTTATTTAAAAATACTTGTGAGATATAGCTATCTACTGCTGTTTCGATATTTTTTGTGTGGTCAGTATAGTCTGCTGTATCAATTTGTAGCTCAATATCTTTTGATTCTGACTCCGAATCAAAGAGAATTGGAGAATAATGTAATTCATATTTTTTTTCTTTATCCACTTTGAATACGGCATATCCATTTAGATTTTTCCCACCGGATAGATTATCTCCAGAAAAACTTTTAAACGTATCATCATCCGAATAAATGTTCTCACCTGGTATTTTGTTATCATTTTCATCATACAATGTAAAATCTTCACTAGAAACACTCATACTTTCTTTTCCATTATTTTTAATGGATAGTTCTAAAGCTAAGTAGCCCTCATCCTCTCCAACCGTCTTTCCTTCCTCCAAGACATAGTTTCCTGATTTTACACTAATCGTTGCCTTGTCTGATTTGGCAGAAACACTTCCTTCAGTTGAATCTTTTTTTGCAGAGCCACAGCTAGCTAATAAAATAGCTGCTGACAAAATAATTCCTGATAAAACAATTTTTTTCAAAATAAATTCCTCCTAAAAACAAATCTGTTACGTATTTAAGCATATAAGAAATGGTATGAATTAAAAATCAGTAAAAGGCAATTAAATTTTCATTTTTTTTCAAAAAAAATAAATTTTTGATTCATAAACTAAAATAGACGGACAATAGTTTTCTGAATCGTAGCACTCTCGTTCATAATGAAACGTTTATTTATGGTTAGCCAACCGCGGAAAATCGAACAATGCGAAGAGACTGAGCTCAGAAGTAACTCCATCTCCAGCCTAAAATCATACTTTCTTTAATAGCTAAAAATAGCTGGTCAAGGTGACGATATATGAAGCAGAGATCGTGCACTTTAACTAGCTATTTTTAGGCGATATTATTCAAATTTTTTGTTATTTGGTGCTCTTTTATAATCTATCAATTGGTAGACATCATGTAATTCACTTTCGCTAAATATTACGATTTTTAGTGTCGTTTGTTGCCTACCATTAAATGCAGTTGGAGAATCAAGCCACATCATTTGAAATTGATTGTAATATTTACGATAAGTTAAATCCGTGTAAAATTCTGCCCCAACCTCTTAGCGTATCATGCTAAACTTTTACTTTCTCTAAATACTCCCAAACAATCGGCTCGCATAACTCTTGAATGATTTCGGGATCATCAAATTGATCAGCGGTAGTTACCAAAGCTACTATTGGTCCAACGATTTGAGCATAAGTGAGCAGTAATTCTGCAGAACATTTACTTTTTGTTTTATTGTCTGCAATTGATTCACAGAATTTCTTAAAAAAGAATGATTGTGTCTCTTCTAACGAATAACGATCCGTCGTTAGCGATAGATATTGAATTTTTTGTTCTTTCACATAACAATAAAAATTGTCCACAAAGTCATCGATGGTTCGATTTTTCAAAAAATATTTTTCTTCGATTCTTGTAAACATCAATTTGCTAGTGGCCGCTCGCAGCTCACTTATACTTTGAAATCCAACATATAATGGTTGTGTAGATATCCCTATCGACTTCGACAACCCTCGAGCCGTAATTGCACTAAGACCAGATTTTGTTGCTAATTTATAAGCTCCTTCTAAAATGAAATCAGAAGTGAATACTTTATCTCTCATGAATTTGTCCTCCTTTATACAGACAGCGATTATTTATAATAAATGGAGCGGGGATTTGCGAATTTTTGGAGATATTTAAAGCTTCTAAATAATACGTCTGACAATCCTTTTCTACGATTGCGATAACCTCGTCTTCTGAGCAATTATGTAAATTATTTTCTAGCCAAAAGAAAAACAGAATTTGTAGTTTTGCATCTAAGTAAAGAATCTTCATCAGACTATCTAAATAAGTTTCACGATGGACATTCGAAAGGACTGTTGAAAATTCCAGCTTAATCGATGCGTAGTAACTCAATAATTTTTTTTGTTCACATGGATTCATCTTTAAAGATTGATCGTAATCAGAAAAATAAGCTTCGACTTCTTGACTTGTTGACAGTCTTTCATGAACCATAATTCCCCTCCTTTTGCCTCTCCACATTTTGTAGTCGTTACAATACTCTATCCTTTGCATCTCAAGCATTAGACACCTATTCAGTAGCAGTTTGTTTTAATTACTCAATTCAACGAAAGAAAAATTCTACAATATCGCAAGCTAGTATTTTAGTTAAATTACTATTTTGACAATCAAAAAAACCAACAATATGGGTAGATGTATACTCTCCCTATTATTGGCTCTGCCTCTTTGTGTCTGGCTCTTTAATGACCGTTATTATGTTTTCTTTAATGTTAACTAAATTCTCTTGCTTGCATTTTGGACAAAACAAGGGGAAATTTTTCATTTCTGTATCAAATCGTATTTGAATTCGCGTTTTGTTATTACATATAGGACAGTATACCCAGCGACAATTTATAATTCCCACCTCTATTTTGCTCCTACTCTACACAACAAATACATAATATTCTCTGATTATTAGCAGTTGTTTCCTTTCTTATTTCATACTTCACTGCAAAGCGAACAATCAAACCACACTCTAAATAAATCAAATTCGTAAGAATAGAATATCTATTACACTCACCGCTTTTTTTATAGAACCTCCCTATAGCCTATGAACATTCATTGAATTACTGTCAGTGATAGTTTAACGATTTTCTGACTTCTATCTATAGACCTTTTTTTACCATAAATAACTCGCTTATTTCTTCTGTATGTAGCCCTCACTAACGTTTAACACAAACATTCTTTCGACTATCGGTCTATAGATATATCATAGTCGACCGATAGTCTATTGTCAATCCTTTTTTATTCATTACGAGTCCCTTGTTATTTAGCCATCAACATTAAAGCTTTCTTTAGCAATAATAGAGGAGACTGGGACAGAAATTTCTGTCCCAGCCTCTCTTTATTCAAATAAAAGGTGGGTACAAAAGCAACTCCATCTGCACGTTGTTCCGCTCTCAACAACTTCTACGCATGGGACATGCTAGAGTTGAAGGACTGCGTTCCGCTCTCAACAACTTCTACGCATAGGACATGCTAGAGTTGAAGGTCTTCACTCCGTAAAAACACTTCGATCTCATCAATCTCTAAAGGTGAAGCACCTTAAGAATTGAAGGACTCCGTAAAAACACTTCGATCTCATCAATCTCTAAAGGTGAAACACCTTAAGAATTGAAGGACTCCGTAAAAACACTTCGATCTCATCAATCTCTAAAGGTGGAACACCTTAAGAATTGAAGGACTGCGCAAAAAAACATACTCCTGGTCTGAACTTTTTTAAAGATAACTGACACTCAATCATCACTCAGAGTTGTCACTCAGATTCTCCAAAAGTCAAGATGAACGTTTTTAATACGGACAACTAATAATGTTTCCCTTTAGTTCACCGCTACTTGCCCCGTGCTAAATGGAAACATCTCAATCGCAAATCATAAAAAACCAATACTTATTTCTCGCTCAAGGCTAATTCAACTGCTTTTTGGATAACTTTGCTTGAATTAGTCGCTCCAGAAATTGCATCTACTTTTATTTTCTGTTGTTCGACCATATCTTCTTTAATTGCACTCGCTTTTTCTCCTCGATCATTATTATGATAAATATACTCAATATTCTGAATGTTGTGATTGGCAATTGTGACTTTGACTTTTGCACTGATAAAATCAACATCATACTCACCAATATACTCACCATCCTCAAGCGTCGCTAAATCGACTTCTTTAATGCGTAAATTTTTTATTGACTCCTGATACTTTTCAGTTCGATGCCAGTAATTAATACCAAACCCCGAAGCTCCAACGACAACAATAAACAATATAATTAAAACTACATTTCGCTTGCGTTTACTTTTTTTCATATCATTTTTTCTCCTCTAAATTATTGGCTTTTGTCTCTTCAAACAAATCCATGATTGTTTGCTCAAGCTCTTTTTGATTCAATTTATACAGCTCGTGTGTCTGAAAAAGTGGAAAAACATCCTCTAAAATCGTTACAACTTTTTTCAAAAACACTATTTGAGAGCGCATCATTTTTAAATTCTTAGACACCACGTCTTTTGCCAAATCATTGCAGTCAGCGCCGTCCTCCAAAACGTACAGTTTTGTTAAAATTTTTATATCCTCCAAAGAAAATCCTGCTTGCTTAAAGACAAGCACGTTCCTAAGAATATGGATATCTAAATCATCATACATTCGATAGCCGTTATCTGAGCGTTTTGTTTTAAGTATTCCTACTTTATCATAATAACGAAGGGTTACTTTACTGACGCCTATTAGCTCTGATACTTGTTTGATTGTATACATAACATTCTCCTCCTCAAATAAATGGTAACATTAAACTAAAGATTAATGTCAACAGTCATTTTGTATAATGATTAAAATCCTATATGAGCCTCACCGCTTTATATCACATATTATTGATTGTTTGATCGATTTTATCTTTTGCTTCAATTAAAACTTGTTTAAAGAAACCTTTACTTAGATCCAACTTTTGGTTAAACACGTCTATGTCTGGATTTTGAGTTTTGGATAATTGCTATTTACTCAGGTGACATAGTTTGGAAGTATAACTTGAGTTTATCTTTGTGTAAAAGTACCCTGATTCAATAAATCAAATAAGTCGTAAACATTGAAATGACTGTTACTAACAAAAACACCGAACAATTAGAAATTATGATTTGTATAAAATGAAGAAAGTCTGGATACAGTCATAACTAGCCTTATAAAAAAGGAGAGTAGGACATCGATATGATAAATTTACATATCCTATTTATCAGTAAACTAATGAAGTATCTATTACCCGCTATGGTAAAAAAGAAATCGGGACATAATATTAAACATTGCTTCTACAGGGGCTTATATTCCCTGTACAAATGATACCGTCTATACGGCTACAAAATCCTATACGCTATTCTTTTCAAAAGGCTTATTACAGAACTAAAAGAAATCGGGGTTTATGTTACAATCGTTTGCCCAGGGGCCATAAAAACAGAATTCGCTAAAAAGCAGGAATTGACCATTCATTGTTATTTAAGGTAATGGTTATGAATCCAGAACAGGTAGCGAAAAAGAGCATAAATGAAATGATGAAAAAGAAAAGAAAAAGAAATGGGTTCTCAAGTTGAAAAAAATATTCTTATCACTGGTACAGGAGGGCTGGGATATGAATCTGCAATTTCTTTAGCAGGTGCAGAAGCAAATGTTATTATAGCAGGACGTAATGCCAATAAAGGTGCAATAGCTGTGCAAAACATTAAAAAGAAATATCCTCGTGCAAAAATAGAATTTCAAAAAATTGATCTTGCCGACTTATCTTCAATAGAAAAGTTTGCAAAAGTGATTAAATCAAAATATGATAAAGTAGATGTTCTCATAAATAATGCAGGCGTTATGGCAACTCCAGATAGAAGAATTACCAAAGATAATTTTGAGCTACAGCTTGGAACAAATTATCTAGGACATTTTGCCTTGACAGCACAACTTCTTCCACTTCTTCGCAATAGTAAAAATGCTCGTGTTGTAACTGTTAGTAGTATGGCTCATCGTTCTGGAGAAATTCATTTTGATGATTTGCAATTAGAACATAATTACAATCCCAATGTTGCGTATTCTCAATCTAAATTGGCATGTTTGATGTTTGCTCTTGAACTTCATAAACGTAGTGTTGCTTCGAATTGGGGAATTATCAGTATTGGCGTTCATCCTGGTGGGGTTGCAACAGATTTAATGGATAATGGTCCTGGTAAAAATTTTTACACTAGATTAATTTCTCATACGCTTCAAATGCCTAGCCAAGGAGTTAGAGCTTCTTTACTTGCCGCAACATCACCAAAAGTTAAAAGTGGTTCCTTTTATGGTCCAACAAAACTCATGGAAATATATGGATATCCTAAATTAGTGAAACCTGCAAAACAAGCCTTAGATGCTAATGTATCCGCAAAATTATGGGAGTTATCATGCCAACTGGTTAATGTAGACTTCAAGTAAAAAATAGGTGGTGAAGATAGAAAAGTAAATGCACAGAAATTTGAAATAGCTTTTTACGCTATGAATCGTGATTTACGAGATGTAAAACCATCAAAGGAAAAGAAAGAAGAAAGTATTGCCCTTTCTGGCTTAATTAAACAACTGAAAGAATCACCAGATTAGCAAACACATGGCACACTAATATCTGCTCAAAAGCAATCTTGGCTTACTAAAATAAAAGAAACGAACCGTTTGATTCGTTTCTCTGCTAATATTCCATTAGCAAATTCTTAGCAAACAGGAAAATCACTACAAACAGTTCGTTTCCAATTAGCAAGAAATTACAGTGAATGATTGGGTGGAATTTAGCTTTCATATTTCTTATGAGGATTTTATTCTTTTTAAAAATAGAAAGTATAAAAAAGCCGAAACACCATATGAATAAAGGGTTTCGACGAGATTCCAATAACACCCCTGACCAGAATTGAACTGATAATTGACCCTTAGGAGGGGTCTGTTATATCCATTTAACTACAGGGGCATATTTAATTTTTCATTAGCAAATTTGCTATTTTCATCCTCTTAGGGATTGGAGGACATTCCCCTTAGGAAGGGTCTGTTATATCCGCTTCACTACAGAGGCATTGTTTTGTCTGTTTTCAAAAGAAACATACTAGGTTATTCTAATGCAGGGATTCGAAACTGTCAATTCATCCCTCATATTTACTTGCATATTGTACATACGTCCTTCTTTAAAAATAAGGAAATAAATCATTGAGCGCTATCTTAGGCAATAAAATGATTTATTTCCTTGCTGTTTAGAAATAATCTTCTAACGTCGGTTGTTTCTCCACTACATAATTAGAGATAGTCGCTAGCGCAGCTTCATCGCCGACTATTCGATTATGAAAGACCAATTCATCTGCTTTTCTGTAGCCAAACAAAAGCTGTGTTATTGCTTGGATATCTCCATTGATTGCAGGCACATCTGCATCTAAAGAAAGCTTCACTACCTGTGTCTTTCCATCATCAGAGATTTGCACATGGTAGGTCCCTTCATTCCATTGGGCAAATGGATCTTCGGTTACTTTCAAATAAAATTCAGTGGCCTTTCCTTGTTTGAATGGATATTTTTTTAGGAATCGTTCCATGTTGATGATTCTTCCCATCATCTCCGGGCGAAGAGTCATAGTCAAGCGAGCACTAGGCAAAAGGTAGTTTAAATTACTTCCTGAATAGGCAGACTCATACTGAAACTCTTGGAAAGCTCCGCTATGTGAGCCAATGAAACCAATAAGCGCACGAAATGCTGTATCGTTTAAGTAACCTAGTTCATCAATAATGTAGCTACCACCTTCTAATCGATACACGATATATCCTTCTATTTCACCATTTTCAGTCTCATACTGTGCAAACTTTTTCCCTGGCTTCATCGCAAATTTATAAGTAAGCCACCACTCGTCACGCTTTAGCCCTCCACGATGATGAACTGGCATCGCTTGATAGATGGCAAGAAGATTCTCTTTTATTTCTTCATAATTCACACGTCTCATTTTTCCAGGGACCTTCCCAACATTCGGCCATTCAGAAGAAGGAAGCTTGTACATCATTCGTTCAAACAACAATTCATACCCGTATCGACGATAAAAAGGATACGAGAAGGGAGCCAGGTAAGACAAATCAATCTTTTGTTCATTTAAATCGTTCAAAAGATGAGTCATCGTTCGATTAATCCCACCTTGGCCCCGATACTCAGGATAAGAAGCAACAAACCCAACTCCCGCCATACTATAAGATTGCCCGTGAAAATTGATTGTAAAAGGAGTCGCCATCACTTGGCTAGTTAGTGTTTTCCCATCTAAATCCCCATAGTTGAAAGAGTGTTTAGCTAAGACATCAAAACGTTTTCGGGATTGTTCAAATTCTTGAAAATTAAACGCATAAGCAGCTAAATCAAACATTTGTGGAATATACTCGTCCGTTAACTTTTTTGCTTCATTCATAGGATTCCTCTTTTCCGACTGATAAAAATTGTTCGAACACATCGAATCTTTCGTTTCTTATTCAGATTTTATAATATGTACAACTCTATCAGACTAGTTAAAATAACCAATAAAAAATAGAAAAGGCGTCAAAATAGACCCCTTTAATATGATTCCTCTATCATAGTCAACATTTTTTTTAATTGACGCTTTTTGAAAAAGCCTAGGACCATTCCCAGTAGGAAGTCATTTGCTTTTTGAATGAAACCAAATGATTCCATCGTTTCAGTATAATGAACTTCACAGCTTTTTTCATCAATAGGACGAATCTCATATTGTACAACATAAGAATTGCGAGTTGTTGATGTTCGAAAATGATAAGATTGGTTTTCAATAAATTTATCTATTTTTATTCTCGCCCGACTATCTTTAGAAAATTGTTTAACATATTCATAATTGCGTAATTGTTTTCTTGTAAGTGTTTTTCCTGTTGCTTTTCGAATATCAAAAATAACTGAATCGACAATCTTATCAAAGAAAAATTCTGTCGGAATATTTAATTTTTTCACAATCTCCATTACTTCTTACCTCCGTCCTCTTTTTTCTTAAGGTCTTCTTTCTTCTTGCCTTTCATGAAAAAAAAGACACCTAATCCAATGAGAGTAAATCCTGTCACCATACTTAAAATATCATATTGAAGGTTTTTCGGATTTAGGCTGTATAAAATAATCAAAAAGCCGATACTACATAAAAATAAACCATTCTTAATCATTTTCATCCGTCCAATCTTTTTTTAAACCGCCGCTGCTTGGAAGAAAAGAACACTTCCCCAAGGTTCTGCTTTAATCAATTCTTTGGCTTTTTTTGCCGCCTCAGCTTTGTCTGCAGCAGTTGTTTCAAAAATTAATTTGATTCCTTGTTTTTCTTTAAATGTAAAAGAAATTCCTTCTTCATTGTACGCTTCTAATAAATCTTTAATTGCATCTTGTTGCATCGCGCTTGCTATACTAATCATTTACGATACCTCCTTTTTTATTCATTGTATCAGTCTCTACATACTAGTTCAAATAATTAAAAAGCGAGAACCGCCGCCCCGCAAAGGTTATAGCGGTTCTCACTATATAGTTTATTCACTTAATGCTGGATCTACTTTATTTGCTGCAAGTACAAATGGTGTCCAAATCGCAAACGTAGCAAGCATACTTACTAATGTGACCACTGGTGCACGCCAGTCAGCACCTGTTGCTAAGAATGAAAGTAAGAATGGTGGTGTTACCCACACTACTTGTTGTGATACTGGATTTACTAATCCAAACTGTGTTGCATAGTAACCAATTGCTACCGCAACCACTGGAGCGACTAGGAATGGAATGAATAACAGTGCATTAAGCACGATTGGCAAACCAAACATAGCTGGTTCATTAATGTTAAAAATACCAGGTCCTGCAGATAGTCGTGCAACAGTTAGATAGTCTGCACGTTTAGAGAATAGTAATATGGCAATAATCAATACGATTGTACCACCTGAACCACCAAACCATGCAAATGCATCCCAAGAACCACGTACCCATTTGTAACCATCCTTTAATACTGCATCCATACCGCCTTCTTGGAATAAGTTCACGTTTTTCAATTGAGCAACGCCGAATACACCTTCCAAGATTGGTGCAAGTACGTTAGGTCCATGAATACCGAAGAACCAGAAGATTTGTACAAATAATGTAACAATTACAACTGCACCAAACCCTTGAGTCATACCCAATAGTGGTTTAGCAATTGTTTCTTGTAACCATTCAATAAATGTTACGTCGACAACTTTAGCAAACAACCAGTAGAAAATGCCTGCTGTATAAAGTGCAGCAGTTGCAGGAATAATCGCAGCGAAAGCTTTTGATACTGCAGGTGGTACTGAATCAGGCAATTTGATTGTCATATCTGCTAACATTAATTTTGCAAAGATAACAGTAGCAACAAACCCGACAAGCATAGCTGTAAAGTAAAAATTACTATCCATATTACTTAATGGAATCCAGCCCCAAGCACCCACATTTAATTGATCAGCAGTTGCAGACCATCCAGATTTGTCAGTAGTTGCATTGATTGCATCCATAAGTTCAGGGCTAACAACAACATCTTTTAATGAAGATGAGAAAGAGTAAGTTACCCCAGCAATTGAAGCAGCTAATGATACAATACCACCAGCTAAATCATTTACTCCGTATGCACGAGCTAAATTATACCCCCAAGAGAAAGCAAAAATTACCCCAGCAATTGCTAATGTCCCATTCCAGATAAATCCATTAATTTGAATGATTTCTTTAATAACTGGAATCGTATTTCCATCATACCCTTTGACAAATTGTGGTGGTAAATCACGAATAATTGCGTTAAGCATAACCGCCACGGAGCCGGCCATTGTTGCTGGCATTGTTCCGATAAAGGCATCACGCAAAGCCACTAAATGTTTTTGCGAACCAATTTTTGCTGCAACTGGAAGAATGTACTTTTCTAACCATGCTGTTAATGCATTCATTTTAAAATCCTCCTATAAGTGTTTTTATATAAGGAAGCCTGGGCTTCTTTATAACAAAAATAATAAAAAATCCGTTCAAAAATTTTTTATAAGGCTTACTTTTCTTCCCGTTCAAAAAAGAAAAGGTAGTTATTTTTCGTCGATACGACGGTATAAAGCAATAATCTCTTCAGCTAAATCTGTAAAGGCAATCGCTGTCATTAAGTGATCTTGACTGTGAACAGTTAAGAGGGTCACTTCCATATGATTTCCTTGTGCTTCTTGTGTTAACAAACCAGTTTGTGAGTGATGTGCTTCCACTAATGAAGCTTTTGCATCAGCAATTTTTTGATCAGCTTCTTCGAAATTCCCTTTTTTTGCTGCTGCAATTGCTTCCATTGCATCACTTTTGGCGTTCCCACCGTACATAATTAAGCCCATGATTGCTTCTAAATTCTTTTGATCTTCCACTTGTCTTTTCCTCCGAATCTCAAATATTACTTGTTGTCAATTAATGATTCGGCCTGCGCTAATACTTTTTCGCCGTTCATCATGCCATAATCTTGCATGTTAATAACATCTAAAGGAATTCCTTTAGGTGCTAATTTTTGCTCAAATTGCGCTTTCATAAAACGAACTTGTGGGCCTAATAATAAGACATCGACATTTTTTGCTTCCAAATTATTGTCTGCATCTGATGCTGATACAGCAAAGATATCTGCTTCGATTCCTTTTTCTTCAGCAGCTTTTTGCATTTTTGTAACTAGTAGGCTTGTGCTCATCCCTGCGGAACAAACTAACATGATTGTTTTTTTAGCCATTATTTTCCACTCCCTTTATAATTTTTGAATACACTATATATTAATGCAAGAAGCGTGCCAAAAATAAAATAGACCAAAAGAGCTTGAAATCGCTCTTTTGGTCTATACAGATTGTGTACACACTGCCTATTTGAAATTACACACTGAATTTGTGTGTAACATCCAAATTACTTTTAATTTTATTCTCGATAAACATTTGAGCCAAGTAAGCAATCTCATCTTCTGAGATAGACACTCGATAGGCCTTCTCAACCGCCATCAAATTGGTTCGAACGACATCAGACTCTAGACGGTATTTTTTTAAAAAGTCGGAAAGATTGGTAAATACCCGACTTTCATCGCCGTTTAGTAGCCCATCAATCAAGAAAGCCAAATGAATGACGATGCCTGCATCAACACCAGGCTCAACAATCACATGCATATCCGTTTGAATCTGATGAACAGTCTTTTGAAGAATCTGAATCAATCGTTGTAATGAAGAGACGTGCATGATCGTTCCTTGTAAAGAAGAAACAATTTTTTCAACAGGAATCTCATCGCCCGCAATTCGTTTTAAGATATTCAGCTTCTCATCATTAAATATATCTAACGCAGAGAAGAATGGAATATTCTGATATTCGACATCAACGGTGCCAGCGATTGCTTTGATCTCATATTCCTCCATCAAACTATCGATATGTTTTTTGAAGGACTCACGCTCAATAAATTGCATCTGAATAATCTCAACTTTACTTTCGTCAATCACAGGAACAATTCGTTCATATAGTTTCGCCGCCACACCTTCACCAGTAAAACAAGTCACAATCACGGCTTTCTTAATCTCTTCTCGATCTTGAGGAATGACCTTGAACTGTTGACGAACAATACTTTCAAAGGACATCTGAATGTTTTGATAGATATCTTCAAGGCTTCGTCCAATACTAGCCATTCGAATCGCTTCTAAAACAATCATCGTACTCGACATGGTGATGGCCTTAGTTCTGATGCCCGTTTCTTCATAAATCATGTTTCCAAATGAATTAAGAGAGCCCATATCTGTTAATAAAAGCATGCCATTGGTTAAATGTTCTTTATTTTTCTTTACATAATACAGTAATTGGTCATACATCGTTTGGACTTCCATCGTCAAAGACATGTTCATGGCAATCCCTGAATCAATCCCCAGTAACTCCTGAGCCGTCTCTAACATACTTGAAGCGGTAGAGCTACCATGCATCAAAACAACAACGCCCACTGTGTTTTCCTTAATCTGTTCTCTTTCTCCCACATTAATTGAAAGGAACATACTGATAAAGCCAATCTCATCAAAGGGAATTTCTATTTGTTTTTCTTCTTCTATAATAGCCGATAAATCGATAGCTACTTGAAATTCTTTTTTAAGTTTTTTTCGAACAGTATTTAAATCTGGATGAACGATCACGTGTCCTTCTTTGACTCGTTCTATCGTACTTTGTAAATGAAGGGCAAACGCAAATCGGGCCTTCTCATTGTATCGTCTATCCAACCGCTTCTCTGCTATATCATACAAACGATTCGTCAGATCCCAAATATCACCCGGTAAAAGCTCTTTATGAATCTCACTTTGCGCCAACTCATCCACATAGGTTTGAAAATACGCATCGACGTCCCCTGAGATCAATGACTCCAAATCAATGTTTTCAAGGCCATCTTTTGAAAGAGAAGAGACTTTTTCCTCAATCTCATTATAAACCTGCATGTCTCTTTCTGGGTCCTGTGACCAAACAACCTCTGATGAACCTGGCTCAAAAGTTAAATAGTTACTTTTTCCGTCTGCAAAATAGTCCAAACGATCTGGTAACTCTTTGACTCTTAGCAAGCCTTTTTGAACTTGGAGAGACAAATCTTTTTTGTAAATGACCAAACGCTTCTCATCATGTGTTCGATAATGCAGAAAGGCTTTGGCACAGACGAGTTTTAGATCCCGTTTAATCTGTCCGATATTGCCTTCTGCTTCATATAACATAAACGCTAAGATTGCATCTCGTTCCACGTCAATTCGTTGGTTTAACCGATTGGCCTCTTGTTTAATAAACAAAGAGATAATCTCATAACGCTCATCCAATGAACGTGATGCCAAGTTAGGTAACGTTATAGACATAGGAATTCGTCGGTTAAAGGTCGTCAAGAAGGTTTCTGAAGACTCAGTTGTCGCCCCTATAATCTGTACGGAAGCGTGATACACTTGTTCACTTTCCCCCAAAGGTCGATAAACACCTTTATCAATGAACGTAAACAGCATCTCTTGTCCTTCTGGAGGTAATCGATGGATTTCATCCAAAAAAAGAATCCCACCATCTGCCTTAGCCATTAATCCCAGACTATCCTCAGTAGCTCCTGTATAAGCCCCTTTTCGAATCCCAAAAATATGTCCAAATAAAAGCTGTGGGTTTTGCGCATAATCCGCACAGTTAAACGAAATGAATGGTGCATCATTTTCTAAGGTATTCGAATCAACAGCAAAATGATACATACACTCTGCGAACATCGACTTTCCTGTTCCCGTCTCCCCAAAAATAATAGTGTGTAATCCTTTGGGTGGGTAAAGAATTGCCGCCTTAGCCTGTTGGATACTCACTTTCAACGAATCATTGGCACCAACCAAATTATCAAATGTGACCTCACTCGAATGATCTACATACTCGCTTTTTTCTTCATCTACCATTGAATAAATCACTGGCCGACCACTTGATTTGGTTATTTTTTGTTCTTTATACAGCTCGCTAAGGTACCTGCTTGCATTGCTACGATCGATTTTTAGAATTTCTGCTACTTCTGCAGCTGTCATTCCTTGTTTTTTTTGTTCTAGAGTTTTCAATATCTCGCTTTTTCTTGAATTCACAAAAAGCCCTCCTATTTCGAAACGCATTCATCTACATAGTAACACAAAAACAAGAAAAAAAGGCGCTTATTTGCGCCTTGCTCCTTTGTTCTTTTGATTCTTTTGTTTCTTCTTCTTTTTGGTTTGTGGTGTCTCTGAAAATTTGTGTGTAGCTTTTATTTGCTTTTTTTCTTTTTTTATGATTTTAGTGTGTGACTCACGAGGGCCTTCCTCAGATGCAGGTCGTTCAGTGTGTAACTGCCCCCCATGGAGGAAAACCTCTGATAAAGAAATCCCCATCGTCTTCGCCAAACGTTTCAAATCATCAATCGTTCCTGGTGACACTAAGTTTAGAACCACGCCTTTGGTACCCATTCGCCCAACTCTTCCAGAACGATGAATATACCCTTCTTGCGTCATCGGAATATCTGCGTTCACAATGTAAGGCAGCTTCGGAATATCTAACCCTCGTGCCGCAATATCCGTTGTTAACAACTCGACTAGTCTTCCTTCTCTAAACTGTTGAATCGCCATTTTTCTCATTAACTTGTTCTGATCAGAAGCTAGACTGGCCACTTCAACGCCGTGATGTAACAGCTTCTCTTCTGCTGCCCCCATATCGCCAACTTGGTTAAAGAAGACCAATGCTTGAAACGCATCCAAATAGGCGAGACGTCGTAAGATATCAATTTTTTTTCTCTCGGTTATTCGTAAATAGACATGACGAACCTCACCTTGACTATCGTCCTCGGCGGTCACATCAATCACTTTGATTGCGCTATCCTTTAGCATCTGAATCGTTTCTAAGGCTCGATCTGCTGTTGCCGAAAAGAAAGCCAGCTGATAGTCAACAGGCGCTTGTGTCAGGATTTGTTTGGTTAGGTTCTCTGTTCCCTCTTGAAACAGCTGGTCCGCTTCATCCATAACAATCGTTTGAAATAAATGCGCCTTAACTTTTTTCTGTTTCATTAACTCCAGCACACGTCCAGGCGTACCAACAATTACTTCCGGTTTCTTTTTCAAGTTTTCAAGCTGCCTTTTGACATTTGCCCCACCAATTAACGGTTGGACCTTTAAGCCAATTTCTGCAGCCCACACTCTTGCAACCTCGGTTACTTGGATAGCTAACTCTTGTGAAGACGTCAAAATCAATAATTGATTTGCGTTTCCTTGTTCAACATTCATTAATAATGGCAACAGATACGCCAAAGTTTTCCCAGAGCCAGTCGGTGAAATCCCGACTACATCCTTTTTTTCACGTAAAGGTGTAAAACATTGCTCTTGTATCGATGAAGCTTTCATAAAACCAGAAGCTTGCCATTTCTTTTGCCAAACCTCTGGAAGTTGTTCTTTATAATCAGTCATAAAATTAATAGTTCCTCTTTCTCACTTGCTGTCGGCATCAAACGTGATTCCAGCACTTTTTCGTAAATTGTAAATCACTTGATTCACATTTCTAGCTAACTCGACCCACTCTTCATAGAGAACGCCATATTTTTTATCAGTCGGATGAGCAATTACTTTTGCAAATGCCCGGGCTTCCTCAACCATTGGATTTTTTTCGGTCGATAGCTCAATTTTTTCTCGTTCTTTGTGAGCCCTATCATGATAAACAGCCTCTTCTATAGCATTCACGCCGTTTAATACGAGCGTTCCTTTATCAAAATAGATTTCAGAGGTCGCATAAGAATCCCCAATTTTTCCAGGTTGAATCGTTACATCAAACAAATCATACCGGAGAATCCCCCAGCCCAAACCATCCACACCAGTCACAACCGGTCGGGCAAAGTAATGAACCTCATCTGGCATACCAAACCAAGCAACTGCCGCATAGACGAGATAAACGCCCAAATCCATTAACGCCCCTCCAGAAAAATGGGGAGAAAAAATATTGGGTTCCTGGCCATCAAGTACTTGGTCATACCGAGAAGAATATTTCATGTACGTAAAGCTCGCACCTAAAATCTCATTTTTTAAGGGAAGCAACTCACGAATTTTTTGGAAGCTTTGTTCGTGGAAGTTTCTTGCCGCTTCAAAGAAAAAGACGTGCTGAGCATTTGCTAGACGAATGATTTCATCCATTTCTTCTGGCGTTGAAAAAGCTGGTTTTTCAACGATTACATTTTTCTTAGCCAGTATTGCTTCTTTGGCCTGCTCAAAATGCAAGCTGTTGGGTGATGCAATATACACCGTGTCCATGTGCTGAATCCCGAAAAATGTTTGTAGATCTGTTGCATATTCAGCTTCACCAAAGGGCTTGGCAAATGCTTGAGCTGTTTCTAGTTTCCTAGAGTAAACCGCGGTCAGCTCATATTCCTTCGTTGATAATGCGGCCTCAACAAATTGTCCACTAATCCAATTCGTGCCAATAACACCTAAATGAATCATTTATTTCCCCTCATTTCAATTTCATTTATTTGGGTCTTCAAATGGATATTCCAATTGAAAGCTAATCTTTTCTTTTACTCGAATTTCTCCTGGGGTTACATGACAATTATACGCTAAAACTTGCAGTCCGTCTTCTTTTCCTCTTCGAATGGCCTCAAAAAGTACCGGCTGCATCTCTGTATGAATCGTCGCAAGCGCAACTTCTTCAAATTGAATAATAAAAAGCACATAACATTGATAACCTTCTTTTTGTGCTAAAGTTAACTCTTCCACATGCTTTAACCCTCGACTTGTGGGTGCATCAGGAAAGGCCCCTATTTTTTTGTTTTCTAAGGTCATTCCTTTCACTTCAACAAAAACCTTTTCATTCTGGTCAGACTCTAGATAAATATCAAACTTAGAATGTTGATAAGTTACCTCTCGTTTTAACTGCGTGATTGTCCCCTTGAGTCCAGGTAATTGAATTTCACCTGATAATAATCCCTCTGCCGCCAGTGCATTAGGAATTTGACTATCGATATTGATCCAAGCCGTCCCTTTTTTGACTGCCACCAAGTCATAAGCTGTCTTTCTCTTTTCACTTGGACAATGGACCAACGCAACCTCAGCTTCTGGCAAGAAAACTTCTCTTCCTCTGCCCGTATTTTTTACATGAGCAACCACTTCTTCTCCTGTCTCTAATCGACAATGAGCGATAAAACGATTGGGCCGCTCTAGAAATCTCGCTAAACAAACATTTGCATACTCCACAACCTTCACCTCCACTCTATCGTAGCATAAATGATGAAAAAAAACTTCTTGCTCAGACTTTTGACTGATGTATTTTTAAATTAATTTGGTATACTATAATAGTAACGAACAGTAATGATAAAGGAGTGGCTTTAACTTGAAAAAAAGATTTCCTCTATTATTAGGTGCCTCTTTACTTGGTCTAGCCGGCTCTCTAATATTGCGCAAAAAAAATCCCAGCTCTTCAGAAGATTACTCACTTTTTATGGGAGAGTGGCGTTTTTATGATAAAAGCAAGGAGCTCCACACCCTGCTAATTAACAAAGATTATTCTTTAGTGATTGATGAGCACCCTGTTAAGACAATCTTAGTTGAATTAAATATAAACCGACTTGTTTTCCAAGATGAATACGGCTATCACTTAATTATGGAAGCAGCCAATGAGCAGGCCGCCTACTTTTATGACGAAGCGGATGACGAACGATACAAGCTGTACAATTAATTTTGGCAATCATTCAATAATAATCAGTAACATCTACAAACTTCTCAAGGGATTTGTAGATGTTTTTCGTTCTAAGCTTTGGCTTGTCGTTTTATTATCAGAAAAATCCGATTTTATGCCAATTTTTCTATTAAAAAATAGTCAAAGGTTCATTTTTTTGATACACTTAAGTATGATGGTTTCTACCATGAAAGGATGGCAAAAGATGACACCAAATCGTGAAGATTATTTAAAACTCATTTTAGAACTAGGAGGAGACGAGAATAGCATAAGTAACAAACAAATTGTTTCTGGCCTAGGTGTATCGGCTGCTTCCGTCAGTGAAATGATTTCAAAGCTTGTAAAAGAGGGGCTTGTCGAACACTCGCCATATAAGGGCGCGCAGTTAACTGAGGACGGCCTAAAAAAAGCAAGTTCTTTAATTCGTAAACATCGGCTATGGGAAGTTTTTCTAGTGGAACACCTAAACTTCACTTGGAATGAAGTCCATGATGATGCGGAAGTGCTAGAACACGTGACCTCAACTCATCTTGCAAAACATCTCGAGGAGTATCTCAACCACCCAACTTATTGCCCACATGGTGGAATGATTCCAAAAGAAGGACAAATTATTCATGAAAAACTACGTAAAACACTAGCTGATTATCCAGTAGATACAAAAATTCGTATTGCGCGTGTGCTTGATGAAAAAGATTTACTCGACTATTTGGTCTCGATTGACTTGAATATTCATGATGAATTTACGATTAAAGAAATCGCCGCTTATGAAGGCCCAGTAACTCTGGAAAATGGGCACAAACAAATCGCTGTTAGTTACAAAGCAGCTAGTACAATTTTTGTAGATAAATTATAAAAGGAGCAACGACTATGGCAAATGAAAATACCGTACTTTTCACCATTTTTGGTGGAACTGGTGACTTGGCTAAAAGAAAACTATATCCGTCTTTATTCCGACTTTATAAAAAAGGCAATCTGCACGCAAACTTTGCAGTAATTGGAACGGCACGTCGTGAGTGGAGTGATGACCATTACCGTGAAATCGTTCGTGAAACGATTCAGGACTTGCAGCCAACAGAGCAAGAAGCACTTGATTTTTCAAGTCATTTTTATTATCAATCACACAATGTAACTGACTCAGATCACTATGATACGTTAAAAAACTTATCCGATCAATTGGACGAAAAATATGGTCTAAACGGCAATCGCCTGTATTATCTTGCTATGGCTCCTCAATTTTTCGGCACAATCGTCTCACATTTAAAATCTCAAAAAATCATGACGGAAAACGGCTTCAATCGTTTGGTCATTGAAAAACCATTCGGCGCTGACTATCAATCAGCTTATGAATTAAATCAACAAATCGGTTCTGTTTTCCCAGAAGAAGATATTTTCCGAATCGATCATTACTTAGGCAAAGAAATGATTCAAAATATTTCCGCTATCCGCTTTGCCAACAACATTTTCGAATCGCAATGGAACAATCGCTATATTGATAATGTTCAGATTACCTTTGCTGAAAGTCTTGGTGTTGAAGACCGTGGTGGCTATTATGAACATAGTGGTGCCTTAAAAGATATGGTTCAAAACCATATTTTACAAGTTGTTTCTCTTCTTGCTATGGAACCGCCTGTTGCCTTTTCAGAAAAAGAAATCCGGACGGAGAAAGTTAAAGCGTTAAATGCGATTCGCCTTTATGATGAAAAGGAAGCTGCAACGAACTTTGTGCGCGGCCAATATGATAACGGTGTGTTAGATGGTCAAACCTACGTGGACTATCGACATGAAGAGAATGTCTCTGAGGCTTCTGAAACGGAAACATTCGTTGCTGGGAAATTTATGATTGATAACTTCCGTTGGTCAGGTGTCCCTTTTTATGTCCGTACCGGCAAACGTCTGACGGAAAAAGGAACCCGAATTAACATTGTTTTCAAACAAGTCCCTGTTAATGTATTTAAACCTTCTGTAGATGGAACTTGTGAGAACAGTGATCTTCCACCAAACGTTTTAACTATTTATATTCAACCAACTGAAGGTTTCTCAATGACACTAAATGGAAAAGAAGTCGGTCAAGGCTTTAATACTTCTCCTGTCAAACTGGACTTCCGTCACAGTGCTGAAACAGTCAGCAACAGTCCTGAAGCCTATGAAAAATTGATTTTGGACGCGCTCAATGGGGATGGGACGAACTTCTCTCATTGGGATGAAGTGGCTCAATCTTGGCATTTGGTCGATGTTATTCGTTCTGTTTGGGACAAAACAACTCCTGATTTTCCAAACTATGCAGCTGGAACAATGGGCCCACAAGCAGCCTTTGATTTATTAGAAAAAGACGGTTTCGAATGGATCTGGCAACCAGATGTTTGGTACCGCGAACGTGGCAAATTAGATAAATAAACAGACAAGTCCTTCAACTACCTCTAAACAATCGGTAGTTGAAGGGCTTTTTGGTTATCTATATTGCGACAAAAAAATCGATTACTCATCCTCAACCCAAAAAAGCTGAAGATTGAACAGGTTTCCTTTCAATCTTCAGCTATCAAATTCCTATCATCAATCCCATTTGACAAAGAACCTATCAAATGGTCAACCGGAAAGTTTACTTACTCTTCAAAGCCTTCTGCAACAGCGTCAGGATAGTTTTCTTCGACAATATGGGCACAACGTCCGCATAGATGTGGTAATTTTTCATCTGTTCCTATATCTTTTCGTACTTGACGACAACGATCACAAGTTTCGCCATCTGCTTTTTCAACTAGAATAGCGACATCGTCAAATTTCACTGCTTTATCAGGAGCTGCTTCACCTTCATCTGCAATCGCAAAGTAATCAGGAGAAACAATTAATAGCTGTGTTAAATCAGCATCCACTGCCGTTAGTAATGTCCGAACCTGCTCATTTGGATAAATTGTCAGCTTCGCTTCAAGAGACTTTCCAATCAATTTTTCATTTCGAGCTTCTTCCAACGCTTTTAGAACCTTATCTCTAAACACCATGAAGGCTTGCCATGTGTCTAATAATTCTTCTTGGTTCGCAAACTCTTCATAGCCTGGAAATTCAGCTAATTGAACAAAGTCTTCCTCTTCCTTCAAGAATGACCAAATTTCTTCTGTTGTATGAGGAATAATTGGCGTCAATAATTTGCTTAACGCAACAGCCGTTTCATAGAAAACTGTTTGCATACAGCGACGTTGGTAATCTCCTTCAGCTTCGATATACACCACATCTTTTGCAAAATCTAAATAGAAAGATGAAAGCTCAACTGTTAAGAAATTGATTACTGTTTTGTAGATGTGAATGAAGTTATATTTATCATATCCTTCTTCACGAATTTCTTTAATGACTTGATTCAAACGAACCATCATATATTTATCAACTGAACGTAATTCGTTGTATGAAACAGCATCTTTGTCTGGTTGGAAATCAGTTGTATTGGCTAATAAGAAACGCATTGTGTTACGAATCTTACGGTAGACCTCAGAAACTTGATTCAAAATATCCATAGAAACACGGACATCTGATTCATAATCCACACTACTTACCCACAAACGAAGGATGTCTGCACCCATTTGTTTGATTACTTTATCTGGCAAAATTGTATTGCCTAAAGATTTACTCATTTTACGACCTTCGCCATCTAACGTAAAGCCTTGAGACAAGACTGCTTTGTATGGTGCCACACCATTAATCGCCACACTAGTTGTGATACTTGAGTTGAACCAGCCACGATATTGGTCAGAACCTTCCAAATACATATCCGCTGGGAAAGTTAAATCAGGACGTTGACGTAATACGGCTTCATGTGAAGAACCTGAGTCAAACCAAACATCCATAATGTCCGTTTCTTTTGTGAATTCTCCATTTGGTGAAGCAGGGTGAGTGAATCCTTCTGGTAATAACTCTTTTGCTTCTCGCTTAAACCAAACATTTGAACCATGTTCAGCAAACAAGTTGGCTACATGTTCAATTGTTTCAGGTGTAATAATTGGTTCACCGTTTTCTGCATAAAAGATTGGCAGAGGTACACCCCATGCACGTTGTCTTGAAATGACCCAATCCCCACGGTCACGAATCATGTTATATAAACGCATTTTGCCCCACGGAATAATCCAATCAACTTTTTCAACTTCATCTAAAATGTTGGCACGGAATTTATCGATTGAAGCAAACCATTGTGGTGTCGCACGATAAATAACCGGTTTTTTGCTACGCCAATCATGAGGATAACTATGCGTAAAGAAATCAAGCTTCAATAATGCGCCTTTTTCTTTCAGTAATTCAGTAACCATTGGATTGGCTTTGTCATAGAAGACACCCTCAAACCCAGGAGCTTCCTCTGTGAAGATTCCTTTATTATCAATAGGAGAAAGAACCTCTAAGTTATATTTATGCCCAGCGATATAGTCATCTTCCCCGTGTCCTGGTGCTGTATGAACGAGTCCAGTACCCGCATCCAAAGTGACATGGTCTCCTAAAATCACTAACGAAGTTCGATCATAAAACGGATGTTGAGCTTCCATGAACTCCATATCTTTTCCACTGATTTCGTTGAGAACTTCGACGGATTCCCAACCAATCGCTTCTTTGACTGTTTCAATAAGATCTTTAGCAATCACTAATTTACGACCATCTGCATTGACTAAAACATACGTATAATCTGGATTGACTGCAATTCCTTGGTTAGCTGGTAATGTCCAAGGAGTCGTTGTCCAAATAACAAATGATGTATCTGTATCCAGAATTCCTTTACCATCCTTCACTGGAAATGCTACATAGATTGAAGCTGATTTAACATCTTTATACTCAATCTCTGCTTCTGCAAGTGAAGATTCACTTGAAGGTGACCAATAAATCGGTTTTAAGCCTTTATAGATATAGCCTTTTTCAGCCATTTTCCCAAACACACGAATTTCAGCCGCTTCATAAGAAGGAGTCAATGTGATATAGGGATTGTCCCAATCACCAGAAACGCCCAGACGTTTGAAGTCTGCTCTTTGTGTGTCGACTTGTGAGCGCGCATACTCTTCGCATTTTTCGCGGTACTCAGCTAAAGTCATTTCTTTTCTTTTAATTCCTTTGTTGGTTAGCACTTGCTCGATAGGCAATCCATGTGTATCCCAACCAGGAACATACGGTGCACGGAATCCAGACATTGATTTTGACCGAACAATGATATCTTTACTAATTTTGTTTAATGAGTGTCCTAAATGGATATTTCCGTTTGCGTATGGAGGGCCGTCATGTAAGACAAAGGTTGGTTTTCCCTCGTTTAATTTTTGACGACGACCATACAGATCATTTTCTTCCCATTCTTTTTGCCATTCAACTTCTCGGTTTGGTAAATTTCCACGCATTGGAAAAGCTGTTTTTCCTAATTGAAGTGTCTCTTTCATCTTCATAGAGTAAGTCGCTCCTTTATTTAAAAATTTATTTGTTTGTATATAAAAAGACACGTGCATCCCAAGGGACGAACGTGTCGTGGTACCACCCAATTTTAGAACCCGTATTACAGATTCACTTGTGTGATTGCTAACGGAATCACCCGCTATTTCCTACTTACTTCAGAAATAATTACACATAGAGGATCTTTCTGACGATAGGGTCTTACCAAACTCTCACTATCATTGGCTCGCTTAAAGATTATCCGTCAGCTTTTCTGTTCTATTCTTCTTCTGTATCTTCAATTGTTGGTTCAGAGATTTCTGGTTGTCCAACAACTTCTTTTTCATTAATTAATAATTCATCTTCTGAATTAGAGTTTACTTCAGAATCATTTTCATTGTCAAGCTCTTTTGATAAGACTTCTTTAATTACCTCATGACTATCTGTAACAAATGATGAGAATGGTTGTAAGATTTCATCCCACTCAGGGCTCTTCACTTGTTCAAGCTGAGATTCTAGCATCAAGCTTAAACGTTGGTGGAAGACACGTGTTTTTTTCTTCAAGTCATCTGTTTCAGTTGCTAATTGACGAGCTTTCGACGTTGCATCAGTAATAATCTCTTTTGCTTTTGTCTCAGCAGCAATGTTTAATGCATTGGCACGTTTTTCAGCATTTGAAATCAATTCATTCGCTCTGTTTTGAGCAGAAGTCACAATCACTTCTGATTCTTTAGAAGCACTAGTTTTTACTTTATCTGCTGTATCTTGCGCTACAATAATTGATTGATTTAACGCGTCTTTCAACTCGTTAAAGTATTCCAGTTTTTCTTCTGCATGTTTTAATGCTTTTTCAAGCTCGCGATTTTTTTGAATAGCTATCTCATAATCTCTTCCAATTAAATCTAAAAAGTCGTCTACTTCATCAGAATTATACCCTCGCATCTTTGTAGGGAAATTTTTGTTTTGAATGTCTAATGGTGTTAATGCCATTGTGTTCACCTCTTCGTCTTATTTTCGTAAAACTCCCAGCAACAACCGATATTTATCTTTTTTCGTTTTTCCCTCTAACTCCTGAATCTGGATCCGACCAAATCCTCTTACCGAAATAATATCCAGTAAATCCAGAACAAAATCTGGTCGTGTATTTTCAGTCCAGTTAATCTTGACTTTTCCTGCTTCAATTAACTGTTTGGAACGCTGTCGAGAAATGTTATAGACTGTCGAAATCACACTATCTAACCGAAGTGAGCTGACCGTCTCATGTTCTTCTGTCCAGCCATCTTTTGGTATCAAGATGTCCGTATAATTCTTTTCTTCCAAGCGAACAGCCACTTTTCCCATTTTATCCACCTGAATACCAATAAATGAAGCCACACCTTTGTCCAAAAAGACTTGCCAGCGTTCTCCATCAGAAATGATATCACCGAAATATTCTCGTTTAACACCCGAGCCTAATAACGTCCCCAACACTTTCCCATGAGAAAGACTGACGAATTTTTTGGGATAGTTAATCTCTAATAAACTAACTTCAAAATCCTCATCTGTTGGTTCATAGTAGTCAGGATAAATCAGACATCTCTTTCGTTCAGCCGACTCATAACCCCCATAAAACGAAAATTCCAAGTCGCTATCTTGGCGAATCAAGGTTTCCAAAATATAGGCCTGACGCGGGTCTAAGAAATCAGTAAGATAAGGTGCATATTGACTTTGGACCTGTTCAAGCCAATCTCCAATTAAGTCAATAAAAGGGTGCTCATCTACTCGGAAATGTTGATACACATTCGCGTTCACAGATAATCACCCCCTTTATCAAAGAAAAGTACCTATTAAAATGACTAGTCCGTTGCTAGCTAAATTTAAGAGTAGAATAGCGGCCATAATAGTAAAATCTACTGGACCAAAATGTAAATTCATTCGATCGAACAAACTTAAGTAAGGCTCACATAGCCGAGACAATATCTTCCCGATAGTCGATTGATAACCACCAGGAAACCAAGAAAGTAGCGCATAAATGACTAATAATAGCGAATAAAGCTCTACTCCTTTAAGTAATAAATTAGTAAGTGTCATAATAATAGGAATATCCTCCTCTAGAAATCAAAAAACTGAGATTCAGCAATCGATTGTGCCGTTGAGCTATCGATTTCAACATTAGCTGGCGTGCATAAGAAAATCTCATCTCCTACACGTTTGATATCTCCATCTTCTGCATAGACAGTTCCTGTAAGAAAATCAACAATTCTTCGTGCTTGTGTTTCCTCAATTAAATGAAAATTAACAAGAACAGATTCACCTGCTAAAATTCTTTTGGCAATAGTCATTGCTTCAGAATAAACACGTGGTTCGATGATTGTAATTTTATTTGATTGCTTATGTGCATTTGTTTGTTGGCTAGGAGCTGCTCCATTTTGACGCATAGCAACAACTTTTTTCTCTTCTTGTCTGGTCGGCTGTACCGATTTTGTACTACGAAACGGTTGTTGTGCTTCTTTCGTTGTACTTGATGGACGTGCCTCAGATCTAACGTATTCTTTAGATTGAGTATTCACATTTACCTGCTGACGCACAGGTTGTCCTTGTTGTTTTACCTGAGGTCTCTTTTGAACAATCTCAGGTCTTGGTTTTGGTGAATAGTCGTATTCCTCTTCATCTGCCAGACCAAAAAAATTAGCAAGGGCTCCTTTGTTGAATAACGCCATTGTATTTCCTCCTTCACGCATCTTTAAATAATGCTGTTCCGATTCTTATGAATGTTGAGCCTTCTTCAATAGCAATCGGGAAGTCATTACTCATTCCCATACTTAACTCTGTACAAGGTGCATGAGCTAATGTTCGTTGTCTCACATCTTCTTGAAGAATTTTCAATCTACTGAATATATCGTGTAGTTCTTGTTCATTTGCTTCATGAGGGGCCATCGTCATCAAACCGACAATCGTGATTGCTGGATAGTCTCTCAGTTGATCAATAAATGAAAGTAGTTCATCAGGTGAAATGCCATGTTTGGACTCTTCCCCTGAAACATTTACTTCCACAAAACAAGAGATATTTTTCTCTGCACGCTTATTTATTTCAGCGGCTAAAGATACACTATCTAATGCGTGAAAATAATCAATCTCATTTATTATTGATTTTACCTTTCTTCGCTGCAAATTACCAATCAAATGCCACTTTATATGGATCTCATCTTTTAAATTATATTGCTTTTCCAGCAATTTATCTACCCTATTTTCAGCTAAATCGGTAATACCTGCCTCAACAAGAATTCTTGCTGCCTCAGAATCAACTGTTTTTGTAACGGCAATCAGTGTAACTTCCTCAGGTTTTCTATGAGCAAGAGCACACGAATCCCGAACGGCTTGCCTGACTTCCCGCAAGTTATCAGTAATCATGTGCTCCCCCTCCTATCTTTTACGACGGAAGAATGGTGGTGTACTTAATTCATCGTCGTCGTTAGTCTTAACTTCTTCTCTATTAAATGTTTCAAATTCTTTCTTTTCAATAGAATCGAATTGCGTATCTTCAACTTTTGGTCTCACATTTTGTTCTTTGCGGATATCCCAATCACCAAAGCCGTTTTCGTCTTCCAGTTGGACTGGTTTTGAAGATTCCATATCTAGTACAGGTTTTTGTGCAACGGATTGAATTTGAGATTGTCTAGCTGGACGGTTAGACTTTTTTTCTTTTTTTGATGAATCAATTCCTGTCGCAATCACTGTTACACGAATCTCATCACCTAGTTCTTCACTAATTGATGTACCTAAGATGATATTAACATCGCCTGTTGCAGCACTAGAAACAATATCAGAAGCATCTTGTGCTTCAAATAAAGTCATATCTAAGCCACCAGTAATGTTTAGTAGGACTTGTTCCGCGCCATCAATTGATGTTTCAAGTAATGGAGAAGAAATTGCTTTTTTCGTTGCTTCAATAACACGGTCTTCACCGCTAGCAACACCAATTCCCATAAGAGCCGTTCCTTGGTTTTCCATAACTGTCTTCACATCGGCAAAGTCCAAGTTCACGTAGCCAGGTGCAGTGATTAAATCTGAAATCCCTTGTACCCCTTGACGTAATACGTTATCTGCTTCACGGAAGGCTTCTAACATAGGTGTCTTCTTGTCAACAACCTCTAATAAACGGTTATTAGAGATGATTAATAATGTATCGACGTTTTCTTTTAATTGAGCAATACCTTCAGCCGCAAAACGACCGCGTTTTGGTCCTTCAAAGCTAAATGGACGAGTAACAACACCGACAGTTAAAGCACCTAATTCTTTTGCAATTTTGGCAACGATTGGAGCCGCTCCTGTCCCTGTTCCACCACCCATACCAGCAGTGATGAAGACCATATCTGCGCCTTCTAGTGCTTCTTGTAATGCTTGTTCACTTTCTTCAGCGGCCTTTTGACCAACTTCTGGTTGTGAACCAGCACCTAAACCACGTGTGTATTTAGGGCCTAATTGAATCACTGTTTCAGCTTTTGAATATTTAAGTGCTTGAACATCTGTGTTCGTAGCAATAAATTCAACGCCCTTTACGTTTTCTTCGATCATACGGTTTACAGCGTTTCCGCCACCACCACCGACGCCAATGACTTTAATGACTGCGCCGTCGTTAATATTGTTATCTATTGAGAATTCCATATTTTATTCCTCCTGGATTTGATTAATCAAAAATATTCTTAAAGAAATCAGAAATCTTACCTTTAACATTTTCACCAGTTGAATGTTCTTCTTCTGGCACATAATGTTGTTCTTCTGGTTCTTGGTAAGTTGTTTCATAGTTGATATCTTTTGGAGCGGCAACAGATTGTTGAGAGGTAACCACCTTTTCACCTGTTATTGCTGTTTTAGCCAAATGATAAACTTCTGTCAAGTTTGCTGAGTAATCAACAATACTAATCACGTTTGTAAAGACTGGATTACGTAAGCCCATATGATTAGGTACGTAAAGTTTTACATTTGTGTCGAAGATTTCTTGAGCCAAATCAACCACGCCAGGAAGACTCGCTGCACCACCAGTTAAAATAACTCCACCTGGTAAGTCCAAACCATCAATTTCGTCTAAAACTTCTTTTGATTTTCTGAAAATTTGTTCTACACGTGCTTCAATGACTTCAGACAAATAACGTTCATCAATCTTAATTGGTTCAGATTTTCCGATAACATCTACTGGAAACTCTTCGCTAGCAGATGTTCGTTCTGGATAGGCATCCCCGTAATTAATTTTTAAAGCCTCTGCATTATTAAATGAAGTATTTAATACGATAGAAATATCCTTCGTAACAAATTCTCCACCTTCTTGATTCACATGGGTGAATTTCAACTGTTTGTCATGCATGACAGAAGTCGTTGTTTGACCGCCACCCATATCTACCACGATGGTTCCAAAATCTTTTTCACCATCAGTTAAAATAGATTCTGTTAAAGCAAGAGGTGTGATAACTAATTCAGCAACCACTAAACCAGCACGTTCTACACACTTACGAATGTTATGAACGATTGTCTTAGGTCCTGTGAATACAAGGCCAAACATCTCCATACGAACGCCAATCATTCCTCTAGGGTCTTTAATTCCTTCAAACCCATCTACCGTAAACTCTTGCGGTAAGATAGAAACGATTTGTCGTTCTGGAGGTGTTGAGCGAACAAGAGCTGCTGAAGCCACATTACGAACATCTTCATCTGTAATTTCTTTTGATTCACTGTTCACAGCAATCATACCTTGACAGCTTTCGACTTCAAGTAGATTGGCAGGTAACCCCACATTCACGCTTTTAATCTGAATGCCAGCCTTTTCTTCTGCTTGTCTTACTGCTCTTTGTATTGCTTGAACGGTTTTGTCGATATCGACAATAATCCCCCGATTAATTCCTTCTGATTTTGCATTCCCTACACCAATAATATTCATCTGACTGTCAATATATTCAGCAACAACAACTTTTACAGATGTTGTACCAATATCAAGGCCGACATACATACCTGATTTTGCCATGAATGGGATTCCCTCCTACTTACTTTTCCTTATACAAGCGAACAATTTCCGTCCGTGTTAAACTACATATTTTAATTAATACTCACTGTTACCAATTCTAACACAAAATAGGGCTTTTTAGAAAGCAGATTCTCTAATTTCTTCATTGAAATTTATTGATTTGTGTCAGAACTTTCATTCGTTTGCGAATTATTTTCATCCGAGCTTTCATTTTTATAAGGAGAAGAAAAAATTCCAACCTCCATATCGATGATTCCTTTTTCCTTCATCTCTTTGGAAACTTGTGGATAATAAACAATTTGTTGACTCAAATTTGAGATATTCACGAGTATCTGATTGCCGTCATTCATAAATATTTCTAGCAATTCATCGTTATTTTTTCGTGGCGCATATTTAATTTGAGAAATGCTTTTTTGGATTTCTTCAGGAATATTTTTATATTCTTCTAAGAGATCCTTGATTTTCCCTTCATCTGTAAAGTTTTCCAAAATAGGTAAGCTAGCAGTGGGTTTATCGACTTTTTCTTTCACAATCGCGCCATTTTCCATAATTGGATAATACCCCTTTTTCTGTGAAAGTAAGGCAGCTTCTTTATATTCGAAAATTTGGATTTTTAAATTATTTAGACCATCGAGCGTTATCTTTGCAGATTTTACTCTCGGAAAATTTTTCTCAATAGTTTCTTCAGCTACTCCTCTTGCCCAATATTGTTCCCAAAGGCGGTCACCTGAAACGAACTTCGAATCACTTAAAATCTCTTCAGCATTCACATGGTCATTCCCAGAGATCACAACTTTGTTTAGTTTACTCAAAGGAGAGACATAGTATAAGAAAAAAAGTAAAGGAATTATTAAGATACAAATAATCAAAGTAAGTCTTCGATATAAAACCGTATTTCTTTGTTTTTTTAGCTGCGGTAATCGATCTGCAAATGAACCATTGATTGGACCATTTTCGTGTTGTTTAATTTTCAGTGACTCGTCATCATCTTCTACGTTATCTTCAGTCACATCTTCAGAAGTCTCTTCCTCTTCTTCTACTTCATCAGATGGGGTTTCACTTCTACCATCGATTACAGAAGGTTGCCAAGCAGGTCGTTCTCCTTGTTTTTCCATGTAACGCAAATTTTCCTTTTGCCAAGGAGTTAATTCCTCATCTTCTTTTTCAGGTGTCCGCTTCGACAACGATATCTCTTCATTTTCCTCTGTGTTGTCTTCTATCTTCTTTGTAATAGAAGTCACCCCCTCTCAGATATAGTGTTCTTTAAATAATTTCTTTAACCATGTTATATAATCGTTTAGCTGCATCAGGAATTCCTTCCTTTTTGGAGGCCTGTGCCATAGCTTTTTGTTTCGTCTCGTCATTCATGATAGAGTCAACAACTGCGACCAATTTTTCACCAGTCAACTCAGCATCCGCAATCATTTCAACCGCTCCGACATTAACTAGACTTTGCGCATTTTTGGTTTGATGATCATTTGTCACATATGGGCTAGGGATTAGTATAGCCGGTAACCCTAAAGCCGTGAATTCCGCAATCGAAGTTGCCCCAGCGCGCCCCACCAATAATGTTGAATTAACCATCACTTCTGCCATGTCGTGAATATAGGGCTGCACACTAATATTGAGAGCTTGCAGCTGACTACTCTTTTCTGAAACTGCAGGATAATAACGCTCACCAGAAGCATATAAAACTTGATAATCCTTTGTAGCAAAATCTGCCATGGCTTCAACAAATGCTGTATTTATTTTTAGTGCTCCTTGACTTCCCCCAAAGATAAGAACGGTCTTCTTGTTCGGATCCAGTTGATAGTTAGAAAGTATTGGTGATCGTTCTACTGTCACCACTTCTTGCGCTCGTGGGTTCCCTACAAGTGTCACCTTCTCTTTTGGAAAGTAACTTTCAACCCCAGAAAACGAAGTTGCTACTCTGGTGACATACTTACTCAAAAACTTGTTGGTGATTCCAGGCACACTATTTTGTTCATGAACAATTGTTGGAATCTTCATCTTAGCTGCGGCATACACAACCGCCCCAGAAACATACCCACCTGTCCCAATCACAACATCTGGTTGAAAATCCTTCAGAATTTTCTTTGCGGTAAAAACACTTTTTATAAATAAGTGAACTGTCTTCAAATTAGCTGGCGAAAAACTTCTTTTGAACCCTTGGATTTCAATGGTCTCAAACGGAATGCCCTGCTTAGGAACAATTTTATTTTCTAACCCACGTTTGGCCCCAACATACATAAACTCGGCATCAGGCTCGACAGATTTCACATAATTAACGAATGCCAAAGCCGGGTAAATATGTCCGCCAGTCCCACCACCAGTTACTAAAATTTTCATATAATCTCTCACTTTTCTACTTAATCTTCAACTGTTTTACGGCATCCATAAACTTATCGCCACGGACTTCAAAATTTGGGTATTGATCCCAACTAGCATTGGCAGGTGAAAGCAAAATAGCATCTCCAGTCTCACTTAGAGAAAAGGCTAAAGGAACAGCTGTTTCGACATTTTCTGTTTCTTGAACGACTGCGATTCCAGCTTTTTTAGCGGCATCCTTTAGTTTTTCTTTTGTTTCACCAAAGACAATCATCGCTTTGACATCAGTCAACGATGGAGCTAATTCATCAAAGTTGTTGCCTCGATCCAAACCACCTGCTAATAAAATCAGCTTCGAATGATCAAACCCACCAAGGGCCATTTCTGTCGCTAAAATATTGGTCGCTTTTGAATCATTATAAAACTTACGTCCATCAATTTCACCAGCAAACTGTGTTCGATGAGGAACGCCATGAAAATGACTCAATGTGTTTTTGATAGCGTCCGTTGACACACCATGTAGTTTCGCAACAATAATAGCTGCTAAAGCATTTTCGACATTATGAGCACCTGGAACACCAATTGCCTGACTTTCGATAATTGCTTCTTCCTTGTAATATAACCAGCCATCCTTCAGATAGGCTCCATTAGTCACAATCTCTTGTGTCGAAAAAGGAATCACTGTTGCTTTCGTTTTTTCAGCAAGCGCATAGGACTCTTCTTGATTCCAATTCAAAATCAAATAGTCGTCTACTGTCATATTTTCTTGAATTCGCCACTTTGCTTCAACGTATGCCTTGCGACTTCCATGATAATCAAGATGTGCCTCATATAAATTGATAATGAGGGCAATTTTAGGATGAAAGGTCTCAATCCCCATCAATTGAAAGCTTGATAATTCCATCACCATCTCATCCGCAGCGACGGCTTCTTGTGCCACTGAACTTGCTGGATAGCCGATATTTCCCGCTAACCGTGCTTTCCCCGATTGACGTTCAGCATTTAATAGTAGACCAATCATTGTCGTTGTTGTGGTTTTTCCGTTTGTTCCAGTGATACCAACAATCGGACACTCAGCGATTTGGTAAGCCAATTCAATCTCAGTCAAGACCGGAATTTTTAAAGAAATAGCTTTTGCGACCAAGGGATTTTCATACGGAATCCCAGGGTTTTTCACAACGACTGAAAAACCTTCATCTAATAATTCAATTGGATGGCTTCCAGTAATCACCTTAATCCCTAACGTCAATAAATCTTGTGCTTCTGGATTTTCCTCAAATGGTTTGCCGTCATTAACGGTAACAAGTGCGCCCAATTCATGTAACAATTTGGCCGCACTAACTCCACTCTTGGCTAATCCTAGCACAAGAACTTTTTTATTTTGATAATCTGTTATTTTTTTCATCATTGTCATCTCCTACAAAACAATCCATAAAGTGATGATGGAGCAGACAAGACTGACTGCCCAAAAGACACCATCGATTTTCCATTCAGACCAACCACCCATTTCAAAATGATGGTGGATTGGCGACATTCGAAAAATTCGTTTGCCAGTTAATTTGAATGAACTTACTTGCAAAATAACACTTGCCGTCTCACACACATAAATTAAACCGACTAACAACAATGTCCATTCTTGATGAAGTAAAATCGAAATGGCAGCTAGTAGTCCACCTAGAGCTAGTGAACCTACATCCCCCATGAATATTTTTGCAGGTTTGCGATTGTATGGAAAGAACCCAAGTAAACCACCAATCACACTAATACATACAATAAAAATATCAATCTGGTTTTGATACCAAGCAATAATTGCGTATGTTCCAAACGAAATCATGCCTAATCCTGAGACAAGGCCATCAATTCCATCTGTTAGATTCACTGCATTGGAAAAACCAACAAGCCAAAATAACACAAAAGCACCATATAAAATTCCAAGTGGCACTTCAATACCAAATAGATTCAGTGTATTCGTATTGACTTCACTTCTATAGACTAAATAAAGGATACCACCGCCAACAAGTTGACCTATTAGTTTTTGCAATGAAGTCAAACCTAGATTACGTTTTTTGAAGACTTTAATGAAGTCATCTAAAAACCCTAATAAACCATATAAAGCTAAAATAAATAGTAAAATGAATAGGGAAGGAGTCAATTCTTTTTGCCATGCAGCCACCCAAATACTCGTTAAAACACTGGCAATCAAAAAGACTACTCCACCCATTGTCGGTGTGCCTGCTTTGATATTGTGCCATGATGGACCTTCTTCACGAGTTGCCTGTCCGTATTTTTTCATTTGGAAATAACCAATAAACAACGGCATTGCTACTACGGTCATAGCAAAACTACTTGCTATTGGAATTAATATTTGTGTCCATTCCATTCTTCTTCTCCCCTAATTCTACTTAATCAGTTTCTTTTAAATTTAACCTAAGACAAACTTCAACTTATCTGTTGTTACTGTTTCAAACGCAACGATACTTTGTTCTTTACAATAGCCGTCTCCTTCAAAGGTCGCTTCAACACCTAAAATATTGGCTAACTTCATTAAATCAGCTTTCGACCAGCCAGTAACGTCAGGCATAATTTTACTACCATCCGTTAATAAAATCAGTTTTTCTGAAGCTAATAACTCTTCACCATTTGCTGTTGATTGTTTAATAATTTTTTTACCATCACCAATCACGACTGGTGTCAGATTTTTCTTTTGCGCATCTGCAGCTGCAGCGTCAGTCTCTAAGTTTCTATAATCAGGAACTTTAACAGAAGCAATATTTTCATCCGATTCTTCTTCGGTCGTATCTTCTGTAAACTCCATCGCACGCTTCATTAATGGATTGGCAATATTTGGTAAAATTTCGCGATTATAATTCTTCGGTAGTTTCATAGTTAAATATAAGATATACTCGGGGTCTTCAGCAGGAACCATCTCCACAATTGAGTAGAGATAAGAACTATCTCCATCCTTGATGTAACCACCTGTATCCGAAGCAACCTGTGCGGTTCCTGTTTTCGCAGCCACATTATAGCCTGGCACACTATAAAGACCATACGCACTTCCATAATCCGGATTTTCTACTACATCACGCATATATTCACGAACTTTTTGTGTAGCTTCAGCAGTAAACGGATGACCAACGACTTCTTTTTTCGTTACCGTTTCACTATCAGTCTGCGGATCAACCACTTTACTTATATAGTGTGGTTGCAACATGGTGCCATTATTAGCAATTGCTGTAAACCCACGCATCATTTGAAAATTAGTTACGTTAATCGCTTGCCCAAATGAGCTCATGGCTTGGTCGACTACGTTATCTGTCGGTAGAGCACCCGGAGATTCGACTAATCCAGAATGTGTACTTTGACCAAAACCTAACGATTTCAAGTAACGTGGCCAGCTATCATTCAAACGCTGTTCTAGCTTGACCATTCCAACATTACTTGACCAAGAAAGTGCTTGACGCATCGTCAAGACACCTTTTGCACCAAGGTCATGGTCTCTAATCGTCGTATCAACTACTTTTATCTCGCCAGAAGTATATGTCTCATTCTCGTTAAACTTTCCTTCATCTAAAGCCGCTGCTGTGGTAAACAACTTCATGGTAGAGCCTGGCTCATATTGATCCTCGACCAAAAGATTTCGCCAGACTTCAATATCATTAAGATTTTCAGGGTTAAAGGTCGGCCTTTGTCCTAACGAAACAATATCCCCTGTTTTTGCTTGAACCAACATAGCAGTCATACTTTCTGGTTCCGCTTCTTTAAAGCCTTCATCAAGCAAGCTTTCTAACATTGTCTGTAAACGACTATCCAAGGTTGTATAGATATTTTTGCCATCCACAGCTGGTGTTTCTTCCGCAACTGTTCCAGCAAGAGGATTTTGAGCATTATCCTTTTCGAATACTCGCTTGCCGTCTTTTCCTTTTAGAACATCGTCATAAATCAGCTCAATACCTAATTTCCCAACAAGTCCCGTGTCCTCTTCATTAGGAACTGCATAACCAATCAAATGAGAGGAGAAGATTCCATTAGGATACATTCTCGCTGTGTGTTCATCAAAGTAGAGACCTTTCATCTTTTGACTGGCCATCTCATTTTCAATTTTTTGTTTTGTCGCTAGTGTGATATTTTTTCCATAAGAGCCAAACTCAACTTGAACCAATTCATTCTTCAAGCCTTGTTCTAAAATACTGAGTGCGTCACTTTCCTTAATCTTTAGATACTTATGTAAGATTTTAGCGACCGCAGCAAAGTCTTTCTCTTGGACATATAATTTATCTTCTCCAGTAACATAGTTTTTGTCTAACATCGCTCGTATGGAGTAAGACGTCGCATCTTCAGCAATCGGAATACCGTTACGATCATAAATCGTTCCTCGTTTGGCTTTAACAACTTCGCTCCCTTGATACAGAGCCTTTGTCTTAGCCTCTAGGGAGACATCACCTATCCTACCGTTAATAACAATATAAGAGAATCGAGCGACAAATAAAAAGAACAATACAATACTCGTAGCAAATAAAAGAATACCTACTTTTTTGCGATTGTTCATCGGGTTTAATTTTTTTTGTTTTTTTGCTTCCTTGCTCTTGCGTTTACTAGGCATTTACTTCACTTTCCTTAAATTATCATCATTAATCGTCAAGCCTTGTTTTTCAGCGATTTTTTTGACTCTATCTGAGCGAGAGAGTTCATTTTTTTCTT
Organism: Enterococcus sp. AZ194; assembly: GCF_051713825.1. Taxonomy (NCBI): domain Bacteria; kingdom Bacillati; phylum Bacillota; class Bacilli; order Lactobacillales; family Enterococcaceae; genus Enterococcus; species Enterococcus sp. AZ194. The sequence goes on along the minus strand of NZ_JBIOQR010000001.1, from coordinate 1,114,686 downwards.
GTTCCAAACGACTAATCTCTGATTTGTTCGTAGTAATAGTTGAAGTCATTCCTGAAATATCTCGTTCAACACTACTGATATTTGTACGTAGTCTGATTGTCATGACAGAAAGACCGATGATTACCGATGCTAAACCAACAACGAGAATTTTTTCTAGATTTGTAAATCGTTTCAAACGTTTAGCAGGAGAAATAGAAATAATCACTTCTTCTTCCACTTCTGGAGCGAATTCAGGCAGTTGATCGATGTTCGGTTCATCATGGAACTCTTCTGTTGGCTCTTCCATGGGAACATAATCATATGAATAATGATGTGCTTTTTTCAATTCAGCCATTGTCCTACTCCTCTTTCAACTTAATTTTTTCTGCTATACGTAGTTTGGCACTACGTGATCGGTTATTTTCTTCTAGTTCTTCCTCTGAAGGAAGGATTGGTTTTCTGTTTACTACTTTTAATTCAGGTTGGAATTCTTCTGGAACCACAGGAAGCCCTTGAGGTAAATCTTTTGGGGTGCTGTATTCCTTGAACATGGTTTTTACAATTCTATCCTCTAGTGAGTGGAAAGTGATGACGCTTATCCGACCATTCATCCCTAACAAATCAATTGCTTGCTCGAGTGAGTCCTCCACGGCACCTAGTTCATCGTTCACTGCAATTCGAATGGCTTGAAACACCCGTTTTGCTGGATGCCCGCCTTTTCTTCTTGCAGGAGCTGGAATGGCTGTCTTAATAATCTCAACCAATTCCTGTGTCGTCTCAATTGGTTTCAACTGTCTCACTCGCTCAATTTCTCGCGCGATTTGTTTTGAAAACTTTTCTTCTCCGTAACGGAAAAAGATTTTAACTAATTGGTGGTAATCATACGTATTCACCAAATCATATGCACTAAATGGTGCATCTTGATCCATTCTCATGTCTAAAGGTGCATCTTGGTGATAACTAAACCCTCTACTTGCTTCATCCAGCTGCGGAGAAGAAACACCCAAATCATATAGGATACCATCCACAGAAAATACAGCTTGTTCAAGTAGTCGTTGTTTTAGTTCTCTAAAGTTACTCTTGATAAAAGTAACTTGCCCTTTTTCTACAAAAGGCGCCAATCTTTTTTTAGCATGATCGATTGCTTGTTGATCTTGATCAAAAGCAAACAGATGACCGTCTTCATTTAGTTGACTCAAAAGATACTCGCTGTGTCCGGCACCGCCTAAGGTACAATCCACGTAAATACCATTTTGTTTCACTTGTAAACCATCAACAGTTTCCTTTAGTAGAACTGTATAATGTTGAAATTCTTCCGTCATCTTATGTCCTCTTTCTACAAGCCGAAATCAATCATAGTCTCAGCAATTTCATCAAAATTTTCTTCTGCCTCTGCTGAGAATTCTTTCCAACGAGCCTCATCCCAAATTTCAATTCGGTTTGAAACGCCGATGATGACACAACCTTTTTCAAGTTGTGCATGTGTGCGTAACGTGCTAGGAATATTAATTCTTCCTTGCTTATCAATCTCGCACTCTGTCGCAGCTGAGTAGAAGAAACGTACAAATGTACGCGCATCTTTTTTGGCAAGTGGCATCTCGCTTAATTTTTCTTCAAGCTTATCCCACTCTGACAAAGGGTATCCAAATAAACAACCATCTAATCCTCTTGTCACCACAAATTTTTCGCCAAGTTTCTCACGAAGTTTTGAGGGAACAATTAGACGGCCTTTTGCATCAATATTATGTTGAAATTCACCCATAAACATTGAAAATCCCCCTTATCCTCCACCAGCTAAAAATAGTCTACCACAATCCCCCACTTTCTACCACCTTTTGCGGAGAATATATTCGGATTTTTTTTGACCTTTTTTTACTTTTATGAATTATCAGGAAGAAAAGACTTTTAATCGTTCTTTAAAAGCTTTTTCTAAGGATTTTCCTTAATCAAAATACAAGACTTGTTAAAATTACAAATATATAAACGACCATACTTAATAGAAAAACGAGTCGCCAAAACATTTTAAAATAGCGTGGATAGATAATCTCACCTTTATAGTAGGCAAGAAATACCGCAATCAAAATCCCCAACAGTAAGACTGAAATTAAGAAATAGGGTAAGATTGATTTAGAGGTAGTCACCTTTGATAATTCGTGCAAACCAATTAATAAAAACGGAATGCTGATATCCGGGACTTTAATCTTGAATCTTTGTGTAAGTGAAAATGTCGTAACCAAAAAGTTACAAGCAAATAACACGATAATTGGGTAGATATACCAAAACAAAACAACCAGTGAACTCGAGCTCATTTTATATTTCCCTTCTTATTATATCTATACTAACTATACTTCATTTTCTTTACATTCATGTTTCAGTTTTTTTAAAAGTTTATGCTGATTTGACTGTTTTTTTAGGAATCTTTATCTAACTTATTTTAAAATGACAAATAAAGGCTTTTTCTGGGAATATTCGCTATAATGTAGGTATTAGTTTAGACAAAAGGATGTGCTTAAATGATTAACTATTTTTCTCTAGAAAATCGCTATTTTAAAAACCAAAATGCGGACAGCAAAGATGTTTTTTGGATTTGCGTCGAAAGTCCCACTAGTGAAGAAATTATTAAATTGACCAATCAATATAAAATGCCTTCCGACTTCATTACAGCCATCCTAGATAACGCTGAAACCTCCCGTTCTGAAGAGTTAGGACAAGTACAGTTTGAGCGGCCGGCTCTTTTATTGTTGCAATATCCTTATGCAATGACCAGCCCAAGTGGGTATTTACAAATCACTACTTTTCCGTTTTCCGTCATCATCACACCCGATAAAAAGATTATTACGGTAACCAATCATAAGCCAGTTTTTATTCAAGAAGTACTGACTCATGAATATCCAAGAAATGATATGTCAAACTCTATGAACCTCTTGCTTCAGCTTATTTGGCAGCTGTCCCTTTCCTACAATCACTATTTGCAGCTGATACGGACACAATCAGATAAACTAGAAGGTGAGCTACAGGTAGCGACAGAAAATAATCAGCTCTATCAAATTATGGATATCCAAAAAAGCCTCATCTATATTGAGGCCGCGACTTCTGCTAATTTGAAGACATTGACTAAATTGAATCAGACAGAAATCCTTAACACTAGTCATGCCTACAAGATCCACCTACATGACGTTTTAGTGGAAACTACTCAAGCACTAACTTCTTCTCAGATTCAGTTAAAAATTGTTAATCAAATGACCCAAAATTTTTCGGCCATCGTGTCAAACAATCTGAATAACGTCATGAAAATACTGACTTCATTAACGATTGTCTTAACGATTCCAACCATTATCGGTGGGTTATACGGGATGAATGTCAAACTCCCACTGGCCGAACGATCGGATGCGTTCTTTTGGATATTTATACTCACCGCCATCATCTGCATCGGAGTAATCCGATATTTGAAGAAAAAGCATCTTTTATAGAACTCTTCTTGAAGATTTACACAAAAGGAGGTAAACTATTCAAGAGAAGTCGGATTTCGAAAAAAAGGATGGTCTTTCATGAAAGAAACAAAACCAAAAACAACATTTGCCAAAGTAACCAAGATTGTTATCTGGACAATGCTTATCTTGATGCTAAGTTCTGTATTTATTACAGCATTCGTTTATTTTATGTAACAAAAGAGGCTAGGACATAACTGCAAGTTATGTCCCAGCCTCTCTTACTTCATTTCCACCACATTCACCCACCAATGATAAAAAAGTGGTGGAAAGTGGTGGCTTTTTAATTTTTCTGTTTGGTACAGGTATACTCTATTAGTGAACTTTTATTTTTTTGCCATACTCAAAAGTTCTTCTGCATGTTTTTTCGTCAAATCCGTGATTTCACTTCCAGCAAGCATCCGCGCAATCTCAGCTACTCGTTCATCCGCAGTCAATTGTTGGACTTCTGTTTCTGTCCGACCTTTTTTAACATCCTTTGAAATATAATACTGATAGTTTGCTACCGCAGCAACTTGTGGTAAATGAGTGATACATAGGACTTGCGAATTTTGAGCAACCTGATAAATTTTATCAGCAATCGCCTGTGCTACACGACCACTGACTCCAGTATCAACCTCATCAAAAACGATACTCGTAATCCCTTGTTTTTTAGAGAAAATAGTTTTTAACGCAAGCATCACTCGAGACAATTCCCCACCAGATGCAACCTTCACTAGAGGTTTTAATGGTTCACCTGGATTTGTCGTAATATAAAATTCAACTTGGTCCATTCCTTCACGATGCAGTTGGTGATCCGTCTCTAAGAACCGAACCTCAAAATCGGTATTAGCCATGTATAGCTCTTTTAACTCAGTCAAAATCGATTTCTCTAGCTTTTTGGCAATTTCTAACCGTTGGCTGTGTAAATCCTGCGCTAAACGACGAACTTCTACTTCTTTATCTGTTAACTCTTGGAGTAGCTTATCCATTTGACCATCTGAAAAATTAGACTCTGCTAGCTCCTGACTAATCTCTTCTTGATACGCCAAAATTGCTTCAATCGACTCGCCATACTTTCTCTTCAGCTGGCGAATCATTTCAAGTCGGTGATTAACTTCCTCCAAACGATTTTCGTCAAACTCCAGATTATCTAGCTGACGACTAATGTCACCCACCGAGTCTTGTAATAGATAGTACGCATTTTGAACGTTTTCAAAGATACTATTATACTCTGAGTCCAAATGTGCAATTCCTTGCAGCTGAGCTAATGCTGTTCCAACGCCATCCAGACTGCTCAAACCTTCCGCGTTCAGCGCTTCATAACTCTCAGCCAACCCATCCACAATTTTTTGATAGTTACTGAGCTTCTCTCTTTCTTCTATTAACTGTTCCTCTTCGCCCACTTCTAATTCGGCATTAGCAATCTCTTCTTGTTGGAACTGAAGCATATCTATGCGTTGCACAAACATTTTCTCATTAGCTTGAATTTTCTTAACTTGTTGTTCAAGCTGACGAAAGGCATCATAAGTTTCGTGATATTTCTTTTTTGCTCGTTTAAAAGACTGTGTTCCAAACTCATCTAATAAACCCAAATGTTTCTCTGCTTGCATCAATTCCTGATGTTCATTTTGCCCATGAATATCTACCAAAAATTCGCCAATCTTTCGCAGATTCGCTAACGTTACAATTCGCCCATTGACACGGCAAACGTTTTTTCCTGAGGCAGACATGTCACGTTGAATAATTAAGTTTTGCTCATCTATTTCAATCCCTAACTCTTCCATAAAAGCCAAAAAATCTGCTTGTTTGGGCAATTGAAATAAGCCTTCCAATGTGCATTTTTGGGCACCTTGCCGGATATAATCACTTGATCCTCTTCCTCCAGCTAACAGACCCATCGCATCGATAATAATGGATTTCCCTGCCCCTGTTTCACCCGTCAAGGCAGTCATTCCTTGATGAAATGATAGTCTAAGCTTTGAGATGATAGCAAAATTCTCTATAGTCAACTCTTGTAACAAGCTGTTTCCCTCCTGTCTCTATAAATAGCGCAAAAATTCTTGTTTCAAATAGTGCGCAGCCTCTTGTGTTTTTGTAATCATCAAAACATTATCATCATCATTAATAGTTGAAAACAACTCTTTTTTGTAGCGTTTATCAATCAGATTCGCTGCTGCAGATGCATTTCCTGGCAAGGTCTTCAAACTCACAAATTTTTCCATTTGATCCACGGAAACAAACGCATCTTTTAAAAGTTTTTCTAGCTTCATGCCCACATCTTCGCTTGTCTCCGCAGGTAAGCTATAACGATAGCCTCCGTCAGTTGAAGGAACTTTTATCAATTTCATTTCTTTAATATCGCGGGAAATCGTCGCTTGAGTAACCTCTACGCTCTTTTCTCCTAATAATTCAACAAACTCTTCTTGTTTTTGAATACTATGTTCAGTCAGCAAACGAGTAATCAGACGATGTCTATCTTTCTTTCTCATAACTATATACGCTCCTTAGTTTCAAAGTCATATTTATCATAGCTTATTTTTTCCTCTTTATAAAGAAAATTCGTTGGTCTCTTTAAAGAAACACAACGAATTTTGTTATTTATGCAATTTTTCATGCGCAGATTGAACAATTTCTTCGATGGAAATCGTCGAAGCCATTTGACCTTCTTCACTCGATTTTTTTAAATGTGCTAAAAATTCAATATTTCCTTCGCCTCCAGTAATCGGAGAGAAGCTGAGTGCCGCAATATTATAGTTTGTAGCCATCGCAAAAGATAAAACTTTTTCTAAAACCATTTTATGCACTTCAGGATCTCGAATAATCCCTTTTTTGCCGACAAATTCCTTACCAGCTTCAAACTGTGGTTTGATTAACGCCACCACATCTCCCTCTGTAGATAAAATATCATGCAAGGGTGGTAAGATTAATTTTAGCGAAATAAAAGAAACATCAATAGTCGCCACTTGTGGTTGACCATGTGTAAAATCTTTTGGTTTAGAATAACGGAAATTCGTTCGCTCCATCACAACCACTCGTTCGTCTTGACGGATTTTCCAAGCTAACTGATTATAACCAACGTCTAAAGCATAACTTAACTTAGCACCATTTTGAAGAGCCGCATCAGTAAAACCACCTGTGGAAGAGCCAATGTCTAGAATCACTTTATCTGAAACCGTCAAATCAAAAATCTCCAACGCTTTTTCTAGCTTTAAGCCCCCTCGAGAGACATACGGTAGTTTTTGCCCCTTCACCTGCAGGGCTGTCTCTACTGCAATTTTTTCACCAGGTTTATCTAAGCGTTCATTTTTTTCTGTATACACCTGCCCTGCCATCACACCACGCTTGGCTTTTTCTCGTGTTTCAAACAGACCTTGATTAAAGGCTAGGACATCTACTCGTTCTTTTTTCATGTTGTTCCTCTTTCTATAAATAAAATGCCTTGACCAATTCTTTCAAGTATCTAGCTTCAAACCCAGTAACTACTTGAATCTGCTCAATCGTTCGTTCAGCTGCAACTAATTCTTCATCTAAAGCAACCTTTGCCTCTGACAATCCCAAAAGACCTGGATACGTACTCTTGTTTAATTCCGCATCCCGTTGCGTATTTTTACCAAGCTCTTCTGTCGTGCTAGTCACATCTAATAAATCGTCACGAATCTGAAATGCCAAACCGAGGTGGGCCGCCAATTGATGCAATTTTTCAAGAATCTCAACAGGTTGGTTGGCTAATATTCCACCAGCTACCAGAGCAAATTCAATCAATTTCCCTGTTTTTTCTTCATGGATCTTGGCTAACTCTTCAACCGTAATCTGTTGATTCTCGGCTTGCATGTCTGCAGCTTGCCCACTGACCATTCCTTCTCCACCCGCAGCTTTTGAAAACAACTGAATTAATAATAATTTTTGCTCAGACTCAATTTGCGCCATACTCAATAGTTGAAACGCCATCGTTAGTAAACTATCCCCAGCTAAAATTGCCGTCGCTTCACCGAAAACTTTATGGTTAGTCGGCCGCCCCCGACGCAAATCATCATCATCCATCGCAGGTAAATCATCATGAATCAGCGAATAGGTATGAACCATCTCTAATGCGGCCGCCGTTTGATAAGCACCTTGACTAACTGTCTGATGAAAAGCCCCCACGACTGCCAATAATAGTTGTGGACGAATTCTCTTGCCACCCGCACGAACAGAATAAAGCATACTTTCTTTTAATTCTTGATTCGTAGTGTGTTCTTCAATAAATCGTACCAGCTCTTGTTCAACATAAGATAAGTGTTTTTCAAAAAAAGATTGATTGACTGACATAACTACTCAACCTTCTCTTCAAAAACGACTTCTTCGTTTGTTTCGGTCATCATTTTTGTCAAAGTTTTTTCGGCCTTAGTTAATGTATCTTGGCACTGCTTACTCAATTCCATGCCTTTTTTAAATGAATCCAACGCTTCTTCCAAGGGAACATCCCCTTGCTCTAGCTTCAAAACGATTTCTTCTAATTCTTGTAATGAAGCTTCAAATGTTTTCGTCGCCATGTAGATTCTCCTTCAACTCGATAATTTCAGCAATCGCTTGGCCATCTTGATAATGAATCGTTACTTGATCCTTTAACGCAAGCTCTGCTGTTGTTTTGATTACTTGATTTTCTTTAGTAGTGTAACTATATCCACGCCCCATAATCTTTAACGGACTTAACAAATCCAATGATTGAATCGCTGTTTCAAAGGATTGACGTTTTTTCTCCATATAACTCGTCATCTTATCTTCTAAGCGACGACTGCTATAATCCAGCTGTTGTTGCGCTTGTTTTACTCGATGACTCGGCTCCATCTGATGCATACGATGAATAATTTGGCTCGCCTGTTTATCTTTTTCAAACAAAGACTGTTGCATCGCCTGTCGTAACCGTTGCATCATCTGATCCAGTTTGACTGACTGCGCATCATACAAACGACCTGGCTGACGAAAAACATACGAATTCGCTAAGCGTTGATATCGTTCCTGTTTGCGTTGAAGCTGGTTTAAAAAGGCCTGCTCCATTCGTCCTTGCCGTTCTTTTATCCGCAAAAGCTCCTCTGAAAGGACAGGTACAGCCAATTCTGCTGCTGCAGTAGGCGTCGCTGCTCGAACATCCGCCACAAGATCAGCAATTGTCGTATCCGTTTCATGACCAACAGATGAAATGATTGGCGTTTTGGCCTCATGAATCGCCCGTGCAACACGCTCTTCATTAAACGGCCACAAATCTTCAATTGAGCCACCGCCACGCCCCATGATAATGGTATCAAAATCTCCGAGTGCCTCAACACGTTGAAGGTTTCTAACCACATCATCTGCCGCTTGATTTCCTTGAACAACCGTTGGAAACAAGACAAGCTGAGCGATAGGAAAACGTCTCTTAACCGTTGTAATAATATCTCGAATAACGGCACCACTCGGACTCGTTAAGACAGCAATTTTTTTAGGATAACGCGGTAGCATTTTTTTGGGACTTGAGAACAACCCTTCCTTACTCAGCTTTTCTCTCAACTCAGCTAAGGCCTGATATAGTGCACCCACTCCATCAGGCTCCATGTGCTCCACATAAATTTGATATGACCCACTACTCTCATAAAGTGAGATACGACCGACAACCAGAACCTTCATTCCCTCTTTGGGTTCAAATTTCAACTTTTGAAAAGCCCCTTTAAACATAATCGCCGAAATTTTTGCCTGGTCATCCTTTAAACTAAAATATTGATGGGCATTGGGTCTGGGACGAAAGTTAGAAATTTCTCCTGTCAGATACACCCGTTCAAGGTAAGGATCGGCCTCGAATTTACGTTTCAAATATTTGGTTAGAGCTGTAATTGTTAAATATTGTTGTTCCATTCACTCACCTCCACTCTGCTCTGTTTTTATACACAATACTCTATGTTTTAGACGCCAAGCTCGAATTATACCTTCATTCTCTCATTGCAGGTAACTCTAACTTTGTCTTTTTGCTGCTTCTACTGTTTGTTGCATCAACATAGTAATGGTCATCGGCCCGACCCCTTTTGGAACAGGCGTAATATAGCTTGTTAGTGGCTCCACTTCATCAAACTTGACATCACCAATTAATTTACCTGCTTCATTTCTGTTCATTCCCACATCAATGACAACCGCTCCTGGTTTAACAAATTCCTTCGTAACAAAATGACCTCGACCAATCGCCACCACCAAGATATCTGCCTCTTTTGCCACCTCAGCTAAATTTCTAGTTTTTGAATGTGCAATAGTAACTGTCGCATTTTCCATTAACAGAAGCTGTGCCATTGGTTTTCCGACAATATTACTACGACCAATAATTACTGCACGTTTGCCTTCAATCGAAATATTATACGCCTCAAACATCTTCATAATTCCATAAGGTGTACAAGGAATCATTTCTGGATCGCCTGCAAATAATTTCCCTAGGTTCATCGGATGAAACCCATCGACATCTTTTTTCGGATCAATCGCCAGTAATACTTTTTCTTCATCTATATGTTTTGGTAAAGGCAATTGAACTAAAATGCCATGAAAAGCTTCATCTTTGTTAAATCGATCAATCTCTGCTAGCAGCTCTTCTTCCGTTAAATCTGCGGAATAGCGCTCCACCTTCGAATGAATGCCAATTTTGGTTGCCGCAATCTCTTTATTTCTAACATACACTTGACTTGCAGGGTTATCACCTACTAATAAAACAACCAAGCCTGGCACTATGCCTTTCTTACGTAACTCTGAAACCTCTGTAGCAATCTCTGCTTGTAATTTTTCTGCCAGTTCTTTCCCGTTGATAACTTCTCCCACAACAACCACTCCTCATTATTATTGAACGTTTTTATTTTAGCATACAACAAATTGCCTGCGTAGATTTAGATCTACAAATATGAAAAAGCTGAGGATTATTCCCCAGCTTCAATTTCTTTCATCAGATTAGATAAAACGCCATTCACAAATTTTCTTGAACGGTCATCACTAAACGTTTTGGTTAACTCTAACGCTTCATTCAAAGCCACTGTATTTGGAACGTCTTCTACATACAGCATCTCAAATGTAGCGATTCGTAAGATAACTAAATCCATTTTTGAAATCCGGTTAATCTTCCAGTTGTCACGCAGATGCTTTTGAATGTAGCCGTCAAGTTCTGCTTTTTTCTCGCAGACGCCACCCACTAACATATCCAAATATACAGGAACAAATGCGTCTTCTTCTTCACTCAACAATTCCTCATGCTCTAATTCAATTGCACTTAAAATTGCATCCTTTTTTGTTAATTCCGTATTGAAATCTAATGGAAATAAAGCCTGTAGAGCCATCTCCCTAATTTCTCTTCGTGTTAATTCTTTACTCATTGGTGTCCTCTTCATCTTCAAACAACTCATCTAAATCAGGTTGTTCCATTTTTTCTGGTACAACGGCTACGACATGTACATTGACTTCGATTAACTCAATATCCGTCATGAAAAGAACTTGCTGTTTGACACGTTCTTGCATCTCCATAGCTACTTTCGGTACAGAAACACCATATTTTAGATAGCAATAGATATCAACTTTTAAGCCGGTCTCATCAAATGTTAGATAGACTCCTTTGCCGTGTGAAGCTCTCCCTAAAAGTTCAGTTACATTGCTGGCAAATGTCCCACGCATTCCGTAGACACCCTCAACTTTTGAAGCAGCAATCCCAATGACAACTTCTATCACTTCAGGAGCGATAACGATTTCTCCCAATTCTTGATTTGCATCTAATACTAAATTTTTTTGTTCTACCATACTAGTGCCTCCTTAATTACGCACACGATACCTTTGTATCAACTGTTGTCTCTATCAATTATTTTTGTTTACTCAGATGAATACAACGAAAAAGTCGCTCTTTTCAAAGCAAAAATAACGAGACTATTTTATAGTTGGAGAAAAAAATCCCCGCAGCTTTTCGCATCTTCATGCAAAAACTATGTTCCTATTTAGTTTATCATTATTTACATTGATTATCTATAATAAACGTACAAGGAATTACGAAATCTTTGAATTTCTTTAGAAAAGGAAACAACCTAAAATCACATCAATCATGAAATTTCAGGTTTCGTTCCGGCAAGCCTTATAAAATAATCAATTCTTTTGGTGAACTCGTTAAGATTTCATTGCCACTAGTCGTGATAAGTAAGTCGTCCTCGATACGCACGCCACCCAATCCAGCTAAGTAAATCCCTGGTTCATCAGTGATAATGTTCCCAGGCACAAACGCTTCTTCCGCTCTGAATGAAACATTCGGTCCTTCGTGAATTTCCAAGCCAATCCCATGACCAGTTGAGTGACCAAACGCTTCGCCATAGCCCATCTTGGTAATATAATCTCTAGCAACCGCGTCAAGCTGGACACCTGTCACGCCGGGCTGTGCTGCTTCAATAACTTTCAATTGTGCATCTAAGACAATTTGGTGGATTTCTTTCATCTTTTCACCTGGATCGCCAATCGCAAAGGTCCGCGTCATATCAGAAACATACCCTTGATAATAACAGCCGAAATCTAACGTGATCATTTCTCCTTGTTGAATGACCTTCTCACTGGCAACCCCATGAGGCATCGCTGAACGATACCCACTAGCCACGATAGTTTCAAATGAAACCTCAGAAGCCCCCAGAGAACGCATATGAAAATCCAACAAATTTGCCACTTCAATTTCCGTCATTCCAGGTTTAATCGTCTTCAAAATGTAAGCAAAACCAGCATCAGCAATCTGACAAGCTTTTTTGACTAAAGCAATCTCTTCTTCATCCTTGATTTCTCTTAGTTCCTCAATCAAACCTGCAACCGGAATCAATTCAGCCATTATCACTTCATCCAGTATAGAATATTCTGCAAAGGTTACGTGCATCTCTTCAAAGCCTAACTTTTGTAGCTCTTCTTTTTTCACTAAGTTAGCTACTTCATCAAAAATTGGTCCAACATTTTGAATTACTTCAAAGCCTTGTGCCTGTGCTGCCGCTTGTTCAGTGTAACGGAAATCCGTCACAAAAAAAGCTTTATCTAAGGTCACAACAGCCAAACCTGTCGTTCCTGTAAAATTAGTTAAATAGCGTAAATTATATTTGCTCGTTACTAAAATACTATCTAATCCATCTTTTTTCATTTCTTCTCTTAACTTATTCACACGCTTCATCATATATAATCCCTACTTTCTTTTACAATCTTGTTAATTATAGCATAATTCATCAAACAACTTAGCCGAAAAACTTCCACAAATTTGTTCCTCATCCAGAATATTGCGAGTATCACAGTAAGTGAAACTTTTAGATCTAAGCTATCTTTTTCATTAGATAATAGAAGAAACCTCACTCAATATTCTCACAAATTGACGTTCATTCCGCTTTTCGTTTCATAGAGTCTAGCTATCGCTTGGCTTCTCACTTTCATCTCTTCTCGCACATGTAAAGGCCTCAAACACTCACATTTGTTACCAAAGCTGAAGAGCATAGTGTAATAAAATTCATTCTCGATAAAAGGAAATTTGACATGATAATAATCTGTTCCTTCTGGCGTAAACTGCTCAAACGAACAATACTCCAACACCCTGTCCATAATTGATTGGTGAATACGAATCTCAATTTCTGTCTGCAGCGATGCTAGTCTATCAGAAAAATCTAGCTCTGGTTTTGGAAAGACTCGTGGCTCAAATTTTGTCTCGAGAATCTGAAGATTGGTTAACCGGACTAACTTAAATAGACGGAAATCTTTTCTTTTTAGGCAATAGGCTTGGATGTACCACTGATTCCCTTTTAATACTAACTGGTAAGGCTCAACGATTCGCTCGGTTTTTACCCTATAACGATCCCAATAATCAAAGGAGAATAGACAAGCTTCGCGTAAACAATGTTTGATTTGTTCCAATGTCTCTTGGATATTTCGATTCCCCAACCAAGGACTTAAATCAATATGTACTTGATCTATTTGAGGTTGGGACAGAAGTGTTTAACTCCGAGAAATAAGAAGGAATTCACGGAAATTGCTCTTCAAATTTTTGTGAATTTCAGCTTATTTCCGAAGGAGTTGCTTCTGTATCCACCGTTTATTCGGATAAAAAGAGGCTGGGACATAGCTTGTAGAGTTGTCCCAACCTCTTTCTGGAATAAAACTCTTAATCTTCGCCCGTGCATTTGCCAGCTCCTCTCCCTGCATCACGTCAGAAAGATGGGATAATCCCATTAAAATGGTGGTGAGGTCTGAGGTTGAGAAAATGTGTTTGTTCACCTTATAATTTGGCATAATCTCAAACCCACCACCCACTCCTGACGTAGCATGAATCGGAATCCCAGCCAAATTAATGCTTTCTATGTCACGATAGATTGTGCGAAGAGAAACCTCGAACATATCCGATAATTCCTGAGCGCTCACTCGCTCTCTATCAAGAAGCGTCATAATAATACTGATAAGCCTCGCTACTTTCATTTGGCTTCTCCTTAAAATTTTTTTTGTTTGATTGTATATTGTTGCCATACTGATGTCAACAATCCCTTGTTACACTATAACAGTAATTAGAAGAAAACAGAAAATGGAGGAATAATATAATGCATACGATTTATATTTACGTTCTTGAAACTTTAGCAGATTGGGAGTTAGGCTATATCACTGCTGAATTAAATTCTAAACGCTTTTTCAAAAAAAGTGCACCAAACCTGACCATTAAGACGGTCAGTCATTCAAAAGAACCCATTCAAACAATGGGTGGGTTAACAATCATTCCTGACTGTTTGATTGAAGAGATTGTTGTCGAAAAATCTTGCGTTTTACTCTTACCAGGGGCCGATACCTGGAGTGATTCGAACCATCAATCAATCATCGAAAAAGCAGAGGCCCTTCTTACTCTAGGCGCAACGGTTGCCGCAATTTGTGGGGCTACCACTGCACTTGCTGGCTATGGACTGCTAGATAAACGACCTCATACCAGTAATGGTGCTGGCTTTTTAGAAATGTTTGTCCCAAATTACAAAGGTTCAGAAGCCTATCTTGATAGTCCTTCTGTTTCCGATCAAAACCTTATCACAGCAAGCTCAACAGGGGCGCTACTTTGGACCAAACAAATTATTGAACAACTAGATGTTTTTGCGTCCGACACATTAGAGGCCTGGTATCAGTATTTTAGCACAGGCAAAGCCGAATACTTTTTCGCACTCATGCAGACACTCCCAGCGAATGACGAACCCCTAACGGCGGACTAACTGTCGCTCGCAATTTGAGTACTGTCTATTTTGACACGTAAAATCTAGCATTCAAAAAACAATCTAAGGCTATATAAAATAGAGGGGCCCACCACTACAACAGTGACGAGCTCCTCTATATTTAATTTAACCGACTATTAATACCCGTTGTTTTTAGATAACTCTTTGTACCACAGACCACTCTTCTTAAGTGTTCGTTTGTATTCATTTTCTAAGTCAACACGGTAGAAACCATAACGATTGCGATAACCATTTAACCACGACCAACAATCAACAAAGGTCCATGTATGATACCCAAAACAATTACTACCCTCTTCAATGCCTTTATGCAGGTAATCAAGATGCTCTTGCATAAATTCAATTCGGTAATCATCCTCAATCAACCCATCTTCCTTCATAAAACGTTCCTCATCTGCCACGCCCATACCATTTTCACTGACATACCAAGGAATATTCTTGTAGTCTTCTTTCATCATTATCGCAACATCATACAAAGCTTTAGGATAAATTTCCCAACCACGATAAGGATTAATTTTTTTCTCAGGCCAATCATAAGGAACATATAAATCTTCTGGCATTTGAGCTGGGACTTTAGGATTTTCAGGCGCTTGAACACGTCTTGGTTGATAATAATTTAAACCGATAAAGTCCACTGTATTTTGTTGCATCAACGCTGGATCTTCTGGCTGCGTCTCAGGGGTCAATTGATTTTCTTTGACTAATTGAATTAATTTATCAGGTAATATACCGTGCACAGCTGGATCTAAAAAGCTATTGATATTCAGTAAATCAGAAGCCTCTTTTGCTCGTTCATCTTCTGGACTATTACTACGCCCATATGCAGGCGAAATATTCAAAATAATACCTATTTCACCAGCTGGCAAGACTTTTCTAAACTCTTCAACTGCCCGAACATGTGCCAACAGCGTATTGTAGCCCACCTGTACAGCCTTTTTAAAATCGACTACATCAGGATAATGGTAACCATACAAATACCCGCATTCCACATGCACAATCGGTTCATTAAAGGTTGTCCATCTGGTAACAATATCCCCAAATTGTTCAAAAGCTGTCTTCGCATAAAAAGCAAAGGCCTCAACTGATTCCCGTACTTCCCAACCACCTTTTTCCATCAGCCACATAGGCATATCAAAATGAAAAAGGTTCATGATTGGTTCCACGCCGTTATCCTTCATTTTTTGGAAATAATCACGATAGAATGTCACAGCTTCTGTATTCAGCGTTTTTCCATCTGGTAATAAACGTGTCCAAGCAATCGAAGTTCGAATCGAATTTAAGCCGATTTCTTTCATTCTTACACAGTCATCTACATACAATTCATACATATTCGAGGTATTTTCAGGTCCTTGATTTTGGTTAAATTTCTCTGGATTTGTTTGAAACCAGTAGTCCCATGTCGATGGAGACTTGCCACCTTTTGAGCCATAGCCTTCTGTTTGTGGTGCTGACATTGCTGAGCCCCATAAGAAGCCGTCAGGAAATTTTTTCATTTTTACAACACTCGTTTCTCTTTAAATTTTGTTTATGTCTATCTATTTATTTTGTGGCAATTGAATCACGCCATAAAATTTCATTATTTAGAACCAACGTTTCCCCAGATAGCTGGTTTTTCTTTTGAATCTTATCTATCATTCGATTCGCTGCAAGGACGCCAATCTCCGTAATTGGTTGTTTAACGACTGTCAGCTTAGGAGTAAAAATTTCGCTTGCTTCAAAGTAATCATAACAGGCAAAAGAAAGATCTTTCCCCAATTGAATGCCTTCTTCATAAATCACCTGCAACGCCCCTAAAGACATGTTATAGTTACAGACAAACCAAGCAGTCACTTCTTTTTGTTCAATCAGATAGGCGGCTCCTTTTATGCCGCTTTCTTTTGAATAGTCCCCATAAAAAATAGTTAAGTTATCTTTTGAGACTCCCACTTCTTCATAGGCCGCTAAGACACCCGATAAACGTTCCTTAGCAACATAGTCCTTTTGAGGAGCCGCAATAACACCAATTTTTTCATGCCCCAAAGCCAACATCCTCAAAATAACTTCCTTTGTGCTCTGCTGATTATTGACCAAAATAGAATCCACTTTTTCAAACTCAATCGGTGTATTAATTGATAAAATAGGGATATCTAAATCCCGTAACGCCTGTACCTCAGGCCACTCCTGCTCTGCCTCAAAAAGAATCACCCCATCAACAGACCGAGAAAGCAAAAAATCAATTTTTCTTTGAAACTGAGCCGGTTCCCCTTGAAAGCCGCTTAATAACAATCCATATCCAGATTTCTCCATCTCTTCTTCAATCTTTGCAACCATCGAACTACTAAAATTACTCCGCATATGATTCATCAGTAAACCAATTGTCTGACTTTGTTTACTTTTTAATCCCTTTGCCAGCATATTCTCTTTATAGTTCAGTGCAGCAACTGCTTCAGCAATTTTTTTCATATTGTCATCTTTCAGCGTATACCCGTTCAAAAAACGTGAAACGCTCCCCACAGAAACACCAGCATACTTCGCCACTTCGTGAATAGTTGCCATATTATTTCCCCTTTTCCCCATTTTGAAAACCGAAAATTGAATCGATTCAATTATATGATAGCAAGAGCAGAATTTATTTTCAAGCTATTTTTTGAATCGATTCATTTTTGGTCGTCTTTCTCTTCATTCAGGAAACTTAGACCAAAAAAAAGAACCCTCCATGTCAGACCTTAGTCTTTCTTATGAACGATTCCTCTTTAGGATACGCGAGACTGTTCTGCCTCATTTCTTTTTGCCAATAGATACTACTGCTCGCTTAATCACATCAAAGAAGCTAAGTGATTGAACCATATTGGCCGGATCGACATATTCGCGAACCGCTCGCAGAACTTTTTTAGGTTCCTTTGAAGCAAAGGTAAAAGTCCCATTTTGTTTTGTTTTGACCGCATAGCGAGGAATCCACTTTCCTTTAAACATCACCGAAGCAATCACTGTATCTACTTCATTCCAAGGAATTTGTATGTACTTTCTCGTATCACGCCCATTATAAAATTCAAATCCTGCATCGCCAATCATAATCTTGCCATATTCTGTGATGCCATTAAAGGCTGTTGCGTCAATTGTTAAATCAACCTTTGTATTCAGTGATTGAACCATCTCATCTACCCCTTATTAGCTTGTTAACTTAATTATACGTGTCTTTTCTACTTTTATCTATTCCAAACCTTTTAAACGTCACTAGATAAAACAGGACCAAGAGCGAACCCTTGATCCCGATAGTTTTACAAACAAACCGATTCCAACCAATTTGAAAGAACATTCTATTTTGAAGTTAACTCTTCTGTTTCGTCTAATTATAATAGACCGATATAATGTCCACCAACCCCAACGATGAATAAACCAATGATAATAACGATTGGAGAAACTTTTTTCTTAAGTAACCACATACAGAAGAATGTTAGTAATAGAGCAGCAAGTCCTGGAATCAATTGATCCAAGTTATTTTGTAAAGTTGTGACCTTTGTTTCAGAAAGGGCTAATCCACTGTTGACTTGTTCAAACGCCGATTGCAGACCTTTTCCCGTCATTTTAATCTTATCCCACTCAATAAAGGCACCTTTATCTAGTTTCACTTCAGAGACAACTGGTAAGAACTTGATGGATACCCAACGTTGTACCAAAGCCGCTAGAACAAACATCCCCAGAATCGATGCCCCTTTTGTTACATCCTGTAAGATTCCACCTGAAAGGTCTTCAGTAATTTTAGAACCTGCTTTATAACCAAATTCTTGTGTATACCACATGAATGCCCAACGAATCAAATTCCAAGCTACGAAGAAAATGATTGGACCCATGATGTTTCCTGACATTGCTAATGAGGCACCTAACGCACCTAACATTGGCCGAACGGTAAACCAAAAGACAGGGTCACCAACACCCGCCAACGGACCCATCATCCCTACTTTTACCCCTTGAATCGCTACATCATCAACCGGTGCACCATTTGCTCGTTCTTCTTCCAGAGCCAAGGTTACCCCAATGATTGGTGAAGCAATATAAGGATGGGTATTGAAGAATTCCAAGTGACGTTTTAACGCCGCAGAACGATCTTCTTTTGATTTGTATAATTTTTTAATCGCTGGAATCATTGAGAAGGCCCAGCCACCATTTTGCATACGTTCATAATTCCAAGAACCTTGAATGAAGGTAGAGCGCCATGCAACAGCTAAACGATCTTTTTTCGTTAATTCAATTCTTTCTGCCATTTTTTTCTCCTCCTTCTAATTAATAGTCATTTAGAATGTCGCCTAGCGGATCACCTGAATTGCTTCCGCCGCCACTGTTACTTGAACCACCCATTTTAGAAAGGTTTAAGTAAATCAAGGCCATAGCCACACCTAACGCACCTAATGCAATCAAAGTCAATTGAGTGACCGCTGCAACCACAAAGCCAATAATAAAGAACGGCCAAACTTCTTTTGTCGCCATCATGTTGATAACCATTGCATAACCAACTGCTACGACCATGCCCCCACCGATAGCCATACCATCAGTTAACCAAGCAGGCATTGCTTCTAAGAAATTTTGAACAGTTTGAGGTGGAATAAACAATAACGCGCCTGCAGGAATCGCAATACGAATCCCTTGCATACAGACAGCTAAAACATGTAAAAATTCAATTCTTCGGATATTACCCTTCTCTGCCGCTGCATCCATCATGTGAACAATCGGTACAGCAAGTGTTCGAACAATCATTGTTAAGAACAAGCCAGCTACAGCCAATGGAATAGCTACAGCAATTGATGTTGTAATGGCTGATTGAACAGAAATATTATCAGTACCTAATGCTTTAACTAAAATAATTGCGGATGCAACAGATGCCAATGCAGCATCTGGCGCTACAGCAGCACCAATATTTGCCCAACCAAGTGCGATCATTTGTAATGATCCACCCAACATAATACCTGCAGTTAAATTTCCCGTTACCAACCCGATTAATGTACATGCGACTAACGGTTGATGGAATTGAAATTCATCGAGAATTCCTTCCATACCCGCTAGAAAGGCAACGAACACTACTAAAATTATTGATATAATAGACATGATAAGCCTCCTATTTTTTAAATGTTTTTTTACTTATTAACGTTAGCCAACTCTGTTTTCGCTTTTTTCAGCAATTCATCCATATTATCTTTTGAATCGTTTGGTACTTTACGAACATCAAAGGTAACTCCCTTGTTCTTTAATTCTTCAAACGTTGCAACATCCTCAGTTCCCATTGACAATACTTTACTTACAACGACTTTACCGACAGAGTGAGCCATTGAACCAACATTAACTTCCGGAATCTCTACGCCACCATCAATTGCTCGTAAGACATCTTCAGGATTTTCAAATAATAATAAAGCCTTAGTTCCGCCAAAACGTGGGTCCTTCGCCACCTCAATCATTTTATTAATTGGGATAACATTGGCTTTCACACCAGGAGGAGCCGCTTGTTCAATCAATTTCTTACGTAAGTCATCTTTTGCTACAGCATCAGACACGACAATAATCCGTGAAGGGTTAACTGATTTTGTCCATGCAGTTGCTACTTGTCCGTGAAGTAAACGAGAATCCACACGCGTTAAGACGATTTTGATTTTGCCATCACCAACGACTGTTCCGGGAGCTAAGGCCCCTTTTGGTTGTTGATCTTCAACCTTTTGAATTGGTTCTGTTGGCTCTAATTCTTCTGGTTTTACTTTAACTCCTTCTTTCGCTGTTTCAAGAATGTGTGCCGCAATCTCTTGTGCTGAATTCATTGAAAAACGTGAAGAGTAAGCTTCAATCACCATTGGTAAATTCATACCTGCAACAATCGCCCACTTGTCTTTGTGTTCTTCAAACAAACTGTTTGCTTGATTAAAAGGTGTACCACCCCATAAATCAACCAAGAACAATACTTCCTCTTGATTGTCAAAAGAGGCGATTGCTTCTACTAATTTGGCTTTTAAGTCATCTGGTCCTTCGCTAGGTTGTAAAGTAACTGCCTTCACATTTTCTTGCTCTCCAAAAATCATTGAACCGGATTGCAAAATGCCATTTGCGAATTCACCATGACTTGCAAGGATAATCCCTACCATGTTTATACCTCCTATTTTTCTTACTTTTGTTTTAACAACATAAATGATACACAGATAATTGCAGAGTGTAATTTTTAATTACAGTCTATTTGTGACAAGCTACTTCTCTGATTTCTTTTCTTTTTGAAGCAGTTCCATCAGATTGACTTTACGATCTGCCGGGACCTTTCGTATCTCTAACTCTACGCCTTGTTGATCTAAGTAACGAAATGCCTCAATGTCATCATCATCAATAGAAACAAAATTGGTAATCATTCGTTTCCCATCTGTGAAACGCATTCCGCCAATATTAATAGAAGAAATCGGAATGCCTGCACGAAGTAATTGCGCAACATCTGCTGGGTTAGTGAAAAGTAACATCACTTTGACTCCTTCAAACAAGTCGTTGTCATACACTTCAATCATTTTTTTGATCGTAATAACATTGGACTTGATACCAGGTGGCGCCGCTTCTTTTAACAAAAACTTACGAAGCTCATCATGTGCTACTTCGTCACTGACGACGAGAATTCGACTGATATCTGTTGACTTCGACCATGCAGTTGCGACCTGCCCATGAATCAACCGATCATCAATCCGAGCTAAACGAATATCCATTCCCACAATAACGGACCTCCTTACTCATTCACTATTTGGAAGCTGAGTGCTTGTGACCCACCGTTTATCCGGGGCTAGATGTTTAAAACGACAGTTACCCTGTCACCCGAATTTTTAACGAGACCTTAAAACCACCTCCTATGTCTATATCTACAACTGTGTTCACATTTATAATAAGCAAGAAGTATGCCAACTTACAAATGATACACTCTTTTATTTTTCCTCTAAATAAAAGGATAAAAGAAAACAATACACTATTATCAGTGTATTGTTTTCTTTTGTGTATTAATTAGTGTATTATTTTAGCAACTTACTGTATTCTTTTTAATTGCTGATTGATAATTGATTGCATCAGATAATACACTTCAGCAGGCGGAACGGTAAAGCGCACGCGTCTTTCTAATTCTTTCACTGCAACTTCAACTTGCGGATAAATTGCTTGGTCTTTCATTTGTTGCAGCTCTACCTCTTCCACAGTCAAAAATTCTCTCAGTAAGATTCGTTCCACCATCCCAGCCAGGTGCATGGTCAAATTAATCTGAAAAGCATATCTTGATGAGTCGACACCAACTTTATCAGCCACCTCCATTGAAAATTGCCATAGCGGACGAATTAACTTGGTTGGATTAATAAATGTAAAGCTCTCCACCATATAGTTCACACAAATTGTTTGGGCCTGCTCCTCATCCACCGATACATCGACCCTATCCGTCAACTCTTCCAGCTCCTCTTCTAAAAGAAGCTGATCCAAAATACGATCAACATCATGATCAATAAATCGTTCAAGCGGGATAAACGGCGCTTCAATCTTCGGATCAATAATTCCTGTAGTCGCCACAATATCGTACTGTTCTTGAATCGTGCCCATCTTTTCTCGCACATCTAATACAGATAGGGTTACCACTTCAATTGTTTCATTTTTCCTTTTTTGTAAAGCAGCATCAATAATCTCTTTAATCTTTTGGGCTGTTCCTTCTCCCGATGCACAAATAGCGAGAATTGCTTGATTACTTCCCAACTGTTTCTCGACTGTCCCTGTACTCACATCCGCGTACCCTCTAAAATTCTTCAAGGAATCATACAGGTCATCCAAATTAGCTCCCATAACCGAAGCTTTTCGAACCGTCTCTATCACCAGTGAAGTCGTCACCATATCAATCGTTCGAACTGGTACACCCGTGTCTCTTTGAATCTTCTCATTAAATGTCGCCAATGAGCCCATATCTACTAACAGCATCACGCCATTTCCTTCATCAATTTGAAGTACAGCCTGTTCAATTCGCTCCAGAGCTGTCCGCGGATGCATATCTAACGGCATATCCACCGCAATAATCTTATCCACATCTAACAACTGTTTGACTACCTGCACCATACTACTCGCTGTGCTGTTTCCGTGAGACGCAACAATCACGCCGACCCGACCGACTGATTGATCATCGCGTAAGGAAACTAACAAAACGGTCAAATAATAATCTTCACTTTCTGGAATTTTCACTTGAAACCGCTCAGCAATAAACTGACGAATTTTTTTTGCAGCCTCAAATTCTTCCGGAAAATCAACAGCCATCTCTTTAATATTATCATTTGTGTGACGTTCTTCGCCAAGATAAATCTTTTTCAAAAACGAGCTAATATGCAAACTCATCGCATAAACAAAATTTTGCTGAAACTCATGACGTAACTCTTGTTTGACCTGTTGATAAATCTGGTTAGTCACATCAATAATTGTTTGATCAACAAATTCCGATAATTTGTTTTCTGCGTTAAATGAAAAGCCATGATCTTTATAAAACGACTTCAAATGAATATTAATATCTGTGGAGATAAAATGATTAATCGCCTCTTGGTCCAATCCATCAGACTTTAATAACGTCGCTTTATCGCCAATAATATCGTATAAATTATAAGGTAACTCATAGGAATCTGACTGTATTTCAAGAATTGAGGCATTGGGAGATACATCAATCTTCGGCTCTAGCACCTTCGCAAGCTCCATAGTTGCCTCACGATCACTGGCCAACTGAATCACGCCAGCCCGAATTCCTTCAGGCAAATCATTGACTGTCAGAGGGATCTCCTCTTTTTGCATATGATTCAAAAAGCCCCGTGCACAAACTAGTTGAATATTAGACTTCAACTGACCAATATTGCCATAAGTCACGCTACCAATTAACGCCTTTACAACATCCTCAGTCAAAGTGATTCTTCTCTCAATTCGATTCGCCTCTTGGGCAACCATGACTTTCACTAGATCCACTTTTTCAGAGGCTGGTCGTTTGGCAAAAGGTGGTAACTGAATATTAATCGGAATTCTTCGGACAAATGTATCAAGTAAAGTCGAATTGGGATCCTCTGTCGTCGCACCAATGATTCGAACCGCCGCTTGATGCGTTTTGCTCGTTTCTCCTAAGCGACTATATGTTCCATGATCCATAAAATAAAAGATCATTTCTTGTCCTTCTGGCGGTAGTCGATGAATTTCATCAAGAAAGAGCATCCCACCATCCGCTTCATCAATAATTCCTGACTTTTCAGTATCCGCCCCTGTAAAAGCTCCTTTGACATACCCAAACAAATGACTCATCAATAGTTCCGGATTATTCGCATAATCTGCACAATTAAAAACAATTAATTCTTTGTCAGAGGAAATCACTTGGTTTAATTTAGCATACTGAAAGATTGCATGTGCAAAATATGTTTTTCCTGAACCTGTAGGCCCTGTGATTAAACAATTTAAGCCTTTTGGAGGATATAAGACCGCCGCTTTGGCCTGTTCGATTGAATTTCTCATACTTCCAGCAGAGCCGATAATCCGAGAAAAAATGTCCTTACTCGTCATCACCGCTTGCGCTTGTAATGTTTTATTGCCCTTCTGTTTTTTAGGTCTCTCCATATAGCTAGGAACATATTTTTTGACTGGTGGTTCTTGCCATCCCTTTGTTAAGATATAGCGCACCGGTCGCCCCTCTAGTTTTGTTAGTTTGCCCTCTTTTACCAGCTGGTTCAAATCCTTACTGCCATTGGTTCTCTGAATAGACAACACGTCAGCCACTTCTGCGGTCGTGACACCAGCGCCATCTTGAATAGCCTCCTCTGATAATTGTGCAGTTTGCTCTTTTACATACGCGTATATCCGATCGATTCGTTTTGACAAAACTTACCACCTCTATTTCAACACATTCTCATTTCTTATTGCAATTATACCTATGTTACGCAAAAATTGCATTTTTCAACTCCTCCACAGACTCTAGTGTATCGCAATCTCCTCTATAATATAGTAGCTAAAATTGGCCGACTGCCTAGTCGTATCTTAAATAATCCAACTAAAGCGCTCCACTCAACAAAAGGTTATCTCTTTATTCTAGTAAAAATTAGCTTCTTAATCCAGCACTCCTTAAAATAAAGTCTCGGCAAGACGAGGTTTTTAGGTTTCATTAAGCCATTATTTCCTACCTTTCTGCTTTAAACTTCCATGAATAAATCAGCTTGCATCCAGGCTATAAACTTTTTTCTGAAAGAAATCATGGAGGCAATCTTGCTACTTTGGCTATAAAAAAAGGGCTAAGAAGCTTACTAAGAAAAGCTTTCTAGCACCTTCAGCAGACATACCCTCTTTAACGTTAGAAACAGCCTGCTTCACTTATAGAATTTTTTGGCACTACTTAAAACACAACCTTGGTTAAGCTTGCCACACTTGACCGATAAATTGTTTTCTTTGACTCGCATTTTTTTCATAATTGTCAGGATTTTTTTTGTAATATTCCTGATGATACTGCTCAGCTGGATAAAAGATTGTAGCAGGCTCAATTTGGGTCACAATTTTCTCCTTAAAAAGTCCACTACTCTGTAATCGTTGCTTACTCGCTTCTGCCATGTGCTTTTGTTCCTCATTAAAGTAGAAAATAACAGGGCGATAACTATCTCCTCTATCCTCAAATTGACCGAATGCATCAGTAGGATCCGTTTGTTGCCAATAAATCTCAACCAGCTCTTCAAATGAAATCACTGCTGGATCAAAGATAATCTCAATCGCCTCTGTGTGCCCCGTCTCTCCCGCTTTGACTTCCTCATAAGTCGGATTTTCTTTAAATCCACCTGTATACCCTGACAAAACGGAAAGAATCCCTGGCTGTGTATCAAACGGTTTAATCATGCACCAAAAACATCCCCCTGCAAAAATTGCTCGTTCCATCTCTTTATCCTTCTTCCTTTTTTCTGATTTGTTTAATTCACAGGGACAATCGAACCGCCCCATTTTTTCTCAATCCATGACTGGACAGAGTCTTCGTGCAAAATTTTCACTAACTCTTTAATCGCCTCGTTATCCTTGTCTTTAGCTTTTGTTGCCACAATATTAACATACGGCGAGTCTTCGTTTTCAATCATCAACGAATCTTTAACCGGGTTTAACCCTTTTTCATAGGCAAAATTGGAATTAATCGCCACCAAGTCACCTTCTTTGTTTTCATAGGCAGCCGTCAGTAACGTCGGATCCACACTGTGTTCAAACACCAACTCTTTCGGATTATCGACAATATCCTCGAAAGTCGCTTTATCAATCGCCAGTCCATCCTTTAAAGTCAGCAAGTCATTTTGAACGAAAATATTTAATACGCGTCCCCACTCAGATGGTACATTGGAAACAATCACCTTTGCCCCTTTAGGAATGTCCGCCACGTTTTTTATCTCGTGAGAATAGATTCCCATCGGCTCTAAGTGAATCGCCCCGATATTTTCAAAATCATACCCATTTTCCGCCTTTTGTAACTCGAAGTACGGAACAGTTGAAAAATAATTTGCCTGAATCTCTCCCTCATTCAATGCCTTATTCGGTAAGATATAGTCATCAAATTTAACAATCTCAAGGTCAATACCTTTTTTCTTCAATTCAGGTTTAATATGCTCCAAAATCTCCGCATGTGGGGTTGGTGAAGCACCAATCTTCAACTTGCTCTCCACTTTGTCATTCTTTGCACCACACGCTGCTACTACAAATAAGCAGCTTACTAATAATCCAAAAATCCCTAATTTTTTCATCCAATTACACCCTTTCCTTTTTATGACAGAAAAAAAATATCCATCCCTTTACCTACCAATCTTTTGATAGATAAAGGGACGAATATTTCCGTGTTACCACCCTCATTTATATTGCCTTTACAGGCAATACCTCAACAGTACAAACATACTTGGCAATATAACGGTTGCTTACCGTTTGGTTTGCGTGAACAAGACCAAATGCTCAGAGCTCATCTTCATAAACCTTCAATAATCCCTATTTTCACCAGACAAGGGTCTCTTTTATTATCAGCAGTTTACTACTCTTCTCTTCAAAGCATCATGTTTAATTAATGTTATTTTAATATAAGTTCTTTCTTTTTGCAACTTAATTTGATTTTTCCATCTAAATTCATTTTTCCCCCTCAAAAAGATTAGCCTACACCTACAAAAAGAGGCACCCAAAAGAACTAGCCAATTTGATACTCTTTTTAATAAACAGGGTACTCAAAAGAATAGAACAAAAAGCTGAAGATTGAACAGGCAACCATTCAATCTTCAACTATCAAATTTCTATCATCAGTCTCCTATGCCAAAGATGCATAAGCTCCTCAGACATCCTCGTTTAAAATCACTCATTTATTTCAGCTGCAACAAACATTGATCAATCGACTCCGCCAAATCAGAAATCGCCTGCTCACTATACTCTTCAGAATAGCCATTTGTCATAATCGTGACATAATACGGTCTGTCTGCTTCAACTAAAGCAATATCATTACTGACTGCGTACATCGGCATCCAGCCCGTTTTGTGAATCACATCCACAGCTGGGACGCCAATCGCCACACCATCATCAAAAGTACTTCTCTGTAACCAACCATACAACTTTTGGATATGAGCACTGCTGTCTTTATTTTCGAAGACATACTTCATATAGCTAGTTAACACTTTTGCGGTAGAGAAGAAACGATCATTTTGAGACTCAGCATTCATGGTTTTTAAAAAGGCCACAAAATTCTCTTCACCCAAATAAGCAAGTAATTTTAGGTAGGCGACATTATCACTATAACGAATCACAAGCTCCGCCAAACGTTCCAAAGAATACTTTGACCCCACTGGATCATACTGAATAATCCCTGTTCCTCCATAATAGTCACTTGCTTCATAGGTTAATTCTTCCGACAAATTGATTGCCCCTTGATCGGCTAGTGTCATCATATAGGTAATAAACGCTAACTTAATACTGCTAGCCGTCCGTCGCACAGCAGACTCCTGATACCCATAAGAAAGCGACTGGTCTGCTGTTTCTATGTAGATACTCAAATCACCACCGTTTTGATTGATAAATGTTTTGATTTTGTCATCCAAAAGGGCTGCAACTTCTTCTGAGCTTAGTGTAGGATTCTTTAAGGCCTCACGTTTCTCTTGGACCTCTGTTCGCAAAACCAAGGTCTCTTTTTCAATAAAGCCTTTATTATGCTCTGTCAGAACTTCTACCAGCTGGTCATTACCAGGAACCTCTTTGATTGTAATAATCGCGCCTTTTGGAATTTGTTCTTCACGAACGGTTTGCTTTTGATTATCTAAATAAATAGTTGTTTTCTGAGCCACGACATATTGTGTCTGCTCATCAGATTGCTCTTTTTTCTTTTCACTATCGTTTTTATTTTCTTTCTGTTTGTCCGACTCATTCTCAGTTTGGTTCTCTGATTCAGCATTCTTATCAGACCTCTCTGATTGACTCGTTGGTACTTCTTTTTTTGTTATCTGAACTGTTTCTTTCTTATCAGGTGTAGCTGTTGTCAATTTTTGATTCAAATAAAAAAATAGAAGTACCGAACAACCCATTAGAACCACTGCCAAACTGACAATCGCTCTCCTTCGCTGTCGTCTCTGCTTTTTCACTCCCTGTTGACGTCTTCCCATACATTCTCTCCCAACGAATCATTTTATCCTTATTTCTTTCATTATATAAAAAGAGTCTACCTATTGTAACCCCTTCACTAAATAAAGATTGTTTTTTATTCAACTCTCCTCTAGTCCCTCAATAAAAAAGTCGTAAACTAGAAATGAATCAACTAGCTGCATTAGAAGCCCACTGATTTTTAGCAAGCAAAAAAATTAATCTTTCTTTTTCTGCCCAAAAATTAGTGCATAATCATTACCTAGAAAATAAAGCTCTGTTATACTATGGTCAGCAGTAGTCAACTCCTTACCATGTTTTTGTTGATGATTTTGCAAATCTCTACTGCGATTCCTCTCTAACTGATTAGGGAGGTTATTTTATTGCAGTTAAATAGATGCTTATGATTCTGAGAATACTTTGGTTCTTATTTCAGAGGAGCTTGTCCGCGTTGATTTACCCGACTTATTCATCTACTCTCTCTAATTTATCTCTATATTCAGATAGTAACTAAACCCCACCCAATTCTAAATAGAGATGAGTGGGGTTGTTAACTAGATTGGATTCTTATGTAATTTAGCTCATTCATCGTGTACTTTAATTGAAAACCTCTATGTATTTTATGATAGCTATCTGTCTTTCCATGCCAATTTACTCACTAATTGGGGGGCTACTCGTAATTATCACATTTTCAATAATTAAGGGAGAGAGGACAATCTGCTGAGAAAATAATTGAACTTCGGTCTTTACTTCACTTGAAATACAGATAGACAGAGATTGACCTTTTTCTAGAGGAATGATTAGCTGCTTATCTTTCTCCTCTATACAGATAAATATCTTTTTGAGCCACTCCAGCTCATCCTCAGTAAAAGGACCATAATATGTAATCGATTTGATTCCTGTAATTCCTTGGTCTTGACTATTCGGTACCATTTGCGTGTGCATTCTTTTTTCTATTTTTTTATTATCCACCTGTTGAAAGCCTATTTGAAATGGACTCTTGCTAAAAAACGGCAGATAAGCATTGCGCCATTTAGCTGATAGTTTAATCAAGTTAAAAAATAATGGAATAGTTATCCGTTTAGACTCCGAAATCCCAAATTGACTCAGTTTCTCTGTTGTCTCCTCAATATTTTTAGTTTTTAGAAATAAGCCGATTAATCCGCGATGACCTGCATGATATTTCTCAACCCATTTGCTTATCCAACCACCTCCATCCTTAGTTTTGATATGGATAAATTCAAGATATTCCTCTCCCAGCCATAGATTAGACGCTTGAAAACCTCTTGTTCCTTTTCCCTTTTTTGGTAAATAAGGCAGCCCCTGGCTATTAACTTCCTCTATGAACTCTTGATTTTTTTGATAATATCCCTCTACATTGACTACCAAATGATCGATAGAATATGGATTTACTTTTAGTTTTTCCATTATTATTCCTCCAAAATATATTCAATATTGACTATTCACCCAAAAATAAAATCCGAACTATTCGGTTTTATTTTCAAGTGTATGAATCACACCCTTTATTAGTTCCTTTTGAATGTCGATTGATTTAATCATGTGTTCAACAACAAGAGAAGACAAAGTTGGAAGCTCAGCATCTATCGACTCAATTTTCATTTTAATGCCTTGTTTAATTTCAGCCGCTTCTTTATCCAACGTAATCAAATTCTTTTCGAGTTCGGCAATCGCTTGATCTTTACCAACTTGATGGATTACCCCAATCCCCGAGTACAAATCCCCAGCAAAATGAATCGGTGAAGATAAAGCTTCGATAACTAATTCACTTAATAATTTCGTCCCTTTTTTAGTGATTGTATATTCGGAACGCTGTCTTTTCCCTGTCATTTCAATATTCGCAATTTTTATACACTCGCTTAACTCTAATTTTTTTATCGCATGATAAATCGAACCCGGCAAAACATTTCCCCATCGTTTGGCATCTGTTTTTTCAAGAATCTGTTTGATCTCATAACCAGACATAGGACTTTGACTTAATAGTTCCAAAACTAATAACCGAATCATCTAAACACCTCCAATATATTCAACATTGAATATATTATCCTATAATATACGCTATTTTGTCAATACTCTTTTCCATTCGCCAGTTTTATACCTTTAGGCTGCGCAGTTTCTACTAAAAAATTGTTATCGGAATAGCAGATAAATCCAAAATAATAACTTTTCTCTATACCCACTGCGTTTTCGCAAAAAATACTACACTAGTACAAAAAAACACCCAATTCCTTGTCAGACAAAGAATTGGATGTTCAAATAATTAAGCTTCTTATGCTACTGGGTAGACAGATTTTATAGTTTCAAACACTTTCTATTTGTGTAGTATTCATTTATATAAAGCTATTTGACTACGAACTATTTCACATATTTTCACTAGATTATTCCCAATAGCATTCAATATGGCATTCAAAAATTCTTCATCTAACGTGGGGCGTTATACATATAAAAAAACTATTTCTATGTTTAATTTAATATTTTATTTCACTAGTGTTGCAAAGACTCCTCAACCTATCTAAAACTTGATATAAAGCTATCCAGACAAAAAAAATCCTTTATACTACTCTTGGATGACTTATCCAAGACCAATAAAAAGGACCACAACATGGATAAGTATAACTCAAAAACTTCATTTCAGAAATGGTTTTCTTCAATAAATTTGAATAATTTATCGGAAGAAGCCAAAAATTGGATGCAACAATTTAATTCTTACAGTAAAAAACTGGACTTCACGACCACAATTAAAGTTCTGTTACATGCCGTTTATGAAGAGCTTCCAAGCTTTCGCGAAATGGACAGATCCTTTATGGATCGAAGTCTTCGCCAAGAAATAGGCATAGATTCGCTGTGCTACAGTTCACTTTCTCGTAAAATTCCTGAAATCAGTCAAGAAGTTCTAATGGAGATCTTTGCGCAGTTGGCTCAGAAAGTGGCAAAAGAACGACCAAGTTCAAAAACAACTAGCCTTCAACTTGTTGATTCAACCACGATCCCGTTGAATAAGACGCGGTTTCCATGGGCAAATTTTC
The DNA here is from genome assembly GCF_051713825.1 of Enterococcus sp. AZ194. NCBI lineage: Bacteria > Bacillati > Bacillota > Bacilli > Lactobacillales > Enterococcaceae > Enterococcus > Enterococcus sp. AZ194. The sequence goes on along the minus strand of NZ_JBIOQR010000001.1, from coordinate 1,083,363 downwards.
GGAAAACTAAAGCAGGTATCAAGCTTCATTTGAACCTCTGTTATCTGGACAAAACCAATCAATACCCAGAACATTTTGCGATTACTAATGCCGAAGAACATGACCGGAATCATTTCGAATGTTTAGTGGACAAAACAGAAGCGACCTATGTTGTGGATCGCGGCTATTTTGATTACAAACTGCTGGATCGCCTGCACAATGACGGTTATTTCTTTGTGACACGAACAAAATCCAATACGACGATTACAGTCTTAGAACAAATTGAACTCGTGAATCCAAAAACAACAGACGGTCAACTTATCAGTGATCAACACGTCATTTTAGGCGGCGGAAACAATCACGTCACCGAACGATTTCGTCTTGTGACCGTTTTGACGAAAGGTCAACGTCTCTTGCGAATCGTTACCAATCGTTTTGATATTTCGCCAAATGAAGTCGCCGACATGTATCAAGCACGTTGGCAAATTGAGCTGTTTTTCAAACATTTAAAACAGAATCTGGCAATCAAGCAACTTTACTCACGAAGCGAACAAGGTGCAATTAATCAAGTGATTCTCACCCTTATCGCGACGCTGTTAACCTATTTGGTAAAGATCGAATTGAATTCGGTAGCGACACTTTTCCAGTTAAAGCGCTCATTTCATTATCTACGTTTTGAGCCTGCAGAAATCTGGTTAGAGCGCCACAGACCCGGGTGATTTTGACTAAATACGTTGTCGACGCTTTTAGGATTCAGTTAAATACGACCAAAATTTTCTGGAAAAAAGTCATCCCTTGCGTAAGCATTCGACTTTTTTTAAAATTTTAGCGAAAGATAGTTTTCAGATTATTCTGACTATATTTGCGCAACACTAGTGAGTTATACTAAAAAAATATTCTGATTTTCTGTTAACGCACAAAGCTCCAGTAGATTGTCAATCTGCTTATCGGCTTCTCTTTGATCTAGTGGAAAAGCTTGCTTGAGAGCAACGGTATAGAGCCCTGCTGCTTTTGCCGCGGCTATGCCAAAAGTAGAATCCTCCACAGCTATATAACCTTCACAATTTAACGCTTTTTTGCTGCGGATATATATTTCAGGATCCGGCTTGCCCTCTTTGACTTCTTCCCCGCTGATAACAAAAGAAAAATAAGCACCTAATTCACATTTTTTTAACATTTCATCAATTTCATGTCGTGGAGAGGAAGACGCCAGCCCGATAAGAATATTGCGACTTGTTAAGTCCTTCAATACTTCAGGCACTTGTTCTCGAATCGCTTTAGTAAAGTCGATAGGATGCGCCTCTCGATACGCTGCATATTCCGGGTACAACTCCGCCCTTAGCATTTCATCATCTGGCACCAATGTCTCCCATAACTGTTGCTCTGTCTTACCCACATAATCCTCTAAACGAGTGGAACCTGGAGCTATATTTTTTTCACGAAAAAAAGCCATTCTCCGCTCAAAATAAAAATGCTCGCTATCAATCAATACTCCATCCATATCAAATATAACTGCCTTTTTCATTTTTTTCTCCTATTCCTTTACGATATCATTTAGCAACCGAAGTTCTAATAACGGCAAATCGATTGTATATTCCTTTTCAACTTCTTGAAACGCTTTATGAATCAATTCAATATTCTGTCCTTCTCTTTGAACATACTCTTCAATATCCTCTTGTTCATCAACGGTTTCCTTTCGAAGAATCCGTTCAATCATCGAACAACAATGCATGTATAAAAGAAATAGTTGATTATTCGAAAAATCAATTCCCATTAAAGCTTCCATCTCTTTTACAGCCCGTTGAACTAAAAGCAAGACCTTATTGGCATCTAAAATGGTCAAGTTTTCAACAATTTTATTAATTGAAAAGTTAAAGATCAGCCGACTTTTTAGAACTTGAGGATCCAGATCAACTTGCGCATGCAACAAGTCCGCAAACTCTTCTACAGCCTCCCCATTAATTAATTTGTCTAAACTGATATACGGTACTTGATGAATCTTGGGGCTTTCTGTTCCAACAATCATCAACACATCATATAACTGAAAAGGCGCTTCATAGAGCTTGTTTTGTAATAACTTCTTGTAATCATACGGTAAAATAACCAATTCCTTAGCAGACTCTCCCAGACATTTCAAAAGAATCTCTTGAATCTGAGTCGCACTTCCAAGCCCTGTATAACAACAGGTGATAATTGCTTTTTTCTTATTGATTTCTGGAATAATCAACTGTTTCTGAATCCTTTTTTCTACCGAGATCGCTTCGTAAATTTCGGTAATACTATGGCCACTAACAATATGATGGCCGACTTCTAATACAAGAGGTGTGCTGACATTATCAATAATCACCATAGGACTTTGAATATGTTTGGCCAGCCGTTCACCCAATTGGTTAAACGAACCCATGTCCACCAACAAAATCAATCCTGCATCTGTACGGTACTCATTAATGTAGCGAATAATTTGGGATTCGACCTTCTCCAAAGTAATATTAATCGGCATGTCATACGCCTGAAAGACGTTTTTTTCTAGCATCCTATTTACAACATTAGCTAAACTACTTGCAGTTGAATACCCATGGGCTAACACGATACTCTTAACTTCGCTAGGTAAGTCGTTAATGTGCAAACTATAGAAATAAAATGCGACAAACACGATGTCCTCTTCAAACAATTCTTGATCCAATTGTTGCGATAAATGAGAAAGTAATTTTTTGGCATACCAATACGTATTCTCTAACGTTGCATTGAGAAACTCAAGCAGTGCCACTTTTTGTTCCGTCCATTCATAATGACTTCCTAGAATATCCTTGTTATCCTTCAAATACAGATAACTTGCCAAAGAAACTGCTCGATGTCCATCTTGTTCAAAACCATAATTTTCATACATAATATCAATCGTTTGACGGATATGGTAAGTCAATACGGAATAAAAAGACTCCTCTTTTTTGTAAGTCTCTTGAAACATGAATTCATCCATTATTTGAGTTACTCGATTAGCCATCGCCTCAATAAAACTTGTTGGAGAAGAAGCTTGGTGCTGTACCTTTTTGAACTCTGCCAACATCTCCCAAAAAAATTCTTTCAATAGTTGAATCTGTTTACTTTCCAAATAAATTTGTTGGGGTGTATTTGGCAAATACCGTCGATCAGGGAGCTTCTTTTTAGGTTTGCTAAACTGTTCTTTAAACTTAAGACTAAATTCTAAAGGTAAATCTCTCAGTCTCACTTGAATGACTTCTTTGTCTTTCTGATGGACATAAGCGCTTCCACAAGCATATTTAATAATGTTTTTTATCTTTCCCACATTGCCTTCTAAGTCACTATTCAACAAAAAATCAATCAGATGAGAGGAAACCTGTAGTTCTTTTTCCAAGATATTACTCTCGGCAATATAAAAAGAATCAATCAAACTCAAACGCTCTGATTGTGGACGATGCTGGAACTTAGGCAAATTGACTATCACAGGCAATCTACGTAAAAAAGTTGGCAAGAATGTTGCGTAGACATTTTCTGTCGTTGCAAAAATCAGTCGAACATCTGCACGCCTTCGAATACTCGTATCCCCCATAGGCGAAAATTCTCCAGTATCCATGAAGGTAAATAATTTTTCTTGGCCTTCCTCACTTAATCGATGGACCTCATCTAAAAAAAGGATCCCCCCATGAGCCTTTTCAATCAATCCATAGTGTGTCTGGTCAGCCCCCGTAAAGGCTCCTTTAGTGTGACCAAACAAAGCCGAAGAGAGTAGCTCCGGATTATTGTAGTATTGGGCACAATTATAGGAAATAAATGGTGCCTCACCACTAATTACTTGTTCTTCTATTGCATACTGATGGATACGTTCAGCTAGAAAGGTTTTCCCTGAACCACTCATTCCCATTAAAAGAATCGGTAAGCCATTGTGAGGATAAAGCACGGCCGTTTTAATTTGGTCAATAGCTTCCTTCAAACTTCCATTAGCACCAATAATTTCAGCTAAAGCATGGTTCTGCCCTTCGGATAACAGTTCATCTAATGACAAATATTCTTGCTTACTTAAAGTGAATTTGGCTGCTAGTAAGGCTTTCTTATGTAAAAATAAGACCGGATAACTCTTGATTTTGACTAATTCACCTTCTCGGACAGCTTGATTTAAATAACTGCTAACCGTACTGCGCGTTAATTGTAGAGCTTCGCCGATTTCATGCGCAGAAAGACGGTGCTTTGATTCATTACTAAGATTAATCGTCCATTCATATAAGTATTCATCCAATTCCTTTTTCATCCTTCTCACCCACTTTTCATCGTTTTTACGTACCTCTACATATAATGTAAAACATTTTATCTATAAATGGCAGTCTTTTTGCCAAAAAAGAGCTAAATCCGTTCACCTAGCTCATAAAATATCATAAAGTTCGAAAAAACTAAGACCACTGCCCCAGTTTTTTCGAAACTCTTAATTCAAATCAAATTAGTAAGAAAGTTTCCACATATAACGACGTTTTGTTAGCGGATGCTCTCTGCTATAAGATAACTCTTCTGCGTATACACGGAAGACTGCTGTAATCACAAATGGATTGAAGTAATCAACCACTGATTCATCTACATGTGCAGATAATCCATAATCTAACGCATCGACTACCTCTGTTTTCGCATCAAAACGATCTAAGAATGCTAAGGCACGAGAATCAATGCTACGCGTTTTTCCATCATTCATCAATAAGATAAATGGCACATCTTTGTCGACAATTTCAAAAGGGCCGTGGAAAAATTCCCCTGCATGGAAAGTGCCAGAATTAATCCATTGCATTTCCATCATCAAACAAATTGAGCTAGAGTAAGCCACTTCATGAGTTGCCCCACTACTCATTACATAAACAACCTTTTCATCTTTGAAGCGTTGAGCAAACTGTTTAGCTGCTTTACGTGCAGATTCTGCACTCTCTTGAGAAAGTTTATAAATCACATCAAAGCCCGCCATCATTTGTTCATAATGTTCATAACCTTCTACTTGATTTAATAGCTCCACAGCTAATTGTAGACAATAACCTGTCTTTTCTAACTTCGTCGCATAGTTTTCAGCAAAACCATGATAAATAACATAATCTGCATCTTTTGTTAACGCTGAATCAACAACTCGTGTTAAACTAATAACTGTAGCACCTTTATCTTTTGCAACGGCATTTGCTTCGACTGTTTCTGGAGTCGTACCTCCAAGAGACGCCGAGATAACTACTGCATTTTCGTTAACTGAATTAGGTGTTGCAAAGTTAAATTCGTTGGCTGTGTAGTGGCTGATTCGTAACTGGTTTGCGTTTTGATCTAAAAAGTATTTCGCTGGATAAAGATCTGCTTTTGATGCTCCACAGCCTACGAAAATGATATGTTTTACGTCTTTCTTTGCTACGATTTCTTTTACAATCTCTTTTGGTCCCATTGTTGAATTCATTCTTCCAATTCCTCCTGAGTTTTTCCAATTTTTTTATTTAGAGAAACAAATCACCTTTATAAAAAGCTAATCTATTTTCAACTAACACATTAAACAAAAATCCCTAAAGCACTTAACACTAACCCACCGACAATACAGATTAATAACATAATGCTAGTATTCACTTTCTTTTGTAATAGCCAATACATGAACATGGTCAATCCAAGTGGTAGCATTTGCGGCATAATTGTATCAAGTACATCTTGTAAGACAAATGTCTCGCCAAATTTGAGTGGTGTGGTAATCCCAATCATACTAGCAATCATCGCTCCAATAACCATTAATCCAATGATAGAACAAACATACATCACACGATCCATCAGTCCGCCTTCATAAAGTTTAGTTAAATATTTATTTCCCATATTATAGCCAAACTTACCTCCATAATATGTAACTAAAAAAGACGGAACAAACGAGATAATCATCGCCAAAATCGGTCCCAAAATACTTCCCTGTTGGGCTAGATTGATTCCCAATCCGAAAGCTAAAACCCGAACCGTTCCTTGGAAGAAGGAATCCCCTATTCCAGACAATGGGCCCATCAATGAAGTTTTCACCGAGCTAATTGTTTCAGGGTTAAAACCTTCTTGATCTTCATAATACTGTTCTTCCATTGAAGCAGTTAGTCCTAAGACAAAAGCACTTGTTTGAGGCGTACAATTGTAATACAACATATGACGGTTATACGCTTCTTTTTTCAACTCTTCGTCTTTCGGGTCACTATAAATTCGGTCCAGCGTTGGCGCAATACCATATAAGAAACCCATGTTCATTGCACGTTCATAATTCCAAGAATCTTGAATTGCCCATGAACGCCAGAAAAATTGCCAATATTTTAAGTTATTCGAATCTTTTCCTTGTGTCATTTTGTAGTCCCTCCTTTTTATAAATCATCCAACGGGTCTGGCTCATGTGTTGGGCCGTTTCCACCGCCACCAGATCTTGCTGCCTCAACTTGATACATGACAAATGCTACGATACACGCAAACAAAGCGACACCCGTGATTCCTAATCCTGAATAAGCTGTAATCAAAAAGCCTAGGAATAAGAAAGCCATCATTTTTTTCGTCAACATCGTTTGAAGTAACAAAGCAAACCCATAAGCCGGCAAAATTTTACTTGCTAGGTTCAAGCCGTTTGTTACCCATTCAGGAATCGCCTCAACAATCGATTTTACTAAATCTGTTCCAAAGTAAATAGCTAAGAAAATCGGTACAAAATACATTAATGAATACAGAATCGTTCCCCAGATAATATGAATCCGTTGCGCCTTTTTGAATTTTCCTTCTCCAATATACAAATCCGCTCGGTGAGTCAAACTGGCTAGTACTGTTCTCATCAAAATCCCTAACAGCTGCCCTAGTACTGCAATCGGAATGGCAATTGTCAAAGCCGTCTCTGCGTTTGAACCAGATAAAATTGCAAAAGCTGTCGCAATAACTGCGCCTAACGTCATATCTGCAGGTACAGCCGCTCCGACTTGAACCACACCTAATGAAATTAACTCAATAGATGCACCTACCAATAATCCCTTCTCCAAATCCCCTAACGCTATCCCGACCATTGTCCCAACGATTAGCGGACGCTCGAAGTTTAAACGTCCCAACAACCGGGAATCCAACATTGCAAATACACCAATCAACCCTAAAACTATCGATTGAACCAACATCTTAAAACCCTCCTTTTAAAGTAATTTATTTAGATCCTCTGATTTAGAGGTTGGTACCTGTTGTATGTATTGACTCATCCCCATTTCTTTCAATTTACGCGCTTCGTTTTGTTCCTCTGCATTTAGAAAAACTGCACTGCCGAATTGTTTGGCCTCACCATTTTTAGGAATCCCACCATAATTAATTTCCTTAATTTTGGCGTACTTTTCGCAAAAGGATAACGTCTCTTTTGTATTCCCAAAAATCATCATTATATTCTCATTTAACTGCTCGACTTTGGGCATCTTTGCTAAGGCTTCATCAACTGTGAACATATTTAACTTAACACCTGTAGGCTTAGCCAAATTTAAAGACATCTTTTTAAACTCATCCGTTGCAGCTTCATGATTAATGACGATAATTCGATTTATCCCCAACGTTTTCGTCCAAGAAAATACCACCTGCCCATGTAATAATCGATAATCAATTCGAACTAGTTTGATCATAAGTCATCTCCTCCAATAGTCATATTTGTCGCTAATAGTTGCTTACAGTCGATTAATCCCTGACGACTTTCCTCAACAATCATTTCCATTTGTTCTGTTGATAACTCAGACGTCTGAGTCGCAATTGAAATAACTAGAGGTAAATTCATGCCCGACAACAAATGGATTTCGGGGTTCATTTGTTGAATCTGTAATAAGTCATTATTGACACTGCCCCCGAAGATATCCGTTAAAAGATATACATTTTGACTTCCAATACGTTCCAATAATTCCTCTACTTGATTTTTTATAGGTTCATCTTCATCTCGGAATGCAGAAACTGCAAAAATATTCCCAGCATCTCCAATAATCATCGAAGCTGTCTGTTTCATTCCTTGTGACAGTTCTCCGTGACTTGCTAAAATAATCTTGTTCATGCGCTATCCTCCTCGTTCAACTTACATCTTTCTATAAAGCAAAATCCATGCCAATTTTTGTAACTATTGATACGTCAACGTTTTTCGCCCTTCACCAACACTTATGAAAAGATTTGTGATAGTGTTGGAAAAGAGTGTTGATTAAAATTCAATTAGATTTACCACAAAAAAAAAACGCTAAAAATCCTCAGAGATTTAAGCCTAGCTCTCTCTCATCTTAGAATCTTTCTAGCGTTTTTTATTGCTGTTTATTTATACGAAGCTTTCCACATATACGTTCGAGTATTGTAATCTTTTTTAATTTGATAAGCCAGCTCTCTCATGAACACATTATTTAAGATTGGCGCAAAAATTAAATGATTAAAATATTCGCTAATCCGTTCATCAAATTGATTAAGCCCAATCTCTTTTGCATCTAGAACAAAAACCTTATGTCCGCCAAACTGTTTCAAAAACCGAGCAGCTCGTTCATCATTAGAACGACTTCTGCCTTGACCCATAAGTAAAAAGACTGAGGTTTCCTCATTAATCACCTCAAAAGGACCATGAAAAAAGTCACAGCTATTCACTGTTGGCGAATCAATTTGTAACATTTCCATCACATTACAAATTGAAAAAATGTAGGCTGCCCCATATGTAGGACCACTTCCCATAATATGAATTGAAGTCGATTCTCGATTTTGCAATCCCCACTTGATAGCTTTCGGACGAATATCAAGAGCTGCTTGTTTGTATACTTGATCAATTTTCTTAAACTCATCTAAAGCTATTGCCATATCAAAATAGCCTTCAACCTCGTTCATCAACAACATTGCTAACCGTAAGCCATATACAGAATTCGTTTTTGAGAAGTCACTCTCATCAATGGCAAGTGATTGATATGCAATCTTATACGTACAAATTTCTGTCAACTTTGATTCATCTACATATAATGCAATTGTTGTCGCACCTAATTTTTTAGCTAATTCTGCCGCTTCAATCGTTTCAGCAGTTCCCCTCATAGAACAAATTACGGCCACAGTATTTTTACCAATAAACTTAGGCGGCGCTTTTACGAACTCATTGCTAGTTATATTTTTTGAGCGAATATGCTTAGCCTCTTGATCTAAAAAATAGTGAGCCGGATAGAAACCACCGTGACTCCCACCTGCAGCAATCCAAACAACTTCTTTTATCCCACCATCTTTCTGTTTTCTCTGACTGATTTCACTAACTATCATCTGACAATCCATTAGATTTCCTCCTAGAAACTTATATTAAAAAACAACACAAGTATAAGACATAGATTCTGAATATGTCAATACAAGTATATAACAAGATTCTAAAAGTGATCCTACTGTTGAATTAAGCAAACTGTTTATTTATAATAGAATATGGATGGTGATAGACTATGGATAAACGTTTAGTGGACACTAACAAACCGCTTTACTTACAAATAAAAGAAACAATTCTTCAGCAAATAGAAAGCCACGAATTACGCGCTGGGGATAAATTACTCTCAGAAGCTCAATTTCAAAAAGAATTTGGCGTCAGTAGAATTACTGTTCGTAAAGCTTTAGATGAACTAGTCAAAGAGGACTACTTGACGCGACTACACGGAAAAGGAACGTTCGTTAAGAGTAATGGTCATCATCAAAAGACACTTTCTTTGACACAACTCTGTTCAGAACAAGGCAAAAAGTTGACCTCAGAAGTTCTCTCTCGCTCATATAGCCCTGTGCCAGAAAGATTTGCACAATATTTTTCTACAAATAAACTGATTCGTGTCGAGCGACTTAGAAAAATCGATGGAGTAGCTATTATGCTTGAACAAACTTTTTTTCCTGAAGCGTTTGACTTTCTACTTACTAGTGATTTAAACGACTCTCTTTATCAAGTTCTCAAAAAAGAAGGAATTCACCCTGAATTTAAAGGAAGAAATCAGGTGGCTATTCATCAATTAACTCATGATCAAGCCAAGCTTTTTAATGTTCAAAGCGGCAACTCAGTCATCCATCACATCGGAACTGTTTATGATTCTGAGAATACTTTGGTTCTTATTTCAGAGGAGCTTGTCCGCGTTGATTTACCCGACTTATTCACCTACTATCTCTAATTCTCTATATTCAGATAGTAACTAAACCCCACCCAATTCTAAATAGAGACGGGTGGGGTTGTTAACTAGATTGGATTCTTATGTAATTTAGCTCATTCATCGCGTATCAGCCAAAAAAAGCACTCGACTATTTTCTATTTGCAACACGTTCACAATTATTTTGGGATGGAAACAAACGAACCGCCTCAATCATCGCAAATAAGCTAATGATTGAGGTGGGTGCTGGTCTGCAAATAATTGAAGAGTCACATCTGCGCCGTTTTAAGAAATTAATGATCGCTTTTTATGAAATAGCAGATAGATCCAAAATAAAAACTTTTCTCTATACCCACTGCGTTTTCGCAAAAAACACTACACTAGCACAAAAAAACACCCAATTCCTTGTCAGACAAAGAATTGGGTGTTCAAATAATTAAGCTTCTTGTGCTACTGGGTAGACAGAGACTTGCTTTTTGTCGCGGCCTTTACGTTCGAAACGTACCACACCGTCAACTTTAGCGAATAAAGTATCATCGCCACCGATTCCCACGTTTACACCTGGGTAGATTTTTGTTCCACGTTGGCGGTAAAGAATTGAACCACCTGAAACAGTTTGTCCATCCGCGCGTTTCGCACCTAATCGTTTAGATTCTGAATCACGTCCGTTGGAAGTAGAACCTCCACCTTTTTTATGGGCGAATAGTTGTAAGTTCATTTTTAATAACATAGTCTGCACCTCCTAGTTTTGAGTGTTTGTATCAATTTGAATATATTCAGTATTCTCTTCTTCCATCGCTTGTAAACCTAACAAAAGGTTTTCCAATAGAATTTGGGCAATATTATTTTGTTCCTGTGTCATTCCTGAAACGACTTCAGCATACAAATAGCCACCATCAATCTCATTCACATCCACAATGGGTTCAAAACCTGCCAAAGCGTCGATTCCGTTAATGGCACTGACTGCTAATGCAGAAACACCTGCACAAACAATATCATTTCCTTCGGTACCTGCTCCCGCATGCCCAGTTAGGGTAAATGAAACAATTTGACCGGAGTCATTTCGTTTAAATGTCCCTTTTATCATTTCCGAGGCCTTCTTTCGCTAATTAAGCGTTGATTGCTTCAATCATAACTTTTGTATATGGTTGACGATGACCTTGTTTACGATGAGAATGTTTTTTAGGTTTGTATTTGAAAGTAACGACTTTCTTTTGTTTGCCGTGTTTTTCAACAGTTCCTTCAACAGTAGCTCCGGCAACAGTTGGAGCGCCTACTTTTGTAGATTCACCACCGACCAAAATTACTTCGTCAAAGACAACTTTTTCACCAGCTTCTACATCTAATTTTTCGATATAGATTGCTTGGCCTACCTCAACTTTGATTTGTTTCCCACCAGTTTTGATAATTGCGTACATGCTATACAGCACCTCCTTATTTTTATACTTAGACTCGCCATCCCAAGTGACATAACTGTTCTTATTAACTTGTTCTGTGCGGTTGTAGCTGTGGAGACCACAATTACAACATTAATATCTTAACAAAATTATGGCCGTGAGTCAATATGAAATTACCCAACTCGAAAGTTTTCAAGCGTTTTTCACAGTTTTACTAACTACTTTAATGAATGAAGGGCGTGTGCAACAGAAAAATGTTGCCCCGGTTTTTCTTCCATGTGCCACAACTGTTCGAGACTTTTCTCAACTTCTGGTTGTAAAGACGTAAAGATGACTTCCTGTTCTCGGCCTTTCGCTGCTTGATAAAAATCGACAAAGGCATCTAAAGCCGTTAAATCTATACTTGGTACGCCACGCATAGAAAAGATGACCCCTTCTTTTTCGCTCAACGAAAGAAAGGCTTGTTGAAGCTTTTCAGTAGACATAAAGAATAACGGTCCACTTATGTATACAACTGCCCAATTCTTTGCAGTATCCGAGTTTGGCAAACCGATTCTTGACCAGTCGACCTCTTCAACGGTGATCGTGATTGCAGCACTTTTACCAACAAAAAAGATACAACCCGCAACGATACCAATAACAATTGCAATGCTCAAGTCAAATACTACTGTACTCATCATCGTAACCGCAAATAAAACTATCCCGGTGACATACTTTTTCTTTACCAAAACTTTAATTGTTTCCCACTCATTCATTCGCCATGCCGTCACAATCAAAACACCTGCCAATGCAGGCATCGGAATTTGAGACATAACCGGTGCTAAAACTAACATCGACAACAATAAAATAAGCGCGTGAACAATCCCTGCTAAACGAGTTTGAGCGCCTGATTTAATAACCACACTCGTCCGTGCAATCGCAGCTGTCGCAGGAATCCCACCAAGAAACGGTAAAATCAAATTCCCAACACCTTGAGCAACTAGCTCTTGATTACTATTTAAAGGTTTTCCTGTCATTCGACCTGCAGAAGCGCCACATAAGAGACTTTCAATCATTCCTAATAATGCAATACTAATAGAAGGAACAAGGACTTCTTTTAGTGAATCCAATTGAATCTCACCTAATACCAAACGCTCATCACCCAATAGTGACGTCGGAATCTTACCAACAGTCGCCACGGGTAGCTGGAACAGCATAGTTGCAGCTGTCGCAAGAATAATTGCCACTAATGACGCTGGAATTCGCTGGTTCCATTTTTTGGGGTAGACAATCATGCCAATTACGACTAACCCACCAATCACCATGGATAATACATGGGGAGAAAAACCAAGCGTTTGGTAACTCGATAACTTTTCGACTACATTATGCCCTTTTGAAGAAACACCAAAAAAATTATCCACTTGACCTAGCGCAATAATAATCGCAATCCCTGACGTAAATCCAGTAATAACAGGCGCTGGAATAAATGAAGTCAGTGCGCCTAGCTTGAACACACCTGCTAAAACCAAAAAAATACCTGCTAAAAAGGTAGCTAATAATATACCTGTCAAGCCACTTGTCGCTGCAATAGACATCAAGATAGCTGCCATTGCCCCAGTCGGTCCTGAGATTTGATAAAAACCTCCTGACAATCCGCCAATCACTACACCAGCAACAATCGCCGTCACCATTCCTGCTGCAGCAGTCGCGCCACTAGAAACACCAAACGCTAAGGCTAATGGCAAAGCAACCGCTGCTACTGTGATCCCTGCCAACAAATCCTTCTGTAATTTTGATAAATTATACCCTGCAAACTCGTTTCTTAATAAAGCTAAAAATTCTTTCCCCAATAGTTATAAAACTCCTTTTCATGAAAAATTCCAATCTCACTTACAAGAGTATCATAAATCAGACAAAACACGAACCCTTTTCACAAGCTTCTTTGTTATTTTTAAATCAACAACTAAAACGACTCACTTGATTTTCATAACAAAGAATACGGCTCTATAACAAGACACGATTTTAAATGTAACGCCCCATTTCAATTAATGGTCGTTTAATAAATCCAAGCTTATAGTACAGCCGCTGAAATTGTCAGAGATTTCTCTGGAAAAATCCTTTTATTCTTGCCTTTTATAAGGTACTATTAAGGTGCTAAACAAATAAACAATGGTTCTTAGGAGAAGAAAATGGCAAAGATAATTAAACTAGACGAAAATGAAGTAGTAATCGCCCAAGACGACAATTCAATCGTCCGTTACCCTTATCATGTGATGGATTTCGAGCCGGGAATTGGTGATTTAGTTGAGATTTTTCCTGAAGGTGATTCTGTAAGTATTTATAAAGCAGATCGGTCAATTCCAAATAATCAAATGAACCATTCGAATCAAACCAAACGATTCGATGAACAAATTCATATTAATATAGTAAATGACCATATCCGTCAACAGCCCACACAACCAATGCATCAACAAAATTATGCAATGAACGGAAAAGTAGTCAGTAAGTGGGCGTATTTTTTTCTAGCTCTCTGTTTAGGATGGTTAGGTATTCATAAATTCTATTCAGGATTTATCTTAAAGGGTGTTCTATATTTACTACTCTTTTGGACGACAGTTCCCTTTTTCATCAGCATGATTACTTGCCTATTCACTTTATTCAAATCAACGGATAGAAATGGCAATATTGTCGTCACTTCATAGAAAACAAAAGCTCTTGGCCTTTTGTTTTCTAAATAGGTTTCTTGATTGTTACATGCAGCCTAGAAATACTTATAAAAATTATCAGTTAATTTCAGTCTTATAAAATAAAACAACTCGGCTCATTTGTGTCGAGTTAGTAAGAACTGTAGCTTCTCGATACGCTTTAAATCGGCTCATATTTCTTATAAAAAATACTTTCCCACAAAATAACAAACTTTTTTCGATTTTGCCTTGAATCTCCACCGCAAATCTGCTAAAATTCAATATGTTGCTGATTTATAACACGCACTACTTAATCACTTCAGTTTTCTACTGTTCTAGTAGCTCAGCTGGATAGAGCATCCGCCTTCTAAGCGGACGGTCGGGGGTTCGAATCCCTCCTAGAACGTCAAAGGAAATTTCACTTCAAACCGCTTGAATTCAGTAATCCAAGCTAAAAAAACTGTTCGCTGATTTAAAAATCGGCAAACAGTTTTTTATTTTCTCGAAAAATCATCAAAACACTTCGTTTTTGCTAACATTTTTGCTAACATTTTCTTCGGAAACCTTTAGCACTATACCTTCATCATGCTAAGCTTGCTAACACATTGATAACACCTTGTTCATCTAATGTTAATATTTTTCTCTCAATTCATTGGGTAATTTTTTTACAATTTGAGCTATCTTTTTATCACTCACTTCTTTTTGTAGAATCATAGTGAGGGAAGTCATACAAAATAACCGATCTATTTCCTTTAGAATCTATCTCTACAATACTAATACTTCCGTTTTTAAATAGTCCATCCTTTCTGACTTCGGATACGCCATATCCTCGGGCGGTCTGTAATAATGTAGTTAACATTACACCATGGCCGACAATTAAATAATTTCCATTACCATTAATCTCTAATTCAGATAAAAGGTTTTCAAATCTTTTAATTAAAGAAAAATAGTCTTCACCATTAAACTTTGATGGAGTATATTTATCAGGATAATTTCTTAAATTAATCACTTCTTTATCAAATTTCAACGGTTCTATCAACTTACCTTCCCATTTTCCAAAATCAATTTCTCTTAAGTTTTCAGAAATGACTAGGTCCATATTACTTCTTATCTTATTAGAAATTAGTATATCTCTAGTTTCAATAGCACGACTTTGTGGACTACAATAGACTTTTGAAAATTGTATTTTGTTTAGATATCTTTTTGTTTAGCGTATATTTTTCTTCCCCTCTGAGTTTAAATTAGATTCAGTAAATCCACCATTAAATGATTCATTCAAATTGTTATCTGCCAAACCATGTCTAACAAAGTATAGCTTGGTCACTGCCATTCTATCTCCTTACTTTTGTTTAATTTGTTCAATCTCTAATTCTATAATCTTACTCAATTCTTGATTTAAAACTTCCTGAGTCTTGTCATTTTCAATTGTATAGTCTGAGATTTTTTTATACTCCAAGGCACCATGTGAAACTTTCAAAATATCTTTTTCATAGGTAAGATTTCTTACTTCTGAAACGTTTTTGCCAGTTTTTATTGATTCCCTAGCTATTCTATTCTCCAGAGTAGCCTCTAAATAAATTATAATAAAATCATTTTTAAGTTTTCTTTTAAAATACTCTCCTAGAAATGGATCATGTAAGCTTTCTATAACTATGAAAGGGTAGTGCCCATATTCTTCGTAGAGTAGGTTTATCATTTTATCTAGGAAAAAATCTGTAAAATCGCTGGGTTTGTCATATAAATATCTGTGAAAATCTTCGAGATTAAGTTCATCTTGAAAATACCTGCTCCTAAATCCCTCAATATATTTCACTATTTTAACTTTTGGTACAAAATACTTTTCGGACAAATATCGTCCTGAGTAACTTTTACCACTTTCACTTAAACCGCCTAGTCCTATAATCTTCATAAAAACCTCCATCTCGACTCGCTCCGCTCATCGAGTCAAATAGTAATGAAAACGATGCGGCTTTTCGTTTCCTTGTCGTCTATTTCCTTATAGGAGAGGTACACTAAAAGACACGTCGGGTGAGTTATAAGAATCCTCTAAGTTTGAACATAATAACTAGTGTAAGGATACATCGTTCAAGCACAGATGACTGAAACTTGAATCCGCACACTAATCATTATTTTAACAAATCCTGTTAGATTGCTAGCCCATACAGTTAATGTCTCTCCTCAACTTTATGACTGTTGGTAATATTGCCATAGATACTGTTGTTTTAGATATGTATGTCACTAGCCCTAAGAAGTCCGTGATTATTTGATTTCTACCAAAAAAATTCGAGCCCGTCTATTGTCTACCTTGCCTTATGGTTGAATGAAGCCTAAGGGGACCAGAATTGATTCAATTAGGAGGTGTAGCTTCACCCCTCTACAAATTAATCACGCCTTATGAACCGGCCATTCTACTGTTAGAAACAATCCCAAGAGTTGGTTGACAATCAGCGATTAAAACTTCACACATGGGTATGTATTATCAAGACTGCATTAATTGAATGCGCCCACTCATCCGTAAAGGTGATTCAGAAAGAAAGTATTATCAAGCAAAGTATCGACGAATTTTCAAACGTTGCGAGAAAAAGCATCAAACATGTGACGAAACTATTGATGACAGAAGGTATTTTACCGAATCGTTGTCTCAAAAAAAGGCAAGGTAATTTCTCTTGAACAGTTAAACAGCACCTACAGTTTTTAAGGTTTATTTGGTATGTCCAAAATCATTTTTTCAGAGATAATTCTTTATAATTTTGTTTTCACACTATAACCTTTCTTTGAAAAAATATTTAGTAGCTACTGACTCACTATAAAACTTTCTTTTTCCATATTTATTACCTCAATCAGAGAAGAAATAACATAATCAAATGTACTATTAAAATCTTTTTCCGATATATCTTCTCCTCTTTTTAATGACTGAGTTAACTTTTCGATAGCAGTATCTTCACAATCATTATATAAATTTGTAAATAGTAGCATTCTCAATAATGTTTTTATCGATACTCTTGTATTTGTTTGTACTTTCTTTTGAGGACGGATTAAGTGATCTACAAAATAATAAAATCGCACATTTCATTCCACAAATTTACGTACAGTACTACTATCTATTACCCCTTACCTATACTTGCTTCTAAATCCTTCTTCAAAAAGAACTCAGTAATATTTCTTTTTTTATGATGCAATTTACCGAAAATTTCATACCCATTTTTTTGATAAAAGCTTGGTGCCTGAAAGTCGAATGTATCGAGATGACACATTTCACAACCATATTCGCACAATTCTTGTTCAAGCAACTTCAAGATATTGGCGCCAATCGCTTGTCCTCTATACTCTTCAGCTACCCATAAAGTATCGATATAACCAATATAATAAAGGGATGAATAAGCGACGCCACCGCCTACTATTTGGCCGTCGATTTTAGCAACAACAGTAAATCGTTTATATTCTTCCTCTTGCTCAACGGTTCTACTTTTCTTATTAAACAAATCTAACTCGGTCTCAATGAACTCCATATCTTCCTCATTGCCAATTTCATAGTTCAACATATAAATCCTCTCCCCTCAACTCATCCAACTCCCGAAACTGAATAACATAATGAATGTGCTTAGTTATGGAATGAACAATTAGCACTCATCTCTATGTTCACTATTCATCTTACCATTATCAGATTTTATCAAGCAACCCATTTAACACACCATTCACTGATAAAGAGTCTTTAATGTTATTTGGCTAGTAGATTCTTCAAAATATTTTGTTCAAAAAAGAGCAAAGAAATTTTATCTTCCTGCTCTTAGAGGCTTTTTTATGAAATGTCAAAAGCGATTGGTTATCTAGTTAGATCATTTTTTCCAATAAATACGTTTTTCGGCAAGTTCACCTACTTCAATATAAACTGAAGCTGTGCCTTGTATTCGCAAAAAAAAGTCTATTTCTCACCGATAGTTGACTCCTTTTTTTATCCATCTATCCCAGCACGTCTTCGCCCCAAATCTTCTTGGCCTCTTTTTCCAAAGAAAGAATCATTTCTTGCTCTTTTTTAGAATAAGTAGAGTCTTTCAAATCTATCTGGCCGTTTTTTACTGATAAGTAACGATCTTGTCTTTTTTGTGGATTAGTTATCGCTACTTGAAAGCCTGTCTCTGTCTTATTATTCACTTTTGGCCAAATAATTAATGCATACTGACTATCCGCTGTTTGAACAGCTAAATTACCAGTTAATGTTCCATAGCTAGGATATTTCACATTTAGTAGAAATCCTGTTTCTGAATCATTAAAATAGTACGAACGATTTTTTTCTAATGTCGTAAATTCTTTTATATAGGGTTCGAATCGACTTCTAAAATGAAAAAACAAAAGTGTATAACTAATTGCCACAACACATAATAAAGCGATAAAAGTGATGCTGATAACCTTGACTCTCTTTCTCATAGCTCAATAATCCTTTCCACTTTTTCTTTGATAGTTTCATCATGTGTGACTAAGATGACTGTTTTCCCCATTCGTTGTAGCTTAAAAAGAAGAGCTAAAACAATTTCCCCATTCCGCTTATCTAGCGATCCTGTAGGTTCATCTGCTAATACAACCGTACATTTTTTGATTAATAACCTTGCCAAAGCTACTCTTTGTTGCTCTCCGCCTGATAATTTATACACTTTCGTATCTATTTTATTTAATAGCCCCACCTCTTCCAATGCTTCGTTAATTGATAGTTCCGAACGATATCTCTTTTTTATCAACTCTAAATTTTTTCGAACCGTCTTATTCTCAATTAAGACATAATTCTGAAACAGAAAGCCAATTTCTGTAGCAAATAGTTTTGCTCGGTTTCTCTTCTGGGAAATATCCAAGGCATGAACCCTGACTTTTCCACTATCATAAGATTCCAACCCACCTAAAATATTTAATAAAGTTGTCTTCCCGCTACCGCTGACGCCAGAAAATACAACGAATTCTCCTCGCTCAATCGTTAGGTTCATATTTTCAAATAAGGTCTGGCCTTCAAATGATTTTGTCAAATGCTCGATTGTGATCATAAAATCCCGCCTTTCAGGACTTGTACTCTATTTCGTTTTGCATATTTTTTACATAAATAAATGATAAATCCCTCTTCAACGACGATAAATACGCCAACCAAAATTAACGAAATCCCGCTCACTTTTGCATGAAATAGCGGTAACGTGTAATAGGTGATAACTAGAGATACGGCCCCTGTAATCACAGGTAATAATAAAGAAACCCAATATCTTTCAAAGAAACTGTAGCCTAAAAGTTCTTTCAATATATATTCCTGTGCTCGAACTTTTTGTTCTAAAACAACTAAAAATAGCATCATTGAAAACTCCATAAAAGCTGTAATGAACAAAATAATCCCACCTAAAAATAGTGTCCGCTTCTTGACCGTCCACTCTTGTAAGAACCATTGATAGACTCCCATAGCATAACTATTTTTTTCATCTATGGCTTGGCTATTTCTTTTTATAAATTGCTGCCACTCTTCTTCATCCATCCGAAAAAGACTGCTTCGAAGTAACGTACTGGATTCCACCAGAGTGTTCGGAATTGTAGCATCCATATTAACGAGGACAACAGGATTACGAGTATACTCAGAAACAATTGACCCAGTCGTCAAAATATTCAGTAAGCTCACATCACCTTTATAGTACTGGATAGTTATTTTTGCTGTTTGATTTCTATAAACATAATCGACACTTCCCTGGATATCAGCTATCTCATTCATGAGCGTTTCTGGTACAAGTAAATAAAAGCCCGATTTTTTTTCCTCTTCAACAATAGGAAACTTATTTTTTACCAATTCAAAAGCCTTGTTATTTGCATAGAGAATCTCTGTCGATTGATTATAATCACTTAATTTAGTCAAACTAAACATTTTTTCTTTTGCATATTCTTGTAAAAACAGATTATCCAACGAAGCTTGTGCCTTTTGAATTTTATTAAAATCTAAATTTTTTGATGCCGACTCTGACGTATTATCAATATATTTCATAATGCCACTTGGATTTATTCTGACAAACATCTGATTCCTTCTAGCCTCATAAAAACCTTTTTGAGAATAAAATTGAAGCCCGTCATTTATAAGTGGCGCTGTACTTGCTATCACAATGAGAAAAAAACAGAGCGATCCAAATTTGTATAGATAACTCAGTCTCAATAAAGTCCCCACTGAGTAATTACTGTGAATATCTTTTTTGATATCAACCTTGAATAAAATAAAGTATAACAAAGTATTGATGAATAAAAATAACGCGAAACTAACACTCGCTGTTTTTAAATAAAAAGTTGAATAAGTAAAATAATGGCTGAATAAATAGGTCAGAGCAAAAAGTGGGATATAGACACTCAAATCTGTCTGAATCCCACTATAGACGATGGAAGATAACGATTCCCCTTGAATAACTCGCAATAAAATTTCTTTTTTGATTAAAACAATTTTATAGATAGACAACAGTAAAATAAATGACAGGGAGAGTCCCCAGCAAAGAGCAATATTTAACGCTGATTGGTTAGACTCACCAGACTTTCTAGGGAAACTCCCCGCATATTTATTTACTAAACTTTTCTTAAATTGAATCATATCCTTTTCATTTCCAACTAATTGAAACGTCGATAGATTCGCATTTTCTGGTATACTTTCAAATTTTTTATTCACTATTTTCAATTTTCCAAGAAATAAACTATCGAACTCACCCGCTTGAAAGTGATTCGCTTGTCCAAGTTTTTCAAATGTCTCCTGATCAGTATATACAGTCAACACTTCATTAAAGGTCGTTCGTGTTTCTCTGTTGACCACGAAAACTTCCAGAGAATTCATCTTTGCCTCATTTTCAATCTCTTTATACATTTCTTTTTCATCGTTCGCTTGCGCATAAAAAGTCGCATAATAGTAAGCGCTATCAAATTTGTTCGCATTCCAAACAAATAGCTCACCTGCTAGAAAAAAACAAACTAGAAATAAAAATCCCGAAACTGAGAAACAAATCGTCTTCATGATCTTCTCCTATCTTGAGGTTGAATCGGCCAACTATCTTGCAACTCAAAACCCAACTCGATGAGGTAGATTGACAGGACTCTGTTTTATAATCATTGAATTACTGTAAATTAGCTTTCTTTCAAAAAGAAACTATCGGACTTATTATATTCTTATAGTTCCTTATTTTCAATGATGTTTCCTTTATAATTACTGATAATATCAATAATAGCTTGAACTAGAATGGAGAAACAGCGTAGGCATAGATTTTTATGAGTTGGGTAATAGAATTAAAAAACAAAAAAAATTGGCTGAGCGAGTGACATTTTCCGTACAATAGAGAGCAACCGAACAATAAACTGTATAAAGACGTTTATAGTACGTACGAATGAATTAGGCATTTTCGCTGATTATTTCCTTCAAGACTATATTTAGGTAGACAACTGACAAATTTAATTTCGTAGAGAAGAATTTATCAAAAGGATTGGACTGGTTTAAACGGCTTATCGATTCCTAAAAAAATTATCCCAGGTAATCGCCTAGATAAGTCAAGGACACGTTATCAGTTGCTTAGTCCATAGCTAGTCAGGGCTCTATTTTTTCCAGCAAGATTAGATGCAGCAACTAGCAAATTAGTACCTGAATTATTCATACTTTTAAAAAAATAACGAAGAAAACCTTAAAACCAAATTTTAGAGAACTTGGCACCTAATTTTGAATCTATTCAGAAGAAAAATTGGATTCAAAACTTAATTCTGCCTTCATTTCTTGGGTTTCACTTAAAAAAGGGCACACTAGCCCCTTGGTAGCACTAAAAAATTTTTTTAAGGTCTATGTCAGTTTTTTGTAGGATAAAGCTGTAAGCCTTGTATTTTTTCAAGAACCTGCCAATAAAACACATCAAATACATTCGTGCTAGAAAGTTGAATAAACGTTCGCCTTGCATGAGAGACCACACGAGCTGCGATATGAAATAGACGGAAACGAATCGTACAGATGCTAAGCTTCTTTTGAGTTTCAGGAAAGACCAGTTGTTTCATACACTGCATTAAATTGTAAGCAACACTGCTTAAAAGCATCCGAAATGCATTCGCTGTAAACGATGTACTGTCCGTTTTATCGAAGAAAAAACCGTTTTTGATTTCTTTGATTAAATTTCCCATGGCACCACGGTTTTGATACATGGGGAAAATTTGTTTTGGAGATAACTCTATTAGATTGGTTACGAGAAATGCATGAGAAAACAGAAATTCTCCAGCGTTTCGAGTCGATTTGATCACCACGCGATAGGGATGTACCCAAGTATTCGGGCAATAGTTCTCTAACGTAAACCACTGGACTTCTTCTTTGGTGAAATCAGTCTCATCACTGTATAAGACAAGTTGTTCAGCGATTTTTTGCAGTTTTCGATTGGCTTTTAGTCGAATGATGAATTTGGCATGGTGTGTTTCACAAACTTGATAGACTTCAGGTTTGGCAAATCCACTGTCTCCTCGAACAATCAGTTCTAACTCCTTTTCCTGATAACGCTGAAGGATAGGCGCTAGAAAATCTTCGGCACCTTTTGAAGTATAGTCGCACCCTGCACGCAATTCAGCACCTAATAATGCGCCAGAAATGAGGTCAAAAGCTAATAGAGGATGATAGCCAGTGGTTTTATAATGGCCATTGTAAGTTGATTCTTCTTGTTTTCCATAAGTATCACAGTGCGTAGAATCGATGTCCAAAATCATTTGTCTTTGATTCGTTTGCTCGATTAAAAATGCACCGAGAGTTTGTGCTAAATGGTGTACGCCAGGCAGTTCTTCTTGACTGACCCCATTGATAAAACGAGATAACGTTGGCTGAGAGGCACAAAGCTTATCCAGTGCAAGTTGAAAAACAGGATCCTCTTTTAATGTGTTAGCCGCTTCATCTTTCTGATATCCGGCAATCAGTTGAAGGACCAATTGCGTAAATTGGTTCTTTAGCTGATGGGTACAATATTTCCTATTGTCTTGAAAAGCGACTGTTTCTTGTAAAAAATGGTCAAATTGGATTTTTTTCATAAATTCTTTCACAAGTAAAATGCCGCCATCTGAGGAAAGCCGACCACCATCGTTAGAAATTTCCAGTTTGGGATTGAATAAAAGGGATTGTTGTTGTAATGTAGACATGAAGAGCACACTCCTTGTTTTTGTTGGTTTTTGTCAACTTTACAATAACATAAAGTGTGCTCTTTTTGTGCACCTATTGGGTGAAATGAAAGAAATCTCAAACCTTTTGAGGTTCTTAGAGTCTTGAAACTTTCTAATGATTTTATGAATAATTCAGGTAGTACCAAATTTTTTAAAAATAAAAAGAGACCTTCTCAGCTTTCTGCTATGCTGCCCCTATACAGGACACTGAAATATAAATAGTCCAGTATGGGGGTATTTTATTATGTCTAAAATTAGGATTAAGTTAGAACCAGAAGAACGTGTGGGAATAATTGAAAGATATTTGAACAATGAAATCAGTTGTTTAGAAGCAGCGAAAGAAGCTAATGTTGATCCAAGTACGATAGCTAGGTGGACAATGCTTTACGAAAATGAAGGACCCACAGCCTTATTCGCAACACAGAAGAATAGCCATTATCCAGTAGCGCTAAAATTATCTGCTGTCACAGATTATCTTAATGGCGAAGGTAGTCTCAATGAACTAGCCAAAAAGTACAAGCTCAGAAATCAATCGCAACTATTAGATTGGATAAAGGTATATAATACTCATGGAACCTTCAAATCAGAAAGTGGTGGAAGTTACATGAGAAAAGGTAGAAAAACCTCTGTAGAAGAACGTTTAGCCATCGTTTTAGACTGTCTAACAGAAAATAAAAACTATGCGCTATAGCATTAAAATATCAAGTCTCCTATCAACAAGTTAGAAATTGGGTCAAAAAATATGAAGCAAAAGATACAGCGGGTTTAGAAAATCGTAGAGGGCGACGGATTGGGACACAACCTATCTGAACACACGAAGAAGCGTTGCGATACCGTCTCGCGCAAGCAGAAAGCAGAAACCACCAACTCCAAATGGAAAACGACCTGTTAAAAAAACTAAAGTCATTAGAAAGGGAGTGGGAATAGGCTTTACCCGACATTCATTTGAGTATGAAGCCATCAAAAAAAACTATCCGATACAGTCAATGTGTCGTTTCTTGCACGTCTCTCGTTCTGCTTATTACAAGTGGTTAAAGTACCCAATCAGCCCAAGAGAATTTCTAAACACAGAACTCGCACAAGAAATTAGAAAAACCTATGAAAACCATCCGGATATGGGCTATCGCAGGATTGCCGATACAGTGAACAAGCAATATCGGCACAAGTTTAACGACAAGCGGTTTCTACGAATCTGTCGAGCTTTAAGAATTCAATCCACTATCAAACACTGGGCAAATAGTATCACTCGAAGAAGCAAGCGCCCTTATCACATGGCAAAAAAACTATTTGAATCGTGCCTTTCATGTCGAAAAGCCTAATGAGAAATGGGTGACAGATGTCTCCGAATTTAAGTATTACATAGGCAAGGAAGTTCATAAAATTTATCTCAGCGCTATTCTTGATTTGTATGCTCGACGCATTGTGTCCTTTGTTATTAGTGACCGTAACGATAATTCTTTAGTTATGAACACATTTCATCAAGCAGTTAAATCGGAACCAAAAGCACACCCATTGATGCATAGTGACCGAGGATTTCAATATACGAGTAGACAATTTTGTAATCGCTTAAAAAACGCAGGGATGAAGCAGAGCATGTCCCGTGTGTCACATTGTATCGATAATGGACCCATGGAAGGATTCTGGGGCATGATGAAGCGAGAAAAATATTATGGTCATAAATTTGTAAGTCGTGAAAACTGGGTACAAATGATTTCTGAATATATGGATTACTGCAACAACCGTAGACTACAACGAGAACTGTCCGTTATGACACCGATGGATTACCATCAACACTATCTAGAAATAGCCTAATCTTCCTGTTTGTTTCGTGACTGAAGTGGGTTCTGCTTCGTTCATGAAACAAGTAGGCAAGTTAATCGGTAGCGCGACTAGTAATTATAGAGAATAGCAAAAAAGTCTGCCAAAAAATGACAGACAATTATTAAAAAAATTATTATTTTTCACTGTCCACTTGACGGGAAGCACACCATTTATCTAAAAGTCTTCATTCTTCTTTTTTACAATACCTTTTGATTCTCTAAGCGCAAATCCTGCCGTTTCAATTAACTGATCCCATATCCCAAACTGACGAATAGCCGTGCTTGACCAACGAAACTGTTTAGCTGTAGGCGGCTCCCCATGAGTTTTCTCAAACAATTGAACGGCCTCTATAAAAAAAGTCTTATTTATATTGTTTCGGTGGACCAGTTTTTCTTCTTTTCAATCCTGCTTCTTTCAATAAATTGTTCCAGCTACCAAACTCATTGTTAGTCAATCAAAATATCGTAAAACCCGCATATTTCCCTACCTCTAAACTCATCTGACGTGCCGGCATTAACATCTAAAACACTCCTTCCAAATGTCTATTATGATACTAAATAGCTATCTAACGGGCCATTATGTAAAAAAAGAGAAACATCAGTTTTCCAATCGTTGTTTCTCTTTCATGTTTATAAAGCAGGTAGAGACTTTTTCAGCAGACTCAAATCTCAGCTTTATTTTTTATGTGTGAATTTATAAATTTTCTTAGAGTTAAGCTTAGAATTTATTCTTTGGCCAACTAAATATCTAAATTATGATGATTCCGGCTTTTGGTTTCAAATTCAGCCCAATCTACATTTGATAATTCATCCTATAATTATCGATTTCAAGTTTGATTTAATTCTCTATAACTTACATTAGTACAGAATACTGTTAAAGCATCACATCATTTATATTTAAAATCACAAATAAAACCATAAAAATATCAGAAGTTAATGACCGGGATTGCAACTATCTTTTATCCCATAATAATTTTTTAAATTTGTCTTTTGCTCGTTGAATCTTCTTCCTCGAAGAATTACAATAGTTATTTTCACTAAAAAGCATTAAACTAATTTCTTTCCCAGAGTATCCTAAAAGTAATAATAAAACAATATCATGCTGTTCAATAGATATTTTTTTTAATTCTTGTAACGATTGTTTCAAAAAAAGACTATTATCATCATCGATTCGATTTTTATCACATATTTCAAACTGACTTAGGTCTATCCATTGAGTCGCTACATAACTAGTTTCGGTCATATTATTATTCTTGTAGCTTTTCTTGTATAGACGAATTGTTTCAATTTCGGCATACTGTATTCTTCTGATAATAACGTTTTTTAATGTAGATGTATCTATTATTCTAAAATCTTCAATAGATTCCCAAAGTCTATAATAAAAATTACTGTAAAAATCTTCAAAATTTATCCATATTCCCGAGTTATTCGACTTGGACAACGCATTATTAGCACACTTTTTTAAATATGATTGAAAATATAATAGTATTTCTGTTAAATCTTCGGAACTACTAGTCTCATAATAAATATCAACAAGTTTTTCTGCTTTTTTCCAACAAAACATTCAAAATACCTCCTTTTAAAATAAAAGTAGAAAGTATTTTTAAAATGTGACATTGAAAAATGGAAAAATTAAAAAAAATGTTAAACAACAGGAATATTGCTTACAGGTCCGAAGTAGTCTCCCGTGTGCTACGCCGATTTTATACGTTCGGATACGTAATCGTAAGGAGAAATTCCCACAAATTAGTTATCCTTTTTTCAAAAAATCCTTTGTAGTATACCGATTACGGGTGTTTACAAAATAATGCTTTAAGTAAATCTCACAAGCTATCTAAAAGACGGAGCAACCTATAAGCCGTGTGTGAAATTTTCTATAATTAAATAAATTTCTCTAAATAAACTTTTTTAGCATACCCTGTATATTCTCAATAAATGTCATTTTACAATCAAGCCTTTAGTGGACGAATCGATTAAAAACTCGGATTCACACTAATCCTTTTTTCGATGACTATATATATTTGGTAATAAAAAAATAGAATCAAAAAATAAATCCCACTATTTTTATAGCACTTCTTACCTACAAAAGTTTGTTTAACCAAAAGTCTATCTAGCTATATTAATCATATATAGTTTCTGTTAACAAATGAACATTCAAGATGTATCCCTCAGAAGTGCAATTTCTTATTTTCATGGGGAAATCTCAACTTATCATTTATTGGCGGATAATTTCAGCTGTACTGAATACTGATTATTCTTGTGCGTGGGCAACAGGCCAGTTGGTCCATCGTTTTCATAAATCGTAAGCCATCTATTGATGGTAGTTGTTGAAGCGCTGCCTTCTCTCGCCGCTTCTGAGAGACTTATTTCATGGCTTAGATAACTCTCTATTATCCTCGAACGTTCTCTGGCCTCTAACTTCATCGAACTTTTAAGCATAATAAATCCCCCATACTGGACTTATTATATTCAGTGTCCTGTATGGGGGTAGCATATAAATTTCAACTAGTTTTTTACATGAAACTTCTTATTAAATGCCACCAACAATTCAAAAATTGCATATAGTACGATAGAAAAGAGTAAAAGGTATACCAATACTCCACCAATATACAAACTTAAAAATGCAGCGAATGCGATAAGCCCCATAAGAAACCTTCTAACTGTCGTAACCATTTTTTTCTCTCCTTTCCCACTTCCTAAATTCAAACTGCAACTATCAATAAATTACTATTTTTAAAGCCCCTATTATGAATCATGATTTTCGTTGTTCTTCTTAATTTTACTATACGCGAACAATTTTTTTTTATCAATAGATTACCCTTATGATATAAACTAAACATTCAGATGAATCTGCAAAGAATCTAATAGCAGCTTATAACCTAATTGTTATTTCAATAAACTGACCAAATAAATTAGGTGCTATCTATTAAAAAAAGATTCGACTACTTGCGAGGCTGCTGAAAAACACTCACAAAAAAACAGTGGAATTCTTCAAAAAAAAAGAATTTCACTGTTTTTTGTGTATTTTCATAATAATAAAGGGAATCTACCCTCTATTTCCCCGTATTTTCCTTTTCTAACTTGATAATTCGTTTCATATTAGCTAAAAACAGCGTACTCGCCCCTTGGATGGTCATCCCTAATAGACCACAGCTTTGTGCGGTTCCATAATTGTATCGACCTTTCAACTCCGCATTCTTAGCCTCTATTTTATACCGCTCTTTATAAAGCTCTTTAAATTCTTCGGTTTCCATATAATCCATATGAGCGATATGTGTATCTGACTTTATTTTTACTGAGAAAGTTTTTGTTTTCGCTCCATCAGTATAACAACCCTCGCGAAACGGACATCTTTTGCATTTTTCCACGTCAAAGAAATAGGCCTCTACACGCGAGTCTACTCCCTTTTTATCGCATTTACTTCCTGACTTTCTCTTTTTAATTGCCATGTGTCCTGCTAGGCAAACATACATTTCTGCATCTTTATTGTACGCGAATTTATCCTTGTTTTTTCCATTCCCATGAGTGACTGACTTACTTAACTTCGATACTAGTTTCATTCCGTTTGCTTTTGCGTAATTCAAATTATCCGTCTCTGAATACGCACCATCTCCAATAATTGCCTTGACTTCAATCCCTGCATGTTGGCTTTTTTCGACGAGTGTCTTCATTTCTTTGCCGTCAGGTTTTTCGCCACTGGTAATCGTCGCGGCTGTAACGATTCGTTCAGGAGTTAAAGCAAGGTGTGTTTTGTAGCCAAAAAAAGCGGTGTCCGCCGTCTTATGCCCAACTTTTGCCTCTTGATCTTTAGAAAATTCAAACGCTCCCTCTGTTTCTTCGATGCCTTCTTTTAAGTAATTCATTCGCTCCATCACGGCTGTGCAGTTATCAAAACCACCCTCTGTTTCAATCACTTTTATCACTTCATTTGCATAGTGGAGGGTGTCTTCAAGGATCCCCGTATGTTCCTTTTTCTTTGGCATTTTTTCTTTCATTTGAGGGGCAACAGCATACACGGCTTTTCTTACTTCTTTCGCTCGTTTGATAATTTCTTCTCTTGGCGAAACGTGTTGGAACATGGCATTCGAGTGGGTAGAATCTTGAATTAATTTATTTTCCACTTCAATTACGCCTTTGTCCAAGGCGATTTCGACAGTTTTTGTGAGAAGTAAGTCCAATAGATTCGTATTTTTCAAGCGTAGGTGACGGAACTTAGAAAGTAAGCTAGGAGCCATAAATTCAGTTTCTTCTGGTTCATATTCTAGGAAGTATTTCATTTGCATATCCGTACGTAAACGAGCAATCAAATCGCGGTCTGATAGCTTATACGAGGTTTTTAATAAGATTAGTTTAAAGAGGAGAATGGGGCATTCAGCTGGCCGACCAGCTGTTTCTGAATAATTTTGTTTTACTTCAGCATAAATAAAAGAAAAATCAACCGTTTCATTGATTTGTCTCCAAAAATTATCCTTTTCAATCAAAATATCATATAAACCTGAATACATGCCTACTTCTAAGCTCGTTTGACGTCCCTTATCTAGCATTTAAAACACTCCTTCCACTTCTTCTATTATACCAATAAATGGCTATACAATGGGTTTTTTATACAAAAAAAAAGAAAAATAGACGTTTTCTCAACCACTATTTTTCTTTATTTTTGTAAAATTGTCAGAGACTTTTTCAGCAGCCTCACTACTTGCTCAATATTTTTCATTCTGAGTGTTGAAAATATCTCTGCGTCAATAAATATCACTTTATTTCTATATGGTATATCAATGTAGAAACATGGTGATGGCAGGACTATTAAGTCGAAATCAGAAAAATCAGAATTTCTAATAGTAAAGGTAGTATTATATACATCAATAAAGTTAACAGTTAAATGATCCATTAGTTTCTTTTCAAATTCTATATTATTTAATGCCCTCAGAGTGGGTATATAATTCATATCACGAAATAAGAAGAGTATATTTTTCACTTTATAAGTCCCCTCGTAAAATTAATTTAATATTTTATTAATTTTATAGTACTTAGATTTTCTGAAATCCATACCGAGAAATCTTTCTCCGTAAGTCCTTCATCAGAGTCCCACTCGATTTTATCAATAACTTTGCCATCTTTATAAATTATGAATGCTGGAGTTTGAGAAAATTGATTTATATTTTTAAAATCCAACCATTTCTCTTTATCTTTTCTTAAGTAACTTCCTTCAACATATAAAATTTTATTCTCAATTTTATTTTTCATGACAACATTTTTAAAAATCGGGTAGAAAGTAGAACAGTCTAGACATTCGTTATTTCCAATATAAGTAAAAACTATTTCATTTTTTTTTACTATATTATTCAACATATTGGGAGATGCAAATTCAAAATTCTGTAGTGAATCAGAATTAATTTTTGCTATATCTAGTTCTGCTTCTGTTAATTCTAAAGTTTCTTCCTGTTGGTAAATTATCCTACTTAAATTAACTATGATAACCAATACAGTAAAAAAACTAAAAATTACAATACAAATTTTGTTATTATTTTTTTTCATAATCTTTCACCCCCAAATCACCAAAAAAAGTTTCTTCATTTACCATCCCAAAGACTCTATTTTTTTCTACTCCATTTTTGAAACGAATTACTGTAGGAGTTCCGTTAATATGCAATTCATTTTGAAAGGTATCGGAGTTATTAAGATTGTTTAGTCTTACACTAACTACATTGTAATTTGCCATTTTAGAAAGCTTGTTTACATAAGGAGTGATACTTTTACACGGCATACATCCGTCTTTACGAACAAATAGAACATAATCTTCAGTTTCCATTTCTTTAAGTTGTTCGTAAGTAATATCTTTAAAATATTCTTTTTCAGTATTACTAATGTTTTTAAATATTATTATTGTAGTCAGAGAAATAAATAACAAACAAACAATAATTATGAACTTTTTTTTCATACGACTCCCCCTATACTAAATTTTTCCATATTTACTTCATGTTCACAAAGCTCAACTATTTTTTGATCATGCGTAATAAAAATCTTTAGCCCTGGTTGATTTAGAACATATTGTAATACAGTTTCTCTATGCTCAAAATCTAAGCCATTTGAAATTTCATCAAAAATATATATATCTTTTTTCTCTAACATAGCTCTTGCAACTTTAATTAATTGTCGTTGCCCCAAGCTCAACGAAACTCCTAACTTTCCAAGTTCTGTGTCATAGCCCTTTTCAAGTTTATTAATAACCTCTAGTAAACCTATTGATTCACATACAATATTCACTTGTTTTATATCTATCTCTCTACCTAAAGTAATATTATCAAGGATTGTAGAATCGAACATCTCTTCTTCACTTTCAACAAACAATACAGATTCATTAAATTTTTTTTCTGATATCAAATTAATTGGTTGATTATTAAAGAATATCTCACCAGAATCAGGCAGATACTTTCTAGAAATTAGTTTTCCAACAGTAGTTTTTCCTGACCCGTTTGTTCCAGTGAGTGCTATTGAGGAATAACCCTTTAAGTCCATAGTTATATTTTCTAATAGTTTCTCCCTACTGCTAAATGAAAATGACACGTCCTTAAATAAAATCGAAGTTATATTGTTGTAAACAGGAAAATTTCCAGTCCCAAACAAGGTTAATTTGGTTGATAATAGATTGAATAACAATTCTTGAGAAGCTTTTCCTTGAGTCAATACAGCTTGCGTATTTAACAAGTTCATCAAGGGGTTAAACGCATAACCAATCATCGAATTATACGTTAATAATATCCCTAATGAGAATTCCCCTTTTGATATTTGAATCGCTCCAATTGTGAATAGAATAATATTGAATGTTTCGAGAATAATCTGTTTTATTCCGCCCAACTTGGCATCATAATTTAGTAATATATTTTTGTGATCAATATTCTCTAATAATTGATCTGTTCCAATATTTATATATTTGTTTTCTTGTTGGTAGCTTTTTATCGTATCTGCGTGAGAAAAGATATCAATTATTCGATCATTAAAATTTTTGTTCGAATGAAGTACTTTATGACTGAAGATCTGATAGTTTTCATTCGCATATAGTGCAATAACAGAGAGTAGTATAGTAAAACTTAAAAAAAACAAAGTTAAATATAAGTTTATCCTCATAAGTAATACACAGCTTACGATAAACCACAGGATATTCAAAGGCAAGGTTAGCACATACGTCACAAATCTTTCTCTAATCGAAATGATGTTAGATAAAGTCGATATGGTCTCACCTATACCAAAATATTCTAAAGCTCTAGCTGATTTTTCAAATAATGCAGAAAAAAATTCGGAACTTATTTTAACATCGATAGCTTTATTAATTGAATTTTGAATCCGGGTTCCTATATAAGAAATCATAAATTTCAATAAAGAGACAAATAAATATACGAACATTACATAAAGCATACTTTCAGTGAGATTAAATGGAATTATAACGTTAAAATAAGTATTATACATTGAAGCTAAAAATAACCCGATTATATATAACGAGACCGATAATGTAGCCACCCAAGAATACTTCCATTTAATGATTTTAAATATATTGCTATATTTAACGCTATTTAAATTGTCTTCTACCAAAACACGGATAGCGCTTTCTTTAGTATCGATTACTAAAATATAGCTCTCCCATTTCTTTATAAAAACCTCTATTCTTTCTTTCTCCACTTTTGATTTTGCAGTGTCAACATAATGTATGGTATTCTGAGAAATTCTCGTGACAACTACATAATGATACTGTCCTTCATCATTGACTATTTGTGTAATTAATGGGGTCTGCATCTCTTTAAATGCATTTTTATTCTTTACAACTTCATATAAAGTAGATGTAACTCCAATATGTTTCAAGCCTAATTTTAAATCTCCAAATGAAGTTCCTTCATTTGTGTTTTTTATTATTGGCCTAATCTCACAAATCGATAAATTTGTGTTAAAATAATTTAATAAAATAGTGCTAACACAAGCAGATCCACAATCTTCTTTTGAAATTTGAGGAATTATTTTAATTTTCATTAGGCACTTCACCTAATTTCAAGTTTATTTTGTTAAATATATCAGATAGCATCCCTCGATAATTATTTTGGGTTAAATTAGCATATATTTCATACGCCTTATCGTAATTTCCTATTGAAAGTAGCAGATAGCCAATCATATCATCAAAGCAGTAGCCATTTTCTACATACTTATTTTCCTCTCTAGTCAACATTGCCTTAGTATTTATTAATAATCTTAATAGTTCTTGCTGTGTCTTCGAAATTTTAGCTATTTCATTCGTGGCAGATAGATATGTTATTTTATCTGAGAGAACTTCTTTGTCTAGTTTAGTATTCTTTATAGATTCCCAATATTTTTCTAAATAATAATCAGCTTTGTCGGTCTGTCCTTCAAGGATATAGAATATAATTAGCTTATCATAAACCATCTTAGTGTAATTACTTTCAGGGAAGATATCGAAAAAATTGACTAATCCAAGTTCAAATTTTTCTTTCTCCATTAACATCTCGGCATCTCTATAGTACATAAAATAATATCTATCACTATTTGGAAAACTCCGACGCATTTTTTTGTTTAGTTCTGTATATCTTTTTGCCTTATCTTTTTTTAGCATAACTTCTGAGGTGTACCCATCGTGATAAGTTGTGACATTATCAAGTTTAACCAATAAATAATTCTTTGCAGTAACATCGTTTAAATATATAGGATACTCATGAACATACCCAAAATATTTAAATTTACCATTATTTTTAAAAATACAGCCAGAGTTATAATTAACAGAGTCGTCAGCATTAATTATCTTAGGTGCAAATACTACAGGTTCGTCACTTACATTTTCAAATTTTAATATAGACTCTTTCAAATTCTGCAAGCTATCTGGCTTTAAAATCTCATCACAATCTATATTAAATATCCAATCTTTATTTGTTAAAATTCCCATTGCATTCCTAGCTAAAGAAAAATCATCGACCCATTCAAAAAAATTCAATTTTACTTTATTAAATCTTGTTTTTATTATATTTTGAGTACTGTCATGAGATCCAGTGTCCAGTACAATAATTTCATCATTTATTCCTACTTGGGCTTCAATAGCGTCTAGACACCTAGCAATTACTCTTTCTTCATTTCTACATAATATTTGAACCGAAATAGTTGGATATACCATAATGACCTCCTTCAACTTTGCAATAATTAA
Organism: Enterococcus sp. AZ194; assembly: GCF_051713825.1. NCBI lineage: Bacteria > Bacillati > Bacillota > Bacilli > Lactobacillales > Enterococcaceae > Enterococcus > Enterococcus sp. AZ194. The sequence goes on along the minus strand of NZ_JBIOQR010000001.1, from coordinate 1,049,040 downwards.
GAGCGATTTAAGTAATCGCTCTTAATCTCACAGCAAAACTTTATCTACAATATTTACTAATTAAATTCATTAAGTCTCGATAGTTACCACAACTACAGCCAGCTCCGCCTGATTGTGCACAAAGTGCAGCTACAATAGGCAGTTGTGCAGCCCAAAGAGCGCAAGAACTGCTCGCCCCTCCATTATTAGTTACTTCATTTGCTTTTGTTTCAGAAATCTCTCTTAGTAGTGAACTCATAAAGTTTCATCCTTTCAATTTTTATTTGATTCGAATCATCTTTGTATACACCTAATAAGTAGAAGAAAAATCTTTTTTGTGACTTTTTTTTTTATTTTTTGACATTTTTAGAGTTAACTCAACTTAGTTTGTCAATACTAGGGATATTATTTTTATTGATATATTAAGTCTCTAATCCTATAATTTTCCAATTATCCTTCTTACAAACCGATAAAGTGTACATATAGCTATTAGAGGTTTTAGTAATCTCATCCAAATAGTTAACTACTAGTTTCACTTGTATGTTCTCGCCTTCTTTTGTGTACGATTCATAATGAATACTTTTGAAAATCGATTGGTGTCAAAGCTTGCCCATCGACATAATACTCTAATTCTTTCTCAGATGCAGTAGGATAGAGCTTAAAAAAGGTATCTAAAAAGGTTGTAATTTGTTTTTTTATTTCCCCTTCAATTGTCGCATCACTTACTATTTTTTTGGAATGGTAAGTTGCTTTTTTAGGAGTTCCAATCATAGTCGGTAAACTCGTCATAATACAATTTCCATCTCTATTTCTATACACTCCGACTTTATAAGCCAAATCTAATTGCTTTGTTTTCTTTTTTCTCAGTAATCTTTTGATTGATTACAAAGGAAACTACAAACCCTTCTTCAGTCTTATTTACATCTAAAATCTTTACAGCATCTACTTGAACACTTGTAGGAATATCTGCACGAACCATCTCTTGAACAAGAGCTAAATCTTCATTGGTCAAATAATTTCCAAGCTTCTTCATTCTCTGTTCAATAGACAATTTATTATTTTTCCAAGAAAAATATTCCTTCGCAAAATCTATAGTAAAATTTTCGATTTGCGAAGTATTCATCACCTTTTCATTTATCACTGTGTGTTCGTTTATCGTGTGCTGATCAACAGCTGAAAAGTTTTTATACACACCGAAAGATAGACTGCTCTTTTATAAAAGAGTCTGGAAGCAAGCTCTTTTTTGATGTCTAAAATGAAAAGGGAAGCGGATTTTATATTAAGACGAACAAACGAAGACGATTGTGACATTGGATGAAGATAAAAAAGTGTTACAAGAGAAAGAAGACGAGTTGATTAATGAAAATAATCAATGGAAAAAACCAATTAGTTGCCTCTTCTAAAACCTTAAAAGAATTTCAGAATCAAAACAACAATTCAGGAGGAGATAATGATACAAATACAGAATTCATCAATATAGTTACCAAGTGGTTTAAAGCCAGCTTGAATTTTACGCCTGAAAACTATGCAGAAAGAAAGCAGGAAGTATCTGGACATTTATCAGATGACTTAAAAAAAAGCGTATTTTGGTCAAAATAGGAAATCTTATCAAGATGCAAATAAGGTTATTTCAACCCTAGATTCTTTAGAAATTTATTCTGAGGAAGTACAGAATAATGAATTGAATGGTCTAGTCGTTATTTATCATAGAAATAAGCAACAGGGGCAAGAATGGGTTAATGGAATGAATATCTTTGAAGTAGAATATGATAGAGAATCAAGAAAGTTGTTCAAATTGTCAATTTAGGAAGTGGTTATTCGATAAAAAAAGTAAATTAAAGCGACTAAAATATTGGGTTATATTATTCGGCATATTGCGGAATGAACTATTAGTGTCTCAAGTATACTTATTAGCTTAAATGTGTTTGAGATCATATGTTTAGATTGAAAAATGTGAAAAGTAAGATTATATATAGTTGAGCGTGGGACATAAGTCCTAACGAAAAATCCAGATACTAATCAACTTGATTGGCATCTGGATTATTTTGTTGTACAAAAATAAGAACACTTTTGCTAGAATAAAAGTAACTACACAAATAAACAAGCGAGGTGTTCTTATGTTTAAAGATTATACCACAAATCAAGTCGTTCTTCCTCTAGATTTTAGTTTTCAGTTAGAAAAAAATGATATTGCTTTTGCCATTGATCAATTAGTCGAAAGTATTCCAGAAGAACGCTTTATTCCTTTTCGCCATCAAATGGGGCCCGCTTCTTATCATCCAAAAATGATGATGAAGATGATTTTATGTGCGTATACGCAATCTGTATTTTCTGGTCGTAAGATTGAAGCGTTAACGAAAGAAAAATTGACGTCGAACCTGTTTTCGGACATTTGAAGGCTTGTTTAGACTTCACTCGGTTCTCTGTTCGAGGGAAACAGCAGACACACAATGAAATTGGCTTCGCGTCAATGGCAGTAAATTTAAGGAAATATAGGCTAAGTAAACTAGAAAATAAGAAGGATTCTCGCAAGAAACTAAAAAAAAGAAGACTAAAAATCATTTTTATGATTTTCGGTCTTTTGTTTTATTTGTCTTAAGACTTATGTCCCAGCCTCATTTCAGTTTTTTTGATTCTATCATAAATACTGCACTAAACTTACATTTACTCCAGTTTACTTCTCTTCCTTCTGCACTTTTCGCAACTCAATAGGTGCTAATTCACCTTCAGTAGCTTCATTATCCGAATCTTCCTCAACGACATACGTTCTGTAGAGCATGATGCTGTCTTTCAGGATTTCAAAGCTGTAACGAGATTTTTCATCGCTGACTTCTCGTGTTTCCACCTTGTTTTTCCCAACTTTTTTTATTTTAAATGGGACCTCATCAAAATGAAGAACGTCCTTTGAATAGGTAATTGTATGGACTTTGCCATCGTACTTTTCGGCTAACCATTCGCCTTCTAATTTTTTAATGACTTTAGCTTCATCAATCTTCTGGGCTTCTTTCTCTTTTTTACCATTTGAACAAGCGGCTAATGCGCTCATCATCACTAAAACAAAAAATAGTTTTATCAAGGTACTTCTTTTCTTTTTAAACATGTCTATCTCCAAGTCGTTAGTTTTTCTTAGTTTGAGTATAATATAAAAATCATTATTTATAAAGATTTTTATTGAAATTGACATGAATTCCCCACATTTTAAACGATTGTTGATTCTCTGTCAGTGATTCTAGACTCATCGCATCTGTCAGACACTTACATAATTCTTAAGAATCGACTTTTTTCCCTATTCTCATTGTTGTCTTCATTTCCTTTGCTATAATGGAGGTAGAATTTTATTGAAACGAGGGACCTTTTTTGAAAAAAATTATTTGTGAGCAATGCGGAAGTAACGAGTTTGAAAAAAAGGCTGGCTTGTATGTATGCAAGTATTGTCGAACCTCTTTTACCATAGAAGAAGCAACGAGATTATCGGGTGAGGGCAGGGCTCATACTCGTGGTGAACAACTAGCTAAGCTGAAAAAAGCCCAAGAGAAAGCCTTTGACTCCAGTGATTTTGCCGCTTTTATCACCCATTCTGAACAACTTATATTAGAGGATAACGAAGATCACCTATCTATTCTTGGGCAAATTATGGCGGTAGCTCTTCAAACACCTCTTGAAACACTAACTATCGATCGACTGATTACAGATAGTTTAACGAACTGGTTAGACGCGCCTGATGAGCAAATTATTCAATTAAAAACACGCACCATCAAACTGTACGATACGTTTTTTTACAAGCTGCTTGTTGATCAAAGTCGCATGTTTACATCGTACCCTACTGAAAAGCTTGGTGACCTACTCGCTTTAAATGTTCAGCTATTTTGTGATTTTCCTCAAACCGCTTTCTCAAAAAAAATTATAGGAAAACAAGAAATTCCTGCCCTTGAGCAAAAACGACAACATTTAATCAAACGACTTTTTGAAACCATGGCCACTGATTGGAGTGCGTCCTTCAAAAAAGAAAATACGCCTCCTTTGAGTGTCTCTGACAGCATGGCACAAAATAAGATTGCTCAAGCGAATAGCATCAGAACTTTCTTGAAGACTGTGCTTGCAGATCGAATAACCGAAAACTATGAGCGCTTCATCCTTTATCTACGATGTGGCGAATTAGTTCAAGTAGCCTCCTCTATGCAGATGATTATCACCGACCGTAAAGGAGAACAACTGATTCCTATTTACAATGGCTTCACCAAAGCTGACCAAGAGATGGCCAACTATCTAAAAACAAAAAAAGAAATCTTTTCCGACTTAGTGATTCATCGCTCATGGCACGTAAACTCACTTGAAAAACAAGGTATCTACACATCACTAGAGAACCTTCAAGAGGAATTTCATTCGTTAGGATTATTTTCTGGCAATCGAAAAAAAGAGTTACTCAGCCAAATAAACACACTCAAAGACCAACTCAGACGACCGCGCACATTAGATTTTTAATTCAACTACATGCAAAAACTCTGTACCTCCCTCATTCAATAGGAAGGTGACAGAGTTTTTAATTAATTAACTATCACTAATTAGATACTTTATCGTCTCGCTTCATTTGATAACAAAAGTAGTGTGGCTTTTGTTCGAGTGGCGACTCTTTTTAGATTATCTTTGGCATTCAACATAGCCTCTTCAAGTGTCGTAATTTGGTCGATCAAAGGAATGATTACAGATAAGCCATGCTGCTTAAAATCTTCTGGATCCCCTTGAACGCTTCCCACAAAAGCAATCACTGGCTTATGATATTTCTGGGCGATATGAGCAATGCCTACTGGGACCTTTCCTTGCATACTTTGGCTATCAATCATTCCTTCTCCAGTAATTACTAGATCTGCATGCTTAATTTTATCTTCTAATGAGCTATATTGCGCCAACAATTCTAGTCCTGAACACATCCTTGCATTAACAATCCTTCTCAAAGCTAAGCCAATTCCACCAGCTGCTCCGTCGCCTTTCTCAGAGTTTGTACCTTCTAAAAGTACCTGACTATAGTTAGTCATTTTATTTTCAAAATCAGGCATTTCCTCAGCTAAAAGGCCTTTTTGCTGACCAAACATGTAAACAGCTCCTGTGTCTCCGATTATTTTACTCGCCACATCTGCAGCAATCACAAACTCAATCTGCTCAAGACCTGTGACCAAATTGGACGCATCGAACTGCCGAATTTTGTGGAAATTTTTAGGCACAGGTTCAACGATTTTTCCTAGTGAGTCTAAGAAACGAACCCCTAACCCATGCAAGACACCAATCCCGCCATCAATTGTTCCCGTACCACCGAGACCCACGATAATTTTTTTGGCTCCTTTATTCATTGCTGAAAGAATCTGCTCTGCCAATCCAAATGAATGGGTATTCTCGGGATGCGTTTGCTCTGTTCCATCTAGCAAATGAATACCACAAGTTTCCGCCGTTTCTATGATGGCCAATTTTTGAGAAGGAATCCAACCATACGTCCCCATCATCTTTTTCCCATATAAATTATGGCAACGTTCAACGATCCTTTCTCCCTTCAAATTAGACAAAAAAGCCGCAACCGTTCCTTCTCCACCATCAGCAATGGCTACTTCCTCAACAAATAGAGTTTCCTCTCTAAATGAATCCGCAACAATTGCATTTGCTTCTTGACTCGTTAATGATCCTTTCATCGAGTCAATCACCGTGAGTATCTTCAACGTCCTCTTCCTTTCCAAAAAGAATCTAAACAGCTAGTTTCGCTCCTTAGATTCTCTTGATTTAGTTAATTTTGATTGTTTTTACTTCATTTTTACCTATCTCATTAGATGTTTCTGCAGTTCGTTTTTCATTTAATTGATAGTGAACCAATGAGGGCGTGGCCTTTTGATTGACTGAAAGAGACTCTGCTTTCTCAGTTGGATTATAGAAACGAGCCAAGATATCCGCAGAGTTCTCTGCTTTTTTAACCGTACTAACGATTAATTGAGGATTTTCTTGAGAAAATAGCGAATAATTTACAGGCGCCACCACATTTGACGGATTTAACTTCATCGCATGATAGCCCATTTGATTATAAGAAATCACTGGCGTTAAATACTCTTTTGCCACTTTATAAGGATTCGCTTTGTCAATTGTTTCATCTGAGAAAGAAAGACTAAGATCTAACTCAAGCTCCTTCAACAGCTGTGAATCTGGGGTTGCCATCTTAATTCCAGAAGGTCGGCCAGGTCTTCTTAAAAGATTTTCTTTTCCTAATACACCAATACTTCTGAACAACGTAATCGCTAAACAATCGTACGTATCTCCTACGACTTCGTATTCTCTCGAACTGTTTGTTAATACAGAGACGCTTCGTTTTTCATTTGTTAGAGAAACTGTCGTCAAAAATGGATAGATACTATCAGGTCGTTCGTCCCATTCCTCTTCAGTCCATGTTGCAAGAGTTTCATCAACTACTGGACGCTTAACTGTCCCAAACTGATTATCTGCAATCGAAAAAGCTGAAGCAATCCCCGTTGGAATCAGCAAACGCACTCGGTGATCTTCGCAAGTGTTTCCAATTTGAATGCTTAAATGAATCCTTTTTGTTTGTTTTGAAACAGCCACTGTCAGTTTGACTGATAGAGTGTTCGTTTGACCGCTCTCTTTTCGCTCGACTAAACTTTTTGGTAATTTCCAAGTATAAGAAATTTCCATGGTTTCAGCATACTCACTTTTGGTGGTTTCTACAGTGGCTACAACCGAGTCTTTTGAGTAAAGGGCAACATCATTTTCAAGTGGTGAAAAATCATATTCATCCCCGTCATCAGCGACATCCTCTAAAGAAAGGATTTGATCATAGTCAACTCCCCCTTGCTTGCTAGTTAGACTAATCGTGCCATTCGTATTCGCACGGAGAATAAATTGTTCGTTTTCGATAAAATTAGTGGCCTCTACTTGGTCTGTCTGCGTCTCTTTCGGTGTCTCTGTATGAATATAGACCGTTTCATAACCCATCGCAGGTAGCGTTTGTTCGAACTGAATCGTATATTGAATAAACGGCTCGTAATTGCCGTAATGAACAATTTGTCGATCAATCAACCCAGGATCAATCACTTCATCAGCCAAAATGGTATACTCAATTGGTGTTTGGTTTGTATCGATTAACGAAAATCCTGCACGTTTGGTGATAATCTTCGTTGTAACTACCTCAGTTCTTTTATAAGGAAGTAAGTTAAAAACAACAAGCTTATCTGTATCCTCAACATCAGGAGTGCTTTCCGTAATTTTCCTCTGATAAAATTCAATCAAACGATCAAGACGTTCTTCCGCATTAATAAAGCGGCTCATGATTTCAAAATGAACTTTGTCAGAGCAGCAACAACCAATACTATCATGTGCATGGTTTTTCATAATCTCTTTCCAAATACCCTCAATTAACCCATGATGATAGGTGTGCCCTAATGAGTATGCAATCGAAGCTAACGGCTCAAGGATTGCGGTGATTTTATTTTCTATGCGGGTGTTTGCAGCCTTAATATCCATTCGTGTTGAAAAAATACTACGGTGGACCCGGCTATATTTCCCATCTATAAACTCACCTTTTACAACGGGTAAGTCTGTTTGTTTTTCCAACATGTCAAAAACATTTTCATAACGACTTAAAAAAAACTTGCGCTCTGGATATAACGTTTCGAGCTTCTCAATAATTGTAAAAATATTTTTTTGAATAGGCATTTGATCATGGCCGTTCGGGATAATCAGTTCATCGCCTGTTGCCCCTTTATCCAAAACTGCAAAATATTTATCCATCCGTTGTTTCAAGGCAGTCGCTTCTTCTGGCAGATATTTACCAATGGCATATCCTAAGGGAAAGAGCTGCGTTAGGACCTTTGAACCATCATTTCCTTGCCAATAAAATTCTGTCTTATCCGTTCCATGACGCTCGGAAATTCCTCGCCAAAAGATGGCACGGTCTATGTCAAACCCCTTCAGAATCTGAGGCATTTGACCACTTTGTCCAAATGAATCTGGTAAATAACCAATCCTCATCGGTTCTCCTAATTCCTGACTATCTTTCGTTCCATAAAGAAGATTTCTGACAATCGATTCTCCGCCAACGACCATTTCATCTGTTTGTGTATACCAAGGACCAATAATTAGCTTCCCTGCTTTAACGAGTTTTTCAACACGCTCTCTTTCTTCAGGACAAACGGCAAAATAGTCTTCTAAAACCGCTGTTTGACCATCTAAAACATAGTGGGGATACTCTGGATTGCTCTCTAACATATCCAGTATTTCTGCCATGTTATTTACCAGTAATATTCTGGACTCTTCTGTTGAAAAATACCATTCTCGATCCCAATGCATATGTGGCACAATGTGTACACTTTTCATAAAAATTCCCCACCTAATCTTCTGTTAAAATTTCTGTTTATGCTTTGTTTAATTTTTGCTGACGAGTAATGATTAATAGAATAGTTGAAATTACCGCACCTACTAATGCAGCTCCAAGCCAAATCGCAGCTGACACTAGGCTATTATCTCCTTCAAGTAAAAACATGGAGAAAATACCTGCACCGGGTACATTCAAGCCAATTCCTGCGTATGCGACAATCGCTCCAGTAACAATTGAACCACCCACAAAGGAACCAATCACACGTACGGGATCGCCCATAGCAAAAGGAATCGCTCCTTCAGTAATCCCAGCTAATCCAAGTAACCATGTTTGGTTGCCAATTTCTCTTTCTTGCTCAGTAAATAAATTTTTCTTTATTAAACAAGCAGCAGATAGTGAGAATGCCGAAACCATTTTTACAGAAGCAAAGGTACAATAAGGAATAAAGTTGCCATTAGACATAGCCGCAATACAGAACGCATAAGCCGCCTTATTGACTGGTCCTCCTAAGTCAAACGAAACCATTGCTCCAAGAACCGCACCTAAAATGAGCGCATTACTTCCTTGCAAAGTATCTAACCACCCAATGAGGCCTGTATTAATTGCTGCAACTGGCTTTCCAATCACAAACAACATAATCACACCCACCAAAAGAGAACCCATTACAGGATAAACCCAGAAAGTTACAAAACCTGAAAAAACTCCTTTGGCTTTGATATTACGTTTCATCCATTCCATAAAGAAGCCTGCAAGTAAACCTGACAGCATCCCACCAAGGAAACCACTATTAATAGTCATTGCTGCCAATCCGCCAGCTAATCCTGGAGTAAGTCCGGGCTTATCAGCGATTGAATAGGCCATATAACCTGACAATATTGGAATCATTAAATTGCCTAATAAGCCACCACCTAGCCCTTTTAATAAGAACAACCAGCTGCCTTCTGTCCCGGCTAAATCTTGTAGTCCAAATATTTGCGTAATTAATACAGCAACGGTAGAAATCATTCCCCCGGCAATAATAATCGGAATAATATAAGAAATTCCTGTCAAAATGGCGTCCTTAACCGTTTGACCGAAAGATTTTGTTTCTTCCTCTTCTAGAGCTTCTATGTGCTCTTCATCTGGCTCAAAGTTTTGGGCCTTTTCTAACAAGCGCTCGACTACTTCATTTGGATGCTTAATCGGCTCAGCAACAGTTGTATCAACTTTGGGAATATTTTTAAACCGTTCGATTCCTTTTAAACTCACATCATGAGCAAAAATGATTCCGACTGCTTGATTAACCTCTTTAGCGGTAATTCGATCTTCAATTCCTTTGGCTCCTTGTTTTTCGATACGCGCTTGATACCCCATTTGATTCGCTGCTTTCGTAATTGACTCAGCAGCCATGTAGGTATGAGCAATCCCTGCAGCACAAGCGGTGATTCCTAAAATCAAGCCTTTATTTTCAGTGTTCTGATGGCTAACTTCTTCTTTTGAATCCAACAATACTAGAATCTCTTGTGAGGTTTTCGCTTGCTTGAATTTTTCTAAGAAGGGACTATCTGACAAACGTCCCGCCAGTTTTGCCAAGATATCTAAATGCGTACTTCCAGCCTCCGAATCAGGAATCGCCAACATAAAAACAAGCGAAACTTTATTATTTGGATCTAAACTAGGGTAATCTGTCAGGGGCTCTTTCAAACGGACAATCGAAAACGATGCTTCCAAAACACTGGATGACTTTCCATGGGGGATTGCTAAGCCGTTCTCAAACCCTGTAACCGATAGACCTTCACGATCATGAATCGCTTTTAAAAACTCGGCTTGATCTGAAACCTTGCCATTTTCATATAACTTTTGGGTCATGAATTCAAATACTTCTTCACGTGTTGACAATGATTCATCTAAATAAATAAGGGCATTGGATGTTGCGTGTACTAAATTCATATCATTTCTCCTCCTTTAATGACTAGAGTCTACCATCTACAGGCCTTCTTCACTGATTTTCTAATAAAAATAAACCCCTTTCATTCAAGATGTAGGGGTTGACGTGTAATTTTACACAAGTAAATTCTATTTACTATACGCATGCAATAAACTGTTCATAATGATTAGTAACGGCGTTTTATCCGTAATATTGTAATTATTAATGGTTACTTCTGGTGAATAACAGAATAAACTGATATCAGCCATTCTAGCCAGTGAGTTATTCGTTAAACCTGTCAATGAAATCAAGGTATGGCTATACTCTTTAGTCAATCTAGCTAGTTCAAGAATTTGTTCTTTCTCCCCTGAAAGACTGACAAAGAAAAATAACTCGTTTGTGGAATGTTCAATTTTATGTCTCACTTCATTGGCATAGGTGTGAAAAAAAGCTTTGTCATTATTTATCGCATAAAAGTTGTCAACAATAATTTTGGCAGCATACGCGGTCTGTCCTATCGCAAAAAAATTAATTCGATTTGTCTGCTTAAATAACTGTATCACTCGTTTTTCCCGTTCCACATCAATTAATTCAAAGTTTTTCAACAAAATCTCTTTTTGAGGGACAGTCAGCGAACTCGTTTCACCCACTTCACGCTTTAACTCAATCTTCATCTCAGAATATCCTGAGTAGCCCAACTTATGAGCAAGCCGAGTAATCGTATTAGGAACTGTATAAAATTGACTAGCTAAATCAACAATTGTGGTTGAAGAAACAATCTGTTTATTCTGAGTGATATATCGGACAAGTTCATCCTCTAAATCAGTCAGTTTGTGCTCATTGTTGATTACACGTTCTTGAAATCTCATCAAGTGTGCCTCCCTAAAATAATCCTATCACCTTATTATAACGTATCCCACCTAAGTATTCATTCGTAAATTTTTTGTCGCCCAATTGCATTAAACAAACCAAACCTCTGCTTGATACACCGTCGATTTGTTTACAATCTTCCCAACATAACAGGGGTAGGAAAAAGCCGCAACAAAAATAAAACCCCTCACCAAACTGATGAAGAGTTTCTACTCGATAGTTCTTTACTTAAGTCAAAGCTGAGAAAAGGAACGCGTCTTTTTCTATGGTCTTTTCTGTGGTTACGACAATATCCTCGTAATCTTGTGTGTTTGTTACGATAATGGGCACTTCGACACTAAACCCGGCCGCTTCGATTGCTTGGATATCAAAGCTCAATAAGCGTTGGCCCTTCGTCACTCTTTGTCCCTGTTCTACATAACTGGTAAAATGTTGGCCATCTAACTGAACCGTATTTAGGCCAACGTGAATCAATAGCTCCAAGCCTTCATCTGACACAATTCCCAATGCGTGTTTGGTAGGAAAAACGGTAACTAATGTGCCATCAAATGGCGCGACTACTTCGCCAATTGTTGGATAAATACCTAAGCCTTTTCCTAATAAGCCTTGAGAAAAAGCAACATCCTCAATCTTTTCTTGAGGAATAACGGTCCCTGTTAATGGACTGTAAGCGGTCATTTGTTTCACCGCTAATTCAGAAGGAGTTGCCTCTTGTACTGCACTTGTTTCTAAGACTTCTTTTGGATCTTTATAGAAGATAAATGTCAAAATTAAGGCAATCGGTACAGCTATACAAATGCCGATCACTGCGACTACGATATCATCCATTCCGTGTGTCTCTGGATTAATCATCGCTGGAAATTCGAAAATACCCATACCGCCAAAAATATATTCTTTTAAGTTAGCAAACCCGTAGTAAGCGCCCGCAATTCCAGAAGCAATACAACTAATAATAAATGGCGTTTTTCTAGGTAACGTAATCCCATAAATAGCTGGCTCCGTAATCCCAAAGATACCTGAAATAACAGCTGGGAAAGCGATTTGTTTTAATTTTTTATCTTTTGTTTTAAGCATCATAGCAAGAACAACCGCTGTTTGAGCAAAGGTTGCGGCAAAAAATGGCATCATTACATTGTCATAACCAATCGTCATAATGTTATTGATATAGATGGGAATAATACCCCAATGTAACCCAAAAATAACTAAAATTTGCCAGAAGAACCCGACTAAAGCACCCGAAACCATTGGACTGAAACTTCGTACAGCGATGACCCCTTCTGCAATCAGATTAGAGCCAAACGTTGCTAATGGGCCAATCAATAAGAAACCAACCGTCAGAGAAACAACCATTGTTAACATAGGCGAAACGAAGAATTTTACAACATCTGGAATGACCTTATCAAACAGTTTTTGACAGTAGGAAGCAAAGTACACGATAATAATGATGGGAATCACTGTTGACGTGTAGTCCACACTAATCAATGGAATACCAAAGATATCTAAGTAAACAGGCGATTGAAAAACAGTGCCTTCAAATAAAGTATATAATGGCTCACCGGCTCCCGATAACGCACTTAGCTGGAGGGCTGGATAACATAACGCTAAACCTAATAAAACACCCAACAAAGGTTTTAAATTAAATTTTTTCGCTGCTGTATACCCTAAAATAACAGGCAAGTACATAAATAACGCATCCGAAATTCCGTCTAAGAAGACATAAGTGCCGCTAGTATCTGTATAAAGACCCACCACACTAAATAAAATATTGAGCCCTTTCAGCATACCGGCCGCTGACATCAAACCTAAAACAGGTTGGAAAATTCCCGAAATTACATTAATAAATCGGTCAAATAATGAACCCTGCTGTTCTGAATCGGCCGTTCCTTGAGGGATTTCACCAATAATCGGTAAAACATCATTGTACACATCTGCCACATGATTGCCTATCACGACTTGATATTGGCCGCCACTTTTCATCACAGTAACTACGCCATCCATATTTTTTAGGACGTCATCATTCGCTTTACTTTCATCCTTTAACTGAAAACGTAATCTGGTTACACAATGGGTTAGACTTGCCACATTGTCTTTACCGCCCACTTCTTCTACAATTTGTTTTGCTAATTGTTCATATTTCCTCATTTTTTTCCTCCATTACTCTTCTAAAATGAAGGTCTAGCCAACTAAATGTCACTATCCAAAAAAATTTACTTCTATCCTCCATCATTCTCTAGTCTTTATAAACAACACGATGTATATGGATCGTGAGATATAACTTTTCTTCATCGGTTAAAACGTACTGATAATTTCTTTCAATGTGTTCACTGACTTTCTCCACACAGGCATAAGCGCTTTGAAAACGAACCTTCACCACATCGACAAGGTCTTCCTCATGTTTGTCACTATGTAGCTTATTACTGGTCAAACGTTGGGCAAAAAATTTTAAATGCGTAATAAAACGATAAAAATAAAGCGACTCCTCATCAAACTCAATCTTAAAATAATAGCGGACAATATTACTAATCTCCTGCATGATTTTTGTCACTTGATAAGAATCTTGATTTGCTTCAACATCTTCCGCATTCACAAAATGAAGCGCGATAAACCCAGCTTCATCTTCTGGCAATCGTAAGTCCAACGTTTTTTGAATCATTTCTAATGCGTTAACAGCTAATCGATATTCAACAGGATAAAAACGTCGAATATCCCACAATAACGCATTTTTCATCATAATTCCTTCCTTAAATCGTTTAACTGAATTGTATAAATGATCACTGAGCGAAACATAGATACTATCATTTAATTTTTTCCCTAGCTCAGACTTAGCCATGGTGATAATCTCATCGCTCAAATTCATATATTCTAATGGAATCTCAGTCAAAAGTTCCTGGAATTTAAGGAAAACATCTGAATTAGAGAGATGAAAAATCTTTTCTACCATCTGCTCTTCCATCAGATCGCCTTTCTTTTTTTGAAAAGCAATTCCTTTTCCTAACACAATAATTTCAGCACCTGATTGATCAAGCGTGATTGCCGCATTATTATTGAGCACTCGTTTAATTTCCATAACACGTTCCTCACTTCTACTAATTACAAACCAACATCCTTATTATTTCAGACATTCTCCATTACTTGCAATCACCTGTCGATACCAATCAAATGACTTTTTCTTAAAACGCTTAAAGGTTCCTTGCCCCTCATTTTGAGCATCTACATAAATAAAGCCATAACGTTTTTTCATTTCTCCTGTACTCGCACTGACCAAATCGATACACCCCCATGCGGTAAACCCGAGTAATTCGATACCATCCAGCTCAACTGCCGCCATCATTTCCTTTATATGCTGATTCAAATAATCAATCCGATAACTATCGTCTATCTGGTCGTCTGCTGTTTTGACATCGATCGCACCCAACCCATTTTCAACAATAAATAACGGGCACTGATAACGATCATATAAGGTATTCATAGTAATTCGTAGACCCAGGGGATCAATTTGCCACCCCCATTCACTCGCTTTTAAATACGGATTTTTTAACGTTGGAAACAGATTCCCCTCACGTAATTCATTCACTTGTGGATCTGCACTGGCAACAGAGGACGAATAGTAAGAAAAAGCTAGATAATCGACTGTGTGATTCTTCAGTAGTTGTTTATCCTCTTCTGTAATATCCAACCGAATATTCTTCATCTCTAATTCTTTTAATGCGTATGCTGGATAATAACCACGAACTTGAACATCTGTAAAAAAGAAGCTTTCTCGATCAATTAATTTTGCTGCCATCACATCTTCTGGATTCGGTGTGTTAGGATAATTTTCTCCAGCTGCTAACATACAGCCAATCAAGTTTTGGTCATCTATTTCCTTGCCTCGTTTCGTCGCTAGAGCACTAGCAACTAACTCGTAATGAGCGGCAGTATATTTGACTTGTTCTCGATTTTCTCCTTCCTCAAACACCAATCCCGCTGCCATAAAAGGCGCATGCAACAACATATTTATCTCGTTAAAGGTAATCCAATGAACTACCTTTCCTTTAAAGCGTTCAAACAACGTCTCTGCATAATTCAGATAAAAATCAATCATTTTCCGATTTTTCCAGCCACCATATCTTTTCACCAAATGGATAGGGCAATCGAAGTGGCAAATAGTGACTAGCGGTTTAATTCCATATTTTAAACACTCATCAATCAGCTGCTCATAAAAACGTAAACCCTCTTCATTCGGTTTTTCCTCATCTCCCAACGGAAAAATTCGTGTCCAAGCAATTGAAAAACGATAAACCTTAAAGCCCATCTCGGCAAACAAGGCAATGTCTTCTTTGTAATGATGATACATATCAATCCCCATCTGCGCCGGATAATAATGCTCTTCATCAAAAGTAAGCATCGACAACTCTCCAGCCATTACCGCTTCACGATCCTTCCCATAAGGAAGCAAATCAACATTCGCTAAGCCACGCCCGCCTTGGTTGTATCCACCCTCTACTTGATTTGCGGCTGTTGCACCGCCCCATAAAAAATCTTTTTTTAAGCCCATATTCCGTCTCCCCTTTTTGTAAAAATGAAAAAGGCCCATTTGTACAACTAAATAAACGTGGGTCTAGTCGCCACGAACATCAGCTGACAAATGGGTCTAGCTTGTTTTTATCTAATCAAACAATGACTATGCCATTTTGTACTAATATTTACTTTTTCTTTTGAAAGCACTTTTATGATAGCACATCTTTTTTCGAGAAACAAGAAAAATTTGAAAGAGCTCACTCTTCACAACAGTTTACACGATGCTTTGCTGTGTGGATTGTTAATTTGATAGCAAATTAACAAAATAAAGAACTAGAGCAGGCAAATAGCCATGGACATTAGATTGTTGTTCTAGTTCTGCAGTTAAGATAGCTGATTATTCCACCAATCGATTCTCAAACAAATGCTCTACTATTCTTCATTCAAAGACTCCGACAAATCAATCTCGTCTTCTTCTTTCGTCATTAAAATAACGCCGTCACCCAAAGGTAATAGAGTTGAAGTCAAGCCTGGATGCTGCATGACTGTTTGTAAAAATTGATTGAGCTTGCGGTGAATTGTTCGTTGACTGCGAGGAATTTCTTCGATAGGATCAAGAATTGTTCCTGCTTGGAAAACGTCATCGACCATCAAGACCCCGCCTTTACGTAAAAGGCGTAAACATTCTGGTAAAAACTCGATATATTTTGATTTTGCACTATCCATGAAAATAAAATCATATGGACCCGTTAGTGTTGGCAATACTTCTGCAGCCTGTCCCTCGAGTAAGGTAACTTTGTCTTCTAAACCTAAACGCGCATAGTTTTTTTTTGCTTTGCGGATCATAACATCGAATCGGTCAATTGTTGTAACTTGACCAGAATCGCCGACATATTGTGCCATGACACTTGATGAAAATCCGATTGCTGCCCCAATTTCTAATATGTTTTTGGGCTTTATTTGACCTAAAAAGAATTGTAGAAAAACAACAGTCTCATGCGGAATAACTGGTATGCCATCTACATGTGCTTCTTCTTCTAGCTTGCCTAATTCTCCTGGTAATTTTTTTTGTTCATTTCTCATAAAATCCAATAGTTCAGGTTTCACTACTGGACGATGCATCATCTCATTACGCATACTTTCCCCTCATTTCCTTATCCATTATACGAAGAGTGCGCCTTTCTTTCAATAAGGAAACGCAGTTATTAAAAAAATAATTGGGTTTCGTGTCCTAAAATTTTCTTATATCTTCAAAAACTTCCTATAAATTCAAGCTAGCGTTCTTATCCGCCAAAAATTCTTGTTATCTTTACATCATCGTTTGGTGATGGTAAGCTATCGATAACAAAATTAATTTTAAAGTGAGTTGAGTCGATGAAAGAACACTATGAGAGGGAGAACAAAAAACTTTTTAGGAAAAGAAGGATTGATTATGCAATCAATGTCATGATGTTTTTTTATCTGGTTACTTTATTCTATTCACTCATCTTTAATTTCCCATTATTTAGCTTTCTCTTTATGCTGATCGTTCTTACTTCTGTAATTTTGTTTCTCGTTGAAGGAAAACGCGCACGAGATTTCGACAAACTGTATAAAGAAAAAGAATTAAAAAATAGAAGTACCTTTTCTAGAAGTTGAAAGGGGTCCTTCAACATAAATAATCGCAAGCTACTTGTTTTATACATACTAGACAAAGGGAGACGGTCATTTCCACGCTAAACAACCTCTTTTAACCAATCATTTAGAAATCGTAATTGTTCCTCTGTATGGAACCAATGCTCGCCATTTGTCATGGTAGTGACCCGTGCATTTTTATGTTCCGCCACAAATTGAGCAATTGTTTTTGGAGACGTCAGATGGTCTTTTTCCGCATAAAGAATTTCGGTTTGAACTAGCCAGTCAAGCGGATTCTCTCTTGTAAATTGCAAATAATCCCATGACAAAACTTCTCCAAAATCAGTAATGATTTCTTTTTTCTCATGCAACTTAAACTCCGTTATGTTAGCCCAGTCCATCATATCTGTAATTAGCCGACCCATGTCTAAGATAGGCGAAATAAAAAAAGCTCGTTCTACATTTTTATTTTGCAACGCATACATGGCTAGATAGGCCCCTATACTATTAGCTAACACATAGACACAATCATATTGACTCTTTAATTCATCATAAAAACCTTTTATGTTGCCTTCAATAATCCATGGTAGATACTCATCATAGTCAAAACCAACGATATCAAACCCACTGAATGCTTCCTTGTAATTCTCGGCTTCAGAAGCATGGCCTCCTTTTCCATGAATATATAAAATAACTTTCGACATATCTGACTACCTCTTTTCGTTTTGTCATCATTGTATCACAACCAATAATTCATTCAATATTACCTTTTATACATGGCCTTTGTTGCCTATCTTTTACAAACAAGTTCCAATCTGTCAACCTCTAAATAGAAAAAAAGTTACGAAAGCTATCTATGCGGCTCCCGTAACCTTCTTTATTTGGTTTAATAGTTGATTACATTCTAGCAATCCCTATCATTTGATGTAGCGCCTTTATTAATAGATTAACTCAGCTAAGTCTTCTACTTCGATATTACCGAAGTATTTTTTTACATCGATTCCTTTGACCGCTTCGTTAATCGCGTTTTTCTCATATTTTACACCAACCAAGGCTTTTTCAACGTCAGAGATTTCACCCAAACCAAAGAAGTCTCCGAAGATTTTGGCTTCAACAATTTCACCATTTGACACATTTAGACGAATTTCAATGGAACCAATGGGGAAACGGTGGCGTCTTTCAATATCAAACTCAGGTGATTTTCCGTAATTCCAGTCCCAATTACGATAATATTCATCAGAAATTTTATTGATCTCAACCCAATCTTTATCTGTTAACTCATAAGTTTTCACCTCATCAACAGAATCGACACCAAAGATTTTCAACAAGATATCTTGACGGAATTCTTTTGTTGTCATTCCTTGCTTTTCTTTAGGCAAGAAAGGTTTGATGTTGGTGACACGTGAACGAATTGATTTGATTCCTTTTGATTCGATCTTATCTTTACGAACCTTTAAGGCATTTACGACTTCGTTCACATCGCTATCAAACATAATAGTGCCGTGCGCAAACATTCTTCCGCTAGTCGCATACATCGCATTTCCTGAGAATTTCATATCATTGATGACCAAATCATTGCGACCTTTTAATTGTGCCCCATCAATTCCTAATTCATGTAAAGCTTGAATGATTGGTTTGGTTAACTTCGCAAAGTCACGGAAAGAATTCCCATCATCTGGCATAATAAAGCTAAAGTTTAAATTCCCGTAGTCATGATACACAGCTCCCCCACCACTTAAACGACGAACCACATGAATGCCATGCTCTTCTACATAATCAACATTAATTTCTTCGATAGTATTTTGGTTACGGCCGATAATAATTGAAGGCTCATTAATATAGAACAACAAAATCGGCTCATCTAATGGGAATTCTTTTAACAAATACGTTTCAATAGCCAGGTTTACTCGTGGATCATTATTTTCATTAGGTACAAAAATCACAAAAATTCCTCCTAAATAATAAATTGTTTATTTGGCTCAGCAAGCTCTACAAAAATCTCAGGACCTGCTGCAGCGACCGCTTCATCTCTTAATTGGTTCAAATCACCCAGCTGTGGCAAATGAGTCAGCACGAGCTTTTTAACACCGGCTGCTTTTGCTATCTCACCAGATTCTTTTGAAGTAAAATGGGCTTTGTGTCGTTCATTTCCTTCAAACAAATACGTATCTGCTAAAAATAAGTCTGCATCTTTAGCAAACGGCACAAAACTTTCTAAATAACCCGAATCTCCTGTGAAGACAAACACTTTTCCCGTCGCCTTCTCCACAAAACGCATCGCATAACAAGGAACAGGATGAATCGTTTTCATAAAGGTGATCGTAAACGGCCCTAACACTAGCTCATCTGATCCAAGATAAGGATACCCTTGACTGACATTTTCTAAGGTCAACTCTAAAAAGTGCCGTTCATCTTCTGTATGCCCATAAATAGGCAAAATTGGTTTCTTTTCTTCTGTTGGAAATAATTGAAAATAGTATTGCAAAACACCCAAGTCTGCAATATGGTCATGATGATAATGACTTAAAATAACTGCATCCAAGGTCAATGGATCAATATGTTTTTCCAAATTCACTAACGTTGTACTACCAGCGTCGACCAATAAACGGTAGTCTCCCGATTCTAATAAATACCCCGTCGTCCCTTGTCCATTATAAGGGTAGGCACCTAAACAACCAAGTACTGTTAATTTCATCAAACCTCTCCTTTCCATATAAACATCGTATCACAAAAAAGAAAATCACACCAAAGACCTGTCTTACTTTCGGGCTTTTTTTCTCGCCGCCTCTATCTCAAGTATGTTTGTTCTATTTTATTCCTTCATTTTAAAAAAAGTAAAACCTTTTCAGTAACAAATCTAACCCTAGAGAACACTTTTTTGATACATATTAACACATAAAATATTAGTATGATTGATGTCCTGTCCTTACCATTAATTTTATTTAAATCTTCATCGCAACATTGTGTTTCCTTAAATATCGCTATCTTAAATTATTTAAACAAATCCGCAAATTGTGCTCTAAAAACGGGGATCATATAGATTAACTGAAAACTATCCGAGGTATGTTTCACTATACTATTTAACTTGTTGTAATATACAAAATCAGCGATTTCTCGCCAATAGTCGTTTGTCCAAGCTAACTGATGAATCAATCTCTTTAATATCCTTAATTCTTTTTCAGAGTCTCCTTCTCTCCTTGCTTTTTCTGCTTCTGCTCGATAAGATTCCCATGTTTTCATATGAATTCAGAATGAGGAACAATTTACTTTAAAATCCTTTAAAATCAGCGTTTGTGGTAGTCTTGTTTTTACTCATGATGACTACAAATAAAGCTACTGTTCTCAAAATTAAATAGGCTAGATTATATACTTTTTTTGCACGCAAATCCTTCTTTGATTTCGGTATAAATGGTTTGAGGTACACGACCTAAAAGACGAGCAATCTCTCGCTTAAACACAGAAGGCTCAAGCTGCCTCCAAGCCTCAATTTTTATCCGTTCCTCGTTATTTAGGTACTTTGCGTCATTGTAAATTCATCCTTTATTGATAGTGTGGGAACTTCAATAATACATGAAAATTTGCAATGGCTTTTTTTATTTTACCAAGTGGCTAAGTTCATTATACAATCTGCCAAAGTATTTGAACTGTGACCAAATATTTTAAATAGATAAAATTTAGCCACACGAAAAGAAAACGCTAACATTTTTTGCGGTTTGTGGTATCATTAAGTCAATTAAAAAACATATGTAATTTAATGGTTTTATTAGGTAGTTTATTTTAGCAGAAAGGAGTTAGAAGTAAATTTGTAAAGTGTTTATGATCTTATTTTTTAGGTAGGAGGTTGGAAAATGAAGAATATTTTGAATTTTAAAAAAATGGTTGTTGTTGTTTTTATAGCAACTATAGTTAGCGGTTTATTTTTTAATATGCGTACTGCATATGCTGCAGAGTATGTACTTTATGGGAAAAAGATGACGGGTGGAATAGGTAATTATGGAAACAATCCAAGATACTATTGGATGTCTAGCTATTTTAATACTAGCGCCAAAAAGAAACCTGTAACAGATGCGATGTATATGTGGAATTATAGTAATGGAACGGGTGCATGGACACCGCTTATGTTTTATAATTCAGCTCAACAATATGGATGTATTCTTGATATACATAAGGTTTCTGGAAGACCAGGAATTGGTGCGGAAACAACCTGGTTCACTTGGAAAGGTCAAAGCGTAGTTCCTGAAAGAAATAATTGGGATTGGTGTAAAATTGAGGTAACTAATTTATATCAGGCAGCAAATAGTACAAAACAAAAAGGGACTATGGTTCACGAGATAGGTCATGTACTTGGATTAGCTCATAATGATACTTTCCCTAATGGTGGAACAGTAATGAGATGGATGTATGCGGATACAATGTCTAAGGGTCCTACTTTAAATGATTTTAAAGGGATTAATAGGCTATATAAATAAAGGGTGGTTATTTATGAAAAAAATAATATTATTGATTACGATATTAATCTTGACTGGCTGTGGGGTGAATAAAGCAAAGACTGAAAAAGTATTACTTAGAAATGATGGTGGAAATACAGTAAAAAATATAGATAAGAATCAAAGCATTAGTTCCAAACAATTAAAAGAGTTAAAAGAGTATGGGATAACAATGAGTAAAGAGTATGAAGCTAAAGAAAAAATAACTACAACTTCACTAGCTATGGTTGAAGTGAATACTATGGAGGATGTAGAAGACTTAACAGAAATTGGCATTGAAGGAGTTGTGATGTCAGCTGAACCCTTTGTATTTCATGAATATGAAAATGGAGCTCCTTTCACCAAGATAGTTGTTCATGTTAGGACTGCTTTACATAATAGTGAAGAGTTGGTTGGAAAAGAAATTACCATTTATGAGCCAGGAGGTTTAATTACTAAAGAAGAACTTGGGTTTCTTGAAAAAAGAGCACCAGAAGCTCCAACGCTTAGTCAAGAGGAGCTGTCAGAAGAGGTCGTTGTAAATATTAACGGTGTTAAAAATTCGTTTCCTGGGGATGAAGTTGCTCTTTACTTAATAAAAGTTCCCGGTAATGAATTGGGTTTAGAGGAAGATTTTTATCAGATAATGGCAGACTACTTAACAAGATTTGATAAAAATGATGAAACAGAATTGTATGAAAGACCCGATACAGAAATAGTTTCAGATGATTCTTTGGCAGAATTACAAGAAAATCCTATTGAAATTGAGGATTTAGAGATATTGAATGAAACTATATCTGAAATAGTGGAAGAAAAGGAAGAGTAGTTTTCCTGTATTATTATTGCTACCTAATAGAAAGGTGTCGTGCGTCTCTTTCTACCATGCAAGTATTCAGTTAAATTAAATAGGCTAGATCATATGTTGAAAAAAAGTATATGATCCAGCCTATTTTTATTAAAAAAATAGGTTGCAGAACTCTTTTAACGTAAGTGACTAATAAAATAGTACCTAAACGCCAAATAGCCCAAGCCTTATACTAAGATTAGGTTATTTGGTCTATTTGTACGTGGGTTGTACATAACGCTTGAACGTCTGTTTTTTAGGAAAGTAAGACATCCAACCCTTCATCTGATACAGTTTCCATATTTGGCACACGATCAAATAGGGATTCTATATACCGAATCAGGTCGAGACCAGTAGCCACTGCCGTTCGATAGATAATCAAAATCACCAGCTCTTTTATGTGATGCTAGGCCACTAACGCTGGGAAGAAAGAACTGGCTTCAGTCAAGTGGACAGGCCAATGCCATCTACTTGAGTCTTGTCGCAACAGCAAAGGCGAACGACTTAAACTCCAAAGATTACCTGACGTAGCTTTTCCGACAGCTACTGAATAAACCGTTCCTTGAGAATCCAGAAATTCTTTATGAATTTTTGCCTTGGTCGGATTCTATGCAGACTACTTGTAAAAGATTGTCTCGCAAAGAAACGAAAAAGTAAAAAATAGCTTGATTTCTGCCAAAAAAATTGGAGAAACCAGGCTATTTGTGTTGCCCTTCAATTACTCACTAATAAAGTTTACTTCGGGCTTACTTTTGTTCTTGTTTTATCGACCTATCTGCCAATTGATAATTCTTGTGGGTTGCCTTTTTGCTGACGTGCCTCATCATAAAAAGCTGAAGTGCAGACGTTTTGATAAGCCATCACCCAAAAAACACCAACAACTAAGCAGATTGTCCCTAGAATATACCAGCCGATAAATGACAGTTGTAGCAATAAATATTGTCCCATGCGATCTTTTAATAACAACCATGCATAACGAAGGGCTTCAATGATTGTAAGGTGTGGAAAGTCCATTTTTGCTAGAACAGTGAACCGGAATACAGCTGAGATTAAATAAGTTACAATAGCGACCACGATAAAAAATAGTACTGCAACAACAACCAAACCGATACTCACACCATTCATCATAGAATCAAATGCTTTAATTTGTGTATAAGCTGATTGAGTAGAAATAGTAATTGCAGCATAGATTGACGCCCCTGCGATTAAAAAGACTGGAATCAATAAAATGAAACCAATAATTAATTGGACAACTGTTTCAAGCAAATTGATTAATAATAATGGAAAATAATATTTACTTTGAAAGACACTAAAAATTTGACCAATATTGGCACGTCCACCACGGATAACAAACAAACCTACATAATAACTGCCATAAGTAAAAGCAAATAATATGAAAATTGAAATCATCCAATTGAAGATCTCATTTTGTGGCGACTCTGGTGGATAATTTGAAAGGCTGGTAACAATTGATGTCACAATGACTGTTGTCAAACCAATCATAAAGAAAACGCCCGCGTTTACGCCCCATTGACCTGCTAGAGCTTCTTTCGCTCTTCTTTTATATTCTGAAATACTAACTTTCATTTTTTCTCCTTATGTTCTTTCTAGTAACTTCTAAGTTCTTCGACTGTTTCTCTATCCAATCGGCGAACCACTTCTGTGACTAATTTGACTGTATTAAAATAATCGTCTTCATGAATAACTGACGTATGAGAGTGCAGATAACGAACCGGTACGGTAATGGCTACTGAAGGAACCCCATCACGCGTTAAATGCATTTGCCCCGCGTCTGTTCCACCGCCTGTAATCACGGTGTATTGGAACGGAATCTCTAATTCTTCAGCCACACGAATCACAAAGTTCAATAATTTTTTATGAGGGATCATTGATGCGTCAAAAATAAGAATTTGCGGTCCTTCTCCTAAAACGGAATCTGCTTCTTTTGCTGTCATTCCAGGAGTATCCCCTGCTGTTCCTGTATCCAAAGCCAAGGCAACATCTGGATTAACTAAATGGGTACTCGTTCTTGCACCGCGTAAACCAACTTCTTCTTGCACATCGCTTCCAGCAAACAAGACATTTGGATGTTCTTCTTTTGATAAGTTTTCTAACACACGTAAAGAAACAGCTGTTCCAATTCGATTATCCCACGCTTTTGCTAACAAGAATTTGCTATCATTCAGACGTTTATATTCGATATAAGGCGTCACCATATCGCCTGGGCGAAGGCCCCAACCTTTTGCTTCATCTGCACTTGAGGCACCAATATCGATAAACATATCCTTGATGTCGTATGGTTTATTACGAACAGCCGGTGTCAAAACGTGTGGTGGTTTCGATCCAATCACCCCATGGATAATTTTACCCTCTTGCGTTTTAATCTCTACTTGTTGGGCCAACATCACTTGTCCCCACCAACCGCCAAGCGTTTGAAATTCGATAAAGCCTTTGTCCGTAATTTTGGTAACCATAAACCCAACTTCATCCATGTGACCTGAAATAAAGATTTTAGGTCCGCCTCCTGTCCCAGAATGTTTAGCAATTACACTACCTAGACCATCGAAAAAGATATCTTCTGCGTATGGTTGTGCATATTTTTTAAAGACTTCGCGAACCTCTTCTTCATTTCCAGGAACGCCTCTAGCGCTTGTTAACTCAATTAGTAAATTTTCCTCTTTTTTATTCATCGAAAAAACTCCTTTCTTCTCTTAAAAAGTATATCATGCTCCTCAAAGAATGATAAGTGTTATCGGGTTCTTTTATTTGAATCATGTGGTTCTATTTCGGCTCGTCAGCTCCATTGTACTCCGATGACTCCAGAGTCGCTCGCCTATAAATTAAAGTTCACAGATTCCCCTACACGCTTTTAAGGAGTTCTGACATGACTCCTAGTGACAATCCTTATCGAATAATTGGCCTATTTATTTTTCAACAATCTTGCCATAAAGTAAAATAGTTAAGACATAAAAGAAACTATAGACAATCACGAGTAATCCACAGAAAAGATAGGCTAACCAATAACTAGCTTCAGACACCAGCTCGCTGAAAAATCGGATAGCAAAATAGGCATGCAAAAACCCGATAATCATCGGTGTAAAAAAAACGCGCGCATTTTCTTGATAGATAAAATGGTTTAATTGTTTTCTTGGAATCCCCATCTTCTTTAATAAACGATAATTTTCACGCTCTGAACTCGCTTCTGAAAATTGGCGAAGCATCAAGATACTTCCGGTCGCAATCATACAAATCATACCGATAAACACAGCTACATAAACCAAAATCCCCATCTGCCGTCTTGCTGCACGGATATTTGGATGCCGGTTACTCAGATTTAAGCGTAAGTAACTCAACTCTTCTTCCTGACCGTTTTTGGTTACAGGTTTAATTGAGCCAACTAAGCCTGATTGACTGGCACGATAGCTAGAGACAATTTCGTTGCCCCAGGTTTGTGTCAATTGACCATCCAATTCTTTGCCCAATCGCTCCTCATCTTTTGCTGAAATATTGATTGAATCCACTTGGTAGACAAGGCCTTCTGCTTGATTAAAGACTTCATCTGAAACAACACAAGTCATGCCTGCGCCCCCCATATATCGAAGTAACGAGTCGCCTAAATAATCCGGCTGACTCTTCTGGTAAACAGCCGCAATATTTCCCGAAAAGAGGATGTCCGACCCGTATTGTTCAAATCCATTAAGGATCGTCTTCAAACTATCCAAAATCACCACATGCTTTTCATCGACCAAAGAAACCTCTGGCAACTTGGGATTGATTTGTTTAAATGATTGATACTCTTCTTCTGAAATCAAGTTAGAAACCGTGACATACGTGTCGCTCTCATCTCCTAGCGAGGTCGTCACTTCTGCAGCAACAGCCTTATAGGTCAACGACACTTCAGCTAAAATTGGGGATTGGTTCTCAGCAAGAACCTGTTTAACCCTGCCGACATCCTCTGAGCGAACTTGAAAGGAAGCAGGGTTATCAATTTGGATAGTCTTCATTGCCACTGAAACAAAAAAGGCCGTCCCCCCAATTGAGGCCAACGAGATACCTAAAATAATTGCTACCCACGCCATCATCCGCCAGTTTTTGGCCAAATGAACCTTTGCATTCCCTAAAGAGAGCACATGCAAATCTTTGTACGCGCGATTTCTCCAAGAACCGGCCAAATAATAGATGACTTTCATCGTTTGACCAAAAAACAGATACGTCCCTATCACACATAACAGAAAAATCAGAAACGGCATCCCAAGAATCCAACCGTAGCTATCTGTTAAGAGAATCATTTTCGGTAAGACATGACGGATGTATGTTGATAGGCCATATCCGGCGCCCATCATCACCACACCCAAAAAGCCAAATAGAAACGTCCAGCCGGTCACTCGAACTTTTTTTGTTAATGACCGGCTTTTTCGTTTAAAAAATCCATTTAGCTGATATTGAAAAATCATTAAGGTACTTCTAATTGAAACCAGTAGTAAGATAAAGAAAAAGACCACAATCGTATTTGAGATGGAGGGCCAAGAAATAAAAAAGTCGCTGCCGACTGATAAGTCCATTGCCTTCACTAAAATCATCGAAAACAACTTAGAGAATACCACCCCAAAAAAGACACCCACAATTAAGGAGATACTGCCCAAAACCATCGTTTCACAAAAAAAGAGTGCAGATATTCGTAATTTACTCATCCCAAAAAGTCGATACAGACCAACCTCTTTGTAGCGTTTATTAACAAAAAAACGGTTGGCACTCACCATAAAAAACAAAATGACGAGAATCACCATAACACTACCCATTCGTAAGAAGCTTTCAATCCGCACATCTTGACTGGCCCGGCGCAACAACGGCTGGTCATAAGTCATCGCACTGAATGAATAATAAATCATCACCGCGATAGCCATACTTACAAAATAGCCAAAATAGACTTGTAGTTGTCGGAAAAAACTGCGCGCGGCTAATTTATAAACCATTCAGCTTGCCACCTCCACCAATTGCTGCTTGCATATCGATGACTTTATTGAAGAAGTCTTGGCGGCTCCCTTTACGAACAACCTCTGAAAAAATTGCCCCATCTTTAATAAATAAGATACGATTGCAAAAGCTCGCTGTATAAGGATCGTGAGTCACCATAACAATCGTCGTATCTTCTTGTAGATTAATCTCCGATAGATAGTGGAGCAATTCTGTTGCTGCTTTTGAATCCAACGATCCCGTGGGCTCATCGGCAAAGATAACACTTGGCCTAGTTACAAGCGCTCGGGCAGCCGCAATACGTTGACGCTGACCGACAGAAATTTCATCTGGATATTTATCTAAAACAGCCGTCACGTTCAAAATTTCGCAGACCTTTTGAATTCGCTGATTAATTTCCTCTGTGGGAATCCGATTCACGGCTAGCGGCAACACAATATTGTCTCTATTGGTTAGGGTGTCTAATAAATTAAATTCTTGGAAAATAAAGCCTAACTCTTTTCTTCTAAACGAATTTAATTGATCCTCTTTCATCCGTGTAATATCGCGTCCATCAATTTGAACACTACCGATAGTTGGTAGGCTAATCGTTGCAAGAATGTTCAACAGAGTGGTTTTCCCTGCGCCACTAGGCCCCATAACTCCTACAAATTCGCCCTCTTCAACCCTAAAAGAAAGATTATCCAAGACTTTGGCGTGATTGCCTTTATTTCCATAGGTCTTGCTCAAATGTTTGACATCAATCATCGTTTTTATAGGGACCCCTCCTCATGATCAGTAGATAGTAGACAAAAAAATTTGCCTGTTTGTTCCGCTCATTCTTTTTGATTGTTTTTTTATCATGGTAGCACATTTCAGCGCATCCTAACAGTTAACGTGACTTGCAAAAAAGGAACACATTGAAAAAAATATTCGTCAACTCGTGCAACTGAAACTGGCTAAACGCTCACTTATTTCAGGAGCTAAGCTTTAGTATCTAGTAGAAAGAACGACTTGCGCACCAAACGGCATGAGCGCCAATTTCGCTAGTTTGAATGATTGTAAGCCAAACGGAATCCCAATCACGGTGATGCATAAAAGCACGCCACTAATACAATGAGCTACAGCTAACCAAAAACCACTGAAAATTAGCCAAAGAAAATTGACAAGAAATGAGACGGTACTGGCACTATAAACAACCTCTTTTCCAAACGGCCAAAAGCTCAAGTCTGCTAATTTAAAACATTGCAGGCCAATCGGAATCCCGACAATCGTGATACACCAAAGCACCCCTGCTGCAAACCACGTCAGTCCACCGACAAATCCGCCAAAGATAAACCAAATTATATTTCCTAAGCACCCCATTAAAACGCCCACTTTCTTCTATTCATATAAATAGTATACTATAAAACCACCTGCTCGTTTTCTTCGACTGAAAAAGGCAGCTTCCTCTTTTAAACAAAAATTGGTTTGTACAGACGACCTCCTGATGAAAGCCTTTCATTTATTTCTGGCAAATGGTATTCAAAAAAATAATTTTTTTGCTAAAAAAAGGTTGAAAATTTACACATCTTATGAAAGCTATCACAAAACCAATAACCATGAGTTTTCATAAATTTTCAATTCTTGTGCACACTACATATAGTGTGCACGATTAATTTTTTATCTAAAAAAACACTATATCTAGTTGATACTTCCCGTAAATTGTTTTATGATGTTAATGAACAAAAAATTAGGAGTGAATACAAATGATGGAAATTAAAGAAACGAGTGCACAAGATAAAGCAGAACAAACTCGTTTATCAAGTATGAAAATTATCAAGCGCGATGGCCGTCTAGTCGATTTCGATGATCAAAAAATTTATGATGCGCTACTAAAGGCAGAACAAAAGCTAACCAATGAATTGACTCCTCTTGCACATGAACGTATCCAAGATATTGTGGACCGTGTGGATCAAGAAATTGTCGAACGATTCAACCAAAATATCAAAATTTACGAAATCCAAAATGTCGTTGAACATATTTTATTAGAAAAAAATGAATATCAACTGGCTGAAGAATATATCAATTACCGAACTCGTCGTGACTTTGAGAGAAGTAAATCGACAGATATCAACTTCACTATTGGCAAACTAATTAACAAGGATCAATCGGTAGTTAACGAAAATGCCAATAAAGATAGTGATGTTTTTAACACACAACGTGATTTAACAGCTGGAATTGTTGGTAAATCAATCGGCTTAAAAATGCTTCCTCCTCATGTAGCTAACGCCCATCAAAAAGGAGACATTCATTATCACGATCTTGATTACCATCCATATACTCCTATGACCAATTGTTGTCTAATTGATTTTAAAGGTATGTTAACTAAAGGCTTCAAAATCGGTAATGCAGAAGTAGAGTCGCCAAAATCAATCCAAACCGCTACTGCACAAATCTCGCAAATCATTGCCAATGTGGCTTCTAGCCAATACGGCGGATGTTCAGCTGACCGAACAGACGAATTACTTGCGCCTTTCGCTGAGTTGAACTATCAAAAACATTTGAAAGACGCTGAGGAATGGATTGAAACGCCAGAACGCCGTGAAGAATATGCTAAATCAAAAACTCGAAAAGATATCTTTGATGCTATGCAAAGCTTAGAGTATGAGATTAATACTCTCTTCACTTCAAATGGTCAAACACCTTTCACCTCTCTTGGATTTGGCTTAGGAACAAGTTGGTTTGAACGAGAAATTCAACGAGCAATTTTACAAATCCGAATCAATGGTTTAGGTAGTGAACATCGAACAGCGATTTTCCCTAAACTAATCTTCACGTTAAAACGTGGCGTAAATATGGAGAAAAATGACCCTAACTATGAAATTAAAGAGCTGGCTTTAGAATGTGCAACCAAACGTATGTATCCAGATATTTTAAACTACGAAAAAATTGTTGAATTAACAGGTAGTTTCAAAGTGCCAATGGGTTGTCGTTCATTCCTTCAAGGATGGAAAGACGAACAAGGCGAAGAAATTAATGTCGGCCGCATGAACTTAGGTGTTGTCACATTAAACTTACCTCGAATTGCACTTGAAGCAAATGGGGATGTTGACAAATTCTGGTCTTTACTTGAAGAACGTCTGGGAACGATGAAGGATGCCCTTGTGTATCGTGTCGAACGTTGTAAAGAAGCAACGCCTGCCAATGCACCAATTCTTTACATGTATGGTGCATTTGGCAAACGTTTGGAACGCAAAGACTCCGTTAATGAGTTGTTCAAAAACCGCCGTGCGACAGTTTCAATGGGTTATATTGGTCTTTATGAAGTTGCCTCTTCTTTCTTTGGCGGCGAGTGGGAAAAAACACCTGAAGCGAAAGAATTTACATTAAGTATCTTGAAATCTTTGAAAGCTCATGCAGATGCGTGGAGTGATGAATATGGGTACCATTTCAGCGTGTACTCAACACCTAGTGAAAGCTTAACTGACCGTTTCTGTCGATTAGATACAGAAAAATTTGGTCTTGTTGAAAACATTACGGATAAAGATTACTACACAAATAGTTTCCATTATGATGTGCGTAAGAATCCAACACCTTTTGAGAAACTTGATTTTGAAAAAGATTATCCTGCTTATTGTTCGGGTGGTTTTATTCATTATTGTGAATATCCAGTACTTCAACAAAATCCGAAAGCACTTGAAGCGGTTTGGGATTACGCCTACGATAAAGTTGGCTACCTAGGAACAAACACACCGATTGACCATTGTTACGCATGTGGGTTTGAAGGAGACTTCACACCAACTGAACGTGGCTTCGAGTGTCCTGAATGTGGTAACCATGATCCGAAAACATGTGACGTAGTGAAACGAACTTGCGGTTACCTTGGAAACCCTCAAGCACGCCCAATGGTTCACGGCCGTCACAAAGAAATCTCTTCACGTGTTAAACACATGAAATAAATTCGAACATTTTAGAAACAAAAAAGATAAGGAGTCAGGATAATTGATTGCAAGTCACTTGTGTCAAACAAAGACACTGTAAGGCTTTCAACTTATCCTGGCTTGCCTTTTATACGAAATTATCCTGTTGAAGAAAGAAGTTTTCCCTATGAATAATCCTCAACCAAAAGAATGGCTCTCACAAGACTATAGCCAAAACTATATTGCTGATTATAAAGCTTTTAACTTTGTCGATGGCGAAGGCGTTCGTAATAGTTTGTACGTTAGTGGTTGCTTATTTGCTTGTGAAGGCTGCTTCAATAAAGCCGTTCAAAATTTCCGATATGGCAAACCATTCACCCAAGAGTTAGAAGAGCAGATTATCACGGATCTAACCCCTGACTACATCCAAGGATTAACACTACTAGGCGGTGAGCCCTTTTTAAATATAGAGGTCTGCCTCAAAGTGGTCAACCGAGTTCGTGACACATTTGGCACAACCAAAGATATCTGGTCTTGGTCTGGTTATACTTTTGAAGAACTCTTATTAGAATCTGAAGACAAACTAGAATTATTACAAAAAATTGATATCCTCGTTGATGGTCGTTTTGAACTTTCAAAGCGCGATCTCAAGCTGCAATTTCGTGGGAGTAGCAATCAGCGTATTGTTGATGTCAAGAAGTCGCTAGAGGCTCAACAAGTCGTACTTTGGGACAAATGTACGGATGGCAAAGAGACCTTCGAACAAATCAAAAAAGCCGATTTAATTTAATTATCAAAAAAGAGAATCGTTACGCGGATTAGGCGTGACTGATTCTCTTTTTTGATAATTAACTGTATTCGATTGATCCGATAATTTTTGAAAAAAGATGGCACTATTTAATACTGCTAAATCTTCGGGCTTTGTGACATTTCCAGCCTGCTTCTACTTGCCAAAAGATGAGTCTTTTTATCGGATCTTCAAAAATTCAAAACCATACTCACCCACTCAGTTTTTGTCTTCTTTCTCCCATAGAGGTAAGACTATATTTTCATACGACATTGGATCAAGATTGGTCACGGTAATTCCTAACAATCGAATCCCTTTTTCGACACCCAAAACATCTTCCCAAATAAGACTCGCTTCATGAAAAAGAGCTTCCTTTTTATAAAGATATTCTGGTAAAGTGACACGCTTTGTGACGGTTGAATAATCCGTATATCTAACCTTAAGAACCACTGTCTTCCCATGCTTTTGAACCCGCCGCAACGAATTTTCAACACTTTCAGAAAGCTTCCTCAATTGCCCCAAGACTTCCTCTTCTGTCTGTAGTGGCGTACCATACGTGTTCTCTCTTCCTACTGATTTTCTATCTCTGGTCACACTCACTGGTGAATTATGGATACCACGAACTTTTCGATACAAAGAATAGCCCATTTTACCAAAATAACGAATCAAGTCCATCTCACTTTGTTCATATAAATCTGCACCTGTAAAAATCCCAAGCTCATTCATCCTAGGCACCGTTTTTTTCCCCACCCCATGAAACTTCTCAATCGGCAAGGCCTTCAAAAAAGCAACTGCATCCTCGGGCATCACAACGGTCATTCCCTTGGGCTTTTGGTAATCAGAAGCAAGCTTAGCGATAAATTTATTGTAGCTGACCCCAGCAGAACAAGTCAGTCGTAACTCCTGCCAAACATCTCGCTGAATCATGCGGGCAATCTTAATCGCCGACTTGGATTGAACTTTATTTTCAGTCACATCTAAGTAGGCTTCATCAATCGACATTGGCTCAATTATGTCAGTATAGCGAGCGAAAATTTTTCGAATTTCTTTTGATATTTCTGTATATTTTTCATAACTTCCTGGCTTAAAAATAGCCTGTGGACACAGCTCAAATGCCTTCTGCGCACTCATTGCAGAATGAATCCCATATTGTCGCGCAATATAATTAGCCGTTGTCACTACCCCACGCCCACCAGTATCACTAGGATGTCGCGCAATAACTAACGGATGACCCACAAGCTCCGGATGATCCCGCTCTTCAACAGCCGCAAAAAAAGCATCCATATCGATATGAATAATTTTTCTAGAGGTATCATTTTTCAATGGAAAGCGCATCTCTACCACTATTGTCACCCTTTCTATTCAGTCAACTATCAGAAGTGTTCAAATCTGTCCTTCTCATTATAATGACTCACTTCATTATAATACAAACATCCGTTCCCGTTCAATCTTTCTGATTAAAAATTTTGAAATAGATAGTTTCTGTTAATAAACAAGCATTAAAGGCACAGCCGATCAATCGTTTCTTTTGGAATGGTATTTACCCATCGAACAAATGTACGAACGGCTATTTTAATTTGATAATATTTGGAGAAAAAAACGTTGTTCACACAGGTTTCCTTGAGCCATTTCCATAGCTCTTCAATGGCATTCAAATTAGGGCTATAAGGTGGCAGAAAAAGGAGACGCAATCGGACATTTCTCCTCAAAAAATCTTGTAAAATTTTGGCATGATGGACTCTTGAGTTATCTAAAACCATGACGATAATTCCTGTAGGATACAATTTTAGAACATTTTCAAGAAATCCTTGGAAAACCTTTGCGTCAAATGTGTCACTTTCTTCCACATAAACGGCACCTGTTTCGTAATTCAATATTCCTGTAAGCTTGACGCTGTAGTGTTTTCCGTACGTCTTAATCTTCTTTTGTTGACCAATAGGAAACCAAGTGGCTTGTAACGCTTGATAATCACGTATAGTGGATTCATCTTCAAAGAGCAGGTGCTCAATCTCCCCATTTACGAGTTTTTTTTTCAGCTTCCAGTTGCTCCAAAAATTCGGCTTGTTTCTCTTTATCGGCATTTGCTAATACATAGCTAGGCCGCGTATGACTTAAGCCAATTTGATGCATTTGTTGCAGAATACTGCTTTCTTTATAATCTATGTTATACGTTTCCTTTAACCATTTTGCTGCAAGCTTACCGTCCAATTGTAGCGACCTGGAAAACCGACGTCATGAGGGACATAATCACGTATGACATCGTATAACGCTTGACTCTGTTCTTTTGTCATGAACGGTGGACGTCCAGATTTTTTTTGGGGAACGAGTGCAGTAAGTCCCCCTTGTAAATAACTATTTATATAGAATCCTACAGTTGTCTCGTTCAAGTGAAACATTCCAGCGATTTCTTTATTTTGCTTCCCTTGCATACTTAAATCAATGACTTGGTATTTTTAGTTTTAGTCTTGTATTTTTAGTTTCTCGCAACTGAGTGCGGATTTCTTCAATTTGTTCAGGAGTATAATGTTTTATTTTCATGGGAGAAACCTCGTTTTAGTTTCATTTTACCATGGATGGCAAGCTTTAATTTGAAATGCGTTTTACTTTACGGGAACTATATATTAAAAGAATATACCTTAGGTATCACTTTCTTTATTTACCGTTTACTTATTTATTGTCGGATTTTTTTTATTTTTGTCATCATTACATTTTGAATCATCATCCTGCTTTTCATCTAAATTCAGAATATCATCAACAGTATCTTTATCTAAGAATGCTCCTAATGCTTGTGCAATTTGCTTTGATTGTCTCATTATAAAATCATTATCCTCAATAGGCATAACAACCCTCTTTCCCATTATTTTTTAGATTAGATACATTTCTTCTAACAATTTTTTGTCTTCTTCATTTTGGTACTTAAAGAGGTTCAAAATTATTATTGAGATGAAACCGTCAATATGGTTATAGATACCTAGTATATCTGAATTAATAATATCAAAATTCGATATGTAATCATTCATTTTTTTTCTTATCTTATTGAGTTTTTTACTAGACACCAGTTCATTTTTTTCTAGAATATAAGAACTGCCTACTAAGCCATGACAAAAATTCATGTCTCTACATTCTATTTCCTCTTGTTGATAAAATTGATTTGCTAACTCCTTAAGCCAGTTGGCAGTTTCTTTATTGTCATAAACTTTTGTAGAATACTTGATTGCATTAAAAATACTCAGTGTTCCATAGCACCATGATAAATAATTTAACTGTAAGTCATCAAGAAAACCAACAGTCTTTATACCTACTTTTATTCCAGGCATATATATTTTTTCATCAATTTTAACTTGGGATTCTAATTTAGTGTGCTTTTAATTTTTTCTGAAAATTAACTTTTCAGAAAAATTAAGAGCATTTTTATTATAAATTCTCATAGATATGAGAATAGAAATAACAGAATAAAATAGTAACAAAACAACTGATAGTATAATCGCCCCATTATCTACATTTGTACTAGCTAATCTTGCTGGCATAACAAATGGTGAAAAAAATGGTAGCTGTGAAGCAACTTTGACAACTAAACTATTGGGAGATGTATTGGCTAGCCACAAACCAATGTATAGCCCTATTAGAGCTACTGTAAGTATTGGATTTGCAGCATTTGAAACATCTTCTTTTTTAGTAACTAATGAACCAAACATAGCTGCTATAGTGGTATAAGATATTATGCCTAGAATCAGAAAAAGAACATTCCAGATATTGACCACCTCAGCCAAACTCATAAAGATTTGAGTCATACTTCCACCATTCTGGTCTATAGAATCAAAGATACGAATGCCGATTAGAAATATAAGAATATACCCTATTAATTGTAGTAACCCTATTAGAAATACCCCAACTAATTTTCCTATAAAATATCTTTCAGGAGGCACACTAGTCAATATAATTTCCATTAACCTAGACCCTTTATCTGAACCAATCTCTTGAGCAATAATGTTGGCACAACTTCCTATAAATAAGAAAATTATTAATGTTGAAAAAATAGGAATAATTTTTTCTCTAACTTCTTGGCTGTTATTAATTGCATTTTCTATCATGGCAAAGTTCATGTTCTGATTTGAATACACCACAAAAATTATAATAAAACCTAAAAAAATTAATGGAAGGAACATAGTAATTAAAAAACTTTTAGATGTCACCCTTTTTTTAAAGGTTTTCCTAACGACAACTACAGATTTATTCATCCCTATTCACTACCTTTCGAAAGATTTCATCTAAAGTTGGATAACCTTGACAAAAGGTTGTTATATATTGATTATTTGAAACTTCAAAAAATATTTTTTCTCCAACTTCTTCATCTTTCAAAGTAACTTTAAGCGTTTCTGAATCATACTCAGTAACTTTAATAATTCTATCTTTATTGTTCTCAAGAACATTTCTTACAGCTTTGTTATCTGTAATTATCAAAGTCTTTCTCCCAAAATTTTCTTTTATTAATTTCAAGTCATCATTCAGTAAAACTTTACCTTTATCAATAAGGATCAATTGATCACATAGCTCTTCGACATGATCCATATTATGACTTGAAAAAATAATATTAGTTTCACTGTCATTTTTTAATTCTAAGATTTTTTGTTTTAATAAATGTGAATTGACTGGATCTAACCCGCTAAACGGTTCATCCAAAATAACTAATTTTGGTTTATGAATTAAAGTGGCTAATAATTGTATTTTTTGTTGGTTTCCTTTAGATAAAATTTTAACCTTATCTTTTTTAGAACCTTTCACTTGTAAAGCATCCATCCATTCATCGATTAGACCAAGTGTTTCATTTTTTGTTTTATTTTTTAATTGAGCTAAGTAAATAATATGCTCCTCAACAGTCATCTCACCGTCAAGACCTCTTTCTTCTGGTAAATATCCTATCTCATCAGTATTAATATTATTTATTATTTCACCATTCCATAATATTTCACCATTGTTTGATTCTATTAAATTCAAAATCATACGAAAAGTTGTTGTTTTTCCAGAACCGTTAGTACCAATTAATCCTATGATTTTAGATGGTATCAAATTAAAAGATAAATCTTTTATAGCTGTAACTGAGCTAAAACTTTTTGAAATATTTTTCACTTCCAACAATGTTCTCCACCTACCTCATAGTTATTTATGGATAATATTTTTAACCTTTGCTTTATATCCTTTTTTCTTGTAAAATACAACGTGTACATTTTTTTACAACCTACGTTAACTTTTATAAAGACAAAATTATAAATTTTATAAGTTGACTTTACTTTTTATTGTCTTAAGTCTATTATAATTTACTCATGATTGCAAGAGGTGATTTTTATGAAAAAAAAATTTGATGATTCAATTGGTAATAAAGTATATGATTTTAGAGTTCTAAACAGAATGTCTCAGACAGAACTTGGTGAAGTAGTAGGTGTTTCTAAACAAACAATCTTTGTTATGGAAAAAGGGAACTATGTACCTTCTCTTTTAGTTGCATATAGAATTGCTAACTTTTTTAAAGTAGAAATATCAGAGATTTTTGAATATATTGATAAGGGGGAAACAGATGATATCAACTAGTTTTATAATCAATTTGTCAAATAACATTAATTCATGGTTAGCTGAAAATGGGGATAAGTTTATAGATATACTAACTGCTGTTTTTGTTTTTATTTCTGTATTATTGATTTCAGGGATATTTTTAATATTGTATAGAATGGGAGATGATGAACGAACTGATTCTCTAATCTTTAAAATCGGTACTTTTTCTCTTTTGATCTATGTATTTCTAAATAGTATAGTTGTCAATCTCAACTTAACACATTGGAAATTATTCTTGACTGTGAATTTATCCCTTACTGCGTTAACAGGGTTTATTTATACCGTAGTTAAGTATTACAAATTTTTAAAATAATGGAAAAAGCTAGGGAAATATTTGCATTTTTGCATACTATGCCCCTAGCTCTTTTATTTTCATAAATTCAGATAGTCTCTATCACTAACTAAAAGATTTATTTTTATTGCAATGGTAATTATTTGTAAGCGCCTAATAACTAGGTACCTACAATCAAGCAACATCTCCGAGCATATTTGGCTTATCAAGTAAATTGGAGGTGTTTGTTTGCCTAAGACAAACGAAATTGTACCCATCCAGCTTCATACGCTGCCAGACCAGAAACAAAATTAAAAAATAGCGAGTGCGAAGCTAGCTGCACGAATAAAAAGAAAAGATGATTCTGAAATACATCTATATAATGTTATCAGTAGTTATATTGTAAGCCCGAAGTAAACTTTATTAGTGAGTAATTAAAAGGACAACACAAACAGCCTGGTTTCTCCAATTTTTTGGCAGAAATCAAGCTATTTTTTGCTTTTCCGTTTTTTTGCGAGACAATCTTTTACAAATAGTCTGCATAGAATCTGACCAAGGCAAAAATTCATAAAAGAATTTCTGGCTTCTCAAGGAACGGTTTATTCGGTAGCTGTTGGAAAAGTCGCGTTAGGTAATCTTTAGGGTCTAAGTCGTTTGCCTTCGCTGTTGCGACAAGACTCAAGTAGATGGCATTGCCTGTCCACCTGCTTCGCTTGTTGACTGAAGCCAGTTCTTTTTTCCCAGCGTTAGTAGTCGAATGACTTGCTCGGCCAATTATCCTAAATTAAGGATAAGCAACGGAGCGTCACATAAAAGAGCTGGTGATTGGACGAAAAAATTACATGCATTCCTATAGCTTAGAAGGTGCACGAACATCAGGCGTGATTTTTAGTATCTATCGAACGGCAGTGGCTAATGGTCTCGACCCGATTCGGTATATAGAATTCCTATTTGATCGCGTGCCAAATATGGCGACTCTATCAGATGAAGGGTCAGATGCCTTATTTCCCTGGCAACTAGACGTTCAAGCGTTATGTACAATCACTTACAAATAGCCTAAGCTTAGTATAAGGCTTGGGTTATTTGGCGTGTAGGTACTATTTTATTAGGCACTTACCTCGTTTATCAGATTTCCCCTTAGCAAAAATGAAGAATTGTAGCCAAAATTCCTTCTTTTTTTATTAGAAAATTGTGTTACATAAAAGACTAAAAATTGGTGAAACGGGTCATCAGAGAAAACACACCATTACCTAGTTTCTTGGCAAAAAAAGGTGCGGATGGGGAGTGATTTTATACTCACTACCCATCCATACCTTCTTTATTCGTTTTCAAGTTCATGATACACGCGATAGACGTCTTGTTTTTTCAGACTATTTTCTACGGCTACTTCCTTTATTGCCGCTTTTGGGGAAAGGCCCGTTTGAATTTTCAACTCAACCTGCTCTTTTAGACTGCCTTTAGGTTCATCCTGACTAATCTGTGCCCCATCATTTCCAGAAACAAGTAGACAACACTCGCCTTTAATTTCGGTGTTCTCTAAGTATTCAATCAGCTCATCAACTGTCCCTCGCAGATACTCCTCATGAATTTTTGTCAATTCACGACAAACTACGGCGTTTCTTTGTCCCCCAAACACTTCTTGCATATTTTTTAGGGTAGCCGCAACTCGGTAAGGTGATTCATAAAAAATCAAGGTGCTTTCCTGTGTGTTCAGTTTTGTTAAAGCTGCTTGTTGTTCCTTCTTCTTTCTTGGCAAAAAACCATAAAATAAAAACGGCTGAGGCAATAATCCAGAAGCAATCAAAGCAGTCATCCCAGCAGTCGGTCCAGGCAAAGAAACCACAGGAATATTATTTTCAATACAGGCCAAAACTAACTCATGACCTGGGTCACTTATAGAAGGCATCCCCGCATCGCTGACTTGAGCAATCTGCACGCCAGATAGAAGTTGTTCCACAAGCTGTGGAACACGTTCTTTATAATTATGCTCATGTAGACTCTTTTGAGGAACTTGTATTTCAAAATGATTTAGTAATTTTTGGGTATTTCTGGTGTCCTCACTTGCAATCAAATCCGCTGATTTTAGGGTTTGAACCGCCCGAAAAGTCATATCCTCAAGGTTTCCTATAGGGGTTGGTACAAGGTAGAGTGTCCCACTTGTCTGGGGTCCTTTAAAACTTTTTTGTTTGTTCATAAAGGCTCTCCTTTCATTTGTTTTTTAGAGTTATCCACAAAAAAAGTTGAGATGAACAATATAGATTCAGTCTCAACCTTTTGATTTCCCATCAAACACTCGTTTATTTGATACTTTCTCGATAAATGACCTCAAGACAAAATGCGCAAGGTTCGTCATTTTCACGACGAGAGCCATACAAATCATAACAAACATGGAAGCCTTCTTCATAGATTTTTTCCAAGTTCATCCGTGATTTTGAAAGGGCCTGCTTCATTTTTTCAGAAGGTGCTTCTGCGACTTGATTCAACTCGCGTAAATGCTCACGTAAGCGTTGATTTTCCATCTCTAATGTCGTATTTTTTTCGACGATTTCATGGAAGCCCTCTTTAAGCTCCATAAGCTCAGTTAATGTGTTACGTAATTCTGCTTCAAGCTGAGTTAAGCCGTCATAAAGGGAACGTTTATCCATGAATGTCACCTACTTTTGCGGTAGCTTCTTTTAATTCTTCATAGTCATATTCGACAGGCGTCTCTTTTCCGACTAGACGGACTTTGATGACACGACTTAATAAATTCAAGCCGACAACGCGTCCTTTACCATCTGGCGTTTCAATTTCCTTACCATAGTCTGGTAATTCTTTTTTAGCCTTCTCATATTCATCGTTTTCATATTTTAGACAACACATCAAACGACCACACAATCCAGAGATCTTTGTTGGATTCAAAGACAGACCTTGATCTTTTGCCATCTTAATTGAAACGGGAATAAAATCACCTAAAAAAGTCGAACAGCATAACTGACGTCCACAAGGTCCAATACCACCCAATATCTTGGCTTCATCACGTACACCAATCTGGCGCAACTCAATTCGTGTCCGGAAGATCCCCGCCAAGTCTTTTACAAGCTCACGAAAATCAACACGCCCGTCTGCTGTGAAGTAAAAAATCATTTTACTCCGATCAAACGTATACTCTGCACGAATCAACTTCATCTCTAATTCATGCGCTCTAATTTTCTCTTTAGCCACTTTAAAGGCATCCGTTGCATCTACTAGATTTTGTGCTTCTTTCTCCAATTCCTGTGGAGAAGCTTTGTGTAAGATTGGCTTTAATTCATCTGGTAAATCTTCTACGTTCATCTCTTTTTTGGGAATGGCAACTGTCGCTATCTGTTTGGCTTGCTGTGATTCAACAAGAACTTTATCGTTGTAAACATACTCTGATTTCCCAGGAGTAAAATAATAGATATGTCCTGCTTCACGATATCGGACTCCTACAACTTCTACCATTTTCATCCTCCTTCATCAATTCGTTAGTTAATCTATTTATAAATAATTCTCAATGCGAGTTGTTCAGCTGTGCTCTGAAAAGAAACATTCGTTCCTAATTTTTGCTCAGCTTGTAAAATGAGCTCAATCACTTGATTTATCTCTGCAATTTCTTTTAAAGATCTCCCAGAAGCTTTCTCCAAAAGCAGCTCT
The DNA here is from genome assembly GCF_051713825.1 of Enterococcus sp. AZ194. Taxonomy (NCBI): domain Bacteria; kingdom Bacillati; phylum Bacillota; class Bacilli; order Lactobacillales; family Enterococcaceae; genus Enterococcus; species Enterococcus sp. AZ194. The sequence goes on along the minus strand of NZ_JBIOQR010000001.1, from coordinate 1,007,319 downwards.
TGATAGAAAAATAAAAGCATACTAAATGATTCGATTTGTTGTGTTTTTTCTTTAAAAACCTTTAGTAATTTTTTTTGCACATAAATAAATGCTTGCGGATCTGCTTTTTTCAGATAATTAAACCATTGCTGAACAGAATCCCTAGCTTCATTAAACCATTCATTTTGCGAGATTTCAACTGCTTTATCGAAACTATTTGTTAAGGAAGATAAAAGTTTTGCTGTCTGTAGACCCAAGCCATTTTCTTTTAGTTTCATTTGTAATAATTCTTTGGAAAGTGGTTGAAAATGCAAAATCTGACAACGTGATTGAATCGTTGGTAAAATCCGTCCGACAGAGTCTGTTTCTAAGATAGCTAGAAATAACCCTACTGGCTCCTCCAAAAATTTTAATAAACTATTGGCTGCACTACTATTCATCTTATCTGAATCCTTGATAATGAAAACCTTTTGTTTGGTCTCAAACCCACTCGTCGCAAATTCTGACTGTAGCTTACGGATTTGATCCACCTTAATTGTTTGGCCATCCGGTTCAACAATCTGAACATCAGGATGCTCATTTCTCTGGATTCTTTGACAATTATTACACTGTTCACAAGGCTGGTTATCTTTCAAATCCGTACAAAACAAATGCTTAGCAAGCCATATACTCGCTTCATGTTTTCCTGTGCCTGTCTCACCTTCAAAAAGATAAGCATGGGCAAGACGCCCATGCTCAAAGCTTTTTTGAAGTTGCGTAAACACAATGGGTTGATTCTTTTCTAGAAATTGCGCTTCTCCCATAATGTTCTCCTTCTTAATATTGATGGAATCCTTCAACAGGAAGAACAAAGACCGTTGCTCCTCCAACTTCAACCTCAACAGGATAAGGAACTTGGCCATCCATAGAAATATCTAATGTCACTGGTGTTGAAACATATTGTTTTCTAGATTGACAAGTTTTTTTGATTAACTCAAGTGTGTCTTCCACTCGTTCATCATCAATCCCGATAATAAATGTACTGTTACCGGCTTTAAGGAAACCCCCAGTTGATGATAGTTTCGTTGCACGAATATTTGAATCAATAAACTCATTAGCCAAACGATTACTATCCTTATCTTGAACAATAGCTAATATGATTTTCATACGTAAACACCCTCCTATTTAGTAAATTTCTCTGGATAACGACTGACAATTGCTTGAAAACAAGCTTCAATAACATTCAATAAGTCTTGTCGCGCATCGATTTTGGTAATACGTGTCGGATTTTCTTCCACTAGTTTTAGATACGCATGACGCACCCGTTGATGAAATTCTAATCCTTCTGAATCCAGACGATCCATTTGATGCGTTCGATGTTGAGCGATACGGCGAAGACCTGTATCAGAATCCACATCTAAATATAATGTAAAGTTTGGTGAAAGGCCTTCTGTTGCAAATTCATTCATCTCAGCAATCGCTGCAACACCAATTCTGCGTCCAGCCCCTTGATAAGCAAGAGAACTATCTACAAAACGATCACACAAGACAATCTTTCCTTCATTTAATGCTGGAAAAACTTTTTCCACCAAATGTTGACGACGAGCAGCCGCATAAAGTAATGCTTCTGTTCGTTCATCCATCGCATCATTTTTCGGATCCAAGATAACTTGACGAATTTTTTCTGCAATAGCTATTCCGCCAGGCTCGCGGGTTTTGATGATTTCTTGATTGGTTAATGCTTGTAGCCTTGGGTAGAGTTCTTCGATTACACTTGTTTTTCCTGCGCCATCTGGTCCTTCAACCGTGATAAATAGTCCGTCCACGTTTTTGCCTCCATCTATCCAATACCTCTCTATTGTACTGGAAAACATATTCAATTGAAAACTTATAACTCTCGGCGACCTTCAACCGCCTTTAATAATGTTACTTCATCTGCATATTCAATATCACTACCAACAGACAATCCATGGGCCAAACGTGTAACTTTAATGCCAGCTGGTTTAATTAAGCGCGATAGATACATGGCTGTCGCTTCCCCTTCTGTTGTCGCATTTGTGGCAATAATAATTTCTTTTACTTCTTCATCATGAAGGCGTTGAATGAGTGGCGCGATATTAATATCTTCTGGGCCCGTCCCCTCCATCGGTGACAACACGCCATGTAAGACGTGATACAGCCCGTGAAACTCACGCATTTTTTCCATCGCCATAACATCTTTTGGCTCTTCCACAACCAAGATCATACTTCTATCTCTTGTTGCATCCTGACAAATTTCGCAAGGATCTTCCTCCGTGATGTTTCCACAGATACTACAAAAATGCAAATCACGCTTAACACTTAATAAGGATTTAGCGAACTCGTTGACCACTTCATCCTTCATATCAATCGTATAAAAAGCTAATCTAGTCGCTGTCTTTTGCCCAATTCCAGGCAATTTCATATAACTATCAATCAACTTAGCGATTGGTTCTGGGTATTGCATGGGCGTACGTCTCCTTACATTGATTGTTTGATTTTTTCACTTATTTCAGTCGTTTGTCTCAACAGGTTCATGCACTCTTTGGAGATCCTTCAGACAAATGACGTGTTGTTTAGAACCCTGGCATACCTTTTGTATATTTACCCATGGTTTGTTCTGTCTCTGATTCAACTTTAGAAAGGGCATCATTTACAGCCATAATCACCAAATCTTGCAGCATATCGCTGTCTTCTGGGTCAATAATTTCAGTATTAATTTGGATGTCCTTCATTTTTCTATCACCAGTGAACACTGCTTTAACTAATTGGTTTGTAGCTTCGCCAACAAATTCTTTCTCATTTAAAGTTTCTTGTGCCTTCACCATTTCTTTTTGCATCTTTTGAACTTGTTTCATCATGCCTTGCATATTTCCCATGCCTCGCATCATTATACTTCACTCCTAGTCATCAATAATTGTAATCAGTTCTTCACCGAAAAATTCTTTTGCTTTTTCCACGGCCACTTCTTCTTCAGAAGGTCCGCTTGTTTCTATCTCCTCTTCAGGTGAGATAAAGGTTTCTGTTGGTTTCTCTTGATGTTTGTTTTGACGAACATACGACTGTCTGATTTCAGGCCAGCTTTCGCGCGTAATATAAATCGCAGTCGGCGCATAATTCGCAATCATCCGACTGATTGTATTACTCAACATCAGAGATAACTCTTCATCGCCCGTTGCTTTTTGACAAACAATATCATATTCAAAGGCAATCACCAAACTATTCGGTCCGGCTGCAACCGGCTCACTTGATTTTAGCATCGCTCGTTGCGTCACTGACATCGCCATCAACACATCGTCCCAAACATTCTTGATATTCAATAAATCCTGTTTGGTTGCTTCTGCTAAAACTTGGAAAACCCGTTCAGTCGGTACACGGAAGCTGGATTTTGGTGCCTTCGCTTTTGGTTTAGGCGCTGCCTGTTCCGCCGCGTGTCCGCCACCAGTTTGTTTTAAGGTCTGAACTTCTTTTTGTAGTGCTGTTACCTGTGCTTGCAATTGATGTAGCTCAGCTGAATCAGCTGGTTGAACATTTCCCTCGACACTTGCAGAAGAACTTTGTACCACTGTCAACTTGTTTGGTGTTGCTAGTTTGACTGTCGCTACCTCTAGATAAATCGTGGCATTGTTCGTAAAACGAACTTCATTTTGTGTCTCGCTTAAGATTTGAATCATTTGATAAAGCGTTTCTGGTGCAACTTGATTGGCTAACTCCTTAAAGGCCTCCGTCAAATGACCTGATTTTTCAGAAAGAAGCTGTGGTGCTTGTTGATACATCAGTAAATCACGACAATACAACAATAAATCTTCTAAAAATCGACGTGCTTCTTTTCCTTCTGATAGAATTTGTTCCAAGTAAGTCAACGCTTGCTGCACTTCTTTGTTCACACAAGCCCCGATATACTGATCCATCATCTCAAAAGTCAGACTACCTGTGACTTGCATCGCATTTTCTGTTGTAATCGTGCCATCGCTAAAGGAAATTGCTTGATCGAGAATACTCAACGCATCCCGCATGCCTCCCTCAGCTGCTCGAGCAATAATGTAAAGCGCCTGTTCATCAAACGACACTTGAATTTCATTGAGAATATGCGTCAAATGATCAACTATATCCTGTGCATTGATTCGTTTAAAATCAAATCGCTGTGTTCTTGAAATAATCGTTAAGGGAATTTTATGCGGCTCAGTGGTCGCTAAAATAAAGATGACATGCTCTTTTGGTTCCTCTAATGTTTTCAGTAATGCGTTAAATGCGCCCGTTGACAGCATATGCACTTCATCGATGATATACACTTTATACGCAGCCTTTGTTGGTGCATAGTTTGCGCGGTCACGAATAAAACGAATCTCTTCCACACCGTTATTACTTGCCGCATCAATCTCAATCACATCTTCTTGACTACCTGCAGTAATCGATTGGCACATCTCACATTCGTTACAAGGTTCCCCGTTTTGACTATTGGGGCAGTTAATCGCCTTGGCAAAAATCTTAGCTGCACTGGTCTTCCCTGTTCCCCGAGGACCTGTGAATAAATAGGCGTGGGAGGTCTTCTTTTGAGTAATCGCATTTTTTAATGTTTGAGTAATTGCTTTTTGACCCACAACATCATCAAACCGTTGCGACCGCCAGACCCGATAGAGCGCTTGATAAGCCATAATGGACCCCTTTCTTAGAAAATTTCACTAGTACACATTATACGTGATTTATCTTAAAAAAACTACAAAATGGAGAGAATCAGCATAAAAAATTTACATTTTTTTGCTGAAAAAGATGAAGCCATTTTTGACAAAACACTTTTGATAAAACTGTTCTAAGCAACCACTCAAATTTTTAATCACCCAATGAGAATTTTTAACTTGTCAGCCTTCCGACCTATTAGCAAACGAACTTGCTGTGTTATAATGTGACTAGCATTAAAATTGATTTTAGGAGGAACTTTCATGGGAATTATAAAAGCTGCAACAAGTGCAATCGGCGGAGGTTTGGCAGATCAATGGCTTGAGGTCATCGAACCTGCCAACATGAGCGATACAACTGTTATGACAAAAGGGGTTAAAGTCCGTCGTAATGACAAACGTGGATCAAATAATAAAGGAACAGATGATGTGATTACAGATGGTTCCGTTGTTCATGTCTATCCAAATACAATGATGCTTTTAGTCGATGGTGGCAAAATTATCGATTATACTGCAGAAGAAGGCTATTATACTGTCAAAAATGATTTGGCTCCTTCTATGTTTAACGGCACCTTAAAAGAAGCTGTAGCAGAAACTTTTTCACGTTTCAAATTTGGTGGTGTGACGCCACAAAGTCAAAAGGTTTATTACATTAACTTACAAGAAATCAAAGGAATCAAGTTTGGTACACAAGCGCCTTTGAACTATTTTGACAATTTCTACAACGCAGAATTATTCTTGCGTGCACATGGGAACTATTCGATTTCTATCGTTGACCCCATTCTTTTCTATACGAATGCCATTCCAAAAAACAAGAGTCAAGTTGAGTTAGAGGACATTAACGAACAATATCTGGCTGAATTTTTAACTGCTTTACAAGCGGCAATTAATCAGATGTCAGCAGACGGGCAACGAATTTCTCACGTGTCTTCTAAGAGTATGGAATTAAGCAAATACATGGCTGACGTTCTTGACGATAGCTGGCGCGACCTTCGTGGAATGGAAATTCTATCTGTCGCTGTAGCAAGTATTTCATACACAGATGATTCTATGAAGCTAATTAACATGCGAAATGAAGGCGCAATGTTGGGCGATCCTGGCGTTCGTGAAGGTTATGTTCAAGGTTCAATCGCTCGCGGAATGGAAGCTGCTGGTAAAAATGACGCCGGCGCTATGACTGGCTTTATGGGCATGGGTATGGGCATGAATGCAAACGGCTCTTACCTCACACAAGCTTCTCAAAATAATCAACAAGCCCAACAACAGGCTCAAGCACAAAACCAGGCTGGTGAAGCTACAGACACATGGACTTGTAGCCAATGTGGTACAGAAAACACAGGTAAGTTCTGCACCAATTGTGGTACGCCAAAACCGGCAGCCGCTTCTGGTTTACAAATGAAATGTAACGACTGTCATGAAGTAGTTGACTTAGGCCATGGCATTCCAAAATTCTGTCCACATTGTGGCAAACCTTTTGTCGGGGTTCCTCTCGACTAAAGAAAGGAAATAGTAAAGATGGAAGTTCTTACACATAAATGTCCCAATTGCGGCGGCCCTTTAACTTTCGAGCCAAAAGACCAAAAATTTCATTGCGACTTCTGTTTAAGCATCTTCACAGAAGAAGAAGTCAGTGAATATGAAGCAAAACAACAGGCAGCGTCAGTCGGCGGAGAATCAACCGCCGACAAAGCTGCTGAAACGACATCAAACCAGACAGAACAAACCACTCAGTCTGAAGAATTTACCCAGTCAAAAGAGTCGACAACTTCTTCTACGATGGAACTCTTTTTATGTCCGAGCTGTGGTGCTGAGATTGTCACTGATGCAACAACTGCTGCAACTTATTGTTATTATTGCCATAATCCAGTGGTCTTATCCGGACGCTTAAGTGGCGAGTTTTTACCTGAAAAGGTTCTGCCCTTCGCTGTAGAAAAAGAAGAGGCCGTCGAACAGTTTTTAGCTTGGACGAAGAAAAAATGGTTTATTCCAAAAGACTTCTTTGACAAGAGTCAAATTGATAAATTAACAGGCGTCTATTTCCCTTACTGGACGGTTAATGCCAAAATTTCTGGTCAACTATCAGCGAATGCGACAGCTATCCGAGTTTGGCGTATTGGCGATATAGAATATACCGAAACCAAACAATTCCGTGTCTTTCGTAAGGGGCTACTCTCTTTCAAAGAATTACTGAAGAATGCCCTCTCCAAAAATACACAACAAAAGATGGTTGAACAGGTCCAGCCTTTCCCATTAGACAAGGCTGTCGATTTCAAAAGTCAATATTTAGCTGGTTTCCAAGCAGAAAAACGCGATATTGAATATGGAGCTATTCGAGATTCTGTCAGAAATGAACTTGAGGATTATTCAGAGGATTTGTTAAGAGAAACCGCTTCTGGTTATGCTACTCTGACAGGTGTCAACACAGATATTGCCATCAATGAAGAAAACAATCACTATGTTCTCTTGCCTGTTTGGCTAGTGACTTATCGCGGAGATAGTCAGGGGAAAACCTATTACTACGCCATGAATGGGCAAACCGGAAAAGTCAGTGGTGTCCTTCCTATGAGTTACAAACGACTAGGCCTTGCGACAGCCGGACTATTCGGCTTACTAACAATTCTCTTTCTGTTAGGAGGCTACTTCATATGAGAAAAAAAGTATACACAAATAACAAACATTTTCTACTTGCCCTTATCGGTCTTCTGTTTGTCTGTTTTGCTTTTTCTACTACTGGGTTGGCTGAAACAGTCACAGTAGATGACCGTGCGGGCCTTTTCTCGGAGGAGCAGATTCAGACGATTGAACAAAAAGCTCATTCACTGGATGAAACCATCAAAGGTCGAATCTTCATTGTCACCACTGCTGAGTATGTGGGAGATCAAGAAGAATTCTCTGATAAGTATCTATTAGATACGATTGGGGCAGACAATAATGGCGCAGTTCTGTTATTAGATATGTACGATCGTGAACTGTATGTCTCTACCTCAGGAAATATGATTGATTATGTCACCAATTCTAGAAAAGAAGACATGTTAGATGCCATTCAAGAGGATATGAAACGCGCAAGTTACTTTGACGCAACACAGACTTACCTTTCCAATTTAACAAAATTTGTTGAGAAAGGTGTTCCTGGAGGTCATTATCGAATCGACCGTGATACTGGGAAAATTACTCGTTACAAAGTGCTTACCGCTACGGAAGCGACGATTGGTGTGTTGGCAGCGCTCATTCTCAGCATTGTTTTTTTTGTATTAATCAAATTAAAATATCAGTTAAAATTTGGCACGTACAAATATCCGTACAGAGATAAATCTTCTTTACAGCTAACTGATCGTGACGACACACTAGTTAATTCCTTTGTTACTACTCGCAGAATCCCCAAACCAAGCAACAACGGGGGTGGCGGAGGCGGTGGTGGAAGCACCACTCATTCCTCTGGCGGCGGCACATTCGGTGGTGGCGGAAGAAGCTTCTAAGCTGCAACTTAAGTCGTTGGATAAAATGATTTTAGACTCAAAAGGATGCTGAAGGCTAGATGAAGCTAATAGATAGTTCAGGTTTTAGGTTTGACGATACTGATATTTTTTATCTTTTGCTGAAAAAGAACTTCTTGAAAGAGCTTCGAAACGTTTATCATCGGGTAATAAAAGATCAACATTTAAAATTTCTGTTAAATTCTTAAAAAGAAGAAAAGGCCATTCGCAATTTGCTAATTTCACAGGATTTTAAAAGGAGGACCATTCATGGCAATCACACAAAACTATTTAGATGATGTATTAATTAGAATGGCTTATCATTCTAGTGCCATAGAAGGAAACACAATAACGCTTGCTGAAACAGTTTCAATTATTTTAGAAGATACCATTATTGCACCAGAAAAAGGAATTAAACTGCGTGAATTTTATGAGGTAGCAAATCATAAACAGGCGTTTGATTATATTATCAGTACTTTAAATAATGATGCGCCTTTTTCTGAACGAGTAATAAAGAAAATACATGAATTGCTATTAGATCGCATTCAATTTGATAAAGGACAATATAAATCAACTCAAAATGCCATTGTAGGAGCTACTTTTGAAACTGCTAAACCTCATGAAGTACCTAATCTTATATTACAATGGGTTGAAAATACAATTTATAGACTAGAGATGGCCCAAAATATAGATGACGCTGCCGAAGTGTTAGCAGATAGTCACATTCAATTTGAACGTATTCATCCGTTTAGTGATGGTAACGGGCGGACTGGTAGAATGATCAGTATTTTCCTAGCTCTTAAATATGACTGTGCCCCCATCGTTGTTAAGGTTGATGACAGAGCTTTATACATTACTTTACTATCTAGAGAAGATACAGATGGTTTGGCTAAACTTTTTAAAGAATCTATGGCATTTGAAGCCGAAAGAATGCTTAAATTTTCTTAATGCATAGACTGTTTAATACAAAGAAGATGATGTACTAAAAATACCAATATAACAGCATTCCTAGCACATCATAAACGCTCTATACTTTATGATGTTGGTGATAAATCACTGCTATCTTTTTTGTAAAAACTAGAACAGCTTCTTCGATACTTTAGATTTGAACCTTGTTTTATAAAAGAATACTCAAAAAAGTCTTACTCACTCTTTAGAATGTTGAGTTCTTGCTAGATAAACACAAGAACCCAACTCCATAGAGCAGTAAGACTTTTTTGTTTTTCAAACCATTCAAGCTATCAGCAAAACTGACGCTTATTCTGTGACTTGAAGTAAATCATATTGCGATTGATATAAGTGGTGATACAGCCCTCTTTGAGCCATCAACTCATCATGTGTTCCCGCTTCAGCAATTCGTCCACCTTCGACATAGAAGATTTGTGAGCTATTTTTAATCGTCGACAAACGGTGAGCGATGATAAAGGACGTCCGACCTTTTAGAAGCTGTTGCAGCCCTTCTTGCAATAATTCTTCTGTTTTGGTATCAATACTTGATGTCGCTTCATCCAAAATCAAAATCTTCGGATTGGCTAACAAGGCTCTTGCAAAAGAAATCAATTGTCGTTGGCCAGCAGATAAGGTACTTCCTCGCTCTTCAACCACTGTATTGTAGCCATCTTTTAAGTCTTTAATAAACTCATGCGCACGAACAACTTTAGCGGCCTCAATGACTTCTTCTTCAGTCGCATCTAATTTTCCGTAACGAATATTATCTAAAATTGTGCCAGAAAAGACAAATGTATCTTGAAGCATGACACCCATTTGTGTTCTCAGTGAAGCTAAGGTCACAGAACGAACATCATGACCATCCACTTTGACACTTCCTTCATTCACATCATAAAAACGGCTCAACAAATTAATGATTGTGGTTTTCCCCGCACCAGTCGGTCCAACCAACGCAATACTTTGTCCTTGATCAATATGGAAGCTAACCTCGTTTAAAATATTTTTGCCTTCTTCATAACGGAAAGTTACATCCTCAAAATCAACCATTCCTTGAATCGGTGGCAACGTATCCGCACCTGGTTCATCCTGGATATCAGGCACTTCATCCATCGTTTCAAAAATACGTTCCAAGTAAGCCGTTGCTGTAATCAGTGAATTATAGAAATTCCCGATGTTGATAACAGGATTCCAAAAGTTATTAATATACCCAATAAAAGCAATCAACGTCCCTGTTGTCACATCAACACCAAACTGGCGAATCCCAACAAAATAAATCAAACAAGTCGTCATAACCGAAATATTTTGAACACCCGGCCATAATAGGAATTGAACCTTGACGGCTTTCATCCAAGAAGAACGATACTCTTCACTGACTTCATTAAAAATTTGATAATTCTCTTCTTCACGAGCAAATGATTGCGTAATCTTTATCCCTGAAATACTTTCATGAATATAGGCATTCATATTGGATTGTTTATTACTCAACACTTGATAGGCTTTTCGCTGTTTCGTTTTGATGACCATGACCATCGCAAACAAGACTGGCAACAATAACATACTGTAAAGTGTCAACTTAACATCAATCATGAGCATAAAGATCAGCGTAATAATTACGTTAAAAATGTCCGAAATCAAGTTGATTAAACCATTACTTAATAAATCGCTCAGCGTATTGATGTAATTTACTACACGAATTAAGATCTTCCCATGGGGGCGGTTATCAAAATAAGAAAACGGCAAACGTTGCAAATGTTCAAAAATTGAATACCGCATATCTTTTAGGATATCTTGACCAATCTCAGTAATTGCATAAATTCTGTAACGCATACACCAACCAATAATAAAGAGTGAAAGTAAGAAAACAGCACTCAATTGCATCAATAACGTTAAATTACCATTTGGAATGACATCATCAATCGCAATTTTTGTAAAGTAAGGGCCAAGCATCCCCGCAATATTCGCTAATATAATAACAAACAAAGCTTTTAAAATAGGGGCTTTATAAGGTTTTACATACTGCACTAAACGTTTGTAGTGAGACCAGTTAAACTCCTGTTCTAATTCCTCATCGACGTCAAATTTATTACGTGCCATTTAGTTCACCTCCCCATTCTCTAACCCAAGTTGTTTCTGATAAACTTCGTAATATAGGCCTTTTTTTGCGACTAGTTCTCTATGCGTTCCTTGCTCAACTACGTGACCCTTCTCCATCATCAAAATTAAATCCGCGTCACGCACAGATGAAATTCTGTGGGCAATAATAAAGGTCGTTTTTTCTTCTGTTAACGAAGTTAATTCTCGTTGAATTTTTGATTCGGTTTCCATGTCGACTGCTGAAGTCGTATCATCTAAAATCAAGATAGAGGGATCTTTTGTTAATGCACGAGCAAGAGAAATTCGTTGTTTTTGCCCGCCAGAAAGTCCGACACCACGTTCGCCAACAATCGTGGCATATCCTTCTGGCATCCGTGAAATAAATTCATGGGCATCTGCAATTTGAGCCATTCGTTGCACATATCCTTCATCTGCGAATGGGTTTCCAAAAGCAATGTTGTCTTCAATTGTATTAGAAAATAAGAAAACATCCTGCATAACCATTGAAATATTTTCTCGTAGCTGACGAACTGGATAGTCCTTAACGTTTTTCCCGTCAATTAGGACCTCTCCAGCTGTCGCATCGTAAAAACGACCTACTAAATTGACTAAAGTCGTCTTCCCTGAACCAGTCTCTCCTAAAATCCCAATCGTTTGTCCTGGGTGAATCTTAAATGAAACATCATTTAAGACTTGTGTATGTGGATCATCAGAGAAGTGGAAAGAAACATGTTTAAATTCCACAAACCCTTTGACTCTATCATCTGTTTCTTTTAAAACAACCGGAATCTGTGGTTCTGTGTTTAGCATTTGACGAATCTTAATGCAGGCAGCTGAGAACCGTTGCACATCATTAATTAACCAACCACTCATACGCATTGGCTGATTCAACATCCACAAGAAACCATTGAAGGCAATCAAATCACCTAATGTCATTTTCCCTTGAACCACGAATAATCCACCTAAAACTAAAGCAATCAAGTTCAAGCTACCAGCTAATCCATCCAACCAAGGAAGATATTTTCGAGAAATTTTTGCTGAGGCCATATTTTTTGCCTTATAATCTTCATTGTGTTCGTTAAATTTTTGAATTTCAAACTCTTCACGCGCAAAGGCCTTGACTACCCGATTTCCACCAATATTTTCTTCAACCATCGAGTTTAAGCGTGAGAAGCTTTCACGAATTTCAAAAAAGATTGGATGGGCTTCTTTTGACATTCTTTGTGTTAAAATGAAAATAAATGGCGTTACAGCGACTAAAGCTAACATCAGCTGCCAATTGATTGTTGCCATAACAACTACTGCGGTCACAAACCATAGGACGCATTCTAAAATATTATAAACCACCCATGAAACAAAATGGCGTATTGCATCCGTATCTCCCGTCATTCGTGCCATAATATCTCCAACACGCGTGTGGTTAAAGAAGTCAAAATCCAGTTCCTGTAACTTCTTATACATATCCTGACGCAATTCAAATAAAGTATTTTGCCCAACCCGTTCAAACAGCAGTTGATACAAATAACGAATCACCGTTCGAAACAATGTAATCCCTATCATCAAAGCCAAAAATGGGATTAATAATCCTGCCTGATTGTTGTCAATTACCTTATCGACAATCTCCCCTGTAATTAATGGATTAATAACAATTAAAATCGCATTTACAAGTAAGAAAATAATGGCTAAAATTGCTTTTCCTGAATATTTTTTTGCGTATTGCCAAATCCATTGATAATTACTCATTTTTCATCCCTCCTACAATAAAAAACAGTACTTTCTGATTTGTATTTATCAAATCGTGTACTAGCTTACCTTCAATTTAAGTGAAAAGAAATGGTCATTCTTACTTGTTTTGATGTACAATATTAGTAGAGAATAAGAAAGGGCTTCTGACTATGAGCTATACAAATTCACAAATTTTTAACCCAGAAATTATTTATGCCTTCGATCCATGGAATCAGTCAGGAAATGAAGGCAATATTCACCATCATGATTTTTTAGAAATTAGTATCGTTTTGGAAGGGGAAGTCGAGTATACCATTGGGGAGCGCACGACACGTATTGGTGCTGGTCGAATCATGCTTTTTAATCCTGGGGTCAGACATGGTGAACGCCAACCAGAAAATACTTACTCACATCAGCTACATATTGGCTTATCCAATATCTCTTTAGATGGATTGACGAGAAATCATTTTCCAAACAAAGAAGCCTTGCTTGATTTAGGTGAATATCAATGTGCGTTTTTAGATAAAGCTTGGCGCTTAACCAAAGAATATAATGAGGAAAAGCCAGAATTTCAGTTGATGGTCAAAGCCTTAATCATCGAAATGCTCGTGTTAATTTTGCGTAGTCTTCAAAACGAACAAGGCAGTACCGTCACGGTTGAACTATCTAAAACTGCTAAACGAAAACAAAATATCGTCAATCACGCCATCTACTATCTAGAAAATCATCACAATCAAGAGATTACGCTAGAACAGTTAGCTGAGATTTTGTATGTCAGTCCGACCCATCTGTCCAAAATATTCAAAGAATCAACAGGAATGAGTCCGATAAATTATCTCATCCAAGTCCGTCTAAAACATGCTAAGGAACTCTTAAAAAACGATCAGTTAACGATTCGAGATGTGGCACAAGCAGTCGGTTATCAAGATGCTTATCATTTTAGTAAGCTCTTCAAAAAATATTATGGCGTCTCGCCTTCTCAAATTGAGGTGTAAGAACAAAATCCCTAGGAAGTCAAAATACCCTATACACGTATAGACACGTTTACAGGGTATTTTGACTCCATTGCGATTTCTTTGGCTAAGCCAACTGATATTTAGTCACAATCATTTCATTAAGCAAATTTCCTTCGTACTTATTAATAAGGAGGCAATAGAATGTTAAAAAAACTCGTACCGCTCCTATACTTTATTTTATGTATTTATATTATTTGGTTTGCCCCCATTGATACCAATATAAGAAATTTCCTTATACTTCTTTTGATATTGGTTTTATTTCTTTACAGAAAAATAGAAAAACCAAAATGAATTCGTTGCTCTGCGTAGAACAACCTCCTCAGATTAAGCAGCCCATAAAGAAAGTGGTCGGCCCTAGAAAACTGATTTGGTTACAGACGCACAATAAGTATAAAAATGATACATGACCGTTTTTATCTTAATTTTTGGTTACAGAAAATCAACATTTATCCTAGATAACAACAAAACAGAGGATGGGCCATAACTTTGGCTATGCCCTATCCTCTGTTTTGATTTCACAAAGTATTCATTTACATCGGTCGTTTATTTAATCAATGCAACTTCCAATCCAACTAACTTCGCCCAAGTTAAAATTTGATCCGTCGTTAATGACAAGGAAACCACAGTATGGTGACCGCCGCCCGCTTCAATCCATGCTTGGACCCCTTCATGGAAGTTTGGTTTGACCTCCCAAAGGATGCGCGCAACTGGAAGGTTTGGTGCTTCTTCTGTTGGCTCAAAACAAGACACTTCATTGACTAATAATTTGTAGTGCGTGCCAAAATCTGCCATTGAAACCACGACACCATCTCCTGATTTCCCATCAAAAACCAAACGCGCTGGGTCTTCTCTATCACCCATTGATAAAGGAGAAACGACAACTCTTGGTTTTGTATGCGCTAGAGTTGGATCAACCTCCATCATATGTGATTGCAGGATTGCTTCTTTGCCAGCCGCTAACTCATAAGTATAATCTTCCATAAAGCCAGTCTCTGAATTACGCGCCATGACTTTTAACAACCGGTCAATCGCCGCTGTTTTCCAATCTCCCTCGCCAGCAAAACCGTAGCCTTCAGCCATCAAACGTTGAACAGCTAAGCCTGGCAATTGTTGCATCCCATATAAATCTTCAAAATTGGTGGTGAAAGCTGTATAACCACCCGCTTCTAAGAAACGACGCAAGCCAATCTCTTGTTTCGCTTGAACTTTGACATGGGCTTCCCACGTTTTTTCATCATAGTCGCCATACTCAAACGTATAGAGCTCTTTGTACTCAGCAAATGTCTTTTCGACTTCTTCGTCACTAACCGCATCAATAATCGCCACTAAATCGCCGATACCAAAATAGTCAACCGTCCAACCAAATTGAATCTGTGCCTCTACTTTATCGCCTTCAGTGACTGCGACATTCCGCATATTATCCCCAAAGCGTGCGACTTTAATATCAAAGCTTTCATTATAAGCCACCGCAACATCCATCCAATCTGCAATTTGTTGCTGCACTTCCGGACGTTCCCAGTAACCGACAACAATTTTATTTTGTTTGTTCAGACGCGCGTTAATAAAGCCATACTCACGATCTCCATGAGCAGATTGATTCAAATTCATGAAATCCATATCAATGGTTTTCCATGGAATACTTTCATTATATTGTGTAGCCAAATGAAGTAACGGTTTTTGAAGAAGCTTAGTGCCGCGTATCCACATTTTAGCAGGTGAGAAGGTATGCATCCAGGTAATTACACCGGCAACTTCTTCTCGATAGTTGACTTCTTTCATAATTTTTGTAATGGTATCCGCCGTTACCGCCAATTCTTGAAGAACAATTGGATACGGCAAGCTGCCACTCTCATTTAAGCTTGCGACTAATTTTTCAGCATGACTTTTGACTTCTTGTAAGGCTTCTTCTCCGTATAAATGTTGTGACCCTACAACAAACCAAAATTCTTTTTTTCCTGTTTCTAACATACGATTCTCTCCTCGTTTATCAATTTTTTTTGCTACGCCATTCATCGTCAAATTTTTATTTGGGATTATCTACTTTTGACCGTAATACGCATCTTTCCCATGTTTTCTTAAATAATGTTTGTCTAAGACACGTTGTGGTAATTCTTGTGCATAAGCGTTCAACTGTCGTGCCACATAGTTTGTTTGACAAACTTCATCTAATACGACTGCATTCATGACTGCATCGCTTGGCGTTTTGCCCCAAGTGAATGGGCCATGTCCGTGTAAAAGAACTCCAGGAATTTCTAGTGGTTGGATGCCTCTCTCTTTAAACGTTTCCACAATCACATGGCCTGTTTCAGCTTCATATCCTCGATCAATTTCTTCTTGAGTTAAGAAACGTGCACAAGGTACTGTCCCATAAAACGTATCTGCATGCGTTGTCCCCATGGCCGGAACATCCAAACCAGACTGAGCCCAAGCCGTTGCCCAAGTCGAATGGGTATGCACGATTCCACCGATCTCAGGAAATTTTTGATACAAAACCGCATGTGTTGGTGTATCAGAAGAAGGATTTAATTCCCCTTCCACGACGTTTCCTGCCAGATCACAAACGACCATATCACTAGCCTTCATATTGTCATAGCTGACGCCACTTGGTTTAATAACAAAAAGTCCTTTTTCTCGGTCAATCCCACTGACGTTTCCCCATGTATATTTGATTAATCCTTGTTTTGGAAGTTCAAGATTGGCTTGAAAAACTTCTTCCTTTAATTGTTCTAACATCCTTGACACTCCTTTCAATTTAGAAACTCTACTGCTGCTTGCTCAATGGCTAATCCTTTTTTGTAACGTTCGATAAACTGTTCAAAACCGGCAATCTCTTTTTCATCAGGTGCAATCTCGCTCCCTGATTCTCCATGAAATACC
Organism: Enterococcus sp. AZ194; assembly: GCF_051713825.1. Classification (NCBI taxonomy): domain Bacteria; kingdom Bacillati; phylum Bacillota; class Bacilli; order Lactobacillales; family Enterococcaceae; genus Enterococcus; species Enterococcus sp. AZ194. Next base: position 990,534 of record NZ_JBIOQR010000001.1, on the reverse strand, counting down.
TCATGCATTAAATACTCTGCAAGTGATTGTGTTGGCTCTTTCCTTTGTACAAATGCCGCTAATAAGGCAATCCCCCACGCACCACCTTCGCCCGCCGTTTCCATCACAGAGACAGGGGAATTCATTGCGGATGCCATGACTTTTTGCCCAACCTCTTTTGTTTTAAACAATCCGCCATGACCAAATATCTTATCAATTTGAACTTGTTCTTCTTTGTTTAATATATCCATGCCAATTTTTAAAGCGCCCAATGCAGAAAAGAGGTGTGTTCTCATGAAGTTGGCCAAGGTAAATCGACTATCGGGCGTCCGAACAAATAAAGGTCGCCCTTCCTTCAAGACAGTAATGTTTTCCCCCGAGTAATAACCATAAGATAACAAACCACCACCATCTTGGTCTCCTTTTAAAGCCTGATTAAATAACATTTCAAACAGATGATTCATGTCAACAGTCATCCCCATAGCTTCCATAAATTCTGCAAACAGTTTGACCCAAGCGTTAATATCTGAGGAACAGTTATTTGCATGAACCATGGCCACTGCTTCTCCTGAAGGCGTCGTTACCAAATCAATTTCTGGATGAACATTTTTTAATTGATTTTCTAACACAATCATGGCAAAAACAGACGTACCTGCTGAGACATTCCCCGTCCGTTTGGCTACGCTATTTGTTGCGACCATTCCCGTTCCAGCATCCCCTTCTGGCGGACAAACCTTCATTCCTGCCTCCAAAGAGCCGGAGATATCTAAGCGTTTTGCTCCTTCCTCTGTTAAATACCCAGCCTGTTCACCGGCTAATAACACAGTCGGTAAGATGTCTGTTAACCGCCAAGGAAACGTTTGAGCGCCAATCTTTTCTTCGAACTGTGCCATCATTTTCTGGTCATAATCAGCTCCCACTTCACTAATCGGAAACATCCCAGAAGCATCCCCCACGCCAAGGACTTTTTCACCAGTTAACTGCCAATGAATATACCCTGCGAGAGTCGTGAAATAATCAATCTGTGGCACATGCGCTTCTTTGTTTAAAATAGCTTGATATAAGTGTGCGATACTCCAACGCTGTGGAATGTTAAATTGAAAGATCTCCGTCAATTCTTTTTCCGCTTGTTCAGTCATCGCATTTCGCCATGTCCGAAACGGCACTAATAAGTTCCCTTCCTTATCAAAAACCATGTACCCATGCATCATGGCACTAATTCCTAATGAGCCGATTTTTGTCAATAAAAGGTCATATGTTGCAAAAACTTCTGCTGCCATTTCTCGATAGCTCGCTTGAAGTCCCTGCCAGATTTCCTCCAAACTATACGTCCAAATGCCCTCAACTAACTGGTTTTCCCATTCAAAACTGCCCGAAGCAATCGGCTGATGTCTGGAGTCAATCAAAACCGCTTTTATCCGGGTAGAACCTAGCTCAATCCCTAACGCCGTCCGACAATTCCGGATATCATCAATTATCTGCGTCTGTTTTTGTTCTGTCTTCGCCACGTTCATTCCTCCTCCATCGTCTATTCAAACAAAAAAATTCTTTTTGCCAAAAGCGATTTTGTTATCGCTTTCTACAAAAAGAATTATAGAATATTTGTCCGTACATGTCAAACTTGATTCCAAAATTGTCCGTATAAATTAACGAGTAATCGTCCGAACAGAATCTCTTAGCACTAGCTGCGGTTCATAATAGATATTCCCTTTATTTTCACCTAATTCAATCGCTTGAATAATCCAATTGGCGGCCTCAACACCCATCTTTTCTTTTGGATGAGTCACGGTGGATAGCGCCACGTCACCAATCAAACTTAAGTAGGAGTCATCCTCGCCAATAATCGAAAAATCCTCAGGCACACGGTAACCTTTTTTATTTATTTCTTGAACCATTCGATTGGCAATCTCATCGTTGTAACAGACAATCCCTGTTGGCCGCTCCTCTTCATTTAACATCGCTTCAAATACTTCTTTTGCCACACTTTCCTTGGTTTCTGTAGTATAGGTAAATAAGCTCTCGGCACGTAACGACAACCGATTTTTTTCATGTGCCTTGATAAAACCCTTCATTCGATATTTTCCTTGCAAGTCATCAATCTTCGTAATCAACGCAAGATTTTTATGTCCCTGACTCACCAGATGTTCTGTAGCAATTAACCCAGCCTTCGTATCATTCACGCAAATGTGAGGTATATCTAGCTCCTCATAATAAGCATTAATCATAACAATGGGTACATTCCGTTCTTTAAACGAAAGATACAACGCGAGATTTGGATTAAACTGATTACTTTTTGTTGGCTCAACAATCAGCCCTTGAACCCCTTGTTCCAGCATTCTTTCCAAACACTCTTTCTCCTGTATCGGATCATTATTGGTACTGGCTAACAACAATGAATAGCCGTTTTCTCGCAGTTCTTGTTCAATCCCACGAATAATTGAAGGAAAAATATAATCAGATAGGTAGGTTGTAATTACCCCAATTGTTTTTTTCCCTGTTGTTCGCACCGACGTTTGAAAGGCATCGTCCACATATGTTCCTGAGCCTTTTTCTTTGCGCAAATACCCGTCATTGACCAATAAAGCAATCGCCTGACGAACGGTATGGCGACTCACCCCATAATCTTTTTGCAGCTGTAACTCAGGCGGAATCACTGTCCCCACAGGATAGTCATTACTTAATATTTTCGAACGAATCTCATCCGCAATTTGTTGGTATTTAGACTTCATTTTCTAAGCTCCTTAAAAGTTGTACGTACATTTAGTATAGACGGTTTTGATAAGACACTCAAGTGGGAACTGATTTACGTTAATCATTCACGTGAACTATCTCTGTGAAAATTCCCAAAAATAATTCATTACTAACAAGTTGATTGCAAAAATAGCATTAACTTATTAAAAATTACCTCTATTGATTAATCGAAGTATATTTTTTTCTCAACTGTTTCGGCGACATTCCCGTATGCTTAAGTAAGTAATTGGTAAAATAACTGGGTGTCTTAAAGCCAGCAGAATAAGCAATTTCTGTTATTGAGTCATTCGTAAAAATCAGCATTTTTTTGATGTGACTAACTTTAGTTTCGTCAATATAACTAAGAATTGTTTTTCCCGTTTCTTTCTTAAACACTTTCATCAAATAAGGTTTACTAACGCCCATCCTAGTAACAAGATCATCGATTCTAACCTCTCGCCAATTTGTTTGAATATATGCTAGACACTCTGATACATAGACATTATGGACATTAAACTCTTTTTGAAAAGCTTTTGCCTCTGGATGAAAAAAAGCAAGTAAAATATAAACTAACTTGTTTAATTGGTAGTCAAAGAAATAATTGGAAATATCATTTTGATTGATACGTTCATTGAAAATATCCTCGATAATTGGTGCTAGCTGTTTGGTGACTCTTCCTTCAGATATTGGTGGTATCCTCTTTTTTGCAATCTCTTCAAACAGTCTATCCTCGATATAAAAACGAAGAGCATAACACGAGTAGGGTAAAACACCTTGTGTTGTCTGTCCAGGGTATCTAAAAATCAAATCGCCTTTCTTAATTGAGTAATATTGATCGTCAATATACATTCCTCCACGACTCTCTGTAATTACCTCTATCTCATAACAATCTACTAAACGATGTTCTATAGGTTCACAAACGTAATTTTCTACGGGTCTACTGAAGAAATAACTATCAATTATTTTTAATTTTTTTGGATCCACAACATCCCTCCTAGGTTGCTATTTTGTAAAAAAAAGTAATCATATATAAAGAAACCGATTCCATTGACTGATATGATAAGTATGAATCTAGCTAGTTCACCTTAGTATATTATAAAAAAACTGGATGTGAAAGTATTGAAAGTTACATCAGAAATTTCTGAAGAAGTCTTTATCAAAGATTTGTTATCAAAAATGACGATTGAAGAAAAGATTGGTCAAATGAATCAAGTAGGAACATCAATCTACGGGGGCAAAGAAGAACACTATGAACAATTAGTACGTACGAGCTCAGTGGGTTCCTTTTTATCGATAAAAGAAATTGAAAAGGCAAATAGCTTACAACATATAGCGGTTAATGAAACGCGCCTGGGAATTCCTTTATTATTCGCAGAAGATGTCGTTCATGGATTTTTGACGACCTTCCCTATCCCTCTAGCAGAATCTTGTACATGGAATACAGAATTGCTAAAAAGATCAGCTGAAATAGCGGCCGAAGAAGCTTCTGCTGCCGGTATTCATTGGACATTCGCACCAATGATTGACGTCAGTCGCGATGCTCGTTGGGGGCGTGTAGCAGAATCTTTTGGGGAAGATCCTTATCTTACATCTGAATTTGGTGCAGCGAAAGTAACAGGCTTTCAAGGGCCAGATACTGATGGAAGGATAGACCCTAACCATCTACTTGCATGTGCCAAACACTTCGTCGGTTACTCTGAGGCCGAGGCGGGTAGAGACTATAACACTGCGGATATTTCCTGGTACAAGCTTGCCAATATCTATTTACCTCCTTTTAAGCGATTAATAGATGAAAAAGTTCTATCAATTATGAGTAGTTTTAACCTACTAAATGGAATCCCCGCGACAACAAATAAAACTCTTTTAGTGACTACACTTCGTGAAAAACTTTTTTTTTCTGGTCTACTTATCTCTGACTGGAATGCTCTGAAAGAAACAATCACTCATGGTTTCTCTAGAGATTACGAAGATGCGGTAAAGAAAGCCATTGACTGTCAATTAGACGTAGATATGTCTTCTCTACTTTATATAACTTCTCTAAAAGAGCTGGTAGAGCAGCATATCGTTGATGAAATTCTTTTAGACAAGGCTGTCTATCGAGTACTCTCACTAAAATTTAGACTAGGCTTATTTGATAATCCTTATCGCTCTTCTACTGACAACTATAACAATATAATAAAAAGAAGAGATGAATTTCGTAAAACAGCTTTACAAATTGCTGAAGAATCAATCGTTTTATTAAAAAACGAGCAGCTTCTTCCACTAAAAAAAGAGGATCGCGTCGGATATGCAGGGATTTTTCTCGATGATCAAGAGAGCATGCTAGATACTTGGTCATGTATGGGGGATGCCTCGGAGATTACTTCAATTGCAAAAGCCGTCTCAACTAAAAATAATAAAAATTACTTTCTATTACCAGATGCTTATAGTGAATTTGAAAAAACTAAAACGTTAGGCAGTCAAACGAATAAACAGCTAACTCAATTGGATAAAATCGTTTTGGTTTTAGGAGAAAAAGCTACGGACTCTGGTGAAGCAAAATCAAAAGCCATGCTAAGTCTTGACGAGACTCAAATTAAGTTTATCAAAGCCATCTCAGCTATCAATCCAAATATTATCGTCGTCTTGATGAATGGACGTCCGCTAGTTCTTGCAGATATTTTACCTCACACTAAATCACTCGTTGAGGCATGGCACTTGGGCTGTGAAGCTGGCACTGCTATTTTAAATATCCTCGAAGGAACCGTCAACCCTGCAGGAAAACTGACGATGACTTTTCCTCGTCATGAAGGCCAATTGCCAATTTACTATAGTCATTACCGTACTGGACGGCCTTATCAAATTGACAAATTCAATACGACTAGATATATTGACCTGTCTAATGAACCGGAATTCCCTTTCGGATTTGGACTAAGTTATACTAGTTTTTTAATAGATAATTTGACAGTCAACCATCTCAAAAAAAATCATTGGTGCGTTTCAGTCGATGTAACCAACACTGGTAGCACTGCAGGCCAAGAAGTCGTTCAATTATATATTGGCGCACACTATGGCACTTACGCTCGGCCAATCAAAGAGTTAAAAAATTTCAAAAAAATCCAGCTAAATTCGCAGGAAAAAAAGACCGTCCGTTTCCAAATCAATCGCGACACCTTCATTTATTACGATGAATTATTGAATCAAATCTTTGATGCAGGTGACTATTCAATCATGATTGGAAATAGTTCTCGTATAGAACCAAAAAATAGTTTAAGAATTGAGGTTGAAAAGTAATGAATTATCAAAATGAAGCAGAAGAAATTATTAAAGGCGTGGGTGGTAAAGAAAATATTGCCGCATTAACGCATTGTGTGACTCGGTTACGTTTTGTTCTACATGATGAAAAAAAAGCAAATCAAGAATTACTTGAAAGCTTGGAAGACGTTAAGGGAACCTTCAGAGCAAACGGGCAATATCAAGTGGTAATTGGGCCAAATGTTACGCAAGTTTATGACATGGTTATTGAACAATCTGGTCTAGCATCGCTGTCAAAACAAGAGGTTAAAGATATTGCAGCGGAAGTTCATTTAAATCCGTTACAACGTGTAATCAAAATTTTAGGGGATGTTTTTGTCCCTATTTTACCCGCCATTGTTACTGCAGGTTTACTTATGGGTTTAAATAATTTACTAACTAATCCGGGAATATTTTTTGCTAAATCCGTCATTGAAACATTTCCAGCTATTGCAGATTTATCAAGTATGATAAACACGATTGCAAATACCTCTTTTCAATTTTTACCGGCATTAATTACTTGGTCGACAGTTAAGTACTTCAAGGGAAGCCCCTTATTGGGAATTGTTTTAGGGTTAGTTTTTGTTCACCCTGACTTAATGAATGCTTGGAATTATGGTCAAGCTTTAACTTCCGGCGACATTCCTCACTGGACAATATTAGGCTTCTCCATTACAAAAATGGGCCTACAAGCACAGGTACTCCCTGCGTTAGTCTCAGGTTATGTTTTAGCAAAAATGGAGATTGGCTTACGCAAACGTGTTCCTGAAACAATCCAGTTATTGGTCGTTGCTCCAGTTACCATTCTAATCACCAGTATTCTGACTTTTGTATTAATTGCTCCTGTGACCATTTTCATTGGAAATACAGTTGTTGGTGGGATTGTTTGGCTGTTTAACCACGTGCCTTTTTTAGGCGGTATCGCTTATGGTACTGGACTAGCACCCTTAGTGGTAACAGGGATGCACCATGCGTTCTTACCAATCCATATTCAACTAATGGCTAACGGCGGTGACTACATTTGGCCAATTGGCGTAATGTCTAGCCTGGCTCAAGGTTCAGCTGCAATCGCGATGAACTTCTTAATTAAAGACAAAAAGTTAAAAGGTGTGGGGTTAGCGGCTGGTTTATCGGCCTATATGGGAATCACCGAGCCGGCAATGTTTGGTATCAACTTAAAATACAAATTCCCATTTGTATTTGCTATCTTAACTTCAGGATTAATTGGTGGTTTTATGGCAACGCAACATGTCATTGCAACCTCGGTTGGGATCAGTGGGCTTCCAGGTTTCTTATCCATTCCATTAGAATTTTGGCCAACATTTTTCATCTGTATGGCCTTAAGTTGTGTGATTTCTTTCTCTTCAACTTATTTTTATGGAAAAATTAAAAATCCGACATTATAGACACGCTCTTTTTCGTACTATAAAATTTCCACTCCAAAAATGACAAACAGACTACCCACACAAGATAGTCTGTTTGTCGCTTATAAATCCTGGTTTACTTGATTCTCTAATCTTCTTTTTCTTCTTTTTTTTCAATTAAATTAATCTTTATCAAATCCATTCCTCGAATACAACCACAAAAACCAAATAATTGATAATAGAAGTTCGCCAATCAGCACTGCCCAATTTTGTATACTTAAATTAAGCGACTGATTAGCAACCAATTTTGGAATTGAATTCATCAAAATACCTGTATATAGATTATCAGCTATTGTTTTCATCATCTGTGATAGATTTTTCAACATTGGAATGAGCATCAGCAACATTGTCAAAGGCATTGTAATCAAGGTAGCACTCATCTGGCTTTGAGACAGAATACCAACACACATCCCTAAAACAGAGCTACTCACAATTCCAAGAAGACTAACTAATAAATAAATCCCTAACTGCTCAACAGAAAAATGGATTCCAAGTAATGGAACGATAGACATCTGTACAACTGAACTAACTACTACAACAGGTAATAAATTGCCAAGAAAAAATTCAAAACCACTTATACTTGATACCATCAATACGCGTAATGTATTCTTTTCTTTTTCTTCTGCAAGCAATGTCGCCGGTGTCACATAAGCAACATAAGATACGTTTAAAATTGCACTAATATTGATACACATTGTTAATTCCTCTACAGACAGTTGTCGATTATTAATTTGTTCATTGAGAAATTTCATTATCAAAGCAATCCCCAGTGGAAAAATCAAGTAACTGCCAATCAATTTGTTATAATAAAAACTCTTAAATTTAGTTTCTGATAACACCCAAATACGTTTTATTGACGCCCTGTTCATACTAGTTCCTCCCCAGTCACTGCTAAGAATACTTTTTCCAATGAAGGTTCATTAGAATGAATTGTCTCAATCTGATCTGACTTTAACCACTCACTTACTTGAATAATTGCACTAGATTTCTGCGATACATGATGGAGCTCTCCATTTCTTAATAATACATTGTAAGTAATATTTTGATTGTATTTAAGACAAAGCTGACTTGGCTTTCCAAACTCAACGACTCGCCCTTTATTAATCAAAGCAACCTTATCACATAATTTCTTTGCTTCATTCATATTATGTGTAGTCAAAAAAATTGCCATACCTTCTTTCTTCAAGTTTAACAATAATTTATGAATTCCTTCTGCCGTTGCTGGATCTAGCCCACTAGTCGGCTCATCCAAAAAAAGTAACTCTGGTTTATGTAAAATTGCTCTTGCTAGAATCAAACGCTGGATTTGTCCACGAGAAAGTTTGCTGACCTTCTTTTTTTTGTGTTCATAAAGTCCAACTTGTTTCATCAGTTCATCTACTTGAGAAAGAGAAACATTCAATAATCTTGCAAAAATACGTAAATTCTCATACACATCTAACTTCTCATAGATGCCACTGTTATCAGATACAATACCTATTCGCTGATATATTTTCTGATTGATTCCTCTAGAATCCATTCCTAGTATCATAGCCTCTCCAGAAGTTTGTTTCAATTGCCCAGTCACAATTTTAATTGTTGTCGTTTTTCCTGCACCAGATGGACCTAAAAATCCGACAATCTCCCCTTGTTTTACTTCAAAACTAATATCATTCAAGATAGTATAGCCATTAAACTGCTTAGAAATATGGTCAATTCTCAATTTCACGTTTTTTTCCATTCAATTCTCTCCCTTATCTTCCTACTTAATGCGAAAAAATGATTTTAAATTTCTCTAAAAAAAGAGATACCCTAACATAGTTACTGTACTTTTATAAATTTTAACTACTAGTGTTATCACTCTGCTTGGTTTATCCTATAGTGGCAAGCAAGTACGTTCATAGTTAATATAATAGAAATCTATTCTTTTCTACTCAATACAATACCAGGATACGATTAATTCATCATTCAGAACATCACTTTTTGTTTTTCTCTATAGAAAACTATACAGTGGAAAAAAATTTTTTAAATACTAATACCCTATTTGGTCAACTTTTCACCTTAAATGGTTTAAATTAAGTCGTATTAGGGTTTGATTTTTCATAAAATTCTTATATTTCACAAAAAATTGCTATATAATACACTATGCAAAAGTATTACTCGTAATAATAAAATAAGGAAATTTTTATATAAAAATTAGCATCATTAAAAAGAGACTATTCATTCTAATGTTGAAATCATCTCTTAACTTTGGTAAATTGAAAGAAAATCAATGAAATTTACACACATGACAAAAGATATTTATTGAAAGAGACCATGTAAAAAATCTTTTTCGTCTAGAAATGTTATAATCAAATTAGCCATCTAGAAAAATAAAATAGCATTATGTAACGATTGTGAATGAGTTGATTATGCGCAGATGTGACGATCGGCATCGTAAAAATAATGGACTATTATTATTTCCCCTTCAAAAGTTGTTTCTCAGTCATTCATATTTAGGTATTGAATAAATCGGAACTGTGTACTTTTCTTTTATTCAATCTAACTCTGAGATTTGAGAATCACTGCTGATAAGATATTAATATTACATAATTCATTTATAAACTAACGAAAAGGATTTGTAAAAACTATGAATATTACGAAGAAGAATGACAATATCTTGAAAGAAAAAATCGTGAAGAGACTGATAAAATACTCTCCACCAACAATAAAAAAAAAAACGTACCTGAGTTTCATTTTTAATGATTCTGCTCTTCTAACAACTAAATGGATGCAAAAAAAATGTTAGTTGGGTTCCTAATTTTTTTAATTCACACAAGTCAATCAATTGCATATAGCATTATTTACCAAAGTATAAGTAAAGATAAGCTATCCTACTTGGAACTTTTTATTCTCATTACCTTTTTTAATGCTGTCACAATGCTATTCAATTTACTTGGATCGGTATTCATTTTTCTTTCTCTATTTTTTCATGGCTATAGAAAAAATAGAGAAGACAACAAAAATCTACTATGGTTTTACAGTATTTATACCCTTCTTGTCACGTCATTTCTTGGATACATATTCCTTAATTCCGTGTCATTCTTATTAGGATTAAAAAACGAAATTAACCTGAGTACGTTATTGTTAAATTTAATTGCACCAATATTTCCTGTGCTTGCTAATTATATTTTATTAAAATTATTAAAACCGAATATCGACTTTCTAAGAAAGAACAGAGATTTAAATAATACTATATTTTTTACAGCGATTAATTCAATATTAAGTCTTTGTAGTATTATTTACATTTCCAATCTTTGGTTCGAAAATTATTTCTTAAATTCAGATATCAATCCCTTGCGTAATTATTTAATTATTATTTTTGTGGGGACAATTTTTGTCTTGTTAAGTTATCTAAGAGTCAAAACTAAAGAGCTCTACAGTCAACAAATTCAGCAACTCAAAGATGAGCAAATAACAGATTTAACTAATCATGTTGAACAAATCGAGAACTTATATAATGACATTCGTAGCTTTCGACATGATTACCATAATATGTTGATTAGCTTCAAAGAGAGTATTAAAACAGGTGATATAGACATAATCAAGGAATCTTATGAAACAATTTTAGCGAATGAACAAATTGAATTACAAGATGATAAATATAATCTCACTGCTTTGAGCAATCTGAAACTCCTTCCAATCAAAGGAATTATTTCGGCAAAAATAATTAAAGCACTACAAGAAAACATCCAGGTTTCTCTTGAAATCACTAATCCTATTACTAAAACAAGCTTAGACATATTTGACTATATTCGAATCTTATCAATTTTATTGGATAATGCAATCGAAGCCGCTATCCAGACATCAAATCCATCTATCTCCATTGTTTTTTTGGTGAATAATGAAGAAGATGAACAAACAATCATCATCGAAAATTCTTGTTCTAGTAAACAGATAAATCTTTCCAAAATTTATGAGTGGGGGGTTTCAACAAAAGGAAAAAATCGGGGAATCGGCTTATATACACTCAAAAATATTTTCAATCGCTATAACTATCTTTCACTAGAAACAGAATACCTAGATGATATGTTTCGACAATTGATAACTATAAAGGGAGAAAACGAGTTATGAATATTTTTATTTTAGAAGATGACTTGATGCAACAGCAACGATTAGAGCAATTGATTAAGGAAATTCTTTCTGAATATAAATGGTTTCCTCGCTTAATTAGCACAACTGCCCAACCTCAACGATTACTTAAAAAAGCAGAAAAAGCACAGGGAAAGAGTATTTATTTTCTCGACATTGAGATAAAAAATGAAAAAAAGAATGGATTGGAAGTAGCACAGGACATTCGCAAGTTCGATCCCTATGGTATGATAGTTTTTGTGACCACTCATTTTGAGTTTGCACCACATACCTATAAGTATAAAGTTTCAGCGTTAGATTTTATTAATAAAGAAAACGATGAAATTGTAATTAAAAGTCAGGTAACGGAATGTATGGCTTTGTTATTTAACCCAGGAAATCAATTAGTTTCTGACGAAGCTTTCATTTTCGAAAATAAACATAGTCATTTTCAAATTCCTTTTTCAAATATTCTTTATTTTGAAACCAGTAGTATCTCACATAAAATACGACTCATTGGAAAAACAAAAATTATTGAATTTTATGCGACCCTAGATGAAATCGAACAGCTTGATTCTCGTTTCTTTAAATGCCACAGGTCATTTGTTATTAACCTATCAAATGTAGAATCTATCAATCGTTCCGAGAATATTGTTGCTTTCGAAAATAATCATACTTGCTTAATCTCTCGAAGAAAAGTAAAGAAAGCAATATATTTAATTGACGGATCTTAAAAAGCAAATTGTACAATGAGCTTAGCCATCTAGTAAAGTAAATCCTGATTCTCTAGTCTTCTTTCTCTAAGTTTCCTACTACAAAAATATAAAAGCAAGCATCGATGAACACAATGATGGCCACAAATAGTAACGCATAAGAAAAATCCCCCAGCGACTCAAAAAGCCGATGAAAATTGGAATAACAATTGATGATAAAGCCCCACATAAATTGAATATGCCTCCATCAAGACCCAGCAATTGATTAGAAGTGAAGAAAGCTTTTTTTGGTTTTATACTTCTTGAAAATTAGGATTACGTACTTAATTAACTTGATTATATTGTAACAAATGAACCATCTTTAATCCTAGAAGCGCTAGTTTTTTATTTAATGTATATTCATAAATGATATTCTTTATTCACAATGTGATTAAACTCATTTCATGTGTAATAAATATACATATTTTCTCTTTCAAATGTGTCAAAATAATTTTCTCCAATTCTATTTTACTCTCATAATCAATGTGCGCAGTCGCTTCATCAAAAAGAAATATCTCAGGTTTCTTCAAGAAGGCTCGAGCTATGACAATCCTTTGAATTTGTCCGCCTGATAAATTCAATCCATTTTCTTCTACCAAAGTATTTTTCCTATTAGGTAAACTTGCAAATAATTGTTCTAAGCTTAACATATCTATTACTCGCTCAACCTCAAAATCTGAAACATCTTCTACACCATACTTTATATTTTCTTCTATCGATCCTTTAAATAGATATATCTTTTGAGAAACTATACCTATTTTGTTCCTCAAAGATTCCCTTGATATATTGCTAATATCAACGCCATTAATTTGAAAAATCCCTTGTCAGATTAACATTTGGCAAGGATTTTTTTATTTTGCTTCTTACTTATAACATATAAGCAACTTAATTATTTTACAAAAAATTGGTCATTTCGTACCACTTTATTTGCCGATGTGTAATTCAAATGAAATAGACAAGAACAATCATAATGATAGTATGCAAATTATTTTAAATTCACCTTTCTTGTACTCACATTCTAATAAAACAGTTTTTTCCCTTTCCAGATTACAACTTCATAAGATCTTAACGTCGAGGGAATCGTTCAATAATTCATATATGTTGCAGAAGCAGTCCAGCCATTTGCTAAGGCAATGAAATTATTTGTTGTCTTTCCGCGCTTACCTGTCATAGCCCCTTGCACAAAGACTGTATGCCCTGAAACACCTCCGTCTTTTTTATTGTAGATTACAGATAACGCCACTGGATAGCTCTGTGCAATAGCTGTTTGGATTAATGAAAAGCTTGGGGATTGTGTCGTTGTCTGTTTTAAAGTTACTCCTTTTTCTTTCGCATAACTCACCAAAGCAGGACCGATATTTTTAGTTAAAGTTGCCCCTTCTTTATCTGTTTTTGCCAGATTCCACAATCGATTATAAGCTGTTTTTAAAACAACAATGGATATCTATGCCCATGTAAGTAAGAAACCAACCAAAGAAACTGCCAATCGTTTTGCGGACTTCATGGGTGATTCCAAAGAATATCAAGAATCAATTGGTATAGTCAAAACGACAAAAAAGCAGACTCCATCTGTAATGGAGTCTGCCAAACGTTGATATAACAATGTTTTGTTTATTCTGCAGCGTTTGTGTCTTTGATACCGTATTTTTTGTTGAAACGATCCACACGTCCATCTGCTTGTGTGAATTTTTGACGTCCAGTGTAGAATGGATGAGAGTCAGAAGTTACTTCGACACGGATCACTGGGTAAGTGTTTCCGTCTTCCCATTCAACTGTTTCTTGTGAAGATTTTGTAGAACCTGACAAGAATTTGAAACCAGTTGTTGAGTCCATAAATACTACTGGATGATATTCTGGATGGATATTTTGTTTCATCTTTCGTTCGCTCCTTTGCCCTGATTCATTTGCTGAGTCAGAGTTGATTTGTCGATTTACAACAGTAATATCGTACCATGATTTGAGTCAATATGCAATTATCTTTTTGGATTTCTTTTCGGTGTCCGATTGCCAAATGAAACATCTTGGAAAGCCTCAAAAAAGTCATTATTTGTTTTGGTCTTTTTCAAGAATTGAATCAGCTGTTCTGTATAAACTAGTGAGTCGCCGGTCATATTGTTTCTAAGCTTCCACAAGTCTTCTAACTTATCAGGCGCAATCAACAATTCTTCTTTACGTGTACCTGATTTCTTAATATCAATCGCCGGGAAGATTCGACGCTCTGCTAAATCACGCGATAAATGCAGCTCCATGTTCCCAGTTCCTTTGAATTCTTCGTAAATGATATCATCCATTCGACTGCCTGTATCCACTAAGGCTGTTGCCAAAATCGTCAGACTTCCGCCTTCTTCGATGTTTCTTGCTGCACCAAAAAATTTCTTAGGTTTATACAAAGCCGCTGGGTCAATCCCGCCACTCAATGTCCGGCCACTCGGTGGGATAACTAAGTTGTAAGCTCTCGCCAAACGAGTGATACTATCCATTAAAATAACGACATCACGTTTATCTTCTACTAAGCGCATCGCACGCTCCAATACAAGTTCAGCAACGCGTGTATGGTTTTGTGGCTGTTGATCAAAGGTTGAAGAGACCACATCTCCTTTGACACTTCTTTCGAGATCCGTCACTTCTTCAGGACGCTCATCAATCAAGAGTAAGATGAGTTCCACTTCAGGATGGTTATCTGTAATGCCGTTAGCGATTTCCTTTAGGACGCTTGTTTTCCCGGCTTTTGGTGGGGCCACAATCAATCCACGTTGACCAAAGCCAACGGGTGAAAAAATATCAATCATGCGTGTTGCCAAACGGCCTGGTGTGGTTTCAAGTTTGATTTGTTTATCTGGATAAAGAGGAGTTAATGCTGGAAAATGAGGACGTTCTTTTGCTTCCTCGGGATCTTTTCCGTTGACACTTTCGACATGCATCAAGCCATAATAACGTTCTGACTCTTTTGGTGGACGAGCTTTCCCCGCCACTTTGTCTCCGTTTCGTAGACTGAATCTACGGATTTGAGAAGATGAAATGTAGATGTCTTCAACACTCGGACCATAGTTAATCGGGCGTAAAAAGCCGTAGCCTTCTTGACCGACGATATCCAAGATTCCTTCCATATAGAAGAAACCTTGTTTCTCAGCCTGCGCACGAATGACAGACAGAGACAATTCTTTCTTATTCATTTGGCTGTAATAAGGAATCTTAAAATCTTTTGCGTAAGTATAGATTTCTTTTAGAGTCTTATTCTCGAGCTCCGCCATTGTTAAATAATCGCTCATTTTTCCGCCTCCTCTTCGATCATTTCAATATCTGCTCCTAAAGCAGTTAACTTTTCAATAATATGATCATAACCGCGAAGAATGTACTCCACATTATAAATGGTCGTGGTGCCTTCTGCCATTAATCCAGCAATGACCAAACAAGCACCCGCCCGTAAATCAGAGGCCACAACTTCTGCCCCATGTAATTTATTGGGACCATTCAAAACAATTAGGTTGCCTTCGACTGTTGCATCGGCCCCCATACGAGCCAGCTCAGGGATATGATTTACACGTTTTGAGTAGATAGTGTCAGTTATTTCAGCTGTTCCTTTTGCTTTAAGAAGTAAAGGTGTTAGAGGTTGTTGAAGATCCGTTGCAAACCCAGGATAAGGATAAGTCATCACCTGAACGGCTTTTAAATCATGTGAAGGTAAGACTTCAATTGCGTCTTCTCCGATGTTCATTTGCACGCCAATTTCTTGTAATTTGGCAATGAAGCTTTCTAAATGTTCAAAAATAACATTTCTTACAACGATTCCCTCACCGACTGCTGCGGCCATTGCTAAATAAGTCCCCGCTTCAATTCTGTCAGGAATAATCGAATGACGGCACCCATGTAATTCGGTGACCCCTTCAATACGAATAATATCCGTTCCTGCGCCACGGATATTCGCACCCATGTTATTTAAAAGGGTTGCTACATCGATAATTTCCGGCTCTCTCGCGGCATTTTCGATAATCGTTTTTCCTTCTGCTTTAACGGCCGCTAACATCACGTTAATCGTTGCCCCAATCGACACCATATCCATAAAGATACGCGTTGCTTTTAACGGGCCGTTCTCTGTTCGTAAATACATTGCGCCATGTTCGTTGTTGACTGTTGCCCCCAACGCTTCAAACCCTTTGATATGTAAATCAATTGGACGAGGACCTAGATAACAACCTCCTGGAAGTCCCACTACGGCCTCACCAAACTTACCTAATAAAGACCCCATAAAATAATAAGAAGCTCGTAAACTATTGATTTTGCCACTTGGCATTGGAACAGATACGACTTCTCTTGGATCAATTTCTAACTGGTTATTCTCAAATTTAATTTTTGCACCCATAATTTCTAGAATTTCGATGAGTGAATGAACGTCTTGGATATCTGGAACTCCTTCTAATATAACCGGAGAATCAGCTAAAATCGCAGCTGGAATCAACGCCACTGCACTGTTTTTTGCGCCACTTATTGTTACTTCGCCTTTTAATGGGCGATTACCATTTATTTTAATTTTTTTCATTATTTTACTCACCTATGCTTTTTGGTTTAAGAATTTAGAGAGTGCCTAATTGCACTAGTACTCATTTTACCATATTGTCGAGGAAGAAAAAAGATAATCTGGCGAAGACTGACCAACACGAGTCAATATCTATTTTAGAGACTCAAAACGAAGGGCTTTCAAAAAACATCCCCATAGACTCTATCACTAGACCAATAGCTGACTCAAAAAAAAGACCTTCACGAAGAAGGTACTTTCCCTGTTTTTCACTGATTTAGCTTTAGCCACACAAAAATTCAAAAGGTTGCTCTACGGATTGTTATTCTAAGACTTCAATGAGTCCTCTCAACATGTTTATTTTGAAATATTTTATGATTGGTCACAATCCCTTGTTCAATCAACTAACTCGTTTTTGAACCCGTATACTCTTCCAAACAAACGCCCGACTGATAGATATCTTTTGCCGCCTTTTTACCAACATAACGATAGTGCCAAGGCTCATAATCTACCCCAGTCAACTGAACTTTGTTTGAAGGATACCTCAAAATAAACCCATACTGATAAGCATTTTTAGCTAGCCAGTTGTATACCTCTTTGTCAGATGAAGTCTCTGTGGCATTAATATCGACTGCTAGCCCCAGCTCATGCTCGCTTGTTCCCGGTATAGCCACCCATTTTTCAGCCTCTACCTTTGCTTTTTCAGATGTGTACCCTTGCTGGATAAACCCTGCAATCTTGTCTTCCATAATTTGAATCTGTTCCGCATGTGTTCGATAGCTTGAACTAATTTTGGGATTCACGCCTTGCACTCTCGCAGCATCAAACATCTCCTGTAACGATTGATAAATACGCTTATCGACCGCTTGTTCATTAGCTAATTCTTGTAAATCCACCTGGTAATTATCTGGAATCTCATGCGTTTTATTTACTAAAATCAGTTCCCATGATACTTTTTCTTGCGCCGTTGCTTGGATAGGAACAGCCCCCTTTCTAAAAAAGAGAACGCCTCCGATGACTAAACCGACTGCAAAAATTCCAATGATTCCTTTAATAATTGCTTTCATTCTACCTGCCTCCAAAAAAATAAACTGTCCTGCTCTTGCATTGGTAAGTT
The DNA here is from genome assembly GCF_051713825.1 of Enterococcus sp. AZ194. Taxonomy (NCBI): domain Bacteria; kingdom Bacillati; phylum Bacillota; class Bacilli; order Lactobacillales; family Enterococcaceae; genus Enterococcus; species Enterococcus sp. AZ194. The sequence goes on along the minus strand of NZ_JBIOQR010000001.1, from coordinate 972,657 downwards.
TACCAAGGAAGAAATGGACAGTTTTCTTTTCTTTGCCAAGAATTTCTTACAATTTTCCTACGAAAATGGTAAATAAATGGTTAAGGTCGTCATTTCATTGTGACTTTCAGCTTTCAATTGCCCACCATGTAACTCTACAATCTGCTTGGTAATCGCTAATCCAAGCCCTGCACCACCACGATTGGTTTGGCGTGAAGTATCCAGTCGGAAAAATTGTTCAAAAATGCGGGTCAGTTTTTCAGGCGGGATGATCGGCCCATGATTCGTAAAAGAAAGAAGCAACTGCTTTTTTGCCTCATCACTCTTCACTCGAACCACAATTTCTTCGCCTTCGTAACTGTAGTTGACAGCATTTTGCAACAAATTATCAAACACTCGTTGCATTTTATCTACATCAATAGAAGCAAAAGTATTTCCTTCAATTTCACGTGTTAAGGTTAGATTTTTGGCAGAAAGTACAGGCAGAAACTCATAACTAAGCTGTTCAAACATCATGGTCAGATTAACTTTGGTAGGACTCAGTTCAATATTGGATAAATTAAAACGCGCAATCTCAAAGAACTCATTAATTAATTCCTCTAAACGTTCAGCTTTCTCCAGTGAAATGTGCAAATATTTTTTTCGTAATTCAGGAGAAAACATTTCTTGTTCATCTCTCAAAAGAGTCAAATAACCAATCACTGAAGTAAGAGGGGTTTTCAAATCATGAGCCAAATAAACAATTAAATCATTTTTGCGTTGTTCCGCCTCTTTGGCTGTCCGCTGATTGACATCAATCTCGTACTTGATTTGATTCAACTCTATTTCAAACTCTTGTAGCTCATTGGACAAGTGAAGGGGAACCTCTTGATTTTTGTAGAGCGTTCGAGAAGCGTCCAACACTTCATCTAACTGCTCAACACTTTGTAGCCACGTTTGAACCAAGGCCACAATAGAAACAATCAAAATGATAATAATCAGTAACCAAGGATACAGATACTCGACTCGCTTGGCTAACTGGTAGATTGGATTTTCCCACTTCCAAGTATACAAACTAAAAAGAAACGTACCTCCCGCAAAAATAACTGCTGCAGTAATAATCGCACTAGCCACATACATTGCTAATCGGCGCACTAACTGCTTAATCAAACGCTCCTTCAGTTGAGAACTTCTCCATGTTTTTTTAGTCAACTTTATAGCCCACTCCCCAGACAGTCTTGATAAACTTTGGCTTACGCGGAGGCTCCTTTAACTTCTCTCGCAACCGTCCGATATGTGCCATGACTGTATTGTTATTATTTTCTAAATATTTTTCTCCCCAGACCTCCTCAAAAAGCTGTTCAGCTGGTACCACTTGCCCTCGTCTTTCCGCAAGGTACCAAAGAATTGAAAACTCTAAGGGCGTCAAGGAGATTTTCTCTCCATACAATGAAGTGGTATGCAACACTTGATTGATAACTAAGCCGTGAAGATCAATTTCTTGAGTGGTTTCCTCGAGAGCAACCTCCGCTTTAGCGTTGTACTTACGAAAACGTCTCAGCTGCGTTTTAATCCGTGCCACGACCTCCAATGGATTAAAGGGTTTTGTTATATAATCATCCGCACCCAAAGTCAGTCCCGTAATTTTATCGAGGTCTTCCACTTTAGCGGTTAACATAATAATCGGGAAAAAGTGGCGTTCGCGGATTTTTTGAACCATCTTAAACCCATCAATATCTGGTAGCATCACATCTAAAACTGCTAAATCAAAGCGTTCCTTTTCCACACACGCAAGTGCTTCTTGCCCGCGATAGAACTTTTTTATCTCATACCCATCACCCTTTAAATAGACCTCAAGAAGATCAGCAATTTCCTCTTCATCATCTACAATCAAAATCTTCTCCACCATACAATAGCTCCCTTTCAACGCCTTTTTTTACTGAATTATACCATAGATAACAGTCTGCTCGCAGTTCCCAAAAGTTCGCCATCTTAAAGCGCCAAATGTGTTCACTTGAACACATTTTTAATAAACTTAGCAAATACTACTCACTTCATTCGCTAAGTTTATCAAGAGTCCTGTAAGAATTTCTCTTTTCTTTCCTATGATTTTCTTACATTTTTCTTACGAAGAAACTTATCATAATAGCACTTTGTCATTTAGATACCCACATCTCTTTGCTTTTATGATTCTCTCCAATCCCATCAAAAGTAACAATCGTTATTGACATTCAATGTGGATTCTGAAAAAATAAAACGTAGTACAGAAAGGAAGATTACAGACATGGGTGACGATTATGGAGAATTACTTTTTAGGAGAAAAACGGTTAACTTTGCCATAAGAATAACAATTATTCTTATTCTCTTCTTATGCCTCGTATTTGTTTTAGGTCTGCCAACACTGGCTGGAAAACTTATTTTTGGCGCATTGGGTGCTTATCTTCTTCATTACATGTTCACAAGAGGAAAAGAATCCGTCTCTATTTATGAAAAAGCGATTGTTTTGACAGGTGGAGCCAACCTAGTTATCCGTAAAAACGAGGTGATTAATCTCAGTTTTCAAACGCAGAATGTAACAGCTGTTGCTAACCAACTGACGATTACTCAACACCACTATCCAGTTCTTGTGATTCGACAAAACAATCAAAGAAAAACCGTCCAGCTTGCTCTGCCACTAAATCGACGCTTTGAGAAAAAAGCCATTCAAGCATTCAGTCAGTTTCTTGGAACAGAGCTCGTCTTAACTTAAGATGACAGTCACTGTCGCAAATAAGCTACCCACAAATTGCTCGTCAATCTCATCATTGCGTATACAAGTTTCCTAGACAACACGAATGTAGTGGCTAGTTGTACGAAAAAGCTCTGCCAGGGATAGTTATTCCCTGACAGAGCTTTTATTATCTCGTTTGACTCTGAAAAAACTACAGCGTTTCTTGTTTCCTAAAAAATAACCCATTTTGGTTTTTAGCAACTAGTTACATCGTCAAATGATTGATAAAAGAATCAAAACTCTCTGAAATCTTGTATAAGTTCCCTGTTTCTTCACTCGACTCAGGAAAATAAGGCTCATCATAAAATAAGTCCAATGCACAAACCCCACTAAAACCTTCTTCATCAGTAATTAGTACTATTGCAAGATACCCGTTTCCTGTATTAGGGACCTCACCAATAACCAAACAAGAAGCGTCTAAAGAATAGTTTTTATTATACCACCACGCATCCTTTACACCCTTATGCTGTGGAGAAGAATCCTCTAGTGCAAAAAGAGTTTCAAGTTCAAAATAGTCGTTAAAAAAGGGAATTTTAAATTTGGGACACTTCAAGAATTTTACCCCGTTATACTTCAATAACCATTGTTGATAATCCTCTGGAAGCTTGGCACCACTTATATGTATAAAATTATTTATCTCATCGATACTTAAAGACTCTTCACCAATTCTCTGAATGTTGTTTTCTACAAAGACCTTATGATCTCTTCCCATCTTATTTCCTCCTCATCCATTAAGACTGTTTTAATAGCTGAGTATTTAATTAAATGCTTTTCACTATGTTATTTTGAGATTAAATAAAGGACAGTCCATAGACTGTCCTCAAGTTGCCTTTATTATTTGGAATAAATTATGCTTTGTTAGTAGAACCGAACCATTCGATACGTTGTTCAACTAGTTCTTCAACAGCTTTTGTTCCTGGTGCTAATAATTTACGAGGGTCAAAGCCTTTACCTTCAAGATCTTTGCCTTCTTCGATATATTTACGAGTTGCAGCAGCAAACACTTCTTGACATTCAGTATTTACGTTGATTTTAGATACGCCCATAGAGATCGCTTTTTGAACTTGTTCTAAAGGAATACCAGAACCTCCGTGTAATACTAATGGAATATCGCCAACAGCGTCTGAGATAGCTTGTAAATGATCAAAAGCTAAACCAGTCCAGTTATCAGGATATGAACCATGAATGTTACCAATTCCGCATGCTAGGTAATCAATACCAGTAGCAACCATTTGTTTACATTCTTCAATGTCAGCTAATTCGCCAGAACCGATGATACCATCTTCTTCTCCGCCGATTGAACCAACTTCACATTCTACAGAAACACCTTTAGCATGTGCTTTTGCAACAACGTCTTTAGCTTTTTCGATATTTTCTTCAAATGGTAAATGAGAACCATCAAACATTACTGAAGTATAACCAACTTCGATACATTCTAATGCATCTTCGTATTCACCGTGGTCTAAGTGAATTGCAACTGGTACTGTAATACCCATTGAGTCAACTAAGTCTTTTACTAAATCGTAACATACTTTGTAACCACCCATGTATTTTGCAGCGCCCATAGAAGTTTGAATCAATACTGGTGCTTTTTTAGCTTCAGCAGCTTCAAGAATCGCTTTTGTCCATTCCAAATTGTTTGTGTTGAATCCTCCAACACCATACCCACCTTCGCGAGCAGCTTTAAGAAATTCTGTTCCTGATACTAATGGCATAAAAAATTCCTCCTAATGTTTGTCTAAACAAATTTGTTAAGGATAATCCCTAACCAACAGTTATATTTTATCAAACATTGCGGTACTTTTCTACTAAAATCATCGAATTTGAAAATTTCCATAACTATTTTCACGTTAAATATCAGACAAGGCTGCTGTTATTTTTTATAAAGCGCTACTTTATCATAAAGTAAACGGTAACTTTGTTCATTAGATAACAAACTATAAAAACAAGTTTTTTCTGATAATCCCTGACAATTCCCTTCCTGACTCAGTCACTCACCTTGTCAATACCCCATTAAAGTGGTTTTCTGCGCATCTGAGCACAAGAAAAAGCACGAAAGAAAATCGAATTGACTTTCTCTCATGCTCGGATAAAATAAATTACTTTTTTACCATCTATTGGATTGACGGCATATTATTTTTCTTCACGACTTTCTAGTGATGCGCCAACGAAGGCTTTAATTAATTGTTGTGGACGATTTGGACGAGAAATTAACTCTGGGTGGAACTGACAACCCACAAAGAATTTTTTCTCAGGAATTTCCACGATTTCGACTAAACGATTGTCTGGTGAAACGCCAGAGAAAACTAAGCCGTTTTCTTCAAACATTTCACGATATTTGTTATTGAATTCATAACGATGACGATGACGTTCTTGAACAACTTCTTCATTATTATATGCTGTAGAAGTTTTTGTGCCTTTTTTCAATTTACATGGATAAAGGCCTAGGCGTAAGGTACCACCTAAGTTTTCAATATTTTCTTGATCTGACATTAAATCAATAATATTATTTTTAGCATTTGGGTAAGTTTCAGCAGAACCGGCATCCTCTAGTCCTACAACATTACGACCAAATTCCACACAAGCCATTTGCATACCTAGACAAATTCCTAAGAAAGGCACATCGTTTTCACGCGCAAAACGAATCGCTTCAACTTTACCTTCGACTCCGCGATCGCCAAAACCACCAGGAACCAAAATCCCATCAAGATGACGTAGTTTTTCAGTTGCATTTTCTTGTGTAATATCTTGTGCTTGAATCCAATCAATCTCAATATCAGAATCATAAGCAAACCCCGCATGCTTTAATGATTCTACAACAGAAAGATAAGCATCAGGTAACTCAACATATTTACCGACCAAACCAATTCGAACCGTTTTCTTCAAGTTTAAGACTTTTTCTTCTAGTTTGCGCCATTCAGTCATATCAGCAGCTGGTGCATCTAATTTCAAATGATCGCACACAAACTGATCCATACCTTGTGCTTGTAAAGCTAAAGGAATTGAATACAACGTCTCAACATCGCGAGACTCAATGACCGCTTCTGGTGCTACATCACAGAATTGAGCCAATTTATTTTTCACATCTTGAGAAACCGGCTGCTCTGTACGAACCACTAAAATATTTGGTTGAATACCTAGTCCACGCAATTCTTTTACACTATGTTGTGTTGGTTTTGTTTTCATTTCTCCGGCAGCTTTTAAGTAAGGAATCAAGGTTGTGTGAATATACATCACATTATCAGAACCAACATCTGCCTTCATTTGACGTAAAGCCTCTAGGAATGGTAGTGATTCGATATCACCAACTGTTCCACCCACCTCTGTAATAATCACATCAGAATCGGTCATGCTTGCCGCTCTCATAATCTTTTCTTTAATTTCGTTTGTGATATGAGGAATCACTTGAACTGTTGCGCCAAGATACTCACCTTTACGTTCTTTGCGTAACACTTCAGAATAAATTTTACCGGTTGTAACATTGGAGTATTTATTCAAATTAATGTCAATAAAGCGTTCGTAATGACCTAAATCCAAGTCAGTTTCCGCGCCATCGTCAGTTACAAAAACTTCCCCATGTTGGTATGGACTCATTGTTCCTGGGTCCACATTAATGTACGGATCGAATTTTTGAATTGTAACCTTTAGTCCACGATTTTTTAGCAAGCGGCCTAATGATGCTGCGACAATCCCTTTACCAATAGAAGATACCACGCCGCCTGTCACAAAAATGTATTTTGTCATAAAATGAAAAACTCCTTCTTTAAATTTTTTATGCTTATCTAGGATATTGCTTAGTAAATAAAAAAAGAAAACTCCCCATTCATAGTGAACAGGGAGCTATTATTTACGTGAAAACAATTGACCTTTTAGAAAGGTGCCCAAGCAATATAATACAAGTTATGACCCCTTGTGTCAAGAAAAATTCTGAGATTTAGCTACCAAAGTTGCAAGACTCACTCTGTTGCTCCCCACCATTTTCCTTCACTACGCCATTGTCCACGCACCAATATCGAACTCACTGGAATAAACTTCATTTTTTTCTAAGTCGACACCATTCGCACCAATGAAGGCTTTGTCAATTCGGAACTCTTTTAGCTGCTCAATAGAACTTGGCCCATAACAAGTCTCATATTTTGGGTTATACATTCCGCCTAACATATAGATATCCCCTAGATCAAGAGTCAATCTAGACAGTAAGAAATAACTATTGGTCACCACTTTTATCTTTTTTTCATTCAAAAACGGTAGAATATGAACCGGGGTCGTACCCGAATCCAAAAAGACCATATCGCCATCTCTAATCTCGGCGGCAGCCACTTCACAGATACGTTTTTTTTCTTCAATATTCACCTCAAACTTTTCAAGAACGGGAACTTCAGTTAAATCACTCAACGTTTCTTCAAAGTTGGTCTGCGTTGCCCCACCGCGTTCGCGAGCTAGACGCCCATCATCCTCTAGTTTTTTTAAATCACGTTGAACGGTCGATTTTGAAACGCCTAACTCTCGACACAAATCATTAATTGAAATAGAAGGCTGTACCTGTAGCCGTTTTAATATACACAAGCCTTTCTTTTGCTAGCAAATGACCACTCCTTGTCACTTCATTTTTCTTACAAGTATATAGACATTTGGCTAGCAAAACAAGTGGACAAAGATAAGGCTCGCCTATTTTCACTAATCTAGTCAGCTATTCCGTTGTTTCTCTCAAACGCTCAATGATACTTTGATTGGTCAGGCGACGATAGACTAGTAATGGTAAACTGATACAAATAATAATCAAACTACAAATAATAACTCCCATAGGAAGATACGGGAAGAAAAATTGTGCATAACCTAGTCTCGAACGAATCAGTTTGAATAATAGAACGATTCCCCCAGAACCTAACGTCAACAACAGAATAGATGAAAAGCCACTATATAATAGACCTTCTAACACTAAGAGACTTCTCAGCTGTTTTCTAGTCATTCCGATACTTTCCATCACCGCGAATTCACTGCGTCGACTTAATAAACTACTGATTGTTGCGTTAATATAATTGACGAGGCCCAAGCTAATCAATAGGAAACTAATCGAATACATAGCAATTTGCATCGTTTTGATTTCATCTTGTGCGGCTGCTAACCTGTCTGAAGTTATGCTTAAATATGGTAATTTACTATCCTGTTCACTGGGTAATATAGATAGTTCCTTATTTTCTATAAACTTCTTTAGTTTCTTCTTAATTGTGGGTTCTTTTTCTTCATCTACATAAAGTCTGATGTTAAGCGGGCGTTTTGATATCCCCAACTCGTCAAAACTAGCCTCTCTGATGAGAAGTTCAGGGCCAATTTTCATTGAGATATGCTTATCTGGAAAACCTTCAACACTCGGGTTTACATAACCACCAAATTTTTTTGACAAACTCTCTTTTCCAGCAGTCTCATCACTCAATTGAACCGTTTGACCGATTGTAGAAACAGAATTTTTCATTAATTTTTCTGAGAAATAATCACCATCTGTACTAATCACACTTGTACCTTGTCTTAGTCCAGCCATATCTAGGGTTAACTTATTTTCTTTGACAAACATTTCTAACGCATCTAAATAACTCTCCTCTGCCGTTAAGACTGTCGCATAAAAAGAGCTCTTAATTTCTTCCATTGCTTGTTTGCCATCCTCTGTATCTAGGTCAATACGACTCATAGACTGCCACCCCTTAAAATAAGGCTCCCAGACGGCTTCATCTGGATTCAAACGAATATACCCACCGTAAATCACTTCTGCTTTCTCCACTCCATCTAGTGACTGTAGGTAAGCTGCTTCCTCCTTAGTGATCGCTAGAAAAGAATCATCGTAAGGGCCTTCCAAATCATCTGGACTATAATGTACTTTTAATTCAAAATCAGGAGACGCCTTAATATTGTTTGTATAATCTAATGCTGTAACAACCATGATTGAGCTTAAAGCAATCCCTAGTCCAAGGAAAATCGAGGTCATTGAAAGAAGTGTCGCTCGTTTGTTGCGCCACATGTTTCGCCAAGCCATCGACAACAGCTTGGTCCCACGCTTTCCTTTGCGGGTTTTTCTTCGGCCCACCTTAGGCCCTATATAAGTCAGCGACTCCATTGGGCTGATTTTACCCGCTTTATACGCGGGAAAAAGAATACTTACAAACGAAACAATCACTGCTACAAGCAGGCTGCCCACTAAGAGAAAGGGGTCAAATTGCATCATTTGCGAAGATAAACCGTAATTGTTCAGATAGAAGTTCGCTAAAAGGCGCGGAGCAATACCTAAAATAAGCACAAAACTAATTCCGCTCCCCAACAAGAGGCCAATTCCAGCAATTTTTGCAAACTGTTGATAAATCGTTTTTCTTATTTGCCGATTGGTGGCGCCAATTGTTTTGAGTAAACCAAAGTAACGAACTTCTTGGTTGATAGAGATGTTCATAATGTTATAGTTCAATAAGAACACACACACAAACAAAATACCGATGCTAATAAGGGCAATATCATAACCACCTACCGTTCGTCGGATGACATTATAGTTGACAGAATTGTCGCTTTCAAAACGCTGGGTTTCATCAATGGTCTCAATATCTTGATAGAGTCTTTTTTCAACATCTTCTCCAGGATACCAATTTTTTTGTTGAATCAATAAAGCGGTGGCCTGATTCATTGCCCCCCCCCATTGATGCAAATAACTTTCAGAGAAAAAGCCGATTGGAGGACCTTCTATTGGATGGACATAATCCGTGTAAAAACCCGACAACTTAAAGGTTTCCAGCGCCGATTTCCCTTTATCGAGGTAAATTTCAACAGGAATCGCCATCCCTAACTTAGGTTTTGTAATACCCAATTCCGCCAACCCTCGAAGGGAAAGCATCAATTCATCTGCTCTTTTTGGGTAACTCCCTTCAACATCAGAATAGGCTGGCAAAAGCATGTCCGTATACGCCACCTGATCTGCAACTACTCCAACAAAACGACTCTGGCCTTCTGTTCTTCCTTCAGAAAACGCATGCACTTTCCCCGTCTTTTCTATGTATGAAAGTCGCTCAATTTGCTTTTTTTGAAGGTTCGTTGGTCGGTCTAACATAGTCGTGACTGCTTGTCCGTTATGTCTGATCTCCATCAAATATTCGGCATCAATTCGCCCCTTCATAAAGCTAAAAACACAAAATAAAACGAGTACCGTTGTTGCCACTGCACCAATCATTAGCCAATTTCGAAATTTATTATGGGCATAATCCGCACGAGATAACAGACGGATCACTTGACGGTTATTATTTCTTAATTTCATCGTTCTCCCTCTTTCTAACAGACTTTTCCATCTTCAATTCGGATAATTCGATCAGCCATCTGTGCAATTTCTTCACTGTGCGTCACGACTGCAATCGTTTGATTAAAATCATAAGCAGACGACTTTAATAAGGCCACCACTTCCAAACTGTTTTTGGAGTCAAGATTTCCTGTGGGTTCATCTGCTAAAATAATTGCCGGTTTTGTCAGTAAAGCTCGCGCAATCGCGACTCGTTGTTGTTGACCGCCCGATAAATTCCCCGGCATTTGCTCTAACTTTTGCTGTAGCTGCAATTTTTTAGTGACCCGTTCAAAATAGACTTCATCAATTTCAATGCCATCCAACTTTAACGGTAAGGTAATATTTTCATACACATTCAAAATAGGAACCAGGTTATAATTTTGGAAAACAAACCCAATATTCCGTCTTCTAAAGATGGTTAATTCATCATTACTCAGCTGATTCAGGCGCTTGCGTCTGACAATCACTTCCCCACTATCTGGGGTATCTAAACCACCAAGCATATTCAAAAGGGTACTTTTGCCACTTCCGGAGCTACCGACAATCGCAATAAATTCCCCCTCGTCGATTTGAATGGTCACCTCATCCAATGCGTGTACTTGTGTTTCACCGGTTCCGTATGTTTTTTTTAATTGATTGGTTTTTAAAATCACCATCATCGTCCTCACTTTCACTCTTGCTAAATTCAGTATAACGGGCATTTCTAACAAACTTCTTACAGAATCAAACAAATCTAATTCTTTTTGTGCCTTCTTACTAGCCTTCCTCAAATTTGAAGCCTGTCCCATTAGCCAAAGTTGACTAATGGGACAGGCTTTAAAATAACCAAAAGGATCTGCTTTTATTTTGGCAAGTAGATAGTTGTACTAAGTCCAGGTTGTTCACGTTTAATATTCATAAGCCCCTTATGACACATGATAATTCTCCGTGCAGTATACAGCCCAATCCCAAAACCCTCTTGCGTTGTTACGTTTTTCCCTCGATAAAAACGCTGATAGAGATTTGCTTCTTCCTCTTTTTCAATCCCTATTCCATAATCTCGAATGTTAATTTGAGCAAACATTTCATTATCAATCAATTCGATTTCAATTGTTGAATGTTTAGGAGAATACTTGATACTATTGTCAATCAAGTTATAAAAAGCTTCTCCTAACCAATTCTTGTCATGAGGAAGAATGATTTCTGTAGGGGCTATCACCGTAACCTCAATTTCTTTAAATTCCGCTTGCTTATGTAACTGAAACACTGCCCCAACAACCGTTTCCTTCAACGATAAATTCGCATTTTTAAGCTGAATTAAATGCTGATCTAAGCGAGACATTTTGATAAAACTTTCTACTAAAAAAGAGATCTTTTTCTGCGAAGCTTCAAGTGCATTAACAGCTTGTCTCTTCTCTGACTCTGACACATCAGGAAGTTTCAAAATTTCTAAATAGGTTTCAATACTAACCAATGGGGTACGCAATTGATGCGCAATTTCAGTGATCAGTTTTTGGATACTATTCTTATCTTTACTAGCTGATCGCTTGATACTGATGACCGTTTCTTCTAAACGTTGAAGCTGCTTATAGACTTTAGAAACAAGCTCATCTCTATTTTCAGGAACGTTTTCTAACAGACCTTCCTCAAAAACCGTTTGGATAGATTTGCCAATCCCCTCAACGATTCGTTCATACCTTCTTCGTTCACAAAAAGCGAGTAGTAAAAAAAGAAACAATAGACTCAGCACAAGTAAGCTGAAACCAATCTGCTGAGTATAATAGTAGGCGAGACCAACAATAAACCCTGCAATCCCTAGTTGAACCAACTGAATCCAATACTGTTTTATCCAAGTTTTTATCATCATCACTCCCCAAATACGTAGCCCATTCCAAATATATTTTTGATATAGTTCATTTCTCGTTCGGTCGGTTCAATTTTCTTTTTTAAACGATTGATTGTCACGCTGACTGTATTCTCTCCGACAAATGAGCCCTCCAAATCCCAGACACGGTGCAGAATCGCTTCTTTAGAAACCACCTGTCCAGCATTTCTAGTCAAATACTCTAATAGCTGATACTCTTTTGCTGTCAAACGAATCAATTGATTGGCTTGAATGACTTGTTTCTTTTTATAGTCTATCGTTAATGTTTCATGCCGAAAAATATCTAGCGTCACTGCGTTTCGTTTTAAAACCACCTGAATCTTTTTCTTTAAGACCTCTGTTGAAAAAGGCTTCACTACATAATCCTCACAACCAGAATCATAGGCCTGTAACATATCCACTTCGTCATCTCTAGCCGTCAAAAAAATAACAGGTATCTGCTTAGCCGCGTCACACACTTGAAACCCCAAGCCGTCAGGTAAATTAATATCTAACAAGAGAATGTCTGGATGTTCCTTCAACAAATCCATTCCATCTTGACAGGTAAATGCGTGAAGCACCTCATACCCTTCTTTTCTTAATAGAATGTCTAACGCTTCTTGCAGTAAGCGGTCATCCTCTACAATTCCAATTTTAACCATGGTTTCACTTCCTTTTGCTCCTCCTAGTCTACTTGAATTTATTTCTCTGGTAAACCTATTTTTTCAATGAAAAATTCTTTTCCCTTGAGAACTGTAAGGATAGATTAAAAAACAAACAATCGGATAATTTTCCACCTTTTTACGATGAATTTCATCTGCCCTCGCATTCTCGTTTGCCTATAAGTCCATCATTTTTCTTGATGTCTCTATGATATACGAAAAAGAGAGTCCCTAACCATTTCTGTCCTAAACGGTCGAAAATCGGTCATAATCGTTAAAAAAGTACCCAAAATGACCTTTTCCAGGAGTAAAAAACGAGAGAAAATACCAATAAATCTAGCGTCTATTTCAAAATTCGACTTCCTTCCCGAAAAATTTTGATATAAAAATATATGCTTAGATCGAAAGTAAAGACTAGCGACTATTTTTCACAATAGATTGTTCCAACGATGAGCCGCTTCATTCGAAAGAGTCATTTCGAAACAAAAAGAGAGCGTGAAACCGTAACTCAAAGAGTTAGGTCTCACGCTCCTAGTATTCGATTAAACGGTGGGTAAAGAACCATCCCACTAGCTGTACGTAGTTACTTTTAGCTCGGCTCCAGTGATTTTTATCTCAGGTGTTTCTGTTTCTAAATAAAAGGTGGTTGAAAAAGCGACTTCGTCATTGACGATGATCTCACAACAAGACTCATCCACGTATAGTCTGACTACCAATTTTTCAGAAGAGTATTCTTTTTTACGAACACTAGAATAGGTTTCTTCTCCTTGAATTTGTCGAGTGAGCTTGGTTCGGTCAATCGTTAAGACTGCTCCATCATAAGTAAATTCAAGAGAATCAGAAGCCGAACCAATTTCGATAGAGAATGCTTCTTTTGTCTCTATTTGTGTGTACAGTGTCACAGGTCCTTTGTAACGATCTTTAACAATCTGTGAAGAAGATAGCTTTAGCTTTTCATGAAACTCAGAGACAACCGATTGGGTCAACTTACCATCGACCAAACGAAGCTCTCTAGGAATCACCATACTTCCTGCCCAACGATGACCCAGCTCATCTGTTGGCATCGTTCGGCCCCACATTTGTTGCCAAGCAATCAGCAGTCGGCGCTTCTTATCATCCACCAACGTCTGAGGTGCATAGAAGTCTAGGCCAGAGTCAATTTCATCATAACTCTCTGGTATAAATGTATAGGTGGCCCAATCTACTTTCCCAACGAAATACACAGAGCTGTTCACATTTGTATAACGATAGCCGTCTGGTGCAAACGCAATAGGGGAGACAATCAAGATATCTTTTCCATCTAATTCAAACAAATCTGGACACTCCCAAATTCTGCCCTGATGAGGTTTGGCCGTCAAGAAGGTTGACTTAAATCTCCAGTCAGCCAAATCATCTGACTCAAATAACAAGACATTGCCAATTCCCTCTTCGGTTGAAGCAACTAAGGAGTAATATTTATTCTCTCTCATAAAAATTTTAGGGTCCCGAAAATCAGCCGTATTTTTCACATGACGCTCGTCAATCACTGGATTATGCGGTGATTTTTCAAAATGAAGGCCGTCTGTGCTCTCTGCGATACACTGAACTTGACAGGCCTGCCCCTCTTTTTCTGAGACTCCTGTGTACATCAGAATTAGTTTATCACCTTGTACCAAAGCAGTACCTGAAAAACAACCGCCTTTATCATAAGGTTGATCTGGAGTTAACGCGACGGGCAAATGCGTCCAGTTCACCAAATCCTGACTCTTTGCATGCCCCCAATGCATTGGACCCCATTTCGCAGAATAGGGGTGAAATTGGTAAAACAAGTGATACTCTCCTTTATAATACACAAACCCATTTGGGTCATTAATCCATCCAATTGGTGCCGAAAAGTGGGCCTTGGGTTTGTAAGTTGTATTCACCTGTGCTGTATTATCTAAAATCCATTTATCAACTGTCATTCTCTCATCCTTTAGTATAATTCGTATAATTTTTTTGTTTAATTTCTAACCACTCATCCAAACCAAATGATTTCAATTGTGCTAAATAGTCATCCCACTCTTTATCAATATTTCCTTTTGTAATCCATTCATCGCGTTTTCTTAAAATAAAATCTTGCATATCTGCATCAATATCCGCTAAACGTTTGGTATCTTCAGCCGAAAGGAAAATGTTTGGATAATTATTTTCATTTTGAACATAAGGGAAAATATATTGATCCATCAAATCAAGACGCCATTTTGCATCATCAGGCATTGTTGTATACGTACCGTAATAACTATCCAAAATCGCTAACGGACCGCCGACTGCTGTTTTTTGACGAACTTCAACAGGCGCTGCACCATCAAGTGGTTCATGAGTTAATTGATTTTTTTCTTCATCGTATTTGAAAATATTTTGACCCTCGTCGCCATATGTTCCCCAGTTATTTTGAACGGATTGTACAGGTGCATACATTTGGTCAATCCATTTAGCTGTCAGCTCCAAGTTTTTATTCGCTGAGGTAATCACAAACCGGTCTCTTGAAAAACCGAAGTTATTGGTTCTGGTCACATTTACTTTGCCTGTTTCGTTAGCCATTGGTTGATACATCACATAATCATCTGTCGCCCCAGTCACATTGTGTGGATCCCAAGTAAAGTACAATCCATACTTTTGATCGTTGCCTTTTGCAACATAACGAGACCAGTCCTGCTCAAAACTTTCTGTATCAATTAATCCTTCTTCATAAGCTTTATTAAAGAACTTAACGGCTTTTTTGTAGTTTTCCGTATTCGCTGTAAACTGAACCTTGCCATTATCATCGACAACTAAGTGGTTTCCATTATCACCCGTGCCATCGCCAAATGCCGCAAATAACATTTTCAAATCATTGCCGTCATCATTTGAGATAAAACTCATTGGGATTTCATCTGCTTTGCCGTTACCGTTTGGATCTTTTTCCTTAAAGGCTTTTAACACATTGTATAATTCTTCTGCATTTTTTGGATGCTCCAAGCCTAACTTAGTCAACCAAGCCTGATTAATCCACCCTAATGAATTCACGGTATGAATCGATTTTTTACCTTCGCCAAGCTCTTCAATCCAAGGTAGCGAATAAATATGACCATCAGGAGCTGTCAACATTTGTTTGTATTCAGGTGCTTCTTCAAAAACTTTTTGTAGGTTCGGCATATACTTGTCAATCGCTTCTTCAAGAGGAACGATTACGCCGTTTTCACCCCAAGTCAACAGATCCTGCTCACTTGCACCTGCATTAAAGATTGCGTCAGGTAAGTCACCTGATGCAATATCTAGATTCCTTTTTTCAGCAAAATCGTTGGCATAATTGGTCCAGTTAATATGCACGTTGCTTTGTTCCTCTAAGCGTTTAAAAATTAACATGTCATTTGGATTATCTGGAGCAGTTGGACTTTCTGACACCAACATATTCAATTCAACTTTGTCTTTTAAGGGGAATTCCACCTTAGTTAATTCGTAGTCTTTACTAGCGCTCTGATCACTGTTTCCTTTTTTGCCACATGCTCCTAAAGCGAATAAAACTGCAGCAGACATCCCTAAAACCATTAATTTTTTTGTTTTCATTTTTCAAATCCCTCTCTTAGTTAAAATTTTTCAATGAAACTAGCCCTTGACAGAACCAATCAATACACCCTTATCAAAATATTTTTGGAAGAATGGATACATAATAATTAGTGGCAAGCTTGAGATAATAATCGTCGCGTATTTAATTAATTGCGCGACTTTCTCCATCTCTGCCATAGCCGCTTGTGAGCCAACCATATTGGTATCAATCTGGTTTTGAATCAAAATGTTCCGTAAAATCAATTGTAACGGTTGTAAATTGGGATCTTTAATATAGATCATGGCATCAAAATAGCTATTCCACTGACCCACAAAGGCATATAAAAATAAGACAAACATAATTGGTTTAGCCAAAGGTAACATGATTCTGAAAAAGACTTGCATGTCGTTGGCCCCATCAATTTTGGCCGCCTCCTCTAGCTCATCAGGCAGCCCTTGGAAATACGTTCTAGCGAGAATAATATTCCAAATATTAATGGCTCCAGGCAAAATAATAGCCCATGGTGTATCCAGAATACCTAACCCTTTGACCACCATATAAGTCGGAACTAACCCTCCACCGAAAAACATTGTCAACATGAAGAAAGACATAATCACATTGCGCCCAACAAACTCCTTTTTCGATAGAGGATACGCACAAATCATCGTGATAAACGTTGAAAACGCAGCATAAGCAAAAGAATATAACATCGAATTCACAAACCCACGCAGAATTGAATCGTTGGCTAAAACTTTTTGATAACCAGCTAAAGTCCAATCTTTTAGATTAAAGCTAATTCCTTTACTCATTAATGTATCAGGATTTTGAAACGACGCGGCCAAGACATAGGCTAACGGAACGACGGTAATGAAGACGAGTAAACCAATTAATAGTTTATTAATCATCAAAACGTTTCTATCAAACCGAGTATTATTAGACATTACAAACCCTCCCCATCGTTTAATTTTTTCACTGTTTGGTTAACAACCACAATCAAAATAAGATTGATCACTGAGTTGAATAAACCAACCGCAGTTGAATAACTATAATCCCCTGATTGAAGCCCCACTTTATAGACGTAGGTTGCGATAATTTCAGAGCTTGGCAGATTCATCGTCGTTTGCATCAGATAGGCTTTTTCATAGCCGACACTCATAATGCCTCCTGCAGCCAAGATAAAACTAATCACCATTACTGGCTTAATTGCTGGTAAATCAACATGCCAGACCCGTTGCAACACGTTAGCCCCATCAATTTTGGCTGCATCAATCAACTCGGGTGACACATTGGATAGCGTCGCAGTATAGAGAATAGAGGACCAGCCAATTCCTTGCCAAATTCCCGAGAAAATATAAAGGGGTCGGAAGAAATCAGGCTCTGTCAGAAACGGTAACGTCTTCCCAGTGAAAAACTCATAAATGCTGTTTACAGGCCCTTTATTGGAAAAGAATAAAAAGAGCATCCCCACAATAATTACAACGGAAATAAAATTAGGGGCATATAAGATTAGCTGCAACCGTTTCTTCAATTTATCACTCGCCAACAAATTAAAAGAAAGCGCTAATATTATTGGTGGAAAGAAACCAAGTAAAAGTCCATATACACTAAGCTTTAATGTATTCACCAATAAATTCATAAAATTCGGGGAAGATAAAAAGCGTGAAAAATGTTCGAACCCTACCCACTCACTTCCCAGAATCCCTTGAAGAGGATTGTAATTTTTAAAGGCAATCAGCAATCCATAGATCGGTACATATTTGAAAATAAACGTCAAAATAAGTGCAGGTAAAACCAGCATATAAAGCATGTAGTTTTTTTTCATGTACCTCAAGTTTTGTTTAACTTTGTGTTTCATAACTTTCTCCCTTCTTTTTGAAACGTTTCCAGTTTGTTCCAAAAAATAAATCATCTCGTTTTTGAAACGTTTCCGATATGGATATTCTATACTAGATGATTTATTTTTTCAACCACTTTTTTTAAATTTTATTTGCCGAAGTTACATGAGCTTTTTGGCTAACGCAAAATTCCCGATTGTGGCAGAACCGTTTTCTACTACAGCTGGCAGGCTTAAATACGTGTCCATATTCTCTATTTCAACATAATTATTCAAGGTTTTTTTGAACTCTTTTTTGACAATTTCTAAAAGCGTTGGGCTCATGACTCCTCCACCAAGTACGATAATATTCGGACGAATCGTTAACGTCACTTGGACACAAGCTTGTGCGATATAATTGCCAATAATCTCGAATACGGGGTGATCTAATGCCACATTCTCTCCTCGAATTCCCAGTCTTGCTTCTAATGTCGGCCCACTTGCCAAGCCTTCAAGACAGTCTTTGTGATACGGACAGACTCCTTCAAACTCAGCGTCATCTGCCAATCGTTTAACGCTGACATGCCCCATCTCAGGGTGGCCGGTAACTCCGACAATTTCGCCGTTTAACACGATACCCGCACCAATTCCTGTACCAATCGTATAATAAACCAGTCCATCTGCCTTCTCTCTAGAGATAAATTCCCCATAGGCTGACGAATTCACATCTGTCGTGAAATAAATGGGAACATCGAGTGCCTCTTTTAGCGGGCGCACCACGTCAACGTCTGCCCAGCCCTCTTTTGGGGTACTTGTGATATACCCGTATTTTTCGTGTGTTAGTCGATTTTCTAACGGGCCAAACATGCCCATCCCAATAGCTGAAACCGACTTTCCTTCAAAGAATTTAATGACTTTTTGTAACGTCTCTTCTGGCGTTGTTGTCTTAAAAACCACCTTTTCAACAACTTCTAACTGTTCATTTCCAATCGCGCAGACAAATTTTGTCCCGCCCCCTTCAATACTACCGAATAAGCGCGAATCTGAGGTAATCGGCGCGTCGATGGTTGTTTTTATTTGCTGTTTGTTCTCTTGCATGTTCATAGCTCCTGACCTCTCTTAATTTTTTGTTGTCCAGCCTTCAATAAATGTGACTGGAAGAATCGTTTTATAGTTAATCGGCTCACCGTTAATTGCATTCATAATCTGCTCAACAGCTACTTTAGCCATTGTCTCTAACGGCTGACGAATTGTTGTCATCAAATACTCTCGTTCTTCTGAAAGCTTCACACCATCAAAACCAATAACTTGAATATCCTCTGGGACTTTTTTACCTAATACTTCTAGTTCTTTCATCACATTTATCGCTAAAAAGTCGTTAATACCAAACAAACCATCGATGGTTGGATTCTCAATAAAAAACTGTTGCACTCGTTCTTTAAAATCAACAAGTGGTTCTTCAAAGTCCAAAATTGAAATCTTTTTCCCTGCAGCTCGTGCACTCTTCTCAAAATAAATTCGTCGATTCTTTGTTTCACTTTCTTTGTCTTGATGTGTTCCTACAAAAGCAAAATGCTGGCAACCCCTTTTATTTAACTCATTAAAAGCAATCTCGCCACCTTCTTTACTATCTGCTGCAACAATTGCTACCTTACTTGTAAAATGGCGGTCAATACTAACAAAAGGAATGTCAGAGGAGACACTTTTATCAATGTCTGTGTAGGTAATCCCGATAATGCCATCTACTTTGTTTTGTTTAATCATTTGAATATACTCATCTTCTACAGCTGGATCCCCAGTTGAATTACATAAGAAAATTTTGTATCCCAATGCTTTCAATTCCTTCTCCACATGGAAACCAAACTCTGAAAAGAATGGGTGCCAAATAGTCGGAACAATCAATGCAATGGTATTGGAACGGTTCGTTTTCATTCCTCTAGCATAAATATCCGGCTCATAACCTAGCTCCTCAATCGCCTTATTAACCTTTTCGAGCGTGCTATCCTTCACTTTCACTCCATTGATTACGCGAGAGACGGTTCCAACACCTACCCCAGCCAACTTCGCCACATCTTTCATGGTCGCTTTCAATACTATCCCTCCTCGTTTTTTTACTAGTATAGCACATTAAACCAAGCAATTGAAACGTTTCCGATTTAACTTTAAAAAATTTTCTCACAGTCATCGTTGACTGTTCTTGTTCTCAATTTTTTATGTAAATAGTTAAATAAACTTTTGTAAACAATAGACTCCTAGACTCTTAGAGTAGAAATTTCCCTCTTATTTTGAGCTGTTTCTGTTTCTCTATTTTTGATATAATAACTATGATTATTGAATGGAGGAAATGTTGTGAAAAAAGTGTTACTGGGTATCGCATTATTTACTATCTTAAGCTTGAGTGGCTGTTCAAAAGAAAAGGTCAGCACGACAACAAGCTCTAGCCAACCAACTATGAACACCTCGACAACTACAAGTAGTCAAGAGGAAAAAGAAACCTATCAGTCCATCTTAGATGACTATACAGAAAAACTAAAAGAGGCCTCCCCAAAATTAGTGGCCGAATACAATACAGAATATCCTTTTATTCAGGGGGGAACTGATGCTCTAGCAAAATTGTCAAATGACAAACTTGCAAAGCTTGCTGAACTATCCAATGAAGGAGTCGCAAAAATGGCACAGATCCAATTAGATGCCAAAGACAGCCCCTCCACTTATGAAAAATGGGCGGCGAAGTTGATCGACGTCTATTCTGAAGAAGGCTTGAAAATAACTGGTGTTTATCTGACTTCAATCGCATCAGACTACGAGCAGTCTAAAGATCGTTTTAGTCAACCAATCAATGAGCCTAATCAACAGGCAAAAGCTCCGGTAAGTAGCCCCTCAAGTGAGCCTTCGTACAGTGAATATTACGAAGAAAACAGGCCTGATCAATCGACAGTCGAGCACCCTACAGAACCTGAAAATAAATCAGAAGACGGTGCTGAATACACAACTGCTCAGGCCGGTGAAGGTCCACAGCAGATCGCGAATCGAACCGGCGTTCCTGTAGAAAAAATCTACGAGCTAAACGGGATGTCCGCAGAGAATTTCTTTTTGTCTCCTGGTGACTCGATTCGAATAAAATAAAACCAAAGATAACGACACATCTAAGGGAAGATTCTGTGTTACTTTTGACACAAATAAGTCACGCCGTTTAACTCGTCTAAATCAAAAAAGGCTTGAACAAATAAAACTAGCCAAGCGCCTGAGAATTATGGCTCTTGGCTAGTTATTTATTCCTCTTTCAATTTGATGGGTACATACCGCTGTTGTTGGCGATAGCCCAAGCCTTTTCAATATCCTTATGATAGGTATTTTCTTCATCCAAGTACGGCATATTGAACATAAAATGACGGCTTGTATCCAATTCAAAATTGGTCGTCTCTATCCATCTGTGAATTTTTTCTTGGACTTTTATGATGCTCTCATCATCTTCATCAATCGTCACTGCCATTGCGTACAAACCACCAGGAAAATCAATTAACTCAAAAGGAGAAACTTCTTCTGGCGTGACACCATCTTTAACCGCACATAAAAATTCTCCTTTATTGTCATTCACAAGGCAAAAATCTTGGCAGTCAAAAAACACGGGTCTAAACAGATGAACATGTTGCCACATTTGAAACATAAGTCCCCCAGGTTTAAATATCTCTTCCCAGGTATGCTCTCCTGCCGTTAGGGCTGTAAATTTAGGAACTCTGACAACCATCACATCGGGCACTTTTTTATCAAGTTTATCCGTAATTTCAATCAACCGATTAATGTTTGCCGGCTTCCCTATGTAGTCCGTACTAATAAATTGGCTCTCAATTTGCTTCGCTTTATCATACAGCTGCTTAATATCTCCATTTGCAGTAAAATTCATTTTTTCGATTTCTTGAAACATAGATGCGGCCTTGCCACTTTGGTCTCATGAAAGGTGCTGGAAAGCCTATTACCAATAGCTTTCTTACACCTCGATATTATAAATCCCTTTGCAGTTAAAAAACCGCCACAAGCATTGCTGTGTGGCGGTTCAAATAGCTGATTAATACAGCTCTAAATATTGTTCTCTTTCCCATTCAGAAACAGTTTGACGGAAGGCTGCCCATTCCATACGTTTTGCTTCGACAAAGTTTGAGTAGATATGTTGACCTAATGCATCAATCATCACTGGGTCTTTACGTAACTCTTTAATAGCATTGTGAATAGTTGATGGAAGATCTTGAATTTGAGCTGCTTCTCGTTCTTC
The DNA here is from genome assembly GCF_051713825.1 of Enterococcus sp. AZ194. Taxonomy (NCBI): domain Bacteria; kingdom Bacillati; phylum Bacillota; class Bacilli; order Lactobacillales; family Enterococcaceae; genus Enterococcus; species Enterococcus sp. AZ194. The sequence goes on along the minus strand of NZ_JBIOQR010000001.1, from coordinate 950,485 downwards.
TTCATTCATCACATAGATGTTGCGATCCACAGCTGGTGGCGGTGTTAATTCATTACGAATGCCATCCAAACCAGCTTGTAATAATACAGCCATCGCCAAATATGGATTAGCAGAAGGATCGACTGAACGTAACTCTAGTCGTGTCGATAATCCACGAGATTCTGGGACACGTACTAACGGCGAACGGTTGTGACCACTCCATGCCACATAAACAGGTGCTTCATAACCTGGAACCAAACGTTTGTATGAGTTAACAGTTGGGTTACAAACTGCTGTGTAAGAACGTGCATGTTTTAATAAACCGCCAAGGAAATGATACGCTGTTTTGCTCAATTCCATTTCGCCATCTTCATCATAAAAGGCATTTCCTTCCTCTGTGAATAATGACATATTACAATGCATACCTGAACCATTAATCCCAAATAAAGGTTTTGGCATAAATGTCGCGTGCAAACCATGCTTTCTAGCAATTGTTTTTACAACAAGCTTGAATGTTTGAATATTATCACAAGCATCCACTACATCTGCATATTTAAAATCAATCTCATGTTGGCCTGGAGCAACTTCATGGTGAGAAGCTTCGACTTCAAATCCAAGACTTTCTAATTCTAAAACAATATCACGACGGCAATTTTCACCCAAATCAGTTGGTGCAAAATCAAAATATCCGCCACGGTCATTTAAATCAAGTGTGATTTCGCCATCTTCATCTAATTTAAACAAGAAAAATTCTGGCTCTGGACCTAAGTTGAATGATGAAAAGCCCAATTTTTTCATATCATTTAATGCGCGTTTTAAGTTTCCACGAGGATCTCCAGCAAATGGCGTCCCATCTGGATTATAGATATCGCAAATTAAGCGTGCAACTTTTCCATGATCGCTTTCCCATGGAAAAATCATCCAAGTAGATAAATCTGGGTATAAGTACATATCACTCTCTTCAATACGTACAAATCCTTCAATCGAAGAACCATCAAACATCATTTTATTGTCCAATACTTTGTCTAATTGACTAACTGGTACTTCAACATTTTTAATTGTTCCCATGATGTCGGTAAACATCAAACGTAAAAATCGAACGTTCTCTTCATCTGCGATTTGTCTTATCTCTTCTACTGTCTTCGCCTTTTTTGCCATAATTAATTCCCTTCCTCACACTTCATTTATTTACTTATTTATATTCCACAATCCGTTCACACTAAAAACGAGTATTCCCCGATTGAAATGGATGTTGTTGACCGAATCCACCTTGCGCTAACATCTCATCGTGTAAAATACGACGCACATCACCATCTGTTAACGGTTGATTCTTTTTCCTTGCTGCCTTTTCTTCTGTTCGTTTCATCTCATAAACACGTTTAATTCCCGCCATGTTCAGACCATCTGATAAGTAGTCTTTGATTTCTAACAATGTATCAATATCGTTGAGAGAGTACATTCGACGATTTCCTTCACTACGTTCGGGATGAATCAAATCCTGCTCTTCATAATACCGAATTTGTCGGGCTGATAAATCAGTTAGTTTCATCACTGTACCTATTGGAAATACAGACATAGAGCGTCGCAGTTCTTTTTCTCGCATGTTTTTCTCCTCTCCCAATCATTGTTCAAACAAAGCTTGTTGCGCCAACCTAATTACTTAAGTTAGTGTAAGAATAGCAGTTCAAAAAAAGTCTGTCAACCCCGTATGTAAGGTTTTCTGACATGAAACGAAAAAAGTTTTCATCTGACTATACCATTCTAATCCGAATGTTCGGAAATAGCCTATTTTCACACTCGGCATAACAAATAAAGTAGACCTTTTAGATATAGATCACACTATATTATTTATTTCTTTTTTTGATAAGATACGCCTCTAAATCTTCACTTAATGTAAAGTTTTTTTTGAATTTATCGACAATCTCATTCTGCTTACTTATCAAAAGAAGTAAAGAACTATCCACGGCAACAATTTCAGCGTCAGCAAGTGGCTATTGAATTTTTAGTGGCAAACGCCAAATCCCATCATAAATCTGAGCATCTGGATATAAATCATAACCACTCACTTCTTCATACGTAATTTCCTTTGAAAATGCTGAAAAAACACCCCAAATGAATTGAATGTCATCCTCTCTCACTAGCTTGAGTAATTCATCACCACTCAGCCAAACATCACTATCCGCTTCTAAGATAGGATTCGGATAATGATTACATTCAACATCCGTCAGAAACCAATTATAATTCAAGACATACTCCTCGATTGAAGTTAATACCAAATTCATATCAGTGTAATCGTTCATTTCTTTTTTGGTATAATTCCTTTCATTTATGACAGTTCCTAAGTCTAGCATTATACGGAAAATCTATAATTTTGCAGAAAATAAACGGACGCTCTACCTTACATTTATCCAAAAAGAGCTAGCTCACTGAATAAGTAAACAAGAGTTTGTTTGACTTATTCAGTGAGCTAGCTTTAGAAAATTCTTCTAATCTGTTCACTCATATCACTAGGATAGGTTGTTACTCCCATTCGTCTAATTCGGGCATTTCTGATGTTTTATACAACCATCGTGAGTTTTTCAGCGCAAAACCTTTTAAGGCGTATACATCTAATGCTTCGATGTACTCTTCAGAAAAGACAAAGGTTTGTCGTTTGATTTCATTTAGCTCTTGACCTTGACTACTAGGAATCTCAATCGTATACGGCTCCATTAACTCCATCAATTGCAAACGAATCGCTTTAATCAGCTTTTCTTTGCCTTCTTGGTTTTTGGCGCTTGTCAGTACATTGGGAAACAAAGTCGGTGTAAATTGATTTCCATCAATCTGATCTGCTTTATTATAGACTGTCAAAATCGGTACATTACCTAGCGACAACTCTTCAATTAACTTACTGACGGTCATCTCTTGTTGAATCCTATTTTCAGCGCTCGCATCAACAACATGCAAAAGAAGGTTCATTCCTTGACTTTCTTCCAAGGTCGAATGAAACGCATCAATCAGTTGCGTCGGTAAATCTTGAATAAACCCAACTGTATCTGTCAAAGTTACCTCAAGCCCCTCTGGTAGACGCCACTTTTTGGTCAAAGGATCCAATGTCGCAAATAACTGATCGCGGGCATAGGTCTCCACATTCGTTAATAGGTTTAAAATCGTCGACTTGCCCGCATTTGTGTAGCCAATCAAACCAATTTGAAACACATCTGCTTGTTGCCTTTTCTGCCGATTTCTTTCTCTGTGAGCTGCAACTTCTTTCAGTTCTCTTTTTATGACAGTGATTTTATTCCGGATATGCCGTCTATCTGTTTCTAGTTTTGTTTCCCCAGGTCCACGTGTCCCAATCCCACCACCCAATCGTGACATGGATTTCCCTTGTCCAACCAGTCGTGGCAATAAGTAGTTTAATTGAGCTAACTCAACCTGAAGCTTGCCCTCTTTCGAACGGGCACGCATCGCAAAAATATCCAGAATCAGCTGGACGCGGTCAATCACTGCAAGACCAACCGCTTCATTAATTAATTGGCTTTGACGTGGAGAAAGTTCATGGTTAAAAATAATCAACTCTGCTTCATAGGCATCAGCGAACTGCGCTAATTCCTCTAGCTTGCCTTTTCCAATCAACGTCTGACGATCGACTTGTTTTCTTTTTTGCGTCAGAGAAAAGACCACTTCTCCATTCGCTGTATTGGTCAAACTCTTTAATTCTTCCATCGACTCTAGAAAATTTTTCGTATTTTCTTCTGTCTCAACACCGACAATTATGACTCTCTCTTGTGGCTTTTTCATTGAACCTTCACCCCTCACGCAACCATTTTCCAACTTTTTTTTCAATTTGTTTGACTGCTTGAGGGTCTCCAACAACATCAAACCAGTCGACCGTCATTCTGTTTCGAAACCACGTTAACTGACGTTTTGCATAGCGTCGCGAATTTTGTTTGATTGTCTCTACCGCAGAGTCTAGAGATTCTTTTTCTGAAAGATAACCAAATAACTCTTTATAACCAATCCCTTTCGCCGCTTGCGTCTCAGGGTATTTGGCAACTTCTTTGGCCTCTTCAATCAATCCCTCTGTCATCATTTTATCTACTCGCGCGTTGATTCTCTGATACAAGACTGCTCTATCCGTATCTAAACCAATGATATATGCGTCATACAATTTCTCAGGTACTTCTTCAGGCTCTACTATACTTTTACCTGTCTGTTCAAAAACCTCCAGCGCCCGAATCACCTTACGCCGATTGTTAAAATGAATTTTTTCAGCCGCTAGACTATCGACCGCCGCCAGTTTTTTCCATAACGCTTCATTGCCATTTTCTAGAGCGTACTGTTCATAAGTTTCTCGAAGAGGATTGGGTGCATCTGACGCCTTTTGTTCCGCCGCTCCTAATTTGTAATCATAAATAAGCGCTTGAACATAAAGACCCGTTCCACCTGCAACAATTGGCAGTTTCCCTTGACGCTGAATTTTTTCGATAGCTAGACGCGCTTCTTTTTGAAATTCGGCAACAGAAAAAGATTCCGTCATCTCACGAATATCAAGTAAATGATGAGAAATCCCCGCCATCTCAACTTGTCTCACCTTTGCCGTGCCGATATCCAAGTGACGATAAACCTGCATGGAGTCTCCGCTAATCACTTCGCCATTAAATTTTGTCGCTAAATCGATACTAAGACTTGTTTTCCCGACAGCTGTCGGACCAACAATTACAATTATTTTATCCATAACTCTCCTATTTTTTCAGACTTCGTTTCAAACGAACCGCTTTTTCTGGAAAATCTGTAATGATCCCTGTCAATTTTTGTTCAAAACAGGCAAGCATTGTTTCACTTTCATTGATTGTCCATGGTCGAACTGCTTTTGGAAATGTTTGAACCGCTTCTCCCACTTCACGAACCCAGTCAATTTTTGGATGAATCCCTTCTATAAAGGAGCACTCAATTGCTCGTTTGACCTTTGACTCAGCAGCCCCCATAATATAATCCAGTTGCGTCTTCGGTTCGAGCTGATGCATAATTTCTAAGGATTTCAGATTAAAACTACTATACCAATGTGTAAACGGCCAGACTTGACTCATCATTAATTTAGAAACCTTTTCCTCAATCCCTGGGTATGGGCATTTATCTGTTTTAATCTCTATATTTAAAAAGCCTCGAAAATTTTTTTGAACGAGTAGATTAAGCACTTCTTTTAACGTGGGCACTTTAGCTGCCGCATACTCTTTTGAAAACCAAGAACCTGCATTCAACTGTTTGATTTCTGCCAGAGTCATCTCACGAATAGCACCTTTTCCATCCGTTGTTCGATTGACTTCCTCGTCATGCATGACCACTAATGCGCCATCTTTGGTTAAATGAACGTCCAACTCGATGCCATCCGCTTCGGCACGAACTGCTTCAGAAAACGCAGGTAACGTATTTTCTGGGCGAGTACCACTACTTCCTCTATGAGCCATAATTACAGTCATCTACTCTTCACTCCCAACTCTTCTATTGTAACACTGACTAGAAAAAATGAGCAGATTTTCCGCTAAAAAACGAAAAGAGTCAAACGAAAGCATAATTATTTTCGTTTCACTCTTTTTATTGATTCTCGTAAATTCCACACGTAGTTATCTTCAAACCTTTTAAATGAAATTCACCGCATCATTGGTCAGTTGTTTAATTTGAATCTTTTTCTCTTCAATCATTTCAATTAACTCCTCAGAGAAATTTTCCAGAATCACACGTCCACCTTTATAGGTATACCCGCCAATCTTAACCGTTTCTTCAGGCGAAAGAACAACTTTTCGGTGAGAAATATTCTTGAAAAACTGTTCAAGAATATAATTTGGTAAATAAAAATTATTTTGTGAGGTATACGTTTGTAAATAAACAAAATCATCTATTGTTATATAACAATCATCAAAAGCATCAAAACTGACATATTTTTCGAGCAAAACATTTCTTTTTTGTAAAATTTCATTCACTTTTTTATTTAGCTCATTTAAAACCTCAATCTCTCGAACCCGATTTTCTAGATTTCGGCGACGTAATTCTTTTTTCTCTTGATATCTCAGTTGTAGATAAAAAGCGAAGCTAACAATTCCCGCCCCAACTAAGACACCCACTAGACCTGCCAAAGCAACACTTAACATAGGATTCCCCCCGATTTTTCTCTCATTTCATATAGTACCACATTTCCCTTTTCCATGAGTAGTAGATTGAATGAAAACTTTCTATTTGACCTTTTTTGACCTTATGTGTATACTACTTTTTAGATAGTAAAAAACTATGGTAAACTATTCCTGAAAGAATTTAAGGAGGAACTATTTTATGAATTTAATCCCTACAGTTATCGAACAATCATCTCGAGGAGAGCGCGCGTATGACATTTACTCTCGTTTACTAAAAGACCGCATCATCATGTTAAGCGGACAAGTAACAGACGATTTAGCGAACTCAATCATCGCTCAATTGCTTTTCTTAGATGCACAAGATTCTGAGAAAGACATCTATTTATATATCAACTCACCTGGCGGAAGCGTAACGGCTGGTATGGCTATCTATGACACAATGAACTTTGTCAAAGCAGATGTTCAAACTATCGTTATGGGAATGGCTGCTTCAATGGGAAGTTTCTTGTTAACAGCAGGAACAAAAGGCAAACGTTTTGCTTTACCAAATGCTGAAATCATGATTCACCAACCACTAGGAGGCGCTCAAGGCCAAGCAACTGAGATTGAAATTGCTGCTCGTCACATCTTACAAACACGTGACCGCTTAAATAAAATCTTATCAGAACGCACAGGTCAACCATTAGAAGTCATCGAAAAAGATACAGATCGCGATAACTTCATGACTGCAGAACAAGCCAAAGAATACGGCTTAATCGACCAAGTAATGGAAAACAGTGCATCATTAAGCTAAAAAATACGTGTTAAGCACTAAACCGAGATAACCCAGATGCTAATCAACCTGATTTGTATCTGGGTTATTTTTTTGTGCCAAAACATATGTCCTTTGTTAAAGTGGATACAGAAACAACTCAATATTTTTCGCCGAGTCACCTATGATAGGTTATGAAAATTTTGATAAAAAATTCACTCATCTATTCCCTAACTCTACGATACTTTCCTTCTTGAAACTGTTGACCCTTTTCGACATAATGACGGATATTCTCTTTGTTCTTTTGAATTTCCTCTTGCGTTAAGGGACGAATCACCTTGGCAGGTCGACCAAATGCCAAGACATTGGGCGGAATCACTTTACCTTCTGTCACTAAAGAACCCGCACCAATCAATGAGTTCTCACCAATTACTGCTCGATTTAAGATGGTTGTCCCCATGCCAATCAAGGCACCATCTTGAATCTGACAACCATGAATCATACATTGATGCCCAACAGTTACGTCATTTCCGATAATCGTTGGCGCGCCATGATCGACATGAACAATGGTTCCATCTTGAATATTGGTTCGCGCGCCTACCACAATTTTCTCTGCGTCGCCTCTTAAAACTGCCTGAAACCAAACCGTTGAATCTTCTCCTAGTTGTACATCCCCATAAACATCTGCACTTGCTGCAATAAATCGTCTCATCATTTTGTGTCCTTTCTATTAAAGGTTGGGATAGATGCGAATAGCTCCGTAAAAATAAGAGGAAATTATCTAAAAATATCTCTTCAATTTTTTGAGAATTTTAACTTATTTTGTAGGAGTTGCTTCTATAACCACCGTCTATCAAAGGTTGGGATAGATGCGAATAACTTCGTAAAAATAAGAGGAAATTATCTAAAAATGTCTCTTCAATTTTTTGAGAATTTTAACTTATTTTGTAGGAGTTGCTTCTATAACCACCGTCTATCAAAGGTTGGGATAGATGCGAATAACTCCCTTCCATTTTCAGCCTGCCCTAAACAGCGTCAGTTGTCCCTACCTGAATTACCTTCCACACATGTAAGTATACCAAAAAATCGAAGCAAGGCCTAAAGACACCCACTTCGATTTTATGTTTTATCGGTTTGACTAACTTGTCTAACTTCCTTTACGAATAGCGGTTATTCGTAATCACCATCTTCGGCGAATTGGCTGTTGTACAGTTTTTCATAGAAACCACCTTCAGCTAACAAGCTTTCGTGCGTTCCTTTTTCAATAATTTCTCCTTGATTCATCACAAGAATCAAGTCTGCATCGCGAATAGTTGATAGACGATGGGCAATAACAAAGCTTGTACGTCCCTTCATCACTCGGTCCATCGCTTTTTGAATTAACGCTTCAAGACGCGTATCAACAGAACTCGTCGCTTCATCCAGAATAAGAATTTTCGGATCTGAGATTACCGCACGGGCGATTGTTAAGAGTTGTTTTTGCCCTAAGGAAATATTGTCTCCCTCAGAGTTAATTTCCATCTCATATCCATCTGGCATCGTCCGAATGAAATGATCCACATTGGCTGTTTTTGCCGCATCAACCACTTCATAATCTGTTGCTTTTAAATGACCAAAACGGATATTATCAGCAATCGTTCCTTCGTATAACCAAGCATCCTGTAAAACCATCCCAAAGATTGAACGAACCTCACTTCGGTCCATTTTTTTGGTATCAATGCCGTCGACTCGAATTGCCCCTTCATTAACGTCATAAAAACGCATCAAAAGATTGATTAGAGTCGTTTTCCCAGCACCAGTTGGCCCCACAATCGCTACCGTTTGACCCGCTTTAACTTCAAAATTCAAATCTTGAATCAACGGTTTTTTTGGATCATAGGCAAAAGAAACATGGTCAAATTTAACATGTCCCTCTAACGTTTCAGGAATCGGAACATTGACTTCATTTTGAACTTCTTCTGGTTCATCAAGGATTTCGAAAACCCGTGTTGTCGCAGCTGAAGCACTTTGCAAAACAGAAGAAAGTTGAGTGATATTTCCCATTGGTTGACTAATTTGCCAAATATACTGGATAAACGCTTGTAACTGCCCCACAACAATAACACCTGAAATCACATAAAAACTTCCCATGACAGCCATTCCAATATAAGTCGCATACGCTGTCAGTTGAACAAGTGGCATCATTAATCCAGAGATAAAGGCTGATCTGAAGCCAAAATATCTCAACTTATGGTTCACGTCTTTAAAACCTTCTAATGTTTCTTTTTCACGACCATAAACCTTTAATACACTGAATCCTGTCATATTTTCTTGCACATACCCATTCAAATCACCCAAAGAATTTTGCATGCCTTGGAAATATTTTTGAGAAGCTTGGACAATTTTTTTCGAAATATAAATCGACAATGGAATCATAATTAATGAAATCACAGCCATTAATGAATGGATATAAAACATCATCGCAACTGCCATAACGATTCCTAAAATAGCATTGACGATTCCGATAAAGGCCTGTTGCATCGCGCCGCTGACCGCATCCACGTCGTTGGTTACGCGTGATAAAATGTTCCCTTGTTGGTTTTTATCAAAGTAAGAAACAGGCAAACGATTGATTTTTTCTTCGATATCTCGACGCAAATCTTTCATCGCATGTTGTACCACATTGGCCATCAAAACACCCGATAGCAGCTGAGCCACTGAGTAGCCAACCCCAACAATCGTAATCCAAACCAAACACATGATAATATAATCAAAGTTGACGGCTTCTTTGTTCGCGATATTTTTAGCAATTTCTGTTGTCGGTAATCCCGTAACATACGGCATAGCAGCATTAAATGCCACCGTTAAAACGGTAAATAGAATCACTAAAATAAAAGAAACTCTATATGGTTTAATATATTGGCCTAGACGCTTTAGCGAAGAGAATGTGTTTTTCATGACAATTCCTCCTCTGACAATTGAGACGCCGCAATATCATAATAGATTGGGCAATTCTCAAGTAATTCTTTATGCGTTCCCATACCGACCACATCACCTTCATTAAGAACGATGATTTTGTCCGCATGCATAATTGTTCCCACACGTTGGGCAACAATCAAAACAGTTGATTCAGTTGTTTCTTTTTTCAAACGAGCACGTAAATTCGCATCCGTTCGATAATCCAAAGCAGAAAAACTATCATCAAAAATATATATTTCTGGCTCACGAATGATCGCTCGAGCAATCGCTAATCGCTGCTTTTGCCCACCAGAAAAGTTTGCCCCACCTTCTGAAAGGTGTTCGTCATAGCCATCTGGTTTTTGCGAAATAAACTCTGCTGCTTGCGCAATATCTGCAGCACGTTCCATTTCCTCTTTGGTTGCATCTTTTTTTCCATAACGTAAGTTTTCAGCAATCGTTCCAGTAAATAGCAAGGCTTTTTGAGGAATGAAGCCAATTTTTTGACGCAAAGCACTCAGCTTATAATTCTGAACGTTTTCACCATCTATCAGAATTTCTCCGTCACTGACGTCGTAAAAACGCGGAATCAATTGAATCAATGTTGATTTACCGCTTCCGGTGCTCCCTATAAAGGCAACCGTTTCACCTGGGCCTGCCGTAAAACTGACGTTACGAATGACCGGACTTTCTGAATGTCCAGGGTAAGCAAAGGTCACGTTTTTGAACTCAATATACCCTTTCGTATCTGTTTCTGTAATCCCCGTCTCATCTTCAACAATCGATGGTTTTGCATCCAAAGCTTCTTGAATCCGGCGAGCAGAAACAGCGGCACGTGGGTACATCATAAAGATACTTGCAAATAACATAAACGAGAATAACGCATGGAAGATGTATTCAATAAACGCAATCAAATCTCCCACTTGTAGGCTACCTGCTTCAATCTGTAATGAGCCACTCCAAATAATTAAGACCATCACAATATTGAATAGGAAGAAAAAGCCTGGCTGCGCTACAGCCATCAAACGGAATAAACGTTTTGAGCTATCCGTGTAATCTTCATTCACTTTTTCAAATCGTTCTTCTTCAAACTTTTCATTAACAAAGGCGCGAATCACACGCAATCCTGAAAGGTTTTCGCGAAGAATACTATTGATACTATCAAGATTCTTTTGTTGTTTGTTTGATAAAGGCTCTGAAACACGCGCAATCGCCACAACTGCTAAAAGTAATAGCGGTAACGCTCCTAACACATACCAGCCCAGACTGACACTTGTTCGCATAACCATGTACAAACTTACGAAAAACATCATTGGCGTCATAAAACCAGTCCGCAAGATATTTTGCATAAATAACATGATTTGATACGCATCATTGGTCGTTCTTGTAATCAACGAGGAAACACCAATCGTTTCATACTCCGTGTGAGAATACGTTTGAACCTTTTCAAATAAGTCATCGCGGATATCTGCCACTATATTTGTTGTAATCCGCGCAGAAAAAAAGCCTAACAAAATATTCATAATAATTCCAATTGCAGTAATCACAATCATCAGAATCCCTTGTTGCTTCACATAGTCAAAGTCATTTTTGCCTATGCCTAAATCGATCATTTTTGCCAAAATTGTTGGCAACCCTAATTCAATTAAAATAAAACCGAACACACAGATAAAATCAAGAAATAGCAATTTCTTATATCGCATCGTGTAATGCCACATTAATTTCAATTAATCAGCTCCCCTCTTTTTTATCGATTACTTCCAATATAGCACACCAATTTTTTTAATAAAACACCCATTTTTGAAAAAAAGTCATTTTTCTGAAAAAAAGACCGTTTTCTTTTCGATTTTCACAACATTCTTATTTAATTATGAAAAAAATAACGTTTACTTTTCCATTTTTTATTCAATTTCATTAAATTCTTCTAAATCCCTCACGCTAGTTTCTATACTTATCAATTATTCTATGATAAAATATCTATAATTGTTGTATCTTGCATACAAAATGTCCGGTGAAAAGTATTACGATTAGCAGAAAGCAATGTCGAGGCTTTCTCTTCTTTTGATTACAAAAATGTATCAGAAGAAGCATACAGAGTAAACTTTAGGTGGCGGCTATGCCCCCCGTTTTTTGCTGTGCAAAAGAAGGTCAACTAGTTAGATTACTGCAAAAAGCAGAAGATAGATAAAGGAGACGAACTATATGATTTACAAAGTTTATTACCAAGAAACAAAAGAGCGTAACCCAAAGAGAGAACAAACACACTCTCTATACATTGAAGCAGACACAGAAGTGATTGCTCGCCAATTAGTCGAAGACAATACCCCGTACAACATTGAATTCGTACAAACTCTAGACGGAAATCATCTTGAGTATGAAAAAGAAAATGCTGAATTCACATTAACGGAGTTTTAGGATGAAGCCTTTTATTAAAAATAATGAAACAGGCGTCTTTGCAATTGGTGGTTTGGGTGAGATTGGAAAAAACACATATGGGGTACAATTCCAAGATGAGATTATCTTGATTGATGCGGGAATTAAATTTCCTGAAGATGATCTTTTAGGGATTGACTATGTTATTCCAGACTATAGCTATATCATCCAAAACATTCAAAAGGTCAAAGCGTTGGTCATCACTCACGGGCACGAAGACCATATCGGTGGCGTTCCCTATTTACTGCGTCAAGCGAATATTCCTATTTATGCAGGTCCTTTAGCACTTGCTCTGATTACAAACAAATTAGATGAGCATGGCCTACTAAGAGATGCTGAGATGCATGAGATTAATGAAGAAACGATTATTCGTTTCCGCAAAACAACCATTAGTTTCTTCCGCACGACTCATAGTATTCCTGATGCATTAGGTGTGGTTGTTAAAACCCCTTCTGGAAATATCGTCGCAACTGGAGATTTTAAGTTCGACTTTACGCCAGTTGGAGAACCCGCTAACCTACACAAGATGGCCCGTATTGGTGAAGAAGGCGTTCTTTGTTTACTATCAGATAGTACAAATGCGGAGATTCCAACATTCACTAAATCAGAAAAAACAATTGGTGCATCGATTCAACGAATTTTCGAAAAAATCGATGGTCGTGTCATTTTCGCCAGTTTTGCTTCAAACATCTTCCGCCTCCAACAAGCGGCCGATGCGGCTGTAGCAACCGGACGAAAAATTGCTGTCTTTGGGCGTAGTATGGAAAATGCGATTGTCAACGGTCAACGGTTAGGTTACATTAACGTACCGGATGGAACCTTTGTTGACGCACATGAGATTAATCGATTGCCAGCCAATGAAACGATGATTCTTTGTACTGGTTCTCAAGGGGAACCCATGGCCGCTCTTAGCCGAATTGCCAATGGAACCCATCGTCAAATTCAAATTCAACCAGACGACACAGTGATTTTCTCAAGTTCTCCTATTCCAGGAAACACAACTAGCGTCAATCATTTAATTAACTTATTATCTGAAGCCGGCGCTGAAGTGATACATGGAAAGATCAATAACATCCATACTTCTGGACACGGTGGGCAAGAGGAACAAAAATTAATGCTTCGTTTAATGAAGCCAAAATACTTTATGCCTGTCCATGGTGAATTCCGAATGCTTAAAATTCATACATCCTTAGCACAAGATACAGGCGTTCCAGCTGAGAACTGCTTTATTTTGGAAAACGGTGATGTGTTAGCACTCACTGCCGACAATGCTCATGTAGCCGGACATTTTAATGCTGGAGATGTGTACGTTGACGGAAATGGTGTTGGTGATATTGGAAATGTTGTCTTACGCGATCGTCGAATCCTTTCTGAGGAAGGATTGGTGCTTGCTGTTGCAACCGTCGATATTGCGAAAAAAGAAGTTTTAGCTGGACCAGATATTTTATCACGAGGATTTGTCTACATGCGTGAATCTGGCGAGATGATTAGTGAGGGGCAACGAATTTTATTCCACGCCTTACGCGAAGTCTTAAATGCGCCAGACTGTACAGAAGCTAAACTTCGAGATGCGATGACAGGTGCTTTACAACCTTTCTTGTTTGAAAAAACAGAACGTCATCCAATGATTTTACCAATGATCATGACCCCAGATAACTAATCTTTTAGGAGCTGCGCAAACTAGCACAGCTCCTTTTGTGTAAGTTCTGTAAGGTGCGTGCAATCAGATCCTGTAAAACAAATATGGCCTATGACTTTCTAAGGAGTGACAAAATGAACAAAGCAGAAAAAGAGCAATTCGTTAAAGAAATTGTCGACGAACTTATCAAACGTAAGGGAAACAAAATAAAAATCAAAACCCAAACGATGAAACTAAAGAAAAAATTCGATACACGCGCAGAAGCAAAAGAATATGAACAACAATTTCGAGAAAAATATTCATCTGCTTTATTTGTCGAGTTAACTCGGATTCTGGAAGGAGAAAATACCACTGACCTCGTTAGAACTAATTAATATCGGCGAAGAGAACTGGGATATATTTTGTTCTATGTACCCTGGAGACGAAGGAGCAGACTTTGTCTCCTCTAATGCATACTCACTGATACAAACTTATTACGAAGGCACCTGGAGCACAAAAGGAATCGTATATAATAGTGAGGCTGTAGGATTTACCATGTACGGATTTGACCAAGAAACTAACCGCTATGAACTTTGCAGACTAATGATAGACTATCGACACCAGAACAAAGGTCTTGGTAAAAAAAGTCTCTCTTTTATTATAAATGAGATGGTTACTAGTCTTAATTGTCAAAAGATATTTCTAAGTACCCGCCCGGAAAATAAAAGAGCGATCTCTTTATATGAGTCATTCGGGTTCTACAAAACTGGCGAATTACTAGAAGAGGAATGCGTTTTTTGCTTAGATATGTAATGTGAAAGACTCCTTTCTAGCTTTTATTAGCTGGGATAGCTATTTTTACCACTCAACTAGAGCTCTACTTGTTCCAAAAATAATCACTTCTATAAGAAACCTTGTTACAAGCATGAAGAGACTCCTGAATGTTTCGTTTCCTATTTACTATCTACTTACCTGACAAGATTTAGAATTTTTAAAAAGGAGCACTGATATGACCAATGAACAACTGCTATTTTTCTCTAAATTGCAACAGATTCAAGAACAAGTTGTTAGTTCTCAAAAGTATTCTCCTGACGACATGACGAAAGAGACAGCTTATAATTTAACCTATGACACCATATTTAAAATTTTAGAATTAATTGATGGTTATACAGCTGAAACTCTTACACTTGATTTAATAGATGACTTGTCAGGAAATTCACTTAAATCTGGTATTCAACTACATGACAAATACGCAGATTATTTAACTAGTTATTAACTCTAGTATAGGCTCAGATTATATTAACTCTTTGTATGCTTCGCTTCACCTTATGTAGCCCAAACAAAAACCCCCATTGTATTTTTTACTAGTTTCAGAAAAAAACACATCAGAAAGTTAGCTCATCGCGCTGACTTTCTGATGTGTTCATTTCATGTTTTCAATCACAATCTTTGAACTAATGTAACATTTCTTTTGTATTAACAACAACTCGCTCTTCCAAAAGCGCTAAAATCGTATCAAACAAATGCTCCCATTGATACTGATTGTTTAAATCCTCCAAAAAGAATATTTTTGTTTTTGGATTCCGTTCCTCTTCCATGGAATCTGATATAATCAAATCCGCTTCCTCAATATGATTAACAATTCTCACCGTTTTCGGATTAAATAGATTTTCCAAACGATAGCGAATCAACGACTCCCCAGACATTCCTTTTAATGAATTGTGGATATAGATTCTGATTTGTTTTTTTTCTAAACGAATCAGCGTTGCATATAAAATTCCGACGATAAAAATCTTATTATTGGAAACAAAAAACTTGTATTCTTTTGGACTTTTCTCTTTTGCAAAATAATCTAAAAAATCAATCACCGAAATTCGTCGTTTGGATACAGCATAATCTAACGATGCATAATGATAGATTACTTCCACAAATTTATCTTTCCCGTAGCTGACATACCTATCCCGAATAAACGGAAAGACCATCTGATACATGAGTAGCGAAATTTCATTCTCTGACATAGATAAGTCAAAATGCTGATCAAACTCAGAAATAATCTGTTGAAGTAGGTGAACAATTGGATAATCAAGTTTACGAATCTGATTTCCAATTTTCCTCAAATGCCCCGATAACTCAAAAACTTTAGACAACTGAACTTGTACAATAAACGTGCTAAAATACAGTTCCTTTTGGTAATCTTCTGGCGTAATTTCAAAATTATATAACTGTTTTGGTTTAAAAATTGGGTAGTCAATTGAGATAAGTCGTAAAATTTCTTGCGTTTGTGCATCCATCTCCTCAATCATATACCCTTTTGAGGCACGTAAAGAATTCACTGCATACCAAAAATAAAGGGTCTGTTTTTCGGAAAATGACTTCTTATCTAGAAAATTTCGATAGCTAACCGTTAATTGCTGAGTAATCTGTTGCTCCTCAATATGTATAAACGGCCATTCTACGCCAAGATATGTATGACTAAATAAATAAAACCCCAATAGCCGAATCGAAGCTTCCTCTCCATCAAAGGTCAGCGTCTTTTGTTGTGTCACAATTTTGATATGAAAATCCTTTAAAAATTGATTGGTTTCATTAATAACCTTATAACAGTAGGCTTCTGAAATATTCATTTTCTCACAACAATCAGATACTGTTAAGTCAGATTCCAAGTAATTCAATTTCAATAATTGAAAAACGGTACTCTGTTGACAATAAAAAAGTGTCAGCTGATGATAAATTCTTGAAAGATCCTCTGTTCGATTCACAAAAGAATAGGAGAAGTTGGCCGATTGAACAATATCTCCTTCAATTCCCAAACTTTCTAAATCACTTGAAACTTCCTGCAGCATTCGTTTAATTGTTGTTCTTGAAAACTGAAAGACATCCATTAGCTCTTTAATCGAAACTGGTTTTTGAATGATAATATATCGAAATAGTTCTAATTTTTTCCCCGTACTTTGTTTTAATAACTTCTTAATCAATTTACACATCCCATTTCATAAAAATAGATAATATAGTTGGTGGTCTTCTATAAAATAACCAAATATATTTTTTTGTTTATAGATTCTTTTCCCCACAATACTATTCTATCAGACTTTTATTATAAAGTGGTAACTTCCTTGCCAATTTATGATGATTTTTTAATAAATTCTTATGGTATTCTCTAAGAATAGAGGGTTTGCTTGTTCTAGTTTGCTAATAATCTATATTAACAAGTGCTAAATAGTTAGTGGAAACTTGCATTTATCGTACCACCTGTCTATTTTTCTTAGCTGCTTCCTTTTATTCACCTCACAAAAAATAACTATAAAGGAGTTAATCAATATGGTTCGAACAAAAAAAATCTATCGCGAACAGCTTCTACAGGGTGCCTATCAATTAGTCGTTGATGAAGGTTTCAAACATTTTCATGCCAGAAAAGTTGCCAAGGTCATTTCTTGTTCAACTCAGCCTATCTATCGAGAATTTGAAAATCTGACTATCTTTAAAACGGCTACTAGTGAGTATATCATTCAAACGGTTGAACAATTTTTAACCGATAAAGAGCGAACTGACTTGCCTTCTTTTTCTGAGATCATTTGCCAATACGCTCAGGAAAACCCCGATGAGTTTGACCGTTTCTTCTTGATTGATGAAACCTGTCGACCATTAATGAAAGAGTTAATTAGTGTTCATTTTAACAATTTGGTTATCTCCATCCCTGAGTACGAGAATATCTCAGCTGATCAGTTAGACCAACTATTTGATTTATTCTGGTTCTACACTTTAGGAAAAGCCGCACAACGCGCACATACACACACATATAATGAAGAGGAAATCGATTTACATAGTGGTTTACATGAAACTACACAGCTCTTTGCTCAAAAGTTTGCTGTCTAAAAAACTTACATAATATAAACGATTGAAACAAGTTGCAACAATATAATAATTCGGTGATTTAAAGTCTAAAAACCCCTGCAAATCAATCATTTGCAGGGGTTTTGTTCTACTTTATTACTAGCGAAAACTTTTAACCAAACTCACCAGATAAGTGATTTGACTTGCTAGGCCAACTACTTCCTTATCCTTTAAAATTATATAGCGGACGAATAATCTCCTCTACATCAACAGCGGATTGAAGGTCTTCTAATAATGGTTTTACAGGCTTATAAGCTTTCGGTGATTCATCCAATGTTTTTTTAGAAACCGAGGTTGTCCAGACTTGTTTCATTGTGTGTTGGAAGCTTTCCAGGCTCAACTTCCTTTTTGCTTCTGAACGACTCAATTGTCTTCCTGCACCATGTGGACCAGAATAATTCCACTCTGGATTTCCTTTGCCTTTACCTAAAATACTCCCATCCTTCATATTCAGTGGAATAATCAGCTGTTCACCCTTTTGAGCAGAAACAGCTCCTTTTCGTAAAATGCCGTTCTCTAAATCAATATAATTATGAGGACAATCAAAGCTCTCAACCACTGACTTATGCCACTTCATTCCCTTTAAGATGACTTCTGCCATCAAGCGGCGATTTTCTGCTGCATACCGTTGGGCAATCTGCATATCAGATAGGTAGTTTGCAAGAGAATTCCCCTCCAAATAAGAAAGCTCATAAGGAATTTTTAAGGCTTCTCTTTCCTCCCAAAGCTGTCTTGCCAATTCTTCATTTTTTTGCGCTTCGGCTTTGTTACTTTCTATTTTCAACTCTTTTCGTTGTTGAGACAATTCTTGAAAAGCTTGTTCTTGATGGTACTCGGCAATCTCTTTTCCTAATATTCGGCTCCCACTATGAATAACTAAATAATACCCATCGCGCCCTTCATTAACTTCTATGAAATGATTGCCGCCACCCAAAGTCCCTAAGCTTCGCAGCACCCAGCCCTTATGGATAGGTGCATGAACCTCCCCTAACTCAAATTCCGTTACAGGCTTCTGATGCGCTTGGTTTCCACTCGGTACTCTAGTTCTGATAATCCGATCTAGCTTATCAAAGCTTAACTTGCAATTTTTCTTCAGTTTGACAACATATAAGCCACAGCCAATATCCACACCCACTAAGTTTGGCACCACTTTATCGCCAATGGTCATTGTCGTCCCAATCACACAACCAGTGCCGCTATGTGTATCTGGCATAATACGAATTTTGCTACTCTGAGTAAATGATTGACTGCACAACGTAATAATTTGCCCAATCGTTGTCTCACTAACCGCATCTGTATAAATTTTTGCTTCATTATATTTTCCTTTAACTGTTAACATTCTAATTCCTCATTCTCTTATTAAAATTGGGGATAGAAATAACAGTTGAAACTCCCTTAATCAGGAAAACAACTCAATTATTTATCCCTTTGTTCTATTCTCATTTTCTTTTTCGTTCCAATCATTGGACCCACCTCCGTTAATCTGTTCCCTCTAAAAAAGCAGAAAAACCCCTCAATCACAAAAAAATGATCAACGGGTCTTCCTGCCTATACTTAAGTCTATGTTAGTGAGAGTGCATGAAAATTTTCTTGCACCACACACTTGCGTCACCAGCTGTATAATCATTTTTTATTCTCAATTCTTTCTGTTTGTTCACGTTTGTGTTTGTCATAATCATGCCTCTCCTTTCTTTAAATATTTGTCGTCTGTCTCTAAAAAAGAACAAACGTTGTTAATCAACTACTTTGACAGAATACCATGTGATTTTATCTGTTGTCAAATAGTTTTTAAACAATTCTGGTGCTGGAAAAGTTCCTAACAATTTTGAGCAGCAAAAAAGAGGACACCGAAATGTCCTCTTTTCTTAATTTAATTTGAAACAACACCATTTGAAAATGGGTTTTATATGAAAATTAAATTAGTTTTTTTCTACGTTTACAGCTTGAGGGCCGCGGTCTGAATCTTCAACGTCGAAAGTCACTGGTTGACCTTCTTCTAAAGTTTTGAATCCGTCGCCTTGAATTGCTGAAAAGTGAACGAATACGTCGCTTCCGTCTTCACGAGAGATGAAGCCAAATCCTTTTTCAGCGTTAAACCATTTTACTGTACCATGTTCCATAATAAATATCCTCCTCGTGCTAAAGCACTTAATTAATTGTAACATTGCTCGAGTCCGATAGAGGCGTCACTGGTGTTACAACTTCTATTGCCCAACAAGATTACAGTTAATATTGTACCGTTGAATTTTTGGTTTTGCAAGATATAGCCCTTATTTTTTCTTTAATAATTCGTCTTCCTTTAAACTGGTATACGTACTATGCCCAATAATGATATGATCCAATAATTCAATTCCCATCATTTCCCCGCATTGACTCAATCGCTGCGTAAACATAATATCTTGTCCTGAGGGAGTCGCATCCCCCGATGGATGATTATGAGCAATAATTAAACTTGCTGCATGATACCTTACTGCCCCGTGGAAAATCTCACGTGGGTGTGCCACACTTTGATTCAGGGAGCCAACAAACAATGTTTCCTTTTGGATAATCTCGTTTTTGGTATTCAAATAAAAACAAATAAAGTGCTCCTGCTGGTAGTCTTTTAACTCATGAATCAGCTGTTGAGCAAGATCAAAGCTTGCCCGAATCTTCCCAACTTTAGGTTGACTGGCCTCCTCCATTCGACGCCCCAACTCAATAAGCGCTCGGATCTCTATTGCTTTAACTTTACCAATTCCCTTTATCTCCATTAGCTCTTCGATAGTCGCTCCCTTAAATGTGTATAAATTCATAAATCTACCTAGTACGTTTGCTGCTAAATCCATCACATGTATAGGATGTTGTCCTGTTCTTAGACAAATCGCTAACAGTTCTTGATCAGAAAGAGATTTCTCTCCTTGCCTAATTAGGCGCTCTCTTGGAAGAGAACTATCTGGTACTTCTTTTATTAATAGCTTTTCTTTCATAAAAAAACTCCTTTGCATCGTCTCATAACTAAACTACGCAAAGGAGCTGGTTGATTTTTATTTATTCTCAAGATAAGTAATGACATCGAACAACGTCTCTACTACATCGAGTGATTTTTCTTCTAATTCTGCAGTTGGTGGAACCAAATCAGGAACCATCATTACGGGAATTCCTGCCGCCTCTGCAGCTAGTACCCCATTGCGAGAATCCTCTAAAACCAAGGTCTCCTCTTTTTTTGATCCCAGCTTTTGACAAGCTACTTCAAAAATTTCGGGGTCTGGTTTTGCTCGAGTGACATCTTCAGCAGAAACAATCGTAGTGAATTTTTCTTTCAAACCAACCTTATCTAATAACATCTCGATAGTTGGTCGATTGTTACTTGAAGCGACCACGCGTGGAATATTGTTTTTTTCTAAGAAGTCAATCAACTCTCTGACTCCCGGTTTTAGTTTGGCTCCATCATTTGAAAACAGGTATAACGTTTTTTCATAAGAATCGTTGATAAACGTTTGAATGGTTTCCTTACCAAACTCGGCAAAAAACTCATGGTACTTTTCTTCCAATTCTTCATCTGAAATCCCAATAAATTGAATATAGCTTTCTAAGCTAAACGGCATACCAAGTGTATCAGCGACCGCTTGAGACGCTTGGTAATAAATCATTTCAGTATCAAAAATTAGTCCATCCATATCAAAAATTACACCATTTACTTTAGTCATCATTTCCCCCTACTGTTAATAAAAATTCTCGAACCTCAGATACAAAATAGAGTGAACCCGTCACCAATAACAAGTTCTCACTATCCATTTTTTCTAATATTTCTGCTAAGCCAAATTGCCACAATGAAACAATTGTTAGTTGTTCATCAGCCAAATGCGCAAACGTTTTGAGCTCAATAGCCCGTGGATAATCAAACGTTGTTAAATAGATATGAACATTTGGAATGGTTTTTAACAAGGTCAACATCTCTTCGATATTTTTAGTTTTTAAGCCTGAAAATAAAATGTGAAGCTCGTACCCTTTAAATTCCTTCTTCATCGTTTGAACCAATCGCCTGATCGCATGTTCATTATGGGCACCATCTAAAATAACTAACGGTTCTTCACTCAACCGTTCCATTCGTCCCGGCCATCTAGCATTGGCTAAGCCCGACGCAATTTCTCTTTGTTGAAAAGTGAGTCCTTTGAGCGCACAGTATTGATAAAATAGCTCGATTGCCACACCAGCATTTTCCACTTGGTGTCTACCCAACAGGCTAGTTTTTAGCTTGATCAAACGTCCTGCTTCGTTGTAAAAATTAAAAACTTCCCCCCACCGTTCATCAGGATGCAAGTATTCAACTCGGTAATCTTTTTCATATTGTCGAACAGGTGCCTGTTTTTTTCCTGCTTCTTCCAAAATGACGGCCATCGCTTGTTCAGAGATATTTCCCGTAACCACAGGAATCCCTTCCTTGATGATGCCAGCCTTTTGAAAAGCAATCTCTTCTATAGTATCTCCTAAAATATCCGTATGATCCAAACCAATCGTAGTGATGGCTGTTAACATTGGTACGGCTACATTGGTGCTATCCAATAGACCACCTAACCCAACTTCAATAATCGCTACATCCACCTTTTCTTGAAGGAAATAATCAAAAGCCATCGCTGTAAGTGTCTCAAATTCAGTAATCCCTGAAACCTCTTGCTCACGATCCATCTTCTCCACGAGCACTTGATATTTTTCTGCATACTGAATAAATTGTTTATCAGAAATAGGGTGGCCATTTATTGCGATTCGTTCATTGAATCGTTCAATATAAGGCGAGGTAAAGGTTCCTACGCTAAGCCCAACCTCCTCCAATAAACAACGAAGGTCCGTTACAGTAGAGCCTTTTCCGTTCGTCCCCGCGATATGAATAGTCGGTACTTTCTTTTCTGGATGATTTACACGATCCAGTAACGCATTTACACGGTCTAATCCAGGTCGAGAGCCAAATGGCAGACGACTGTGAATCCATTCAATTGCTTCTTCAATAGTCATCGTATCACTCCTTCACTGCCATTATAGCAAATTTTGAAATGAATAATGTCAAAAAAACAACAAAGATGAAAAATCTCACCTTTGTTGTTTAACATAAGCCATAAAACAGTCTACAAACTAAAGTTTGCCGCAACAGACTCTAATTTTTATCAATTTTTGTCGCATATTCACTAATTAGCCAATTGTGCGTAGACTTTGAATCCGTTCTTTAACAGCTGCTTGTTTTTCAAGATAATCTTTCTCTTTTTCTTTTTCAACAGCCACCACCTCATCAGGGGCGTTTGCGACAAAACGTTCATTTGAAAGTTTGCCTTGAACACGTTTCACTTCGCCATCCCATTTCTTCAATTCTTTTTCAAGACGAGTGATTTCTTCTTCAATATTGATTAATCCCGCTAACGGAAGATAGATTTCTGCCCCTGTTAAAACAGCTGACATCGCCAAATCTGGCACCGCTAGTTCAGCGGCAATCACTAACTCTTCTGGATTACAGAAACGTTCAATATAGCTTGTGTTCTCCGCTAAAAACTTACCAACTGTTTCATCTGTTGCTTTGATTAATAAAGTAATTGGTTTTGATAACGGCGTATTCACTTCTGAACGAATGTTTCGGACTGCGCGGATTAGCTCTTTTAGCACTTCCATTCCATTAGCTGCTTGTTTGTCATCAAATTCAGGGTGAACCACCGGATAATCGGCGATAACCAACGACACACCTTCATGTGGTAAGTTGCTCCAAATTTCTTCTGTTACAAACGGCATAATTGGATGTAATAAGCGTAAAATTTGGTCTAATGTGTATACCAAAATACTGCGCGTCGTTTGTTTAGATGCTTCGTTTTCACCGTAAAGAACTTCTTTACTCATTTCAATATACCAGTCACAGAAATCATCCCAAATGAAATTATATAACTGACGACCTGCCTCGCCAAATTCAAAGCGGTCAAACAAATCAGTTACTTTTTCAACGGTTTCATTTAGGCGTGTCAAAATCCAGCGGTCAGCCACTGTTTTCTCGCCTGTTAAATCAATTTCTTCAACCGTCATTCCCTCAACATTCATCAATACAAAACGTGAAGCATTCCAAATTTTGTTAATGAAGTTCCATGAGGCATCCATTCGTTCATAACTAAAACGCATATCCTGCCCTGGCGCAGAACCATTTGATAAGAACCATCTTAGCGCATCGGCCCCGTATTTTTCGATGACTTCCATTGGGTCAATTCCGTTTCCAAGAGACTTACTCATCTTGCGGCCATCTTCGGCACGAATCAAACCATGCATCAAAACATTCTTAAATGGACGTTTGCCAGTAAACTCTAAACTTTGGAAAATCATACGACTTACCCAGAAGAAGATAATATCATAGCCTGTAACGAGTGTACTTGTTGGGAAATAACGTTGGAAATCTTCGCTCTTTTCGTCCGGCCAGCCCATTGTTGAAAACGGCCAAAGAGCTGAGCTAAACCAAGTATCTAGGACATCAACATCCTGTGTCCAATTTTCAACGTCTTCTGGCGCTTGCATCCCTACATACATTTCACCTGTTTCATTGTGGTACCAAGCAGGAATCTGATGCCCCCACCAAAGTTGACGAGAAATAACCCAATCATGCACGTTATCCATCCAGCGAATAAAGGTTTGATCAAAACGTGGAGGGAAAAATTCTACGGCATTCTCTGTTTCTTGATTCTCCATCGCTTCTTTCGCTAAAGGTGCCATTTTAACAAACCATTGCGTAGACAAACGAGGCTCAACAACGACCCCTGTTCGCTCAGAGTGACCGACACTATGAACCATTGTGTCAACTTTTACTAGACGACCAATTTCTTTCAAGTCAGAAACCACAAGCTTACGTGCATCAAAACGATCCATTCCTGCGTACTTACCAGCAAGTTCATTCATGGTCCCCTCTTCTGTCATAACATTTACACGAGGAAGATCATGACGATTGCCCACCTCAAAGTCATTTGGGTCATGAGCAGGCGTGATTTTTACAACTCCTGTTCCGAATTCCATATCCACATATTCGTCCGCAATAATCGGAATTTCTTTGTCGATTAATGGTAATATAACCGTTTTCCCAATAAGCGCTTGATAACGTTCATCATCTGGATGAACCGCCACAGCCGTGTCGCCAAGCATCGTTTCTGGTCGTGTAGTTGCAATTTCAAGCACACCTGAACCATCCGCCAATGGATACGTCATATGGTAAAAGGCTCCTTCAATGTCTTTATGAATCACTTCAATATCAGACAACGCTGTACGAGCTTTAGGATCCCAATTAATAATATATTCGCCACGGTAAATCAAGTCTTTCTCATAAAGAGTCACGAAAACTTTACGAACCGCTTCTGACAAACCATCATCTAAAGTAAAACGCTCGCGGCTATAATCAAGAGATAAGCCCATTTTGGCCCATTGTTCACGAATATGGCTCGCGTACTCTTCTTTCCACTCCCACACCTGATCAACAAATTTTTCTCTTCCTAAATCATAGCGAGAAATTCCTTGCTCTCTTAATTTTTCTTCTACTTTAGCCTGTGTTGCAATTCCGGCATGGTCCATCCCAGGCAACCAAAGTGTATCAAATCCTTGCATCCGTTTCTGACGGATAATCATATCTTGTAAAGTTGTATCCCAAGCATGTCCCAAATGTAGTTTCCCTGTCACGTTTGGTGGTGGAATAACAATTGAATACGGCTCAGCTTTTTTGTCCCCATTAGGCTTAAATAAATCTTGTTCTAACCATTTCTCATAACGACCTGCTTCTACTTCTTGAGGGTTATATTTTGTTGACAAATTGTTTTCCTCTGTTTCAGTCATTTGTGTTCCTCCTTTAGTTTAGATAAAAAAAAGCCCTAAAATACTTTCGTATTTTAGGACGTAGTTTACGCGGTACCACCTAAATTGCAGGTCTCTCCTGCCTCTTAATGCGTGAGTTAACGATCACGACTCGTCTGATTTTACTTCCTATTCAAACCAAACAGCTCCCAAGCTACCTTCACTGGCTCCATCTGAAAATCTCCCACCAACCGATTTTCTCTCTAAAAAATGAACACTCAGCTACTCCTCTTGTTCTTCACCTTGATTCATTTTACAACGAAGTATTTTCAAAGTCAATTCAGCTTTTTACTAACTCTTTAGCAGCTTCCAATGCTCTACTGTAATCAGGTTCATTCGTTTGTTCCTCAACCAACTCTTCATAGGCAATTGTCCCCTTCTCATCTACCACAAAAATAGACCGAACAAACCGTCCTGTTTCAGGAACAAACAGCCCATACGCCTGCCCAAAAATGGATTCAGGATCATGAAGCATCAACATATCAACACCTTCAGCTGCACACCAATTTGCTTGTTCTTCGCGTGTATTGTTAGAAATCGTCACGAAATGAATCCCGGTTTCTTTGGCTGCCTCTTGATTAAATCGTTTCGTCTGAATGGAACAAACGCGTGTATCAATATCTGGAACTACACTAATCAACACTGGCTTACCTAATAAATCAGACAGATGAACAATTTGTTTCTTGATGTTTACCAATGAAAAACCTGGTGCCTTATCTCCTACAGCAGGTTGTACACCTGGTGCTTCCATCACTTGCCCTTTTCTAGTAATTTTCATCAAATCACGTCCCTTCTATCCGAAGTATATTCGAAAAAAATCAATCATGAAAGAAAACTGCTTACAATCAATAAAATTTATGCAAAAAAAATACGAGCCACATACATGACTCGACTGAACGGCACAAGGGCATACAAGGCGGCTTATCCATTTCAATCCACGAGCCACATACATGACTCGACGTGACTTAACCATCGATTAGGAGTACTCAATGCGATATTTCAATCCACGAGCCACATACATGACTCGACGAATTAAGCAAGACAAAGTTAGCGGATTTGGAAATTTCAATCCACGAGCCACATACATGACTCGACCGTGAATTATCAGGAATTTCACGAACATGTTTTCCCTTATTCACTTTTTTTCATTATAACATTAAAACCCCATGAGAAAAAGAAGCTTTCTCCTGCTTTTTTTACAAAAATTTGGTGCGGATGTCCCGGTGATTTTATGTTCACTTCACATCCGCACCTTGGCTACTTATTTAATTCTCAATTGATTAGATTCAAATTTACCATCATTAACCTGTCACTATTGGCCTGTCTTGATTAAATTTTCATCAAAATAAATCAGTGTTTGAAGCTCAGTGGTCAAATCAATGTACTGAACATGGACCTCTTTTGGTACAATAACTCGATCCGGTGCAAAGTTTAAAATAGCTGTAATCCCACTTCTGACAATCACATCAACTGCACTTTGGGAATATTGGCTAGGAACCGTGGTAATCGCTACAGTTACCTCTTCTTCTTTGCAGACTTCATCAAACTCTTCCATCGAATAAATCTCAAATCCATCAAAATTCTGACCAATTAATTCTGGATTATTATCAAAAACACAAACAATTTTTAAATTTTCATTTCTTCTAAAATTATTATTTACTAGAGCTCTTCCTAGGTTTCCAAAACCAATCAAAGCGATTCTTTTTTCTTCCTGTGTATTCAAAATGCTATTAAAGACTTCAATTAGATAGGGAACATCATAACCATAGCCACTTCTCCCTAGTTCTCCTAGATGAGAAAAATCACGTCGAATAGTCGCTGAAGCAACTTGTGTCACCTCACTAAATTCTTTCGATTTAATTCTTGAAACACCAGAAGCACCTAGAATTTTTAGGTAGCGTAAGTATAATGGTAAGCGTTTTGCCGTCGCTTTTGGTAGCTCCTTACTCTTTTTTTCATCAATCATTTTATCCCTCCTTTGTTACAGAATTCACATAATAATTTTATCATGTAACTAAACGAATCGCAAGAGATTGTGAAATTTTCACCTATATAATAGATGAAGAGCTGTTCCCTTATTTAATTAATTAAGCTATTCTACACTCTTATATTCAAGTGCGCACTACCAACTTAAACGTCGCTTCCCTCATATTATTATACAGAATGTCTTAAACAACTATTTATCTCATCCGTATCTAGCCCCATGTATACTATTCACAAAATCAATCATTTTCTTTTCCCCTTTTGTAACTCAATAAATATTGGCCAAAATAAACTTGTTCAATCGGCTAAAGAAATTAAACGGATTTTTTGAACATTTGAATACATCGAAATTTCCTCAATGACATCAGAGTAAAAAAGAAGTCTAGGCAAATCAATGGTATACGTATTTTTATATATTTTTTCAGTGCCTATTACTTGTACCTCGAAAGTTACATCCTCAATCTCTATATTATGCTTTTCAAAATAATTGTTAATGAACTCTTTTGTCTCTACACGATGAATATATTGAATTTCTAGGCTTCTTAATTTGGGTACTTTAATAATTTTATTAACCAATAACAATGATGCCATGACAAAAAGAAAGCCCACTATAGATACCCTGTAATAGCCCATTCCAATACCTATCCCAACTGTCGCACTAGACCATAGAGAGGCTGCTGTAGTCAGGCCTAATACGCGTTGCTTTGTAACAATAATTGTCCCTGCACCCAAAAATCCTACACCACTCACGACTTGAGCCGTAAGACGTGCTTCATCTGACCTCACAACACCTACCAAGTTGGGATTTTCAATAGTCATTTGAATTGCATGACAAGCAATCTCTACTTGAATCAATGCAACAATCGCTGCTCCTATACACACTAAAATATGAGTGCGTATACCAGCAGGTCGATTTTTTTGCTCTCGTTCATAACCAATAACGCCTCCAATTCCCATAGCTAGTGCGAGTCGCAATATAACTTCAAAAATAGATAATTCCACCATATATTCTCCTTCATAAGAAAAAAGATTAAGACAAAATCCAAATAGTTTTTGCCTTAATCTCTACAAATTTTTTCATTCATCCATATTTTAGAGGGATTTTGAAGAAGGCACCTCAAAATATAATTAACCTATTTCTTACTCATCAATCCTCTATCAAAAATTTCCATCTCTGTATTTATAGAGCAAGTCCACCCAATCAGTTTGAATACAATTGATACCCATTTTTAGCATCTGTCCCCATGAAAGGTTTGGATTTTGAGTGATAGCTATATCGTCTCCTAATGAACCGAATAGTTTCGT
Organism: Enterococcus sp. AZ194; assembly: GCF_051713825.1. Lineage (NCBI taxonomy): Bacteria > Bacillati > Bacillota > Bacilli > Lactobacillales > Enterococcaceae > Enterococcus > Enterococcus sp. AZ194. Next base: position 921,642 of record NZ_JBIOQR010000001.1, on the reverse strand, counting down.
ATCATCATCCAAATTAATCGCATTAGCCATAAATAAGCATCCGTCATCTTTGTATCTGTCGAAACAGTGAGCTTGAATAAAGGAGAATGAGTCATCTGCCTCTATCACTTCAAAGCCAACCACATTAATATTGTTATAGCTCTCCAACATTCTCAGTTCCTTTTCATTGTAGATAATTGGAAAATACATGTATTTAATCGGATGATTGTCTAAAATATCAAGATATTCTTTTTTAATTGGCGATTTCAAAATGAAATGCTCGTGTCGCTCTTTGAATTGATCTAGATAAGGAACAAAATCTATCCAGTTCCCCCATGATCGGTCAATATTCAAAAAGACATCTACTGATAATTCACAAAGTAGCTCATCAAATTTTTGGACCCTCTTATGGAGTACACAACCTAATTCATTATAATACAGCTTTTCTCTTATCTCTTTGGTAGACAGCGTATTGATATTTCTTTCTTCTCTTAGCAGTCGTGGTTCACTGCCATCATGAAAAACAAAAAAGTCACCATCTGTTGACCTTGAGATGTCAATCTCAACAATATCTGTTCCTTGTTTTAAAGCTATATTCACTGCATCCCCTGTATTCTCCACAATATTTCCGCCATGAGCCCCACGATGTAGCATAATTAAAAATTTTTTACTTATTAATAGTTCTTGAAACTTACAATTTAGTTCTTTCATTCAAAGTATCTCCTCTTTTATCTCTAAATAAGCTCTTTACTTTTTCTTTCCCATCTGCATAAACAAAAAAGAATACAAAAGAATTGATAATCATTAATATTGTCGAATAAACAAAATTAATTGCGATTCCTTCAACACCTGCTTCTGGATTGGTATTACTTCGAATAACAACTCCCACGGGCTTAGCGGCAGGATTATATAAGAATACAGATAAATCGTAATCTCCTAGTTTTCCATTAAAATTAATAGCAAGCATCGCTAAAACTGTTGGCAAAATAATGGGTAAAACGATTTTAAAGAAGGAATACATTGGTTTAGCACCTAAAATTTTTGCTGCATCTTCCAAATTTTGATCTACAGAAAAATAGGATGCCTTTAAAAATCTAAATGTATTAGGTAACATCACGACAATATAAGCAACCAGCATAATTACAAGTGTCCCCGTTAATGGCTGATTAAACATAAACCATTTTGGCTTTGAGTAGGATAGAACCAAGCCTAAAGCAAACATCAAACCTGGCAAAACCCAAGGAATATGGATGAGTAATTCTAAGATCGAAGTTAATCTATTTCGATATTTAAAAACAATTCTGGCAGCAAACGTCATCAAAATCACTGCGATTATAGCAGCAATTACAGAGTAGGTAACACTCGTAATAAACGGACGATATGAGGAACTATCTGTTACTATTTTTTGATAATTTTCTAAACTAAACGAACTCAAACTTAATTTGCGTGATGAGATAGTTTGGAAGTTTGTAAACGAAAACGTCACTACAATTAGTAAAGGCAAGACATTAATCAGTGCAAATAAATAAGCTATACAATGAGCAAGCCCATTTTGAAACGGCTTTTTAATTGCTGTTGGTTCAATTTTTGTTTTGACTTTTGAAATAGAAAGATAGTTTCCTTTTTTTTCATTTCGTTGAATTACGAAAAGTAAAATTAATTGAAAAATCCCTAAAAATAACGATAACACTGCAGCCAACGCACGTGATGCTGGTCGTTGGGTAAACGTTAAAATTAATGGACTAATGGTTTCAAATTTTCTACCACCTACTATCAGTGGTGCAGACATCGCCATAAGACCTGTTTGAAAGAGCAAAATTGTACAGGTGAGCAAGATGGGTTTTAGTGTTGGGAAAACAACTTTTCTTAAAACCACAAAATTTGTAGCTCCTAGCCCTTTTGCCGCCTCTATTGTTTGAAAATCAATACTTTTAAATGCATTTCTGAAAAATATCATATAATTCGTGGTGCAGGCAAATGTCATCAAAAATAAAACTGCACCATATCCTTCAAACCAATTTACAGGAAATCCAGGAATTATTTTAGTAAAAAAATTCGTCACAAACCCTCTAGTTCCGTAAGTAAATAAATAACCATTAGACAACATAATCCCGCCAAAAACCAATGGAATCATGTAACATAATGTTAAAAATTTTCTACCCTTGATTTTAAAATAATCTAAAAAAAGAATTTCTAAAATCCCAACAATCGTTGTTGTCACAGTTAAAGAAATCGCCAAAACAAAGGAGTTTTTGATTCCATTGACCGCACGCTCAGAAGAAAAAATTTTATGAATCAATTCTCCTGAAAAACCATCACCAGAAAGAAAGACCGTTTTTAGAATTTCTAAATTTGGGATAATCATAAATGAAAAGATAAACCAACCTAGAATGAGCAAATAACAAAGTAAACCAATATTAATATTTTTAGGTAGATGGATTACGTGTCTTTGTTTACTTTTTTCCATAACTAGCTCTCCTCTTTAGATTCATAACTTAATATGTTTTCTTTTTGAAGCCCTACAAAGACTTTTTCACCAATCTGATGTTGTTCTGTTTTTGATTCACGTTGAAAAGAAACTAATTTCGCGCCTTCTAACTCGATCTGATAATAGCCATACATACCGTAAAACTCTTTACTGATAATTGTTCCTAAACGATTGTTTACTTCGTTTCTCATACGTGAGAAAGAGACTTTTTCTGGTCGAATATAAAATGTCTTATTTTCTCTGAAAGTGTCTGAATGAATAGAAAGCTTTTCAATCTCCTCAATTGTAAGCTTATTCGCTTCACCAATAAACTTACAAACAAATTCAGTTGCTGATTCATTATAGATTTGCTCAGAGTTTCCAATCTGTTCAATTTTCCCATCATTAAATACAGCTATCCTGTCAGAAAGCATAAGTGCTTCTTCTTGATCATGTGTGACATATACAGTAGTAATCCCGAATGCTTTTTGAAACTCTTTGATATCTTTGCGTAAAGACTTCCGTAATTTTGCATCTAAATTGGACAAAGGCTCGTCCATCACTAAAATTTTAGGCTTCTTTGCCAATGCTCGAGCAATAGCAACCCTTTGCTGTTGTCCTCCAGACAAATTGGAGATATTTTTCTCCAATTGTTCTGTCGTCAAATCAACCATACTGGCTAAGTCCATCACTCTCTTTTCAATGTAGTCTTTTGATTTTTTTTCAACTTTTAACCCAAATGCGATATTATCATAAGCGGACATGGTTGGAAAAAGAGCATAGCTTTGAAAGACCATACCTACTTGACGCTCATCAATTGGAATGTCTGTAATATCAATACCATCTACTTCAATACTTCCTCGACTTGGTTTTAAGAAACCCGCCAAAGCTCTTAATGTGGTTGTTTTACCACAGCCAGAAGGTCCTAATAAGGTAAAAAACTCTCCTTCTTCTACTTCAAAATTCAACTCAGGCACTGCGACAAAATCACCATATCTGATTTCAACATTTTTAAATGTTATCATTGCCCTTCCTCTCCCTTCATTAACTTCCAAGAATATTTAATTCGATATATTCTACCCATTCATCCAAATGTTTATTAATAAATTCATAATCATTTTTTTGTGGAGTCGTTATATCTAAAATTTCAGAAATTCGTGGGTTAATTGTTTTTTTTGCCTCTTCATTAACCGGTGCTGCACCAAATTTCTTCGCCCATTCTCCCTGTAATTCTGCACTACCAAGAAAATCGACGAAATCTTTCGCTCGACTATTCGTTCTATCTTTTTTAATTATCCCAACCTGTTCAACTGTTTGAGGAACTCCATATGGCGGATTCACAATTCCAAGCTTGATACCTAAACTTTTTTCAACAATTGGCACATTACTTAACCAAGTATAAGCATAATCTACTGCACCATTTGCTAACTCTGAAACTTCTGATTGCCCTTCAGTTGCTGGAACTCCATTTTGAAAAAAGTTCTTAACCTCATCCCATCCTGTTTTTGCAATTCCCATATCACTACTTTCATCTTGATAGTCCATTAAGAGGTTATAAACAATAGCATTGACTGTTGCCGTTCCTAATCCTTTAGGAATTAGGTATCTACCTTTCAAACTAGAGTCATCTCCGAGTTGTTGCCAATCTTTAGCAGCTTCCTCTTTTTTTATCTTATTTTGATTATAAATCATGAATACACGCTGTTCTTGCAACGGAGAAAAATTATTATCCTTTTGAACAAGTGAAGGATCAACTTTATCAATCCACGTTGGTTTGTATGATTCTAATAGCCCTTCTTCACTAATTTTGCTAAACATCATTTGATTCATTCCAAATACAACATCCGCAATTGGCGCATCTTTTTCAGCAAGCACACGGTTAAGTAAATCACTTCCTCCTATATCCACAATTTCTATATTAAATCCTTTTTCTTTTGCTTTTTCGCTAAGAAACTCTCCTCTGCCGTCACTTACAGAATTAGAATACACAATAATTTTGTCATCTTTTTTACTATTTTTACTTTCTTTATTATCCGATTTTCCGCATCCAACTAACAGCCCCATTACTAGCGCCAATACTGCAACTATTTTTACATTTTTTTTCATCACACATTCTCCTTATATCGTTTTAATTTATTTGTGTTTTAAAATTGAAACGTTTTAATCCACTCATCCATTATACATCTTTATTTGAAAGCGTCAACAATTAATTAAAACGTTTCAATTTATTTTGTTTTGCTGTAGAATGTTGTTGAGGTGATTATTATGGAAAACGTTACAATTTCTGATATTGCCAAAGAAGCTGGAGTCAGTATTGGTACTGTATCAAATGTTATAAATAAAAAAGGAAATGTAAAAATTGAAACAATACGCAAAGTTGAAGAAGCTGCAAAAAAATTAGGCTATGTTCGTAATGAAAATGCTCAAGTAATGAAAAAAGGGAAATCAGCTACTGTTTTATTGCTCGTTCCTGTATTAAACGATGCCGTTAGCCCACTGATAGTTGATCTACTTCACGATTTGAAATCGACAGGTATGGAATTAAAGGTGATTGAAACAGAGAATTTTTATATTGTAGATGATTTAATTAATCTTCTAAAGCAAGGACAATACAAAGCTGCAATTTGTTTGCACTCAATTAAGGATGAAAGAGTATTAGCTGCTATCCCATCTAATAAACGAATCACTATTGGCTATAAACAGAAACAGGGCAATTTTATCGAATTCGGTATTGAAAGCTTTTTAAACAGCCTGCCGAGCATAAAAGAATACACACTTATTCCAGACCAACATGATTTTTCTATTTATGAAATGATTATTGACGAATTCGCAAAAAAGGAGCACACGATATCTGTCGTCAATTTGGACGACTCCGAAATTCCGAAATCTTTTTTTTCATTAGAACATAAAAAATTTATCGTATTTTCAACGGATATGATTGAAAAAATTTTATCTTTTTATGAAGGTTCCGATACTTGTCAACCTCAATTCATTTTATTATCATGTAAAACTGGCTATCAGCTTTTTGACTCAATCAAAGTAAATAAATTTTACTTTTCAAGTAATGAATTAGCGCTCAAAATTATCAACATGATCCATACACTTTCAAAAGATAAAACAGTATCAAACTATGTAAAAGAAACAGTTAATCTTTATATGACAGATCAGCAAACACTAAAGCGAATGGATAAAAAAACGACCATTAAACTATTACTATTAAAAAATCCTTTTTCAAAAGCTCTGAAACATTTGGCATTTAAGTTTACAAAAGAAACAAACATCTCTATTGAAATTACTGATTTATCTTTTGATGACTTAAACAAGCGTATTACAGAAAATAGGATAGACGAATTTGATCTGATAAAGCTTGACGTCAGTTACTTTCCTTGGTTAGGTCCTGACTTATTACTAAACCTTTCAAATATTCCTGAAATTGTCGAATTATCTAGTCAGATGAAAGATTGGAAAAACTATTGTTATGTAACAAATCAGTTACTAGGGCTGCCTGCTGATCCTTCTATTCAAATGATGCTCTATAGAAAAGACGCCTTTGATAATCCTATTATTCAAAAAGCTTATTCTGAAGAATTCGGTCGTCCACTTCTCCCACCAAGTACTTATAAGGACCTATCAAATTATTGTGAATTTTATCAATCGATGACGATGCCCGAACGAAATACACCCTATCCTCTATCAATTGTTAAAGGAAGCAGCATCCTTTTAGCCTCCGAGTTCCTTCCTTATTTTTATTCATCGGGTGGAAGTATAACTTATGAAAATGATATGTTTGAGCTATCATCAGAGGCATTCTTAGACACATTAAACACGTATCGAATGATTCGGGCTCATTCAAAAATTGAGAACGAAAAATGGTGGGACTCAGAAATCAAAAACTTCAATCGCTATAAAACGTCGATGATTATCTGCTACACGAACCATCTAAACCAAATTTCAGCTATTGATTATAACTATTGCTCCGTCCCAGGACAGATGCCAGCATTTGGCGGAGGCGTTCTTGGAATTCTTAAAAACTCAAAAAAAATAGAAGAAAATACTCTTTTCTTTCAATGGCTTTATCAATACCGAATTCAAGAACAGCTAGCATCCCTTGGTGTCTGTATTCCCAGAACTCACTTATTTGATGAAAGAAATAACTATCGGAAGTATCCTTTTTTATCTTACTCTAGTAAAAACTTTTCTTTAGGCAAACGAATTCAATACTTAAGCGATAATTATATTTTGAACACTATTGAACTCGAAAAAATTATTGGTGACGCAATTAATTTAGGTATTGAAAATGAATCTTCGGATTATGATATATTAATCAAGATACATAATCAGCTGAACTCGAATAAAAGGAAACTAATTCGGGAAATATAATAAATCAAAGCTATAACTAAGAGAGTGCGAATGAATCTGTTCTATAAAGAACATTTTCATTTCGTACTCTCTTAAGTATTATTTAGACTAAAAAACTTTTTCCACTACTTAACATTACAAAGTAGTTGATAAATTCACTACTAAGTAATATTATGTAGCTGTACAAATGATATCGACAACTTTCGAAAGGATGTAATTCAATGAAAGGAATGACAGAGCTATTAAAAGGTGTACTTGAAGGCGTCGTCCTACAAGTAATTAAAAATACTGGCGAAACTTATGGTTATGAGATTACCAATACGCTCGTTCAAGCTGGTTTTCAAGAAATAGTTGAAGGAACAGTTTATACAGTCTTGCTTCGTTTAGAGAAGAAGAATTTAGTAACGGTAGAAAAAAGAAAATCGGAGCTAGGACCTGCAAGAAAATTTTATCGATTAAATGCAGAAGGTGAAGACTATTTAGAAGATTTTTGGAAAAAATGGTCATTTTTAGTTAATCAACTCACCCGCATTAAAAATAGATAGCTCGCTAGGTCTGACTTCCAGAATAGAGGGATCAATATGAAAACTATACAAATAGAAAATATAACCAAATCATATGGTACACAGGACGTTTTAAAGGGGATCACCCTTCACATCAATAAAGGAGAAATTTTTACACTTTTGGGCGAAAATGGTGCGGGTAAATCAACATTAATTAATCTCTTAACTACGCTTATAAGACCCACTTCCGGTACTGCTTTGGTTATGGGATTCGACGTCCAAAAACAATCAGATGCAGTTCGTCAAATGATTAGTCTGAATAGCCAGTCTATCACTTTGGATGAAGAGTTTACTGGCATTGAAAACCTTAAGTTAATTGGTTTAGTCGCTGGAGTAGAAAAGCTTGATCAACGAATTGAAGTAGTCTCAAAACGACTGCATTTAGAAGACTTCCTCCATAAAAAGGTCAGCACCTATTCTGGGGGAATGAAACGGCGCTTAGACATTGCCGTCTCAATTTTACCTAATACAGAAGTACTTTTTCTAGATGAACCAACAACTGGGGTCGATCCAAAAAATAGAATAGAAATTTGGGAACTAATTCTCGAATTAAAAGCAGAAGGAAAAACCATTTTTCTAACCACCCAATATTTAGATGAAGCGGATAAACTCTCTGATCGAATTGCGTTTTTGAACGATGGTACAATTTCATTAATTGGCACACCAGCCGAATTGAAGAAACAAGCTCGAGATCTTCAACAAATAACTGTTCCTTCTGACACATTCAAACAAACAAAACAGCTACTCGCCGAACAAAAAATTACTTTTGCAGAAGAGAGCTTCGCAGTAGTGGTTGACGGGAATGATTTGCAAAAGTCTCTAAAACTCTTGATAAATTCGGATATTCCCGTGTTAGCGACTACACCAATTGAACTTACTTTGGAAGAGATATTCCTTGACGCAACTCGAAAGGATGAAGCAAAATGAACACACTCAAACAACTGATTATACTGACAAAACGAATTGTAAAACAAAATTTGACCAGTGTTGATACGATTATTACTAGTATTATTATGCCCATATTTATTTTACTATTCTTCGTTTATGTGATGGGTGGCAATATTGTAATAGATGGCACTTCTGGTGACCGTACTGAGTATCTTTCCTATGCCATGCCAGGTTTTCTCATCATGTCTATGGCAATGGGGTCTGCTTATACAGCCTTACGTATCAACAATGATAAAACAAAAGGCTTCATGACTCGACTCCTATCAATGCCTATGAAACGCTGGGTCATTCTTGGTTCCCATATCCTTGCTTCCACTCTATTCATGATACTTTCTGTGATTAGTGTCTTTGCGACTGGGATTATTTTTGGCTACCGTCCCCAGGCTTCATTGGGAGAATTTCTGCTTTTTTTGGGGTTGATTATTCTCTTTGCCGTAGCCATCACAGTATTAGCAATTCCCTTTTCTTTGTCCGCCAAAGATTATGCAAGTGCTGGAGCATTTTCTTATCTGTTACTCTTTTTACTTTTTATAAGTCCAGCGTTTATTCCAGTAGCTAGTATGGCTAAGCCGATTCGTTTATTTGCTGAGAACCAGCCTATGACACCGATTATCGAGACTGCAAAAGCTTTACTAAATGGAACCTTCACATTCCATTCAACTGATAGTCTATTAACATTGGTTTGGCTAGCTTCTCTACTGATTATTTTTTCGTTTCTCTCATTAAAACGATACAAACAAATTTTTGTCAATGTTTAATTTGACTACCTTTGACTACCTATAGGAGGCATTTATAATGAACTTTTATGATAAAGTGACCGGAAATGATATGAACAAACAACAAGCTGAATTTCAGAAACGTATTAAAAAATTACCCCAAGATTATCAAGACTCTTGGCATCAACTAAATCTAAAAATTTGGAACTACAGCAATCTCACAGGAAGAAATATTTATCCTATCTTAGAGGGGCTTGTTGGTTTATTTGAAGAAAGCGCCGCAGAAGGCCTACCGATTAATGCCGTTGTTAGTGAACCACTCGATGAATTCGTCGCAGAAATCACTGAGGTTGAAGGAGCTAAAAGTTATCGTGGCAAATTGCGTGACCAACTAAATAAGAATATTGCAAAAAAACTAGGGAGGTAAAAAAAATGGGGCTACAAGAAACAATAGAAAGAAAAAAAGAATGGCGTGTTTTGCAAAAAAGAGCAAATACCCTGCCAAAAGATTATACAATTGTCTATAAAGAGATTCAAAAGTATTTAATGAAAGTCAATCCAATTGAGCTAACAACTGACTTTACACCACTAACTGAGCTGCTTGACTTATTAGAAGTAGGAGCCAAGCAAGGAAAAGATGTCCTTGAAGTAACCGGTAAAGATGTAGCAGCCTTTGCAGATGAGCTGATTGACGGCAAAAAAATCTGTGAAGAAACCATTCAGAAACAAGTCGATCAGGCGGTTGAAAAATCCACTGAAAACTGGCTGAATAAATTATAGCTTTCAAAAATATGAAAAAGGTAAGAGGAAAGGCTACCCGATACAGGAATCACCTTCATCTTACCTTCTCTTTCTTTCTGTCTATAATAAATCCGCAAATTTTATAATCAAGTTAGCCACTAGCCAAAATAAAAAGCATCATAGTGAAAAATCGTGTATTATTGAGGTTCCGACACCAATCAATAAGGAGATTTTTCACTATGACTTATATCCATTCTACTACAGATCGCAGAAAGGGAAAACACCTAACTGCCATTGAACGAGGGAAAATCGCCGGCTGGCAAGAAGAAGGGCTTTCTCATGGTGAAATCGCTCGTCGAATCGGCGTTAAGCGTCAAACCATCAGTAACGAACTTGCTCGTGGGAAAGTTGAACAGGTACGCAAGGTCAATGGAATCAAATACTTCTCTATGAAGTACGATCCTGAATTCGCTCAGAACTGCTATGAAAAAAAGCGTCAGAAGTGTCATCGTCCCTGTAAATTTGCCCAAGTACGCTCATTTCTGGCTTATTTCGTTACGCTGTTCAAAACAGCAGATTATGCCCCAGATGTCGTTGTTGGGACAGCCAAACGTACCGGATTGTTTTCTCCTGAAGAGATGGTCTGTACCACAACTCTATACAAGTACATTGATACTCAGCTTTTAGAAGTCAGAAACATCGACTTAAACTGTCAGGTCAGCCGAAAACGGCCGAAGAAACATATCCGTAAAAACAAGAAAGTACTGGGTCGGAGTATTGAAGAGCGCCCTATTCACATTGAAGATCGTCAAGAGTTTGGTCATTTTGAAATTGATACAGTCATTGGAAAGCGTGGTGGTTGTGAAACAACGCTGCTTACATTGACTGAGCGAAAAAGTCGTTTTGAGATTATCCGGCTCATCGACAGTAAAGACGCAGATTCAGTGGCTTATGGTATTCGACAGCTAATCAAAGAATATGGTTGCCGCAGCTTCAAACGAATCTTCAAAACAGTTACTTCAGACAATGGTTCCGAGTTCGCTTCATTAGCAGACACATTAAAGGAGTACTGCGAAGTCTATTTCACGCATCCTTATACTTCTTGCGAGCGCGGGACGAATGAGAATCATAACCGCATGATTCGGCGTAAAATCCCGAAGTATGAGAGCTTAGAGAAGTATAGTCGTAAAGATATTCAGCGGATAGAAGATGGCATGAATGACTTACCCAGAAAAATTTTAGGGTACCAAACACCCAGACAGCAATTTGAACAAGAGGTTTGCATAGCTGTGAGTTGATTTGACAGTGAGCCTCTTGGCATGTGGCTTAACGTCTGGGAAGTCTGGCGGAAGCCAGACTGTCTCCTAGTCAGACTACCACACACCAACTCACTATCAAATCAACAGCGGAACATAGAAATAACAGATATTTTTCACTCATTTCGAAAAGTGGCTAAGTTGTTCTTGAAATTTGGGTCTATAATAAATCTGAAAATTCCTCTTCAACATTTCCTTCTGAAGTCGATACGTCGATTCGAGAAATTTTCAAACCGGCTATCGCACGCTCAATCATCCCTTCAATATCTAATCGCGCTTCATATTCTTCTACTTTGTCCAAACGAGGACGTGTCTTTGGCTGTGGTGGCGCAAAGATTGTACAACAATCTTCAAAAGGTTGAACTGAGAGTTTAAAGGTATCAATCTTTTCGGCTAACTCGATAATTTCCAATTTATCCATCGTAACAACGGGACGAATAATAGGTGTTGTTGTCACCTCGTTAATGGCAACCATACTATGAAGAGTTTGTGAGGCAACTTGTCCTAAAGATTCTCCATTAATAATCACTAGTGCTTTACGTTGTTCACGAATAGCATCTGTTAATCGCAACATCATTCGACGCGTAATCGTCATCCAATAGCCTTGAGGAAGAGACTTCTTGATCTCCTCTTGCACTTCTGTAAAAGGCACTTCAATAAACTGAATGCTTCCCACATACGGCGCTAGTTTAGCCGTTAAATCCTTAGCTTTTTGAAGAGCTTGCTCACTGGTATAAGGAGGACTAGCAAAATGAACCGCCTCAATTTCTACTCCACGTTTCATCGCCAAGTAGCCTGCCACAGGAGAATCAATTCCACCTGAAAGCATCAACATTCCTTTGCCACTAGTGCCCACTGGAAGCCCCATCGCACCTTTAATGGTTTCATAAGAAAGGTACGCGCCATCTTGACGAATTTCCACACGAAGAAGAATATCTGGCTTTTTCATCTGTGCTTTAATATCTGGAAAGATGTCAAACACTGCATTTCCTAGGACTTGATTAAGCTCATTACTATCCAATTCAAACTGATGGTCACTGCGTTTAGCATTAATTTTAAACGTTTCTTTTCCTGTATAAATTTCTCTCATGATGTCTTGAACAGACTGTTTTAACACATCAACATTTTTTTCGACTTGAAGACTTGGAGAAAAATTCTGAATCCCAAATATTTTTTCTAATTTAGGGATAACCAACTGACTATCCTCACCATTTAAAATTAAATGCATACGATCTCTGTCCGCGTGAATCTTAAGCGCTGGAAAATCTGCTAATGCACGGCGAGTATTTTGAGCAAGCTGCATAATAAAGGTCTTGCGGTTTTTGCCTTTTGTTGATAGTTCGCCGTAACGAACCATAATTTCAGTATATTTCATGCGATACGCTCCTTAATTAATTGTTCCAAATTTTTTGTATAGTTGGTGAAAGACAATCAAAAACTGCTCAACTTCAGCCATAGTGTTGCTTTCATCTAGACTAATTCGGACAGCGGATGTCGCTAGTTCACTTGGAACATGCATCGCACCTAACGTCGAACTAGATAGTTTTTTTCTGCTTGAACAAGCGCTCGTTGTCGATATATAAATCTGTTTTTCCTCCAAGGCATGGACAAGGACTTCTCCACGTATCCCTTTTAATGCAAAACAGAGGATATGAGGAGCAAAGGCTTCATTTTTTGAAAATAGTGTAATCTTGTCATACTCAGCTAAGGCCCCCATCAAATAATCCTTTAACAAGGCTACATGCTCAGGCCGCTCTTCTTTTTTCATAAATGAAAGACGTAGAGCCCTCGCCATTGACACAATACCAGGAAGATTTTCTGTGCTACTTCGTTGATTATTTTCTTGGCCGCCACCGGTTAAAAGAGGTGCTAGCTTGCGTCCTTTTTTCCAATAAATAAACCCGACCCCACGTGGACCATGGAATTTGTGAGCGGAAAATGTAGCAAAATCAACTCGCTCAGTGAACCACTCTTCTTGAGGAACTTTCGTGATTGCCTGAACCGCATCCACATGAAAATGAACTTTTGGAAAATCAGACAACACCTGACTGATTTTTTTAATTGGCTGTATTGAGCCAATTTCATTATTGACTGCTATGATTGATACTAAGATAGTTTCTTTTTTTATTAACCCTGCTAACTGGTCTACTTTGACAAACCCTTGTTCATCGACAGGTAAGATACTAACCTCTAACCCCAACTGACGAAGTTGTTCTGCCGTCTCACTCACAGCTGGATGTTCGATTCCCGAGATAATTATGTGGTTGCCAAATTCTCTTTTGGCGATTGCTGTTCCTTTTAATACCCAGTTATCGCCTTCTGTTCCGCCACTTGTAAAATATATTTCATCACTCGAAACCTTTAATTGATCAGCAATTTGTTTTCTTGCTTGCTTTAATAACCGATTCGCTTGATTGCCTAAATCATGTAAGCTTGATGGATTTCCTTGAATTCGTTGGCTTGTTTTTACAAATGTATCTAAAGCCTGTGGGTCTATCGCTGTTGTTGCACTATTATCAAAATAAATCATAAGGAACCCCTCTTTATTTGAAATTCTTTCCTATTATACCCGTTGTCACAAGAGCTTTCAAGTTTCGACATTTCTCAAAAACGAAATACTTTATTCTTTCCTTTATCAAGTGATTGTGCTCTTTTGAAGTTTTAGTAATGTACCCTCAGAAATCAGAATCAACGAATCTTGGCTACGTTCCAGAAAGCTCTGTTTCTTATCTATCAAACCGGCCTGATTCCATTAAAAGAAGCTACTTTCCAACAGGAGAGTAGCTTCTACAAGTCACTATTAAACTAATTCTTGGTTATTAAAGTAGAAGTTCTCGATTCGTTTGAATGCACCACTCTCTACTTGTTCTAGTGCCGTTCCAATCTCATCTAAGGCATCTTGATAACGATATTCTTTACTGAATAAGACTAACGTTTTCTCAATTGCTTGTTTGATCTCAGGATGTGTATGACGATAACGATTCGCATATTGCATCATTTGTTCCGTCAATGCAGCAGCATCCACCAAATCATACGTTCTTTTTTCAAGCATCTCGATATCTTCTTCGCACAAGTTTACTAACTTATTGATTTCTTCCATATTAATGCGGATACGATTTAGAGCACGAGATAATTCTTCAATTCGATCAGTAGCTACAAAGAAAAATTCTAAGTAATCACCAGGCAAACCAGGTAAGCGTTGTTTCTCTACAAAACGTTTCAAATTACGTAAACTAAATTCAAGCTTCTCAATTTTTTCTTGGGCAACTTTTTCACCTTTACGTAATTGACGTAAGGAATCATCAATCTCGACTTGTTGTGCTTCAATATCATCTAACACTTTAAAGGCATTTTTGTAAAAATGTTGGACATCAGAGTATGCAACTTCATGTTTGGCAAGTAATGGTTCCATCTGACTATTGCGACGAGATAACTCATCTACCTCTGTTTGGAAACCACGTGCCCGCCCTACTTGATTATGGTTTAATGTATAGCTTTGAGAAGTATGGTCTAATTCAATTAACAATTGGCGGTTATTTTTTGTTGCATGGTCAATATAATCTTGAATTGTTTTTTGACTTTGAACCACATATTTTTTCGCTTCAATTTCTCTTTCTAAAACAACGTATAATGCATCAATTGAATTGGCCGTATCAATATTGGCTACTTCTACAGCTTCAACCTCAGCCTTTTCCAAATCATTCATTGAGTTTTCAACACGATTTTTTGCTCGTTTGATATCGTCTGCAAAATCCTTCTCTGGGAATACATACTGTTGTTCAATCATACGTTTGTAACCATCTTCAATTTCTTTTAATTGGTCCGGATACGTTTTACTTAACTCTTCATATAATGGAGGAATACGTTTCATTAAGTCATCCACTTCATAGGTATGGCGTTCTGCCTGCTCCAATACTTCGCGTGCTTCAATTGGATCTCCCGAAGTGTTTAATGTAACAAATTGAGTAAATTCAATTTCGATATTTTTAATTTGTTTTTGTAATTCTGAATAAGCTGGTCCATAAATGCTGTTGTCTTCTTTTAAAGCTTTTTTTAGTTCTTCATAAACATCTAGGGCTTTTTGGACTTCTAATGAATTTCGTTCTTCACTTTCGCGTAATTCACGTAACCCTGCACGAATCTCAGCCACTAGCTCTTCCATCTCATCCATGGTTTCTTCAGCTTCAACAACCATTTTCTTACCTTTAAGGAAATGTAGGTTTTCGTTTAGACTTTCCACTTCAAAAATTTTCGTCTCTAACTCTGCAAAAGAACTCGTCGTAATATCTGACCATTTTTGACGCCATTCTCTAAATGTATTCTGACTCTGACCAACCAGATGCATTCTTTTTACATCATCTACTTCTTCATCAACCGGTAAATCGAACAAGTCTTCTCTTCGTTTCTCGAGTACATCTAGTCGTTCTTGGTTTCTCTTTCTCATAAAGTGGCCTACTAAATATAACAGTGCCGCCACGACAATTATTCCAATTATGATTCCAATGATAACATTACTTCCCATTTAAGGTTCCTCCATTTTCCTATATGCCTATAAAGTAAATGAACCTCTTGTTCATTCGACCTAATTATCTACAATTTCTGGTTCCTAGTCTCTTGTAAACAAAAGACGTCTACGCTAGATTATATCACAAACAAAAAAAGCATTCACTATCTAACACCAAAAACTTTTCTTTTTTTCGCTCTTTTTTTCACTGCTCAAAAAAAACACTTCCTATGAAATGAACAATTGCATTTTTATTATGAAATTTTCTCATTATTTTACATATTTATTCTGAAACATCCTTGATTTTACAGGCCTAATTTTGTATCCTTAAAGAAATATTAAAAATAGGAGTGAAAAAAATGAAAGTCGTAAAATTTGGTGGCAGCTCTCTTGCTTCTGCCAGTCAATTAGAGAAAGTGGTTAATATCATTAAAGAAGATAGACAGCGTAAGTTTGTTGTTGTCTCAGCGCCTGGTAAGCGAACCCACGATGATATTAAGGTCACTGACCTATTGATTGCCTATTACGAAGCGACTCTGAACCATCAACCTACGACTGATTTGATCCAACAAATCACTCAACGATACCAAGAGATTGCCGATGCTTTTCATATAGCGCCTGCTATTATGACCGCAATTAAAGAGAATATTCAGTCGTTACAGGAGCTACCTTTAAGCGATAATCCGCACCTGTCAGATACTTTTTTAGCGAGTGGTGAAAACAACAATGCCAAGCTAGTTGCTGGAATATTAGAAGCAAAAGGACTTTCTGCACTTTACATCAATCCCAAAGAGTTAGGGTTATTGGTCAGTGATGAACCAGGGAATGCGCGCATCCTCCAAGCTTCTTATGATGAGATTTACAAATGGCGCAATGAAGAAGCTATCTTGGTCATTCCGGGTTTCTTTGGGTACACGCAAGAAGGAAATGTCTGCACATTTTCACGTGGAGGTTCTGATATTACTGGCTCCATCGTTGCTGCTGGGATGAAGGTTGACCTCTACGAAAACTTTACAGACGTCGATGGCATCTATGTGTCTCATCCAGGATATGTACATCAGCCCGAAACAATCAAAGAACTAACCTATCGTGAAATGCGTGAGTTAGCCTATGCCGGTTTTTCTGTTTTCCACGATGAAGCATTAATGCCTTCATACCGTGCGAAGATTCCTGTTGTAATTAAAAATACCAATAATCCCCAACATCCAGGAACACTGATTACTACCCAACGTGACATTTCAAAACAGCCAGTGGTCGGGATTGCTAGCGATCAAGGATTTGCTAGTATTTACATCAGCAAATATCTGATGAATAGAGAGATTGGTTTCGTCCGCAGAATCTTGCAGGTCTTTGAAGAATTATCACTTAGTTATGAGCATATGCCCTCTGGAATTGATGATGTCTCCATTATTTTGAGAGAACGCCAATTAACCAAAGAAAGCGAAGAAGAATTAATGCGTCGTCTAGCTTTTGAACTAGATCCTGATGAACTTCGAATTACGCATAATCTATCCATGATTATGGTTGTTGGAGAAGGCATGCGTCAGCGTATCGGGGTTACTGCTGAAAGTACTAGTGCCTTAGCCAGAAAACATGTCAACTTAGAAATGATTAACCAAGGCTCTTCTGAAGTCAGCATTATGTTTGGCATTCAAGAAGCACAAGAAGAAAAAGCCATCCGCGCCTTGTATTATACATTTTTCGATTAAAGAATAGTAATACAATCATACACTAGAAGAGGTTGGGACAGGAGTTGCTTCTGTCCCAACCTCTTGTTGTATATAAAGACTGCCACATTTTTTAGTTTGCTTCTTTTTCAGCTCGTTGACGGGCAATTTCCTGTTTGATTTTTGGTTCCGGTGCGTAAGTTTGTGCCCAATGCTCAGGCTTTAGTACCTTATTAGTGATTGGGTCGTAGTGTGGTCGGCCATCTGGGAACAATTTGCCCATATTGGCTCGATGAACAATTTCAAAAATAGGCATTGGATTGACGCCGATTAAAGAAAATGAGCCATACGTAAAGTAGAGAATATCCACTAAGGCATCCACTTCGCCAACTAAAACATCTTCAACTGGCTCCTTCTTAGCAAGAACCTTTTCTTTTGCTTTCAACAGATCTCGTTGCAGCTGGTCAGTTAATTCATCAAACAACGCTAAGTCATTATTACTTGCCGCATATAAAAATTCAACTAATTCTTCTTGCTTAAAGCCCGCACGAAAGGAGGCTTCTTCTGGGCTAAATGCGGTCGGCACAGCTGGTCTTCTTGGATCAAAGGTTTTATGAAATTCTTCTGCTTGTTCAAAGGGCGTTTGTTTCGTCACTACTTGTTCACTCCTCAATAATATGAAAATGGCGTAAGGCTTTTGCAATGCCATCTGCCTCATTTGTATCCGTTATATAATCCGCTGCTTGTTTCGTCGTGGTGCGCCCATTTCCCATAGCAACCCCAATTCCAACACCTGAAAGCATCTCGTTATCATTAAAATTATCGCCAAAGGCCATCACTTCTGATCGATTAATTCCTTTTGTTTCAAGAAAATAATCGATCCCCGTAAGCTTCGATCCCCCTTTTGGAATTAAATCCACTGAATAAGGATTAGAACGCTGTAAGGTACAGTTTGGGAATAGCTGGCGAAGCTTCTCATCCTCTGACTCTGAGCTGAACAGAATACACTGATAAATTGGTTCCTTGAGTATCTCTAGCTGTTCATAACGAACTTTGCGGCGGTTTGGACTAAACTTTTGTAAAAGAATTTTGACCGTCTTGACAGGAAACCACTTAGGCAAAAAGGTGCTCACCTTCTTCACCCAGCGTGCCTGCCCCATGATCATCGTCGTACTACCATCTATCTTGTCTTTTCCACCAAACATAATCTGTCGATGCCTTTCATCAGCAAATGTAACGATTTCTTTTAACACAGCTGGATCAAACGCCTCTTCATAAATGACCTCATCTGCGGTGTAAACGTATTGGCCATTATATGTCACAAACATATCGAGTGCTAGATTATCGGTAATTTGTTTGATTCGTACAGGGCTTCTTCCCGTAGCAACCCCGCACAAAATCCCCTTCTTTTGGGCGGCGGCTATCGCCTCACGAGTGCTTGTTAAAGCTTTTGAACTACTTGTTACAAGTGTTCCATCTATATCAAAAAAGATTGCTTTAATCATATGGTCTCCTTAAAATAAATCAATTTGGGCAGGATTCAAATCATCGTAAGTAATCCCCAGTATTTCCTTTAATTCCAGCGCGTTTCCTGCCGCATCGCCTCCAGAATTATTATTAAAAATGATGCCGATTTCCTTCGTTTCTTTTTGAACTTGATTAATCGCATCAGCAATTTCAGAAAGTTCTTGGTGGTTATAACGATAGAGCGTCCTCTTTTTACGCCACCCCGAATCATTGCTCTGCCAACCGCTTGTATTTCTACCATGAAAACGAAATAAAGCAAACTCAGCATTCGTAACAAATGGGTCAAACGGAACCGTCGCATTTAATAATTGTGGTTCATCAATAATTGCTAACGAAAACTTGTGCTTTTGCATGAAGGTTCGCATGCCCATTAGAAGCTTTTCTGAATACCAAGAAAAATCACGTAGTTCGACCGCTAGAGGTAGGTCTCCAAAATAAGCACGAACCCGTTCAAGATAGGCCACATTTTCTTTGGTGCATTTAAAGGTCGCTGGAAACTGTAATAAAAAACAGTAGAGCTTTTTGGATTGAATCATCGGCGTCATCGCTTCTAGGAAATGCCTGAACATCTCCGCCTCAGAAGAATAATAATCCTGCCATTTTCCTTGCCCGCTGATTCCTTGATAGACTTTCACCACAAAACGAAAGGACGGCGGGACCTCTTCAACCCACTTCTCTACGCTCGTCCTTTTGGGGATGCCGTAGTAAGCAGTATCCAGCTCAACAAACGGCAAAAAACCGGCATATTCGTACAACGTATTATTCGGTTTTCCAGTTAATTTGTCATGCTCTTTAAATGAGGTTAGCCCAATTCGAATCATTTTGTGGCCTCCAGTTTTTTTTCTTATTGTTATAGTATACAATAGGTGCTGAAGCTGTTGCAAAAAATCCCTATAGAAGGTGAATGAATGAAAAAAATTCTTGTCTTACACACGGGTGGCACGATTGCCATGAAAGAAGATTCAATAACTGGTGGCGTGAGTCCCGATGTGGTCAATCCGTTAATGGCTGCTGAAATCGCCATTCCACAAGAGGTCGAACTCTTTGTAGAAGATATATTTAACGTTCCCTCTCCACACATTATGCCCGAGCACATGTTACGTTTAAAAAACAGAATTCTCAAAGCAATTGCTCAAAAATTCTCGGGGATTGTCATTACCCACGGAACCGATACCTTAGAAGAGACCGCCTTTTTCTTAGATACCACTATTGGCCACCTGATTCCGATTGTCTTGACTGGAGCTATGCGTTCAAGTAATGAGCTTGGTAGCGACGGACTTTACAATTTTGAAAGTGCGATTCGTGTCGCTTCTTGTCCTGAAGCGCGTGATAAAGGAGTCC
The DNA here is from genome assembly GCF_051713825.1 of Enterococcus sp. AZ194. Lineage (NCBI taxonomy): Bacteria > Bacillati > Bacillota > Bacilli > Lactobacillales > Enterococcaceae > Enterococcus > Enterococcus sp. AZ194. Next base: position 901,514 of record NZ_JBIOQR010000001.1, on the reverse strand, counting down.
TTGTCGTTATGAATGATGAAATTCATTCTGCCCGTTATGTCACCAAAACGCACACAACCAACGTAGCCACCTTTCGAACACCGACCTTGGGACCGATTGGCATTGTGACTAAACAACGTATATTATTTATGCAAGAGTTATTAGAAACCGAGCACTTAGATACGAATCTGGTGGAGGGGCTTATTCCGATTGTTAAAGCTTATGCAGGTATGCACGGCGACTTAATCGAGACTCTGGCTAAATCCCCACTTGATGGATTGGTAATTGAGGCGTTAGGTGCTGGCAACCTACCACCTGACACCCTTCCCGCCATTCGACTACTTATCGAAAAAAATGTGCCCGTGGTTCTTGTCTCACGGTGTTTCAATGGCATCGCCGAACCTGTTTATGAATACGAAGGTGGCGGTAAAGAGCTTCAAGACCTAGGCATCATTTTCTGTAATAGTATTAACAGTCAGAAAGCTCGCTTAAAACTACTCATCGCAACCAATAATCAGTTGTCAACAGACCGCTTGATTCACTTTATGCAATCCTAAAAAAAACAAAAACACATGAAGGTCTATCTAGTAGAGAAGGTTGGAACAGAAGTGTTTACCTCCGAGAAATAAGCTGAGATTCACAAAAATTTGAAAAACAATTTTCGTGAATTCCTTCTTATTTTCCGAACCTTCAACTCTAGCATGTGACCTGCGTAGAAGTTGTTGAGAGCGGCATGTAATCCATCAATTCTTAAGGTGTTTCACCTTTAGAAATTGATGAGATTGAAGTCTTTTTGCGTAGTCCTTCAATTCTAGCATGTCCCATGCGTAGAGATTGATGAGAGCGGAATGTAATGGAGATGGAGATGGAGTTGCTTCTGTGACCTGCGTTTAATCAGACTCTCTACTATGATTTCTTTCATGTGCTTTTTTTATTTCTTTTTCCACTGAATGGCCGCTTCGCAACACACAAGCTCGCCAATTTTAATCTCATGTCGTGTTTCTATTTGTTCCTCAAGTGCTACAATCTCGTAATGACTATCAATCATATTGCCATACTCGACTTCCTTATCAAAACGAATATTGACGGCGACAGGTTGATGTGTCGTTAAAAAGTCATATCCTAACACATCAATCATCCAATTAAAATACATCGCATTATTCACGTGTTGATTACTATCAATATCGTAAAACCGAACGCGATAAGGAATCACCTCTGCCTGCTGAATCTTCTCCATTTTTGGTGCCCGTTTGATTTTTTTGATTTTTTCACTCTCATAAGGCGCAATAATCTCTTCAATCACACTACTCATTTTGCGATTTTTCAAATCCATTAACACAAAGACAGACTCAATTGCTACCAATTCATTGCCCTCTTGATCATGAACCCAGAAGTTCCGATAACAGAAATACTTATTATATTCTAGCGCTTGCGTGGTCACATCAATTATCTCACCCACTTTTGGTAATCGAGTAATCGCCATTTGATAATTGGTAATCACCCACGTCAAACCAAAGCTTGCAACAAACTCGGAACCTCGATCTAATTTATCACTTTGTTCCTCTGACGTTTTAATCACAACACCTAACATAGAAGGAAAAGTCATTGTTTGATTAATATCGCATTCATAATAGGCAACCTCATGTTTTGTTGTATATTTTTTTGCCACAAAGATTCCTCCTATAACTCATCTACTCATTTTTTTATAACCCACTTAATTAAAAACAACCGTTAAATTAGAAAAAGGGCAGAGAAATCAGCTGATTCCCCTGCTCCTCCATTTGTTTAGGCAAGAGCGCCCATAGGATCCCAAGGTGCTAATAGTTTAGGTGCTTCTTCAAAAGCAGCTAATTGTTCTGGACTCAATAAGTCTTTTCTTACAACGATTTGGTAAGTATATTCATCCATCCAAGCATCGCTCATAACAAAGAATCCTTTGTCACCGACTTTATCGCCCCAGCTATTTTCAACTCTCCATTTTGTTGATTTTCCATCAATGATGTCGACACCTGTCAAGACCATTGCGTGAGTCATCAAACTTTCCCCATGATCCAAACGTTCGGCTTTGGTCATTGTAAAATCAACATCAAATAAATCATTCATATCGTACGCATCAAGTGCCATTATACCGCTATCACGTGTAGATGATTGACCGACATCACAACCAAACCAAACAGACTCGCCTTGTTCTAATTGAGCAATCGCCAATTTTTTGAAGGCGGTCATGTCTACGTTTAAATATTTGACTTCTTTTCCACCAACAACGTTCCCTAACATCTCAACTGTATAAGATTTGTTATACGGTTTATCTGCTGTTGGTGCGTTAATGATACTTACGTACTCCGTTAAATCCACACCAATGTATTTTTCATAGAAGCTTTGAGGTGTCAACTGACGGTCAATGTGATAATTTTTTTCTTCATCACGATACTCAAAGTCAAAGGTTTCTGGAGGTGTTCCTAATGAAGTCGCTAGGAAGTTATAGACATCTTGAAGCATTTTTTCTTTGGTTTCTTGAATCGCTTCTGACGATTTTTTCTCTGCAACCATTTGACGAAGTGTTACTGCATCTTTACGCAATTTTTTATTTAAGTAATTATTTAAATCTCTAGAGTTTGAGCTGTTGCTGCTTTCTGGCATCGCTGATTTTGGAACAATCCCATATTTTTGGAAAATAGAGACGATCATGTCCCATTGTCCACCATCTTGTTGAGGCATAGACAATAAGAAAGCAACTTTACGGCTATCTAATGCATCTGTAGCTGTCGCAAGAATATTTTCATAAAAATAATTTGCTTTTTCATATTTATCCCAAAAGAATGTATAATTTTGAGACAATTCGAATTCTTTTAATTGATAGCTAGTTAATAATTTATGACGGAAGGTATTTAATGCCGCAAACATCCAGCAACGTCCTGATTGTTTTTGATTGGCCACTTTTCCTGTCGCAACATCTACTGAAAATACAGGGACATTATTGACATGTGCCGAGATATTTTCTGCTGAAGCCGAGATTCCGTTTTTTACAACCCCACGTTGCAACGCCTGCTGTTTGTTGTTGGCAAGATATTCCTGATTAAACTTTTTTGTTAATTCTTGATTAATTGCTGTCATCCATCTCATCCTTTCAAATATAATTCCATTACCTATTCTACTCCTCTTAAGAAATGAACTCAACTACTTGACAGAAAAGTCAGATAATTTTATGGATTCATTTAAGCGTCCAAAAACTCTAGCTTATTTGCAGACTTTTCCGATTGCTGCGGTTTCATTATCCATCTAGTGATTGGTACGCATTCGGCCATTAGTGTTCTCCACTCGCTGCTCATTTCTAATAGAAAGAGATCTTTTTATTGCATTGCTGCATTCTTTGTATTACAATATCTAATACAAAGAGGTGAAGAAATGTTACTGACCATTGATCCACATTCAGAAGAACCGATTTATCAACAAATTCGCAATCAAATTATTATCGGCATTGCAAAAAACGAATTAAGTGAAGATGAATTACTTCCCTCCGTTCGACAGCTAGCAGACGAAACAGGAGTCAATATGATGACTGTCTCAAAAGCTTATACTCAACTAAAGCAAGAAGGCTACATAGTTACGGATAGACGCCTGGGCACTAAAGTTGCTAAATTGCCCGTTAAGGATAACGGGTTTTCTGAAATTTTCTCAAAAAAAATTCTATTACTTTTAGCTGAGGCCGTAGTTCATGATCAATCAAAGGAAGCTATTATTGCTCAAGTAACACAAATTATCGCTGGGTTTGAACAGGAGGAAAACAAATGAACTTCTATCTAATTATTGGTTTAATTATTATCATGTTTATAATCGCGTTATCAGCTAGAGTCACTGGTAATCCTCATAAAAATATTATTTTAGAAAACACCATTTCTAAAGAGCATTTACAGGAACCAGAGATTACAAACTTACGAAATGAATATAAACGTCGACTTTTACAAATTGCGACCATTTTATCTGTCGCCTCATCACCACTCTTATTATCTCCCTACGATTCTATCACTATATTTGGCTTGTTGGTGTTACTATTTGTTTCAATCGGGAGCATGACTTATTGCCAAATTATATATATCCGAAAGATGCGTCAATTACTTGTACAAAATAGCTGGCTTGTTGATATCAGTCCCTTAATGATTGATACCAAATTAGTGGTTGAAAAGAATCAAAAAATACTTTCGCTATGGTGGTCATTGCCGCCAATTCTTATCAGCGTCATTGGAGCAATTTATACCCTCTTAACGTTTGGTTTAAGCTCTACTACTTGGTTTGCGCTTTTAAGTGGGCTGGGGTGTTGTCTATTATTTGGTGGTTTATACTATTCAATTTTTCGCTTACCTACCAAAACTTACACTAGTAACACAGAGTTGAATAAACGTTACAATGATCTTTTTCGGCATCATTGGTCCGTTATCACCACTATTTTATTTTGGTTGCTGGCGCCGATTTCTTTTATTCCTAGAGTTGGTTTATTGGAAAACTATCACTTCTCTTTTGTTTTGATGATGGGCTACATGGTTTTGATCTTGTTCGGTTGCGCATTTACTACCTACTACCTATATGATTTAAGAAACAAACAAGACAAGATTATTGAACAAACAGCTGAATACCGTTACTCAGGAGATGACCAATATTGGAAATTTGGTATTTATATCAATCCAAATGATTCAAGATTAATGGTTGCTGATCGTATCGGCATGAATATCTCCATTAATTTAGGCAAAAAGGCCGGAAAAATTATTATGGGCTTAACGGGCTTCGGAATTGTTGTTGTATTATTCTTTAGTTTAACCCCATTATTTATGGTTGATTTTGGACAAGAACCTTTTCAAGCAAATTTATCCAAAGAAGAACTAAAGTTGCAAGCACCTTTCAGTCATTCGACTATAGATTTAGATAAAATCGAAAAAATCTCCTTACTTGATAAGCTTCCGAATAACCGAACTCGTGTTAACGGTATGGGAACTGAACATTATGAACTAGGGCAATTTACCGTTGAAAATAGAAAGGCTACACTTTTTGTTGACCAGTCCTCTAGTCCCATTTTAAAAATCCAAACCAAAAACAAAGACTATTATTTTACGTCCAAAAAACAAGATGAGACACAAACACTCTATACAAAACTTCAAAAAGAACTAGCAGAATAAGCATAAAAGCGGAGCTCGTTTAAACAGTCATCGGCTTTCACCTGTACTGCCACGATCTTCGCTTTTTCTTTTGTTTATAAAATGTTAGACATCTTAGGGAGTTAAAAGATCAATAAATCTAGCTGTAGAAAATCAAAAAATTTATATACACAAATTTTAACAAACTTCCGCTTCCAATATTGACAAACCAATCTATATTCTGTATTCTAATATTTGTGTTAAATAACTTGCCGCTTTAGCTCAGTTGGTAGAGCGCATCCATGGTAAGGATGAGGTCGACGGTTCAAGCCCGTCAAGTGGCTTAGGTGAGCTTGGAACATAACTTAAAAAAGTTATGTTCCAAGCTCTTTTTGTTTATTCTGATAGTACACGGACAATATCATTAGGGTTATCAGCTAGTTTATCAGCACCAGCAGACAACAATTCCTCTTTTGAACCAAACCCATATAAAACACCTAAAGTCATTAGGTGATTGACTTTTCCACCAAAAATATCATGTTCCCTATCGCCAATCATTACTGCCTGCTTTTTATCAATCTCAGGATGATGACTAAGCGCATAAGAGATAACCTCCGCTTTTTGACTTCTCTCTCCAGCCAAATCAGCGCCATAAATTCCTTCAAAATAATCAGATAGCTCCAAATAAGTAAGAATTTCTTTAGCAAATTTCTCAGGCTTAGAAGTAGCAATATAGATTGAATTGTTTTGATTTAACGCTTTAATCACTTCAGTAATTCCTTCATAGGGGGCAATCTGGAACATGCCTGATTCTTGATAGTTTTCTCGATAATAGGCGACTGCTTCATCGGCTTTTTTGTCATCAAGTGAACAATATACCTGAAAAGATTCTTTTAACGGCGGACCAATAAATTTTCTGAGGGTCTCTATCGTCAGCTTAGGTAAGGATAATTTTTCTGCAGCATACTGAACCGAGTTATAAATACCCTCGCTAGAATCAATGATTGTCCCATCTAAATCAAATAATAAGTGTTTATTCATAGATATCCTCCATTTCTATCTATTGTCCATTATACCTAACTTTTTTTGTGATAAGCTATATTAATTGCTAAAAAAGACAACATCCATTATACTTACTTTTAGTAAGTTAATTATTTAGATTTGAGGAGGAATGACTTATGAATCAGGAAATTATTGGATTACACCATGTAACAGCTATTACATCGAGCGCTGAAAAGATTTACCGCTTTTTTACAGATATTTTAGGATTACGTTTAATAAAAAAAACTGTCAATCAAGATGATATTGAGACATATCACTTATATTTTACTGACGACCTAGGTAGTCCCGGAACAGATATGACGTTTTTTGACTTCCCAGGAATTCCCAAAGGTCTTAAAGGAACGAACAGCATTTCCCGAACCTCATTTCGTGTAAAAGACGACGAAGCCCTTAAATACTGGGTATTACGTTTTGATGAACAGGCGATTACACATGGTGAAATTAACCAGCGTTTCGGAAAAAAATACTTAGAGTTCGAGGATTTTGATAATCAACGATACCAATTAATCTCCGACGAAACCAATTCAGGCGTTGCAGCCGGTGTTCCCTGGAAAAACTCGAATGTCCCAGAAGCTGCCGCGCTCATAGGCTTAGGACCGAGTTTTCTCACTGTCGAAAATTTGGATCATATGAAACTTTTATTAGAACAAGTTTTAGGATTTAGGCAAGTCGCAACCGAGGGAAACTTCTACCTATTTGAAGTAGGAGAAGGCGGAAACGGGGCAAGTGTCATTATCGAACACCGAACAGATTTACCTGTGGCAAGAGAAGGCTTCGGTAATGTCCATCATCTCGCGTTTCGTGTAGAAGACCGACAAGCACTCGAATTTTGGATTAAACGTTTTGATCAATTAGAACTACCTAATTCAGGTTATGTTCAGCGTTTCTACTTTGAATCAGAATACTTTAGAGCAGCCCCAGGAATTCTCTTTGAATTAGCAACTGATGGCCCTGGTTTCTTGGAGGATGAAACCTATGAAACTGCTGGAGAAATTCTAGCACTCCCTCCATTTTTAGAACCGAAACGTAAAGAAATTGAAGAATATGTCCGTCCATTCGATACTTCTGAAGCCAACAAAATACGAAACTAGTACTACCTTGAGAGAGGTCGGTTTAACTATAATAACCGGCCTCTTTACCATATAATCAAGAAGACGACCTAACACTGATATCTATCTATAAGGATAAGGCGTTCTGTCACATACGAAAGGAGAATCATTATGATCCATTACTCAGCAAAAGACCTTAGTCCCAAACAACACTATAAATTTTTGACAGGCTCTATAATCCCTCGTCCTATTGCATGGATTACAACAAAAAACATCGAAACCTCTGTTGTTAATTTGGCCCCCTTTAGCTATTTTACTGTTGCCTCAAAAGAACTTCCCTTGGTGACTATTTCAATCAACCGCAAAGGCACAGAACAAAAGGATACAACAACTAATCTGCTAGCAAATAAAGAAGGCGTCATCCACATCGTCAATGAAGCAGTGTTAGAAGCCATGAATGCCACCTCTGCATCGTTGCCAGCTGAGGAAAGTGAATTATCCCTTACTGACCTAACACTCGAGGTAAGTCAATCAGTAGCTATCCCTTCCTTAAAAGAGGTTCCTATAAGAATGGAGGTCCGTGTGCATCAATATTTACCAATCACAGATCACAACGGCCAAACCATTAGTGACTTATTTGTTCTTGAGGTCCTCGATTATTATTTTGATGAGTCTATCTTTGATCAAACAAGAGAGTATATTCTTCCCGAAAAACTACTACCCATTTCAAGATTGGCAGGAAATTTATATAACCATTTAGGAAAAATAGATGAGTTGGCACGTCCCCAATAAAAGTCACAATAGCTGATGAAACGTGTCAAGCTCTAATATACATTCATCTCATATTGAGTTTGAACAAATGCGCTAAGCCAGCGATTCCTTTTCTTATATCTGTATAACCACGAAAAAAAATGGACGTATGTCAGGTTAGAAAAATCAAGCATCGAGCTTTAACTCTCTTAATACAGCGCATAGAAGACAGCTATCGATACCATTATAGATAGCCAAGTTTGTTTGATCGGTATGAAGCGTGAGGGCAAGTTGTTTTTTTGAAGAGGATTATGTCGTAGGTGTGGAAGGGAGTAATTCATCTGGTACGAGGGTATTTTGAGTTTGTTTATTTATAAGTAAGTCCCTCCTGTCTGATTGATAACTCTATCTTACAGGAGGGATTTCATTAATTTGATGTGGTAGATTACTTCGGGCTTACAGTTCAGTAAACAGGTTGATTCCATTTCTAACCAGGTCATTTGCCATAAAGGGCTCTTTATTTAACGAAAAAAAAAGAGATAGCTAATCTATCTCTTAATGACTCCGGCAGTAGGACTCGAACCTACGACATCATGATTAACAGTCATGCGCTACTACCAACTGAGCTATGCCGGAATACTACAAGCGTGGCGACGTCCTACTCTCACAAGGGGAAACCCCTCACTACAATCGGCGCTAAGAAGCTTAACTTCTGTGTTCGGCATGGGAACAGGTGTATCCTTCTCGCTATCGCCACCACACTTGGTGATGTATCTTATTGAGTTATGCTTTCGCTCACTCAAAACTGGATTTGAAGTATTTTAATTGAAACTCTTCGAGTTCATTCTTTTCTTTTTTCTTTGGTTAAGTCCTCGACCGATTAGTATTAGTCCGCTCCGTACATCACTGCACTTCCACTCCTAACCTATCTACCTGATCATCTCTCAGGGGTCTTACTTTCTTAAAGAAATGGGAAATCTCATCTTGAGGTGGGCTTCACACTTAGATGCTTTCAGCGTTTATCCCTTCCCTACATAGCTACCCAGCA
>NZ_JBIOQR010000001.1:52500-890000 GCF_051713825.1 Enterococcus sp. AZ194 | reverse complement strand
CTTTCTCTTCCTGCAGGTACTTAGATGTTTCAGTTCTCTGCGTCTACCTCTAACCAGCTATGTATTCACTGGAAAGTAACATTCTATGAAAAATGCTGGGTTTCCCCATTCGGAAATCTCTGGATCATCGCTTACTTACAGCTCCCCAAAGCATATCGGAGTTAGTCCCGTCCTTCATCGGCTCCTAGTGCCAAGGCATCCACCGTGCGCCCTTATTCACTTAACCTTATCAACCTTACGGTTGGGTTTTGACTCGTTTTCCTAGCGATAGGAACGTAGTCAAGAAAATAAGCAATTGAACTTCTTAAAAAACTCATTCAACGCGGTGTTCTCGGTTTGTTTCAATTAATTTTTACTTCAATATCCAGTTTTCAATGAACAAAATAAAATTTAGTTAAACAATCAACGAATTGATTGTTTATGGAGCCTAGCGGGATCGAACCGCTGACCTCCTGCGTGCAAAGCAGGCGCTCTCCCAGCTGAGCTAAGGCCCCATTATAACGATTTGAGAGTAAACCTCTCAAAACTGAACAAAGTGTTAACAATCCGTGTAGTTTCCGTAATATTCCTTAGAAAGGAGGTGATCCAGCCGCACCTTCCGATACGGCTACCTTGTTACGACTTCACCCCAATCATCTATCCCACCTTAGGCGGCTGGCTCCAAAAGGTTACCTCACCGACTTCGGGTGTTACAAACTTTCGTGGTGTGACGGGCGGTGTGTACAAGGCCCGGGAACGTATTCACCGCGGCGTGCTGATCCGCGATTACTAGCGATTCCGGCTTCATGTAGGCGAGTTGCAGCCTACAATCCGAACTGAGAGAAGCTTTAAGAGATTAGCTTAGCCTTGCGACTTCGCGACTCGTTGTACTTCCCATTGTAGCACGTGTGTAGCCCAGGTCATAAGGGGCATGATGATTTGACGTCATCCCCACCTTCCTCCGGTTTGTCACCGGCAGTCTCGCTAGAGTGCCCAACTAAATGATGGCAACTAACAATAAGGGTTGCGCTCGTTGCGGGACTTAACCCAACATCTCACGACACGAGCTGACGACAACCATGCACCACCTGTCACTTTGTCCCCGAAGGGAAAGTTCTGTCTCCAGAATGGTCAAAGGATGTCAAGACCTGGTAAGGTTCTTCGCGTTGCTTCGAATTAAACCACATGCTCCACCGCTTGTGCGGGCCCCCGTCAATTCCTTTGAGTTTCAACCTTGCGGTCGTACTCCCCAGGCGGAGTGCTTAATGCGTTAGCTGCAGCACTGAAGGGCGGAAACCCTCCAACACTTAGCACTCATCGTTTACGGCGTGGACTACCAGGGTATCTAATCCTGTTTGCTCCCCACGCTTTCGAGCCTCAGCGTCAGTTACAGACCAGAGAGTCGCCTTCGCCACTGGTGTTCCTCCATATATCTACGCATTTCACCGCTACACATGGAATTCCACTCTCCTCTTCTGCACTCAAGTCTCCCAGTTTCCAATGACCCTCCCCGGTTGAGCCGGGGGCTTTCACATCAGACTTAAGAAACCGCCTGCGCTCGCTTTACGCCCAATAAATCCGGACAACGCTTGCCACCTACGTATTACCGCGGCTGCTGGCACGTAGTTAGCCGTGGCTTTCTGGTTAGATACCGTCAAGGGATGAACAGTTACTCTCATCCTTGTTCTTCTCTAACAACAGAGTTTTACGATCCGAAAACCTTCTTCACTCACGCGGCGTTGCTCGGTCAGACTTTCGTCCATTGCCGAAGATTCCCTACTGCTGCCTCCCGTAGGAGTCTGGGCCGTGTCTCAGTCCCAGTGTGGCCGATCACCCTCTCAGGTCGGCTATGCATCGTGGCCTTGGTGAGCCGTTACCTCACCAACTAGCTAATGCACCGCGGGTCCATCCATCAGTGACACCCGAAAGCGTCTTTCAAATTAGAACCATGCGGTTCCAATTGTTATACGGTATTAGCACCTGTTTCCAAGTGTTATCCCCTTCTGATGGGCAGGTTACCCACGTGTTACTCACCCGTCCGCCACTCTTTTTCTTTCGGTGGAGCAAGCTCCGGTGAAAGAAAAAGCGTTCGACTTGCATGTATTAGGCACGCCGCCAGCGTTCGTCCTGAGCCAGGATCAAACTCTCATAATAAAAGTTAGAACAATCATAAGATTGTTAAGCTCAATTTGTTTGCTAGCATATTGCTTGCTTGTTAAATGTTTGTGACTTGATTCAATCAAGTACACACTACACATTTGGTTTGTCTTACTTTGTTCAGTTTTCAAAGGTCTACAATTGCTGTGTCAGCAACTTTTATATCATATCAGTTGAACAATTAAATGTCAACCTCTTTTTTATAAAAGTTTTTAACTTCTTTTTTCAAATCAGTTAATCGCTTGTTTCAACAACTTAATTAGAATACCAGTTCAGTTGTTATTTGTCAACAATTTTTTTAATAAATTTTATTGATTTATCAACTGTTATTCTGTCATCTTTCTCGAGCGACTTTGTTATTCTATCATGCTGATTCATCAGCGTCAAGAACATTTTCAACTTTTTTTGAAAAAGAATTGAAAATAAAAAAGAAAGAATGTTTTTCTTCTCAACATATAATAATTTAGCATGTAACCACTCTTCGGTCAAGCCCTTTCCCTTCAACTTTTTACTCTTCTTTTCTCCCTATCTTTACGCTTCACACTTCAACATTCGCTTTTCACACAATTTTCACACAAAAATGAAAAACATCAGATCAAAAGGTTGGGATTTCTCCGTAAAAACAATCGTAAGACCACTTAATCATTCGTGAATTTTCTTTAAAAAAAGACTGCAGCACGTCACGCTACAGTCTAACTACTTACTACAACAATTAGAATAATGGATTTCTTTACTCGTCACGCCATTTAAAAAAATGGCACGCCGTCAAACTCGTAGGCACCTAATACTTCACTCATAACTGAAGGCTCTTCCCAATCGTAGCCCTCAGCAAGTCGATTTCTTTGCTGTGCTGCCTGCGTTTCAAAAACAAACAACGGGATATTTTCTTTCATACTACTTGTGTTAATCAATTCTACTAAATTTATTTCATTTACATCGATATTCACTGTGTTAGTCAATAAGTTTAAAATATTGGCCAACCCAGTCTGTTCCGTCGAAAAATCTGCAATAGCTAATTCCTTTGAACTTCCAACTGAATGCATCAAAAACTTCTTTGATCCATCCTCCAAATGCAACATAATTGTACCAGCGACTCTTTTGTCCCCCAAAATCTCCACCTCGTTCAATTTAGTATAATTTTAATCAAGTCTACCACATTTTCAGAAAAAATCTACTCCACTTTCAAATCCCTATTCATTCTAATTCGTCTAATGCTTCATCCATCCACATCGGGAGCTGTTCACTAATTGTTTGAAAGCCAATTTTTTTATTTTTATTCGTGAAGTATCGTTTCCTTTTAAACTGATTCGACGGAACAAAATTTTCTAATGTTCGTAACGACAAACTGATTTTTTGAGAATATTCGTCGATATCAATTACTTGCACACGAACTTTTTGTCCAATCGCCAATAAAGATTGAATCGTTTTTGTATACCCAGCTTGCACTTCTGATACATGGATTAGCCCTTGGTTTTCTTCATCTAATGAAACAAACGCACCATATGGCTGAATCCCAGTAACTTTACCTTCAATTATTTGTCCAATTTTATATTTCATTTGCTTCCCTCTCTTCGCACAATTCATTATACTGTACTTAGAGAAAAAAAAGAAGTTTCGTAAAAGATTGTTTGAGAGGATGAAAGTAGATGACCCGATTTGACGAACAAATAGACCGAACAGGAACAGATTCTGTAAAATGGGATAGTATTACCCATACGTACCAAGCAGACGACTTACTGCCTTTATGGGTGGCCGATATGGATTTTCTAGCACCAACACCAGTAATTGAGGCGTTTACTTCCTATAGTAAGAAAGGCTTATTTGGTTATTCAATTATTCCTGAGTCCTTGGTTCAGGCAGTGATAGACTGGCAAAAAAGACGCCACAATTATGTCCTTACTAAGGAAGAAATTTTATTTTCAAGCGGTGTTGTCCCTAGTATTGCGATGGCCGTTCAGAGTTATACAAAGGAAGGTGAAAGTGTTCTAATTCATGATCCGGTCTACCATCCTTTTGCTGCAGTTATCAAAGAGAACCATAGAAACTTGGTCCGTAGCTCTCTGATCGAACAGAATAATCACTTTGTTATGGACCTAGATGAGATGGAATATCTGATAACTAAACACCAAGTAAAATTGTTTATTCTCTGCAATCCGCATAACCCTGGTGGACGTGTTTGGTCCAATGAAGAATTAATCGCCGTGGGAAATTTATGTAAAAAACACGGGGTGATTGTGGTTAGTGATGAAATCCACCAAGATTTAGTCTTTACCCCACAAAGTTTTACCAGCTTCCAAACAGCTGACCCTTCTTTTGAAGAGTTTTCTATCGTATTGACAGCTGCTACCAAAACGTTCAATTTGGCAGCAATCAAAAACTCGATGGTCTTTATAAAGAATCCAATGCTCTTTGCACAATTCCAAAAAACACAAAAACGGAATATGCATGGAGAGATTAACACATTTGGTTACATTGGAACTGAGGCAGCTTATAACTTTGGGGAAGCCTGGCTGGATGAACTGCTTGTTTACTTACAAGACAATGTTGACTTCGTTAAAAATTACCTAGCAGAACATTTGCCAGAGGTTGGTCTCATGTCACCGGAAGGAACCTATCTAATGTGGCTTGACTTTTCAAGTTTTGGTTTAGATGATACGGCCCTTGAAACGCACTTTATAAAAAAAGCAAAAGTAGTTCTAAACTCAGGGATTATTTTCGGTCCTAAAGGAAGCGGGCATATGCGTTTAAACATTGCTTGTCCGAGAGCAACTCTTGAAGAAGGACTCAAACGAATCGTTCATTCCTTTAAATAGAAAAAAGAAGCAAAGCAAACCAATCGTTTTTCAGATTGATTCAGCTTAGCTTCTTTCATTTTATTCAGCAATTTCGATACTTTCAATCACAATATCATAAACTGGCTTATCTTGAGGGCCTCTTTGGGCACTAGCAATATCGTCAACAACATCCATTCCTTGAGTCACATGACCGAAAACAGTATGACGCATATCTAACCAAGGTGTTCCGCCGCCTTTATAAGCTTCAATAATCTCAGCCGGGAAGCCAGCACCTTCTAATTGGCCCAACATATTTGCTGGTACGTTTTGGTTATTCACAATAAAGAATTGGCTGCCGTTTGAATTAGGGCCTGAGTTAGCCATTGATAGCGCACCACGCAAATTAAATAAATTTGGTGTAAACTCATCTTCAAATTTATCGCCATAAATACTTTCGCCACCCATACCTGTTCCGGTTGGATCGCCTCCTTGAATCATAAAATCAGGGATGACACGGTGAAAAATCACCCCATCATAATAGCCTTTTTTCGCTAATTCAAGAAAGTTTTTAACTGTTTTAGGAACTAAATCATCAAATAGTTGAACAGTGATATCCCCTCTATTTGTTTTAATTGTTGCTTTTGAACCTTTTGCATTTTCTAAATCTATTTGTGGAAATTGAGACACGAAAATCTCCTCCTAAAAATTATTTTCTCTTTATGATAACGAATATTTCAGAAAAATGCTATTATTCAAGAAAAAAAATCGAAATTTATCCATTCTAGGAAACAAGACTTCTGAGCTTCATTTACTCGAAGCTTCATAGGCGCTTTTTTTCTCTCCTATGTTACACTTAATGGAGATTAGCTGTAAGTTTATGACTTCTTATATAAAGTCGTGAATTTAGAAACTCTTTCACAAGCTAAAATGAAGTAGAATGTTTCATTTTTTGTTAGACTATTTTGGATTGGAGGAATACAACCATGGACATTTATGATATTACTATTGTCGGCGCTGGCCCTGTTGGTTTATTCGGTGCCTTTTATGCGGGCATGAGAGAAGCGAAAACAAAATTAATCGATAGTCTTCCTCAACTTGGTGGACAATTATCTACTTTATACCCGGAAAAATACATCTATGATATTCCCGGATTCCCTGCGATAAAAGCAGCAGACCTCGTTGATAACTTGGAAAAACAGTTAACTACCTTTAACCATACGTATTGTTTGGAAGAAGAAGTTTTGAACATAAAAAAAGTGGACGATATTATCGAGATTCATACCAACAAAACGGTTCATTACTCAAAGGCGGTCATTTTAGCTTTGGGCAATGGTTCGTTCCAACCGCGCAAGCTAGCTCTTGATAACGCAGAAGCTTTTGAAAATCGCGGCCTTGATTATTATGTCAATGATTTGATGAAGTACGCTGGGAAGAAAGTAGCCTTAGCTGGCGGAGGTGACTCAGCAATTGATTGGGCATTAATGCTAGAGCCCATCGCCAAAGAAGTTTATTTAATTCATCGTCGTCCTGAGTTTCGCGGACACGAACATAGTGTGAAAAAGTTAATGGACTCTTCGGTGAACATTTTAACTCCTTATGTAATTAGTTCTTTACAAGAGGAAACAGGACGATTAGCTGGTCTAACACTCAAAAAAGTCCGAACAGAGGAGGAGATTTCTCTTTCGCTTGATACATTAATCGTCAATTACGGCTTTTCCTCTTCTTTGGATCATTTGAAATTTTGGGGCTTAGAAGCTACTAGAAACGCCATCCTTGTTTCTTCAGATATGTCTACCTCAATTCCTGGCGTTTATGCGACGGGGGATATTTGCCAATATGACGGTAAAGTTCGCTTAATCGCTACAGGCTTTGGTGAAGCACCAACTGCTGTCAATAATGCGCTTCATTACATCAATCCAAAAAACAGAACGCAGCCTATGCATAGTACCAGCTTATTTTCTGACAAACATTAACTTAAAAAAGCAGATAAAATTGTTCACACAAATTTTATCTGCTTTTACTATTTCTATATTTTTCATTAGGTCTGCGGTCTGCGGTCTGCGGTCTGCGGTCTGCGGTCTGCGGTCTGCGGTCTGCGGTCTGCGGTCTGCGGTCTGCGGTCTGCGGTCTGCGGTCTGCCTAACCCTTCAACCACTAGTTTAGCTATATTCTTCCTGCCAAGATTTGATAGCTTGGGTAATTTTTTGCTTTAATTCTTCAGGAGAATCTGCAGCCAAACGCGTTCCTTCAAAGAAAGCAAAATTTTTCTGTGCACATAAGGTACATTCACTCATACAAGAATATGTCTGGATGTCTACTTGTCCAGTAATTTCTTCATCTTCTAAAACAAGCTGACTTCCTTGCGCTAAATTCTGCTCACAAAATTCAAGTAACGGATCCATTCAAATACACTCCTTGCTTTTCACTCTTCATATAGTATACCATTAGGTTAAGAAATAAAATTAGAACGCTTGGAGGAGTTTCGTATGGTTATACAAACTGAAACATTAGAAAAAAAGGCCCGCAATTTACTTGTTGAACGCGGTGTCGGCATTCAAGATATTGCTGAATTAGTGATGTTTTTGCAAAAACAATATATTGTTGGACTAACAATGGACACCTGTATCGCAAGTGTCGATGCCGTCTTAGTCAAACGTGAAGTGCACAACGCCATTATCACAGGAATTCAGTTAGACATTTTAGCCGAAGAACAACAGCTTTTGCAGCCTTTACAAAACATTATTGAAGAAGATGAGGGACTGTACGGCATTGACGAAATTCTAGCCTTATCCATCGTCAATGTTTATGGATCGATTGGCTTTACAAATTATGGTTATATCGATAAAGTCAAACCGGGGATTTTAGCCGAATTAAACTCACACGAAGGTCCGCGTGTACACACCTTCTTAGACGATATTGTAGGCGCAATCGCCGCAGCAGCAGCTAGTCGTCTTGCACATAGCCAGCCAGAAAAAATCAATTTATAAGAACACTTTGCTAGTTTTGGCGAGCCTCAGATTGAATAGGAAGCAACTCTTCCAGTTAAGACCTCTCTTAGCTAAAGAGCCGTTTTCTATTCATCCCGTTAGAAAACAAAAACTTGAGTACTCCTCCCTTCAATTTTGAAAAATGCTACTTTCAATATTGGAGGAGATACTCAAGCTTTTTTTAATTGTCGTTTGCCTAATAAATAGTAAACGAAAAAAATCAGTTCAATTAAGACAAAAAATAAAATAAAACAGTGCATGAAAAACTCTTCTGGTAAAACGTTGATAATCGGATCAGTTGCAGGATCAAACAGCCAATCATCATTGTTAAAAAATACTTGATGAAAGGTTACAAAAAAGCGATCAAAGCCTAACGCCATAAGAAATCCAAAAATCACAGGTATCAACATCCCTATTTGAAAGGGGCGTATCAATAGCCAACCACGTTTGTTTTTCCATAAGTAGCGTAAGAATAGGATTGAAGGAATGATTGTGATTAATAACACGGCATAATCCAACAAAAACAACAGTTTCACTTCATAAAAATGTTCAGCACCACTCGCTGAAGACGGAAAGTCAGGCATAGCAAGCACCGTTTGAAATGGATTGTTCAAATAATTCATAAGGACACCAAAATTTTTCATCAAAACCTCTTTGGTAACCGTTGTATAATCAAGAATCTTTAAGTAATCCACATCAAAACGGTATAACGGACGAAAGTTAATCGCCACAAACACGGCAAAACTGATACTCGTTAAAAACAACGAGAGAATTCCGCCACGTTCGATATAACGCCACTTTTTTGCTTGATTCATTTCCCAATCACCCACTCGTCCAACGAATCGACCACAAAATTAGGTGCTTTTGGCAAATTAGGAACGGCCTCTTTTGACGTGAAGCCTGACAAGACCAACAACGTATCGATACCATTTTTTAAGCCGGCTTGGATGTCTGTTTCATAATTATCTCCAACCATCAACACTTGATCTTTATGTAAACCAAGATGACTCACCGCTTTATCCATAATAATTGCTTCTGGCTTCCCAATAAAAACAGGCTTCGTTTGGGTAGCTGTCTCAACCAAAGAAATCAATGAACCGGCACCTGGAATAAGACCACGTTCAGTAGGAATATTTTTATCCGGGTTTGTGCCAATAAATAGTGCACCGTTTCGAATTGCCAAAGTCGCCGTAACAAATTTCTCATAGGTGACTTGACTATCTAATCCAACCACAACATAATCCGGATTTTTTTCGTCATACTCAAAGCCTGCTGCATTGATCAAATCAATCAAGCCCGCTTCGCCGATTACAAACACTTTATTACCTCTGTTCGTATCCTTCATATAATCAATCGTGGCCAAACTAGCCGTGTAGACTTCTTCTGGCGTCACATGGATATCAAACTCATCTGCTAAACGCCCCGCTACAACCTCAGGACTTTTTGTCGTATTATTCGTCACAAATAAAAAAGGTAACTTTTCTTTTTGAAGACGCTCAACAAATCGTTTTCCAGCAGGAATAGGCTCCTTGCCTAAATAAATCGTTCCATCCAAATCAATTAAGTATCCTTGATAATCTTTCATCTATTGTTCTCTTTGACGAATGGTAAAGCCTGCCTTTTTGCCTTCTTGCTTTCCTTGCTCATTCGTTTTCTTTCCTTCTTTTTTACTGAAACCAGATTTTTCATCTTCACGTTTTTTTATGACAGGTTTGTTCTTTTTCTTTGGCACAGAGGTAACAGGACCTTTTTTCTCCTCAATGTGCGCTTGATTATGCGTTGGCGTTTTTTTCCGGCGTCGTCTATTCTGTGTCTTTTCACGTTTGCCACCGATTCGTTCAATAACAAAATAAGCACAGCCAAAATTACAATATTCATACAGATAATCTTCCAATGTATCAATCCGTTGATCAGGGTAAGCTTTGCGGTTATCTTCTTTAAAGAAGCCCTTCAATCGAAGTTGCTCATACCCCCAATCACCCACGATATAATCATAACGAGAAAGCACTTCACTATATCTTTCTCCTAATTTATCTGCATCAAAACCATCGCGATGATTGTGTACAATACGATAGTGGCGCTCGCCAACTAAAAAGTTTGTTTCATCAATGGGCGTTACAGTCTCACCCTTTTTCTTTTCTTTAACCGGCTCTTCGACAATCTCTTCTAACACAGCTGTTAACTCATCTGTTACGGTCACTGGTTCTGTTGCCTGAGCCTCAGTCGCTTTAGTCACAACTGGTTCATTTGTTTCTTGTTTTGTCATCTCTTCACCACCTAAAAATTATTATACCTTGTTTTTAATCGATTGGATAGTGACTCTTGAGGGATTCCCCTAGAACGCTCCGAATAAATTCTGGAAAAAGAAATTCGCACGTCCCAGCGATCTCAATGGTCGGGAAAAAGGGAATGAACATAAAGTGATCGACTGTCGCAAACACATACTTCGCCTCTTCAACCACTGGCTCGCCTAACCATCGTACTTTGCGATTCACCGCATCATACTCAAGCCCACTATAATGAATCTCACCAAAGATTTTCCCACGAAATCCCATACCGATAATTGGATAATTTCTAAGGAAGCCTCGGTTTCTTTCCATCTCTAAGACTAAACGGATCACATCACGCCCCAAAAGAGTCACCCGAATTAAGTGCATGGGATGAGGTAACGTGGTGTGCAGCTGGTCTTGATTGACCTGTCCTTTTTTAATAGGCGCTAAAAATAACCCTGTATTTAAAATCGCCACCTCTGTTTGGGCTCGTTCTTTGACCGCTTGCAAAGTAGCATCAATCAACAAATGAGGCTCCTCATCTCCCAATGCTAAATCATAAGGAATCTCTGCGACTGTTTTTGCTCTTAGTAACGCATGTCCTCGAGCAATATATCCTTCGATTTCTTCTTGATCTTCAGGAAATTCAGTCATGGTCGAGGTAGGAACAGCTCGAACAGTTGCTGCTGTCAAACGATGGTTGTCATCGACTTCCATCACGATATCCCCAACATATTGTCCAAATTTCCCGGCAGCTGCTAATTGTACACCATTGATAACTTCACCCGTTTCAAACAAATGATGGGTATGCGAGCCCAATATCAGATCAATTTCAGGAAACGTACGTGCAATTTCACGATCTTCGCTGACCCCTAAATGACTCATCAATACCAAAATATCGACCTTATCTCTTAGCTCGCTGACCAACTCGGGTAACAAATCCATGGGAAACCGGATATCCCAGCCATTAGGGCTATAAGTTAATGGAAACGGCGCCGTTAACGCCAACAAACCGATCTTTGTGCCTTCTTTACTCGTGATTATTTTTGAAGTTTTTGCCCAACTTGGCATCTTTAGTGTTTTTTTATCAAACAAGTTCCCTAACAAAACATCAAAATTTGCTTGGTCATAGAGATGGTTTAATTCCTCTTTTGCACTCCCCACTCCTTCATTATTGCCAATGGTCACTGCATCATACTCGACTTGGTTCATCAGCTCGACATTAGCCTGGCCACTAGTCGCCTCAGTCAGTGGATGAAAACGATCCACGAAGTCGCCTAAATCTACGGTAATAATGGTTTCGTTATTGTGAACAGCCTCATGTTTTCTTTGGATTAAAAAACGACGAATTTTTGGCCAGTTTTCTAAATGTGAATGTAAATCATTCGTATGCAAAAGTCTAATTTTTTCCATTTTTTGATTCGCCTCTATTTCTATTTTCCTCTAAAATATAGTACCATACTCTATGAACAGAAAGAAAAAAATTGAGCGGAGTGATTGAATGAAGATAACGACCCCGATAGGTGATTTTTGGCTAACAGCTACAGACAAAGGGCTAAACCAAGCCTCTTTCATCCCCTTAGAGATAGAAAACGAAGACTTAAATAATCCATATCTTCTGCAAGCAAAAGAAGAATTGCTGAGCTATTTTCATGAAGACCGTCAATATTTTGATGTCCCTTTTGATATTGACAGAGGAACTCCTTTTCAACGGGCGACTTGGCAGGCACTTTCTGCCATTCCTTATGGGCAGACGCGCTCTTATAAAGAGATTGCTGAAACCATTGGCAACCCCAAAGCCGTTCGCGCAATTGGGCAAGCAAATCGCGTCAATCCTTTGCCTATCTTCATTCCCTGTCATCGTGTCATTGGAAAAAACGGACAGCTGACCGGTTATATGGGGACCTCAGGCATTGAGCTCAAAAAATCCCTACTTCGATTAGAAAAGATTCCTTTCTCTGAAGACAACAAACAATCGTAAGCTCAACTGAACCACAATAAGCAAATTCAACTAGAGATTAACAGCCTTCTGAAAAATAGCTATAGACGTTGACTACTCCTGTGAATAGTTAACGTCTATAGTTGTTTCTTCTCTGTAGCTGCAGTGACTTAAAATAACTAATTTAGTAACAACAAATAACACAGTATCAACTCATCCATGTGCCGTACGTTTAGACCTGAATTCTCTTGAAACTTCTCTAAACGGTACTGTAATGTGTTACGATGCATAAATAGCTCCTTGGCCGTTGAGCTGATATTCCCTTGATTGGACCATAGTGTTTGAATGATATCTGAC
Source organism: Enterococcus sp. AZ194 (assembly GCF_051713825.1). Taxonomy (NCBI): domain Bacteria; kingdom Bacillati; phylum Bacillota; class Bacilli; order Lactobacillales; family Enterococcaceae; genus Enterococcus; species Enterococcus sp. AZ194. The sequence continues at coordinate 877,537 of NZ_JBIOQR010000001.1, read as the reverse complement.
ATTTCCTGGTCAATCACTAGATTCTTTTTCAAATTTTGAATCAACAAGCTTTCCTGCATTTTTGTTTTCGTAAAATAATGTAGGGCAACATTAGCAATAGAGAACACGCGTTGGGATTTAACAAATGCTAGCTCTTCTTGGAAAATCTCTTGTTCTTCTAAAAATAATTCAGCTAATGAATCTTGGCTAGAATGAAAACTCCCCACAAGTACCTTGCTATTTGTCTCAAAATCCGCGTCCAATGTTAGAAAAATCCCTTCTAACTCTTCCAACGAAAAATTAGCTTCTGCTTGTTGTTCAACCAGCAGCATATCTTTATCGGTAAAGAAAAACAAATCAACTAGATGAGGAAACATCGCTTTAAAGTTATGCTGCCACTCACGTAAAAGGAAATCCTCTTTCTTTTGAAGTTGAATCTGAATCACCCGATAGATGCCCTCTTGTTTTACTGCCTGATGTTTGAACAAAATCCCGTACCATTCATGTGCCTCACCTGGCTGTATATGTTCAGCTGGAACAAACAGGTTTAATAGCTGAATTTCTCGGTCTGATAAGTCCTTTTTATTGATCCACACATACTCTTCTTCAACTGGAATGGAAAGAATTTCTGAGTCTGAGGACTGCATCTTTTTACGTTTTGCCTGTGGATATATTTCTAGTAACTGATTTTTGTTCACCCTCGTCACCTCAACTATTCTGAATATACTCTATTACTATACTACCACGTTCGAATGAATAACAGCTTAATTTATTGAAGAAAATATGCTAAAGTAAACTGGGGTGAACTGAAATGGATAAAGAAAGTCTATTAACACAAGAAGAAAAAGAATTCTTCATGACTGAAGCAATTAAAGAAGCCAACAAAGCCGAAAAAATCGCCGAAGTACCCATCGGAGCGATTGTTGTGTTAGATGGAAAAATAATCGGTCGGGGACACAACTTACGAGAAGACTCACAAGATGCTACGGCTCATGCAGAAATGTTTGCGATAAAAGAAGCCTGCCAAACAATCGGCAACTGGCGGTTAGAACGTGCGCAACTATTTGTCACGTTAGAACCTTGTCCAATGTGTAGTGGCGCGATGATTTTATCTCGAGTAGATGAAGTCTATTTCGGTGCCTACGATCCAAAAGCTGGAACAGCCGGCTCTCTATTGAACCTTTTAGAAGATGAACGATTTAATCACCGTGCCTACGTCCAAGGAGGTATCCTTGAAACAGAGTGTGGGCAGCAATTGACCGATTTTTTCAGGAAAATCCGTGCCAAAAAGAAGCTAGCCAAAAAATTAGCAAAAGAATTACAAGAAGATATTGAGAAAGACTAGCCAAACAGATAAAAATACGTTATACTAATTTATGCCGAAAGGCTAGGACAATGGTGGGCTCATGAAGCGTGTCAGATCCGGAAGGAAGCAGCACTAAGTGGGTGCCGCCATGTGTCTGATTATAATGAAGTATACAAGGCTTAATTGGCCTTTTTTATTTTACTCATTTCACAAAAATAACACCCCTATCATCCACTAAAAAGTTTATTAGAAGTTCTTCGCTAATCCAGGATACTGAAAATAAAAAAAATGATTCCTAAATCAAACTTGCAATCCTTATCAACCGATAACAAACAATTGGTATTATCGCAAAATTCAGAAGCTACAGTAGTTTTTGGCTCAGCTCAATGGCGAACTCTAGGTCGACAAGTCGATGTTAATGAGATGGATCATCCTATAATGATACTAAAGCCAGTATTTGAACCTGGTTCAAATGATGTTAGTGATTTCATTAGTGTGCCAGTATACGATATTTCACAAACGGTTGTTTTGACTGAAGCTGAAAGGAGGTCCATAGATACAAATTTAAGGCAAGTGCCAACAGGACCACGCTCATCGAAAGAAAGAGCTAATCTTTCTTGGTGGTTAGTTATGAAAAACCGAAAAGGGTTGCAAGACTACCTAAACAAGGCAGCCTATCGTGACCTCCAAAATGAGATAGAACAAGATATATCCGTGTGATAATTCTAGTTTTTTTGCTTTTACAGGCATTTCGTGTTACCATTAAGGAGACGAAAGGGGATGTCATTATGGCACATTTTGATTATGAAAAACTACGTAAACTAAGAGCAGGAAAAGATTGGTCGCTTAGAGAGATGGGCGAAAAACTTGGTGTATCCAAAGCAGCTGCTTCTAGATATGAAACTGGCGATAGAGAACCAAGCTTAGATATGATAGAAAAAATAGCTAGCCTATTTGAACTTAAGACAAATGACTTGATTCAAAATAAGATGAGTTTAACTGAAGAATATGAGTTAACTCTACGTAAAGAGGTGCTCAAAGAGTATGCAGCATGGATATCTGCTCATTTGATGAAGCTCTTAATTAGAGAAAATATTACTGACGATTTACACCCATTAAAAATCTACTTCTTTAAACTCGCTAAAGTGCAAAATAATAAGATTTTGTATGCAGATGATATGGAACAATTAAAAGAACTAGAGGGGTTCTTAAAAGAATCAGCATCTTATGTTGATGAACTAGTTGAAACTATGAGTAAAGGAAATGTCGCGTAATGGATATCAGTCACTACTCTCAATCCGAGTTCCTTTCTGCTAAAGAATTAATTACACAAAGCTTAACTGCAGGAATTCGACAAACCAGTGCCCCTAAGGCCTTTTTATTAGGTGGGCAAAGTGGCGCTGGAAAATCGAAGTTCCATCGTTTAGTGGGTGAAGCAACCGATGGAAATCTAATAATCATTGATGGAGATACATTCAGAGAAGCTCATCCTAACAGTGAGTTACTTACAAAAACATATGGAAAAGCAGATGTGAAGTACACAGCTAAGTTTGCTGGGCAAATGGTGGAAGAGTTGGTTGAAGAATTAAGCGATTCAGACTATAATCTCTTAATTGAAGGAACATTGCGAACTTTTGAAGTTCCTTTAAAAACGGCTGAAATGCTGAGTCAAAAAGGATATGAGTCTGAGTTATTAGTTATGACTGTCAATCCACTTATATCTTATTTGAGTACGTTAACCAGATATGAAGAGGCCTACTCCATTAAACCTGAGTTGGCACGTGCTACTCCGAAAGAACATCATGATTTAATTGTGAAAAATATTCCCAATAATTTAGATACTCTCTACAAGTCGGGGACATTTACAAACATTCGATTGTTAAATCGAGCTGGCGAGACTCTGTATAGTCAAAAAGAAACTCCTGATTTATCACCTAGAGAAGTTTTCGATGAAATGCTGGAATCTAATTTATCGAAAGATGAAGTTCACATGGCGACATCGAGTATTAATAGGACCATCGAATTACTTGAAAGAAGAGATGTAAGTGATCCAGAAGTTCAAAATACGATGAAAGAGCTTGTAAGTATTGCGGAAGCTGTCGCCAAAATCAACGACAAAAATACAAAAGAAAAATTCTCCCTATGACCACGAAATGAATTTATAAAAATGATTTGATGGATGAGCTCAAATACCTACTCATCCATCAAATCATTTTTATAAAATTTTATCGACAAATTTGAATAAACGATCCTTCAAATCCTCAGACGAATCCTTCAGCGTTTCACCATATTCAGAAACTGCCTTACGTCCATCTTTAATTTTCCCAAGAACACTCAGCATTGAATCTAAATCCGAATCTGATAAATCGTCGACGATTCCTAATAACTTTTCATTCCCATCAAACTTATCATGTACAAACTTTTTAGCTTTGCAACGATTCGAAAGATGTTTTACTTTTCCAAGCACCTTCCCAGATACAATAACAGTCGCTGTTGTTCCCGCAGCTGCAGCAACACCTAAAGTAATCGCCAGTTTTGTTGATGTTTTCATAACTATCAGCTCCTTTATTTCATAAACTCATCATATCACAGCTAAGAAAATAATACACTTATTCCACTTCTACTTACTAATGTCCCTGCAAACCTAATAGATACATCAAAGCCAAATCAATCACCACAACGACCAGATAGAAGGTGCCTACTCGGATGCCAAATAATTGGTAAAAGCCGATACTGCCTACTGTATAGACAAAAATTTCTAGCAGTAGCTTCTGAAACCCAACAAACACGTGTGGTGACTTGGGAGCGCCATACCTTGCCCATAACAGGGTCAGAACAATACTCACAACAAAGAATAAAAGCTTATACTCGAATACTTCACTAATAAATGTTCCTGTAAACAAACCGATGATTGTGCTTATCTCTAAAAGGAACCGAATTAGCAGCACGAAGTTTGACATTTGTGACTCTCGACCTCCTTATCAAAATAAAAAAGTTCAAGAATAACTCGCAAAGAGTGTGATTCTTGAACTTTTGGCTGAATACTTAATCTCGGCGATTGCCACCAAATAATAGAATCAACCGAAGTAGCTGTAAAAATGTTGCCGTTGCTGCTGCAACATACGTCAACGCTGCCGCAAACAAGACATGTCTAGCCATTGGAACTTCATCTTCCGTTAACAAACCACCCTCGCCCAGAATCTGTAACGCCCGACGAGACGCATTAAATTCAACAGGGAGTGTAATTAATTGAAATAACAAAGCCAATGAAAACGCAAAAATCCCTAAATTAATTAGAACCTGATTTTGACCTAAAAATAGACCCAGTAAAATTAATGGAAATGAAGCCATCGACCCGATATTCGCTACAGGGACAATCGCAGCTCGCAATTTTAGCGGACTATAGCCAGTATGATCTTGTACGGCATGCCCACATTCATGAGCAGCCACACCAATCGCGGCAACAGATGTCGACTGAGCAGTTGCTTGAGATAAACTCAATAACTTATTCCCAGAATTATAGTTGTCAGTTAAATCTCCAGAGACTTGTTGAACACCCACATTGTTAATCCCTTGGTTGTGTAAAATGTATTGTGCAGCTTGTGTGCCTGTCACCTGTTTTTTACTTTTTACTTGATCATATTTTCGGAAAGTACTATTGACGTAAGCCGATGCAGCCATAGAAATGACCAGACCTATGATGACTAAAAAGTAGGTTGGATCAAAGAAAAAACCACCTAATCCATACATCTTAAATCCCTCCTCAAATAGATTTGCTACTGCAACAATTGTAGCATAAAATTAGTGAAAAACTTGTGAAGACACTTTGAATAATATGTAGCTTTAGTTTTTCTTCACGAATTCTGATTTTAATTTCATTGGGCCAAACCCATCAACTTTACAGTCAATATTGTGGTCTCCTTCAACTAAACGAATGTTTTTTACCTTTGTCCCTTGTTTGATTGGGTTAGATGCACCTTTCACTTTTAAGTCCTTGATTACTGTTACACTATCGCCCTCTTGTAAAAGATTTCCGTTTGAATCTTTCACAACTAGCCCTTCTTCTTCAGGTGCTGCAGCAGATTCATTCCATTCATTTCCACATTCTGGACAAACAAACAGTCCTCTATCTTCATAAGTATACGCTGACCCACATGATGGGCAATTTGGTAATGTTGTCATCTTCTTTCTCCTAATCTATTCTTATTCATTCTTGAAGCTTCATTTTAGCTCATCCCGTGCTATTTGAAAAGCCCTCATCTTTTGAAGTATCTCTTATCTCATCTGAAATAAAACCTTCGACTCTCATACAAGTAACCCTACCACAAAGTTTCAATCGATATGCTTTATGATAGGGCTATTTTATTACAAATTTTTGGACAAAAAAACTTTCATTTATCTATTATTTTAGTTTTTATTCTTCACAAACAAATGCCTCACAGAGCTGTTGAATTTCTTGATAAATTTCTTCAACTTCTGCTAAATTTTTAGCATTGGCTCCACTAGCCAGTGGATGACCGCCTCCATGATGACGTTTGGCTAGCTCGTTAATTACCGGGCCTTTAGAACGCAAACGTACACGATAATAGCCTTCAGGTTGTTGAACAAAGATTGCCCATGCCAATACCTCATCAATAGAGCCTGGTAAAGAAACCACTGCGGCAGTTTCAGAATCAACCACTTGAAACTCATTCAAAACTTCTTGTGGCAACATAACTTTTCCGGCGCCATTTGCATCAACTTGAATATTTTGATAAACGTAACCTGACAATTTTGCTACAGACATCGGTTTTTGATCTAACTCGCGATTCAATTTGGTTACATCAAAGCCAAATGTCATTAATTTTGCCGCTGTTTCCATTGTATGTGGAGTGGTTGCTGGATAAATAAATCGGCCTGTGTCTCCAACAATTCCACCATACAATAAACGAGCCGCTTCCTGGTTCATCGTTAGGTCTTCGGGAAATTGAAAACAAAAATCAGCAATCATTTCGCTACAGCTACTAGCTTTCGTATTGACCCACACCAAGTCACCATACGGCTCATCATTTGGATGGTGGTCAATTTTGATTAGTTTATCCCCTAGCGCATAACGTTCATCACTGATTCTTGGTGAGTTGGCTGTATCTGTGACAATCACCAAGGCGCATTTATATAACTCATCTTCTATCGGTTGCATCTCTGCTAAAAAATCCAACCCTTCAACAGGCCCTCCCACTTGAAAGATTTCTTTATCAGGAAAGCTTGTGCGGAGAATTTCTGCTAAACCAACTTGTGAGCCTAGCGCATCAGGATCCGGGCGCTGATGTCGATGAATAATAATTCGGTTGTATTGTTTAATTGTTTCTAGAATTTGTTCTTGTACTTCCATTATTTCTTCTACTCTCCTCTGGCTTAAGAGCGCTCCATCATTTGGCAAACAACAATTGCTTTAGCCACAATTGTATTTTCGATGTACACTTCAATATCTATTTTAGCTGAACGACGACCCATTTCAAGAATTTTCGGTCGAACATCTAGCTCACTTTCTAATTGGATCAATCGTAAGTAATGCAGGTTCATCTGTTCGATAATAATATTGCGTTTTTGATTCATCATCATAGTCTTTTGTGCCACATTGGAAATAACTTCACTCAACACACCAAATGAAATTGTTCCGACGCTGTTTACCATTTGCGGAGAAACAACAAAATGAAACTGTGGTTGCCCTAATTTAGCACCTTCTTGATCCTCTTCAATCGTGATGACTTCTCCTGAGATTTGATCAGATAAAGTATCCGAAATTTGCGGTTGTCTTTGGACCAACTGCATCGCCTTCATCACATCTTGTCGTGTAACAAGACCACCTAATGATAAATCATCCGCCACAACTGGCATAACCTCAAGACCATCCCAAATCATTTGGTGACTAACGGAGGCAACACTCATGCCTTTTTTGACAACAATCGGTTCTCTAGTCATCACTCGTTCGATTAATTGGCCATCGACTTTACCGACAACATCTTTTGCAGTAACAATTCCGACAACACGCATACTTTTGTTCACAACTGGAAATCGTGAATGTCCCGTACGCTCAGATAAGTTTTTATAATCTAGCACCGTATCGGTTGCACTAAGATATTGTGTTTTTTCAAGAGACATATATATATCACTGACCAGCATGATATCTTTTTTGATTAATTGATCACTTAACGCTCGATTAATCATCGTCGCCACAGTAAATGTATCATAAGTCGTGCGTAGAACAGGCATCTCTAATTCATCCGCCAGCTTAGCAATTTCAGGTGCTGTATCAAACCCTCCTGTAATTAACACTGCTGCGCCATCCTCCAAGGCCAGTTTTTGGACCTCCACTCGATTCCCAACAATCATCAAAGAGCCCGGGGTAATATATCGTTCCATCGCAGCTTTGGTCATCGCGCCAATAACAAATTTATTTAGTACCTTATCTAGTCCAGTATGCCCACCTAGAACGTCTCCCTCAATAATTCGAACTACTTCACCAAACGTCAATCGCTCGATATGTTTTTTTAATTTTCGTTCAATACGAATCGTACCCACTCGCTGAATAGTCGACACAAGTCCGACATTTTCTGCGTCCTTAATCGCTCGATAAGCCGTTCCTTCACTGACACTCAAATCCTTTGCGATACTTCGGACAGAAATGCGATGTCCAACTGGTAAACTTTCGATATGGGCAAGGATTAAATCATGTTTTGTTGCCATACGTTTCTCCTTTACAGTTCAATGCTCGCACCAACAGCTAGGACAATCCCACTGTCATTCGGCAGTTTTTTGATAAATTCATGTGGCTCTTGTTTGATTAACGGGAAAGTATTGTAATGAATCGGCACAACTTTTTTGGCCTTAAGTAACTTCGCAGCATAGACTGCCTCATCTGGCCCCATCGTAAAATTATCACCAATCGGTAAGAAAGCTAAGTCAATAGAAAATTGCTCACCCAAGAGCTGCATATCACTGTAAAGTGCTGTATCGCCTGCGTGATAAATTGTCTTTCCTTCCGCTTGAAAAATAATGCCACTTGCTAAGCCCATATATTGTTCAACACCCGCTACTTCAATACTAGAGCTGTGATCAGCTCTAACTAATTTCACTCTACCAAAATCAAATAAGTGCGCGCCACCTAGGTTCATTCCATGACTTTTTACCCCTTGGTTTTGCGCATAATTAGCTACCTCAACCATGCTAATGATAGTCGCGTCATTTTGTCTAGCAATTGGAATCATGTCCCCTAGATGGTCGGCATGCCCGTGTGTTACTAGAATCCACTTTGCAGCCACCTGCTCGACAGTTAAATCAGATAGAGGATTGCCAGTAATGAACGGATCAATTATTACCGTTTGACCATCCGCCAATTGAATCTCGATACATGAATGTCCATGATAAATGACTTTCATTTTTTCCTCACTCCCACAACTATTTATTAGTGATGTCTCTTTTTTACGTCAAATAAATATAGTACAGTTCTACCTATCTATTGTAACAGAAGAGAAATGAAATCACCAATTACTATCTTCTACTTTCAAGTAACTTTTTAAATAAAATATGGTTGAAGTTATCAAATTTACACTAGGTGTTTCATCGTTGTCACCCTAACTTTTTCACTAAAACTATTTTCATCAAATAAAATACCGCTTTCTAGCATTTCTGCGACTGGTTTCTTCTGCATTGACTAAAACAGAAATTCCTCCTCTTCCACAAAAAAACCGTAGAAAAGGCTGTTCCCATTTCACCTTTCTCTACAGTTCTCGTTACAAATTAATTATTCAGAATAACCTCTGATTGTTCGTTATGCCTTTTTTTTACGCAAACGGAAAATTGTTAAAACTAAGGCCCCTACACAAATAATGAACGAGCCGAGGAATGTAATACGCATTCCTGTGATAAATATATCCGGTCGGCTCGTAACAAAGGTCGTGACACGCTTGCCATATTCAGCACTCATTGCATGATACAAAATCGTTGTCGCAAGCGCAATCCCAATAACCATTCCGATATTTCTAGCAAATGAGTTCATGCTTCCTGCCACACCTAAATTATCTTTGGTAACGCTGCTCATAACCATCGTGTTATTAGGTGATTGGAACAATGAATTTCCAAGTCCCATAATACCTGTTGCCACAATGTAGTACCAAATTGGTGTCGTTTCCGTCATAAACATATACATAAGTTGAGTCGTTGCCAACATAATAAGTCCTGTAATGATTAACGGCTGAGGACCAATTTTATCTGTCAAATACCCACTAATCGGTGAGCCAATCACCATCAAAAATGGGAAAACCATCATCAGCATGCCCGAATAACTAGCGCTTAAGTGGCGAGCATCTTGTAGATAAAAAGGAATCACGACGTTCACAAAAAAGTTTGATGAAAAAATCAAGACTGCTGTAACCAAACTCATCGTAAAAATTTTATTCTTAAAAATAGTAAACTGAATCAACGGGTTGGATTTTTTCTTTTCAATCATAAAGAAAAGGATAAAGGCCACAATAGCAACTGTGATTAAAACTAGCGTTTGAAGGGAACCAAAGCCCAGTTCTTGCCCCATGAAAATCCCACCAAAGAAGGTCATAATTGCGATAGCAAAGGCCACAAAACCAGCATAATCAATCTTTTCTCTCGATTTAGTAATGTCTTTTGGTAAAAACTTTTCACCAATCAGCATAGTAATAATCCCAACTGGAATATTAATCCAGAAAATATACGACCAAGAAAGATTCGATAAGATAAGACCGCCAATTCCTGGACCTGCAATAGACCCCAAAGAGACAAAGGCCCCAATTGCTCCAAGCGCACGACCTCGTTCATTCATAGGAAAAACTTCTGTCACAATCCCTGAATTACTTGCCATTGTCATACTAGCACCCAATGCTTGAACAACTCGTCCGAATAATAAGAAAGCCAATGAATGATTAAAACCACAAAGAAGGGAGCCAAAGACAAAAATAACTGTACCAATCCGATACACTTTAATCTTGCCCCAACTATCCCCCACTTTTCCAAAGAGCAATAAACAAGCACAAACAACCATTAAATAGATGGAAACCACCCATTCAGATTGATTCATTGGTACATTCATATCTTTTGAAATAGTCGGTAAAGCTATGTTCACAATACTTGAATCAAGCGTCGACATAAAAGTGAACATCGCCACTGAAACAAGTATCCACCATCGATTTTTTTGGACAATCGGATCCTCTTGATATGTTTTCATTCCAAACTTCCTTTCCTCTACATTCCGTTCTCTATTATAACGAGACTTCTAATAAATTCAACAAATAATGTGCGAAAAATAAAATAAATACTTACTAACCACCCCTCTCGATTCTCCGAGTTTTGAATATTCTTATATTGACAATAAAGACCACTAGCTAATATAACGCATACGTGAAATCCACAAAGACAATACATATAAATCGTTGTTTTTATATAACATACAGCCTAACAAAAATCACTCACTTTCTTTTCAAACATTCCTCTTTTAGTTTAATCTACACCTTATTTATCTTCAAAAACGAGGCTGGGCCAACTGATATGCTACCCCTATACAGGACACTGAAACATAATAAGTCCAGTATGGGGGTATTTATTATGACTAAAAGATTGATGAAGCTAAAAGTAGAAGAGCGTGTGAAACTAGTAGAACGCTGTCTAAACAATGAACTAAGTCTTTCAGAGGCAGCGAGAGAAGGAAATGTTTCTTTGCCTACCATTGTCAGATGGTTGAGACTTTATGAAAATGATGGAGGAACAGCCCTATTGACTGCGCCCAAGAATAGGCACTATTCAGTAGCGTTAAAATTATCCGCCACCATAGATTATCTCAATGGAAAAGGAAGTTACGAGGAATTAGCCAAAACATACAAACTTAGGAGTAGTAGCCAACTAAAAAAATGGGTAAAGGTGTATAATACTCATGGAACCTTCAAATCAGAAAGTGGTGGAAGTTACATGAGAAAAGCAAGAGAAACCTCGACAGAAGAACGTTTAACCATCGTCTTAGACTGTCTAACACAAAACAAAAATTATGGTGCAATGGCTTTGAAATACCAAGTTTCTTATCAACAAGTGAGAAATTGGGTCAAAAGATATGAGGAGAAAGGTGCTGCTGGATTAGAAGATCGCAGAGGTCGCCGGATTGGCACACAACCTAGTCGAACACCGGAAGAAGAATTACGAAACCGTCTCGCACAATCAGAAAGTAAAAACCGACAACTTCAAATGGAAAATGACTTGTTAAAAAAACTAGAGGCGTTAGAAAGGGAGTGGGAATAAGCTTTACCCGACACTTATTTGAGTATGAAGCTATCAAAAGCTTACACGAAGAGAAAAATTATCCAATTCAGCCAATGTGTCATTTCTTGCATGTTTCTCGTTCTTCTTATTATGAGTGGCTGAAGCATCCAATCCGTCCAGGGGAATTTCTAAACACCGAGCTCACGCAAGAAATAAGGAAAACATATGACAAGCATCCAGATATGGGCTATCGCAGAATTGCCGATGAAGTGAATACACTGTACCATCACAAATTTAATGACAAACGTTTCTTACGCCTCTGTCGAACGTTAGGCATTCAATCGACTATCAAACATTAGGCAAATAGTATAACTCGAAGAAGTAAACATCCTTACCATATGGCAAAAAACTATTTGAATCGTAACTTTCATTCGGACAGGCCAAATGAAAAATGGTTGACTGATGTTTCTGAATTTAAGTATTACGTTGGTATGGACATACACAAAGTCTATCTTAGCGCTATTCTTGATTTGTATGATTGCCGCATCGTCTCCTTCGTGATTAGTGACCGAAACGATAATCCATTGGTTATAAACACATTTGATCAGGCAATTAAGCTAGAGTCAAATGTACACCCCTTGATGCATAGTGATCGAGGATTTCAATATACAAGCAGACAGTTCTGTAATCGATTAAAAAATGCGGAAATGAAACAGAGTATGTCTCGGGTAGCCCATTGTATTGATAATGGACCAATGGAAGGATTCTGGGGCATGATGAAACGAGAAACGTATTACGGGCGGAAGTTCACCAACCGTGAAAGCCTAGTATCTATGATTTCTGATTATATAGATTACTACAACAACAGAAGATTACAGCGTAAATTATCTGTTATGACACCAATGGCTTATCATCAACACTATCTGGAGGTGGCTTAATCATCCTGGTCGTCTCATAAGCGAAATGGGCTTCGTTTCACTTGTGAGACGGACAGGCAAGTTAAGCGGTAGCGCGACTAGTCTTAGAAATAGAAATCAAAAAAGTCTGCCAAAAAATGACAGACAATTGATAAAAATTTTATTATTTTTCACTGTCCACTTGACGGGGAGCACACCATAACTTGTGGAGTTATGTCCCAACCTCTTTTTATCCGAATAAACGGTGGATACAGAAGCAACTCCATCTTCACTCCGCCCCATCAATTTCTAAAGGTGGAACACCTTAAGAATTGAAGGACTGCGTTCCGCTCTCAACAACTTCTATGCATGGGACATGCTAGAGTTGAAGGTCTTCACTACGTAAAAACCATACTCCGATCTCATCAATCTCTAAAGGTGAAACACCTTAAGAATTGAAGGACGTTGTTCCGCTCTCAACAACTTCTATGCATGAGACATGCTAGAGTTGAAGGTTCTTATTGCTGTAAAACACAACGAAGCATGAGTTGATGTTGCACAGTACCTAATCGGTGCTGTAAAACACAACGAAGCATGAGTTGATGTTGCACAGTACCTACCCGGTTCTCGGAGTTAAACACTTCTGTCCTAACCTCATATTATTCAAGGTTAGAAGACCCATATAATTTGATAAAAACTTCATTTAATCCGTTATTTCAACTTTCACTCGGTAAACCATATACAGACACGTCTCAAGGTCATAGGCATCAATAGCCGGTGCGGTATAATCTGAACTACCTAGCTCATACTAACTCTCTCCTTCTATTTTGACGTGAGCTATGAGATATCTAGAAAAGATAAAAACAATCATGACATAAACTAATGTAAAAATAAATATTCGGTAGGACCAACGAACAGATAACAAACTCATGACGGTATAAATGAGTAATGGATCAACTACTAGAATTGCAACCCAGCCAAATATTCGTTGATATGAATGAATTTCTACACGCCTAACATACTTTTTAGTGCCTCGAGCAAGAACAATGCTTAACATAAGAATCCAAATAAGAACAACAGCCTCTTTTATATAGAAATAAAACCAAATAAAGCCTTCGACAAATGACGAATCTTTTTCTATCATCTGTGCTATTTGTTTATTCTCTAACTCCTCTCGATTACAAAGCGATAACAACTGTCTAAATGACAGTAATTCATTTTTTTCAAGAAAAATTGCTGTCTTCGAAATTTGATAGCCTGTTTCTGATAATTTCTGATTAACTTGTTGAATTTTTTCATCTGAAAAAGATATTTCACCCTGACTTATCCGATACGACTCTTCTTGAACAATCGTCAACGCTTTGGTCGTGTTCATCTTAGATAGCTGAAAAGCAAAAATAAGACTAATCGAAAGCACCGTCATAAGAACCAGCTGCAAAACGGAATCAGAAAGCTTCCGACTTGCTGATTTTTTTACTACAAAAAAATCAAATCGAGCTGCACTTACTAATAAATCAATCATGATATATCCCCCACCGACTCCCGTTCTACAAGAGTAACATCCAAAATACCTGGACCGACCCGTTGTCCATTTTTAAGCTCTAATAAATGGTCTATCGATTGACGAGCAACCCCTTCTAAATTCTGGCTAATAGTTGTTAACGCAGGCGTAAAATACTCAGCTAATAGAATATTATCGTAGCCCAAAAGTGAGACATCCTGAGGTACCTCAACCCCACACTCTTTGAGTCCCTTCATCGCACCAATCCCCATCACATCGCTGGCTGCAAAAATGGCTGTTACTTTCTTGCTATCAGTAGTAGTATAAAATTCTTTGGTGCTTTTTTTAGCGATTTCAAGCGAATAGCCGCCATCTAACAGATAAAAATTTTTAATTTTCGAAGTATTTCTTTTTCGAAAATTATTGACTTCTAATAACCATTTTTGAGTAACCCATGAACCTTGCGTCCCATGGATAAAACAAATTGATTCGTGCCCTTTAGCTAGAAGATAAGAGAGACCTAACTCCGCAGCTTTTTTCACATCCGAGCCCACATAACTTGTACTTTCATTTATTTGTTCAATATCAATAAAAACAGTTGGTATAGAAGATTTTGCTGCTTCTGCACATAAAGGAGCATCCTCATCGAATCCTTGAACGATTGCTCCCTCCAAGTTTCTCTCAGAAATAATTTGAGTGAAGGTCTTCTGGCTATACATGGTTGCTTGATAGTGAATAAGAACAATCTCGTAGCCTAATTCATTAGCTCGAAAAACGCAGTTCATAAACAATTTAAAGGAAACACTGTCCATTAACCCAGTAGCAGAAAAATTAGATGTGATGAACCCAAAGGTCTTTGAATTTTTGTTTACCAAACTTTTCGCTAAAATATTGGGGGAATAATTGTTTTCTCTCGCTGCTTTTTGAATGATTTCTTTTGTGTGTTGATTAACGTCACTGTGATTATTCAAGGCACGAGAAACAGTCGTGACTGAGAACCCTGTCAATTTCGCAATATCTTTTATACTTACCATTTCCTACCACCCTTTGTAATCAATACTCTATTGTACCTACCCTTTAAGTATACCTTTTTTCCTTAACAAAAAGTGAATTTTTTACATTATCGGTCTTCTGAATAAACTTGACTTTTGGCTTCTGTCATCACTCGCTATATTTCCTACTGAACTATTTTCAAGTTCTCCTTCAAACAAGCAAGTCCAGAAATCGGAACAGTTAGATTCGTGATCCCTATGTTAAAACAAGTAGTCATTTGTTCCACTACATTTCCTTGGCAATCTTTTGTCACAACCTCCATCCAACGAAGCTTCTCACTATGAACCAAAAGAAATCTAGACTCCGAGGCATTTACGATATCGATTTCTGGCGTTCCTACCTCTCCTAATTCTAACCAATAATTATTTTGATACATAGCGATAATTGATTTTTTTTCAGTAGACGATTTCATTAGAGTAAATTGATTTTGGGGATAAAAAACTTCATATTCCCCTTCGAGCAACACCTTTTGATTTTCCTGAATATAATCTAACCAAAATTTTAATAGCTTTTGATGTGCTAATGATAATTCATGTAATTTCATTGAGATTTGAGGAACCCCGAACAAACAGTTCACAAGCTGCTTAGCTACTTTCTCAGGGACCTCGTCTGGATGCCACATGATCATATCTGAATGAATGCTCGTTTTCTTACACAGTAGCCTTAGCTTGGCAATACCAATTCGATTCCTCACATAGTTGTTCGGACAATCCTTTACTCGAAATATATTTCCGACTTGATTCATAAATGGCCCAAAGTAGTCTTCCCTATATTCAATCATAATTTCAGGATTTATCGCTTGTAATGATTGACTCAATTCACTCAAAAATTGTTGAATAGCTTCCTCCAAACAAGAAATATCCCAATTTTTATTGTCTTCTTTTGGAACATCTTCTTTAAACACATCTAAAAAGTCGATTTTCACTCCATCTAACTGTAATTCCCTAACCAAACAAATAGTTTTCTCTAACAGATAGGTCCGAACCTCTGGAAACCTCAGATCGAGAACCCCTGCTTTTTGAAACGAGTCAATGTATAAAAATTTATCTTCAAACGCTGCCCAATGTTTGGATCTGATGCCTATATACGGAAGACTAATCCACAATAAATAATTGATTTTTTCTTTTTGAAGCGCTGCGATACTTTTTCTCATCTCAGGAAACTTATTTTTTGAGATTTCCCAATCGCCTGCATAACTGTATCTTCGTGAAGAGTCGTCTGTTTGCCACCCATCATCAACAATAATCGTTTGTAGATTATAGGTTCCAAATTGTTCCGACTCATATGCAATTAAACGATCAGAAACCAGTTGATGATAGCTATACCAAGTTGAATATACATTTTTTTTAGTCTTTTGAGGGACAGGAAACACTTTTTGGTTCGTTACTGTATAAAGCCAATCCCTTGCTTTGGTAATTGCTTGAGAAAAAGTAATCGGTTCATCTAGGACATAAAGTTCTAGTCCACAATCTTTTATCTCACTCCTCTTTACTCGAAACGAGCAAACGATAGTTGCTGTTTCTTCGTGAACACCAAAGCTAGTTTCCATTACATGAATAGTTTCCGAAAAAGCAAGTGTTCGCTTATTATGACTTGATTCGTCAAAAAAACAAAAAATTGGAAGTGAGTAGTTTATCTTTGTTACAATTGGCTCAGACCACATATTTGGAAGTGTATAGTCGTATTCTCGTGTTGGATGCCAAAAATAAGAAAAGCCTATAATTGGAAACTGAAAAGAGCCATAGAAATATTCTCCCTGTTCCTGCAGAGAAAAGTCTAGTTGGTATATGGTAGATGTGGAAGATAGTAAAGGCAGTTCTATCCGTTGTTTATCCCCCATCATTTGTATTATTTTCTTATTTATCGCCACCCATCTTCATTCCCTTCATAAAGTACTTGTTCAATAAAATATACAGAACAACGATTGGCGCAATCGTTACAACTGCAGCTGCCATAATATAGTTCCATTGCGTCGCATGTTGTGATTGAAAGGACTGAAGCCCTAAAGTTAATGTATATTTATCTTGTGAAGTAATATAGAGTAGTGGCTTCATGAAATCATTCCAAAAAGCTAAAAAGACAAAAATTGCTTGGGTTCCCACAGATGCCCTAGCCATTGGCATAACAATTTTGAAAAATATTCTAGGCCGGCTAAGACCGTCTAATTGAGCGGCTTCTTCAATTTCTTTAGGAAAAGAAATGAAGAATTGACGCATCATAAAAATATATGAAAAGTTAATCGCAGAAGGGATAATTAACGCAGAATAACTATCTAATAAACCAATTTGTTTCATTATTAAATAATTAGGAATCAGCAGAATTTGAGCTGGAATCATAATACAAACCATGATAATTAAAAACAATGTTTTTCTGCCAGGAAATCTTAACCTTGCTAAAGCATATCCACACATGCTGTTAAATATCACATTAATAAAGGTTCCTAGTACTGAAATGATAATTGAATTTCTTACCCATAACGAAAATAATGGGTCTTCTGTAAAAATATAGGTAAAATTAGCCAATGTTATCGCTCGCGGTAAAAGTCTTAATCCACTCTCAACAATTTCGCTGTAAGGTTTAACAGAAGCAAATAGTGCCCAAATAAATGGATAGGCAGTGATAATTGTGTAAACAATCAAAATGATATATAAAATGACTCTTGAAATAGACTTCTTTCTCATTCTATCCCCCTCCTTCTCCAGTCACGTCTTCATTAGTGAATCGACGTAAAATCATTGAAATCACAAAAATAAATAGCGTCAATAATACCGCAATTGCCGAAGCATATCCCATCGTCCCAAAGGTTTTAAAGGCATATTGATAAATGATTAAAGACAAAGTTAGTGTCGCATTGTTCGGTCCTCCTGAACCACCTGAAACGATATACGTTTGGTCAAATAGTTGGAAAGTCGAAGCCAATCCCACCATAATAATATAATTTGTTACTGGAACAAGCTGAGGGATAGTAATTCTAGTTAACCTTTGAAATGCATTCGCCCCATCAATTTCAGCTGCTTCATACATCGTTTTTGGAATATCTTGTAAACCAGCTAAATAAATTGTCATAAACATCGGAACGGTCGACCAGACATTCATAACAATGATTGCATACAAAACAGTTGAAGTTTCATTTAGAAAGCCAATCGGATTATCCAGTACACCAATTTGTAGGAGTAATTTATTAATTGGTCCATTAATACTAAATAAAAACATAAAAATCATCGTTAAAGCCGAGCTAGAGGTGAGTGTCGGCAAAAACAACAACGTTCGAAATCCATTTTGAAAACGAATTCCTGAATTCAAAACAGACGCTAATAATAAAGCCAGTAATGTTTGAGCTGGAACCACTATCACAACATACTTCGCCGTATTCTGCAAAGCGGTCATCACACGCGGATCTTTTAGTGCGCTGATATAGTTTCTAAGTCCAACAAAATCATAGGAAGCTTCTCCAATTAGAGAAACTTTATTAAAAGATAGATAAAACGAATAAATAACTGGTAGCAATGTAAACACGGCTAGAATTATTATAGCAGGAAGTGAGAACATAATACCTTGAAGCTTCTCCTGACGATCTTTCTTCATAATACACACCTCTCTTTTAAAATTGAGCAATACGCTTAAATACGCATTGCTCAAATCCTTCTTCATTTCACTTGATTCTCGATATCTTGATTCGCTGATGTTGTTGCTTCTTTCATTGCCTCTTCTAAACTCATTTCTCCTTTTAACGCAGAAGGAATCATATTCTCATAGCGAGAAGTAATAATAGTTAAATAATTTCCATCTTGCCAAGGGGTCGCATAATCTGCTGCTTTTGCAAATGGGGACATAATTTTATCTGTATCAATCTTCAATTCTTCTGCAACAGATTTTCTTGAAGGTAATACGGATGCTTCACTTGCATAATCCTTCATCGCGTCATGCGTTAAATGACTAATCAATTCCCAAGATTCTGCTTTGTTTTTTGATGCAGAATTCATTGAATAGCTTACAGTAAATACCATGTTGCGATGTTCCCCATTTAAGATAGGTAATTCTGTCACGCCCCATTTTAAAGCTGGAAAGTTCGTGTTCAAATGCGAGACCATCCATGCTCCTTCATCTGATAGAACCGCTCCCCCTCGACCAAATGTATCTCCAGCCCAGCCATCACCTAAATCTTCTGGTGTACGGATCAATCCTTTATCGTATAAATCTAGTAATGGCTGTAACGCTTTAATCACTTTAGGGTCATTTAGGTTAGCTGTGCCATCTTCTTTTGTAATCTTCCCTCCATCTGACTCAGCTATATACATTTGTCTAGCAAGCAGAGCAGAAAAAACCATTGGTTGAATATCTGGTAATTTTTCTTTAAGGGTTGTCAAAAATGGCTCTAGGCTATCAAAATCTTTTGGTAAATCAGCAGAAGATAATCCCGCTTTCTTTAATAAATCTTCATTGTAATAAAACCCTAAGGTCGAGTAATCTTTGGGGACACCATATTGTTTATCATCTGCTCCTTTGAACCCATTAAAAATCGGTTCATAAAAATCAGCTTGATCAAAATCGGATTGTTTGTCAATATAGTCATTCAGCGGTTCAAGAACCCCTTGACTAGATAAACTAGGCAAATTAGAAACATCAACGTAAAAAACATCTGGAGCAGTTCCGCCTACTAAGTCGGTCATTAATTGTGTATCATAATCATTGTAAACTTTTTCTTGAACTTTGATTCCCGTCTTTTTTGTAAATCCTTCGAAGGCTTTCTTTCGAGCTGAGTCTTCACTTGTCGAATCACCTTTCCAGAATCCAACAGTCAGAGTGACATCACGTTTTCCTGTATCATCCCCACTGCCTTTCGTTTTATCACCTTTACCATTTCCACATCCTACCAAACTAAATAACAGCCCCACAGCCAACAACGAAACACCAACACATTTAAAAATTTTTGACATTTCTACTCCTCCTGTTTCTGAAAGCGTTTTATTTTCACTTTTATTATAATCCGAAACGTTTCGGATATCAACGGATTTCATTAAATAATTTAATTTAGTAATAAGAATATTTATATGGCAGTAATCTATATCATTAAAAAATAACAATAAACGAAACATCTTTGTCGATTAACTACCTAGTCCAAATGAAAACTCTAAAAATATACTCTTCTATAAAACTAGGACAACGTGCGCTCGAACTACCAGACCACCATGTTTGGTACAGCCCAAAAACCTCCCCATCCGCTACTATCCTAGCTAGCGTTTGGAGAGGTTTCACTGGTTAATTTTTAGTGCGTCTTCTTTGAGTTGCTTCCATGATTACAGGAAGAATCACTGGACGACGTTTTGTTTGGTCAAACAAATAGCGACTTAATTGATCGCGAATATCTTGTTTTAATTTACTCCATTCAAAATCATCGTTTTGTAGATGCTTCTCAACAATTTCACTAATCATAGATGAGCTTTCTTTTAGAAGATCTTTACTAGTCTTCACGTAGACAAACCCTCTTGAAGTGATTTGAGGAGCAGAAACAATTTTCTTCTCACGACGGTTAATTGTAACAACTGCCACAAATATGCCATCTTCTGAAAGAATTTTTCTATCTCTCAAAACAATATTTCCAATATCACCGACACCTAGCCCGTCAATCATGACATTTTCCGCTGGTGTACTGCCTGACATGCTCATACGTCCTTGTTTGTATTCAAGGATATCGCCACGACCGGTGATAAAAATATCTTTATAAGCCATTCCAATCTCATGTGCCAAATCAGCATGAGCCGCTAGCTGACGGTATTCTCCTTGAATTGGGATAAAATATTTTGGCTTCATGAAGTTCAACATCAATTGTAATTCATTTGGGTTGGCATGTCCTGAAACACGTAAGTTCTCAGAAATTTGCTTAACATTTCCACCTGAACGATAAATCATATCCTCTGTTTTAGCCACAGTTGTTTCCATCGCTGTTGTTGGTGTTGTTGTAATGTAGACTAAATCACCCTTCTCAATTTTGAGAGAACGATGCGTGCCGTTCGCCATTTTTTGTAATGACTTGATTGGCTCACCCATACGACCTGTTTCTAAAATCAATAACTCTTCAGGAGAATAGTTTTTCATTTCCTTCAACGTAACGAATAGGTCTTCGCTTGGTAATTGTAATTTTTCTAAGCGCATCGCTGTTCGAATAATTCGTTCAAAATCCTGTCCCGTCAAGACAACTTTTCGTTCTGATTTGTAAGCAGCATTTAAAACTTGTTGGACACGTTGTAGATTACTTGCCACACAAGCGACGATAATTCGTCCTTCCCAATAACGGATCGTTTCCAATACTTCATCAGCAATCTGCAATTCAGAAGCAACTGGTGTTGGATTTTCAGCGTTCGATGAGTCACTTAATAACGCAAGCACGCCTTCTTTGCCAATCTCAGCTAACCGACTATAATCCGTTTGATACATTGGAATAGCTGTTTGATCAAATTTGAAGTCACCAGTATACACGATGCTTCCTTCATTGGTCTTTAAGCTGATCCCGACAGAATCTGGAATCGTGTGTGTCGTTCTGAAAAAGCTGACACTTGTTTCACCAAAATCAATCTCTGTATGCTCATCCACTACATGAAACTCTTTGAAATTTTTGGTTTCTTCATTACGACTTACACTCAACTTAGCAAGCTCAATCGTAAGTGCTGTTCCAAAAACAGGAACATTTAGTTTTGAAAGGAAATAAGGCAATGCCCCGATTGCATCCGCATGTCCATGAGTCAAAAAGACCCCTGCCACGCGCTCTGCATTTTCCTCCAAATACGTAAAATCTGGAATGACAATGTCAATTCCTAGTAACTCGTTCTCAGGGTATTTTAGCCCACAATCAAGAACGAAAATATCTTCTCCTACCTCAGCCACGTACATATTCTTGCCGTTTTCTCGTACGCCGCCAAGAGGAATTAGTTTGATGGTACTCAAACACGTTCACCTCTCGCTTTATAAATTTAAAATGCTTAATATCTGCTCTTTTTCTTCTTCTGTACAAGCAACAAGCGGTAGGCGTAGACCTCCAACAGGAATCCCTAATTCGTTTAACGCTAATTTGACAGGTGCGGGTGAAGGCACTGAGAATAAAGCGTTGACTTTCGGTAAATACCCTCGTTGAATTTCTGCAGCAGCTAAAACTTTGCCTGCAGCCAATAATTGAAACATCTGATGGATCTCGTTACCATAAATGTGAGAGGCTACAGAAATAACTCCTTGTCCTCCCAATGCTTTCGTTGAAAAAGCCAGACCATCCTCCCCTGTATAGATCAGAAAATCTTCTGGTGCTTTCTCAATCAGCTCGGTAATAGCATCCATACCTGAACATTCTTTAATGCCAATGATGTTCTCAATCTCAGCTAAACGTAAAGTCGTCTCTACCTCAAGACTTGCAACAGTCCTACCAGGTACATTATACAACAAAATAGGTAAATCGCTTGCTTTGGCGATTGCTTCAAAATGTTTGTATAACCCTTCCTGATTCGGTTTATTATAATACGGGACTACCGCAAGACCTGCATCGATTCCATCCATGCTGGCAATTTCTTTGACAAAATTGACAGAATCTCTAGTATCGTTTGTACCCACACCACAAATAATTGGCACACGTTTATTCACGATTCGAATGACCTCTTCAAACAAAGTAATCTCTTCATCATGTGTTAATGTTGGTGACTCGCCGGTTGTACCCGCTAAAATAATGCCATCTGTATGACTCCCTAATAAGTGTTCGACCAATTTTGGTAGCTGTGAAAAATCAATTTCCCCGTGTTCATCAAACGGCGTAACCATTGCCGTGATAATTGATGCATTCGTTAATTTCATACTTAATTCCTCCCGAAAAACAATTAAACTCTTACCAAATTCATTTCATGTAACGTTTCAGCAATCTGAACAGAATTCCACGCTGCGCCTTTTAGCAAATTATCCGAAACAACCCATAGATGGAAGCCATTTTCTACATCAACATCTTGACGAATACGACCGACAAATGTTTCTTTTTTGCCTGTGCTTGTTAAGGCTTGTGGATAAATCTGTTGACTTGGATCATCTTGTAAAACAACGCCTGGTGCCTTCTCCATCAGTTCTTTGATTGCTTGAACTGATGTCTGTTCTTTTGTCTCAATATAGATCGATTCTGAGTGCCCCATAACGACAGGAATTCGCACACAAGTAGCAACTACTTTTAGCGTATCATCAGACATAATTTTTTTGGTTTCGCGAATCATTTTCCATTCTTCGTTGGTATAATCCTGCTCACCAAAAACATCAATCTGAGGTAATGCATTAAAAGCAATTGGGTAATGTTTCTTGTCTCCTCCCGCAGGTAAAATCTTGGCAGTCAACTCGTCAGCTGACTTATCTGCTAGGTAGTCCTTAGCTTGTGTTTTCAACTCTTCAATCGCACTCGCTCCAGCGCCAGAAACTGCCTGGTAAGTAGAAACTAAAATTCGTTCTAGCCCGACAGCTTGACGGATAGGCTCTAAAGCCACCATCATTTGAATCGTTGAACAATTAGGATTGGCGATGATTCCTTTGTGTTCTTTTAGTACTTCTTTGTTAACTTCTGGCACAACTAACGGAACAGCTGGATCCATTCGGAATTGGCTGGTATTATCGACAACTACCGCTCCTCGTTTGACCGCTTCTGGTGCAAAGATTTTTGAAATCCCACCACCTGCACTAAAGAGCGCAATATCAATTCCTTCAAACGATTCTGGCACGAGCTCTTCAATCGTTAATAATTGCCCCTTAAATGGTAATTGTTTGCCAGCAGAACGCTTAGAGGCTAATAATTTTACCTCTTTAATTGGTAGCGTTGTCTCTTCTAGCATCTCAATCATTTTTGTTCCTACCGCTCCTGTTGCCCCTACAACTGCAACATAATACCCTTTTTCCATTCTAACACCTTCTTCATTTTTTCATAGAAACATACTTTTCTCATTTTACCACAATTCCGATAATTACTATAGGCTCAGTTCATATTTTTCATTTGCGATTAATGAAACTTAAAAATCTGCCTATCGCTGTATATTTTGTTGTGCTGAATAAACGTTTAGCACGGAAGTAACTTCATCAAAAATAGAAAAAGGGCCTGAAACAACTGTCAGAAGACACTCGTTCCAGACCCATGAATTGTATATAAAAATGGCTCTCTAGCTAGATATTTCTTCTCCACCAGAACCTTATCTAGTCGACCAGCCTGTTCTCCAAAGAGTCAACAAAGCATAAATTCTTGCGACAAGGATAAAAAAGCCATAGATAAAACTATATAACGTTGACACTAAATACAAATGCCACCCATACTGTCTAAACCTTATTGCGTTGACTAGGGAGACTAAGACTGAGTAAATGACCCAAAACAAAATAATCTCAATAGAAACTGGTATACCTGTTGTAAATCCTATGTATATTGATATCACTAAATTGACTGCCCATAAGTAGGCTTCTAACATCTGGTATAACAACAACATTGGTTTTTTCCAGCAATGTCTAATCGAATAAAGCGATTGTAGATAAGCTGATTTTAGCCAACGTACCTGCTGCTTAAAATACTTCGGTAGCTTCTCTGGAACCTCAGTATAACAAATCGCTGTGTTTTGATAGACACTATCATATCCTTTTTGCTTGGAGATATCGGTTAACAATCTGTCATCACCGGCCACACACTTGATTCCAAAAAAACGTTCCTTCTTAAAAGTGTCTAGTGCTTCTTCATCAAAGATTTTTTTACGATGCATGCTCAACGCGCCTGAAGCTACGACAACACTCTTAAAGAGACTTTGCGAAGCTCGGCCTACTTCAAAAGCATTAAAGTAGATGATTTCTTGCACCCGTGCTAAAAAACCTGCATTGTAATTTCGAATCATAATTTTCCCGCAAACCGTTCCGACTTTTTCATCAGCAAATGGTTTTCGTAATTCTTCAATCGCATTTTCCTGCAACTCTCCATCAGAATCTAACATTAGGAGCAGTTCGTTCTTTGCATGAGTAATCGCCCAAAGAATTGCTGCTTTCTTCCCCTGGTTTTCTTCAAATCGATGAACAACAATTTCTACCTTCGCATGATTGTAAGTGGATAGATAATCAAAACATTCTGTATTTTGGCTCCCGTCATCAACGAAAATAATCTCATCTACCAAAACCGTCTGCTTCATCAATGAATCAATTGCTTTTTCGACTGATTCAAGCGTTTCGTTGTAACAAGGAATAATCGCTGTAATCCCCTGCTCAGCAATCTTCGAATCGACTGGCTTATAAAAAAATGATGTGACAACTTTAAATAACAAATAGCCAAAATTAACCGAGAGTAATACTTCAAACCATTTGTACGCATCATTTCGGTAACTCTTAAGCCAAAAAATAGCAACAATCAAAGCAACAATCAACACTACATTCATCAAAACGTTCGTTTTATATATTTTTCTCATAAACATCTCCTAACTTGAAACTCCTCATATGATAACATTTCCCCAACAAATTATCAATATACTCGCTATTAATCCGAGATTTCTCGCTTTAACAATAACGAATAAATCCATGCGGAACGAGAGGATGGGATTCAGATAGATTAGAAAAAAGAGTCTTTGTCAAAAAAAAAGCAAATTTTCGAATTTTCTTCCAAAACTCAATAAAAGTTATTTTTTTCTCAACGATTATCACTAAAAAAACCTAATCTTACAACCATTGAAAGAAGACAAAGTTTTTGCTATAGTAACGTTTATGAAAGAATTTTAGGAGGAAACAACATGGCACGTGTAGAAAGTTTCGAATTAGATCACAATACAGTAAAAGCCCCATACGTTCGTCTCGCTGGGACTGAGACAAACGAAGGCGCATTGATTCAAAAATATGACTTACGTTTTTTGCAGCCTAATCAAGATGCCCTTCCAACGTCAGCTATTCACACACTTGAACACCTTTTAGCTGTCAACCTTAGAGATTACGTCAAAGGAATTATTGACTTATCCCCAATGGGTTGTCGAACAGGATTTTATTTAATCGTTTGGGGTGAACATTCACCAGAAGAAATTCGCGATGCGTTAAAGGAAGTCTTAGAGAAACATGTCGTGGGAACAGATTTTGTTCCTGCCGTCTCTGCAAAAGAATGTGGCAATTACCGCGATCACTCGCTATTCTCTGCGCAAGAGTACGCCAAACAGGTACTTGAGGCTGGCATTAGTAGTGACCCTTTTAAACGCTTATTAGGGTAAGAGAAAATTGGGTAGCTTAAAAGATAAAAAATCACAAAAAAACTAAATTTCAGTTTTTTTGTGATTTTTTGTATAGCTAATAAACTTGCCTTCTATCAAAAAAGCCTGAACGCCACCAATGACGTGTCGTAACATCATCTATGGCGTTCAAGCAATTCATTCATTTACATTTTTGATTGTACGTATATTTATTGTTCGAAAGACTATTTTTTTCTTGATTTTTTGTTTTGTAGTTTCTCTTTATATTGCTGTCGGCGTTCGTTATGCCGTTTCTCAGCTTCTAATTTCCGATAATTTCTTAGTCGATCCGGACTCAAGGTTCCCTCTTTAATTGCCTGTTGGACCGCACATGAAGGCTCTGTCTCATGTTGGCAGTCGGTAAATTTGCATTGGTGTGTTAATGACTCAATCTCCTCAAAAAATGAGTGGTTCTCTGAAAAGCCAGTAACAATACCGACCTCTCTCATGCCCGGAGTATCGATAATACTACAACCATTCTCCAAATAAAAGAGTGTCCGACTCGTTGTGGTATGTCGGCCTTTTGAATCCTCTTCTCGTATTTCCTTGGTTTCTTGGCGAGCAGTTGCCAACAATTGATTCGTCAGCGTCGATTTTCCAACACCAGAGCTTCCGACAAAAACAACCGTCGCCTCAGCCGTCAAATAATCAGTCAATCGTTCTTCAATAGGCAAGAACTGGTTGATTGAAATAACTGGGACCCCCATCGTCGCTTCTTCAATCCTTCTAAGCTGCTCGACAGTTTCTTTTTCTGTAATTAAATCCGTTTTTGTTAATAAAATCACTGGATTCGCTCCACTATCCCACGCAATATACAGGTAACGCTCTAAACGAGGGAGATTAAAATCGTGGTTGGCACTCATACAAATAAAAACTGTATCGATATTGGCCGCAATCGGTTGACTATCAGAGGTCATACCAGCAATTTTACGTGTAATTAGCGAATGTCTTGGCCTAATAGCCGAAATAAGAAATTTGCCCTCATCATAGACAGTCCCTTCTACCCAATCTCCAATTACTGGAAAATCTGAAGGCACCTGCGCTTGTCTTTGAAAATGACCACTTACCGTTCCAATCAATTGTTCATTTGTTTCCATTCTGACAAAATATAAATTTTTTGTTTGAAAAACGACTCTTCCTTGTTGCAATTTTTCCATCTATTTCCTCCTAAAATTTGGAGGTTTTCTAGCTAGGAGAAACCTCCATTATGTTGGTAAAGCTTCTTGTGTTTTTCATATGACATTTCCCCTTTCTATAATAGAATTCGTTTTCATTATAACAGGTAAAATTGATTGATAGATAGTAAAAATAGATTTTGAGGTTTCGTATGCCTTTTTTCAGAAGCAATTTCTTGTGTCAAAGTATACGTATAAAATTGCGCACGCAAAAAAAAGAGGGTGGAGGCTGGGACATAACTTCATACGTTATGTCCTAGCCTCTCTTTATCCGAATAAACGGTGGGTACAGAAGCACCCTCTTTTTGGTATTACTTATCGACGGTTCCTGTTTACCCGTCTTATTTTGTAAATTTATCTTTTAAATTTTCGAAGCCTTCTTTTAAGTCATCGCCCAAATCTTGCGCCTTTTCTTTTAAATCTGCACCTAAGGATTGAGCTTTGCCTTCTAACTCTTTGCTTTTATCATCGGCCAATTTACCATATGTTTCTTTTGCTTCGCCAACAACTTTGTCTTTTAAATCATTCGCTTGTTTTTCTAAATCTGCCATTTCAAAAACCCTCCTTTATTTGATAAATCAAGCATAGCATGATTCAATCAAAGAAACAAAAGGAAGGCATTTTTATTTTTGTGTATGCTGCTCTAACCATTTTTTTGCCGCCGTCAGCTCAGGCATTGCCACCTGGTGACCTGTTTTTGTAGTTTCAACCGTCACTGCTGCCCCACGCTTCTGCAAATCCATTACCAATTCTTCAAACGTTGCCTTCTCAACAATTGGATCTCCCTCGCCAAAAGATAGCCAAACTTGTTTATCAGATAACTCTATAATGTTTTTTTCGCCACCCAAAGACATCGGATGTAAAAAAAGCCCTTTGTTCAGTTTGGTTTCGCTCGTTAAAAAGAGATGCGCAGCCAAATTCGCACCGTTTGAATACCCGACAATAACCCAGTCCTCCAAAGAAAAGCCTTTTTCCTGACTGATTCGGGTGATTTCTCCCAATAATCGCTGCCCCTCTTCCTCCAAGCTCTCATAGTCAAATTGATTCAACCCATTTCTCTTAAAAAAACGGTTCATTCCTTGCTCTTGAACTGCTCCTCGAAAAGAAAGAATGGTGCTCTCTTTATCTAAATAACGGGCAATCTCCACTAATGATGTTTCATCACCACCTGTGCCATGCAACAACAATAAAGGCTGGCCTTTTCCTTTTTCGAATAAATACTCCATATATTGTGCACCTTCTTTTACTTACTTATTATAAGTTGGAAATACCACGTTTCCAGTTAGTCGACAACTATTCCGCTTGGCAAAAGACTTTTCACCAATCCACCACAGAAAAAAGACGCCTAAAACACACGATTCTAGACGCCTAGCTCTTTATTCAACTGGTAACTCTTATTCAGAAATAACCTTATAAACCGTTTTTGAAGTAAAAACTTCATTTGGTTGTAAAATAATATGTCCGAAGCCCTCAAACTCAATCGCACCTGGCATCACTTGGGTTTCTAACGTAATCCCACCATGGTGAGCCAGCTTTTGACCACGCATAATCGGTGCCTTTTCACCAAACTGAGCTGTAAAAATTACAACAGATGGTTCTGTTGTTGATAGCTCTACTCGCAAACGATTGTCAGGAGAAATAATTGTCGCTTGTGGAGCAGGCGCCTCTTTTTCAAACACAAACGGGTGGTCCAAGCCGTCCACGAGAACGTTTTGTTGATAATCTGCTTCATACGCTTGGGTCATTTTTTGAGCAGCTCGAAAATCAAACGGCGTTCCTTCGACCGAACGAATCTCACCAGTCGCTGTCGTATCATCGCCTACAACAACAAATCGATCTGCCGCTACTTGCAATTGATGCGTGTCCGTTGCCTGAGTCACATCACCTGTCAAATTAAAGTAGACGTGATTCGTTGGATTAAATAAAGTCGCTTTATCTGTTTTAGCTTCATAAGCCAATTGCCAATCATTTTCATTCGTTAATGTGTAAGTTACTTTGACCTCTAAGTTTCCTGGAAAACCTTTTTCACCATCTGGACTTGTGTAAGAAAAAATCGCGTGCACGCCCTGTTCATCGATAGCTGTTTCCGTTGCCCAGTATACCTCTTCAAAACTGTTCGGACCTCCATGAAGAGTATTGCCATGTTCTTTTTGTGTCGCAACTTGATAAGATGTTCCATCAATTTCAAACTGACCCTTAGAAATTCGACCAGCTACACGGCCAATCGTTGCGCCAATATAAGTATCTTTCTCCAAATATTCTTCTGCCGAGTCAAAGCCTAACACAATGTTTTTTTCACCTGTTTTTGTAGGCACTTTGAAGTTTACCACTCTTGCCCCAAAATCTGTCACCTCTAGTTTGTATCCGTTGTCATTTTCTAAAACAAACAATGTAGCTTTTTCTCCAAAAGGTTGTTGACTAATCTTCATTATTTCCACCTCAACTATCAAATTTACATCTAGTTTACCACATTTTACTAAATATTTTACTTCTTTTTTCAAAAAAATTTAAACTTTCTCAACACTCCCTTCTGAACCTTCAAAATTAGCAGCTGTTAAAATCACGGAGACACTCCCTTTTATCACCTAACTAAAAATCGTAAGCTTCGTTCTCCGACAGAAACGAATCACTTACGATTTTATTTTTTTGCTTTTTCATTTTTACTTTTTACCAACTGGTCAAATTCTTCTCTCAAAATCAACCAGTCTCTTGTATTTATCTCTGAGCGAACAAAAATGGTCTTTTCAAGCTCCGTTCCTTGTATAGGAAAATTGGCAATCACAATGTCATAGTCCTCTTTGGATGAAACAAATTTCAAATCATATACCTGACCAAATGAAGTCGCCAATTTTTCTTTAATATGCTCCTCGAAAACTTTTGAAGAATCTATCTCAATCGCTACTACTAACTGCTTTTCTTTCTCCACTAGATTCAAATACTTCAACGCAATTAGCGCATATCTTGGAAATAGAAATTCTTTGTTAATAAAGGTTTCTTTATACGTTGAGCGTTGCAGTAAGGTGAAAAAGTCCTCTAGCTGCTTATTAAAAATGGGCAGCGTTTCCTTTAACTCATCTGAATACTGATAATGCGGAATAAATTTAATATCATGACGAAGTAGGTATGTCCGATAATGGCAACGAATCAGCTTTTGAAGAAGCTCATCCTTCTTGTCTTCTGGAAACGTCAAGTCAAAAAAATACTCAAAGGAAGAAATCCAAAATTGACTCACCTGATACATTGAGGTATTTTGTTGTCGATGCTGAAGTAACACACTATTCCAAGGCTGGCTATGATCTTCAATACCAGGGGTAATCTCTAATACAATCAAAACGGATAGAAATTCGGATTCATTTTGCAAAACTTGATTTCCAAAATAAAATCCCCCAATCACCTCTTTTAAAGAAGAATATAAGGTGGTCGTCTTCATAAACTCACGTAGAGCTGGCTCGAGATTGATGGCATGGCCCTGCCCTCTTCGAATCGTACTAATCGCATAGAAATAAGCAAATTTTTCTTTTGCACTTGGACTAAACGACAGTGATAGTTTGGTTTCCATCGCTTCAACCATGTGTAAAATATTTTCTCTGACAATTTGCGGAAACGGCCATTTTACGCCACGGAAAATCGTCCAATACAGCTGAAAATAAAAATGTCGGACATCTTCTTCTTTTCCTTCAATCGTCCGATCAATTAAAGAAATTTTCAGTTCCTTTTCTTTTAAAAAGCTGTTTACTTTTCTAATCTTACGCCTCATAGAAGAATGGCTAACGAATTTTTCTTTACAGAATTGTTCAAGTGAAACAAATTCATTGAATAACAACTGCTCTACCAAATTAAAAATAACGTTCTCTTCTAAAATAGAGAGATAGACATTCTGTATACTGAAATGCCTGCTTCTAAAATACTCAATTTTTTGATTGCTGACCTTTAAGAGAATATCTTCTGGTTCAAAATACGTATTAATTTGAATTTCTAACATCTCGAGGTATTTACGAACCGTATTCCGGGAATGCTCGGTCTCTTTGGTAATTCCCTCTATAGTATACGGAACGAGTTGACGATCAATTCGCTCTAGAAGCTCTAATTCGATTCGCTCATTTGCCTCTAACCATACCATTAAGCATCCCTCCTTTTAGGTAGATGTACTCATTTTGATTAAACCATTATTCAAATAATAAGTAAAATGATATAAACTTTTTTATTTTTTTGAATAAATTTACGCAAATTTATTCAATTCTGCAAAAAAGCCCCGCCCATTCGTGAACCACAGCTCACTAAATCGACGAAGTCTTTTTGGTTTTAATTATAAATTATTGTAAGCCTATCGCTATCGCAATCATAATAAAAATCGTTCCTAATATAAACAAGAAAGCTTGCATCTTGATTTGGAATTTCGCCCATTTTGCCCATTCAATTCGAGCAACACCTAAAACCCCAATCAAACTTGCTGAAACGGGAGTGAAAGCATCTACGAAACCCGCTCCTAATTGATAAGCTAATACCGCAATCTGTCTTGGTACACCCACCAAGTCCGCTAACGGTGCCATAATTGGCATAGTTAATGCTGCTTGACCAGAGTTTGAGGTCACGACTAAATTGAATAAACTTTGGAAAATATACATAATCCAAGCACCAATCATCGCCGGTACTCCCGTTAATAGGCTACCAATACTGTGCAAGATTGTATTCAACGCAGACGGAACATTAGCATCTGAACCACCTAAGACTAGGAGGATTCCTTTCGCCATCCCAACCACAATCGCCGTCCCGGCTAAATCTGCTGCGCCCGATTGAAAGGCCGTCGCAATATCATTAACTTTCATCTCATTTAGTTTGAAGATAACCGCTATAATTCCGGCTAATAAACCCATCACAAAGAATTGAGAGGCAATTTCTGGAATATAATAGCCCTTTTGCGTAACTCCCCAGACGATCCAAATTAAAACAGCTAACATTTCCACCAAAATCAATTTGTGACCCAAAGTGAAGGCAACTTTTTCATCTGAGGTTTTCTTAATATGATCTCTGAAATATTGATCAGATTTGTGTGTTAAGGATGCTTCTGGATTCTTTCTGACTTTCTCCGCGTAAAACATCATATACGCTGCAGATAATCCTGTAACAACGACCCACATAATTAAACGGAAAGTTGCTCCTGACAATACAGGAATTCCGGCAATCCCTTGGGCAACCGCCACACTAAATGGACTCATCCAAGACGTCGCATTCCCAATTTGAGAAGCGACATAAGTGACGGTGACCGCGACTATGGAGTCATACCCCAACGCAATCACAAACGGAACCATAACCATCGAAAATGGAATAACTTCCTCAGCCATCCCAAACGTTGCACCCCCGAAAGAAAAGGCAAAGAACAAGAGTGGCAAAGCTAAACGTTCAAGTCCTTTGGTGCGGCTAATAAACGCAAAAATACCTGCATCAATTGCCCCAGTTTTCATAATGATTCCAAACGAACCACCCACAACTAAGATTAGCGCAGCAATCCCGACCGCCGATCCGTACTTATCTCCTGAGACTAAGCCTTCAAATATGAAGTTTAAAAAGCCGAAACCATTAAAATCATCCGTTCCCCAGATTTTTGCCGTTTTGTGAAGCTTTTTAGATGTATCATACATTTTTGTGCCGTACGCATCATATAAAACATCATCCGTTAGTGAAATTTCATCCAGCTTCTCTTGCGTTAAATTCTTTTCTCCATCTGAAAGAACCGCTTCTAAGCCCTCTTCAGGAACCTCTAGTGTACTCATCTCATCCGGATTTTTTGCCAAGTCTTCTAATTTATCATAAACAAAAGCTTTGTCTAGTGGATAATCATAACGAAATGAATCCTGACGAAGAACGGTTCTCGTGCTAGTCTCCCCATTAGCATCCTTATATTCAATTTCTTGCGTACTAAATTTCCCTGCTGGAACTAAGAATGTTAAGATCCATGCAGCAATAACCACCCCAAAAATAATCACATAGGTGTGCGGCGTTCGCATTTTGGTGAAATCTTTTTTCGACTTCACTTTTCCTACTTTTTCTTTCATTTTCTGTTTCCCCCTACCCTTTTCTATATACAAAAAATAATTGCGTTTTGCATAAAAACTCAAAAACCATTACAAATTATAGCATGATTTCTTTGTCAAAAACATAGGATTTCAGTAAAAATTTTGAATTTTTAGCAATCCTACAATTGTTTGGTTTTTCTTGACAAAAACTTTCACCCAACCTCTCTTACTGTATCTTAACCCGTTAATTCCCTGACCAAAATAGAAACCAGTCGTCAGAATACCGTCTATAAAAATAATTTACAGTCTAGCCCGCAAGCGACACTAGAAAGAGTCCGAACAACAAACAGAAGGCCAAAAATCATCCAACGATTTTTGGCCCTCTAGTTTATCTATTCGGTTTGATTCGATTCAGAAACTGTCCTAAAAAATTTCTTTATCTCTTTTTTTCCTTCGCCAAATGGTTAATCCTGCAACCACTAGAATCATCAGACCACCATAAATGATAAGTGTTCCATTCGTTTGCTCATTCGTTTGAGGTAGGAAACGAGAAATACCTGATTTTTTCCCTGGTAGACGTTTGCCTGTCCCACCATTCTTAGGCTTGCCAAGATCCTCAGGTTTTTCGGGTTTCTCAGGAGTCGGTTTATCTGGCTTCTCTGGTTTGTTTGGTTTCTCTGTCGGAACCGGTAATTCTTTATTTACGAACAAACCGGCATCCTGAACAGCTGGCTCATTTTCTGCTTTTGCTTCTATTGTAAATGAAACAGGTTTATTATTGAGCGCATATCCTTTCGGTGCCTTGACCTCAACAAATTGATACGTTCCCGGAGCCAAGCCGTCAACCATTACTTTTCCTCCCACATCAGAAATGAGATTCGCTGCTACTACCTCAGCGTTTTGATCAACCACTTTGAATTCTGCACCCGCCAATGGTTTTTCTTTCGTATCGACTTTAGTTAAACTAGCTACACCGCGATAATTAATAAAATGCTCGCTAATATTCACGACATCTGGTTTCCCCATATGAGTGGCTTCAATCGCAAAGTTGATTCCCTTGGTGTTGAGAATATACGTTTCTGGTGCCTTCACTTCCACTAATTGATAACTTCCTGGAGATAAATTCTCTGCTCTCACCACGCCATTTGCATCTGATACGATCTTCTCTTGAACGATTTTCCCTTGGCTGTCCACAATAGCAAATTCCGCACCCGATAAGGCTTGGTCTGCTTCGTCAACTTTGGTCATGATTACACTACCTTTATAATTCACCAGCTCGCCTGTCACACGCAACGCCTCTTGCCCATTGGCCTCATTAGGAATCACTACTTCAATTGGTTCAGTATTGATGATATATCCTTCTGGCGCCTTGGTTTCTACTAGATAATACGTTCCCGGTTTGATTCCTTGTGCCAAAATGTGGCCCTCAACTGCCTGCAATTCGGTAGTCGCATTTCCCTCTCTATCAATGACCGTGATTGGCTCACTTGCGTCTTTAGTGTTTGATAAAACGAAGGTTCCCCCTGCAAGAGGTTCCTGTTTCTCATTGACTTTTGTTATATCCAGCTTGCCTCGGTAGTTTTCAATCGTACCCAAATCAAGAATATCTGGTTTTCCTGACTGTTCAGTAATTTCAAATCCACGCTCAGTCAAGTCTCTCACATACCCTTCTGGGGCTTTCGTTTCAACTAATAAGTAGCGCCCTACAGGAAGACCTGCTGCATAAATTTGTCCTTGTTCATCAGAAACGACTGTCTCAGAAGGCTGTCCTGTCTTATCCGTAAAAGAAATAGGACCCGCGCCTTCCTTCCCCTCTTCTGTTTGTTCATAAATTTGAAACTCAGCACCGGATAGACCGGTTTCAGTCAGCTGATCACCATCAACTTTTTGACCAACAAGCTCTGATTGATAGTTCTGGAATTCAAAATGATCGACTGCTTCTTGGACATCTGAGTCTACCACAAAATAAATCGGTTGACTGTTGATAATGTAGCCAGGTGCCGCTTTGGTTTCCACTAGTTTATAGTAGCCTGCCCCCAAATCCTCAATAGGTAAGTGACCCGACTCAGGAACGATAACCGTTTTTTCAAATTTTTCTTGCCCATTTTCTATCGTCATCAAAGCAAACTCAGCACCGGCAACGGAACCATTCTCTCCTGTTTTTTGAATCTCCGCTCTTCCCTTGAAGTTTTGGAACTGCCCTTTATCAATCCGAACTGGTTGATTGTCGGTTTTGTTCGGAATTACCACTTCAACAGGATAAGGATTCATCACATAATCCGTGCCATCCGCTAATTTAGGCGCTTTGGTTTCAATTAAATAATAGGTACCTGGAGCCATTCGTTCAAAACGAACCTGACCATCTTTACCTGAAGTTGTCTTATCTACTTCATTCATCTCCTTGTCATATAGAGTAAACTCGGCTCCTTCTAACGGTTCATTGGCTGTATTAACCTTCTGCAGAATGACTTCACCAAGATAGTTTGTCAAGGTGCCTGCAAAAACAACGGTTGGTTTCCCATTGGCGACCTTTGGAATACTAAATGCCGTCGCCTTTGTGTTTAAAATGTAACCAATCGGGGCTTTCGTCTCAACAAATTGATACTCCCCTGGCGCTAACCCTCTAACGTTCACTTTCCCATTCATATCTGAAACGAGATTTTCTCTGATCGTTTGTCCCGTCTTATCAATCACTTTAAAATGAGCATCTGATAAAGGCTTCTTATCCTGATCTTCCTTTACCAACTCGGCGGCCC
The DNA here is from genome assembly GCF_051713825.1 of Enterococcus sp. AZ194. Taxonomy (NCBI): domain Bacteria; kingdom Bacillati; phylum Bacillota; class Bacilli; order Lactobacillales; family Enterococcaceae; genus Enterococcus; species Enterococcus sp. AZ194. The sequence continues at coordinate 841,360 of NZ_JBIOQR010000001.1, read as the reverse complement.
CTTGATAATTGATTGCTTGGCCACCCGTTACGATTGCGGGTTTGCCTGCTGCTTTCTCATCAATCGTGAAAGAATAGCTTCGTGTATTCAAGATATAACCTGTTGGTGCCTGTGTTTCAACAAAAGCATAAGTCCCTGGTGCCAATCCTGTCACTGAAATTACTCCCTGACTATTGGATTTTAGCCCTGCTTGAATCGTTTTTCCTTTTTTGTCAATGACTTTAAATTGTGCCCCGGCTAACCCTTTGCCTTCTTCGGAAACTTTCATTATTTTCGACGTTCCTTTATAATCGACCATCTCCAGCTCAACTGTTGGAATCTGGTTTTTCTGATTCCTTGCGACGGTAAATTCTAGTGGGGTCGTATTGAGCAGATAACCTTTAGGTGCCTGCGTCTCAATCAACCGATAATCACCCAATGCCAAACTATCAATCACCAAAACGCCTTGTGCATCTGTCATAAACAAGCCTACTGGAAACCATAACAATCCCTCTTGTTTCTCCAACCGGAAAAGTGCATTAGCTAATCGTTCCCCCTGCTCGCCCGTTTTTGTCAAAATAACCCGATTCGGTGTATTAATGATTGCAACAGGTTGAGCTGTACTGGAGGAGGTCTCTGCAGTGATTGATACGCGACGTCCATGAACTAGCTCATCAGGAATCGTGTAGCCAGTCGGTGCCACTGTTTCTACCAGCAAATAATCCCCTAACTGTAAATTTCCAAACGTAATTTTGCCATTTGCATCTACTTGGCCTTCACGAAGAACCTGTGATTTAGTGGTGTCCCACAACTGAAAATAAGCGCCCGTCAAAAAACTGATTTTGTCTCCAGCAATCTTTTGAAACGTAATTTTCCCTTTCTTTCCTGAAGCTGAACCGCCGCTATGGTCGATGGAAACTGTGACTTCTTTCCCACTGGTATCAGAGACTGTTTTTTCTCCAGCACCCGTTACCACTGCTTCATTTGTGACCTTATCTTGGCTACCCGTCGCAGAAGAATTTATCAACGCTCGGTAATTCATCATATATGCTGTACGAATCTCATGAAGAAAGCTTACCTCTATCGTTTGTTCACCTGTCACATTATCTGTGTTTAGAACCAGCGAATAGTCAGTGTCACGGATTAAACGTTTCTCTTTATTAACTGAGATTGTCCCATCCACAGCAACCATCGTTTCGTACAGTTTGATAGAAGCTTCGTCCACAATTTGATTGGCAGACGGTTTATCGACGACTGTCACATTCTTTAAAACAGACTGAGTTGGATTAATCGTCAAATGCCAGTTGACGTAGTCAGGGCTCTCTTTGTCTTGTTCTCCCGCCTTTTGGATGTGTGCGCCACCATTTTTGACTGAAACCTCACCAATTACGTCCCTTTTTTGCCCATCATTTTCGTAGGTCGCCTGATTGTCATAATGACTTTCTATCTCAATCACTTTACCTTCCAACGACGTCTCAAACTCAAGTAAATACGTATGCTGACTTTCGTTAGGAAAATGAACCTCCACCGTCTGATTATTACTTGCAGAAGGCTGAATAATTGAAGGCATCTGCTGATTATCCGGTTCTTCATCTAGTTTGGTTACCGTGCCGTCTGGATTAGTAGTCGCCTCATAAACCTGTAAAGAATCTGCTACATACGATTGATTATTTAAGATTGGGTCAATAAATACTGCGTCCTTCAATAAATTGCCACTCAAATTGACTGCTGTGGTCCATTTAATTGTTTTTTTCTGCGCGTTATACGCCCCACTTTTTTGGGCATTTAAAGAATATGATGGATTAGGTTTGAAGGTATCTTTGTCCTCTGAGTGACGAGACTCACCTGTTTCTGAGATCCAATCCGCGCGAATATCATTTGTAAAATGATCAAGTGCTGAATTATTGGGATCAATCAACTCAATATCAAAATTAGTTGTATAGGTTACGGTAAAGTCGGTATTCGTCGGATTATAGGCTCCTATAAACTTTAACACGTAGCCAGTTTGTTGCCCCTCTTGATTAACCGTTGGCTCCACTTGATAATCCACGCCCTGTTTTAATACCTTGCCAGTTGAACTTTTGACCGTCATTTGATAAGCCGTTAAATCGACTGTTTTTTTCAATTCAAGACCTGGTACTGGTGAAAAAGTATCCGTCAACGTCAAATCAAACATTTCATAATGATTTTTATTCACTTGGATAGTCCAATCAACGGTCTTATTCTGATAATCAATACGATCTTTGATCAATGACTTATTCACATTTTGTTGATTGGCAGTGCCTTTGCCTGTGCTTGTTTCCCCTGTACCGACTGAAACGTTATTCTCAATATCAGTCGGCTCAGTAATAATACCGTTCACTTTTGTTTTATAAGTGACCTTATAAGCATGATTTACCTCATGTAAAAACTTGATTACAAAGCCGTTCCCCGAAGGATTCTTGACTAACTCATAATCCGTACCCGCAACTAATGGTGTAGCCGCTTTAATCTCTTCCCCTTTTTCGCCAAACACAATTGGATAAATAATCGGATCTTCTGACAAGCTCATATTGGGGCTCATCTCATCTTGAATAATAGCCTGTTCTTTCGGTACCACTTTTTCACCATAATTATAGTGAATCTCCCAAGAAAATTCTTGTTTCGTTGAGCTATAGCCCGTCTTCTTTTTCTCAACCATTTTACCAAACGTATTGGTGACCGAAGCTTTTGCATCCAACCCGTCCGGGCGTCCTTTATCCGTCAACGTCGCGGTATTAGTGAATGTCACTTTCCCACCTTGCTTAGGAATTGCACGTTCTTCAATACGGGTCACATAGTCAATCCGATAAGCATCCGTCACTTCCCCTTTGAAGTGCGCATTGCCATTACTATCCACCGTATATTGACTGTCGGGCACCTCTTCACCCACCTGTTTCACCGTACCATCAAAATTCATCACTAGTTTATACACCTTAACGGATTGATAGATTAGCCCAACTGGCCATTTTTCAGAAATAACAGGATTGTCTAACACATTCATCGCTTGGTTAAAATCAACCTGCCAAGCCACTTCAGTCGGATTAGGCGTTCGATCAAACTGACCTTTTTTCGCAATTGAAGTCTTTGTATTTGGCTTAATAACCACTTCTACCGGTGGAATTTTATCCTCGGTTGGAAAAGTGATTTGATAATCGCCCGGTCCGTCAATCTGCACACGGTTAAACTCCGTGCTAAAGTCAAAAGTCCCCTCTATATCAATTTCTTTTGAGACTCTCTCATTAAAAACAATGACCACTTGACCTGTTTTATCTATAGTATAGCTCGCATACGCTTCACCAGCTGCATTCGTTAATTCCCCTGTCTGACTCTTGACCGGAACCACACCTTCTGGTAGCTGAAATGTAAAATGATCTCCTGCTTGAATTTGTTTTCGAACGACTTCTGGAATTGACCATTCATAGTGAATTCGAACCTGCGCATCAACAGGAACTGTGCCCTCTAGCTGCTTCCCCTCATTATCATAGAAGGTCACTTCTGCCTTATCTAAAATTGTTCCTTGACCGTTTGGAAAATAGGTCCGAATATCCATCCCTGATTCAGCTAGCCTACCTGCTTTGTTCGTTGGATTTTGTTTCTCTTTAGTGGTGGTTGTTTCAGTTTGTTCTGAAGAGTCCTCTGTCTCAGTAGGAACCTTCAAATCTGTTGAACCCGTCGACTCTGCTATAGCTTGAGCTGCTGTTGAGCTAGTTGTGTTCGTTTCCTCGGAATCACTGGAAATAGAAGCACTCGATTGATTTAGGTCGCTTCCCTCACTCGAAACAATTGCTTCGGAGTCTACCTCGGAGTCGTTGATTCCCTCTTTTTTTGTTTGCGACTGATTCGTTACTGATGTAGTCTCTTCAGCTTCGTTCGTTGGGTTGTCAAGAACCGCTCTCTTAATGCTATCTGGTAAGACCACTGGAATCTTCTGCCCATCCAATAAAAGAGTTAAACTCTTACCCAAGGTTTTTCTATCAATCGCTACTTGAATAGAAAATTCTCCATTACTTTTCTGCTTTAAATCTATCCGCAATTGATCAGATGTAGTCGTATAAGTTGCTCCACGAATCCCCAATGATTGGCTTTCCTTAGGAAGAAAGTGAGTTGCTTCAGCAAATGAGAGCGTCTTTTCTAGCTCATCCTCACCAGGAACCACAGTCCCTTCAAGAGTCAAGTGTGCTGTTTGAGCATCCACTGCACTAACCTTCGCGCTTTTTACAGTCATCGTCGCTGGATTTTTTGTCTGAGCAATCGCCAAAATAGGCAAAAATGATTGCGTGAAAATCAGTAACGTCATTAAGCTATAGATGATTTTTTCAATTTTTTTATTTTGCATGTTTAACTCCCTCCTCACCCAAATTATATGAAGAAACTTCCACCAGCTCCAATGATATACACTTTAAATTTCAGGAGTCGTTTTCTTCAAGTCAAGCAGCCTTTCGATAGTAAAAAGCTCTCCTTGACAGCTCACAAAAAAGACAAACCTCACGAATAAAATGTGGTTTGTCTTTTTTATTTGATTTATATTTGATTAATCTAAACCGGCTGCACTTTCTAACGCCATCACTCCACTAAGCTCATCTGACAAGTAGATACTCTTTGGTAAATCCTTTGTCAACCAATCACGATACGCCAAAATTTTGCCAGAGTTTGAAGCATTTTCAATTAGAATATCGCAACTATTTTCGATAAATGATTTTATAAACTGCTCATTTGTTTCTTTGTATAAAAGATGTAAATAACGATAGAGGATTCCTTTAAATAATCCGATGTCTCCCCCATCTCCTTGATCGTCAAAGACCCCCTCTTTTGTCAGCGTATCAATTGCTGTTTTGGCACAGGTTAATGCTTTTGACAGATAAGTCTTATCTTTTGTTACTGAATAAAACTCTAACAATGCGCCGATATACACTCCTTGATTATAAGTAAAGCGCCATTGAGTATCAATTTCTCCGTCATTATTTCGATTAATCCCGTCCTCCGCAAACTGAGTGTCTGGCTGAATTAGAGTCTTTTGCAGCCACTCCAACGTCTTTTTACTAGTTTCTATATAAATTTCCTGTGGCTCTATTTTGTACAAGCGCATAGCTAACAATATGATTGGCGCATTGACCGGTGTGTTTTTGTAAGTCATCTGCGTCCTTTTCCAGGCGAAACCGCCACCCATCGTTTCATTCCAAGCAGTATTAAAAATATCCAAGCAAACCTCCTTCGCATCTTCAAAATACACAGTTTCGTCGGTGATTTTGTACAATCTTAATGCAGCAAGAGCATTCCAGAGCATATCATCATAATATTCATGTAATAATGTGCCCTTGTTTCTCGATTTGTTGTATTGATATGTCTCTTTGGCCATCTCTAAATATTTTTCGTCTTTCGTTCTCAGATAGGCATCTATTCGAATATCTACCAAATGAGCTAACCACCAATAATTAAATACTTCATTCTCTTTTTCATCAGTTAATGGATATACGTTATTCATAAATTGTTTCTCGTCATTTGACTTATAATAAAAATCTAAACTTTCCTGTGCTACATTTGCATATTGATTATAATTTGTCATTTATTTTCCTGCTTCCTCTTTCAGAATTTTATCCCCTTGTTCTTGAGCTTTCTCTAATCCCTCATTTATCGATGATTTCCCTGAAACAATATTTTCCAACTGTGGAATAAGTGCTAACCCTTCTACATCTGAGTAGCCTGCGACGGTTGGACGGATTTTCGCAAAGTCCATCGTTTCTATGAACGCTTTATATTTTTCATTTTCTGTAAAATATTTATCTTGTGCAGCTACCTTATTTGCAGGGAGCCAATTGGAAATTTTTGCAAATTCTACGCCATTCTCAGGCTTGGTTGTCCACCATTTTATGAAGTCCCAGGCACCTTTTTGATTTTTAGCCGTTTTAGGAATAACTAAGCCGAAACCACCTGTTGAGGCCCCTTTGTCTCCATTTGGTCCAGTGACAGGAGGAACAATACCATAGTCAAGTCCGTCTACTTTATCATAGTCAGACAACGCCCAAGGACCGTTATATGCCATCGCAACCTTGCCTGCAGCAAAAGCATCAGAACCATCATTAAATCCTAATTGATATACTTTTTTATCATTTAACAATGTCTGCCAATACTCCAGAACAGCTTTACCTTCAGGGGAATTAAAACTTGTTTTTGTTCCATCCTGACTTACGACACTACCACCTGCCTGTTGAATCCAGATGTTAAATAAGCCTACATCATCAAGTGAAAATCCGGCTTGAACTAACTTTTTACCCTCCCATTTTGTTGTTTTTTCAGCCGCAGATAATAATTCATCCCAATTTGTTGGTGGCTCAACTCCTGCTTCTTTTAACAGTTTCTTGTTATAAAACAGTGAGCGATTATCAACTAATAAAGGAATCCCATACTGCTTATCTTTGTAGTTCATTTCTTTAACAGTCTCTTCATAAAAATCATCTAACTTAATATTATCTTTACTAATCAAATCATCTAAATCTAATAAAGCATTTTTTTCGGCATACATCCCTGTATTAAAACGATCCCATAAGATGACATCCGGGATTTCCCCACCAGCCATTCCTGTTAACAATTTTTCTTCTACATTATCCTGTACTTTGTAGGTTACTGTATATTTCTCTTGACTATCATTATATTGCCCAATCAATTCGTTTAATTGCGCTACTTGATCACCACTCCAGGAACCCCAAAAAGTTATCTGCTCTTTTTCATTTCCTGAGCTGTTCTGCTTTCCATCACCACCACATGCAGAAAGGACTAGTAGACTGCCAATCGCGATAAATCCTGTTATCCATTTTTTCATCTTTCATTCCTCTTTTCTATTTTATTCCTGCCTCAGCTAACCCTTGTACATAATTTCTTTGAACGATGACAAACAAAACAAGTACAGGTAGCGTTGCAAGGATAGTGCCTGCCATTAACGGACCATAATTGGTATTATAGTTATATTGAAACGCAGCTAGACCAACTTGAACGGTTTTCATTTCATCGGAATTTAAGACAATCATCGGCCACATAAAGGCGTTCCAACCTGCTTGAAAAGTCATAATTCCTAATGTTGTAAGTGCGGGCTTAGCTAGAGGTAAATAGACAGTCCAAAAAATTTTGAATTCGCTAGCGCCATCCATTCTTGCACTCTCACCTAATTCTTTTGGTAACTGCTCAAAAAATTGTTTCATAAAAAAGATTGAGAAAGCTCCGGCAGCACCCGGCAATAGAATTGCCCAATAAGAATTAATCAAGCCAAGGCCACCTTCACCAAATAAATTGTTTCCGCCTGCTAATGGAAAACTTCTCAATACCATAAATGTTGGAATCATTGTCACAATACTAGGAATCATCATGGATGAGAGAAACAATAGGAATAAACTCTTCTTCCCTATAAATCTTAGTTGCCCAAAAGCATAACCCGCTAGTGAACCAAAAAAGAGATTCGTCGCCACCCCACCCAAAGCTAAGATCAGTGAGTTTTTCAAATACCTTTGAAAAGGCATCGTTTGAAATACTTCTTTATAGTGATCTAGCGTGAATTGCTTTGGAATAAGATTCATTGTGCCACTCAAAATTTCGCTATCCCCTTTAAACGATGTCGAAATCGTCCACAAAAAAGGGACGACAGTGGTCACACTTATCAATACAACTGCAAAATACCATAGGCTTGTGTGTATATGTTTACTTCTCCTCATGGAACCCCTCCTTAATTTATTTCTTTATTTGTTACTTTCATATTAAGTAAAGAAAAAACAAAAATAATTAAGAATAAGATAAAGGATAATGCTGAGGCATACCCCATCTGCAATCCACCAAATCCTTCATTATAAATGTAATACACGATCGTAATCGTTGAATTCCCCGGCCCACCTTTTGTCAGCATATATGCTTGATCAAATACCTGAAATGCGCCAATCACTAACTGAGTTGTCACTAAAAAAGTTGTTTTGGATAGCTGAGGCCAAGTAATACTTCGAAACTTTTGCCAACTACTCGCTCCTTCTATATCGGCTGCCTCATATAATGCTGGGTTAATCCCTTGAAGTCCTGCTAAAAAAATCATCATATTTCCACCAAAGCTCATCCAAACACTCATAATAACAATCGCTGTCATTGCCCAGTTGGAACTATATAGCCAGGCTGGACCATCAATACCAAATACCCCTAAAACTTGATTAAATAGCCCATATTGCGGATTAAGTAACCAATACCAGATAGTCGCTGTGGCAACAGAGGAGCATAGAACAGGTAAGTAGAAAAACGTTCTAAATAAACTGACCGTTTTCTTCCGCTGATTAAGCAACATCGCTGTTACCAGAGATACTATAAGCCCTAAAGGTACATATAAAGCTGTATAGATGAACGTGTTCTTTAGCGAAATAAAGAAAAACTCATCAGAAAAAATTTTCTTAAAGTTCTGTAGCCCAATAAAATTAGGCTTTTCAATAATATTGTAATCTGTCATGCTGTAAAAAATTGCCATAATAATTGGAACTATTGCAAATATTATCAGTAGCAGTATCGGTACCCCAATGAATAAGTACGCGATATTTTGTTGCTCGTTAATCCCTCTTCTCTTTCGTTTCTTACTAGGAATCGTCGACTGATTCATTTCTCCCCCTCCTTCTTATACGCATATTTAATATATCTAACAACTATTAAATATATTAAATATTTTATAACCACATTATATATATCCAAAAAGAATCTGTCAACGCTTTCAAAAAAAGTTTTTAAATTATTCTCATATACATTCGATCATATTTGTTATATATTATATTTAATATAATATATAACAAATGGAGGAACCTTATGAACTCACCTTTATACCATTCAATCTATATAAAGCTAAAGGAACAAATCGAAAATGGATTTTATCAGCTTAACGACACACTTCCAACCGAAAAAGAGTTATCAGAAGTTTATAACGTTAGCACAATTACAGTAAAAAAAGCTCTGGATCTTCTAAAAGAGGATGGATTTATTGTCCGAAAACCTCGAAAAGGCTCCATTGTTGTTAGCCAAAAAAAATTGGAGTTTCTGTCTATAAAATCAAAACCCGTACTAGGATTGATTACAACAAATTTTACGGATTTTTTTGGGACTCAAATTTTACGGAGCATCTTGGCGCATTCTGATTCGGAACTAAACTTTATCGTAAAAATAAGCTATGGCGATCCAGCTAAAGAAGAAGAGCTGATTGAAGAGTTGTTAGCGCTAGGTATTCAAGGGTTAATTTTGCTCCCTACTTCGTCAGAATATACCTCGCCAAAACTACTTGAGTTGATTTCAAAAGACTTTCCCATCGTTGTCATTGATCGTATTATGGCAAACCTGCCTATCTGTAATGTCCAAACAGATAATTTTAATGCTACTAAGGATTTGACAAAATATTTGTTTAATCATGGTCACAAAAAGATTGGCTTGATTACCTCAGATAGCCAAGTAACAACGATTGATGAACGAGTGAACGGCTTTTTATCTTCACATATTGATGAAAATATCGCGGTTAATCAAGATCAAATTTTATCAACCATTGATTCTGTCGTTCCCAATTCAACCCGTGATATTTCAGAAGATATTAATGACCTATGTACCTTTATAAAAAAAAATAAAGACATGACTGCAATGCTGACGACGGAGTATAATATTGCACTCTTAGCAAAGAGTGCTGTCGAACAGTTGAATCAATCAATTCCAGAAGACTTCTCAATTGTCTGTTTTGATCATCCCACTGTCAATATTTTCGATATTAATGCTTTTACTTTCACTCATATCAAGCAAGATCAAACAAATATCGGAAATAGCGCCGTTCAACTATTGTTAGACAAAATTGCAGAGCCAACTCTTATTAAAAAAATTAGCTTAGGGTATAATTTAATTGAAGGTCAATCCGTTCGACAGATCTAAACTCTAACACTCAATTTTATTAAAATAGTAAGATAGGTTAAAATAACTAAGGTGTTAAACTAAAGGCTCCTAGGTAGAATCTGTAGGTATTCGACTTGAATGATATCCTCTGATTAGACCTATAAATTTGCACAAACTATAACAATTGTATTATAATTGTCCATGTAAAGAGTTTTGGGGAAAGCTCTTTCGTCAGCGTGTATGGGAGAGACATTTGATTGGTCTCTCTCCTTTCTTTTGTTAAATCCACATTTAATTTACTTATTTCAAAACAAAAAACTAGCCACTCCTGTTAATTGGAGTGACTAGTTTTTTTATCTAATTGATAGACTAATTTTGATTAAAACAATTCTGTTTCAAGCGTTTGAACATATTTCGCACTGTCTACTTCGCAAAATAAATCAACTTCATCTTTTTTAAAGATGTGTAACGCTTTAAGAGCTTCCATCTTGGTACGAACTTCATCTGCTGTCCAATCCTCTTTGGCTAGGCTTGGGATAAATGTGTGTTTTTTTCCTTCTGAGTTTTTAAAAGTTAAGTGTAAGACTTTCATTAGGCTTCCTCCGTTCTTGTATAACTAACTTGTTCGGTCTTAAGAACTGACGCACAAACGGTTGTTTCTGGGGCAAAACTCTGGATAACATCCCCGAGCGCTAAAATCTGCGCTTCCTCTGGGTTTGCGATAATTGTCGCGATCGTTTGTTTTTGATCTTTCTCAACACCTGGTTCGTTTAAAATGACAGTTAATTTTGTACTTTCTAATGTTTGCATTTGGTCCATCTCCTTAGTTTTTGTTAAGCTGTGCACGGCTTACATTAGTAGTAACGAAAGTTAATCGCCAAAACAAACATTTTTTTTGAAATTTATTTAAAATATTTATTCAATAGGCGCTTTTTACGCGTCCGAATCGCTTGTGGACTGACTTTGTAGTGTTTTGCTAAAGAGGTCACTTCCTGATTCTTTAATAAAGAATAAAGAAAGGCTTTTTCCTTTTTGGTCGCAGAGGCCCAGATGCTTTCAAACAAACTCAGCTCCTCCACCTCATCTTGCCCTTCTTCATTGACAACTTCTTGATAGTACACGGTCATCCGCTCAAGCAAGTCCTTTTGATGCTTCTCAAACCGTTGTAAGTCCACAATCTTCCAACGTAATTTTTGAAACAGATACCCGACAGGATAAGCCTCTTTAAATAGCGCTTCCGTGCGAAAAGATACAGATAGCTCAAAAAACGCAATTCTCAGATACTGCAGGTAATCCTCATATGCAGGACTGTTCAGATACACGTGACACTTTGACAGCACACTTCTAAGTAACCCCTCATAACTAACTAATAAAGTTTCAAACGCTCTTTCTTCCATGGTACACACCTTTTTTCGGTTATTCCGGCCGGTACATAAATCATAGAACGACTTTATTCATAAAACAAAAATGAAAAACGCACGAAAATAGGCAAAATAGCCGCACTATTCTTGCTTTTTTCATGGTACACTATCTCTGAGCGTTCAAGAGGAGGAGTACTTTATGCGGCATCACTATATCTTTAGAAAAGAAGAAATTACGAATCAACCATTCTATCAGGCAGACACCGATTTTCAGACATTTATCGAGGCGCAACCCGTCCATTCACTTACTAGCTGCACGCAGTATGCCAACCAATTAACACTCCACTTTTCTGAAGAATTTCTTGATGAAGTCTACGCTTTATTTCCTATTGGTACTCAACCGCGAACCCTCATTATCTATAAAGATCATATACGCTTCGTCAACCATACCCCCATTAACTGTGCACAAATGATCCTCACCCAACATCACTATCTCAATTATGTCACCTACTGTAAGACAATCTCTCTGCTCTTTTCAAAAACCATTTACAAGATACCTGTGGCCACCAAGGACTATGTTTTATTTCCCATAGAAGCGCCAACCAATCAACGATCAACCGTTTGGGTCAACCCTGCACAAATCTCAACCATCGATCCTACTGACTTTTCCACTATTGTGACCCTGTCAAACAACTTCTCTTTTAATAGTCCTGTTCAAAAAAGAGCCCTCCAAAACTTGATGACTCGCGCGTTTATTGTATGGGGAATCGTCCATCAAGAATATGTTTCCCCTGATAAGTTGCTTAGCCGTACACACCTTGCAGAATTCCTCCATGTCAAAATCACCCCACTAACCTCAGAAATTTTCAGTAAATTACACCCATCAGACTATGTATTTGAGAAATGGACATTCACGCAATGCTACCGCAAATCCACTGAACTAGAACTTATGCAACAATTAGAGGGAGAAGTAGACCCTCTTTATCACAGGAACAAAACGAATGAATAGTAGGCCCATTATAGCTCAATAAACGCTTCAGACAAGGCTTCCTAAAAGAGGTAACGAGAGAAAACACTAGCTATTTCACTCAAAAAATGCTAAATTAGTACTAGTCGATGTTGGAGGTAAGATTTTTGAAATTATTTAAATTTATATGTGGTCTATCACTATTTTTATTTGCCATACAGTTTATAGCCTCTTCCTTTATGGATCTTTCACAAGGAATTCGCTACTTTTTTATGGGCGCTCAAGGACTATTGCTCCTAAGTTATAGTTTATTATTTATCACTTACGTACGCGTACGAACGAGTTACAACAAAAAAAAGCAAGTAACAGTAGAAGAGAAGACACCGACTATTGTACGAACACGTAGTAGCTATCGGAACAAACGCGATAACGCTGCGTAAACAGCCCCCTTCACCCATTCTTTATTTCAAAGACTGCGTGAGGGATTTTTCATATTATGAGGAGAAAACATCATGAACAAAAAACAAATTCAACACTGGGCACAAATTGCTCAGTTTTTTATTCATATCAGTACCACCCCGTGCGAAGTTCTCCTTCAATCGGTTGGAAGCAATGCCAAAATTTTGGAGGTCTGGTCTAAAGGCGAACCGACTTATCAAAAAGATAAACCTCTACCCTTTTTCTCAAACACGATTTTAGAAGGGAGCAAAGAGCGCTCATTCGACCAATTTTTTGTCGACACCTCCCTTACGCCCACAAAAAAAGCCGTCACTTTGTTGATTCGTGAAGAGAACAAGCTCATTGGTTTATTCAGTATCATTCAAGACTACTCCGCTTATCAAGAAGCCGCCTCAAGCCTTCTCTCATTAGTCAATTTAAGTCAGCTCCTTGAAGAAAAACCAACTGCCATCACTACAGGAGCAAAAGAGACGACAAATCTGATTTCTGATATTATTCAAGAAGTGCTCTTAGAGTTGCAACTAGAAAGCCACCGCAAATACAACAAAAAACAAAAACTGGCCATCATCTCAAAGCTAAAAGAACGCGGTGTCTTCCACACAAAAGGTGGCGTCTCGGAAGCCTCGAAGCTACTAGAGATTCCCGAACCCAGCATGTACCGCTATTTATCAAGTCTGTCATAAACATAGGACTGCTCATCTTTTGGTAAGCTTGAGTGATACAGCGGGATCGTTTGGTTCGTAGAGCGGTTCGCTATACTCGCTAGATTCGTTGTATTTATTACGTTTGCTTAAAAATGATTCAGTAGCCAACGTCTTGACTGCTTTTAATTTATTTGCCAGAGAACAAAAAAATATCCTCTCAATCTTCAACTAGCAAATTTCTATGACAGAGAACAAAAAATACCTGCTAAAAAGCCGTTTGAGCTTTCTAGCAGGTATTCTATTTTATTTGGAGAAAAATGGAGACTCTCATTTTAAAGAGAAGCGTTTATTCTAACCCTTCAATCACCAAGTTTTCAATCGTCGCGGCTTTGGCTTCGGTTGTCACAACTGCTTTGAAGGACACCTTATCGCCTTCTTTTAAGAAAAGAGCCATCGGACTGTTATTGGTCGTTACACTGTAAATTGTTTTGTCTTTATCTAGTAAGAAAGAAACAACCGTCTGTGCTTCAGCCGCAACAATCGTCACACGAGAAACCGTTCCCTCAATCGTCTCAAGCTGACTTGCGTCTGTACTTGTATTGTTACTACCTTTTGTCGCAAGCTCAATCCGGTACGCATCCAATGCGCTCTGTGCTGCATCAGCATCCACTACGATATCATTATCTACAGCATTGATATATACATACTTTTTGAAAATCCCTTTACTATCCATCAGTGAAACAATCCACGTAGGAACCCCATCAATATTGTACAGAACTGGCATACTTGCCTTCCATTTTTTCTCAGGGTAAATTTTGGAAGCAATCGAAATAGCTCCATCACTATCCATAATCCCGACTTTCGAATCACGGTAATAAGTAACTTGACCCGTTCTCGCATTAATTAATGAATAGCCCAACGCAGAATCCTGATCCTCATCACCACTTGTAAAGTCAGTGAAATACAATAATTGTTGCCCTTCTGTATCCATCATTGGTGTAATTTGGCCTGATGCGTAAATACCATTTTCAGTTGGTACCTTAACATCCTTTTTCGCACCAAACATGGTTTGATTCCACCAGCCTTGACTATATCGGCCAAAATACTCATTAATACTATTCGCCGCCGCACTTGTAATCGGTGCATCCACAAAGCTTGGCGCCTTCAAGCTGTCATATACCTTAACTTCACCAGTGGTCGCATTTAGAACGGCAGTCTTAAACTCATTGTAGTTCATCCGACCAGAAACGCCATACTCTTTATATAAGGTTTGAATATAGTATGGATTTCCTTCTTCGTCAATCTCTAAGTTAATTTTACCCGTCGCTGCAAATCCTGGGAAGGCCGCATAAATTTTACGCGCCGCATCTTTGCCAAAATAAGCGGATGGTGTATAAACAATTGGTTTCTCAACAAACTCAGGCTGCGCATTAATATCTGTTGCACTAATAATAAAATAGCCTGGCACCTCGCCTAACTTCATCCACTTGAAGAAGCCGTTAAACTCCACCGTCGCCACGTAAACATACTCGCCATTAACGACTTGTGCGGTAATCCCATCCAATGTAAACATGTTCGAGTTGGGAATTACTGAGAATTTCTGAAGCATCTTTCTTTTCGCCGTTTCTGGTGCAATCGCAATCGGCGTTTCCTTTGCTGAAGTCAAGACCTCCGCCTTTTCCTCCGTCTTCAAAGGAATCGTGTTATACACTTCATCCGTTGAAGTCAGCTGTGTAATTGAGCTTATAGCAAACAACGCAATCATCCCAACAATACTAAGGCCAAGAACCCGGCCAGACCAATCATTTGATCTTCCAGTAGTTTGAACAACCTCTTTACGGCTTTTTCCTTTGCGTATAACCTTAGCTGTCGCTACACTCACCGACCCAAGCGCTACAAGAAACCCTGCTGCAACCGCCGCTCCAAGTAGATTAATCCATAGAACTGTCGAAAGTGTCTTGCTTGGCAACAGCACATAAAGTGTAAGACCTAAAATAACCAATTCAAAAACAAGCAACCCAATTGTACTCTTCCATTTACTCGCTTTGGTCACAATTAAACTAATCACATTCGCCAAAACAATTCCAATCCCAAAATACAACGTTAACCCTATAAAATCTATAAACATCCTTTTCCCTCCTTTTAGATACTAAAATGCTCCCACCAAAGGCAGAAGCATCACTTGTGATAAATTAATTATAGTGGATAGGCTGTCCACTTACAACTGCCACGCTGAAAAATCGGTCTAAGGACGTAGAGATTTGTTTGTGCGAACCCTACTATTGTATAGTATATACGCGTGGTGCTAGTTAGTCTCAATATCAAAATAGCCCAAATTGTACACTAATAGAACACACTCTATTTTCACTTGAAATCCTGTCAAGCTGCGTGCGATGTTTCGCTCGATGCCATATTCTTGTGCTAAAATGGCAAATCGACTTTCGATGGTTCTTCTAATAGACTTTAAAGGGTCTTTATTATGTTTTTTTGCCCCAGCCATGTTGGAACGGTAAGGTGTCCAAAGCTGATCCCCTTGTTGGCGAAACTGCTCTTGAAGTTTTGTTCCCAGATAACCAGCACCCGCAAGAATAAAAGGGCGCGGACAATCACGAATCAATTCTGGTGCTTCTCTGGCATCATGGATAGCGGCAGGCGTAATGACATAATTGACTATATAGCCTGACGGTATGACGACAAAGTGCCCCTTAAAGCCGTAATGCCACATTTTTTTGTTGAATTAAACCCGATATCAGCATACCCCGAAAAGAGTTTCGTTCGGAAGTTTCTGACTGGTTGACAGAGAGGGATCGGTAGGTTATCAATAATTGCCACTGTTTCATCTTCTATGTTATCTGCTGTTAAACTATTTCCAATAGCATTTACATGTGACACACTCTCCGGTTAAAACGAGAGCGCTCAATTGGGCATTGTTGTGGAAAGAGCAGTTGAATAACTGAAACAAATTTTCTTTGAGAAGAAACGCCTAACATTGTTTGTAAGCAAAGAAAGTGCCAAACAAGCGACATCACTTATTTTCGCTTGATTTACATTACGACGGTCCATAATAGAAGCGGGACAGTACTCTTGATACAGCATGTTGAAAAGACAGCGTAGTTTATAAAAATCTTCTTGAAATTGGTGACGATAAGGTTTAAAGTGAAGGTGATCTAACATAGTCTTGAACTCCTTTATTGGTTTTATCACCTTTGTGTTTAACTGTGTTAGGCCTTTTGTTAAATATTTTGTCAACTAGCACCACGCGTAGTATATATAAATTACTATTTTACAAAAATGAATTATCTTCATACCATTGAATAGTATTTAATATACCTTGCTCGAAACTATAGTTAGGAGACCAGCCAAGAGTAAAGTGGATTTTTTCAGCACTCAGAGCATAACGAAAATCATGACCTTTTCTATCCTTTATATAACGAATATTTTTTTCTACATTCATATACTTACAAATTTGTTCAACTAACTCATTATTACTTAACTCTTGATTCGAACTAACATTATATATCTCGCCAGGAATACCTTTTTGTATTACTAAATGAATAGCGCTACAAAAATCCTCAACGTACAACCAATCTCTAATATTTTCACCGTTTCCATAGATTGGGATATGCTTTCCACTTGTCAAATTAGTAATCATTTTAGGAATAAGTTTTTCAATATGTTGTTGTGGACCAAAGTTGTTGGTGCTTCGTAAAATATTCATATTAATCTGGTGCGTTTTGTAGTAAGCATTCACTAGCATCTCTGCTGAAGCTTTAGTTGCTGAGTATGGATTATTAGGATGAATAAGACTTTTTTCAGTAAATTTATCCTTCCCCGCTATTGATCCATATACTTCATCGGTTGAGATATAAATGAATTTTTTGATAACCTTTGACACACAGCAATCTAATAAATTCATTGTTCCAATTATATTCGTTTCTACAAAAGGCTGAATATCAAGAATACTTCTATCTACATGACTTTCCGCCGCAAAATGAATAATATAGTCTATTTTAAATTGTTCAAATATAGACTTTAGAAACTTTTTATCTCGGATATCCCCTTTTCTAAATTGATAGCGTGGGTCATCTATCACAGTCGATAAATTCTTCGTGTTCCCAGCATATGTCAGACTGTCAATATTGATAATGGTAATATTCTCCTGACATTTTAGTATATATTGAATATAATTAGATCCGATAAATCCGCATCCGCCTGTAACAAGTATATTCATGTGTTTCCCTCCCTAGAACCAAACATCGACGAACAAAATTATCTTACCTTCTAAAATAAAAAAGAGGTTGGGACAGAAGAGTTTAACTCCGAGAAATAAGAAGGATCT
Organism: Enterococcus sp. AZ194; assembly: GCF_051713825.1. NCBI lineage: Bacteria > Bacillati > Bacillota > Bacilli > Lactobacillales > Enterococcaceae > Enterococcus > Enterococcus sp. AZ194. The sequence continues at coordinate 823,714 of NZ_JBIOQR010000001.1, read as the reverse complement.
GCTTCTTTACCCATCGTTTATTCTGAGAATAGGAGCATGGGCATAATTTTTAAGTTATGCCCATGCTCTTTAGAAACTCATTTGACTTATAAGTCCTTCATTAAGTCCTTCATTAAGTCCTTCAAATAAGTTTTTAATTCAGCAGAAATTTCAGGGTGCTTCAAACCAAATTCAATATTTGTTTTAACAAACCCTAGCTTATCACCCACATCATAACGAGTTCCTTTAAATTGATGAGCAAACACGCGTTGTGTATTATTTAATGTGTTAATCGCATCTGTTAATTGAATTTCACCACCAGCGCCAGGCTCTTGATTTTCTAAAATTTCAAAAATCTCAGGCTTCAATAAATAACGACCAATAATCGCTAAGTCACTAGGGGCATCTTTTGGATCTGGTTTTTCAACAAAACTAGAGACATTATATAAACCCTCAGAAATCTCAGACTCCGGATTAATAATCCCATAACGAGAGGTTTCCTCATGAGGAACATCCATAACAGCCAATGTAGATGACCCTGTCTTTTGGAAATTATTGATTAGTTGTTGCGTCAATGGAATCTCATCTTCCATCACATCATCTCCAAGCATAACAACAAACGGTTCATTGCCAACAAATGCCTTCGCCTGTAGGACAGCATGTCCTAATCCTTTAGGATGAGATTGACGGATGAAGTGGAGATTGACATCTGTTGTCTCCTCAACTAGCTTCAATAATTCTATTTTTTCTTTTTCACGAAGATTCGTTTCCAATTCAATATTCGAATCAAAATGATCCTCAATCGGGCGCTTCCCTTTCCCTGTAACGATTAAAATATCCTCAATACCTGATTTTAATGCTTCCTCAACGATAAACTGAATCGTTGGTTTATCAACAATCGGTAACATTTCCTTAGCAATCGCTTTGGTAGCCGGTAAGAAACGAGTCCCTAATCCAGCTGCCGGAATTACCGCTTTACGTACTTTTCTCATAATAATAACTCCTCGTAAAATATATTTTTAAGTACCTAGTTTGGTACTTACACATTATTTTTAAAATTGAAATAAATTATATCTAACACTTTACCTGAAATCTAGCAATCCAAAAAGAGTCGCAGCAACTTGAATGATTTTATATTTGAAGAATTTTTGCCTTGATATAGTGCTTTTTAGTATGTAATAGTCTATGAAAAAAATCCAAAAGAGATTTTCTAGAAGATCCTTTCTATCCAAATTTATTTATAAAAATAATTATTTGAATACTTACAACCGAATTTGAAACAATTACAAAAGTATATTTTGAAAAGTGAAAAAATAGATATAGATAGCTCTATTATAGCTACTGATGACATTTTATTGCATCTATAGAGTTCCTATTGTGGATAACTATATTTCTTTTAGAAAATAGTCCTGGGAAACATATAAGTTTTTTATTAATTTGATAAAAATATTTCAATGTGTACTCAGCATCTACAAGCTATAATAACCGAATAGCTTAATACTGTTCAGGCTATCCATTCAAAAAATACACTACTTTGAAAAAATTTTGTGAATAATTGATTCAACGTTTGAGTTAGTCCATCCAATAGGCTCGCTAAAGATGACAAAGCAGACACTCAGTCCAGCTCCTTCACCTCATCACATAATTCATAAAATAAACCACCTAATGCCCAAATGTCTGTCGCATACTGCTGCTAGCTCAACACAGTGTAACGAATAAAGACGATGGTTGTGTGACAAATAATCCTGTTGAAATTCCGGGTTTGGATTTCTTTCGCTAACTTCAATAACGATTTTATGACTTAAAAAACGTTTCGATGTCCCAACGAGTGCCGCATCGCTTCACGATTTCTTGTGAGCTTAACGTCATATCCGTTGTCATGATAGCTAACCAATCGCTTTTCTCTTATTTCGGTTTTGAATAAAAATAACATGCAGAGGGATTCCTGCCTGTAGTTTGGCGGAGACTGTACAATCACAAAATTCATCTACCAATTTCTTATAGATATCTTCTAAACGATAGAGTTCCCCTTGATAAAGATACTTTTTTTAACTATCCCAATCACATGAATGCCAAGTTCTGTCAGAAGTTTAGTAAAGGTGAGCCAGCTACCCATTAACACATAGCTAGCATAAATTCCAATAACAATGCACGAGCGACCATTTCCACAATAAGTTTTGGCGGGGTCATTTGTGCTTCTTTCGCTCAAATTCCACCACCTGAAAAACTGACTGACAACATGTGAAAGATTTTGTGGGTACGGTGTACAGCATGATCGTATTACCAAGCAAGATTTTTAACTCGCTGACTACGTAGGTGATAAAAAAGGAGCCATCAACAATCAAGACACGTACTTGTGAGGAGATATCAGTTAATTGGTGTAGTTTCCCAACAACGAATGTGCTACTACATCAAAAGAAATTTTTGCCAGTTATTCAACGGATTATTAATAAAACGAAAAAACGTATTTTTTGAAGTTCTTGGATGAACGTCAATTGGTCATCAGGGAAAATAGAATAGAGTAATGGCTGACGTGCCTCTCGCTTAGATAATCCCCGCTTTTCTTTAAGAAGAGAGAGCTTTAACTCAGAAAATTCATGAAATAATTTTCTGAGTGGACTTGGCTTAACATAGGGATGGGACATCCTTTCTTTTGTTGATTTGTTATAGTAAACCAAGTATAAACGATGACTGTCCTTTCTGAATTTTTTAAATCAGAAGTATTGAATTTCCTTTGTGCCTTACAAGATAGTTGGGCTTTAGTGATCCTTCCATGTGCGAAACTTGAGTAATGATTTAAGAACATAGTTTTTCACCAATATTCTCGATATTAATACCTTATATTTCTTGAAATTCAGGAATTATTAACAAATTTTATTTGAATAAGAAAAATTCAACCCATCTAGAATTCTAACCTAGATATATTTTCCCCAAAGTAATCAGTGAGGAGGCTCTAATTCATTAACTTAAATCTCACTGCTTTTCGACTTCCTACAACTATACCACAAATCAAATTAAACTCGATATTTTCGTTTTCAAAGTTCACCCCGTCTTTTTGAATAATATATATAGTTCATTATTATTATATAAGAGAAGTTAAACTCAAAAAAAGTAAAGTAGGATTCCGAAAATCCAAATATGATAAAGATCAGGGCATAAACAATTCGCTTTTTTTGATCGTATTTCCAAGTTTGATATAATCCAATCATGAAATAAGTACACAGTATGACTGTAAAAATAATTCCGAATTTCAATAGAATTGACATATATGCGTTATCCAAAATTTTAGTAGTTGCACCAATAATATCTTGCGCTTTCTCAGTAGTTAACATTTCAATTTTATTTCCTAATAAACTAGGTGGTGATTCCTGGTAAAACATATTAGCAAAACGGACTCTCCCACTAAGAATCTTGTCGATTGAAATCCAAAAAGCATCAATGTTAGAGTAACTTTTCGCAGCCCAAGTACTGATAAAAAACGAGAAAGGTAATAGTAAATAACAGGAAAAAGTCAAAATCCTATTTGAAGTTATTATCTTAGAAATTAATATTATACAAAAGCCCACTATTAATGATATAACCGCATTTCTTGAACCTGAAAATTGATTAGTGCTGTACAAAGCTAATAGAAATAATACTACGTTTAACTTTTTACTCTTATCACCATATATATATATATATTCAAAAAACAGCACAAAAATAATTGCACCAAAAAAGTTCGGATGTGAAAATCCGAAAGAATGACGAATCGTACCATCCCTTACTAAGATAAATTCTGAGATTGTTCCAAAATAGTTTAGTATAACCACTAATAAAAATGCGGAAAAAGTTGCAAAAAACATACTCTGTATAATCTTCTTCAAATTAAATTCTTTTAATGCTAACAATGATAAAAAAGTAATTATCCATGTTTCATTCTTTAAATGAACAAATTGAACTACCAAAAAAAGCAACACTATTAACAATATCAATATCTCATCTATATAAAAGCGGCTAGTTAATACTACTGCTAGTGCAGAAAGAAAGTAAACTACTAGAATAATATTATAAAATTTCATAAATGAAACCTGATCATTTATTTTACTGTACTTAATATAGAATAAAAAAATGTGTAAAAAGAACTGGATGGAGAAATTAAATTTTATTACTTTTTTTAACTGTATATTCATAATAGTAAAACCTCATCTGATTTTCTTTATTATTGATATTGAATTCCTAATTTTGTCTTTTGTTATGCAAAGATATGCTACGACTAATAATGAGTAACAAAAAAAGGCAACTACTTTATTGAAAGATATATTTAATAGAACAAAACCAAAAGTCATCATCAACTCAAATAATATCAGATAGTTATACTTAACATCAAGTAGCTTTGTTACATATAGTTCTGATAAATTCGACCTTATTATGATAACAAATAAGATTGAAAATACTGCAAAAGTTAAACTATTAATTGCTATTGACACTATTGCCATTATAATACTCATACTTAAACTGATAATATTAATTAATAAAATTGTTTTCTCTTTTCTGAAAGTTTTTAAAAAAGTATTTGACAACAACGAAACTTTTCCTTCATAAATAAATATTGGAAATAATACACCCATGTAGAAAATACTGTCTTGATAGCTTGGTAACCAATATGAAATAAAAATCTGAAGCGGATAATATAAAATTAAACTGACAAATGAGAGAGGAACTAAAATATTTCTGAAACTACTAAAAATATCTTTTTGACTTTTCTCATCCATTCTTCTTAGAATTGGAAATAATACAACACTGACTGCATTAATGAATGTCATCATCATATTCGAGAGACTAAGAACTAGCGACACTTTACTAAAATCTTCAATTGACCACTTTAACTCGATTGAAAATCTTATTATACCTATTATCAATATACCAGCTACATAAGATAGCATAAGTTTACTACCTATAAGTATATTGTTTATCGCTTCAAATAATGCATTTTTCCATTTTATTAATCCTGTATGAACAAATATATCTTTCATGACAATCATAAGGAGAAATAGTACAACTGATTTAGCCATAATATCCAAACCAATTACTACAGTATAATTATTTCCAATAAATAAAACATAAAATATACTAGAACAAAAAAACAATATTCTATCTAGTCTAGTATATTTTGCATATTCTTTAATCCTATTTGTTGTTTGTAGAATAAACAACAGATAGACTTTTAAGTTAGTCATTACTATACTCAATATAGATAAACTTAATACCATTTTTTTTGTTGAATCATTAGAAAAACCAAAGAAAAATATTGAGATGCAGCCTAGAAGAATACTCATAATACTTAAGATTGTAAATTGACCCTTCAACATATTTTTATCTAATTGTTCATAATATTCCCCACCCAATTTCAAATAGATACCATCTGGAAGTCCAAAATGAAAGATACTTGCATATGATGTGTAGAATAAATATAACTGATAAAACCCATAGTTAGAAACACCCAATTTGCGAGGAAGTACCAATGTTATTATAACTGATATTACCAAAGTTATTGAATTTGCCGCAACTGTATATTTTAAATTTTTCAGTATATTTTTCATTAGTTTCTTCCATTTCTATAAAATTCTACTAAGAATTCCCAATTTATTTTTAATCGACAATTCTCTATTAACACAAATAAAAAAGATGTTTTCTTTTATAAAGGAAATCAATTTTTTATTCATTACTATGTCGTCAGAAAACTTTAATAGCTTATTGGCAACTATAATCTTTTTGGTTTTGACACTATTACTTATAATACTAGAATTTTTATACCTTTCAAATAAATAATTTTCAAGAAACAAGATTGCCTCCCATTCATCAAAATTTTGATTAGAAAAAGTTTTTTGATACCTTATCTTCTTCATAGCACCTTCATTATTTATTCTATATCTATAGATACATTCATTAGTTATTATAAGCTTATTTACTTTAGTCAAGTATATCCCCAAAAAAATCAAGTCTTCTCCTATTGATACATTTTCGTTAAATTGAAGTGTATGTCTCTTGATAATCAAACTTCTGAACATCTTATTCCATAGACTTGATTTTACACCTGTCTTATCCACCAGCATATTTTGAATGACATTCTCAGCACAAGTCGATGAAATATTACTAAAATCAGATACCAGTAATTTGTTTTTCTCATTATTAAAATAGGTATAGCCTCCAATTACCATATCTATGCCTATTTCAAAGTAACTATACAATACTTGTACATAATTTGGCTCTAGTATATCATCCGAGTCAATAAAGCATAAAAACTCCGCCGTAGAATTTTTTATACCTATATTCCTTGCCTTTGAAACACCATTATTTTCAGTGGAAATAATTTTCAAACTAGATATTTCACCCTCAAAAGCCTGACATATTGCCAATGAATTATCTGTTGAACCATCATCAACTATAATTAAATTAAATTCTTTGTAAGTTTGATTTAATATACTATTCAAGCATTCTTCAATCACACCCTGAGCATTATAAACTGGAAGAATAATATCAATCTTATTCATTTCTTGTACCCACTTCATAAAGATCTTGTTTAAGTCTACTCACTAACATTTTATTGGTATCAATATTATCCTTCACTATCGTTCCAGCAGCCACCACAGAATTATCGCCAATAGTAACACCTTTTAAAATCACTGAATTTGCACCAATCCAGACATTATTTCCTATTTTTACTGGCTCACAAATAAAATTTTTTAAGTCATTCTTATAATCATGATCATGATCCACAATAACCACATTATTTGCTATTTTGCAATTATCACCTATTTCAATTTTCCTCATGGAAGTTACACTTACATTTTGATTAAAAAAACAGTTCTTTCCAATTGTCATATTCCCTGATTTTAAAGTTCTAAGCGTAACATAGTTTCGAAAAGTACAGTTTCGATTTATAAATAGTTTTGATGTATCAAGGCATTTAATTGAATCATTTTTCCCTAGCCTTATATACCCAACTATCTTCAGTCTATTATAATTCTTAATTACTAATATATATTTTTTTAGAATATTAAACGGGTTAATCATTTTATTCACTCACTATTCGTTTATAAAAACACTCATATTTTTTAGTCACATCATCAATAGAATATCCAGCACTTATTATCTCATCTCTTTTAGACTTTCTACTTTTATCTATATTTTTTGAAAGTATATTATCTATCCATGCTTCTTTATCTCGCACATTAATAAATTCAACTGAATCAGCAATATTTACTTCGTCGGTAATCTCACTAGATGCAATCAGTTTCAAACCTGTTGCCTGTGCTTCAACACCAACTAATGGTAACCCTTCATATAATGACGGCAACACAAACAAATCGAATGCTGAATATAAAGAATTGATATCTTTTGTCTCATTAATCAAAAATACATTCTGATTTAAATTCTTTGCATCAATAAATTTTTTTATTTTCTCATAATAAGGCCCCTTTCCAATCAAAAATAAAACAAATTTTTTATTGGACTTAACAACCTCTTCAATTACTTCAAGTAAAAAAATTTGATTCTTTTGATAAGACATCCTACCGATAGAACCCACGACAAAATTATCTTCTTTAATCCCATATTTTTTTCTAACACGCTCCCTTTCTGGCAAGCTATAACTGAAACGCTCGATATCAATAGCGTTAAAAAAAATTGAGACTTTTTTTAAATACCACTTTGGAAACATAGATAATGCTGCAGACTTAGAACAAGCCAACTGATAATCACTAGTCCAAATTAACAGTGGATTTAATATTTTCACTAAAACTAACTTTAGAGTTAGTTTTTTTTCCAATGAGTTATGAGAATGAATGATTACCTTTGCATTCATCTTGGCAAATTTCAAACCTAAGGAAACGAATAAATTGAATAAGAAGCTCCCTGAATTGATATGAATAACATCATAATCGCTCTTTAAAACAAACTTTCTAATCAACACCATTGAACTTACTAATTTCGAAAACCTTTTCTTGGTTATCCCAAATTCAAACAATTTACCTCCAAATTTTTCTATGTCTTCTTTTACCAAACCATAAGTAGTAAATTCAGGAGTTAAAAAGTCAAAAATCACTTCTTCCTTATCTATTTTCATAAATAAATTATATAGTATAGAAGATACCCCACCAAACTCCTTAGAACCTGAATTAATCTGAAGCACTTTAATTTTGTTCACTGCTCGTAACCTCTTCTTTAATTACTAAAGTTTCATGTTTATTTTGCTCAGATTCATCTGGAATTTGCATATAGTCACCATATATTTGAGTCAAATATTCATGATAATTTTTAGGTCCATTAAAGTAGCGCCCCTCAAAACTGTAGTCTGCTCCATCACCATAAATATTTTTTTTATTTAATATGCTTTTAAATTTATACGAACCCATAAAATTCATATATGTGTCAGATTTATCTTCTGGAAATCGTTTTAACGACCGAGTAATTGAATCCATGATTTTTTTTGAATTTAGTTTATTAAATAAGTTTGTATTTTTTCCTATCCACACAAAAATCTTCTCAAGTAAAGGTCTATTCTTCTTATTTACTTTAACAATTTGGTTAAAACTAGACATATTATACATATATCTTTTAAAAAGAAGTATTTTCTTATGAAAATATGCCCGTATAGCATTGGATGGAAGTCCATCTAATGGGAAGATATCTACCCATGCAGGTATTATTTTTTCATCTACAGTTGATCTATCTAATAATAACACAGAATTATCTACTACTTTAGGTACATAGTAAGGATAGCCTAAGTCAAAGCGATAATCTTTAAGTTCAAAATTAGCTTGCAATTCTTTTTGTGCAATTTCAAGAAATCTGTCAAATTGTTTTCTCGGCATTGCAATGTCAGCATCATCATCCCATGGAATAAAACCGTTATGTCTAACAGCACCTAAATACGTTCCACCACTAATATAGTATGTAATTCCATTCTCATTACAAATTCTAACTATTTCATCAATTATAGCTAATTCTGCCAATTGGACTTTTCTTAATCCATTCACCATTTAAACAATCTCCTAATCCAGTTTATGATACTTCCTATTTAGCTCACTATCAATTATTTTTTTTGATAAAATAGTTGACGATACATGCTCAGTATACTGTAAAAACTCCAAACTTACTCCTTTTTTTGTTAATGCTTCTTTTGCATCTTTATACCTCTGAGAATTTTTATAATCTGACCCTATAAAAACAACATCAAATTTAAATTTATCATAAGCATCAATTTTGTCCAAATTATTCATCAAGTGAACTTCATCTACATATTTTATTGCAGAAACAATTTCAAGACGGTCATTTTCGCTTATAAGCGGTGTTTTATTTTTATAATTTTCTACAAGAGCGTCCTCATTTATACCTACTATCAACTTATTACACATCATCTTTGCAGATTTCAACAGATGTAAATGCCCTACATGAAACATATCATACGTTCCTGCTGTAAATCCAACATCATACTTTTTCATGTCGTACCTCACTCATTTACAATTTTATTTTTTACAAACTTACTACCTTTTTTTAACCAATTCTGTCTCTCAGTAAATTTATAAGGAATCTCTCGATAGTTAACTTTTTGTTGTTCAACCCATACATCTAGTAGTCTCTCAGAAATAAACCCAAATACTCTTTTTTGATACGGGTCATACTCACTAGTATCGATTTCTTCTTCTAACGCAAACAAAATATCAAACAGCCATTCGGCATACTCATGAAACATTTCCTTACGCATAACAAACATATTAAATCTATGACTTGATTTTTGTTTCTCGACTTTTTCAAATGATGCGAGAAATTCAGGATACTTGCGTTCAATAATTCCTTTCGTTTTAATTAAATCTTGGATATTATGATTGTGTTTATAATGACTCCACATATTTTCAATAAAATAATTCCTTTTTTTTGGCAACAGTACATCTACCTCATTGAACAAAGATAACAACTCTTCTTTTGGGGCAATATTATTTTTATTGTCTCTTGACATAAAAAATCTTCTGTAATGAACAACCCCTATGTAATCAGCATCCAAATTTTTCCATGCCCAATACATCGCAGTTAATTCACAGTAGTTTTCATTTTTCTCGCTTATGTTATCACCGCTATCATCTCTATAAAATACCTTATAGTTCAATTTTTTTTTGTTGCGTCCCACAATTGTTGGTACATATAAGTCACTATCCTTTGGCATAGGACTGTCTTTATGTGTTACAACCATAATTTTAATACTAGGCACTCTTTAATACGCTCCTTCTTTTTTTAACACTTTATAAAAAGTCTTAAAAATAATTTTCAAATCAAAAATAATACTTGTATTTTTTGAATAGCTAGTTTCCAAGTCTACTCTTTCAGGATAGCCAATAGTACTTCTGCCAGATGTTTGCCAAACCCCAGTAATCCCTGGCTTCATAGATAGAAATTGCTCTTTTTGAGACAATCTTTCATATTCATTTAGCTCTTCAACAACAATTGGTCTTGGTCCAACTAAGCTCATATCGCCTTTTAGTACATTAATAAACTGTGGAATTTCATCAATACTATACTTTCGAATAAAAAGACCCAATTTAGTTATACGTGGATCCTCATCTGCTTCCAACTTATAATCATTTTCTATATATTTTTTATATAGATATTCATTTTTTCTTAAAATAGCATCTGCGTCAACTTTCATTGAGCGAAATTTATAAACATAGAATATTTTCCCCTTTTTTCCAACTCGTTTTTGCTTAAAGAATATCTCTCCTTTATCATTCCCAAACTTATATGGCACAAAAAGAATCAGATAAACTAGTAAAATTAAAATGACACCAACTAATCCCCCTATGATATCTAGAAGTCTTTTACAAAACAGATACGATATCATTTTACCCGAGCTGTTCTGTTTGGGTCTTTCAACGCTAACATCTTCATTCTCTTCATTCATTTAAATACTCCTCCAAAAAACTATTTCAACTTTCAAATGTTGATACCTAAATTCCATTCTTACGATATTATATCTGCACTTTAAACTATAGACTTAGACCAACTGTCTTCTCCGGTGTATATGTACATTTTGTTAATATTTTAGTCATCTATTTTTTTATATACACCTATAGCATTTAACAACACACTATCAGTGACCTGTTCCAAAACAATCGTTATTAACCTGATGTGTATAGGTTCTCTTAAATTATATAAAGATTTTAACCTAGTTACTCAGATGAATCAATTTCATAATTATAAGCACTTACTACAGAGGGATTCATAAGCATAGAAAAAAGAGCCTCCCCATGTGTCACAATTAGTTAGTCTGCTAAGGGTACGTTATCATAAGGAGAGGCTCCCTATGACCATTACGCAACAACCTACGCTTTTTAAGTTAGATATTTTAGCAGCTGTTGAGTGCCATTATGAAAGTCTTATTCGTGCTGTTTTGACGCAATTTTTAGAGCAAGTAACCACAATGAATGAGCCGATTCGACGTCCAGAAGAAGACTTTCCCTTCAAACTAAGCTCATTCTTTTTATATTCTAAAGTCGTCCCTTCTAAATCAACAGCCTCTCGCGTGCTCACCATACTTTCAGAAAATATTATGCTATTAGAGAGAGCCTAACATAAGAACTCTTTCAAACAATTAATCAAGAAGTTCCTGTGCTTACCTAACCTGTTTCGTTTGACACAACAGAAGTGGTTACTCATACGAGTCATCGAAAAATAAAAGACAAGAAACTGATGAGCACTGTTTTGCAGCAATTGTTACCAACAGAAGCCCTCTTAAACGAGCTTCCTCCTCATCCAATGGGGGTGACCAAAGCCAGCTGTGAAGGAAAACATAATTATTGTTTGGGGTACGAAGTCCATCTAGCTGTATCTAGCCATATTCAATACATTTTGTCTACACTAACGATGAGTGTCTTTGTATCTAACTTGTCTGTTGCAATTCCTTTCATGCGAAGTGTCTTTTTGCTTGGAAGTACCGGAGTGTATGCGATTTTATATAAATGACATGATGCAACAGCCATTTACGAAGAAGCATATACACTGAGACTTGAACCCATCCTACCACTTAAACGCTTTGCAAAGGGCGACAGTACAATAGATAAGTACTTTGCGCTAACCTGCTTAATTGAAGAAAGTTACCTCTATAACAGCTATGGCAAGCGATATGCGTATTAAAATATGTACGCCCGAAAGCGTATTGTCAAGAATGTCCACTAAAGAAAGAAGGACTCTGTCAAAAAGTACAAAAGATTAAGTAAACAAAAAATTTTCGTGGCTATGCCCGCCTCGGTCGAGGAACGAATGGAATAAAATTTATTAGTTGCGAACAGCAGTTGAACGAGTCAACGCTTATTTGAAACGCTCGTTTCAGCTCAATGATACGAATCATTTTCAAGGCAAAAGAGTAAACGCAGAACATCAGCTAATTCAATTGATTTATAATGCAACAAAATTTACGATCCATCAATTACAAAAAAAAATAGCCGCTTAATAAAAAAAATTTTTTTAAATTGGTCGAGTGTTTGTCTTCTATAAAGAACTAATTATGAAATTGATTCAAACATCAACGCAAATAACTCTTATGACATTTTATCATACATAATTGACAAAAAAAACGTCTAATTCACATAACCTTGCTTATATTTAATGTTTTTCCTCCTCTACTCCCCTTTACTTAGCTAATTCTGTCCTGATTTTTTGTTTTAAAAAAGTTCACGTTATTTTCAACGCTACCTTTTTTGCTATAAACCTAGAAATATCTTCGTTGCATTTGCTTATAACCTCCATTTTTAATAGATAGGGCTGAACTATTCTTCTTTCTTTTAAGAACCGAACGAACGTTTAACACACCAAAAAAAAGATGATTCGAATGGTTAGATGAATCCCATCAAATCAACTTCTGTATGTATATAATAATTTTATCCGTTCACTCGTACTAAACGTTCGTTTGGTTCTTCCTAATAACACAACATAGATATGTTACCACATTTCTCTATAAAGACAAAGATTCTATAAGCATTTTCTTATCAGTTTATTTCTTTTCGCAACATTATAAACAGTTCTTGTACAAACATGACATTTTTCAGCTATTTCGCGTTGGGTAAGACTACTATTTTCATAAAGGTCGACAATCTCCACTATCGTTTTCTTATCTAACCCTTTATTCCCGAGTTTAACCCCTTTTTTCTTGAGTTCTTGTAAAGCAGAACGCGTTCGCATCGATACATTCTCACTTTCCATCTCTGCAAAAGTTGCTAAAATATTAAAAACTAACCTACCCATTACAGTTGCTGTATCGATATTTTCATGAATAATCTTCAGATGAATGTTTTTCTCACGCAAGTCAGCCTCCAAATTAATTAATTGACGAACACTTCTGCTTAATCGGTCGATTCGGTAAATCAGAAATGTGTCTCCAGTCTCCAAACTACTGAATGCCTTAGCTAACTCCTCTCTATCTTCTTTCCTTCCAGAGACTTGTTCTTGAAATATCTTATCAGGTTCGTAGATTCTAAACGCCTCTAATTGTACCTCAATTCCTAAATCTTGTTTGCTTGTGCTGGTACGGGCATATGCCACTGTCTTGCTCATATGACAGATTCCTCCTCTAAATTTTTCGTATTCAATGATTGCAAATACTATTGTCTCATAGAGAATTCGGCGATATTTTCTTGCGCCGCTTTAACGCCTTCCACAAGAAAATGAACCATAACATTCTGAATTTTTCCTAGCTACACGAATCCCATCTACTAAGAATTTTTTACTCTTAGATAAATCATCCAAAAAAGCAGTATAAATGTTTTTATTACTTATGAATAGCAATAACAAATGTCTCGAAAAGATTTTTGAATCATTCCTTTCATCAGTCCCTTATACAACAAGATAATGGATAGAAACTCCACCTTTCCAAAGAAAAAAACAACCCTTCAGACGAAAGGTTGTTCCAGTCTCCTTTATGTATATATACAGGCGCTCTAAAAATTACAGATTACACAAAATAAATAATTTTTCTATCTATTGGCCCCACTTCTCTTTGAGTTCTTACTGAAGCTCAACATTTTTTACTTCGTAGAGTTTTTTCAGTGAATCCAGACCGACTTCATGGCGATCAGCTTCTGAGACATTATCAGCAACATATTTTGCTTTTTTGTCTTTTTCAACTTTATATAAATGGTAGTCAACGCTTTCTGTTCGGTTCTCTTTTTTCATTTTCTCTAGCAAGATGTAATACGCATCATCCTCTTCTCCATCATAGACTGTCGCATTAGACTTATCCTCGACAAAACGTGGTGTGTCTGCTCCTTGTTTTTTCGATTTTTCTTTTACATACTCATAGACGACGGCAGTTACTTGCTTCTCATCGTCACTCGTCTTCTCTTTAGCACTACAACCGACTAAACCGATTGTCACAACCAAACCTAAAACGAATAGCCAAGTTTTTTTCATACTCATTCCCTCCCTCTGACTTCTTTTCGATTATATCAAAAAAAATATGAGTAACGAACGTTTTTTTATGAATTAATTTCTTTTATAAAAAAGCGCCCGTAATTAATATTCCATTCATATTTCTGACAGATTAAACAGTCCTATTTTTTGTTATTCTTTCCATTCTAAATTGGGGGACTTACTCAACGATTTCAGCTAAATTATTTTAAAGAAGTATTTGAACTAGGACATAGAAAAAACTCCTCAAAATTGTGTTACCAATTTTGAGGAGCATCATTTATTTAATTCGAATAACTGCTGTTTACATCACTGTTACTTGCACATTATAACGACGTCCCCAGGCATAACATTGATCTCTTGTTGGGAAATGCACATCAATAATGTGACCTTTAATTGCGCCACCGGTATCTCCAGCAATTGCCACACCATATCCTTGGACTTCAACAACTGATCCTAATGGAATGACACTTGGATCAACCGCAATCACCATTGGATTTTGACGAAGATCAATTCCTGTTGCTGTATAGAAACTAGCTCCGGGCTCTGAATAAGAGTAGGCTGTTGATTCCATCAGCATAGTTTTGCCACCTGTATTTCCAGTGTTTCCTCCATTGTTGCCACCATTCCCAGTATCACCAGAATTGCCATTATCATTTGGTTTGGCAGGTGGATTGGTTGTGCCGGAATTGTCATTGTCTGTATCTGAACCCTTATTATCGGTGTCAGTACTTGGTTTTCCTTCATTAGCTGCTTTATTTGCTTCTTCTGCTTCCTTAGCTGCTTTTTCTTGTGCAGCTTTGGCTTCAGCAGCTTCTTTGGCTTCGCGTTCTTTACGAGCTGCTTCTGCTTGGATTCTTGCTTCTTCCACTTCTTTGCTTTGAGCAATCTGCGAAAGAACTGCTTGATTATCCGCAAGCTGTTGTTTTAAGCCACTCACTTTTCCATTCAAATCCTTCATCTCTGATTCAAGATCAGTTTGGTTATCTTTGAGTGTGGCTTGTGTTGCTTTCACTTCGGCTTGTAAGTTCTCTAGTTTGGTTTTTTCTTCATTTAAACTAGTTACTTTTTCTTTTTCAGCATTTTGCATAACAGACATTCCGTATGCTCGATTGAAAAAGTCACCAAAGTCCTCAGCTTCTAATAAAGCTTGTAGCGTTCTTTCTGCGCCACCATTTAGCTGAATATCTTGTAAACGTTCTGCCATCGCATCTTTACGTCTCTCAATATTTTGTTCGGTTACTTCTATTTCGCTCTGCGCCTCTTTTAAAGAGCTCTCGTTTTGAGAAATCTTTTCTTTCAGCTGCTCTACCTCAGCGTACTTCGCGTTGACATCATCTAATGTCGCTTGCACCTGTTGGCTGATTGCTTCCCCTTGACGCATCGCTGCGCCCTCTTTTTCATTTAAAGTATCGAGCGATTCTGCACTAGCAAACATAGGGAACAGTAAGTTTGTTGTAATAAACAAGGTTACTATCGCCTTAAGTTTTTTTGCTTTCACTGAATCCAACACCTTTCCTATGATTTCCACCCTTTCTATTATACAAATGAATACGGCTAGAAATATTTCATAAAGATTACATTTTGTTACAATTTGAAAAAAATGCACAATTTATGTAACACGATTTTAACCTTCGTCTTACAAACAAACAGGCGACAATTCCTATCCAGTCAATGTAAATAGCTATTGTATTTTCAAAATAAGGATGGTTTTTTGAATGTACGTCCAATGACATCTTCACAAACTCTAGATAAAAAACGCGTAATTCCGCCTCTTACTTTCTTTTATCTTTCTTTTTAGTCTTCAACAATTCAACTAGTTGACGAACCTCTTCTGTATTTTTCACATCATTTAGTTTCAACTTAGGAAAGCTTTTTAAGACTCGACGTTGTGTAAGATTCAATTTAGGTAAATTCGCTTTTAATTTAGGATTTTCTTGGAATGAACGTAACCACTCGCTTCGACCATCTGATTTCTCTTTTCGATAGCTTGCCACATCACTAGCCAACCGATCCAAACGAGAGGTCGCATTCTCTTTTGCTTCCTCGACTTTTTTTGTGAACTCACCTTTTGTTTCATCAAAGCTCGTTTGCAGCTCGGCTTTACGCACCTCGATGGCTTCACCCATTTGTTGCGTTGCTTTCTTAAAGGCGGCCATATTCACCACCGTATAGACGAGATCAATTCCTGTAATCACTAACAGTAGCATAGGTAAATACACGCTAAATCTTTCGGATAAAAACTGTTCTAAAAGTAACATTCTTGGGTGAATCACACGGACAATTAAGACGCAGCCAATTCCCCAAAATAAAGAGACCGGCAACGCCACTCGACCATTCAAATTTAAGGGCACATCATGATAATCCCACCACGTCGCATGAAATAGTTTTTCTAATGCATAACTGGTGATGTATTCCAAAATTGTCACCAATAGCGTCGAAAGGACATACAACAACACTAGATTCTTTTGAAACGGCTCAATAAAATATAATACGCCTAAAATACCGAAACCATAAATAGGTGTAATTGGGCCAACTAAAAATCCTCGATAGACAAATTGTTTGGCCTTTAAAGAACAGTAGACCGTCTCCCAAAGCCAACCGACAAAGGAGTATAGAAAAAATAATAGCACGATTCTGATAAACTCTTGCATACAAGTCCTCTTTCTTAATTTTATTTATAGACACCCTACATTGTAACAAAGTTCAGATAAAATCCCTACTCAGAACAAAAAAAACTATCCCTTTGCTTTATCTAAAGAAGCGATTGGGATACAATAAACAAAGGAATTCCCTCAACCTGGATATTTCCAATCAGACTATCTATGAATTGACCGAGTTCCTTCTATTATAAGATAAAAGAAAACCGCCTCTTTTTAGTGAACGCTGAGGTATTCAACAATAGACGAAAAAAAGTAGTGGAGGAAATATATGATTAAATTACTACGTTTTGCGAAAAATTACCGAAAAGAAATCATTCTGGGTCCAGTTTTTAAATTTTTGGAAGCTGTTTTTGAACTTATTTTACCTTTATTAATGGCACGGCTCGTGGATAAAGGGATCCAGCTAAACGATCGGTCAACGGTCATTCAGATGAGCTTGTGGATGGTTGTAATGTCTGCTTTAGGACTGGTTTTTGCCATCACCTGTCAATATTACGCTTCAATTGCTTCTCAAGGATTTGGTACGGAACTTAGAAACCAGCTGATGAAAAAAATCAATACATTTTCTCATTCTGAACTCAATCATTTTGGAACTGACACCTTGATTACACGGATGACTAACGACATTAATCAACTTCAATTAGCTTTAGCCATGCTGATTCGTTTGGTCATTCGAGCACCCTTTTTAAGTATCGGCTCTGTCATCATGGCTTTTTACATCAACTGGCAGATGGGTCTCTTATTTCTGATTCTTCTTCCAATATTCTGTGTTATTCTCTACTTTATTATCAGAAAAACCGTTCCTTTATACAAAAAGGTCCAACAAAAGCTCGACCATTTAAACGAGTTAGTCAATCAAAATTTAACTGGTGTTCGCGTTATTCGTGCCTTTGCTCGAACAAAAACAGAGACAAGTCAGTTTGCTGAGACCTCTGATGAGTTATCCGCAGTTTATGTTCGTGTCACCAATATCTCAGCACTCCTAAGTCCCCTCACTACGTTGATTATGAACGGGGGAATTATTCTTCTATTATATGTTGGCGGAATAAAGATTAATGTGGGTGGTCTTCAACAAGGGGAAGTTCTGGCCCTAATCAACTATATGAATCAAATGCTTTTAGCGTTGATTATTGTCTCGAACCTGGTGATTATTTTTACACGTGCACAAGCTTCAGCAAACCGAATAAATGAGGTTTTCGATACAGAAAACCGGTTAACGGAACCGAAAAAAGCCAAGACAGCTTCATCGCAGACTCCTCTGTTTATTGATTTTGATCATGTTGATTTTCGATATACAGAACATTCTGGACTTTCCTTAGAAGATATTACCTTCCAGCTACGTAGAAATACTATTTTAGGGATTACAGGTCCAACTGGTAGTGGGAAAACAACGATTGCCCAACTAATCCCACGCTTTTATGATGTCTCAAATGGTTCGATTGAAGTGGATCGTTTGGATGTTCGTGAGTGGTCGCTTACGTCTCTTAGAAGTAAAATCGCCTTAGTGCCACAAACTGCTGTGTTATTTAGTGGCACCATTCGTGAAAATCTACAATGGGGCAAACGTACAGCAACGGATGAAGAATGTTGGGCGGCACTTGCTACGGCCCAATGTCAAGACTTCGTTCAATCTCTTCCTAAACAACTCGACACGCTGATTATGGAAAATGGTAAGAACTTTTCTGGTGGGCAAAAACAACGTCTGACTATTGCACGTGCTTTAATTGCTAAGCCTGAGTTACTCATTTTAGATGATTCTCTTAGCGCTTTAGATTATCAGACCGACTTGGACTTACGAAATGCTCTTCAAAAAGATTTACACACAACGGTCATTATTATTTCGCAACGTATCCGCTCGATTCAACAAGCGCACCAAATCTTGGTAATGGATAGCGGTAAGTTAGTCGGTAAAGGAACGCATCAAGAATTAGTACAAACATCCGTCGCCTATCAAGAAATTGTGACGTCTCAAGAAGAGGAGGGGCAACATGAAGCCTAAAAAGATTCGTTTTAAAATGTTTATTCAGTTCATGCCCTATCTAGCGGCCTATCCAAAAGCAATTCTGTTGGCCACAATCTTAGGACTTCTTAGTGGGGTCACTTCGGTGTTTATGACATATGAAATTGGTCAAGCCATCGACCAAATGGTAGCAGTAGGGCAGGTCAACTTTACCAAACTAGTAGAAATTCTACTACTCTTTGCCGGAATCGTTCTCCTGACCGTCATCAGTCAATGGCTGATTCAACGCTTAGGCAATCGGGTTTCTTATTTAGCGGTCACTGATTTGCGAAAAGATGCGTTTAAACATTTGAATCAATTGCCGTTAAGTTACTATGACCAAAACTCTCATGGAAACATTGTCAGCCGTTTCACCAATGATATGGACAATATCTCCGTTGCTTGTTCAGCGGTCTTTAATCAAATTTTTTCCGGATTTGCTACCGTACTTGTTGCCTTTTTATTCATGATTCGACTCAGCCCGTTACTAACCTTTGTGGTGCTACTATCTACGCCGATTATTTTTTTAGTCAACTGGTTAATTGCTAAAGCCTCACAAGCAAACTTTTCAGCGCAACAGCAAGTGGTTGGAGATATTTCCGGCTATATTAATGAAATGATTGGCAACCAAAAAATTGTCAAAGCATTTCAACAGGAACAATACACCCAAGAAACCTTCGAGGCCTTAAACCAGACCCTTTATGTTCGCGGTCAAAAAGCTCAATTTTCTTCATCCCTTTCAAACCCTAGCTCACGATTTGTCGATCATTTATCTTATGTCGCTATTGGGCTAATTGGTGGGTTGATTGTTCTTTCAGGTAATCAGCTTGTTACGGTGGGCGTAATTTCCAGCTTCACCATTTACTCGACTCAATTTTCAAAACCGTTTATTGAGTTATCTGGTATCACGACCCAAATTCAGACAGCCTTTGCTGGGATTGAGCGAACCTTTGAAATTCTGAATCAACCAATTGAACTAGAAGCTGCTGACAATGAGTCAATTGATGCCTACACAACTGCTGCTTCATCTCGAGTGGTAAAAGGACAAATCGAATTTGATCATGTTTCCTTTTCTTATACACCAAAACAGCCACTTATTGAAGACTTCACCTTTACAGCTCTACCTGGTCAAACCATCGCGATTGTTGGGAAAACTGGTGCAGGCAAATCGACGTTGGTCAATCTGTTGATGCGTTTTTATGAAGTCAACAAAGGAACAATCCGCATTGATGGAATCGATATCCGTCAAATGGCTCGAGAAGATTTGCGAAAAAGCTTTGGTATGGTGCTTCAAGATACTTGGTTGTTTGAAGGAACCCTTCGTAAAAATTTACAATATGGAAACGACCAAGCCTCAGATGAAGAAATCTACCATGCCCTAAAAAGAGCCTATATGTATGATTTCGTAATGCGTTTACCTGATAAACTAGATACGGTCATTGGCGAGCAAGGCTTAAAAATATCGGAAGGACAACGTCAGCTGTTGACCATCGCTCGAACGATGTTGAGTAACCCGCCTATGTTAATCTTGGATGAAGCAACAAGCTCTGTTGACACGCTCACTGAAGCCAACATTCAAGATGCCTTTTTACAAATGATGAAGGGCCGAACTAGCTTCGTGATTGCTCATCGACTTTCAACCATTCGAAACGCAGACAAAATCCTAGTGATTGAAAAAGGACAGATTGTTGAAATTGGTAGCCACGAGGAACTATTAAAACAAAACGGGCCGTACAAACAGCTATATGAAG
Organism: Enterococcus sp. AZ194; assembly: GCF_051713825.1. Lineage (NCBI taxonomy): Bacteria > Bacillati > Bacillota > Bacilli > Lactobacillales > Enterococcaceae > Enterococcus > Enterococcus sp. AZ194. The sequence continues at coordinate 802,889 of NZ_JBIOQR010000001.1, read as the reverse complement.
CACAATTTACCATTCAGGCTACTAGCTAGCTCGTAATCGAGAATATCGGCGCTAAAAAATACCCTCTCTAAATTCAACATACAAACCTGAATTTAGAGAGGGTTATTTTTGAAGCTATCGTCTTGGGATGTTTGACGATAATCGACTATTTATTTTGGACTTTTATCTCAAGCAAATTTTTTGACCCATTTTCTATAAGGTAAGGCTGCGCCCACCATATAGAGCATAATTGTCTCTACAGGCAACATGATCGCGACCTTCACCAAACGCGGACTCCAGATCGCCCAGCTGGTTAATGAGACATTGTACATCATAGATAACCATAATGGCGTCAATATCAATGAAATAAGAAGCGTATTCGTCAAGGTACATAAAAAAGCACGCATCAGAGTGACTTCTTTTTTATGGAAATAAAGACCATACACCACACCACCGATAAAGGCATTAATCGTAAAGCCAATAAAAAAAGCGGCTTTTGGAAACAGCATCATTCCGATTACGTCGGCAATTGCCGCACCTATTCCTGTCCATAAGGGACCAAACAGTAACCCCATGATCAACTCAGGCACAAATGTAAACGTAATCTTGATAAACTGAAGCTCAAAACCCAATACTTGTGATAGGACAACCATCATTGCAATCAGCAGCCCCATTATTGCGATCATTCGACCGTCAATCTTTCTTTTCATTTCTAGCATCTCCTCAAAGAGTTGCTACACAAAATATGCAGCGAATGCGAAAACAAAACCGCGAATTTTTCAATTCTTCGTCCAAAAGGCAACATCCCATCCTTTTAGCACTTAACGCTTCGTTTCCTACTCTGATTTTATTTAGGCCAAGGCCTACAAAGAATATAGCACAGACTTTCCCTTATAAGCAATAAAACAAGCGCCATTCCACTACTTTTTTTGAGAAATGTTCGGTGTTTTATTTGGTTCAATAGTCTGTGCTAAAAAACGGTTAGATTGAGATAGGGCGGTTATCGTTCTCGTGGATAATTTCTCTAAAGTCAGCGAAACCAACATCTAAGCCTCGAATTAAAATTTCGGCGGAACCAATATTGGTTGCTAACGGAATTTCGTACACGTCACTTAAACGAATTAAAGCTGTCACGTCAGGTTCGTGCGGTTGCGCTGCGAGCGGGTCACGCAAAAAGATGACCATATCTAAGTTATCCTCAGAAATCATGGCACCAATTTGTTGGTCGCCACCAAGCGGGCCTGATTTGAAGCGATGAACGGGCAAGCCTGTCGCCTCTTCAATTCGCAAACCTGTTGTGCCTGTTGCAAACAATTCATGATTTTCCAAAATATGTTTGTAGGCCGTCGTCATTTTTACCATTAAATCTTTCTTTCGGTCGTGAGCAATTAATGCAATTTTCATTTATTCTCCTCCTCAAGCTACTTGTTAATACTAGTTTACCAAAACCTTCAGCAACTTGCCCAAAAACTTTCTATCCTTTGTCAATCTGACGAAAAACAATCTATTTTCTTGTGCACGTTACCATTGAATACAGATAACGCTTTCAGTTATACTTTCAATATAATAAAAAACAAATAAACAAGAAAGAGTGAATTCAATATGGTAGAAATGGCATTGAAACACGTTTATAAAAAATATGATAACGCAGAAAATTATTCTGTAACTGACTTTAACTTAGATATCGCAGATCGCGAATTTATCGTTTTCGTAGGACCTTCAGGTTGTGGGAAATCGACAACTTTACGTATGATTGCAGGTCTTGAAGACATTACTGAAGGTGAATTAGAAATCGGTGGAAAAGTCATGAATGACGTGGCTCCAAAAGATCGTGACATCGCGATGGTATTCCAGAACTACGCGTTATACCCACATATGACCGTATTTGATAATATGGCATTTGGTTTAAAACTTCGTAAATATGACAAAGCAGATATCCAAAAACGTGTCGACAATGCAGCTGAAATCTTAGGCTTAACCGAATACTTAAAACGTAAACCAGCCGCTTTATCTGGTGGACAACGTCAGCGTGTTGCCTTAGGTCGTGCAATCGTTCGTGATGCAAAAGTCTTCCTAATGGATGAACCTTTATCTAACTTAGATGCAAAACTACGTGTAGCAATGCGTGCTGAAATCGCAAAACTACACCAACGTTTAGAAACAACAACTATCTACGTTACCCATGACCAAACAGAAGCGATGACAATGGCTGACCGTATCGTTATCATGAAAGACGGTTTCATCCAACAAATCGGTTCTCCAAAAGAAGTTTACGATACACCAGTTAATGTATTCGTAGCTGGCTTTATCGGATCACCTGCCATGAACTTTTTCAATGTAACATTGAAAAACGGCGTAATTTCTGATGGACATGGATTAGAATTACGTATTCCAGAAGGTAAAAACAAAATTTTAGTTGAAAAAGGCTACGATGGCAAAGAAATCATCTTTGGTATTCGTCCTGAAGATATTCATAGTGAACAAGTTGTTTTAGATGCTACACCTGAAGCAGTTGTTCGTTCTGAAGTTGTCGTTTCTGAATTACTAGGAGCTGAAACAATGCTTTATACAAAAATTGGTGATACAGAATTCATTTCAAAAGTTGATGCACGTGACTTCCACCGCCCTGGTGAAGTAGTTGACTTAGCATTCAACATTAGTAAAGCTCACTTCTTCGATAAAGAAACTGAAGATGTGATCAAGTTACCTTAATCTACGGTCCCCCTTTTCTAGGCCTTGCTGTTTTATTACAGCGGGGTCTATTTTTTCCTCTACACATTTGACATGACGGCTAGTGACAGTCACCCCTTTCTTAAAAAGTGGTGATCCCGAAGCAACGCCTTCTTTTCAGTTGAACTTCTTCTCGAGGAATCTTTTCCACCACCAACCACTTCTTTATCAAGCTTGAAAACATCTAGCCCAAACAAATAAAAAATTAGTTGTTCACTTTTCGAAAGAATTTTCACTCTTTCTCGTTTATACTAGGCTTAGATAAGAAAGGAGCAATCATTCATGATAACTTCTGAAGAAAAAATCCAAGAATACTATCAAGCGTTAGTTGAAAAAAAGCCAAGATATGATGGCATCTTTTTTGCAGGTATTAAAACTACTGGTATCTTTTGTCACGCCACCTGCACAGCGAGAAAACCCAAAATTGAAAACTGCACATTTTTTGAAACGGCTGAGGAAGCCTTATTAGCAGGCTTTCGTCCCTGCAAAATTTGTCACCCTTTGTCTTACCCTCAAGAAATTCCTAATGAAATAAAACAACTCATTGCAGAGATAGAAAAAAATCCTGAAAAGAGATGGCAAGAGGCTGACTTTAAAGCCCTAGGGTTTCACTCTGCCACGGCTAGAAGAAAATTCAAACAACTCTACAACATGACCTTTGTTCAGTACGCGCGCGCACGTCGGATGGGCTTAGCCTTTAAAGAATTATCGGCCGGTTCCAAAGTCATCGACCAACAGCTATCCACAGGCTACGATTCAGCAAGTGGTTTTAATGATGCCTTTACAAAAATCATGGGCAACCCACCAAAGAAAACCGGGGTCTCGGTGATGTACACTGCGATAATCTCAACTCCTTTGGGACGAATGATCAGTCTCTCTGATGAGAAATTTTTATATCTACTAGAATTTTTGGATAGACGCGGGCTTGAAAATGAAATTAAACGACTGCGAATCAGACACAATGCCCGAATAATCCCAGGAGAGACAAAGATTAGCCAGCTACTAGTTGTACAGCTAGCAGAATACTTTCAAAAAAAACGGAGTCATTTTACGATTCCTTTATATCGTGCAGGGTCTCCCTTTCAACAAAAAGTTTGGGCAATTCTAGACACCATTCCTCTTGGTGAAACTTCTACTTACCAGAAAATCGCGCAACAGCTAGGGAATCCTCAGGCTGTCCGAGCTGTTGGAAATGCCAATGGAGCCAATCAACTCGCAATTTTGATTCCTTGTCACCGCGTCACAAAATCAAACGGGGAACTGGGTGGTTATAGTGGTGGACTTGAGAGAAAACGCTACTTACTTGCTTTAGAAGAAGAAATAAAAAAGTAATCAAAAAAGAGTTGAAGCCACTTTCCAATCCTAACGATGAGTGACTACCAACTCTTCTTTTATTAATTCAATCCCTTTATCTTATCAGGAAAGGCAGAGCGATTCTCTTTTTTAGCTTTCGCCATCGCAAATATAGGAATATCAAAACTCTTACTCAATGTACCTGCCACAAAATATGCTATATTGTAATCCACAAAACTATGAACGAATCCACCAATTCCCATTAGAACAAAAACTGTATAGAAATAACCATCTGTGTAATAAGTATCTGGCATATTGCCTAACAAAAAGAATAGACTAACGACTAACATTTCGACTAGAGAGTGAATGATGCCAATAAATAAGTTAAAGGTCTGAAAACGTAGATTGGTCAATGAAAATTTTCCATTTACAAGTGTTATATCAGGCCGTCTTTGAAGAAAATATGCACCAATCAAAGCAAAAACAATATGAGAAAGGGCACGAAACGCAATAATGACTGGTGCGGATAAAAAGAAACCAAACGCTGCCCCTAATGCTACTGCAACGGCAACCCCTGGTGAAAAAAACATTGCGATAAATAATGGGACATGACTAGCCAGTGTAAATGAAGCTGGCGGAATCATAATTTTCGGCATAACCAATGGAATGATTATCCCCATCGCAATTAGTAGAGCTGTAATGGTTAACTGTCGAACTGACTTTTTTTTCATAAGCAAAACTCCTCCTATCAAAGTGTCAAGACACCTGATTTAAATTCATTTTACTCCGCATGACCACGAACTGTCAAGACACATACTTCCGCTCTTGATTCACCTAAAAATGACAACTAAAAAAGGCCCTTCTATTGTCTGTTACCGACTTTAATAGACAGGACTCTCTTTTTTGTGTTTACTTGCTACTCCTTTTCTCATAAAAAATTTCTTATTAACCTTTTGACACTAATTACACCCCTAGCTGAACAAACGACAGACAATAAAGATGGCTAGTCTCGTTAAATACTCGTTAAAATCTATTGCTGATTTTAATGAGAAACTTTATTTTCTATAGCCAACTGATTACTTTAGCGGAACAACCATTTGTTTCTCACCATCAAAATCTAAAACAACATTTGGCAATTCTGCCGCCTTGACCTCTGTTCTATTTGGCCGAATAAAGACATCTCCTTTTTTCGTATAAGTTAAATGTATGCCCGTAGACTTTTCCCATGGGAAATTACGTAGAGCTTGCACCGTATACGTATCAGAATCTGAAATTTCAGTACCTACGCTCCAACTTTTATCCTTATAGTCAATTGCAATATCTGTCACCCCATTATTATCTGTTACCACTTTCACTACCGCATCCTCATAGGAACAAACTTCACTTTTGGAATAACAATTCAAAAATACATATCCCCCAGAAATAACAAGAACTATACTTCCAAATAGATAAATAACTCTTTTTTTTGTACTCATTTGTCCATCCTTTTCTTATTTGAGATTTTCAATCAATTTTTTCTTTTTGACACTGGTTACGCCCCATAAGGTTGACAACAGACAGGTAACCAGAATAGCGCCCAGTAACATCAACTGAGTATCAGAATCAAATAGTCCTGTGAAATAGGTGCCATAAGAACTTGTTGACAGATACAGCTTATTAAAAAGTGCCACCACACCCAATGAAGACAGGTAAATAGCTGCTAACTGGAGGGTGATTTCCCAACCAATAATAAATTTTACTGCCCGTTTGGAATAACCTAAGCTAAACAAGATGGCCAATTCTTTTTTCTTATGATGAATATTCTGTTTATTCAAAAATACAAATATCAACACCATTAGGATAACCATTCCTAATAAGCCAGCAAACATCACCCATAATAACTGATGGTAAATAAGAGCAAAATCCCCTTGAGTTAATGCATATCTAGATCTTAGCTGATAGTATGGAAATAATTTTTGAATCTTTTCTGACAACTTGGGCATATCTTTTTTGTCCTTAGCAACGATTAACAGGCCGCCTATCCCTGTGCCAACACTTTTTTTATAGGAATCGTAATCTTTATATATATCTGCCAAATATTTAGTCGTCTCCTCATTGTCTCCACTGAAATTTTTGGCATCTTCATAAGTATTTTTACTAAGCTGATTTGATAATCCCGTATCTTTTATTTTTCTAGTGTACACAGCAAATGCATTCGTACCGGATAATCGCATGGTAGGAATCAAGGTTCTTCTATAGTCTGTCACGTAACTTCCCGAAATAACGTAAGATTTTTTTGTGAATTTGTCTTGGTCATTTTTGACGTCCAGTGATACCCTACCATCACGCCCAAACTCATTTTTCGCCTGCAAATACACCAAATAGAAGTCAGGAACCAAGAGCTCATCCTTTTTTTGGGGTAAAGAACCTGACGCTAATTTTATGTGATTTGGGTTGTAGTAATCAATATTTTCACTTGACAAAAATAGACTTTGAAAAGTAAAATTCACCACATCTGGCGCACTGGAATAACTAGATAATTTCTTTAATTCATCAGGAAAATCTGCTGCTGAAATGTGCTGTTGCAGCTCGTTACTCTCCTCATCTACAATCGATGATGATGAATCAAAGGGAATCGTTTTTTTTACCTCGGTGATGTGTTCGATGTCATTGATATCAGCCTCTGAAAAAAAAAGTCTATGACCATCTGTTGAACTATTAATCTGCTGCTTATTCAATTTGTTTGCATAATCGTTGGTTAAAGTATTCGTTTCAACATAAATCACCGTTTCATCCAAACCTTTAAATAGTTGAGTAAATGAATCTAACGATAGTTGTTTATAGCCTGTAAAAAGAAGCATAAAAATTGATAAAATGACTAGTAGAGGAATGCCCGTTAAAAACAGTTCTCCAACTGTTTTTCTTAAATCAGTAAAGACATACTTAAATAAAACAGATATTGGCGTTTTCTTTTCTGTATGCTGTTGTGAGATACAATCATCGAAAGGCGAATTCGGTTGACTCTTTTCCTCTATTAGTTGTTGATTGGCTAGCCGATAAATATTGTCTGAATAAGGTAAAACACGGTCATCATGAGTAATGATATAAATGCTAATCCCTTGATCCTTGATTGTCTGTAAGTAGTCCATTAACTCTGTCGTATTCTCAGAGTCCAAATTTCCTGTAGGCTCATCCAACAAAATAACCTTTGGTCGATTCAACAGTGCTCGAGCAATCGCCACACGTTGTTTTTGCCCACCACTACAGTTCTTTACCACAGTATCCTTAACCGAATTCAAGTTGAGAAGGTTTAAAAGTTGATCTTTTCGTGCCTCATAGTCAGAGTCAAATAAACGATTGGCAAAATAAAGATTCGCATCCACAGAAAAATTCTCAAGAAGTTTAAAATCTTGGTAGACCATCTGGATCTCCCGACTTCTTAAATCATCCCACTGGCTATCATCAAATTTTCTCGTATCTTTTCCGTCAATCAAGTAGGTTCCTTCATATTTTTGGTCAATCCCAAACAATATATTAAGTAAAGTCGACTTACCTGTTCCACTCTCCCCAACTATCGCCGTTATCTCTCCATGGTGATTAAATACATTTGAAACGCGGGAAAAAATTGGATTCGTCCCATACGATTTTGAAAGTTCTTTAAACTCTAGTTTCATTTTTTATCCTCTCTTTTGCCTTAATTTACTTGAAAAAGAATTCTTTTATTCTATTTGGCTTATATTTTTAGCCAAATTTCTTCAATCATATGCTATGGGTATAGTTAACGCTTTCACATGAACGGTAACACACTACTTGTTCTTTCTCATGACAATCTGATTAGATAACACACATTTTTAAGGCTATTTTGAGAACAAAATAATTAATAGTCAACTAATGGGAAAATTCCTTATTAATTAGCTTTAAAACAAAAAAAACGAGCGTGGCACAGAAGCAACTCCTTCTGTCCTCACCTCGTTTAATTTTTTTATTTTTGACTAAAATTTAGTCTTTTTTCATTAGAGTAGCTACTGCCTGACTTATCGATTCCGCTCGAGTAATTGCTGAGATAACGGAAATGCCAGAGACAGCGGTGGCTAAAACTTCTTGGCAGTTGTCTAGGCTAATTCCACCAATCGCCACGACCGGTTTCAGAGCTTTTCGCGCATAAGTATCTAATGTTTTTACACCAATCGGCTGCACCGCATCTGCTTTAGAGATTGTGCCAAACACCGGCCCCACGCCATAATAAGTAATCTCTGTTAATTGATTGGCTTTTTCGATATGTTCGGCTGTTTCACATGACAACCCTACAATCTTGCCTGCAAACAAACGAAGAACCTCTTGGATTTCTTGATCAGATTGACCGACATGGACCCCATCAGCACCAAGTTTCAAAGCTAATTCAACGTTATCATTAACCAAAAATGGAACATTATAGGCTTGACATAGTTCTTGACATTTTTTTGCCGTTTCTTCTATTTCTGTTGGGTCGTTTAAACTTCCTGCCCCTTTTTCACGAAATTGAAAACAAGTAATTCCGGCTTGAAGCGCCTCTTCCAAAACAGAAAAAAGCGTGCCTTGAACAATATCTTGGGTCCCTGCAATAAAATAAACCTGTAACATTTTTTCTATCTTATTCATGACCCTCAACCTTTCGATAGGCCCAGTGATTGGTCGGCCCATTGCCATGTCCAACAGAAATCCCATCTTCAATTGCTGCTTGAATATAAGCTTTGGCCGTTGTAACCGCATCTAATACACGTTCTCCTTTTGCTAATTCTGCAGTGATACAGGCAGAGAATGTACAGCCCGTGCCATGGGTATTTTTCGTATCAATTCGTTTTCCAGCGAGCCACTTCACTTGACCATTTTCAAGCAACAACATATCTTCTGAAATCGCCCCTTCAATATGGTGGCCCCCTTTAACTACAATATTTTTAGCGCCCATTCGTTGAATCAGCTTACCTGCTTCAACCATCTCTTCTCTTGTTGTTATCGTTTTGCCAATTAACACTTCGGCCTCTGGTACATTGGGGGTCACCACACAGGCCAATGGTAATAGTTGTTCTTTCACTGCCCGTACTGCCGTCTCCTTTAAAAGCGCATGCCCACTTTTCGCAATCATCACCGGATCAACTACTAGTGGACCAAACTCGGCCGTCTTCAGAAACTCTGCAACCACTGTTGTGATTTCGGCGGTGAATAACATACCCGTTTTGACAGCGGAAATTTTGAAATCCTCTTTAATACTAACCAATTGTTCCTTTAACGCCTCAATTGGCAAATCAAAAACATTGGTTACGCCCTTCGTATTTTGAATAGGTAAAGCAGTCAAAACGGAGGTTCCAAAGACTCGACGCTCTTGAAAAGTCTTCAAATCAGCTTGCATTCCTGCACCGCCACCACCATCAAAACCGGCAATTGTTAATGCTTGTGTTGTTTCGTTCATCTTAGTCAACCCTTTCTATTCGAGCATTTATTTGAACTAACGCACTATCCATTTGACTCAACTGATCTAACAAACGCGTTCGAAATGTTCCAACAGACAGCACTGGCAATCGAGCTGCAACTAATTCACCAGCCAATGCATACATCGCACAAGCAATAACCACCTGTTCAATGACTGACGAGTCTGTCAAAGCAAGATACGCGCCGCAAATACAAGAATGAAGGCAGCCCGCACCTGTCATAAATGGAAAATAATCCGTCCCATTTTTAACCAAATACGTTTTCTTTCCATCCGTAACAATATCTTCTACGCCACTGACAACAACAAAGGTCTGATATTTAAGAGCCACTGTTTTAGCCATCTCAATAATATCGCCATCACCTGAACCAGCATCGACTCCCTTAGCCGACCATTCAGCCTCGGCCAAGGTGGCAATTTCTCCTGCATTGCCGCGAATTAATGTTGGTTTAATCAACTGAAGTAAACGAGTCCCTTGCTGTTTTCGATAAGTTGTGGCGCCAATTCCCACTGGATCAAACACAACTGGTTTTCCTAAACTCTTCGCTGTTTTCCCAGCAAGTTCCATCGCGGCAATCTGTTCATCATTTAGCGTCCCCATGTTCAAGACAACCACATCAGCAATTGTTGCAACCTCTATCATTTCAGGAACAGCACTAGACATAAACGGTGAAGCACCAATTGCCAAAAGTCCATTTGCAGAGTCATTGGCTACCACAATATTAGTAATGTTGTGAACTAACGGGTTTTGCTTTCTCATTTCATCAACTAATTGGTAAGGATACATGTTTGTTACTCCATTCTTCTTTTTGATAGCCCATTTCCCAAAAATATAATTCTTCATAGCTACTTATGAGAAAGGCTTGTTCCATGAGTTGAACTTCATCTTCTGAGGCGACTGCTGCCAATCGATTGGTTAAGTTTTTCTGCGCTTCAACAGTCGTTTTGTACGCCTCACTATCATAAGTTTCAATCCAACGCTGATACAAAGGAGTGGGTGAACCGTTTAAAATCAACTCCTCACCAATCTCTTGATAGAGCCAGTAACACGGGAGTAATGCCGCAACTATCCGGCCAACGCTTTTAGATTGCGCCTCTTTATACATATGAGCGATATAGTGATACGCAGCCGGCGCAACCATTGTCTGTTGAATTTCTTCTTCGGTAATCGCTAACTCCTTAAAAAACGTTTCGCGAACAGAAACCTCTGAGACTTCAATACCAGCAATATTATTCAAAAACAGCTCTTTAATTTCCGGGTTATCTGCACATTCAGCAGCTAACTTATGGATCTCTGTGAATGCATTTAAGTAAAAATGATCTTGAATCAAATAAAAACGAAACTTGTCCTCGGCCAATTCCCCACGCTGCAGCTCTTTAATAAATGGGTGCTGCATACTCTTTTGCCAAATGGGTTCAGCCTTTTTTCTAATTTTTTCTGTAAACAATTCAATCCCTCCTAAATTTTTTTAGGGAAAGATACCGCCAATCAGTTAGAGATTTAATGTGGTAAATGTTTGCGCGTGTGCCACTACGGGAAAATTGGCTGCTAAGGCTGGTTCAACAGTATCGAAATGTGCCGTTTCGTTTTATCGCCTTGCGCTTACCATCCCACTAAAAGGTCCTATAAAAGTGGGACTGGCTGCTAGAGCTATTTTAAAGGTTCGCGAACTGTTCCAGTTCGCCTTATCGCTCCGCGCATACCATCCCATTAGATGGTCTTACAAAAGTGGGACTGGCAAATAAAGACACTTCTTGCTGAGGGTTTCCTCACATGAAGTGTCTACAAATTACCTACTGATTTTTAGACTACTTCCCTACGCAAGTCTCAACTTACAGGTTCAAAGGGTCCGTTCAGATGAACATCTCAGTCAAAAATGACTCCCCTAGTAACTGGTTTCATTATAGCACAAAAAAAGAATCTAGCGTGAATAGTTGCTAGATTCCTATATCTAATAATCAATAAAAATACTCTATTATTTGAATTAATTTTGAAGAGGAAACATACTTAACAAACGTCCCTAATCATAAAACTTTCTGAATCGTTTATTTGGTAGCTTCCATTGCATTACTTAACGCTGCAAATTCAGCCAAAGAAAGTGTTTCGCCTCGACGGCCAGGATCGATTCCAGCGATTTCTAAGCTATTGGACAACCAAGCTTTGACTTCTTCTGTTTTGCCATATGTTTGTTGTAAATTATTCCATAACGTTTTTCGGCGAGACTGGAAGGAGGCCTTCGTTAGTTTGAAAAATTCTCTTTCATCCGTTACCTCTACTGCTGGCTTCTCACGTTTGGTTAATTTTAAAATGGCTGAATCCACATTAGGCTGTGGAATAAAGACTGTTTTTGGCACGATAAAGGCAATTGAAGCTTCCATATAATATTGGACAGCAATCGTTAACGAACCATAAGCTTTGGTTCCAGGCTGTGCAGAAATACGGTCAGCAACCTCTTTTTGCATCATTACAACCATTTCAGAGACAGCCAAATCAGATTCTAAAAAGTGCATCATGATGGGTGTCGTGATGTAGTATGGTAAGTTCGCCACAACTTTAATTGGCAGCTCTTCAGAAAAATTTTCTTTGGTCGTCTCAATCAAATTGGCCTTCAACACGTCTTGATGAATGACCTTGACATTCGGATAACGGTGGAGTGTATCTGCTAAAACCGGAATCAAGCGGTCATCAATTTCAAATGCTAAAACTTCTTTGGCATTTTTTGCCAGCTGTTCGGTCAATGCTCCGATTCCCGGTCCAACCTCAACCACATTTGTTTGTTCATCAATCTGTGCTGTCTCGACAATCTTGCGTAAGATATTCGGCTCTGTTAAGAAATTTTGACCCAAACTTTTCTTAAATTGAAAGCCATGTTCTTTTAAAATTTCTTTGGTTCTCGACGGTGTTGCGATTTCTTTATATTCAGTCAAATTGATTCCTCCACTATTTTCATTGCCGCTGACAGTTCAGTAGGCGTAATCCGAAACATATCTAATCGTTTTTCTAGCTGTTTGCCATTCGTATAACCAATCCGAAGCTCATCGCCTAATAGTTCTCTACGCAGCTTCGCTTTATTCCCTGCAATCAAACCATATCGAAGTAAATCTTCTCGCGTGATCCGAGTCTCAAGATTCTCTCTGTCCGAGTCCTCCACATCACAAGGTGTTACGACTTTTCGTAAAGCCTCCAAAATCGCTTCGTTACTTGCATGCTCAACACCTAAGCTATTGCCTCGCTTTTTCGGTGCCGCTTCTTTTCTCGGCAAAAACGCATGCTTGGCATCAGGAATCACTTCCATAATTTTCTTTCGGATTTTTTCACCAGAAAAATCTGGATCCGTAAAAACAATAACGCCACGAGTTTCTTGTGCATGTTCAATTTGCATTAAAATATCATCATTAATAGCTGATCCAATGGTTTCAATTGTGTCCGCTTGAACGACCTCTTGTAAACGCCGAGTATCATCTTTTCCTTCCACCACGATAATTTCTTCTATTTTTATTTTGCTCATTTGTTCTCCAATCGAAACAAACGATGCGCATTTTCTGTCGTTTTCTGCGCAAGCTCCTCTAAAGGAATATTTCGTAATTCTGCAATCTTTTCGGCTGTATAGCGAGTATAGCCAGGTTCATTACGTTTTCCACGATAAGGAACAGGTGCGAGATAAGGTGCATCCGTTTCAACCAAGAGCTTATCTAATGGAACGACCATTGCTGCTTCTTGGACCTCGACTGCTTTTTTAAAGGTCACGACGCCACTAAAGGATAGGTGCATGCCCAAATCTAAGAATCGTTTGGCCCACTCAGCATCGCCACTAAAACTATGCATAATCCCGCCAATGGTTTGAACCTTCTCGTCTTTAAGAATTCGATACGTATCTTCTAGCGCTTCACGAGTATGAATACTGATTGGCAAATTCATCTCTCTGGCAATCGCCATTTGCCTACGAAATACACGTTCTTGAACCTCTTTTGGATCCTCCATCCAATGATAATCCAAGCCAATTTCACCCAACGCCACAACTTTAGGTAACGTTAACTGCTGCTGCAAACGTTCTTCGATTTCTTTGGTGTAACTACCTGCCTCTGTAGGATGCCAGCCAATAATACTATAAATAAAATCATAGTCGCAACTCAGCTCTAACGATTTTTCAATAGTTGGCGTATCAAACCCGACGACAGCCATCTCCGTCACTCCTAGCTCAAGTGCCCGTTGAATCGTTTCTGGAATATCATCCGCAAATTGTTCTGCATTTAAATGTGTATGTGTATCAAAAATCATCCGATTCGTCTCCTCTATCAATGAGTTCCTTCCTACTTTATCATATTTCGTACAAAAGCTGAATGCTCGTCTGTTGATTTGATGAAAAAAAGTAAGGATCGAGGTAAAAATAAATACCACTGTACAGATTGTTCTCAAAAAATAGTAATGTAGTTATAGTAGCCACACAAAAAAGAGCAAGACACTTGTCCTACTCTTTTTGGCTCTATACATTTTGACTATTTATCTTTCTTTTATTCTTCCACTGAAACAGGAACAAATTCAAATTTGGTAACATCAACCAACCCTAAGTCAGTAATTTTAAGGCTAGGGATAACGGCTAACGACATAAAACCTAGTGTCATGATTGGATCCACCTCTTCGGCAATACCTAATACCTCATGTGCAAGTTTGTCGATAACTTCTTGCTGTTTCACAACCTCTTCCCCAGTTAAGTCACTCATTAAACCACCCACAGGTAAAGCAAATCGACCGATGACTTTTCCGTCGTTTACTAGAATTACGCCACCGTCTTGTTTTTTTAATTCTTCAATTGCCAAAGCCATATCTGCATCATTGGTTCCTGTCACTAATAAGTTGTGAGAATCATGCGCAATCGAAAGCCCAATAGCTCCTTGTTTGATTCCGTAATCTTTTAATAAGCCAACAAACACATTTCCTGTGTTGTGATGACGTTCGACAACCGCAATCTTTGCAACAGGCTGCGTCTCGTCGTACACAAAATTGCCCTGTTCATCGCGAGCCACCTGAACAATCGCTTCATTTGTTAAGGCTTCTGTTTGAATCACGCCGATTGCACGAGCAGTATTTGAAGTCAACGGTAGGACCAACTTTGCAACTGAAAAATCGCCAATATGAACGCTAGATTGAACAGCGGTTGTCGCTGCTCGTGTAACAGGCACCACATATTCTCCATTTACCGCTACTTGTTTGCCATCGATATATGTTTCTTCAACCGAAAATTCATGTAAATCAGAGAAAATAATGAGATCCGCTTTTAAGCCTGGCGCCACTGCACCACGGTCTGATAATTGACAACAGTCAGCTGTATAAATTGTCGCCATTTGAATCGCTTGGATAGGGTCTAGGCCTTCTTCAATACAAATTCGAATACTGTTGTCTAAATGTCCTTTTTCTAGAATCGTCTTTGCTTGAACGTCATCCCCACATAAAACACAGCGACGCGCATTTTTAGCAGTCACTCCTTTTAGTAAGGTACGTAGATTTTGAGTAACTGAGCCTTCACGTAAGAAGACATACATCCCTCGAGCAACCCGATCTTGAAGCTCCTCCACCGTTGAACATTCGTGATCATTTGCAATTCCAGCCGCCACATAAGCATTCAACTCTTTACCGTAAACCATTGGACTATGCCCATCAATACGTTTGTTCAAGTTTTTGGCTACTAATAGCTTCTCTATAACGGCCTCTTGTGCGTGAATGACTCCTGGGAAATCCATGAATTCGGCCAAACCTTCTGCTTTTCCTTCTATTAAGGGAGCTTTCATATCTGCCGCTGTTAACACAGCGCCAGCGTTCTCCATATTTGTTGCTGGAACACAAGAGGGTAACATATATTGAATGTCTAAAGCCGTATGTTGGGCAGCTTCAACCATATAATCTAGCCCTTTTAATCCTGCGACATTAACAATTTCATGCGGGTCAGCCATAACGGTAGTGGTGCCATGAGGGACTAACAAACGACCAAATTCTTCTGGGGTTACATAAGAAGATTCTACGTGGATATGTGGATCAATTAAGCCTGGCGCAATGTATTTTCCAGCTAAATCACGAACTTCTTGGCCTTCATAAGAGCCGCCAATTCCAGCAATCTTCCCTGCAACAATTGCCACATCTCCTTCTAAAGTGGTTCCTTGATAAACATCAATAATTACCCCGTTTTTCAGTACAAGATCAGCAGGCTTTCTTCCCGCAGCAACATCAATCAGCTGTGTCAATTCTTGTTTATCCATCCTTTTACCACATCTCCTTTATCAAATTCGTTCTCACTCGTTGTTCAAAAATCATTCTCGCTTGAAATAACACAATCCATTCTATTGATAGGTTGATTTACTAAATTTGAAATAAATGAATTCCGTCCACTTACACAAGAATTAGCGCCAAAGAACAATTGCTTATTTTTATTAGAATAAATTATAAACGCCCTTACAGAAGAAAACAATACACAACCAGTCTAGCAAAACGTTCGGATTTACTGATTAGCGATGAAAAACGCTTATTTTGTAAGACCTAGGCCTTCTTCCACTCATTTCAAGCCGTAAAAATAAGTTTTTTCTAATTTTTTGACACAAGAAATGAAAACGAATAAAACCCGAACAATCTTCTGAAAAAGAAATAATGTTCGGGTTTTACTGATAAACGAGGGACGTTTAACCCTCGACTTTTTCTACTTGACGTGTCGGACCTACACCCATGTGCTTGATGCCAATGCCTGTAAATGCACTGACCAAGGAAAAGACCGGTGAAAACAAACTAAAGAAAACAAAGGGTAAGTAAGTTAGGGTTGGTACGCCAAATGTGCTCGCCACAAAACTTCCGGCAATCCCCCAAGGAACTAAGTAATTAATCACGGTTCCACCATCTTCAAGCGTTCTTCCCAAAACAACTGGATCAAGGTTCGCTTTTTTGTATACCTCTTTAAAGGCATTTCCGGGAAGAATCACAGAGAGAAATTGTTCGCCGATAAAAATATTCACGCCAATACTTGCAAGTAAAGTTGTCGAGATGAGACGCGCTGGTGAAGTTAATTTCTTAGCAATCACTTCCATGACCGTTGTGACCAGGCCAGCTTCCATTAACAACCCGCCCAATGACAACGTTAAGATAATCAAAGAAACGGTTGGCATCATACTTTCAATTCCTCCACGAGAAAGAAGCAAATCAATTTCTTGATTTCCTGTAGTAGAGACAAACCCGGCATCAATCACTGAGCCTAGGCTTGCAATCGAAGTTTCTGGATGTTGAATAAAAATCATCACCACAGCGACACCAATATTCAATAAGATCGTTAAAATAGCTGGGATTTTCTTCCACGCACAGATAAACATTAGCGCAATTGGGATAAACGACCAAACAGAAATCGTGAAATTAGCATCCAATACTTGGATCACTTCATCAATTTTTGCTAAGCTAACCACTTGATTATTCACACCCAAAACGGCAAACAAAATCAATGAGACAAAGAAAGCCGGCACTGTGGACCACATCAAATTTTTAATGTGTTTGAACAGGTCTGCTTCAACAATAGCAGCAGAGAGATTGGTTGATTCTGATAATGGCGACATCTTATCACCGAATACGGAACCAGAAACAATCGCTCCGACAACTAAGGCAGGATTCAAACCAAGCGTCGTTCCTATACCAAAAAAGGCAATTCCGATAGTCGACATCACCGTAAAGGCGCTCCCGACTGCACTTCCAACAATCGCACAGACGATAAAGACAGAAGGGACAAACCACTTCACACTAATAATTTTAAACCCAACTACCATCAATGTTGGAATAATCCCTGCTTGTATCCAAACAGCAATTAATGAACCCACCAAAATAAAAATAAAGATTGGAATAATTCCAGGCTTTATGCCATCAATAATTCCTTCATGAATGCTTTCAAAGGGCAAGCGTTTAACCGTCATGTAAACCATCACTAAACCAATGGCAAAGAGAATGGCAATATTGGGCGATATTTTGAAACCAACGACACCGATTGCAATCGTTGCAACGATAATTATTAACATAATACTAGCCTCTAAAATAGATACGCTAGGTTGTTTGACTTTTTTCATTTATTTTTCCTCACAATCAATTTTCGTTATTTTTTCTATTTATTGATTGGTGGAACAATATCGAATAATCCCTCCGCAGCCCCCATCACAGGTCAGGCTGTTCCTACATGCAGCACTGCCTTTACAGTGATGATTCCACTCACAATTTCCAGTCCATTTCCGTTTGCCACACATGTTCACACACCCTCTCTTATCCATAAAAATTCGCCCTTAGCATTGATTAGCTAAGGGCGAATTTCTCCACGGTACCACCTTATTTTAAAGACAATCTCTTGTCCTTCTCTTCGTATTTAATTGTGATTAAAATTTTAGTGTACTTCGTTCAATAGATTTGATCGATTCACAGCAACCATCGACTTTCTGAACATTGAATCTATTTCCTACTGCGCTAAAAAGTTTTAAAGCTTACAAAGAAGAATATAACCAAATGATTCAATTGTCAATAGGATTGCTCAATTTATATTTTCGTTATTTTTTAATCGGATTACTATTCACGGCCGAATTAAGAAAGGAATACTCGTATATCAGGTTACCTTTAATAAAAATGAAGAATCGCATCCAAAATTCCTTCTTCTTTTTTATTCGTAAATCTTACGGCGAGAGGTAAAGGAATGGGACTAAGCACAGCCTTTTACCTCTCTTTAAGTTATGAAATCTGTAGAACTACTCAAAGCAACTGCGAATAGTAACTTAATCGCTTGCCTGTGTAGGATTTCTGTTAGTAGTCGTGCACCGATTTCAACGGTCTTTCATTCACTTACTACGTTTAACCTCAGGAAACACAAAACGTATGAAGCCTTGAAGCGCTCCATACGTTTTCAATACTATGTGCCTACTCTATCTTTTTTACCTAAGTTTCTGTTTGCTATTCACTTTCCACTTCTATTAACTGGTCTTTTAGCGCACTAAACTCTTCACGTAATGACTGAATTTCGCTGTACAAACATCGCAATTCTTTGGTCAGCTCTCCAGTCGTTTCAGCACTCATCATCAAATCTTCTGCATGAGTCATTAATAAAGACATCCAAACCGTTTCACCATTTGCTTCTTTTTGGACGAGTTGTCCATGAACCTGATGCGCTTCGCGATAAAACTCTTGTCCTTGCGTCAAAAGGTGTTGCCCTTCTTCTTCCTCTGCATTACGGAATTTTTGTAGTGCTTCAAAATAGCAGCTTCGTGCAGCTCCAGCATTGGAGATTAATTGAAAACAAACCAATTCTGTTTCTTCCATCCACTAACCTCCTATCAACGCCAATGCTTGATCTAATGTTTTGTTACCGTCCATCATGCCATATGAGCGCATGTCGATGGCTGCAACTGGACAAGATACTGCTGAAGTTACTTCTCCTTGTCGATACGATACTTGAGGTCCTAATAAAACACAGTCTGCATCATTTGCAACCGTTGCTGCAGCATCAATCGGATGAGCATCAATCGCTACCTCCAGCCCTCTTTGTGCTGCTGCTTTTTTCATATTGTTAACTAGTACACCTGTAGACATGCCACCTGCACATAATAAAATAATTTTTTTCATCTTCTCAACACTCCGCTCTTTAGGCTAATTCTTCGCCCATAACTGGGGAAAATTTTTCTTGTTTTGCTAATGCTTCTTGTTCTGCTAACGCTTTTTCTTCTGCCAATGCTGCCTTATCTTGTGAACGCATGAATGGAATATAAATAATCACACATAAGAAAAATTGGACTGCTTGAGCGACGATTCCTTGCCAACCGTTGATTAAAAACCCACCAAAGATTACAGGGAAACCTGTTGGAATTGAGACCCCATTATGATACGGTAAGAAACCAACAATTGTTAATAGATAGGCTGACAATACCGAAACAGCTGGTGTCACCATCAAAGGAACCAACATCCGCATATTCATAACCTGTGGAATCCCAAATTTGATTGGCTCAGAAATCCCAAACATCGAAGGAATCAAGCCGACTTTTCCGACTGCTTTTAACTGCTCTGATTTACAGCCGAAGATTGCTAATAGGGCGACCGCGAATGAACGAGCACCACGGTTATTTAAAATGAAGCCAATCGTGAATAAATGAGGTAAAGCAGCACCCGCACTGTAAGCCGCTAAGTTATCCAAGCCAGGCTGATAAAAGACTAACATTAAGACTGGATATACAGCCAACACACCATGAATCCCAAAGAACCATAAGAATTCGATGAACGCTACAATGATCATACAGGTAAAGACATTTGCCCCTAATGAAGTTAACGGCGCTTGCACCCATGTATAAATCATGCTAGTTAATGTGCCATAAGGAGTCATACTCATAATCACATAGATTGCACCCATAACAGTTGAAACAATCACTGCTGGCACAATTGCGGCAAAGGATTTGTTAACAATTGGTGGCACAGAGTCCGGCATTTTAATCACAAGGTTTTTCTTCACACATAAGATGTAAATACGTGCGCCTAATAATCCACCAAACATCGCTACAAACATCCCACCTGAGCCAAGTGTTTCCATTTTTAGAACTTTTGTTTCTTCTAACAATGAAATTGGACTCAAAATTAAGAAAGAGACCACACTCATAAGTCCTGCATTCAACTGATCGGCTTTTAATTGTTCTGCTAGCTTATACCCAACTAAAAATGCTACATATAAAGAAATTACATCAATCGTCATGGCATTAATCTGAGTTAATAAAGCTTTTAGCCCAATCTGCTCCATGACTTGTTGCGTTGGGCCGACATTGATGGCATTAATCAGTGAAGCAATCGAACTAATCATCATCACTGGCATTAAGCCCATCATTGCATTAGAAATTGATCGCATGTAAGTGTTATTTTGAATCTTTACTGCCCCGTTTAAAATAGCATCTTTTACGTTTTTCATTTGTTTCCCCTACCTTCCTTTACTTCTCAAGATATTTTTCTCTCAACTGTTCAATCTGTGTTTCAGTCATTCCCAGCTCGTTTTTAACGTATGCTTCAATCCCACCATATTCCTCAATCATCTCTAAGGCTGTTAGTAAAAATGAGGCATCTGCTTCCTTAAAATAGCGAACTGCTTGAACAAAATCAGGATTGTTGGTTTTTTCCATCAGCTCTTTTAAGCTACGTTCATTTTTTTCTTTCTTGTACACATTAGTGAGTAAATAATCGTGCATAATATCTTCTTTTGAGACACCCAATAATAAATGAATCAGTGCAACCCCGTATCCTGTTCGGTCTTTCCCACCTCGACAATGCTGAACGACACCTTCTTCACGATCATCCAAATAAATCTCCAACATTTCTTTATAGACTTCTTGGCTGCGTTTTGAACGAACAAATTCGCGATTCTGCTCAGTCATTAAAAATTTTGCCAATTCAGCTGTCATATTATCAAAATCAACTGGCTTATCTTCTCCATCCTCTGAAGAAGCCAGTGCCGCGATATCTGCAATCGGGTCAAGATACACCACGCGTGCATTGCCAATCGGTAAGTCCTCGTTATTCAAACGCTCCTTCTCATTGCGGTAATCAATGATTGTGGTTAAACCTAGCTCGGCTAACTGTTTTTGATCTTTCTCAGTCAGCTTACTAAGTTCATCCGCACGATATAATTTCCCTTTAATCACCTTTTTTCCAAAACGCGTAGGATAGCCGCCGAAATCGCGGAAATTATAGGCACCTTCTAATTGAATCTTCTCTTTATTCTCTGTCTTCATCATTTACTCCTTTATCACTGACATAAATTCATCAAAATTTCTTGCTTGAATCATCTGCTGCATCTTCACTGGAGATGAACATAACTGAATTAAATGTTCGGTTAGTGGTTTGCTTTTCAGATGATCTTTTTTACTTATCAATACTAGAAAGACAATGCGAACGGAATTCTTATACCAAAAAACAGGTTTTTTCAGCGTACATACGCAGACCGTTGTTTTGGGACTAATCAAGGCATTCGGATGTGGAAAGGCAGCATTTGGCAATAAATCGGTGCCAAAGTATTTTTCTCGCTCTTCCATCAACGCTTCAAAACTCTCTGGTAGGTCCATTTTTTTACGAACTTCATGAGATAAAAACGCTAACAATTCTTTTTTGGATTTGAATTGACGATTGGTGAAATACAACGCTTCACTAAAATAAGAATGCAGCTGTGAAGCCGTGACCTCTGTCGCCAAGACCTTCTCAATTTTACGGATTGTCTCTGGTTGTAAAAAGTATTCAAAGTTAAACATTGGAATACTTCCTTTGTAGTCGACAGAAGCTGTCGTAAAAATAAAATCATACTCGTTATTTTGCAAATATTCTTCATAATCTCGTTGTTCACAAATGGTGATGGAATCAATGTAATGATGAAAATATCGACCAAATTTAACTTTTAGTAACTCACCTGTTGAGCGACCTAACTCATTAATTACAAGAATGCGTTTCTTAGAAATTGAGCTTGCTTCTCTATTTAAAGAAACATCGAAATGCATCGCTAGATAACTTAACTCATGATCACTTAGCGTTTGATGATGTTTACGAAAAATTGTTTGTCCTGCAATAATAGCCAAATCATAGGCCATCACACAATGAACCTTGACTTGATCCAATAAGGGATTCTTTAGCTCGATTCCCATGTGTAATCGATCAATTAACGGAGCACAATGAATATTCAACATCGTTTGTAAATCTAGGTCATGAAGTAAATCCAAATGTTTTTGTTGTTTAATTTCAAGAAGAATCTCATTTACCAATTCATTAACTTCTTTTGAGGCAACTTGTGACTCTTCTGATGCAGCAATTCGTTTACCAACAATTTGACCTAACACATAATTGTGTTCGCTTTCAGAAAATTGTACATCACACATTTCTTCCAACCGATCAATGATTCGTTGTCCGAGAATCTCTTGTTCATTGTTCGTTCGCCCTTCGATTGGAATACTTTGCTCAAGATAACAGCCTTCTTGCATCCGCGTCACTGCAATTTGTAAATGGTACGATAAATTATTCAAAATATTTTCAGAAATCGGATACGCTTGTTTGGCAAATTCCTCAGAAATAATTCCTTTAATGATGCCAAGTAGCTCAGAAGCCGTCTCACCAAACAATTCCAAACTGTTATCATGTACTTTTAAATGATATTTTTGTACATAATTACTGGCTAAAAATCGCCGTAAATCAAACTCATTCCCAGCTATTTTCATACCATAGTAAGGCTTTGACTCTAAGGTCAATTGGTAGTAGCCAAGGATTCGTCGAAGTTCTTTTAATTCTTGCGATAACTTACTTTGCGAAATAAATAATTGCTCACAAATAGTTTCGGCTTTGACATAGTCTTCTTGGTTAAGAAAAAATTCCGTTAACTGTTCCAATAGATCTTCTTTTCGATTTGTTTGCTCTTTAACCCTCGAAAATTTTTCTTGATTAATGATTTGAAGTTCTAACCCACGCCCTTTCTTGATTTCAATCCAACAGCCGTTTTCAGCCTTTTGTTGATTTAGTTCTGTCACATACCGACGAACCGTTTTGGAGCTGACGCCTAATTGGATTGCCGCCATTTCACTTGTCATACCTGTTGTTGATTCACTCAAGAGTTCAATTAAGGATAAGCTTGTTTTTTCCATTTATCTTTACCTCACCTATATTGTAAGTTTCTTTCTCCTGGACCTCCATTTGCAGAATGTCTTTTATGCTTCGGAAGTTTTTCATAAGGAGTTGTCAGATGTACAGTTATTTAAATTAACACTTTCCTTTTTCATTATCAGGGTAAACCATATAAAAAACCACCCTTTTTCAATTAGAAATAGCAGAGAAAAAATGGCAGTAAAAACTGATGTTATTTTCATCGTAATCTGTTCTATAAACCGCTAATAATCAATAAATATTTGTATAATTATGAAAATATAGGAAGATTCAGTCATTCTATTATTGAGTGGGAACGATATAAAATAAAAAGAAGTGTGTAAAAAAAGCCCTATTGGACTTTTTCTACACACTTCTTTTTAGAATTCCAATGAAAAAACCATCCCTTTTTTGTCAGGACTAGCTTTGAAGTTATACTGCCAGCCATTTCTTTTCGCTAGTTGACTAACAATATACAATCCTATGCCCGTTCCTCCATCTTTTCTGTTTCGAGCATAATCAGGGCGATAAAACGGCTCAAATACTCTAGAAGCCTCCGTTTCAGAGAGTGGTTGGCATTGGTTAAAAAGCTCCAGTCGATTAGCTGTCGTCTTGATAGAAATCGTGGACTGCTCATCTGAATAGCGTAAAGCATTGGAAAAAATATTATTCCAGATTCGAATAAAATCCTCTTTCACACCATAAATTTCAAAGTTCTCAATTGTGTGTATAATTTTTTTTTGGTCTTTTTTAGCTAACACTTCATAGACTAAAAAGTTCTCTTCATAGATCTCTTGTAGCATAAATGTTTCACTGACCACTTCTGAGGTAACACTATCAATTTTAGAAAGCTGTAGAATTTGATTAATCAAGGCCTCTTGTTCAAAAACAATTTTTTGGCAAACAGCTAGATATTTTTCGTAATCTTTATACGGACCTACTTGATGAATCATTCCCTCTAACACACTATTCAGGGCCGTTAATGGCGTCTTCAACTCATGAGAAGCACTTCGCATGAACTCCGCTTTACTTCGCTCGAGCTCTGAGACCTGGTGATTTTCTTGATCTAATTTGTGAATCGTATTTCCTAGGCTCGTGTAAAGATAATTAATGTTCTGAGCCAAATCATTAATCTCGTCTTTGCCGCTCACAGTAATCAGCTGAGCATCACGCATTTCTTGCATCTTTTCAGTCATTTGAATCACTGTTTTAATCCTTCTAGTAGAAAGCCAAGAATATACAAAAGCCCCTAGGCCACCAATCAACATCCCAATCCCAAGCGTCCATGGATAAAGTGCAAACAGAACATCTTTTGCGTCATCAATCGGCTGCAAAGAATAATAGACGTGGAGGTAAGCTACCTCAGCATTCTTAAAGGTGATTTTTTGTTCCGTTTCTAGAAAAGAGTCCGCCTCGCCTCGCGCCTGGTTAACTGGCACAACATATTCAGTCGTTTCTCCAGAAGTTGTATCCTCTACCAACCGCTCATCTAGATCAAATCGTTGGGGATTACCTTGGATTTTAAAAGCATTACTCGCATAAAAGACTTCTTTTTTTTCGTTGGTAAGCTCAACAGAAAAACTAAACTTAACACTCAAAGTTGTCAGCTCTTCTTCCAATGTCGGATTCCATTCTTGTCCATCAATCTTCTCTTTAACCTTTTTAGAAAACTGATTAAGTTCCTTTGTTTTTTCATTTGTATAGTACTTAGGCATCATTAAATATAATCCGGCAAAGGCTAATGTAACAACAATCGTAATAATGACCGTCGTATACAAAAAGTATTTCGTTCTAAGCTTCATGTGCTTCTCCTTCGAATAGATACCCAATTCCTTTGACTGTTTTAAACGAGAATGCCGGGATTTTTTTTCGAATATTTTTGATATGTGTATAGATTACCCGATCATTCGGGAACTCATCGTACCCCCAAAGTTCATCTAAAAGCTGTTCACGGGTCACCACTTTTCCTTTTTGAGCCATCAATTGATAGACGATACTGAATTCTTTTTTGGTTAAGAAAACAATTTTTTTATTGACCCAGACGGTTTTTCGTTCATTATCACAAACAATTTCTCCGCTCTTAAGAACGGCTTTATTTTCGCTAGGTGTTTGATTGCTACGTCGAAGAATTGCCTCGACCCTTTTTACTAATATACTAGGAGAAAATGGCTTCGTTACATAATCATCGACACCGTTTAAAAAGCCGACCGTCTGAGAATACTCATCACTTAAAGCAGTCAGCAAGATGACTGGAACCTCAGAAGTTTCTCGGATTTTTTTCAATAAATCAATGCCATTCATTTTAGGCAACATAACATCCAAAATCAACAATGCATACGCCTCTTTTTCAAGGGACTCTAACGCACTTTCCCCATCAAAAAAGGAAGCTACCTGAAACCCAGCCTCCTGTAAAAAGGCTGTCGTCACTTCATTGGTGGTCTGATCATCTTCTACTACTAAAATTTTGTTCACATAATTACTCCTTTATTCATATCTCAATGCTTCTATTGGACTTAGTTTAGCTGCTTTAATAGCAGGTATTAATCCAAATACTATACCGATTATAATTGAAAAAAGCAAGCTCCCCAATACGGCGCCAATTGAGACAATAAAAGGAAATCCCATAGACTGTGTAATGATTTTCCCAGCGAATAAACCAAATGAAATGCCTACTATCCCCCCAATTAGAGTCAGAAGAGCAGATTCAAACAAAAATTGGGATAAAATCCATTTTTTTCTTGCACCTAGCGCTTTTTTGACACCAATTTCTCGTGTTCTCTCCGTTACCGAAACGAGCATGATATTCATGACGCCAATCCCGCCAACAATCAATGAAATACTGGCAATTCCGGCTAATAATAAAAATTGTGACCGATTCATTTCCTCCATGCTTTTTTCATATTCAGAGTTATTGACAATCCCAAACCCATAATCCGATTTTGGTAATTGAGCACTTAAAAGCTTACCCACTTCTTCAGCCGCTTTCTTCGCTTGGTCTACCGTTTCACCTTGAACCCAAATTTTGGGCGCTGGATCTAACTCATCGGAAAGTGCATACTTAATAGTCTCAGGCACGAATAAATCATTCGTACTAAAAAGTACACTCGCTGCATAGGCTTCACTTCGAACAACTCCTACCACTTTATATGGCTTGCCACCTATTTCAATAATTTTCCCTAGTCCTTCTTTATTTCCAAACAACTTCTCATACGTCCGTTCTTCCAATACTACAACTGAACTTACTGAATCAATATCTGCTTGTGTCAGCTTACGTCCCTTTATTAAACTATGCATTTTAATATTAAAGTAATTCGGTGTCACCGCTCTAACTTTTGTTCCAACCGACTTATTTTGGTAATACGTTTTTACATCCTTTTCAAAAAATATAGCTAGTTCTTTAACCCCTGCTATCGATTTGTACTTGGCCAACGTTTTTTGGCTATATTTTGGCAGGTAGCTCGGCTTGTTCTCCTTGCCTGTAGGTCGCCCACCTTCTTCAAACATCACTTTTGTATCGTATTCAACTAACATTGAATTGTCTGATCCGCCGACGATTTGCCGCTTCAAGTTTTCTGTATTTCCTTCAATGATACAAAATATTGCAATAATCGCTGAAATTCCAATGATGACCCCTAACATGGTTAAAATGGAACGCATTTTGTGTGCCCATATTGATTGTAGAGCCAATAAAGTATTTTCTCTCATTGAATCCCTCCATCTCTTAGGACAATTTTTTTATGCGTATACTCTGCAACTTCTTGTTCATGGGTAATCACAATAATCGTTTTTCCTTGTTGGTTCAATTCTGTAAACAACTCCATGATTTTACGACTGTTTTCTGAATCTAGCGCGCCGGTTGGTTCATCCGCCAAAATAAAATCCCCTTCTGTTACCAGCGCCCGTGCAATCGCTACACGTTGTTTTTGACCTCCCGATAATTGGGCAGGATACATATCTTTTTGATCAGCTAGACCCATCTTTTCTAAATATTTTTCAGCTCGAAGATGTCTTTGATCTTTTTTTATTTTGCCATAAATCAGTGGCAACTCGACATTTTGGAGAGCGGTCAAACGTGGCATCAAATTAAAATTTTGAAAAACGAAGCCAATATGCTTATTGCGAATGTCTGACAGCTCATTTTCAGATATCCCAGCAATATCCACACCGTTCAATTGATAGGTCCCTGACGTTGGCAAATCTAAGCAACCGATAATGTTCATTAAGGTTGACTTTCCTGAACCTGAAGGCCCCATGATTGAGACATATTCCCCTCTTTCAATATACAGATCAATTCCTTTTAGTACTTGCACGGGTTCTATTGCCTGCATATAAGATTTTGTTACCTCACTGAGTCTTAACAACGGCTCCCACCTCCATTTTCTCCTCGACTCCTTTTACTGGAAGCGTCACCTGGTCATTCATAGTCAGGCCTTCTTTTATAGCCCACAAAGACTCTTTTGTTTTATTCTCAATGACCACTTTTTGTCGTTTCACCTTATTATCGACAATTTTCCAAACATAATCTGACTCTTTTTCAGTAAAGATATACTCTCTTGGCAACTGAACCTTCGAGTTTTCTTTTGGCTGTGGACGAACAAACACATGCCGTCCTAATGTCGGGTATTTGTCTGCCTTATCTAACATGACTTTGAAAGGATACTTCGTCATATTCGGGTTTTCATCTTGACCATTTTCTGAATCGTCTTTGGCTTCATTACTGATATCGCCTATTTCAACTAATTTTCCGCTCCACTTTTGCGTATCGTCATTCCGATCAACGACCTCTACTTTGGCATTCAACTGTAATTGTTCTTTTTGAAATTCATCGATTACTCCTTTTACATAATATGTAGACAAATCAACTAATTCGATGATTGCTTTTCCAGCCGCTTCGTCCGTTTGATTGAGTAGACTCTCATCCATTTTTTTCACCACGCCATCAGCCTCAGCCACTTGATCTTTGTTCTCAAACTTTTTCTTAACCGTCTCTAGTTTATATTGTGCCTTTTCTAAATCAATAGTTAGTGAAGAAGCTTCGGATTGGGTGCTCAATATCTCTGCATTCAACTGCGAAACAGCCTCTTTTGCGGTCTCTCTTTCTGTTTTTAAACCTTCTTTTTCTTCTTCTGTTGCTTTTGAAATTTTATAGTCAAGATTGTTTACTAGCGTTTGTTTTTCATATAAACTATTTTGCTTATTCGCTATATCTGTTTCTTTTTGGCCTATTTGTTGCTGTAATTGAGTAATCGCAAACTCTGATTCTTGGATTTCAAAATCTCCATCTGGATTTTCGTACGTCAATAATTTTTGACCTTTTTTTACGGTATCTCCTAACTTAACATGAAGCTTGACGACCTTCCCGCGGCTACTATCCACTAAAATTTTTGACACTTTTTTC
Organism: Enterococcus sp. AZ194; assembly: GCF_051713825.1. Taxonomy (NCBI): domain Bacteria; kingdom Bacillati; phylum Bacillota; class Bacilli; order Lactobacillales; family Enterococcaceae; genus Enterococcus; species Enterococcus sp. AZ194. The sequence goes on along the minus strand of NZ_JBIOQR010000001.1, from coordinate 774,401 downwards.
GGCTCAATAGCTCCTGTCAGTAATAGGCTCGATTCTTGATTATTTTCAACACTCAATTCCTTAACTGAATACGGAATGATTGTTGTTTCTTCTGCTCGAGCATCGCCACTATGCTGTAACCAAAAATATCCAGCTACCCCACAGATAGCTATCATTGCAATTCCACTAACCCACTTTACTTTATGACTTTTTTTCCTCATAGGTCCACCTTTTCTTTACTATTTTAAAGAAAGAGGCAGGCTCAAATCTCAAAAAGATTTTCCCCTGCCTTTTTCAAAGATGCTTTTGATAGAAAATTCGTTTGCATGTTCCTTTTTCAACCTAACAAAAACAGCTTACATTACTCCTCTTCGTCTGGACTATTATTTCCTTGAATAACCCCCCCATCTTCTGTTTTATACTCAGTTACTGCCTCGCCATTCTCATTAATTTTTTCTTCACCATCACCTAATTTACTTGGATCAAAATTAGTTTTTTCCTGTGACTCAGAATCTGGATTTTTATCATTACCGCAAGCAGTTAATGACAGTCCAATTGTTACTAATGCAAATAAGCAAATAATTTTTTTCATAACTCATTTCCTCTTTTCATTTGGTATGTATTCATCTTACAAAACTCATCTGTAGCTATGATGAAGTCAATCTGTAGTTTATGTGGAGTTTGGGACAGAAGCGTTTAACTCCGAGAACCTGATAAATACTGTGCAACATCCTCTCACTCTTCGTTGTGTTTTACATCAATTAAAGGAAATTTACGAAAATGATAAGAAATACGAAAACCTTTTTCTATGTCGATTAATTCTTACTTGGTGCTCTACAGTTTTTACACAATACTTTATCTGTCCCTCCTCCCATATACAGCAAATAATTCTTTCATTTTTGCCAAGCGTTCCTGTCTACATTCGAGCAAAGTCAACCCATTATTTTTACTTTCCACTAGCTTGACTATCTCTTGAAATGTTGAATCTGCTTTTTCCATTATTTTATTTTGGACCAAGTTCAACTTTAATCGTTTATTAATTACCCAATAATTATTGAAGCAAAGATTGTTTTTTTTTCACATATTGGTATAATCGGGGTGCAAGAGATATGGCCACCCCTCTATCTTATATATCTATTACTAGCTATATTTTTCTAGTTATCGTTAACCGATTTCACATCCCTAATAGAAAGAAGGTTGAAAAATGGAAATTAAAAACAATCAAACCGTAGCCTATGAGCAAATCAAAGAAATGATTATGACGAATCAACTACATCCAGGTCAAAAGATTTCGAAAAATAATCTAGTGAAAGTAACTGGTATCGGGGATACACCCGTCAGAGAGGCTATACTAGAACTTCAAAAAGATGGTCTTTTACTGGTAGTCCCACAAAGCGGTACTTATGTTTCAAAAATCAAACTAGCTGAAGTGGATCAAGCAAGGTTTGTTCGTGAAAACATTGAAAAACTGATTTTAACTGAGGTCTGTGATGTCATAGATGATACACAGTTAGCAGCATTAGACACTATGCTTGCTGAACAACAAGTTTCTTTTAATAAGCGAGATACTAGCAAGTATTTTACTTTAGACGAAGAATTCCATAAAAATTTTTACATAATTACAGAAAAACCCTATATTTGGAACTGGCTACAAGTATTGAATATCGCATTAAATCGATACCGTTTTCTCCGACTAGACTTTGAAGATCTTGGCTGGGATAACATACTTGAAGAGCATCAAAATATTGTCCAACAAATAAAAAACAAAGATAAAGACAAACTTGCTGAAGCAATCTCTCAGCACATCCATAAAGTAGAAGAAGACTCCCGAATCGTTGTCGACGCTTTCCCAAATTACTTTGAAAGATAAGTACGATCAATAAATAAAAGAAGAGTCTTATTTCTACTTTGAGTCTATGACATTATTGCTAAATTAATGCTACAGACTCTCTCTTTTACAAATGAATTCCCTAAAGTAAGAAGGCAACCAAAACGCCTCCGACTAGAGGGGCAAGACTTGAAGAACTCAAACTCTTCGCAAACTCTGACCAATTATTGTGGTACATTGAATAAACGATTCTAGGAACTAAATCTCGAATAGGATTAAACGAAGCTCCTGTAATGGGACCAACGAAATAGATTAGGTTGCCAATATACAAACTAATGAATAATGAGCTTAGTGGGAAAAACTCAATAATCGATAGCCACTGACCAATGAGTAGCAATAATCCAGTACCTACCATTTCTATTACAAAAATCCAGTAGGTATTTGGACAATTTGCTACTGTAGCATATGAATGGATTTACCCTTTGCTGAAGGTAGGTTCAATACGATGACAGTTGCACTTGCTGAACCAATTATCTCTCCCAGTAATCCCATTAAGAATTCGATTGAATAACATCCGCTATTCATATATTCATTCAATAAAAAATCGGGTTCATACTTGCTGAAGAAAAAAGTTTCCCTACTAAACTCCCAATGAGAACTGCAAGTACCCAATATAAAGAAACTCTTATTTGACTAGGGTTGGTAGATGCTTGGGTTAATCCCAGTCCAAAAAACAGCAAAATAAACGTATTCACTATGTTAGGTCTCCTCTAGATTCTACTTCTCAATTTCTATCTAATTCATTTCTTCATAACGAAAATAATCAAAATCAGCAGACAAACGTTCTCCTGTCAAATCCACACAATGTAACGATCCTCGTCCAAATAAGCGTAAAAATCCTAGACGCTCTATTAGACTTCCTATCTATTCATTAATTTTATAAAAGTGAGGCGCTTCACTTAGCCCTAATTCGATCCCTTTAAGAATTATTTTACTTCCACCAATGCGCTTCTTTTCTTTATGAGAATATTCTTGGAAGAGATTCCATAAAAACAGATGATTGGTAGGCCTAAAATCCCATACCATATTTGAAAAAATGTTTTATTCCATCGTTATCCTGGAATAAAGATGGGTTACAAGCTTAGTTCATAAATATAGGGTCTGTCCACTCATCATCAATCGTTTCACAAGTAACTAAATAATTGCCTACATCTTTGGAGACATCTCCCTCTACTACCTATACATCTGAAAAATCACCAAAAAAATGCCTCTCTGAATAAGAGAGACACAGAGCTCAAATACCTCCTGAATCCGGATTTCCCAACCTATAATTGAGATACTCGATTTAGTGGGCGGCCAACTAGATGCCAATGAATCAGATTTTTGGAGTGATGAATTTGAACTCCATGAACCCATTCGAAAGTTGAAACAGCTATATAATAATTCATCGCCTACACATTAAACCTGTATTTTGTATTTTTCTACTGAATTTAGTTCCATCATTTAATCCCAAATTTCAAGTTCAAGTTAGCCACTTATTGAAATTCATTGGTTATTTAGTTTTTGTTGGTTATCTAGTAGCTAAAGATAGCTCCGATAGTTCGTTCAATAGACACTCACGCGGAGTGGCGTAACCCAATATTCTTCTCGGCAAATTATTCATCCAATCCTGTACACGACGAATGGTGGTCAACGCTACGTCTTCCATGCGTGTTCCTTTAGGTATGAAACGGCGAATCATCCCATTGTGATTTTCGTTGGTCCCTCGTTCCCATGAAGAATAGGGATGGGTGAAATAAACTTCTGTAATATCTTTGAGAAGTGTGGATAGACCAGTGAATTCAGTACCATTATCTGAAGTAATCGTTTTGAAAAGTACTTCGAAATCATTGCCCGCTGCTTCTTTTAAAGCGGTCAGTGCACGATTAACTGGATCAGCTGCTTTTCCATCGATTTTGATAATCACTTCGTAGCGTGTTTTACGCTCGGTTAATGTAAGCAATGCTTGGTCTTTGCCAATGCGCAGTCCGTTCACTGTATCGATTTCCCAATCGCCGAAGCGCTCACGTGTATCGACAATATCTGGACGTTTTTCAATTAAATCACCGAGAATCTTTTTGTTTCGTCTGCTTTTTGGCTTATTGGTCTTCCGTCGAACTTTGAGATGGAGATCAATGTTCTTCGTTTCCATCAAACCGAAATCGATATAGTTGTATAGGGTTGTGGTACAAGGGATCGTTTCATTAGGAAACAGTTCTAGTTTCTTTGCACGACCAACAACGACATCTGGTGATTGCTTTTCTTTCTTCATCTGATGATCGGCATACGCCATGAAATTCGGTGAAGCGACCCACTTCGGTTGTTTACGGGAATTCGCACGTGCGGCTTCGTAAGCGGCTTGGCCAGCATCTGCGGAATAAACAAACGATTCATATTCGTAGGTTTTACCGTTTTGGACTTGGCGCCTGATTTGGCGAACCGTACCGTCTTTTACTTCGCTATGAATGGTTTGAGGAGCACGAACCAGTAGTTTCGCGATTGCTCGATTCGAAAGTGGTTCATCTAATTGTTTCCAGGCTTCAATTTTATTTCGTTCTTCATAATCAAGGTGTTTGCCTTTGCGTAAAAATGTGGTATTCTCAGTTTGCGTCATTGTCATTTCATCCTTTATTGATTGTATAGGAACTTCAATAATACATGAAATTGGGCAATGACGTTTTTTTATTTTATGAAGTGGCTAAGTTCATTTTAAAATTCGCCTCCATCATTTAATCAGAGATAAATTTAAACCACTCAAAATTAAAATTTGAACCTGGTAAAAAGATAAATTCAATTGTACACTTCCCTTTAATCGGCTTTGGAAATACATATGTTTCTATCTTAGACTCTTCACTTCTCTTTACATCTATTAAATATCTTTCTTCTGATAAACTCGTGCTAATCTTTAATTGAATAGAGTTACTTTTCTTTAAAGTGTTTCCAAATATTTCTATACCTTTAGCCCCTTTTTCACCAAAATCGAACTCATTAAAAGTAATAGTCACATTATTTCCTATTTCACGGATTTCATCTTTGGTAATAATAAAGCTATCGCCATAAATCTCATCATTAGCGATTGCATAGTTCTTCATAAAGCTAGGGTCCATTTGTTTGAATGTGAACTCTTTTAAATGAACTTTTTGCTTAAATATAAAAGTTATCGTCTGCACTCCTGTTAAAATTTCAGGTAACTGATAAGATTGCTCTTGGTACGTATTCCAGATTGACCCTTTGGTATAAGTTACTTTATCAATAACTTTACTATCCCAATCACTTGGATATCCCTTATAAATTTCTATTACAAAGGGATCACTTTCTAAAGAAAATAGAGAGAGAGTTAAATTATCAGTCCCTTTCTTACCAAAATCGATTTCATCAAAAGTAACCCAGCTTTCACCATCTCTAAGTGTTGCAACACCACGCTCATTTCCATTTGTTAATATCACGTTGCTACGACTATATCTTCCACCTGATATTGGTTTATATGGATTTATCTTGCTATCTTTTAAACCTGTAAAAGCGAGAGGTAATGAAGCATATAAATCCAAATGTTTTTTTCCATTTTTGACACCACAACGAACAATAATCTCTCCATTAGCTATGGGTTTGATTATGGCTCGATTTCCTTCAATTTTCCAACTGATAATATCGGTATCTATCCCTCTTTCATCCGTCATACGCCAGACTAAATCGCATGTAGTCGCATTACTAGGTAAGTATTGAGCAGAAACAACGATTTCTCCATCTTTTTTAACTTCAGAGCTGAGAACTATTTTCCGAACAGATATGTTTGGAGAGATGCCCACATAAGGTATTTCATCAAAGCAGCGATTGCTACCAATTTCTATCAAAGCGTCTTGACTTTCCAATTTAATGCTACTTTCCGATATTCCCTGACTACGACAAATCACTTCAATGGTTCCTGATTGATCGTATCCCCCAATCATTAACAATAATTTCCCGTTAAACAATCGTTTCTGAGATGTTTTATATTGTGAAAAATCAGTGCTATCACCATTATCCATACCTAACAATCGGCCGGGACCTTTAACTTCAACTGAAATGTCATTGTTTGCATTTTTCACTTCATTTCCTTTTTCATCAATCCCAGTTACCTCTATAAAACAAATATCGACACCATTGGCTAGAAGTTGATGTTTATCAGGTTTCAATTGAATTTTGGTCATTTCACTAAAGGAACATTGTTTATCAACTGCGATAACTTTTCCTTTTTCATCATAGGCCACAGCCTTCAATTCCCCTGGATAATAGTTAATCTCCCAATCATGTAATAGCCTTTCACCATGTTTAGGATCATTTTCAACTTTTCCTAATGATTGATTATTAAAGAATAATTCTATTTGAGGAGCATTACTACAAACACGAACATCTATTACCTGCCCTTCAGTAAAGTCCCAGTATGGGAAAAGATGAACCATTGGCACTTTTTTGTAATCAGTCCATGCTGCTTGAAAGGTGTAATATGCATCCTTGGGAAATCCAGCAGTATCAATTTGTCCCAAATAGGAACTTTTAGTATTGTAGGGTGTGGGTTCTCCGATATAATCAAACCCTGACCAAACAAATTGACCCAATGAGTAGGGAGTATCCCGATCGAATAAAATACACGCTTCAATGCTTTCTGCGCCCCAGCTTGTTCGACTATTTCCTAACGCAGAACATTGAAAATCATCATCCGCTAATGTACTAAGCTTTAACGGAAAATGATAAACATCACGACTCTGTGCAACCGAGGCTGTCTCGCTTCCATAAATAATCCAGTCCGGATATTTTTCATGATGACTTGCATAAATATTTTCAGCATAATTGTATCCTACCGCATCCAATAAATCAGCTGCCTTTTGTGTGCTCCCCCAAGGCAAATAATTTGAACCAAAACTTATCAAAGCATTATGCATCGGATCAAACTTCTTTACCTGTTGAATTAATTGTTTTGTCGTTTCAACCCCATCTTCTCGTCCATGCGTGTCATAAATTTCATTTCCAATGCTCCACATAAACACACAACAATGATTTCGGTCTCTCTTAATCCATGCAGCGATATCTCGTGCATACCAGTCACTAAAAAAGCGACTATAATCATTTACGTTTTTAGGATGCTTCCAAATATCAACAAATTCTGACTGTACCAAAAATCCCATTTGATCTGCCAATTGATAAAATTCTTTTGAAAATGGATTATGTGCTGTTCTAATAGCATTAACACCCATTCTTTTCAGAATTCCCAACTGTCTCTCTATAGCTGCTTTATTTGTAGCCGCACCTAGTGCACCTAAATCATGATGTTGACAAACTCCTTGAATTTTTATATGTTCTCCATTCAAAAATAGTCCCTCATTGCTACAGACAACAATCTCTCTAAAGCCAATTTGATGCTGAATCATTTGTTCGGTTTCATCTGTTTTAAACAGAGTGATTAATTCATATAAATGAGGAGCATCTGGAGACCAGACATAAGGTTTATTAATGCTTATTGTTTTTTCCCACCTATCTTCTCCTGGCTGAACATTTACGTTTATGCGTTTCCTATACAACTCGTTATTCATATTTTTTAGACAAATCTCTAAAACACCTGACTTAGGTATCTCTGTATGATTTACCAATAGATGCTGAATAGTTAAAGCCCAGTCAGTGTCCAGCCCTATAATCTTCTCGTGATGTAAGTAGTCTTCGTTTGGATGTATGTGCACTTTATTCTCTCGATGAAGCCAAACATTTCGATAGATTCCTGCCCCTGAATACCATCTAGAATTAGGGAACTGGTGCTTCACTCTGACAAACAATTGATTGGTTCCCTCATTTACTTGTGGTATAGGAAGAAATAAGGGCGTATATCCATATGTCCATCTCGCAATCTGATGGCCATTCAGATATATTTCAGCATCCATATAAATCCCATCGAATTCCAAATAAAAATCATGCGTATCTATGTCTTTCAGTTCAAAATACTTGAGATACCAGCCTTCGCTTGTACGATACAAATTATTGACATCACTAATCAACCAATCATGAGGCATTTCGACAGCCAAAAATTTTTCTTCTGAAGAAATAGCATTTTCTAAATTAAACTTTGCAGTCAATGGTTTCTCTATAAAGCGCCAATTATCCAAAAAAAGTTGTTTCATATACTTTCCTCTACTTTCATTCACTATGGCATTTATCCATTCAGTTTAGTAGTTCGCTACAACTATTCACATATCTTGTTTTTTTATCCTTATTTCTTTAGTAATTCATCACAAAAAACTCCCTGGCATAGATCTTTGTGTCAGGGAATTTAGTCAGTCTCCTCTTAGCAACACTGAGAAGAGTCCATTAGATTATCATTGATTAATTTAATTTATAAGTCGATTTTAATTTTTCAACTTGTTCTTGAGTTTTAGTAAACACATAGTCTGTTGCGTCATCTAAAGACAGATCCTTTAATTGCATATTTTCTAGCGCATCAGATAAAATGGTCTGTAGTGTAGCATCCTCATAAAAAACCGTTTCATTTAAAGCTTCAACTGTTTGAGAATAGTCATAACCTTCCTTGATTGCTCCTTCTACAAGCCCTGCATCGATTAACGTTTGAGCCGCTACTTTGGAAGCTGGTACACCACGAGTAACACCCAGAGTTTCATTTGCTTTTTTTCCATTGATAAAATCGTTGATAAATTTGCCTGCTTGCTCAGGATTCTTTTCAAATTTACTTACAGCTAATAAGAATGACGGCTTTGCAATTGAATTAGCCCCTTTTGCGCCATCATTTTTCAGCATATCAGCAACGATTAATTCTTGTTTTGCCTCTTTTAATGCTTGTTCATTTCCTGCAATACCACCCGTCCATTCTAAGACACCAGCATACTCACCACTAATAAATTTTGGATTTTGTGCTAAAGACACGGGTTCAGTACCCACATTTTCTAAGTAATCTTGACGTGTATTGAATGCTCCAGCTTCAACCATTTCCATATACCACTTCAAAGCTTCTTTATACTCTTCTTTTGTATAATTCATGTTGCCTTTTTCATCAAATTCTGTTTTTCCAGTCATTTGCTGTAAATAAATTCCCGTTCCAAAACGTGGTGTTGGCAAGACTAAAGGAAATGATCCTTCTGGAAATTTCTTTGCAGCCTCTTTTAATTCATCCCAAGATTTAGGAATCTCAGCCCCAACCTTTTCAAAAGCTGTTTTATTAAATAGTACAGATACCACATTTTTTCCTAGAGGAATCCCATTTTGAACGCCATTAAATTGCCCTGTTTTTAAGAAGTCAGGATCATAACTTGATAAATCGATTTCTTTAATCTTACTAAGGTCATAAAAACCATCGCCATTAGGAGAAAAGCGAGCAACTTGACCACGATCCAATTGAATAATATCAGGCGTTGTAGACTCTCCACCTGTCAACATGGTTGTAACCTTCTCTTCTAACGAACCAAATCCAACATATTCTGCCTTAATCTTAGTTTTTGGATTTTCTTTTTCAAAGTCCTTAATCATATTTAATGTCGCTTGGTGACGATCATCATTTCCCCACCACCAAAAACGTAAAGTTACCTCACCATCTTTTGAAGCACTTTCTTTCTTTCCTGACCCACATGCCGATAAACCTGCTATCATTGTCAACGCTACCATTACTGAAATACCCATCTTTTTCCAATTTTTCATAATCAAATACTCCTTTTCTTGTTATAGTTTATTTTGAGTGAAGATTTGCTCAAAATATAAATCTAAGGAAAATCTTTTTTGAAGATTTTTCCATATAAGTAGATTCAAGAATCCACCTATAAATATGATGTAAAATACTGCCATAAATCGAATTGAAACCAATGAGATACCAATATAAATCATATTAATAAATGTTATATATGGTAGACGATAACTCAGCATCAAACCAGATATTAATTTTTTTGATACTGGTAGTCGTTTGGCTTCTGCCCTTGCTTCAATCAAAAAGATGTATAGTAAACCATTAATCAAAAATGCGGATGTAATCAAGACAGCGAGTAAGAAAAAGCTCGATGCATCCTTGTGTATTAGAATACTTACATCAAGAATTATCAGTAATATTGCTGCTGTGGCACTTAATAACATATGAAAATGCGCCTTCAGAATCTTCAGGTATTCTTTACAAAATCGTCTAATTGAGTACTCATCTAATTGCGGAAGAATATGAAATTGCATCATGATACTTTGCATCATTAAGAAAATTGGCAGAATAAAAAATACAAGATTATTTATCGTTGGTTGAAAGAAAAATAAGACCACCAATCCTAATAAATTAGACAAAATGAAATAGGTACTTACCACAAATATCTGGTAAAATGACGTAATCCCACCTACAGTCCATTTACTCACATTCTCTATAACGTGTTTCATGATTTCCCCCTCTTTCTGACTTATCCTTTTATACCAGAAGATGTGACTCCTTCAACAAAGTATTTTTGAGCGCTAAAAAATAGAATTAATGCCGGTAATAATGAAATTAAAGACATAGCTAATATCTGATTCCAAGCAACTACCCCTGAAGAGGTATCAATACTCATCTTCAAAGCCAACGCAACGGGGTATTTATCTACTGATGAAACATAAATCAATGGCCCTAAGAAGTCATTAAAGCTCCAAACAAATTGGAAAATGATACAAGAAATTAATGCAGGTTTTAGCTGTGGCAACAGGATTCTCCAAAGAATTTGAAATGAATTACAACCATCCATTGTTGCTGCCTCGTCTAAGTCTCTAGGAATAGAACGTAAAAATTGGATTAACATAAAGACAAAGAATGGTTCTTGCGCGAATACAGTTGGTGCAATCAATGGAATGTATGTGTCCAACATATTAAATTGCTTCCAGAAAATATATAATGGAATTCTCGTAACAACAGCCGGTAAAAACATGGTCGCCATCAATAAGGCAAACAATACATTTTTGAACTTAAAGTTAAATCTAGCAAATCCATAGGCTGTTAATGTGGAAGAAATCAAACAAAATATAATTTTTGGAACAACTATTTGAAAAGTATTCATAAAATAAGTAGTAAATGTATATTCGGTACGCGTATTCCAGCCTTCAATATAGGGGGTAAAATCAATACGTTTTGGAATAAAACCGATCTCTGTGAATATTTCAGTGTTTGTCTTAAATGAAGCTCCTACTAACCATAGGATTGGGTAAATCATAACAATCGCCACAATAGTTAGTATCAAATAACGGAGTGCAGATGAGAGTTGTCTCTTTCTTTTTTCATTTTTTTGTCGCGTGTTATAAGATGCCTTTACTTCCATTATTTTCCACCTCCATCAGAATAATAAACCCAACGTTTCTGTGAGCCAAAAATCACTAATGTTACTGCTACAATAATCGCAAACAATACCCAAGAAGCAGCGCTGGCGTAGCCCATCTCAAATGATTTAAATGCTTTGTCATAAATAAACATAGATGTTAGATACGTCGAGTTTAGAGGGCCTTTCCCAGTTACCAGATATGGACCGTTGAATTCTTGTAAGGCATTGTTTAACTGCATAATTAAATTAAAGAAAATCGTAGGCGTAATTAACGGAATCGTAATAGTGAAGAACGTTCTAAACTTCGATGCCCCATCCATAGAAGCAGCTTCATATAAATCTTGAGGTATTTCTTTTAATGCAGCTAAAAACAGTAGCATAGAAGACCCGAATTGCCAAACCTTTAGTAATACGATTACGATCATTGCCCCTCCAGGAGTTGACAACCATGAAACTGGCGATAAGCCTAGAGTTTCCATAAAGGTATTAATAAAGCCATCAGGTTGGAACATAAAACGCCACAATATAGCAATTGCCACATTCCCCCCTAATAAAGAAGGAATATAATAAGCCGTTCTATACAAATTGATTGCCTTTAGTTTAAAGTTCAAAATAAAAGCGATAAATAGTGCAAAAGCTAGTTGAACAGGCACAGTGATGACTGTGTATTTTAATGTAGCAATTAATGAGTTAATAAACTCTTGGTCTTTAAACAACGCCATATAATTTTTAAGCCCAATAATTGTTGGCTCTGCAATCATGTTATAATCCGTAACACTGTAATACAATGAACTCACAAACGGCCAAATCGTTAATAAGCAAAAGCCGATAATCCAGGGTAGTATATATAAGTACCCCATTTTTTCATTTCTCATCTAGTTTTCCCCCTTCTAATAGCACACTCGGATTTCAATTTTTTTCTTTTAGTATCAGTTGCAATTCAATTGTCTCTGCCACTTTCCGGCCACCTCTATCATTCAAATGTAACCCGTCTCCTGAATCATAAATTGCTGATAGTTGAGAAGGATCTTCATCCAAGCACACTGCTCGATCGAAATCAAAATATCTATCAAAACTGGAGTTGTTTCTTATCCAATGATTGATTTCTTGTCTATAACCTTCTAATTCCTCAGAAAAAAATATTGATTTTCTAAATGGCATTAGCGTTCCAACAAAACATCTTACTCCGTGAGAATGTGCGATTTCTGCGTACTGTTTTAAACCCTTAATAACATTGATTGTTGAAAACACAGACTTTCCAGAATCATTTTTGGCAGTTAGAATATCATTAATCCCATGAAGAATAATCACAGCATCAACTTCGCCTTCAGAAAACACTTCCTTTTCAAATCTGTATAATCCAGGAAGACCGTGTCGATTATATGGGTCGAAATTACTATCTGTTCCTGAAAGAATCCGACTTCCTCCAATACCACGATTGATTACTGCTGTGTTTCGAATTGATTTCTCAAGAAAAAGTTGTTTCACTTGATCAACTATGTAGCCTTGTTGAATAAGTGAGTCTCCGAAAAAAACTATTTTATTTGTTTCTAGCTTCTTTGGAACGTATACTCCTGAAATACCATATATATACTGCATCTTATGATTCTCTGAAACCATTCGAAACAGATTAACCTGCTCTTCAAATTTCTGATCCACTTTATTTTTTACTTGAGTGCAAGCTGTGGAGTAGTGAACAATTCCCCCAGTTAGCGCAACTGGTGCTGCTAAAAAGGTATCAATTTGAAGTACCTCTTTGGGCTGTATGTGATATTCGATAGGTTCGCTAAGTAATTCTGTTCCTGGAAGAATAGTAATATCTCTTTCTCCTAAAACAGATACCAAAACTGGTTGAGGTTTTGAATCACAACACACAGTCACACTTGAGAAGATAATCGGCTCTATACCATATTTATTGGAAAACTTAATGCGTATACTCTCACTCGTATGATTTAGCGCTATTCTTATTTGCTGATGGTCATTCCAGATTTTGGATGGCCAAGAGCGATAATCTTGTTGGTTATCACTCCAAATCTCTGTCCATTCCATTTCCTACTCCTTAAGAATAAATTTTTCGCCCTTGTTGATCAGGTATGCCAGATTTACGATAAAAATAAGTATTAATTTGATCACGCCATTCCACTGCAACCCTATATTGTTCCTGTAATAATCCTTTGACATTCCTATAAGATTCTTCATCCAATACACCCTCTAGGCTCTCCCAAGTTTCTTGATAATTTTTTACTCGCTCAACTCCTAGAAAGTGATTATCATAGATATCTTGTATCAATGTTTTTTTATTTTGTAATACATAATCATAGTTCACATGATGGAACCAAAGTAAAAATTCATCTGGACATGTTTTTAAATTATTATATTCATCGCATCTTGCTGCTGAATATTGAGTAACAAATTTGGTGCCTTGAACCGTTCGATTATTTCCAATACCCTCTCGATCAGCAAAATGATAGGTTCCCCAACGGTCATACTCATAGCCATCAATATCGGGTCCATAATGATGATTGGGCTTACACATAAACCCCACTCCATTTGGTGCATTGTACAATGCATAAGTTTCTCTTGAACTTGTTAATATCTCTGTGATTTTCTCATGTGCTTCTTTAGAAACTGAAAAAGTTAGTGTTGTCCAATTAGAAGCAATCTCTTCACTGGACAGTTGATTGTCCCAAGCTAACTGACCGTACGCATATAGATTACTTTGCATCAGCTTATGATGGGTCCAATTATTATCCATACCTACTACACCAACAGCACATATCCCAGAATGTTCCTTAACAGGAGAATTATTTTTTAATAATTTTTTGACGATACTTGGGTTATAGTCATATTTTGTATCAAAATCTAAAACCTCTTTCCACACTGGAACTTGATAATAAATTGCTTTTTGCTGTCCAGTATATTCTTGGGTTAATTGAAACTCAATAATGTGATTCGTCTTTCTCAAAGCACCAAATAGTGGAGATAATGGTTCTCTAACTTGGAAATCCAGCGGCCCTAGCTTGATTTGCAAAATAACATTATCATCAAACTTACCATCTAGTGGCAAGAAATTGTCATAGGCTGCTCGCGCACGATCAATTTTTCTATTTCTCCAGTCTTGAATACAGTCGTAAACAAAACAACGCCATATACATAAACCACCATATTTTTTTAAGATACGTCCAAACATATTTGCTCCATCATCATGCCCTCTACCATATTTAAATGGACCAGGCTCACCTTCAGAGTCTGCTTTTACAACAAAACCACCAAAGTCAGGAATTACTCGATATAATTTAGCGATAATATCCTTCCAAAAATTCACTACCTCTTCATCTAATGGGTCAGCAGTCTTTAATCCACCTATCTTTTTTGGCGAAGCAAAATTAATAGAAAGGAATGTTTTAATTCCATAAGAAGCAAAGATATCATTTAACATTTTTACTTCAGGTAGGCTTTCTTCCAAAATCAAGCGTGTCTCAATAGCATGAACATTCACATTGTTAATACTTAGTGCATTAATTCCTACAGAAGCTAACAGGCGTGCATATTGTCTGACTATGTTATAATCTTTCCGAAAGAGATTATCATTATAAAAAATAGATTTTCCTGCATATCCTCTTTCAATGGATCCGTCCATATTATCCCAATGGTTTATCATTCGAAAGGACTGATCAGGGATTGAACGGATTGGTCTTTCTATCGGCTTATTTAATTGTAATAACTCATATAATTTAAAGATGCCGTATAATAATCCCTTTGTTGTAGTTGCCTGGATCTTCATTTGACTGCCTTTAATTATTTGAAACCCCTCTGCACCTAGCTCTACATCGTCTACCAGTTCTATATTTATAGCCCCCGTATTATTGACTTCTTTGATTCCTTCAAAAAGTCGCGGCATTTCCTCTCGAATAGTCGAAGCAATAGGCCCTTCAGCTTTCAAGGTATATGTTTTTAGTTCGAACATATCAACTTTCTTTTTTAACCAACACGCATCTCTATCTATTTTCATACTCTTCTCCTTTTTCTTCATATCGAAAATAATCAAAGTCAGCAGGTAGTTCATAGCCAGAGTAGTCAATATTTACTACTCCTACGAATGCACCTGTGAAGAATCCCCCTGAAGTCTGCAAAACGTAGTCATCTGACAAAACTGCCGCATCAAACGTAAACGGTAATTCATTCCAACTGTTTCCATCAAAGGAATAAGAGTACGTATAAGAATCTGTATGAACTGTCGTTTTGAAATAGACAGATTCAAGGGATTCTGGTACGGCAATCACACGATTTTTCAAATAGCTTGTAAATCGCCCGCGATTGTTTTCAACTACTTCAATAACTCGACCTAGCTCTTCGTGCCAAGTCAGGTGAATCATTGACCAGTGTTTCGAATTATAATAATTTGTCAATCCTGCCATTTGCTGATACGTATATGGACGATAATCGACTTTAGTTTCCGCTTCAAAATTAAATGCTTGCCATCTTCGAGCCACTAATGATACTTCGTTCGTGCTCGTGAGAGAATCGCGTCCAAATAAGCGAAGATATCCTGGACGATCAGTCAATGAACCTAACCTTCTCGTAAATGGAATTCTTAATGTATTAAAATTGATATTTAACTTAGTTTCATCAAAATCATCTTTAACTTCTTGTACAGGTGGATAGGCTTGGGCATAAACATTTCTAGGTGCCTCAACGATTAAAGAACCTTGCCGTCCTCCAACA
The DNA here is from genome assembly GCF_051713825.1 of Enterococcus sp. AZ194. Taxonomy (NCBI): domain Bacteria; kingdom Bacillati; phylum Bacillota; class Bacilli; order Lactobacillales; family Enterococcaceae; genus Enterococcus; species Enterococcus sp. AZ194. The sequence continues at coordinate 758,543 of NZ_JBIOQR010000001.1, read as the reverse complement.
ATATGTGGCCACCCGTTTTCATCCCACTGAACTTTTTGAATAGCCGTTTCACGCCCTAACGTACACCAACCTCTTGGGGCATGTGAAGATTCAGTTTTATGATTCCAAGGTCTACCTGTTAGGTGAGCAAAATACCATTCTCCATCAGGCGTATCTACCAGTGATCCATGTCCACATTTTTGTAATGCATTGTCCCCATCAAAAAAAGCCGTCAAAAATGTCTCATCCTGAGTTAAATAAGGACCGAATAATTCCTTCGACCTAGCAACCACTTCTTGATGTGCATAAATCGTTCCACCTTCTGCTGCAAATAAGTAATACTCATCATTAATTTTATAGATGTGTGGCCCTTCAGTCAGTTTCACATCTGTTCCTTTATAAACAATACGTGCTGTTTCTGGTAGTAATCTTTTTTCCTTTACAGAATATTCCGTTAATTTAATTCCGTTAAATGGATGATGATACTCTCGATGATCCCATTCCATTTGTACTAAATACTTTTTATCCTCATCATGAAATAAAGAAGCATCAAAACCAACTCCGTTTAATTTTATTGGCTCTGACCATGGTCCGCAGATATCATCTGCCGTAGTTAAATAATTTGTACAATCTTTAAAAGCCCCTTCTGTTACTTTGACATCTGCATAAACTAGCCAATACTTCCCATCAGCATAAGATAAATCTGGTGCCCAAACTCCTCCAGAGTCGACGTTACCACGCATATTCAACAACTCCACACGATTAAGTGGATGACTCACTAACTGCCAATGTACAAGATCCTTGGATTCATGAATCTGCACTCCGGGAAACCATTCGAACGTCGAATTTGCAATGTAATAAGTATCTTTAACCCGGATTATCGACGGATCAGCATTGAAACCTTTCAGTATTGGATTAATAATTTTCATTTTGAACCCCTCTTTATTTATATTAGGTTGATTTAGGTTGATTTGTACGATAAACTTACTTACAAAACTAATATATAAGTTTAAGTTTAAACTGTCAAGCGCTTTCAAATAATTATTTTCTATTTTTTTGAAAGCATCACAAAGAAAATAAAGGAGAACGTTATGATATCAACAAAACATTCAATAAGAGAAAAAAATGAAAGTAGTATCCTAAACGCAATTATCCATAACAAAGAAATCTCTCGTGCTTCATTATCCGAGTTAACCAGTATGAACAAATCATCTGTTTCATCTATCATTAAATCCCTTCTCGATGACGACCTAATATTAGAAGCCAGAGTTGGAGATGCTTCAACACAAGGGGGACGTAAACCAATTATGTTGCGGTTTAATGGGCAGTCAGCACTAGTTATCGCCTTTGATATAGCTTCAAATTACATTGAGGGTATGTTAGCTTATATCGATGGAACCATCATAAACAGTATTTCAAAAGACAATTATGCACTTTCTTCTGGAAATATTATTGTTGAAATGAGTCACATAATTGATCAGTTTATTATAGACCAACCAGAAACTACGCATGGGATTGTTGGAATTACGGCCGCCATTCATGGGATTGTAAATAACAATCTCATCGAATTTACACCTTACTATGACCTAGCAGACTACAATCTTCATAGCTTGATTAGTCAACAATATAATATTCCTTTCTTCATCTATAATGAAGCCAACTTAGCTGCCTTGGGCGAATATACCTTTTCTTCTGAATATAATAATTTAGTTAGTTTGAGTGTTCATAAAGGGATTGGCGCTGGCATAGTAAAAAATGGCGCCTTAGAGGTTGGTGAAAACGGACACGCTGGAGAAATTGGCCACACAATCCTTTTCCCACAAGGGCGCCATTGTCCTTGTGGGAATTCAGGCTGTACTGAACGTTATGCCTCAAACTCTGCTCTTTATGAAAAAATTGCCAAAATTAAAAACTATCATTTTGTTGATGCAACAGTTATTCAAAAATTGTGGTCAGAAAACGACTCAGAAACTATTCGTGAAATCGAACAAACAGCGAAATATATTGCTATTACACTGAACAATATCATCATGCAAAATGATCCAGAGATTATCATTTTAAATAGCTATCTGTATCGAAAAATCCCACAAATTGTAGAAATGATTATTAATGATCTCAATAGTCATTTCACAAAAAATATTGTTATTCGTAATACAGTTCTAAACGGAAAAGCGACTTTATTCGGTGGTATTGCAATAGCCGCACAAGAATTTTTGAAAATAAAACAGCTAAAGCTTTATCCTCACAAAATTCTAACCACCTAATCCATTTTCTCCTCCAAAAAAAGAGTCCGTCTGAGCCGCTTTTCAGCAGTTTCTCAGACAGACTCTTTTTTTGTGCATACTCGTAAATTGTCTAATTACTTTATTTATACTTATCTTCTAATTTGCTCATCCATAAACCCAACCAAGCACCTAATAGGAACAAAATGATACTCATGATTAATGTGACGACGTTTGAGCCAGAATAATCTGCCACAGGAGGAATCACAATTAGAAGCGTTGACGCTGCAACGATTCCAATAATAAAATGGTACACTTGTGAATGGAAATGTTCTAGCAACCATTCCATTATTTTTGAGAAACCTAAGACCACGATAATCCCACCAATCGCAATCGGTAAGAATACGCCCATAATATCAAAGGATTTAAAGCCTTTTAACATTGGATCATATAGGCCTAAGACTAACAATAGATTAGATGGGCTAAGACCTGGAACTAAGACACCTAATGCGATTAAACCGCCCGCAATCACAAACCCGAAAAAGTTTGCTGGTAACGTGCCTAATAAATCGTCCATAAAATAAAGGAAACAAAAGCCAATTACTAATGTACCCACAAACCAAATCGCATCGATTGGCCGACGCTCTCTCTTACTTGTTGATTCCTTTAATAGAGCCGGTAATGTACCAATAATCGCTCCTGCAAATCCCCATAAAACGACAATTTGAAAATTAGCCAATAACCATTCTAGAGGTTTTGATAACACACCAATCCCGACGATTCCACCAATTCCAACAGGTAAAAAGAAGAGGAAATTTTCTTTAAAATTTCTCGTTAAATGTGCCATAAAGCTTAACATTCGTTCATAAATTCCTAAAATTGCTGCAAGAACCCCGCCTGAAACTCCGGGTAAAATAAAGCCTAATGCAATAACAACGCCTTTAATAAATCTTGATAAGACACTTTCTGTTTTCTGTTTCTCCATGGTACTCTCCTTAATTGAACTGTTCGTTTGCAGATTGACTGAAACTTTCTAGCTATCATCTTTTTTCTGCAACAATAGTATAACTATACTTGAGTCAGGCGAATTTATAAAGCCCTATTATACAAAATTTAAGAGTTTGTTTTTTTACGGTAATAATACACAGGCACACCCAAAAGTGTCACACCAATCCCGATTAGCGCTAAAAGTGTTTGAGTGATTAATGTAGCAATCAGAATAAACAAAGCTCCGGCAATCGCCACGAACGGCACTAATGGATACAAGGGAACTTTGTAAGGTCGCTCCATATCTGGTTCTCGTTTTCTCAAAATGAAGACAGCTAAAAAAATTAACACGCTGAATAACCACATGACAAAAACCAACATATCCGTTAATAAATCAAAAGTACCCAGCTGCATCATCACCAACGCAATCACTAATTGGACGATGGCAGCTATGTAAGGTGCCACGAATTTTTTTGAAACTTTCCTAAACTGCTTACTAAAGGGGAGTTCATCAGCTAACGCCATCGCATACGGCACGCGAATCCCCGTCAAAGTATACCCATTCAACGCACCATAAACTGAAATCAAAATCCCCAACGTAACAAGCTTTCCACCGCTTGCACCAAAAATCACTGATGATGCTTCAGAGGCTGCATTTAAGTTCCCTGAAATAGCTTCAACAGGTAAATTTTTGAGAAAGGCTAGATTGACAACCGTATAGATTAAGGTAACAAAACTTAGACCTAAAATAATTGCTTTGGGCAAATCCTTGGCTGGACGTTTCATTTCTCCAGCCATCGCACCAACACCAAGCCAACCATCATAGGCAAATAATGTCGCTAACAAAGCCCCACTTAATCCTTCAAAAAATGAGACACCCTTTCCTGCTTCAATCGGGAATAGCGAGACGTTAACCTCGCCACTCGTTGTTAATCCCATCAAAACAATAATCGCAATGGGGATTAGTTTGATGACTAAAGTCAAAGATTGAACTGTCGAAGCGACTCTCGTTCCTAATAAATTCAAGCCCGTGATTGAGACGGCCGATAGAATCCCAATCGGTAATAAAAAACTTGTTGGTAAATGAAATAAATTCACAAATTGTGTGCCAAAAATAATCGATAATGCCGCAATATTGGCTGGAAAATAAATGAAGCCTTGCGCCCAGCCTAGTAAAAAACTAGGTAACTTACCATACGCCACTTCAATATATTTTACTGCCCCACCTGTTTCGGGGATAGCCGTCGCTAACTCCGCCACTGTTAACCCTGCACAAATCGTTAGGATTCCGCCTAAGATCCAAGCAAATATGGTCAAACTCGCTGATTGTGTATGTCCCACTACAGCTGCTGTTTTAAAAAACACACCCGCACCAATCACCGTTCCCATCACGGTAGACAATGCGCCAAATAAATTAATTTCTCTCTTTAATTTATTCTCCATAAATTCCAACCTTCCCTGTTTATAAATGTTAGTATACCTGTTGAAACAGCCCATTTCCATCTAAATTACAAAGAAAACGTTTCCTTTAAGTCGTAAAGATAAATCATCCTTGAGACTGAGGGAAAATCAATCATTTCCAAGTATACTTCAATTATGAAATCACAAATAATCAGTCAACTCTTTAGAAGACGAATACAAATAAATAACTTGAATGAAAGGTGCGATTAGATGAAACCTAAGCAAAAAGAGTTTTCGGCTCTATACAGCTTAAGAAAAAGAGAAACAAGTAATTCCCAGAAAATCAAAGCACAACAGAATACGATTTGGCATTGGGGAGCCTTGTTTTTATTTGCTTGTTTAGTCGTTGCTTCACCTATTCAACAGTTATTAATTGTTCTGGTTTTTGTTACTTGCAGTGCCATCATTAAAGGTCCTTTCATGATTATCTTGGGGACGCTCTATGCTTTTCTAGTCGGCTTGTTTCCGCCGATTGCATTGGCCATTTCTTTTCTATTTTTTATTCTTCAAATAGGTGAGTTGGTCAAAACATGGCGAGTATATCTAGTGGGGAGCTTTTTCTACCTCTATCCCTTACTCACGATGTTCCTTCGTCAATTCTTTTTTGCACAGACGCAATGGTTTCTATTTGCCGCCCTACTGCTTGGGCTTACCGCCTGTCATTTTCTTTTAAACTGGCTCTATAAAGAACGCGCACTTAGTCGTTCTGTGGCACTCTTTTTGTTTGGACTTCCTTATGATTTTCTCTTACTATTGTTGCCACATTCTTTCAAGAAAAAATACAATCTTGGAAAAAAATCAATGGTTTCTCCTCAACTAGATAGATAACAAGAACCTCCTATTTTCGGCTCAATAGACAAGCTTAGGCCGAAAAACAGGAGGCTTTTTTTATTTTCCGTTCCGCCCATTTTGTCGATTAGACGGCTGTTTCAAGTTGACTTTAGATGTATCCATGAGCGCGTCCTAATTGTGCCTATCACTCACATTTCTTATGCAACTGAGTTATTTGTTTTACTCGTGTACCTATCTGTTGAAATCGCCAATGACTGAGTTCTTTTGCTATTTGTTTTAATAATTTTCTTTGATCTGCAACTTTTTGCGTACTATATAGAGAGGTTTCATACACCACTGTCAGCTTGGAGAATGCCTGATTAAGCTGAGGAATCTGTTCTTCAACTTTCTGAGCATAGATTTGTAATGTTTGCCCCTCCGCACGTGGAACTAGACGATTTAACTTTTTCAAAAGATAGAGATAGCCGGTGTTCAAAGGATCTGCTGAACTCATTACACGCAGACACATCATCCAAAAAATTTGTTCTCGATACACTAGACAACTCCCTACCGCAAAACAAATAATCAATCCCACAACCAATAATGGTCTCATCGAATGAGTCGTTATATTGGTTGGTTTTGTTTCATCTGTCAAAGGCGTCGACTGCGCTTTACTGCTAGTTGTACTTGTAGACTCAGGTGTTGTCCTTTCAGACGAGCTATTTTCGGACTGCTGTGTCGTAGAAGACGTTTGATTGGTTCGACTGAGCTCTTGCAAGGGCTGTGTAAAGGATGGGGTTGGCTCAAAAGGTAACCAACCATACCCATCAAAATAAACCTCTACCCATGAATGCGCATCTGTGTTACGAACGGTGTATTTAACCGCCTCTTTGTCTGTCTCTGATTGAGTCACCTCACCTGGGGCAAAGCCTTTTACCCAACGCGCAGGAATCCCTAATGTTCGAAGCAAGATCACCATTGATGTTGAAAAATTATCACAATAGCCAACTTTTGATTCAAATAAAAATTGGTCCACATAATCCTTGCCTTTGTTGGTGTAAACAGCATCTATTTTCGAGTAACGATAATTTCCTGAGCTTTTCAAAAAAGATTCTATCGCAGTCACTTGGTCGATCATCGTTTGTTTGCCTTCAACTGTTTTCTGCGCTAACTCATGCACACGTATAGGCAACTCCTCTGGTAGCTGCAAGTACCTAGGCACCTCTTCTAAAGGTTTAATCGAGGAAAGCTCCTCATTGGTATAGCGCAAGCTTTGTATGTCCATTTTGATGACTCGTTGCTCTGAATAATTAATAGTATCAACGCGTCTTGTATCAGGATAGTAAGTAAACCCCTCTCCACCCTTTTCGATGCTCAGAGTTGTTTTGCCATAGGGGATGGGAACATATGCTGCAGACTGGTCGAAATGCAAACGAATCGTCTCCTCAGTCGTTACCTGTCCAGCATACTCCGAATCATCCACTTCCATCTCGGTAGCTAGTGGTTTAACAGTGGCAGCTGCCTCTGCATCTCCACTATCTATCCAGCCTAGCCCCGTATAAATGGTTTTGCTATCGATTCGCCAATAATAGTTTGAGGCTTGCGCTTTTGGTAGTGAGGTTTTCTGTGTTGCTTCAAATACGACTTGATGATCCTCCAAAATCGGGCCACCTAATTGTTCACTATTCTCGCTATAACCTGTTCTTATTGTGATTTGACGACCGCTTTGTTGAATGTAGTTATAGAATTCTTTTTCCTGTAAAAAATTTCGGTAGCCCGTACTTTGTTCAAAAATTGGTTTCTTAAAAACTTCATTAGGTAGGAAGATAGACACTACTGTCAGTGCACCTAATAAAAGACCCATTTGCCCCAAACTTTTCAACCGAATCTTTTCTGATTTTTGCGTTCGAGTCAGAGAATATTTTTGAAAAATTCCGATAGCCATCACAAGAATGATAGCCACAGAAAAATCCTGTTCATTTTGAATCGCTAGCATCAACAGATAGAGAACAATCATCCCAATACTTATGACTACTTGCTCATATTCGACTAAAAGCTCCATTAATAAAATAGACACCACGATCAGAATAACGACCACAACTGTTGTAAACTGATGACCGACTCCTCGATGAAGAAACAGCTCATACACTTGGTCTAATTGACTGATAAATGAATCGAGCCAACGAGTGAAGCCTCCCTTAGGAAAGGGAAAAAGAAGAAGCAAGTTAATAAACAAACTGAGCACATAAAAAATGAACCGAACAAATTTGGAAGGAAATAATAACGCAGTTGCTGCTATCAACCCAATACCAAAGTACTTCGCTAGTTGATTGTCAATAGTATAAATGACAAAAAACTGATGAAAGGCCAGTACAAAAGCAAGGTAGCTTGTGCAGGCTAGAATAAATTTACTTTGACTTCTGCGTTTCACGAACTCCCTCCCACTCTTTTATTAACTGGCGATAGACAACCACTGACATAGATTTAGAATCAATCATTTCTGCCAAATCGTCAGTTACTTCTGGAACAAATAAACAGATTCGCCTATTTTTCTTCTCAGGTATCGTAACCAATTTTTCTAGCGGTTGAATGTCTGCAAAATTTTCTGGAGAAGCATGATTTGAGGCGTTGAGTTCTTCACCTATTAAGAGAAATTCGACATGTTGTCGGTAGGCCATAAAAATTGTATAAAACAAACTCAAGGTTTCTTCAAAATACTGACTTTCTACCCCATAAAAAACAAAGGTCCACTTAACTGGTTCAAGCTTTTCATATTCTCTGAAAATCAGCTCTTGTTTACGACTAGAGAGCTTCCAATCAATCTGTTTAAGCGAATCTCCTTGCTGATACGCACGATAATTCCTCAGCAGATACGTCTGTTCACCTGAATGCTCCTTGTAAACTAGACCAGAAATGTTGGTCAGTACAGATTCCGCTGATGGATGAATTGCTGGCAAAACCAGGCAATCAACAGCCAGTTGACTGACCTTCTTTTTCTCAAACCAACCGAACAAATCACCACTAACCTGTTCCACTGACAATTGTTTTTGCCAGCCTCTAGCTGTTGGAATCATAGATAGCTCAACTTGCGTTTTTTGCCCATAATAAGAATCGATGGTTTGTCTTTTTTTCTCTGTTGGTACCTGAAGAATCAAATGTGAAAAAAAGAGCGGAATCGGCCCTTTTCGTTTGACGGTTATTTGAGAAGTTAGTCGCTCACCGACTGAGGCTACTCGTGGAACGCAAAGCTTCAATTGGAGCAAACGTAAAGGACTAATCAGTGAGAGAAGCTCGACTCCTGCAACTAGTGAAGCAAACACTAGCACGGCCCAACCAGTATCATTGGTAAACGTGATTGCATAGAAAAAAAGGATTATATAAGCGAGGCTAACTAAAATCAAGCGTCCAATCATCGTTTTTTTTCGCATTACTTACTCCTCACAGGCACGGGAACTTCCTCAATGATTTCCTCTAAAATTTCTGGTAGCGTCTTGTTCGCCACTCTTAATGATTTCAAAAGAACGCGATGGGAAAACACAGCTGGTAAAATCATTTGTAAGTCCCGCGGTGTCACAAAAGTCCGTCCTTCTGTCAGCGCATATGCCTTGGCGCCTCTGACAAACGCGATACTCCCTCGCGGACTAATCCCAAGCTCAATTCCTTCATGCGTGCGACTTTTATGAACTAAATCCAATGCGTATTCAGCAACCACTTCGTCGATATACACTTCATCGACTTGTTGTTTCAATTCAGTTAATTCAGAGAAATCAATCACTTGTCTAATAGCTTCTGCTGTCCTTGGGTTATTTTTCATCAGCTGCAACTCATCTTTGGCTGTCGGATAACCAATTGCTAGTTTGAATAAAAAGCGGTCTAACTGCGCTTCAGGTAAAGGATACGTCCCTTCATAATCAATCGGGTTTTGAGTGGCCATCACAAAAAAATGATCAGAAAGTGGGTACGTTTCTCCATCTATGGTTACCGCTCCCTCAGACATTGCTTCTAACAAAGCTGCCTGCGTTCTAGGCGAGGTTCGATTAATCTCATCAGCTAACAAGATCGACGTAAATATTGGCCCTTTTCGAAAATCAAATTGGTTCGTCCGACTATCAAAAACAGAAACACCTAGGATATCACTCGGTAATAAATCTGGCGTAAACTGAATCCTCGAAAAGTCACCGTGAACGGCCTTGGCAATCGCCTTCACCATAACTGTTTTCCCGACACCAGGCACATCCTCTAACAAGACATGCCCTCCTGCCAATAGTGCCGCTATTGTTAATTGCACAACCTTTCGTTTTCCCAATACAACCTTTTCCACTTCATCAATTAAACGTGTAATTTTTAAAAAGCTTTCTCTCTCCACAACACATTCCCCCCATTTTTAGCCATCTCTCTATTTATTAATCAAAAATTTGAATTATCTGAAAGTTTGATGTGATTGACTCATTTTACCACGGAATTTATGCTACAATCCAACCGTTATTAAATTGTAACAAAAAAATCATCTCCGCTAATTGATAGTAGAAGAAATGATTTTTAGGTATTGAAATAGCACAGTAAGGCGAGCTTGCTTCCTTTTTACCGCTCTATTGCTATTCATTTTATTCATCAAAGATAGTTTTTTTCAGCCAGCTTTATCCTCTCGCGAAACTCTTGACTTGGCGTTACTGGACCAAACCTTGTTCTTCTAGCACAGACCCATATGTCGCCATACTTCCCACGTAAACATCTGATAATTCCTTCTTATTAGAAGCTTCTGCCACCACTTTAGAGATTTCTGCTCGGTTTGTTTGGAATTCTTCTTGCGCTAAAAGGACTTCCAGATACTCAATAGTAAAGTCAAACTCCGTCGTTTTTTCAGAGAGTTTAGTTGTTTTCTCTTGATAAAGCTTAGTTAAGACTACGGCGGAATCCTTTCTTGAAAGAAGCTCCTCTAAGCCGTTATATCTCGCTCTAACCGCCTGCATTCCCTCATGTAAAGAATTAAATGTGTAGATATCCATTAAATAAGGATATGCCAATACAAGCTCTGCTAATTCTTCTGTAGACAATTCAGCAAGCTCCTTTTCGGTCAATTGATAAGGCTCTCTCAACTCATCCACCGTCGCATCTCCATCCGTTAATTCTGCCTCTGTAAATACAGGCGTCTGTTCAAGGAGATCCTCATATTTGTTTTTCTTTGACTGAAACAATCCGGAAACTTCCTGCGCATTGACAACTACTACTCCGAGAAGTAACGTACCTGCCAAAATCCCCGCCATCAAAAATTTTTTACTCATACACTATCGCCTCTTTCTTTTTTGCCAACAAATACTTGCCCACACTTTATTTCCTTTTATTCCCTTATGAATTTTTTTATGTACTTTATAAATAACACAACGAATGGATATACGATAAACCCGATTGGAATAAGTAGTATGTTCGTTTCAAAAAAAATAGATTCACTTACGATACCGTTTATCACACCACCATTGATGAGTAGCCAATAACCGCGACTAAGAATTTGTAATACAAAGATCATAACTAACCCAATAATTGCCGGAATAAAATTCTTATTTTTCATGATTTCTCATCTCCCATACTAGTTTTGTTAAACTTATATCTACTCAATGACCTTTCGTTTTGACTATTGCCTCATAAGTTCGACTAAGCGTCTTCCCCGAGTAAAAGCTTCATTAAACAAATAATCAAACTACCTGTGATAAATGTATAAACGATTGGAGAGACTTTTGGAAAAATATTGGCATAAGAAAGAAGACACAAGGTATGGTCAATAAACCGACTAACAGTCTATTTTTTGTTTAAATATAGTAACCCATATAACCATTTTTGACTTTTTGTGTTCTTATTAATCTAAGGCCTTTATGCTTTTTAGGAGGTTTAGAAGCAAACCAATACCTCTCAGTAATAGACACAGGTGTCACTCCTATTGGCTGTTCGTTGCTTTTTTCTTCCGCACGAACTATACTTCCCCCACATGATGCGACAGTAACTACTATACTCAAATAGACTAACATTTTTTTCATGTAACCCCTCCTCGTAAGAATTAAGTTAAGGATAACAGAAAAATCGACCAATCTATCAAAAATTTCCTAAACGACACCAATCCATGCCTTAACGTTTATTTCAGTAGTCTGAATTTCCGAGCAGAGGCCAAACAAGTTTCTCCATTTGACATCACCACTTCGCGATTTTTTCGATCAATTGTCACAATGTTTTCCTTATTCACAAGGTACGATTTATGTATACGAACCAACGAGCTAGATAACTCTTCCAACTCACCCAAACTACTATAAAAATCGATTCGACTATTTGTCATATGTAGACGTACCTTGTGCGAGGCTTCGATTGTTTCAAAGAATAGGACATCTTTTAAAGGAAAAATTCTAACTTGATTGTTAATTTTTAACTTGATGCGCGCCTCTTCTTGTATTGTTTCTGATAGGTAATATTCGTAAACTCGAAACAGGCAATTATGAATCCGTTGTTGCAGGCTTTCTAGTTGATCCTTGATGATATAGTCCATCGCTTCAACTTTATAGGTAAAAGTTAAAAGCATCAGTTCACTATGTGTGGTCACAAAAATAATTCGACTATAAATATCCTTTTTTCTAATCTCAGCGCCCAATTGAATGCCGTTCATTGATTGCTCAAGGTCTATATCTAGGAAATAAACACCTTTATTCACTTCCTGTTTATCCATATAGTCTAAAATTTCATAGGGATCATGGGTCGATAGAGCGAGTGTCATATCATATTCTTCAAACATAATATAGTTTCTAACAATCCCCTCTATACGTACCCGTTGAATAGGATCATCTTCACAAATAAATATAGGAATCATTTAATCCACTCCTTTTGATAGAATTATTTTTTGAATAAAGGCCTCAGCAGTTACTTCTGTTTCAATCGTCAAATTCTTTTCTCTTTGACTTAATTCAGCCAGATTAGCGAGCCCTAATCCTCTGTTCTCTCCTTTTGTTGAATATCCTTTAACAGCTAATATATGTAATGGTTGAATCGTATCTCTTATAGAATTTTTGATAATAAATAAATATTCGTCCCCTCTATCAAATAAGCCAACCTCGAGTTTTCCCTCACCTAAGTACAGCACTTCCTCTATGCTATTATCCAAGATGATTCCTAGTACGCGAATAAGTACAATAGAATCCACAGGGAGTTTTTTCGGAATAATATCGGGTACTTCAATCTGAACAGAGATTTCATTTTGTTTGGCAGATAAGAGCTTCACAGCAAGGATACTTTTGACTTCATCAGATTGAATATTCATCAGCTCTTGAATAGAAAAGGTCCCTATATCCAACGATTCCTGTGTCGGCTGAATCGTATCTTTGTAATAGGTTGCTAGTTGTTCCATATCATTTAACTGAATAAAATAATCGAGTGAAGAAAGAATATTCACATAGTCATGACGAAATTTTCTTAACTCATTGTATTGATTAGTCGTTTCCTTAGCGTACTCATTCATGTATTTAACTTCCAACTTTTGTTTTTCCACCTCTAAGGTTAGCTTTTGACTTGTAAAAGTTGATTGAATATAGAAATAAATTAATATGGAGAAAGCCAATAAAGTGACGATACTTAGCACATTCAATCGGTCATCTCCCCAATAAAAAACATAAATTTTGTAAATTAGCCATAAGACATATGTAATTACGAAAGAGATAGCGATACTTTTCTCGTTATTATTAAATTGTACCCGTGGAATCAACCATTTTTTAACTAGTAGGCTAATGATATAGATTGCCAGATAAAGAATAATTTCCGATAACGTTAAAGCAATAGGAATCGACAAATGAGCATCCAATAAGTAGTCCACAAATTTCGAGTTAGCGAGAGCCAATATATGTGAAATTAAAAAGGGAGTTAAGACAATAATTGTTGATAAATACACATTTCTTTCTTTTTGAGTTAAGACAGTTAGTAAAAACAGAAAGAAAAAGAAGAATAATTCGCTTACAAACGAATAAAGGCTAGGCATTATTCCAGTAAGAACAACCATCAATAATAGTAGTAACCGATTTTTTTGCCTCTTTAAGATTGTTTTGTTCAAAATTAAATAAGAAAAAACAAGATTTAATAAGTTTGAATAGTGTATGTAAAAAAAGAAAAAAACTTGACTCACCTCCAACGTTCAGGAATGCCTATACGTTTCTTTTCTATTTATTTTTGACATTTAGGATAGTTTTTGTAGAGATTAGGAACTAAATGGTTTTTAATAACCGTTCCATTTTATCATAAGTATAACAAATAAATGGAAGAAGGGGTTTAAATGAAAAAGAAATTATTTAAAAGGGCAATATTATTACTCAGCCTGAGTATGCTTAGCTCAGCAAGTATCCCTGTATTTACTTATGCTAATGAACTTGAATCACAAAAAGAAGTAGAAGAAGTATATCTAGAAGATATACAAGAACATGCTAACTTTCCCGTAATCCTAGATGAAAATCTTAATATTGACTCGATTACTGACTTTATTTCTGAACAAGTAGTTGAAGATAAAAATATTGAATTTACTGATGATGGAGTCTTGATTGATGGAAAATTCTATACTCCAGACGAATTTGATAAAATTTTGGAAACCATGGAAGATCCTACTGAAGTCGAAATTAAATTAACTGAAAACCCAAATCCTCAAACTAGAGCTTTTTACATCCCTGCAATTGGTTATGCTACAACTTGGATTTATGCAGTGCCTGGGGTTGGTCAAGTAGCAGTGGTGGCAACAGCTACAGTAGCTGCTGCTTATGGAAGCTATATATTTGGCAGAGCTGTTATAAAATCTGGTCATTGGGCTTACACTAAAGTTAGAAAACACGTTAACGCTCGAACAAGACCTAAAAAGAAATCAACTACGACTTATAATTATCAAAAATCCGTTTCAAAAAAAGACTATATTGCTTATAAATTCAAGATTTCAAATAAAATCTTAGATGGAAATGGTAATGTTGTGATTGGGGATTTCAGAGATAAATACGGTAAGCCACCTAGAAATACTGATGGGAAATCAAGTAAAAGGTTCAAAAATATCAGAAATGGCCGATATGACATTCAAAAAGACAAAACAACTCATAAAGGACGTTACAAATTGAACAGAGATGGCAAGAGAGTTGGAACAGTAGATGGTGATGGTAGAATCACGGGAGATTAGTTAAATTGAAAGGAATTTTTATTATGAAATTAAAATACGATTGGACTCTCTCTTCTGATGATGAAATGAAAATCAAATTATTTATAAACAGTGAAAATTGTCATGAGTTTGTCATCAGAGATCAGAATGATAGTGGCGCTTTATGCTCATTTATAATATCTAATACTAGTTTTGAAATACAAGAATTATCATGGGCTATTGCTCTCACTATTGATTGGAAAGAGAAAACTATATATTTAAAGGGTACTGACGAAAATAAAAATGAGTAACATCCTGATATCAAAGACATGAGTGTTAGTCTACAGAGCTAAACTATTTGTAATGGAGGCAATCATGAAAAAGTATGGGGCTACTCTTATCATTATTTCGTTGATTATTTTACTTGTTTTACCTAGAATGATATTCCCAGATAGTGAGGAAATTGATCCAACAGGGTTAGTTAACACGATTCGTTTTACAGCAATGGCTCTAATTATTTCAGCGGTTGGAATCAAGTTACTCTTTAAAGAATAAACTCTCCCTCTGAAAAGCAAAAAATAGTTCTCTACTCAAAAAAAGCTGAGTCCCTTCATTTGGGACTCAGCTTTTTAATTACTCTATCGTTAATCTAAGCAATGATTGAACCGTTTGGCATCCCTTTTGGTGCGTCCACGATTTCAAGTTTCCCTTCTGCAGACTCTGCTGAAAGAATCATTCCTTGACTAATTTGACCACGCATCTTACGTGGTTTTAAGTTCGCCACGATGACAACTTTTTTCCCAATTAAGGCACTTGGGTCTGGATAAAATTCTGCTACTCCTGACAAAATTTGGCGGTCTTGATTATCACCCGCATCCAATCGGAATTGAAGTAACTTATCTGCGCCTTTCACTTTTTGACAGTCCATAACCTCTGCCACCTTCAATTCAACCTTATCGAAGTCTTCGTATTTAATTTCTTTTTCTTTTACAGAAACTAATTCGGTTTCTTCTGGATCCCACTTGACTTGTGCTACTGAGTTGCCCGCACCTTCAGCCATTTTCTTTTGGATATAGGCAACCTCCGTTTCTAATTCAAGTCGAGGGAAGATTGGTGTTCCTTTTGCTGTCACTTTTGTATCACTAGGGAATTCCCCAAAGTGTAACCCTTGAAGACTCATTTCTTCTGGGTTTAAGCCTAGTTGATTGAAGATTTTGGCTGGCGTTTCTGTCATGATTGGCTGTAAAAGAATTGCGACAATTCGCAAACTTTCTGCCAAATGAATCATCACACTGTCCAACTCATTCTTTTTCTCTTCCTCTTTTGCAAGAACCCAAGGCTGAGTTTCATCAATGTATTTATTGGCACGAGAAACTAGATTCCAAATCTCAGATAAAGCAATACTAAACTCCATTTTATCCATTGCTTCATGATAACGACCAACCACATTGGCTGCCGTTGTAGATAACTCGCTATCAAACGGTGTCACTAATGAAGCATATTTAGGCACATAACCATCACAATACTTGTTGATCATCGCAACAGTTCGGTTCAATAAGTTCCCTAAGTCGTTCGCCAAATCATAGTTTACACGAGCGGCAAAATCTTCTGGTGTAAAGATTCCATCGCTACCAAATGGAACCGCACGTAATAAATAATAACGTAACGCATCCAAGCCATAACGCTCAACAAGCATCTCAGGATAGACCGTATTCCCTTTTGATTTAGACATTTTGCCGTCTTTCATCAATAACCAGCCATGTCCATAAATTTTCTTCGGTAATGGGACATCTAACGCCATCAACATAATTGGCCAATAAATCGTGTGGAAACGAACGATTTCTTTTCCGACCATTTGAACATCTGCAGGCCAATATTTTTGGAATAACGTATCATCATCAGAGCCATAACCTAACGCTGTAATATAATTAGATAAGGCGTCAATCCAAACGTAAACCACGTGTTTTGGATCGTTGGTTACTGGAATTCCCCAGCTAAAGGTCGTTCTTGAAACGGCCAAATCTTCTAAGCCTGGCTTAATGAAATTATTAATCATTTCATTTTTGCGTGACTCAGGTTGAATAAATTCTGGATGCTCATTGTAATAATCAAGCAAACGATCTGCATATTTGCTCATCCGGAAGAAATAAGATTCTTCTTTCACTAATTCTACTTCATGACCACTTGGCGCTCTTCCGCCGATGACCTTGCCATCTTCATCTCTGTATACTTCAGCAAGCTGAGTTTCCGTGAAAAATTCCTCATCAGAAACAGAATACCAACCTTCGTACTCGCCTAGATAGATGTCCCCTTGTTCTAGCAAACGATTAAAGATTTTTTGAACCGCTTCTTTATGATAGTCATCCGTTGTACGAATAAATTTGTCATAACTAATATCTAATGTTTTCCATAACTTCTTCACATCGGCCGCCATTTTATCCACGTACTCTTGTGGTTTGACCCCTAGTGATTCCGCTTTCGTTTCAATTTTTTGTCCGTGTTCATCAACCCCAGTTAAATAAAACACATCAAACCCCATTAATCGTTTGTAACGGGCCACTGCATCACAGGCAATCGTTGTATAAGAATTCCCAATATGCAGTTTGCCGCTTGGGTAATAAATTGGCGTAGTAATATAAAAAGTTCCTTTTTCAGCCATATTTGATTTATCCTCCTTTATCGCAATCTGCGAATTCGTTTCCTTGCTAGTATACCATAAATTTTTATTTTATTTCGTCATTTTTCTTAATTTATACAACATTTGAAACGAATATCCTCAGCAAATTAGGCGTTTTCACCCAACATTCGTTCTGGTTTTACCCAACTATCATATTCTTTTTCTGTCACATATCCTAAATCTAAGGACGCTTGTTTTAATGTCAATTTCTCGTTAAATGCGTGTTTGGCGATTTCAGCCCCTTTGTCATACCCAATGTGTGCATTTAGAGCCGTCACTAACATCAAGGATTGATTCACGTACTCGGCCATCTTTTCTTCATTAACTGTCAAACCACGCAGACATTTCTCTTCAAATGAAGCCAAACTATCTGTCAGTAGCTCAATACTTTGTAACAAATTATATGCCAGCAGTGGCATATACACATTCAGCTCAAAATTCCCTTGAGAAGCAGCAATCCCAATAGCCGTATCATTTCCCATAACTTGGACCGCAACCATTGTCAGTGCTTCACATTGCGTAGGATTGACCTTGCCTGGCATGATTGAGCTTCCTGGTTCATTGGCAGGTAAGGTAATCTCGCCAAAGCCACTTCTTGGGCCACTCGCCAACCAACGAACATCATTAGCCATCTTCATGCTATTGGCCGCTAAAGCTTTTAAGGCGCCACTCAAAAATACAAGCGCATCTTTATTCGCTAAGCCATAAAACTTATTGTCTAACTCGACAAATTCAAGACCCGTCTTTTTGTTTAACTGTTGCATAAACGCAGAAACATACGAAGAAGACGCATTTAACCCGGTTCCTACAGCTGTCCCACCAATCGGTAGTTGCTTCACTTCAGTCAAGGTTAGCTCAATCATTTGTTTTGTATGCTGTAAGCTTGCTCGCCACCCACTAACTTCTTGGGCAAATGTAATCGGCGTCGCATCTTGCAAATGTGTTCGACCTATTTTGATGGTTTTTTGATAAGTCTCCTCTAGCTTCTCCAATTGTTCACTCACTCGCTCAATCGTTGGTAACAAACGGTTCGTCACTGATGTCACAGCCGCAATCTGAATTGCTGTCGGAAAGACATCGTTTGAACTTTGCGAACAGTTCACGTCATCATTTGGGTGAATCGCTAGCTTTTGACCCGCATGATGAGCAATCACTTCATTAGCATTCATATTGGTTTGCGTGCCACTTCCGGTTTGCCAAACAGACAACGGAAAATGAGTCATTAGCGTTTCTGGATGATCTAATAATTTTTGTGCCGCTTCATAAATCGCCTGACTTTTTTCAAGAGATAATTTTTCTACTTCTTGGTTCGCCACAGCGGCAGTTTGTTTGACCAAAACTAAGGCTTCAATCAACGCTATTGGCATTTTTTCTTGACCAATCACAAAATTTTCTTTACTTCTTTGCGTTTGGGGACCCCAGAGAGCCTCTATTGGCACTTGAATTTCTCCCATCGAATCTTTTTCCGTACGATATGTCATGCGTTTTCCTCCTGTTTTTTTGCTTGTATTAACTATACTTGATTCCCAGCGTCTGCTCAAATAGTTTCTCAAGAAAAATATTCTCATGGTATAATAGATAAATAGGCCAATTTTATTTGGAACGTTAACAGGAGGATCTATCTCTATGAAGAAAAAAACAATGCTTTTACTTGGCTGTATCGCCTTTTTTTCTCTAATTCATCTAGGGCTCTGCTTTTTTTATCCGCAGATGTATGCTTATTTTTCAGGTCAAGAACAGCTCACAGTCTTTTTAACCTCACTTCGAATCTTTCGCTGGTTACTCTACTGTGCCGTTATTTTAGCGGGGCTGTACACTTTACAAAAAAAAGAAACAAAAGTGGTACCCGCCTACCTATTATTTTTCCTATTTAATTTACTCTTACCCAACATTTTTTCTAGCATCTATTAGGTTTTATTTCTAAATATGCTACTTTAATGCTTGGTTTTTTTACAACGCATGATACAATGAATGTATTCTGTACAAATTAATGAATGAGAGGTGTTCCAGATTGGAATTTCGTTCTAAATCAGAAGAAAAGCTTTACTTTGAACAAACAGCCAGTGAAGCTGAATTCCTAGAATGGTACCACAAACAAGAATTACCTGAATATGAGAAACCTTCTTTAACCGTCGATATCGTTTTGATGTGTTACAACAAGGAAGAAGATCAATTAAAAATCCTATTAATCAAAAGAAAAGGCCATCCTTACCGCAACTCTTGGGCCCTTCCTGGTGGGTTCGTTCAACGAAACGAATCGACAGGTGAAAGTGTTCTTCGAGAAACAACTGAAGAAACAGGTGTCGTCATTTCAAAAGAAAATATTGAACAGCTACACTCGTTTAGTACGCCTAACCGCGATCCACGAGGCTGGGTCGTAACGGTCAGTTATTTAGCCTTTATTGGGGAAGAACCTTTAATCGCAGGTGACGACGCCAAAGAAGTTCGTTGGTTTTCTATGGAGCGTCAAGCTAACCAAATTCATTTAACAAGCGGCGACGTGGAGATTATTTTAGATTTAAAAACAGGTCTATCTACTGGGAAAGACACGTTAGCCTTTGACCACAGTGAGATTATCTTAAAAGCCTTTAATCGTGTGTCCGATAAAATGGAACATGAACCTCAAGTCCTTCAAGTATTAGGAAAAGATTTCACCATTACAGAAGCACGAAAGGTTTTCGCTAAGTTTCTGGGCATTGATTTTCATTCAATCGACCACTCAAACTTTAAGAAAGCCATGCTTCAATACTTCGATGAAATTGGTGAGCGACCAGTTGGCATCGGTCGTCCTTCCAAGATTTATCAGCTAAAGCCTGAAGTTACTGAAGGAAAAAACACCTATTTATAAGAAGAACTCTTTTAACATTACAGTCAAAATAAGAGCAGCCATCCCTTTTCGGATGACTGCTCTATTTTTGACTGAATAAAGAGGAGCGATTTTTTGTAACCAACTCCTATTCT
Organism: Enterococcus sp. AZ194; assembly: GCF_051713825.1. NCBI lineage: Bacteria > Bacillati > Bacillota > Bacilli > Lactobacillales > Enterococcaceae > Enterococcus > Enterococcus sp. AZ194. Next base: position 738,352 of record NZ_JBIOQR010000001.1, on the reverse strand, counting down.
TTACACAAGCATCACAGATTTTACTGATATTGATTCAATTTTTTTGGCATACAGATACATGTATGTTTCATAAATTGCTAGGAAAGCAACTAATGTTACTACACAGGCGCCTACATCAAAGGCGACTTCTGGAAAATCCTCAATTGACGTCGCAAATAATCCTGTCATCAGCTTAATGAGAACAAACTGATACACTGTTCCGATTAGAAAACCAGCCCACGCGATTGGACGATACCCATCTAACACGGCCTTACGACAAGTCGTATTGCTATATCCCATGACTTTCATAATAGAAATATCTTTCGCTCGTCCTTCAACAACCGTCGCAACAGAGATAAATAGAATAACTAAAGAAAGAATCAGTCCAATCCCTAAGATAAGTATTGCAAATAACTCATCCATCATATCACGCATATTCAAAGTCATCTGAATCATTGTTGCAAAGCAGAAAGCACTAAACCCAATAAAAAACACAAGACTTTTTCTAGAAGCTAACATTGTTCTTTTTAATTCAGTTAAAAATGAACGCTCTTTCAAGCGGACTCGTTTATGTTTAATTTGTTTGGGCATCTCCTTAAGTAATTGCATCGTTGTTTTTTGTAGCTTGAAACTTGCATAAACAACTGAAAATAAGCCGAAAACGACTGTTGGCACTAGAATTAGAAATACTGGAACTGCAATATGTAAGGTTGGTGTAAATTCAATCAGTTCACTAATTTCTGCATTCATCACTTTATAAAACTGAGGTAAAAATAAGTACGCCACTAGAAAACCAAAGCTACTCCCAAAAAGAACACTGATACTGAAAAACCAAAACTGTTTAGCAATTTTAAATGTACTATACCCTAAAGCTTTCATCATTCCTAAATATTTCTGATGTGTATCAATATACTGCTTCACATAAAAGGCTAGCATAATCATGGAGGTCAAAGATAAGCAGATACCGCTTGTCCAACAAATCATATCAGCAACTGCTATCTGTGCTTCATATAAGGTGACAAGCCTCGAATCTTTAATATTTTCTAAATTAATGCCAGAATCAATCCGATAGCTAATAAATAAGGTGCAGACAAACACTGCACAAAAAATAATTAATGATACAGCAAATAATTTTTTTAGAGTTTTCTTTTGAATCATCTTACCACCCAATTTCGTACGCATTTTTTTTCGTTGAATTCTGTGTAATAGTCTTAATCTCTCCGCTATTCACTTCAACTACCGTATCAGCCATTTCCGCGATATTCAAATTATGTGTGACCATAATCATCGTTAAATTCATTTCTTCTTGAAGCTTAGCAAGGTAATCCAACACGCTTCGCCCAGTTGTTTCATCTAACGCCCCTGTTGGTTCATCTAAAAATAAGATTTCTGGTTTTTTAGCTAAAGCTCTAGCAATTGAAACTCTCTGTTGTTCTCCACCGCTGAGTGCACTAGGATATTTTTTTAATTTGTCTTTTAAGCCGACTGCCTCTACTATATTGAGATACTCTTTATTATTGGCAAGCTCCGCACCCATTTTGATATTCATCTCAACAGTTAACTCTGGCAGTAAATAATATTGTTGAAAAACAAAACCTGTCGTTTCTTTTCGGAAAAGCGTTCGTTCTTTTTCGCTCATCTTTGACAAATCTTGGCTTCCTACAGACAAACGCCCTTCATCAATCTGTTCTAATCCAGATAATAAATTTAATAAGGTCGATTTTCCTGAACCGGAAGGGCCTAAAATAACGGTGAATGTTCCTTTTGAAATGGTTAATGAGACATCCTTTACCACTTTCGTTAATTGTTCACCTGTACTAAAAGACTTGTGTATATTTTTTGCATTAATCATTAATTCTCCCCAACCTTCTCTTTATTTAATTTGATGCACAGCTCCTAAAAAAACATCTGCCATCATTCCTCCAACTTCTGTCGGCTCAAATGCATGAACACCTGTCGCGTACAGTGTTGCAATCCCGTGAGTAAACACCCATAAGATCATATATAGTCGGTAGGCTTTTTCATCTGAAAATCCATAACTTTCAGAAATTGATTGTAAAATCTTCTGACTATTTTCATCAATGGAAGATAAAATGCTCACAAAACTATTTTCCAAGTTTTTTTCTGACATGAATAATAGCTGAAACATTTTCGGCTCTTCACTAGCAAATCGAATGTAAGCTTCACCAACTGCTTTAAATGCCAAATCTTGTTCTAAAGCTTCAGAGACATACCCATTGTAAAGATTTTTTGCATATTCAATTGCACTGTCTTGGACTTCTTCCATGGTATGAAAAACTGTAAAAATGGGCCTCGGGGAGCTTCCCAATTCTTCAGCTAAAGCACGAGCGGTAATCCCCGAAAGACCATCTTGTCTTAAAATCTTAACCGCTGAAGCGACAATTTCTTCTCTACTAAATTTTTGTTTTGGTGGCATATTTTTCCAATCCTCTTTTCGATTTCGTCCGTTTTAAAACAACCGTTGCATAACATCTGTATTTATAATAACGAAACTTTCCCCTATTGTCAACACCCCATATAATTTTTTTATAATGGTCACTCTAAGCTCGTTTATACTAAAGGTGGTCTCGCTTATCTCAAACAAAAACGATTGAAGGAGGCTGAGGTGGGGACAGACTTATAAAGTTTTTATACGAAAACTAAATCTGTAAAAAAACAAAAAAAAGCTACCTCCTACTAAAAGCGTAGTTAGCTAAATTGGTCTAGAACACTCTAGGAGGTAGCCGTTAGAGGGTTCTCTCTATTTTGTAAATACGTTTCTCCAAGTTCTTTATAGCGGGACTGATCGGAAAACATCCGATAAATAATACGTAGTAATAAATGAACTGTCGCAACGACCGCTTTTTTGTGACCGGCATTTCTTCTTACTCGAAAGAAAAATGCTTGAATTCGGTTCTTTTTCCCCTTTGAAACAGCTAAAGCACCTTGCGCTAAGACTTTCTTTAGATAAGAATTTCCTTTTCTTACCCGTTTACTTCGCGTTTTTCCGGCACTTTGATTATTTCCCGGACTCGCTCCCGCCCATGAAGCTAAATGTCCAGAAGTAGGGAAAACAGACATATCTATCCCAATCTCTGCCAGTACAACTGCGGCAGTTCTTCGATTGATTCCCGGTATTTCCTCTAACCGTTCCACGTATTCTTCATAAGGTGTAAGATAGTCGTTAATTGTTTCTTCGACTTCCTGAATTTGTTTTTCTAAACACTCAATTTGAGTGAGATGAAGAGCCAACATTTTACGATAATGAGGATTCATAAATCCTTCTAAGGCGTCCATTAATTGAGGAACTTTTCTGCGTAGCGTTGTATAAACAGATTTGAGAATGAGTGACTCTGTGATTGTTTTATTTTCAATTAAGACATAAAGCAAGGCGCGACCAGATTTCCCATAAATATCTTTCATCACTGAGGTCAATTTGATTCCAGCATTTTGTAAGACCATATGCCCACGATTTTTTTCTCGATTCAAGTCTTCAACTAAATGTTTGCGATAACGAGTTAAGTCTCTCAATTCTTGAATGGGTTCGGGTGGCACAAAACTCGTAGGAACGACACCTAATCGAGTCAACCGAGCAATCCATTCAGCATCTTTCATATCTGTTTTTTTCCCTGGAATGTTTTTGATATGCCGAGGGTTAGCTAGTTGTAATTCAAACTGATTTTGTAAAATGCGCCACACACATTTCCAATAGACACCCGTACTTTCCATACTAATATGAGTCACTTCATAAGAAGCCAACCAATCAGAGAGTTCAAACAGACCACGAGTCGTTGTTTCAAAACTACCAAAGGCTTTTTCTGGGCGTTTTTTTCCTTCAGTAGAACGAAGAACACAAGCAACAATAACTTTTTGATGAATATCTAATCCAGCACAACAAGAATGAAATACATCTTCCATTTTACCTTCCTCCTTGAAAAATTATCCAGAAGAGGCTATTCTACTTATAGAAACAATTTATTTTTATACGCAGGTTCTATGACCTAATGATTGGTGCAAATAAGTAGAATGATCTAGTTTGTCCCTCAAGGTTACTTGGAGCAGAACCTCAATAAGTGATCGACCTACAAGCCACTCCTGTCAATTATATTATGACAGGAAATCATTTGTAGGTCGATCATTTTCGTTTTCATTCTGTTTGGTGAGGGTGATAACCCTCATGGGTGTTTGTCCCAGCCTCTTTTTATCCGAATAAACGGTGGGTGCAGAAGCAACTCCATCTTATTTCTCGGAGTTAAACATTTCTGTCCCCACCTCAGCCTCTTCAACCGTCTTCCTATTTTTATTTCTTCATCGGCACCCATTAACTCGCGTGCTTAGTGTCTCTCTTTCCCACCGATTTAGCCATCCAAATATCCGGCTTATTCCAACCATTCACGTCTGGAAAAACGCCAACAATCTGATACCCTTGTTTTTGATAAAATTCAAATGGATGATTCTTTTTATTTTTTATCTGTTGGATTTTTTCAAGAGGATTCTCAAACAAGTCCCCTTCACTAAGTGAGGTTTGGAAATTTTCATCATCTGTTCCTAGATAGATGGTCAAGCCACCCATTGAGGCCACTTCTTTTTCTAAATATCGAACCAGACGCTCACCAATTCGATTGCCCCTCTGTGTGGAAGTAACTACTAGCGGATGCATCTCCCATCCCGTCTTGCCATATTGTGGAATCGCCCCGACAAATCCAATCAATCGATCATCTTCTAACGCGACAACCGCAATTCGATTCTCAGAAAGTAGTTCCGTCACTTCTGCTGTTGCTGTTTCTCCATATTCCTTGGGCCAAGTCAAAGCCAGTAAGTCTGCCAGTTGACTTCTCAAAGCCACACTTTCCCAATCAAATTCTGTGATTATCATCTGCTGTTGACCTCCATTTACCAATTTATTGCTCCATTGTACCAGTCTACTCATAAAAAAAGAAATAATAGGGTTTAACTGATAAAAAAAGCCAGTTCCTTGTTTATCTACTAATTTTGAGGAATCAAAAAAACTGATAAAACAAGGTTTCCCCTCTTCTTATCAGTTCTTAGTTAAACTATTTAGTTGCTTCTTTTTGTTTCTTCATTTGTTTACTACGCAATTGTCCGCAAGCCGCATCGATATCTGTTCCATGTTCTTTACGAATGACACAGTTTACGCCGTTTTTCTTTAGGATATCGTAAAATTTTAGGACATCTGCCTTATCACTACGAGAATACTGGTCATGTTCACTCACTGGATTATAGGGAATCAAATTCACGTAAGATAATTTTTTCTTATTTTTTAATAGATCTGCAAGCTGTTTTGCGTGTTCCGGACGATCATTCACTCCGTTTAACATAATATATTCAAACGTAATTCGACGATTCGTTTTCTCAATATATTCATCCACCGCTTCCATTAATTTTTCAATTGGGAAGCTACGGTTAATTCGCATGATTGATGTACGCACGTCATTATTTGGTGCATGTAATGAAATAGCCAGATTAACCTGCAGGCCGTTTTCAGCAAACTCTTTAATTTTGTTTGCCAAACCACTCGTTGAAACCGTGATATGACGAGCGCCAATCGCCAGACCTTTTGCATCATTAATAATCCGCAAAAAGCTCATTACGTTATCATAGTTATCAAATGGTTCACCAATCCCCATCACCACTACGTGAGACACTCGTTCGTCTAGCCCACGTTCATCAAAGTAATGTTGGACTAACATAATTTGTGCTACGATTTCACCGGCCGTTAAATCACGTTGTTTTTTAAGTAGCCCACTTGCACAAAAGGTACAGCCAATATTACAACCAACCTGTGTCGTTACACACACAGAAAGACCATATTCTTGGCGCATCAAAACTGTTTCAATCATATTTTTATCAGGCAATTCAAATAGATACTTGACGGTCCCATCCTTCGCCTCTTGTACAACCATTTGTTTTAATGGATTGATCACAAAATTTTCTTCCAATTTATTAATCAAGTCTTTGGATAAGTTGGTCATCTCAGAAAACTCACGCACGCGTTTTTCATAAAGCCATGCCCAAACCTGTGTTGCTCGAAATTTTTTCTCCCCATTTTCAAGAAACCAAGCGACTAATTCTTCATTTGTTAAGCCATAAATGGATTGTTTATCCAATGTTGTTACCCCTTTTCTTCACGAAAGATTCGCTACATACTATACCCGATTCTTCACCTATATGCAATAACTTCTCAATTTTTGACTAAGAAATCTTCTTAAAACAAAGAAGTTTCAGCCAACCACAAGTATACACGCATTTTATAGGCTCTTTTCTGTAATACATAACCACCTCAAAACAAACAAAACAACCACTGAGTCACATGAGGCTCGTTACAGTGGTTGTTCTGTTTGCAAAAGACAATCATTTCAAGCCGTAATTGACGACTATTCTACCGCAATTCCTCTTGAATGACACAACTCTCGATAGTCAAACTGGGTCTCTTCACTAATATACAAGCCAAGTAAGCTACAAAGTACTTCAGTAATCTGGTATTTGGGCAACAAATCATTATTGTAAGGGGCATTTTGTTGTAACCAAACCGTTGATAAACTAACAAAGGTATAGGAAAAACTCGTCATCTCGGGCATTGTAATGGATGGTTTTAACAATCCTTCTTGCTGCATATCCTCCATTCGTTTTAACACTCGATCATACAAATGCTTTTGAAATTGTTTTGTTTTGTCTGAAATATAGTCAGAATCCTTCGTAATCTCGTATAAATTTTGATAGTAAAAACTATTTTTTGATTCGTTGACTTGCGCTGTAACAAATGCATCAAGCAAATTTTCCAACAAAGCGATTCCTTTTAGATTTTCCACTAAATTTAAAGGAAACGTAGTATGTAAATCATCCAAAATCGCAATTAGCAACTCCTCTTTTTGTTTAAAATAATAAGTTAAATTGCCAATTGTTGTGTTCGCTTCTGCCGCTATGGTTCTCAAAGATACCTTATCATAACCAAACTCATTAAATAGTTTTTCTGCTACCTCTATAATTTTTTGTCTTGTATTCGTCATGCGCTTATCATTCCACTCATCTTTAATATACCTCTTTGATTCTATTATATAATAAAAACGAGCTAGAGAAATAAATACTTTCTTGATTTATTGACTCAAAAAAAGCAACTATTTTTAGCTATAGACTAGAAGACAGGTAAGTGACAGCCTACAAGTTGTCAAACAAGCAGAGAGACATGTTGGTTTAGTTCATCAACCTACTTACAATCCAGTCTGCCGCATAAGCTCTTGTTTTTTGATCTTCATTATTGCCGCAATGAACATTTCCAGGAACTTCATAATATTCTTTGTCGGCACTCGCACATTTTTGATAAATCGTTTTTGCCCCTTCAACACCTAGCACTAAATCTTCTTCAGAGTGAACCACCAAAACCGAACAAGTCACCTGATTTAACCGTGGTTCGACATTCAGTTCACGACTAATTTTTTTCGCTTCTTCTAAGTCAGTTGTATTAAATTTTGGCATAAAATGACGAAGGTAAAAATGGTCGATTCCTTCCCATTCATGCATAGTTAACTGATCCGTTTGTGAGCAACCGCCTCTACAGACCATTGCTGAAATATCTTTTGCATTGGCAGCTGCCGCACTTGTTGCAAGGTAGCCTCCATAACTCATTCCACTGAGGCCAATCTTGTCACCTAGTCGGGGGTCTTCTTTGATAAAATTGATCACTGCTTTGACTGCCCGATCATAGTTATCTGCAGTTAAAAACATCGCTTGGTTTAACAGAGGATCTCCTTGCCCTGGTCCATCAAAAATCAATGCCGCACACCCTCGTTCATAGATGGAATAAGCAATATTATAGTTTTCCTCCTTATACCCCGTTGCACCAGGAATACAGATCACCACTGGAACATCAGCAGGTGCATCATGAGGAATTAATAAATAACCTGGCATCATTTTTCCTTCAAACGGGATTTCAACGAATTCACTAGCCTCCGTCACCGAAAGCTCTTTACTTTGTCTGAAGCTACTTAATAGCTTCGAGTAAACGCGATGTTTTTCATCGGTAATCCCTCTAATTCCATAGTCACCAAGTCGGTAAAGACAAGAAGCATTAAAGAAATACTGACTTGCGGTAACCATTCTGCCTAACTTTTGATTATTGGTCGCATATTCGACAGCTCTATCGCCTAATTCTTCACAGGTGTTGACAAAATCAGCGGCCTCTTCAAACGTTAGTTTCGTAAAATCCTCAATATTTCCTTCTGTCGCATTCATCAGCTTGATAAAATCCTCTGATGCCATTCCTCCACCTAAAATCCGGCCAATATTTTGTGCTGCAGGTCTAATTCGTTTCTCCATGAGTTTCTCTCCCTTCATTTTTAGTACAGTGTACTATACTCAAATAGTACACTGTACTAAAATCGTTGTCAATCCCTTTATTCATGAATAATACTCTAAAAGTTTTCGAAAGACTCGACTTGACGCTGAATTCTGCCGACTCCAATAAATTCCCACACAAAATAAGAGTAGAACATAACCTTCTAGTTACGCCCTACTCTCTCTTTTGCTCACACAATCCTCTTCACTTTTTACCGTTCTCTTACTGGCAAAAGTAAACGTAATCCATTCAAAATAACAAGTAACGTACTTCCTTCATGGGCTAAGACACCAAGACCAATGTCCATTTTCCCAAGAATATTTAACACAACAAGCAGAACAACAATAAACATAGAGAAGAAAATATTTTGCCAAACAACTGTCGCCAATTTTTTAGACACTTGATGTGCATATTTAAATTTGGTTAAATCATTTTTCATGATAACCGCATCTGCTATATCAATCGCAATATCTGTTCCATCGCCCATCGCAAACCCGATATCTGCTTGAACAAGCGCAGGTGCATCATTAATTCCATCGCCTAGCATAACTGTCGGGCCAGTTGTTTTTTGTAAATCACTTATGATCATTGATTTGTTCTCAGGCAACACATTCGCTTTGACTGAGTCAATCTGCAACCTTTTAGCAACAGCTTCTCCCGTTACTTTTGCATCACCCGTAATCATGGTGGTCTGGATTCCTTGACTACGCAAATACTCAATCACGCCAGCTGCCGCTTGGTTTGGCACATCCATTAAGGCAATCATCCCCACGAGTTCGTTATCTTTCGTGAGACAAACGACGGTCTTTCCTTCTTTCATCCAAGCAATATTTTTTTCTTGGACAGTCTCTGATAACGCCTCTGTATTTTCGATTTTTCCTAATCGATAATGAGCGCCTTTATAGACTGTTACTAACCCTTTCCCAATCTCATTAGTCACTGCTAATTCTAAGTCGTCCGTTTGATCAAACGCTTCTAAAATAGCATTGGCCAATGGATGGTTTGATTCCTTTTCCATATGAACAATCAGATTTATCCACTCAGCTTTTTGTGTTTCATCTACAAAATACGTATCTGTAACGGAGGGCTTACCTTCTGTTAAGGTTCCTGTTTTATCAAACGCAACCGCTTTAATCGTCGCTAAATTCGATAGATAACTACCCCCTTTGAATAACACACCACGTTTGGCTAAGTTGGAAATGCCAGATAAAGTTGCCGGAACCGCACTAGCAGCCAACGCACAAGGAGATGCTGAGATTAGTAACACCATGCCACGATAGATACTCACTTGCCAGCTCCAACCAAACACAGACGGTGCCAAAAGAATAAAGAGAGGCACAATAATTAATACAACTGTTACATAAATTGGTTCTAATTGCTTAATTTTTGTCGCTGTTTTGGACATATTTGATTGCGCTTGACTGACCATTTCAACAATTTTTGAAAAAACGGTGTCCTTACTGTCTTTAGTCACACGCATCGTAAAGGTTCCTGTTCCGTTCATCGTACTTCCAAAAACTTCGTCCATCAGTTGTTTTTCTTTTGGCATGCTTTCACCAGTGATAGATGATTCATCAACCGCTGTCCCTCCTGAAAGAATGATCCCATCAGTTGGGATTTGATCTCCAGGTAAAACCTTCAATTCATCACCAATCTTCAAGGTAGACACATCCACCAACTTCGTCTGTCCATCTGACTGAATCAAACGAGCTTCTGTTGGGTTTAGTTTTAGAAGCTTTGTAATTTCACGTTTACTTTTCCCTTCTGCATACTCTTCAAGGAAATGAGCACCAGCGAAAATCAAAATAAGCAACGCACCCTCATCAAAATCGCCAATTGCGGACGCACCAGCAGCTGCTAAAGTCATCAAAATATGCACATTCGGTAAGAATTTCTTTTGATTGATTGTATCGGTGATTGTTTCACTAATCCCTTCGACAATTACATGGTAACCTGCAGTCAGAATCGCTAGTACATACAAACTGTTTTCTATAAACTCATTTTGAATAAACAGTAATGCGATGAAATAAAAAACTAACCCGACGCCGTATAAAACAATTGGTAAATTCCCATGACTATGTTCATGTGAATGATTATGAGAACAGCCTTTCCCGTGCTCATGAGTGTGCGAATGTGTTGCATTGGTTGTCGTCATTTTATATCCCTCCATTTATGTATCAATCTACATATGATTATTTGTTCATACGTTTATTATATATGATTGTTTATTCATATGTCAAATGAATACATAGAATTTATTCACTCTCTTTGACCAAAGCTGTCCAATGATGATTAGCTTTCACTTATCGACTAAATCACTCGCCTGCTACTTCCATTCCAAACAGCCCAAAGTGCCGCTTAACTCGAAAAAAACACATACAATCATTGGGCGTTTTCCCCAGTAATTGTATGTGTTTCCCTAATAATTTCTAGTAGCCTCCGTGGAATAGCTAGCTGCTAGTTCAGACCAACTTAATTAGTCAATCCAGCTTTTTTCTGTTCTTTTTCGACAATATAGATTTTCGCTAGCTTATATACGCAGGCGGTTGCCGGGATTCCCAGAAACATACCTGGTATACCAGCAAGTGTTCCAAAAACCATCACTGAAGCCAGAACAAAAATCCCTGGCAAGCCGACAGAATTGCCCACGACTCTTGGATAAATGATATTGCTTTCGAACTGTTGCAAAATAATTAAGTAGACTAAAAAGCCAATCGATAAGACAGGATTTACAGTAAATACCATAAACGTCCCAATCGCACCACCCACATAGGCGCCGACGATTGGAACAATATTTATAACACCGACCAAAGTTCCCACCATAATTGCGTAAGGCATTTTTAGAATCAACATGCCAATCGCACAAAGCGTTCCTAGAATCACAGCTTCTAGACATTGCCCGCCGATAAAAGAGCTAAATGTGTGATGAACAAGCTTCAAGACTTTATCAAGACGACGTTTTCGACGCTCAGAAATATACAAGTTCCCCACCCGTTCATAGGCCCGGATAAAACGTTCCTTATCTAATAAAATATAGATAGCAAAGACTAAAATCAGTAAGAAGTTAAACAAGCTCCCCAATACAGCACTGATGATTGAAATTGCTACATCCACAAAGTTTGCGACACCACCACCCAAGAAGGACAGCGTGTTTTGTAGAATATTCTTCCAGTCAATCTCCAATGTAGCAATCGTTTGTTTGATTTCCGGATTATTTTGAAAGACATTAATCAAAAACTCTTGTGTTTCTTTAAACACACCTGGTAAAGAAGTGAATAACACATTCAGTGAATCAATAATACTTGGAACGACTAATCCGATAAATACTGTAATGATAAACAATAAAATAATCAGCGATAAAAGTAAACTAATCGGACGTTTAATTTTTTTCACCCAACTATATGAAACCTTATCGAAAAGATGCTCAATTTTGACCATCACGATATTGATTACATAGGCGAGTAGTGCTGCAAGAATAATATTCGTAAACGCACCAAGGATTGTTTTAGCAATTCCTAAAATTGGTAATAGGTAAATGATTCCAATCACCAATAACGCCACGAGTAAAATATATTTTTTTAATAATTTTTCAATCTCCTGTTTTTCCATAAGCCACCTCAATTTCTTTCACCTAAGCATACCTAATTACCTATAGAATAGGCAAGAGAAAAAAAGAAAAAGTAGAAAAAATCTAAGGTTCTTTAACTCTTTACAGCTCAATTAAAAAATAACACGCCTATATCTAAGCCTTTACTACTAAAAATGAGTTCTCGCAGCCAGAATTCCTTCCACCACACGGTCGAGTGCCTCACTACTATGGTCCCTCTGTCGATAATAGGATTATAAATAGCTATGGATTGTGGACTTGCGCACAGATTCCATGGTCTGGAACTGTCCTGCCACTTTCATTTTTGATTTCACGCTGCGTAAACTTCGCTCGCTTAGATATTAGAAAACGGCGAGTCGACATTGAGCACCCATGAAAACTAGTACGAACGGCAGTCGAACTATTGTTTTAACTGCGCTCAGTAAAAAATTAGTAGTGATTATCCTCCATCTTATTTCCATCAATCTTCTTCAAAACAACTTCATCGAGTGATGCAAAAGTTGGCTCTCCTTAAACGTAAGAAATGAGCTTTCTCCTTGTTTAATCAACTGTGTGTGTGCCACATTTTGTTGCGTAATCAACTGTTTCAATTTCTCAGACCAAGGATGCGTGTTATCTGAACATTTCTATAAATCCCTTAGTAAGTGAACGTTACATTCAATATTCTGATAGCTGAACAAGCGATTAAAATGGACTTTTTTGTGGTCGCGCATCACTAAGTTTTCTTAAGATAACAACGCAAGAAACTCGTCTGGTTGAATGCTTTCCAGATTTTTTTCGGATGCGCACAGCACTATGCCAAATCTTACGTGCCATAAAATCGGAGGCAGCCTCCTTTCTTACTTAAATGACTAGTTTTTCCCCACGGATTTCAATCTATGGAGAACTTTTGAAACGAATTTCCATACGAAATTAGGAATAGAAATTCTCCTTCCAGTTGGCCTCTTCTTGAAAATGTTCGAGATCTAGCAGTAGAAATTTCTGGAACCAAAAAGTTCTGTAGTCTCAAGAGGCAGATGGTGAATTACCGGCTGTTTTCCAAGTATGTACAGCCGGTTGCCAGTTCTACTTACCAAGTATCATAGTAGTAGAATGGTACTCGGCGCGTCAATGAAAGGAAATGTTTCATTTCCTTCCTTATTTTGAGCAAGGTTCAAAGAGGCTAATGCCAAAAAAATGTGATGAAATGAAACATTTCATTTTTATCGGCCTGCGCATACCATTCCACTAGAGGGGCCTACACAAGTGGAACTGGCAAGCTGCTTGCGGCCAGACTATAAACTTTTTTGGTGGAAGAAATTTTGGATGCGATTCTTCATTTTTATTGAGAAAATATCTGATGTACGAGTGTTCCTTTCTTAATTTAGCCGTGAACAGTAACCCACTTTTTCCAATTACTCTGCGCTTATTTAACTTAAAATGCTCTAGATTAGCAGACTACTCTTTTCGACAGCACTCTTTTAACGGTTAACCCATACATCAACTTATCTCTACTCATCACTCTTTTAGTTATCTTAGCACAGTAAAATTTTGATTGGTTGTGGCTTGAATTACCGGATGCTCTTTCAAATAATTGGCGATCAGTTCCGTCATATCAATTTGGATTTCACGGATAATTTTGCCTGCTTCAAACATCTCATAGTTTCCACCACCGACTGCACGATATTGATTGATAACCATTTCCAATTCATCCGTCGCCTCCACGGGTTTTCCTTCAAACTCTAGCTTAGTGATACGGCTAAAAGCAGGGTTTCTCATATCAATTGTATAGTTAATTCCTTCATACATATCGTAGTTGTAGTACTGTGGTTTCGGCATAATAAATTCAGGGTTAAAAACAACCTTTCCTTCATCCAAAATTAAATAGTTTGCCGTTTGTTCAAGTGCTGCACGCAAATCTGCGCCTGTCACTTTTAAGACAGCCAGTGTATTCGGATAAATATAATTGGTAATCACATCCCTCATTGTGATCACAGAACCAAAACCTTTTCCTTCATTATTAAACAAGGATGTTCCAGATATTTTGGCCCCACTAGCTGCCATCTGTACGCGATTAATAAACTCGATATAAGGATGTTCGTGGATTCTCGCTACCATAGGGTCAGTGATATGCATATCGCCTTCGACTTTCCCAACAGGCTGATCCAACCAAACCTCAACTTCTTCTCCAGCCGGCGCAATTAACTTTTTGATTTCTTCATCTACTTGAACCGACTCTACTGAAAGAATTGCCGCCTTACTTTCATTGACTTTAAATCCTTCTTGCGTTTGCTCAATCTCTAAGGTAATTTCTCCTAAATGACTTCCCCTATAGCCCGGTTGAACCACTGGTACGCCCTGAACATGTGTTGCAATTTCACGATGTTGATGCCCAGTAACAAGTGCATCAATTCCAGATACCTCTTGAAGAAGTTGATACCCCTCATTTTCACCTGTCAATAGTTCTGTCGGTTCACCCGTCACTAAATCACGCTCAAATCCACCATGATAAGCAACTACGACAAGATCTGCTTGTTCTCTTAGTTTTGGCACATATTCCTTTGCCGTTTCAACAATACTCTTGAATGTTAAATCTTTAACCGTAGCCGGCTGTTCCCAATGAGGGATATACTGTGTGACTAAGCCTAAGATTGCAATAGTCACCCCTTCTTTTTCGATTAAATCGTAAGCTTTTCCAAAGGCTGGTTGCCCTTCTTTATTTATGATATTCGCGGCGAGAACTGGATGATTGTAGCTCGCAATTGCTGATTTTAAATACGACAATCCATAGTTAAACTCATGGTTGCCCAATACACCCACATCATACCCAAGTGCGTTAACAACCTGTGTCAGTTCACCCACTCGTTTATTTTTGGCTAGGAAATAACTCAAGGGAGAGCCTTGAATAAAATCGCCGTTTTCAATCATTATGACCGGACCCGTAGCATTTTTTTTGATATTTTTAATTAATGTAGCAATCTTTTCTGTCCCAAAAGGTAGGTCACTATTTTTTTCTGCATAGTTTGTTGGTTCGATATACCCATGCATATCGCTGGTTGCCAAAATTTTTATTTCCATCTACTTCACTCCCATTTCTCTACTGCTTTATCTTAACAAAAAAAGTGGCTAGACAAAAGTGAATCACTTTTGCCTGCCACTATCATTGTCGATTAGCGGTTGTCTATCGCTAACTGTTGGTGCTCATTTGAACCGTCCCTAATAAATTCTTACTGATTCCAAGCATCTTCCAATTGTGCTTGAGAATCTTCAATAATTTTGTCTGTGTTTTTACCAGTATTTGATAAGACATTTTCCATAATCGCACGAACTTCATTGTACGCAGCATCACTATTTTCAGCAACTGGAACTGTAAATAAGTCTTCTGTAGTAGCTGCTAAATGAGCCGGGATTTTTGTATTTTCTGCCTTTTGATAATCGTCACTAGAAATAACTGAATCTAGAATCGGCATGTAACCTGTTGTGATTGCCCAGTCTAATTGAACTTCTGGTGAAACCAAATATTTCATGAATAGATAAGCCGCTGTACGTTCTTCGTTAGAGGCATTACTGAACATATACACGTCTGTTCCTTGTTGTAAGTTAATTTTTTCAGGGCGAGGAGCCACATCATAAACAAATTTACCTTCAGTATCTTTTGCAACAAAGCTTTCTCCTGCAATACTTCCGATAAACATAGCCACTTGTTCATTGGCAAATGGGCCAGATAAATATTTGTCAGAGCCTGCAATACGGAAGTAACCATCTTTCACGCCTTCAGCATAGTAATTGATGATTTCTTTTGACGCATCGCTAGTAATTTTTGTATCTTTACCAAATTCTTCGCCTTTGTTTTTCATCCCAATAACATAGTAGTTATTTAGTGAATCAAACCCAACTCCAACGACTTTTTTGCCTGATTTTTCGTAAATTGTTTTAGAGGCTTCTTTTAATTCTTCCATTGTTGTTGGAACTTTTACCCCATATTTATCTAACATATCTTTGTTATAGAATAACATTTCAGTTGATTTGTTAAACGGCACCCCATATTGAACGCCATCAATTTGAGCCCCTTCAAGTAAAGCGGGCTTGATTGGATTTTCTTTGTCCATACCAATCGTTTTGTCATCCATATAAGGTTTCAAGTCTACTAACATATCATCTTGAGAAGCATTCCATAACCAGCCAGGATAAGCTTGAGTGATTGTTGGTAAATCTTTTGGTGAAGGTAATGTTGAATTAATCTTTGCTTGTAAATCTGGATAAGAAGATTGGTTTTGCAATTCTACTTTAATTTTTGGATTTTCTTTCATAAAGTCTTTTGCAACTTTGGTCAACTCTTCTTCTTGAGCGCCATTCATAGCATGCCAGAAAGTGATTGTCGTATCGTCTTTTACTTCTGTAACGATTTTCCCGTCATCTTTTGTTGTCCCTTTATCATTACTGTTTCCACACGCCCCTAGAACAAAAATAGTTGCGGCCGCTAATACGGCAGTTGATAGTTTAGTCAATTTCATTTTTTCTAGTCTCCCTGTAATTTCATTTTTAAAGAACAATTTTTTCGCCTCTGGTAGGCAAGTACCTATCTCCATACGGATTTTTCAGTTTTTCTGGCTTCAACGTATGGATTGGAATCAGTAACTTTGGCTCAATCCATGCAATAATCTGTGCTAAATCTTCTGGAAATGCATGTCCTGAACATGCTAAACGAACAAACTCTACCTTTTGCTTGTCTAACATTTCCAAAAATACTGCATATTGAGGATCAAAGTCCCCCAATGGTGCTGCATCGCTATGAATATAAACGCCACCTCCTTGTAAATTGGTAAAACGATCAACCACCTGCCACAAGTATTGATGGTTGTCAGTAATTAAACCTTCATAGGAAATCTCCAATGAAGAATCTAACTCCGGAATAATTGGACTATCATTAAGATAGTAGTAATGTGCAGATCGCCCAGTAACCTCTTTTAACAAAGCAGCCATTGAAGCTTCTAACACAACTGTTCTAGGCGCCAACTCAACAATTTTTTCAAATCGTTTCACATTGGCAGGGTAGCCATTGAAGGTTACTTGACGGTCTGGATTCTCATTCACAACTTTGATTAGCTGTTGGATTAAATCTTCTTCGCTGATAACCTTAATCTCTTTTGGATCTTCCTCACGCTCAGGGAAACTGATGCTAACCCCTTCCATAATTAAGGCATCTGTGTATTTCGCTTTTTCACACAATTGAACAGTCTGGCCGCGATCATACCCATGTAGACGCAAATCACCAGTATACGTAATAAAACGATCCGGGGTTTGAATTAATAACGCGCAAGCGCCATATGCATCATGGTCGACAGGAACTAACTCCACAGAAATATCTCCAACCGTCACTACTTCGTTGGCTTCACAAGCAATCAACTCACGCGTAAAGTTCTTTTCCTCAAAAGGAGAAGGAATCAAAAAGTCTCCTTCACGATTCAAAAGATTTAAGATTGCTTTTGATTCTTTTAAAGTATACATAGGAATGTTTGGATCTAAGTAATTCACCATACGCGAATGATCCAAATGAACATGAGACAAGAATACAGCTGTGTTCGCATATTCTTTTTGATTCTCACCTTGGTAGACATACCCTAGGCGAGGATCATATAAATCCTTGATTTCTGGCACTAAACGATGGTCAATTAGCGTCTGTAGATTGTCATCTTTTAAATTCAGTTCTGGTCGAAACTCCGTACCAAAGTCGAAGAAGATATGAGAATCTTCGTAAGCTACTTCAATTACTGTTCCACCAATCGTTAAAATTCCACTATGAAACGTTAACGTTGTTTTACCCTTTGATGCCATTTTTCGCCACTCCTCGAATGATTTCTTTTCTAAAGACTAGATAAATAATTAATATTGGTAAAACAGTTAAGGTTGCCGCAGCCATCTGTAAGTGGACATCACTTCCACTTTCTGTTGTAAATGCTGACAGACCATTGTTTAACAAACGATATTTTTTCTCATTGGTCACAAGTAGCGGCCACAAGAATGAATTCCAACTCGAAATAAAGGTCAAAATCCCGACAGTTACCAATGCTGGTTTGGACATAGGAATAAGAATCTTCCAAATATATTCCAAATCCGAGGCACCATCAATTTTGGCTGCTTTATAAAAGGTTGGTGAAATTCCTTTTAGATACCCGTGCAAATAATAAATATAAAAAATACTCGTCAGAAACGGAATAATCAAGGCAACATAAGTATTCAACAAGCCCATCTTAGAAATTGTATTGTAATTGGTAAAAATGATTGATTCATAAGGAACCATCAACAGAGAAATCATCAGCCCAATCACAAGCTGCTTATACTTGAATTGTAAATTAGTCAGCGCAAAAGCTGCCAAGACAGCTGTCACTAAAGTTGCAATGGTCGTAATTGCTGAAACCACCGTTGTGTTAATAAAATATTGTAAGAACGGGGCTTTTGTAAAGACCTCAGTATAATTTGACCATTGTGGGCTTTTTGGAAACATAGTTGGTGGAATACTAGTTGCCTCACTATAACTCATAAGCCCTGCCAAAATCATATAAATAAATGGAAATAAAGTGATGATTCCTAAGAGGATAATAAATAGATAAGCAATTCCTGTCACTACTTTTTTCATCTTATTTTTCCACCCTCTTTACTAATTTGTTCTGAATAAAGGTAATCAATAAAATAACAATAAACAGAATAACTGTCGCTGCCATCGCTACTCCTGGTCGACCGGCTACATGGAATTTATCATAGATATAGTACACGGCGGTGGTTGCACTCTTGGCGATTCCTGGTTGACCGGCAAACAAGGCGTAAACTTGCGTGTAAACTTTAAAAGCGCCAATAATATTGACGGTTAATAAAAAAGTTAACGTTGGGATTAGCTGTGGAAAGGTAATTCTGCGGAAAATTTCGCCATCTGTTGCACCAAACATTCTAGCAATTTTGTAGTGTTCTGGATCAATGTTTCTAAAACCTGCCAACAAAATAATAATATTAAAGGCTAGACTCGTCCAAACACCAAAAATAATCAAGGTCGGCATGCTCATGTCAACATTATCCAACCAGTTGACCGCTGGAATCCCAAAAATCGACAGTATATAGTTCACAATCCCGTAAGAACCATTAAAAAAGTAACGAAAAACAATCCCGATAGCAATTGTACTTGTAACATACGGCATAAAGAAAATCGTTTCAAAAAAAGCTTTGTGTTTAATTTTTTCAAAAATAATCCAGGCAATTGCTAACGAGATAAGTAAAGCAATTGGCACGACGGTAAACGCAAAAAGTGCTGTGTTTAGCATGGCCTTCGCAAATACTGGATCTGCCAGAACCTTTTGATAGTTTTCCACTCCTGCATAGCTTTGATTAATTAAGGATCCCTTCTGAAAGCTCATATAAAATGAACGGAATAAAGGATAAATGCTGAATAATAAAATCACTGCTAATGAAGGAAACAAAAATAACCAGGCTTTTGGTTGATTCTCTGGGTTATACTTCCTCTTTTTAAACATTAGTAGATTCGCTCCCCATTCTCCTTAAATATGAAGGTTTTATGGTAAGCAAAATCAAATGACATTACCGACCCCTCTTCAATCCCTGTTTCAATGCTAACAATTGATTTCATACGTTTTGCACCTACTTGGAAATTCAGAATTCTTTCACGACCAATTAATTCAACCCCAGGAATATTCGTGGTAAAGACACCTGGCTCTGCTGGTAAGACATCTTCTGGACGAATCCCCAAATGATAGTTTCCATCTGGCATCTCTGCTTTAAAACGAGAAGAATCAAAATTTGAAATTGGAATAGTGACTGATTCATAGTGCATAACCCCATTTTTTACTTCAACCGGTAAAATGTTGATGATTGGGTTACCGATAAATTCTGCCACAAACAAATTGTTTGGCTCCAGATACAAATTTTGCGGATCATCGTCTTGCTGAATAATTCCTTCATTTAACAAAATAATCTTATCACTGATTGATAAAGCCTCTTCTTGGTCATGGGTAACAAAGATGGTCGTGATACCAACTTCTTTAACTAAACGCCGAATTTCTTCACGAATCTTCAAACGGAGGCGAGCATCCAAGTTACTTAATGGCTCATCTAATAAAAGAACTTCTGGTTTTTGAACAAGCGCACGGGTAATCGCCACACGCTGTTGTTGTCCTCCAGATAACGTTCCTGGTTTTTTATTTTTTAATTCTTCAATATTGGTTAGTGCCATGTACTCTTTGGCGATTTCTCGAGCTTCTACTTTTGAAATTTTCTTTGCGCCGACTGTTAAAGGAAACATAATATTTTCTTCAACCGTCATATGTGGGTATAGTGCATAATTTTGAAAAACAAATCCGATATTTCTATTTTTGGGCTCCGTATCAACAACCGACTCGCCAGCAAAACGAATATCTCCAGCTGATGGGGTTAATAGTCCCGAAATTAGATTCAAGATTGTTGATTTTCCGCAACCACTTGGACCTAATAAACAAACGAGATCTCCTTTCTCAATAGTAAAGTTCACTGATTTTAGTGCTTCAAATCCATTATCGAATACTTTCTTTAAGTCGATAACTTCTATCATGAGTTAGCCTCCAAAATATTTATTTTTCATCCATACACAGTATACCATCTTTATCGAATTTTCTAAAAAAAATGCCTGATTTTTTTTAGAACTAAGTGGATAAATGTTCGGATTTAAAAAAATGTCTCGAAGGGTATTGTCTCGTAGTTTTATTAAACGATAATAAAAACACTGTGAATTTTCTATAAGAACTTAAGTAAAACTTAACTATTCATAAATCAAAAAAACTGCCTGTTTTTTGATCTGTGATATATTTCTCGAAATAAGGTACTGATTCTCATAGAAAGTTCACCTTATAAGTCCAAATCTATCTATCTGGAAATTATCCCATATCTTCATTTAATGGTGAAAGGCCACCTCTATCTGATAAAGTGCTCCCAAAGTGTTACGTTTGCTCTAGAACTTTGAATAAAACTCTGAAAACAATATCCTTTCGCAGACAAAAAACATGAATAGATTCAGAAAGAACCTTTGTCTCAGCTTACTGATTCAAAAAACAACAAACTATTTTCATAATTTACTAGATAATCTAGGTACATGGTGACTTAACTAATATACATTCCAAACGATACATACGAGCTTAAGGACTCAAAAAAATAAATGTAAGTAAAAAAGTTGGAACAACGTACACTTTTAGAAAACCTAAACCTTCTATTTAAACCAGGAAAATCTATGTGATAACTAGGATGAGTGATAGTGGAAAAACCACTCTTCTAAATATCTTAAGTCACCTTGAAACATTTGATGAGGAGGTGGTTTATTATAATACTGTCTCCTTGGTAGATAGTCCCTCTCCAAAATTTTCCCACGAAGAATTAGGCCATTTATTTCAAAATTTTAGCCTATTGGACGGCCAAACTATCCAAGAAAATTTGGATTTGGGATTCGCAGGAAGAAAAGCTTCTCCAATATTAGGCTTTAGAAAAAGTAAGCCTTTCTTATATAAACTTAAAACAACGAATTTTCACTCTTTCTGGAGGTGAGGCGCAGCGTGTAGCTCTTGCTAAAGTAATTATAAAAGATCCACCTCTAATCTTGGCCGACGAACTCACAGCAGCTCTCGACCCGACTAACAGCTTAGAAATTATGGCCTTGTTATTATCACTACGAACAGACACCAGGATAATCGTTATTGCCACACACAATAAAATAATATGGGAACAAGCCGATGTGGTCATCAATTTGGACGAATTATCGAGTAATTCTCATAAGTATAAACTGACATGATAAGCAAATTGATTAAGAAAAACTCGCATGAGACTAGCTGATTGAGCCAGTTTCATGCGAGTTTAATTAAAAAATCTTATTCAGTCTCTATAAGTTATACAGCTAGTTCATATTTTTTCGAATGCTCTTATTTCCACTCATGGTATGGCAAATCAAGACTTTCAGCAACTGCTTGATTGACTACTTTCCCATCAATCGTGTTTAAGCCTGAACGAATCATTCCTTCATGGCGAACTTCTTTGCCTTCTAAAAATGGCAAAATTTCAGTTGCATAAGGAATCGTTACACTTGTCAAAGCTTCCGTAGAGGTCTTAGGAACAGCTCCTGGAATATTGGCCACGGTGTAGTTAATAACTCCGTGCGTTGTATACACAGGATCTTCTAGCGTTGTAGCGCGTGTAGAGGTCGCAAAAATTCCTCCTTGGTCAATTGGAATATCAACCAAGACTGATCCTGGCGCCATTTTTTTGATGGTTTCTTCTGTCACAATCGTTGGTGCCTTGGCTCCTGGAAGAAGAACGGCTCCAACAACTAAATCTGCTGCTGAGACAACCTCATCAATATTTTTTTCATTCGAGAATAAAGTTTCGACTTGACCGCCGAATAAATCATCAATTTTTTCTAAAACTTTTTTGTTTACGTCAAGAAGGGTCACGTGTGCGCCTAATCCTAGAGCCATTTTCGCGGCATTAATCCCGACAACGCCACCACCAATAATCACAACTTTCCCTTTTGCAACACCTGGAACGCCACTTAAGATTAAGCCTTTCCCACCGTATTGTTTTTGTAAAAATTGCATACCTGCAATGACACCCATTCGGCCAGCCACTTCACTCATTGGTGCCAGTAACGGTAATGAGCCATCCACGTCTTGCATGGTTTCATAAGCAACAGCTGTCACTTTAGTTTCAACTAATTTTTCAGCAAGCTCTTTGTTTGCTGCCAGATGGAAATACGTGTATAAAATAAGTCCTTCACGTAAATAATGATATTCACTTGATAAAGGCTCTTTGACTTTTATCACCATGTCACAAGCCCAAGTCGCATCTGTTGAGCTGATTGTAGCTCCCGCTTCTTTATATTGCGCATCTGTAAAGCCTGAACCTAGTCCAGCACCTTCTTCAACAAATAGTTGATGGCCCGCTTTACATAAGTGGACGACTCCACTTGGTGTAATTCCTACACGATTTTCATTGTTTTTTTGCTCTTTTACGATTCCAATTTTCATACCTAATCATCTCCTGAAAAAAAGCGTACCATACTCAAAAGAGGATTTCAATTTTTATTCAGGAGATTTTAGAAAAAATAACACTATCTATTAAATGTGTTTTTCCCACGATAAAAGCTTGCTTCAACTGCGTTTTGTCTCGCCACAAACTCGGCTGCACAAGAAGCCTTCGTCAAAAGAAAACTAGCCACGTCTCCTTCTTGTAGCCATAATTTATCTCCCTCATTTGAGAGCGTTTGTCGCCCACCTGTGATTAGACCAAGAGAGGCTGTCAACTCTTCTTGTGTCTTCCTATTAAAAACTTCACCATAACGATTTAACTTTTCCAGTATATTTCCTGTTCCATAAGGGGACCAAGAGTCATAGACATTATCACACCCCAGTGCCACTTGAACGCCTGCTTGTTGTAATTCTATTAGTGGTGGAACAACGCCATTAATTGGCACGCTAGAAATGATGCCAATCTGTTCTTTAGCCAAATCCGCATACATTTTTTCCCGTTCTTCCCCTGTAAAATCGTTTAAACCAAACGCATGGCTCACAAAAACCTTACCTTGCCAGTACGTTTGTTTGGTGTACTCAAGTAACGTTTTAAACGTTGCTCTTCCGGCTTCAAATCGATCATGAACATGAATATCGATAGGCACTTGATGCTTCACCGCTAATTCAAAGGTTTGGGCTAACGATTTTTCAACATCCCCATCCAATGTATATGGATCCACACCACCAATAAGAGTCGCGCCATTTTTTAATGCAGTATCGACCTCTTTGTAAGCATTCGAACGAAGTAATCCGTGCTGAGGAAAAGCAATCAATTCATAATCAAATTGCTGATTATACTCAGAGATGGCTCGTTGCACACCTTCCAAATAACGTTGGCCAACTGCTGGATGAACGTCAATATGTGAACGAAAAAAGGTGACGCCATTGGCTAATTCTATATCAATCAAATTCTTCGCACGAGCTTCAATTGATAAGTCCAAGCTATCCAGTTCGACTACCTCGCTAGTAAATCGTTCCACCAAATTTTTGGCAGGTGTCACTGGTCGCCATGGAACCCCAAGCTTACTTTTGTCTAAATGACAATGCATTTCTTTCAGTGTTGGTAAAATAAGCAACCCTTTACCGTCTATCTCAGACGCATACTTTTTATCAGATTGATAATTCTGTATCTTGGTTACCTTTCCCTCTTTCAGTTGAATATCAATCGGTTTTGTTTGACTCCCATACGTAAATCCGTCTTCTTGTAAATAATTCGTTTCAATCAACACATTTCGAATCCATGTATCTGCCATATTCTTGCACTCTCCCATCCTTAGTTTACAGTTTTTCTCCTTTAACAAAGGCTATTCTTGAAGCATTCGATAAATATTGCCATACCCAAATGCTTGAGCATAGTCGCTAGCTGTTCGACCGGAGTTATCTTTTAAAGTTCTGTCCGCACCAGCGTCAAGTAAGAGCTTCACAATATCTTGATACACCTGTGAGCCATCTCTTAAGGCAATCGCTTCAATTAATGCCGTATACCCCGAATAATTTTGTAGATTAATATCGACTTTCCCCTCTGCAAGTAAGAGCTTTACATTCTCGATATGCCCTTTTTCAGCTGCTGGAATCAACGCATTGCCCCCAAAACGATTTCGAACGGATTGATCTGGCTTACCATGTTCAATCATGTACGCCAAAATCTCTGTTCTTCCTTGTGCTCCAGCATAAAGATACGGACTATCCTGAATTTTATCCTGCTGATTAACATCTGCTCCAGCATCAATTAACAGCTTTGCAATCTCAAAGTTATTTTGATGTGTTGCTATTAACAGAGGACTCTCTTGCTCTTCATTAATTTCATTGATGGGATAAGTGGAATCTCCCAAAATTTGTCTCACAGCTGCCACATCACTGGCTTCTACAGCAGGAACCAAACTGCCCACCTTAGCGCGCCACTCTGAGGTTTCTGTCGTAGCCAAGAATTCGGTGCCGGTCTCTTCTGTAGAGGGTGTTTCTGTCGACTTCTCGTCAGTTGTCTGAGATGTCTCTTTTGACGACGTCGACTTCGTAGTTGAGGTCGTCTCAGTCGTTTCACTAACTACAGAGGATTCTGTCACCTTTTGTTTGTCTGTTGAACAACCAACCAAAACGAACAATAACCCTAAAATAATTATTCGAACCATTTTTTTCCTCCCATAAAAAGCTAGAGTAAAAATGAGGACCCGAGACATCTGTCTTTTGACAAGTGATGTCTCAGTCCCCTATCTTCAGCTGCTTATCATTTATGCTTTTATGCTTTTTATAACCATTCACGGCTTTTCTTCTATACGCTTATATACTTGCCTAACGCTTGGGCAAAATCACAAGCGCCGTAAATGAACTATCATCTAATAACCATTCATCCAAACAGCTTCCAACATGTTGCCATCTATATCTTGAACTTCCAGACTAAACATTTGGTCTTCTGGAATCCCCATATCTACTGCATAATAGGAGCCACCGTTTTCATCTGCTCTCTTCGCAAATTCCCTGACCTTTTCAGCGCTTTCCATACTAATCGCAATTAATGTCCCACTAGTTGTTTTTGCATCGATTATATTTTTGCCATTAATGAACTGACGATAAAACGCGTGATCTAACAGCATAATCCAAAAATGATCATCCCAAACCAAAGAGCTTGTTGTCTCGTTTGAGAATTCTTGATTCTTTTTAAAACCTAACTTTTCATAGAATTCGGTTGATTTTGCTACATCCGCAACAGGAAAATTTACAAACACCATTGACATTGCTTTTAACCTCCTTCAGTAATTTTAGATTTAGTACTCTCTAATCATCTTACGAAACGGAAAAAGAGTCAAAAGTAATGCGCTTATTTGTAGAATTATCCCTCATTTTTATTTTAACTAGGCTACAGAACGACAAGAAATTTCTTTTCCTGATTAACCGATTTTCAGCTACCCCTATTTCCTATTTTGCTAAGAGTAACTTAGCTTGCGGGATTCGGTACGGCGAACATGAAATATAATCAATCGCATACGTTTTTAAAAATTCAATGGATTGAGGATGAGCTGCAGCCTCCCCACAAATCCCAATTTTCAAGTCAGGTTTCACACTTCGGCCCTTCTCAATCGCTAGCTTCATCAATGCACCGACTCCTTTTTCATCTAACACTTGGAAAGGATCGTTCTTCATTAATTGCTGCGTCATATACTGACTAATTATCTTCGGCGAGTCATCTCTTGAAAGGCCATAAGTCATCTGAGTTAAATCATTTGTGCCAAAACTAAAAAAATCCGCATGTTTGGCAATTTCATCCGCTAAAAGGCACGCACGAGGAATCTCAATCATCGTTCCAATCCTATAAGGAACCGGTTGATTGTATTTATGGAAAACTTGTTGGATACGCGCCTCTAATAGCTGACGGATCCGCTTAAACTCACGAGCATCCGTCGTAAATGGAATCATAATTTCGACCTCCATCCAATTATTCAGCTCAAAATAACTTTCAACCGCGGCTTCCATAATTGCTTCTGCCTGCATTTGATAAATCTCTGGATAGGCTACTCCTAGTCGAACGCCACGAAATCCTAGCATCGGATTTACTTCCGCTAACGCTTCTGATTTTTGCTGAATTTCTGTCGCCGATTTGCCAATGATTTCTGCTGTTTCAAGATATTCTTCCGCGGTCTTCGGCAAAAATTCATGTAATGGTGGATCGAGCAAACGAACGGTCATTGGGTGCCCTTCTGCTGCTTGATACATTTGTTTGAAGTCTTCTTTTTGAACATCCTTTAGCTTATCCAAGATAACGACGCGGTCCTCAAAGGTCTGTGCTAAAATCAATTGACGGAAGAGCATCAACCGATTTTTTTCAAAAAACATATGCTCTGTTCGTGACAAACCAATTCCTGTAGCGCCTAGTTCCATCGCCATACGGATGTCTTTTTCGGTCTCCGCATTCCCTCGAACAGCAATTTTGGATTGCGTGTCAGTTATAGCGAACAGCTCTTTTAATGGCAGCTTTGTGTTACTTTTTTCTAAAGGAAGCTCGCCTACGTAGAGTGCTCCTGTTGTCCCATCTACTGAAAGAAACGCCCCTTCTGTAAGCCTTGTTCCTTCAACAGAGGCGGTCTTCTGATTCTCATCAACAACTAAATACTCGCAGCCGACAACGGAACAAATCCCCATCCCCCTGGCAACAACCGCCGCATGTGAGGTCATCCCACCGCGACAAGTAACAATTGCTTCACTAATCGCCATACCTTCGATGTCCTCTGGGGAAGTTTCATTGCGTAATAAAATAACTTTTTCGCCACGCTTGTGAGCAACAACCGCCTGCTCTGCTGAAAAATAAAGTTGCCCCACCGCAGCTCCTGGACTCGCCGGTAGTCCTGAAGTCCATTTAATTTTTTTCTCTACTGCTTCTTTTGTAAAAGCGGGGTGTAATGCATCTTCCAAATCCTTGCCTTCAATTTTTTGAATAAGCGCCTGTTCAGTCAAGAGTCCTTCTCTATACAAATCCAATGCAATCACTAATTTGGCTTTTTCTGTTCGCTTCCCATTGCGCGTTTGTAAAATAAATAATTGGCCTTTTTCCACCGTAAATTCAATATCCTGCATCTCTTTATAATGCGCTTCCAGTTTGTCGCAAATAGTTTGTAATTTTTTAAAAACTTCTGGTACCTCATCAGCTAAAACACTGATATTTTTAGGCGTTCGAATTCCTGCCACGACATCTTCTCCTTGTGCATTCATCAAATATTCGCCATACAAGCCCTTTTCACCCGTCGCCGGATTGCGCGTAAACACAACCCCTGTTCCAGACGTCTCCCCGAAATTTCCAAAAACCATTTCTTGGATATTCACCGCTGTCCCCAATAAATCACTAATGCCGTGCAACCGACGATAGGTTTTTGCTCGTTGATTGTTCCAGCTCTTAAAGACTGCTTCCACTGCCAATACCAACTGTTGTCTAACATCTTGAGGAAACTCACGCTGTTTCACAGTTTGATACAATCCTTTATATGCTTCAATCAGCTCTTTCCAACCTTTCGCTGTCACCGCTTTATCCGATTCAAACGCATATTTATCCTTTAACTGGGTCAAAAGATCTTCAAATAAATGATGGTCAATTTCAAACACAACATCCCCAAACATTTGTAAAAGACGTCTATAACAATCATAAGCAAACCGTTCATCGCCGCTATCTTTCGCCAAAGAAAGGACTGTCTCATCGTTTAGTCCTAGGTTTAAGATTGTATCCATCATTCCTGGCATCGAAATTTCCGCTCCACTACGCACAGAAACTAGCAGAGGATGATTCTTTTCACCAAATCGTTTGTCTGTCTCCTTCTCCAACGCCTCTAACGCTTCAGAAATTTCCTTTGAAATAGTTGGCTGTAGCTTGTTTTGATTGCCTAAATAGTCTAAACATGCTGCTGTCGTGATCGTGAATCCTTGAGGTACAGGTAAACCAATCGCTGTCATTTCAGCCAAGTTAGCTCCCTTCCCGCCTAGTAGTGTCGCTTGCTCAGCATTTCCTTTTTTAAATGATACTACCCATTTATTCATCTGTGTTATCCTCCCTTTTATATGTGACACATATTAACTTAAAAATAATATAATATGACACATATTAAAAGTCAATACATTTTTGTGTTGCATATTTGATGAATTAAGGTATAATATGAGACGTAATAAAGAGATATGTGTACATATAGAAGAAAGCAGGGGGCTTATGAATTTATCTGAACGCCAAGAAAAAATTATTTCCGTTGTGAAAAAATTTCAACCAGTCAGTGGTGAGAAGATCTCTGAACAATTGTCTATCTCACGTGCAACTTTACGAGCTGACCTTTCCTTTTTGACGATGGTTGGGATTCTCCAAGCAAGTCCAAAAGTCGGCTATACGTACGTGGGCGAAACCATTGAACCGCTATTTTTCGATAAGACTTTTTCGACAAAGGTCTCTGAGATTATGATTCCACCCCTATTAATTACACACGACTCAAGCATTCATGATGCAATTACCACGCTATTTATGTATGATGTTGGTTCTCTTTATGTCACCAACCAAGAACATGAACTAGTCGGGGTCTTATCCAGAAAAGACTTATTGCGCGCCTCACTTAGTAACCATATTGAGAAAACGCCTGTCGCTGTTGTTATGACGAGAGCTCCTCATGTAAAGACCTGTACAAAAGACATGTCTATCTTAGAAGCCGGCGATTTATTGCATACGTACCAAGTCGACTCACTTCCAATTGTTAACGAAGCAGACCCTTTAAAGGTTATTGGGAAAATCACAAAATCCCGTTTGTTGGACTATATTATTCAGCAGGCAAAATCGACCGAAATGAACAGATAGGAGTATTATTATGACAAAGAATGTTGCCTTATACTTAATTTCAGATGCCGTTGGTGAAACAAATCAAAAGTTGGTTTCTGTTGTTACTGCACAATTTCCAACCATTGAATTTAGTCCGACTTACCGATTCCCTTTTATTAATGACAAAGAAGAATTGACCGAAATTTTAAGGGATGCGTTATCTGATAAAGCGATTGTTTTAACAACGTTAGTCAATCCTGAGCTGGTCGAAACAGTCTCCACGTTTTGTCAAAGAACCGGACTACAGTTCTTTGATATTATGACACCATTTACTGAGATGATTCATGCACAAACCGGCATTTCTCCATTAAACGAACCTGGTGTCGTTCATCAGTTGAACAAAGAATATTTCAGCAGAATTGCTGCGATAGAATTTGCAGTGAAGTTTGATGATGGTAAAGATCCACGAGGCTTTTTGGATGCTGACCTTGTGTTACTTGGGGTCTCTCGAACATCCAAAACACCTCTTAGCATGTATCTAGCAAACAAACATTTGAAAGTGGCGAATTTGCCCTTAATTCCTGAGGTTCCTTTACCAGAACAATTGAAAATGGTTCCTGCAAACAAAATTATTGGTTTAACCTGTGATCCTGACAATTTAGAAAAAATTCGAACAAATCGTTTACAATCACTAGGGCTTGACCAACTATCAAAATATACAAACAGTGATCGAATCCGCGAAGAGCTACAGTATGCCCAAGATTTATTTGATGAGCTTGGGGTAACTGTCATCGATGTAACACATAAATCTATTGAAGAGTCCGCTTTCTTAGTTTTAGAAGCACTCGATAAAAAAGAACAACTTGCCTAAGAAATTCACCGTACTAACCACACAACCACAAGAATTAGGCAAACAAAAAAGACAGAAGTTCGCTTCTGTCTTTTTTGTTGTTTCTTCATTCAATTATCTCTGGTTAAGACAATTTCTACAGAATATTCATCATATCTATGAACAGATGTTGAATATTCAAAGGCAGCACCTGTATCGAGATAGCCAATTTGATCAGCAACGGCTACAGGGTCTCCTTCTTGAAGTGCTAAATACTCCGCTTCAAATGCTGTTGCTTTGCGAACAGTGATTGTTCGGTGGGCACTTTGAATAACAGAATGAAGCTTCTCTTCGATGTAGTTATAGATTGATCCCTCTACATTGACCTTTTTTAACCCAGGAATCAAATCAATCGGCATATACATTTTTTCTATCACATGAGGCTGTCCATCAATATAACGTGCACGATATATATCGTAAACAAAACTATCAGCGTCAATATTTAATTTCTTTTGGACATTCTCCGGACATGGAATCACAGAAAAATTAAGAATCGTACTCGTAACTTTTTTATCTGGGTTTAAAGCAGTCGTTCCTCTGAACTGGTTCGCTACACTCATTCGTTCCAATTCATCTGGTCCAATGTCTTTAACAAACGTACCAGAACCACGTCGTTTAATGATTAATCCTTCTGTAACCAACATATCTAGTGCTTTTTTTACGGTCATTTTACTTGAATTATAGTAGACACATAAATCTTTTTCAAAAGGAATTTGTTGATTTGCGGTATATTCACCTTTCAAAATCTTATTTCGGATATCATTTGAAATAAGGATATATTTTTGCATACATGCTCCCTCCTTTTAAAGAAAAAAACTCTTCTATCTCTTTAAAAGTATAGGTGTATTAGACCCGTTTGTCTATCTAACTTTACAATCTTTCTGAAAGTTTTTCTTCAAAACTTCTATTAATAATAACTATTTTATCGATGACAACTGAAAACTTATCTTAATTTCTATTAACTACTCACTACAACTATCTATTTATCTAAAATCCATTATTTTTTCATGAAAACTGATAAAAGATACTGCTCAGAGCTTGTCTATTGACCGATTTTGTTATAAAATAAATTGCTTTGTTACCCGTTGAAAGAAAATACAGTAAATAAATACACCATAAAGGGGGTGATGCTATGATATACACTACTGTATCGTATTTAGCTACCCAAGAATTACTTTTTTGATCAATGTTGTTGGTCAAAAAATGCCTTCCAACAACATTTTGAATGTATGATAGGCACTTGGAGAGGAAAATTTTTATGCCAACGATTCAACCATATCAATATAATTTTATAAAAAATCAAGTTTCTGTATTACTTAATACCTACTCATCTGTAAATGATAAAAACACAGTAAAGACTGTTCAGGCCTCTACTACAGAATTAGTCAACCAACTCTTTGATGAGGTTCCTGAAAAAGTCACTCAATTCATGGCGCTTGTCGCAGACGATCGATTGACCAAAGCAAAAGCTGATCAGTATTTAGAAACACTTAAGAATGAAGTGATTCCATTCAATGAACCTAGCACTCAACAATTGACAAAAGCCTTCCGGAAAGTTAAAAAAATGAAGTTTCCGAAATGGTCTGAGCTCGATTTGAGAAATCATAGTTATGTCGGTTGGAATGATGCGGGGACACAAAGAAAGTACATTGTTTTATATGAAGAAAACAAGCTAGCAGCCGTTTATGGTACCCTTTCACCAGAAATATCGAAAGGAATCTGTAGTATCTGTCATAAAACATCTGAGGTTTCAATGTTCTTGTCCTTGATTAAGTCTTCTGGAGACGGTACCTATACGAAACGTGGCAACTATATTTGTCATGATAGTGAAAAATGTAATCAACAAATTCAAAAGCTTGAACCTTTGCATAGTTTTATCCAAACAGTCAAAGCAGAAAAATAACGTCACTTTTTGACATATGGATAACTAATAGGCCATAGATGAAAGATAGTTTCAAATAAATAAAAACAAAACGCAAGATCTAGCTGGTAAAACAGCTAAGGTTCTTGCGTTTTTTTGATACTTCATTCAAAAAATTGAAGATATATAAGCGTACAATTGTTATACTTATACCTAGAGAACCCTCAGGAGGAAAATGAATGTTAACAACCGAATTGACACGTTTCAGAGTAAAAAAGGGTATGTCCCAAAAGGTCGATGAATGGCTCGCTTTTCTAAATGAAAATATGGCAGAAACCTTACTGACTTTGGAAAAAGAAAAAATGTATGTTGAAACGATCTTCAGAGAAACTTTAGATGGAGACGAATATTTGTACTGGTACTCTATTCAAGGTGAAGATGGGCAAGAAGTGGAGGCGTCTGATCATTGGATAGACAAGAAACATCTAGAATATTGGGCGCTTTGTATTGACAGAGACTTCAGACCTGTAGACTTAACACCAGAAGTCGTCATGATTCCTAAAAACATTCGGGATCATATGAGCTAGTAGTTAGGTAGTTCAATAGGTCCCCAATACACTTCGTTTATTTACATAAAAAAGTTGTGACAGCCGAAAATGGCTCTCACAACTTTTTACTTTGTTATTAAAGAGGAACAAGGTTACAAGAGAATATTTTTCTCATACCTGTTATTCTATTTTGAAGCACGCTTTAAATACGTACCTTCTTGCGTGTTAATTTCTAATAACTCGCCTTCTTCAACAAAGTCAGGAACGTTGACTACTAAGCCTGTTTCCATAGTGGCTGGTTTACCTGATCCCGTAACAGTTGCGCCTTTAATTGATGGTTGCGTTTCAACCACTTTTAAGACAACACTTGTTGGAACAGCTAGCCCAATCACTTCTGAACCAAAGAATTGGATTTTTACTTCCATGTTTTCTAACATGAATTTTAATTCGTCTTGAATCAATTCAGTTGGCACTTCATATTGTTCATAAGTTTCTAAGTCCATGAAGTTAGCAATATCATCTTGTACATAAAGAAATTGAACTGGTTTTGTATCAATATGCGCTTTTTTCACTTTTTCATCTGGACGCATTGTTGTATCATAAGTTGCACCAGAACGTACGTCGCGCAATTTCATACGCATAACTGTGTTTCCTTTACCAGGTTTATGGTGGCTCGCATCTAATACTTTAATTAATTTTCCATCTAACTCGAATGTCATTCCAGCTCTTAAGTCGCTTACTGCAATCATTTTAATTTCTCCTTTGTCTATAAACTCATACTTCCATATTGTAGCAAATTATAACCATTTATACTAGTGAAGTTTTCTCTAATCAAAAAGAAGATAGGAATAGAGTGCCCGAATCAGCGGCACTCTACTACTATCTCTATCAATCTAATCAGAGCTGAGTAAAGTGAGACTCTACCCTTTTCTACGTCTTTTCAGGAAGAATGCCGCTAATACAGCGAACACTCCTACTACAGAAAGAAGTTGTCCATCATTTTGTGTCCCTGTTTTAGGTAATTGTTTTGTCGATTTTTTGATGGCTTTTGTTTGTGTAACAGTTGCTTTTTTATTGTTTGTTGTCTTTTTATTATTTGTTGCTTTGGGATCCTTGTCCGTTTCAGTTGTTTCTTCTGAATCTTTCTGTTCTTTTTCTGAATCTTTCTCCGCTTCTTTTCCTGGCTTTTCCTCATCCACTGGTTTTTCCAAGACTGTCAACGTCATTGTCATTTTTACTTCTTGCCGCCCTTCATTTGCGGCTAAGTATTCAATGGTGTGAACACCTGGTTCAACCAATGTATTATCCAGTTTATTTACGAGAATTTTTCCACTTGAAACAACAAATCCAACGTACGTTGCATTCTCTGCTTTTGCCCAACTTAAAATCATCTCTTCAGTTAAGACATCACCCACATACATCACTTTTTCAGCTGGCACTTTAAGCGTTGGTGCTGGATACTTGGAAATGGTTAATGTAATCACTTTTGTTCCCGTTTTACCAGCAGAATTTGTGTAAGAATAGGTGATGGTGTAGGTCGAACCAACTGCTTTTGTATCAATTTTCCCTTCGGCTACTGTGTACTCTTTCACCGCTAAGTTTTCACCATCTACAACGTCATTGGCTTTCGCCCAACCTAAAATAGTTGCATCCGTTAGTTTTGTTCCCGCTACAACTGTTTGATTTGAGGCCACAATCGTTGGCTCACTTGCTTCCACTACCGTTACGTTAGCTGTCGCTGTTGCCACTGAACCTGTCGAATTTTTCGCAATATAGTTCACTGTATAGACACCTGGTGTTGCCGTATCAACCGCTCCCGTATAGAAAATTCCTGTGTCTTTAGTCACATCATAACTACCTAATGCTTGACCTGTCGCTTGATCGACCGCAGTAACTAAGCTTAACGGATCAACTGCTTGTCCCACATAAATCGTTTTATCCGTTGCTTTGATAGTTACACCTGCGATAACTGTCACTTTCACTGTCGCTTCTGTCACAATGCCTGTGGTTTTATCTTGAACAACAATTGTCACTGTATAATTTCCAACAACCCCGCCACCTGCAGAACCAATCGTTGCAATATCATATGTTGAAGGATCCGCTACAGTACCGTCACTTTTTGTCACTTTCACTCCAGCAAGAATTTTTGCACGCACGTCTTCTGAATCCGTGACCGTTACATCCTTTACAGAAATCTTTAAGGCTTTGCCATTTGCTTTCTCATCGTATACATAAACATCCACTGTTTTTGTTGCGGTGATTCCAGCCGAATTTGTGACTGAATATGTAATTTTATAGCTACCTACTTTATTCACATTCACGTTATTTGTTTGAGTAATTTTGCTTGTAAGGTCTCCATCCTTATCATCCGTTGCGTGAACTCCTGCCAGCGGATTGAACGGGCCACCTAACTTGATTGTTTTCGCTGCTAAACCAGAAAAACGAGGTTGGTTTGCCGCCGCTGGTTCATCTGGAAGGACAATTCCTACTTCTGGTGGTGCCGGTTGAGAAGTAGCTGCTTCTGGTTGTGCTACTTCTGGAGTTGCTTCGTTAGTTGGTGCTTCGTTCACTGGTGCTTCGTTCACTGGTGCTTCACTCGCTGATGGTTCTTCAGATTCTTGTACAGCTGGTGCCGCTTCTCGTTCAGTCGTTGCGTTTGTCTCTTCTGTTTGAGAAGCTGTTTCTGGCTGGCTAGACTCGCTAGTTGTCGTTTCTTTCACGGTTTCTTTGGTTGCTTCTTTTGTTGCCTGTTCTTTTTCAGCAACCTCTTCCACTGAAAGCTTTTCAGCATACGCTTCTTCAGAATGAACCGTTTCAGCTAAAACTGATTCCGTTGTTGGCTGTTCCTCCACTGTATTTGTTATTGATTCCGCAATAACTGTTTGTGTGTTCAATAATGTTGGTGCTATTAACGTAAGCAATGACACCACTGCAAGTTTTTTGCTTTTCATTTAAGTCTCCTTTTCCTCTTTATATTTACCATGTTATTTTAACATAAATCTTTTCCTCTTGCTATATTTTTTTAAAACCATAGTTATTTTAATAAAGTGTCCTAGAAAAACATTTAGAAGTTCAAGAATTTTAAAACTAGAATCTCATTTTTTCACTAACTTATAACTCCCTTTAAAAGACAAAAAAAACTCCTTCGAGATAAGCCAAAATTTCAAAAAATTCGGAAAATATTTTTTTGAAATTTCTCTTATCCCTCGGAGTTAATCGTTCTAGTTCACTCTTTATTCATAGGCAAAATATTTTTGACGCTCTTTGAAAATCACATTTCTAACTTCTCTTGGAATAAAACAATGAATGTCATCTTCGTTATAACCAATTTGCAAACGTTTTTCGTCGATAATGATAGGGCGACGTAACAAGCCTGGATTTTCTTCAATCAATGTCAATAATTCACCTAAAGGCAAGTCATTGATATCAACGGTTAATTTTTCATAAACCTTTGAACGAGTAGAGATAATATCTTCCGTTCCGTTTTCAGATAATGCTAGAATTCGTTTTAATTCTTCTCTTCTCAATGGTTGAGAGAAGACATTTCTTTCTGTAAATGGTAGTCCTTGTTGAATTAACCAAGCTTTTGCTTTTCTACATGATGTGCAACTAGGTGTTGTATATAAAGATATCATGATTTTACACTCCTTTAAATAGTTCCTGTTTGTCCTTTTATGTAAGAGATGTTCCTGTTTTACATCTCTCTTTTTTACATCTTTAACCAAAAAATGTTTTGACCAATATTTATATATTTATTTTTTTTGTGAATCATTATCTGTTAAAACTTCTCTAATTTGTCACTTTATCTATTGGGTCCTCGATTAATCTAACTGTTCTCCCTCACATAACTTGTCTTAATCTCTTGCCCGTCCAAAGAAAAATGAAACAATTGCAACTAATATGACCGCACCGATGATAGATGGGACAATTGCCATATCAGCGACGTGTGGTCCCCAGCTTCCCAAAAGTTTTTCTCCAATGAATGAGCCGACTAGACCAGCTACAATGTTAGCAATCCAACCCATTGAATTTCCTTTATTTGTAATTGCTCCCGCGATCATCCCAATAACGGCTCCTACAATCAGTGTCCATAATAAATGCATCCTCTTGTTCCTTCCTTCTAACTCATTTTCATCTCAATGACTAGCAGTCCAA
The DNA here is from genome assembly GCF_051713825.1 of Enterococcus sp. AZ194. Taxonomy (NCBI): domain Bacteria; kingdom Bacillati; phylum Bacillota; class Bacilli; order Lactobacillales; family Enterococcaceae; genus Enterococcus; species Enterococcus sp. AZ194. Next base: position 701,617 of record NZ_JBIOQR010000001.1, on the reverse strand, counting down.
TTTATTCTCTTGAATTATTTTCTTCGTTATTTTAAAAAATAACAAGAAAGACCATTCATCAAAAACTGCCCTGTTAACTGTACACAGAAAGTCATTTTTTTGTGAATCTGGCATTTTGATTCTTAAACTAGGTGATGATTGAATAACTCTTCAATACAAACAATTTAGATGATTTGGCACCCCTCGCTTTCAAACCAGTTTTGGAAACTAAGTTACCGAAACAGGATAATTTTATGTCTGAATACATTGTTGCAAACTTTCGCAAAAAACACAAATAAAAGCCTTTGAAAAACGAAAAAAAATTCTCTTTTTGTTCATTTTCTACTTATAAATTTGTCTTTTTTAACAAATGCTCGTTATCATCCATTATCTTTTAATCATGAATTGCTGATTTATCGGCGTTTGTATAAATCTATCGGTATTTTTATAATAATCCGAGTTTTTTTCATCTATTAAATAAATTTTCTCTTACTTTGATTTTTTCATTCAAAAATAAGAAGAAATAATTTTTTTCTATCTCTCTATAAAACAAGGGAAAATCCCATTATATCAGTTCAAAAATAATTATTAAAAAAACACTCCGCCACAAAAAAATCCAAGCGAACACTTTTTTAGTATTCGCTCGGATTTTTATCCCTTATGCTCTATTTACAATCGTCGACCTTTTAATGATTAAATTGTTCTTATTTAATCTTTCATTTGATACACTTGATACGGTCTACCAATTTTCAGATACACGCTATGACTTTCTAACACACCCTTTGTCTCGAGAAACGTCAGATATTTTCGGACAGATACATGGGAAAGGTTACTAGCCTCAGCTAACTCTTGGGCTGTGAACTGTTGTGGTAACTTAGCCATCGTCTCAATCAGTAAATGCAGAGTAGAACGAGTAAGTCCCTTCTCAAGCGGTAATTTCTGCCACTCCACTCGCTCCGATTCATTTGAATTAAGCGACTGCTTGAATAAATCATCAATCGTCTCTTGAGAAATCGTCTGAATGGTAGCAGACAGCTTAATTTGTTTTTCTTGAAATACCTGAACACTTTGAGCAAACCGTTCAAATGAAAAAGGCTTCACTAGATAATCGAGGACACCTAGATGTAGACTTTGTTTGACAATCTCTCTATCATTTGCCGCTGTGATAAAAATGACCTCGACATCGATTTTCTCTTCTCGAACTTTTTTCAGATAACTTAAGCCACTACCATCCTGCAAATTCAAATCCAACAACACGAGCGCAGGTGGCTCTTTTTGAGTTAATTCGAGCCCTTCCTTGATGGTTTCTGCTATCGAGATAGATTCAAAACCGCCCATCTTTTCCAAATACTTCTGATGGATAAACGAAACCATTGGATCATCTTCAATAATTAATACGTTTGTCATCTTGTACTCCTTCATAGTGAACTGTCATAATCATTAACAACCAATTGTCTTGCTGATTTTCCCAGTGAATGTCCCCCTTAGCCTTTTTTAAAAGGGTCGTCAAATAAGAGCTGAAAAACGCCAATTCAAATTGTTCTAGCTGTTTTTTGGAATAGGCCAATGAAAAGGTTGTTAGTAAGGTTTTCTCTTTGTACTCTATCCTTTGCCCAATTTCTTCAGGGAGCGTTTGCGCCATAAAAAAGCGATTGATATAACGATACAAAGCTAATAAATTCTGTGTATCCGAATCATGGGCATTCGGTGGGATTTCAGGGTAAATCTCGACAATTAATTGTGTCTTTAGCTCACTGAATTTCAAACGCTCCCCAATTAAAAACCCAGCCAAAACAGGATTTCTGACAAGAATAGCTAGACGTTGTGCAAATTCTTTTTCAGGCTTGAGGATATCTACTAAGTATCCTTTTAAAGCTTCGTAGTCTTCCAAATCAACCAACCCATAAATGACATGCATTTTATTCATAAATTCATGGGATTGACTTTGTAAAGCCGAAGCATAAGTTGTGGTACTCACTAGCTGCTCAGCAACAATAAAGGTTTCTGTCGCATTTTTTAAGAATACGACATGCCCAATGTCCTTTTTTCTAACCCTAATTGGTGCAATAGAAACAAAATAATCTTGGCCATTTTGTTGATAAAACTGCTCTGTTTTAGACTCGACCGTTAATTTTTCTAAATGAAGAACTAATTCTGAGAGCGCGCGTCCGACCAGCTCTTCTTGATTTGTCATTCGCTGAAACATGCTTGTTGCTTCGATGTTTGCCAATAGAATGGTTCCTTCGCGATCAATGACAACAATCGCATCTTTCGTTTCTTCTAACATGGCATTGCGCTCCTCCAGTAGACGCGCAATTTCTTGCGGTTCCAGGTCGTGTAATTGTTTCTTTAAATAATAAGAAACGGCAATAGCTAAAAACAACCCAAAACCAACACTCAAAACTAGGCTCATCGTATAATCTTTTTTGGTTCGATTAATCAAGCTGGATAGCGAGGTCAGTTTAATCCCCATTGAGACTACTCCAATCTGTTGGTCACCGTCAAAAACTGGAACAAACCCTCTAAGAGACTCACCTAAGCTTCCTTCACTGATAGAAACATGTTCGTTTCCTTCTAAAGCGGGCAGCTCATCACCCCCTTCAAAATGTTTGCCTATTTTCCATGAATCAGGATGGGTGAGACGAATTCCTGACATGTCCATAATAACCACAAAATCTAACCCATGGATTTCGCTGACTTGGACTGTATATTTTTCTAAAGCCTCTGTCGTCTGATTGTTTTTTAAAGCAGTAATCACCTGCTCTTCCACAGATAATTGCCTTCCTAATGCAAGCAAAGAATTTTCTTGATTCTTTCGGACTTCTTTAATTGTTTGTTTGGTCATAACGCCATACAAAAAGGTAATCATTACGATGAGTGTCGTAATAAAAACGACGGAAAGTAAGCGCCATAGTTTTGCCCCTTTTTTCATCACAAACTCCTTTGATTTTCTACTCAAAGTATAGCATAAGAAGCTTCTCACACTTGGTTAAAGAACTTGTGTTTAGTTAAATTAATTAAATAAGCTATTTTTCAGAAAACGATTTCAATAAGATGAGGGTGTAAAGAAAAACAAGGAGGCAATTCATATGGAAAAAAAGATCACAACTGACGTACCAATTAAGCCAGGATGGTTCAAAAAAATGAAGGAGGTGCGGATTGGTTCTGTTTCGTTACCTGTCTATCTCGTAACTTCAGCAGTCATCTTAATAACCGCACTATTAGAGCAGCTTCCAGTCAATATGCTCGGTGGTTTTGCAATTATTTTAACGATGGGCTGGTTACTTGGGACAATCGGAGGCAATATCCCTATTCTAAAAAACTTCGGGGGACCAGCAATTCTCTCTTTACTTGTTCCTTCCATCATGGTTTTCTTCAACCTATTAAATGAAAATGTCTTAGCATCAACAGACATTCTGATGAAACAAGCGAATTTTTTGTACTTCTACATTGCTTGCCTCGTTTGCGGAAGCATTTTGGGTATGAATCGTAAAATCTTGGTCCAAGGATTAATGCGCATGATTGTCCCAATGGCCTTAGGGATGATTTTTGCGATGTTAGTTGGAACATTGGTCGGAACGTTACTAGGACTTGGCTGGAAACACAGCTTGTTTTACATTGTAACGCCAGTATTAGCTGGTGGAATTGGTGAAGGCATTCTCCCTTTATCACTAGGTTATAGCGCAATTACTGGCCTTCCTAGTGAACAATTGGTTGGGCAATTAATTCCAGCAACAATTATCGGGAACTTTTTTGCCATCATGTGTTCAGGTCTCTTAAGCCGTCTTGGCGAAAAACGTCCTGAACTGTCTGGTCAAGGAGAGCTAGTCAAAATTAGCGGGGATGATGATTTGAGCGATGCCCTAGCAGAGGACAAGTCACCGATTGACTTAAAATTAATGGGTTCCGGCGTTCTTATTGCTTGTACCTTATTTATCACAGGAAGTTTATTACAACATTTAACTGGGTTCCCTGGACCTGTATTGATGATTATCGCAGCAGCTTTCTTAAAGTATTTGAATGTCGTCCCTAAAGAAACGCAACGTGGCTCTAAACAATTATACAAATTCATTTCTGGAAACTTTACTTTCCCGTTAATGGTCGGATTAGGTATGCTTTATATTCCATTAAAAGACGTAGTTGGCATGTTAACCTGGCAATATTTTATCGTGGTTATCAGTGTTGTCTTTACCGTCATCGCGACAGGCTTTTTCGTTTCACGATTTATGAATATGAATCCCGTTGAAGCAGCAATTGTTTCTGCCTGTCAAAGTGGAATGGGGGGCACCGGGGATGTAGCTATTTTGAGTACCGCAAACCGCATGAATTTGATGCCGTTTGCTCAAGTAGCAACACGTTTAGGCGGCGCAATTACCGTAATTTCGATGACAGCTATTTTCAGAATGCTATTTTAGGGTATACTAATACTTATCAAAGATAGATAATGAGAAAACAAGTGGATCAGCCACACATTTTACGCAGCTACAAATAGATTCCAATTGAAGTCTGCTTCATACGGTGCTCTGCTGAAATTGTCTTAGTTAACAAATGAACACGGACAGAGCACCGCGGAATTTATCTTATTTGTACCAAATTTATACTAAATTAAAAAAACTCAGGAGGAACGAGCATGTCAAACAAAGATGTAAAAGAATTAGCTCTTGAACAAGCAAAAGAATTTGGTGGAAAATTAGCAGTCGTGTCAAAAGTTACAATTGATAGTCGCGAAGATTTAAGTATCGCCTATACACCAGGTGTCGCAGCTGTTTCTTCGGCCATTCATGAAAACAAGGAATTAGCCTACGAACTAACGACCAAAAAAAATACCGTTGCTGTGGTCAGTGATGGTTCTGCAGTTCTTGGACTGGGAAATATTGGCCCAGAAGCTGCTATGCCTGTAATGGAAGGAAAAGCCGCTCTATTCAAACGATTTGCTAATGTCGATTCTATTCCGATTGTATTGAACACCCAAGATACGGAAGAAATCATTCGGACAGTCAAAGCGATTGCCCCAACGTTTGGCGGTATTAATTTGGAAGATATTAGTGCACCACGTTGTTTTGAAATTGAGCAACGATTGATTGAAGAGCTTGATATTCCGGTTTTCCATGATGATCAACACGGAACGGCCATCGTTGTGCTTGCTGCTCTTTTTAACAGCTTAAAACTTATTAACAAAACAATTGATGAAGTGCGTGTGGTAATTAACGGTGGCGGCTCAGCAGGTCTTTCTATCACACGTAAATTCTTAGCTGCTGGCGTAAAACATATTACGGTTGTTGACCGCGCAGGAATCATCTGTGAAGGAGATACAACCTTAGCGCCCCATCATTCTGAGATTGCTAAGGTCACCAACCGTGAATACCGCACAGGAGGTCTTAGTGACGCGCTAAAAGGAGCGGATGTTTTTGTTGGCGTTTCTGCCCCAGGTGCCTTAGAAGCTGAGTGGATTAAGCAAATGAATGATAAACCAGTGATTTTTGCAATGGCAAACCCCGTTCCAGAAATTTTCCCGGATGAAGCTATCGCTGCCGGAGCTTACATTGTCGGAACCGGACGCAGTGATTTCCCAAATCAAATCAATAACGTTCTCGCATTCCCTGGTATATTCCGCGGAGCTTTAGATGCTCGTGCCAAAAAAATTACTGTCGATATGCAAATTGCCGCGGCTAAAGGAATTGCTAGCTTAATTGCTGAAGATGAATTATCTGTAACCAATATTATTCCTGATGCATTCAAAGAAGGTGTTGCTGATATCGTTGCGCAAAGTGTCAGCCAAGCAGTCACAAAATAGCTTGTAATAAACAGAAAAAAATCGACCACTGCTAATTTGCTTACTAGCGGTGGTCGAATATTTTTGTATTCCTTTAAACTTATCAACTTTTAACGCTTCATTAAACCGCCTACTTCTTTTTTTCTAGCTCTGTATAAAAGTCTAACCAAGTAGCAGCACAGCTTTCTTCTGAATATTTTTTAGCTGCCGCTCTTGATTTTTCTTTAAATGACAACAACTCATCTGGACTTTTCACTAAATGTGTTAATTTCTCCTGCATCTCAGTGATATCGTCGGCTGTGATAAAGGTCTCTTTTAATATTGAATCATATAATTCTAAATTCCGTAACATAACAGGTGTGCCACAGCTGAATGCTTCCAATATAGACATTGGGAACAATTCATTATAAGAAGGCAATAAAAATAAATCTGCCATATTATAATACTTAACAATCTCTTCTCGTTCAACAATCCCTGTGAAGCGTAAGTTTTTCGGTGGATTTTCATAGATTTTTTGATATTTTTGATACCCATCCGTGATTTTTCCAAATGAGAAACCACCCGCCCAAATAAATTGAACTTCAGGATTTTGAATCGCTAACTGAACAAAATCATCAATTCCTTTTCGCTGTTGGATTTGACCGACACCAAGAACCACAAAATCCTCTGGCAATAAATTTTCTTCTTCACGCCATTTCGTTTTTGTTTCCTCCGTTGCTTCATAAAATACTTTCGGTGAAACAAAGTTGGGAATATAGGTAATCTTTTCTTCACTCACACCTAATGCTACTAACTTCTCTATAAAACTAGGATTTACAACCACTAAATGATCCATTCGTTTATAAAACGACAAAACATACCAGTTAAATATTTGTTGAACAAAAGGAATTAGCTTGATACTTCCTTCTAAGGTTTCTGGAAGAAAATGGACATATCCCAGCTTTACACCTCGATTCCACAAAAATGTTGAAAGGTAATAAAGAAAATCAACTGTATGATAATGAGAAATATCCGCCGCTTTGCAGGTATTAATCTCAATTGAGAATTCTTTAGAAAAATATTTTTTAAGCATCGCTAACAACTCAATATAGGCACTTCCAACTCCTTGCCCCTTGACTTTGTCTGCGGATGAGAACATCGTAATTTTAATCATAAACTTGCTCCTTTTACATTTACAGGTCATTCAGATAGTTAGAATTATCTAGAAAAATAAGACTCATTTTTCACCTTACCAAATAGATACAACTATCAGTGTATCCTAAACCGAAAAAAATTGCTATATAGGAAAGATGAGAACCTCATGAATTCCACTTGTTATTTATCATAATAGACGTATCAGACCAATCAGTAATCGAATTCCTAAGTTTTTTTAATTTTTATCTGACGAACTGTCTGTTATAATGTAAACTTGAGACTTTGCTTATTTTAGGAGGGAAATTATGCAATTCCACTATCATTTTTTAATTAATCCCACTGCTGGAAGTGGCAGTGCTGAAAAAATAGTCAAGCGAATTATTGAGCTGACCTCACAACGAGGGTTTCCCTATACAACCTATTTTACTGAATACGCTGGACATGAACAACGAATAGCCGAACAATTAGCCCAAAATACACTGATTCCTTGGAAATCTGAACATTTAGCCGACTTAGATGAAACCTCCTCTTATCCCTTATTAGTCGTGATTGGTGGGGACGGAACGCTTCATCAAGTCGTGAACGCCTTTTACCGTCTAAATGTAGAGATTCCCGTCGCCTATATTCCTGCAGGCTCAGGAAATGATTTTGCACGCGGGATTGGTTTACCTAAAGAAGCTGAAAAAGCCTTTTGGCAAATTGTTAAAACGCCCTTTCCTCGTGAGGTTTCTATGATCACGTATGACGAGAAAATCCAAGATGAACAAGGCGTTGTCATTAACAATGTCGGAATCGGTTTAGATGCAGCCATTGTGCATGCGACCAATGATTCTGCAACCAAAAAGCGTCTAAACAAATATAATCTAGGTTCATTAGCGTATATCGTTTCTATCATCAAAGTACTATTTACCCAAAAAGGGTTCCCTATCATGGTCGAAATTAATGGTCAGCAAATGAATTTTGCCAAGGCGTTCTTATGTACAACGACCAACCATCCCTATTTTGGTGGTGGTGTTGCCATTGCCCCGACAGCAAATGCTGAAAAAAATCAGCTAGACTTCGTTTTAGTTGAACGAATCAACATTTTTAAGATTTTCTGGTTAATCCTTTTACTTTTGCGCAAAAAACATATGGAATCCAAACATTTCCATCACTTTACTGGCAACAAATTGAGAATTGTCTCCACGATGCCTGAATACGGACAAGCAGATGGGGAAGTCATGGGCTCGCGTTCCTTTGATATTCACTTTGCGCTAAAAAAACAGTGGATTTGGTGTTAGTCTAAAAAATCCTTATAAAAAAATAAAAAAGATTGCGTTTGACCCGTTAAGCATTTCGTGCAGACTGGCTCAGACTCAATCCTTTTTTATTTTTATGCACCCAGAAATTGTTGGGGTGTTACACCGTTCATGCCAATCATCGGATCAACTAGTTGTTTTTGGATTAACTGAAGTGTCAGCACTGTTTCCTGTGGCTGAGTCAGTTCCTCTTCATCAAACAAAGACGGTTCCTCTTTCACCAAATCGTTCCCTTTTGAAACAGGCTGCGCTTCTGAGTAAGTCACCGATTTTGTTGAAGGTGCACTCATTTGTCCAAAAGTTTCGCTCGCTGTAGCTCCTCTACTCCCTCCCATATCCTGACTAGAGAAGGGCTGATCAGAAGAAAGTGATTCTTCATAAACTTCTAATTTGTGTCGTAATGTAAAGGTCATCTCACTAGCCATCAAGATTCGTTGCCTTAAGGTGGTCAAACGGCTCGCAGATTCATGTGTCACACACGTTTGGTACGCTTGCTCTTCCCCCAACAAAATTAACATCTCTTTACTTCTAGTAATCGCCGTATACAGTAAATTCCGTTGAAGCATTCGTTGGAATTGATGAACCATGGGTAAGATAACCATCTTAAACTCACTACCCTGCGATTTATGAATAGAGCAACAATAGGACAGCGTAATTTTGTTCCATTCGTTGCGTTTATACGAGACCTCATTGGCGTCAAATTGGATCACCAATTCATCCACCTTATCGTCCGAATCCTTTGCGTAGATAATTCCAGTAATCTGCCCCATATCGCCATTAAACACGTTCAGCTCGGGCGAATTGACCAATTGTAGAACTTTATCCCCAATCCGATAAACTGATTCATTCCATTTTACTTCTTTTTTCTTGCCATTATTTGGATTAAAAATCTCTTGCATCATCTTGTTCAAGGCATCAATCCCTGCCGGCCCCCGATACATTGGCGCCAACACTTGAATGTCTTGCGCGGTAAAACCTCGTTCTTTGGCCTTCCCCACAATTTGCGAGATGAGCGGTTCAATTTGATACGCATCACTTCTGAAAAAAGAACGATCCTTTTGATTTTTTGTAAAATCAACTGGCAAACGCCCTTCTTTAATCTCATGAGCGAGTGGAATAATACTTGAGCCATCGCCTTGTCGATAAATCTCCGTCAACTCCATTTTGGGAATCTCTTCTATTTGAAGAAGGTCATGCAGGACTTGACCTGGCCCCACAGAAGGCAGTTGATCCTTATCCCCCACAAAAATAACTTGCATGTTTGTAGGGATAGCTTTAAACAAGGTATTCGCAAGCCACGTGTCGACCATCGACATCTCATCAACAATTAATAGGCCGCCTTCAAGCTCTTTGGTACTCACGCTAGGGCTTTTTTCATGACCATTTAAGCCTAACAGTCGATGAATCGTTCCAGAAGGTAGGCCCGTCGTTTCGTTCATTCGTTTCGCCGCGCGTCCAGTTGGTGCCGCCAGCAAAATCGGAAACATTTCTTGCGTGTATTTGGTTGGGTCTAACTCCAACCCATTCAATTCAGCAAACAAATTAACAATCCCATTGATGACGGTCGTTTTTCCCGTCCCAGGCCCACCTGTTAAAATAAACAACGGTGAACAAATCGCTTCTTCAATGGCTTTCTGCTGAGAAGCGCCATAGCTAATAGACAATTGTTTTTCAAGCAACCGAATCGTCTTCTTAATTTCTTTTTTCTCATATTTGATTTGTTTTTTCCGTGATAATAATCGATGAATCGAACTGCCAATTCCTAACTCGGAAAAATACAAACTATTCTCATAAAGTTTGGTCTCTTCTTGTTGAATTTTATTCTCTTCCACCAGCTCAAGAATGACATTAGCAACCTCATCCGGAACAATTTCAACCGGCCGACTTGTTTCTAACAGGCGAATAGTTTGTTCTAACAAGTGTTTTGCTTCTATATACGTATTCCCCGTTTGAACCGATTGTTGAAATACCTGATGTAGGACAGCCGCACGGATTCTTTGTGGCGACTGTGCGCCAATTCCTAGCTGTTCGGCCAAATTATCTGCTCGTTTAAAGCCGACTCCTTCAATATCCTCAACTAGCTGATAGGGGTTTTCATGAATAATGTCCAAAGCCTCATTTTGATACACTTTATATATCGCAAATGATAGCTGACTCCCGAAACCGTAACGATTCAACCCCACGATAACTTGATCCATCCCGTGGTTTAAACGAATCGTCTCAACAATCACTTGTCGTTTTTTTTCATTTAATGCTGGAAGCTGCTTTAGAACATCGGGTTCTTCAATAATTCGCTCAATCGCATCTTCTCCCAAAATTTCAACAATTTTTTCAGCCGTCTTTTTTCCAATTCCTGGGAACTTGTCACTCGACAAATAATTCACCAACCCATTGGCTGATGTAGGCCGTTCTTGTTGATAACGATCCACCTGTAGCTGGCGACCATAACGTGGATGGTCCACAAATTCTCCATAAAAACGATAGCTTTCTTCTTCTTGAATTTCACCAAAACTTCCCGTCACCACAAGTTCTTTTTCTTTGTAGTCTATATTCGTATCCGTTACTCGGATTAACAGAACTTTATAAAAATTACTAGGGTTTTGAAAGAAGATAGCGGCCACATTACCAACTATGTACTTCGCTTCTAACGCTTCAGTTTGCATGTTCTCGCCTCCAGAAAGTCCTATCTAGTCTTTATCTAAAAACCGGACGTCATTCCACCGCTTCATCTGATAAGAAGCACTCGTTTGATTTGTGGATGCCGTCTCCTCTATAATCGTCAAACTACTATTTAATAATCCGCCCTCTTCACGTAACTTTTCCAGAGGTTTTCCGACCATATGTTGGATTGCCGCTGTCAGTATCGCTCCATGACTAACAAATAATAACGGCCCATCATTCGCAGCAGCAACGGCCTCGTTGACGACCTTCTCAATACGTTTGATAGCTGCCGGAATCGGTTCTGCTTGATATGGAGTTGGATCATATTTTTCTAAATGATAACGCAGATAATCTAAGTTTTCGGCTTCTGTTTCACGTAATTTTTCGATAGATTGACCTTCTAATCTGCCTAATCCCAACTCACGTAAATCATCTGTGTAAACAATTTCGACAGGATGGTCCAACTCGGCAAGTATCCCCATAGCTGTATCTCGCGCGCGTTTTGAAGTGCTTGAATAAATCTTCTCAAACGGAACTTCTTTGACCAACTGACCGAAGGCTTTTATTTCCTCATAACTTTCAGGAAGCAACGGGGAATCTCCACTCTGCCCTTGAAATCGTTTCTCTTGGTTCCACTGGGTTTTCCCATGTCTTGTAAAATATAGTTTCATCTGAATGCCTCCGTATCAGTCAACAAAGCAAACAAAAGATTCCTCTATCAGCTATACGTTACTGACACTCTAGCGGTCAACAGCGTAAGTCTAAAGAATCCTCTTCAGTCAAGCTTTTCATTTTATAATTTAGGGGCTTCAGCCAACCTCTGCCTGAGCCCCGTTCTTTTTTTATTTTAGCATACATTCACTCATTGAAATCAACAATTTTAGAATTAATCTAATTTGTCCTTTTCATAGTGATGTTGCAGCTCCAGTTTAGGAAAGGCCTGTTGTCTAAGTGCCTCATAGACCACCAAAGCCACTGTATTCGACAAATTAAGCGAACGCACATGTTGATCATTCATGGGAATCCGCAAACATTTTTCTTCGTTGTCGCGCATAAACGTTTCTGGTAGTCCCGTTGTTTCCTTACCAAACATAAAAAAGTGCTCTTCATTATCATTAAATGTCTCTTCACTATAGACTTGATTTGCAAATTTCGTAATCAAATGTAACTTTCTATCACCTAACACCTGTAAAAAGGCCTCTAAACTCTCATGATACGTGATATTTACGTCGTGCCAGTAGTCAAGACCTGCACGTTTCAGCTGTTTGTCATCTGTCGAAAATCCTAAGGGTTCAATTAAATGCAATGGAGAGTTTGTCGCGGCACATGTCCGGGCAATATTCCCTGTGTTCGCTGGAATTTGTGGTTCAAACAAAACAATGTGATTTGTCATAACGTCTACTCCTCTTTTTAACTAATTTTGGCTAGTTTATTTAAATTATTGCATAAAAAAAACGTACCGCCTCGGTGTCATCACTGCGAGTCGTTACGTTAGTGAAGCTCTTCTCACTAACTTTTATCAGAACAGGAACCTGATAAAAACCAATGAAAAAACAACTTGTTGATACTATATCACCAAAATGTCACTTTGACAACCGCAATCTTTAAAAAAACTTAATGAAAACGATTACTATGAGAACCTTTTAATATTTCGATATCTACCGTGACTTTCTCTAGTGGATTTCGTTTCAAATTCTGTTTGATTTCTTCTGAAACGCCCCATTCAAGTGGAGACATCTCTAATAAATCCAAGCGATTCTCTTCAGGAATATCAAACGTATAGGTTATCCGTTTTCGCTCAATCAAATCCATCTCTGCTTGAAACTTATCGACAACGGCCTCGTTTGAATAGCTTTGTTTGGCTTGTTCATTTGGATAAAAGGCCTGACGTAGCTCTGTCAGATAGTTAGTTTGCGGGACCACCTTCAACAGTTGGCCTTGATTCTTTAAGACGCGGTGAAACTCTTTGTAATGAGAAGGTGAAAAAATATTTAGAATGGTTGGAATTGTTTGATCTGAAAACGGCAAGTTAGTCAAATCAGCAACACACCAAAAAGCAGGCATTGGCTGTTGTGTTGCCAAATAAATTCCCTCTTTGGAAATATCAAAACCAATCATTTTTTCTAATGGTTGGCGATTATTTAATTGGTTTAAGAAGCTCCCTTCCCCACAACCAACATCTAGAACAAACTCAGGAAAGTCCATCATACTTGCCAGCTCATCCATCACAGGTGCATACATTCCGGCTTCAATCATCCGGCCTCTAGGGCGAAACATTTCCTTCGTATACTCTGTTTTTATTTGATGATCCAAAAAATAAAGTGTGCCTTTTTTTGATAAATCAAATCGATGCCCTGCCATACAAACAATTGTGTGATTTGTAGTGGTCATCGTTTTGTGGCAGACTGGACAGCGAAAAACCGTCTCATTTTCTTTTAAAAATAGCGCTCCTTGATCAATTTTCTTTAGCATATCCATCTCCCCTTCCACAGACCATCTTACCTTTCTTATTCTTCTTTAGCAATGAAAAAAAGTATGTTACAATGCCTTGGAAGATATTTAGGAGGGAACTACCATGATTAAAGAATTTTGTGCAGAAAATTTCACTCATATCCCAGAAGCGATTGCAAAAGGCGCGGGACGAATTGAATTATGTGACAACCTAGCTGTCGGCGGAACGACCCCTAGTACAGGTGTAATTGAAGAAGCACTAAGTTATGCCGGAGAAAAACATGTACCTATCATGACCATTATTCGCCCTCGAGGTGGAGATTTTATCTTTAATGATATTGAATTAAAAATTATGCATACTGATTTAATCGAAGCAAAAAAATTGGGCACTGACGGAGTTGTCATCGGTTGTTTAACACCTAATAACTGGTTAGACGAAGAAGCCTTAGAAATGCTGATTGACCATGCAGAAGGGCTACAAATCACTTTTCATATGGCCTTCGATGAAATTCCTGTTGCTCGTCAATTTGAAGCAATTGACTGGTTAGCAGAACATGGTGTCCACCGCATTTTAACACACGGTGGCCCTGCCAACACACCTATAGAAGCAAATCTCGAGCACTTACGCGCCTTAGTTGACTATGCCCGTGATCGTTTGATTATCCTTCCTGGTGGCGGTGTTAATTATCAAAATGCAGAGACTGTTGCAGCAGCTCTTGGTGTAAAAGAAATTCACGGAACTAAAATTGTTAAGTTAGAGAATCAGTAAATTCTGGTGAATCAAATGAATAAGAAGATGCAGTAGTATTCTACTAAGTAAACCTTGCTTGTAATAAAAAAGTCGACATGCCCAAAATTGAAAAACAATTTTGTTGCATATCGGCTTTTTTACGCACTCATGCCTCCCAGTTCTAAACCAGGAAATAGTTCATAAACATACTAGCAATACTAAAATAGATTAGTACACTAGTTAAATCACTTAACGTCGTAATAAAAGGACCACTGGCGACTGCCGGATCAAAGCCTAGCTTATCCATTAACATCGGAATTAAACTTCCTGCAAGATTCGCTACGGTAATTGCACACAACATGGCCATCCCAATCACAAACCCAAGGATAAAATTCCCTTGCCAAAATCCCACAATAATAAAGATCGTCAGCCCAGTGACAAGTCCTGTCACCAATCCTGTTAGTACTTCACTGAAAATCAGACGAACAAAGTTATTGTCCTTTTCATCTGCAAGTGCTAACCGACGAACCGCAACCGCAAGAGATTGTGTGCCCGCGTTTCCTGCTGTCCCAGTAATCAAAGAAATAAAGACTGCAAGAATGCTCGCCTCACTAACCAAGGCTTCGTAGTGACTAATTAATGTGGCTGTCGACATACCTAAAAAGAGTAACGTAATCAACCACGGCAACCGCCTAGAAGCCGCCTTCAAAGGATTCTCGCTGACCTCCTCCACGTTAACCCCGGCCAAACCAGAGTAGTCACTGGCCGCTTCATCATCGATAACATCGATGATATCATCAACGGTGACAATCCCTAATAGATGATCATCATAATCCGTAACGGGTAAAGCTAAGAAGTCATAATCACGGAAGGTTTGAGCAACGTCTTCTTGGTCATCCCCCACGTGCACAGAAATTACCCGCTCGCTCATCAAATCAGAGATCATCGTGTCATCCTCATTGACAATTAAATCACGCAAAGAGATAACACCCAACAGCTGGTTCTCTTGATTGACCACATAAATATAATAAATAGTTTCGGCAACATCGGCTTCATGTTTTAAGACATACATCGCCGAACGAACCGTTTGATTGGCAACAATGGAGACATATTCAGTAGTCATGATTGACCCGGCTGTGTCATCCTCATAGTGAAGCAAGTCCTTAATTTCACTTGCATCCTCTGTATCCATCAAACTAAGGTATTTAGCAATTTGTTTTTTGTCTAATGTATTTAACAAATCCACCGCGTTATCTGTGTACATCTCTGATAACATTTCCGCGGCATAACTCGGACGCATCTCAGCCAAATAGTCCTTCATGTTTTCATTATCTTCTTCAATAACGTCAAACATGTCCGCCAATTCTTTGGGCGATAGATACGTATAGACGACCAAACGATCTTCATCAGCTAGAGATTGATAGAACTGCCCCTGCTCGTAAATGTGCATCTCCAAAAATCTCTCACGAAATTCCTGGATATTATTTTCCTGCAGATCTTTGAGTAATAAAGCAAATTGTTCTTCTAATTCTTGATTTTCATCCAAATCAATCTCACCTCACTGTTAAATTATTGCACAAATTTTGCCATGTCTTTGGCCATTGGTTGATGAAATGCTAAAGGTTCCCCTGTGAAAGGATGCATAAAACGAAGATCGTAACAGTGCAAGGCTTGGCGCATAATCCCCAAGTCCATTCTTCCTTCATACATTTCATCCCCTAATAAAGGACAGCCTAACGCAGCAAAATGGACACGTATTTGATGTGTTCTGCCTGTATGGAGTTGAATATCCACAAGGGCAACTTCTTTTTGACGTGTCTCTAGCCAATATTCTGTTTTCGCATACTGGCCTTCTTCTACGCCTGTAACTTTTCGTTTTAATAAAGAAGTGTAATCTCGACCGATAGCTTTTTCAATCACCGCATGATTATCGAGCGCTTCAATTGCGCCACTGACTAACGCTTGATACTTTTTAACGAAGGCTTTCTCGCGTAACTGGACATCCAATTTAGCATGGGCAAAGCCGTGCTTAGCAAAAAGCATCAACCCTGTCGTATCACGGTCTAACCGCGTGACCACATGAATGACTTGGTTCACGTACCCTTGTTTTTTATAATAGGCTTTCACTCGATTGGCCATCGTGTAATTGGGATGGTACTGTGCAGGAATCGAAGAGACCCCTGCTGGTTTGTTAACTACTAGTATGTGTTCATCCTCAAAAATAATCTCAATTGGTGTATCATCAACTAAAAGAGTTTCATGTTCTCCTTCATCTGGAATCACAATTGTTACCATATCATTGTAAGAAAGAGAAAACAAGACATTCTCAATTTTTCCATTTACTTTGATTTGCCCACCTTGAAATTTAATTTTTGCTAGTAGCCCTTTGGAGATTCCTTTCTCTTTTAAAAAAGACTTTACTTGCTGTGGTTGTTCTTGTTGAAACTGCCATGAAAATTCCATTATTTACCCCTCACTAATAAATGCATCCTTCACTCGACCCCAAAAATGCATATGACGATAAGAAGCAAAATGAATTCGCTCATCGGCTATACGGTAATAGATAGAAGCAATATTATCTTGTTGGATATCTAGTTGGTCAACGGTCACTAGGTAGTCGCTACTATCTTGTAGCTTGACCTCTAACCACTCTGTATGAGCAATCACAATAGGAGAACCCAATGTTCGAAATACGCGGTTATTCAACGAGGCAATTTCAGCCAATTGAAACGCATTGATACTTGGATGGATAACTGCGCCACCCACACTTTTATTATAGGCAGTTGAACCGGTTGGTG
The DNA here is from genome assembly GCF_051713825.1 of Enterococcus sp. AZ194. Classification (NCBI taxonomy): domain Bacteria; kingdom Bacillati; phylum Bacillota; class Bacilli; order Lactobacillales; family Enterococcaceae; genus Enterococcus; species Enterococcus sp. AZ194. Next base: position 684,793 of record NZ_JBIOQR010000001.1, on the reverse strand, counting down.
TAGAGATAGAAAGGCCATCCCCACGAAACCGTTCAAACAGTTCATCTTTAATCACAATATCTGCAACCATTGTTCGATTGCCTCTCTTGATTGTAGACTCATTTAAAGCAAGAAAATGCTTATCTGGCTTGCCATCTAAAAAAGTAATTCGCACATCTAATAATGGATAACTGACACTCTCGCCACGATTACTACTTAAACTGATGACCAATTCCTCTAACTCAAAATCACGCCAATCTGTATAAAACCCGAGATGCCCCGTATGCACCCCTAAAAAACTCGCCTCATTCAGACGATGATTATATCGGTGAAAGGCCGAAAGTAGCGTCCCATCACCGCCTATAGAAATCACAAGTTCTGGCTTCTGATCATCAATTTTGATATTGGCCTTATGCAACATTTCTCGCAGTTTCTGTGCGACAATTTGTGATTTTTCTTCATGATTTTGAACAATCGCCACTCTCATACTTACCATGCTGTCACTCCTCTTGGTCTATCGATTTATGATAGTATACATCTTCTGATTTCCCTCGACCATGAGAAAACAGTCTCTGCGCCTCTTGAATTTCTTCTCTAATTGTCGACATTTCCTCATCAAGCTGATACGCAGCTTCTGCCGCCCGTTGCAAACGTTCGCTCATCTCTTCTGGAAAAGCCCCTTGATATTTGTAATTTAACGAATGCTCAATCGTTGCCCAAAAGTTCATCGCTAACGTTCTAATTTGAATTTCAGCAAGAATTTTTTTTTCACCACTAACTAACTGCACAGGATATTCAATAACTAAATGATACGAACGATATCCGCTCGCCTTTTTGTTTGTGATATAATCTCGCTCTTGGATCACCTTCATGTCTTTTCGGTTTCGAATAATCTGCACTACTTGATGAATATCATCCACAAACTGACACATAATTCGTAATCCAGCGATATCCGACATTTCTTCTTCTAAACGTGGCATTGGAATGTGACGTAATTGCGATTTTGTCACAATACTTTCTACTGGTTTCACTCGTCCTGTTACAAATTCTATTGGTACATGCCGATTTTGTTCTCGAAACTGCTTGCGAATCCCACGCAATTTCACTTTTAATTCTGAAACTGTTTGCTCGTACGGTGCTAAAAATGACTCCCAATCTCGTTCCATAATAATCCCTCGACTTATCTTATATGATGCATATATGTTACATTTTAACATAAACTTTACGAAACACTCACTGAATCCGTTCAAGAATTACCAATTTTTACAGAATTCATCTCCAAAAAAAGACAATCAAAAACAAGCCATTTAATTGGCGCAATAATTATAATTATGTAACAATAAATGTAATAAAAGAAAGGGGTCTCCATGAGCGAAAATTTAGAAATTGAATTTAAAACATTGTTAACTGAAACCGACTATCGAATGATTCGTCAGGCGTTTCACTTACGAGATCAAGACTTTCACACGCAAACAAATGTCTATTTTGATAATGAAGCTCATGCACTAAAGAATAATCGGATGGGCTTACGTATCCGATTGTTACCTACTCATGCACAGCTAACTCTAAAGACACCTACCACCAACGACGCGTTACTCGAAACAACCGATGAATTGACGCTCAGTCAAGCACAAGACTACCTTTCAAACGATAGATTACCTAATTTTGGCGCGGTTCATGCTTGTTTACAGCGTTATTCAATCGATAGTCAAACATTACGTTCTATCGGCAAACTCACAACAAAGCGTGCAGAATTTAAAGTTCCTGAAGGTTTACTAGCACTAGATGAGAATTGGTACGGCCACGCACACGATTTTGAACTAGAACTCGAGGTTACGAACTACACGGAAGGGAAAGTCATGTTCAATCGTTTACTTTCCCAATTGTCTGTCACTTATCAACCTGCAAAGAATAAAATCCAACGCATGATGGAAGAAAAAAATTCTACCTTGTAAGAGATACCAAGTCTTTTGGCTTCTTTTTTTCCATTTATTTTGGTAAGGTATATGAGTGATACTGTCGCATTTGTCACACAGAGTCTGTTTTGGGGGAGATTCATTTGATAGAAATTTATTTATTTATTAATCCGTTGGGGAGCATTTGCTATCATACAGAAAAGCAAATTTTAGATTTAGTAGAAAACGGGTCAAAGAAAATTCAATTTCGTTTTATCCCCTTAGTGAATTTACGAACCATTGGGGATTTAATGAAACGCGAAGGCAAGTCACCAAATGATATACACGAAAGAAACCGATTATTCGAGACTATTTTTTCTGCTTCATTAGACTATAAAGCGGCACAGCTTCAAGGGAAGAAAAAGGGACGCCATTTTCTTTTGCGTTTGCAAGAGGCAGTGGGCTGTCATGGAGAAGAGTATTCACCTAAGTTGGTGGAACAGTTAGTCGTTGAAACTGGTGGCGATCTAGAAATGTTCTTAGAAGACCGACAATCAGAATTTGTTAAAGAAGCTTTTTATTCTGATCAACAAATTGCTAGAGAAATGGATATTACGCAACATCCTTCTGCTGTCGTGTACAACTTTTCATACAATCGTGATTTTGGCGTACTTGTGGAAGGGAAAGCTGCCATGAGTGATATCTTTGAGATTTGCCATTCTCCTGAAAATATTTACGACATGCTAGAAAAAGATTACTTTGATAAAGATAAACGACGCATCGGCTCAAACGGACACATGCTCCGTTTAGTATAATTCTGCGTTAAACAAGACGAGGCTGGGACATAACTCTATACGTTATGTCCTAGCCTCTCTTTATCCGAATAAACGGTGGGTACAGAAGCAACGCCATCTTCACTCCGCAAAAAGCCTCCGATCTCATCAATCTCTAAAGGTGAAACACCTTAAGAATTGAAGGACGTTGTTCCGCTCTCAACAACTTCTACGCATGAGACATGCTAGAGTTGAAGGTTCGAAAAATAAGCTGAAATTGCTGTGAAACACTATTTACAAAGTAAATAGATGTAGAACAGTACCTAACCGGTGCTGTGAAACACTATTTACAAAGTAAATAGATGTAGAACAGTACCTACCAGGTCACAAAAGTTTGAAGAACACCATGTAGGAATCAATCAACATCGAAAGAAAAGCTTTCGTGTTTCTTGTCATTTCCGTGAATTCCATCTACACTCCGCCCATCAATTTCTAAAGGTGAAACACCTTAAGAATTGAAGGACATTGTTCCGCTCTCAACAACTTCTACGCATGAGACATGCTAGAGTTGAAGGTTCTTATTGCTGTAAAACACAACGAAGTATGAGTTGATGTTGCACAGTACCTACTCGGTGCTGTAAAACACAACGAAGCATGAGTTGATGTTGCACAGTACCTACCCGGTTCTCGGAGTTAAACACTCCTGTCCCAACCTCGTCTTGTTATTTCCCTTACTTTCCATATCTCTTTAAGTATCCTAACAAAAAAAATTATATACAGAATGACCAAACTGTTTTCACAACTCAAAAAAACTCTTAGAAACAGTCCTTCGTTAAGTGCTAGATTACTAACACTTAACAAAGAACATAGATCTAAGAGGTTTTTAAATTATTTTTCTAATTCGCCAATCAGAGACTCAAGCTCGTTCAAACGTGCTTCAAAGACCTTCATCGCATCTTCAATATAATCGGCTTGTGTCATATCAACACCTGCTTTTTTCATCACTTCGATTGGATAATCACTATTTCCTGATTTTAGATACGTAAGATAATTTTCCAACGCATTCGGTTCGTTTGCAACAATTTTATCTGCCAAAGCAGACGCTGCAGAAAAGCCTGTCGCATACTGGAATACATAATAGTTATAGTAAAAATGAGGAATACGTGACCACTCTAGCGCAATCTCATCGTCTTTTTCAACAGAAGGACCATAATATTTAGCGTTTAATTTACCATAGCTATCATTCAAGTACTCACTTGTCAAAGGTGTACCCTTCGCGTCCTCTGTGTGAATAAAGTGCTCGAATTCAGCAAATTGCGTTTGACGGAAAATTGTCCCTTTTACGCCATCCAAGTAGTGGTTTAACACATATGCTCGAACACGAGGGTCTTTTTCTGTTTCTAGTAAGTGTTCTGTTAAAATGTTTTCGTTTGTCGTTGAAGCAATTTCTGCTAAGAAAATAGAATAATCGCCATAGACATATGGTTGATTGCTACGAGTGAAATAACTATGAACACTATGTCCCATCTCATGAACTAATGTATATAGCTGATCTAACGTATCATGCCAGTTCATCAAAATATAAGGTAATGTTTCATAGGCCCCTGATGAATAAGCCCCGCTACGTTTCCCTTTATTTTCGACCACATCGATCCAACGATTTGAAAAGGCTTCTTCAACAATCGCCATATATTCAGGACCCAACGGCTGCAATGCTTCAATCGCTTTGTCGCGCGCTTGATCATAGGTGAATTTGATAGGTGCTTCTCCTAAAACAGGTGTATATAAATCGTACATATGCAATTCATCTACCGCTAAAAGGCGTTTTCTCAATGCCACGTATCTGTGAAGCAATGGCAAGTGACGATTCACAACCTCTACTAAGGTATCATAAACACTTTCAGGGATATGATTATTGCTGAGTGATGCTTCTCTTGCAGAGCTATACTTGCGCGTTTTTGCTTTAAAGTTATGACCTTTTACATGGGCACTCAATGTTGAAGAGAAGGTATTCTTAAACTGCTCATAAACACTATAAAGCCCTTTAAACGCCGCTTCACGCACTGAACGATCTGTACTTTCTAATAATTGACCATATAATCCATGAGAAAGTTGAACAGATTCTCCTTCTTCATTTTGGACAACAGGGAAGGTCAAATCGGCATTGTTTAAGACAGAAAATGTATCACTTGATGCTTCAAAAATCTCGCTTGCTCCAGCTAACAACGCTTCTTCTTCAGCAGAAAGAACATGCGCACGATTATCCACCATCTGTTTCACAAAATGACGGTAAACCTCAAGCTTAGGCTCTGCATCAAAATAAGCCCAAATTTGCTCATCTGATAAAGTCAGTACTTCTGGTTCAAACCAGGAAACAGCAGCACTTGTTTTGGCAATTAAACTACTTGCTCGTGCATAAATCGCTTGATAAGTTGAATTAGCTGTATCTTGGTCATTTTTCAAGTGTGAATAAACGTAAATCGTTTCTACTTTTCGATAAACATCTAATAAATACTCAATAGCAGCTAAAAAATTGTCTGCTCCATTATTCAGAGTTCCCTTGAATGTATCTGCTTTTTCTAATTCTTCTGAAAGCTCCTTGAATTTTTCTTCAAACACATCATCTGTGGCAAAAATTTTGGTTAGATCCCACGTAACCTCTGTTGCCAACGAGGAACGTTCAGGTAATTGTTTTGTTTCGCTCATTTCATACACTCCTTCATTTAATCTACATCTATTTTAGCATAAGTGAGAAAATATTGACTATTTTAGTGTCAATTCACCGATTATTTTTCCTGATTTTTGATGATTTTAATTTGCTTTAACTGAACACATTCCAAAAAAACAAATTTAAGTATTTTCTTTTGTGGTATCAACGGAAAATGCCAGTAACTTTTATTTATTTTATACCAGCTAGAAAACAGCTCATTGGCTTCCTCTTTTGTTAAGCAGCTTCGACCATTCAAAATCTCTTCAAAAGATAGACGTTTCATTAATAAATGCGTTCTAAAAAACAAATAATATCCACTTGGACGATACATCCATTGAGGTAAGGTCTGCAGATTCCGTTTTTTTCGATAGAGTACTTTTTGCACATCAACCACACCCTTTTGACTTCTCATTAATTCCTGTTGGATACGTCGCAGATAGTTGCCCCAAAAATACGTTGTCTCAGCGCGTGTGGTTTGTTTTATTGGAAATCGACAAGTCAGTCCATAAATTTCTGTAAGAGACTGTTGACCAAACAACCAGCTCTTTTTTTGAAAGGAGAGTCGCCCGTTAGGAAACTCGATTACCTGATAATATAAAGTAATTGCCTGCTTCTTTACATCCAGCCCCCATAAACAACAGCCCAGTCCTTCATGATACGTACAAAAACTTCGCTGGAGATTGGTCAGTTTTGTCTTTGGACACAGCTTTTCGCCTAACAACCACCAAACTTGATAATGGTGTCTTAAATAGTTATTGGTTCGTTCAATCATGCGCGCTTGTTTCAAATCAGAACATTGAATTTCTATCGCTAAACGTCGCCATAAAAGATCCGGTCGTTGCTTCAATTCAGGTAAATAACACTCGACTTCAAATTTTTTATTGGACCACTCGAACAAAAGCTTTTTCAATTGATTATGTTCTAATGTTTCTCCATCATGAACAGTTGTACACTTTACCTGTTGTTGATGCGCAAAATGAGCAGACTTTAACTGACCGGACTTAATCATCACGGGTTGGCGACAAGTTGGACAAATCAGCTCTTCCCGATTCACTCGACTCTTTCCTGAGACCACATCCCCAGCGTAAACCATTTGATTTTTCCAAAGAGCCATCAACATTCTCATCACCTCAAAGTAAACTACGCAAATAAGGTCATTTTTTTGTAACCTGCACTCATTTAAATAAAAGAACCAGGGACTCCGTTTTCATGGCAAACTAACGCAAAAAAGCGGAGCCTGGGTCATAACGTAACAGTTATGTACCAAACTCTGCTTATCAAATTATTCGTCAGGAACTTATTTAAAGTAAAACCGTGTTAACTCTAATGCATTTCGTTCCATCACTAATTCGCCATGTTCTGCTAAAACTTCTGCGGTCACTGGCGATAGTTTGGCGAACTCCAACAATTGGGCAACTTGGTCCTCGACATCATTTTTGGATAGATCATCCATTAGGAAATTCACTTGTAAATAATACGATTCATTTAACCGATAAAGATTGGACCATCCAGATTCTAAGAATGTCTCATTTGCTAACGAAATCATTTGCTCAAAATCATCTAGCGCAAATATGACACTTTGAAATGAACTATCAAATTCGGATCTCAATCCCGACTCATCATAAACCTCAGCATCCGCTTCAATCTCAGAAATCTGTGAACGGATAAAATCGCTAATTTCGTTTACATCAGAATCTTGCATGTCATCTAGTTGAGATAATTCCTCAGCTGATAAGCTCTTACTAATAAACAGCTCTAGCCCATCACCTTTTGGAAGCACTTGAAACGTTACCGCTTCGCTGCCCTGAAATTCATCTTCTACATCAACTTCTTCTAAAATACTATAAAAGAAATTCTCGATTTCTTTATGGTTACCTAATAAATCTAAAAAAGTGATTCCCCTAGCAGCTAAATCTTCATTGCCAATCAATACTCGAATAGTATTTTCATTAATATGTTCCATTTCCATATTAGCTACACCTCACTTCTCCCTAGTAATAGGATATACGTACATTGTAGCTGAAAGACTTTAAAAGTAAAGAAAAAACTTCTATCCTAGACAAATATTTAGGAAAAAGAAAGAGGATTGCACAAAATCCACAAATCAAAGCCAAACTGTCATGTACTTTGCCCCACTAAACTCACACTTTTTGAAAATCATCGGTCTACCACCCAACAATTAATCAACACATTCAAACCAGTCAATTAAAAAGCCGGAAAGAATTTCCTAGGACTAATTATTCTGGTTTTCAGATTGACTTTCAGTTTATAATTAAGGCTTTTTCAGAGGTTGAGGTTGGGACAGAAGTGTTTAACTCCGAGAACCGGGTAGGTACTGTGCAACATCAACTCATGCTTCGTTGTGTTTTACAGCACCGAGTAGGTACTGTGCAACATCAACTCATGCTTCGTTGTGTTTTACAGCAATAAGAACCTTCAACTCTAGCATGTCTCATGCGTAGAAGTTGTTGAGAGCGGAACAATGTCCTTCAATTCTTAAGGTGTTTCACCTTTAGAGATTGAAGTATGTTTTTTACGTAGTGAAGATTGCGTTGCTTCTGTGCCCACCGTTTATTCGGGAAATAGGAGCATGGGCATAACTTTTTGAGTTATGTCCCATGCTCTTTATCGCCTCACGCCTATCATCCCACTAAATGGTCTTGCAAAAGTGGGACTGACAGCTAAGGCTAGTTATAAGGTGACAAAATGTACCATTTTGTACTATCGCCTCACGCCTATCATCCCACTAAATGGTCTTGCAAAAGTGGGACTGACAAAAATAGACTGTGGCAAAATCACCACAGTCCTTGCTATACAAATCGATACTACGTATATGTTTGACGCTATATTTTATAATCCTGCCATCAGTTGCGCTTGACGTAATTCCAATTGGCGAACATCACGTGGTAAGAAACGACGAATTTCATCCTCATTAAAACCAACTTGTAGACGTTTTTCATCAATCATGATTGGACGACGTAACAACCCTGGATTTTCTTGTACAAGTGTTAATAAATCTTGTAGGGACAATTCATCCAAATCCATGTTCAACTTTTGGAAAACCTTCGAACGAGTCGAAATGATTTCCTCGGTACCATCTTCAGTCATTTGTAAAATATCCTTCAGCTCAGAAATATTTAAAGGTTCAGAAAAAATATTTCTCTCAACGAAAGGAATCTCATGTTCTTGTAACCACGCACGAGCTTTACGACAAGAGGTACAACTTGGGGAAGTAAAAAGTGTTAACAACGTGCATCACTCCTTTTGTGAACAGTGTCACAGTTTTGGAACAGAAGCAGAGCTCATTCTTCTATCTGTGCTTATTATAACGAATTGTTTTATAAATTGCTACCCAATTCTGTAATAAATACAAAAAAAATGAACGTTCTTTAAAATGTTATCACTATAAAATCAATCTTTCTTTGAAGGTTACATTGTGAAAATGAGAATTTTCAAATAAATTAGAAAAATCAAAAAAATACGTGAAACAGCAAAAAAAACTGTACTATTTTAACCGAAATTCTGTACCTGTATTTGCCAGCTATTTCCATTATCCATGTTTTTTATTCCTTCATTTATTTAATGAGCTAGCTAGAAATTTATTTCTGTCTTTACAGACCGTTAGAACCTTCTATAAAAACCCGACCTTTTTTAACTAAAAGTGGGCTACTCAAATATTACGCAAAAAATAAAATTTTTTTTATGTTATTTAAACAATCTGTCCCTCGTTTATTTACCCTTCATTGACTGACTTAGTTTACTTAATTAAGAAGCAGTTATCACTCAATTTCTGTCTAAAAACAAATCTTTTCAGAGAAAAAAACTAATGAATTTATTACGATTTTCAAACTATCAGACATATTTACTCAACAAATTCTTACCTAAAAATAACTCTAATCTACGCTCTGATTCACAAAAAAAGAGGTTGGGTAAGTCATGTCCCAGCCTCTTAACATCCGAATAAATGGTGACCCCAGAAGCCACTCCTTTTCCGACTTCTTACACTACAGCTTATTTTCTAAATTGCGCTTCATAAAGTGCTCGATAATGTCCGCCCGTAGCCATTAATTGCTCATGTGTCCCTTCTTCTAATATCCCCTCTTCACTCACAACAATAATTCGACTCGCATGCTTAATTGTCGCCAATCGATGCGCAATAATTAAGGTTGTCCGCCCGTCAGCCAACGAATTCAAGGATTCTTGAATCACTTGTTCCGTTTCTGTATCCAACGCAGAGGTTGCTTCATCCAATATAAGAATCGGAGGATTTTTTAGGAACATTCGGGCAATCGCTACCCGCTGTTTTTGTCCGCCAGAAAGCTTCACACCTCGTTCACCAATAAGCGTCTCTAAGCCCTCAGACATTTGATCAATCACCTTCTCTAGATGAGCTAGTTTAACAGCTTGGTTAATCTCCTCATCCGTGGCATCCAATTTCCCATACGCAATATTTTCGCGAATCGTCCCTGGAAATAAGAAAACATCTTGCTGAACAATCCCAATTTGGCTTCGAAGGGAGGCAAGGCTCATCTCTTGAATATTCATGCCATCAATCGTAATCGACCCTTCAGAGACCTCATAAAAGCGCGGTAACAAATTACAAAGTGTCGTTTTCCCTGAGCCACTTTGGCCAACAAAAGCGACTGTTTCCCCCGGTTGAATCACTAAATTAATGTGGTCTAAAACTTTGGTTCGATCACTATAGGAAAAGGATACATCCGAATAAGCAATATTCCCCTGTAAGTTTTTTACATCAATAGCTCCCGGTTTATCCTCAATTAAAGGTTGTTTATCTAGCTCCTCTGTCAAACGTTTGAACCCAGCGATGCCTTTTGGATAACTTTCAATCATATTATTGACTTTCTCAATTGGACGAACAAAGACATTGGCTAACAAGATAAAGCCGACAAATTGGCCATCTGTAATTTCGCCTTTAATCGTGAAATACGCACCAAAAATTAGCGCAAATAAATTAATTAAACGAATGAGAAAATAGTTGTAAGAAGAACTAAGCGCCATAACTTTATAAAACAAAATTTTTGATTGACGATACGCTTGATTTAACCCTTCAAAACGACGATTTTCGAAAGCTTCGTTGGAAAAGGATTGCGTAACCCGAATCCCACTAACGGACGCTTCAACCCCAGCATTAAACTCACCTAGATTATCATAAATTTTGGTATTGACCTTTGTCATCTTTTTGTTAAAGAAGACCAAAGCCACCGTGATAAATGGTAACAAAATGAATGTCGCAATCGCTAGTTGAACATGGATATTTAACATTAATAAAAACGATCCTAGGAGTGTCATCACCGTAATAAACACATCTTCCGGTCCGTGATGGGCCACTTCGGAAATTTCGAATAAGTCCGTCGTTAAGCGACTAATCAGTTTACCCGTTTTCTGATTATCATAATACTCAAACGATTGTGTCTGCAAATGTTGAAATAACTCTCTTCGCATATCCGTTTCAATATTAACACCCAATTTGTGACCAAAAAGAACGACAATATACTGCAAGGCCGTATTGATAATATAAAAAAGCAATAACCCAATACAAGCCCAAGCAATCAGCCGAAAATCTCCTTTTGGCATAATCTTGTCAATCACTTGATTCACGACCACTGGAAAAGCTAGCTCTAAAAGCCCCGCTAGTACCGCACATGAAAAATCCAATATAAACAGCCCTTTGTATGGTCTGTAATAACTAAAAAAACGTTTTAACACCTTTTACCCTCCAAATCATCCATTTTACTTAAAATGGCCTTTAATTAAACTATTCTCGCAAATTCTAGTATACCATAATGATTTTCAGAGAATTCTCTTCAACGACTGATTTTTATTCTTTTTCTGAAAATGTGACAATTTATTTCTTTTTTAGTGAAAATAACTGAAATTTGACTTTGATTGACCTATCAACGTTTATCGAAAATAGGTATTATAAACCTTTATATATCAGCGTTTCCCCTCTTTTTTTTCTGAACTTTTTCGTCTACAATGAATGAGGATTTTACTTTGGAAACAAATGAAAATTTTGAAGGGCGTGGAATGTTTTTGATAGAAGCAATTGTCTTTGATGTAGATGATACAATTTATGACCAGCAACAGCCATTTAAAAATGCGGTAAACCGAGTGGTGCCTTTAGTGACTGAGGAAGATATGAATCAACTATATATTCGCTTTCGTTATCATAGTGATGAGAATTTCCCCAAAGTCATGGCGCGTGAATGGACCCTCGAATACATGCGTGCACAACGAATTAGTCAGTCTTTAATTGATCTGGACTATCCTCAGATAACTGAAGAGGACGGACTTCTTTTTCAAAAAGTTTACGAAGATGAACTGGATAATATTTGCATGCACGAAGAGGTTAAACGTACACTTGACTACCTTAAAGAAAAAAATGTACCCATGGGAATTATCACAAACGGCCCAACAGATCATCAATACAAAAAAGTCAAACAGCTCCGTCTTGAAGACTGGGTTTCTAGTGACCGTGTCATTATTTCTCAAGCAACGGGGTTTCAAAAACCGGAAATCGAGATATTCAAACTAGCTGAAAAAACATTTGGTTTTACTGCTGAAAACACGCTATATGTTGGTGATAGCTTTGAAAATGATGTCGTAGGTTCCAAAAAAAGTGATTGGCATTCTCTTTGGTTCAATCATAGAGAACGGGCACTTCCTTCAGGTGAACAAGCGATCTTTGATATGGAATTGACCTCATTTGATCAGTTACTCGAAACAATCCAAACTATTTTTTAATAACAATTATGCAATAACCGACCTCTACCTACAGCTGTTTCTTTCAGTTATAAGTAGAGGTCGATTTGTTCCACTTAATACACAGAGATTGGACTATCTCAGCCTCCTATTATCCTCTTTAGACAAGATCATTACTTACTGTTATACTTTTATTCTAGAAAAGGAGGAGGAGGCATTGAATCGACCGAACCTCTCGCGAACACTGGCAGACACAACATTTAAAGAATTTTATTATCTAAAAGAAGAGCTCGTCTCCTTTTGTCGCAAAGAACAATTACAGGCTACTGGAAGTAAAGAAGAGCTGACTCAGCGAATCAGTCATTATCTAAACACAGGCGAAAAGCTATGGGCAAAAAAGACCCGGCCAACTACCCATCACCTCCGTCAAACCTTGACGCTAGAAAGTTTGGTTGAACAAAACTTTGTCTGCTCTGAACAGCATCGGGCCTTTTATAAAGAACAGATTGGCACAGGGTTTACCTTTAACGTACGCTTTCAAAAATGGCTGAAAACAAATGCTGGAAAGACCTATTAAGAATCGATTGAAGCTTATTTTCAGATCATGGCAGATAAAAAACCAACGACTATCGACAAACAGTTTGAATACAATACCTATATCCGTGATTTTTTTGCCCAAAACAAGACTCGCCCACTATCAGATGCGATTATTTGTTGGAAATACAAAAAGAGTTTACCTGGTCCTAACAAATATGACCAAAATGATTTGAATTATTTAACTGAATAACCTGTCTCGCGCCCGGAGGCTGGGACATAACTTCATAAGTTATGTCCTAGCCTCTCTTTATCCGAATAAACGGTGGGTACAGAAGCAACTCCATCTTCACTCCGCCCCATCAATTTCTACGCATGGGACATGCTAGAGTTGAAGGTCTTCACTCCGTAAAACCATACTTCGATCTCATCAATCTCTAAAGGTGAAACACCTTAAGAATTGAAGGACGTTGTTCCGCTCTCAACAACTTCTACGCATGAGACATGCTAGAGTTGAAGGTTCGAAAAATAAGCTGAAATTGCTGTGAAACACTATTTACAAAGTAAATAGATGTAGAACAGTACCTAACCGGTGCTGTGAAACACTATTTACAAAGTAAATAGATGTAGAACAGTACCTACCAGGTCACAAAAGTTTGAAGAACACCATGTAGGAATCAATCAACATCGAAAGAAAGTCTTTCGTGTTTCTTGTCATTTCCGTGAATTCCATCTACACTCCGATCTCATCAATTTCTAAAGGTGAAACACCTTTAGAACTGATGGACTGCGTTCCGCTCTCAACAACTTCTACGCATGAAACATGCTAGAGTTGAAGGTTCTTATTGCTGTAAAACACAACGAAGTATGAGTTGATGTTGCACAGTACCTACTCGGTGCTGTAAAACACAACGAAGTATGAGTTGATGTTGCACAGTACCTACTCGGTGCTGTAAAACACAACGAAGTATGAGTTGATGTTGCACAGTACCTACCCGGTTCTCGGAGTTAAACACTCCTGTCCCAACCTCGTTTATCGGCAGATCAAAAGAGGTTAGGTCGAAACTTTATAAGTTTCGGTCCCAACCTCTCTAATAATTCTTGTTATCTCTCGCTTATCGCAAGTTGCTTCAGCTGTTTACACAAAAGAAGCTACTCTTACGCGGGTTCGCTATCTCCTATACTCAGGATTAAGCGAATATCCTCTTCCGTCAACTTGCTTAGCTGCTCATCATTTCCTTGAATGACTTTTTGGAAAAGTTCACGCTTTTCTTGTTGGAGAGAATCCATTCTCTCTTCAATGGTTCCTTCAGCAATCATTCGCCAAACTTCAACAACATTTTTTTGACCAATTCGATGGGCTCTGCCGGCTGCTTGTTGTTCCACTGCCGGATTCCACCATAAGTCATAGAGAATAACCGTATCAGCGCCAGTCAAATTCAGCCCCGTGCCCCCAGCCTTAAGAGAAATCAAGAAGACATCTTTTTCTCCAGCATTAAAGGCATCTACCATCGAAATCCGATCTTGCGGTTTCGTACTTCCTCGCAAATAAAACGTCGTCAAATCTAATTCAGCCAATTCTTCTTCAATAATTGAAAGCATACTAGTAAATTGCGAGAATAATAACACGCGACGATTGTTTTCTTTTGCGGCCAACACCATTTCTTTGACCTGTTCTAATTTTCCTGAACCACCAACATAATCATCTATAAACAAGCGTGGATCACAACAAATTTGGCGTAAACGAGTCAGTCCAGCCAAGATACTGATCCGGTTTTTCTTAAAGGTCGCCGCATCCATTTGACCAACTTGCTCTCTCATTTGACGCAAGTATGCCAGATAAACTTTCTTTTGTTCCTCGGTCAAGACACTGTATAGATTTGATTCAATTTTTTCAGGTAAATCTTTCAGAACCGTGGCCTTATCTCTTCGTAAAATAAACGGCTGAATCATCTGTGAAATTTCTGTCACCGTCAACTCACGGAATTTACTCTTATTCGGGAAAAAACCTGGCATAATCGTTTGAAACAATGACCAAAGCTCTTCCAAATTGTTCTCAATCGGTGTTCCACTCAAAGCAAATCGTTGAGGTGCCTTCAGCTTTCGTAGCGCCTGTGCTGTTTTGGTGGCACTGTTTTTCACCATTTGTGCTTCATCTAATACAAGATAGTCGACGGGTTCTTTTTGATATAAGTCCTCATCCTGACGCAAGCTGGCATAAGATGTAATCCGAATGTCAACGGGAACCTTAAGTAAGGCCTCCCGCTCGTTTCGATTCCCCCCTACTACCACTGAAGTCAGCGTCGGCGCAAATTTTTTAATTTCTGCTTGCCAGTTATAAATCAAACTGGCTGGTGCAACAATCAATGCTGAGATCGCTTTTTTTTCTTCTTTTTCAGATAAAAGGTAAGTAATCATTTGGAGTGTCTTCCCAAGTCCCATCTCATCGGCTAATATACCACCAAATTGATAATGACTCAGCATTTTCAACCATCTAAATCCTGTAATCTGATATTCTCTTAGCGTTGCTTGAATTGTTTTTGGTACGGTCGCATCAAACTGCTCTGGATGAATTAAGTCTTTTACCATCTCATCAAAAGCCGCACTAAAGTACGTCCGTGATCCTTTTAGTTTTTCTTGAAGCACAAGTCCTTGGTTTCTTGGAACCTGGATACGGCCATTTTCTGAGTGAATCGACTCTCTCAACTGAGCCAGCATTGCACTCGTTTGCTGAAAGTCCTCTGAATCAAATGACAACACTTGCCCATTTTCCAGCGTATAAAACCGCTCATTATTCAGTAAACTCTGTAACACCGCATCAATTTCTTGTTCCTCAATTCCCGTCACATCAAAACGAACGTCTAACCAAGAGCCGTCCTCATTTACCTCAATTTGCGGTTGAAAATGTTGGGCATCTAGGTAAAGCTCTCTAAGTTTTTTCCCTAGTTTCACTTCCGCATGATGACGAAATACAGTCAATTCTGTGGTGAAAAAGGCATATAAGCGCTCGCCAACAGGGAGAATTTTTTCAAAACCTGTCGCATTCTTTTTATAACTATATAAAGGTAATAACGAAAGAACCTGTTCTTCTTGAACCGTTTCTCGCAAGACCTCTTTGCGTCCTTCTGGTAAAATTTGGTGCTTCTTATCCGTTGAGTACACAACATCGCCATAAACAAAATCCACGCGCACTTGAATTTTCCCTTTGACTTTCCTAAAGTACATCACTGGCTGAACAGGGGTATCACTAACTTCCTCTGTTACATCCTCTTGCACCTCAACACGTCCGATTTTCTTTAGAACAGGTAACACTTCTCTAAACAATTGAGACAACTCATTACGCTGATAAGAAATATTCGGTTCCTTCATGCGTTTTAATAATTGCTCTAGAGTCGTATAAATGGCCTGTTGTTCAGGGGTTAAAACATAAAATTTACCCGCAATAAGACCCCAATGATAATAGCTAAAAAAATGATCAAAGGTCTGAGTCACTTGCAGCTCAAACTCATCTTGTGTTTTTTCAACTAGTAACTCTAATGGTAAATCTTCTGTTGTGAATTGAATTTGTTTGTAGCTATCCTCGCCGATAATCAACCTTAATTCATCCGTTTCAGCCAAGCGTTCAAGTAATTCTTTCCCCCGCTGAACGGGTAATAATAAGTAGCGTTTATCCATCTTTCCTTTCACCGAAAGACCGGTCACTCCTAACAGCTGTTGCGTTTGGGCCAGTGCCGAAAGTTCTTTTAATAACGCCCACTGTTCAGAGGAAAATGCCCGTTTCACTAAAGAAAAAGCATATTGTTTATTCACCGTATAATCTGCTTCTTCTTCCACAGCCTGTAAAAAGTCATAAATATTTTTCACCACATAACTACGCTTTTTCCCTGTCGCATAACCAATTCTCAGTGAAATTCCTAACACCGAAAACTCCGGATGGTATTGATTTGTTTCTATAGAGACAACCTCAAACTCGGCAAATAGAGGACTCATATCTGTTCTTTTTTTCGGTTCTTGCAAACGAGCAAACCCTTTTGTAAACATGGTCGACGTGGATACCTGTTTGGTTTCAGGCATCGTTTGACGTTCTTTCATCACTCGAGAGATCATTTGTTTGCGCAAATAAAGCTCGACTGCGATCGTATGCTTACAAT
Organism: Enterococcus sp. AZ194; assembly: GCF_051713825.1. Taxonomy (NCBI): domain Bacteria; kingdom Bacillati; phylum Bacillota; class Bacilli; order Lactobacillales; family Enterococcaceae; genus Enterococcus; species Enterococcus sp. AZ194. The sequence goes on along the minus strand of NZ_JBIOQR010000001.1, from coordinate 668,028 downwards.
AGTGATGCTCTTGCCAATACGGGCATTGACATAAATCATTTTCCTTGGCCGTTCCATCTAAGCCAACCAGATATAATTCCGTTCCTAACACTTCTGCATGCCAGACTTTATTCTCAAAATCAGGCGTCACTGATAGCACGCGTCCTTCATTCAAATACGTCCGACCTCGCTCAATGACTTTTTCTGGTATACTCCATTTCATCTGAATCCCTCCCTTCTCTACTCATTTAGTTGATAATCAATCGTACTTTGGCCGGTTCCTGTACTTTTTACTAACACTTGTTGTAAAATACGATCCTTCAATTCACGCACATGGCTAATAATCCCAATCATTCGTCCTTCATTCTCAATCGTTTCTAACGCCTCCATAGCCATCTCTAATGAATCCTCATCTAAAGAGCCAAATCCTTCATCAATAAATAATGCTTCAATCGTGACGCCACCTGCCTGGCTTTGAATGACCTCCGCTAAAGATAAGGCCAACGCCAAGGCGGCAATAAAACTTTCCCCACCAGATAAGGTATGCGCACTTCTAGTCGCTCCCGCATTATCATCATAGACATTAATTTCTAAACCTGTCTTACTTCGATAGCTACCAACACCATCAGAAAGTTCAAACTGATAACGGTTTTTAGTCAACCTGCGCAAACGCTGATTCGCAACAATTAGCACTTCTTCAAGATACGCCTGTAAAACATACCGTTCCAAGCTTGTTTTGTAGGCATTCTCGCCATTAATCGTCTGCGATAACTGTTGAAATAAGCTTATCTCATCAAGCTGTTCTTGGCTCTTTTGATATAATTCTGTCAATTTTTTGTAAAGCTGCTCATTCCTCTGCCGTTGTTCTTCTTTTTGAACCCTCTGTTTTTGACTAGCCAACAGTTCTTCTTTTTTTTCTTCCCAAATCAATTGGACAGCTGAAAGATCTGGTTGCTGACTCTCGCCAATTTTTTCCTTTAAGGTCTGTCTCTGACTCTCTAAAACAACTTGCTCTTGTTCGTAGTCGTGAATGGTCTGCTGCATAGATTCCAATTGCTGAACTGCTGCTAACAGGCCTTGTAGCTCCTCAACACTTTGAACAACTGGACTCTCAGAAATCACCGCATCAAGCGTCTTTTGAATCTCAGCTGCTGTTTTACGTTGATTTGTTTCTTGTTGCTCAAGACTAGCCACCTGTTCTTTTATTCGCAACAAGTCCTCACGCAAACGTTGGCCCTGTTCTTCATACTCATGTATTTGTTTCTGCAGCTGCTGAATTTCAGTTGCTAAGACGGTCACTTCTTCCTCTAATTGTTGGAAAGATTCCTCGCCCATCTGTTTGACGATGGATTGAAGTTGTCCTGTTAGTTCCCCCAGCTTATTTTCCTTTTCTATGAGGTGCTGGCGTCCCTTTGTTTGCTCGATTTTTAGCTGTTCCAGCATTTGATTTATCTCGGACACCTGTTGCTCAGCCAGATTGATTTGCGCCTCTGTTTCTTCATGTTGCGCTACTATTTGGCCAAGAAGCGCGGCATATGCTTTCTCTACAAAAAGCCTTTGTTGCGCCTCAGATAGTGAATAACTTGTTTTCATTTGTTTGGATAGTCTCTGCTCGCTTCCCTTTACTTGCTTCAATAATTCTTGTTCTTGCTGGCGAGTTTCTTCTAGTGAACGCTCTAGCTGTTTTTGTTCCGCCTGTTGTTGTTGAAATGTTTGTTGCGCCGTTGCCACTTGTTCTTCCGCTAATGCCAAATCTTCTTCGTTTTGGCGAATCATTTCTGCAGAATACACTTGGTGCTCACTTTGACCACCCGGATGCTCTGTTGCCCCACAAACAGGACAAGGTTCCCCTTCAACCAACAATAAACTAAGTCGGGCAATCTGCATTTTTGCCCACTGACTTTTAATCATCGTTAACTCTTTGTTTTTCAGATTTAGTCGTTCCTCTGATTTTTCTAGCCGTTCAATAAAAGCTTCACTCTCCTGTAACAAGTGCTCTTTCTTAGCCAAATGATTCTTGTGTGTGCCTTCATCTTGAGTAAATTCTTTGACTAACTGTTCTGTTTTAAATAAAGAAAGTTTTGTTTCTTGCCATTCTGGTCTTTTTTTAACAATCGTTTCAAACTGCGCACGCTTTTTTTCGTAAGAAAGTTGGGCTTCTTCCATTTGTTGAAACTGCTGAGAAAGCTCCGCCAATTCGTTTTCTTGGACTTGCTTTTTAGTCTTTAAGGCCTCATATTCTTTGGCAATCGGTAACAAAAACTGAACTTTTTGTTCACGTTCCTGTTGACTCTTCAATTGCTTAATCCAAGCCGCATGCTCGTTTGTTCGCGCTTCCCAAGTTGTCAAGGCTACTGCTTTTTCGGTCTGTGTCTTAACCGCCTGATCCTTTTGACGTGTTAAATTTTCAATCTGTTCACTTGTCGCCAACAGATTCCCCATCAAACCTTGCTGCTTCTCCGCCCAACGAAGGCTTTGTTCCTGCTCCTTCAGCGCAACAATCTCTTGTTTTTTTTCTACATTCTGTTTCTGTTTTTCGTTTATACGCTCTAACTGTTCAAAGGCTTCCGCCAATTCCTTAGATTGATAAAAAGTTACTTCAGCTATTTCTTGCTGTTTTTGTAACTCCTCAAATTGTCTCGCAGCTTTTCTAACTGTGATTTGCTGTTGCCTAAGTTCTTCTTCCCAACACGCTAAAAGTTCCTGCGTAGAAACAGCTACCACGGGCTCATTTGACCATTCAAACTGTTGCCCCAAATGATCCGCTTCAACCAACAAATGATTTAGCTGTTCTTGCTGTTGCTTAACTTTTTCTTTTAACCAGTCATTCACACTTTGATAGAGTTGTGTGCCAAATAAGTTTCTTAAAACAGCTTCTTTTTCATTACTATTTGCAATTAAAAAGTTACGAAACTCGCCTTGAGGAAGTAAAACAATTTGTGAAAACTGCTTAGCATCTAAATGCAACAGCTCCTTAATTGTCTGATCAACCTCACCGCGTTTTGTATATTGACGCAGCTCTTTTCCTGAAGCATCCATAATCGTTAAAGAGACTTTAGCCGCCTGTGTGCGGACTCCTTCTCCCTTTTTTTTGGTCAATACTTGCTCTGGTTTTCTCTCAACCAAATAAAGGAGTGCTTGATGCTCAAACAAGAAGGATACCGCTGTTTCTTCTGTCGTTGAAGCAAATGAAGAACGCATATCTTTGCCCAAACGCAAGCGTCCTGAAGTTTCACCAAACAAGGCATAAGTCATCCCGTCAAATAAAGTCGTTTTTCCAGAGCCCGTCTTCCCGCTAATCAAAAAGAGAGAAGACTCTGATAGCCTTGAAAAATCAAGGGTCTCATCGATAAACGGCCCGAAGTTTTTTAAAATCAATTTTCTCGGTTGCATTTATTTCCTTCTCTCCAATTCATTTAAGTTTTGTAAAGCATCAGCAACCCACACCTGCTGCTTTTCAGTCAACGGCTCTTCCGTCATTTCTTCAAAAAATGTGGCGATTAACTGATTAGGGCTCAACTCTTTTTGTTGCACATTCGTTTGTCGTTTGGTGCCTTCGTCTCGACCATTCACTCGCTCGACACTCAAAATATGTGGGTAAATCTGACGTAACTGATTCATCATATTAGGTATAATCGCTCGATCTGTCAGTTGAATTTGTAAGTAATTTTCTCTATTTATGTTCTGATAAAACTCAGGTGAAATCAATTCTTTAAACGCCGCAGTCACTTCAATCATCTCATGAAGTGGTCTTAATTCAACGAAACGATAAGAAATAGTTGGTTCCGTATCAACAATCCAAACGCCTTTTTTCTGGTTCATCTCTGAAAGCGAAAACTTTAATGGCGAGCCACTATAACGAGCGTTTTCTTGATGTAAGGCATCTTTTCCATGTAAATGTCCCAACGCAACATAATCAAACGATGAAAGCATGCTGCCAGGCACGCCGTCTAGGCCGCCAACTTCTATCTTCGTTTCTGAATCGCTCTTCTCACTTCCTGCAACAAAAAAGTGACTTACTAAGACATGTTTTTTGTTTGGTGCAAATAAGCTTTCCATTTCTGAAACCACGCGGACCATGGCTTGTTGTAGCGTTCTAATCGACTCATCTTCAAAATATAAACGAGCCGCAATTGGTTCAAAATAAGGTAGCAAGAAAAACTGCGTATCGGCCCATTCAATTGGCGTAAAGGCCTGTTCGAGTCGCGTATACAAATGGAAATTTGTCTGAGAAAACCATGGAGCGCCTGCTTCTAGCCTCGTGCTACTGTCATGATTACCAGAGATTGCGAGAATTGGTAATTTTTCCTCTAAATTCATTTCAATCATTTGTTGATTAAAGGCTTCTATTGCTTCCACGGAAGGTACGGAGCGATCATATAAGTCCCCTGCAATCACGAGTGCATCGATATTCTCTTTTTTAGCAATCTCAAGAATATCCTTCATACTTTTCTTTTGATCCTCTAATAAATCATATCCATGAAGCTTCTTTCCAATATGCCAATCTGCTGTATGTAAAAATCGCATGTTTTCCACCTCAACCTTGTTGCTCGTCTTTTTCTCTCGAGTTCCCTAAAATAGGGCTTCTTACTATTATAACAAATTTCAAGAATTTCGTGACATATTTTCATTCAAAACCTAAGAATTCACTCCTTTTATCTACAATTAGTTAGATAAAGGCGGATTTGTTGCAGCCGCTCGACAGGATGAATAACCCAAACCTTTACGGCAACTAGCCCAAATGCTCTGATTAAAGAGTAAAATTTTCTCACAATAAATCGAGAAATAACCTGTATAAGATAGAATGTCCAAGAAATCTTTGCCCAGTCATCTTCATTTTTAAAGAACTGACTCAGCTGATTTTGAAATAGAAGCTTTCTACTATTTTATTCGTTCAATAGAAAATAAACTGGTAACTGCCGTATTAGTGGAAAAAAGAATAGCCCCGAAATTAACTTTTTTGATTTTGCGTTAGCTGGTGGCGGGCGCTTAATTACCCTCTTAGGACTAAAAGCCTTCTCCCGGTTTTTAACGATTAATCATAAGGCAACGACTTCCATAGAACAGTCCTATCCAGATTCTTGGTATGTAGATACACTCGCTGTCCACAATCAATTTCAAGGAAAGGGGATTGCGGAAAACTACTTCAAGATTGCCCGCTCCCTTACATTCAAGACAATGATGGCGGAGTCGTCACCTTGATGACTCTAACAGTTAAGAATTGTGAATTTTATACGAAGAATGGTTTCACCAACTTTTCAATCCATCGTATTAACCAATGCTTCACAGACGATAAAAAGCTATAGTTTTAGTCAACTTGTGTAATTACTTGTAAGGCGCGGAGCTAACTAAAAAAATCAAAGCGATGGCGGAATTCCTCTTGCAAAATGCGTCCCACGTGTCAGACTTTTTTTGTCTAACCCATAGGACGCATTTTTTTATTTATTTCCTCATCTAACTCGTCATGTCATCTGATAATTTTTCACCTACGATTTATTTCTTTGCTTCATAAGTAAAATCAGGATTGATTTCTTTATCTAACTGATTAAAGGCTTCTTGCGTACGACGTTCAACCTCTGCCAAGCCTTCTTTATCCATCTTTTTGATATCGCTAATATCGATCGGTTCACCAAATCTGATGACAACTCTTTTACGTTTTAACAAATCACCAAATGTTAGCGGTCCTTGGTATACGCTAGGGACAATTCTTGTTTTAGACATTTTAGCAATCAATGCCATGCCACCTTTTAAATCTGTCGAATGTCTTGTTCCACTTGGAAACATAATCAGACTTAACTCTGTTGATTTTAATCGCTTAACCGGCGTCTTAATCGCACTCGGCCCCGGATTATCACGATTGACTGGAAAAGCATTGGCATGTCTCAAAATAAAAGATAGAATGGGATTCTTAAACAACTCTTCTTTAGCCATAAAACTAAATTGCTTCGGTGCAGCGGCAACAGCTAAATATAGCGGCTCCCACCACGTTCTATGTGGGGCAACTAGGATGTAATTCTCATTTTTTGGTAACTTTTCTTTATTTTGATATTGGGCATTGCCATTCAGTACAAATAACACGAATCGGACGACACCGCGCATAAATCTATAAAACATACTCTCTTCCTCTCCTTGGAGCCAGTCAAAAACTCTTTGACTATTTCTTCTCTCCACTAAACGTAGTATAATACATAAGCATGAATTTTTTAAGTAGTTCTTATCAATTTTCAAGGAGGAATTGTCACATATGCTAAAAGATGGCGAAAGAATCGATCAGCTTTATGCTGAAGATATCCAGATTATTCAAAGTAATGAGGTCTTTTCTTTTTCAATTGACGCCGTCCTCCTAGCCAATTTCCCGACCCTACCAAAAAAAGGACGCATTGTTGATTTATGTGCAGGAAATGGCGCAGTCGGTTTGTTTATGAGCCGCAAGACCCAAACAGAAATTATCCAAGTTGAGCTCCAACCTCGTCTCGCAGATATGGCGCAACGAAGTATTCAGTTAAACAATCTAGAAAACCAACTACATGTTTATGAAATGGATTTAAAGGATACTTGTCAAAAAGTAAAACCGGACTCCGTTGATTTAGTCGTTTGTAATCCGCCTTACTTCAAGGAGCTTTCGACTAGCCAAAAGAATCCCAATCCCTACTTGGCGATTGCCCGCCATGAGATTCATACAAATTTACGTGAAGTGATGACTGTCTCATCTAAGCTTCTAAAAACAAATGGCCGACTCGCTATGGTTCACCGGCCAGATCGTTTTTTAGAAATTATTGAAGAAATGAAACAACAACGAATTGCTCCCAAAAAAGTGCAATTTGTCTATCCAAAGGCTGGCAAAGAAGCCAATGCTTTACTGATTGAAGGAATTAAAGATGGCAAAATGGATGGCTTTAAAGTTCTCCCTCCACTATTCACTTATAACCAATCAGACGAGTACACCCCAGAGTTAAAGGAGATGCTTTATGGTCGCTGACACCCATTTTTTTTATGTGCTTCATTGTAAAGATAATACCTTTTATGGTGGTTATACGACTGATCTAGCTCGCCGCCTCTCCGAACACAACAAAGGAATCGGCGCAAAATATACCCATCCAGAAAGCCGCAGACCTTTAGAAATGATTCACGCCGAAGTCTTTTCTACTCGAAGTGAAGCTACCAAAGCCGAGGCTGCCTTTAAACGCTTAGATCGCAAAAAAAAAGAAGCTTATTTAAGCAACCCACCCTCAAGCTATCCAGTGCCGGGTGCTTAAAGAGTAAGCACCTGAGCCATCTACACCTTAAGAGAGCCTCAGCAAGCCGAGGTTTTGAGCTTCCAACAAGCAATCAATCCTTACCATTCTGCGTTAAAACCCCTGAATAAATCAGCTTGCTACCAGACTGCGAGCTTTTTTATAGAAGGAATCATGGAGGTGGCCTTGCTACGTTGGTCTCATGAAAGTTGCAAAAAAAACTATTATCAATAGCTTTCCAACACCTCAATATTATATAATCCTTTTTCTATTGCGAATTGCCTAGCCTTTTAAGCCAAACACAGACTTAAAGAAGTTTAAAGCTTTTCTGCCTTCTTATTCCATCGCTTTTAAACAAGCTAACTGTCCTCCACAACTACACTAATCGATGCATAACATAACGGACAAAAATATCTATAGCTATCAATAGGAGAAAAATTAAAATCGTAAATAGTGGAGAAAATATCTCAGATTTAGAATGATAGGTATAAGGATTTTCAGCTACTACATCTGGTTGGTCTTTTAAGTAATAGATTGTCACTTCATCGCCGTCTCGCCAAGCCGATTTTGAAGCCTCCACACCATAATCATTTTCTGGAAAGTTGTAGGTCTTGACCTTATGTTCATCCACTTGAATAGTTGCTGTAGTTTTCTCCTTCTCACTTGTTGAAAAAGTCTGTTGGTCTCCCCAAAAACCATGAACCATAACAACCATCAATAAAACAATCACACCATAAAAAAATAGAGTAGAACTCGTAACATTTTCTTCATAAATAACTCCCTCTATTTCACTGTTATGTAAAACCCAGCACAAAAAGAATTCCTTTTGCGCTGGGTTAACTATCCCTTGAACCTATTGAACGAGGAAGAAACAGCCTAACGCTCGTCAAACAACCAGATTCATTAATTTTTTGTATTTATATTTTCCAGTATCTTGGCAGAAATGAAGGATACATAGTGTTCCATTCCCTGTTCATTTGGGTGGACACGGTCGGAACGGAACCACTCATCATGATCATTACTATAATCGTACCAATCAATCACCACTAAATTATCATATTTCTTTTCGGCATTCGCTAACATCGCATTCACCTCATTTTGCCAACGCTTCGTTGGTACATGCGTGTTGACCCAATAAATATTGCGGTCGCCTAAGGTTCGCATCACGTCGTCCATCTGCGCTTCTGTAAATGATCCGTTTGTCCCTAAGATCATTAACACATTCTCTGCCAACAAATTTTGGTCAATCAATGATTGAATCATCGGCGGGCTATCATACAGCTGACGCCCAACTTCACCATCAACGACAACTTTTGGAAAAACATCTTGTAAATCAGTCGTAGCACCTAACGCCAATGAATCGCCAAACATAGTGATTGATAAATCTTTGGCTTGTTCCGCTTGTTCAGCGGTTAACTCGTATTTTTTCGTTAACTGCTCAGAAGAAATAGCTTTTGGACTCGATGTTTTACTTTTTTCAGCGACCTTTTTATTATCAGCGATTTGCTGTTGAAGTTCACTTTGATCAGCAGTTAACGTATTATTGGGTGCAATAACCCAACCAACTAACGCCGTCAAAAAGACCAATCCTGAGACAGTTACTAGAGCAATTTCTTTTGGTACTAACGGCGTTTTTAGTCGTTGTTTTAATTTCGTCAGCCACAAATCATAATTAAATCGATTAAACGGCTGCTCAATAAAACGATAAGAAAGTTCGCTGACACCGAGGATTAAAATCAACTCAATCGCTGTGTGTAATCCTACTTGATCCCCTAGATTAGAAATTTTTGACTCATAAAATATCATAATTGGAAACTGGTACAAATATATGCCATAGCTCCGTTTACCAATCCACGTAAATACAGGGTTAGTCAACCATCGATTGATACTCGCACCTGGATGAGCAGTTACTGCCACTAAAATCGCACACAATAAGCTGACGACGAACATGCCTCCATAATAAATGATGTTATAATGCGCATCTAATAATAAGAAGGCCAATGTCAAACCTAAAAGAGAGACAAGTCCAGCAATATTCATCAATCGTTTGGCCTGTTTTGGCACTTCTTTTTTTAACTTGGTACTCGGCCAGACAAAAGCCAGTGCACTCCCCAAACCAATAGAGAAAAAGCGCGTATCTGTACCATAGTAGACCCTTGTAGGATCGACATTCGGTGTGTACAAAACAGCCATGAGAATAGCTGATACCACAGAAAGGGTCATAATAAAATAAAAGATTCGATCTCTTCTTTTGACAAATTTCATCAATAGATAAAATAAAACTGGCCATATCAAGTAATTCTGCCCTTCAACTGCTAGTGACCAGATATGAGTAAATGGTGATTCATTAGCAAACCGGTCAAAATAGGATAAGCCGTTGTTAATTTGCCACCAGTTATTCAAATAAACCAGCGAGCTAAAGACCGTTTCTCGCAAATTGGTTAATAGATTTCTTTGGAATAAGGTAATGTAGGCAGAGGCCGTGACCAATAAAAAAACTAAACTTGGATACAGACGTTTCATTCGCCTCGCATAAAATTGACCAATACCAATTCGTTTATCTTGTTCCCACTCCTGACAGAGCAAGTCCGTAATCAAATAACCAGACACGGTAAAAAATACTGGAACCCCTAAATATCCACCCTTCATCGTCGAAGGAAGTAGATGATATAATATCACGCCAATCACAGCGAGCGAACGAATCCCGTCGATCCCGGTAATGTAGCGACTAGTCTTTAATCGTTTTTGTTTTCCCATCGATAAATTCCAACTTTTCAAATTATTTCATGTTGCTTCCTATTATACAACAGTTCCCAAACAATATCTGAACTGAATAAGAAGAACTTTTCTGCTTCCTCTATATTCCCACAAAACGTCAGAAAAAAGGAGACTATTTTTAATTTTTCGACTGACTTTCAAAATAATTTAATAAATGTTAAGAATTCGACATCTCGTATTGGCTTTGTAATAGAAAAATGTATACCATCCCCTCAAGCCACAACCAATATCTCTATAAAAAATACCGACCGCCAAAAGTCTCGCCGCTTTTGGAGATCGGTACCTATTTATTATTTTTTACAAGTCTTCTTCATAAAAACGCCCGAGAATTTGGACATTGTCCGCGATACTAACAAAGGCATGCGGATCTGAACAACGCATCGCTACCTCTAGTTGAGGAAGCTCAAAACGTGTCACAATAGTTAATAGAACCGTTTGTTTATCATGTTTATAGGCGCCTTCTGCCTCATTAATAATCGTAATCCCTCGACGTAATTTTTTCTGAATCTCACTGACGACTTTCTCTGGATGTTTGGTCACAATCATCACTTGCATCTTTTTCTGCTTGGTAAACACGGCATCAGTTACTTTTCCACTAACAAAAATAGACAACGTGCTATAAAACATATACTGCCAGCCAAAAAGAACCCCCGCAACAAAGACAATTAAAGCATTAAAATAAATCGAGATAGAGCCGACAGAACGGCCCGTTTTTTTCCGAATCGTGATACTTAAAATATCTAAACCACCTGATGACAAGCCATTTTTCAGCGCAAAACCAATCCCGACGCCCATAACTGCTCCACCAAAAATGGCACAGATAATTGGATCTGTCGAAAGAACTGTTTCAGGAACAATATGAATAAAAAATGACGTCAAGGTGACTGTGATAACTGTAAAAACGGTGAATTTCCGACCAATTTTCAACCATGACAATACAAATAATGGAATATTTAATAGATACAAGGTCGTAGAGATTGGCACATTAAATCCAACAATTTTTTTGGATAAGGTGGTCAAAATTTGCGCCAACCCAGTGATTCCACTCGAATAGATATTCCCCGGTTGGTAGAAAAAATTAATGGCAACTGACGCTAATAATGCATAAACGATAGCAACTGAAAACTTGGTCGTATAATCATGATGGGCCCAGTTCTCTACTTTTTTTCTCATGAAAAAGCCTCACTTTATTGATTTCTCCCCCACATTATACGGGTTTTCAGAAAGAAAGAAAAGGACAACCCGATAAGTTGTCCTTAAAATTTTCTGTTTTTTAATTTTATTCTTCGATTGCTGTAACATCAATGTTCAATTCGAATAATTGAAGAGGAGAAACTGTACTTGGTGCAGCGGACATTGGGTCAACAGCTTTCCCGTTTTTAGGAAAGGCAATTACTTCACGAATGTTTTCCTCGCCAGAAAGCAACATCGCAAAACGGTCAAGACCTAACGCGATTCCACCATGTGGAGGGAAACCATAATCTAATGCTTCGAGTAAGAAACCAAATTGTTCTTCCATATCCTCTTTAGAAAAGCCTAACGTTTCAAAGACTTTTTCTTGCAACTCGCGCGTATGAATACGTAATGATCCGCCACCCAATTCATAACCGTTCAATACAATATCATAAGCCTCCGCATAAACTGATGCAGGATCCGTATCTAACAACGGCACGTCTGATTCTTTTGGCATAGTGAATGGGTGATGCGCAGAGACATAACGACCCGCTTCTGCATCATATTCAAATTGTGGCCAGTCAGTCACCCACAAGAAGTTAAATTTACTTTCGTCAATTAAGCCTAACTCTTTGCCCATACGAGAACGAACTGCTCCTAGAGTCGCTGCAACGATCTCTGCTTTATCCGCGCCAAACATCAACAAGTCGCCCACTTCAGCATTGGTTGCTTTCACGATATCCTCAGTAGCTTCTGTAATGAATTTCGCGATTGGGCCTTTCAAACCATCTTCTTCAACTTTTAACCAAGCCAAACCCTTTGCACCAAATTGAGAAACGTATTGCCCTAGTTGATCCATATCCTTACGTGAATATTTGTCAGCCGCACCTTTAGCATTGACCGCTTTAACAACACCACCGTTTTCTAGCGCCATTTGGAAAACCTTGAACTCCACATCTTTAACCGTCTCACTGATGTCAATTAATTCCATATCAAAACGCGTGTCCGGTTTATCGCTTCCGTAGCGCGCCATTGCATCATCGTATGTCATTCTAGGGAATGGTAAGCTCACTTCAATTCCCTTAACATCCTTCATCACTTTGGCAATCAATGCTTCTGTATGCTCTTGAATTTCTTTAGCAGTTAAGAAAGTAGTTTCAATATCGACTTGTGTAAATTCAGGCTGGCGGTCTCCACGTAAATCCTCATCACGGAAACAACGAACAATTTGATAATATCTGTCAAACCCAGCATTCATCAATAACTGTTTGAAAATTTGTGGTGATTGAGGTAACGCATAAAAATGCCCAGCATGTACACGAGAAGGTACTAAATAGTCACGAGCCCCTTCTGGTGTTGATTTCGCAAGATAGGGTGTTTCAATGTCTAAGAAATCTTGATCGTCTAAATAATGACGAATGGCTTTTGTCGTATCATTTCTTAATTTGATATTGTTAGTCATTTTGGGGCGACGTAAATCCAAATAACGGTATTTCATACGGATTTCATCGCCAATAATTTGGTCGTCTTCAATCGTAAATGGTGGTGTCTTCGCTGTATTTAAAACAGTAATTTCTGTTGCCATTACTTCAAATTCACCAGTTTTCATTTTGGGATTAATCACTTCAGCATCACGATTTCGGACTGTTCCAGTAATTTCAATTACATATTCACTTCGACATTTGTCAGCAATTTCCCAAGCTTCTTTTGAAATCTCAGGATTAAACACAATTTGAACGATTCCTTCGCGGTCACGCAAATCGATAAAAATCACGCCTCCATGATCACGTCTTTTTTGAACCCATCCTTTTAAAGTCACAACCTGACCTAATTGTTCACTTGAAACTAATCCATTATAAACTGTTCTTTTTGCCATCCTTTTTTCTCTCCCTTACTCCTGTATAACCTTTATTTTTTTGTTAACAACGCATCATAAATTTCATCAAATTGTTGATAAATTTCATCTAGAGAAACCGTGTGTTCGTCCCTTGTGGCCATCACTTTAATCTTAATGACCCCATCATTTAATTCCTCTTCACCCAACGTTAAGACCAACTTCGCATGGGCTTTATCCGCTGACTTAAACTGCGCTTTCGCTTTTCTGTTCATAAAATCTCTGTCTGCTGAAAAGCCAAAATTACGAATCGCTTGTACCACTTTGAGCGATTCAATATTCGTCTCTTCTCCCAAGCCAACCACATAGGCATCAATCTCATCAAGCGTTGGAATCATCACCTCTTCTGCCTCTAGTGTAATTAACACGCGTTCAATTCCCAAAGCAAAACCAAAGCCTGGCGTTTGCGGTCCACCCAATTCTTCGACTAAACGGTCATAACGGCCACCCGCACAAATGGTAGACTGCGCGCCCATCCCTGGTGCGTCACTCATGATTTCAAAAATAGTATGCGTATAATAATCCAATCCTCGCACCATATTTTTATCTACTTCAAAAGGAATCGCTAAAGCCTCTAACATAGCTTTGACTGCTTCAAAATGGACGCTTGCCTCTTCACTCAAGTAATCCAAAATAGACGGTGCATCTGCTACAAACTGCTTGTCCTTTTTGTCTTTACTATCCAATACGCGTAACGGGTTTTCATGTAAGCGACGTTTGGAATCCTCACTTAGCTCTTCTATGTGCGGTTCCAAATAATCAATCAGTGCTTGACGATAATTTTGACGCGTCTCTTGATCACCTAATGAGTTAATCACTAAACGAATTTTTTGAATACCCAATTGTTTGAAGAAATCCAATGCCATCGCCATCGTTTCCACATCCGTTGCAGGATTAGCACTTCCAAAAGCTTCAACGCCAATTTGGTGAAACTGACGCAAGCGTCCTTTTTGCGGACGTTCATAACGAAACATTGGCCCCATATAAAATGTTTTAAACGGCTTCGTAAATTCTGGTCCAAACAATTTATTTTCAACATAAGAACGAACAATTGGTGCTGTTCCTTCAGGACGCAAGGTTACATGACGATCCCCTTTATCATAAAAATCATACATTTCTTTTGAGACAATATCCGTTGTGTCACCAACACTTCGAGCAATGACTTCATAATGTTCAAAAATCGGTGTGCGAATCTCGTTAAATTGGTAATCTCTAAATATGATACGGGCAGTTTCTTCAACAAATTGCCATTTTTCTGATTCTCCAGGTAAAATATCATTTGTCCCTTTTGGACGTTGATAACTCATAGTACTCTCTCCTCTTTTTAATGAAATAAAAAAACGCCCTTGCTCAATAAAATGAACAAGGACGAATGATTGTCATACGTGGTACCACCTATTTTTGAAAGCAATGTTCGTTTCTACCAACGATTCACAGCTTTCCTCTAACGATTAACGCTCGTAACGGAGTGGCTTTTCACGCACTCATCTCCAGACTGTCTTTTCAGTTACAAGTCTTAAACTGTTTTCAGCCAATGACAGTTCTCTCTACTAAGCGCTTGACACTTACTCGTTCCTTCACAGATTTTCAAATATTACTTTAATTATCACTTCAAATATTACTTTTGTATTACTTATAAACTACTAGGAACTTTCATGAAAGTCAAGTCATTTTTAGAAAATCTATGAGAGATTTTCTAAAAATTCATAACATCAATCAAGAAATCTTTTTTTGAAAAGCCTTCTATTCTCCTGAATAACTGTCCTCTCTTTCAGGTTGAGTACTCGTCTGATTAGACCTTCTCAACCATAAAACAGAAAGGACGATGAGCACGCTCGCCCATCGTCTCTTTCGTAAATCCTAATTATTCATATCGTAACGCATTAATTGGGTCTAAACGTGATGCCCGATTTGCTGGAAGTGTCCCGGCTAAAAAGGCAATAAACATGATAATCCCCATGATCATCAAGACAGATGGAACTGAGAATTGTACAAGTGAGAAGCCTGTTAACCCATCAAGGAAGGACGTCGCCGCGATGTTATTAATCAAACTACCCGCGCCTACCGCACCGAGAATTCCTAAAACAGATCCCCAGAAGCCGATTAAGATTGCTTCTGTACTAAACATTAGGAAAATTTTCCCACTGCTCATCCCCATTGCCTTCATCAAACCAATCTCTCTGGTTCTATCTTGAACAGACATGTATAACGTGTTGATGATCCCAAAGCTTGCAGCCAATAATGCAATTGCGCCAAACATTGTTAAAACACCTGTAATCGCGTTAATCACTTGGCGAATCATACCGATTTGATCTTCTACAGTCTGCGCTAAGTAACCCTTATCTTCCAAACTCTTTTTCAAATCAGAAAGTTCCGCTTTGGAAATATCTTTTTTCATTGTTAGAGTTACCACATAGTAATTATCTTTCATTGCAGCCGGCAAGCCATGATTATTTTGTTCAAATACATCATCTGCCAATTTTTTATTGATGATAGAATCACCACCATTAACTAAGCTTGTTGTTCGTACTCCGACAATTTTCGCTTCTACCACTTTTTGTTCTTCTGTTGCAGGTGAAGAGAAGGCCACCTCAACTTTTTTACCTAGTGCATCTTTAGCGGACTTGTAGCCAAGACTGTCCACATACTCAGGAGATAGTGTGATTTCATACTCGCTCGATTTATCAGAGACTTCCCGTCCTTCTTCCACATCAATCGCAAGTTCACTTGCTGGAGAAGCTGAGAAGACGAATTTTTTATCAGATGCTCCTTGGATATAATCCACTTGGGGAATTAGATACGGATCAACCTTTTTAACATTCTTAAGCTGTTCCATACTTTTAATATCATCTTTTGTAATCATTTCCTGTGTTGCCGCCTGCTTGTTTTCCTCATACTCAGCAGGTCCATCACCATCACTCATCCCTGATTGTGCTGGTTGCACGATCATCATGTCTGTTGCCCCAACACTATTAACCTGCTTATCAATATAGTCGTTAACCCCAATATTGACCCCCGTCGTAACTGAAATTGTAAATGCGCCAATAAAAATAGCAACAATCGTTAGAATCGTCCGCCCTTTATTTCTCCATAAGTTTGAACTCGCTGACTTTAAGATATCTGTAATTTTCATACTGCACCCCCTGAAACAACTTCCCCATCTTTAATATGAATTTGTCGATCACATCGAGCCGCTAGTTCCGGATCATGTGTCACCACAATTAAAGTGATGTTTTTCTCTCTATTTAAATCAAATAATAATTTTTCAATCTTTTCGCCGGTTGCTGAATCCAAATTACCTGTAGGTTCATCCGCGAAAATAATTTCTGGTTGATTCACCAATGCCCGTGCAATACAAACACGCTGCTTCTGACCACCTGACAAATCATTGGCTTTATTTTTGGCCTTATCCGTCAATTCAACCGCCGCCAAAGCCTCTATCGCTCTTTGTTTTCTTTTTTTAGAAGAAAGTCCTGAAATTTTCAAAGGAAGTAACACGTTTTCTAATACCGTGTCCTTTGTATTCATAAAGAATTGTTGGAAAACAAACCCAAATGTTTCATTTCGAACCTTATTTAATTCTTTTTTCTTCACTTGTGTGGTCTCTTTTCCAAGTAAAAGAATTTCCCCAGATGTTGGTTTGTCTAAAAGAGCTAAAATATGCATCAAGGTTGATTTTCCTGACCCACTCTTTCCGATAATCGCAACCGATTCGCCTTTTTCAATCCGAATATCCACGCCCTTTAGCGCAGAAAATGTCGCTTGACCCGTTCCATATACCTTTTTCAAGTTTTTCGCTTCAATAACTGTCATTTTGTCCTCCTTATGTCTATGTATCTGTTTATTTGTATAAACTGTTTTTCACTACTCATTTATTCTTACATAGATATTCTATTTGAGTATGGACCTTAAGACCTATTTTCATCTCCATCTATTTTCCGATATTTTTCAGTAACTTTTTCAGCGTCTTTTCATTTATTCTACGTTAAAAAAATGATGATATCTTCGTTACTTATCAAATAGATCTACAATCAATTTCTAGCCAAAACACCTCTTAAAGCAGACATTTTTTCGTCTCATCACCTCTATAAATTAATCCCCTCAACCATTTTATTTGTTATAATAAAAGAAAACTGAAGGAGCCGTTCTAATGAAAAAAATAAAGCCCGTTGCGCCAATTCTGCCTGAACTGACCACGCAAGATTTTTATCTTGAAGATGAAGCATTTTTCCAAGGACTTAAAGTAGAGGATGTCGATTTAAGCTATGACGGATGCAATAATTTAGCCATCCGTGAGGCCCATTTTAAACGTCTAACCATGCAACGTACAAGGCTCGAACGATTTGAGTGTAGCAACATTGTTTTCGAGAACTGTGACCTTTCCAATTTGGAGTGGATTGGTGGTAGCTTTCAACAATGTCTATTCAAACAATGTAAACTAACGGGAACCAACTTTGCTGAAAGTTTTCTAAGAGATTGTCAGTTTGAAGACTGCATGGCAACCTTCTCTTCCTTTAGTGATACAAAACTAAAAGCCGTTACGTTTACCAATTGTCATCTTACTGATAGTGAATTTGTCGAAGTCAATTGGCAACATTTCACGCTTGAAAAAAACCAACTGACTGGCTCGAGCTGGTTTCACACAAAACTTTCTGGCTTAAACCTATCAGCGAATACCTTTGATTCAATCTCACTTTCACAAGAATTGATGAGAGGGCTAATCGTCAACCAAGAGCAAGCCATCGTCATCGCAATGGGCCTAGGATTAGTCGTCGAAGATTAACTACTAGCTACAGATAATTATTTTAGATAGTAAAAAATATCCTTAGCAGAGGTTTGCCTCCACTAAGGATATTTTATGTATCGCCTACTGTTCACATCATCTTAATTTCCCCAACCAACAGATTCGTTCACAATGGCTCTGAAAAAGAATAGATACGCCAGAATTGATGTATCATATTGCATCAAAGAAAGATCCAACGATTGAAAGGAAAACTGCAACTACTATTCGGATAACTTTATTTTTTATTTTGAGCACTCGATAGACATCAACAAAATTTGTTTTAAGCATAAGCCCAAAAGAAACTAGAATAAGAATACTAACCCCTACACATAGAACCACAGGAAACATGTCATCCCTCCTCATTTGGAATGAATTGCTTTATGTATAAGTTGATTATATCTATTCTATAAGCTTAATTCCTCCGACTTTAGGATGAATTGTCTCTTATTTTGATTGCATTGCACTTTCATAATAATAGATAGTCGGATAACTTATCAACCAAAACTAAGCCTGACATCATCGCAATACAGCTGGGTTTAGTTGTTAAAAATCGCCCCTATCTTCAAATAACAAATGATAGAAAGCCAAAAAAACATCCTTAGCAGATTTTTTTCTCCACTAAGGATATTTTCATTAGACGTCATGAACGTAGCCAAAAGATTCAAAAAAGCGTGCACGACTCTTCCTATAAATCACCCCAAAAAGCTACTTTATTTACCACCGCATAGTCAATTTCCTTATGTTGTCGATTGCCAAATTCAATCGCCAAATATTTTTCCAACGTCTCGCCATAATAAATCACATCACACCCGTACACAGACATCACTGGGTTATCGATTAAATACTGGGTGGACAGATAACGATGTGAATAGATAGGAATCAGCGGCACGCTCTTATTGGCATGGTCTAAAATCATTTGGTATCTCTCGAACTCGTTGTCTGGCTGCTCACCTCACTTGTCACACCAATCTAGGTTCTCAGTAGCCTCTTCAATTCCTTTGATAGGCCATTCCAAAGCTCTTTTTATTCTTTCGACATTTCTTTCACTAAAATCTCGCCAATTGTAGAAACCTTTTGAAACTGGCAAACCTTGCCGATAAAAATCTTGTAGTTCGGTAGGAAACGTTATACCATACAGCCTATGAATTTTTTCAATCTCTGCTTGATTTAATCCCCAAGCAAAAAATAATCCCTTTTGCGCTCATCATCTCCATTAGCTTTGTATTCATCTACCTACTCCTCATTGTTGATATACCAGCCTTTTTCTATAACTTTTTGATAAACTTATTAAATAATAAAAATCACCCAACGCGAGTTCTGTCATTAGGGACATTTATTTAGAGAATTGTTCTCTATTTATTGATTAATTCCCTGACAATTTCAAAACAATCAGCGTGAAATATCAACAATGTGTCGTTCATCAAAATATACTGTCTCTCCACATTGAAGGGCAGTAAGATGATAAGGATCATTATCTAACGTGCCAACGTATGTTACAATGTCAGCACAATCCGCGCTAGTTTCTGTTACTATCACCCACATGCGCTCTACATGTCCAGTCTCTTCTCGAAAAATTAACTTAACATATTCCGAAGCTTTCACCGTTCTTCTCGTTTCTTTCGTTGGAATTATAAACGTGTCCGGAAACTCTTGGGCTAATTGCTCGGCATTATCTAATTGAAACCTCTTCATGACTTCCCAACTTTCACTATACTTTCTTTGACTCATTGTTAAAGTACTCTATGTATCTCGCAAAGCACGTTCTCCTACGTGCCAATTCTAAATAATCATTCATGTCTTCTATAGAATCAATAATTCGTCCTCTATTAGTAGGACAATTATTTAGTAGCCCTAACATCACTGGTTTAACCCTATGTTTTTCAAGTCGACGTTTGTTTCGAACAACATAGGCTAACCCTAAGGCAGCATTTGCTAAATGTAGACAAATATCCTGAACCTTTTTCCAATCAGAAAGAAACTCCCCCACCCTTAGAGGCAACAAGAGTAATTCTTCTAAACTACCTGAAGCTAAGATTATTTGAATCTCCTCTTCACTGATTGTCTGTAATGGTCGGTATTGATTCACGTAAAAAAGGCCTTTCCCTATTAGCACGCTTGCAAATAGCCGATGATTTTTAGCACTCATTTTTTCCCCCTTGGAAACTAGCGCATAAAAGACGGTGTGATTTTTTGTGTTTTTTCGTAAAAAATCACACTAAAATCACACCGTTTAATAACACGTATTTATTTTCAACCACTTTTTTCTAGCTCAATCATCTAAGAACATTGATGTACGAATCAATGGCATTTGATAAAATAACTTTTACTTCGCTAGACGGTAGATGGCATCCGCGTAAATAACCGTTGCTCGGAATAAATCGTCTAAACTCATAAATTCATTGGCTTGGTGCATTGTATCTGTATAACCTGGGAACATAGCACCGTATGCCACACCACGTTTTAGTAAACGACCGTATGTTCCGCCACCAATGATTTGTTCGAAGCCTTTTTGACCAGTATGATCTTCATAGACTTGTAGTAAAGTCGCTACCAAAGGATCATCAATTGGCACATAGTGAGGTTCCATATTACGTTGTCCACGAGTAATTGTCGCACCTTCAGCACCTAAAGTTTTTTCTAAACCGGCAACTAAAGTATCAGGAGTAGTTCCTTTGGGATAACGATAGTTTGTGCGGATATAGTTGTCTTCGCTGCCTTCAACAAAAGATAATAATCCAGCATTCATCGTTAATTTACCCATTTTAACATCTTCATAAGCCACACCTAGTTTTTCTCCATAAAAGTCTTCATGAACATAGGCTGCCGCTGTGTGAAGGAAGTGTTTCGCTCCACCAGCAAAATCAAATTGATCCAAGAATAAGGCTAAGAAAGTTCCCGCATTAATCCCAGCTTCTGGATGTGCGCCATGTGCTCCTTTTCCGACTACTTCAATAGCTAAAGTCGTACCATCAACTTTAATTGAACCACTCACTGGGTGAGCAGTTGTAAACGCCGTAAAGTTTTTCTCCATCTCTGCGCTAATTGCTTCATCAGCAACCGTTACTGTCGCAGTCGCTGTTCCCGGAACCATGTTTTCACGTAAGCCAGATTTGAAGTTAATTAAATGAATTTCTCCATCATTGGTCCCTTTAAAGTTTAGTGTTAAGGTAATATTTCCTTTTTCCCCATTGATGATTGGGAATTCCGCATCAGGAGAAAAACCGAAGTCTGGTGCTTCTTCATGTTGGAAATAATAATCCATATCTGCCCAGCCACTTTCTTCGTCACTACCTACAACAAAGCGAATTTTTTTAGATAACGGTAATCCTAACTCTTTGATAATTTTCATCGCATAGTAAGCAGCCATACTAGGACCTTTATCATCACTTGAACCACGAGCAAAGATTTTGCCGTCTTTTACCACTGGCTCATAAGGATCTGTTGACCAACCATCTCCAGCAGGAACCACATCCATATGCCCAAAGATTCCTAGAGTTTCGTCCCCTTCACCAAAATCAATGTGCCCCGCATAGTTGTCGACATTTTTAACTTCGAAACCATCACGTTCTCCGTAAGCCAACATATGTTTTAACGCATCACGAGGTCCAGGTCCAAACGGTGCATCAGCCGTAGCCTTTGAATCATCTCTTTCACTGTTGATACGTAATAAATCACTTAAATCTTTCATTAAGTCGTCTTTACGTGCTTCGACTTCTTTTTTCCAATCAATTGTCATGTTTACTTCCTCCACTTCTTTTGTCTCTCGTGTCTAATCATACCATTTATTCAAAAAAAGTGACAAAAAAATCATCGTTTTTCTGCTAGTATTCGCTCATTTTACTCTCAGCGAAGTATAATAGAAAATAATAGACTGTTAAGTACTGGATTTTAAGCTCATAGAAAGGATTGGAACAATGAAACGACTAACTGAAAATATTTTAAAATCTGTCATTACCCCTCGACCTCAAATCAGTCATAAAGGAACCTTCGGACGAGCAGTTTTAATTGGTGGTAATACTCAATTTGGGGGAGCCATCATTATGGCCGCCCAAGCTTGTGTCTCTAGTGGGGCTGGCCTCACAACCATCATCACCGACCCAGTCAATCGGGCCGCCCTTCATACTCGCTTACCTGAAGTGATGATTATCGAC
The DNA here is from genome assembly GCF_051713825.1 of Enterococcus sp. AZ194. NCBI lineage: Bacteria > Bacillati > Bacillota > Bacilli > Lactobacillales > Enterococcaceae > Enterococcus > Enterococcus sp. AZ194. The sequence goes on along the minus strand of NZ_JBIOQR010000001.1, from coordinate 646,035 downwards.
AAAAATGACAAAGAGTTAACCAAAGAAACCATTCTGTCTGCAGATGTTTTACTGATTGGACCTGGCCTTGGCCTAGATGTCGAAGCATTAGAGCAAATACAAAATTTACTTATCTATCAAACAAACGAGCAGTGGTTAGTTATCGATGGTTCCGCTATTACTTTGTTTGCCCAAGAACGCTTCTCACTCCCTTTTCCAGAAAAGACGATCTTTACCCCTCATCAAATGGAATGGCAAAGAGTCAGCGCACTTTCTATCTCCGAACAAACAGTGGAAGAAAACAAACGAATACAACAAGAATTGGGCGCAACCATCGTACTAAAAAGTTACCGCACGCAAATCTACTCAGCAACTAAGCTCTATGAAAACCCACTAGGAAATCCCGCAATGGCAACTGGCGGAATGGGCGATACCTTAGCTGGCATGCTCACGGCCTTTTTAGCTCAATTTCCACAAACGCCTGAAACAATTGGCGCAGCAGTCTATCTCCATAGCTATATTGGTGATGCTTTAGCCAACGAAAATTATGTCGTCCTTCCTACCATGATTAGTGAAAGAATCCCTTATTGGATGAAGTATTTTTCAGAGCAAAACTAGCTACACTCAACTAAATTCAAACAACTTATATTTCAACAAGGTAATTTGCAAAAAGATGGTACTCATCCTCTCACCGACTTTCCATTGATAGATGGCTTTATTCGTAGACAAAACCCAACTCGAACGAAACTGATAATCATTCTCATTTATAAAAATCTATGGTATACTAATCGGGATTGTTCAAACAATCGATTAATTTTGAGGAGTATCTATATGAAAAAGTGGTTATATATTGGACTAGGTTCTATCACGTTTGCGATTGGTACAGTAGGCATCTTCTTACCCTTTCTACCAACGACTGTTTTCTATTTATTAACTGGATTCTTTTGGCTTAGAAGCTCAGAAAAGCTCTACCAAAAATTTGTTCAGTCCAAAAATTATCAAAAATATATTCAAGAAACACTTGTTGAAAAAAAGATTACCAACAAAGGAATGATCAAAATGTTCCTAATGATTTTGGTCATCTTCGCTATTCCTGCCATCTTAGTCAACAATCTAATCATGCGAGTGACTTTAGCAATTGTCTATCTTGCTCATGTTTTCGGACTAACCTGGTATTTAAGAGGAAAAGAAAAAAAATCGACAGAATCTGTTCAGTTAGGTGATAACAATGATTGATAGACGTTTATTCCAACTTACAGAGAAACGAAATCTGTTTTTATTAGTGGCTATACGTTTACTTAATCTCGGCGCTTCTATTACGTTATGGTGGACCATTTCTATTGAGTTAAGTAGCTACTTTTATGCAAAAACAAGCCACAGCACACGACTACTCGGTGTGCTGTTTGGCGTCTGCCTCCTGAAAGTCATCTTGGCAAAACTGCAAGAGTCCCTAACCTTTCGGGCCTCTTCAGAACTACGTTTAAATTTGCGAAAAGAGATTGTCGCAAAATCTTTCCGCCTAGGAAAAAGTCAAAATCAGTTACCTTCAGCTACTCTAGCGCAATTATCTATTGACGGTATTGAACAGTTAGAAATCTACTACGCTCGTTTCTTGCCACAATTATTTTACTGTCTCCTTGCTTCTCTCCTAATTTTTTTGACATTGGGCCTGTTCGCAATAAAACCTGCGCTGATTCTACTTCTTTGTATGCCGCTGATCCCCATTGTCATTATGAGTGTGATGAAAATTGCCAAACGAATTCTTAGTGGCTACTGGACAACTTATACGGATCTGGGTGCGAAATTCCATGAAAACCTCAGCGGACTAAGTACGTTAAAAGCCTACAACCAAGATGAAGCCAAACAAATAGAAGCTGCGGACAATGCAGAAAAGTTCCGCAAAGTGACCATGAGCTTACTTTCGATGCAGCTCAATTCGATTACAATTATGGATATTGTTTCCTATTGTGGTGCAGCGGCTGGCATTGGTGTCGCGTTATTCTCTTATCAACAGGGAGCTCTTAGTTTTGAAGGAGTGTTGATGTTTTTACTTTTAAGCGCGGAATTTTTTATTCCTATGAGACAGCTTGGCTCTCTTTTTCATGTGGCAATGAACGGTATTAGTGCGTGTAAAAAACTCTTTGATTATCTGGCCTTAAAAGAACCGACTTATGGGACAAAGCTTATGGACACACCAATCGAACGTATTTCTTTGGATAATGTCAGCTTTCGTTATTCTGAAGAATCAGCCGATGCCTTACATAAGGTTCAATTAACGGTTTCAAAAGGTCAATTTACAGCAATTGTTGGAAAATCAGGCTCAGGTAAAAGTACCTTGGTTCGTCTGCTTCTCCATCAGTTAACAGGTTACACAGGCGCTATTTACTGGAATCAAACGTCGATTCAAGACCTTTCCCAAAAAACTTTGGTCCAAAAAGCGCTATTAGTTGATAACCATGGTTATCTCTATCCAAAAAGCATTCGAGAAAACCTTCTATTAGGTGACCCTTCCGCTTCACAAGAGAAGCTTTGGCAGGTTCTAGAGCAGGTTCAATTAACTGACTTTATCACACAGCTACCTAACACACTTGATGAACGCCTTTACGAAAATGGTGCGAATCTTTCTGGAGGACAACGACAACGATTGCTGTTAGCACGAGCACTCTTAAGAGAATCTGAAATCTATATTTTCGATGAAATTACATCTGGTGTCGATTTGGTCAGCGAAGAAATTATCTTGTCTTGTTTAAAAGAGTTAGCCCGTACCAGAATGGTTCTTTTTATCTCTCATCGTCTCTACAATGTACTGGAAGCAGATCAAGTGATAGTCTTTGAGAAAGGGCAGCTAGTCACTGCCGGAACCCCACAAAAATTAAAAGAAACTTCTGCTTATTTTAAAAATTATTTTGAAGATGAACAGAGCTTACTGACAGGAGGAAACCACCAATGAAAACCACTGACTTAATCAAATGGTTACTCTCTTTTGTTCGGCCGATGAGTGGGAAAGTGATTTTAGCGGCTTGCTTGGGCATTCTGAGTAATCTATCTGTCATAGCTATTCCTTTACTTGGTCTAAATGAGCTTTTGGCTATCGTCTCAGGAGATGCGCAAAATCCACAACAAACGCTTATCCTTATGCTTGTGTGCGGTCTCATTCGTGGTATTACTCGCTACTTAGAACAATATTTGAATCATGACATTGCCTTTCGTTTATTAGCCATCATCCGCGACCGAATCTTTGAAACACTTAGAACAATCGGACCTGCTAAATTATCTGGACATAAAAGTGGCGATTTAGTCACTGCGATTACTAGTGATGTAGAAGCATTAGAAGTCTTCTTCGCTCATACTATTTCACCTATCTTAATCGCTTGCGGAACGACGATTGCGACCGTTGTTTTTTTGGGAAGTTATCACCCTCTATTAGCCTGTATCTTATTGACCGGCCAATTCATTGTTGGTGTTCTGATTCCAGGAATTGGCTATCATAAGAGCCAAAAACTAGGCGATGATTATCAAGAGAGCTTTGTTGAATTGAACCAACAGGTGATGGAAGACATCGCCAGTATCAGTGATGTAACTTATTACTCACTTGAAAAAGAACGTCTATCTTCTCTTGAACAAGCAGGTCATGGATTAAACCAACAGTATCGGCGTCGTTTAACACAGGAAAGTTGGCTGAAAGTCTCCAGTGAAGTCATTTTGTTAAGTACTGCTGTTGGTCTGTTCCTAGTTGGCGTTGGTCTCAACCTAGAGGCCAAAATTGTTTTAATCGGAACCATTCTAAGTCTCAGCTCATTTGGTTCAGTCCTTGCTTTGAGCGGTTTAGGAAGTGCTTTATTAACGACGTTTGCTAGTGGTCGCCGTTTGTACGCTTTGACCCGCGAACAACCGAGTGTCTCGTTCCTTCAGTCAAATCAAGAAATGAAACACTTTGATTCTATGGCACTGCAGAAAATTGACTTCTCATATACAGATACGCAGCCTCTTCTTAAAAATATTTCTTTGGCTGTAAAAAAGGGCCAAAAAATTGGAATTGGTGGAGAGAGTGGTAAGGGTAAGAGTACGGTGGTAAAACTCTTGATGCGTTATTGGGACCCTGATACAGGCGAAATTAAACTTAATGACGTCCCTCTTCCCAAAGTCACAGAAGCTAGTTTGCATCAAACGCAAGGCGTAATGGAGCAGACGACCTTTCTCTTTGAGGACACATTGGCAGCAAATATTGGTTTAGGCAAACCAACTGCTTCTCAAATGCAAATTGAAGAGGCCGCCAAAAAAGCCGCGATTCACGAGTGGATTCTGACTTTACCTGAAGCTTATGAAACCATTATCGGCGGAAACTTTCGGAATGTCTCAGATGGTGAACGTCAACGTATCGGCATGGCTCGTTTATTCCTACACGAGGCGCCTCTTCTTTTACTAGATGAACCCACAAGTAATCTGGATTATCTCAATGAACAAACAATTTTAGCTAGCCTCAGAAATGGCCTTGATGACAAAACGGTCTTCGTGATTTCTCATCGCGAAACTACTCTGGCGCTTGCGGATACTGTCTATCAGCTAAAGAATGGCACCTTGAATAAATAATAAAAAACCTAACCTACTTCCAAGAAAGCTCAAGCTTCATCGGGCGTGTGGTTAGGCTTTTTTATTAGCGAGGGGTGACTCACTTTAGGCTTTCCGCCAAAAATCGGTATAATCAGCTTTTTCAAGCAAATTAAATTCGATTATTTCTTTCAGCAAAGGATAGTTCACAGGCTCTTCCCATTTGATTCGAAAAATATTTTTTGTATGGGCATAACCCGCTTCCTCGATTTTTTGCGCAAAATGAGTGATTCCAGCCACTTCAGGAGAAACCGCCATATGTTTTTTTGAGGCACTGAAGCCGATGATAAACGTGCCATGATTGGTAAACATTGGCTCATTCCAAGCAATTCTTTGACCTAATTCTGGAAAGGTCTCACTGACCCAAGTCAAAACTTCAGTCATTCGCTGGAGCTGTTTTTGCTCCTCAAACTTGTTTAGGTATTCTTCAAATACTTTCATGTTTTCCCTACTTTCTACGATTTAACTTCCTTGTCTAGGACAACAAACTTTACCTTTACAAACAATTTATAACGCAATAAAATACTTTTTTCAAATATAATATTACTTTGTTTGCTACGAAAGGGGAATACAGTATCTTCGAATAGTTCAAAGTCAAATGCCTCTAACAGAATATTTGCCAGACCATCAATTCCACACCTAAAACTCAGTTTATCAAAATTTAAATAAATTTTAATTCCTTGGTGTAACAAAAGGGGGCGTGACATAAGTAAGTTACGTCCTCGATAAAAACAAAATGCACGCGAAAATAAAAATATTTTCACGTGCATTTTGTTTTTTAGTATAATTGGTTGGTTTAATTACTCATTTTTGCCAGCTTCATCATATTGATTGCCGTAATCAGTAACCCTGATTGCTTTCTTACATTATCTAACCCTCGAACTGTGTATCGAGTGAAGCCTAAACAAGCCTTCATAAATCCGAAGACTGTTTCTACGTCGATCTTCCTGCGGCTATATGCCTTTCCGGTTTCAGGGGTAGAAAGAAGCTCATTTTGTTTGGCTTTATGATATTCCCAAGCAGGGTTTACTGTAATTTTTCTAAGATGCCCCTTCGGTGTTAAAGCTTCGGAAATCACTTCTTGATTTAGATCAATTTTTTCTGCTTGATATTCTTTAAAATCTCGAATAAATCCATCTTTATCGGTTCTTTTGCGATAGGAATGAAAATTAAATCGCACACCTTTAGGGTCGATATAGTAATCTTCATGCTCATTGTACTTCCAGTTCATTATTTTTTGCTCATCGGTTTTCCACTTTTTACTTTTCTCTTTTAAAAAGGTCCCATAGGGAATAAGCGCGGTGTGTTGAGGAAGTTCATCTTCTAGATAACGATAATTACTTTCTGATCCATACCCTGCATCGGCGACAATATATCGGTGTGATTGGCTATCCACATTCATTTTTTCAAGTAATGGCTGTAACGTTCTAGTATCAGTGGGGTTTTGAAAAACATCATACCCTAAAACAAATTGATTACAAGTGGCGATTTGGAGGTTGTAGGCTGGCTTTAATTGACCGTTCATCATATGGTCTTCTTTCACGCGCATGAATGTGGCATCATGATCGGTCTTCGAATAACTATTTCGGGCACCATAAATAGACAACTGTTCTTGATGTTCAATCAGCTTCCCTCGTTTTTCGGTTAATTTACGCACTTGGCTTTTCAGTGTACGGCGCTGTTTTTTCGCGGGATTAGGTGACATATGTTTCGTTGCTTCTACTTCTTTTTCAAGTCCATCCAAACGTAACTCCATTCGGGTCAAGAGTTCATCTACCATGTCTAAAGAAAGGGAAGTCCCTTCGGGAATTTGTTTCACAGCATAAGCTTCTTTTAGTTCTGCCATCATGAAAAGGAGTTTTTCACGATTCATCTGATCAAAACGGATCGTGTTTTTCTTCCAGACAAAGCTGTATTTATTGGCATCGGCTAGAATTTTCGTACCATCAATAAACAACGCATCATCAATGAGATTACGGGAACGAAGATACTCGGTCAGATGTGTTAATCCTTTATTCGTCAATTCCTGCACATCATTGGACACGCAGAAACGGGCAATCGTTCGATAAGAAGGCACGCGTTCTTGAGTCAGCCATCGGGCATATAAATTTTCTTCAGCCAATCGCTCAATCTTGCGACTGGTGAAGGTTTCTCTCGTATAGGCAAACAGAACTAGCTTCATCATGGCACCTAGATCATATTCTCTAGGGCGTCCAAAAATATAGGGTTCATTGATTTGAAGAGAGTCCACTAATTCATTGATGAAAACAGCGACGTGATTTTCTTTTGGAGAAAATGAAGTTGATAGGTCCAAAGTGAGTTGATCCATGTTATAATATGTATACATATTTTTTAGTCCTTTCTGGATTAAATGCTTGAAGCATGGGCGGCTACCTGTGTTTCTTTTATTTTAACTAAAAAAGCGTATGAAATGAACGATTTTTCATCATTTCACGCGCTTTTTTGTTAGAGACTTATGTCACAGTCCCATCACGAGCAAAGATGGTACAAATATACTTAGAAAAAGACTAAAAATATATACACGACATTTAAATTTTCTTTTTTTTATTATTCATAAGATATCCTTAACTTTTTCTTGAGTAAATTCATAAACAATTTGGATGATCGTATCAGAAGAAAATGAAAATCTTTCAATTCCCTGAACTATTGAAAATAAGGGAACGTTCTTTTTTGTCAAAAACGAGCGCGTTACTGATAATTTGTCTAATTAATGATTCAATTAATATTAAACACTGATATTACTGGAAGTTGTCCTAGTTTTGAGGCAACTTTTTTATTTTACCAAAAACGTCGTTTTTGACAATCGTTAGAATATCTTACTAAGATGAACACTCGCTTTAAAGCTTGAAATGCGCTTAGAATCGCTCTGTCATTAACGTAGATTAATGGCAAATAGATTTAGTTATAAGTTTTGGTACTTTCTTCTTCTCTTTTCTCTATAAAGAGCGGCTTCGCTTATTCCAGTTTTACGTGAGACATTTTTCGTGGTATCTGTCTTCAGCAATTCCATTGCTAGATCAAATTGATCCTTGCTGAATTTTTTTGGCCGTCCTTCTCGAAAATCAGGATTTAATTTAGCAATTGCCTTACCTTCTTGTGTACGCTCTACAATCATATCTCGTTCAAATTCTGCAAATGCCGAAAAAATTGTAAATGTCAGTCTACCAGTTGGGGTATTTTCTATAATTCCCATATTAAGAATATGAACTTTGATGCCTCGCTCAAATAGATTCTGAACGGTCTCTAACCCCTGAATAGTAGAACGAGCAAATCGATCTAACTTTGTAACGACTAAAGTGTCTCCTTCAGATAATTCTTGCAGCAACAATTGAAATTCTTTACGTTCTAATTTTGTCCCTGTAAATTTTTCCGTGTATATTTTTTCGCATCCTGCTTTTTTCAAAGCAATGATTTGATACTCTAAATCTTGGCCCCAGGTGCTGACTCTTGCATAACCAAAAATCATTAATTTAGCCTCATTTCTTACTTGATTTATGACAGTAAGATATGATAGTCTTACAACCCTTATTTTATCACACAACCAAAGAGCTTGGGACATAAGTCCTAACGAAAAATCCAGATACTAATCAACTTGATTGGCATCTGGATTATTTTGTTGTACAAAAATAAGAACACTTTTGCTAGAATAAAAGTAACTACACAAATAAACAAGCGAGGTGTTCTTATGTTTAAAAATTATACCACAAATCAAGTCGTTCTTCCTCTAGATTTTAGTTTTCAGTTAGAAAAAAATGATATTGCTTTTGCCATTGATCAATTAGTCGAAAGTATTCCAGAAGAACGCTTTATTCCTTTTCGCCATCAAATGGGGCCTGCTTCTTATCATCCAAAAATGATGATGAAGATGATTTTATGTGCGTATACGCAATCTGTATTTTCTGGTCGTAAGATTGAAGCGTTAACGAAAGACAGTATTCGCATGATGTGGCTTACTCAAAGCTATCAGCCTAGCTATCGAACGATCAATCGTTTCCGTGTGAATCCCTTAGTGAACGCACTCCTTCGAGAGTGCTTCGTTCAATTCCGTAGTCAATTAGTCAAAGAACAATTAATCGATGAAGAAGCCATTTTTATCGATGGTACAAAAATTGAAGCCAACGCCAATAAATATACTTTTGTTTGGAGAAAATCCATTGATAACTTTGATAAAAAGCTGACTGAAAAATCAACTTTTCTTTATGATGAATTGGTAAAAAATCAAGTTATTCCTGAAATTGAACGAGAGTCTGAAAATGAACTCTCTGTCACTGAATTAGGTCAGATTGAATAACAACTTATCCAAGTCGTGGATAAGTTTACAGATAAAATTGAACAAGAAGAAGATGGAAACACTAGAAAAAAGCTTCGTACAAAGCGAAAAGTTCCGAAAAAAATCATGAAATTATTTCAGAACTTCAAAGAAAGAAAAGGTGCTTATCAAAAACATAGACAGCTTCTAGGTCAACGAAACAGCTACTCTAGAACGGATCCAGATGCCACTTTTATGCGCATGAAAGACGATCACATGAAAAATGGTCAGTTAAAAGCAGGTTATAATCTTCAAATCGCTACGAATAGTCAGTACATTTTAGGCTATGATCTTTTCCCAAACCCAACAGATACACGGACACTGCGCCCTTTTTTAGCTACTTTAAAGGAGTGTTTCTTTGAACTGCCAACTTATATTGTCGCAGATGCCGGCTACGGGGGAGAAGAAAACTATCAAGCAGTTTTAGAAGACCATGAGCGAACACCACTCATTACTTATGCCATGTATCATAAAGAACAAAAGAAAAAATTTAAACAAAATCCATTTCTTCCCGCAAACTGGTCGTATCAGGAATTAGACGATACGTTTCTTTGCCCTGACGGACGGAAAATGAATTTTCGAAATTATTCGATTCGTACAGATAAGTATGGGTTTAAACGGTATTTAAAACGATATGAATGTGAAGACTGCTCGAATTGTCCTCTTCGAAGTCAGTGCACAAAAGCAGAGAGTGACAAGAATCGTGAGATCCAAAAGAACATGAACTGGGAATCCTTTAAAGCAACAATTCAACAGCTACTTTCAGAAGAAGAAACAGGTAAACTCTATCGTCAACGAAAAATTGACGTCGAACCTGCTTTCGGACATTTGAAGGCTTGTTTAGGCTTCACTCGGTTCTCTGTTCGAGGGAAACAGCAGACACACAATGAAATTGGCTTCGCGTTAATGGCAGTAAATTTAAGGAAATATAGGCTAAGTAAACTAGAAAATAAGAGGGATTCTCCTAAGAAACTAAAAAACAGAAGACAAAAAATCATTTTTATGATTTTCGGTCTTCTGTTTTATTTTGTCTTAAGACTTATGTCCCAAGCTCTTGCGGTAATAACCATGTATCGAAAATAGTCAATTCTAAAGTAAACCGTATCTTTTCTTGATTAGCTTTACTTTAAAATTTGACAAACTATCTAAATATAGTTAGCTCGCTAATTTGTTAGAAGGAGAATAATACTGGATACTGGATACTTATTAATGAACATTTCTAAACATTTGAAGTATGCACTCAATCAAGCACTTATAAAAAAAGGAATCACTATTCAGCAATGGGCTGTGATTCAACAACTCTCGCTAAGGGCCGAATGTACGGCTGTAGAATTAGCAAATATTCTTGATATGGATAAACCAACAGTTTCAGGTGTTGTTAAGAGACTGGAACTAAAAAGCTTACTGATAAAAAAAGATAATCCGTTAGATCAACGCTCCAGTTTATTGTCTTTATCAGATTCAGGAAATATTCTACTAAATGACTGTCGAACCACTAGTGAAAAAATTATCAGAAACTATTTGGCTGAGCTATCTTCAACTGAACAGCAGTTGTTGAATCAGCTACTAATGAAAATTGATAAGAAAGAAGTGAAAGAAGAGTAATGGATCATATACTTGTGATAGGTGAAACTGGAAATATTGGGTTCCCATTAATTGAGATATTATCAAAAAATAAGGATATAAAGATTAAAGTCGGTGTTCGCAATATTTCCTCAGACGTTCAAAAGCAATTCCAGAATATAAACAATCTAAGTTTTGTTAAATTTGATTTTATTGATTCCGCAACATTTCCAGAAGCGTTTTCTAATGTAAATAAAGTGTTTTTTGTCCGGCCACCTCAATTATCTAATCCTAAAGAAGACATGTTTCCGTTCCTATCCTATGCTAAGCAACAAAAGATTCAACAAATTGTTTTTGTTTCACTGATTGGTGATGAGAGAAATCCGGTAACACCTCATCATAAAATTGAAAAAAGGATTCTCCAATTAGAGATTCCCTATACTTTTATCCGGCCAAGTTTTTTTATGCAAAACTTAAGTACTACTCACCTAGAAGATATCAGAAAGCATCTTAATCTTTTCATTCCTGCTGGTCATGCGAAAACAAATTTCATTGACACTAGAGATATTGGAGAAGTAGCAGCTGTTTGTCTAACAGATCCAAAGTATCTCAATCAAGAATTGGAGCTTACTGATCCGGAAGCTCTGACTTACGATGAAATAGCAAAAGACATGAGTCATATTTTAGGGGTGAGAATATCGTATAGCAAACCTAGTTTATTAAAATTTCGCCGGGTCATGATAAAAAGAGGAATTCCAAAAGATTACGTAAATGTTATGGTTATGTCTCTACAAAAATGTGTCTAAGATATTGACCTAGATCCAATGGGACTATCTTATAATAAGACATTGGGCAAATTTTTTTTCGTTTATCTTGTATTTCTAAATGAAAAAAAGAGTAATATTTAGTCTTTACTGCGTAATCAATTTGTCAAACACTAACGATACTTATGGGAAAAAGTAAAGTTAATAAGCGAATTTATTTATTCTACTCTTTTTATTATAAGAAAAAAGGTTCCACCATGTAGGAACTTTTTCTGTCTCAAAAAATATGGAAGCGATGTCATAATGAACTTATCAAAGTCTTAGGAGGAAAAAAATGAAAAATATTTTATTAATTTGTGGCGGTGGCGCTTCAAGCGGGTTTATGGCAGCGAACATGAGAAAGGCTGCAAAGAAAGAAAAACTCGACTTTACAATTCAAGCGCGAAGTGAGTCAGAGCTAGAAGATCACCTAGATTCAACAGATATTCTATTAATTGGTCCACATTTAAGCTATATGGAAGAGGAAATCAAATCTAAAATTAGCGATCGTAACATAAAAGTTGCTGTCATTCCTCAGATTATTTACGGTCCATTGGATGGTAAAAGAGCAATCCAAATGGTTTTAGACATGGAGAAAAACTAGAGGAGGAACAATCATGCAAACTATAATGACTTTTATGCAGACAAAATTTGCACCAAAAGTAAATAAAATCACTAAAAATATCTGGGTGGCCTCGATTCAAGATTCTGTTATGGCTATTCTCCCTTTCATCTTAGTCGGTTCATTATTAACATTAGTCTCTCTTGTGAATGAAATTAAACCGATTTTACCGGATATGTCCCTAATTAACTCTTTTTCTTTCGGAATGCTTGGGATTTTTGTAGCTTACTTAATCCCCTATAATGTTATGGAGAAAAAGAAATATAACGATAAAAAAATACTTTCAGGTTTAGCAGGTTTTTCGCTTTATCTTATGCTTATCATGCCAACTTTTACTGAAGATGGAACAATTGCTTTTGAATTTGATCGTTTCGGTGCGGCGGGAATGTTTGTTGCTATCATTGTTGGATTATTTGTTGGACTTGTGATGTCTATCGCTTCTAAATTTTCTTTTTTTAATGAAGATTCAACCTTGCCTGATTTTATTGTTGTCTGGTTTGATACATTAATCCCGATTTTTGTCTTGCTACTAGTTGGCTGGATATTCACGATTAAAGAAATCGATTTTTTTGATATTATCGTTAAATTGTTTGAACCGCTTCAAAGTATTGGACAAAGTTTGCCTGGATTCGTTCTTATCTGTTTCTTAATGGCATTCTTATATTCATTTGGGATTAGTACATGGGTTTTAAATCCAATCATTTTCCCTATTATGATTAAAGGAATTGCAGACAATGCGGCATTAGTTGCAAATGGCTCTGCTGCTGTCAACATTAATACACAGGAAGTTTTATACACTGGATGGGTTGCATTTGGTGGAGTTGGTTATACGATGCCATTAGCCATTTTGTTATTGATTGCAAAATCAAGCACATTAAAAGCGATTGGAAAAGCTACCTTTGCACCATCATTATTTAACATTAATGAACCGATTGTTTTTGGTGCACCAATTGTTTTCAATCCTATTTTAATGATTCCGATGTGGATTAATGGGCTTCTAATGCCTCTCATTACATATTTAGTCCTACATGCAGGTTGGGTTACAATTCCTTACAAAGCATTTCAGCTCTGGTATTTACCGTACCCAATTTCAACCTATCTCGTGAATGGAGACTGGAAAGGGATTGTATTATTCGCAGTACTAACCGTTATATCGTTTGTCATTTGGTATCCGTTTTTCAAAGTTTATGATTTACAAAAATTAAAAGAAGAAGCTGTATGAAAATTAAAAATATGAGTTTATAAGAGGAGAAGTTTAGTAAATGGAAGAAAAAATTAATGAAATTTCAATGACGATTATTTTACATGCTGGAGATGCTAGAAAATTGATTATGGAGGCATTAACAGATATTGGTGATACAAAGTTTAAAGAGGCAGACGAAAAGTTGATTGAAGCAAAAAATGAAATCAACCTTGCCCATAAAGCTCAAACAAATACGATTCAAGAAGAAGCAAGTGGTAATAAACAGTCCTTCTCTCTATTATTTTCTCATGCACAAGATACACTTATGACCATTAGTAGTGAGTGGAATATCGCAAAAAAAATGATTGAAATTTTCACAAAATATGAAGCTAGATTGGAGAGTCTTGAGTATGACAAAAACTAAGTCTATTTTTAGCAAAGACTTTTTATGGGGCGGTGGCGTCGCAGCCAACCAATTCGAAGGGGCTTGGGATATTGATGGAAAAGGCATTTCACAAGATGATGTTGTTCCTTACGTTGATTTAAAAAAATCAACGGACATTCCAGTCTTTGATAATAGAGAAATCATAGAAAAAGGGATAACTGATACTACTAATATCTATCCCAAAAGATTTGGAATTGATTTTTATCACACGTATGAGTCTGATTTAGATTTATTTGAAGAGATGGGCATGAACTCATTTCGTACATCAATAGCATGGACTCGTATTTTTCCTAATGGAGATGAAGAATACCCAAATGAAGCTGGATTAGCATTTTACGATCGACTATTTGATGCATGTGCCAAAAGAAATATAAAACCAGTTGTGACTCTTTCCCACTATGAAATGCCCTTGAATCTTGTGCTAAATTACGGTGGATGGAAAAATCGCAAAGTGCTGGATTTCTTTGTGAAATTTTCAGTAGTTGTTATGGAAAGATATAAAGAAAAAGTTGAGTACTGGATTATCTTTAATCAAATTAATTCGGCCTTAACAGACGCGTACTTATCATTAGGCTTAATTAAAGATGAAGAAGAAGATATTGAAATGGCAAAATTCCAAAGTATTCATCATCAATTAGTAGCAAATGCAAAAGTCGTCGAGGCAGCAAGACAAATTAATCCAAGATTTAAAATGGGTTCAATGAATTATGAAATGCAGGCTTACCCTGCTACTTCAAAACCCGAAGATATGCTAAATGTTATCCAAAGTGATCATGCACAATTGTATATGTCTGATGTAATGATATTTGGTGACTATTCTCCTGTTATGAAACGTTATTTTAGGGAAAATAATATTCAATTAGTTATGGCAGAAGATGATCTAGCAGTTCTGAAAAAGAATACCATTGATTATTTGGCCATTAGCTACTATTTAACAACAGTTAGAAAAGCTGAAATGGGGAATATGTTGGATAAAATTGAATGGAACATGGATGAATCAACTCGAAATCCTTATCTTGAAACTTCTGAATGGGGTTGGCAAATTGATCCAATCGGTCTAAGGATAGCTTTAGATAAATTAACCACTCGATACAATGGATTACCCATCATGATTGCAGAAAATGGTATTGGCTATCGTGATGTTCTAACAGCTGATGGAAAAATAGCAGATACCTATCGAATCAGCTACCATAAGGAACATATTCGACAAATGCGAGAAGCAATTTTAGATGGAACGAATTTAATCGGTTATCATCCATGGGCACCTATCGATATTATTAGTGCTGGGACATCTGAAATGGAGAAGCGTTATGGCATGATTTATGTAGATCAAGATAATTTAGGATATGGTTCGAAAAAACGGTATAAAAAAGACAGCTTTTATTGGTTCAAAAAAATGATTGCTAGTAATGGAGAAAACTTAGATTTTGACTAATTAGAATTTTTTTATATACAAAAGGGGAAAAAATGAGTAAGATGAAAACAAAATTAACATTCATTATTTTAAGTGTATCAGCAGTGTTCTTGCTGGTTGCTTGTGGAAGTAATAAAAAACAAGAAACTACGGATATGACTAAACCTAAATCAACGGAAACCGTCTTGTATTTTGTCAGACATGGAAAAACTATGTTTAATACCACTGGACAAGTACAAGGTTGGTCAGATACCCCCTTGACTGACGCGGGTATTGAAGGAGCAGAACGTCTTGGAATAGGGTTGAAAGAAACGACATTCTCTGCAGCCTACTCGAGTGATTTAGGTAGAGCGGTTTCAACCGCAGAATATATTCTAAAGAACTCAGGTAATGAACAAGTTCCCTTGAAACATTTAACTGGATTAAGAGAATGGGGCTATGGAGGTTACGAAGGTCGAGATAATGCAGACATGTGGAATCCAATTTTTGAAGAGCAGAATCTAAAATTTGATGAAGACTGGTCACAATATGGCGAGTTAACAGAGCGATTATCAGACGAAGATATTGCAAATAAAATTGCAAAAAATGACTCGACTAAAACTGCAGAAACCTACGATGAAATAACAAATAGAACAAAAAAAGCAATAGAAACTATCATCAATGAAACAAATGAAAAAGGTGGAAATGTGCTAGTCGTTTCCCATGGAAGTGAAATCCCAACTATTCTAGAGGTGATTGCTCCAGGATCATATAATGGTGAAAATATTGGAAACTGTAGTGTTACAAAAGTAGTTTATAAAGATGGTAGATACAACGTTCTAACGATTGGTGACGATAGCTATCTAAAATAATGATCCCAGTATGAAATTGAAAAAGAATAGGCTGCGATAAGTCAGTAACTCTTATCGCTAGCTGGCTTGACAAAGTAAATGCTAGTCTTTCATCAACAAAAAAACAGCCAAGATTCAATAAACAATGCCTTAAACCATTTAATTACTCCTCGATTTCGCTTGAAATTACTAATAGTCAAAAAATAGCTAGAGTGAGTCATTTATTTCACAATGGCTCACTCTTTAAAACTAAATAAAAGTACATCAGTAATAATTTTAGCGTGACTCACCTAATCTAAGCTCTCAGACTTTATGTACCAAGCTTAATGAGAGGAACCTAGCTAATTTCTTTTCCAATACCGTTTCTACGAGGGTGTAAGACTTGAAATTTTTGATAGATATCCACTCTTTATGGAGGTTGAAAATGCTTAATAAAAAAGAAGAATTATTAATTTATCATCTCAAAAAAAAGAATGATTGGATAAAATCAATGGACCTTTCAAAAACATTAGGCGTCTCTCAACGTATGATTAGAAAATACGTAAAAAGCATTAATGAAAATACCGAGGCCACATATAAAATTGTCTCTTCCAAAAATGGCTATCGATTAGAATTACGTGCCATTAAAAAAAAGCAAGAAATGATTATTCCAAATACAAAAAATGATCGAATTCGGTTTATTTTATATAAGCTATTAACTTTAAAGACGCCTTCAATTCATTTAAGTAGATTATCTAATCAGCTTTATGTCTCCGATTTCACAATTGAAAACCATTTAGATGATGTGAAAGAATATCTAGATGAATTTGAAATTGAGCTCATTCGAAAAAGAGGATTTTTATCTATTGTGGGAAGTGAAAAACAAAAGCGATATTTAATGAGAAAAATCATGAGCGATGAAATTAGATCAACTAATTTTTTTGGTGATAAGAATGTTGAACTAGACATTAATATTAAAAAAATTGAAATTCAGGAAATCGTTCGAGAAGAATTAAAGAAACAAAAATATTTTATTAATGAATACATGCTAAGTAATATATCTTTTCATATTATGATTGCAATTTATCGATTAAGTGAAGGAAATTCACTAGAGATGGATAGTTCTAAGGTGGATTATGAACAGACGCTAGAACACTCGATTGCTATTGAAATTTCGAGAAGAATTCATGAGAAAACAAACATAAAGATTAACGACTCAGAGGTTTACAATATAGGACTGCTACTTTTAGGAAACATAAGTTTAATTAACTTTGATCGTCTAAGTTTAGTTGAAATTGAAAAAGAATTAGATGAGGAGCATACAAAGTTCTTAGATTATATTGTTCAACAGGTTTATAGCAATTACTATGTTGACCTTTCTAGCGAATCATTTAAAATACAATTTTTACTACACTTAAAAAACTTATTACTTCGCGTATTAAAAAATCAAAATTCTAAAAATCCATTAATTGATGATATAAAAAATACGTATCCGTTGGTTTACGATATTGCTGTTTTTATTTCTAGTGAACTAAATAATTTTTTTAATATCGAATTAGTTGAGGATGAAATTGCATATATTGCTTTACATGTTGGAACTACCTTAGAGTTACAGGATAGGGAAATCAAAGGACTTACTACACTAGTCATTTGTCCAAGATATTACAGCATTGATCAACGCATAATCAGTAAGCTCAAATATTATTTTGGCGAGGAAATCAATATAACTCGTGTCATGACACGAGAAAGAGACGTAGACGAGTCCATCTTAGACTTTGAGTTAATTATTTCTACTATCAATACACCAAACATAAATAACGCAAAAGAAACTGAAGTGGTCTTTGTTAAGCCGTTTCTAAGTGACAAGGATATAGAAATTATTCGAAAAAAAATTACCAAGACAAAGCAACAAAAAGATAAAGAAGAGTTGAGACGATATTTAGAAAGCTACTTACCTGCTAACCTACTCTTCAAAAATAAAAATTTAAAAAATAGAGAACAAATACTACACTTTTTATCTCAAGAATTTTTAAATCAAAAAATAGTTTCCGACGATTTTTTAACAGAGCTTCAGAAAAGAGAAGCCCTTTCTTCAACGGCTTTTAATAACAGCATTGCGATGCCTCATACGATAAATTATAATGCTAAAAAAACAAATATTGGGATTTTAATGGATGAAGATTCCATTCAGTGGGGCGATTCAAAAGTTCAAATTGTGTGTATTATCGCTGTTAACAAAGAAGACAATAAATTTTTTGGAGAATTCTTTCAACTACTAATAGAAGCATTATCTGAAATCGAAAACGTCAACAAAATGCTGAAAACAACCACTCATCAAGAGTTTATTGACTGTGTTCTTGAGTTAATGATTAGTTAGCTTTTAGGCCTAACCAACACTCACTGTGTAGTTAGAGTAAACAAAGCGAGTTACTCAATCAAAGAATGATCCCAACCTCTCTTTTAAAATGTAGGGTTCCCAAATATTTTTTTTACTCTTTTCCATGCAAACTGAAACAGCCAAGAAAAGTTGATATAGGAAAATCTATATTTTGGGCTTTTATCAATAAAGACTGATATTAATAGCTTGGGCAAAGTATTTTTAATGAATTGAAGAGATAGAATCCGAGGACGAATAATGGTAGTCAGTGAAACTAGGCAATACTTTGCGATAAAAGTGAGCGACACTTTTTTAAGAGAACCAGATGATTATTTTAGAAATTGCATGAGTAGCGATTGAATGGTTTGGCCATACAAAATAACTTTGAACTGCCCAATGAGTTTGACAATTTTTGCAGGTATAATGTTGCGGTATCAAACGCATCACCATAGGCGTATATTTAAAGAAATCAAATCGAACCATCAGCTTTTACTTTCCACTGTTGACAATAACTGCTTTCTGTGTGCATCTTTTGTAGAAAAACTGCAAGTTGTGTATAGGAAGCGACTTGGTGAAAGAGCGTTTGCAATAACTAAGTGGCATTGGTTTCAAAGGTTTCGTGAGAACTGGTTGATACTTCTAAATTTTTGTCTATTAATTGAACACTAGTGTTGCAAAGACTCCTCAACCTATCTAAAACTTGATATAAAGCTATCCAGACAAAAAAAAATCCTTTATACTACTCTTGGATGACTTATCCAAGACCAATAAAAAGGACTTCAACATGGATAAGTATAACTCAAAAACTTCATTTCAGAAATGGTTTTCTTCAATAAATTTGAATAATTTATCGGAAGAAGCCAAAAATTGGATGCAACAATTTAATTCTTACAGTAAAAAACTGGACTTCACGACCACAATTAAAGTTCGGTTACATGCCGTTTATGAAGAGCTTCCAAGCTTTCGCGAAATGGACAGATCCTTTATGGATCGAAGTCTTCGCCAAGAAATAGGCATAGATTCGCTGTGCTACAGTTCACTTTCTCGTAAAATTCCTGAAATCAGTCAAGAAGTTCTAATGGAGATCTTTGCGCAGTTGGCTCAGAAAGTGGCAAAAGAACGACCAAGTTCAAAAACAACTAGCCTTCAACTTGTTGATTCAACCACGATCCCGTTGAATAAGACGCGGTTTCCATGGGCAAATTTTCGGAAAACTAAAGCAGGTATCAAGCTTCATTTGAACCTCTGTTATCTGGACAAAACCAATCAATACCCAGAACATTTTACGATTACTAATGCCGAAGAACATGACCGGAATCATTTCGAATGTTTAGTGGACAAAACAGAAGCGACCTATGTTGTGGATCGCGGCTATTTTGATTACAAACTGCTGGATCGCCTGCACAATGACGGTTATTTCTTTGTGACACGAACAAAATCCAATACGACGATTACAGTCTTAGAACAAATTGAACTCGTGAATCCAAAAACAACAGACGGTCAACTTATCAGTGATCAACACGTCATTTTAGGCGGCGGAAACAATCACGTCACCGAACGATTTCGTCTTGTGACCGTTTTGACGAAAGGTCAACGTCTCTTGCGAATCGTTACCAATCGTTTTGATATTTCGCCAAATGAAGTCGCCGACATGTATCAAGCACGTTGGCAAATTGAGCTGTTTTTCAAACATTTAAAACAGAATCTGGCAATCAAGCAACTTTACTCACGAAGCGAACAAGGTGCAATTAATCAAGTGATTCTCACCCTTATCGCGACGCTGTTAACCTATTTGGTAAAGATCGAATTGAATTCGGTAGCGACACTTTTCCAGTTAAAGCGCTCATTTCATTATCTACGTTTTGAGCCTGCAGAAATCTGGTTAGAGCGCCACAGACCCGGGTGATTTTGACTAAATACGTTGTCGACGCTTTTAGGATTCAGTTAAATACGACCAAAATTTTCTGGAAAAAAGTCATCCCTTGCGTAAGCATTCGACTTTTTTTAAAATTTCAGCGAAAGATAGTTTTCAGATTATTCTGACTATATTTGCGCAACACTAGTGACTTTAGATGTCTGAGCGCCGTACAAGCTTGACAATGAGCCTCCTAGGGCATGAATATGGTTGGGCGATTCTTCGGTCTACACTCAGAATTTTTGCCCAACACTGCTAGGTGCAGTTACCATGCCTTAGCTCATTGTCAAGCTTGTACTTGTACGACGAAAAATTAAATAATGAGGAAATTTCAATAAGTGGCTAACTTGCACTTGAAATTTGCGCTTTTCTTATAACACGATTCAAAGAGGTAAAAATCAAAGAGAATCGTCTTCTCAACCAATACATCCAAAAGAATGTTTTTTTTAGTAATCTCTTTAGTTTCAAGCAGACCTAGCATCATACCAATAATCCTTGAAAGAACATATTGACTACCATCGTCTGTTATCTGCACGTTTTCTTCATGTTCAAGGCTTTCTTTCAATAACGTCTGAAAATAAGCTTCTGAATAGGTTCGAATCTCTGCTTGTTCTAAAAAAAGAGCCTGAAATAAGCTCGGTGATTCCTCGACAAAATGAATAAAATTCTGTGCAAATTCGATTAATTGATGATTTTGTTTAAAGTATTGTGTTTCAATTAGAGAAAAAATATAGTCGATGACACCCTCTCGTAACTCTGACATATCATGAAATACGACATAGATAGGTTGTGTGGAGATACTTCCTTCTCTTGCTACCGCGCGTGCTGTTAATCCATTAAACCCTACCTGTTCAACAACTCGAAATCCACTTTTTATTAATTGGTGCCGATCCGATTTTAAAGACATTTTTATCCTCTCCTTTTTCGTTCCTTCACGTTTCTTATTCCCATGTTCTATCTTTCCATAAAAAGGGGGCAACTCTTTCTGTTCTTTTTTTCAGCAATCATTTTTTCCTAGTCTTTCTTAATACTTCAAACAAGCCAACAGATTATTTAAAAACTCAAAATGACCCCGTACAAAAATTGTTTGACTCGCAACAGCAATTAGGCGGCTTTGTTTCTTTCGTTTATTCTTACATTAGCCCTGATTAAGGAGATTGATTATTCGTTTTTGAACTTTCTCTGTTTTTTCTAAATTAAAATTTAGAACAGATAGGGTGTCATGTAACTTTGTATACAACTTATTTACTTGTTTTAACTCCTCTGAAAGTTGGCTTTTCTGTCTTTCACATTCATGATTTCTCTTCTTTAATTTTCTAATCTCTAGGTTTGTCTCATTTTTCAATTTTTGATAATTTTCTCTCAGCCTCCTTATCTCTCTTACTTTTTTATCCTCGCGCATAAAAGTTTTCCGTTTTTTTCTCTCTGAATTCAACGTAGAACCTTTAGTATTTTGACTTGCTTTAGTAGCTTCATTGAGAGTTTTCTTTCTCCCTCTCTTTTTTTTAGGGGGAAAAGATTCACTAGGAGATTGATAAATTTCTTCTATAATACTCTTGGTAAAAAACCAGCTATCCTTTCTTTCGCTCATATCAGTTCCTTCCTTTCACAAGTTACGTTTTATCTGTAAGTAAACTGAAGTCTTCCCCTTCTTTTCTCGAATAGATCCAATTATTTTTTTGTTGGGAGGCCCCGTCTATTGAAGACACTGTCTGAAATTTAATAGTCATTAAGCCATTGATTTTTGAAAAATCTTTGACTATTTTTTTAGTTGTTTCTTTCATATCTAAACCCTTTCTTTCTTCAATTTGAATCGACAGCTTACTTTGCTTAGTGGAGGAATCTACTGTTATGATGACTGTTGAGAGACCAAGGTAAGGTGCAAGGCTGTGTGCCAAGTATTGTTCTAATTTCCCCTGAATTTCTCGAGTATCCTTTTCTGTTGCCATAGCTTCCCATTCTTCCATTGGGATTTCTATGCCCTTATCTGGATACTTACTTAGGGGAAACTGTTGAATAAATTGTTTTTGTTCTGTTTTTAACGTTCTTACTTCTTCAGTTACTTGAATCAATTGATGGGTAAGTGCCACATTTTTCTGTTGAAGCATTAGTAAAAAATAGAACAGATAAAATAAAATGATAGTTATCCCTACTCCCCAATTCAATAAACTATAGACATGTTTTTCCTGTTCTCTTCGCCTGATAAAAAGTACTTTTTTTTTCATTGATGTAGACGAAAATTTTTCCATCTCTAGTTGTTTTAATTGATACTTGATGTATTCTCGATACCCTAAACTCCCAGATAATACAATAAGAAAAATACCAATAACCCAAGGAAACATACCACTCATGTTCCTACCTACTCTCTTTTTTATTTTTTAGGTACTCTTTTACTTGAATAGAACGGTCCCTTCAATATCAGATGCTTTTACCCAACCAAACATACGACTATCCTTTGAAACAGATAGATTATCTCCTAAAACAAAATAGGCATCTTCTGGAATCTTCCTTAACTGTTTCCATTCTTTGGCCTGTGTTTCGGAAATATCCACACTATACGTACTTTGGAAGTTTCCTGTCCCATCTAGATCCAATACCAAACGAGTTCCTTCTATAAAAAAGGTATCCCCTGGAATACCGACAACGCGTTTAATATACTTCGTTTTCTCTCCATTAACTGAAAATGAAATGATAGAATAGCGTATAGGTTTGGCTTTTTTAGAAATAAGTACTTGGCTTCCTTGTTTAATTGAGGGAGTCATTGACGTCCCTATTACTGGATGAAGAGTATAGAGACGGTCGACTGCTTGTCGAAAAAAACAACCGATTAATAGGAGAAACAAACAGAAACTCAAAAATTTCCAAAACCATAAAGACTCATGTATTTTTCTCTTTTTCTTCTGTTCAGTCGTTGGCAGGTAGGCAGCCATCTCTTCTTCAGCTCCTTTTCTTCCTTAAAAAAGCATTCATACTCTAAAAACAGCTACTCTAAAAAATAGTTTTATCGAATAACATTCAAAAACAAAATCGGCATCAAAAACAAAAGAAACAGTGGGACAATGGTCTGCATAGGTTCAGAGATAATTTTTGCCGACAACATCATACTCTTTTTTTCAAAGGAACGAATGGGATTTTTTTTGACTAATTCTCCCGTAATTTTCTGGTTTGTTTGAAGGAGTCCCAACGCCTTTATTGCTTCTTTATCAGCCGTTTTTAAAGGTTGAATACTACTTAATTCTCCTTGAACCACGCGACGATAAATCGTCCCTATATCGCCTTCACATCGAAGAAGCGTGAGAAGTGCCGCAGTTCCTGACAGTTCATTTTCTACATAGGCGACTTCTGTCTCTTCAATGACTTTATTAATCGTCACCTTATAGGTATATATATCTTTAAAATCCGTTGTATAAATACTATCCCCTTCAGATAAGTCTTGAATCCGATGGAGAAGAACATCTTTGTCAAAAATATTATGGGCTAACAACACATAGTTCCCTTTGCCTAACTGTTGGTTTTTTCGATAAGTAGCGGCACCCGTCAACAAATTTTCATTCGCTAATCCGGCAAGAATGGGTAAATCAATGGATACCTTAGGAATCACCAGTTTTCCTATGCCCCAGTTATTAGTGGTTTGTTGAAATACCGTTTTTGCCTCCGCATAATTAGACACATTCACACTAGCAATTTGTTTTTCTTCATAATTGGCTTGACTGATTTTATCTAAATTATACTCACTGATTTCTTCTTGTTGTCCGATATTAATCAGCGGCATGTCCGTTTCTTCCTGCATATGAGCATACCCATAAATCGCGATTCCCAGAATCGTCACCATCGAGAGAAACAAAGCCACAAATAAACATTTGGTGACAAAAAACAATTGTTTTAATCGCTTGCGTCCCTTTTGGGAAATGAGGGGATCTTTGGAACGGAATCGTTTGACCTGATACCGATAGATACCCATTAAAATCAAGAAGAACAGAAGGTTGAGTGCTAACGTCAAGAGCACAACGGTTTGATAACTCCATAGATTTCGTTTTGTCACTTTTTTATTCAAGGCTTCTTCATACGGAATTCGATGCCCGGTCACCAATAAGCGGTACGTATTAATTCCAGGCGGTGTACAGGTAAGTAAGGTCACCGTATCTTTTCCAGAAATAACTTTTACTTTGTCCACTTCACTAGGCAGCACTTCTTCAAACGAATCAATTTCATACGCTAGACGCTTGCCTAGAATATTGACAAAGAAAATGTCTCCTTCTACCAAATTTTTTACATCGGTAAACAATACCTGGTTTTTCACCCCGCTATGACCGGTAATCACTGAACGCGTATTTATACCACCTACTGGAATGGAGGAAGGTTCAAAATGCCCCAAGCCTTTATCCAAGGTTTTATAGGACGTCCCATGATAAAAGGGCAGCGATTGAATGTCTAAGGCTGGAATATCCAACGTACCCATAACCGCCCCTTCACTTGCGACAGAGCGATACACAATGGGCTCAACGGATTCCCCTTGTTGCTTTTTATAAATGTAGTCATTGTATTTCTCTGCCAGAACCAGTTGTGCGTCTCGTTCTTCTTGACTCATTTTCTTTAACGTATCATCGTATTGCGAGACGGCTTCACTTCGTTCCCGATTCGCCAAGTAATTCCCAACAATCGGATACAGTAAAATCAACGTACCAGCAAAAATCATCAAACAAGCAAAAATCATCAGAAAGGAGTGCTTTTTTGCCTTTTTCGGTTTCTTTCCCACACGCACATCCCCCTCTTTTTTCAAGATTTTCTATTCAAGGAAAGAAAGAGAAGGAGTCTGAATCATAACTATACTAGTTATTTCCAGATCTCCTAAACTCTTCATAAACATCAGAAACAAACGATCATGTTCGTGTGTGAAGTCATTTTATTTTGTTTCCTCTTTTGTTTACTGAGTAGATTTTTTTTGTTTCATCGACAAAAATCCTAGACCACCCATAAGTAAAATGACCAGACTCACATAAACAAACGGATGATAGTTTCCGATATTGCCACTGGTTTGTGGCAGTCGCTCCTTACTCTTAGAGGGGGTTGGCTCGTTTGTTTTCGAAACGATACTTGACTTTGGATAGAGGTAGACTTCTGAAAGTGCCGCCTTCCCATCAGGTTGCGGCAGAGGAAGTTCTAAAATCACTGGCTCCATCACGTTCTTTAAGGTATTGGCATTTTTTTCCGTCACACGGTACATCCCTTGCACCAGACCATCGATTCTTGCCAAACCTGATTGATCGGTCACAATGGTTGTGGCAAAGGCCTCTACCCCTTCAACTACTTGAAATCCGCTCCCCTCAGATACGGGGGTCACTCGGACAATTTCATAGTGAATCCCCGCAAGAGGGGCAAGGGCGTTTCCTTTCGCATCCAAAACCTTTGTTGCTTTCGATCCATCGTGTGGAAAATCTTCCGGCAACGCAGTCGATTCATCTAATTTATATTTCTGGATAGAAATGGCATACGAGTCATTCTCTGCCCCATAAGCCATGACCGGATTCCCCACCAAAAGAAAAACAAGAGAAACAAGCATCAACACTGAAAATCCATACGTTTTCATATTACCGTTCTCCTTTCTGTTTTGGTGTTCGATAGTACCAGGCAATTCCTATTAACCCTATCAGGAAGAGGCTCGCAGAGGTAAGAAGAAACAGGCGAACGGGCCCATTTCCACCTGTATAAGGAAGCTTCGTTAGTGGCTCATCTTCTTGATACAATAGAATGGTCTCGTTTCCTTCTGAAATTTCCACCTCAATCGGATGTTTCACTAATTCATAGCCATCTGGCGCTTTCGTTTCAATCAGCGTATACGTTCCTCTAAAGAAGAAGTCAAACGTTAAGAAGCCTTTACTATCGGTGACAGCTGTTCCTAGCGCTTTCCCCTCTTGGTAAATGGTAAACTCTGCGCCTGCCAGAGGCGTCCCTGTCGCTTTTTCTACGTCACTTAGCACGCCGTCTTTATTCGCATCCACAGCGGTACCAGAAGCATATTTAAACAACCGAATGGTTGACGAACGAATTAACCCAAGATTGACATCCGTAATATGATGCACAGAATCTGTAGGTGTGGTTTTTTCTGGCAAATCAGCTAAGAGAGGCTGGAGATACCCAGGTGTTTTATAGGTTTCTTGACTCGCCTTCGAATTTTTCGTTGGGTCGTCTCCCACCTCGGGAGTAGTGATTTGAACTTCTTTTTTTACCACTTTCTCTCCAATTATGAATTCTGCGACATACGTTCCTTCTGGAAGATTTGCGAATGTATAGAAACCATTGGTATCTGTTTGAACCAGTGAGTTCCCCGATGCATCGACAAATTTCTCCCCTGTCAAACTAGCTTCCACTAATTGGTCTTTATACGCCGTATCTGACAAACTCGACCGGTAGAGCTTCACTGGAATATTCTTTGCGAAAAGCTCTGGAGAACCATTTGCCCTATGCCCAATCAAGCCATCATAGTTGTCGTCATACCAGACAATCCCCGATAGGTCACGTCCATAGACCCGTGTCCATACCGCTTGTGAATTGACAGGTAGATGCAAGTCTGAATTCATCCCTGCGTCATTCACCAAAACATCTCCCGCTTTTTGCCCGATTGGTTTTAAGGTAATGGTCAATTCAACGGTCTGTCCAACAGCCAACGAAGGGGTGGAAACTAAAATCCCTTTGGCATTTTTACTCGCTGCCCCTCCGGTATAATCGGTCCACCCAGTGACATCATTGGGGTCCATCTGTTCATCGACCGAGGTCGTCGTATAACTAATTTTTGAAGAGGGATCATTGACTTTGACCGATTCCACAGTATAGGTTCCTTTGAACTTCGTCCCGCGAGAATCACCATCATAAGGCAGAACATCCAACAACTTCACATTCGGAAGCGGCCCTGCGCTATTATTCACCATCTTCACCGTGTACGTCAGGCGATTATCTATTCCTACAGGATCGATGTCTCCTACCTCAATCGACGGTTTATCTGCCTTCTTACTCAAAATAAGTTGTTGAATTAAGAGTTCAATAAAATCATCTTGGGAAGCACGAACACCTTCTACACTGGTATCGCTCAAAGACGGATCCCCATTAACCCACATTTCTCCAACGGTTTTTACAACCAAACTATTTGTGTACCCGCTGTCCTTAAAGGTTAGCTGAGTAAAATCAGAAGTTGCCTGAAAATTCACTTCAATCCCTTTTTGTCGTTGGTCATTTGATAACTTAGAAAATACCCAACGAAGAGTGGTCGTCCCATTTGCATCAGACGTAACAATAGGCTCTGGAAGTGGATTTCCGGTAGCATCCGTTGACGTCTTGGGTTTGTAGGAGATTCCCTTTGGTAAGGTAGTGGTGAGGGCGCCATCATAAGTCACTGTGTCACTTCCTGTCATGACACCAGTCACTTTGATGTCAATATCCTCATTTGATTGATAGAGTGACTTAACGACCTCTGTTTTCGTGGTAATAGCCATATTTTTAACAAATATAGTATCTCCAATGTAATTCCAATATTCCATATTTTTTGTCAGAAGATTTCCAGAAGAATCAAACGTAGAAGGCACGTACGTTCCATACTTTTTATCACTAGTATAATATCCACTCTTACCTGGATGATCCAATCCTTCATTCGGACCTTCATAAAGCATATCCCCATTCTTGTCTAAAAATTGATGGGCAGCTAAAATAACAATCGGGTTCCCCTTTGGGGTCTTACTTCCTGGTTTCGCAATAACAGTAACTGGTATCAAAGGTCCTGTTTGTAAGTATTTACTAGCCCATACAGACTGATCTGGATCATGATCAAATGTTGCTTTATAAGTAACTGCCCCAATTTCCCCATTTGAAGATGCTTCTTCAGGGGTGTCATACCATGTGTATAATTTTTTGTTATCGGCTACTTTTCCTACTTGCATTGTATAAGGCGAGGTTTTATCAGGTGTTATGGGAACACCATATTGATAAGTTTCAACTATATTCTTGATTGTATATGGATTTCCATAAGCAGTTCTTGTCATATCAAATTTAAATGCACTCGGATCCCACATCAAAATATGTTCAGATTCTTTTACAATAGTAGTATTTGTTGTTTTAGCATAGTCAAAAAGAGCTGCCTTTTGTCCCTGTGAAACCTGCGCATTTCCAACACCTGTTTCAACAGTTGTTTTCCCTACTGATGCGGATGAATATTTTTCTCCCCATCTAGTGCCATAGACACCTCCAACTGTTGGCACACCAATATTGGGAGAACTTCCGTATGACCCTGGGGGAGTAACTACGTCTTGGAACCATACCGTCGAATCATTACTTATTGTGATTCCGTCATATGAAACTGATTCTACAGATAACCCTATTCTGTATTGTGTCCACTTATTTTTTATTCCAGTATTATAGGTAGTCGTCTTATCCCATTGATAGATGAGTTCCATACTTGAAAAAGCTTTATCCATAGCTGCGGAGGTTCGATTTCCAGTCATGTTATAGGTATACGGATTTAAAACACCTACATAATCACTATTTTTAACATCGGTTACATAGTTACTATCTGTATTACTGAATGAACCTGAAGAATAGACCCCTATTTGAGACAAATCTTCTGTGGGTTGGGAAGTATAGATTTTTTTGGTGTTGGCATTTGGTATATTTAAAGGTCGAACAAATTTAGAAGTATCTACGGTCCCGCTTTTTTTCCAATCTGCTTTGCTACGGTCATTGATGGCTGGAGAATAAGCTTTCATTGAAAACGGGCTATATTGGGCAGTTGTCATTGCTTGCTCAGCATTTGCTCCAATTTGATAAGCCCCTTTTTGTTTAATTTGGTAGGTAATAGGTCCTGTTGGAAACGTCGATCCTTTATAATCGTTTCTTCCGGGTAATGGCTGTAATACTGTCACAACACCTACATCATAAGCATTAATATTGGAATTAGTTACACCAAATACAGAACTATCTTTGACATCTCCCTGAAACAATCGAATGCCTACCGAAGGCTTCGCAGAGACTTTAGTGATAGGGGTTTTTAAATTGGGTAACTCATTCAAATCATACTTTTTATTGAAGGTTTCTACCTCACCTGTCTTAACATTTTTGGCTTCCACAATCTCCAATTGAATCGTTGGTTGAATTTGTTGCCCATGAATGGCTCCATAAACATTTAAAATGATAGGCACAAAAACTTGGCCAGAATCAGTAATGACCGATTCCATTACTCCTTCTGAAACCTTTGAACCATCTTCTGTCGGCCTATCAATATACGTGCCATTCGCAATTTCTCCATTGTTTCGCGGAACAGTGTTCGTTACCTCCACCGCATTGGGCATTTCTGTAATCACCCGATAGCGAATATCAGTATATTCCGTATCTACTTTGGTGTTTTGAATGGAAAAGGAAACCAAATACCCAATCTGATCGAAGGTTCGGACAAGATCGTTGTCTTCTCCTGCATCATTCCCAGGGTCGTTATTGGCGTCAAAATCAGCCGTTCCTGTTTTCGTAGTTAGTTTGGCATCCCGAATAATGATTGGTGAATCAGCATCAGATTTGTTGATAGCTTTTGGTTCCTTCCCAAAAAATAGAGGTGTTTTTAACGAGTCTGCTTCTTTGTAATTTGCCGAAGTTAATTCGTCTAACGTCTTTTTCGTTGGTTTTGTTTCCACCTCTGACACATGATTATAGATTTCTGGTGTTTCTGTTCCCTGTTGTTTTGGAGACTCTTTCGAATGCGGCTTCGTTTCCTCAGAAGAACTCATTGATTGTTTCTGTTTTCCAGCTTCAGAACTAGTCTCTGACGTATTTTCTGATACAACAGGCGCTTTTGTTGATGTCTCCATTTGTTCGCTTGTTTCTGACGAATGTATCTCTTTAGAAGAGTGAGTAGTTTCAGTAGACGCCACTGATTCGAATGTAAAAAGCCGCTGGCTCCTCTCCTCCTCTTGGGCAGAGGTCAAAATGAGGGGGATTTCTTCCATTGATTTTCGTTCAATCGTGAACGTGAGTGCTTTTCCTTCGACTACTTGAAAATAGGTCTTCCCTTTGCCGTTTTCTGAAGCAACATGAAAAAGTGCTGGCTCAATCCCTTCTTCAAGCATCTCAGCCGATTCGGTCTCTTTTGTAGAAGAGGCTTCTGTCTCTTGAGATTCACTTGTCGTAGGTTCCGCTTCAGAAGCTTGTTTCTTCAATAATTCATCGACATCCGTGACTCGTTTCTCTGCAATAGCGAATCGAGTCCCTTCTTCTGTGGTTTGATAAACGTCATAAGAGGCATGGTCCGGTAATTGAAGCAATGTTGTTTTCTTTCCTATCAACACTACTTTCACCAGCTCTTCTTTCACAAAACGATCGGTCAACGTTTCTGTCTTCCCTGCGAGCTTCACCTTCGCAAAAGGCTGTTCAGAATCATCGGCTTTTAAACTCTCTCCTTTAGGGAAGGTGAGAACCATCCCTAAAAGAAAGAAAATTGGAAGGAGAACGGCGACTACCTGCTTGAATTGTGTTGTTTTTCGCATCGTCTACCCATCCTTTCATGCATCATCCATTAGGCTTTCCGACGTTTTTTATCAATCGCAATTGCTACCGTACCTATCGTAATCGCACCCAAGGCAATCGCAATCAATAACGTTGTTCCTTCGCCCCCAGTAAATGGTAAGTTGGTTTTTGGTTTATCCACAATATTCAATTCAACCAATGTATCATCCGCTGTAGATAAGGTCACCTCTACTTCTACAGGCGCTTTTAATAATTCATACCCCTCGGGTGCTTTGGTTTCCACTACCCAATAACTGCGGCTGACTTCTTCTTCCTGAACAAGTTTATCCCCATTTTTATCTTCCCAATCAAGGGCTAGCCCATTAAATTCTGCGCGACCGGATGCATCCGATGTCGCTAATTGGAAGGTTACACCCTCAGGTAAAGTCGCCTCTTTGTCATAGGCTTTTCCATCACTGGCTAAGAACTTCCCTGCTTCTGCGTCTTCTTTTGTCAAGGCAATCATGAATTCTGCCCCAGCTAATACAGCGTTGGTATCTTCTCCTGTTTTCTCGATATCAAACCCGCCGGTATAAAATTTTGGTTTTTCTTCTTCTGGCGGTGTCACGGTTTTTGGTTTTTGTCCTGGAACTTGATAGTCAATGGTGAAGGTATTTTCTAAAAGTCCGTTCCAGCCTTCGGCAACTTTTGTAGTGAAAATGGTTTGAATATCTGTGTAGCCATTTGATGTTGTGCCAACTTTTGTGAGTCCAGCCTCTGTTAACATCGTTTTCAACGTGTTGGTTGCCGCATCAAAGGAGACTGTGTACTCTCCTGGTACTAGGTCTTCCCAAGCGCCCGTATCCCCTTTTTTTACTTGAACCTTGGCACTGCCATCGTTGTACGTTAATTGACTGTCTAGTTTATCCGTCATGGAGAAGTTTGGTTGTAACAACCCTGTATCATCTTTAATCACAATCGGTTGTCCCTCCACCATGTTATACGTACCGGTAATCATTCCATTGGCATCGTACACATCAATTTCTCCACTCTGTGCTGCGACTTGCCATAGCCCTGCTGGAATTTTTGCCGTCAATTCCCACTCAAAATCTTGTCCGGCTTGAATCGAATGGCCCTTCTCATTTTCAATCGTTTTATCTGGATCCACCAAACTTTCCAAAATGTTTTTTGGTTGAACTTGTACGTCATAAATCAATTTCCCTGTATCTTTGCGATCGGTTTGAGGAACATAGACAAAGAATGGATCCGCAGGTGTTTCGACTTTTTTGCCATCCGTTGACGTTAAATCTGCCCGATCATCAGGCAACTCTGTAATCAGATACACCCCGTCGTTGGTACGCCCAACACCCAAATCAAGTACCGCTTTCCCAAAAGCGTCCGTAGTAATCGTTTGTTCTGTAAAAGTGGTATCAATGGTATAATCCGTTCCTTCTTTTTGTTCTCTTGGATTCGTTAGTGAGTTTCCACCAACGATGGGTGTAACGCGCTGCACTTTAAATTTAATGCCTGGAATCACGTCTTTATCTACGGTAGGATCAAACGTTCCATCTCCACGATTCCCTAACTCTGATGCATCCTTTACTTGGTATTTCCATATAGTAACTGAACGTGGTGAATCTGTATCTGCGACTGCATCTGCTGAAACAGCTTTATCTTCGGCATGGGCTTCTAAGACACTCCCTACGGGTACAACGCCAACGGCGGTAAATAAAGTCGTCGCAACGACTACTTTTGTGAGTATATTTTTCTTTTTATTTTTCATTTTTTCGCTCCTTCAATGCTCGTTTTATTCTAAGTAAACCAATTTATGGACAACTAAAATGACACCTATGTATCCGTTTTTCATTGGTTTTTCTCCCCCAAAAAAACAGCTGTCATTTAATCTGACGGCTATATCTTTCCACTTGTCTCCCATGTGTAGGTTGAAATTATCCCTTTTTAAAAAAACTGTTCTCAGCCCCCCTTTTCTATTGGTTTGGTGCGTGGATTATAATGGATGCAAGAACTATATCCCCATAGATATTCCTTGATATTTTACAAATTATCAGTATGGTTAAGGAAGAAGGTCTATTTCTTGGAAGAATCAATTCCAAGATACTCCTTAACCAGTCCACACTTTACAGGGTTTTCCAGTAGTTGACGGCTCATTTGACGGCGGACACTTGGCGGTCTCACGAAGAGAGAGAAAAAGTGAACAAAAGACAGCCTATGAATAACTTTAGTTATATAAAAATTTGACAAAAAGTTGTTGGCTGTATCTAGTGATTTTTTACGCCAATTTATTAATCCAATATTTTCGCTGTCCTATAAGTGAATCAACATAGATATCAAGTGTCATTTTTACAGATTGATGCCCTAATAAGGAGCTAACCGAAGCAACATCGGCGCCCAACTCTAATAAACGAGTCGCAAAGGTATGCCGAAGCTGATGAAAATGCAAGCTTCTAAAATTCAATGATTGGAGAAGCTTCTTGAACTGGTAAGTAATGGTTCGCGGTTCTATAAACTGGCCATTTGTTCCAATAACATAGTCCCCCTTGGCCTTTTCTTTTTGTAGGATTAAACACTGTAGGATCTTTTTATTTAATGGAATGATTCGATGAGAAGAGGAACTTTTGACAAACTCTTCACGGATTTCAGTTTTTGTACCCGCCCCTTGTCGAAATATACGTTGAAGCGTTCGCGTTACGGTGAGCTTCTTTTCTTTCATATTAATATCTGCCCATTTTAATGCACTAATTTCGCCAATTCTAAGCCCTGTATGAAGGGCTAACAAAATAGGTAACCCATTTTCGGAAGTTTCAGCAGCTTTTTCTAACTGGTGTTGATCTGTTTTAGAGAGCGCACGAATTTTTTTCCTTAATGAAAATGGATAGTGTAATCCTTGAAAAATGGCATGGTATCCATGATTTTCTTTGTTCGTACGGTTAAAAGACTGTTTAAAAATCTGAATGGCTGTACGAATAGTCGATACAGAAAGGCCTTCTTCCAGCAGTAAATTAATCAGTGATTGGATAGTTTGTCTGGTTACCTTTCTAACGGGCATCTCGCCTAAATGTGGCAAAATATATTTATTTAATTTGTATCGATAACTGGAAAAAGTAGAAGCTTTTACCTGAAAAGGAAGTTCCGTCACTAACCAGTTATTTACCCACTGGGAAACAGTCCCGGTAAACAAATTGGGAGAAACCAGCTGATTTTGATACTCTCTTTTCTTTATTGCCAGTTTTTTCCGAACATCTTTAAACGTTTTGGCGTAGACATAGCCATAATAAATTTGATGGTTTAAGCGACGTCCTTTGATATACCGTCCCTCCCAACGTCCATCTTTTCGTTTATAAATATTTTCTCCTCTACGTGCCACACAGGTCATTCCTTTCATTTGACGGCTCATTTGACGGCGAAAAAAACAAAGATAGTGTTTTTTTCGGTCCCAGGTCACCGCCTATCATACATTTATTACATGAGTTATTGAATATGATTGACTTTTTTTTTTCAATCAAGTATTCTGTTTATGGGATTATAAATGGGGATATATCAGCATTTATCGAGTGAATAATCATATTTCTTGGAATTGATTCTTCCAAGAAATACCAAAATTGGTTCTGTTGCAAAGTTTTAAATCTACTATCAGATAAGGTAGAATACTAGAAAAAGATAGCAGGAGGAATGACGATGAGTCATTTTAAAGGAAAGCAATTTCAGCAGGATGTGATTATTGTAGCCGTGGGCTACTATCTTCGTTATAACCTTAGCTATCGTGAAGTTCAAGAAATCTTATATGATCGTGGCATTAACGTTTCTCATACGACGATTTATCGTGGGTGCAAGAATATGGCAAACTACTCTATCAAATTTGGAAAAAGAAAAATAAAAATTCCTTTTATTCATGGAAAATGGATGAAACGTACATCAAAATTAAAGGAAAATGGCATTATTTGTATCGAGCCATCGATGCAGATGGTTTAACCTTGGATATTTGGTTACGTAAAAAACGGGACACACAAGCAGCCTATGCTTTTCTTAAGCGGTTAGTGAAGCAGTTTGATGAACCGAAGGTTGTAGTCACAGATAAAGCCCCCTCTATTACAAGTGCCTTTAAGAAACTAAAAGAATACGGCTTTTATCAAGGGACAGAACATCGTACCATTAAATACCTGAATAATTTGATTGAACAAGACCATCGTCCAGCAAAGAGACGCAATAAATTCTATCGAAGTTTACGCACTGCCTCTACCACGATTAAAGGCATGGAAGCCATTCGAGGATTATATAAGAAAACCCGAAAAGAAGGCACTCTCTTCGGGTTTTCGGTCTGTACTGAAATCAAGGTATTATTGGGAATCCCAGCTTAAATCATAGATACCGTAAGGGATTTTATTCTTTATTTAAAACTTTGCAACAGAACCAAACAAAACACCCTCCATATTAAACCCTCCAATTAATCAGTAATTTCATGATCTTTTTCTCTTGACGAGTGTCCTTTACTCTCATTATTTTGTTTAGCCTTTTCTCTGGCTTGAATAAGACGTTCATCTATAGACAATTTTTTTTCTTTTAAAGACAACATGGATCCCGTGACTTTGTTTGAGAATGATTTCACTTCATTCATAACAGACGCAAATGACACATCTCTTGCGAATACATTCGACTCAGCGAATGTGCGCCATAAATTTTGTTGATAAGAAGATAACTCGATAGAACTTAAAACCTTTTCAAATTCCTTTGGTGAAAGTTGCACCTCACGTTGCTGCAATGTTCGATTGATAGCTTTGCCTACATCTTCAATGGAGATGTCATGTTTCATTGTTGACAAGAAATATATATCATATAGGTCTTTAGTTCGTGAATTTCTGTCATCAATTTGGCCATAGGCAAGTGTCGTATAGAGCTTATCTGCTAAAATTTGTTCCAGAGGATAAGAAGGAAAAGTAACATTCCCTTCACTAAATATTAAAGGTAAGACTTTCTCTTCAGTTAACGGTAAGAGTTGCTCTCCAGTGGTCATATCAATTTCGATAGGGATTCTCATTTTACCTAAAATATAGTGGAATTTTAAATTGAATCCATCATATTCAAATTTTTCTCGAATTGTTTTTTGCTTGATCAGTTTAAAGGATTGAACACCATGTTCGTCCGGCTGCTCGATGTAAGAAATCATCTCTTCAACTTTTTGCTGATTCAAAGACATTTTCCGGATTGTCGCATCTAAATCACGAGTAACCCGATTGTCTAACCCGTAGACTGCAGTCAATAGATATCCACCTTTTAACACAAAAGAATCTTTGAATGGAGACGTATTAAGCTTCAACAACAGTTGTTCCAAACCGTATAATCCATAAAGTTGGTTTGGGAGTAAATTGTACTCTTTTGAGTATTTTTTAATTAAATTTTTTGCGCAAATTTTATAATCAAGTTAGCCACTAGCCAAAATAAAAAGCATCATAGTGAAAAATCGTGTATTATTGAGGTTCCGACACCAATCAATAAGGAGATTTTTCACTATGACTTATATCCATTCTACTACAGATCGCAGAAAGGGAAAACACCTAACTGCCATTGAACGAGGGAAAATCGCCGGCTGGCAAGAAGAAGGGCTTTCTCATGGTGAAATCGCTCGTCGAATCGGCGTTAAGCGTCAAACCATCAGTAACGAACTTGCTCGTGGGAAAGTTGAACAGGTACGCAAGGTCAATGGAATCAAATACTTCTCTATGAAGTACGATCCTGAATTCGCTCAGAACTGCTATGAAAAAAAGCGTCAGAAGTGTCATCGTCCCTGTAAATTTGCCCAAGTACGCTCATTTCTGGCTTATTTCGTTACGCTGTTCAAAACAGCAGATTATGCCCCAGATGTCGTTGTTGGGACAGCCAAACGTACCGGATTGTTTTCTCCTGAAGAGATGGTCTGTACCACAACTCTATACAAGTACATTGATACTCAGCTTTTAGAAGTCAGAAACATCGACTTAAACTGTCAAGTCAGCCGAAAACGGCCGAAGAAACATATCCGTAAAAACAAGAAAGTACTGGGTCGGAGTATTGAAGAGCGCCCTATTCACATTGAAGATCGTCAAGAGTTTGGTCATTTTGAAATTGATACAGTCATTGGAAAGCGTGGTGGTTGTGAAACAACGCTGCTTACATTGACTGAGCGAAAAAGTCGTTTTGAGATTATCCGGCTCATCGACAGTAAAGACGCAGATTCAGTGGCTTATGGTATTCGACAGCTAATCAAAGAATATGGTTGCCGAAGCTTCAAACGAATCTTCAAAACAGTTACTTCAGACAATGGTTCCGAGTTCGCTTCATTAGCAGACACATTAAAGGAGTACTGCGAAGTCTATTTCACGCATCCTTATACTTCCTGCGAGCGCGGGACGAATGAGAATCATAACCGCATGATTCGGCGTAAAATCCCGAAGTATGAGAGCTTAGAGAAGTATAGTCGTAAAGATATTCAGCGGATAGAAGATGGCATGAATGACTTACCCAGAAAAATTTTAGGGTACCAAACACCCAGACAGCAATTTGAACAAGAGGTTTGCATAGCTGTGAGTTGATTTGACAGTGAGCCTCTTGGCATGTGGCTTAACGTCTGGGAAGTCTGGCGGAAGCCAGACTGTCTCCTAGTCAGACTACCACACACCAACTCACTATCAAATCAACAGCGGAACATAGAAATAACAGATATTTTTCACTCATTTCGAAAAGTGGCTAAGTTGTTCTTGAAATTTGGGATTAAATTTTTTGTTCTCTGTTCACTAAGCAATTTTTAAATTAACCTCCTTCAGGCAATATAGACGATTCATTTTTTCTGCATATTCATATAGTCGACTTAGATCTTTTTCATCATCATAAAAATAGTCATCTAAAACACGTTCAACAGTTTCAGCAGATGAGTGTCTACTGGCTAACATATCAAGTACTGTTCGCTCTCTATCGTATGCAAAAACTAGATTCCCATGCCAGGTTTCCAATTTCGTCACACCCAAATCATAATAGGAACTACTTACATATTTTGGACGGATTAGATGCTTGTTTAAGTTTGGATTATTATATCCATGTGGGAAGGTCATATGACACTCAAAAGGCGAGAAGTTCCCATAGTTTAAAAACATAGCTGCTGACTCATGAGAGATAATTCCTTTTGGCACAGCTGATTGAAGCAGGAAATAATCATCTTGTAAGGCTTCTAGAAGGACGTATCCACTACGATCAACTTTTTCGATATCTCCCCTTAAAGCAGCTTTCCTCAAAGTTTCTTTACTAATTCCTTCTCTTACAGCAACTTTTGTTGGAAGAGTACCATTATATTTATCAAAAACCGCTTTTAGTTTTTTACTAAGCATGTTTAGTCACCTCACCTTATTATAACTCGACGTAGTATAAAAGGCAACTTACATATTATTCTTTTACAACTAATCACTAGTGTTGCAAAGACTCCTCAACCTATCTAAAACTTGATATAAAGCTATCCAGACAAAAAAAAATCCTTTATACTACTCTTGGATGACTTATCCAAGACCAATAAAAAGGACCACAACATGGATAAGTATAACTCAAAAACTTCATTTCAGAAATGGTTTTCTTCAATAAATTTGAATAATTTATCGGAAGAAGCCAAAAATTGGATGCAACAATTTAATTCTTACAGTAAAAAACTGGACTTCACGACCACAATTAAAGTTCTGTTACATGCCGTTTATGAAGAGCTTCCAAGCTTTCGCGAAATGGACAGATCCTTTATGGATCGAAGTCTTCGCCAAGAAATAGGCATAGATTCGCTGTGCTACAGTTCACTTTCTCGTAAAATTCCTGAAATCAGTCAAGAAGTTCTAATGGAGATCTTTGCGCAGTTGGCTCAGAAAGTGGCAAAAGAACGACCAAGTTCAAAAACAACTAGCCTTCAACTTGTTGATTCAACCACGATCCCGTTGAATAAGACGCGGTTTCCATGGGCAAATTTTCGGAAAACTAAAGCAGGTATCAAGCTTCATTTGAACCTCTGTTATCTGGACAAAACCAATCAATACCCAGAACATTTTACGATTACTAATGCCGAAGAACATGACCGGAATCATTTCGAATGTTTAGTGGACAAAACAGAAGCGACCTATGTTGTGGATCGCGGCTATTTTGATTACAAACTGCTGGATCACCTGCACAATGACGGTTATTTCTTTGTGACACGAACAAAATCCAATACGACGATTACAGTCTTAGAACAAATTGAACTCGTGAATCCAAAAACAACAGACGGTCAACTTATCAGTGATCAACACGTCATTTTAGGCGGCGGAAACAATCACGTCACCGAACGATTTCGTCTTGTGACCGTTTTGACGAAAGGTCAACGTCTCTTGCGAATCGTTACCAATCGTTTTGATATTTCGCCAAATGAAGTCGCCGACATGTATCAAGCACGTTGGCAAATTGAGCTGTTTTTCAAACATTTAAAACAGAATCTGGCAATCAAGCAACTTTACTCACGAAGCGAACAAGGTGCAATTAATCAAGTGATTCTCACCCTTATCGCGACGCTGTTAACCTATTTGGTAAAGATCGAATTGAATTCGGTAGCGACACTTTTCCAGTTAAAGCGCTCATTTCATTATCTACGTTTTGAGCCTGCAGAAATCTGGTTAGAGCGCCACAGACCCGGGTGATTTTGACTAAATACGTTGTCGACGCTTTTAGGATTCAGTTAAATACGACCAAAATTTTCTGGAAAAAAGTCATCCCTTGCGTAAGCATTCGACTTTTTTTTAAATTTTAGCGAAAGATAGTTTTCAGATTATTCTGACTATATTTGCGCAACACTAGTGACAACTAATAAATCTAATGACTGTGAAAACTGAATAATCGATAGTTTTGATTCATCAATGATAATATTCTTTTGATAATTAATTCTGTCACTAATTAATGGAACGGATAATCCATATAAGTATCGGTAAAAAAATATTTTTCTCCTCCTTTCAGAAACCTCTGGACGATATGCATGCATGATTGCAGAAAACCCATAATTAAAACAAGCTTCAGTGTACTCAAATTGTTTCTTTTCTGCTTCAGTAGGCCATACTTCTCTAATTTGCTTCCCGGTTACTATTTCTACTGACTGAGATAGCCTTGGGAGTTGGCTGTATCCCATCCGCTCTCGATTCGTTTTGTAAGTTCGGAGGAAGATACCTATTGCATATTTAGTCTGCAACCAATCAACTGTATCATACTTTGGCAGCTCGTAAGGTTGAATATCAAAAAGTCGCACATCGTCACCTCCTTTGTGGTATAGTATTAGGTGGCCGTTATGCGACTTTGTCGTATAATTGTCATTAGAATGGGGGGCGTGACATAAGTAAGTTACGTCCTCAATAAAAACAAAATGCACGCGAAAATATTTTTATTTTCGCGTGCATTTTGTTTTTTAGTATAATTGGTTGGTTTAATTACTCATTTTTGCCAGCTTCATCATATTGATTGCCGTAATCAGTAACCCTGATTGCTTTCTTACATTATCTAACCCTCGAACTGTGTATCGAGTGAAGCCTAAACAAGCCTTCATAAATCCGAAGACTGTTTCTACGTCGATCTTCCTGCGGCTATATGCCTTTCCGGTTTCAGGGGTAGAAAGAAGCTCATTTTGTTTGGCTTTATGATATTCCCAAGCAGGGTTTACTGTAATTTTTCTAAGATGCCCCTTCGGTGTTAAAGCTTCGGAAATCACTTCTTGATTTAGATCAATTTTTTCTGCTTGATATTCTTTAAAATCTCGAATAAATCCATCTTTATCGGTTCTTTTGCGATAGGAATGAAAATTAAATCGCACACCTTTAGGGTCGATATAGTAATCTTCATGCTCATTGTACTTCCAGTTCATTATTTTTTGCTCATCGGTTTTCCACTTTTTACTTTTCTCTTTTAAAAAGGTCCCATAGGGAATAAGCGCGGTGTGTTGAGGAAGTTCATCTTCTAGATAACGATAATTACTTTCTGATCCATACCCTGCATCGGCGACAATATATCGGTGTGATTGGCTATCCACATTCATTTTTTCAAGTAATGGCTGTAACGTTCTAGTATCAGTGGGGTTTTGAAAAACATCATACCCTAAAACAAATTGATTACAAGTGGCGATTTGGAGGTTGTAGGCTGGCTTTAATTGACCGTTCATCATATGGTCTTCTTTCACGCGCATGAATGTGGCATCATGATCGGTCTTCGAATAACTATTTCGGGCACCATAAATAGACAACTGTTCTTGATGTTCAATCAGCTTCCCTCGTTTTTCGGTTAATTTACGCACTTGGCTTTTCAGTGTACGGCGCTGTTTTTTCGCGGGATTAGGTGACATATGTTTCGTTGCTTCTACTTCTTTTTCAAGTCCATCCAAACGTAACTCCATTCGGGTCAAGAGTTCATCTACCATGTCTAAAGAAAGGGAAGTCCCTTCGGGAATTTGTTTCACAGCATAAGCTTCTTTTAGTTCTGCCATCATGAAAAGGAGTTTTTCACGATTCATCTGATCAAAACGGATCGTGTTTTTCTTCCAGACAAAGCTGTATTTATTGGCATCGGCTAGAATTTTCGTACCATCAATAAACAACGCATCATCAATGAGATTACGGGAACGAAGATACTCGGTCAGATGTGTTAATCCTTTATTCGTCAATTCCTGCACATCATTGGACACGCAGAAACGGGCAATCGTTCGATAAGAAGGCACGCGTTCTTGAGTCAGCCATCGGGCATATAAATTTTCTTCAGCCAATCGCTCAATCTTGCGACTAGTGAAGGTTTCTCTCGTATAGGCAAACAGAACTAGCTTCATCATGGCACCTAGATCATATTCTCTAGGGCGTCCAAAAATATAGGGTTCATTGATTTGAAGAGAGTCCACTAATTCATTGATGAAAACAGCGACGTGATTTTCTTTTGGAGAAAATGAAGCTAAGTGTAAAATATATTGCGGTAAGATTTGAAAAAAAGAAAGAAGACCATTATTCTAATTGTTAGGTTTAGCGGCCAATAACAATAAGAGGATGGTCTTCATGGAAACTATTGTAAACGAAATTGCAGAAATTTTAAAGAGTGAATCGCATTTTATTGCAAAAGAAAAAGCATTAGTCATTTATCTTGCCAATTTGATCCGAGAAATCATCACAATGGCCTTTGAACAAATAGATGATGATTTAATTGGAGAATACAAAAAACAAGGGTATCAAATAGAAAAAAGAACGATCGGAAATTATTGACAGTATTCGGCGAAATTCAATTCCGTAGAAGGCGATACATCAAGGAAGGCGAGTCTTCAGTTTATGCGTTAGATGTCTTTTTAGGATTGAAAAGCCATGATAGGTACAGTCATTTACTCAAACGAAATGTTGCGGAGCTTGCCAGCAAAATGACGTATCGGAATAGTGAGAAAGCCATAGAACTCTTGACTTCCTTCACCATGAGTCATCGAAAAATAAACCGGTTGGTCTTACAGGTGGGTGAAGAAATTAAAAGCCAACAAACGGCGGAAGAACGCTATGATGAAAGAAAAGATAAAAAGAGAAGACCTTCAGCGATTTACATTGAAGGAGACGGTATTCAAATTAAAGGTCAGAAAAAAAACCAATTAGAAATTTATCGATTTCAAGTATGTGAAGGTTCAAGACCAGTCGGGAAAAATCGAAGACAGTTGAAAAATTATCATGAGTTTGTAAGCCTTAGCCGTAAGCAAGCACTAAAAGAAACACAAGAGTACCTAGCAAACACGTATCGCCTTGAAAAAACCATTGTCATCAGTAATAGTGATGGTGGTTCAGGCTTTGAAAAAAATGTATTTGAAGAGCTAGCGGGAAATTGTAGACGGCATGAATTCTTTTTAGACGCGTACCATGTTAATCGAAAAATTAAAGAAAGACTCTCTAACTTCAAAGATTTACAGCCGTATCTAATGGAGGCTATTTGGCAAGCTTATAGTTGGGACAAGGTCGTTGTAGCGTTAGATACGGCGGCGAGCCTGTTAGTGGACGAGCAAGACACAGAAAAAAACCGAGAATCTCTGCGTCTATTAGAAAACTACT
Organism: Enterococcus sp. AZ194; assembly: GCF_051713825.1. Classification (NCBI taxonomy): domain Bacteria; kingdom Bacillati; phylum Bacillota; class Bacilli; order Lactobacillales; family Enterococcaceae; genus Enterococcus; species Enterococcus sp. AZ194. The sequence continues at coordinate 603,419 of NZ_JBIOQR010000001.1, read as the reverse complement.
TAACTAGAAACTGGAAGTGGCTACAACCTTTTGAACAACGAAATTTAGCTGGGATTCAAAAATGCATAGGCACCTGTGAAAGCAATCATAGAGTGTACAGCTATCGAATGAAACGACAAGGACGCTATTGGACAAAGAGTGGAGCTGAAGCCATGGTGCGAGTGATATCAAGTATAAAAAACAAAGAAATTGAACAATGCTTGATGACAGATTATGCACCAGCAGAAGCGGAAGACGCGTTGAAGAAACGCTGCCAACAAGCATTAAGAAATACGACTAGTAAGCGTTGGAATCGTTTTGAAGAGCATGTAGGCATTCAATACGGACATGTAACAGGAAAAGAAAAAACATCAACGGGCATGGGAAAACTGATTCGCGGATTATGTAGTTAAAAAAATTCATAATGCCCTACCAAATGGCAATTGTGTCAAGTAAATTATTTTTAGCAAAAATGATTTACTTGACACAATTCAACCAAGCGAAGCGCGGTAGGAAAGTGAAATAATATAAATAGAGCCGTACCTATCACTCTAAAATAATGGTTACCGCAAAATACTTGACACATACAAAATGAAGTTGATAGGTCCAAAGTGAGTTGATCCATGTTATAATATGTATACATATTTTTTAGTCCTTTCTGGATTAAATGCTTGAAGCATGGGCGGCTACCTGTGTTTCTTTTATTTTAACTAAAAAAGCGTATGAAATGAACGATTTTTCATCATTTCACACGCTTTTTTGTTAGAGACTTATGTCACAGTCCCTTTTAGATGGAGAGTTTATAGATTGAGCGCACCACGAGCAATTTCTTGGTGTTGATTATTATAAGCCACAATTGTAAGTACAGGGCTACCTACTTTTAACTCATGGTAAAGATCATTAGAAACTGTACAACTGAAAGTTCCGTCTGTTGCGATGTCAAACATTTCTCCCGTGAATGCATAACCATCAACAGAAACTTCTAAACTCTTTGTCCCCTCAGGTACTGTTCCTGTAAGTATGCCTTTGGAAGATTGATAAGAGATTTTGTCAATTTTTGATCCTTCTTGTGTTTTGGCCAAAGGAAGACGACCCAAAATTGTATGATTACGATTATAAGCTACAACTTGGTATTTATCTCCTTGAGTAACAATGTCAGTAGCCGTTTTTTTATCTACAAGAATTCGATAAGAGCCGTCCCCGCGTAGAGTAATAGAAGCATCCGCTACTTTTATATCGTTTTTTGTAAGAACAATATCGGCTACATCTTGAAAATATTCACCCCAAAAAACTGTTGTTCCAGATTGATAGTCATCTAAAGTGATGGCTGTAGTTTCGCTACTTGTCGAAGTAGGGACCACTGCTGCTTCAACTTTTGGCGAATTGCCTAAGATTCCAAAAGCAAGCATCATCCCACCAATTAAAATTGTTTTTGCAAGTTTGTTCATATTTGTTCCTCCGTTATATAAAAAGTACATTAATCACCTATTAATGCCTGTTTTCTATTGTAATGGAAGACTAACGTTATTTTTTATCAATATTTTAATGGAAGAATGAATTTTTTTGGAAACTAGATGAAACGCCTAATCTTCCAAAGGCTTGAACAGTGATATTGGCGTAACCTCTACAAAAATCATTTACTTTTATATTTCTTGTAGAAGCTCTTTCTCGATTAATTCCAAAAAAAGTTACTGTTCACAGCTAAATTAAGAAAGCGACACTCGTATATCAAATTTTTTTAGCCCAAACCTCTTTGAACAAAGCCCAAAAGTATCAAAAAACACATATTTCACTTTAATGGTTAAAGAATATGCTTCCCAGCAGAAATCTAACAAGGCAATGAGTCGTACATTTCCTCCTATTAGTTTGATGCTATCCCTTATTTATGGAAATAAAACTGACACATCACCACAGTAAAGGCCCGAAAAGCTGTCTCGGATTACACGAGGGACAACTTATTCGGGCTCTATTCTTTCATATTTAGCTATTTCGCATCATATAATCAAAGGCACCTAGTGCAGCAGTTGCACCTGACCCCATTGATATAATGATTTGTTTATAGGCACTATCTGTACAATCGCCAGCAGCAAACACACCTGGCAGATTGGTTGCTCCTTTTTTATCAACCATAATTTCACCGAATCGATTACATTCAATCGTTTCTTTCGCCCATTCCGTGTTTGGAACTAGGCCAATCAAAATGAAGACACCTTCTAATTCAAGATGTGTTTCTTCATTTGTTTCACGATCAACATAAGTGATACCATTTACTTTACTATCACCTGTAATCTCTTTGGTTTGAACATTTTTAAGAACAGTGACATTTGGTAATGAAGCCAAACGCTCTTGAAGAACACTATCTGCTTTCAATTCTGGCATGAATTCTAAGACCGTTACGTGTTTTACTACGCCAGCTAAATCAATTGCTGCTTCAATCCCAGAATTTCCGCCACCGATTACAGCAACTTCTTTTCCAGCAAATAAAGGACCATCACAATGCGGGCAGTAAGCAACACCTTTGTTCTTAAATTCTGCCTCACCAGGAACGCCTACATTACGCCAACGTGCACCCGTTGCTAGAATCGCTGTTTTGGTTTTTAGAACAGCACCGTTTTCCAAGGTTACTTCGACTAAGTCTTTTTTCTCAATCGCTTTTGCTCGTTGCAGCTTCATCACGTCAACATTGTACTCATTCACATGCTCTTCAATAGAAGCAATCAGTTTGGGGCCTTCTGTATACTTGGTACCAATTACATTTTCGATACCCAAAGTTTCCATCACTTGACCACCAAACTTTTCTGCAACAATCCCTGTACGGATTCCTTTACGGGCTGCATAAATTGCAGCACTCGCCCCAGCAGGTCCTCCACCAACGACTAATACGTCGAAAGGTTCTTTATCAGAAAATTCTTCTGCATTAACATCTGAGCCTTCTAGTTGTTGTAAAATTTCTTCTAAAGAGCTACGTCCACTCGCGAAAAATTCTCCATCTAGGAACACAGCTGGTACAGCCATAATTTCTTTTTCTTCAACTTCCTCTTTGAAAAAGCCCCCGTCAATCATTGTATGACTAATATTTGGATTTAAGACACTCATAATATTCAAGGCTTGAACAACATCTGGACAGTTATGACAAGTCAAGCTGATATAAGATTCAAAGTGATACGTTTTTGAAATATTCTTGATACGAGTAGCAATTGCCTCATCAATTTTCGGCGCGCGACCACTCACTTGTAGTAAAGCTAAAACTAACGAGTTAAATTCATGACCTAAAGGAATCCCGGCAAAAACAATTCCTTTATCCTCATCTTCTGTATTAACACTAAAGCTTGGCGTTCTAGAAAGAGCACTTTTTGCCACACGAATCTTGGGAGTCATCGCTGCCAACTCTTCAACAAAGGCTAACATTTCTTTGCCGTTTTGACTGTCGTCTACACTGGCTGTTAAGACAAGATCTTTTTCTAATAGCTCAAGATATTGAGCCAATTGATTTTTAATATCTGCTTCTAAGACCATTCGTTCTCCTCCTTAAATCTTTCCGACAAGATCTAAGCTAGGTTTTAATGTTTCCGCGCCTTCTTTCCATTTAGCAGGACAAACTTCACCTGGATGGCTGCGAACATATTGTGCCGCTTTAATTTTATCAACTAGAATGCTGGCGTCACGGCCAATTCCGTCTGCATTAATCTCAACACTTTGAACAATTCCATCTGGATCAATAATAAACGTTCCGCGTTGAGCCAACCCTTCTTCCTCATCTAAAACGTCAAAGATTTGAGTGATTTTGTGGTTAGGGTCGCCAATCATGATATATTCAATCTTACCAATAGCGTCTGAATGGTCATGCCATGCCTTATGAGTAAAATGTGTATCTGTAGAAACTGAGTAAACCTCCACGCCTAACTCTTTTAACGCTGGATATTGTTCTTGTAAATCTTCTAATTCAGTTGGGCAAACAAATGTGAAATCCGCTGGGTAGAAGCAGACAACACTCCAATGCCCCTTTAAATCTTCTGAATGAATATCAATGAATTCACCCTTGTGGAATGCTTTTGCTGCAAATTCTTCAATTTCTTTACCAATTAATGACATCTATTTTTTCCTCCTAGATAATAAATATTCTATTTAAAAACTCTACTAAAATTATTACTTTTATTTACAAAAATGTCAACTGTTTTTTATAATTAGTTTAAATAAGTTATTGACTCATCCTTATTAAAACAAATATAAGAACTTAGTGTTCTCAATTATGCAAACCATCACGATTCTCAATTATGATTTCTTATTGAGAATCAAATTCATTTCAGTTTTTTCTATCGCTTGCTTTCTTTTTCAATTCTCGTTATGCTTATTTTTAGAAAATGAAACGGAGCATTTGTTATGACAAAATCAACTTATTCTGGCTATATCAGAACCCCTCACTATTATGAAACAGATCAGATGGGAATTGTTCACCATTCCAACTATATTCGCTGGTTTGAAGAAGCGCGTGTTCAGCTACTGGACTATCTAGACTGTAGCTACAAAGAAATTGAAGAGGCCGGCATTATTATTCCCGTGTTAGATGTCTCTTGCCAATATAAAGGAATGATTCACTTTGGTGACACCATTCGCATCGATATCTCCATTCACTCGTATACAGGTACGCGATTGACCTTTGATTACACGATTTATCCGGCTGAGGGTACGACTATTTTGACTACTGGAACGAGTAGCCACTGCTTTTTATCTGCTGAAACCAAACGTTTAATTCGTTTGAAAAAAACACATCCTGAGATTCATCAAATCTTCGAAGACTATTATGAACAAACCGCTAACTAATACGCAGCACTAAAAAGTTAGCTGATAATAAAAAAGAAATCAACCTGCGAGTGGTTGATTTCTTTTTTATTAATTTGTTTTCCCCGCCTACTTGCGTTCAACAATTCGGTAATACACTTTTGATGTAAATAGATAAACAAGCAGGTAGCAAGTGGCAAACACTACAACAGAAATGACGGTTACAAGAGTAATCAAATGATTATCGGTTAAACCAAACAACACGAGAATTTTGCGAATAATCGGTAAAGCAAAAGCTAAGTGAACAGCAGCCAAAGCAATTGGAAATAGGAAAACCATCAAAATTTGACTAACAATCGTTTGCCGAACTTCTTTGTGACTCATTCCAACTTTCTGCATAATTTCAAAACGTTTCGCATCGCCATACCCTTCAGAAATCTGTTTGTAATAGATAATTAAGGCCGTTGCCATCGTAAAACTCAAACCAAAGATTAGCCCAATAAATAAAAAGCCGCCCACAAACGCATCTGTTTCAATTCTATCGGCATCGATGGAAGATACTTGCGCATACGTCCGATTTGGTGAAGCTAGCTCTTCCTGCTTGTGTTTCTGGTTCAGTTGTTTTGCGTCTTCCTCCAGAGCACGGATAAATTTCAACCGATTCTCCTTGGTCCCTTGAATATTCCCGGTCATTTCTGACTGAAGCCGAATCGTCTTTTCATACTTATCAGGCATCTCAATTTCTTTAAGTAATTGATTCGTTACATCAGAATTTGCCGTCACCACCAAATAAAATTGAGAAGCTGCAGTGATACTTGGCAAAAAGTTAACTTGCTTGACATATTGTTTTATCGTTACAGTTTTGTTTTGAAAATGAATAACATCCCCTGAGAACTCTTCCACAGCACCATAGACCAATACTTGATCCTCAGAAAGAGTTTCTGATTTTCCTGTTAAACGAATATACTCCTCTAAAGGCATGAACTGAATCAGTGAGAAGGCGGCAAAATTGATTCCCTCGTCTTTCATCGGAGTGAGTGTATTGTTGTTTCTTATTGCGCCTACACTATTGGGCATCTCTAAATAAAAGCTTTCTGTTATCTCCACTCGATTTTCTTCTGCTAGTTTTTCAATCGTCTCTTGAATTTCAGGTGATTTTTCTTGAACTCTAAATGAGATGTCAAAAGGATTGCGTTCTCTTAAAACATTTTCTTTGCCAAAATACAGTCCCGCTGTTGACGAAACCGTCACTAAAACCATCGTACAAAGAATACAGATGCTCGCAAGACCCGCACCGTTTTGTTTCATTCGATAAATCATTCCTGAGACATTCACAAAATGTTTAGGATGGTAGTAATATTTTTTGCGACCTCTCAAGAATTTAAGGAACGTCACACTTCCAGAAATTGCTAGTAAATATGTCCCTATAATAACAAATATAATCGCTAAAAAGAACACGGAAATAGCCTCGATAGGAGATTTTATGGTTAGGGACAGGTAATAACCTACACCTAATGAGACAAGACCGATGATTGTTAAAAACCATTTTGACTCAGGTTCTTTCTCTCCTATTTGTCCGCCATGTAATAATTCAATCGGATTTGTTTTTAAGACCTGCACGAAATTATAAACAAAAAGAACAAAAAATATCCCTAAAAATAAAAGCAATACGGCCATAAACATCTTAAATGAAAGCTGGAACGTAAAATCCTCACCAAATCCCGTCATTTTTTTCATTACCAAAAATAAAAATTTAGAGAAAATTGAGCCACTAATCATTCCAGCAATCAACGCCAGTAACATACTCATGCACGTTTCTACGAATAACATAACGCCCAGCGAACCTTTTCCCATACCTAAAATATTATATAAGCCTAGCTCTTTTTTTCGTTGCTTAATCAAAAAACTATTGGTATAAAAGGCAAAGATTAGAGAGAAAATCATCACCACATAATTTCCAAACCCAAAGGTACTGATAACTGCCATCGCTTTGGGGATTGTCTGCATCCCTTCATTACCAACCATCACTTGCATCAATAAATTTAAAACGACTAAGAAAATCATAGAAAGTAAGAACGGCACATAGGTCGTCTTATTTTTCTTCAGATTATTCCAGCCTAATTTAAAATAAAACATCTGCTAGACCTCCTTTGTCAAAAGAACCGTCATCGTATCATTAATGTTTATTAGAAACTCTTGGTTGTTCTGCTGTCCACGATAGAGTTGATGAAACACCTGACCATCTTTTATGAAAAGGACACGATTGGCATGGCTAGCAGCTAACGCACTGTGAGTCACCATAAAAATCGTTTGACCTTGTTGATTCACATCCTCAAATAATTTGAGAAGTGCATCTGCCGAACGAGAATCTAGCGCACCTGTTGGTTCATCGGCTAAAACTAAATCTGGATTTGTAATTAAAGCACGTGCTACAGCCACTCGTTGCTTCTGTCCACCAGAAATCTCATAAGGATATTTATCCAACAAATCTGCAATCTTTAAGGACTCTGCTAACGGCAGTAATCGTGCCGTCATCTCTTTGACATTGACTTTTGATAAGACAAGCGGTAAAAAGATATTATCTCGCACGCTAAAGGTATCTAACAAGTTGAAATCTTGAAAAACAAACCCCAAATGCTCTCGTCGAAACTGAGCCAGTTTGCTCTCAGGAATCTTACTTAAGTCCTGTGTTTCTAACAAGACTTCCCCTTTTGTTGCTTTATCCAATGTTGCCAAAATATTCAACAGACTACTTTTCCCTGATCCTGATTCTCCCATAATTGCGATATATTCACCTTTTTCAACACTAAAATTGACGTCTTTTAACGCTTCAACTTGTGTCGCTTGGTGACGACTACTATAAATTTTCTGAACATGATTGACACTTAAAAATGGCATAATTTTTTCCTCCTTCGTTTCTTCTCCTTTAGTCTACTAAGAACTTCGACTACTCGCCACCAACAGTTCTACTACAGAACCTTACATTTCTGTAGGCTTGTCGTTTTTTGTTGTAAAAAAGGCAAAAAAAAGAATGGACCGCACACCTTAGCCATCCTCATTCGGTTGAGAAAGATAGGGTACGGTCACAGTTTATCCAAGGTTGGTACGAAAGAGTTGCTTTTGTATCCACCGTTTATCCAAGGTTGGTACAAAAGCGTTCAGCTCCGAGAAGAAAGAGGAAATTACTCTAAGCCACCATTATTCTCCGGTTGACTAGCCTGCTCCCAACCAAATTTGACCTGCGTTCCCTCTCCAACCTCAGAAGTTATACTCATTTCAAGTCCTAACCTATTCGCAATTTCTTTACTCATATACAGACCTAAACCAGTTGCTTTTTGATTGCCTCGCCCATTAAGACCGGTATAGCCTTTTTCAAACACCCGAGGAATATCTTCTGGAAGAATCCCTTGACCCGTATCGCAAATCACAAATGTCTGTGGTTCCTCACTCTTAATCGTAATCTGTCCATTCTTCGTGTATTTGATTCCATTAAAAATAATTTGTTCCAGAATAAAACTCAGCCACTTCTCATCAGTCACAAGTTGAATACCCTCGATACGCAAGTCAATGCCCAAATCTTTGGCAATAAAAAAGGGCGCAAACTTTTTAATAATCGGCTTGACCACTTGATCCAAAGAAACCTCTTTAAACACAAAATCATTTTCCATCGACTGAATGCGCAAATATTGGAGCATCATGTCCAAATACTGTTCCATTTTGAAAATTTCGTTTTTTAATTCTTTTTTCCGAGGACTATCCTCAAGTTGAATCATTAAATCTAATGCTACTAAAGGCGTCTTAATTTGATGGCTCCACATCGCATAATAATTCATTAATTCTTTTTGTTGATGTGTCATTTGATAAGAGATTTGGCTCATCTCTTTTGAAAGCTTTTCTAAAAGGGCATAATAATCTGCTTCTAATAACCTGCCTTTTGGCAACTCATCTAGCGATTCAATTTGCCAACTTTTTTGTATCAGTCTCTGTAGTCTAGTATGCTTATACCAATCAACCGTAACCTTCACGATAAATAAACAAAGAATAATCGGAAAAGTGAATAGAATCGCATCTTGATAGATTTCCCAGGAAAGATTATGTAAATAAAATGTCACCGCAATCAACCCTATCACAAAAAAATAAAGTAGAAGTTGCCAGCTGTACTCGCGGAGAAGATATAAAATATATCGCTTATTTTGCTTCATTTGACTCTACCAATACATATCCTTTACCTTTTATTGTTTGAATAACGGAAGGAACGCCTTGGTCAGAAAGCTTTTTGCGTAGACGGGCCACATTCACTGTCAAGGTATTCTTGCTGATAAATTCTTCACTTTCCCATAACTTTTCCATGATAACTTCTTTTGAAACAGATTTTTCTGGCGTCGCAAATAACAAAGCCAAAATTTTGGTTTCATTTGGAGTAAGAGGCAGAATCTGCTCGCCATAAAGCAGCTGATTTTCAGCTAAAAGTAAGGACCATTCCTTATAGGTAACCTGTTGCTCTGGTTCATTAAACGTGTAGGTTCTTCTCAGGACAGCTTGAACTTTAGCTACCAGAATATCTAAATCAAATGGTTTACTAATAAAATCATCACCACCAATATTGACCGCCATGACAATATTCATTTTATCGTTCGCAGAAGAAAGAAAAATCGTTGGCACATTGGAAACTTTCCGAATTTCTTCACACCAATGATACCCATTAAAATAAGGCAAACCAATATCCATCAATACTAAGTCTGGCTGAATCGCTTCAAATTCTTCCATTACTAATTGAAAATTTTCTACACAGTGAACTGCAAAGCCCCATTTTTCTAGTGCCGCGGACACAGTTTGTCGAATCATCTCATCATCTTCAACTAAATATATTTTGTTATGCATGAAAGCTCCTCCTTTTCATAGTAAATGACTGTTAATGAATTATTTTACTGACTTCATTTACGCTCAAATTTTTTATTGCTTCTGACATTTAAAGATTTCCCTACTCTTCTTCAGCGAGCCTACGATAGAAATCAGTCATTTCTTTAAACTCTTTTGAGTCGGTAATTGTAATCTCTGTATGCGTGATTAGTTTTTTATCTGGGTAGACGCGCGCAATAATTTTTGTTTGCGTAATAAAACGCGGGATAACAACACACTCCGTTGGCAACAAGTCATAAATTCTTCCTGCGCTTAAACAGCCTCTTGCTATTGTATGCGGACTATTGGCAACATAACCGACCTTGCCAATCACAGGCGCCGTAACGGCAATTGCTTCTTCGTCAAACGAATTGTCTGGCTCCTTAACAAGCGATAAAAAGTTCCCTATTTGAAATGGTTTTATGCCAAAATAATGATGTGTTCCTGTAATTGTTATATATAAATCATGATCTACAAATGATTCCATGAAATTTCCACCTTTCTCAGTGAGATTACTTATTATTTTATCATAGCTTGTCATGGAAGCTAGGTGAATCTTGCAAAAAGATGGTCTCTAAACAATATTGGCCCTCACAGAGCCTATTTATAAAGTCAAAAGAGACCTACACATGCAGTCGCCCACACAGTCAGGTCTCTTAATTAGTCTTCTCGATAACGAATAGTTAATCCTTTTAAGAAGTTTCTAGCATAACGGTCTCCGCACGCTACATAGTTTCGGTGTCCTTCTTTACGCAAAATGGCGCTAATTTCACTTGGTGAAGCATAAACCTCTGCCAAACGTAAGACATCCAAAATATCGTCGCTGGTCATCGATAAGGCAATCCGAACTTTTTTCAAAAGAACATTATTGACGCTAGCCTGATTCGTTATTTGAAACGGATTCGGTGGAGTCGTTCCTGGTTTAACTTTTTGTTTGCCGCGTTTAAACGTGATAAACCCATTTAAAAATGTTTCTAATGTCTTCGCATCACAGACTGTATCTCTAGGCAGATCATCATCAGCCGGCTGTTTGGTTAATAGCTCAGCCAATCTTGTTTGATCAATTTTCATACCACCTAATTCAAAAATCTGGATCATTTCTTGATTTTTCAAATCCAGCGCATAACGTAAACGGATTAAAATATCATTATTATTCATTGTATCCTCCCATTGCTTATTCTTTTTTGGAAAAAAGCAAACGATTGGTCATCATTCTTCTGATACAATTCCTTTCAAAAAAAAGTCCGACTATCAGAACCCATTTTACCACAATCGCTGAACTGAAAAAAGACCGTTTCCTTAAGCAAAGTCATTAGAAAATGACCTCGCACAGGGAAACGGATAATAAATTATTTCTCCAAGTCAGGATAAGATTGCGTCATTAATTGATAAATTTGATCTGAAAGACTCGAAAGTTCTGCTTCAGCATTCGGTAATCCCTTTGAATAAACGGTCAGTATATATGGATGCTCTGTGTCGAAGAAACCAATATCATGGACGCCATTATCAACAGAACCGATTTTGTGAGCCAAGAAATCACTTGTTTGGTTTGTTGCTAGTCGAATTGGGAAATCTGTTTGTTTTAACCATTCCATAATCTTTATGTAGACCGGATTAGCCTCATAATTTTCATGAAGATGGAGCAACAAATCCCGCGCTTGGTTGGCCGTTAACTGGTTACCATTAACATTTAAGTCAGGTAGATAATTGTCACGAAACTGTTTACGCGCCTCTTCTCGATCACCAACCTCTCTATACAGCATGTTTGTCGCAATATTATCTGAATAGACGAGCATATAATTCATTAACAGTTCAACTGAATAACTTTTTTCGATTTCATGATTGATAATATAACCTGTCCCATCTTCATAGTCGTCGGCAGTATAATAAAGTTGCGTATCTAAAGAAAGTTCCCCTTCTTGAATTTTATCCGCAATTAGTAGCGCCAAAGCGACTTTCGAGGTACTTGCTGCTTTAAATTCCGTGTCACCATTTAGCGAAAGCTCACGACTAGTTGTCACATCATAAAAACTAATTCCGATTGCTTCACTTTTTAATGATTTTTTTTGATCAATTAGTGTCTGAATCTGTTGATAAAATGCTTCCATCTTCTGATTATTTCGTTCTTGCAGAGCTTGTTGTGCTTTCTCGTGTTGAAGCTGTTGTGCTTTCTGCTCTTTGGCCTGGACATCTTTCCCAAACCTATTTAGCCCAACTAGAGCAAACAGAAGCGCCACTATTACACTTATACAAATAATAATGTTCAGTTGTTTGTTCTTTGTATTCATGATTACTCCCTATCTTAATATAACAAAAATGTACCCAAAAAAAGTAAACTGCTAATGATTAATTGTTTATAATCTGTATATTGATATCGTTTATAGAAAACAAACCCACAGCCAATAACAAGGAAAAGCACTACTCCCTGAATCAACCCTTTATTCACTACTTGTAGCATCATTAACCCTAGCGTAGCACCTATTAAAGATAGACCTCTTTCGTTGTTTTTTTCCAGACGAATAGAGACATCTTGGGAAATCCCTTTAACCAAGTAGATAAATACACAGGCTGGAATAAATTTCCATAAGTATGCACTATCGATGGTAAAAGGCATCTTCAAAGCGACTAATAATGGAAACAATCCACCTACAAAAAAACTCTCCATGACAATATGTAGCCAATCTGTTTCCAAATTTAATTTTGGAATGAATAATAAAAACTGATACAGCTCAATCAATAGAAAGAGAAAAAAATAGGTCATTATTCGATAATTCCCCATAAAAAACCATAGAGGAAAGACTAAAATCAGTTTGATTGCATATAGTGCAAGAGGCAGTCTCTTCCCTTTATCTACAAGCCTTTGAAGAGTTTCAAAAAAGAAAAATTGTAAAAACAAGTAACACGCCACTAAAAATACATTCCCTAACAGACTCAATTTTCCAAGTTGTTGTAACTTCAAGCCAACCCAAATAGAAAAAAAGACCTGTATAGAGGGAAATAAGAAAATACCTATTCGCTTCATATATCTATTCTCTATCAAAAAACCACCAAACCATTTCTCATTTTTCACGACAAATTGTAACCGTGCTTACAAAAAACTCTATTAAGTATTATAACCCATGTGTTTTATTGGTCAAGGCTGTTTTTTAGATAACAAACATATTCATCGTACAGAAATCAAAAATGACCCAACTCTCTCTCAAATGGAGGAGGTTGAGTCAGATAAATATAAAGCATACAAATCATAGCCCAGTTACTCTATTATTTTTAACTGTCCGTTTGCATGTAGGAGTGGTCAATTCGTTTTACTAACTCACTAGCAAATTCATCCACTCGCTTCGGCTGCATCTTTTTAAAAAAGAAGCGAAACATAGGTACTTTTTTTACCAGAATAATCCCTTTAGCGAGCCAATACTGGTGGCGTCGATTATAAAGTAAACTCGGTCTAAAGATTAGAACATTCTCTATCATCTGCTGAATGCTGACCTCTGCTTGCCTTTTCCAATATAGATACTCCTTAAAAACAGGAATCCCATGGGCAGCTGAAAGATAAACAAATTGTCTAGCTCCATTTTGTTTACAAACCGTAGCTAAGTTGATGGCGACTTCATAGTGCATTTTTTTATACGTGATTCCTTGATTCACCTTTTGATAGAAGATTCCAATTGCATCAATTACAATATCCTCACGCTTCACATACTGAGCCCAAGTGTCCACTTGAAAGACATCCGCTGAGACCCAAGTGACTCCTTTATCAGATAAGTTTGTTCCTTGCGGTTTTCCTCGCCTTGAAATACTCACAATGGCATCTATTGTGTTGGGGTTATCCATCCATTTATTTTGAAGTGCATGGATAATCGCTTGACCAACAAATCCGCTGCCACCAAAAATAACTACACGCATGAACGCACACCTCGCTTTGTACTATTATCATACGTGAATTGTTGATAAGAATAAAGTCATAGGGATTAAAAAAAGGTTGGGACGAAAGTGTTTAACTCCAAGACTGTGCAACATCAACTCATGCTTCGTTGAGTTTTACAGCAATAAGATAACGTCCTTTCTGTTCCCAACCTCTTCAAATTTACTCCTATATTATTAATCCTTCATTCCAGATGTCTTAATTCCAGCAACTAAATGCCTAGATGCAAACATATAAAGGATCATTGGAGGAATCGCCATAATCATGGCAAATGCCATTTGTAGATTCCATGCCGTTTGATTTTGCCCACCTTCTAACTTAAATGCTGTCAAAGCCCCCAATGTCAGTGGCTTTAAGTTCTCTGAATCAATAAAAATAAGTGGTTGGAAAAGCTCATTCCACCAGAATATTGCAGATAAAACGCCTACTGTAATAAAAATTGGTTTCGCTAAGGGGGCAATCACTTTAGTGAACACCTGAATTTTACTACAACCATCTAACATTGCAGATTCATCAATACTTCTAGGTATAGTCATAAAAAATTGTCGAAATAAAAACACATTATATGGAAAGGCAAAAAAACTTGGGACAATCATCGGTAAGAAGCTATCTAACCAGCCAAAAGATCTAAAAAGTAAAAATTGAGGGATTACTAGAGTTACTGTTGGAACCATCATCGTTGCTAAGATAAACCCGAAAATTATTCCTCGACCTTTAAATTCCATTCGTGCTAGTGGGTAGGCAACAATCGAACTAGAAATCAGTGTCCCTGCAGTATTTCCAATGACTAAAATCACACTATTTTTCAAGTAATTAAGAGCATCACTTTTTTGGAGAACTTCAAGATAATTCTGCCATTGCGGATTAGATGGAAATATTTCAGGCGGAAATTGACTAATTCCATTCAACGTTTTCAACGAATTAGAGAATATCCAAAAGATTGGAAAAAACATAAGAACAGCAAAAAATACTAATATAAGATACTGAATAATTTTCATTCCTTTTGAATCGTAATTATTCTTCATAAATAATTCTCCCTTCTATCCATAATTCACCTTACTATCTGACAGTTTAAATTGAATAAGTGAGACTACTGCGACAATGATAAACATAATGAAAGCAAGCGTCGAAGCTGTTCCCATATCAAACTGCTTAAAGGCCTTATCATAGATTAATAAACTTAGAACCTTTGTTGCATTTCCAGGCCCTCCACCGGTTAGCGGATACAATAAAGTGAAGGCCCCATTAAATGAGTTCACAGTAGCGACAACTGTATTAAATAATAGTATTGGTGAAATTGAAGGAAGGGTAACATTCTTGAATCTCTGCCAAGCATTTGCGCCATCAAGATGAGCCGCCTCATATAGTTCAACTGGGACTTCTTTTAAACTCGAGTTAAAGATCAACATCATCTGACCCGTAGAAAAAGTAAATATACTTGCAATTCCAACAACTACCCAAACAAGTTGAGGATTCCCCAACCAATTAGGTCCATCAATTCCAAATTTAGAAAGAAAATAGTTAACAATACCTAATTGATTGTTAAACATAAGGATAAAACAACTGGTCATAACAACTGACGGCATAACAGCCGGTACAAAATAAAAAAATTGAAAAATCCCAATTAGTTTTACTTTGAAGTTTAAAAGAACTGCTAAAAACAAAGAAGCACTTACCGTAACAATCACATTTAATAACGTAAATAAAAATGTGATTTTAAGCGTGTTAAAAAAATCTGAGTTGCCTGAAAATAATTGCTGATAGTTTTGTAATCCTACAAATTTTGGATCCCCTAACAAGTTCCACTTGGTCATGCTAAGTAAAAAAGATAACAAAATTGGACCACCTGTAAACAAAATAAAGCCTATGATCCATGGTGATAGAAAACCATAAGCAGTTACTGTATCTTTTAATCCTTGCCTATTTTTCATAAAATCCCCTCTTTATCTGCATAATAGCTCCTTTATTTACAAAACAAATAACTTATTTATTGATGTCTATGCTTAGTCTTTTATAGAAGTAGTGAATTGGTCCAGTTCACCTAATCGCCTCGCGCCTATCATCCCTGCTAGTGCTATTAAAGGAAGTGAAACGAAGCATTTCACCACTATTGCACTGGGCTTATCATTCTACTAATAAGCCTGGATAAGTAGAACTGGCAACTAGATAGCCTTACAAAAGTGGGACTGACAAAGTAGTTGGGACCAATAACCAAAAAGTTATGTCCCACACTCTTGTGGCTGTCCCACAGTTTTAACTGGCCAACGCTATTGAATGCTTTATTGGTTGTCTTCTATTTCTTGATTTGCATTTGGAATATATTTATCAAAAATATCGTCTAATGGCGTTGTCCCTAATATATACGCATCAAATTGATTGACTAGATTTGTTGTAGTAGATGCATTTACTAATACATAGCCAAATTCACCTTCTTGACCGGCACGTTCAATCGCTTCCCAGTTGGATGGACCATTTTTCCCAGAGTTTTTATACGCGCCCTGTTCAGCTATCGTTTTTAATGCTGAAGGATTGTTCCCCCACTTAGAATTTAATGTCTGCCCTTTTTCACTCATCATGAACTCAATAAATTTCCAAGCTTCATCTTTATGTTCACTCTTAGAATTAATCGTGTAAAACCCTGTATGAAGTGAATTGTACGCACGTTCTCCCTTAGGTAATGTTTCGATGTCCCATTTGAAATCAACGTCTTTATATTGTCCTGTCATCCAGCTGCCTGTGCGTGTCATGGCTGCTTGCCCTGAAGCAAATAAATCGGCAACTGAATCTCCTGCTGAAGGCTCTGGACTTACTTTTAGCGAATTGGTTAACTTATCTTGATAAGCCAAAGCATCTTTCAACCCACTACCTAACACAAGCTTTCCATCTTTGACCACTTCATCTCCACCTTGGCCGGCAAGTGACCACCATACCCCTCGAAATGTGAGTGCATCTGCTCCCCATTGAGTTGTTGTTTTCCCATCTTTAATCGTGAGCTTTTCAGCAGCTTTTTCAAAATCATCCCAAGTCCAGTCTTTTGTTGGATAGTCTACTCCTGCAACATCAAACATGTCTTTATTGTAGAATAAAATTTCTGATGCATACGCCCAAGGTAATCCGTAGTTTCCACCAGTTTGCTCACTTAGCTTACTAACAGCTGGGATAAAATCATCTACATCGATTTTTTTTGTTTCTTTCAAATAATCGTCTAACGATATAACCGATCCAGTTTCTGCAAACTTAGGTAAATCTGTTTCAAATGAGAGGATTACATCTGGTGCAGTTCCCCCAACCAACATTTGATTTATTTTTTGTGAGTAATCAGAATCCGGAATTTGAACGAGCTCTATTTCGATATTAGGATATTCTTTGTTAAATTCTTCAACGATATTATCGGGAAATTTATCCCAAGCTGAAAAACGAATTTTTACTTTATCGTTAGAAGATGCGCTGTCAGAACTTTCATCTTTTCCGCTTGCTCCACATCCAGCCAATAACAATACACTCGAAAAAGTGATGAGACTACTCAAAATAATTTTTTTAAACATATGTCTAATTTCCTCTTTTCTTTTGTATTTGTACTGAACAGTTTGTTCAGTTGTATCCGATACGAATCATATTCCAAGAAAGCGGTTGTAATTTAGCGAATGCTTTTTCTTCAAATAAATCGACAGCCCCTCCATCTCTTGGCCTTACATCTCCTTGTTTACCTGTATTTGTTTGCTTAAGATCAAAGCCATATAATGAACTAAATTCTTTTACATCTGTGAGTGTATATCCGTCTAAATCTAGTGCCAAATCAATAGCTTCGTCTACTGAGCGGTTCACAGCAAAAATAATTAACTCTTTTCGTTCACAATTATCGACGAGAACATTTTCGAGATAAGGAACACCCTTAAACTCTTTTGTGTGATAGGTTTGAGATTCTGTTTTTGAAACAAGTACATGACCTCTCCCATATGCTGAAACTTGCTGGAATGGATAATAGGTTGTTTGCTTCCAACAATCTCCTCCATCTTCGGTCACGATTGGTGCAATTACGTTCACTAGCTGTGCCAGACAAGCTATTTTTACACGATTACTATTTTTAAGTAGAGTAATCAGTAAGCAACCAATGACTAGTGCATCTTCAAAATTGTAAACATCTTCTAACAACGGCCTAGCCTTCTGCCATTTTTTAATCTTATTATCAGATTCTAATGTGTGATACCATATGTTCCATTCATCAAAAGAGAGATTTATTTGTTTTGTACTTCTTTTTTTTGCTTGAATAGAATCACAAATAGCCACTACTCCTTTAATGAATCGGTCCATATCTAAAGATTTCGCCAAATAATTTTCAATCTCATTGTCAGAATTCCCATAATACATATGCAAAGATAAGTAATCTACATGCTCATACGTGTGTTCTAGCACCGTTTGCTCCCATGAACCAAAAGTAGGCATCGTGCTAATGGAGCTGCCACAAACTACTAGTTCAATAGATTCATCAACCAGCTTCATAACTTTTGCTGCTTCACAAGCTAATCTTCCATATTCTTCTGCAGTTTTTGCACCAATTTGCCAAGGACCATCCATTTCGTTTCCTAAACACCATGTTTTTATTCCAAACGGCGTCTTTTTTCCATGCGCTCTTCGCAAATCACTATAGTATGTGCCATTAGAAAAGTTACAATATTCCACTAGGTTTCTAGCCGCATCAATTCCTCTAGTCCCTAGATTAACGCCCATCATCACTTCTGATTGAACTTGATTAGACCAGTTCAAAAATTCATGCAGACCAACTTCATTTGTCTCGATTGTCTGCCAAGCTAAATCAAGTCTAGTAGGTCTCTCTTCAACAGGACCGATACCATCTTCCCAGTTATATCCTGACAGAAAATTACCACCAGGGTATCGAATGATTGGTACTTGTAACGCCTTCACTAACTCTTTGACATCTTCTCTAAAACCATAACTATCTGACATATGATTATTTGGTTCATAGATTCCTCCATATACCGCCCTCCCCATATGTTCGATAAATGATCCATAAATCCGGTTATCAATGCTACTAAATAAATCTCCTTTATTTGTCAGTATTTTCGCCTTCACAAAATCCCTCCTTACAGACTTGAGTTTGCTTTTCTCTACTGATTTGATTATATTATATAGTGTAATCGCTTTTATTTTTTATAGAGATTCAACTATTATTTATAAAATTTCACACTAAAGGAGATAATCATGGAGACAAATAACATTCTCTCATTAATAGCTCCTCCCTTCCCAACCTTTGTAGAGGGGAACTATACTGAATATTCGACTGGACAAGTCCATCCAAATCGGAGCGGGCTTCCCTATTTTGACGTTATCTTCGTCGTTAAGGGCAGTCTCTATCTGACCGAACAATCACAAGATTATGTGATTTCTGAGGATGAAATGCTCATTTTGGAGCCCTTTAAACACCATTATCCAACCAAACCATGCGATTCAAAAACTGAATTTTTTTGGATTCATTTTCACTATGATGGAATTTGGGAAAGCTCGCCTTACCCTATTCAATTAACTTCCAGTGTCATTATGCCTGACCTTCATTTCCATAACGAAGACTATACAATACACTTAAAAAAGTTTCAGAAATTATCTGATTCTAAATACATTTATGCACTACTGAAACGCTTGCTTTTGGGAACAAAGGAAGAAAAGAAATCTATTGTCTTTTGGGATAACCAAAAGAGGTTCTCTCAACTTTTGAAATCATTAGAAGAACAAAGCTATTCTAAGACTGGCGCAATTGAACTAGCAGAAAATATAGAACTTTTTATCAAAGAAAATTATGCGCAACCAATTACTAACTCTTCTCTATCAAAAGTATTCCACTTCCACGAAAACTATTTAATTCGGTGTATGAAACAAGTCTTTCAATGCACCCCTTTAGAGTACCTTGCAAATTATCGGTTAGAGAAGGCTTCTAGTTACTTGATTAAGACGAATTTATCGGTTAATGATATTTCTATAAAATGTGGCTACCAAAGTCCAGCCTATTTTTCTTTATGTTTTAAACGGCGATTCTCAATTCCACCACTCCACTATAGAAAATCACATACAGGAATTGAGTACCCTTAAATTTCTCCTTTAAAAAGTAGAGGTTGGTGCAGGAGTGTAGATGAAGTTACTTCTGTGCCCACCGTTTATTCGGATAAAAATAGAGGTTGAGACATAATGATATGCTACCCCTATACAGGACAGTGAAACATAATAAGTCCAGTATGGGGGTATTTATTATGACTAAAAGATTGATGAAGCTAAAAGTAGAAGAGCGTGTGAAACTAGTAGAAAGCTGTCTAAACAATGAACTAAGTCTTTCAGAGGCAGCGAGAGAAGGAAATGTTTCTTTGCCTACCATTGTCAGATGGTTGAGACTTTATGAAAATGATGGAGGAACAGCCCTATTGACTGCGCCCAAGAATAGGCACTATTCAGTAGCGTTAAAATTATCCGCCACCATAGATTATCTCAATGGAAAAGGAAGTTACGAGGAATTAGCCAAAACATACAAACTTAGAAGTAGTAGCCAACTAAAAAAATGGGTACAGGTGTATAATACTCATGGAACCTTCAAATCAGAAAGTGGTGGAAGTTACATGAGAAAAGCAAGAGAAACCTCGACAGAAGAACGTTTAACCATCGTCTTAGACTGTCTAACACAAAACAAAAATTATGGTGCAATGGCTTTGAAATACCAAGTTTCTTATCAACAAGTGAGAAATTGGGTCAAAAGATATGAGGAGAAAGGTGCTGCTGGATTAGAAGATCGCAGAGGTCGCCGGATTGGCACACAACCTAGTCGAACACCGGAAGAAGAATTACGAAACCGTCTCGCACAATCAGAAAGTAAAAACCGACAACTTCAAATGGAAAATGACTTGTTAAAAAAAGTAAGGGAGTTAGAAAGGAAGTGGGAATAAGCTTTACCCGACACTTATTTGAGTATGAAGCTATCAAAAGCTTACACGAAGAGAAACATTATCCTATCCAACCAATGTGTGAATTTTTACACGTTTCACGTTCTGCCTACTATAAATGGTTGAAACATCCTGTAAGTCCCAGAGCCTATTTAAACACTGAGCTTTCCCAAGAAATCAGAAAAATATATGACGAACACCCTGACATGGGCTATCGTAGACTAGATGATGAAATTAGTACACGCTATCACCACAAGTTCAACGATAAAAGAATCTTGAGAATTTGCCGAGCTTTAGGGATTCAATCGACGATTAAACATTGGGCGAACAGTATCACACGTAGAGATAAGAGACCTTACCACACGGCAAAAAATGAGTTAAACCGGGATTTTCATGCCGACAAACCAAATGAAAAATGGTTGACAGATGTCTCTGAATTTAAGTATGACATAGGCGTAGAAGTTCATAAGGTTTATCTCAGTGCCATTCTCGACCTGTATGATCGTCGCATCGTGTCCTTCGTTATTAGTGACCGTAACGATAATCCGTTGGTCATGAACACTTTTGATCAGGCAATTGCACTAGAACCTCATGCGCATCCTTTGATGCACAGTGACCGCGGCTTTCAGTACACTAGCCAACAATTTTGTGTACGTTTAAAAAATACAGGAATGAAGCAGAGTATGTCTCGCGTAGCCCATTGTATCGACAACGGACCAATGGAAGGATTCTGGGGCATGATGAAACGAGAAAAATATTATGGGCACAAGTTTACCGGTCGTGAAAGTTTGATACAAATGATTTCAGCATACATAGACTACTACAACAACGGGAGATTACAACGGAATTTATCCGTTATGACACCGATGGCTTATCATCAACATTATTTGGAAGTAGCCTAGTATCCCTGCTTGTTTCGTGAGTGAAGTGGCTTTTGCTTCGCTCATGAAATGAGTAGGCAAGTGAAGCGGTAGCGCGACCAGCAATCGAAAGAAAAATCAGGAAAAGTCTGCCAAAAATGACAGACAATTGTTAAGAAACTTATTATTTTTCACTGTCTACTTGACGGGGAGCACACCATTCTGTCTCAGCCTCTATTTTGATTATTTTAAATTTATATAGGCAACAGAACCGTCCCCTTCTATCCTTTCAAGCTTACTTTCTTTTAAGATATATATATGTTTAGGATAAGGTGCCATACTCACAATTTTTATTCTCTCTTCCTCAAATATAATTGAGCAATTCACTCCTTGTAATCTTCTGTTTTTATCATAATAACAATATGCAGATTGCCCAAAGCACTCTAGGTAGGCGACCAGTTCCTCTCCCATATCCCAATCACTTGTTTGATTTGGTTCCTCTGAAAAAATTTTTGCAAATAGCCCACCATCCCTAGCAAACGTTTCTTGTCCAAAACGTTCTTTCGATAAATCTAATCGGTTATAATGCGGACTTGCTACTGCATAACTAGAAACAGCTTCCCCTATTTTTATCGGAGTTACAGCCGTTGCGCAAGTATCATAACAGTATAATACTCCAACAAAGGCTCGATAACTCGCCTCAAGATACAATGGATCTTTTAAAGTCAAGAATAAATCTAAGGCCGCTGCTGCAGTGATTCCCCCCCACAAGGAATGAATCATGTAGGCTAAAGCTTCCCACCACCTATCCGGATTTTGTGCTCGAAAATCATTACTAAATCCAATGTTTGCCAATACAAGTTCTCCATAACTCTTACATTCTTCTATATATCCTGCATTTGCTAGAGAGGCTGCAGCAGGACCAAACCCTGCATTGTCATAGTAATGTTCCGTCATTGCAGCAGGTAGACTTGTTTTTTCTTCAAGAATTTTAAACAAGTTATTTTCCCATAATTTTGCTAGTTTTTTATAGTCTCCAATTTTCTTTTCTTCAAGAACTTCCAGTAGTTCATTAATGTATAAGAAAAATACACCTAACATCTCGGACTCCTCTTTCTCTCTCATGTCCGTATGCAGTTCTGGGTTTATTCTTAAATCCACTACTTTGGAGGCCCACAATAAATAGGTCTCTGGTGTCTGCATCGTTAGCTGGCTTTCAGAAAATTGAGAGAGTAGAAAGAATAAGTGTCCGATATATTCAAAGTCCATTACACGATAAAAGTTTCCATAAACTTTTTTAGGTTGTTCAAAATCACCGTTTTCAAACCACTTTTGTTTAACATATAAATTCGCACTTTCTTCCACTTTAAAAACTTGTTCCTTATCCATTGTATCTATGAGGTTTTTTTTGAGTATCAGGCTCATTTTCCCAATCGATTCTCCCTGATTAGATAGTGGAAGGAAGGTTTTCTTCTCTTTATTATAGGCCGTCTCACATAAATAATTTACTCGATTTCTGACGACCGTCTTCAAATCATCCATTACATTTATAATCAATTGATCAGATGTCCCATTTAGAAAATGGATAACTATTTTATGCTCTCCTGCCTTCTCAAATACACCATTATATGTATTTGGTGTTAACATTTCTAGGGCTTTTTTAACAAGGTCATCTTTTTCTTTTGAAATAGATTCTACAAAATCGACTACGCCATTTTCAATTAAAATAGTAAATGTTTGATTGGTTTTTACCAGATATGGCGCATAGATTTTAGGGTGACCATACGCCACACTCTTTTCATAAAAGTCTTCTTGATCCTTTATCTCCTTTATTCCATACACCCACTCCAGTGTTTCTCCAGCAAGCAAAGTAAGCTGATTTTCTGTATATATCCAATCTTGTTCACTACTATGTTCACCTGACAAAATAAGCTGATGGAACATAACCCCGTCCAAAGAAGGAGAAACATCTTCTAGAAATTTATTACTAAAATCGCAATAAGACCCTACTGAATTTGTTTTTCCTTTTAACTGATATACACCTAGACTCGCTTCTTTACCGGTTCTTCTCATCACGGCTATTTTCGTAAAATCTGCTGATATAGATGGGAAGAGCGCAGCAGAGTGATAGACATTTCTTAAGACATTAGTATCCCTGTACATTGCATAAGCAAATGAGCTCCAGAAGCCAAAGTGCTGAAGTTTCACCTCTATATCCCTATTATTGATCACTCGTATCGTCCAAACCAGCTCTTCTTCTTTTGACAAATCATAAATAACTTCCACTTTATAAGAATCAAAATTGTAGTTAATTATATATTCTTTTTCTGTTTGTACAATCTTTGGTTGAACAGCCGAACTTTTATATAATCTATCCTCAATCACAAAATAAAAATGACCAAATAGTTTATCCTTTGAAAAAAAATTTGCTTCTTTAAGATAATCTTCTGTTAACACCCAATTCATTTTTTTTGAATCATTTCTCAAAATTAACTGATCAATAATTCCATTATTTGATATATTCAAGAAAAATTTTTTATTTTTTATACTCATCGTATACCTCCTCAATCAATAAGATTCTTACTTTAATCTTACCGAATAGGGGTAAAAATAATATAGATGTTTTCAACTAGTTTTATAAAAATTCAACACTCCTATATAGGATCCTTTTAACTTGTAATTAAAAAAAGGAATATGTACTGTAATCTTGGCAAGTTACTTACGACTAGGTAGTGAATCGTTCTGATAAAAAAATTCGAAGCACCGCACAATAAAAAACACTAGAAAGCTTCCTAGTGTTTTAGGTTAATCCAATAATTATTAAAAATCGACCTTACAATGATTTTACAATCTCACGCCAAACTCCCACTTACTTAACAACCAACACACTGCACGGCGCGTGATTCACCACATAGGATGCAGTTGACCCCACTGAAGCACGTTGAATGGCACCCTTTCCTGTTGCACCTACCACTAACAAATCCAATGGGTATTTTTCTGGAATGGTTTCAGTTAAGACTGTTTTTACATGACCAATTTGGGTAATCGATTGAACCTTTTGAATGCCTTGTTGTTTGGCATATTCAACTTTTTCTAAGAGCACTTTTTCAACATGTGCTTGTTCCTCTGCCAATAATTTAGAGTACGCATAGGCACTATAGGTAATCTCAATTTCGTTAACAACATAGGCAATGTACAGGTGAGCATCGTGCTCTTTTGACAACTCGATGGCTTCGACAAAGGCCTTCTCCGCATTCTTGGAACCGTCCACAGCTACTAAAATCGTCTGATATCGACTCATTTCAATCGCCTCCTTCGATTTATTTTATCATGAAAAAACCAGGTACGTCGATTGAAACGAGGACTATTTACGTTTATTTCGTAGAGCTAGAAGTCCTGCAATTAGACAAAAGGCACCTGAAGATACATACAGTGGGAGTAGCTGGCCTTTCATCACATAGGAAACGGGCAAAAAAATCGTGACAAAGGTGTGCTCACTTGGAACACCCCAAACAGCGCCGCCCATCGTCATATTTAAGATAAACCAAGGGATAAATAGGAAAGATAACCATTCTCGTTTGCCGCTATTAATAACAAGAAAACTCAAAGTAAAACAATAAAACAACACGCCTAGTAAGAAAGGAAGGCTTTGTTTTGCTAACTCTCCTTCGATGAGTTTAGGCATAAGAATGAGGAATAAACCAATCACACTCAGCCAGCCGACAAATAGAATCCCCGCTACAATTGCTTGTTGTTTATAGAGATTTTTGCGTCCATAAAAAACGAAACGTCGTTGATCCTCTCCTGGAAGATAGCTCTGAAAATACAACACAGACAACAAAATGAAAAGGGCCGACAATCCCAGAGTAAACACAGGCTTGTTCGTTTTTTTACTAACTATCTCGCCTAAAGCATTATAATAGACGACCTGAAACAGTTCTGAGATTTCTGGCTTACCGACTTGATTGTCTAACCCATTTTCTTTCAGATGCGTTTGATACAACGCCTCACCTTTCATTTGTAATAAGCTTGAAAGGATTACCTCTTGAATATGCCCAGTGTCTTTGATCCCTGTTGCACAATAATACGTAAGCAACTCTTTTTTTTGAGTTGCTAGTCCCTTACTAAACTCTTTTGGTAAAATTAGAACCCCTTGAATGGTGGTTTTTTTTAGATGCTCTTTTGCAAACGTATCGGTAACGGTCACCTGCAAATTTGGGACCTTTTTTAGGCGTGTAATATACTCGACACTTTGTTGACTATTCTCTAAGTCTACCACTTCAATTGCACTAGGAATTTCCGCCCCTTTTGTGAAATAAACATTCATTCTTGTTGTCAGTAACTGGCCGACAAGAATGATTGCCAGACAAACAAGCGGTAGCCACATTCGTTTCAAATAAATTCGAACTACGCCCATTTGCGCCACCTCCAAAACAGAATTCCTGTTAGTCCCCCACTGCCGATTAATAAGTTCACAATTGGTAGCATATTCCAGTCGGCACCCATCACCGCATTTTCAATAATCACTTGAGCATACCAAGCAGGATTACTCTGTGTAATAATAGCTGGCTGATTATAAAGTGGGTAGATGAGTCCACCCAAAAATAACATCAACAACGCCCCGCTAGCATAAAGTAAAAAGAGGCGGGTTTCTTTTTTTACTTGTCCAACCAAAAAAGCAATCCCTGTGGTCAATAAAAATAAAAAAAGAAGTAGACAACTAGCGCCCAATACCAATCGGAAACCCTCTATCTGGAGGCTAAAATAATGCGAAAGTCCGAATAGTAGTAATAAAAACGGCAACGAAATAAGCCAGCTTAAGATAAATTTACATGTTAAAATCAACGAAACTGGATACTTATAAAATAAAAGCTTTTTCATCGTTCCCTGTTTGAACTGTTGACTTGTCACAAGACCACTAAACATACTGATTCCAATCAATGCCAAAAATAAAAACAAGCTACTCAGTTGAAGGGGATACTGTGAGACCCCACTGTGAACAGCTAACCAGTCGTTTCTGTCAAGAAGCATTTGGATTAATTCTAAATCAAAGGTTTGACTCGACTTTCTGGCTTCCTTATAGCTCTGATCACTCGTTTTCAAAACCTGATAGTAATCAAGAGATAAGCTTTGCAGATTGTTTAACGTTTGAATCATTTCATAAGCGATTTGGTATACCACATTTCCTACCAGCGCATTTTTGGCATACAGCTCAATCGTGCCTGTTTGCCGTTCAAACAAGGCCGCTTCAAACTCTTCTGGCATGGCGACATACAAATCATAGTCCCCTTTCATCACGCCTAGCTTGCCTTTTTGTTCAGACACAATCTCTAACGTTTTTATCAAATCATTCTTATCTAAAATGCCTACTAATCCCGTTAATTCCTTACTATCAACAGGCATCGATATGGCAACTTTGACTGAAGGAGCCGCTGATTCACGCTGTAAAAGTTCAAAAGGTAGAGCAGTCATAAACGCCCCTATCGTTAAACTAAGCGCCAGCAAGAATAAGAGCAGTGATTTTTTTGTTTGATAGATTTCACCCAACATTAATTGTCTCACTCTCATAACTTTACTACCTCTAAGCTTGGGAATAACACTATTGCTTCACAGATTGAATCAAAATGAAATTTATTATGTGAAACAAATAGAAGGCTTAACCCCTTTTGTTTTTCTCTATGCAAAATCTCCTGCATACTACCAATCGTCTCTTCATCTAACGCATTAAATGCTTCATCTAATAATAAAACATCCGGGTTCACCAACAAGCTTGCCGCCAACATTACTCGCACACGCATGCCTGAGCTCAATTGACTGACCTTTTTATTTAAAAATGACGTCACACCACATTCCTCTGCCCGCTGAACAATCCGCTCTTGACGCTGATTTTTAGAAATCCCTGCGTAGGTTGCTTCCAAATATAAATTATCTAAACAACTCAAATTTTCTTGAAACCCATCAAACTGCATCGCATAGCTAAGTACACCATTCACGATGATTTCGCCTTCACCGACTGGCAAAATACCACTAATAGTATCTAATAAGGTCGATTTTCCCGACCCATTTGGCCCATAGATACCGATGCCTTGACCTTTTTTCAAGGAAAGGCTAATTGGCTGATCCGTCACGTTCTTTCTAGAAAGTAACAGGTTTTCTACTACTAATTGATTTTCCACACGCAACCTCTTATTCTGCCTTGAACAAACACACACGTTAGGCATTCGTTCTGCTTCTATTCTATCTCCTTATTTTATCATAGGAACCCTGGGGAACAAAGAACGCGTAAAGGAAGTTGATAAAAAAATACTACTTATCTATCCTGCGATGAGCCACCTATTCAACATCCTCTCTTCTTACCTATGCTTTATTTTTAGTCGTTCTGCAATAAAGCACCTTTAGTAAAAGCAATCATCGTACAAAAATAGAAAATGAGTCTTCTATTAAGAACTTTCCTTAACCGAAGACTCATTTTCTATTTACTACCTCTTCAAAAAGATGATTTCACTCAGAAAAACCTGACTTTTTGAACTTTCTTTTTCATGCTCATTAGTTTACAACAATATAGTTATACTTTGAAAACTTAATTACTTGGGCTTTAGAAAAATTTTCGAATCGTTCGTTTGTCTCATATTGAGCAGCCACTACTGAATGACGACCTATACTAAGAAGTAACTCGGAAATTCTTCCCAACTCGTCGAACCTAACTCCTTGTTCAAGCTTAACGGCTCTCGATGGCCCAGAAATAAGTTCATCGTCTATATAGACAGAGGTCCAATAATCTTGACTGATATAATCAACTGTAAACTGAAGACTATTTCCTTTTAGCCTTTCTAGCTCTACAACATTGTCAGCAATTGGACTCTTTGAACCATCTTCACTCAGATAATCCAAGTCAATTTGAATTTCTTTCTCGTCTGAATCAGAGATTTCTTTACTACTAGTGCTAGTATCGTGCATCACATCTGACTTTTTTTTTGGTGTACAACCAGAAACTAGTACGATAACTAGCATCCCTACACAAACCTTACAAATTTTTCCCACTAGATACCTCCATTTTTAGCCATTCGCCAGAATCTCTACATCACTCGATTCTAGTTAAAACTTTTTTGCGACAGCAATACATGATTGTTTGTTCCCCGCTTTAGTGAACGTACATGTTGTTTTGCCTTCTAGCAACCCTCCAGACTGATCAGAAACTAACAAATCAAAATCGGAGTCTAATCCTACATAGCTACTTGACCACTCCCCAGCTTTTATTGTAAACGCCCAACTCTCTTGGAACGTATTAAACCCAGTATTTGGATTAAAGCCTAGCTGAGCAACCGCAAATTCTGCTTGACTATTTAAGCCACAATTAGGAGCAGTAATCGCTCTTGCATAAATCTTGGTCATTCCATATAGTGTTAATCCACTCCAAGTATCTGAAGTCCAATCAATTTTAGTAACAACACCTCCATAATCGACTACATTCCCACCTTCAAAAGATCCAAACCCTTTTGACATATACTCACCTTTCGAAACGTTTCCCAAGGAGAGCGTAACAGCATATGAGGTCCCTACATTATTCAAAGAACCATGATCTATATCATTCATTGGAAAATATCTGGTTATATTAATTCCAACCATGCCATTTTTGGCTATAGTTTGTTCAATTTCAACATTTTCATTTCCAATTATGCTATCCTTTAATTCACTATACTCTTTTATATTCGATGGAGACATTTCATTCGCATTAACTGTTACAGCCTGAACTAATAGTAAAATTGTCATTCCTATAACCATTGTAGCTGTTTTCATAATCTTTTTCATACAGATACCTCCATTTTCATAAATTATATTTCAAAAAAGTTCTCTCTGCCAAAGAATATCTACTTAACTCTCCTTTCCAATTCCCCTTCATTATACGCACGTTTATCAAAATAAACAAGCGCTTTCTTTTTTGTCATTCGTTAGTTATTCCCTCAATTTTTACACAGGGGACAAGTCCGTGAATACATGAAAAAAATTTATAGACGATTAGAAGTTATTGCTTTACGAGGGGAGGACTAAAAAATTCGGAAATTGTAAACCTAACAAAATTTGCTACAAAGTATCTGCCACAAATCGTATCTAAATTTGCCAGATAGGAAGTTGATGCTCTCCGCTGTGATCACCGCTCTGGCAATAATCGCAAAGTTACACCTGAGCAAGAAACATTCTCAGACATAAGGCGTCCTTATGAATTATGTGCTGTCTTGAGCTAGGGGAGGTCTCCTCCATGTGAATCACTGTAAACTAAGGAAAAGTGAATACTTTTGCTCAAAATAATCGACAGGGTTCTGCTCACAATCAAAATGAAAAAAATTGTAAAAAACTCTCAGAGACTATCGCCTAATTTGAGAACAACCGAGTCTCAATACAACAGTTATCATAAAATTTTTTTGCATTTAGAAAACAGATAGACAGATAAACCTAAAAAAATACAACCAGAGAGAGCAATCAAACTGACTCCTCTCTAGCTGTATTTCATTTGATCGTTATTTAAACTCGGATTCTATAAAGGTAAGGCCATATACAATCCAGCGGCCAAAACAGCGCCAATTACAGGCCCAACAATTGGAACGAAAGCATATCCCCAGTCAGAGGTTCCTTTGTTTTGGATTGGTAAAATTTGATGCGCGATTCTTGGCCCCAAGTCCCGAGCTGGGTTAATCGCATAGCCGGTTGGTCCACCAAGAGATAGACCAATCGCTAAAATTAAAATCCCAACAACGGCTGGATTCAGGCCATCTGCAAAACTATTTTCACCAAAAGCAAGTAAACCTAAGACTAAAACAAACGTACCAATCGCTTCTGTCATCGCATTAGCAGGTAAATTTCTAACAGCTGGTCCGGTAGCAAACGTGCCCAAAATAGCCCCTTGATCTTTTGTTTCTCCCCATAATGGTAGATAAGCTAACCAAACCATCACCGCACCCACGATACCGCCTAATACTTGCGCCACGATAAACGGTGCCACCAAACTCCATGAGAATTTACCAGTAATAGCCATCGCAAGGGTGACTGCTGGATTCAAATGAGCAGGTCCCATAAAGCCAGAGATATAAACCGCAATCGTTACCGCTGTCGCCCAGCCCATAGCGATTACAATCCATCCTGATGCTTCAGCTTTACTCTTTTTCAAGTTTGAAGCAGCACATACACCACTTCCTAACAGGACTAAAACCGCTGTTCCTAAAAATTCACTAAAAATCTGCGTCATATCACTCATTAGTTATTTTCCTCCTTAAGCTTCGTCAAATTAGATTCCATCAGAACAGCTTCTAGTTGTTGATACATCGCCATTTTTTCATCCGCTGTCCAATGATAAACTTCAGAAAATCTGTTAACGACTGGCTCTTTTACTTTATCTAAGGTATCTCTAAAGAATAAAATATGATTCGTTCGTCGTAATAAATAATCGACTGGGGTAAGAACCAACTCTTCGTTCAGCGCATAATTTAAAGCAATACTTTCACGCAAGTCTAAGCCTTCAACTAAGGTATTATAGGTCAAAGCTTTCGGTAAGTTTGAGCCATAAAGGTGCGCAAGATACAAAGCATCCTCTTCGTTTAACCCAATTTTTTGGGCTTCTTTTGCTAGGTTGGCCATTTCTTCGTCCACATGATTCGAGTCGAGGTTTCCACCTGAGACTGGATAATTAACTGAATCAATCAACTCAAATAATTGACCAAATTCTTCTTTCAAGATTTCTTGAATATGCTTCATAGCCCCTTCAGCCATCAACCGATAATCTGTAATTTTCCCACCAGCTAACGTTAACAACCCATCGTCAGAACGTTCAAACGAACTCCCTCGTGACAATTGAGAAGTGGTCAAAGTGCCTTCAGCAAGAGAAGCGTCCGCCTCTTTAATCGCTTTTTCAACCTCGGCTTTTTTGCTGGCATCCGCTTGGTAAGCCTCTACTGCTTGGACAATTCGTTCAAATCCGGCCTCTGACAAACTACCATTATTGCCGCCATTGTAATCTGAGCCACCATTTGCTGAGATTAATGGACGCAGACCTGCCCAACTAGATTCGATATCATGAATCGTCAAATGAACCTCTGGGTAGCGACTATTGATAATTTCAAGCAAGTAATCAACATCCTCTTGCGTAACTGTTGGATGCAACAAATCTCCAGTATAGTCTGTATCAGTCGTTCCAAAATACGTTTTTCCTTCTCTCGGCACAACAAACACCATTCGACCATCATTTTTGCCTGTATCAAAATAGGTTGGTTGAGGGACACTTAATCTGCCTTTATCTACTACCAAATGAACCCCTTTTGTTGGACGCATTTGGTTAGGTAAATTGTTGTTACCATCTAGCTCGCGAACGTGATCTGACCACGGGCCTGTAGTATTGATGACCACATTGGCACGAATCGTAAACCGTTCATGGGTTAAACAATCTTCTACTTCAGCTCCGTTGACCTTACCGGTTTCATCATGGGTGATACGAATCACCTTGGTTTTGCTGAGCATAATCCCACCATCTTCATGGGCACGCTTAATATTCTCAATCACCAGGCGAGCATCATTATTTCTAAAATCAAGATAAACACCGCCACCCAAAAGATTTTCTTGTTTCAACTGAGGTTCTCTTTTCAAAACTTCTTCTTTAGATAATAGATAGTTAGCATAGGAAGTGTTGGTGATATTCGCTAACCTGTCGTATAAATCCATTGCTACCTTCACTGAAAATAGAGTAAAGGTTGCACCTTCTTCATCGTAAATAGGCAGGAGCATCGGGTCTGGTTTGGGAATATGAGGTGCAATTTTTTGAACATTTGCACGCTCTTTTACAGTATCAGAAACCACCTCAACATCGAACGTTTTTAGGTAACGAATCCCGCCATGAACCAATTTGGTTGATCGAGAAGATGTCCCTTCTGCAAAATCCTGCATCTCGACTAAGACAGTTTTCATACCTGAAGCGGCTGCCTGTAACGCCACTCCCGCCCCCGTAATTCCGCCGCCAATAATCAACACATCTGCGGTCGTATTCTTAGCTGTTTCAATTCCTTGTTTCCGACTTTCATATGAGAATGTCATATTATTTCCCTTCTTTCTTTACCCGATGTTTGAACATTTGTGTCGCCGCAACAGCTTCTTTCCAACCTTCGTACAGATCAGCACGTTCTTCTTCCTTCATCTTCGGTTCAAAGATTTCGCCTTCTTTTTGCATTGCTTTTAATTCGTCGACATCCTTCCAAAAACCAACTGCTAAGCCTGCTAGATAGGCTGCCCCTAAGGCTGTTGTTTCAAGATTAGCCGCTCGTTGAACCTTCGTGTTTAAGATATCTGCTTGAAATTGCATCAACAAATTATTTTTAGCAGCGCCACCATCTACTTTTAACACAGGAATATCGATACCAGAATCGATTTTCATCGTATCAATAACATCTCTTGACTGATAAGCAACCGCCTGTAAGGTAGCATTCACAAAGTCCTCTTTGGTCGTTCCTCGAGTCAATCCGTAAACGGCGCCTCGTGCATCTGAATCCCAGTAAGGTGCGCCCAGTCCTGTAAAGGCAGGGACGACATACACTTCATTACCACCTGTCGCTTTAGCTGCAATTTCCTCTGATTCAGCAGAAGAATCAATCATACGCAAGCCATCACGCAACCACTGAATCGCTGAACCAGCAACGAAGATACTCCCTTCTAACGCGTAGTAAACCTTCCCATTAATACCGTAACCAATCGTCGTCAACAAATTATTGGAAGAAAGTTGTGGTTTTTCCCCTGTATTCATCACGATAAACGAACCCGTTCCATACGTGTTTTTGACCATTCCTGGTTCAAAGCCCATTTGACCAAATAAGGCAGCTTGTTGGTCACCAGCCATTCCTGCAATTGGTACTTCACTTCCGTAAAAATGATAGCTTTGTGTGTACCCGTAAACTTCTGAGTTACTTTTCACTTCTGGCAACATTACTTCAGGAATATTCAATAGCTCCAAAATTTCTTTATCCCACTGTAAATCGTGGATATTGTATAACATGGTCCGACTCGCATTCGAATAATCCGTCACGTGTGCTTGACCATCTGTTAATTTCCAAACCAACCAAGAATCAATCGTTCCAAAAAGCAGTTCACCTTTTTCTGCCCGCTCTTGAGCACCTTCAACATTATCTAAGATCCAACGAATTTTCGTCGCTGAAAAATACGCATCAACTACTAAACCAGTCTTTTTATGCAATAACTCTTTATGCCCATTAGTAATTAATTCATCTGCAATCGGTGAAGACTGGCGAGACTGCCAAACGACTGCGTTATAAATTGGTAAGCCCGTTGTTTTGTCCCAGATAACCGTTGTTTCACGTTGGTTGGTAATCCCAATTCCTGCGACTTCACTTGGTTTAATTCCTGATTCAATAAAAGCTCCTGCAATAACCGACTGAACAGAATTCCAAATCTCATTGGCATTGTGCTCTACCCAACCAGAATTTGGAAAATACTGGGTAAACTCTTTTTGAGAACTCCCGACATTTTTTCCTTCTTTGTCAAAAATAATTGCTCGTGAACTAGTTGTTCCTTGATCAATTGCCATAATGTATTTTTTCTCTGTCATAACGATCTTCTCCTTTTTTTGTTAACGTTTTCTTTCTATGCCCATATAGTACAACCAATCGATTGACCGATACTGTCAGTTTTTTTTATTTTTTGAAATTTTTTGACGGAAT
Source organism: Enterococcus sp. AZ194 (assembly GCF_051713825.1). NCBI lineage: Bacteria > Bacillati > Bacillota > Bacilli > Lactobacillales > Enterococcaceae > Enterococcus > Enterococcus sp. AZ194. Next base: position 569,329 of record NZ_JBIOQR010000001.1, on the reverse strand, counting down.
GTTGACAAAAAGCCTATTCAAGATCTTTTTAAAGGTCTCGAATAAGCTTCTTAATTTGCGCGATATCATATTTTGTTCCAAGCTCTGAAAAATAGTAGACTGGGGCGTGAGTATGTAGTTTTTCATTGCTGATAATCAAATCATACGCTTGGCCTTCTCGACATTCCTCCACCACTACGCCATTCAAGCTCTTTAAGTGCAAAATCAGCATAGTAATCGTCGCGTTTTTAAATAAGGGTTCCATCTTCAAATGAATGCCCACGCGTACATCACGGTTCATTTGAAAGTCTAAAATAGCTAGTACACTCAAATATTTGACCGCAGTCATCGCAAGCAAACTGTTTTGTTCATCTGCAGGCAATAGAAATTCCTCTTGCGTGATGCCTAAAAGCTTTTGGCACAAGCCTTTCATATCTCGACTAGACAACTCCTGTTCCATTGCCCAAATATTTTCGCGATTATAGACCTCCACATCTCCTTTAAAAAAGTACAGCTGCGGATGAATCTGCGCCAAATAGTAATAACATAATGCTTCAACTTCATGGTGAACTTTGGTCGGCCGATAAAACCGAAGAATATTCTCTAAAATCAACGTATCTACTAGACCAGTTGGCGTAAAACGAGAACGTGACAAAGAATAAGTACGAAACTCTTCTTCCGACAAAATAGACATACTTAATAGAAAACAAAAATGGAGCATAGCCTCCTCTTCACGAATCTCCACTGCATAATAACCAAATGAACGATAAACAATTTGTTTCAGCTTTTGATACATTGGATCCTTTAGATACGGCTGAAATTTTTTATTCAACCCTTTAAAGGTTTGGTTGGGGATATTTAATCGTAGCTTAGTAATTTTTAACCACAATAACACACGCTTTTTGGCTTCGGGCCTCAAACAAATTTCCAGTCCCCGCTCAATATTCTCCACGTAGCGCTTGTTCCGCTCAGAAGTTTCATCAATCGGATTGCCCATGTACCACAGTAGCTGAAAATAAAAATAGCGAATCTGGGCTTCTTCCCCCTCAAGTTTCCCTTGCCAAATCGTCAAATCAAATTCCTTCAACAATAAATTTAGTTCTTTAATTTTGCGCGACAAGGACGACTCGCTGATTTGAAGCTCTTGAGAAACACGCACAAAAGCAATCTCCCGTTCTTGAATAAGGGTTAATAAGATTTGAAACTTGGGTGCTTCTTGATAAAACTGAAATTCAATTTCACTAATCGAAAAATCAGGCACCATCGAAAAAGACAGATAATAGCCATTATAATTTAATTGACATTTTTGTTGATAGCGTCTTAAAAACAGCTGCAGGTCCTCAACGTAATTTTCGACTGATTTTTTGGTAACCTCCAAACGGACAGCCATCTCTTGGATAGGTTGTTTGCCCCCACTCATGACTAATGTTTTAAGTAAACCAATTTGTTTCGCCTCTTTTTTCTCGAGTAATTCCTCAAACCTCATCGCGATCACTCCCTAATCCCAAATGATTGAGTATATCAAATACAGGTGTATATCTTGGTTGGAAAAAGTAATCTTTTTGCGCTAATTCTTCCAATGTTCGCTTTGTTTCAATCGCCAAAGCAGCCGTATTAATTTTTTCCAAACAATTGGTTTTAGAAAGTAACTGCACCCCTAATACCTCATGAGTTGTTTCATCAAATGTCACTTTACAATAGATAACCTCCGTACTAAATAAACGGGCAGACAGCTGATAACTTTTTGTCGCAATTTTGCCTGGGTAGTTAAACGCTTCTGCTTCCAGAAGTCCGGTACTCGCCAAATACCAGCCAAATAGCTGCGTACCAATCGTTCGTAACCCACCTTTAAAGACCTTCGTTTTCTGTTTCAAATTTTCTGCTGCGGCCATTCCAGAACGAACCGCATTATTAATTAGCGGCATGTACGTTTTCTCCTTTAAAGCAAGAGCTGGAATTTGAATCAAATCCCCTACCGCAAACACATCTGCCTGAGAGGTTTCTAAATAGGCATCCGTCTTTATGGTGTAATCACTATGACTTTCAAAAACCTGATTCAACGGATTGGCTTTTGGCCGGACATTCACCATGGTAAAAACCAAATCACTCAATTGTGTTAGCGAATGCGTCTGCACCTCAAAAACAGTTTTAGGTATTTGAGACTGCGTTTGCGTTTGGCGGATTTGATTAACACTGGTGTTACAATGCAAACGAAGTCCTTTCACCTGTTCCAACGAAGCTAGAAACGGCGCTAAGAATGATTGGTCAAAATATTTAAACAAGGGGTAATCCATTGTTTCAAACACTTCTACTTGTTTGCCCATTTGAACAAACGCGCTGGCAGCCTCCATCCCTGCTTGCCCCGCACCTATGATAGCAATCGTCTGCACTTCAGGAATAACCGTAGCCAAACGTTGCGCTGAGGGAAAATCTTTGTAGACTACTGGCACATCCATTCGTCCCTCAAACTCTTCAACCTGTAAGACCTGAGACTCTTGAATTGAGCCGTATGCCAGTACCAACCGATCATAAGTATAGCTTTTTTTAGATGTCTCAATTTGATGCTGCTCAGGGAAACAACGAAGCAATGACTCCCCTAAATTCACTTCAATCCCAGCCTTTTTGAGCACCTCTTTTTTAATAAAAACCGCCTCTTCTAATCGTGCAACTTGCCCAGTTAGATACTGCAGAAAACCACTTGGAATAAATCCCACCACCTGATTTTTCTCAATAATGGTAATTTTCGCCTTAGGGTAAAGCTGTCTGGCACGTAATGCACAGCTGACGCCAGCAAAAGAAGCCCCAATAATTAGAATCTCCATCACTCAAAACTCCTCATCTTTCTATTCTTAATTATTTCATTTAATTTTATCTCCATTTTTGTATCCGCTTTATTTATTAAGAATACTCGAAGACACAAGAATTCGCTAGTAAAGTATCCGAAAAACAATTCGTTTCGTGCAAAAGAACAAGCTAAAAAAGCTAGTCTCGACAAGCATTTTAGCTGTTCATTATTCACTTTCTGTAAAGGTCAACGCTTCGAATCTTTTTTACTACTTTCGTCTTTTCATTTTTTACCGTTCGTTCAAAACCATCCTTGCTATTCACTCAATCTTATTCATCCTCAATAAATTTCAGAAAAACATTTGAATAATTTCAAAAAAGAAAAACTCATGTTATCCCTTCCTAATACAAGCTTAAGAACACCTTCCTATTTTCTAATTATTCTATAATTTATCAGAAAATTCGAATTTTTTCGTTTTTATTGAAAAAAGTGCTTGATTTACACCATATATTTTCATATACTATTGAAAATAACTTATTCAAAGTCTGTGATTACTTTTAATAATCAGTTAGTACTTGACAGAAATATTAAAATTTAAGGAGGATAGAGACCCACCATTGATGGGACCGTTTTTTAAACGTTACATAACCAATTATGAAAAGTTTTTTCATAACAGGAAACTCATCAATCGAAAAAACTGATTTGAAAACGACAAAAAATAGAACATAGAAAGTAAGTAGGTGTAATATGGATACGAAAACAACCCCAAAAATCTTTTTGAACAAAATCCTTGCAGGAACAGCGACTGGGATTATCGTCGGACTTATTCCAAACGCGGTGTTGGCAGCTATTTTAAAATTATTTGGAGATAATGCCTTAGCCGTCGCATTAGGTCAATCAGCAATTATTTTTCAGTTAGCAACACCTTTAATTATTGGTACCCTTATTGCACATCAATTTGACTTCAAGCCTATGCCTATGATGGTTGTTGGTGGTGCTGCGTTTGTTGGTTCTGGCGTTGTAAAATTTAATGCCGAGATTGGAGAAACAGGTGCCTATGTTGGCGCAGGGACAGGAGATATCATTAATACAATGATTACCTCTGCCATCGCCGTCGTTTTAATTCAGTTAATTGGTGAAAAATTTGGTTCGGTTTCTATCGTCTTAACACCGATGATTGCCGGTATCGGATCCGGGACTGTCGGTTTCTACCTTTATCCGTATGTCACAAAAGTAACTGCTGCGATTGGTGAAGGGATTAATACCTTTACTACTTTACAGCCAATCTTGATGAGCATTCTTATTAGTTGTTCATTTGCGCTACTAATTATCTCACCAATTTCAACTGTCGCAATTGGTATGGCTATCCAGTTAAACGGTATCGCTGCTGGTGCTGCCGCTATGGGTGTGGCTGCAACAACTATCGTCTTAGTCGTCAATTCACTTAGAACAAATAAACCAGGTGTAACGTTTGCGATTGCTCTTGGCGCTATGAAAATGATGATGCCTAATCTGTTTAGAAAACCAATTATCTTAGTTCCTTGTTTCTTCACAGCAATTTTATCAGCAATTCCTGTAGCGCTTTTCTCTATTTCTGGAACGCCTGCCTCTGCAGGTTTTGGTCTCGTTGGAATCGTGGGGCCACTAGCTTCTCTGGATCACGGACTGAATGGTGGTCTAGTCATCCTATGTTGGTTGTTCATTCCACTAGGGTGCGCACTAGTTAGCCAACTACTGTGCGAAAAAGTGTTGAACCTATATAATAGAAAAGAAGTCTTTGAATTCTTAGGATAATCAACTGAAAATCGACTAATAACGAGTCTTTTAGCTCAAAAGTTAGCACTGCATCTAGCAGAATATCATCCCTAGGTTAGGACAGAAGTGTTTCACTCCGAGAACCGGTTAGGTACTGTGCAACATCAACTTATTTTCCGAACCTTCAACTCTAGCATGTCTCATGCGTAGAAGTTGTTGAGAGCGGAACGCAGTCCATCAATTCTAAAGGTGTTCCACCTTTAGAGATTGATGGGGCGCGTTGCTTCTGTAGCCACCATTTATTCGGATAAAGAGAGACTAGGACATAACTTGACCCAGCCTCTCTTATTTTTCACTTATGATAATAGGTAGCCGACAGATTCTATTAATACATCTATTGACTCATAATGATTTGTTGATTGTCTTCAATGCTAAATGTTTTAGTGGTTAAGTTCGCAGTAAGTACAGCTATATTGGTTTTTGATTTGTCTTTACGTGTAATAATAATCTCATTAGCACAAGGCGTCTCCACGCTAACCTCTCCATCTAAATCAAATGCTTTCGACTCATTTCTGAAAGCTAGCAATTTGAATAAATTTTGAACGACAGGACGATGAACTTCCTCTTCAATCTCATTCATAGCATAGTAATGTCGATTAATGTTGCGCCCTTCTTTCGTTTCTTCTAACAAAGAAATATCATTTTCTCCGGCTAATAACCCAACATAGTAGACTTGAGGAATACCTGGAGCAAAACATTGGATTGCTCTTGCCAGCAAGTAACTTGAATCATCATTTCCTAACGCACTGTAATAAGTACTATTAATTTGATAGATATCTAAATTGTTATACTTCTCAGATGAATAAATTTTCTTAACATTAGCTCCCACTTTGTACAGTTGTTTCGATGTAAATTCCAATTCTGCATCTGTCAATAAATCTTTTGCATCAACTACTCCAATACCATCATGCGTATCCAATGTGGTAAATTGTTTCATCGGACTTTGACGAATCCAATCAGCCAAGCGTTTGGTTTCCCCACTATATAATGAGAATAGGGTAATCATTGGCAACGCAAAATCATAGATTAAATAATCATGGCTTGCTATCTTCATTTGGATAGAATAATGCTCATGAATTTCAGGTAAAAGCATAACCTGGTATTCACTTGCAACTTCTCTTACTTCATCTAATAGCTCCCATATTTCAGGCTCAACAAAAAAGTCATTCGTTCCCAATTTTTTTATTGCATAAGCAAAGGCATCTAACCGAATGATTGCACATTTATGTTCCGCCATCTCTTTAATCGTCTTAGCTATAAATTCTTTCGTTACTTTTTTTGTCACATCTAAATCAATCTGCTCTTCACCAAATGTATTCCAAACCCGTTCTACGCTCCCATCCGAGAACTCGACTGATTGAAACGGCGCCTTATCTTTCCGTTTATAAATTAAATCAATATCTTCTTTCGTTGGACGACCTTCCGGAAAAAATTCTTCCACTCGAATAAACATGTCCTTGTAGGGTGACTCATTATGCTTTTTCTTAAAGTCTTTGAAAAAATATGATTCTCTAGAAATATGATTAATCATAAAATCAAACATTAAATAATAATTTTCTCCAATTGACTCTATCTCATCCCAAGTCCCAAATTTCGAATCAACTACTGTATAATCGCTAGGAGCAAACCCTCTATCCTCTGTAGAAGGAAAGAATGGTAGTAAATGTACCCCACCAATCACACCTGAAAGATAGGTATCCAATACTTTTTTCAAATCAACTAGATTTTCTCCTAAGCTATCTGAATAGGTAATCAGCATCACTTCATTTTTAATCATTCCTAATACAACCTCCTTAAAAATTTGACAATACGACACTCTCATAAGGTCTTAAAATAAGTTTACTTTCTACTTGGTTATCAGACTCATAGTTTGTCAGAAGGATTGTTGAAAACTGGTCATCCACCTGCACTGCTTGCTCTGAATTTGAATAATTCACTATGACTAAGACCTCAGACGTCTCTATTACACGTTTATACATAATCACATCAGGATGTTCAATTGGACGGAACTCCCCGTACACAATAACCTCTTTATATTGACTGTCTCTTCGTAACTGAATTAACTGCTTATAATAATTTAAAACCGAAGAAGATGTCTTTCTTTCCTCTTCCACATTGATTGTTGGATAGTTGGTGTTTAGTTTTAACCAAGTTTTTTCTGAAACAGAGAATCCTGCATTCTTTTCATTAGACCATTGCATAGGAGTTCTTGAGTTGTCACGACTTCTTCGATTCATCGCAGCCATTGCTTTTTCAGCTGTTAAGCCTGCTAAAAGGGCTCTATTATATTGATCATGCGTTGCAATATCATCGTACTCCTCTAAATTACTCATATGGACATTGGTCATTCCAATTTCTTGCCCTTGATAAATAAAAGGAGTCCCTCTTAGCAGCATAAACAAGGTCCCCAGCATTTTCTTACTGTATTTGTTCCTATCTTTTTCTGGAATGTATTTATTGATAGACCGAGGTTGATCATGATTTTCTAAATAGACTGCTGCCCAACCATTTTCTTGTGTTACTAACTGACTATTGTAGAGGTTGGCCTTCATCTCTTCCCATGTCCAATTCGAAAATTTATACCATTCCCCCGTGTTAGGTACGTCGATATCTGTATAACTGAAATCAAAAACCATAGAAAAATAACCATCCGAACCAATATATTCTTTTAATCGTTCTTCTGGAACATCTGCTTCAGCCACGGTCATGCTATTATGCGGCTTGAATGTTTGCTCGTTTAATTCTTTTAACCATGTCCCTATACCTGGCTGGTTTAGTATCCAGTTGCCTATAAAAGCTAACCCATCCTCGCCATCAGGTTCAAATTGTCCCACTTCCAATCGCTTTTTAATATTTAAAATAGCATCAATTCGAAAACCACTTAACCCTTGATCCAACCAATAATTAATCATTGCATAAATCTCTTCTCTAACTACTGGATTTTCCCAGTTTAAATCTGGTTGCTTTTTGGTAAACGCATGTAGATAATACACATTCTCTTCTCCGGGCACAGATTCCCAAGCAGATGAACCAAAATACGAGCGCCAATTGTTTGGCGGCAGACCATTTACGCCTTCTTTAAATATATAGTAGTCTCCATATTTACTGTCAGGATTAGCTAGTGCTTCCTTAAACCAGTCATGTTCATCTGAGGTATGATTTACAACCAAATCCATCAAGACACCGATGCCTAATTCTTTTGCTTTTTTTTATCAATTCTTTCAAATCATCATTTGTCCCAAACAACTCATCAACTGTATAATAATCGGAAATATCATACCCGCCATCATCCATGGGTGATTGATAGATTGGACAAATCCATATAATAGTGATTCCGAGTTCATTTAAATAGTCAAGCCTATTAGTGATTCCTCTGATGTCTCCTACACCATCTCCGTCACTACCTTGAAAACTTTTTGGATAAATTTGATAAACTACTGCTTCTGTCCACCAATCACGCTTCATACCTAACTCCTCAAATCTCTATTATTTAATTGCTCCATCAACCACACCTACAATAATTTTTTTCTGCATAACAAAATAAAAAATTAATACAGGCAGTAAAACTAACACTAAAGCTGCCATCGCCACACTATAATTGGCTGTGTACTTTCCAAAAAAGTAGAAAGTCGATAATGGGAGCGTCCGTACATCATCATTCACAAGGACCAACGAAGGTAGCAAGAAATCATTCCGCACCCATAAAACATCTAATATCGCTATGGTTGCTGTCGTTGGTTTCAGCATCGGAAAGACTACTTTAAAGAACAACTGAAATCGATTAGCGCCATCAATAATAGCCGCTTCCTCTAGTTCAATTGGAATACTTTTTATAAACCCATGAAACATGAAGGTCGCCATGCTGATTCCAAATCCTAAATAAAAATAAATTAACATCCCTCTACTATTTCCCCAGTCTATATCCTTTTACATTCTCAAAGTCACCGAGTACAATGGACAAGTACGAAAACTATCACAAAGGGGTCTTGTAAAAATGAAGATTACAATTGCTGGCGCAGGTGCTATGGGTAGCAGATTTGGTTTAATGCTGCATCAAGGTGGAAATGAGGTTACCTTAGTTGACGGCTGGCCTGCACATGTAAATGCCATTAAAGAACATGGACTTCACGCCAATTTGAATGGTGAAGAGTTGACCGTTCAATTACCGATTGAGCTTCAATCTGAAGTGAAAGAGGGTGAAAAAACAGAGTTAATTATTTTATTTACAAAAGCAATGCAATTAGATCAAATGCTTCAAGATATCAAGCCTCTAATTGGTGCACATACGAATGTCTTATGTCTGTTAAACGGCATCGGACATGAAGATATCGTTGAAAAATATGTCCCTATGGAGAATATATTTATCGGCAATACGATGTGGACGGCTGGGTTAGAAGGAGCCGGCAAAGTCAAATTATTCGGTAATGGTTCTGTTGAACTACAAAATCTAGGGAAAAATCAAGAACAAGTAGCAAGTGACATCGCCAAGGTTCTATCTGAGTCAGGATTAAACGCAAGCTATTCAAGCAATATCCACTATTCTATTTATCGAAAAGCCTGTGTGAATGGAACGATGAATGGTCTATGTACTCTGTTAGACACTAATATGGCGGGGCTTGGTGAAACACATCCTGCACATGAGATGGTCGCAACAATTGTCAATGAATTTGCCTTGGTTGCTAATCACGAGGGGGTTTCCTTAGATGTTCCAGAAGTCATTGAACATGTAGAGGAATGCTTTGATCCAACAACTATCGGTAAACACTATCCTTCTATGTACCAAGATTTGATGACAAATAATCGCTTAACTGAAATTGATTATATTAATGGAGCAATCTCTAGAAAAGGTAAAAAATATGGCTTAGCTACTCCTTATTGCAACTTTTTAACGCAGCTTATTCACAGTAAAGAAGAAATTTTGAAAGCAAAATAAAAAAAACCAGATACCCGTCAATCTGATGGTTATCTGGTTTTTTTAGACGGAAAATTGCTGACTCTTTATAACGTGAGCAAGATTATTTAATTTAAACCTTCTCTGCCCTAACGTTTCAAGTGCAAAATAGGATAAGCTTTCCCTTGTCCATCTGTTTCATCTCTTGATAAAAGTTGAAACCCTAACGATTGATAGAAGGCTACCGCTCCTGGATTCTGTTCGTTCACATCGACTGAAATAATCCCCTCGCTTTTAATCAGCTCTTCCACGATTTGTCGGCCATAACCTCTTCTAAAAACCGTGGGCGACAGAAATAACATCTCCAAGTGTTCTCCGCTCGTCCCTGTGAATCCTATAATTTCCTCTTCAACTATCCAAATACGTAGGTCTACATGTAAAAAATAAAGCAGTAGATTTTCTTTTATTTCAAAAAAATCCGCGGCTGTTAGAAAGTTATGTGTTTGTTTTACCGACTGTTCCCAAATTTCAACAAGTTTTGGATAGTCTTCTTTAACAGCCTGTCTCGTGTTCATTCTATCACTCCTTCATCTGATAACTTCTTCATTATACCTTTGAACGCACCAAAAAAATAGAGAGATTAGACGTTGAAATACGATGCTCCTCTCTTAGTAAACACTAGAAAAACAAAAAATTTCTAATCTACTAGGATAGATGCCCATCTGTATCGTCCAATTCTCTCTATCTAATTACTTTAGTCTATCGAATATCTGCCAGTTGATGACAAACATCAGCAGTTGCTCCATATACTTGTTTGTAAATCGCATAAATTTTCTTATACGCTTCTACATTCTCTTGAATCGGCGTAATCTCTTTGTCGTAACTAACGAAAGTTTCCACACAGCTTTGCGCATCAGAAAACAGACCACTACCAATCGCTGCCAACATCGCTGCCCCCATACCTGGACCTTGTTCTGTCGTCAATGTCACAATTGTTGAGTCGAAAATGTCTGCTTGCATTTGTAACCAATCTGGATTCTTAGCCCCCCCACCAACAGAAACAATTTTGGTGAATGTGTGTTTAGCTGTTGTTTCCATAATTTCTTGTGAATCCTTCAATGAAAAAGTAATTCCTTCCAACACAGAACGACCGAAATGTTTTAAGCGATGATGGGTATCAATTCCCACAAAGCTTCCTCTGATTTGACTATCTGTATGCGGTGTACGTTCCCCAACAATATAAGGAGTAAACAACAACCCATCTGCACCAGGTTTAACACTTCCAACCTCTTTTAAAAGCTCACCGAACGCTTGCCCTGGCGCAAACGTATCTCGATACCAACTTAAAGAATTCCCCGCAGCCAATGTTACCCCCATTGAGTACACCTTATCTTTTACTGAATGACTGAATAAATGAAGTTTTCCTTCATAGTCAACTTTATCTGAGTTCTCAAATGATAAAAAGACGCCACTGGTTCCAATTGAAACCATTCCGGCACCCTCTTGGACAATTCCTGACCCTAAAGCCGCACAAGCATTATCAGCCCCACCGGCATAAATTTTCACTTCTTGCTCAAAACCAAATTCTTTTTTCAAAGACTCAGTAATCTCGCCAACTTCACCAGACGACTCATATAAGGTCGGTAAAACTTCTTCTGAAATAGTAAATTGAGTTAAAATTTCTTCTGACCACTGTTTATTTTCTATATCAAGCAATAGCGTTCCAGCCGCATCCGAATAATCCATGGAATATTTACCTGTAAGCCAAAAGGAAAGATAATCTTTTGGCAACATTAAATGTCGCACATTTGCCCAATTTTCTGGTTCATTTTCTTGTACCCACAAAATTTTTGGCAAAGTGAACCCTTCTAAAGCAATGTTTTTTGTCTGCTTCAGCACTTGCTCGCCAGCTTTTTCCATAATTTCTTGACACTGCTTAGTTGTCCGAACATCATTCCATAAAATGGCTGGACGGATCACTTCATTTTGATCATCTAGTAACACTAAACTATGCATTTGACCTGAAAAACTAATCCCAATTAATTCTTTTTTCATTTCAGTATGTGCTGTAACCAGTTCCGTGATAACTTTATGAGCAGCCTTCTTCCACTCTACTGGATTTTGTTCACTATAACCCGGTTTCGGTGTCAACAATGGATACTCCGCACTAGCTTCTCCTACAAGTACCCCATCTTGTCGAAATAATAAACCTTTTAACGCGCTTGTTCCAAGATCCAATCCTAAAACGTAAGACATTGTTTTCCTCCTCTTCAACTGTATTTCGGTTTCACTCTTCTTTCATTTCTCAATCACTTTTCTTTTACAACACAATCCGCCGTTTAAATTTTGAAGGAGCGGGACTTGCGCCCCACTCCTAATTTAAAAACGTATCACCAGCGGTTTGCTGAATTCTGCTAGAATTCCTGTGCCACTTAAATTATACTAGATAATCGTTTAGACGGCTCTTCACATACTCAATATGACTAGATTCCAATTTCACATGGTCATGACCTAACGCATAGTCCGTTAATGATTCCAAATCTTCTTCATCATTGACAATTTTCGCGCCAATTCCTTCTTTAAAGGTTGCATAGCGTTCTTCTTTTAAGTTATCGAAGAAACGATCTTCTTTTAATTTTGCCGCCGCTTTTAATCCGCGTGCATAGGTGTCCATTCCTGCGATATGTGCCAATAATAAGTCTTCCATTTCAAATGATGAACGACGAACCTTTGAGTCAAAGTTAATTCCACCAGGAGCAATTCCACCGTTTTCTAATACTTCATATAAAGCCAAAGTTGTATCAAAGATGTTCGTTGGAAACTCATCTGTATCCCAGCCTAATAACACATCTCCTTGGTTTGCGTCCAATGAACCCAACGCATTATAGCTTCTTGCTACAGCAATTTCATGTTCAAAGGTATGACCTGCTAATGTCGCATGGTTCGCTTCAAGGTTTAATTTGAAGTCGCCTTCTAAGCCGTAATGTTGAATAAAGGCCATTGTCGTAGCTGCATCAAAGTCATATTGATGTTTTGATGGTTCTTTTGGTTTTGGTTCTAATAGAAATTGCGGTTTGTGACCAATTTTTTCACCATAAGCAATCGCCATCTTGAATAAACGAGCAATGTTATCTTGCTCAAATTTCATATCCGTATTTAATAAGGTTTCATAGCCTTCACGGCCGCCCCAAAATACATAGTTTTCGCCACCTAATTTTTTAGAAATATCCAAGCCTTTTTTGACTTGTGCAGCAGCATACGCATAAACATCTGCATTATTTGTAGAAGCAGCCCCATTGATATAACGAGGATTTGAAAACATATTCGCTGTATTCCATAATAGCTTGATACCCGTTTGATCCATTTTTTCTTTAATCAAATCCGTAATTTCATCAATATTAGCGAAAAATTCTTCTAAGCTATCGCCTTCAGGGGCAATATCAATATCGTGGAAACAGAAATATTCTGCGCCTAGTTTTTCACAAATTTCAAAAAAAGCTTCTACACGGTTTTTCGCTGTTTGCATAGGGGTATCTGCAAACCAAGTCCTTTGGTTGACAGGATTACCAAATGGATCAGAACCATCTTGTGTCATTGTATGCCAGTATGCAATTGCAAAACGTAAATGATCCTTCATTTTTTTACCCATCACTAGCTCTTCAGGGTTGTAGTGACGAAACGCAAACATGTTTTCAGTTGTTGGTCCTTCATACCGAATTTTTTCTACCTTTGGAAAATAACTCATTTTTTCTTCCTCCTAATTCACAAATCTCTTGATTTAAGTTTGTTAGTACGATAAACTAACTTACAAAGATACTATAAAACATAAGAAATTAGTTGTCAAGCGCTTACAGACACTTTATTATTATATTATTGGAATTATAGTTAGGAGATCCTTATGATATCGAGTAAATATACAATCAGAGAACAAAATGAAGCGAAAATTTTAAACGTCATTATTACAAAAAATGAAGTCTCTCGGGCAGAACTTTCTACTATTACTGGACTCAATAAAGCCTCTGTTTCAGCCATCACCAAAAAATTAATTGATGAAGACTTTATTCAGGAAACTCGGATTGGTGATGCCTCAAATGTGGGTGGCCGTAAGCCCATCATGCTAACCTTCAACCGTCGATCAGCAGTCGTCATTGCCTTTGACCTTGGTTACAATTATATAGAAGCCATGCTTGCGTATATCGACGGGACAATTATTGATAGCATCCGAAAAAACAGAGTCGCTGTAACCGCAAAAAATGTGGTGTCACAAATGCAGGAAATTATTGACCACTTTTTGGCACATCAACCAGAAACGCCCCACGGAATTATCGGTTTGACTGCTGCTATTCATGGGCAAGTGTACAAAAATATCATTCATTTTACACCCTACTACGATTTGGATAAGCGTCCGCTTTGGGAAGAATTACAAGCACTTTATGACTTTCCTATCTATTTGGAGAACGAAGCCAACTTAGCCGCTCTAGGAGAATATACTTTTTCTTCTCATTACCGAAATCTAGTTTCAATTAGTATTCATAGCGGAATCGGTGCTGGTATTGTTGAAAATGGCCACCTTCAAGTGGGGCATCGTGGACGAGCTGGAGAAATCGGCCACTCTATCCTTTATCCCCACGGAAGAGACTGTCCTTGTGGCAACTCAGGCTGTCTAGAACAGTATGCTTCCAACAAAGCAACCTACCAAGAGTATGCCAATGAAGAAGGCCTTGATTATGTCAATTCAGATGTATTACTAGAAGCCTTTCGTGAAAACAATTCTCATGCACTTGCTCTTTTAGAAAAAAATGCCGAGCTCCTCAGCATTGGGATTAATAACATCATCATGATGTACGATCCAGAAATGGTTGTTATCAACAGCTCTTTATATCGAAAAATTCCAGAAATGATTGATTTCATTCATGCACAAATAAAAAATCGTTTCTCAAAAGATGTCCTCGTCCGAAATACCTATTTAGAAAAAAGCGCCACACTCTATGGGGCCTTCGCTATCTCTGCACAAAACTTTTTGAATATTAAAAAGCTAAAGCTGATGAAATACGGGATCAAAGAGCTTGAGGAGATAAAATAAATAACAATAAAGAGGAGGTTGGGACAGAAGTGTTTAACTCCGAGAAATAAGAGGGAATCCACGAAAATTGCTCTTCAAATTTTTGTGAATTTCAGCTTATTTCCGAACCTTCAACTCTAGCATGTCTCATGCGTAGAAGTTGTTGAGAGCGGAACAACATGAAGATGGAGTTGCTTCTATGCCCACCGTTTATTCGGGAAATAGGAGCATGGGCATAACTTTTTGAGTTATGTCCCATGCTCCCCTTCTCTTATTCGGTTCCATCAATGCAGATGCGAATAGCATTTCCCTTCAGCCACTTCAGCTAGTTTGATAATCTACTGTGAAAGAAAAGCCAAAGGGACGATTGTATAGTTTATATTCATCCGCCACTTCAGGACCACAGCTTGCTGACCCCAACCCATATTGCTGATGGTCTATATTTAGTTCAACTAACCCACTATTCTTTAACTCATAGGTATGCTCAGCCTTATCTAATTGTTCGGTTGAATAGTTACGAATGCTAAATTGAAAAGGTTCTCCATAAATTTTCAAGCCTATTCCTTGCTCATCAACTACCTGTAAACTTCTAGTGCCCATTCTATTTCCATTCTCTTGTGGGCGAATATAAGGAGTCATCAGTTCAGCTACCGAGCTCTCCCAAGCACCTAAATAGCCACTCTGACAACTATCAGCATACGTTTCATTTGGCCCTAAGCCATACCATTTAACAAATTGAAACGCTTTAGTTAAATTCATTTGAAAGCCAATTTTGGGTAAAGTTTTGGGTGCATTTCCGAACGGTTTTCCTTTAATAGAAATGTTCACGGCCCCTTTTTTAATTATGCGATACGTACTCTCCAGTTGAATTCCCCAATCCTTGGTAATTGCCCCTTGAACACTAGTTACTACAACTTCTACTGACTCTTCTTGTTCACTGACTTGAACTTCAACCACTCGTTGGGCTAGTTGATTCACCCCATACTCGTACCATTCATTTGAGATGGGTTTGGTATGAAACTCTTCTTGACCCAAACGATCATTATCAGTCGCTGCACGCCAAAAGTTCATCTTAGGACTCTTTACTATTATGGATTCTCCTTGGTAGGTCCACGTAACTATTTCCCCAGTAATTAAATCAAAAATCAATTGCACATCATTACTCTTAATTTCCAATCTATTGTCTTCTCGAGTAGCATTAAACTGTTTCTTTTCTTTCCCTTGTCTATGTGATTTAGGCCGAACAATCATTTGTCCCCATGCCACTTTGTTAGAATAAAATTCTTTTGCTTCTTTCTCTCTAAAGACTAAGGATAAGACAACTTCTTCCTCACTCTGTATACCCTCAGCGACTGGTATTGGAATACTAAGAGACGTTCGCGGTTTAACATCTAATTCGCCTAAGTCTACTACCTTCACTATCTGTCCTTTGACTGTCCAAATAAATTGACTCATAAGCGTACTTAAATTCCTAAAATCAAAACGATTAGTTACCTTCACCTGTTTTTTATCTGAAGAAAATTCAATTGTTACGGGCTCAATCACTTTTTTTAATTCAAAAAGAGCTGGCGAAGGGGTTCTGTCTGGAAACACTAAGCCATCAATCACAAAGTTGCTATCATTCGGCTCATCACCAAAGTCTCCACCATAGGCATAATAGATTTCCCCAGAATCCGTCTCCTGTTGAATTCCATGATCAATCCACTCCCACACAAATCCACCTTGAAGGCGAGGATATTGATAAAATAAATCCATATACTCTTTTAACCCCCCAGGACCGTTTCCCATCGCATGCGCATACTCACATAAAATATGAGGCTGTGGCAGTTCGGTCTTTGTCCCTTCTACACGCATTTTTTCAACAGAAGTATACATCGTTGAAAACATATCACTGGCATGGTTCTCCAATTCAAGCTGGTTTTCAAAAATATTTCTTGATTCACCTTCGTAATGAACTAGCCTTGTTTGATCATAACTACGGACCCAATCAGCCATTGCTTGATGATTTCTGCCAAAGCCAGATTCATTCCCTAAAGACCATATTAGAATTGATGGGTGATTTTGATCTCTTATCACCATCCGTTTCATTCGATCGAGATAAGCTGTCTGCCAATCGATAGCCTCACTCAATTCATCTCTTCTTTGGACGATATCCATTCCATGTGTTTCAATATCCACTTCATCAATCACATAAAGTCCATAATAATCACATAATTCATAGAATCGAGGATCATTGGGATAATGTGCTGTTCGAACGGCATTTATATTAAATTTCTTCATTAATTGAATGTCTATTTCCATAACAGATAGAGGAACTGCTCGCCCAAATTTTGGATGCCAATCATGACGATTGACTCCTTTAAATATAATTGGCTGACCATTCACTTGAATGAGTCCGTTTTTTAGTTCTATTGAGCGAAAACCAATTTTTTGAGGAATGACTTGGATTAATTGATTATCCTCGTATACTTCAATTATCAATGAATACAAAGAAGGTGTTTCTGCCGTCCAAGTCTTCGGTTGCTCAATTTGGTAGGTGCTAGAAAACTCTGTTGCTACTATATTATGTTCCTCATTAAATAACAGATTCAAGTTTTCTGTATCATACAATTCCATTTTTAATGTATACTGCTTATTGCTCGCTATGCCTTCAAATGAATAGTCGATAGTTAGCTCGCCAGTTGCATAGTCAGCTGACAATCCCGGTTGAATAAATAGGTCAACGAGTCCTGAGCTCTGTCTATCGTACAAATAAACATCTCTAAAAATTCCACTTAACCACCACATATCTTGGTCCTCGAGATAGCTCATCGCTGACCATTGGGACACTTGAACCTGAATCGTATTTTCCCCTACCATCAAAAAATCCGTTAAATCAAATTCTGCGGGTAAACGACTCCCTGTGCTGTAACCAACATAATGATCATTTACCCATAATTTGAACGCATTATCTACACCTTCAAATCGCAGAATTTTTTTCCTTCCTTGAGGAAAGCTTGAGAAAAATACCTTCCTTTTATAATATCCTGCTGGGTTTTTAGTAGGTATATAGGGTGGATCAACGGGAAACGGATAGTCAACATTTGTATAATGTGGATTGCCGTAGCCTTGCAGTTGCCAATGTCCTGGAACATTTATAGTAGACCATAAAGAAGATAATGCCCCTGTTCCGAAAAAGCCTTCAGGTATTTGTTCAACAAATTCTGTTAACTGGAAGGCCCATTGACCATTCAAGGACTGAAAGCCAATTGACCTATCTCTGTCAAAAGACAATGCTTCCTCTCTCGTTTCATATACTTGAAAGTAACTATGCGCGCGCTCTCTGTTTTCATGTAACACTTGGTGGTTTTTAAACATCTATTCAGCTCCTCATAGATATAGAATTCATCGCCGTGATTTTCTTGATTTTTTTGTTTCTCTTCTAATAATCAGACTTAAATAAATAACAAAAAAAGCTTCTTCAGTTCTTATTGTATTGGTTTCTCTTCCCTTCCTAACCATTCGTGTTGGGATAGAAATCTTTAACTCCGAGAACCAAAATAGGTACTGTGCTCACCGTTTATTCGGATATTAAGAGCCTGAGACCATAACTAAAAAAAGTTATATCCCAGACTCATTTTTTTTGAGATAAATACTCAACGATATGACCCGGTCATTCCTTGAACAAACTGTTTCTGTAGCGTTAGGAAGATGATAATCATTGGCAATGTTGCAATAAGAATTGCCAGCGTAAGAGCCCCGTAATCAATATAATAGCCATTTGCCATTGATGAAATCATCAAGGTCAACGTTTTCTTCTCATTCGTTTGTAAAATGATTAACGGCCACATATAGTTGTTCCACTGATTCATAAATGCGTAAATCACACCTGCCGCCATCGTTGACTTCATCGCTGGCACAACAATTCTAAAAAAGATTGATGGTTCTGTTGCACCATCGATTCTTGCTGCCTCAATAATTTCATCCGGAAAACTCGTAAAACTTTGAGACAGAAAAAAGATAAGAAAAACAGATACTAACCCTTGCAGAATGATCGCTGCAAACGAATCATTCAAACTTAATTTTGACATCAAACGATATAGAGGAATCATCTGTGCCGCGAACGGAATCATCATCGTTAAAAGAAAAATTGAAAAGATGATTCGTTTTCCTTTACTAGAAAATTTTGAAAAACCATAAGCCGCTAATGAACAAACAAATAGACATAAAATACTGAAAATAACAGTAATCCCTATCGTATTAGAAAACACACGCCAGATATCATACGTTTCAACTAAATGAGCCAAGTTCTCTGATAAATAGCAACCAATCGCTAATGTTCCTTTAGAAACCTCAACACTCTTATTCGTCGAGCCTACTATAAGCCAATAAAAAGGAAAAAGAGAAATAAATGTCCAAATAATTAAAAACAGGTATCCGAAAAATTTCATCACATTCTGTTTTGATTTCATTTAATCTTTCCCTCCTGCTCTGAATTGGATAATTGATAAAATCACAACAATCAATACAATGGCATAGGAAAGTGTCGCTGCATAACCAAAGTTTGGCGAATAGACAAAGGAGGTATTATAAATATACTGAGAAATGGTTGTTGTCGCCGTTCCCGGACCACCCTTGGTTAAATTCATTGGCTCATCAAACAACTGTAAGGTGCCGATTGTTGAACTAATCGCAGTAACTAAAATAATGGGTTTCAAATTAGGGATAGTAATATGAAAAAATTGTTTTAGTTTACTCGCACCATCTATTTCGGCAGCTTCATAGATTTCTGTCGGAATATTTTGCATAGCTGCTAGGTAAAAAATCATATTATAGCCTGTCCATCGCCATAATAAAACGAGGATAATAACAATTTTTGCTAACACTCCATGAGATAACCATGGGATTTGTTCTGAAACAAGCCCCAGCTTCAATAGAACATTATTAATCAATCCATCATTAGCAAAAATCATTTTGAATAACGTTGAAGAAGCTACTAATGAGGTGACGCACGGAATGAAGGCTGCCGTTCTAAAAAAAGATTTAAAGCGAAACATTTTAGAATTCAGTAATGAAGCGAGTAACAATGCTAAAAGTAGCATGATAGGTACCTGTACGATTAGAAAGAAGATACTATTCATCATCGATACTTGAAATGTCTTGTCACTGAATAATCGAAGGTAGTTATCTATCCCAACAAATTCTGTTTTAAACCCTTTTATTGACTGAAAACTCATCAAAAATGAACTGATAACTGGATAAACAATAAATATTGCTGCTAAAATAACAGCAAAGGAAATAAAAAACCATCCATAAAAATCTTTTTTAATACTACGTACTTTTCTCATTGTAGTCCCCCTCATAAAAAGGCTAAACGAAGAATCACTCGTTGGAACGAAAGAAGAAGCCATTCTTCTTATTCTACGTCTAGCCAATTAGTTTAGTCCGGTCTAGAAAATAATCATCCGATGAATTACCTAGGCCTAATTATGATTTTTTAACTATTGAATTTTACTCTCTACAGAAGCCTGAATTTCATCTAAGCCTTTATCTATTGGAACCGTTCCATCTAAAATAGTTTGTAGATTTTCTTTTAACGTGTCTTTGATTGTTGGTGTTTCTTTCGTTTGATAGACAGCCGGAATTTTATTCAACCAATCCGTTAGCTTCACATAGATTTTCTCATTCCCGAAGAACTCGACCTCTTGTTGATACGCTTCGCCCTTAGCAGCCTCTTTTGCAGAAGAAATACAACCATTTTCAGTTAAAATTTGTTGCTGGAATTCTGTGTCTTCACCAAAGGTAGACACTAAAAATTTAATAGCTTCTTCTTTTTTACCTGAACTATCCATGACAAACCAACTAGCTCCACCTGTATTTGAATAATTTGTTGCTCCTTCAACATCCAAACGAGGGATAGTGGCTAAGCCCCACTTACCAGATTGATCTTCTGCTTGTTTGATTGAATCAACAAACCAGCAGCCGTTCACAATAGAAGCAGTCTCTGTATTATTGGTTACTTTGAGATAGCTATCCCAACCATTAACATCCGTCACATTTGACGATGCTTTTAACTTTTTCGCTATATCTAAAGTGGCAGCAAGAGTCCCATTTCCTTTAACCATTGGCTTACCGGACTCATCATTAAACCAGCTATTTGCTGATTGTAAGAGGATCTGCTCGATACGTGTTTCTGTATAGAATTGATCTGCATAGTAATTAACACCTGTTTTTTTCGAGACTGCGTCACCCATTTTCATAAATTGATCCCATGTAATATCAGTTAAATCTTTTTCTGAGTATCCCGCTTCCTCAAACAGATCCGTTCGATAGAATAAACCCGTTACTCCTGTATCAAAAGGCAGTCCATAAGTTTTTCCCTCGTAACTAACAGCTGTCTTTTTGAAGTCATAATAATCATCTAACTTAACTGAATCTGACATATCAGCAAATGCGCCATCATAGGTAGATAAGAATTTTTGTCCATCTGCATCTTGGAGTAAAACAATGTCTGGCAATCCTTTAGTTGAACCTGATGAAAGGATTGTTTGCATTTTTTGATTAACATCCTCACTAGAAATATCTTGTATGTTGACTTTAAGATTTTCCTCTTCATTTTTGTTGTAACGCTCCACCGCTTTGTTAACCATATTGACGTTATAATTAGCATCCCAGCACCAAACGGTTAATTCATCACTTGAGCTCTCTGATTTTGACTCTTCACTTTTGCCACACGCTGTTAACCCTACTAATGCGCCAAACACTACAACTGCCTTTACTAATTTTTTGAATTTTTTCATGTCTCTTTCCCCCTATTTTTTTAGTCGAATGACATTCCAAGAAAGTGGTTTAATTGTTACCTGTTTTATGTTTGCATCCAATTTCATCTCAACTGGTTCTATTGAAGAACTAAAAGAATTTTTTACAACAGGATCTGTTGAAGCGTACTCAATGTGACTCTCTAATTGATAAGCTTCATATCCCATAAAATCTAAAGATAAATCCATGGTTTCATTTAAGCTACGGTTTACTGCAAAAATAGTCAGATGTTCATTATCATCATTTTCGATTACTACACTATCTAAATATGAGACACGCCCAAATTCTTCTACCTCGTACGTTGGGCTTTCAATAATGGCTTGTAACACCGTCCCTCTTCCGTAATTTGACGCATGTGCATATGGATAAAAGATTGTTTGTTTAAATAGCCCTTCTTCATTAGTAAAAATAGGTGCGATAACATTGACTAGCTGAGCCATACAAGCAATTTTCACTCGATCAGCATGCTTTAAAAGTGTGATAAGAGCCAAGCCAACTAATAATCCATCCTCAAATGTATAGTTATCTTCTAGAATATTGGGCGCTTCTTGCCAAGGGGTAACCTCTAAATCATGCTCATTAGAATGATACCAAGCATTCCATTCATCAAATGAAATCATCATCGTCTTATCAGATCGTTTAATTGCTTTAATTGAGTCACAAATTGAAACAACCGAATCAATAAATTTATCCATGCGAACAGATTTTGCTAAATGATGAAGCGTTCCTTTTGTGGGTGCATCAAAATATTGATGCATAGATATATAATCAACATTGTCGTAGCATTCTTTGAGCACAGTCTCTTCCCATTCGCCAAATGTCGGCATTGACTCATTAGAACTTCCGCAAACAACTAGTTCAATAGCAGGGTCTAACAAGCGCATTGCATTTGCTGTTTCGTTGGCTAAACGAGCATATTCATAAGCCGTCTTATGTCCTGTCTGCCAGGGGCCATCCATTTCATTTCCTAAACACCATGTCTTAACCTTATAAGCTGATTTTCTCCCGTGCGCTCTTCTTTTTTCTGCCCAATAAGAGTCTGAATCAAGATTACAATACTCTAACAAATCACAGGCCTCTTGGATGCCTCGCGTTCCAAGATTCACTGCCATCATAGCTTCCGCATTCACTTCTTTGACCCAATCCATAAATTCATCTGTACCAAATTGATTTGACTCAACCGTTCGCCAGTGAAGATCAACTTTTCTTGGCCGTTCATTCTTGGGGCCGACGCCATCTTCCCATCTATAACCAGAGACAAAATTCCCACCTGGATAACGAATCATAGGAACAGACAATTCATTAATTGCCTCAATAACATCTTTTCTATATCCTTTTTCATTGGAAAGGCTATTCTTAGGATCGTATATCCCTCCATACACACACCTCCCCATATGTTCAACAAAAGACGAATAAATTCTTTTATCTATTTTGGCTATCTCAAACCCTTCGCTAACTTTCAATTTTGCTTCCACGACTTCTCCTCCTTTAATTCATAAAAACATTAACAAAATAAACAAAAAATAAATTACATTTATATATTTACATCTTTCGAAAGCGTTGTCAATAACAAAGTAACTATTTTTATTCATTTAATTACTTTCTATTTTCAGAAGCGTCTATTAAATAAATTTGATTTAATTCTTATTTTTATTTATCATACAATTAAAGAGTGATGCTGAAATACAAAATAGTTACTGAAATTTATTTATTTTTACTCATTTTTCACTTACTATAGTAGGTGTAACGAAACTTGTATGTAGTCGTACTGTCTTTTATTAACTATGTACTCACTAAAAAGGATGATAATCTATGAACATTGAACTTTCCGAAGAATCATTACCCGTATTCAGCGCTTTAGATAGCCCTGTTCGAATAAAAATTATTCAGCTTCTGGCAAAAAAAAGGATGAATATCAAAGAGCTTGCCAAGGCACTAGACTTAAGTAACTCCATTGTCACCATGCACGTAAACAAACTAGAGGCAGCTGATTTAATCTCCACACGAAAGATTCCTGGGAAATCAGGAATCCAAAAGATTTCCATGCTAAAAGTAGAAAATCTGATGATTCAATTTCCCGAAAAAATTGAAGAAGCCTATGATTACTATGATGCGGATATTCCATTAGGACAGTTTACAGATTATGATATTTCACCCTCTTGTGGAATGGCCTCAGCGAATAAATTCATTGGTCAATTAGATATGCCTAAGTTTTTTATGGATTCTAGTCGTATCTCCGCACAAATTGTTTGGTTTACAAAAGGTTTTTTAGAATACAAAGCAACTAATTACCTAGATACAAATGAGATTTTACAAAAAATTGAACTGAGCATGGAAATTTCTTCAGAGTATCCTTTCGCTAAAGATAACTGGCCTTCTGATATTACCTTTTCATTAAATGGAATTACTTTAGGAACATGGACAAGTCTAGGGGATTATTCTGATCGCCGAGGAAAAATAAATCCTGAATGGTGGCCGAATGATATGAATCAATACGGCTTATTAAAAATACTTCAAATCAATCATGAAGGAACCTTTATGGACGGAGAAAAATTATCAGATGTGACTGTTAAAGAATTTCAGGATAACTCGAAGAACTGGACGATTCGTTTTGAAGTTAAGGAAGAATCAGAAAACGTCGGAGGATTAACTATCTTTGGTCGTGGATTCGGTGATTACGATCAAAATATTCAACTTCGCGTATACTATAACTAATTGATCTATTTATCTAAAATTTTCCGCCATATTTTAAAACTTCAGTTATTTCAAGGTATCTCCTAAGCATAGTAACTCCTCCTAGAAGCATTACTGCAAAGCTTGAAGTATACATTCAAACAACTATAATTGAAATAAGAGGTGACCAAATGAAAATAGGTGATTTTTCTAAACTTACAAAAGTATCTGTACGTATGCTTCGTTATTACGATAAAGAGGAAGTCTTAAAACCTAAAGAAATTGATGAAGTGACAGGTCATCGTTCATACTCAATTTCACAAGTACCGCTTCTGCAAAAAATTATCATGTTGAGAGATTTAAATTTTAGTATTTCGGAAATAAAAGCGATTATAAACGCTTGGGATAAAAACACGCTTTTAGAGTATATGGAAGACCAACTACAAACAACGAATCAAATAATTGAACAAACACAAGAGCGATCTTTAAAGCTTCAACAAGTAATCAATCATATTCATCAGAACAATATTGAAAAAGAATATGCGATTATTATTAAGTCGATCCCAGCATTTCCTATCATTTCATTGAGAAGAAAGATGAAAAATCATTTTGAAGAAGAAAAGCTTTGGGAAGAGCTTTATAATTTTGTAAAAAAACAGCATATTTCCATTGACCAGACAAGATATAATAATATCGCAATTTATCATGATACGGTTGATGAAAGTATAGATATTGAGGTTGCCTTTATCGTTAAAAAAGAAACTAAGTCATCTCAAACTATCCATTATCGCTCATTAGAAGAAGTTCATCACATGGCTTCTATGATGGTGTATGGCTCTTATAAGAACATTGATAAGGCTTATCACTCTTTTGTTGAATGGTTATCTCAAAATACAGAGTATTCTTTAGGAGAGACTTCTAGGCAAATAACCATTATTGATGGACGTCATACAAAAAATGAAAGTGAATATCTAACAGAAATTCAGATTCCTTTACTCTTGATTAAGTAATCTTTTTTTGATTACGAAAAATCCAAGCACCTAGAAATAGAAGTGAAATACTCGGTATGATAAAGGATAAATTCAAATTGACATTACTAATTGGAGCAAATATCAACATCCCTAAAGGAGTTGCTAACGTCCCAAACAAATCAAGATAAGAGAACATTCTTCCCATATATATTGGAGAACTATACTCTTGTATCATTGTTATGATAGGCGTGTAGTATAGTGGACTTCCAATGCCCATCACAAGCATAAAAACAAAAAATAACCCTATTGATTTTGCGATGATAAGGGCACCCATTGCTAGTCCAAAAACACAGACAGAATAACCGATTAACTTAAAATACGAAAGGGTTATTTTTTTATAGCCTAAATAAATGCTCCCCAATAATGCACCAATTGAAAATGCCATTTCAATACTTGTTAAAACCCATACCTTATCTCCTACATTATGAGAAGCAAGTAAAGGGGTTAACTGTGAAGCTGGCACCACTAAAAAGCTGAAAATAGTATAAAGTGACATAATCGTTCTCATATTTTTTGACTTTTTTAGGTAGATAAAACCTTGTTTCAAAGAAGAGAATCCATTTTCCGATACTTGCCTTTGTTTATGAATTATTGGCATACTACATAAGAGACCAATTCCAATGATTGCTGTCACAACATCAATCAACAAAACTATGCTTAATGAGAATAAACTCAAGGCAACTCCTGCGAGTGCTGGAGACACTAATTGCACGATACTCCATGTAGTAGTGGAATAACTATTTGCACGCATTAGTTCGTTTTCGGGAACAAAAGAAGGTAAGATGCTCTTGGTTGCAGGTAGTTGTATACCACTCCCTAATGAGCGGAAACTGTTGAAAATGTATAACCACCAAATAGAGTGATATCCGTTTGCATAAAGAAGTGCCAAGCTTAGGGTAGCAAATGCAATAAAACCATCTGACAGTATTATGATTCGCTTAAGTGGAAAACGGTCAGCAAGTACGCCTCCCATAAGCATAACAAGTGCTTGTGGGAGGAAGGTAGTAATCGTAATCCCTGTAATGGCTAAACCTGAATTGGTTTGCAGTGTTACATACCAAATGAGGGATAATGAAACAACAGAGGAACCAAGCATAGATACAGTTTGACTAACCATGAAAACAAACAATCTCTTTTTCCAATTCAATTTCATAAATACCTCCCTGTAATACTATTTGTGTTTTGTTTGATATCTTCAGGTGTTCCAGTTGCAACAATACACCCTCCATGAATTCCGCTTTCTGGCCCAATATCTATGAGCCAATCAGAATTTAAAATAATTTCTGTCGCATGCTCAATAATTAAAACAGAGTGTCCGTCCTCAATGAGTTTTTCAAATGCGATTTGTAATTTTTCAATATCTTTAAAGTGTAATCCAGTAGTTGGCTCATCTAAAATATATAACATGTTTCCTTTTGCTTTTTCTCCAAGTTCTTTTGCTAGTTTTAAACGTTGTGATTCACCGCCACTGAGTGTTGCTGTGCTTTGACCAAGCTTCAAATAACCTAATCCTACATCAAGTAAAACAAGCAGCTTATTATAGATTGCAGTATATTTTTCAAAGAAAGTTATAGCATCAACAATTTCCATATTTAAGATTTCGGATATGTTTTTTTCATGATAAGTGATTTGTAAAATATCATTTTGATATCTTTTGCCTGAGCATTCACTGCATGTGACCCACTGGTCTGCGATATAGGGGAAGGTAATTTTAATTTTTCCAATACCTAAACAGTTCGGACACTGTCCTTTTTTTGAATTGTAGCTAAAATATGCGTCATCAAATCCTAATTTTATAGCAGATTGTGTTTTGGAAAACAGGAATCGAATATCATCAAAAACATTCGTATAGGTAGCGATTGAGGAACGGATAGACTTCCCGATGGAAGACTGATCCATTAACACATATCCATCAATTTGTTCTAACCCTACAATTGAGTGATAATATTTCTTTTTTACACTAGATTTCTTAAACTCTTCTTCTAAAGCAGGAACTAAACTTTCAAATATGAGTGAACTTTTCCCTGAACCACTGACTCCCGTGACAGTTGTTATGCAGTTAAGCGGAATTTCGACATCAATATTTTTCAGATTATTGGCAGAGCAACCGTTTAATTCAATCCAATCTTTGATATTTCTTCTACTTATCACAATGGATTCCTTGTCTTTTCCTAAATATTGCCCAGTAATTGATTTTGGGTTCTTAATGATTTCTTCAATCGTTCCACGTGCTACTATCTCTCCTCCTGCTTGGCCTGCACCATAACCAACATCAATCATATAGTCGGCAGACAGCATTGTTTCTTTATCGTGCTCAACGACAATAACTGTATTGCCATTTTTCACAAGATTTTTGAGTGAGTCAATAATTAAGTGGTTATCTCTTGGATGTAATCCTATAGAGGGTTCATCAAGGATATAGGTGATACCAACTAGTTCATTTCCTAATTGATTTGATAACCTAACTCTTTGCAGTTCACCGCCTGATAAAGTTGGAGCTGTTCTGTCTGTAGAAAGGTAATGCAACCCTACATTTAGTAGATGATTACAACGGTTTTCAATTTCCGCTATCAGTTCATCGGTTAATTTTTTTTCATCTGTTGTGAGATGGTCTTGTAATGTACAAATCCAATTCATTAATTCCTGAATGGTTAACTTCATAATTTCAGGCAAGCGATATCCATAAACTACAGTAAACCTTGCTTCTACACCTAGTAATTCTCCCTGACAAGTGGAGCATTTTTCTTTATCCATATACTGCATATAAGGGGTGTCACTTGAAGTGGCTTCTCTAAAAAGGCGTTGGATATGATGAACTGCTCCAGAAGCAGGCCGTTTAATTTTTGCCGTTCTCCCTTTTGATTCATATTCATAAGAATAAATTTTATCTTGTGTTCCATATAAAATGTGCTCAATAAAGGAATCTGGTAATTCGGCCCATGGAATATCTAAGTCAATTCTTTCCTCTTTCGCAATGGCATATAGCTCACCAACCATCCAGTTACCGCTTGGCTTTTTACCTCTGAGCTTGCCCCAATAATGTGTGGCGCCATCTAAAATTGATTTAAGAGGATCAGATACAATTTTTTGAGGATTCATTTTATATACATAGCCTAATCCGTTGCAATCACTACAAGCACCTGTATGACTATTTGCATTAAAGATGGATGTATTTAGTTTCGTGAATATTGTTTGACATTTTGGACAACTATTTTTTGTTTTACTTAAAGAAATTAATTCGACAGCACAGTAAGGACAATATAGCTTTCCAATCGCTACATATAACATGCGTAAATAATCCCAAATCCCCGTTATTGTGCCAATGGTCGAACGAGGGTTTTGATTTCCTTTTTTTTGTTCAATAGCGATAGTAGGAGTGAGTCCTTGTAGTACATCAAAATCAGGTTTCATAAGCTGTTCATTTAATTTTGTTCCACTATTGGCATTTTCCAGATACCGGTGTTTTCCTTCCTGATAAATTGTGTCAAATACAAGTGAAGACTTACCACTTCCGCTTACGCCTGTTACAACCGTAAATTGATTTTTAGGTATTGTTACTTCAACGTTTTTAAGATTATTTTCTCTAGCTCCCTTTAAATAAATGGAATCACGATTCTGTTTAACAGGCTCTTTTATCTTAGACATAGGCAATTTATTTACTTTAAACTTTTCTTGTAGCAATGCTGGATTCGTAATTGCTAATTCACTTGTAATTCCTAGAATCTTTAACTGTGAATAGATAGAAGGTAGATAGTTTTCTGGAAGTTTCAAGACAAGTTCGCTCAATATTTTAGTATCGAAATTAGGGTTTGCTAAAATTTCTGCCATTTCATCAAGCAACTCTTTTTCTGATTTTGTTAATTGGTTATATTTTTTATTGCTTAAGTCCGTCCATAAATCCCAAGGCAATAGCTCTAAGCCAATCATGCAATTAAAATCGTGCAACAAGTTTCCTTTGACAGATTGCCAACCTTTCCAGTTTTTGTTATAACCAAAATCATCTTGATGGTAGAAGCCTTGACGGCATAGTTTCCAAGCTTCAGCACCACTTAAAAATCCATTTTTAAATTGTAAATTTAGAGAATCAAAAGATACCCCAAAATGTTCTTTTTGAATATCATCTAGTTGAGGGTCAATACGAATCCATCTTTTTTCTTGAGAATGATAATATTCGACAATCCAGTGGTCTTCATAGGGAATATCTGTTTTAAAGTAATTTGCAAAGCCAACACGTATTCTTGCTTGTATTTCTTGACTACGTAAAAAAGAAACCACTAACAAGCAATAATCACGACACATACCTACTAATCGCATATTAGGTTCACGAAGGGTCGATAATGGTTTGTTTGAAATCTGTTCAATTTTTTGTAGCATTTGATAAGCTGTTCGTAACAATTCCTCATCCGTTTGTTTTTTACTAAATCGAACACCGTATAGTTTTTCGTGCTCAGCATGGATGACCAAATTTTGAACACATAGAACGAGTTTTTCAATCGTAGTTGGTAAATTATCAAATTTTTGAATAAACTCTTTAGGTTCCGTAATAATACTCTGTTTTAAAAAATTTATTTCTTGCATAAAAATCATCTCCTCTCACATCCATGTTAATTCATGACACGGTGTTAGATGCAAGAGGGAATTAATAACTAAGAATTAATGTCTCAAGTTATTGGCTCTTTGTTTTTATATCTAGCTCATTACTGATTATGATATAAAAAATATTTATTCAATAATGAATGAAATTGAAAATTTTGCACTGTTAACTTACTCTATACGTGAAGCAACTCCTACAAAAATACAACGAGGTATGTGATGTTGCACAGTACCTACTCGGTTTTTAGAGTTGAACGCTTCTTTTATAACCTCCTGATAAACATCAAAAAAACCGTCACTGTTAGCCACCCAGTACGGTTTAATAGAAATTAAGTTGGAACTTGCCAAAGAGTTCTCTTGCAGCAAGCTTCGTATCGAAGTTCGATCACCATCAGGCTTCTTTTTCCTTACATGATAACTTACTGTTGATTGGCTGATTTGTGAATGAACTTCCTTAAAAAACGAAAGAGGTCTCAATAAGCAGACAATTGTTATTTTCATATTTCCATCAATAATGTTTAGATACATCTGACACTTGTCTAGTTTATTTTCAAAAGAGTTAACGAGCGTGGGACATAACTCTACAAGCTATGTCCCAGCCTCTTTTTATCCGAATAAACGGTGGATACAGAAGCAACTCCATCTTCACGTTGTTCCGCTCTCAACAACTTCTACGCATGAGACATGCTAGAGTTGAAGGTTCGGAAATAAGCTGAAATTCACAAAAATTTGAAGAGCACCATGTAGGAATCAATCAACATCGAAAGAAAGGCTTTCGTGTTTCTTGTCATTTCCGTGAATTCCCTCTTATTGCTGTAAAACACAACGAAGCATGAGTTGATGTTGCACAGTACCTAATCGGTGCTGTAAAACACAACGAAGTATGAGTTGATGTTGCACAGTACCTACCCGGTTCTCGGAGTTAAACACTTCTGTCCCAACCTCTAAGTCCAGCAAAACTGGCAGTTACAAGACTTATCTAATCGAATCTCTCCTGTTATTTTGACTCAGTAGCTAATGCTTCTTTTAAAAGTGGCATGAACATCGCCCCAACAACGGTTCGATTCTTAAAGTTCATGACATGCGCATCTTTGGTATCATACCAATCTGAAAACGGTACTCGATTCTCAGTACATTCGATATAATGACGAATAGGAGATAATAATTTTTCTCTCGTCGTGTTTTCGTTTGCAAAGATGGAAATCCAGACTATCCAATCGGCTTTTGTATACTCCGCCCGATTGTCTAGAGGAACGCCAAATTCATTGATTTCTTCTAGATACTTACTTAATTCTTTTTGCATAACCTCTTCTGGAAATAGCCCTAAATCAAATAATTTATCCCAAACAATATTGTACTTCATACTCCAGCTATCAGGTCTATCAAAGGCAAGAGGCGTATGCTCTTTTGATGAAATAGCAGTTTCCATCCAAGCTTGAGCCATTTTGTGCGCACATGTAGTATAGCGAGCGCCTTTTTCCTGTACCCCCATTGCCGTCAGTGCTTTGCCAAATAGTCCTAGTGCTGTAATCGCCTTTAAAGAAAGATTACAATTATGAGCCAAGTGTCCTGCAAAATCATCTGTACATAATTGATTTTCCGGATTTTGCCCAAATTTTACCAAATAGTCCGCCCACATAAGGTTCGTGTCCATATGCTCTTTGAAAAAACTCTCTTCTTTATCTCGTAAATAAATAGCTGAAACCATCGCCAACATATTGCCGCTTTCTTCAATAGGCATTTGCTGTTCAAAATTATAGACTGCTTGGCCAGCTGGTAATTGGTAGTAATCATAAATAGTATCTCTCACTGCTCGATTAGACCAATCTTTAGAGCCGATATGAGTCTGCTCTCCGTATACTTGACCAGTAGCATATGGATAACACCCCACATCATGAGGAGCAAAATCATATTCCCACACTGGTAACGAAGCAAATTTATACACGGGTCTTAACATACCTTTTGCCAACTCCGTTTGATAAAGTAAATATAACGGAATGGACGGGTAGCTGATATCTACCGTTCCAATGCACCCATTTGAGCTACATTCTTTTGATAGAAAAACAATTTCACCTTCTGGATCACGTATTAACTTGTGCGCACAAATAGATTGTCGATAACTAAATGCCGTCAGAAAATCCAAGCTCTCTCCACCAACTATAAGTGCGGACTCACTAATTTTTTTATCAATACGTTCGCAATCACTCAAACGTTCAGATAGAGTTTCAAGATACTCTTTTAGTAGCGCAAAAATCCCCGTATATTTTTCTTTCCATAACGCATTAGTTGGTGTGCCAAAATAGTTAATCGAATGAACATCATCATAAGCGACTACTATAGAGACTGGCGCATCAGAGGTTAACGGATAAGTTGCAACTAAGTTCTCACGTCGTTTCTCATATCGAATGTTTGTTTGATTTGTTGCGGCTAAATAAAGATACCCCCAATTGATATCAATTAAGTCTCCTGTCGAATCTAATGGCGTTTGTCTTCCTTTCCCCATCCAAACAATATTCTCCGTTGGTGTTATGATTTCCTTCCAGTGTAAAGGTTCTTTTTCAAGCGTATCGCGACATATTTCTTCTGAAAAAGTCAATCGAACAGCCAATTCTTCACTCATCTTAGCAACTGCTTTTGTGGTAACCACCGTAACAGGTTCACTGATTGTATAAAGATCTTCAAGATTTAAATCCACTGAAAAAACGACTTCTAGTTTTACTCTATCATTTTCAAAGGTATACTTCGTTTGGGTTGCGGTGACCTCTAGATTCGTTTGTGGAATGCTAGGAATAAGGCCATCTGCTCCCATAAAACGATAAGTCGTCTCTCCCACCGTAATGTATCCGCGTACTGGTTGTTCTTTTCCCGTCCAGCTTTGTGTATCACAGTCAGTCAATTTATCTGCTGGTGACCATATTGAAAAATATGGATCACTTAAAAACAACGGGATAGATGATGCACGATTTACTTTAACCATATTAAAAGCTCCTATTTCTGTTCTTATTTTCTGTTTTTCCAACAAATAGAGGAAAGGTCTGATACGTGAGCCAACATAAGCAAGACGCCATTTCTAAAGAAACAATTATCGATGCTCTAGAGGATCACTATTCTTTCTTACAGAAATCCCCGTCCTTTAACTAGACTCATTATTTAAGTTTCTCAGGCTAGCAACCTCCATTAACACTTAACCCAAACGTTTAACCCTTTTAATTTGCAACTACTTTTTCGTTCACTACTGGTCCTTATGTTGACTCATGCTGAATGGTACTTTTTCGTTAAAACAGTCAATGTTGGGAACCATCCCCAATTCAAATGTTAACTCTGTTCCGGAAAGCAATTCATCATGCGAAATAAAACAATTACGATAATCCCCACCTGATGTTTTTACTCGATTGATAAATTGTTGCTGAGGATAGTTCAATTCTGTTTTCAGAACGACACGGTTGCCATTTGATAAATGAATAATCGCCTGATCAAAGTTTGGCATGCCAAATAGATACTCTTTACTCCCAGGACAAAATGGATAGAATCCTAATGCATTAAACAGATACCATGTAGACATGCTGCCATTATCCTCATCACCTGGGTACCCTTTCCAGCCAGCACTGAACAATCTACTAACTGCTTGTTTTAATAAAGGCTGCATAAAATAAGGCTTATGGATAAAACTGAAAAGATACGGTAAGTGGAAACTAGGTTGATTGCCCACATTTATTTGTCCAAAACCATTCACTTCCATTTCCGCCATCTCATGAATCACATGTCCATACCCTTCTACTGTATATTCAGGTCGAGTATTGGCTAAACGAGTCAAAATTTTCTCAAACTCAGGCAAACCACCGTATAGTTCAATCAATCCTTGAATATCATGGCTCACAGCAAAACTAGAGTGCCACGCTGAACCTTCCGTATAGTCTCCACCCCATGAAAATGGGCTGAATTCTTCTTTGAATTTTCCATCGCGATCGCGGGCTACCATAAATTGATCTTTTTTAGAAAATAGATTTTGATAACGATAAGAACGTTTCGCAAACTCGTTCGCTATTTTCTCCTCGCCTAGCGTTTTAGCCACTACTGAAATACAGTAATCACTATAACTGTAGTCCAATGTATGATTGACCGATTCATGCAAATCAGACGGAACATAACCATATTCGTTATATTCATGAACATAAGAACGTCCCGCAGAACGGGTCTCTTCCTGTACCTCAGCAGAGTGTATCATCCCTTGGAGAAATTCGGGCATCAAATCTGGGACAATTTTCTTCGAGGCTGCATCAGCAATTACTGCATCAATATAATTCCCAGGCATACCACCTGAATCTTCTGGAGACAACCATTTTGGTAAAAAGCCACTTTCACGATAACTATTTAAAAAACCTTCCAAAATTTTGGGATACTCATCCATTTCAATTAATGAAAACAGTGGATAAACCGTTCTAGCAGTGTCCCAAAAGCCATTATTCATATACAGATATCCTGATTTCACTTCATTTGAATACGCATCCCGATGCACCGGTTGATGTGCTTCATCAAATTCATATAATCTCTGTGGATACAAGAATGCCCGATACATGTTGTGATAAAAGGTTGCCACTTTGTCGGGATCCGCATCCGTTACTTCGATCTTATTTAATTTATCTTCCCATAACTTGGTGACATGCATTAACATATTCTCAGCAGATTCCGTGGGTAGATTCCTTATTGCATACTCTTTTGAGATAAATGAAGTCCCCATACGCAACTCGACAGATTCAGCATCAGAGAAAACAATCTCATAGACCTGTGTATCTTTTTCTGAAAACGAGACGATTTTTGATGAGGTCTCAATATGAAAATACAATTTTAAAGGTCTCGTTCTGTGTGTATGAAGCTGTTTAGAATAACCTTCAATAACGGTCCCTTGAGCCTTTGTAATGACACCCTCTGTTGGAAAACTAACCATCAAGCCTTTTTCATCTTGTGGAGAATCCATCGTAATCAACGCACCATAGTCAGAAGGAGTTACCACGGTTTCAAGTTGATTATTCTTTTGATAAATCTTCAAATAGTTAGGGTGAAACTCAGAATTTTCTGGTGCATAGGGAACAACGGTTAAGCCTTTTGTATTTTTAGTGAACGGCAATAAACGGACTGAACAAAAATCTCCTTTTGTTCCTGCCCACATCGTTGGTTGATGGGATAATCGAATCCCACGATAGTGACTTGCTTCTGGATGAAACCACCAATTATCATCATGTGTCTCAATGCCAAAATAATTCATCCCAAAAGGAACCCCTGTGAACGGAAAACAGTTGCCCCGAGAGAGTTCAAATGAGTTACTTGTTGCATGTCTTGTATCAATACTTGTTACATTCATTAGTTTATCTACTCCTTTATTGAAGAGCTTCATTTAGCCTTCAATCTCTACTCCAACAGAAAAGTTAATATTTTTTTCAAGACGATTGAATTTTCTCTGCATGACTAAACTCATCCCATAGGCTGGTAACGCGATTCCGATAAACAGAACCAATAACGGACTAATAGCAAATACCAACAGCGTAACTACTAGAATGACACAGCAGTAAATGACTTCTAAAGGACAAATTAACAGAAAGATCATGGGTTGAATGACTGTCTTACTCCCGTAAACCTCAAAATGAACAAAAACTGGAAAGAACATTGCCACACCTAATAAAATCAAGAGTCTTGTTACTTTGATTGTCAGTTCTAAGAGAAGGTGAGTATTTGTGCCAAGATTAGCTAAAACAATAGTTTCTGCTAGAAAAAATATCGCTATAACAAGACCCACACCACTGAACAATAAGCTTCTACGGAAATTTTCAAAATAATATTTTTTATACATTTGATAAAGATGCGTCTCTTCCTCACTTCTAATCTGTTGACGAATACACGCATAAAGAGCAATCGTTGAAGGAATCACCCCCAGAACTACACCACCTAAGAAAGTAAATAGTAACCACAGACCATTTAGCTTCATCAAATAATAGATACGATTAAATACGTCATATATCTTATTCACCATTTTTGCTTACCCCTTTATAGAACCGACTAAAATGCCTTTTTCAAAATATTTTGCAACAATTGGATAGAAAAGTAACACCGGCAAAGTAGAAATGATAACCACACTATATTTTAATGTCAGTTTTAACATCATCAGCTGCTCTTGGGCACTCCCCACCAATGTCTGATTCACATCGTCCCCAAATTGACCTTGAATTAAGATTTCTCGCAAAATCAGTTGTAAAGGGAACTTCGCTCGATCGCGCAAATAAATCATTGCATCGAAGTAAGAATTCCATCTCCCTACGCCATTAAACATAGCGATGACTACAATAATCGGTGTCGAAAGTGGGATAATAATTTTATAGAGGAGCTGTAAATCATTGGCGCCATCCATATAAGCACTTTCGACCAGCTCAGATGGAATGTTTTGTTGGAAGTAGGTCCGCATCAAAATCATATTATAGACACCCACAGCTCCAGGTAAAATCATCACCCAGATTGTATTAATAATGCCCAATTGTTGATTAACTAAGTAAGTCGGGATTAAACCTCCGCCAAAAAACATCGTGACTGTAAAAAACAGAGTCAGCATAGAACGACCACGCAAATCTTTACGCGACAATGGATAGGCACCTAAAAGGGTCACTACTACACTAACGATTGTGCCCAATCCCGTGTAAAGAACGGCATTTTTGAATCCTACCAAAATATCTTTATTTTTTAAAATTTCTGTATACCCATTAATATTAAAGCCCCGTGGCCATAGCAATAACGGTACCTCATAAATCTTGTTTGGATTACTAAAGGAGGCCATTACGACAAAAACGATGGGATATAACAGCACCAAGGTTAACAGAGTAATCACAATAATATTAATCACATCAAAAACTTTATCTGATTTTGTTGAAATATATTTCATTTTTCCCATAACAATTTTTCCGCCTTCCTACCACAAACTATTTTCGCCTGTTTTTTGTGCCGCCTTGTTTACAATAAACAACATAACAAAATTCACGATATTATTAAACAAACCGACCGCCGCAGAAAAACTGTACTCGCCGTTAATCAAACCAACTTTGTAAGTATACGTCGAAAGTACTTCTGAACTAGCTAAGTTAGAGGCGTTTTGCAGCAAGTAGGCCTTTTCAAACCCAACAGACATGACACTTCCTGTCGCAAGAATAGCTGAGATAACAATCGTCGGCATAATCGCTGGAAGAGTAATGTTTTTGATACACTGTATTCTAGAAGCTCCTTCCAGATAGGCCGCCTCATACTGATCTTGAGGAACACCAGACATTGCAGCTGTGTAAATCAAGGTTCCCCAGCCAACACCTTGCCAAATCCCTGACCAAACATACACATGCGGAAACCATTTGGCACTTCCAAGAAAATCTATTGGTTTCATATGAAGAGAACTCAAAATTTGGTTAATAGAGCCTTGGTCTGAGAAGAAAAAGGTCACCATACCAATCACAACGACGACAGAAATAAAGTTAGGAATATACGATATTGTCTGAACAGTTGACTTAAACCACTTCCGTTTAATTTCGTTAAACATTAACGCTAAAATAATCGGTAAAGGAATGCCCACTAACAAGCTATATAAACTTACACGTAACGTATTGCCAATAATTTCTACAAAAAAGTAAGAATCAAAAAAACGTTGGAAATGTTTTAATCCAACCCATGGGCTTCCCCAAATACCAAATGCTGGTGAATAATCTTTAAAAGCAATGACTATCCCATACATTGGCCAATAGTTCCAAATAACTACAAAAATAATGGGAACAATCAACATTGCATAAAGCCATTTATGCTTATTAATATCATAAAACAGTTGATTAATCGGCTTATTTGCATGCCGTTTTTGTTGTGATTTTGACTGATTACTCGCTAATGATTTATCGACCATCTAATGATTCTTCCTCTCCTAAAGGCTTTCACAGGAAGACAACTAGGGATTCTCCTCGTTGTATTCCTCTGCAAATGCACTTTTTCTTCTATAAACAAAGTCCTTCAGACGAATTCGCTACTTATAATTTTTAAAAGACATGCCTAGAGCTATGCAGTCCACGCACAGTTCTAGGCTAGATAAGCAATTATCTACTTATTCTTTATCATATCGTTCGTATTGTGTACGGCGAATTTCTAACAATTTATCTGAACCTATTTTCTTTAATTGATCTACATAGTTATCCCAATCACTAGTGAAATTCCATTTACCAGTTACAAATTTCACACGAGCTTGCTCTATATAGTTATTCATATCTGTCATAATAGTAGACAACTGTCCAGACTCTTCTGGCGTTGGCATAACAGGAGACAACATTTTTTCAGGCATAACGTCATCATTAAAATCATCGTAAGTTACAGGTTTTAACCCTTGTGCAATATCACGGTCTGCTTGTGTTGGGTTCAAGTACGGATAACCTCCACCATACACATTGTCAAGATATTGATAAGAGCCAAGCTGCGCCCCTTTTTCAAACTTCAAAATTTTATCAATATAGACATTTTTGCCATCAACCTTGTGATACGTAACGCCTTCTTTACCTAAGTAACCAAAATCTGATCCTTCTTTGCTGTACCAATAATCTGCCCATTCTAGTAACTTACCTGGGTCTTTACAATCTTTCGTAATAACCAAACCAGAAGTACCAACTGGTCCATTGATAACTAAACTTTTATCTCCATTAGGTCCTGCAATAATATTGATTGGTGTATATTTATCTTGCACTGAGCCACCTATAAATTCAGGGCTTACCCAAGTCCATAACCCAACCGTATTGTTTGAAGCATCCGCACGCCATTTATCACCATCAGCACCTGCAAACGCATTTTTTGACATCAAATTATTTTGGAATAAATCTGCTTCATATTTCCAAACATCTCTCATCCTGTCGCTATTTAACGTCAATTGAAGAGAACCATCTGTTTCGTAATACACAGACGTTTCAATCCCTGTACGTCCACCAGTTCCCATACCATAAGCCGCCATTAATAATTTTTCAAAACTGTTTGGTAGTTCCCCGCTGTTCATATACCAACCTTGTTCATCTGCTTTTCCATTCCCATTCGGGTCTTTTGTGACAAACTCCGTTAACACTTCTTTCAATTCTTCTGTTGTACGAGGTTTTTCTAAACCTAATTTATCCAACCATTCTTTATTGATATAATATCTAAAAGTTAGACCCATAATCTGTGGATCCATCGATAATTCTGGCAAGAAATAAATATGCCCATCTGGCGCTGTAATACTCTTTTTAATCTCAGGATTTTCTTGCATCAGTTTGTAGAAATTTGGTGCATGCTTTTCCAATAGTCCCTCAATCGGTTGGAATAACCCTTGTCCGCCATACTTCACTAACTCATCAGAAGTCCAATAAACTTGATAGAAGGCATCTGGTAATTTAGACTCAGACAACAGAAGGTTTTTCTTTTCGTTGATATCTTTTGATTCTTGCCACGTAATAGGAATTCCAGATTTTTTCTCATACTCCTTCCACATCCATAAATCTTTATTCTTTGGATGATCCGCGCTGTGGTCTGGACTAAGCAAAGTAAATCCTTTACTGTCGCCCCCACCTTCTGCCGCATCCTTATCACCTGATCCACAAGCAGCCAGTGATAAAATTGAAGCAACTGATAATGTTAGTCCTAATAAAGATGTTTTCCATTTTTTCATAGCTATTCCTCCAACAAAATGAATTTAATAAAATTCAGCTCCTTAAAACTGAATGAATACCCTAAAACTAATTTCAAACGCGTCTTTCATTAATTCGTTTTACTTGTGTAAGGTCTACCTTTGCCTCTCGTTGGGGAGTCAACAGACCATTCACTTCCTGTTCAACATCCGTTAGTTGTGTATAACAAAACCCAGAAATATAGGGAATATCTTGAATTGCTGTGTGGATATTCTCAAATCTCGTCATAAACTCTTCTTCATTTTTCACTTGATTGCCATATCCCCATTGGTCTTTTCTATCTGCCGTAAAAGCAATTCCACCAAACTCACTGATGATAATCGGCTGTCCGGTGTAACGATAGCCGTTCGCAAAAGCAAACCAACCATCGTTGAATTGGATTTTATTGTTTACAATCCGTTCCTTGTTTGAGTCTTCCTCAACGGCAAAATCTCGATGATCTGAGTAACGCTTAGAAAAAACCTCACCTAGCTCTTCATAGTCATGCAACGTCAAAATATCTGAAACTGTGTGCTCCCAGCCATCATTTGTAATCACTGGACGATAAGGATCGATTGCTTTTGTCAGATGATAGATTCCCTCTGTAAAACTTTGAGGCCGCTTGTGTTCATTAATTCCTTTAATTCCCCAACTTTCATTAAACGCAACCCAGGTGATAATTGAAGGATGGTTATAATACTGTTTGACAATCTGTAACCATTCCTGCGTAAACTGTGCGATTGCCACATCATTAAAAACATAGGTTGAAGGCATCTCAGCCCATACCAAAAGCCCCATTTCATCACAAAGGTAGTAGAAGCGTTCATCCTCAATTTTTTGATGTTTTCGCAAACCGTTATACCCCATCTCACGAATTCGTTCGAGATCTTTCTCTAACGCCTCCACAGATGGAGGGGTCATCCCTGACTCAGACCAATACCCTTGATCTAGAATCAATCGTTGGTAAAGAGTACGATTATTTAATAAAACATGTCCATTCTCTATGCTTATTTTTCTCATACCAAAATAACTTAAGACTTCATCAAGCAAATGTCCCTCCGTATCATACAAACGGACGGTCAAATCATATAAATTAGGAGTTTGTGGGCTCCAACGATGCGTTCCAGAGTCAGCATTTCCCTTTTCCCGCGTATCTAAGGTAAATCTACCGTTATTATGTTGCAGTAAATATTTATGATAGCTAATTAATTTTCCTTTAAAACTTGCTTCTGCTTCTAGGTAGTAACTAGGCGTGTCTGGCATAACCGAAGAATCTTTTAATTCCACTTCAATGTGGACTAAATCATTATCTAAATCCGGTCTCATCTTTACCTGCTCTACACGCTGTAACGGAGCTTTTTCAAGCCAAACTGATTTCCAAATACCTGTTGTTTGCACATACCAACAGCCAAAATTATCTTGCAACCAGCGTTGTTTCCCACGAGGCTGTTCACACGAAAGTGAATCTTCCACACGCACAGTAATTCTATTTGTCCCAATAGTTAAATAAGGAGCTAAATCAAATGAAAACCGTTCATATCCGCCTTTATGACTTCCCAGCAATTGACCATTCAGCCAAACTTGTGTCTCAAAATCAACACCTTCAAAATAAAGCGTTTGGTTAGCCACATCTGACACTTCAAAAATTGTTTGATACCAAACAATTTTATGATGACTCGGATCATTGATTCCACTGAGCTCCGTCTCGTATGTAAACGGAACCAAAATTTCGTGTGTTAATGGAAAGTTTTCTACCCAGTTTTCTTTAATCCCCTCATCCTCATCATCAAAAGCAAACTGCCATTTGCCATCTAAGCAATGCCACTCTTTTCTGATAAATTGTGGTCTAGGGTGCTTCTTTCTATCATCCATACAATCAATTTCCTCCAAAATAATAAATAGTTTCCTTTAATCTTAATTGACTTATTAGTTAATCATGAGTTATAATATTATTGTTAATTAACATATTAATCAACACACAAATAGTAACAGCGTTTTCATAATTGGTCAATGGTTGTCTAGAAAAGTTAATTAATTTAACTTGAACGTTAACCATATAACAAAATTATATATTTTAACCAAATCTATTTAACAAATAAGTAAAGGAATGAGCAGTATGATTATTGATACTTCGAACAAATCCCTCGCTGTTTTCCAAGCACTGGCGAATGAAACAAGACTTGCTATTATCAACCAACTAGCTACAGGCGAGATGAATATCGGTGAGATTGCATCCTCGCTTGGCATTTCTAGTGCCATCACTACGCGTCATATTCAACAATTAGAAGATGCTGGAATTGTTAAAACTCGGCGTGCCCCTGGAAAATTTGGCTTACAAAAATTAGCAACATTAGCCATTGATCACATCGGCATCGATTTCCCTGAAAAGATTTTCCCTGAATACCGTTGCTACCAAACCAATGTTAAAGTCGGCCATTTCACCGATTTCCAAGTAGAACCCACATGCGGACTTGCCTCTGAAGAAGCACATATCGGTAATGCTGACCAAGCCATTGCTTTTCTAGATAGCCAGCGTGTGGATGCTCAAATTGTCTGGGCTGCAAAGGGCTTTTTTGAGTATAAGATTCCAAACATGGTTCAACAAACAGACCACCTTGAGCTATTGGACATTAGCTTTGAGATTGCTTCTGAATTCCCTATCTCAAACAATACGTGGCCAAGCGACCTCACTTACTATATTAATGGGAAAAAGATAGGAACAGATACGGTTAATGGAAACTATGCAGACGTTCGCGGACGTTTAACGCCAAATTGGTGGCCTGACACCTGTAGTCAGTATGGAGAGCTTAAGCACATCCGAATTAACCAATATGATACAAGTATTAATGGTGTTCCTACGACCAATCTGAATATTAATGACTTCGACCTCTCCAACTCAGACTATTTCACCCTTCGAATTGCTTCTGAGGAATCTGTTGAAAATATAGGTGGCTTGACAATTTTCGGGGAACACTGGGGCAATTATGAACAAAATATCAAAGTGATGACTTACGTTAGCTAATCATTCCTATCTCTAACTAACAAAAAGAAGCAAAGATAGAGCTTTCCACTCTCCCTTTGCCTCTTTTCAATTTATGA
Source organism: Enterococcus sp. AZ194 (assembly GCF_051713825.1). NCBI lineage: Bacteria > Bacillati > Bacillota > Bacilli > Lactobacillales > Enterococcaceae > Enterococcus > Enterococcus sp. AZ194. The sequence goes on along the minus strand of NZ_JBIOQR010000001.1, from coordinate 526,911 downwards.
CCCGCTCAAAATTAAATTGCTTACCGTCGCAACTCTTCGCGATCTTTTTTCTTAATTGGTCGAATTACCTTACATGGATTTCCAGCAGCAATCACGTTTGCTGGAATATCTTTTGTTACAACACTACCTGCTCCGATGATTGTGTTCTCGCCAATTGTGACACCTTGGAGTACATGAACGCCAGCACCTAACCAAACTTTATCACCAATATGGATAGGTTTCGCATAAACAATATGCTCCGCTCGTTCAATCGGATCTTCCGCATGATTTGCGCCATACAGTCCCACTCTTGGTCCCACATAAACATCATCACCAATCGTCACTTCATTACAATCCAAAATAACCATATCGTGGTTCAAATAAATATTATTGCCTAGTGAAATATTGAAACCAAACTCACACAAAAAGTTAGATTCTATGTGGACATTTTCGCCCATCTTATGAAAGAGATTCTTTAAGATAGAGGGTTCATATTTATTTTCTGAATTCACTAAAAAATTATATCTTCGACACTCTTTAAGTGCATGAGCACGAACTGTATCCACCTGTTTATCCATATCATCATAAGGAGCCCCCTCATTTGTCAATGCTTTTACTTGTTCCTTCATTCTTATCACCTCATTGTTTATTTGTTAAATTACAAACATTGTAACAAGTCCAAAAGCAAATAAATAGAGACAAGATAACCAAAAATGTAGGCATAGTGTAGAATGCGCATTCAGTCGTCTTATCTCTAAAAATTTCTCTCTCGTTCGTCCAATCTACGTTACATTACTTCGATGCTTTTTTATAACACTTCACCATTCGCTTTAAACCTCTATTCCCAACTGTTTATCTTTTGCCTTTTCTACGATTTTAGCGGCAACCACTACGTCTAAGACAGCTGAGCCGACTGTTTTAAAGAGGGTGATTTGTTCATCATTTGTCCGTCCCATCAACTCACCATTCACTAATTGTCCCAATTCTCCATGGTAGTCTGCTCTTTGAACATACCCGTCCTTTAATGGCGAAATAAAATCGCCTGCTTCTTCAAGAACACCTGCCATCGTATCAAAAATAACAATGTCAGCCTTCTTAACAAGCTCTCTTGGAATCTCACACATTTCAGGTGTATAGGCTCCTACGCCATTAACATGTGCACCTTTTTTTATCCATTCGGCAGAAAAAGTGGCTTGTTTTGAGGTCGTCACGCTAGTAATGATGTCGGCTCCTTCGACACATTCTTGACTGGTTTTTGTTGGGCGTATAGTAGCAGAGAACTGACGTGACATCTCTTTTGCAAATGCACTCGCACGCTCAAAATTGATATCAAAGATTCGAACCTCTTCTAATGCTCTGACAGTTAACATCGCTTCTAATTGGGCTTCTGCTTGTCCACCTGTACCAATCAATGCCCCTATTTTTGCCTCTTTTCTAGAAAGAAGCTCTGTTGCCGCTCCTTGAACCGCACCTGTTCTTAATTGAGTCAGATGGGTGCCATCCAGACAAGCAGAAACCATCCCTGTTTTCGGATCAAGAACAATCATCGTTGCAGGAACACTGGGTAGATTTTTTTCTATATTTTCAGGATACACCGAAACAATTTTGATACCGAGCGCATCTTTTTGCCCATCAACATAGGCCGGCATGTACAAGCTCTGTCCGTGATTTTTGGGAACCTCTATATTCGTCCGTAGAGGGACACTCGCTTTGCCAGCAGAATACAATGATAGCGCCTCTTTATCCGCATCAATTGCCTCTCTCATTGAAAAACTCTTTATCATATCTTCTTTCTTCAAAACTAACATTTGACTCGCTCCTTAACTAATTGTTTTTCTTTTTTTCAATTGGCTACCTAACATGGTATAAGCACTGTATAATAAAACAAAAATGACTAACCATTTTAGCATATAGGTATTTAATGACTTCACTAAAAAGACGGCTACCAATACACCCAACACACCAAAAGTTGAGGTGAACAGGGTAATTTTTCTACTATATTCACCAAACTTGATGAATTGGACACTTCCAATTGGCACAGAAAATGTGCAAGCGCCCATCATGATAGGAAAAGCCGCAACTGGATTTAATCCCAACAAGTACACCGTAACCATCGTCAAAGCATACGAACCAATACCGATATTGTTTAATGCACCATAGACAAATAACAAAAAGCCAGCTAGAACAAGTTTGCCTCCATATAATTCACTGGCTGCTCCATTTGAGGGAATCCAATTCATTTGCCCTGCAAAAATCAAAAATGCAGCAACAAGCAATCCAACCCCGACAAATATCTTAATCGTTCGCTCTGGAAGCTTAACAACAAATCTTGGACCTAAGTATGCACCAATAATCTGACAAATTATACAAACCGCCAATGTTTTTACCCCAACATTAATGGCTGTTATATAGGATAACGCCATGACAGCAACGGGTACTACACATTGTGTATTCAATGTTCCAGGGAGTTTTTTCATGCTTACCCACTTCATCTTTGGATATAACACTGTCCCAATCGCAAAATCAGAAATTCCAAACGTCGACAGAAAAAAGATAATAAATGACGTAAAAGGTAAAACTCTCGTATCACCTGGTTCCTCTTTATATGCTTGTTTGTTCTTAATCAAATCCCTTATAAAATAAACGATAAAATATGCGTTAATTGCTATAATCAAGCCTAACAATATAGTTCGAATCACGAAAATTCCTCCTACTTATTCTTAGTAGATCTCCCTGATTCCCTCAAAGTCCTTGCCATATTTCACTTTAAGTTCTTCAGGAGATTCTGTAATCACTTTAAGTGTGTATGCATCATGTTTGATATATTCTTTTGCTAAATTCACCATGGCGTGATTTTTTGTCCACGTCACGTCTGTTACTTGTGTCTCTTCATTGATTGTGCCAAACACTACTTCTTGTTCATCTGCCACAACATTGATCCAGCTTGCTCCAAAGTCGGCTAGCTTATCCTTTTCAAACCCATGAATATAATACTTTTCCAGCGGTAATTCATATTCATGTCTTGAACTAAACAAAATGAGAACAAACCTATCGACTCTTTGTTCAGCTTGCTGTAGAACCTCCAATAATGAAGAGGTGAGGTTTTCATGCCAAACCTGTACGAACAAACTCTCCTTCGCGTTCTTGACTAAGTGCTCTGCTTTATCCAGAACATACTCAACACCCTCAATTTTCCATAACATTTCTTCTTCGTCTTTTTCTTTAATCATTCCCAAATTTTTGGTAAGAAATGACAAATCATTTTTGACACTCTTTTCTAACTTATCTAAAAATTCATCTGCTGATATTGCATGATAAAGCTTAGGCTCTGATTTATTAACAACTATCAAATTCTTTTTTACTAGCTTTTCCAAAATGTTATAAACTTTTGAACGAGGAACCCCTGAGTGCTTACTTACTTCGTACCCAGTAAGATTTCCCTTCTCCAATAAAGTTGTATAGACTCTCGTTTCCATTTCTGAAAAATCATATTTTTTCATAATTTGAATAATCGTTTCCATAGATTAACCCTCACTTTTAATTAGTAGCTACTACAGGGACTACTATAGACTAGGTAATCAAAAAAAGCAACAACAAGTTCTTGAATTCACAATCTTATTTTTCTTAAATCACTTTAAATCCAGTGAATAATCTAATATCAAAAAATAAAAAAGAAATATTGAACGAAATTTCACAATTAATCATCTAGCTTCACCTATAAGAGCCCCTCTGATTACTTCCAAAAATTTTAAAGAGCAGACAAAATGAATTGGCTCATTTTGTCTGCTCTATTATTAAACCACTTCTTACCTTATTCACTAACTTGATTAATTGGTTTTTTTCTTCTGCGGAAAGATTTTTATTAATCCGTCTGTTAATTTCCATCGAGACTTGTTTTACCTTAACAAACACCTCAATTCCTTTTTCTGTCAATAAAATATTATTTTGTTTCCAATTTTCTGGATCCTTTTCTTTTTTTATAAACTGTTTCTTTTCCAAACTGTTCAGCATTCTCGTAATCGTTGCTTTATTTTTATTTAAGTTTAAGGCAAGCTCATTTTGACACATCGTTCCCTGTTCATTTAAGATTGCGATAATTCTCGATTGTTCCACACTTAACTCGAACTGGCTCAGCTCGTTATCTATCTCTTGATGAATGAGTAAATCTAGCTCGTGTAACACAACCGAAAGTTCCTCGTTCCCCAAAGAATCACCTCTTTTTTCCTTTTCTCGACCTGTTTCTTATTATGCTCTATTATACCTGACAAGCATAATTATTGACTCAAATTTTACATATCAAATTAAGTAGGTGTTCCTCGATACGGCTAGGTAGGTTATTCAGCTCATTCTGAACTTGTAATGAAAATAATTTTCGAATGATTACTTCAAGATTTGGGTTGATTATCCTAAATGTCTATGTATCTGTTGCGTACCACTGTTGCTAGCTCAACAAAATATAGTGAATAAAGCTGATGTGTTGAAATAGAACATTCGAAACAGGAAATGAAGTCGTTACTTCATGAATGTAAGACTTAAAAATAAAATTGATGAAATTCCGTGTCATTCTCAGTTTTCTTCGGTGTAAACTCATCTATTATTGATTATATATATGCTTCAAAAATAGATAGAAGTAAACGATCGCATTTTTTATTTTCTTAGGATAGATTAGGACTAGTTTCAGTATATAATTCACTATACTTTCAAAAAATAAAATTCTGAATACTTCACAAAATAATCTATACCCGTTGTGCTAGTTAAAATTTTTGCCAAAACAAAAAAGCTTGGCATAAAGTAATCTCAAAACCACAACGAATCGAGAGAACTAGATGCAAAGCCAATTTCACTATACAGAAAAATTCACTAATCCACAAAATGTACATTTACGAAAACAATCAGATCCACAAATTATTTCAGCTGTAATCTGGTCACAGATGGCTGGACATAAAACACAAAGTAGTAGTTATCGAGCCATTAGAATCGAGATATCTCCGACAGATTTTCCTGAACGTTCATGTTTTTGTCGGATTTGCCAAAACTTATCTTTTACAATCAAGTTGATGCGCTATTTCTTTATCAAAGAATTGACGCTAGGAACAGATTTGGTGATTGTAGATAGTTTACCTAGTCTTTTGTACAAGTCAATTCGGAACTGCCGAAAGAAGTCGCTGATATTGGCTACAATTCAACGAAGAAGGTGCATTATTATGGCGTGAAAATTTGTTTTTTTTTGACGGATTCTGGCTATCCTTTAGAGTATGTCGTAAGTCCAGCTTCATTCCACGATATTCGAATGGTTTCTACATTGGCACAGAATTCGATGGTTTCACATATTATTGGCGACAAGGGCTATCTAAGCAATTCGGTGAAAGAATTACTTAGCGAAAAAAGGATCACAATAACTACACCACTACGAAAAAATATGATTAGTGCCTCAAAAGTAGAAGATCGTTTGTTAGGAAAACGTCGGAAAAGGATGGAGACCGTTTTTTCTAGTCTTGAGTTATTGGGGATAGAGACGTTCATGAGTCGATCTCTTCTATCAAATCTACTAAGCTAATCTTGTGAATTAACGTAATATTGGATGTCTTTTTCAATTGCATCTACCAAGGTACCGTATTCACAAAATCTTAGGAAAGAGATAAATTCATAAATTTCAGGGTTGATGGTTTTGTATAATCCAATATTCGCTAAATAATAGTTTATTTTTGAAAGAGAGTATTCGAAAAGCATGTTATTTTTAAGTGATAATTCATAAGCCTTTTTACTAAACTTCTTTGAATAAGAATAGTCACCACTTTTTAAATATAAATCACTTATGTTAATTAGTGTTTTTATAAGAATCTGCTTGTGATTCATATTATTATGATTATCTTGGTCTAATTTGTATAGTAATTTCTTTGAAATAGTTGTTAAAACATTAGGCTGAAATATGAAAAGAAAATTATTTAGCAAGTTTAACTCATAAAAATTCCAGTTATCAATACTTAGCAAGTAAACAGAGATAGATTCATATTTTTCTGGAGTGTTAATCTTTCCATGTTTATTATAATCAAAAACAGCTAGATAAAGTAGTCGCAAATGTTTCAAGCGCATAGAAGGACTATCTAAATTATCAATGTAACTGTTCAATTTTTTATAACTAGCTTCAATCTTTTCCAAATTATGGCTATTAATTGACTGAACTGATTCTGATTGAAATAATAGTTCTTCTTTAAAGACACTGTTATCTAACAAAGAGTCAAACTCTAACAAATTAATATTTAGCTTCCTCAATATAAGCAAGAGCTTATCATAAGAACAAAAATAATGCCCACGCTCTAATTCTGATAAATGAGATCTTGATAATATTCCGTTTGAAAGCTCTTTTTGTGTCATAGACCGTTCTAAACGTAGATGTCTAATTATCCTTCCAAATTCATTCATAGCATTCCTCCTCGTAAGTGTTGGGATACGGAACAAAAATTCAATCTTATTATACTCTTAGTATAAAATTATAATTATAAAAATTCAAATTAATGATATACAAAGCTCATATACTTTACCAGCAATTGCACAAGTAATAAATGATGTAGGAATGAATCACTTTGTTGTGATTTACAAAATTAAGAAAAATACTATATTTGTATCTGACTCAGAAAAAGGATTAGTTAAATATGCGACTAAATTCTTAAAAAAATCATTTACAGGTGTATTGATTTTATTAATCCCTAAAAGTGAATTTGAGACAAGCAGATTTAAAAATACATCGATGTGGCAATTATTTAAGCAAGTAATGTTGCCTCAAAAGCAACTGTTGCTAACCATTATTATAACTTCACTAGTGCTGACTATTATTGGAATCATATCGAGTTTGTTTTCAAAAATAATATTCGATGAAACAATTCCATATCAATTAAGAAAAAGTTTATATATTTATGTCTTGATTTTTGCGATTATAGGATTCATTCAGATATTTTTAGAATTTTTTAGAAGTTATGTACTATTGTTTCTATCTAGAAAAATAGATCTTCCCATATTGCTAGGCTACTACAGTCATATATTAAGACTTCCATACGAATTTTTTTCAACTAGAAAAGTTAGTGACATTTTAACAAGATTTCAAGATGCAATGACGATAAAAGACATTTTTTCTCAGGTATCTATCTCATTAGCTCTGGATACTACTTTAGCTATATTTACGGGCTTCGCATTATTTAAACTGAATAGTTTATTGTTTAGTGTAACGTTGTTCGTAGTACTTATAGACGTACTTTTAATATATATACAAGAGAAAATATAAAAGTATAAAATTATGTACAAATGGAAGCTGGATCCACAATGAATTCTCAACTAATAGAATCAATTCAAAATATAGAAACAGTAAAAGCTTATACAAACGAAAACAGTCATATCAATAGACTAGAAAATCGATTTGTAAAAGTCTTAAAGTTAGGATACGAAGAAGGTCTACTTAGCAATATACAAGGTTTCCTATCATCTGGAATAGGAAACCTGAGTAATGTATTCATAATCGGTTTTGGAGCATTATCAATTATTAATGGTACCTTATCTATTGGTGGTTTAATGGTATTTCAAACATTAAGTAGCTATTTCATAAATCCAATTCAAAAGTTAGTTTCTTTACAACTAACTTATCAAGAAGCTCAAATTGCAATGGTTCGCCTATCAGAATTGATGGACTTGGATATTGAAGAAGCTGATAATAAAGAATGCATCAAGGATATTTCCATAAAAGGAACCCTAATATTTGAAAATGTTGTATTCAAATAAGAAGCCTCAAAAATAAAAAGAAGGAGGAAGGAAAATGGAATTAATCCTACCAAAGCAGTATGTAGACGTAGCAGAAGAAGAAATGATGTATTTAGATGGCGGAGGGTTTGGAAAACATTGGTGGAATAAACGAGGAAATGTTGCGACAATCATTGACGCGGCAGCCGCTTGTATTGCAGGATGGGGCGCTATCTCTTCGGCACTAAAAGTACGAAAATTATTAAAAAGTAGTGTAGGAAAAAGATTAGCAAGTGGGGTTGCTATTCAATTATCTAGACATTTTGGATCAGCTGTAGGAAAAGCCTTTTTAGGTGCATTAAATATTGGCTTAACAGTCATGAATGCATCAATAGGTGGAATCGCAGCTTATGGTCTAGACATAATAGATGGTAAACAGGATGGATACATATTTGCATAAGTTTAGTATTGTCCATGTTGTAGCTTTCTTTACCCCAGTCTTAATCATTTTAATAGGTACATTTATTGCAATATATTCGAAGGACTTTATATATCTCAGAAATTGTACGATTGCTGGATATTTTTTTATTCCTTTGTTTATTTGGAGATTGTGTGCATATGTTTATTACAATACTATGTTAAAAAAAGATGAAAAAACGCATCCAATCGAAGAAGACTAATATTACCTAGAACATTACTACATATGCAGTAAGTACATTCATATTGAGATGCACTTACTGTATATTTTTAGGAGTGATACCTGAAGTTTATGATATATTAAATTCAGTTAGTATAGAAAACTTTTCAACAGACATCAATAAGTCTAGTGAAGTCATTTACTATATCGGACGAACAAATTGTTCTGATTGCTCTAATTTTGAGCCTGATTTTTTAAATTTTGTTAAAAAAAATAGTTTCCAGAAAAAAATAAACTATTTAAATATAATGAATCTCTATACTGATGATGTCAAGTGGGATAGGTTTAAAGAACAATATTCTATTGAATATACTCCTTCACTAGTTACGTTCAACAATGGAAAGGTTAGTTCTAAACTAAGTTGGACGCCAGAAAATGGAATTAATAATAATGAGGTTTTTCTATGGATTAAGAATCAAATCAAAGAGAATTACATAGATAATCGCTGATTCAATAAAAAATTGGATACCCTCGTACCAGTTGAACTATTCCCTTTTTCGCACCTACTACATCCCCCTCTTCAAAAGAGAAACAACTTGCCTAACGCTTCATACAGGTCAAACAAAGTTGGCTGTCTATAATGGTATCAATAAGTATATTCTCTACGCTGTATTAAAGGAATTGATGGGTTAACGGCTGTTGTTCAAGATTAATAGGCTATGAATGTCTATCAAGAGCCCTCCATTTTTCTTTTTTGTGGTCGACGAACGGATCGATTCTAGGCCTTGTGGTTCAATCAAGACGGATTCCGAATTAAAAAGTTTGAAGCACTCACATCGATTGCCGCAAAAAAGGAAAAAGGCATCTGAATAGACATCAAAAATATAGTTGATAATTCTCGATTGTTCCACACTTAACTCGAACTGGCTCAGCTCGTTATCTATCTCTTGATGAATGAGTAAATCTAGCTCGTGTAACACAACCGAAAGTTCCTCGTTCCCCAAAGAATCACCTCTTTTTCCTTTTCTCGACCTGTTTCTTATTATGCTCTATTATACCTGACAAGCATAATTATTGACTCAAAAAACAAAAAATAATAAAGTGAATTTAACATCAGTTGATATAGCAACTGAAAAAAGGAGGATTCCCATGAAAATAGAATTTTTTCATGATGTGATTTGTAGCTTCTGTTTTCCAATGTCTTATCGCATGAGAGAAGTCAAAGAAGAGTTACCAGAAATTGAGATTATTCATCGTTCCTTCGCACTTGGGTGGGAGCCTGCTGATTTTGAAGCCATGTTTGGTTCAAGAAAGGCCGTCAAGCCGGAAGTTTTAAACCATTGGGCTCACGCCAACCAAAACGATACCTTACATCGCTTTAATATTGACGGAATGAAACAAACAGATTTTGATTTTCCCACATCCAAAAATGGTTTGCTCGCAGCCAAAGCAGCCCTTTTAACTGGCACACAAGAAACTTACTGGGAGGTCTTTGACAAGCTACAAGAAGGCTTATTTATCAGAAACTTAAATATCGAAGAAGTTGTGGTCATCGAGGACTTAATAAAAGAGACGTCTGTTAATTTTTCAGACTGGCAAAAGGCTTTTCACTCAACCGAAACCTTGAATGCTGTGAAAAAAGACTTTGAATTAGCCGAAGCGTATGGCTTAAAAGGGGTGCCCGCATTAATCATTGATGGGAAATATCTAATCAGTGGCGCACAACCAAAAGAGAACATCGTTGCAACCATTAGTGAGCTGCTAGAAAAAGAAAAAAAGGCTCCTGCCTTGGTTTCGCTAGACACAGATGAGGCACTTGGTGGCTCTTGCAATTTCGAAGATGGTAAATGGAATTGTGACTAATCGACTAGACAAACGAACAGCCAAAAAAACTTCCGTCACGTTTTCGTGATAGGTTAGCTTTCTTGGGCTGTTTTTCTTTTCTCTATTTATTCAACTAGTCGAACTTTTTTTAGTCAACGATTGTCTCTTCTCCATCCAATCTAAGACCATTTGATAGACTTCATAGGCGTTGGTTTCATTTAAAATTTCATGCCGCGCATTTTTGACGAGCGTTATCGTCACGTTTTTATGATCGACCTTTAACTGTTCATATAGTTTTGTGATGCTTTTCCCAAAATTCCCAACAGGATCTTGAGCACCTGAAATTAAGTAAATCGCAAGCTCCGTATTTATTTGACTAAGTAACGCAGGGTTGCTCGCATTTTTTGTTAAAATAAATAAATCCTGATACGCCTTTGTCGAAAAAATAAATTGCGTTTTGGGATCTGCCAAATACAAATCGACCATCTCTTCATCGCGAGTTAACCAATCTTTTGCGGTGCGCGTTGGTTCAAAGTGCTTGTTAAACCCTCCAAAGGCTAATTGATCCAGTAATTTAGAAGGATATTTGTCCCCCTTCACTTTAGCAAGAACTCCACTTGCCAAAATTGCTGCATTCATTTTAATTAACGGTTCATGTGCCGTCCCCATCAGAATCGCCCCGGCTAAAGAAACATCGGGGTATTGAATCAAATAGTTACGCAAAACTAACGAGCCCATACTGTGCCCTAAAATAAAATACGGAATGTCGGGATACTTTTCTGCAAAATATTTTTGAATATTAGCCACATCTTTTACGAGGATTTGATTGCCATCCTTTGAGCCAAAATGACCGTACTCCGCTTCCTCTTCTACTGAGTCCCCATGACCAATATGATCATGTCCGACAACAAGATAGCCTTTAGAAGCCATAAACACCGCAAATTCACCATATCTTTCAATATGTTCAACCATCCCATGAATGATTTGGAAAACGGCTTTGACTGATTTTTTTGGTCGCCAAACCTTCACTTTTAACTGGCTTTTATCATTCGTTGAAGGAATTCTTTGCTCACTAATTTCCACCGACACGACACCATCACTTTCCCCATTGAAATCTTTTATTTATTATAACAGGACTCTCCTTTTCTTCCTAACGAATCTTAAAGAAATTATTTATCAAATGAATTATTTTCTATTTGTGACTATTTTTAAACAAAGCGTTTTATTTCCGATGAAGGCTCTCACTTATTTCTATAACATCAAATTTCTTAAAAAACATAAAAAAAGACTGTATTTTTACCCTTTCTTGATGATATGATAACAAAAAAGGATGAAGGAGTAGACAGAGTGAAACGTATTTTAATTGTTGAAGATGACATACATATTTGCCAACTTTTGAGAGAATTCTTTCAAAACACTGTGCAACTGACCATTGTACATACGGGAACAGAGGGCGCCCTATTGGGTAGTAGTGGCTCCTATGATTTAATTTTACTGGATTTAATGTTACCCGGAAAAGATGGCGAGCAAGTTCTAAAAGAAATTCGCCAACAGGTTCATACGCCTGTTATTGTTATGACAGCCATTGGTGATAAAGAAAAAACCGTCACTCTTTTAAAGGCTGGAGCAAACGACTATATTGCAAAGCCCTTTAATTTTGATGAGCTTGAAGCACGTATTGAGGTTCAGTTTCGCAATCAACCCATTGCTACTGAAGAAAGAAAACGCACGTACAAAAATTTAACACTGAACGAAGAATTCTATCAAATTAGTGTTTTCAATCAACCCATTGAAGCTTCTAGAAAAGAATATCAACTTATTGATTTATTATTGGCTAATCCGACAAAAATATTTTCAAAAGAAAACCTTTATGAACGAATTTGGGAAGAATCCTATTTAGGTGGTGAGAATACCTTGAATGTTCATCTAAGTAACCTCCGAAAAAAGTTAAAAGTCGCAGATCCTGATAGCGAATATATCGAAACTGTTTGGGGCATGGGAATTCGTTTAGCAAAGGAGCAAAACTAGATGGTGATTTTTCTTAGTTTACTCGTTCTCTTATTAACTAGTTATCTTGCTTTTATCATTTATAATTTATTCGATATCAATCGACAACTCGATTATATTATTACACATGACACGAATGCTGAGCTTGTCTCTACATCAAAAAGTTTCCTGATTCGGCGCTTTTTAGATTCAAATAATCAACTAATTCAAAAAAATAAACAAGTACATCGCGAACATTGGAACAATGAAAAAGAGTTTCACCAATCGCTCAGTAATCTCTCTCATGATTTAAAAACACCTCTGACGGTTTCATCGGGTTATGTGCAATTATTATTAAAAAAACAAAATGACTCCACGACACAAGAGCTCTTAAAAAAAACAGAGAGTGGATTGTTAACTATTGAAAATTACTTAAGTTACCTAGTTGAATATACACTAATTCATGAGAAAAAATTACAGATGGATTTCGAAATGGTGAATTTCACACAATTAATTCAAGAGGAGGCTTTTGTTTATTATGAAAATTTCTTAACAAAAAATATCGAACTATCCTTTGATCTAGAAGACAATCTCTTATTAATTTCTGATTTAACAGTCTTAAAGCGAGTAATTCAAAACTTATTAGGAAATATTTTGAAACATGGCCAGACAAAAGCACATTTCACAGGTAAGAAAAATCCTAATCAAATTCTTCTCACCATAAAAAATGACTCTTTACAGTCAATTGATCCGGATGAAAACCTACTGAATCGTTTTACGACAAATGATCGCTCGCGCCAAAATAAGAGCACAGGTCTAGGTTTAAATATCATCAAAGAGCTTGTTGAGTTACTCGATGGAACCATTCAGCTGACAACCGAAAAAACAAGCTTTCAGGTCGACATAACGTTACCGATCCGTTCAAACACATAGAAAAAAAGCGACTACAAAAAAATAATTATCTTACTTTTTAATAATTTGAGTCTAGATATAGGTAAGATGAAATACAACTGAGGAAAATGATGAGTGACGAGTTTAGTAGAATGAGCAACAGACAAAATGCAGAGCAGATAGCCAGTTCCATAAGTAGTGCTGCTGCTGACATTAATCGCGGAAATGAAGACCGCGCACATGAACGATTTGTCCATGAACTAAAAATGGAGATGATCAACGCGACAACGGATCGACAATACAGAGCATTAGAATTTATGCTACAAGAAGAGAATGCGCGCTGGGAACAAGTGCTTAAAAAACGAAAAAAAGCCCTGATACTAACAATCATCTCTTCAGTAATAGCCATTGTTGTCATGGGGATTGTTGCCCTTTATGTAATTGGTAAAAATAGCAACAGTTATGAGCCAGTACATACTCAAAATGCGAACAAACAAACTGAGCCGATTAAAAAAGTGTTACTCGTAGTAGTAGTTCTGAAGAAAATGTGCTTGATGAAGCCGATACTATAAAAGAGGTTAATACAAAAAAATTGTCCGCGGAGCAAGCGATTGAGTGGGTAAAAAAGGTTATTATTGCAGAAAACACCTATAGAAACTCTGAGTATCAAGGAGATGATTTAGAAACCGCTCTAGGTCCCGATCAATTATTGTATATCACTTATTTGGGCAGTCAAGGTGACGTTCTAGCCACCTATAGAATTAATGCCCTAGGACAACTTCAAAAAAAGTTAAGCGAAAATGATTATAGGACAATATCAACAAAATATCTAGATACATCAGAGGTCAAACACTTTATTGACACCTATCTTGGTACATTAGAAGTTGATACAAAAAAGTTAAATGAAGAAGAAATCTTGGCATGGGTAAAAAGCATGGTAGAAGCAGAAGTTGCTTATAGAGGGATTGTTTTAAAAAATACCGATTATAAACTATTTATGGAGGACAACTTAGTCTATGTGCGAGCAATTGAGCCACGTGGCGGATATTCTAGGACCTTTAGGGTGAACAGTTTCGGCAAATTAGAGCTTAAAAGACAAGATGCCTTTTCTATTATTTCGGAAAAATACCTAGATACCTCCTTAATCAGTGGCTACATTATGAATCATAGAAAAACAAAAGACATTGCTCCCTCAAATCCTTCAGCCGCGACAGATTGGTTAATAGAAAACAAAACAATCTGGCTAAAGGGGAATTTTGAGATTATTGATTCTTTCCGAACACAGAATGATTACGCACCGGAAAAAATAGATGTAAATGAAAGCTATTACGACCTCCAAATTAAAACAAATGATGTAAATTCCGCTAGAGGAGGCTTATACAATTTTAAAGTCTATTCAAGCGGCCGAATTGACAAAGAACTAGGCGATACTGGTTATTACGAAAATATAATTTTTGAGTAAATTAGTGACCCTAAGTCAGAAAAAGCACATGCCCCCATTTGGATGGTCATGTGCTTTTTAGTATACTTACTAGACCCTTGATAAGCCTATCTATTTTTGCCCCAAAGCTCCATCGATTTTTCGGTCAGATTTTCTTTAGTTTCGTCTAGTCGTTCTCTATAAAGAATTAAATGTTGCTATAAATCCTACACTTTGAATGCCCCTCCTCTTTTTCCTATAACTCTTTATTACGAATCACTACCGTACTTGCCACTAAAGAAAGAACCGTTACAACCGCACTTGTAATAACATAAGGAAGGATTTCATCGAATTTTAGTTGACCCACGCCTAATATTTGAATGAAACCTAAGAAATCAAAGTATTTCAATTGTTCCCAATTTGTGATGTTAAAGATAATTTGAATAACTAATGGATAAGCAACAATAAAAATTGCCGAACCAATCATACTACCCAAACCGACTTGCAATAACGTTGCCAAGCTGAATACTACGCTAATAAGTAAGCCCATCGCAATCGCTAAAAGTAGTGTTTGTAGCATAAAAGAAAAGAAATCAGTTTGTGTACTTCCAAATCTTAGAAAGGCTGTTACCATAATTGTTGCGAAGTAGAGAACAATAAAAAATGATAGGTAAAATACTTCGCTAATATATTTCGCAACAATAAATTGTAACCTGCTCACACCTGCAGTTAATGAATTTTTGTAGTTTTTTTGTGAAAATTCATAGCCGATAACCATCACAAAGACACCAATCAACAAATAGACAAGAACGCTACTTGAAAATACCCCTGCATCTACTGAAGTTTTTAAATCGACTCCTACAGGTTTCACTAGATCCTGATTGACACCAATCCCTCCTGCAGATCCTGTGAATACAAGCATCACTGCATAAGCAATCACAGCTACTCCTGTGGCAATAAACCCTTTTGTATGTAATAAACGATAAAAATCTGCTTTAATTAGTCGAAACATGTTATTTTCCCCCTACTATATCTGTCTTTGTATTTGTGGTTTTACTGACTAAATCTGTGAAGTAATCTTCTAAACTATGTTCTTGTTTCTGAATTTGATTCACTAAAATATCATTTTCAACCAGTAGCTTATTGATTTCTTTAATTTTCACCTGCTCATCGAAAATACGAATCAGGTTTTCGTTGGTCACTTCGAAATCAGTCACTTGGTTTTCTCTTAGAATCATCGCTGCCTTTTTCGGCTCCTCCACATCCACAAGAATGGATTTGGTTACTAGACTGTCAAACTCTTCTTTGGATATTTCCTGAATCATCTTTCCTTCATTAATAAAACCAAAACGATTTGATACCTGATATAATTCCGTTAAAATGTGGCTTGAAATAATAATCGTCGTGTTTCTTTCACGATTGATTCGTTCCAATATCCCTCGAAACTCAATAATTGCGATTGGGTCTAAACCATTGATTGGCTCATCTAAGATTAAGAAATCTGGGTCACTAACCAATGCCATCGCTATGCCTAGTCGTTGTTTCATCCCTAACGAGAAGTTTTTGAACTTTTTCTTTCCTGTCTCAGCCAGATTGACAAAACCTAAGACTTCATCAATGACGGAAAAATCATGAATGCCTTTTTGGATACACATAATTTTCATATTTTGATAAGCTGTTAATTTGTTGTAAGCAGCCGGGCTTTCAATCACGGATCCTGAGCGCTGTAGGCTTTCTTGATATTCTTTTGTTCCTTTTCGGTTCCCCAACAAAACAATTTCACCACCAGAAGATTCTTTCGATAAATCTGTAATCAATTTCATGATGGTGGTTTTCCCTGAACCATTCCGACCAATTAATCCGTAGATATCTCCTTTTTTCACCGTTAATGAAACATTCGTTAAAGCATATTGTTTGCCAAATTTTTTGGTCACATTCGTTAAAGTTAGTACATTTTCAGTCATTTTTTGTTTCCCCCTCTTTCGATAGTCTTACTTTACCAAGCATTTCTTAACTCAACTATTAACTAATTCTTAACTCTTTCTTAAATCAAAAAAATGAATCACTCTCAGTGTCTTTTTATTGTGTTTTCTTCAACCCTCTATAAATACCTGCTGTTTTTTATGGTATCGTATGAATGTATCGATACTATACTTTTACGAGTAGGGATTTTTATGCGAAAAACAGTAAAAAAACTACGAGGAATTGCTACTTTGTTTTATCTATTTTCTCTCAGTTTCATTCTTTTAACATCAATTAATGTATCAGCGTCAGAATCCGCTACTCTAACAACAGACAGTCCTGTCGAAACTAGCTCCCAAATTGATATTATTGATTCTGATAGGCCCTTAACTGAAACCGAAATCACAAACTTGATTAATGAACTTGAGGAAAGTAAACCAAAGCCCCTAACTCGAGCAACTGGCGTGGCGGTGAGCTATTACATAATCAGAAGTGGCAATACTACAAATTGTGAACTAAGGGCATCATACAAAGCCACTGGTCCCGTTTCTAATTTATGGTGGGATAAGGTAACTGTCCAAAGTCCAAGTATCTTAAACAGAGTCACTTATCAATCTTTTCCGAAAGTATTACGAGGAACTGGCTCAAAGAAATCAAATAATGTTAATATAGGGTACCTATCTATTCCTAAAAACATCAAGTCTACTTATATAAAAACATCTGGAACTCAAACACACTCAAATAAGGATGGCTGGGGCTCATTAGTAAATTTTAATGGCTCTGCAAAAATAAATTAAGGAGCGATTTTATGAATCCTATAGAAACTTATTTAACGGAACATTTTGAATTGGAAACCGTTGATCCTGATGAGATAACTGGTTCATTTCTTAAATATGAACTAGCAGATTTAGATAACTATACAGAACATCTTTATACAGAAGAAGAGATTTCGGAGCATCTATGTATTTATTGGATTAAGTATAACGAGGCAAGCAAGGAATACTTTTCCGAGACTTTAAGTCACTATATTCCAATGAAAAAAACTGATGGGAGCTTAGCTTTAGCTGTTCTTTGGCTGAACATTGGTGAATTTGCCTACGTTACAAGCAACTCAACAAAATGACATACGATTCTAATTGTAGCGTTGGGAGTTACCGAAGAAGATATCGCTGAAAAAACGGATGCTTACTATAGTTATAAAGCAGCCAAAGATGTCTTAGATAATTACCATCGATTTATCTAAAAAAACACACTCTCTAATCTACAAATACGTGTGATGTTTTCATCATAATCCCCTGATATACAGGCATAAAACAAGACATCTATCACTATGAATTAAGCTAATAATGAGCTAGTTGCTGCGCTTCGTAATTCTGCTTCATTTGAACGAACCGTGTGAATAGAGACATCCGTCAAGCTACTAATTGTATTGGAACCAAATTGTGTCATACTAATCGTTTTTAGTCCGGCATTTTTTGCAACCTTCACCATATGAAGAACTTCCTTGGTCTCTCCAGAATTAGAAATCCCAATAAAAACGGCTTCTTTCACCGCTGAGGTTAGAATCACTAAAAGGAGATGGGCGTCTGACAAACATAGGATACTTGGTAGTCTATTACTCACCTATACATCAACAAAAGAATCGATGCTCTCAAAATTAAAATCAACCATATGTATTTTCAGTCAAGTTAAACAAAAAAACTCTATGAAATCCTTTCTCATCGGGATTCCATAGAGGAGACTATGTTGTTTCTGTCAATTTTTATATAGCTCATCTTCCGCCAGTCATTTGCAGTTTTTCACTTTCCGCAAAAATCTCATTGAATATAAATTACAGATACTTGAGTCATTACTTATCATAAAGTTAGCTTCTCAAAATCTTTTCCATCTTTTTACCTTTTGCTAATTCATCAATCAGCTTATCTAAATAACGAATTTTCTGCATCAGCGGATCTTCAATTTCTTCCACTCGTACACCACAGACAAGGCCTTTTATCAATTCAGTGTTTGGATTCATTTTAGGTGCTTTCGCAAAAAAAGTCGTAAAGTCGTATTCCTTTTCCACCTGCTCAGCCAAACCATCCTCATCATAACCCGTTAGCCAAAAAATAATCTCATCGACTTCTTCCTTCGTTCTTTCCTTACGCTCGGCTTTTTGGATGTATAAGCGATACACGCTGGCAAAGCTCATGTCAAATATATGTTGTCGTGCCATATTTTCCACCTCTTTTTAATTTTTACATGATTATTCTTTTATTATAGCAAGTTGTTATTAGAAAAACTATCTCCCATGCTCATCATAAATCCTACTCTTCTATTTTCGTTCAACTAGTTGCTCATCGGCGACAATTTTCCCAATGATTGCTGTTCTTTCACCTACTTTGGTAGTTCAATAACAAACACCGTACCAAAATCCAGCTTACTGTTCACTCGAATTACCCCTCCATGCAACTCGACTATTTTTCGCGACAAGGACAAGCCCAAGCCATTCCCTTCCGTTTTTCGACTCCTATCTGCTTGATAAAACTTATCAAAGGATTTTTCTGCTTGTTGGTCAGTCATTCCTAGTCCCGAATCAACAATCTCAACCACAAACGCGTGCGGACGTTCTTCCAATTTGACCGAAATATTACCAGCCTCTCGATTATACTTGATCGCATTATCCAAGATATTCAACCAAACCTGGTAAAGAAATTCCTCGCTTCCTGTATAAATGCCATAAGGAAGCTCAATATCTAACGTAAGATTTCGTTTCTCCCATTTTGGTTGAAGAAATAAAATAACTTCACGGATTTGTTCATCCAACCGAAACGGCTGCTTATCCATCTCACTATTTTGTGTCTCAAGTTTGGTCAGCTTCAAAATATTATCCGAAAGTGTCGCCAGTTGTTGCGTACCTTCCAAAATCCGTTGATAAAATTCCGCACGCTCCTCAGCAGTTAGTTCGGAGTCTTGAAGTAGCTGTACATATCCTTGAATAATCGTAATTGGGGTTTTAAATTCATGAGAGACACTAGAAACAAAATCATCTCTCAGTGTTTCTGTACTTCCAAGCTCTTTCACCATACTATTAAAGTCTGCATACAAATCGCGTACTTCATCAATCGTATAAACTTGATCCATTTGAATCGAAAAATCACCTTCTGTTACTTGTTTCATACTCTTTCTCAGCTCTGCAATCGGCTGTAAAATTCGTTTTCCAACAATTGCTGAAACCCCTGAACTAATCACAATACTAAAACCCGCAATAAAAATAAAGAGTGGAAAAAAGTGGTCTTCACCCGATAATAAATTTAAGCGCGCAATCAAATAGATGATAAAGGTAAAAACGATAAAGGTGGTTAAGATAAGGAGAAAAATCATCGTTGCTAAATAAATCCATAACTTAGAACGTATTTTATTTCTCATGAGTCACCACCGCTTTATACCCTAATCCTCGAACTGTCACAATTTGAAAATCTGAATTCCCTTCAAAGCGCGCGCGCAGTCGTTTGACATGCACATCAATCGTTCGCTCCTCCGTATCCGTCTCTAATCCCCAAATCATATCCATTAACTGTTGGCGCGTGAAAATTTTGTTTGGATAAGACAAAAATTTATACAGTAATTGAAATTCTTTTTGTGGAAGCTCTGTTGACTCCTTTTTCCCTTGAACTCGCTCTATCACTGTCAGCTCCTCCTGGTTTAAAGAAGTCTCCCCAATCACAAGCTCTTGAGAGGAAAAAATTTTTGCTCGTCGTAATAACGCTTCAACCCTCAAAACCATCTCTTTCACATCAATTGGTTTAACCATATAATCGTCGATACCTAACTTAAAGCCACGCTGTTTATCCTCAAAGGTACTCTTAGCTGTAATCATCAAAATAGGCGTTCTATCACCAATTGTCCGCAACGCTTCTGAAAATTCAAACCCATCCATTTCTGGCATCATGACATCTGTAATAATTAAATCAACATATTGCTTATTTAAAATATCAAACGCTTCTTCGCCATTTAACGCTTCAAATGTTTTAAAATGTGCTTTTTCTAGAACAGAAGCATACAGCCTCAATAAGTGTTTGTCATCCTCAATAATTAGAATCGTATTCATGTCGTATCCTTTCTACTCCTATAATACCCAATCATGACCTTCGTTTTTGTAAAAATTTATTGAATCAGCCCTTACAAAAAAGGGAGCTCTCTCACGTTTCCTATCTATACACCCATTTTACCATTAGATTGTGAATGGAACATGAACGAGTTCATATTCAGTTAATAATTCCCTGTTAAAATTCAAACAATCATGAAAGATACACGATTTTATTGTAAATTTTCATATCACTTACAACGGCTAAGGTGTTCTTTTTATGTTTCAAAAAAGAAAGTGAGGTTTATTTATGTTAGAACTAAAAGAAATAAAAAAACATTATAAGGTGGGTGACTCCATCACTAAAGCACTGGACGGTGTCTCCGTTGCCTTTCGAAAACAAGAATTTGTGGCGATTTTAGGTCCGAGTGGTTCAGGGAAAACAACCTTATTAAATGTCATCGGTGGGTTGGATAACTATGATTCAGGTGACATGATCATCAACGGAAAAGGAACAAAAACCTTTAAAGACTCAGATTGGGATGCGTATCGAAACAATTCAGTCGGTTTTGTGTTCCAAAGTTACAACTTAATTAGTCATTTGGGTATTATCGATAATGTTGAATTAGGGATGACCCTCAGCGGTGTCTCAAAAGAAGAAAAACATGAAAAAGCTACACGCGCCTTGGAACGTGTTGGCTTAAAAGAACATATGCACAAAAAACCGAACCAACTTTCTGGTGGCCAAATGCAGCGAGTGGCCATTGCTCGTGCCTTAGCAAATGATCCAGATATTCTCCTGTGTGATGAGCCAACTGGTGCCTTGGATACAGAAACTAGCGTTCAAATTATGAAGCTTATTCAAGACCTTTCAAAAGAAAAATTGGTTATCATGGTGACGCACAACCCTGAGCTAGCTCATCAATATGCAAATCGTATTATCGAGTTTGCAGACGGGAAAATTCAACATGATTCAAAACCGCATATTGAACGACCAAAACCAGACCAATTTAATTTGAAACACACACGTATGAGATTTACGACAGCTTTAAAACTTTCTTTCAATAACATTCGAACAAAAAAAGGACGGACAATTCTGACCTCATTTGCTTCAAGTATTGGGATTATCGGGATTGCGATTGTTTTGGCCTTATCTAACGGCTTCCAAGCACAAATCGATAAAACACAATCAGAAACAATGGCACAGTTTCCAATCACCATCTCACAAATTGCTGCTGAGCAAGAGCTGAATCAAGATGATGCGTTAGGTGCTTCAAAAGGAACCTATCCAGATGAGTCGACGGTCACCGCCAAACTAAGTACGCAGGATAAAGCGCAACATACCAATAAAATTGATCAAGAATATGTCGATTACATCGAAAATATTGATCCAAAGCTTAGTAACAATATTGGTTTTACACGCATGGTTGGCATGAACTTGTTAAGAGAAGTCGATGGAAAAGTTCAACCTGTCAAATTCTCAAACGACTCACCTGACAGTGCTGCTGGAGGCATGGCTGCCGCAATGAGTTCTATGACCGGAATCGGTGTCTCTTCGTTTCCAACACAGCTAGAAAAAGACAGCGGTAATTTCTTAAAAGATAACTACTCTCTTTTAGCGGGCGAATACCCAGCTTCACCAAATGATATTGTTTTAATTGTCGATGGAAATAACAACACTAATATCAATGCCCTTAAAAACCTTGGCTTTGACATCAAAGAAAATGAAAAATTGGACTTTGATAAACTTGTTGGCACAACGATGAAACTTATTCCAAACGATAGCTACTACACTGAGCTACCAACTGGAAACTTTGTCCCAAATACAGATTATGACTCTGTATTTAAAGAATCAACTAACGAAGAAATCAAAATTTCTGGTATCTTACGTGTCAAATCCTCTTCAACGATGAACCTTTTGGCACCAGGGATTGCTTATAGCGATAAATTAACGACAAAAATTGTCGATACAAATACAAAGTCAAAAATTGTTACTGCTCAAAAAGATAGTGATGTCAATGTTATGACTGGTGAAAAAATTGACGACTCAACTAAGAAGGGCTTTTTAACCTCACTTGGTGGAGAAAGCTTGCCATATAGTATCATGATTTATCCAAATAACTTCAAAGATAAAGAAGAAATTTTGACTTACCTTGATAAATGGAACAAAGGAAAAGAGAAAGAAGACACCATTGTTTATCAAGATTTAGCTGGAACGATGACTGAATTAACAGGTGGTTTAATGGATGCTATCACGTATGTCTTAATCGCTTTTGCGGCGATTTCATTAGTTACAAGTATGATTATGATTAGTATCATTACCTATACTTCAGTTATTGAACGAACAAAAGAAATCGGGGTCTTGAAGGCTTTGGGTGCTCGTAAAAAAGATATTACGCGAGTATTTGATGCAGAAACTTGTATTCTAGGGATTTCCTCTGGGGCACTTGGCGTTGTTATTGCATGGTTATCTACCATCCCAATCAACTATGTATTATATCAAGTCACAGATCTGAAAGATGTCGCACAATTGAACCCTGTTCATGCGATTGTTTTAATCATCATCAGTACCATTTTAACAATGTTAGGCGGACACATTCCCGCACGTATGGCTGCTAAAAAAGATGCTGCTATCGCCTTACGTGCAGAATAGGTACTCTTTTAACAGGAACGATTACTTATTTCCCGCTTCAATAACAAAACAAAAGCTGTGTCACTAGTCACTTTGACTACTGGCACAGCTTTTTATTAGATGTTCAGAATCCACATAAACCCAATGAATACAAAGAACAGTATATACATAATTGGCGAAACTTCTTTTCCACGTTTTGCCGCAATCATGGTGATTGGATAAAAGATGAAGCCTAATGCAATCCCATCAGAAATACTGTAAGTTAACGGCATACCTAACAAAATCAAAAAGGATGGAATAGCAATTTCCATTTCAGTCCATTTAATATGACTTAATGATTGAGCCATCAAAACACCGACAACAATCAAGGCTGGAGCGGTCACTTGAGGAGTAACGACAGAAAGTAGTGGCGAGAAGAATAGGCCGAAAATAAAGAAAATACCTGTTGTCACAGCCGTTAAACCAGAACGTCCACCAACAGCAATCCCCGCAGATGATTCAACATAGGCACCCACAGGAGAGGTTCCTAATAACGAACCAGCTAACATCGCTGTTGAGTCAGCAGCCAACGCTTTTCCAACTCGTGGCATTTTATTATCCTTCATGAACCCTGCTTGGTTTGCTAGTCCCACTAACGTTCCGGCAGTATCAAAGAATGTCACTAATAAAAAGGTTAGAACAACCACCCAAAGCTGTAAAGAATTAATATCTCCTACATGTTTTAAGGCCACTAAAAATGTCGGCTTCAAACTTGGTGCAGCAGAAACAAGTTTATCTGGCGCTTGAATCAACCCAGTTACAAGCCCCAATAGTGTCGTTGCTGCCATCCCGATAAAGATTCCTCCTGGCGTTCTACGAATCATCAGAACAGCCGTCACAGTCAACCCAAAAATCGTTAACCAGGTTGGGCCGACGTTCAAAGGTCCTAAAGCAATTAACGTGGATTTATCGGCAACAATAATGCCCCCTTCGCTCAAACCTAGAAAGGCAATAAACAACCCAATTCCACCAGAAATCGCATACTTCAAATCTGCTGGTATCGCATCGATAATCATTTCACGCAATTTAAATATAGTAATTAAAATAAAAATTAATGATGCCACAAACACACCCGCTAACGCTGTTTCCCAAGGGATACCCATCCCCACACAAACAGAATAAGCAAAAAATGCATTGATTCCTAACGCTGGAGCTGTCGCAATTGGGTATTTTGCAAAAATCCCCATCAAAATACAACCTAGAGCACTTGCTAAAGCTGTTGCCGTAAACACTGCTCCTTCATCCATTCCAGAAGCCCCTAATACAGTTGGGTTCACGAATAAAATATAAGCCATCGAAATAAATGTTGTGAAACCAGCCAAGACTTCGCGTTTGACGGTCGTATTTAACTTCTTCAGCTCAAAATATGAATTAATCTTTTCCATCTTCTCATTTCCTCCCATTTCACACAGACAAAACGTCACTAGAACAGACACTTTATCTTACTAAAACAACGAGTATAATCATATAACAAACAACCGGACAAGTAAATAAGAAGAACGGAAACTATCCGCAAAAAGAAGAACAGTTGTCATTGTTCATAGTATAATGAAAGGCCAAAAATAACACATACTATCATTCTTTTGTCACCTTTGGATTTCTGAATAAAAAAGAAGGAAACCACCAGAATTTCTACATTTTTATTTGTAAAAACTCTGATAGACGAATGTCACTTTCTTAATTCAGACGATTTAATGTTCGTTTTCTTTATTTTTCCGATAGTCAATTGGCGAATAATGACTCCACTGCTTGAATTGTCTCGAAAAATGAGAAGCATTCTGATAACCGATGACTTCTGCAATTTCTCCAACGGATAGTTTCGGTTGGTGCAATAAGAATTTGGCTTCGTTATATTTTAATTGATCCAAATATTTTTTGGGACTTATCGAATAAACTTTTTTAAAAACCTTCAACATCGTACTTTTACTAATATTCAGTGAGTCAGCCACGTAGTCAATAGAAAGCAACAATCTATTTTCATCGGTTGGTCGTTCAGTGAATGCTCTAAAATTTAATTGAATCGTATCTGCAATTGATTTTGCTAAAACCAACGAAGTATTATCAGAATGTTCAACCTTTATCTGCTCTTGCTCCGCATATTCTAACAATCCCATCACAAGCTCAATTAATAATCGTTCCACCATCAACTTTTCTTTGATTGTAAATTTCGAATAATCCAACAAATTAACATAAGAGGTCAAAATCTCTTGAATCGTCCGATATTCAGGGTTATCTGGTTGTAGCAAAATAGAACAGTACATTAATAATGATTGTTGAACCATTGGATCATCAATATCAAAATGCGCACAAAAATATTCCATTCCCTCCTCTGATACACACGAATTTTCATGTGAATTGCCAGGAGGAATTAAAACGATGTCCCCAGTTGAAAAAATATAGGTTCGTCCTTCAAAAACAGTTTGTTGTTTTCCCTCTAAGATAAACATAACCTCAAAAACAAAATGTGTCTCCCGCTCAGCAATCCATCCATAAGGTACGTATTGTTTATGCCCACCAAATAACTTTATATTGGCATTCACATCAGGTAGATTGACAAGCTTTTCTAACCACTTTGGTTTTTCATTCATAAGTGACTCCTTTCCTAAAAATACGAAAAATGGTAATTTTATCCTGTTTTTTGATATCGATTATACGTGATTTTTCTCTTAAGATAAAGCTATCAAAAAGAAATCGATTTCATTTTTTGAGAAAATAGGTGAAAAAAAATAATAGACTTCCAGATGGCACACAAGTCTATTCAAAACAATTAAGAAAAATTTTCTAGATTTAGATGACAGCTTTAAAAAGTATTTTTGCAAACGTTCTCTAATAATCTAACAAAAAGGAAGGAACTAGATTATGACAATGATTAAAAATCCAATTATTCCAGGGATGGCACCGGATCCCTCAATTATTCATGTAGAGGGGACGTACTACATCGCTACCTCGACCTTTCATTGGAATCCTGGTATTCAAATTTATCAGTCAACTGATTTTGTTAACTGGACGTTATTAGACTTCGCTCTCAAAAAAGGGGAAGTAAACTTGCGCGGAACCAATACACCAGCAGGGATTTGGGCGCCTCATCTTTCTTATGATGAAAAGACCAAAAAATATTGGTTAGCTTACTCCCATATGGTTAATATGGCTGGCCGAGAATTCAATTCAGACTCTTATGCTATGTGGTCTTATGATATCTGTGGTCCTTGGTCTGAGCCTATTTATCTGACTTCTATCGGTTTTGACCCTGCACTATTTCATGATGAAGACGGCAAACACTACATAGCTATTTTAGAATGGGAAACCCGCCAAGGCTATCAAGCTCCGGGACATATTGTCCTTGCAGAATTTGATTTGGATAAGGGGCAATTAGTAGGCGAATGGCATCGCGTAACTCAAGGATTTACGACTAGAGGTTGTGCTGAAGCCCCTCAATTATACAAAAAAGATGAGTACTACTATTTACTTTTAGCTGCTGGTGGAACGGGATATGCACATGGTGTGGAAATTGGTCGTTCCAAATCCGTCTTCGGCCCTTATGAAGCTCATCCCTCAGGAGAACCAATCATCACTTCTTCTGATCAGCATCTATTCTCACTTGGTGATCCTGATGCAGGTCACTTTGAGATGTATAACCCGAACTCTCGAATGCAAAAAGCTGGGCATGGTTCACTTGTCCAAACGCACACAGGTGAGTGGTACATTGCGCATTTAATGTCCCGTCCACTTGAAGGGACACTTCTTAACCCATTAGGACGCGAAACCTCTCTTCAAAAGATGTTTTGGACAACTGATGGTTGGTTAGAGATGGCTGATGGAACGAACCTTGCAAAAATGGAAGTTGAAGGATTGACGGGTGTTTCTACGAAAAAAAACGATTCACCCATTTTTAAAGATGACTTTTCAAAAGAGATCTATTCAAACAAATTTATGACGCCTTACCGCGAACAAAAGGCTGACTGGGTCAATACCACCGAGCATCCAGGTTCGCTGACGATCCATGGACAAAATTCATTTTTCTCGCAAGTGAATCCAGCAATATTAGCAACACCAGCAAATTCTTTTCATTATTTATTTGAAACAAGCCTTAAATTTCAGCCAATTCATTATTCTCAAACGGCTGGCGCAGGGTTTTATTATGACTCGAACAATTGGTTATATGCTCATCTCACCTATTCAGAAACAGTTAAAAAACCTATTTTGACTATCTTACAAGCCAAACTAGGTGAACGTATTGAGTTTCCACATCACTTATTAGTGGTTCCTGAAGGCGCGGTCTTCATAAAAGCTATTTATAATTTTGGCCAAGTTACCTTCTACTATCGATTGACAAAAGAGACAGAATGGCTAGAGCTTTCACCCGCAATCGAGGCCAGCTACCTCTCTGACGAGGGCGTGAATGGTGAACCTGGTGAGATTGGTGGTTTTACAGGACTATTTAACTTTGTTGGTTCGGTTGATTCCTATCAACGTCAGTCAACAGCCACTTTTGATTATTATTTGACAGAAAACTTATAATTTGGAGGACGATTATTTTGAAAACTATCCCACTTAAACGCCTTGTACCTGGACTTATTATTGGTCCAGCTTCATGGCTTGGCCCCTATATTGCTGCATCAAGTTTGTTTTTGCCCGCACTCATTCAACAATTAGATGCGGACAATAAAATACAATTGGTTGCTCTTTTTTCGACAGTTGGCATGATTGTCGCTGCCGTCTCAAATATGTTAGCTGGGTATCTCTCTGATCGAACGTATTCTCGTTTCGGAAAGAGAACTCCTTGGCTTGTTGGCGGTTCATTTGCCTTTATGGTCGCCATGATTTTGGCTTCTATGTCCCATTCGATTCCGACGCTTTTAGTCAGCTGGGCCCTTGGGCAAGTTGCTTTGAATTTTATCGTTGCGCCCATGGTTGCTTGGCTTGATTTGGCTCCTGAAACAGGAAAGGCTACTGCTTCAAGTGCGTATGGTGGGCTCGGTATGGCCTTAGGTAACAACGGCTTTACGATTTTTGCTGCTATGTTTTTGGGTAACTTTCGTTTGGGTTTTATCATTTTTGGTAGCTTAACTTTTATCGGCACACTACTTGCTGCATTTATCGTTAAAGAACCTTCAAACGTCGATGAGAAAACAGCCACCCAACCAAAAGTAGGCAATCAAAAAGAAGCTTCAACCGGCAAAAAATCACAAGCTATTTTCCCTAGTTGGTCAATTGGCCGCGACTATTACCTGGCCTTAGTAGGTAAGTTATTCCAAGGAGTGGGCAACTTTGCTGTCACAGGCTACCTTCTATTTATCATGACTGACTTTCTGAATAAAGATACTTCCTCTACTCAGCAATCCATTCAGCTAATTAATATGATTATGTTGGTTTTTGGGATTGCAATGGGGTTCATCGCAGGTCCTTTAGCTGATAAATACAAACTACTAAAACTACCAGTCGGCTTGTCAACCATCCTGATAGGAATCGGTGCACTAAGTATTTTCTTTCTACGTAACGATGCAAGCTTACTTATCTATGCCTTTATGTCTGGACTTGGGATGGGTATTTGGAATTCTTTAGATAATCTATTGAACTTAGAAGTCATCCCAGACAAAGAACGTGTCGGCTTCTTCCTTGGTATCTATAACCTTGGAAACACGGTAACACAAGCACTTGCTCCAATCCTTGCTGCATTTATGATTTCTGCTGTTGGGTTCTCATCTATTTTTATTGTCTCCTTTGTTTGTGCAACAATCGGCGGACTCTCAATTTTATCTATTAAATCAGTAGCGAAGTAAGCTTGTCCAAATACACTGAATACCTCTTCTCCATCTTTTATTTATAGAAACAAACTCGCAAGAAATGATCAGGGTCTGCAAAAGATACCCTTTCTTGCGAGTTTCGTGTTATTTCTTATTTTTGTTGAATGCTTGGTTATAGAAGAAGGACACAAACACGGCTCCTCCCACAATATTTCCTAAATAGACAGGAATGATATTTTGAATAAATTCGCCCCAGCTATAACTGCCTTCAAATATAGCTGCCGGAATAATAAACATATTCGCTACGCTATGCTGAAACCCAATTGCTACAAATAACATTACCGGAAACCAAATGCCCATTATTTTCCCAGCAGCCTCTTTTGCGCCATAACAAAGCCAAACTGCCAGACAAACAAACCAGTTACAGCCAATTCCTGAGACAAAACTTTGAATGAAATTCGCCTCAATCTTAGCGCCAGCAATTTTTACAACCTCTTCAAGGTAGACCCCCGATGATGTTAGACCGACAATATGTCCAAAAAAGTAAGCGACAAACAAAGCACCCACCAAATTAGCGACTGTGACAATTAGCCAGTTACTCAGTAATTCCCCCCCTGTTACACGTTTGGCAAAAAAGCCGAAAGAGACGACCATCATATTCCCTGTGATTAACTCACCACCACCTAACAAAATGACAATCAGTCCAACAGGGAATACACAAGCACCAATAAATGAAGCAAAACTTCCCCACTCTTCTACAATAGAAGAAATCACTCTTACATAGGCTAAGTAGCCCAAAGATATCATTGCTCCGCCAATAAAGGCCAAGATAATTTTTTCTTTCAAACGTTTAGCCACTTTGGCTCTTGCCGTCTGAATCGTTATTTCTCGAATTTCATAGGGTGTGTGCATTATTAAATAAACCTCTCATCTCTAAATCAATTCCTATGACTGCTTTTAAAAATATTAAAACAACCCTGTAATTTTTCCTTGTGCATCAATATCGATTTTTTCTGCAGCAGGTCGTTTAGGTAACCCTGGCATCGTCATCACGCTTCCTGTATAAACGACAATAAAACCTGCTCCTGCTGACACTTTTACATTACTAACCGTGATAGAAAAATCGGTTGGTCTTCCCAACTTGGTTGGATCATCAGAAAAAGAATATTGCGTTTTAGCCATACAAATAGGTAACCTTTGGAAGCCTAATTTTTGTAGCTTAGCAATTTCTCTCTCTGCTATTGTTTCATAGTGAACGTCTTCGCCCCCGTATACTTTTTGAACGACCGCTTTTATTTTATCCTTAATAGATTCCTCATCTTGATAAACAAATGAGAAATTATTTTTTTCTTCAGCAAGTTGAAGAACTTCTTTTGCTAGCTCTTCTCCACCTTGTCCTCCATGCCCCCAGACATCTGACAAGACCACATTTACTTGGCGTTTTTCACACTCAGCTCTAACTAAGGCTAACTCTGCCTCGGTATCTGTGGGGAACTTGTTGATTGCTACTACAGTTGGTAACCCATACACCTGCGTTGCATTTTCTATATGCTTTAATAGATTAGGCAATCCTTTTTTTAGCGCCTCTAGATTTTCACTATTCAGTTCGGTTTTAGGGACACCACCATGCATTTTCAATGCTCTAACAGTCGCCACCACTACTACTGCAGAAGGTTTGATTCCTGATTTACGACATTTAATATCGATAAATTTCTCAGCACCTAAATCAGCGCCAAAACCGCCTTCTGTTACCACATAATCAGCTAACTTCATCGCTAGCTTTGTCGCAACCACACTATTACAGCCGTGTGCAATATTGGCAAAAGGACCGCCATGAATAAACGCGGGATTATTTTCTAACGTTTGAACAAGATTGGGTTTCATCGCATCTTTTAGTAAAGCTGCCATAGCTCCTTGAGCATTTAGCTGGTTAGCTGTGACTGGTTGATCCTCATACGTATAACCAATGATGATATTCCCCAAGTTTTCTTTTAAGTCCTCTATATCGTTAGACAAACAAAGAATCGCCATAATTTCAGAGGCTACAGTGATCTCAAACCCATCTTCTCTTGGCACACCATTTACTCGACTACCCAACCCATTCACTATTTTTCGTAATTGACGGTCATTCATATCTACCGCTCGTTTCCAAGTAATTCGACGATTATCTATCGCTAATTGATTCCCTTGAAAAATATGATTATCAATCATTGCTGCAAGCAAATTATTCGCAGCACCAATGGCATGAAAATCACCTGTAAAATGAAGATTAATGTCTTCCATTGGGACAACTTGTGCATACCCACCTCCCGCAGCTCCCCCTTTTACACCAAATACTGGTCCTAAAGAAGGTTCTCTTAAAGCAATAATTGCTTTTTTTCCAAGTCGGTTTAATGCATCTCCTAAGCCAACAACCGTTGTCGTCTTTCCTTCTCCGGCAGGGGTCGGGGTAATAGCCGTGACTAATATCACTTTTCCTTCCTCTGATTGCTGAGAAGGAATTTCTTCTATATTTAACTTGGCTTTGTACTTCCCATAAAATTCAATTTGTTCCTCGGTTAAACCAATTTTTTTGGCTACTTCCACAATCGGTAGCATAGTTGCTTCTTGGGCAATTTCAATATCTGTTTTATTCATTTCCATCCTCCCATATCATTCAACGATTACATTATTTCTAGCCTTCACACGTTCAGATATCTTTAACGACACCATAACTAGTGTCGTCTCAATCGGAAACATCGCTATCGCTTTGATTGCTCTAGGCACAGCAAAAAGTGACGTTCCATACATCATCTTCAACCATAGTGGCGTAAGAATGAAAGAAAAAATAATTGTTTTAATAATCATTACGATAATCACTCGTTTTAATGTGATTGGCTTTTTGTGAAAGCCAACACCATACAACAGTCCAGATACATAGGCGCTAAATGTGAACCCGGGGAAAAAGAACCCCGAAGGATTAAGGATAAACCCCAAAACGTCCCCGATAATAGCAGAACAGCCGGCGATTGCTGGCCCGAAAAAATAGCCGTTAATCACGATTGCCAAAAAGGCAAAACTGACTTGAATCGTTCGTCCAAAATCCACATTGAACATGTTCAACACAACATTTAACGCAATAAGAATTGCTGAAAAAGAAAGAACACGAGGATTACTTAGTAAGCTTAGATCAAACAACTTTTTCATTAATTAGCTTCCTCTCCAGGGTAGCTACATGTAAAATTCATATGCAGCGAATGCGAAAAAGGGACCACAAACTATTTTTCTAGTTTTTCATCTATTAGCAACATTCCATCCAATAGCACTTTATGCCCCTTTTTCAACTCCGATATTTTTATTTTCTTTTAAAACAGCAGAGAATTCCTATGATTCCATCCTCTGTTGAAGCAATAAACTTCATTTTTCCACTCTCGTTTGATAGCACATAGGCCATTCCTGCTTTTAAGACAACTTCTTTATTATTCAGTTGACTACAAACGCACTCATTTAACAGATAGAAAAAGTAGCTATTTTCTGCAGCTAGTTCAACATCTCCTTCGTTTATCACAGCCACAGAAACCGTATAATCTGACGTATACATCACATTAAAATCTTTACATTTTCCTATGCTCCGTGTAGTCACAGCTCCCGAAAAATATGTTTTTTGAAAAGGAGCCAACCTGCAAACTATTTTTTCATTTGGTAGCTCATGAATCAGTTTTACTTCGTTTTCTAAGACCATCAAACACCGTGAATAATTAGGTAAGGAGGTAAATAAACTCTCTTCAACTGCGATAGTAGCTGAAGAAATGCGATAATCAAAATTTTTTTTTGCATACGCACTTGTTTCAGGATAGATATAAAACTCTTTTGTTTCTCCTCCACTCCACTGACTGATTTGATAATCCGTTTCCGTTAGTATCTTAAACGTCATGACACCCTCCTTGTCAGGAAGAAATAAACCTCTACGCGATTACACAATCTTTAGAATTTCTGCATAAATCTCATCGGTCACTCGACAACCTTCCTCTAAAACCTTTTTCCCTTCTTGTTTATAATGTTCGACAAATTCTTGATCCTTAACCCCAGAAAGATTAATCAAGACATTTAGCCAAGCTCCTTTGAGTCCTGAGTTCAGATTTAAGGCAGCCACGCCCAAATCACTCGCAGCATTGATATTGGATTTCCCGACAGCATTTTGTGTAACTTTTGCGGCTTTCGTCATCAATTCCATCATCTCAAAAGGAACTAAAGTCGCGGCTTTTAAAGCTGCTTGCATAGCCATGCGTCTTTTCTCTTTCTCCTCATCCGTTTCTTTTGGCATAGAGAAGATAGCTGAGACACCATCAAACGCCTCCGTATCTTTATCGATAATCGCTACGAGTTGTTCATTCAATTTTGTCATCTCTTGCAAGATTTCTTTCGATTGGCTATCATATGTCTCATATTTTTTCTTTCCGATAGTTAAATTCATCACCATAATGGTCAGTGCTGAACCAATTGAACCAGCCAAAGCCGCGGCTGAACCTCCACCAGGTGCTGGGGCATCAGAAGCAAGTACAGAAACAAATTCTGCCACTTTCATATCTACTAATTTCATTCTCATCCCTCCGTCAATTCATTTAGATGTACTAATTTAACAGGTGATTTTCTAAAACTTGTTTCCCATAATCAAAATCTTCAATTTGAAGATAATATTCTGCCGCATCAATTAATGCTTTTGCAGGAGTTAGGCCAATGACTTCGCTCCCAATGATAGTTACACCATATCTCTTTGCTTCAAACCGAATCGTTTCCACTACACGATACAAAGGCGTCCCTTCATAATTCACCATATTCATTGAAACCTGTGCAATATTTCTATCCTCCAACATCACGCCAATTCCTTTACAATACTTAAATCCACCACTTGAGCCGCGAACAACCTTCGCAATTTTGTTAGCAATTTCAATATCATCCGTATCTAAATTGACATTAAATGCAACTAAAGGCATCCGAGCACCGACTGCTGTGACCCCAGCAGTTGGATGGATCTTGGGCTCTCCATAATCTGGCGCCCACTCAGGCTGCTTTAGTTTTTCAGGCATTCCTTCAAATTGACCTTTTCGAACTCTAGCAAGGTTCACGCGATCTGGTTTTTGAGCGGAATCTTCATACAAAAAGATGGGAATAGAAAGTTCACGGTTGATCCGTTCGGCTACTTTCTTAGATATTTCAACACATTCCTCTACCGTGACCTCTTTAATCGGAACAAAAGGAACGACATCTGTGGCTCCCATTCGAGGATGCTCCCCGTGATGTTTGGTCATATCTATTTTCTCTGAAGCGAATTTGACCAACTGAAAAGCCGCTTCTTGAATGCCCTCAACATCTCCTACAAGTGTAAACACACTTCGATTGTGGCTAGCATCTGAAGAATGGTCTAACAATGTAACACCTGGAACTCCTTTTGCTACTGCGACAAGCCCGTCAATAATTGTTTTGTCTTGCCCCTCACTAAAATTTGGAATACATTCGATAATTTTCGCCATAAAATTACATCCTTTCTTTTTATGCAAATTTTGTAATAAAGAAAATGATTGTCGGAATAGCAACCACATCAACAAACACGGCGCCGCAAAGTGGTGCAATCAAAAAGGCCTTCGTTGAACGAACCTTGTATTTCTCACAAATTGCACTCATACACACCACAGCTGTTGCAGCAATTCCCATTCCCCAACCAGTAAATCCACCTGTCATAACTGCCCCATCGTAATTTTTCCCAAGTAAAGGGAACACAACAAATACAGAAAAGATTAATAGGACTAGAAACTGAATTAACAAAATAATTAGTAGTGGACCCGCTAGATCAACAAGCTCCCAAACTTTTAAGGTCATAATCGCCATCGTTAAAAAGAAACCGAGACCTACATCCAAAATTAAATCAGTTACTTTGAAATCTAGCTTGAACACTTCATGCTTATCGTTTAGATTCCTAAACCCTATCGCCAAAAACATTGCGCCAACATAACTTGGTAAAGCAAAATTTTTGATTCCTAAGGTGGTGACCCAGTTTGAAACTAAAATTCCACCAAACATAAATACAAAAACAATCGTTAAATGGGCTAGAAAAGACTTACTCGTAAACGCACTTTGACTTGGTGACTGCTCACTTTTTTCAACCACAGGATCTTCTTGAACCTCTGCTTTTATATGATTTTTTTTGATTAAGTAATTTCCTACAGGCCCCCCCACTAGACTTCCTACTACTAAACCAAATGTTGCTGCTGCAACGGCCACAGTGGTTGCCCCGGTGACACCTAATTCTTCTGCAACAGGTCCAAACGCGGCAGCATTTCCATGCCCTCCTACTAAAGAGACGGTTCCAGCCATTACACCTAACACTGGATTAACACCCAACACCTTAGCTAATGAAACACCTACCACATTTTGAATAATTGCTAATGCCCAACAAGCACCTAGAAATACAATCAGCAAACGTCCACCATTTTTTAACAATTTGAAGCTTCCACCAAACCCTACACAAGTAAAAAATGCTAGCATGAAAGGAAGCTGAAGCGTTGTATCCATAGTAATTTCTATTGTCCCCGATGCTCGCAATGCCCAAACAATTAGCGTGCAAATAAATCCACCAATTACTGGTGCTGGAATACATAATCGCTCCAATAATGACACTTTTCCTCGTATGAAATAACCTAACATCAAGAGAACACCCGCCAAAGCTGTCGTTGCAATCATATCAATCGTCATGGTTCGAACCCCATCAACCATCTCAATATTCATTTTCTTACCTCGCTTTCTATAAACGATTTTCGTAACTATTCTCCGAACTACCGAGCTGAAAAAAAGAAAACGATTACAACAAAGATAAGCGCTTTCAATTAAGTCGGTAAAAGGATTTAAAACTGCCACAAATTTGATTTCTGAATACATTTTTATATTTTCATAAAATATAAGCGCTTACATTCACCTAGAATTTATCATCATTTAAGTAGGCTGTCAATAGATTTTTTGAAAAAGAATAAAAATGGCTAGAATCTACAACTTATTTATACTAAAATTAGATATGTTCAATTTGAGAAAGGATTGTTATCTCCCCATGGCCTACAAGCTATTGCAACACGTAGATTACTCGACAACAAAATTAAACGGCGTCGATACGATAGAAATATTTAAATACCCTAAAACATCTAGCTTTGCCACCAAAGATTTTGATTTACGGATTTCTTCAGCAAAAATGTATCAGCAAGTAACGGAATTCACTCATCTACCCAATTATTTCAGAGAGCTAATGCTCCTGTTTGGTAAGGTTAGACTTGAACATTATGAACCTGATGCTTTGAGAACTGAGCACCTTTCTCCTTATGAAATTGATCGCTTCTCGGGTGACCATAAAACACTGAATTTCGGACTAAGTGAAGATTTTAATTTAATTTACAAAAAAGATTTTTTACCAGCTCCTAAGCTTTCATTACTTAAACATAATGAATCAATTTTATTAGATTTAAATAACAATCAGTTTGCATTGATTTATTCCGTTAAACCACTCATCGAAATTGATATTATTCCTGAAAACGAGTATTTGATTGATTCGGTTGTGCTAAAGGAACAGGATAGTCTTCTGATGCGAAAAGAGACGGCAAAGCTCGTGATTCACAACGGAATGCCAGGATCTTCCATAGAAGAAAACGTAGCGATTCTTTGTCTCTTTGAACTCCCGGCAGATGAAAAAGAATTAGCCGAGATTTGTTAATCTTAGCTAATTCTTTAAGTAGTCTATACAAAATTATCTTAAATAAAAAAACGGAGGAGACAACTTTTCTCTTCCGTTTTTTGTTTGATTTCGGTTTACCTACTCCATATTCTCTTGCTCACATTGTCGCAATTCCATTCTGACCTTTTGTGTAATTGCCTCATCAGTCAAAATGATTAAGGTATCTCCACTATGGATGATCGTATCTCCATGAGTCAAAATCTCAGATTCGCCTCTTCGAATCGAGGTCAACAGCATCTCATCTGGCCATTGGATATCTCGAACCATCTGCTCATCAAACGAACTTTCTGCATGAACAGGAAATTCAAGAATGGTCTTTCGTCCACTAATATCTCGAAAGTCTGGCTTCACTAATCGTTCTAGTAACGTTTCATAGATAGGATGTCCACCCAATAATTCTACCACGACATAACTCACCAAAACCACGACACCAATAGACATCAAATGAGAAAAATTCCCCACCATTTCGGTCACTAAGATAATCGCTGTCAAGGGAGCTTTCCCAATTGCCGCAAAATAGCCTGCCATCGCAAACATCAAAAAATTCTTAACAAATATCGGTTCTAAGCCCAATAAATCTGTCAAAAAAACACCATAAATTGTTCCAATCACAGCACCGAGCGTCAGAATTGGTAGAAATATCCCACCTGGCAGATTAGAGCCATAAGAAACCATCGAAAAAACGAAACGCAAGACAAATAAACCAAGTAATAACCATAAACTCATCGGTTCCTCTGCTAAAGAAAGAACAATTTGGTTTCCGCCGCCTAATAAATGAGGGAAAAATAATCCAATCGGAATCACCAATAAGAAAGGTACAAAACCATAATAATTAGGCGATAAAAATGAAAGCTTCCCATACCATTTAGGTAACGCTAAAAGAACGATTTGATAGACTCGACCTAACACACCCAGTAAGATACCCAAAACGGGTAACGTCCAATAATATTGTAGAGGTAGCGCCTTAATCGCACCAATATATAACACAGGCCTCAGTCCAAATACATACAGTGAGATGAAGTTTGCTGTAATCGCTGCTGAAAAGCTTGTCAGCCAAACAAGGGGGGAAAACGAATGATAGACTTCCTCTAAGACAAAAAGAAGCCCTGCTATCGGCGCATTAAAAGCCGCTGATAAGCCCGCACTCGCACCACTTGAAATCAGAATTTTTTCTTCTGTTTTACTGCTCTTCATTGCTTTACTAACCCCTTGAGCGGTCACTGCACCCAACTGAATAGACGGACCTTCTCGCCCTAAAAAGAGCCCAACACTAATCGAAAGTACGCCGCCCAAGAACTTTTTCCATAATACAGAAAACCACTCAACAGAAATCTGCCCCTGTAGCTGTCCTTCAACCTGAGGAATCCCACTACCTTTAATATTCCCATCACTTTTGACCAAACTACCCACAATAATTGCTAGAATAATTGAAACGATAATCCATGGAATCAGCCAAATTGGTTGCTTTTGAAAAAATAGATAGCCATGAACAACTTGTTCGCCAATTTGCTCAATTAAAAAACGAAAAAGTGTCACGACGACACCCACACAAGCACCCACTATAATCCCTTTTCCAATAAAAATAATTCTTGTACCATCCAGTTTCTGTAATTCATGTTCTTTCTTTTGTTCCATCATGTTCCCCCACAATCCATTATTTAATTTACGCTCATTGGTTGTGTTTTACAAGGGACAAGCTATATTATGTCACCACTCTTCAAAATGAAATCGTTATCCTTACAAAAAGATGAGAGACTGGACGAAAGACAGGAAAAAAGGATGATTATCATTTCACTAAACACGAACTAGACATCTTCATTCTCCTACTCGAACATAAACAAAACCAAGAAATTACCGATAGCCTCTATCTGTCGATTGGAACAGTTAAAACACAATGTATACAATATTTTTATCAAACTAGACATCAATAAAAGAGCTCAAATAGTTGATTTGTAAGCTTACTTCAAACAAGAATTAGGGCAATCTATAGTAAAATCTTCTTGATAGCAAAAAAGCTTGAGCTTATCTGGTCATTTTGATTAGTTGCCCAAGTTAAGATAATATATGATAGAAAATTAGAGCCTGTTATACTTTCTTGTCAGTGAGAAGAATAAGCTACATTCCCTCGTTCTTTCTTCTCAATGTTCAATATGTCTGCCCATCATTCATCCTCCAAGCTATTCAGTGACTCTCTACTTACTAAATTCTATTTTTTTTAAATTGCTTTTTTTGTATCGTATTAGAGCATGTCCAATCCTTCTTCGTACAACAAATCATTTATTTCATATCTGGATATCTGACAAATCCCCCCTTATCTTTTCTTCGACTAATATCCTTTGAATGAGAATGGACGTTTCGCCGGACAGATATGTTCATCTTACGCTTCAAGATAGAACTAGTTCTCAACGTTAAATGGGTTGTTCTTGTACTTTTTCTTCCGTTCTTTTTGGTAACTTCCCTACGGAATCAAGGGTATTTTGGGTAACACATTATGGATATACTTATAACTTTTCTCACTCCCGTAACCTTACATCTGCCACAATATATTCAGGTAATTCGTAAAAAAAGTGGGGCACTAATCAGATTTTTTTCTGACTATTGTCCCACTCTCTGTTGGTTATCTTTAGTTTATTTCACTCTTTTTCATTTCGTTTCATTCGCGCTTTTGCTTCTTTGGCAAGCTGCTTCTGTGCTTTTTTGGATCCTCTATTAATGTCTTTTATTTGTTTTCTTGTTTGAAAGTCGACAAACAAACTTTCTAAATCATAATCAAGAGGATACAAGTCTTGTGCGCGAGCTTCTAACTTGATTCGTTTTCTTGGAACTTCGCTGATCTGATCCTCCACAAAAACCTGAACTGTCAACTCACCTTCATCACTATAGACCAAACCAACTGTTTTAGTTTCAGTAAGATAGACTCTATCGCCTTTTTCAAAACGCATTTCTTGCTCCACTTGTGGGGAAAACTGTGTTGTTTTCTTTCTACTTGCCGAGAAGGTTTTTTTCTCGGTTGGATACTCCTTATGAGCAATATAACTTGCTGCTTGTTGAATCAATACTTCTGACATCGCCATTTTCTTGGCAATCCATAAAGCTTGACTGTCACCAACTTTGCCAACCTGTAAGAGATATTTCGGCGTCAGAGTCTCTCGATCAAAGGCCATCGCAGCTGGAATGAAGTCTTGATGTTCTTCCGCAAACCGCTTGATTTCACCATAATGCGTGGTGGCAACCACTAAAGCGCCCTTTTGATAAAGAGTCTCCATGATAGCAATCGCTAGTCCAGCACCTTCATTCGGTTCCGTTCCACTACCAATCTCATCCAACAAAACGAGTGTGTGACGAGTCACCTGATTCAAAATCTGCGCAACATTTTTCATATGACCAGAGAAGGTACTTAAGGCATTCTCTAGGTTCTGTTGATCGCCAATGTCGACAAAAATATGGTCCAATATCGCCATCTCAGTTCCTTCTTTTGCTGGAATCTGCAAGCCAAACATCGTCATCAAACTAAGTAAGCCAACTGTTTTCAGAACCAACGTCTTCCCGCCTGCATTGGCTCCTGTAATAACTAAGCCACGATAATCTGTCCCTAATTGAAAATCTAAAGGAACAACTTCAGAGACAGAAGCAAGTAACGGGTGTCTTCCTTGTTTCAAATCAATCCGTTCCTCTTTATTGATTTTTGGCGTGATTCCATTCACCTCACGACTATATTTCGCTCGGGCAAAAATAATATCAAAGGTGGTTACAGCCTCAATCCCGTTAGAGATTTCTAATTCTCGCTCGCTAAGTAAACCGTTAAGCTCCGCCAAAATCTGGTATTCTTCGGCTACTTCTTCAGCTTTCAACAAAGTGATTTGCTCATTTAGTTTGGCTACAGCTGCCGGCTCAATAAAAGCTGTTTGCCCTTTGCCCGACTGCTCAATGATATTGCCAGAAACTTTATTTTTGTAGCTTGATTTAATTGGAATTGTAAAATGATCGCCTTTTTTAACAATCATTGACTCTTGAATCATCGTCTTATTATTAGGATGTCTCAAAAATTTCAACAGCTTTTCTTCAATTTCTCTTTCACTGTCATTCAGCTGCTTACGAATTCGACGCAAGGGCTTTGAGGCCTCATCCAAAATCCGTTGCCCTTGAACTTTTTGATAAATACCTTCTTCAATATCAGAGAAACTCGATAAATTTTTACTATACGTATAAAGTAACGGTGTTTGATATTGGTTTTTCTCAAAGAATTTTTGAATCATCCGATTGCTTCGTAAAAAGTCCGCCACTTCGACCAGTTCTCCTGGTGTTAACAATAATCCTTTTTGAACTTCTTTCATCAAACGATTGATTTGAACAAGCCCCATAAACGGCACATGTTGTCCGCTTTCGATAATCACTCGCGCCTCTTTTGTTTCTTGTTGTCGTGATTCTACCGCAGAAAGACTACTTTGTACGCCCATTTCTTCAATTCTCTGTTTACTATAATCCCCGATTGCTCGAGTCTGGACCTCACGAATAATTTGGTCAAATTGTAGATTTTTTATTGTTTCTTGATTAATCATCTCTTTCATCCTTTCAAAAAAGAGATACCCGTCCCAATAAATAAATAGAACCCTAGAGTGGCATAAAAAAATAGACTGGGAAATATCTATGCTCCCAGTCTAAATAATTTGTTGTTTTTAATCAGAGCCTTCCAATAGTCAGACTCTCTTAAAACACAATTATTTTCTATAATCGACAGGTATCACTTGATAAGCACGCCAAATAAACCTCTCAGTTTACTAGCTATTCAACTCACAAATTAGATACCTACTACACTCACAAAACAGTCCCCGTTCTTCTCTAGGTCTTTTTATTTATTCTCATGAAGAATATAACAAGTTCCGCACTTTTTGTCAACTCAAGGAAAGAAATGAAAGGTTTTAAAAAACTAAAAAAATGACCTTGCTGCTCTATCAATCGAGAGGAGTAGCCTGTGACTGTTTACGAGACCTTGAGTCTTATGATTGCGTTTGTTGTGTTGGTATTAACTATCAACTCAAACAACGACAAGAAGTAACGTGCACAAAAAAACCATCCTCAACTTTAGCCAGTTGGATGGTTTAGTGCATTTGCATTAAACTTAAAGGCAACTGTCATTACGACTTAGCTGTAGGAGGGCATGTTGACGCATGCTTCTCTTTCAAAAACAATTGTACAACTATACAGCCCATTTAGCAAGCCCTTACTGCTTTAGACTCACCTATTTTGCAAGTTGCGTTACAGTTCGCGTACGTTAACTTGTCCCCTCATGTATAACCTAAAAAATCAAATACTATCAAATTCCAAGACACTCATCTACTTATTTATCCAGTTGTTCATTCAGATTTCGCTCGTTCATTTTATTGCATAAGCCTAGGTGATTACGCCCACTTCATGGTAAAATCAAGCAAAGGTATATTCAACAAAACTTTCGCGTGACATCAAAACTATTTGAGAAGAAGGAATCCCTATGGAACTTACATTATCCATTCAACTAACAGAGACACAGACTATCATAACCGGCGAGAACTCACCCGTCATTACTTTGATTGACACACAAATCATTCCTAAATCAGGCTCTGACAAACAACTACTGTTTTTCCTTAAGAATAGACAATTTCTTGCCATTGGAAAATCACCTGACATTCCCGCAGCACTTCCCTTTGAGTTTGATCAACTAATCACTGTCTCTTCTTCATGGGACGAAGAGCTCGATTATCTAGAACAAGTGATTTTTGAAGAAGCAAAAGAAACACAGTCAGCTGTGACCAAACTCTCTCCCGAAATCGCTGTGCCAAAAAACTACCATCCGACTGTTTCCAAAACAAAGGATTGGCTTCTGTTTGTTCTTTCAAAATTCGGCTATAGCTTAGCACCTATGCTACC
Source organism: Enterococcus sp. AZ194 (assembly GCF_051713825.1). Lineage (NCBI taxonomy): Bacteria > Bacillati > Bacillota > Bacilli > Lactobacillales > Enterococcaceae > Enterococcus > Enterococcus sp. AZ194. The sequence continues at coordinate 484,346 of NZ_JBIOQR010000001.1, read as the reverse complement.
TACAGCAGAAAAGAAAAAGCCAGCAAAAACACGCCATAAATGGAGTAAAGAAGTCAGCGAGATTGAATTTTTTGTAGAAACTAGACAAAGCAAAGCCACCGTCCTTTGGCAAAAACGCAACGAGATGCTGATTAAAAAAGGGGCCACTATGATGCCGGAAGCCCCACTAAATAAAGACGGTTCCCTTGGATTCTCGGCAAAAATGGGGCAAAAAATTCGTGACGATAATGCAGACTCCTTTAAAAACTTTGTCACCACAACTGACTTAGTCCTAAAAAGCGTTAATGAAGTCGGCTTGTTCTTATATTTTGCTGGAACAAATAGCTGGTTAGAGCTAAAAGACTCTTCCGGAAAAACCATTGAAGACTGGACAAAGATTGACTAGGTGCTACTTTTTTCAAGAATTACTAGGCGATTATTTTTCCTAAAAAATGAATAAACAAAATCAAATAAAAACAGACTAAGATTTGTCGGGTGGCTTTCGATAAACCCGCCTTGCTTCTTAGTCTGTCTCTATTTCTATTGAGGAGTTCTTGTAATGACATTCAAAATTTTATGGGAGTTAGGCGAGATTTACACTGCTCCCCTCAACCTCTTTCTAATCCTACTAGGGATTGCTTACTCTAATTATACTTATGGGCAATTCTTCAGCTGGCGCATACTCTTATTCACCTTGACTTTACTACTTATCCATATTGCGGTGAACATCTTTAATAACTATATGGACTATCAAAATGCCCAGGATTCAACCTATCAATCACAAACAAACATCGTTGGCCGAGAGCATCTCTTACTAAAAACCGTCCGCAATTATTTCCTTCTCTTTCTCGGACTCTCATTGGTCTGCGGCCTGCTTTTAGCCTATTACTCAGATTGGTACATTATCCTGTTAGGTGCACTCGGTTATTCTATTGGTCTAGGTTATTCTTACGGAAGAAAACCCATCAATAGTTTACCTATCGCTGAGATTGTTCCAGCTATTTTAAGTGGTTTTATGATCCCTATGATGAGTGCCTATCTGACTAGCTTTCCTACAGTAACTTTAGATAAGGACTTCTTACTAAATAGTTTTTTGGCTTTTTTCCCGATGATCCTTTGTATGTTTAACAATCTTTTAGCCAATAACACCTGTGACCTAGATGAAGATATCAAAAATGGGCGAAAAACCCTTGTCTACTATTTAGGCAAACAAGCCAGTGTTCGTCTTTTACAACTAGTCACTGCCACAATTTTTATCTGGATTGCCGCAGCAGTTCTTTCGAAAAAAGAACCGTGGACCCTAGAGGCTGCTGAAAAACACTCACAAAAAAACAGTGGAATTCTTCAAAAAAAAAGAATTTCACTGTTTTTTGTGTATTTTCATAATAATAAAGGGAATCTACCCTCTATTTCCCCGTATTTTCCTTTTCTAACTTGATAATTCGTTTCATATTAGCTAAAAACAGCGTACTCGCCCCTTGGATGGTCATCCCTAATAGACCACAGCTTTGTGCGGTTCCATAATTGTATCGACCTTTCAACTCCGCATTCTTAGCCTCTATTTTATACCGCTCTTTATAAAGCTCTTTAAATTCTTCGGTTTCCATATAATCCATATGAGCGATATGTGTATCTGACTTTATTTTTACTGAGAAAGTTTTTGTTTTCGCTCCATCAGTATAACAACCCTCGCGAAACGGACATCTTTTGCATTTTTCCACGTCAAAGAAATAGGCCTCTACACGCGAGTCTACTCCCTTTTTATCGCATTTACTTCCTGACTTTCTCTTTTTAATTGCCATGTGTCCTGCTAGGCAAACATACATTTCTGCATCTTTATTGTACGCGAATTTATCCTTGTTTTTTCCATTCCCATGAGTGACTGACTTACTTAACTTCGATACTAGTTTCATTCCGTTTGCTTTTGCGTAATTCAAATTATCCGTCTCTGAATACGCACCATCTCCAATAATTGCCTTGACTTCAATCCCTGCATGTTGGCTTTTTTCGACGAGTGTCTTCATTTCTTTGCCGTCAGGTTTTTCGCCACTGGTAATCGTCGCGGCTGTAACGATTCGTTCAGGAGTTAAAGCAAGGTGTGTTTTGTAGCCAAAAAAAGCGGTGTCCGCCGTCTTATGCCCAACTTTTGCCTCTTGATCTTTAGAAAATTCAAACGCTCCCTCTGTTTCTTCGATGCCTTCTTTTAAGTAATTCATTCGCTCCATCACGGCTGTGCAGTTATCAAAACCACCCTCTGTTTCAATCACTTTTATCACTTCATTTGCATAGTGGAGGGTGTCTTCAAGGATCCCCGTATGTTCCTTTTTCTTTGGCATTTTTTCTTTCATTTGAGGGGCAACAGCATACACGGCTTTTCTTACTTCTTTCGCTCGTTTGATAATTTCTTCTCTTGGCGAAACGTGTTGGAACATGGCATTCGAGTGGGTAGAATCTTGAATTAATTTATTTTCCACTTCAATTACGCCTTTGTCCAAGGCGATTTCGACAGTTTTTGTGAGAAGTAAGTCCAATAGATTCGTATTTTTCAAGCGTAGGTGACGGAACTTAGAAAGTAAGCTAGGAGCCATAAATTCAGTTTCTTCTGGTTCATATTCTAGGAAGTATTTCATTTGCATATCCGTACGTAAACGAGCAATCAAATCGCGGTCTGATAGCTTATACGAGGTTTTTAATAAGATTAGTTTAAAGAGGAGAATGGGGCATTCAGCTGGCCGACCAGCTGTTTCTGAATAATTTTGTTTTACTTCAGCATAAATAAAAGAAAAATCAACCGTTTCATTGATTTGTCTCCAAAAATTATCCTTTTCAATCAAAATATCATATAAACCTGAATACATGCCTACTTCTAAGCTCGTTTGACGTCCCTTATCTAGCATTTAAAGCACTCCTTCCACTTCTTCTATTATACCAATAAATGGCTATACAATGGGTTTTTTATACAAAAAAAAAGAAAAATAGACGTTTTCTCAACCACTATTTTTCTTTATTTTTGTAAAATTGTCAGAGACTTTTTCAGCAGCCCCTGGACCCTATTACTAGTTTTTGCCTTCACCCCTTTTATGTGGCCCATGCTGAAACAATATTTTACCATTCAAAACAAACGAATGACCTTCCCCCTCATTCTTAAAAGCATGTCATTTCTTATGATTGGTTATCCCCTTCTTTATTGGATGGGTAGTTTGTTGTAAAAATACGAGTAGCCCTTTTATTTATTGGAGCTACTCGTATTTTTCAAAAAAGACTCTCTTACTATAAAATTTCCATCTTATTTACTTCCTGTAAACTCTCTCTTTCAACTAATTTTCCTGATATCACAATACGCGTTGGCACATTATTTTCTTCATTCATCATATTTTGACAAAGCTTCATAATCCAAGACACCATCGTATCTATGTCAATTTTTTGCGTAGTCAGCGACGGTGTCAAGAACGCAGCCATCTCCAAATCATCAAAGCTACAAATCGAGATATTTTTAGGGACCTGAATATTTTCTTCATTAAGTCTTCTCAAAACGCCTAGAGCTAACATATCTGAGGCAGCAATGATAACAGTAGGTAGCTCTTTTTTCTCACTCAACAACTTATCAGTTAAATCATAACCTGTTTGCGCATACCACTGTTCACCAATAAAAGCTCTGTGATAGTTCTCCATCTTATGGTCTGCAATCCACTCTGAATAAGCTTGCTCACGATCTCCCAAACCATCGGCAACGTGCTTCTTATTCAGAGTCAATCGTTGGTTTTTACCTCCAATAAAAGCAATTCGTTGATGCCCCATTGCATAGACATGATCTAGCATACCTAACATTTCTTTATGAAAATCAACAGATACAGAAGAATACTCAGGTGAACAATAATAGTCGTCTACAATAATCATATGTGAGTTCAATTGATAAATTTGTTGATGAATTTCTTGATGAATGTATCCCATAACAATGACACAATTAACTTCCTTCACTCGTTCCCAACTATTTTCTAAATTAGGCAAATGAATCATGAAGTCTACTCGATAATCCATTTCTTTAGCAGATTGAATCACCTTTTCTCTAATTTGACGATAATATAAATCATCCATCTCCTCTTCTCTTGATATTGCGGAAATAATACCAATAGAATTCTGTTGGTTTCTATTTTTATACTTTCGTGGAATATATTGTAATTCTTCACATACTTGGTAGACTCGTTTTCTCGTTTTCTCATTCACAGATAAGCTAGAATCATTATTTAAAATACGGGAAACAGTTCCCGGAGAAACTTGAGCTTTTTTTGCAACATCACGAATGTTTACCATGTATTTCACTCCTTTTTTTCCATTATTCATACTTAACTATCCGTTTCCATCTTATAAATTAGCATAAAAAACCTTGATTATAAAGACTTATTTCGATTTTTCAACTTTTTTTATTTTTAGTATTGACAGATTATTTGGTAAACATTTAGTGTTTAGTTGTAGTAAACAAATATTAGGAGGTTTTATTATGAAACGTTTGAAGTGGGTTACGATAGGTGCTTTAACATTAGCAATATTAGGTTTATCCGGTTGTGGTTCTAACGAGGATGTTAAAAATGCAAGCGATTCCAAAAGTATAACGTTAAAGTTTTCCGTTTGGGAAACCTATGAAGCTCCAGGCATGAAAGAAATTGCAAAAGCTTTCGAGAAAGAGAATCCTTCAATACATGTAGAAGTAGAAGTTACTCCTTGGGAACAATATTGGACGAAAATCGAGGCCGCTGCTACTGGAGGAACAGCTCCAGATATTATTACCATGCATTCAAATGAATCTTATCGTTATATGTCAAATGGTGCACTACTTAACTTAGATGATCTAACAAAAAACGGAAACATTGATTTGAAAAATTATAAAAAAGGTATCTCAGATTTATACACTTACGAAGGTAGTCTGTACGCTATTCCAAAAGACGTCAGTACAGTTGCACTTTGGTACAATAAAGCACTCTTTGATGAAGCTGACGTTTCTTATCCTGATGATACTTGGACATGGGACACTTTTTTAGAGGCAGCGAAAAAACTTACAAATCCAGAAAAGGGTATCTATGGCTATGCTGCCTCAAATAATTCACAAGATGGTTACAATAATTTTATATTCCAAAATGAAGGTACTAAATTGAATGCCGATCGAACAAAATCAACATTTAATACTAAAAATACTGTCGAGGCCCTTCAGTGGTATATCGACTTGGCAACAAAAGAGAAGGTATCACCAACAAGTGCGCAACTTAGTGAAAATGATCCAGCTGCAATGTTTCAATCTGGAAGAGTCGCGATGATTACACACGGCTCGTGGATGGCTAATCAATTCAAAGAAAATGAGTACACTAAAGAAAATGCTGATATCGCAGTTCTTCCAAAAGGAAAGACACGTGCAGCTCAACTAAACGGTCTGGGTTATTCAATTTCAGCAACTACAAAACATCCAGATGAAGCAAAAAAATTTTTAACTTTTATGGCTTCAAAAAAAGGAAATACTATACAGGCAGAGAATGGCACTGCTATTCCAGCATATGAAGGTTTAGCAGAAGAGTGGGTAAAATCTTTCCCTGACTTTAATGCACAAGCATTTGTAGATGAAATTGACTATGGTGTGTTACGTCCATTTAATCAAGCAACAATAAAATGGGAAACTCTAGAAACTGAGACTCTACAAGAAGCATTCAATGGAAAAGTATCCGTCAAAGACATTGCTCAAGATATTCAAGACGGTACAGATAAAATTATCAAAGAGGCTCAGTAATATAAATGCGATGCAAGGAGCTACAACTAAGATTCAGAATAAGAAGAAAGCTATTTTCACTCTTAACAATCAACAACATGGTAACTAACTATGAAAATAACTTACCCTATCAATTTATATAGTGTCACGAAATTTTAGTTTGTAGCGCCTTCATTAAAGGGAGGATTATATGTTTAAAAAGAAAAAATATGATAAACAACATCTTATATATGGCTATTTATTTATTGCACCTACAGCAATTGGTCTTTTTTTACTTAATATATATCCAGCAATCCAAACAATTTATCTAAGTTTCCAACGCTCATCAGGGTTCGGAAATTCAGTATTTGTTGGCTTAGAGAATTACAAAAAGATGTTTGCAGATAAGGAAGTTTGGCAATCTCTCGTAAACACCTTCATTTACGCCATCATTTCTGTTCCAGTCATTGTTGTTCTTTCACTCTTAGTTGCTGTATTAATGAACCAAAAAATTCGTGGTCTTTCAGTTTACAGGACTATTTACTTTCTTCCAGTCGTTGCAGCCCCTTCAGCAGTAGCCATGATTTGGCGTTGGTTATTTAACTCAGATTACGGGTTGATTAATTTCACTTTAAACAAACTAGGACTCGGTAGTGTGCAATGGATTAGTAATCCCAATATCGCTATCTCTACAATTATTATAGTCGGTATCTGGAGCGCAATTGGGTATAACATGATTCTCCTACTCTCTGGATTACAAGAAATACCTAAGGATTACTATGAATCCGCAAAAATTGATGGGGCAGGTCCAATCAGACAATTTTTCAGCATTACTTTACCTTTAGTCACCCCGACACTCTTCTTCGTAGTAGTCACAACAATTATTGGGGCGTTTCAAGTATTTGATGTCATTTTTATGATGATTGAACCTTCAACAGAAGCAATGATGCATACACAATCCTTAGCATATCTCTTCTATAAACATTCCTTCATCTTAAATGATAAAGGTTATGGTTCAGCTATTGTGGCGTTACTACTTGTTATCATTTTAATACTGACAGCAATTCAAATGAAGCTTCAAAAACGTTGGGTTAACTATTGAGGAGGAAGACGAATGAAAACAAATAAAAATTGGATAATCCACCTCTTATTAATAATAGGTGGGATTGTAATGATTGCCCCATTCATCTGGATGATTCTTACTTCTGGAAAAACATTATCTGAATCAATGCAAATTCCACCAAGTATTTTCCCAAAAAAGTTTCAATGGGAAAATTTCACTCAAGTAGCGAATATTTTACCATTCGGCAGTTTTTATATTAATACCTTTTTAATGGTTATAGGCCGAGTTTTCGGTTCCGTACTATTTAGTGCTATGGCTGCATACGCATGCGCTCGCCTGAATTTCCCTGGAAGAAATGTGTTCTTTTCAATGGTATTGATTCAAATGATGATTCCATCACAAATATTCATTACACCACAATATCTGCTTGTACAAAGACTAGGACTTTTAGATTCTGTACCAGCTTTAATTATCCCAGGATTTGTTAGTGCTTTTGGAACCTTTTTATTGAGACAGTTCTTTTTAAGTCTTCCTGATGACTTAGAAGAAGCCGCAGTAATTGATGGGGCTAGTGTATGGACGATATTCTTTAAAATTATGCTTCCATTAGCACGCTCAGGATTAATTGCACTCTCTATTTTTACTGCACTTTTTAGCTTTAAGGATTTGATGTGGCCTTTAATTGTTAACACATCTATGAATAAAATGACCCTATCATCTGGATTAGCTAATCTTCAAGGGCAATACACAACAAATTATCCTCAATTAATGGCAGGATCTTTATTGGCAATTTGGCCAATGATTTTACTGTTCATTATTTTCCAAAAGAAATTTATTGAAGGAATCGCAACTACTGGCGGTAAATTATAAAAGGAGCTATATACTTTATGAAAATTGAAATTAATGAAAATGGCTTATACGCTGTTTTAGAAGTAACTTCTGATAAGGACATTCGTTTATTACACCTGGCAGATTATCCCTATACAGCCTGTTCAATCGAAGACGAAGAGTTAGAAAATAATCAACGCTTAGTCGAAGTGAAGTTTTCTGGCGAAAATGTAGTAAAACATCATGGACCACGGCAGGTCGGAGGATTACCTGGTTATCGTTTAAGCTACCAATCTCATGATGAATCAAGAAACCAGGCAGGGAGATACATCGAATTCTACTTAAACGACCCTATCACTTCGGCTGAAGTAACGGTTTGTTGGCAATTTTATGACGGAATAAAAGCTCTTCGAACATGGACAGCAGTTAAAAATTCCGGTACCCAGACAATTGGTTTGGAACATCTTTCTTCATTTTATTTAGCTAATCTTGACGCTGAAGGCCTACAACCTAGAAATAAGAAGCTACGCATTCATCTGCCTCACAGCTCTTGGTCTAATGAAGGAATGTGGAAAAATTATTCATTAGAGGAATTAGGTTTTTATAATAATGAAATTGCCGCCTCAAAACGAATTTTCGGTAGTAATACTGGCACCTGGTCTTCCCATGAATTAGCACCCATGGCCATATTAGAAAATACAGAATCAAATGCTTACGTGGCTTGGCAAATCGAAAATCAAGGATCCTGGAACTGGGAAATTAGTGGGGTTAAACATATTTTATATCTTCAATTAAGCGGACCAAATGACCGCCAGAATCATTGGTATAAAGAACTCAAACCGGGTGAAACTTTTGAAACGGTTCCTACAGCTATCGCCTTTTCTCATGGTAAAATGGATGATGTTTTAACGGAACTAAACAATTATCGAAGAAAAATTCGCCGTCCAAACAAAGATAATCAAATGTTGGGTGTCATCTTTAACGATTACATGAACTGTTTATTTGGTGATCCAACCACTCAAAAGGAAATTCCTTTAATTGACGCAGCCGCCGAAATGGGCTGTGAATATTACTGCATTGATGCTGGATGGTACTCTGCTGGTGAATGGTGGGATGGCGTTGGTGAATGGCAACCGTCGTTTAAACGTTTCCCAAAAGGAATTCAAGAAGTCACTTCCTACATTCAAGAAAAGGGAATGGTCCCTGGATTATGGCTTGAAATTGAAGTTATGGGAGTGAACTCATCCTTAGCAAAAGAAACGCCAAAAGATTGGTTTTTCCATCGTCATGGTAAGCCCGTAATTGATCGAGACCGCTATCAATTAGATTTTAGAAACCCTGCTGTTCAAGCATTTGCGGATGAGATTATTACTCGAGTTGTAGAAGAATACGGTGTGGGTTATATCAAAATGGACTACAATATCGATGCTGGTGCGGGGACGGATTACCACTCGGATAGCTTAGGTGCTGGTCTTTTAGAACATAACCGAGCTTATCTAGCATGGTTAGATAAACAATTTGAAAAATATCCTGATTTAATTATAGAAAATTGTAGCAGTGGCGGTATGCGTGAAGATTACGCACTTCTTTCGAGACATAGCTTGCAATCAACAAGCGATCAAGAAAACTATGTGATGACTGGCGCAATTGCAGCTAATGCCAGCTCATTAATGACCCCTGAACAAGCGGCTGTTTGGTCTTATCCACTCAGAACAGGTGATATTAACGAAGTAGTGTTCAATATGGCTAACGCTATGCTACTACGAATTCACCAAAGTGGTCATCTCGCTGAACTCTCAGATGACCGAAAAGCCATGGTAAAAGAAGCCATAAAAACCTATAAAGAAGAGCTACGACAATACATCCCAATTAGTTCGCCTGTTTATCCGTTGAATAAATTTGCGAATTTTGAAGATGAGTGGTTTAGCTTTGGGTGGCAAGCGGAAGGAAAAATTTATTTTGCCGTATGGAAAAAAGAACCGGAACAAGATGTAATCACATTGGATTTTGCAAAATTCAAAAATAAAGAGGTTGATTTGCGCCTCGTTTATCCAAAAGAATGGAGTTGGCAATCCTCTTGGAATCAAACAGACGGCCTACTTTCTCTATCTTTTGAAGGAACCAACACTGCTCGCGTCTTTTGTTTGAAAGATAAATAAAGAATTTTCAAATAAACCACTTATCAAATGAATTTCAAAAAAACATTTGGATAAGTGGTTTTTAATTGTGCCAACTAACAAACTTGTTCACTTGTTGAAAGCTGACTTTTTTATCTTGCAGGAATTATGCTTCTTTTACTTTGTTAGAAATAAATACAAAAGGCATATAGATAAGTGTCCCTACAATAATAATCACGATTTGTAAAAGTGCTGCTCTAAAGTCTCCAGCTGTTGCTAGATAACCTGATAATACAGGAGGTGTCACCCAAGGAATTAGAATATACGTTGGGTTAACTAAATGTAAGCTTGTTGCAAGATACGCTAAAATAGTCGATACCATAGGAACAATACAGAATGGCACAGCATAAATTGGGTTAAATACAATCGGTAGACCAAACATCATTGGCTCACTAATGTTAAACAAACTTGAAACGCCCCCAAGTTTTGCAATCATTCGTTGATCTTCTCTTTTTGAGAATAATAAAACAGCGATTACTAAACAAATCATGGTTCCTCCACCACCCATGTACACATATGCATCTAAGAATGGTTGAGTAACGATATTCGGAGCCAAAGCGCCTGCACCAATTGCTTCCACGTTTTGTTGAAGAGAAGTTAATAGAATAGGACCTGAGATTGCCCCAAATACAAAAGCACCATGAATCCCAAAGATAAAGACAAAGGTTGATAAAAATACATACAATAAAATACCTGGCAAGGTTTGGAAGCCACCAATAAGTGGTGCTTGAAGAATATTTACAATAATCTCTGGAACTGTCAAACCAGTAGTTGTACGTAAGACAACTTCACCAATAGCAAACAAACTGATTGTCAAAAAGGCAGGAATCAAACTGTTAAACGATTTGGCAATCGCTGGTGGAACACTTTCAGGCATCTTAATCTTCAAACGATCATTTGCCGTCAATTTGACTACCAAAGGAACACTAATTAAAGCAGCCAAAATCCCTAAAAGCATTGCAGAGGCACTTGTGTAGGTTTGAGTCAAAGTCCCTGCCGTTTGAATCTCTGTTCCATCAAAGCCTGTAATATTGATTACATTAGGAACTAAAGAAACATAAGCCGCCAACGCAACGATTCCTTCCAATGCACCGTCTGATTCAAACGAACGGGCTAGTCTAACGCCAATTAGAAACGTTACCATCAAGCCTAAAATTCCTAATGTACCGTTATACGCTTGCACACAAATCTCAGAAATCATTTCTCTACCTGGAATGCCACGTAATAAACCTGTTTTTTCAGCAAGTAACACATTATTCACTAGTAAAAAGAAGGCTGCGGTAATCGTAATCGGAATGGTACTTGCAAACGCATCCCGAATAGCTGAGATATACCGATTGACAGCTACTTTATTCGCCATCAAAGCAATTTTTTCACCTAACGCTTCTTTATTAAACGTACTTTCTTTTTTCATTTCCTAATCTCCTCTATTTTCAAATTTTATTAACTCTGTAACTAATGCTAACCATTTGCCAGCAATGCCCACCCAAACTTCTTTGTAGGTAGCATTGTTAAACTGCGGCCAATAAGGAACATCCTCGTCTCCAAATGTCTGCATCCCAACTGGCATTTCACCCACCATTTCACCAGAAGAAACAGCATATTGTTGCGGGTAATTGTACCCTTCTCCATAAATCATCGACTGGCCAAACGGGTTCTTACCAACGAGCCATTGCAGCTGTTGATCCGCAAAATCCATCAAGTCGGTTCTATTTGTTAAACGGCCCATAATTCCCGCACTTTTTCCTGTTGACAGGAGTATGCCGTTGTTTCCTCTAAAAGAAAACCAGACCGGGAACCGTTTGATATACAACCCTTCAGCAATTTTGACGCCTTGTTGTAACTGTTTTTGATAGCTTTCTTTGGCTTCTTCACCAACGAGTAAATGTTGTTTAGCAAAGCTTTCCTCATCTAGCCATTCATCTTCTTTATAAACGCCGCTTGCATACATCGGATAAGGTGCTGTGTACGTATTCAAAAAGGCTAAATAATCGGCATAGTCTTCGGCCTGTGCTCGCCAAACCTTGTCCTCATTAACCGCCAAGACCTCTTCAAAAGCTTGCGCATAAAGATGCTCTCTAGCCTGGTGATTAAAATGCTGAAATACCTTATGCGTCTCATCACGATAAAACATCCCTTTGAGAACGGTACCATCAAATAGTTCAATTCCTTTTTCTTGACACTCCAGAAGCTCGTTAAACCATTGACTCATCTGCTCCTTATATTCAGTTTCTTGAGTCAATTGAAACATCAAAGCTGCGGTCCATGACATGGTTGCTAAAAACAAACTCTTAGATGTGCTGTAGGTATGCTCCCAAAACACAGGCTCATGCCTAAAACCGGTCTTCTCATAACCGAATAAAGCATTCTGGTAATCTTCTTTAACCACCTGCAACAATTGCGTGTTTAAGGCATAATCTTGAGGTAACGAACAAAGAATTTTAGCTAAAATCCCCGTGATTAAAAAGTTGTCATAAGGACTATTGTGAATTCTTGGCAATGCGTCATCCATAGTTCCTATACGATTATCCGTCCAACGAGTAATTCCGGCACTAGTTATTCGATCCCCATCATCTAGGCGTGTCTTCAAAATAAAATCAAGACCCCATTCGCCTTCTTCCAATAACCGAAGAGACAATAGCTCATTATTTTTTTGTACCTCAGCCATTTCAAACAGACTTGCTGTAACTTCCGCAGTCTGAACTAACTGCTGAGATAAATCGCCTGCATCATGCCAACCACCATTAAAACTAACTAATGAATCCTTATATTGAACAGTTAAATCTTCGTGACACGTCCCATGAATCCCATGAACAGGGCATCCACAACGTTCACAAAAGATAAAATTCAAAGATTTCCAAATGGAGGACTCCTTCAATTCGGTGGTTGTTCCTATTTGAAAAGGTTCCGTTTTGGTATCTGCTATTTGTAGGTAATACGTTCCAGCTTCTTCTATTGCTGAAAAATCTAGGACACCAAACACGCCCATTTGAGTCGTTGTTTTTTGAATCCTTCCTTCAAAAATAACTTGTTCATCCTGGCTTCTAACCAATTGGAAATCATCTTCATCAAATTCATCTACATTTATAATTGCCGTTTTGGAATAGTTCAAATGATAGCCAATATGTGAAAAGACGATTTCTCCTTTAGGGGCACGCCACCCTTTCGCTGAGCTTTGTTGTTCATTGGTTTCTACTACAAGATCCTCAATCGTATAACTAAGCGCTCCAGCTAAATTCATGTACGACCCATTTGCTCCAGAGAAAATTTTAATGCCGCAAATAACATCTCTTGGTAAGTTGCTAATATCTAGAACATATGTCTGTTTCTCTTGTCCTTCTAAATTAATGACATGTGTACCTTCTCGATTGTACACATCAGGAATTTTTATTTCCCCATCATTTTCGAGTGTGACAATGATATTGGGATTTACCACATTGACACAATCAGCTGAAATGCTTAATTTTAATTGAGTATAACCCGTCCAATCCTCGTTAGCTATCGGCAAATAGGCTGCGACATCGCCAAAGTTAACATAGTCGCCATCTTCTGGTGCACCTTTTGCCCAAGTCGAATAGCGTGTCGAACTCAACAAAGTCACTGATTTTTCTGATGTTTTAATTTGTCCCCGACCTTGATGCTGCCAGTTTTTATAGCTAGCCACAACTGGTCGACTCGCTACAATTTGTTCTTTAGCTCGTTGTCTGCTCTCAAATGAATGCGTTCGATTCAACGGCAACGGTTTATGAATATAGCCTGTTTTTAGCAAATCCTTCTTGAAATTATCCATTTACTTGTTCTCCTTTCTTGATAAATGCCAAAGTAGCTGCGCCTTTCAAAGCAATAGTATTCGGATCAAGCGTCGTTACCTTGAAACCTTTTTCCACAAAACGAATAGTTTTAGGGTTTAGTAACGTTACCAAATGAGATAAAAACCAGCCATCATTCATGACTCCACCACCAAATATTACTGCTTTGGGATCACTAACTCGAATTAAGTTCATCGTTAATGCAGCCGCTGCTTGCAGGGCTTGATTCACCACTTTTTTAGCCAGTTCATCTTCCTTCTCATAAGCTACAATCAACTCTTGGAAGGTGACTCTCTGATTCTTTTGGATAGCCAGAACAGTATTTGGATAATCCTTTGCCAATTTTAGCGTTTGGTTATGCATGCCCAAACCCGAAGCAAATAACTCAACACAGCCTGTTCTGCCACATGCACACACGTCTTCACTATGAATATCTACGACCATATGACCGACTTCACCGGCATTAAAACTCCCCCCTTTAATCAATTGGCCCTCAGAAATTACTCGACCTGCAATCCCTGTTCCAATATTGAGATAAAGAAAATCAGCTATATTTCTGCCAATTCCTAAATGTTTTTCTGCCAAGGCAGCGCCCGTTACATCATTTGTAATCCAACAAGGTAGTGAAAAAGCTGCCATCATTTCTTTCGATAAAGCGATAGCCTCTGATAACCCTGGATGAATTTCAATCCAGATACCTTTTTCTGTATCTACTCGACCAACTACGCAAATAGCGATTCCCAGTACCTGCCCGTGCAACGTATGCTCAGTTAAATAATCTTTTACAGCTTCTTTAATTTTTTCAGTAGCTAATCGCTGACTCGCTACTGTCGACGGATATTTTTTACTAGACAAGATTTCTCCTGTCCTCGTGACTTCTCCGACAAGTATTTTTGTTCCACCTAAATCTATGGACAAAATTGTTTCTTGCATTACTACACCTCACTATCTGACAACGTTACCAAATTGAAAACAATCTGTTCACGCTTACAACGACATCATAACCTCCAATAAGTATCCCTGTCAATACTATTTTAAACATTTAGTAACGTTACCAAATATTTCTTGATTTTTTTTCAAGCATAACATAAACTAAGTAAGAGGAGGCGTTTTGACATGAAAAAGAACATCACAATAAAAGAAATTGCAAAAAAAAGCAACGTGTCTGTTTCCACTGTTTCTCGTGTATTAAATAATCATCCTTCTGTCTCGCCGATTAAGCGGGCACGGGTCCAAGAAATTATTGAAAAAGAAGGCTTTCAACCGAGCATGCTTGCTAGAGGAATGGTCTCAAATAAAACCCGGACAATTGCTGTCGTCGTCTCAGATATTACCAACCCCTACTTTACTTCTTTAGTCTCTGAAATTGAGCTTGCTGGTGGCGAGCAAAATTATTCACTCTTGTTATTTAACACAATGACTGCCGGACGACAAAAGAAAGCAGATAGTGGGTTTATTGAGCGAGATACATTTAAAACAATTCTTGAGAAAAAGGTAGACGGCGTGATTATTCTCGGAGGCGAAATTGACCGAGACCAACCACAAAACGAATACCTTCACGCACTAGAACAGTTAAATGAACAAGTTCCAGTGCTGATTATTGGGCAAAAACAAGAGAATTGTTCTTGTTCCTTCTTAGAAAGAGATTTAGAAAAAGGCGTCTTTTTATCCGTTCAACATTTACTTGCATTAGGAAACCGACGCATTGGGTTTGTCGGTGGGGAAGAAAATGTAAAAATTACCACACAAAGAGTTCAAGCCTTTGAAAAAGCACTCTCTCTTTACCATAATTATGAACCCTCTTTGATTTATTTAAGTGATTTTTATACAGAGGATGGTTATCAAAGTATGACTTCAATCATCGAACAACAAGAAACCCTACCTGACGCCATTTTGGCCATTAATGATCGCGTAGCAATCGGTGCCTTTCGTGCATTAGCTGATCACGGGCTCTCTTGTCCAAAAGATATTGCAATTGCCAGCTGTGATAGTTTCCCTGATGGTGATTATCAAATCCCTAGAATTACAACAATTAATCAACATAACCAAATTTTAGGAAAACTAGCCGTCACACGATTATTAAAACTAATCAATGACGAACCTTTAGAAGCCATTGAATTACATTCTCCTGACTTAATCATACGGGAGTCTTGTGGGATTGGAAGAAAGCGAGCAGAGTAATGGAAAAACATTTGATTTTTATGGATATTGACGGCACTCTTGTGAACCATCAACAGGAGATTTCTGACAAAACTAGAGCAGTTATCACTTCTCTTCAAAAACAGGGCCATCAGTTTTATGTAGCAACAGGGCGAAAATATTCTTCGGCAGTCCAAATAGCCAAACAGCTATCGGAAGAAACACAAGTGGTTGCTTCAAACGGGAGTGTCTACTCGATTAACAAAACGCTTTACAAAAAACAACTATCTGAAGAAGCTCTTCGTGTCATTTATCAGACAGTCGTTGAAAAAAAACTGCCAATATTCTTTTTTGGTAAGCATACTGTTTTCTATACCAGAGAGCTGCCTGACTATTTACAAAAAAATGATCAATCTCGGATTGGTAATGATGAAGAAGACTTCTGTTTCATTGATTCACTCGAGACGCTTCTTTGCGTAAAAGAGCGAATTATTAACGGGATTATTATTGCCGACAATCACGAAGAAGAATTAAAAGAGATTCAGGCAGTCTTAGCCGCTAGTCAACTGTTATCCGTTTCTTCTTCCCACCCGAACAACATTGAACTTATTCCTCTAGGGATCAATAAAGCTACTGCCATCGAAGCTATCCAAGCAGAATTAGCTATCCCTAAAGAGCGAATCATAAGTTTCGGTGACGGACTGAACGATTTAGAAATGCTGCAAGCGTCTGGGGTAAGTGTAGCTATGGGAAATGCCGTAGATGAACTAAAACAACAAGCTAAGTTTGTGACAGATACCAATTTGGAAGACGGCATCGCCAACTTTCTATTCGATTATTTTCAATAAAAGGAGCAAGAAATAATGACAAAACCAACAATGCTTTCCTATATTTATGAAGAACAGGAGACGTTAACGTCAGCAATCAAGGCCTATCCTCAAAACGTCGACCAAGCGCTAGAAGGCTTGACACTTGATGCTACAAACTGGTTAGTTTTAGGAACTGGTTCTAGTATTAACGCCGCCAAAAGTGCCAAATATTATATTGAACGCAAGGCTCAGATCAAACTTTCAATTGAGGAGCCTTATAACTTTACTCATTATGAAAAAATAGACCCGACTCTTCAAGTTGTCTTGGGTGTTTCCCAAAGTGGTCAAAGCACCTCAACCATTGAGGCAATGGCTAAAGTAACCAATCATCATGACGTCCATACGATGGCCGTAACCAGTATTCCCGATAGTGAGATTACTAAGGTGACGACTTCAACTTTGGATATTTTATCAGGAAAAGAACGCGTGGGTTATGTCACTTTGGGCTTTTCAGCGACCGTTCTGGCCCTTATGTTACTTGGTTTGCGAGTAGGAGTAAAAAAAGGCTTAATTTCAACAGAAGAAGAAGCACAAGAATTGGCTGAATTTTTAGGTTTAACTGCGCAGTTTAACTCTGCCATAGAAAAATCGACAACCTTTTTTGAAGAACATCGCGCAGATTTCAAACAGGCGCCTAGATTCACTTCCATCGCTTACGGTCCGGTTGTAGGCACCGCAAAAGAGATGGAAACCAAATTCTCAGAAACCATCCGAGTGCCTTCTCAAGGAGTCGAATTAGAAGCGTTCATGCACGGACCTTACTTAGAAATTAACCCTGAGCACCGTCTCTTTTTCATAGACACACCCGCAAAACCTGAGATTCTTGAAAAAGCTAGTCTACTAAAGGCCTATGAAATGAAGCATACCACTCATGTATTTACAATTTCATTACGCGCAGAGGAGTCTACTGATCCACAGACCCTAGCCTTAGCAAATTGTAAAGATGAGTTTAAAGCACCTTACTTGGCGATTCTTCCATTCCAAGTATTCTGCTGGTATATATCTAGAGAAAAAGGCATTGATATCACGCAACGTATCTTTACCGATTTCTCTCAAGCTGTGAAAAGTAAAACGACCGTTCAAGATTACGTTTAACTTAATTCACAGCACATAGAGGATTCAGCGCCTCATCTATAAGTGAAAATCCGCTTAGCCCAACGGCTAAAGCGGATTTTGTGTCTAGTTGCCAGTTCTACTTACATAGGCCTAATAGTAGAATGGTATACGCAGTGCCATACTAGTGAAATGTTTTCATTTCACTTCCTCTTAAATAGCACTAGTTGCCAGTTCTACTTACATAGGCTTACTAGTAGAATGGTATACGCAGTACCATATTAGAGGTTGGGACTGAAGTGTTTAACTCCGAGAACCGGGTAGGTACTGTGCAACATCAACTCATGCTTCGTTGTGTTTTACAGCACCGATTAGGTACTGTGCAACATCAACTCATGCTTCGTTGTGTTTTACAGCAATAAGAACCTTCAAGTCTAGCATGTCTCATGCGCAGAAGTTGTTGAGAGCGGAACGCAGTCCTTCAATTCTTAATGTGTTTCACCTTTAGAAATTGATGAGATCGGAGTGTAGATGGAATTCATGGAAATGACAAGAAACACGAAAGACTTTCTTTCGATGTTGATTGATTCCTACATGGTGCTCTTCAAATTTTTGTGAATTTCATCGATTACTTGTTCTTTGACTAATTGACTACGGAATTGAACGAAGCACTCTCGAAGGAGTGCGTTCACTAAGGGATTCACACGGAAACAATTGATCAATGGCAAAAGCAATATCATTTTTTTCTAACTGAAAACTAAAATCTAGAGGAAGAACGACTTGATTTGTGGTATAATTTTTAAACATAAGAACACCTCGCTTGTTTATTTGTGTAGTTACTTTTATTCTAGCAAAAGTGTTCTTATTTTTGTACAACAAAATAATCCAGATGCCAATCAAGTTGATTAGTATCTGGATTTTTCGTTAGGACTTATGTCCCAAGCTCAGCCTCAGCCTCGTTTTGTGCGATACCTCTCATTCTTACTACAAAACAACCCCCTCTGGCTCCATCAACTGTTTAACGGTTTGATGGTACTTGGATGCCAAGTTTGATTGATTTTTTTTATTTCCTCCAAAGGAACTTTTTCTTGACGATCATATGTTAATAAACCATTCATTTCTTGTTCCACATCTGTGAGTTGCGTATAACAAAAACCATGCAACACTTCTGAAGAAAAGACAGCTTCCATCACTCGCTTATATTCCGAAATAAAATCATCTTTAGAAAAGGCTGTTGTATACCCCCAACCCTTTTCATTATGCACATCAAAACCAATTCCGCCAAATTCCGTGAGTAAAATAGGCTCTCCTTGATAAGTGAACCCTTGATTATAGATAGATCTTCGATTGTGGGCGACAGATAAGATCGTCTCTTTGTTTTTTAATGATTCTTTAAATGCGGTGTATTTGCGCGTCTCCTCTTTTGTACCATGGACATAACTATGAATGGCACAAATATCCGTTTCGGTCATTTCCCACCCATCATTTGAAATCACTAAACGGGTCTTATCAAGCGAATGGATTAGGTGGTAAATTGCTTGAGAAAAATGTTGTTGGCGCTTGTCTACACTAATTTCAGGGACTCCCCAGCTTTCATTAATCGGAACCCAAGTAAGAATGCACGGATGATTGTAGTCTCGTTTGATGATTTCTAACCATTCATTCGTCAAGTAACCCACTGTTTTCTCGGAGTAGACAGAAGGAGATGCACACTCTCCCCAAACAATGAAACCTAGCTTATCCGCCCAATACAGGAAACGAGGATCTTCAACTTTTTGGTGTTTTCGGCACCCGTTAAAGCCCATTTTTTTAGCAAGCTCAATATCTCTTTTAAACTCCTCATCAGTGACAGCTGTCATCAGCCCATCCGGCCAATATCCTTGATCTAGTACAAGTTTTTGGTAGTATGGTCGATTGTTTAAGAAAACCATTCCATCCACCGTATGAACTTTTCTCATACCAAAATATGTGTCTACCTTATCCAACACCTCTTGATCCTCGAAAATCGTCACCGTCACATCATACAAATTCGGTGTATCAGGGGTCCACGTCCATCCTTCCCCATGATAATCGCTCCGCTCGACTTCGTGATTAAACAAATAGTAACTCTTTATCATTTGTGTATCATAAATTTTATTTTCATCTTCAATTATGATTTGGTCATCATACTTGATTATCGTTTTTACCTTTTTCCCTTGAATTGCTCCTACAAATTGGTAGTCAATTTTAATTTCACCCTCATCAAAATTTGGTGTGAAATAGAGATTTTCAATATAGGTCTTTTTTGATACAGGCTCTAACCAAACCGTTTGCCAAATCCCTGTCGTTCTCGTATACCAAATAGCCCGTGATTCTTTTTTCCAGTACTGTTTACCTCTTGGAATTCGTTCATCTTCACTAGGATCAAACACATAGACGGTCAACTCATCCTTTTGAAAATTCAAGTAATTTGTTATATCAAAAGAAAAAGAGGTATGTCCACCGATATGCTCTCCAACAAAAAGCCCATTAACATAAACTTTTGTCTGATAATCCACCGCACCAAAATGAAGAATAATTGTTTCGCCTCTCCAATCATCTGGCACTGCAATTTTCCGTTTATACCACACATAATCATGAAACTCATTCGTATAAATACCACTATTTTTACTTTGGAAAGCAAAGGGAACCTCAATCTTCATCGAGAGTTCTTTCGTTGAATCAAACCACTGCTCTTCAATTCCTCTATTTTTATCATCAAACTCAAACGCCCATTGACCGTTCAAATTCAGCCACTTCTCACGTACCAAATCAGGTCTGGGATACTCTGTTCTATACATAATTCACCTACTAACTCTATTCTTATCCTTTGCTGCCAGAACCAATACTGATTCCTTGAACAAAGTATTTTTGTCCGAAAAAGAAGATCAACAAAGCTGGGATGGTCATTAGCGTTGAAGCCGCCATCATCGTATTCCATTCGGAAGAATACTGCCCTTTTAATTGCATTAAACCTAAAGCTAAGGTATATTTTTCCGGACTATTCAAATAAATTAATGGACTGAAAAAATCGTTCCATGTATTCATAAACGTAAAGAATCCAACCACCATCATAGCTGGTTTGACAAGAGGTAGCATGATCTTAAAGAAAATCTGCGGATGCGTTGCTCCATCCAAAATAGCCGCCTCATCTAACTCTTTAGGAATTCCTGCAAAGAATTGACGCATCAAAAAAATGTTGAAGCCACCTCCACCAAAAAAAGCTGGAACAATTAGTGGCACAAATGTATCCACATAACCTAGCTCCGACCACATCATAAAGATTGGAATCAGCGTAACAGCGCTAGGCAGCATCATTGTAGCAATCACTAAAGCAAACCAAAAATTCTTGTATTTGAAGTCTAACCGCGCAAACGCATAACCCGATAGTGCAGAGGTGATAACATTTCCAAATATAACAGGAATAATAATGATAAAGGTATTGGTCAAATATAATTTAAAGTCTAACACCTCAAACACTTTCAAATAATTAGAAAACATAAACGTTTCTGGAAACATTTTAGGTGGAAATTCAAAGATCTCCGTTGCATTCATTAAAGAACTTCTCACTAACCAAAGAAAAGGCATGATTGAGATGACTCCAATAAAAATTAAGGGAATATACATCATTAATTTTGCTTTCTTTTTATTCATCTCTATTCTCCTCCACCATAATAAACCCAACTTTTCGCTGTTCTAAAAATAAATAACGTAAAAATTGAGATAATAATTAACAAAATCCACGCTAATGCAGAAGCGTAACCAAATTGGTTTTGTTGGAAAGCATTTCTATAAATCAGTAACGCATAAAACAAGGTCGCGTTGTTTGGTCCGCCGTTGGTCATAATATACGCTTGAGAAAATGTCTGGAAAGACCCAATGAGCCCCATAATCAAATTAAAGAAAATAATCGGTGTTAAAGAGGGAATCGTAACATAACGAAATTTATGGAACCAATTGCCACCATCTACTTCAACAGCTTCTAGCAATTGAGCCGGCACATCTTGCAAGCCTGCTAAAAAAATTAAGGCTGTTCCACCACATGCCCATACCCCCATTAAAATCAAAGAAGGAATTGCTGTTTGCTCGTCAAATATCCAATTTGAGGTCGGCAAGTTTACTTTCGTTAAAATAGAATTAAAAAGACCAAAATCAGGATTAAACAGCCACAACCATAAAATATTTGAAGCAACTGCTGGCACAACAACCGGCAAATAAAATAACGTTCGGAAAAAGCCCTGTCCTTTGACCTTAGAGTTCATCAAAAGCGCTAAAATTAACGCAGCAATTAACGTTAAAAAGGTACTTCCAATCGCATATATAAACGTAATGACTAGCGACTTTTTGAAGAATAAATCATCTGAGAAGATTTCTTTATAGTTATCTAATCCAATGAACTTATAGTCAGAAATGACATTATAATCCGTTAAGCTTAGAAAAAGACTTGCTATCATTGGAATAACTGTAAAAAGTAACAATCCTAGGATTGCCGGAGAAGCAAATAAGTAGCCATAAAAATTTTCGATTTTTTTAAGTTTGAATTTTTTCTTACTTTTACTCTTATTCATTAAGAATCACCTACTATTTCTATAAAGCTAACTAGTAGCTCTTGTACAGATACTAGTTAGCTTCAAAATATTTATTACTCGAATGTATACTTATCGCCTAATTCTTTTTTTAATTTAGGAATGATTTCATTTTCAATGACATCCTTCGCTTCTTTTTTTCCTGTCCAGACTTGTTCCAATGCTGGGTTCACAATTTGTTCAATTGTTGTTGCATCTTCCACGTAGAAAGCCTTGTTTTTGGCAAGCGCTTTTTCTTTCCCTTCAACCAAAGCTTCTTTTTTAAAGGCTGGAGATTTATCTGGATTTGCCCAAGTATCTAGTTTTTTTTCATCTGTATACCAATCATTTTGATTGGGTAGCCACAGACCAGAGTTAATTACATCAATACTATTTTCAGGATTTAATAAAAACTCTAAAAACTCTTGTGTTTCCGCCCAATTCGTTTTGGTATTTTCATTATCAAAAACAACAATTGGTGGTCCAAAGTTCATTTGTACAACTTTCTGATCCATTTTTGGTAGTACGCCCATCCCTAGATCCAGTCCTTTTTCTTTCATTGCTGTACTTAAAGAACGTAAATCCCATGAGCCCGTGATACTCATGGCTACACGATTAGTTAAAAGAGCTGTGTCTGTAGAAGGAATTGTACTAGCTTGTGAAGGTTTTGGCATCACATGGTGCTTATACATTAGTGACTGCAGCTTATCTATCGCATCAATTGACTCTTTTTTGCCAAGTAAGATTGTTTTTCCATCTTCACTAACGAGACCTCCACCATTACTCATCAAGAATGACTCATAACCTAATCCCGTAAAGTTAGAAATTCCATACGTTGCAATATTTTTTTCATCAAAGTCAGCATCATCAGGATGTTTTCCGTTCCTATCGACTGTTAATTCTTTCAGCTTTTCAACAAAGGTATCCCAGTCCCACGCTTGGTCAACTGCATGTGGAGGCAATTCAACACCACTATCTTCAAAGTATTTTTTGTTGTAAAACATTGTTAGCATTCCAGGGCCTGCCGGAGACCCGTAAATTTCACCATTTCTGTATTTTGAAGTGGTCTCTGCAATCTTCCCTTCAAACACCCCATCTTTTTCATATAATTTACTCAAATCTTTTAGTTTACCGCTGTTTCCCCACTCTGCTGTACTACTTTCAACCATATAGCCAATATCTGGCAGAGTTTTTGTACTAGCCATCGTATTTAGTTTTTCCATATAATTGTCGTAAGGAATCTGTTGTGGTTTTACATGGATTTTATCTTGAGACTCATTAAACTTATTTACTAGCTTTTCAATTGACTCCTTTTCAAGCGTGTCCCCCCAAAAGGTAAAATTAAGATCCACAACCCCTGAATCCTTGTTGTTATCTGCCTTCGACTTATTTGGACCACAAGCAGCAATCGCCAAAACAGCGCTTATCAAAACTAAAAATAATGTAATTTTTTTCATTTTATCCCCTCATTTTCTTGTTTAATAAAAAGTTAAAACAAATATTCTGCAATCGATTACATTTATGATTTTAAATTAAAAATCCTTATTAATCAACATAAATTAAGTTGCTTTTTTAGTTAACTAAACGTATGATAAGCTTATAAATTCATTATTGCCGCATGTATATTTAACCAAAGAAGAAAAGAGGTCTGAACGAATGGAATTAAAAACAGATGAACAATCACTCCCTGTTTATGAAGCGTTAGCTAATAAAACAAGGCTTGATATTTTAAATTTGCTTTCGGAAGAATCAAATTTGAACTTGTCACAAATTGCTGAGAAACTAAAATTGAGTAACCCTATGATAACAAAACATATAAAAAAATTATTAGAAGCACGACTAGTTAAAATTGAAAAAAAAGCAGGTATATCTGGCATACAAAAAATTGTTTCACTATGTACAGAAGAAATCAGAGTGATTCTACCAAAAAAACTCTTTCCTGATTTTTTCTCTCACTCATCTAGTATTGGGCTCGGATTATACACAGACTACGAAGTTTTACCCACATGTGGCCTTGTCAGCTCCACAAAAAGTATTGGGACATTTGACCAGCCCAAATATTTTTCTGATAACAATCGGATTAACGCCTCTCTTTTATGGTTTTCCGAAGGCTTTGTTGAGTATAAAATTCCAAATCCTTTAGGTGAAAATGATCATCCAGAAGTGTTAGAAATTAGTGCTGAAATGAGTTCAGAATTTATTTTTTCAAATAATAACTGGCCCAGTGACATCACATTTTTAGTCAACAATATCGAGATTGGTACGTATACCATTCCAGGAAATTACTCCGATGTTCGAGGACTATTAACCCCTGAATGGTGGGACGACGTTTTAAGTCAATATGGTCTCTTAAAACGGATTCGTATTAACCGATACAACTCAAGCATTGACGGTGAGACGCTCTCTGATGTAACAATCGCTGACCTCAATCTAAGTTCAAGCGCAACCATCTCCATCAAATTTTTAATCAAACATGACGCTGAGCACAGAGGAGGGTTAACTCTGTTCGGTGAAGCTTTTGGAAATCATCCCCAAAATATTGACATCAACCTTTATTATTCGAATTAATTCATAAAAAAACCTACCTCCAGAAGTTAGATTTTGGTCTAACTTTTTGGGGGGTAGGTTCACCTCTCAGGCTACTTTCCATCTTAAAAAAACATCAATTACAACTATCCCATGTCGCATATCCTTTCACAAATGTAGTCATTTTTAACACATCATTTTGGATGAAGAGAGGCTAGAGTTGAAGGTTCTTATTGCTGTAAAACACAACGAAGCATGAGTTGATGTTGCACAGTACCTACCCGGTTCTCGGAGTTAAACACTTCTGTCCCAACCTCCAGCCTCAGCCTCTTCCCCTTAAATTGCACTAATGATTCTTATAAATAAGTAAGTCGTTAAAAATTCGCCGATTCTACCAGCAAACGAGGACACTGAGGTTATGACAGAACTTCTTGAGTTATGGTCCTAACCTCGTATTTCTTTTATTCGTATACCTGAATCGAAGTATATAACGGTGCTAGCTCTTCCAAAGCCTCTCTTGTCAACTGTTCAATATCTGTTCTTTCATCTATTTTATAAAAAAGTTTCCCAATCTGGAAGGTCCGTCTGGATAAGCGCTCCGTGAACTCTTTTTGAAGTGTTTCACTTTCTAAATAGCAAGAGAGAGGAAGATGGTCTTCTAGTTCATGTTCTACTTGAGGCCATATATAATAGTCACGACAATCTCTCTTATCACTCCAGCCTTTTAAAGAAGATAATAACTGATTATACGCTTCTATGCTTCCTTCTCGTTTATCACTCTTATAGTGTTGAAACATGAGATAGATTTGATACTGCTTTTTATTCAACAATACCGCTAAACAGGCATTTTCTGCTTTTCGATGTTCACTACGATAGGCACTCCAAAAATGATTACGTAAATTCCAGCCATTTGTCCAACTTTCAATCTTTGGTTGACTCATCAAATATTCCGCTGGCAAACAATTGGCTACTTGTAGCTGAAGAGCTTTCCACTTCTGCCAATGACTCTTATACGCCCCTTTTATCTCTTCAATCTCCTCTTTAGTCTTTTCTATTTTTAACTGTTTAAAGGTAAAACAGTCTCGATCAAATAACTCATAGTCTTCCGCTAACAGATTCATTTTTATTCCTTCTTTTCTAAAAGTTTCACAAAAATTTCCTGATTCATTATATCACTGCCTTCTCTATTCGTTAACTAAAGATTCTGTTATAAACAACAAGCGTTTTATTTTCAACTATTTTTTTGCTATAATTTAACTATCAAGAGCTTTAGGAGGAATGAAATGAAAACGAAGTTAATTAGTATTGGATTGTGCAGTTTATTGTTATTTAACTTAGGTACAAAAGTCACATTAGCTATGGAAATCGTTGATTCATCAGTTCCAGAACAAACAGCAACGACAGAAATACCTGAAATCACAGAATCAAGTGCTAATGAGACACTTACGACAAACGAGACACTAAAAGAGACCGCCGAAACAAATGAACCAACCTCCCCGATTGAAGCTCCCCCCTCGTCTAGCGCTGTAGAGGATTTAACAGAAGCCCGTAAAAAAGCAGCTGAGCTTTTAGATGATGCCGTGAAGAATGATTATATTTTTGAGGAAGAAAAAGCCAATTTTGAAAAAATATTAGCTACACTCACTTCATCTGAGGAAATTCTAGAAAAAACCACTCAATTTATTTTCGATAGTCTCTACGACTTAGTGACAAGTGAATTAGAATTTTTAGTTGAGGAAGACTTTATCACTCAAAAAGACATGGACGACTTTTTGGCTAACCTCCCAAAAGACCTCACTGCGGATAAGCTTTACAGTCTGTTCCTTACATTTTTAACAGATAATGGCTTAAATGAATTCTATGATTTTATAGAAGCAATTAGTGAAGCCACAGAAAAAATTGAACAATGGGTAAATGATGGTCGACTTACAGAAAAAGAAGGAGCTGATTACCTCGACCAATTAGATAACTGTGAATCAATTGAAGAAATCCAGCAGCTTCTTACTAAGATAGAAAACTCATTGACCAAAAAGGCTTCTCCACTAGCCTTACGTTATTCATTCTCTCCAAAAGAAATTACAGCAGCTGTTGGCAAAAACGGAACAATTACTATCGAACCTTTTAACGATATTGAATTGAAAGGAACCTTTGCCGAAGTGAAGGATAATCCTTACATAGAGCTTTCTTCTGATGGTACATGGAAAGCCTTAAAAACTGGTGAAACGACACTCATGCCGATTTTCACCTTATCAAAAGAAACCATCGCAGAAATTCAACAAAAATATCCTGGGCAAGAACTTCAGATACAAGAAATTCAACAAATTATCCCAGTAAAAATTTCAGCGGCAGTAACTGAAGATACGACTCCAAAAGATTCAAACAAGACTAATTCACAGAAAAAATTACCTCAAACCAATGATCGTTTGAATGATAATTGGACGATTTACGGAGGTCTTCTACTAGTTGTAACCTTCTATTTAAAAAAGCGCTTAGCTAAAAATTAGTCACTCTAATAAAAAATAAACACATAAAAACTACGGAAGACACCATTTTAAAAGGCGTCTTCCGTAGTTTTTACTGAATGTATTGTCCTGTCAAGGATTCTTTTTCTTGAATAATCTGCATAGGCGTTCCTTCAAACACAATTTGTCCGCCTTTATCCCCACCATCAGGTCCGATATCGACAATCCAGTCCGCTTGGCGAATAATGTCCACATGATGTTCAATAACAATTACTGTGTTGCCTTTTTCTACCAAGTGATTCATGATACGCATAATCTGTTCGATATCTGATAAATGTAATCCTGTTGAAGGCTCATCTAAGAGATAGATACTGCCTTTTTTGTAAAACTCACTAGCAAGCTTCATTCGCTGACATTCGCCACCTGATAAGGTACTCATCGGTTGACCAATCGCCAGATAGTTTAAACCAACTTGAGACATCGCTTCAAGTTTTTTAAGAATAGAAGCTTCTTCAAAGAATTCCAAAGCATCCTCAACGGTTAAATTTAACACCTCATTGATGTTTTTTCCTTTATAATGATAGGCTAAAACTTCGGGTTTAAATCGTTTCCCAACACACGCTGTACACTCTGTTTTGATAGCATCCATAAAGGCGAGATTGGTTTCAATATATCCTTGCCCTTTACACTCCTCACAGGCTCCTTTCGAGTTATAACTAAACCACGATGGAGTAACCTTGTTGCTTTGACCGAATAGTGCACGAATTTTGTCCATAATTCCAATATAAGTTGCTGGATTTGAACGAGAATTGGTTCGTGCCGCCGCTTGATCAATGACAATAGTTTCAGGAAACTCTTCTAAAAAGGAAGATTTCACCAAGGTACTCTTACCCGATCCAGCAACTCCGGTAATTAATGTCAAGGTCTTTTTAGGCACTCGTAAAGAGATGTTTTTCAGATTATGTGTGGTTGCTGCTTGCCCTTCATAGAAATTGATACTCGCTCGTGGCGCTGCATTAAGCTCCGTTTGTTGGCTTAAGTAACGTCCGGTCAATGTTTTTGATCGAAGCAGTTCTTGATAAGTGCCAGTAAACATAATCTGCCCACCATGTTTTCCTGCGTGAGGGCCGACTTCAATAATATGGTCCGCAATTTTTATTACATCTGGGTCATGCTCAATCACAATCACCGTATTCCCTTTATCACGTAACTTAACTAATAGCTCATTTAGACGATGAACGTCTCGAGGATGGAGACCAATACTTGGCTCATCGAAAATATATAACAAGTCAACCAAACTATTATTTAAATGTTTTACCATCTTGACTCGTTGCGACTCCCCACCTGAAAGAGTCGCCGTTTCTCTATCCAGACTCAGGTACCCTAAACCAATATCAATCAAATGATTGACTTTTTCTAATAAACTCTCAAATAGATTACTAGCTTCTGGTTGCTGAATTTGTTCAATAACTCCCTTTAGTTCATCAAATTGAAGCTTCAGTAAATCAGCCATTGAATACCCTGAAATTTTCACAGATAATGCTCGTTCAGATAAACGTTGGCCAAGACATTTGGGACAAGTCGCCTCATGACTGAATTCATTTAAGACTTTCTGGGCACGAGCACTCAGCTCGCCTTCTTTTAACAAGTATAAACGGTTAAACTTAGTCACCAAACCTTCGTAGCTAGTATTCATACCGTCAATCTTGACTTTTAAATCTGAGCCATATAAAAGTAACTCTCGTTCTTCTTTTGAATAGTCACTAACCTTCTTGTTTTTATCAAATAAGCCAGACTCTAGATAACTCTTCATATACCATTCTGTATTTTTTACTGGTGGAAAAATAATCGCGCCTTCCGCTAAAGACAGATTCTCATCAATCAACTTGTTGATATTTACTTCAACCTTTCGCCCAATCCCTTGGCACTCTTCACACATTCCTTCTTTATCATTAAATGAAAAGAAGTTGGCAGATCCTATTGAAGGTTTTCCAATACGTGAGTATAAAACGCGTAAAATAGGATTAATATCTGTAATTGTTCCCAAGGTTGAACGGGAGTTGCCGCCAAGTCTTTTTTGATCAATCACTACAGAGGTTGATAAATTTTCAAGAGAATCCACTAAAGGTTCTTTGTATTTGGGTAAAAACCCACGAACAAATGCGCTGAATGTTTCATTTAATTGTCTTTGCGATTCACTCGCAATCGTTTCAAACACCAATGAGGACTTTCCCGAACCTGAGACCCCTGTAAATACAGTAATCTTTCGTTTAGGTATGTCTACATCCACATTCTTTAAATTATTTTCTCTTGCCCCTCTAATTCTCAAATATTCTGTCATGTGTTACCTCCTTAGCCGACTGCTTAATTTTTGGATTTTACAGCAGTAACCTTAGAATAACACTTTAATGCAAGTTCTAAACTTTTAAAAACAAATCCCTTTATTTGTAGTATAATAAAATAATAACTTTAGCACCCGGAGGAAGATGGATGAAGTATCGCCCGATTGACATTGCCAGAAAGTTAAATATCAGTACTAGCTTGTTAAGACACTACGAAACAGCAGGCCTATTTCCAGCACCTGAGCGAACAAAAAAGGGCTATAGAATTTATACGGAAGAGACACTCGCTTATTTGAAAGCTGTTCGCACTAGTACACTAGCGTATGGTTATAGACAGTGCAAACAAATCATTGATACCTTACGGGCCAAAGAATTTACACAATTTTTTTGGTTATTAAATGAAGAACAAACAAAATTACGGCAGCAAAAGTCAATTGCCGAAAAGACGTTGTCACTTCTTCAAGACAAAGAAAATTTGGAAATTACACAGATGCCTAAGAAAGGCTGGATCAGTATAGGCGAAGCTGCCGAGCGTTTGTCGATTACAGAAACAACCATCCGTCATTGGACAAAAGAAGGTCTGTTGACTGTTCCTAGAGATAAGGAAAGTAACTACCGCCAATTTGATGAACACGCCTTACGACAACTCCTAATTATTCGCCTCATCCGTTCATCCGTCTGGTCGTTAGACGTAGTTAAGGAAATCCTTGCCACCTTCCACGCAGAGACTCCTACTGAAATGATTTCTTTAGCTACTCAATCTATCAGCATGCTAAATATACAGCTAGAAAGACAATTTATTGCCCAACATTATTTGTATCAGCTGCTCAATTTTCTTAACCCAGACTATCTGACTGATTTTCCAGGAATGGAATTTTATAATTTCGAACGCCCTGAACGTCTTTGATTCATGGAAAACACCTAAGAAATGAAATTTTTTCTGTTTTTATTTATCGATTATACGGTCCTGTATAATTCCTGCCGCCTTCAAAAACATATAGGTAACTACAGGACCCACGTAGGAAAAGCCCCTCTTTTTTAGCTCTTTGGCAATAGTCGTTGCCTCTGGAAGAAAAGGTGGGACCTCATCTTCGTTTTCATACGTATTCACGATAGGAACACCTCCAACAAAATCCCATAAGTAGTCCGAAAAACTCTCGTATTCATCTAACAGCCTTACAATTGCTTGGGCGTTTTTGACAACCGCTTGAATCTTCCTTGGATTACGAATCATCTCAGGATCTTCTAATATGCGCTCGATATCATCTGGAAAAAAAGCAGCTACTTTATAAAAATCCATCTCGCAAAAATTCCGATAATACACGTCTTTTTTTCCAGCTGCGGCTTTCCAAGTCAATCCGAATTGAAACACGCCGACCGTCAAAAGTAAAAACAATTCTCGATCATCTCTCGTTTCTTTCCCCCATTGATCGCTATACCATTGATATTTATTCGCTTGCTTCTTTCGGTTTCTCAGTTGAATCACGTCCTCTTTACCAATTTTCTTGTCTCTTGTAAAAAAGTTTACCACAAATCAGTGAGAAAGCAGGCTCACTCCTGTTTCTTCCGCGAATTTCCCAACTGATTTTTGATGACTCATAATAGAATACGCAAAATCAAGTAGAACTATTTTTTATTCAAAAATTGAACCAATCTGGTCTGAATAGTTTTTCAGAATCTCTCTGTTATCGCTAAGTCTAATGAATTCTCTCAGCTTATTTATTGCAACGTTACCCTTTTTGCATACTAATATCTAGAGACAAAAAAAAGCAATCTTGGCTTGTATTAAGCTAGACTACTTCTTATCTATAAGACTTACAAAGAAGCCTATTCTCAAACAGAGTGATGTTTTGGGTTATCCATGTCCGCTATTTATTTTATTCAATCAAAGTAATCAATTCTAAAATAGTCTAATGCTTTCTTGAACCTATCTTGAGCTGTATAACAAGTATCTAATAGGTATTCTTTCTCATCTATCCATTCTTTTAGTCCACGATAATAGAACAACTTCAAGTCTTCCTCAATAATAAACGGAGTCAGGTTATTATTTAAACATTCTTTAAATAAAATCAATCTTCCCACTCGACCATTGCCATCTTGAAACGGATGAATCGATTCAAATTGATAATGAAATTCAATAATATCGGCAAACGTTTTATTCGTTTTTCCATTGTACGCTCGCAAAAGTTCCTTCATTGCCTCACTGACTTGTTCTGGTAAAACTGTTTCTCTCCCGCCTACTTCATTAGGTAATCTTTTATAGCCCCCTACAGCAAACCAGTTTTTTCTTGAATCACTTGTTCCATTTTTTAATGTTTTGTGCAGTTCTTTTATAAGATTTTCAGACAGCTTATAATTCGCTTGTTCGACAATCAAATCGACACATCGAAAATGATTAGCTGTTTCGACGATATCATCTACGTTTACAACAGAATCATTTAGCCCAATTGTATTTGTCTCATAAATGTATCTTGTTTGCTCGCGAGTAAGTGTGCTGCCTTCAATATGATTGGAATTATACGTTAGTTCGATTTGAATCTTATGATAAATACTCCCTTTTTTTTGGCCATTTTTTTCTTCTTTTAAGCGTTCTAGTAAGGTCGTCGGTTTAGATACTCGTTTGTTTACTCTCCCTGGCTTCTCGGCATCTTCTGGAATTTCCCAAGCATTCCCATTTAATCTTGCGTTATCTATTCGATTATTTTTTGCGTAATTGCGAACCATTCGTTCTGAGATATGCCATTTTTCCGCTATATCTGCGACAGAAATATACTTCATCCTTATCACCTCAACCTTCATTATAGCACCGATTGGCAACTTCCCAAACGCTTTTGCAAATGAATGATAATTATTGCCAATAGCGTGCTCATTATCCTGTTGCGGTTCTCGCCGTTTTATGAACGCATTCAACCTATGCGCCAAATGTGCATTTGAATTTTTCTGATAACTTGTTAAAAGAAATCATTCCTGAAAAAAGGTTTCTAGGCTATACTTATCATGTATTGTTCCTTTTCTTGGTTTTAGATAAACCATCGGAGAACCCACAATTTTTGTAACTTTCCTTACAGAACAAGCTTTATTGATTTTTATTATCTTTTGTAACACACATCATTTAAACTAATCGAACGGAGTCTCTTTATGTATTCTTTATTATTAGCCATCATTTACATTGCCTTTATTAGCCTAGGATTGCCCGACTCATTAATCGGTTCAGCTTGGCCAATCATGCACGCAGATTTGCATGTTCCGGTATCTTACGCTGGAATGATTACCATGACAATTGCTGCTGGAACAATTGTTTCCAGTCTCTTTTCTGATAAATTAACGCGAAAACTCGGTGCCGGAATGGTCACTGCCTTAAGTGTACTGACAACGGCCATCGCCCTCTTTGGTTTTTCCATCTCACATAGTTTTCTGGCGCTGATTCTTTGGGCCATTCCCTATGGACTAGGAGCTGGTGCAGTAGATGCTGCTTTAAATAACTATGTTGCGCTCCATTATGCTTCTCGTCATATGAACTGGCTCCATTGTTTTTGGGGTGTTGGAGCGGCACTCAGTCCTTATATCATGAGTTACTACTTAACAAATGGACAGGGGTGGAATACAGGTTATCAAACAATCGGTTTACTACAGATTGGCTTAACCGTTATCTTATTTATTAGTCTGCCACTCTGGAAACAGAAAAAACTTCCAGAAATACATAAAAAAATGGAAACAAAAGCTCTCTCCTTTAAAGAAATTCTACAGCTCAAAGGAATTCCAGCTATCTTAATCGCCTTTTTCTGTTATTCGGCTATCGAACAAACGGCCGGTCTTTGGGCAAGTAGTTTTTTAGTTCAGTCAAAAAATATTACACCAGAAGTTGCCGCCAGTTTTGCTTCGTTCTTCTTTTTAGGGATTACATTTGGGCGCTTTGTTTGTGGTTTTATCGCCGACTATTTTGGCGACAAACAATTGATTCGTTTGGGCTCGGCAATTGCCTTTATAGGGGTGCTTTTCCTTCTATTTCCGACAAATGCAAGTAATCTCGCATTGGCCGGCTTAGTTATTATCGGGGTTGGTTGTGCGCCAATCTATCCAGCGATTATTCACTCAACTCCAGCCAATTTTGGCAAAGAGCACTCTCAGGCGGTTATCGGGATTCAAATGGCCGCAGCCTACATAGGGACCACCTTTATGCCTCCTTTGTTTGGTTTTATTGCAACCAAAATAAGCATTGGCTTGTACCCGATATTCCTAGCGCTATTTATCGTAATTATGATTGTATCAACGGAACGTCTGAATAGCATTATTCAAAAAAAGGAAATACAAACTGAGGGAAAGTTATAAAGCATTGATGAAATGAAGAGACAGCGCAAAAAAAGATTTACTCAACCACTGTAATTCAAAAAGTCAGAATCACATTTTTTGAATTCGTTACAGCTGAGTAAATCTCTTTTTTTAATAAAATCTACGTATCTACCTCTATAAAATGATTACTAGAGGTTACCCTGCTTGCCCTCCACTAGCTGAACTGTTTTTGCTCCGATTAACAGACCATAACACATATCAGCGCCTGATGTATGCCCCACAGATAAGATAGCCTCTATCACCTGCTCGAGCGATTTTGTTGAATGCGGCTCCTTCAAATAATCCGCTAATTCGATAAAAACAGAGCTGGCAAATCCTTCTGATAGTGCGAAAAAATAGTTTGCACTAATACTTGTGGTAGTGTGAATCACACGTTGAATCTCTTCTTTCCAAAACTTAGTTTGAGGTTGAGCATATAACTTAAGCATAAAAAGATAGCCCAATAACAGATCATCGCCACTAGGAGTCAGACCTTTTCCTCTTCCAACAAAATAGGGGACAATCGTTTGACTCTGTTGATTGTTTACAAGGCTTACCACATAGGACTGCTCTTTTTTTGTCCCCTCTATCCCTAATCGGTCTTCCAAACACAAACTTGTTAAATACGTGATTAGTTGTTCGATTCTTTTTTCTTGGTAGACAATTTCAGGAATTAAAAGATCTTTCACGGCAAAAGGCGCTAAAGAAATGGTCTGCACGCTTTTTTGACTATAAAAAACGATTTTCTCCTCCGTTAGTCGAACCAACTCACCTCTTTTGACAACCGTGCGAACTCGTTGGAACGCTTCCTCTGAAATCCTTAAACCAAAACTAGATAAAAAAGTCGATGCCGTCGTAACATTGATCAATCGTTCCCCAAAAGATAGGTTCAGAGAATGCTCAAACAGACTATGGACCTGACCCATTCGACCAAATCTCGTGAGCTCCTTCAAATAAGAACTAACAACTACGTGATTCATTCTCTTCTCCTTTCCTTTAAGCAAACACAGGGGAAAACGGAAAAAAAGAGGAGTAGGTGCCTCTTTTTTTCAGTAATCCGCTTATTTCATAAATGTGACTGTTTTCTCTACTTTGACTGTTACTCGACCATTCTTAATGACATAAGAACGTTCTGGGAAATCAATCAGTGCTGTCGCTACAGATTTTGTGTCAAGGAGCACTAAATCAGCGTTTTTACCCACCGCTAGTCCATAATCTTTTAATCCTAGTGCTTTGGCTGGATTTTCTGTAATCATCGGTAAAACAGTCGGTAAATCATCTGAACCACCCAAGTGTCCAACGGGAACAGCGAGCATAGCAATTTGGATGAGGTCACCATTTCCATAAGGCGTAAAGGCATTACGAATATTATTGGTCGCAAGGGCTACATTAACCCCAGCATCACGCAGTTTACGAATCGGTGTTACTGCACGTCTCACGTTATATAAGTCATTGCGAGCGCCCAAATGTAAATCAGTTGCTGGAAGAGGCATCACGTTAATTTGCGCTTTTGCCATCGCTTCAATGACTTTTGTCAAACGTTCAGGCTCCATTGCATGAAGAGCAGTTAAATGGCCGACAGATACGCGCCCTTGGTACCCTTCTTTGATGGTTTTTTCGCAAAGATATTCAATCGATGTATCATCTGCTTCATCTGCAAAATCTTGATGCAAGTCGATATCCTTGTCGTATTTTTTGGCAATTTCAAAAATCAAATCAATATGATCGTTGGCAGGTGCGTCGTTATAAGGAATACCACCCACAACATCCGCCCCCATCTCCATCGCTTCATACATCATTTTTTCCGTACCAGGCGCTTTGAAAATTCCTTCTTGTGGAAAGGCCACGACTTGCATATCGATGAACTCTTTGTACTCATCTTTCAAACGCATAATTGTGTTAAAGCCGGTAAACCCTTGTGCTGGGTCAAACTCAGCATGCGTACGGACCGCCGTTGCACCATGGCTAATAATCATTTCTAACGCTTTTTTTGCTCGTGTATAGATATCTTCTTCAGTAAATGTCGGTTTCAATTTAGCTGTCACTTGAATCGCTTCTTGAAGCGTTCCTGATTTGTTAGGCTCTCTATCGGCGATTAACGCTTTGTCCAAATGAATGTGGCTTTCAACTAGCCCTGGAATCAGAACTCGGCCATCTCCTTCAATTGTTTCTTTCGCTGTTCCTGAAATGTGTGGGGCAATTTCGATGATTTTCCCATCTGTAATCGCGACATCCTGTAACTCTTTTTCATCATTAATTCGAACCTGTTTTAATAATAAATCCATTTCATTCACTCCTCTTATTTTATCCAAAAATTAAACCAATCACTAATAAAATCACTGAAGCTAAACTTAACCATTTGATATTCCCTTTTACAACATCTAAAATAGGAATTTGGAACCCTGATGACAAGGCTTGCATGGTAATATTTACAAAACTCATTTGACTACCTAGACCAACACCCATCGTCACAAAACCTAAAGCAACTGGCGGGAAGCCTAGAGATACAGCAACGGGCAAGACTAGAGTCAGAACAGACCCTACATATGCGCCGGCTGGAACACCAATCAAGACACCCGTCAATATTGCCACCGGAACCATGATAAACTCAGGTGCATTTTGGGCAACTCCGGCAATCACTGCGAAAGTCCCTGTTTGAGCAATCACATTAATGAACGCTAAGAAAATTCCCACTTGGAACAAACGAGTTAAAATGTACGTAGAACCATCGACCATCGCTTCGACTGATTTATTCATTGAAAAATCAGTACACAAATAGATAAGTGCTAAGGTTAAAACCATATAAACTAAAGGTGTAAAGAAAGCAAAATTGATTAAATCATTCACGATTGGACCAAAAATTACGGCAAATAATAAGAAGATAGCAGGTAAGGTAATTTTGAATAACTCGCCGTTACTTTTTGTTTCAAACTCATTATCTTCAGACTCTTTAAAGCCAATATTTCTGCGTTTGGTTCCCCAGAAAGCTAAAACAATCGCTAAGACAACAAAGACCAACCAGAATGGACGCATTTGCGAAACATAATCAGCGACACTCACATCGCCTAGCTTTGAAACAATACTTGACTCAAGTGAAGCAGGTGAGGTCGTAAATGAAACGGCAGCTGCAAGTGACATCGCTGCGATTAATTCCGGTACCACACCAACCGCCGCAAAGGCTAGAGGGGCGATAACCATAGCGCTTCCGCCACCAATTCCTGACATGTAGGTCGCTGCTGCTAAAAGGATGACAATAAAGGCAGAAACATATTCCACTTTGCCTTTTGTGCCTCGTTTAGCCAAGGTCAAGGCAGCAGAATAGCTACCTGCTTTAAAGACTGCCATAGCAACTGCTGAATTGATAATCGGCACCGTGATACTTAACATCGAAGGAATTGTTTCTAATAGCTGTTTGTTCGCATCCGCTAGACTAATCCCTCCAATAATCATCGCTAGAATACCGGCAACTAATCCGGCAATAATCATATCGACTTTTCTAAACAATAACACTAAAACTAAAATTAAAGGAACTAGTACAAGTAGTGCTTTAAACCCTGTTGGTGCAACAATACTATCAATTTCGGCGGCATAGACACTCACCCCTGATAATGCGCCTATAAGTATTGATAAAAAAAGAAACATTATTTTCTTACGTGTTCTCATCTTGATTCTCCTCGTAATTTGACTTGGTTGTTTTAACAAACAATCGTTGTTCCAAACCCTTTTGGAATATTTCCTAAGTTTTCAATGGACGTAATGATCGCCTCTCTATTGGCATGATCTCTGACAAACTCAATCGCTGATTCTACTTTTGGTAACATACTTCCTGCTGGAAATTGTCCTTCATGGATATATTTTTGTGCTTCTTCAATCGTCATTTTTTCAATTTTTTTCTGGTTTGGCTGATTATAATTTACATAAATATTATCCACACCAGTCAATACAATCAATCGATCTGCATTAATTTCTTCAGCAAGCTTTTGTGCAGAAAGATCTTTATCAATGACGGCCTCGACACCGAAAAGCTGCCCTTCTTTATTTCTGACTACGGGGATTCCTCCGCCCCCCACACAAATCGTGATGATTCCAGCCTTGATTAGTGAGGTAATGGTCTCTTTTTCAACAATTTGTTGGGGTTTCGGAGACGCGATAACTTTTCGGTAACCGCGTCCTGAATCCTCCTTGAAAATACCTTCTCCTTTCTCTTGTTTTTCGTTTGCTTCTTGTTCTGTATAAAATGGGCCAATTGGCTTCGTCGGCGCTTTAAATGATGGATCATCTTTTGAAACCTCGACTTGTGTCACTAGACTTACAACTTCTTTAGTTATCTTTTTCAAAGAAAGTTCATTTTGAAGCGCTTGTTGAATCCAGTAACCAATGCTTCCTTCTGTCATCGCCACATTTGTATCTAATTTCATCATCGGTGTTTTTTCTGAAGCACCAACTGTTTGTTGAACTAACAGATTTCCTACTTGAGGGCCGTTTCCGTGACACAATACGACTTCTTCTCCTTGTTCAATAAACTTAGCTAGCTCAACAGCTACCTGACGAACGACCGCTCTTTGGCCTTCATCTGTCGGAATTTTATCTAAGATGGCATTGCCACCTAATGCAACTACGTTTAACAAATTTGTTTCCTCCCTTATTCCACAACAATTCCTAACTCGCGTGCATACGCTTCTATGGCTTTTTCAAAACAAGCAAGCGGCGCTCTAACGGTTCCAGCACCAATTTGACCAACCCCAGCATTTTTATGCGCAATTCCTGTGTTAATAACTGGCGTAATCCCTGTTTCAACTACCTGACGAATATCAATCCCTAGACAAGTTCCTTGGAAGTCCCACGTTGGAATCGTCCATGTTGGATTATGACCAACACTAATTTTGGCCATTTCATCAGACGTATCTAAGGCATCTTTAAAGCCCCCTGCTCCGACAAAACGTGTCACACCCGGTGCTGCAACCATAGCCATACCACCGACACCGACTGTTTCGGTGATTGCGCTATCTCCCATATCTGGATTGCCGTCTTCTTCGCTAAAGCCAGTGAAATATAACCCTTTTGGTGTATTTACGGGTGCTGTGAACCATTCATCATTGGTTTGAGCGATTCGAACACCAAAATCAACACCATTTCTGGCAAGTGTTGTCACAATCGTTCCTTTGGCTTCTTTTCTGGCGGTATCAACAATTGTTTTACCGGCAGCCATCATGATATTTAAGAAAAATTGGTCTGTATCTGCCAAGAATTTCATCACGTCAAAACGTTCTTGAACATCCATCTCCACCAAAATGATATAAGGGGCTACTTCACGTAAAAAGTTCAAGGATGCAGCAAAGTTTCGTTGATGGAATTCATCGCCCATCGTGATAGAACGTGCAATTAGAACACTTAAATTAATTCCGTCTTCTGTTTTCTTTAATGCTTTAGAAAGCGTTGGGCCTAATACATCGCGCAACCAATTCAAACGAGTAATCACTTCTTCTGAAAAGGCACCGAATCGTAAAACTTTCCCAATCCCTTCATTCATCGTACAGTAACCTCTTGTGCCATCTAAGCGATTTTCTACAACTAAAACAGGCATATTGGCTGAGGTGATTCCGCCCATTGGTCCCACTGCATTTACATGGTGACAAGGGATAAACCGAATCTCGTCTCTCTTAATTAATTCAACTACTTCTTCTTCATTGGTGGCCCAGCCCTCAAAGATTGCTGCGCCAACTACCGCACCTTTCATCGGTCCTGTCATTGTTTGCCAATCAATTGGCGGTCCTGCATGAAGAATCGTTTTCTTCTCTTCATTTAACTCCGCTATCGCTTCTTTAGCAGGAACGACATCAATCAAGAAGGGTTGAGCATTTTTAATTTTGTCAGTAACTTTTTGATTTTCCAAGTTAATTTGTTCATCGTACTCTTCAAGAGCATTCAAAATCTTAATCATTTTTTTGTTGCCATTTGCACGAGGCTTCCAGCTAAATTGTTCTGATTTACCGTCAAATTTTTGAATAGATTCATTAAAGCTAGAAAGGCCCACATTGATAATGCGTGGTTTTGTATTTAAAAGCTCCAAAACTTTTTCGCTGGCAGCTGGTACGGCTATTTTTTGCCCTTCATACGGTTGAACTGTTTTATCTGCTTCCGTTACGGTTAAGCCTTTTAAGCCTAAAGAAAGAGTGACCGCTTTCGCATTGCTTTCTGCAACAAAAACACCATTATCTTTTAATGTCTGAACTGCCTGCGCATAGTTTTGCGGATCGTTATTTGTTCCCACGACTGTTGCCACAAAGTATAGTGGACGATTGTTTTCTTGTGCTGTTTTTTGTGCCTCTTTAATTGTTGGTAATAATGCATTTACCATATCTTCATGAGCGCCGTAACCTAACACGAAATCAAGTAAAATGACCCCCGTCTTTTCGTCATTGGCGTACTCTTTAATTTTTTTGATTCGCACTTCTGGGTCAATCATTGGATGAGGTTTTCCTTGTGTGTAAATATCATCCCCCAAATCAATCACATCGTAACCATGAGATTGTAAAACGAAGCCTTCTTTTTTAACCAGTCCTTCTAATCCCAAGGTTTCTGAAATTAGCATACCCGCTTCAGCAGCCAAAGTTCCACCCGAATAAAGTCCTGTAATCACTTTATCTTCTCCCAATTTTTCAACAGTTGGAAGAGGCACCTCATCAAAGTAATTGTTTTTAATCGTTTGATCATTCGCTAAATCAACTGCAATTTTTGCCGCTTCTTCTAGTGTATGAGCCAAGAAAACTTTTCCTACATGAGCAGTTGGTTTTTCTCCTAAGAAAATCGCCACAACTGGTTTTGAAATGCTTTGAAGTAATTGAACCACTTCATCGCGGACTTCTTTTGCAGGTGGTTTAGAGATGACACAGATCACATCTGTTGGTTCATGATTTTCTAAAGCCACAATCGCATCTTTCATAGTGATTGCACCGACCGCATCACTTAAATCATGTCCACCCGTTCCAATCGCATGGACTACGCCACCGCCTAAACGGTCGATAATCGTCGTCACTTCTTGAATCCCTGTGCCTGATGCGCCAACGATACCAATATTTCCAGGAGTAATAACATTCGTAAAGGCAATTGGAATACTTGAAATAATCCCTGTACCACAATCAGGCCCCATCATTAGTAAGCCTTTTTCATGCGCTAGTTTTTTCAAACGAACTTCCTCTTCAACTGGAATGTTGTCCGTAAATGAAAAGACGTGTAAATCATTCTTTAACGCAACCTCCATTTCAGCTGCACCATATTCACCCGGAATACTAAACAACGCCATGTTGGCATCTGGTAAATTGGTTAATGCCTCTTTCCATGAAGTTGACACACGTTGTTCAGTTGCCTTATTGCTTGAAGATAAATCACCTAAAAAGCGATCGACCTCTGGAAGTACTTGATCCATAATTGAAGTATCTTCACTATCAACCACGATCATTAAGTCATTCGGTGAAGCCTCTTTTGCTTCCGGTGTTAATAAACCTGTATTTAACAGGATATCTTTATTGGCATCGGTTCCCATCATCAACTGACTCATCTGAACAGCTGGAAGACTATTGATTCGATTCGTCAACAGCATCAGGTTTATGGAATCCTGATAATTATTCTTTAAAATAACAGTATTTAACATATTTATCCTCCTATCCTTGAATACGAGTTAATTCTATTCTTTTATGTATGTGTTTTCATCGGACAAAATTCTAAATAAATGATATAATTTTTATCCATAAAGGGTAAAAAGGAGAAAATGATGAAATTAAAGGAACTTTTATCGATTGGTGAATTAAAAACAAGTAAACTCTTAACCAAAGAGATTGGCTTAGAAAATGAAGTGGACTCAGCCATGGTCCTAGAAGCGATTGATATTGAAATGTGGAGTAAAAAAAATCAATTAATTTTAACTTCCTTTTATGCTTTTCAGGGGCTTTCTCATGAAACCTTAGAAGTTTTTTTCTCCAAAATGAAAGAAATCGGGGTAAGTGGACTGGTCGTAAAAATGGATCGATTCATCAGGATGATTCCTGTCTGGTTTATTGACTTATGCTTTAAATACGAGATTCCTTTAATTAAAATTGCGCAAGAAATCAGTTATGAGAAGATCTTGTTGACCATTTACGAACCCTTACTAAATCACCAGACCCATATTTTACGGACTTATTATGAGGTCAGACAACGATTTACTAAGCTTGAAAAAAACTTTTCTTCTATTGAAGCTATCATGCAGGAGTTTTATCAATTGATTGGTCAACCTTGTTCGCTAAAACTCATTGATAAGCAAATTGAAATTAGCTATGGTGAACAATTAAATGACTGGATTGTCCTTTCAAGAGAACCGATAGTAAACGGCGAGTTCACAAAAAATGACTACTCACTGCTGACTCTTTATTCTCAATCCAGAGCACAAGAACAAAAAACGATTGAGGTTAGCATTTTCAATAGCTACTCGACAAACTGTTTATTGCTAGTTTATTTGGATACTTCTGAAATTAAAGAAACCGACTTAGTGATTATTGAAAATACAATAGACGTTCTCCAGGAGAAGTTCAACACCGAACGTTTATTAAACAAAGAGCGTTATACTCGTTTAAATAACTTGGCAGATGCTATTTTGCAAAACACACCAGCCAATCCACTGGAATTAGATAGCCTCTTAACAGAAGCCAATATGAAGGACTACCCATCCTATCAGGCTATTGCCTTTTCAACGCGTGCGACAGATGTTCAGCTGATTAAAGATCGGGTTATCAATCAGTTAAAAACGCTCAAAACTCACTCGATTTTCTTTGACCAACATAGTTATTCTATCGTCTTATTTAACTTTGATGAGTCGACAGATCCAATAACAAAAGACCGTATCCAAAAACTTTTGGAGCAAACATTGGCAAAAAATCCTAAACTCGCTCTTTCTGTCAGCAACGTCAAACCAAAATCTGCCATAAAAGAAATTTTGGTCGAATGCTTAGACATTTTGCGCTTCAATGAGAACTTTTATAGCGACTCGATTGTCAGCTTGGCCGATATCGGTATTTTTCGTTACTTTATTCAAACAGAACAGCTTGACGAAATTGATACCTTTATTCCAGAAAAGCTAAATGATTTAGCTAGTCAGAACTATGATCTGTTTGAAA
This sequence comes from Enterococcus sp. AZ194, assembly GCF_051713825.1. Lineage (NCBI taxonomy): Bacteria > Bacillati > Bacillota > Bacilli > Lactobacillales > Enterococcaceae > Enterococcus > Enterococcus sp. AZ194. Next base: position 441,307 of record NZ_JBIOQR010000001.1, on the reverse strand, counting down.
CCTTCTATCAGTTTTTAAGAAACAACCGCAACTACAATAAAACAGCTGAAGCGATGTTCTTACACTCAAAGACCATTCGCTATCGGCTCACAAAAATTGAGCAATTACTAGCAATTGATTTCAGTAATCCGCTTCAGCTACTCAATTATGAAATTGGTGCCTATATTATTAAAATGAGGAGAAATGCACGTGAAAAAGACCATTCAACTACCTAACGGCTCCACTGTTGATTGCTATCAAACAGCTACAGGACAAACAAAAAAGGCCCTCCTCTATTTTCACGGAGGTGGCCTCGTCTACGGAACTAAAAATGATCTACCTGAAGACTTAAAACAAATTTTCTTAAAAAATAACTATGAAGTCTATGCCTTTGATTATTTACTTGCACCCAATGCTTCCCTTGAACAAAGTCTCCAAATGCTAGAAGAATCTGTTCAATATGTCAAAGAGACTTATCTCGAGCACTATTCATATGGTTTTTGTGGGCGCTCAGCTGGTTCTTTTTTAATGCTCCAACTAACCAAAAAAGCCGCCCAACTTCGACCAGATTTTTTGATTAATTTTTATGGATATACCGACCTGAATTTTATAACTACACCACGTCAGTTAGTCGCAACCACTATCGATCAAAAAGAAATCCAATCAATCAACACCCTTTCTTCTGTCTGGGATGACCCTTTTTTGGAGCGCTACTTACTCTATCATTATGCGGTTCAAAATGCTCTTTTATTCGATTGGTATGGCCTTACGCCAGAAGCAGCTACAAATTATTTTCTTACAGATGCCATACTAGCGACGTATCCACCCTGCTTTAGCACCGCTAGCACGACCGATAAAGAAATTCCGTTTCGTTATAGCAAACATTTGGCACGGGCGATTCCAGAAAGCCAATTTGTTCCTCTCTATTATCTTGAACATGACTTTTTGAAAAAAACTGAGGACCCAGCTGTAAAATCGCTCTTAGAAAAACTGGATGTGTGGCTGCAAAATAGAAATAATAAGAAGTCATAATAAAAAATTGGCACGCTCGTTTCAGTAAAACGAAAAGCATGACAGGAGCAATACAAAGAAACAGACCTCTCGTCAGACTAGCATTTTTCGCTAACTACAGTAGGTCTGTTTGTTTTTTGCTACAGCCGAGCCTATAATAATCTGGCTTAAGCGGAAAGTTATTCACAGTTTTTTTACTTATAAATTGTGCTTCTATGACCAATCGAAAATATCTGTATTACAATTTCAGAGTCGCAAATGTTTACTAAGATTCGATAGCTTCCAATCCGATACCGCCACTCTCCACTTTTATTGCCGGTCAAACCTTTTCCATGTTGTCGTGGATCAGAAGTTCCATCCAAGTTTTTTTTAATCCAGGCAACGATAATTCTAGCTTGGTTTCTGTCCATTTTTTTCAATTGCTTCTGAGCTTGCGGCATATAAACAACGTTATATCTCATTTAATAATTTCTCCATTTCCTTTTGAGAAATCCCTGTTTCCTTTTTCTCATTGGAAATTTCCATTGCACTCCACAATGTTTTCAAATCAATTTCATCTTCAATTTTATCAAGCACAGCTTTTCTATAAAGCTCAGTTAATGATAAATTATGAAACTTTGCATATTCCGATACCATTCCTTTTTCCTCATCAGGAATTCTAAATGTAATGGTTGAATTAGACATGACGCCACCTCCATTGTTTTTCGTACTAACATCGTACTAAAAAATAAGGAATTTGTCAATACAACGTTAGTACATACCTTTACACCAGACTAAAACGCGAAATACCTGATAACTTGAAGTCCCGCTATAATATACCTATGAGTGGACTTCTAATCCAGGCAACGATAATTCTAGCTTGATTTATCCAGGTCACATGCTAGAATTGAAGGTTCATATTTCTATAAAACACAACGAATTATGAGTTGATGTTGCAAGTACCTACCCAGTTTCCGGAGCGAAATACTCCTGTTTCACCCTCATCAATTACGCTACATTTTCCGAGTTTAATACCAAAAGATTTTGGCCTCCCTCAATAAATTCTGAAGTTTCCGCTGTAATCGTTCCATATTGGTTTGTGTTTGTCACAATCAACATAACCGTCATATCATAGCCGGCCTTTTCTAATTCTTCTAAATCAAACGTTCCTAAAACATCTCCTTTCGAGACCTTATCACCTTGTTTCCGTTTTGCTTCAAACCCTTGCCCATTTCTTTTCACTGTATCAATTCCAACGTGAATAAGCACTTCTGCACCTGCATTCGTTTTTATTCCATAAGCATGCTTTGACCCATGACTGACTGTAATTTCACCATCTGCTGGCGCATAAATAACCCCTTTATTCGGTGCGATAGCTATCCCTTTTCCCATCATTTCTTGAGCAAATACAGGATCCTTGACTTCGCTTAATGGAAGTGGTGTCCTGCTAACAGGTGCGGCTAAAATTTCGGAAACTCTCTTTTCAGCCGTTGATTCATTAACCATTGCCCTAGCTTTTTCTAGTCCTTCATTATCAGAAGGGGTAGACTCCCCATCATCTAACAAGACCATATGACGTTTTCCGTAAAAATAAGTCGTTGTAAAACCGATAATTAAGCTAATAACAATCCCTATCATAAAATAAGGAATAGCGTTTGTCGCAATCGAAATAAACCCAATCACACTGGCAGGTCCCATCGCAACAGCTAATACATGGAAAAATCCGATGAAAACACAGGCAACTGCCGAGGCAATCATCCCACAAATAAAGGGGAATTTAAGCTTTAAATTCACTCCAAAAATAGCTGGCTCCGTTATCCCTAACATAGCTGAAATTCCGGCAGAAGTAGCTAGGCTCTTTTGCTTTTCATTTTTAGTTAGTAACATAATTGCAAGTGTCGCTGCTCCTTGACCCACATTAGCCATTGATGCTACTGGAAAAATAAATGAACCGCCTGTCTTTGCAATATCCGCTAGTAAAGTTGTTTCTATTGCAGGAAAGCTTTGATGTAACCCTGTGATAACAATTGGAGAATAGAATAAACCAAACACACCTAATCCTAACGCACCTGTTGTATTGTACAACCAGACTAAACTCTCCGTTAACCCATCAGCAACCATTCGCATAATAGGGCCAACACCGATAAACGTTAAAAATCCTGTGACAATGATTGCTAACATAGGAGTAAATGTAAAATCAAAAGCATTAGGAATTCGTTTATGGAAAAATTTTTCTAACGTTGCCAAAATCCAAGAAACAACCAAGACTGGTAGCACCGACCCCTGATAGCCCGCTTGAGCAACATTTAGCCCAAAAATATTCCAATAAGGCATGCTTCCCTCTGCAATTGCGTTGGCAACACCATACCCATTGACTAAGTCTGGCATAACCATAACCATTCCCATCGCTGCCCCAAGATAAGGATTTCCACCAAATCTTTTAGTCGCAGAAAAACCAACTAGAATAGGCAAAAAAGCAAATGGCGCAGAAGCTAACAAATTAATAATGCTATGGTTATTTAAAATTCTTAGAAGAACATCAATTAGAACCAAAGATTTTTCATATCCAAACGACTGCACGTTCAACAACCTTAAAAAATTTAGAAATAAAACGAATACTAGAATCTGAAGAGATTGATAGTCTCTTTTGTACAGATGATTTAACTGCTATCCTTGCTTATAATCAATGTCAGAAATTACAAATAACGGTTCCTGATAAATTAAAGATTATTGGCTATGATGGAACAAAATTTGTCCAAAATTATTTTCCGCAGCTCTCAACAATTGCACAACCAATGGCCGATTATGCTGAAATTCTAGTAGATTTATTGTTACAACGTATTCAAGTGCCAGACAAACCCCTTGAAAAAAACTATTTACTTCCTGTAAAGTTAATTCAGGGAACAACAACTTAATAAAAAACGAAAAAACCGCTAGAATCTACCATCGATTTCTAGCGGTTTTTGCTATACACTATCTGATTTCAATCCCTCAATACCTAACCCTAAACCGATAATTCATATTTCCTTCATTCCAGGCAGCAAAATTAGTGCCCCAAACATTGTTAAAGAGGTTAACGTAGATTCCCCTGTTCAGCTGCTCAACTTCATGATCGAATAGTAACAACCCTTTTTGACCTAGAGAGAACAGTGGCGCGTCGAAGCTTTGAATGCTCTTGTCCCCGTCTGCACCATGATACGTTAAGCCTTCTTTGGTTAACGCATGCATAGAACGATTGCCTTTTGCGACAATGTCATATGGGGAAAGTGACTGATTAATTTTGGTCATCTGCCAATGATATGGATTATTTACCGCAAGGCTCATCTCTAACCAATAGGCTTCTGGCATTCGGTTGGCTTGTTTGTTTGCCCAGTCAAACTCGACTTCAATTGTGCCTTTATCAACATCAAGTAAATAACTGATTTGCATCTCAGAAGGGACACCCCACAGCATTTCTTCCTCTTTTGTAAAAGCTAAATCAAAACGAATCGCAACAATTCCTGAATTGAGTTCCTTTACCTCAGAGTGTTCGATTGCTGGTCGAAGCACTTCATGTCGGATATTTTGATGAGCTTCAATGCCCGGTTTGGCAAAATCAACGGTTGCCCAGCTTGTCGTATACCGAGTTAATCGGCTGTACTTGCTTAAAAATTGCGCATAGTCCGCAAAATCATACCGTTCATAGGACAAACCAAATAGTTCTTTTCCAGCGACTACACATTCTTTCCCTTCTTTTTTAAGAGAAATAATACTCCCATTCAAGCCAAACTTTATAAAAGTTTGCCCAAACTGATACTCTTTTCCTGGAATGATCTCTTGACCTACAAGTCGTGCGTTCGCCTCCCATTTCAAATAAGCAAAAGCTTCTTTTTGTAGCGAATCGGGTAAACACTTGATTGCTTCAACAACGTAATTGCGTTGCTCTTCCCAAGATTTTTCATAATAAGCGTAAGAACGTGAATCCGCTTTTTCTGCCCAGTCAATATCTGTTGAAATTAACGCACGCAAATCGCCATAATCCATCGTTGAACGATCATGATTAAACGTAATTCGATCCTTAACACGAGCTGCTTTAAAGTCAGCCAATTGATAGTTCTTATAATCGGGTAAATAGACATTTCCATTTCCACCCCAGGTATGTTCAGCAACCAGTAATAATTGTTCAGAAAATCCTTGATAGCTTTCACTTCCCACGACCAATTCGCCGCGTTTTACCCATTGGTCACGTAGCTCTAATAGACGCAGATAATTTGAAATCTTTTGCGGATCACTGCCGACTCCATGAATCCAGCTATCGCCTATCTCTTCTTCAACAACAGGTAATTCTGCTCGTTTTGCCCAAACAATCTCAGCAAATTGGTTTAGATCAGAAGGGATAATCTCAGCATCAGGATAATCGAGTGCTAGCTGTGCAAATAAATCAAGAACCTCCTGCTCATCTTTGGGTGGCCCCATATTGTCATGACTATGCGCAAAGTACAACCCATCCTCCCAGCCCTCAGCTTCAAAGGTTGCTCCGTAATCTTTTGCATACTGGACGACGATTTCAGAACCATCCGTTGCCCGCCATAAAAATAGTTCTGGCACATCTGGCACCGCAGAACTTGCGTTTACACCAATGTGCAAATATTTGATTCCCTGAGCGGCTAAAACAGGCACTAAAGAAATGGAATGTCCTGGTATATCCGTCATTTTCGCGGCAATTGTCGTTTTGCCATACGTTTGATCTAGTTTTTGAGAAATGGCAATTCCCGCTTCTAACAACGGTCGATCCAGCAATTCTGTATGCGTCGTGAAAGGTAACCCATGCCAAGCAATTCGGCCTTTTTCTATCGCTGCAATCAATCGCTCCTTATCACTAGGCGTAACTTTAGGACTCTCCAAGAAAAATTTAATTAACCAAGAGCCTGTCGTCCAAATAAATTTATCCGGTTGTTTTTCCGCCAACTCTAATGCGCGTGGAAAAAAGACCGTCAAGTACTCTTCTTCAACCCTTGAAGCTAAATCAGTGAAGCCAATATCTAAATGCGTTTTATAAATCACATGCAGACGTTTTGTCATTTTTTTCCTCCAATTTAAATGATGTGCGAATACTACTTTACAAATGATACGTTCTAAATGATCATTGTCGACTGGTAACTATTTCCCTAATTCTGAGGAAGTAGGATTATAGGCAAATGTTAGAATTCCTTGGTTATAATTAGCTGCCGTTTCAAAAATATCTTGAACCTCAGCATCACTGTCACCTAAATACAAATCAAATTTGAATTCATAAAAGCCTGAAAGGTCGACTTTAAAATTGGTTTCCCAAAAGTTATTCATCAACCATGCATAAACTTCTGATTGATTTTTCACAGCGGTCTTCTCACTGCATAACTCAATGTCGTGGCTCGCCAAATCGCCCAAAGTAAGCAGTGGTGTATCCGCCATGGTAATGGACAAGAAGCGTTTTTCTTCTTTAAACAGGATACCATTATCTAATAGATAAAAGTCCGTATTTGTTCCAGGTAGCTGATCGATTGCCGGACGGAAACAAGCACCTGATTTTTGCGCGTAAAGCTCTGGTTTTTCACCCAGTGTAAAAGGTAAAGCCATGTAGAGATTTTCCGGTGCCCACTCGCAATCCTTTTGAATACGAATCATGGTTTCAATTCTTGGACTATCCTTATAAACCTTAAGGAAGACCGTATACAGCTTCGTTCCCTGCAATTCGTACGCCAATGAAAGTAAGGCATAAACGCAGCCATCTTTGACTAGCTCGACATTTTTCAACTGAGAAAAATGACGCTCTGTAACCCGACCTTTTCGATTACGTCCCATCCGTCGTCGTTCGCTACAAGGATCCGTTGTCAGTGGCGTTTTCTCATAAATCCCTGTAAAGGCACCCGCTTGCATTTCTTCACGAATGAGATTTTGCCCTGTTTTACGATCAATAATCGCAGCAATCCCCTTTGTATGATCAAAAGTAATCTCAAAGAATGGTGTTTGGATAGCATGCGTTGAGACCATTTTTTGATACCCCTCGTAACTGGCAATATCTGCGACCTGTTCCGTACCAATCCACGCTTGGTTATCGTTCACGCGGCGTTTGACTGCTGGCTGATCTGTTCGACGTAATCGCACAATTAGTTCTTCTTTTGCTTCTAATGACACGGCGAACGTAATTTCTTTCCCTTTTGCCGTTTGCATCATTTGAGAAGGATACACTTCTCCTGTTTTTGCATTCACGACTTCGATGAACGCATCATTAGAGCTCACTAGATACGAATCATCGACCGTTTCCCAATGCTTCATAAATATCTGCGCATAATCCGTTATAGCCGAATTGTGTGGGTTTAAAATTTTAAAATAAGGTGCGCGATTGAGCTGAATCGAGACTTCTCCGAGCTCAGCTAATTCATCATCTAATAGATTAGAAATCGCCACATGCGCATTCGTTGCATAAGCTATCTTTCTAAATTCTAACTCATTCACAAATGTTTCCCACGGTTCGCCAACTGAAGAATGATACCCCCACGTATGTTCAGCAAACATCATTAGATTGTCTTCGGCTGACCGCAGTTTTTCCTCTTGTCCCTCAGCAAGTAGCTTGCGTGTAATTCGATATTTTCTTTGCGCATCTCGATAAACCTTCGTTGCAGCTGGCGTTGAGCCTGTACCATCTGCCCACCAGTCTGGCCAGTCTCCACGATAAACAGGTAAATCGAGTTCCTTTTGACGTAAAATTTCAAAGAAGTGACTCAACGTAACCAACTCAACCGTAATTTGGTCACCGTGCAGTTGATTCCACTTGTTAATTCCTTCCATCATACGTGGATTTGGCGGCGCATTATCCGTCACAATTCCGCTTATCATAACGGAAATGAAGTCTAGTGAATAGTCTTCTCGCTCCAAATCCGCAAAGTAATCAAACACGCGCTGTTCCGTTTCTTTAAACTGCGCCGCTTCTCTTTCTGGCGTGTAACCATCCTTGTCATAATAAACGGATTGATCAGAGTTTGGAACAAACAAAAAATCATTTCCTATTTGGTAATGGTCGCCATTCCAAACAAGTAACTTTTCGCCATCTTGTGTCTCCCACCAGAAAGGCTGTTGTTTTTTAAATAACGGAAACATACCATGGTGTGTATGCAAACAAGAATAAAGATTGTTCACACCGTTTTGTTTCAATGCTTTGGCATACCCCCATGAAAAACCATTAATGTCAGCAGTCATAGCCGAATCCAGCTTCATTTCGAAGGTATCTGCATATTGACGAGCGCAAGCAAGCTTACGATTCAAAATTGCCTCATCCACTAATTCGGTCATATTTAGGTAGTTTAGAGAAAAATCAATTTTGCCTTCGTTAATTAATCGTTCAAAATCTGAAATTTCTTGTTTAGTAGCCTTCTCTAAAAATTGTTCAACCTGCCAATAATTTTCGCAAGTATATCGGTAACCTTGCCATTCAGGATGTTTACCTGCATCGATTTCTTTTAAAAAGACAATGACGCTTTTGATAAAATCTAAATGATAGCGGCTGATTTTCTCCTGACGATCGGTGTACCCAATATCCGTATGCGAATGATGGACCAAATAAAGTGTCTTCTTTTTCATAACAATATCCTCAATTCTTTTTTATGATTTTTGGTTTGGAATACTATCTGTTAAAAGTTATATGGCTCTTTTGTTTACGCTTCAATTGTACAACATTACGAATTCTTTTCCTCAAAAACCCTTGAACCTTTACAGTGGTTGACCTCTTCCCTTAACGTACGAAGGCCTTCATCGTTTTTATTTCTTTGCCTTGGCTCTTTCCGTAGGGTGCAATTATATAACGTTCAATTTTAGCTGGAATGATAAAGGTTTGCGCATAAGAAACGATAAATGGTTCAAATTGATTTTCAGGACTGGTAACGATAGCTTCAGCTCCTTCAACTAGATTTAACACGTTTACCCCACTGTGATTTTCATGTATGACGGGTTTTGAGAAGGTGTGTCGTCTCGTCTCGATAAACTCTGCTTCATGTAAACCTGTTTTTTCTTCTAACCAGCCGTCTCCTTTTGCGATTACTTCGAACTGATTAATTAACTCCCGTTTGACCCAATCCTCATCTTTGAAACCGTCAATGTTTGGTGCTCCATGATCAATATTTACAGGGCGCGGTAATCCATCAAAATCCACTCTATCCCAATCCCATAATTTAAAGGTGAAACGGTTTGGTGTCGCACTAATTTCTAAAATAACAGAATCTTTGCCACTAGAATGAATCGTCCCTGATGGAATCAAATAATGGTCATGTTTTGTCATTTTGTGATGATAAATGTATGCCTCATCATTAAAGCTTTTCGCCCCTGTTTCAGCAATCCTCAATTCATTGACCAATTCTTCCTTATCCGTCCCATTTTGAAGGCCCAAATAAACCACCGCATCGTCTTTACACGCCATGACGTAATAGCTCTCATCTTGGGTATAATGCGCACCAAAATTTTCTTGGAGATAGCTGACTTTGGGATGCACTTGAAGACTAAGATTTTGCCCATCCATTGTGTCTAAAAAATTAAACCGAATCGGAAACTCGTGTCCGAATAGTCCGTAGACTTTTTGACCCAATAATTCTCTAGGCTTCGCAAAAACCAGGTTATTTGCAGGTACTTCGAACGTGATTCCTTCAATATCAAACAACAGACTATTTTCTTCTGGCACGCCATTAAAACTCCAAGCCAAGTTTTTTTCATCTTTTCCTATATCAAAGGTTTCTTGCATCCAGCTTCCACCCCAAATACCTGGATCAAAGAATGGTACCACTGAAAACGGCTGTTCAACTGCTTGATTTACTAACGAATGATACAACGCTGAACTGATTAGCTTAGGGTGCTGCTCTTCATGGATGTCTAGTAGATAATCAATTTCAGGAAAGACAGCTCGTTTGTGCCTATCAGCCACTCCCCATTCAAAGAAATAGCCGCGTTTAATCATACGTAGCGAATCTTCTCCTGCGTTATCTGCCATCCAGTTACTATATTCACCCGAACGATAACGCGTTTGAATCTCCCACCGGACAAGATCAACGTAAATAACTAGCTCTTTTTTCTCCACCAAGCTTGCACCAAAGCCATAAACAACATTAAACCCTGTAGCTAGCTTTTGATTGATTTTAGCCAGCTTTTTTGAATCAATAAAATCTTGAATTTTATGGTGACTCATTACACCAAAAATCCGATCGTCAGTCAGATTCCCTTGGATTTTTTCATTAATCGTTTCTTTTGTTTGAAAAATTTCATCGCTATGAACCACACAATCTGCATGTAGAGGAGCAATGATCTGAGCAACTATCCATTTTTCGTTTGTCACCGGATAGGTCTCAATAATCACGTTGAACGCTTGTTTTTTTTCAGCAGCTTTTTCCAAAATCAACTCTCGAATTGCTTGATAAGAATCAAGGATGACCTCACCTGTCTGATTTTTCACCTTCGTTTTCGGTCTCGTTATAGACAAAATGTTCACTCTCCAATTTTTTATTCTACTTATTCTCGTTTATCTACTTATACTTGTCCTAATCCCTCAAGTGTTCGAAGGGTTGTATCTGAAGAAGCGCGGATGACCACCTGACTCAACTCAAGCACTTCCGACAAAACTTCCCTAATGCCTTGAGAAAAATAAGCAAAACCTTTACTTACCTGTCCGCCAAATACGATTTCTGACGGCTTCATTTCAGTGACATAAGGTCTAATTGCTAAACCAATCAATCGACCAAATACATGAAAAGCTTCTTGGGCCGCGAGCTGACCTTCTTCAGCTGCTAAAAATAACTCTTTACCCGTCTGATTTTTTAAGCCAAATGCTGTAGCAATCGTCACTAAGCCTTTTTCACAAAGATATTCATCAATCAGCCCTTCAAAAAAAGGCACATCATAAATCATGCCTGACACAGGGATCCCATACTCACCTTTAACCGGTTGCCCCTGTTCGATAAAGGTTGAACCCAACCCTGTTCCCAGAGTAAAATAAGCGCCTTTTGTGACTTTGGATAAACGATTTTCACCTACTGCAAAGGCCTGTGCATCATTTATAAAAAAGAGGTTGGTTTCCTTAAACGACGCCCCATCGTTTTCTATTAATTTCTCCAAAAGGGCCTCCTTTAAATTCACCTCATACAGATGCTCAAATTTCCTTAATCCCTGTATAAGGCTAATGCCTCTTTCGTAATCAAACGGACCAGGGAAAGCTAGACCAATTTGCTTGACCGATCCTTTTATAGCAGCCTTACCTAGCAAATCTAAAATAATTGAAACAAAATTTTCAAGCAGCTCATTCTTGTTTCCTTGAGACTTCGACTCATAATAATAGACGTCTGAGTGCTCATTTTGACTGCCCTCATAAAAAACCGCCCCTTTTGTGTAGGTTCCCCCTACATCAAGACCCATTGAAATCATCGTCATTTATATTTAGATCTCCTTTCAACTACGATACATTGTTTAATTGTTATGACAATAGTATAATATGCTTAAATAAGACATACAACGCTATTCTTTGTATAAAATAAACCTTGTAACAGCGCCTTTAGCAATCAATGTTATAACAATAGATTGGAGGAATTCAAAAATGGATCAATCAACTATCCCCTTATATCTAAAAGTGGCAGAAGAAATGCGGAAAAATATTCGCACAGAGAAATGGCGTGAAGGGGAAAAAATCCCAACTGAATATGAGTTATGTGAAATTTATCATGTCAGTAGAATTACCGTACGAAAAGCCTTAGAAGAATTGGTTCGCGATAATCTTCTCGAAAAAAAGAAACCAAAAGGAACCTTTGTCAAACGGCTTCAATTGGAACCCTCCAATACCTATACAAGGGTCAAAGGTTTTACGATGGAGATGAAAGAATTCGGCTTAGATGTTAATACAATCCATGTCAGTCTCACAACAGGGCACGCTGATCAGCTAATTGCCAAGTATTTGAACATCTCTCCTGGCGAAAAAATCATTATTCTTAAACGATTACGTGGCGTCGACAAAAACGGCTTTGCCTATTTTAAAACGTATTTCAAATTCGAAGAGTTCTTCTCATTAAATGTCAAAGACTACTATGGTTCTTTCTATCAGTACTTGCGCTCCCTAAATATTTTTATAAAAGATGACAAAGAAATTGTAGAAGCCACCTTACCAAATAAAGAAATCCAAAAATGGCTAAAAATATCCCCCCCTTCCCCAATTTTAAAAAGGAAACGATTTACGTCTAATGAAGCAAAAACCTTTTTTGAGTACACAGAATGCTGCTACATCGGCAAACAATACCAATATTACATTGATTTTTAAGCCATGAGATGGAATACGTGAAACACCAATCAAAACCTCCAGTGTGAACTGGAGGTTTGCTCTGCGGCTGAAAGCCTCTTTTGCCAGCCTTAGCCTCAAAGGCTTACTGAAAAAGTTTCCCGCTTGCACCACATTTACTCACTACTCCTTAAAGGAGCTTAATCATTTCTTTTCACGATTATTTTTCCCTGTAAACGGATCATATTCTTCAAATAATGTTAGTTGATCTGCTACATGATCTTCTCGCAAGTGATTTTGACTATATTCTGCTATTTGTTTTTTGTTTCTTCCTACCGTATCCACATAATATCCTCGACACCAGAATTTTCGGTTACCGTATCTATACTTTAAATTTGCATGCCTATCAAATATCATCAAACTACTCTTTCCTTTTAAATAACCCATGAATTGTGACACACTTAGTTTTGGTGGTATACTCACTAACATATGTATATGATCTTTGCATGCGTTTGCTTCTAATATCTCCACTCCTTTTCGTTCACACAATTCTCGGATAATTTCTCCGATACTTGTTCTATATTTTCCATAGATGATTTGTCTCCTATATTTTGGAGCAAATACAATATGATACTTACATTTCCATACAGTGTGTGATAAACTTTCTTTGTCCTTTTTCATTAAGGGTTCCTCCTAAATTTGTTTTTGTAGTGGTCGGGAAACCAACTACAATTTAACAGTTTAGGAGGCTTTTTTTCTACCCCGCTGGAAGCTTTCCGGAACCACCTGCATAGCAGGTGGTTTTCATAGCAATATAAAAAGAGGAAGCAGACTTTTTCAAGTCAACTTCCTCTTTTTAATCTTTTAGCGAATCATATTAACTACGCTCTTTCACTGCTGACGAACTCTTTTATTTTCTCGTGAGCGGTCTTTACGCTAAGTCGCAAACCATTTTGGTTCATTATTTCCTGTACATATAAACTTGCAGCAAGCAAATCTGCACTACCACCAGGAGAAATTTGTTTTTCTTCACAGTACTCAATCAGCTGAATAAATGCTTGATTTGGAAGCCTAGTTTGATTCGCTTCATTAGCTAATTGCTGAACCTTTGTTAAGGTTTCTGGGTTACTGCGATACAAAATGCAGGTATCTTCTAATGAACCAATAATAGCTAAGAGCATGTGTAAGTTGCGAATTTGTTTCGCTTCATTCAAATGGACTTGGTCTTCTTTTAGTGCAAGCTGAACATGCGGATAACCAGCCAAGGCTTCCCCGTATGCACCTGATACGCCAAATTGTTTTTGGACTGTTTGACCATGTGTCGTTTTCTTATCATTACTCGTTTCATCTGTTTGATAGGCTTTATCAGGAAAAGCCGCAAGGAGGGCTACTTCATCAAACAAAGTCTCTGGGCAAATGAACCCTTGCTGACTGAGTTGACTTGCTGACACACTAATCAATAAACCTAATGACCAAATGGCACCTTTATGTGTATTTACTTGATTCGTTGCTTGATACATCGCTTGTTCCGCTTCCCGACCGATACGCGCAATAGCCTCTCTAAGTGGTTGACTGACAGGTATCGTCCAAGCGACTTGCGCCATCTCATAGAAAAAGGGAGTGAGAGTACGCGCCGATTTGATGAAAAGAGTATAATTCATATCTTCATGTGAGCCATTATTTTTTCGGTCAACTAAGCCCGGTTTAGGCGTTAAACTGACTTCTTCAATTAGAGATGTTTCAACACTCTTGGCTAGCTCCCAACAAATTGACTGACTTTTTTCAACCACTCGACTCATACTCAGCACTCCTTCTTAATTTATTTTTTAGCTAATTCGATTTTTGTGTGTGGCGTAGCTAGACCTTTCACTGATGACCAAAGAATATGAAGAATAAAGGAAAGGAAAAACGCACAAGTTGCCGTCATTAAGTATGCGACAATAATCATAATCCCTGACGGTAATTTTAACCATGTATCTTTAAAAACTAACAATAACGTTTGAAAAACAAAGACATTTCCTAAGTAAGTTCGATAAGCATAGGTTGATAACCATTTGAATGCAGGTAAACAGAACGAATTTTTTAGGATCATTTTAGAAGCAAACAAGAAAACTGAAAGAACGATTAGTAGACTATACAAGCTTTGAATAGTATTTAAGTACGGAGCATTTCCAAAACTAACATCACCAGGTGCTGCTAGTAGTGAGGAAATCGCCAACATTGTAATCACTAAGCCAATTGGAATTAAAGCAAAACGAATCTTGTTTAAAACGTTATACAGCACTTCGTGATATCGAAACGCAGCCGCACCGTAGATACCATAGAGGACGAAGCTAACCACTAGACGATCAAGTAAATACCAATCTTCCTTGTGAACGCCCGCAAAAACTTGATTTTGATAGAATAGATACCAAAGTACGTACAGAACAGTTGCTAAAAATAAGACAGGCAAAACACGCTTTTTGTCATTAAAGACCTTGTAACCTAGCCAAATGAAGAAAGGCATCAATAATTGAATTTGTAACATCATGACTGTATACCATAAATGAGGACCACCATCACCTGTGACATATTTCAAAAGAAAAGAGCCTGCATCCGTGTAAGGCGCCTTTTGTTGTACCGCAGGAAAGACGAATAGGTAAGCCGTCGTCCATAGAAGATAAGGCACCACGAGTTCAAAAAACTTCTCTTTTAAAAATTCGACATACGTTAAATGCTGACTTGTTTTCACCATATTATAAACAATTGCAAAAATAAACATTGGCGCTGTATACTTCATCACCACATAGAAAGCCCCGATAAAAGCCGCGGTCGTTTCATTATGCGTATTACCCAAAGCAAAGGTCAGAATTGTTTGCATCATTACCGCTGTTACCGCAAAGACCTTTTGAAAGTCACTCACATTAATTTTAATTTTCTTATTTTCGAACATGTCATCTTCTCGCTTTTCTATATTTTTTACCATAATTCATCCGTTAATCGCGGACCATGAATGGTTTTTAGCAGGAGTTTCTTTTCAGGATTCCTAAGATACTCTTTTAGAGCAAACCCGCCCTTTTTGGTGAGCACTTGTGTATCGACTTGTTGAAAGTAGTCAGGATTCTGCTGAAGAGCTTTTGGCAAATCAGCAGGCTCCGTAACATAAATGAGTAAATCAAAGTCACTCGTTTTCTTGACAGTTGGAAAGTCAGTTGCTAGCTCAAAGCCTAGGCTGCCACCGACGCCCCATTTCGTTTCTTTTAATAGTTCTTTTGCTTGGTTAAACGCTTGATACACAGGATATTGAGCAATTTCTTCTTTGCGAAAACTCTCTTTTTCAATTAATTGCCACGGATGAATCACTGCAGTGACTGCTTCTGTTGGTAACTCAAAAGCAAAACGTTGATTGCGCTCGTGGCCTCTGAGACCTACAGGAATCTGCCCTTCGCCAGCCACTCCACGGCGAACCGTTGCATATAAAGGGGCCGTTTCTTCAAACCACTCTGGCCATTCAATCAAGAGATTTTTTTTATGAAATTGCACAATATCATGAGCCTTCATTTTTTAACCATTCCATTCTTCATTCATTTTGGCAAAGACTTTATTTGTTTCAACTCGGCCACCATTTATCGCAATTTCACTTGTGTAACGATTGGTTAACATCGTATCGTCTTTGTCTCGGACATCTTTAATCGCTGCATTCACGGCCGAAATCACTTGGCTGACACTCTCTTCTGTCGTTTCTTGACTGACCACATTTTCCAAAAATTCGTAAACTGCACCTAATTTATTGAAGCTCTTCACGTCATAAGCAATTGCAGGTACTTTTTCTGCAGCCGCTTCGATTTCTTCAATGGTTCGGTTGGTGACACGTCCAGCACTTTCTTTAGACATCGCTTGAACACTAATTGCTTGGCTGTTTAACGCAATCAAACGAGAAGATTGTAAGCCGTGTGCTAAGAAAGCTCCAGAAATCGCATTTCCGACAATCACGCCAATCACAGGATGTCCTGCTTGGCGCAATTTCGCATATCCAGCAGCACTATTGGCTAATGCCACATGAATACCAATCAATTCTTCATTGTAACCATATGCTTGGCTAGGCACATCAATAACGACTACAATTGGGCGTTTCACGTCTTTGTCTTTATCCGCTTCATAGATAGCTTCCAAAATTTGGCCCATTCGGAAGCCTTCAACTAACCCAACTTCGCCATTTCGTACACGATACATTGGGTTTTGGCTATCAGGAACAATACTCGTTACGACCGTCTCTTCAGCAAACTTATTAGAAGAACCATAGTAGACCGTTCCAACAGAAGAAACTGGCTGTTTGTATTCAGATAACGCTTGAAACCACTGGTACCCAACGCTATCATTGACGACTTCAGTAGACTCAGTAATCTCAGGAAGAGCCACAGTCGTTTCTTTGTGATTTGCTAACGCTTCATTGTAGTCATTAATGCTCATTGGTTTGGTTAAGTCTAATTTAGCCAATAATGATAAATAAAATTCCGCACTTTGACTACGTTTTGTATCTTTTCTTTCTGCCATCGCCGCACAAACAGCTTCACGAATCGCTTCCACAGAATCCGTCACAATTTCATCAATAATTTGGGCATTCAACCGTTGACGAGAACCAATCGTATTCCAAATTAAATCCTTATCACTCGAGTCAAATTCACGAACGCCAGCCTCTTGTTCAATAACTTCTGGGCCATTCAACCCAACTCTCGCCTTTTTCGTTGAAATTAAATAACTCATTAACGCAGAAGTAATCGACATCCCACCAAAGGAACCGACACGTCCAGGAACCACGCCAATCACTGGTACGTATTTTTTTAAAGCAACAATCAAGTTTCCAATCTCAGAAATTGAAAGAAGTCCGTAGTTCGCTTCTTGTAAACGAACACCCCCTGTATCAAGAATCAGAATAGGCATGATTTCATTGCCCGCTTTATTTTCTTCTAAAACATGCGTTAAAGCAGCAATGATTTTGGCCCCAGATACTTCACCAATCCCACCACCTTGGAATTTTCCTTCTGTTGCAATCACAACAACCTTCTTTTTATCGATGGTTCCGCGACAAACGATAATCCCGTCATCGCTTTCTGGAACAATTCCTTGAGCCACTAAGTTGGGCGCAATCATCTGGTCAAATGGATCAATCAATTCTCGTCCGCTTTTATCATCTAATAAGGCATAGACACGTTCTCTTGCTTGTAGTTCAACAAAACTATTTTTCATCTGAAATTTCCTCCATTGCTTGCGTCAATCGTAAATAAACAACTCCAGGTGTTGCACCAAAATCATTGATTACAATATCTGACAAAATAGGATAACGATCAAAAAATCGTGTTAAGACATTTTTCCACACTTCATCAAACCCATCGCTACCTGTGCATACTTGCACAGTTGCTTCAGAATTGGTGGTTGGGAACATCAAAATTTCTAAGTCCCCTGAGCCAACTACGCCCACATGGATTTTTTCTTTAATTGGTTGCGTCGCTTTATAGGTATATGATAATTGTTCCATCTTCTCTATCTCCTTTTTATGACCAAGTCCTAAATTTCATTGGGGGTTCATACAAACCATCTGACCATTCAATCAAATCATCAATCGTTTGTGCCGCTAATAAAGAACGTTTTGCTTCGCTTCTTTTGATGCCTAAGTCTTCTGGCAATTTCACAATACCAGCTTTGCGTAATTCATCTAAAGACTCTTTGGTGCTTGTCATGCCAAGTGGTGTCACACCGCCAATTGCCGCAATTGCCGCTTGTTTTTCTTCTTTTGATTTTGCTTTAAATAAATAAGCAATTCCTTCCTCTGTTACGATATGCGTTGTATCTTCGCTATAAATCATGATTGGTGCATTCGCAAGTCCTGCTTGCTTTTGAACCTCAACAGCATCAAGTGTTTCAACAAAGACCGGCTTATTATTGGAATTATACGTTTCAACCATTTGAACGACTAATTTTTGGCCTTTGCCTAATGGATTATTTTCATCTCTTAATGATTGCCAAGCTGGCGTTGAGTGACGTCTTCCGCCAGGGTTATGTCCCATATTTGGTGCACCACCGAATCCAGACAACCGACCTTTTGTTACGGTTGAAGAGTTTCCTTGATAATCCAATTGTAAAGTCGAACCAATAAACATATCTGCTGCATATTGCCCCGCTGTTTGAGAGAGTGCACGGTTGCTACGCATCGTGCCATCTTTTCCGACAAAAAATACATCCGGACGAGCGGCAATATATTTTTCCATCCCCACTTCGCCACCAAAGCTATGAATACTTTCAACCCAACCAGATTCAATTGCTGGAATCATTGTTGGATGAGGATTTAAGACCCAATTTTTAGCAACTTTCCCTTTGATTCCTAAGGTTTCTCCATAAGTTGGAAGAAGCAATTCGATTGCTGCTGTGTTAAAGCCAATCCCGTGATTCAATGATTGCACTTCATGCTCTGCATAAATTCCTTTTAAAGCCATCATCGCCATCAAAATTTGTAGCTCAGTAATATTTTGTGGGTCTCGAGTAAATAATGCCTCTAATTGATAAGGTTTGTCAGCTGGAACAATCACGTCAATCCAGTCACCAGGAATATCTACACGTGGCAATTTATCAACAACTTCGTTTACTTGAACAATCACTATTCCATCTTTAAAGGCTGCTGC
Source organism: Enterococcus sp. AZ194 (assembly GCF_051713825.1). Classification (NCBI taxonomy): domain Bacteria; kingdom Bacillati; phylum Bacillota; class Bacilli; order Lactobacillales; family Enterococcaceae; genus Enterococcus; species Enterococcus sp. AZ194. The sequence goes on along the minus strand of NZ_JBIOQR010000001.1, from coordinate 422,425 downwards.
TTCAACAATAGTTGGCGTTTCTTCTGTGTTATAACCTGTATAAAGATTCCCTTCTTTATCTGCTTTATCTGCTGCTACCAAGACCACATTAGGGATTAAATCAACAAACAAACGACCATATAATTCCAAATACGTATGGATGTCCCCTAACTTCATGGTGCCATCTTCAATCATTTGAGCTACTCGGACACTTTGCGCACCGGCATAAGAGAAATCAATTTTGTTGGCAATTCCTTTTTCAAAGATAGTTAGATGCTCTGGACGAGAAATACTCGACATAATAATATGCAAATGATTGACTTTGTTTGCGTCAACCTTTTCTAAGCTTTCTGATAAAAAGCTCGCTTGTTTTTGATTGTCCCCTTCTAAAACAACTTTATCAAAAGGTGCAATCACTCGTTCTAATACATCCACAATTGACTCTGTCTGAATGTATTTACCATCCATCAGTTCACTGATTTTAGCCATCGTATTCGCTTTTTTCTCACGCTTTGAGGCCCAGTTTCTTTTTTCTTTTTCCATTATCCAATTCATCTCCATTTTTCATATAGAAATACTGTATCTTCAATGCCATGTTGCTCAAGATTAAGGGTGCGAATTGCTTCCCCGAATTTTGCTTGATAGAGTTTTGTTAACGTGTTACCTGGTGGACATTCGATGCTCATCGTCATTCCTAGCTCTTTTGTAACATCCATGATTTTATTCCATTGAACAGGATGTGCAATGTTTGTCAGTAAATCTTGGCGAATCTCCGCAGTATCTGTCGTAGGACGCCCATCTATATTTTTCATATAAGTGCAGACAGGAGGTGCGAGCTGAGCATTTTCTACAAACGGTGTAAAAGCTTTGACCGTCTCTTCCATCAATAGACAATGGGAAGGAACCGCAACCCTTAGAAGTTTAGCTGTTTGCGCTTGATATTGTTTCGCAGCCTCCAAAGTCCGTTTCATCCCTTCTATGCTCCCTGAAATCGTCTGTTGCATCGGACAATTTTCATTAGAAACATACACGGGGTGTTTTTCATCAAACGTCTTCTCAACTAATTCCGTGACCTCGGTTCTTGTCAGACCCACAATCACGCCCATTCCAAAGCCTGTTGGATAAGCCATCTTCATAAGAGACGCGCGATGATATACCAGTGCGAGCATCTCCGTAAAACTTAAAGATTCACACGCATATGCCGCGGCAAACGCACCGATTGAATGTCCCGCCACAAGCTCAGGATAAATTTTTCTTTTTTTCAGTTCATCCGTATAAAAAGCAGCTTTGACGATAAGTGCCAATTGAGTAAAAATAGTATCTTCATAACACCCATCTTTTTCTTCCAACAGGATATCCGTCACCCTTTGACAGTCCTCGATATACTCTTCTGGAACATCTGTAAGCATGCCCATTTTTTGTCCACCTTGTCCTGGAAACAAAAAGCCACTACTCATAAGTGCACCTCCTTTCATTTAAGAACTTCTACAACTATCTTAACCAATCTCTGCTATAATGATAAATATCGATATAGTCAGAAACTATAACCAAAAAGATATGAGTGGAGGAAATGATTGATGAATTACTTGCATCTACGCTATTTTAAGAAGATTGTTGAGACAAAAAATATTACTCAAGCAGCCAGAGAATTATATACTTCTCAGCCCGCTCTCAGTCGGGCAATGAAAAACTTAGAAAAAAGCTTAGATGTGCCACTATTCTCTCATCAAGGCCGAAATATTGAATTAACACCCTATGCAGAAAACTTTTATCCTTATGTTGTCAAAAGTCTTCAAGCACTTGACGACGGACTAGAAGTGCTACATTCATTGAATAATCAAACCATTTCGTCCATTGAACTTCATTTAGACGTCGCCTCTATCTCGATTCCTAGTCTTGTTCGAACATTTTGGGAAAAGCATCCGGACATTCAGTTATCCATCATGCAACACGACGCTCTACCAGACTATACACAGCCAAATGTTCTGTCGATCACCTCAGAAGAAAAAAAAGGTCTTATTAATATTCCAATTTTGACCGAGCCGGTGTATATCGCACTTCCAAAAAACCATCCATTAGCAATAAAAGAGAAAATCTATTTATCGGATATCTTACATGTACCAATCACTATGCTCTCTAAAAAAAACGCCTTTCGAAAAACGATTGATTCCGCAGCCAAGGTTAAAGATATTGAGCTTACGATTGGTTCAACAATGGATGACCCTGCTACCTTACGCTCTGTATTAAGACAAGGTTTAGGTATTAGCTTTTTTCCAAAAATCTCTTGGTCTTACGAAAAAAAGGATCCCTTCTTCATTCGTCCGATTGAAGATTTCCCCATCGAGCGCACGGTCTATCTCTCATCAAACTTGACGGAAGACAATCCTCTTGCAAAAACTATCGCCACTACACTAAAAGAGTTCTTCCTCACGCGGTATTGTAAAGCAGAATAAAAAACGAGACAAACAACAAGAGTTCGTACTTCTAGTTGTTTGTCTCATTTTTATCTTCTAATTGACCGCTACTTTTCCTATTTTTATTCTTGCAAATAAAAATTAAAGAAACGATAAATCAATTGACTCATTATCTTTTACAATCGCTTCTATGATTTGGTAGACAGCTGTTGCATCGTTTAAGCTGACCAATTCAACTGGTGAATGAGAATATCTTCTAGGCACCGCCAATGTTCCGGCAGGTAACCCACCATTTGCATGGCTTAACGCTGCACCATCTGTCGTATAACCTCCGCTGACAATCGCGACTTTTTGTAGAGAAATCGACAAATTTCCTGCTTTTTCTTCAATCACTCGTCTCACCGCTGGATGGATGAAGCTAAAGAAACGATTGCCCACACCATCAGCTATAGGCAAGCCCGGCCCTTGGTTTAAACGAATAGGTAACTCCACTTCGGTATCAACTTCTGGTGTATCTCCACAAGGAATGGTGTCTAAAGCAATCGCATAATCAGCAGGTACGCGGAAAACAGCCGTTTCTGCGCCATACAAACCAACTTCTTCTTGAACAGTAAAGACGCCATATAAAGTTCCGACAAAGTCTTCTTTGTTTAGATTGCGAAACAACTCAACTAAAATGGAACAACAAATGCGATCGTCCACTGCTTTGGTCGCTATATAATCAGAATTGTGCATCTCCATGAAATCGCTCGTCCAAATAATCGAGTCCCCTATACAAATGCCTGACTCTTCAACCTCAACACGAGAAAACATCGCCACATCCACATAACACTCTGATGCTGATTTCACCCGTGTGGCTTCTTCAGGCGACTGCAAGTGACCCGGCTTATTCCCAATCACACCAGGAATCTGATTCTTACCAATTAAGACTTTTCTTCCTGGCAACAAATTATCTGGCACCCCACCAATTTTTTCAAAAAGAATAAACCCATTTGGCAAAATATTTTTAACAATCAGGCCAATCTCATCTGTATGGGCCGCTAATAGTAAATTGGGGCCCTTTTCTTTTCCTTGTTTAACAGCCACAATATTCCCTTTTAGATCCACACTGATTTCATCTACATACGGTTTCAATAATGTTAGAATATGCCGAATAACCGGTTGTTCTTGCCCTGATCCACCATGAATCTGTGTTAACTCTTGTAGTAACTGTCGTAGATTCTCTTTAATCATCTATCTCGTCCTCCCCCATTTTCAAGTGTTCACTTTTCAGTATAACAGTCAATTTCTGATAAATTAAATACCTCATTTATCAAAACTGATAACAAAAAGGTTATAAATAAAAAAGAGATTGAGACCGAAGACCTTCAACTCTTAAGGTGTTTCACCTTTAGAGATTGATGGGCAGAGTGAAGACCTTCAACGCTAGCATGTCCCATGCGTAGAAGTTGTTGAGAGCGGAACAAGGTGCAGATGGAATTGCTTCTATCCCCACTGTTTATTCGGATAAAAAGAAGCTAGGACCTAACTTTTATCAGTTAGGTCCTAGACTCTTAATGAAATTCAATTAAAAAAACAACCTATTCCCCTTTATCAACATAAGGATAATTAAAATGTTCATAGGCAAGTGCTGTAGCGACTCGACCTCTTTGGGTTCTTTTGATAAATCCTTTTTGAATCAAGTAAGGTTCATACATGTCCTCAACGGTTTCAGTTTCTTCCCCAATATTCACGGAGAGCGTGCTTAATCCGACCGGCCCACCACCATACAATTCAATCATCGTTTTAAGTAACTTTTGATCCACATAATCAAGCCCCGCCTGATCAACTTGAAGCATGATTAAAGCTTTGTCTGCCACACTTCGATCAATCACGCCATCTGATTGAACCTGCGCAAAGTCGCGAACTCGTTTTAATAATCGATTGGCAATACGTGGGGTTCCTCTCGAACGACGAGCAATTTCAAGTGCACCCTCCTCAACAATTTCTGTTGCAAAAATATCAGAAGAACGAATCACGATTTCTTTTAAATCATGCTCTTCATAATATTCCATATGAGAAATAATTCCAAAACGATCTCTCAAAGGAGCTGAAAGCATTCCCGCTCTTGTGGTTGCTCCAATTAACGTAAACGGAGGTAATGGAAAATGAACCGGATGAGCAGTCGGTCCTTGTCCTACCATGATATCCACATAAAAATCTTCCATCGCCGAATAGAGCATTTCCTCAGCTACACGCGGCAAGCGATGAATTTCATCGATAAATAGAACATCGCCTGGCTCAAGTTCATTTAATATTGCTACTAAATCACCTGGTCGCTCGATTGCTGGACCACTAGTTGTTCGAATGTTGACTCGCATCTCGTTAGCAATCACCATCGCCATCGTGGTTTTCCCAAGTCCAGGAGGTCCGTACAGTAACACATGATCTAAGGACTCTTCACGGTTTTTAGCCGCTTCAATATAAATACTCAACTCTTGTTTTACTTTATCTTGGCCAATATACTGCGATAAGTATTGAGGACGTAATGATTTTTCTATGCTCTCCTCTTGCTCATTTGTTTCTGGCGAGACGATTCGTTCTTCTGCATCTGTCATCACGAAACCTCCTTACTTTTTCATCATGAGTTTCAAGCCTAGACGGAGATATTCATCCGTTGCCATAACGGGCTCTTCTTTAAGTAGTTTCTCCACTCGTTTGCATTCTTTTTCACTATAACCTAAAGCAGACAAGGCAGATAACGCTTCTTCTAAAGCCTGACTTTCCGTCACAGCCGGTGTAGCCTTCACTGCCACATCGCCCGCTAATTCGCCTAACTTCCCTTTCAAATCTAAAACCATCTGTTGTGCCGTTTTCTTGCCAACTCCTGGAAATTTCACCAAATAAGTAACATCTGACGTTTCAACTGCCTGAATTAATCCCTCATGATCTTCACTAGCCATAATAGCAAGAGCGCTCTTAGGACCAATTCCTGAAACACTGATTAAACGCAGAAATAACTGTTTTTCTTCCAATTGATTAAAGCCATATAAAGTATGCGCATCTTCTCGTATCACCTGATGAAGATAAATTTTCACTTCTTGATTCAGCTGAGCGCTATAACGATAAGGATTCCCCATCGCTATTTGGTAACCCATTCCATGCGCTTCGACCACTAGATAAGTCGGGCTAATAAACGTTACCTTACCAATAATATATTCGTACATGCAGTTTTCCTTTCTGGACATATGTTCGCCTTATTGTAGCACAAATTAACTCATGAAAAAAGTTCAGATAGACAATTCGCTATCTGAACCTCTGCTCATTTTATCTATTTTCTACTTCACTAAGTCCACATACGCTTCGTAACCTTCTTCAGCCATCTTTTTTAGAGGAACAAACCGTAATGCAGCTGAATTAATACAATAGCGAAGTCCCCCCTTATCTTGCGGTCCATCTGTAAACACATGTCCCAAATGAGAGTCGCCTTCTTTACTGCGAACTTCTACCCGATGCATACCATGCGTAAAATCAGCCTTCTCCTTCACGCCTCTTTTTTCAATCGGTTTTGAAAAAGACGGCCAACCACAACCAGCATCATATTTATCTGTGGAAACAAATAACGGTTCCCCACTCACAATATCTACATAGATTCCTTTTTCGTAAAAGTCATCATACTTACCAGTAAATGGGCGTTCTGTCGCATTTTCCTGAGTAACTGCGTATTCAATCGGTGACAAACTTTCCTTCAACTCTTCTTTCGACTTTTCCATGCTGAACTTCTCCCTTCTAGTCATTTGCCGTAACGCTTTTAAAAAAGTATAGCACAGGAAAAATAGATACGAGGAATTGATGCTCGCATTCATGATGACTGAAGAATGTAGAAACAGAGAAGAAAAAATCTTCGGCTCATTTTTGCGTAATAACAATTTCGCAGAACTTTCTTTACTCTTTTGCTATAGTTTCATCATACTTTTTTCACACTTGCCCGTTATAGTATATGTATACCAACAAACAACCCTAACAAAAACACTTTTTCATTTTTTAACTCCTTTGCCTGCCAGCTACCCTCTGGCAGGCTATTTTTTTGTCAGTCCCACTTTTGTAGGAACATCTAGTGGGATGATATGCGTGAGGCGATAAGGCGAACTGGAACAGTTCGCGGACCTTTAAAAATAGCCTTAGCTGTCAGTCCCACTTTTGTAGGAACATCTAGCGGGATGATATGCGCAGAGCGATAAGGTGAACTGGAACAGTTCACTGACCCTTAAAGTAGCTCTAGCTGCCAGTCCCACTTGTACAAGACCTATTAGTTGCCAGTTCTACTTATACAGACCTACTAGTAGAATGGTAAACGTAGTGCGATACTAGTGAAATGTTTCATTTCACATCCTTTAAATAGCAATAGTAGGGATGGTAGGCGTGAGGCGATAAGGTGAACTGGAACAGTTCGCGGACCTTTAAAAATAGCCTTAGCTGGCAGTCCCGCTTTTGTAGGACCATCTAGCGGGATGATATGCGCAGAACTGGAACTATTCACTGACCCTTAAAGTAGCTCTAGCTGGCAGTCATGTTTTTCTAGGAACAATCAGCTGCATGAAAATATTTCCTCAGAAAACTTATCTTAAATAAACCGAAGTGTAAGAATTTCGTAGAACTTTCTTTACTCTTTTACTACAGTTTCGTCATACTTTTTTCATACTTGCCCGTTATAGTATATGTATACCAACAAACAACCCTAACAAAAACACTTTTTCATTTTTTTAACTCCTTTGCCTGCCAGCTACCCTCTGGCAGGCTATTTTTTTGCCAGTCCCACTTGTACAGACCTATTAGTGGGATGGTAGGCGTGAGGCGATAAGGTGAACTGGAACAGTTCACTGACCTTTAAAAATAGCCTTAGCTGTCAGTCCCGCTTTTGTAGGACCATCTAGCGGGATGATATGCGCAGAGCGATAAGGTGAACTGGAACAGTTCACTGACCTTTAAAGTAGCTCTAGCTGCCAGTCCCACTTGTACAGACCTATTAGTTGCCAGTTCTACTTATACAGACCTACTAGTAGAATGGTAAGCGTAGTGCGATACTAGTGAAATGTTTCATTTCACATCCTTTAAATAGCACTAGTAGGGATGGTAGGCGTGAGGCGATAAGGTGAACTGGAACAGTTCGCGGACCTTTAAAAATAGCCTTAGCTGTCAGTCCCGCTTTTGTAGGACCATCTAGTGGGATGATATGCGCAGAGCGATAAGGTGAACTGGAACAGTTCACTGACCTTTAAAGTAGCTCTAGCTGCCAGTCCCACTTGTACAAGACCTATTAGTTGCCAGTTCTACTTATACAGACCTACTAGTAGAATGATAAGCGTAGTGCGATACTAGAGGTTGGGACAAACACCACTTTACTTGTTAGAACGAATTCAAGAAATAAATTGTAATCGCTCTCTTTTTTTGGTATTCTTAAACTATAAAATTGAGAAGGTTATTTATTTGAAGAAACTGGTTGATTTCCTTGTCTGTTTTTTACTTTTGGGTTGTTGATTGGTTTTGATGGTGTAGCTAAAGCAGACACAATTTCTGTACCTTCAGATGGAATTTCGAATTCATATATTATTAATGGGAATGAAGTTATAGAGGGAAAGACAGTTAAAGAAATTCCACGTATTCAGCCAAGAAGTGGTGGATATATTTGGAAAAAACCGTAGAAGTACAAATTATAAATATAGAAGTTGTTATTATATGTATACTCAAGATACGAGTATTCTATATTTAAATATTTTTCGTACATATCATGTTTATTATAGAAGTGTTTCATGTGATTTATATGATAAATATTCAGGTAAATTTATCAGAACGGTCAGCCAGAAAGTTACTGGAATAGAGGAACCGTACAGGTTAGTTAGACCATAAAAGGAAGTGGGTACGATGACAGAGAAAAGGCAAATATCGTTGATAAAATATCTTATTGCAATCAGTGTTTATTATTATTTGCCTAGGCCCACAATGGAGGGCTTATCGGATACTTGGAACAATATTATAAACACTAGGTCTATTTTTGTATCATTTTTCATTACAATTTTTTTATATCTATTGTTTAAGAAAAGATATAAAAATAAATATCAAAAGGTTGATTTAATCAGCGTGTTAATTTTTGGCTACAGCGTATATTTTGTAAGTACATTAGTTTTCCATTTGATTGTACCTTATCTAGTTTCTCATAATTTTTGATTATCTGAAAAGAGCAATAGACACGTTATGCTAAAATTTTATGTCAATTATATGGTATTCAAAAACCAACATGGATTTATTCCTGCAGTTTGGTTTTTGAGTATCTTTTTTTATATGATTGTTTAACAAATATCTTATAACGTCTGGAATTAGTTACCTCAAAATAACCCAAGTTATACACTAAAAGACCGCACTCTACTTCCAGTTGAAAGCCTTCAAGTTGCGTGCGGTCTTTCGCTTAATGCCCTCTTCTTATACTAAAATAGCGCATCGACTTTCGCTGGTTCTTCTAATAGCTTTTAAAAAGCTTTTGTTATGTTTTTTACCCAACCAGGCTGAAGCGATAAGGTGTCCAAAGCGAATACCCTTTTTGGTGAAACCGCTCTTGAAGTTTTGTCCCTACGTAACCAATATTCGCAAGAAGACAATAGCAAATCAATTCTGGTGCTCCTTTGGCACTACGGATAGATGATGATGCAATAACATAATTGTCTACATAGCCCGATTGTATGACACCAAAATGTCTCTTAAAGCCATACTATCACATTTTATAGCAACGACTAATTCAAATTAACAATTAGTGAAAAAATAGCTTTTGAAAATCGTTGAATTAGATAAGTTACACTTATTCTTTTCATTGAAAAAGTCGCGACTTAATAAGTAATTATCCAGTAGACATTATATAACTCAAAAAATCCACTTTAAGAAGGGGTTTCCTTGATATATTCAATTAATCTAGATGGTGACACTGGTGAAAGAGTGCCACATTTTACCGCTAGCCTTTCAACCTAATTTGACTCCTCTATTTACCTACCTTCAAACGTTTCTCGAATGACCGAAATCGACTCTTGAAGTTTTGCCTGTTCCTCATTAGTTAACTCACAAGGGCTAAGTTTTACTACACCAGTCTTTCCAATAATTGCTGGTTGACCGTAATATACGCCAGCTTTTTGATCATACGCAGAAACAGGTAAAATCGCTAGCGCATCATTAAAGATTGCTTGGATTAGTGCTGTCGTACACGTAGCAATTCCATAACTAGTATACCCTTTCCCAGAAAAAATCTTCCAGCCACCTAGTCGGGCATCCTCTTTCAGTTGCTCCAAATCTTGTTTCTCATCTAGCTTACAAAGGGATTTTCCACCCACTGTTACCGTTGACCAAGCGACAAATTGTGATTCTCCATGCTCGCCATAAACAAACCCTTCGATTGATCGACTATCTATAGCCAATTTTTTGCCAACCGCTTGTTTCATACGAGCGGTGTCTAGTAACGTGCCTGTTCCAATCACTCGATTCGGCGGAAAACCCGTTAACTTTTGCATATAAGTTGTGATAACATCGCACGGATTGGTGATAACAATGATGATGCCTTGAAAACCTGATGCCTTAATTTTTGGTGCCACTTCTTCCACCATTTTACTCGTTAAATTAAGCTCTAATAGACGACCACCTTCTCCAGCCAAAACACTAATTTTTCCTGGGCAAAAGACGATAATATCGGCGTCAGCTAAAGCCTCATAATTTTGAATCGTAATAGTCATTTTTTGAGGTAAATGGACCTGTGCATCTAATAGATCGTATTGTTCCGCAACAGCCTTCTCTTCTTTTTTATCAATGAGAACTAACTCGTCAGCTACGCCTCTTGATACCAATGAATAAGCCAAAGTACTCCCGACATTTCCTAACCCAATAATCCCAATTTTTCTCATACTGCACCTCGCATTTTTTATCTATAAGCGTACCAAAAACGACCAAGATTAGTCAACCTCTAATCCTAAAGCCATTATATTTTAATTTTCGAGATTGGGACAGAAGTGTTTAACTCCGAGAACCGGGTAGGTACTGTGCAACATCAACTCATACTTCGTTGTGTTTTACAGCACCGAGTAGGTACTGTGCAACATCAACTCATACTTCGTTGTGTTTTACAGCAATAAGAGGGAATTCACGGAAATGACAAGAAACACGAAAGACTTTCTTTCGATGTTGATTGATTCCTACATGGTGCTCTTCAAATTTTTGTGACCAGGTAGGTACTGTTCTACATCTATTTACTTTGTAAATAGATGTAGAACAGCAATTTCAGCTTATTTCCGAACCTTCAACTCTAGCATGTCTCATGCGTAGAAGTTGTTGAGAGCGGAACAACGTCCTTCAATTCTTAAGGTGTTTCACCTTTAGAGATTGATGAGATCGGAGTATGGTTTTTACGTAGTGCAGACCTTCAACTCTAGCATGTCCCATGCATAGAAGTTGTTGAGAGCGGAACAACGTCCTTCAATTCTTAAGGTGTTTCACCTTTAGAGATTGATGAGATCGGAGTATGGTTTTTACGTAGTGCAGACCTTCAACTCTAGCATGTCCCATGCATAGAAGTTGTTGAGAGCGGAACAACGTGAAGATGGAATTGCTTCGGTGCCCACCGTTTATTCGGGAAATAGGAGCATGGGCATAACTTTTTGAGTTATGTCCCATGCTCTAGATATGCTTCAACAAAATAATTGCAAGCACCAAAAAACCACCCTATTGCCATAGAGTGGACTTTCAGTGTATTTATACGTTTTCTCTATTGAGTTGGTGTGTATGTTCGACTCACTCACCATTCACTTATTTCTTAAACAATCTTGCCCACAAGCCTGCTTTTTTTTCAACTTTTTGTGGTGTTTCTACTGAACTTGGTTTGTTTTCTGCCTCAGATTTTGAGCTTGTCATTGTGTTTGACTCCGATAATTCATCAGCCGCCGTTTCACTACTGGTTCCGGTCTCTTCTGATGAGACATTCTCAATTGAGACTTTCTCTTTCTCAACAGATTTTTCTTCAGCAGTTTTAGCTGTTTCACTTACTTTACTTGACTTCTCGATTTTATCTGTTGGTGTTCCTTTTTCTTCAGCAAGTGACTCTTCAGGTTCTTCCTTTGTTGTTTCTATTGAAAGAGGTTTGTCTTGACTCGCGACTTCAACTGGGAGCTTCAACTCATTGACTTGTGTTTGTAACAACTCAATTTGTTTACTTGCTTGAAGAGTTAGCTGTTGTTGTTGATCAACTAGCTTTTGTTGGGTCTTAAGCATTTCTTGAAGTTGATGGATTTGCTCATCCTTTTTACCAATGATTTCTTTCAAATAATCAGTGTTTTCCGCTGGGTATTCATTAGGTAAATTACCCGGGGATTCACTAGGTACTTTTTCCGCAGATTCCCCACCAAATTCTGATTTAATCTTTGATACTGCTGTTTTTGTCAGATAGGTAACATTCCCCTCTTTGTAGGTAAATTCGCTAGGTAATTTCCTCACTCGATACTTTACCTTATCTTTGCTAACTCCTAATTCATCAGCAAGCTCTTTTATTGTTAAGTCAGCCATTCACTCATGTCCTCCATTACTTATCTTTATAAAATTACACTTTACGTCTACGCGCAAACTCGACAAATCTGAATTTGTCTAATTGGTGGATTGATTCCGTATATTCGAAACAACGGGTATCCTCTAAATAAACCAAACTTCGAATCACGACAACGTATTCGTTTTCCTTTAAGTTCATCAACTCTTGCACTTCTTTAGTAGCTACTTCCACCGTAATTTCCTTTTGGGCATAGGCAATTTCCAGTGCCAAATCATTCTCAAAGTAATCATAAATAGAATCTTCTGCTCGCTCTTTAGGTAGCTCAGAAACGACTGATTTTAATAAGTAGTCTTTATCTAAAATAACTATCTCACCATCGATTTTTCGCTGACGAATTAATTGCCAAACAAGTTCATCCTTCGACCAGCCCGTTAATTCACTTAACTGCTTGGGTACCACTGTCTCTTCCAAGGTATGTACAATCGTTTGACTTGGGATTCCTTGCGTTTTCTGCAATTCCTTGTAGCTCGTCAATCCAGAGATAGGAAAATCAAAACGATTCAAATCCAAAACAATTGAACCTTTTCCTTGCTTTTTTTGAATATATCCAGCATTAGTTAATAGATTTAAGGCTTTTCGAATGGTTTCTCTTGAGACACCATAAATTTTTATCAACTGATTTTCACTCGGGAGTAGAGTTTGAGGTGGGTATTCATTCGCTAAAATCTTTTTTTCAAGATCTAAAAAAATTTCATTAAACTTATTCATGACGGTCTCCTTATCTCATTTCTATTTACAAGTATAATCGTCCCTTTTTTTTAAATCAACCACAAGTCATAGAGAAGTTCGCCAAAAATGCCTGATATAACAGAAAAAACACAGGTCTAATTCTCTTAAAAGAAAACTTGACCTATGTTTCACCTCACCTATTAACTACTCATGATTCATTCGCTTTTCAATAGCTCATCCATTGATAGCTCATCTAATCGCTTCACAATCTTATTGGCACCTACCAACGCCTCTTCTGTTTGAATCCCCACTGCATACATACCAGCTGCCTTAATTGCCTCTATACCAGCTTGGGCATCTTCAAAGCCAATCGCTTCGTTTGGTTGAATCGCCAATCCTTTTGCTGCACGAAGAAAAATTTCTGGATCAGGTTTGCCTTTAGCTAAGGTATTCGGATCAACAATTACTGAAAAACATTCTTTAATTCCCAACTTCTCTAAAATGAAAGGTGCATTTTTTGATGCAGAAGCTATCGCACAAGGAATCGCTCGACTTGCCGCTTCCTTCAAAAACGTCTCTACTCCAGGTAAAATATTTTCAGGCGTCAGCTCTTGTAATAAAGTAACATAGTGCGTATTCTTTTTATCAGCTAAGGCTTCTTTTTCTTCAAGAGAATAATCAGTTTCTTTGCCACCTTGTCTAAGGATTCGTTCCAGAGATTCCATCCGGCTGATGCCCTTTAATTGCTCGTTAAACTTCAAATCAATTATAATTCCTAGCTCATCTGCTAGCTGCTTCCAAGCAATAAAATGAAAGCTCGCTGTATCAGTAATTACTCCATCTAAATCAAAAATAAAGCCTTTTTTCATTAGTTATGCTCCTAACGTAATTGGTGTTTTTTGTGCTGGTAGAAGATGAATCAATCGTCCGTTTACGGTAATATCCACCGCTTGACTCGCTTCAACAATCAGTTCTGTTTTGGTTATCATTAACGAAAAATGAATGCCCCTAATCGTCAATTTGAATGCTAACTCATGCCATTGCTCAGGCAGACGCGGCTGAATGTGAATCGTTTCTTGTCGAATATCGATACCGGCAAAAGTCGTTAATGTGCTGAATAAGGTTGCCGCCATCACGCCTGCATGAATCCCTTCTGCGGTTGTTCCACCTTGAATATCTCGGTAGTCAGACCGTAACGCTTCTTGATAAAGAGTCAAAGAAAGTTCTTTGTCTTCAACGATTGAGGCCAACTGCGAATGTACAATCCGAGAAAGCGTTGAACCATGAGACGTTCGAGCCAAGTAATACGCAAGGTTCTTCTCCACATAATCTTCGGGTAATTGATAGTCTAGCTCCGTTAGAATTTGGTCAACACGCGACTTATGCAAATTATAGAAAATCATTAAACTATCGGCTTGTTTTGCAACTTTAAACTCATCTGCTGAGCGCCCTTCTGCTTTCAAAATACGATCCATCCGATAAATATTGCCGTATTTTTCTTTATAGTAAGTCCAATCCACTTCCTCAAGTTCAAAATAGCCTTCGAACTGAGCGATAATCCCCTCTGAATTGATTTCTAAATGAAGCGCTTGTTTGATTTGTGTCATTTTTGCTAAATCATTTTCAGTCAAAGAAACTTTTTGTTGAATGTTCGATAAGACTTCTTTATCATAGCCTTGATAAATTTTAGTGATTTCTTCAAACAGCCACACAACCATCATATTCGTGTAGGCATTATCCTTTAAGCCACCCGTTTGCGCCTCTGGATAGGCTTCATGAAACTCATCTGGTCCCATGACTCCCGCAATTGAGTATCGTTTCGTTGTTTCATCAAACGCTGCCTTACTTAGCCAAAACTTGGCAATTTCAAGTAATAACTCGATGCCATATTCCGCCATAAACTCCGTATCATTAGTGTTATTCACATACAGCCAAACATTATAAGCAACCGCTAGAGAGACGTGTCGTTGCAAGCGGCTATGGTCTTCACTCCACTCTCCTGTGATAGGATTCAAATGAAGTTCTTGCGACTGCTCACTTCCATCCAAGCCCGATTGCCACGGGTACATCGCCCCTTCATGCCCTGCTTCTTTAGCTGCTGTTTTTGCGGCTTCCAATCTGCGGTAACGATACATCAATAATTGTTTTGCTGTTTCCGGAAAATGAATGATATAAAATGGTAAAATAAACAGTTCATCCCAAAAGATATGTCCCCGATAGGCTTCTCCATGCAATCCTCGTGCCGTAATCGATGCATCCAAATGAGGATTAGCAATGGGAGACCCTGAAACAAGCATATGATACGTATGCAGGTGGAGCATTTTTTCAGACATGACGTCTCCTGAAACTTTAATTTCTGCTTGCTGCCACAGCTTGCTCCAAGCCTTTGCAGAAGCTTGTTTAATTTGTTCAAAATCGGCTTCAAAACAAGGTGATACTCGATCTGCTTGTTGGTCCTGATAAACGGAAACAATCTTTTCTAACTGAATTGGTTGATCTTTTTCAACAGTCACTGAAATTCTTTGTTTTAGACTGGTTGCCGTTTGTTCAGCGACCAAATTTTCTAAAGAAACGGATGAGCTTTTTAGTTCGGCTTGTTGAAAAATAGGTAGCTTCGATTGTTTTGTTTGTGCAAGCAATCGACTAATCGGACCTTCACTCTCAATAGAAAGCACATCTAAGTGGTCTTTCGTTAGGCTTCGGTAACGCGCCACATTATAATTATAGCCACCACCATCCGCACAACTAATCACATCAATTTCACCCGAAAAATTGAGTGGCGTCACTTGATAAGCTATTGCGTAAATGTGCATATCCGCCATGCTGACTACTTTTTGCGTGACCACTTCAAGCTCTTTTTTTGTCTCTGTCACAAAATGCGTACGACTTGTAAAGAGACCTGTTCGCATATCAAGGGTCCGTTCAATTGATTGAACCTGTTGTTCAGAAAAGATAAGCTCTTCCCCATCTACAACCACTGTCAGTCCTTGCATGTTTGGTGCATTAACAAAATCTTCATTCTTAATTTCTTTTCCAGACACCTCAGAAACAGCCGTATTATACAACCCTGCCAGATAAGTGGCTGGGTAATGCTCCTCACTAATCCGCATTTCAGGCGTTGTTCCTCTTAAGCCAATAAACCCATTTCCTGTAGTCAACAATGACTCAACCGCATATTCATCTTTTCCTGGTTGATAGCCATAGTAACGAAGAACCCAGCTCATTTGTTCCTGTTCTTTTTCTATAGCTTCTTCTACAGAGGCACAGTCTTCAACCTCCACATCAAAAATAACCGGACAATTCCACTCCTCGCTTAACTCTTTTCGGAAAATTTGGAGAGATTGGGGAATTTTTGTTTGAGTTTGATTTCCCGTCTCCCCCTCTATTTCTTCCATTGAGGCCCTTGAAGTAAGTTCAATCATCCCACTCGTTTCATTAGGAAACTCCTTCAAGATTTTCTCTGCTAGCTGGGCAGCCGCTTCTTTTGTAAGGGCTCCTGTAAAATACAGTTCGCTTTTCCCTTCTCCGTCTCTATCTTTGTCTTTATCACTAATCGCCCACTCATTTTCTACTCGTCTTATGGTTAGCATTTTTGACACCTCTCTCAACTTGTCTATACATGTTACCGTGAGTATAAATGATTCTGAAGGCTATTTCAAGAGTTATCGATTGATTTTATCATTTTTATTCGTCTGAGGTCGTTCCATCTTTCTCAAAAGAATTTATATTTCAATCCTCTATTTTCAAAATATGAAACTTTTTTCACGACTTTTTTTCGAACTATTTATAGAAGGTTTTTTTTTACGTAATAAAAATAATTAAAAACATTTTGTAAAACGCTTGCATTTTCTCTCGCTCAAAGGTATGATAAAACCGAATTAATTAACTTGTATACACAAGTTGAAAAAACGAAAGGGGTAAACTACTATGGGTAAGTATCAAACAGACGCCGAGAAGCTGTTAAAAGAAGTCGGCGGAAAAGAGAATATCGCTGCCGTCAGCCATTGTGCAACCAGAATGCGTTTTGTATTAAATGACCTAAACCTCGCAAATGAAAAAGCAATTGAAGAGATTCCTAGCGTTAAAGGGATGTTTACAAATGCTGGACAGTTTCAAGTCATTATTGGTAACGATGTTTCTGTCTTTTATAATGATTTTGTTGCTGTTTCAGGGGTTGAAGGGGTTTCTAAAGATCAAAGTAAGGCTCTTGCCAAACAAAATCTGAATCCTATTCAGCGAGCGATTGCTGTACTGGCTGAAATTTTTACACCATTGATTCCTGCGATTATTGTTGGTGGATTAATTCTTGGTTTCCGAAATGTTTTAGAAGGAATTCAATTTGGGGGCTCAACAATTGTTGAAAAATCAGTCTTTTGGAATGGCGTGAATGGTTTCTTATGGCTACCAGGAGAAGCAATTTTCCACTTCTTGCCAGTCGGAATCACGTGGAGTATTGCCAAAAAGATGGGTACGACACAAATTTTAGGAATTATTTTAGGGATTACTTTAGTATCACCGCAATTATTAAACGCTTATGATGTCGCTGGTACTGCTGCTGCTGATATCCCAGTTTGGGACTTTGGTTTTGCACAAATTCAAATGATTGGTTACCAAGCACAAGTTATTCCTGCCATGCTTGCTGGATTCTTGCTTGCTTATCTGGAAATTTTCTTCCGAAGAGTTATTCCACAAGCTATTTCAATGATTTTTGTTCCTCTGTTTTCACTCGTACCAACGATTCTTGCAGCTCACGTAATTTTAGGCCCTATCGGTTGGACGATTGGTAATTGGATTTCAACTATTGTAAATGCTGGTTTAACCTCTTCTGTTAATTGGTTATTCAGTGCTGTCTTCGGTTTCCTCTATGCGCCATTGGTTATTACTGGACTCCATCATATGACCAATGCTATCGATATGCAATTAATCGCGGACTTCAAATCAACCAATTTGTGGCCTATGATTGCCTTATCTAATATTGCACAAGGATCAGCGGTCTTGGCAGTCATCTTCTTACATCGTGGCAATGAAAAAGAAGAACAAGTGTCTATTCCAGCCATGATTTCTTGTTATTTAGGAGTAACCGAACCGGCAATGTTTGGAATTAACTTAAAATACGTGTATCCCTTTGTCGCGGCTATGATTGGTTCCGGAATTGCCGGCATGTTCTCAACCTTGATGGGTATCCGAGCGAATGCAATTGGTGTTGGTGGTTTGCCAGGGCTTCTAGCAATTAACTCAACTATCGGTGGTGGTTGGTTAGCTTACATACTAGCCATGGTCATTGCTGTAGTGATTCCGTTTATCTTAACTGTTATTTTTAGACGTCAAGGAATCTTAAACAAACTAGACCCAGTCGATGGATCAGCTGCCCTATATACACCCGAATTAGAACCTACTTTAGCTGGTGTTGGTACGTCAACTATGACTGAATCAGCCGCTACAGTATCTGAAACGTCTACTACAACATCGACACAGACAAAAACGGAAATGTATTTCTCACCGGCAGATGGGACAATCATCCCTATCACAGAAGTCAAAGATCCTGTCTTTTCTCAAAAGATGATGGGTGACGGTTACGCGGTTCAACCTGCAAGTCATGCAGTCTACTCACCAGTAGAAGGAAAAATCACCAATATTTTTGACACAAAACACGCGATTGGTATTTTGACACCTGGCGGAATTGAAGTCTTGGTTCACATGGGCTTAGACACTGTCGAATTAAAAGGCGAACCTTTTACTGTTCATGTCAAAGACAACCAAACCGTGACACTAGATACTCTACTTGCTGAAATGAACGTGGAGGCAGTAAAAAATGCTGGAAAAGAAACAGACATTATCGTAGCCTTAACAAATAATGATAAGGTCAAAGAATTCAGACTGGACACAACAGGTCTAGTCAATCATGCACAAAAAATCGGCGAGGCAGACGTCAAATAAAGGTGTACAAAAAGAAGAAGAGTTTGGGACTGCATGTTATGTCCCAAACTCTTCCTTTTGTCTGATTAAGTCTTCTCTTATAGATTCATCTCTTTTAACATTCGATAAACCACACCTATCGGGAAACCAACAATGCTATAGAAGTCCCCTTCCACTCTTTTTACAAAGACACCAGCAGTTCCTTGAATACCATACCCTCCAGCTTTATCCGCATAATCCCCGACCTCTAAATAACGATTGATTTCCTCATCCGTC
This sequence comes from Enterococcus sp. AZ194, assembly GCF_051713825.1. NCBI lineage: Bacteria > Bacillati > Bacillota > Bacilli > Lactobacillales > Enterococcaceae > Enterococcus > Enterococcus sp. AZ194. The sequence continues at coordinate 403,564 of NZ_JBIOQR010000001.1, read as the reverse complement.
AAATCAAAAAAGGTCACTTCAGCGGGTACAGTTTGTCTGCAGACTTGTTCACCATGTCTTAAAACAACTGCTGTATAAACGTTCTGTTTACGGCCACTCATTCTTTTTAACATACCAAATGCCTCATCACGAGAAGTTGGTTTGCCAAGAATCTCATTATCTAGGGCAACAATCGTATCACAGGCAATAACTAACGCATCCGCATGATTTTTGGCAATCTCTTCCGCTTTTAACTCAGCCATTCGAGCCACATATTCTTTGGGTCTATCAGCTTCATTGATTGTTTCATCAATATCTGCCGGCATGACTTCAAACGAGTCAACTAACTGTCCCAACAACTCTTTTCTTCGTGGCGACTGTGAAGCAAGAATAATTTTCATTGGTTCTTCTCTTCATTATTCACAGGAATAACTCTTTCTTTTTATCATTTTTCATAAACAGTGGGAATTATTTCTCGAAGTTAAACACTTCCCAACCTCTTTCTTTAACAATCATTAATTTTAATGTGGGTCTTGAATTCGTTTAAACATTCGTTCCATATCAGAATTCGTAAAATGAATCAAGACAGGTCGCCCATGCGGACAGTTAAAAGGATTTTCACAGGTCTTCAAATCTTCCAATAAAACACGCGCTTGCGCTTCATTTAAGTAATGGTTGGCTTTGATTGACCGTTTACAGCTCATCATAATCGCGGTTGCTTCGCGGAATTTTTTCACACTCACGCTCCCTGTAGTTAAAAGCATATCAACCATTTCACGGATAATGTTCTCTTCTTGCCCCAAAGGATACCAAGCGGGGTGAGAACGTACAATAAAACTATTTTGACCAAAGTCTTCTAGATGAATACCGACCTCTTCCAATAGCTCTCTTTGCTCTTTTAATTTTAAAGCATCACTATTGGGATAATCTAAAATAAAGGGCACTAACAGCTCCTGCAAGTCATCACTAACCTCGCCAATTTTTTCACGGAAATATTCATACTTAATCCGTTCCTGTGCGGCGTGCTGATCGATGATATACAGACCTTCCTTACTTTGAGCAAACAAATAGGTCCCATGCATCTGACCAAAGTAGTCCAACTCAGGAAATCGTTGGGTTGGTTTCTCATTTTCCAGTTTTTTGATTGCTTGCGCTAACTCACGATCATTCGTGCCTTCATGAAAGTCAAATTCAGGGTGTTGATAACTTTCAGAAACTTCGGGAAATTCTTCTAAGTTCGGTCCAACGAATTCGCTATTCTGTGGATTACCTCCATAGTTATCCACAACTTTTCCTTTTCTATCCACAAAGTTATCGACAGCTTTTTCCACATTTTGTTCGTTTTTCTGTTGATTTTCCAGCGTTTCTGAAGATTGATCCTCAGCCACAAAAAGTTTTTCCCTAGTTTCCACAAAGTTATCCACTGGTTTATCCACACCTGTAGAAATCTCTCTTTGAACGGGAGTATCTGTGTTTGCGAACTCACTTTGTTGTGCGTCCTCTTTCGCCACAAAAAAATCCCCCGTTTCTCGATCAAAAGCTAAACTTCCGGGTATCCGCTTGGTTGGAACTGTTTCTGACTGCTCTTGTACTAAATCAATTTCTAATTGCTCAACTTTAGGCTGATCGGCAATTTTCTTTTTAAAGCGTAAATTATCGGCTGCACTAGGAATTAAATTTTTTTCTTGCAAGGCTTCTTGAATTGCTTCAGAAAGTAAACTCATTAGCTCCTTTTCTTTAGACAGACGAACTTCCTGTTTGGTTGGGTGAACATTTACATCCACCAATAAAGGGTCCATCTCAATCTCAATCACCGCAAGTGGAAAACGTCCAACCATTAATTTCGAACCATAGCCCGTAACAATCGCTTTGTTTAAAGCAAAGTTCTTGATGTAACGACCATTAATAATTGTTGAGAGATAGTTACGGCTCGCACGGGTAACTTCTGGCAAGGAAACATACCCCTTAATCTTAAAATCTAAATCCTCGGCATGAATCTCTAGCATTTTTTTTGCTGTAGCTAAGCCATAGATACCGGCAATTGTCTGCTTTAAATCGCCATTTCCAGCAGTATTGAGCATCCGATTTCCATCATGAACCAAACGAAAAGCAATGTTTGGATGACTCAAGGCCAATCGATTGACGATATCGCCTACATTCGCTAACTCTGTTTGAATCGTTTTGACATATTTCAAACGCGCTGGTGTGTTAAAAAACAAATTACGAATGGTAATTTTGGTTCCTTGGCGTAAAGCCGCCGCTGTGTGAACTTCAACGGATCCCCCTTTTAATGAAACATAGGAGCCTTGTTCTGCCCCTTGCACAGCAGTCTCGATTTCTAATTCTGAGACAGAAGCGATACTAGGCAATGCTTCTCCTCGAAAGCCCAACGTCCGAATACGAAACAAGTCATCACGACTATGAATCTTACTAGTTGCATGACGTTTGAAGGCATTTAGCACATCCTCTTCTGCGATTCCTTCTCCGTTATCCACCACTTGAATGGTCTTTAACCCAGCTTCTTCGATCAAAATATCAATCTGTGTTCCCCCGGCATCAATCGCATTTTCAACTAATTCTTTGACCACAGAAGCAGGGCGTTCGACCACTTCTCCTGCTGCGATCTGATTGGCTAAACGTTCTGATAATTCTTGGATTTTTCCCATGGTCTCTCCTTCTTTCTAGATTCGTTTTTGAAGGTCATACAATGTATTTAATGCGTCCATTGGTGTCATCTCTAATAAATTCAGCTTTTTGAGCGTATCCACTACGCCAATTTCTTCTGTGGATATCTCTGTAAAGAGTGACAGCTGTTGGCTATCCTCTTCTTCGTCTCTCGCGCTCTCAGGTAAAATACTTTGGCTATGACTTTGACTATGGCTACCTTCTTCCAAAGCTTTAAGAATCGTTGCCGCTCGCGACAATAAATTAGTAGGTAAGCCCGCAATTTTTGCTACATGAATGCCGTAACTTTTATCTGCTGGACCATCCATCATCTTATGCAAGAAGACAACCTCACCGTCTTTTTCAACCGCACCAACATGGACATTTTTCAAATGAGACAAGGCCTCATCTAAAACCGTCAACTCGTGATAATGTGTAGAGAAGAGCGTTTTGGCGCGCACTTCTTTATGGATATATTCAATAATTGCCTGTGCTAATGCCATCCCATCATAAGTTGCGGTTCCTCGCCCTAACTCGTCAAACAAAATCAAACTGTTAGGCGTTGCATGACGTAACGCTTGATTAGCTTCCATCATTTCCACCATAAAGGTACTCTGACCAGCAATCAAATCGTCACTTGCGCCAATACGTGTAAATATCCGATCAAAAATCGGTAGTTCCGCTGATTCTGCAGGAACAAAACAGCCCATTTGTGCCATCACCACCGTTAAGGCAAGCTGACGCATATAAGTACTTTTCCCAGACATATTCGGCCCAGTAATCAATTGGATCATTTCATCTGGATTCATATGCACACTGTTTGGAATATATTCTTGATGCCCTAAAACTTTCTCAACAACTGGGTGTCGACCTTCAATAATTTGTAGATTTTTTCCATTACTCTTCATTTCTGGTCGAATATATTGATACTGTTCACTGATGGTCGCAAAGCTTTGCAGCACATCAACCGCGCTCAAGGATTTAGCTAATTTTTGCAAGCGAGAAATCGCCTTTTTCACTTCTTCGCGCACCCCTAAAAACAGCTGATACTCAAGGTCAACGGATTTTTCTTCCGCCTCTAAAATCTGCGTCTCCAACTCTTTTAACTCAGGCGTAATAAAACGTTCAGCATTTGCTAAGGTTTGTTTTCGATCGTATTTGCCTTCTTCAAGGTTAGCCAAATTTGATTTGGTGATTTCAATATAATAACCAAATACGCGATTGAATCCGACTTTCAAATTCTTAATTCCCGTCTCTGCACGTTCTCTTGCTTCAAGCTCAGCCAACCACTGCTTGCCGTTTTTCATCGCTTCTCGATAAGCATCTAGCTGCTCGTTGAACCCATCATTAATCACATTGCCTTCTGTAATCTGCAAAGGGGCTTCTTCACGAATCGCTCGGTTAATTAGTTCAACTAGCTCATTCATTGGTTCCATGTCCAATAACAAATCATTCCATTGCCCTTGGTTAATCCCTGCAATCAACTCACGAATCATCGGCACTTGTTCTAATGAAGTTTTCAACTGAATCAAATCACGACCATTCACATTTCCAAATGCCACTCGACCGGCTAAGCGTTCCAAATCATAAACCTTAGTTAAAGCACCTTGAATGTCAATTCGCTCAAAGTAGGCCGCAATTAACGAAGCAACCATCTCTTGTCGGACAAAAATCTGTTTCTGTTGAATTAACGGACGATCCAACCACTGTTTTAACAAACGCCCGCCCATCGCCGTCTTGGTCTCATCCAACAACCATAATAACGTTCCATGCTTTTTGCCAGTACGAATAGATTGACTTAGCTCCAAGTTGAATTTTGAATAAAAGTCCATTTTCAAGAAATGGTCTGGCTGATATTCTTGGGCTTTTTGAATGTGATCCAAGCCACGTTTTTGTGTCACAGAAAGATAAGTTAGGAGCTTTCCGGTAACTTCTTTTTCTAAAGGATTAGTTAATTCACTAGTTAAAAAGCTAAACTCCGCATTTTCTACAGCTTCATCTTGCTTGGAAAAAACCAGACCCAAACGATCATGTAATTGTTTTTCAAGAGACTCAGAAAGTGAACTCCCCAAAACAATTTCTTTGGTTTGTAAGGCCGAAGCTTCGTTTAGCACCGCCTCTTCATCTGTTAAAACAGCTGTTTTCAGTTCGCCGGTACTCAAATCAACATAGGCAAAACCAAACCCTTCCGTCGAAGAAACAACAGCTGTTAAAAAGTTGTTTTCTTTGGCAGACAAACCTTTACTATCCATCACGGTTCCGGGTGTGACTAATTGAACAACCTCACGCTTGACCATACCTTTAGTCGTTTTCGGGTCCTCCACCTGTTCACAGATAGCAACCTTATAGCCTTTTTCGATTAATGTATCAATGTAACCTTGCGCCGCATGATGAGGCACTCCGCACATGGGAATCGGGTCATCGGCATTTCGGTTACGACTCGTTAAGGTTAGCTCCAAAATTTGTGCCGCTTTTTCGGCATCTTCATAAAACAATTCATAGAAATCCCCCAAACGATAGAATAAAAAAGCATCCGGGTATTGAGCCTTGATGCTTAAATATTGTTCCATCATTGGAGTATTTTTAGTCTTTTGAGGCATAAATTGACTCCCCCTCTATTTCTTTATTCACTCTTCGTTGAATGTAATCCGTCAAATGTTGAACCAAATCATTGGCTTCCACCAACTGTTCTCGATACGCTAAAACTAACGGATGTTGATTGAATTCCTCTGTTAGTCTCGCGGCTTCCTTAATCGCTACACGCTCCGCTTCAGGCTTATCATAATGAGCAAATTGAACGGCCTCTTTTTGAGATTGTTTGATTTGTTCAACTAGCGTGGCCAAATGTTCATTTTTTTCTACCCGTTCTTTAAGCGCTTGATATTGCTGAATGATTTCATTGTCGGCTAACAGCTCACTCAATTTATCTAAAGCCGCTTGCACGGCTGCTTCTTTTTCTAACGCGTCCATAATTACTCCTTTTTATTCGGAAAATGGTCGATCTTCACTAATTTGAATAGGTACAATCGAAGTCGCTTTTCCAGTCTGCTCATCAATATCAATCACACAAGCAGATAAAAGCGCACGACCTTGTTCAACCACTTCAAAACGTTGAGGTAAGGTTGTGATAAAGCGTTCGATTATGGCTTCTCGTTTCATTCCAAGAATTCCGTCATAAGGGCCTGTCATTCCAACATCACTTAAAAAAGCAGTGCCGTTTGGTAAAATGCGTGCATCGTTGGTTTGAACATGTGTATGCGTCCCCACAACAGCCGATACCTGGCCGTCTAAAAACCAGCCCATTGCTTGTTTTTCACTCGTTGTTTCGCCATGAAAATCAACAAAAACAAACGGCGTCCGATCTCTTGCGATATTGACCAGCTCTTCCGCTTTCTTAAACGGATCATCAATCGCTGTCATAAAGGTTCTCGCTTGTAAATTAATTACCGCAAGCTCAATAGCATTGACCTTTACAAAAACCATCCCTTGTCCAGGTGTTTCTTCTGGAAAATTGGCAGGGCGAATCATCTTCTTGGCCTCATCAATAAATTCAAAAATATCCCGATTATCCCAAGTATGATTTCCGAGTGTGACCACATCCACACCATCTTGTAGGAATTTTTTATAAATCTTCCCCGTAATACCACGACCAGAAGCCGCGTTTTCCCCATTCGCAATCGTCACTTGTGGACGGTATTTCTTTTTCATTTTTGGTAGGTAATCAGTCACCATTTGACGACCCATAGAACCTACAACATCTCCAATAAATAGTAAACGCACACTATTTCCTCTTTTCTATTCACATCTTGTTCTATTATAGTTGTTTTTTGAAAGAAAGAAAAGCCAAGGCAGCAAAGCGTTAGAGAAAGTGGGGAAGAAAAACTATTCTGAAGGAAACGACCGATGCCTGCTCCTTGAATTCATTGAATATCTCTATCCCTGACTTATCTGTCTGATTTTTAGAATAGCTCGCAAAAAATAACGGTATAGATAAGCTATTCTCTACTCATCTAGGTATTCCATAACGAGAAAGGGCATTCAAAACATTCAAACTTCATGTTATAATAAGAGGAATTATTTTAATTAGGAGGGTATGTGTTTTATGGGTGAAATTATTTTGTTACTGGGAGTATTAGGAGTTATTGGTAGTCTAGGCGTTTTGGCATTTTCCTTCTTTCGCAAATTACCAAAAAAAATTCCGGGCATTGCTTTAGCCGCTAGCGCGATTGTTTTAGTTGTCGGCGCAATAACAAGTCCTGCACCATTGACGCTTTCTGTTGATGCCGTTGAGATAACAACTGACAATCAAGGAACAGCGACTATCAAGGGAGAGGTAAGTGAAGAGGCCAAACTTACTTTGGATGGTCAAGAAATCAAAAATAAAAAAGGAACGTTCTCAGAAACCGTCCAATTGGATAGTGAAAGCGAACATACCTATGTTTTAAAAGCCACCATTGAAAAAGAAATCAAGGATGAAAAAATCGTTGTAACACCTTCAAAAGAATTTGTGGCCATGTTACAAGAAGAACGAAAAGAAAAAGAAGCCTTAGAAAAAGCCGAAACTGCATTGGCTCTTGCAGAGTCTGAACCAAACCAGGTCAATTACGACGAGGCAGCAACACTTATTGAATCATTAAGCAAAACCTATGACGACCATGAGAAACGATTAACAACGGTTAAAGAGAATATTGATATTCATCAAGCCGTTGAAACTGCGGAAAAAAGTCTTGCGCGAAAAGACTTTGATGAAGCAAAAAAACAAGTAGAGTTAGCAAGTTTAAATAAAAAAGACTTAGTTGGACGCATCGCATCACTTCAACCAAAAGTAGAGGAAAAAGAAACCAAAGACAAACTCTATGCTGAGGCAACAAAGGCTGTCGAAGCCGCAGAAAAGACGCCATCTAATGATGCGTGTCGTTCTGCTTCTGAGGCACTTGCGAAATTACCAGCAAAAGACGACGGCCTCACCAAACGTGTCGCTGCCGTACAGCAAACAGTCAAACAAAAAGAAGAACAGGCACTAAAAGAAAAACAAGAACAAGAAAAAAGAGAAAAAGAGCAGCTTGCTCAAGCCGAACAAGAACGCCAACGACAAGAAGAACAAGCTGCAGCGGCTGCTAACCAAGCAGAAGAGCGAGTGATGGTCACCCGAACAGGAAAGAAATACCATACTCACAAATGTGGGAACGGTGACTATTACGAAGCGACTCTTTCAGAAGCCCTAAACCGAGGCTTAACCGCATGTTCTAAATGTTTTTAAGCTCTTAAACCAAAAGCGGTCAACTCCCTTTCAAACTTGGGAGTTGACCGCTTTATATGCTGATGCGCTTCAGAAATTTCTACTAGCACTCACTTAAATCTTCTATCATTAGATTAGATTCCATTTTTAGATCACTTTTAATTCTTTTAATGCTTTCCAAATGCCATCATTGTCATTGGTATCTGTAACGAGTTTTGCCTCTGCTTGAATTTCAGGCTTAGCATTGCCCATCGCTATCCCCATACCAAATGAACGAAGCATTTCACGATCGTTCTCTCCGTCACCAAACGTCACAACATCTTCTTTAGCAATACCGACTTTTGATGCTAAGTTTAAAATTGTTGTAGCTTTTGAGCCATTATATGGGACCACATCCACACTATTTTCATGCCAGCGAACAAACCGAATTTTTTTATATTTATCGGAAAAACGATTGTCAAACGACTGATCATAAAATGCCAATGCTTGATAAACCTCTTCCTCTTCAACAAAAAATTGATCTAACTTAGGCAATGATGCGCCAAAAGATTTCATCGCCTCATCCATCTTAGCTATATTAATTGAGGTGGAGCGTCTTGACGTATCTAAGCCTACATAAGCCGTATCAATCTCCAGCTCATTAGCTTCTTCAACAAATGTTGACAACTCGTTGCGGTCTAACAAATTTTGATAGACTTGTTGATGATTTAGAAACCCCGCCGCTCCATTACATAATATATAGTTATTAAACGCTAAGTCTCTCAATACGTCTTGCGCATGAAAACGACTTCTACCTGTCGCAACCGTGACTAAATGTCCTTTTTCTCGTAGAATCTCTAACGCTTCTCTTGTGCTATCTAGCGCCTCTTTGTTACTATTCAGCAACGTTCCATCAATATCAAAGGCAAATAATTTTCGTTTCATAAACTAACTCCGTCTCTCTTTCTTATCCATACTTATTTGTTGTCAATGTTTAGGTTTGGGTACTATAAATGCTTACTCGCTTCTCGCACAGCAAGCGGGCTCAGTATTTCTTCTGCTAAAAACTCGATTACCCACGTAGCATCTGTTTTAGTATATTCTCTTAACGCCCAACCAATTGCTTTTTGAATAAAGAACTCATCTGTATACTTATCATAAAGAATGGCTTTTTTCAATAAGTCAAGATTGGTCTGCTCCTTATATTTCAACTGCAAATTAAGCGCTATTCGTCGATACCAAAAATTCTCATGACCATAAAACCAATCATAGACAGTTGAAAGTTCAGAGGGATTAAGCTTGACCCACTCACTATAGACCTTGCGCCATGCATCAATACTGTCCCACCAGCTCTTTTCCCCTAATAAAAGAAGGAGCGCCTCCATAAATTCTAACGATAGACGTTTGACATTTTTTGAAGCCAAGTCAATCGCATAATATTGATACTCTCGTTCCACTTTTTGATAATTTTCTTGAATCGTCTGCAATAATTCAGGCAGAGACCAAGTTAAGCTTGCTTTTAAATAGGCCTTTTCCAAGTCTCGTTGCTCAGGCTTTGGAACGCCGGCAAAAGGAAAATGATTTTTCATATACTTTTCCATAGGAACTGCTTGTTCAGGATTACGTGGAAAAATTAAAGGGTTCATTTGATCTTCCTCCAAAACAGAAAAAAGTGGTGCACAAACACACACCACTTTCGCTGATTAATCTACATAATTTGATTTTGAATTGTTTAGCCACGCATAACCAAGACCCATCACTAAACCACCACCAATATAATTTCCGATTAAAGCGAAAACCAGATTGTGGGCAACACTTCCTACAGTCATTGCAGCAAGACCACCGTTTGAGGCAGCATAGACTAACGTGAATGCCGGAAAATTGGCAATCACGTGTTCGTATCCCAAGAAGGCAAAGATAAAGATAATAAACACAATCGCAGCAATTTTCCCTGCATCATCCTTCATTCTCATACTCACTAACACAGCCGTATTTACCACAATATTAGCAAATATTCCTTCAACCAAAATTTGAATCGTTGACTTACCTAATTTTGCAGCGATTCCTTCATACATATAATTATCCATGGGTAAATTTTGGAAAGGTGCCGTTAACGACACAAGATAACCAAAAACAACCCCACCGATTAAGTTAAATAAAATACACGTAAATAAAATCTTAGCAGCCATCGATAAATTAATTTTCTTACGATAAACACCTACCGTCATATAAAGCATATTAGAGGTTCCTAATTCTGCGTTCATATATAAAATCATAACAAGCGACCAACTAAACATAAAGGCGTAAAGAATTTTTCCTAAACCATGGACCATTGACTCAGCTTTCATCGCAATAGCAAATGCAATCGCCGTACCTAATGTTAAAAACAAACAAGCCAACATAGCACGAACGGCATAGCGGGCATAACTATTTTCGATTAGATTAACTTTCTTTTCTATAGAAGAATCAATCTTTTCAAATAAGGGTGACACTGGGTTCATGTTTTTATCTCCTTTTCTATAACACAAAGCTTCAGTTATATTTTAAAGAGGAAACCTTAATTTGTAAAGTTTTTTTTGAAAACTGACAATTTTTTCTGAAAAAATAGTGGTTGATTTACACCAGAAATCACTTGACTTTCTTTCGAAAAATGACGTATACTAATGATTGTGTAAAATAATGCAGCAGAAGAATAATAGCTCGTCCCCAGTTTGTTGCCCCGTTTAGGGTTCAATTAGTAACCACGGCTGCAAAAGGTGAAGATTGAAGAACAAACTGTACGAATATGAATTGTTCAACGGATTATTTTACTCCAAAAAAACTTATTTTATTGGAGGAACTTTAAATGTCTCGTTATACTGGCCCATCTTGGAAAGTATCACGTCGTCTAGGAATCTCTCTATCAGGAACTGGTAAAGAACTAGAACGTCGCCCATATGCACCTGGTCAACACGGACCAAATAGCCGTGGAAAATTATCTGAATACGGTATGCAAATGGCTGAAAAACAAAAATTACGTCACACTTATGGAATGAACGAACGTCAATTCCGTAACCTTTTTGTAAAAGCTAGCAAAATTAAAGAAGGTAAACACGGGGTTAACTTCATCATCTTACTAGAACAACGTTTAGATAACGTTGTTTACCGCCTAGGTTTAGCAACTACTCGTCGTCAAGCACGTCAATTAGTTAACCATGGTCACGTAATGGTTGATGGAAAACGCGTTGATATTCCTTCATACCACGTAGAAGTAGGTCAAGTGGTCTCTATCCGTGAAAAATCTAAAAACGTTGTAACAATTAAAGAAGCAGTTGAAGCGGTTGTTGGTCGTCCAGCATTCGTAAGCTTTGACACTGAAAAGTTGGAAGGATCATTAACTCGTTTACCAGAGCGTGACGAATTACATCCTGAAATCGACGAATCTCTAATCGTTGAATTCTACAACAAAAAACTTTAAGATGTTTTACGAAGCACTCAAATCCTTTTATATCAAGGGTTTGGGTGTTTTTTCATTTCTAAAAAAGCAATAAAATCGGGTTTGACTTAGTTTTTGACTTAGTTGCCTATTCAGTTAAATAATCCATCAACGTATCTACCGTCTTTTGACTGATGTCTTCTCCAACATGAGTATAGGTATCCAATGTTGTTTTAATACTAGAATGCCCTAGTCGAATTTGAACTTCTTTAGCAGTTGCCTTACTCTCGAATAAAAGAGTTGCATGCGTATGGCGCAACCCATGCGTATTGATATCGGGTAACTCTGCACTTTTAGTGATTCTTTTCAACATATCATAAATACTTCCATTATGGAGGACCTTGCCATTCCTCGAAAGAAATATATGAGAGGTATCTTTTCTCTCAACAGTAGTGAAATAATCCTCTTGCTTCTTTCTAAATGAGGATAACCTTTCTATTGTGTCTTCATCTATTATGACCACTCGATTAGATGCTACATTTTTTGGTGTTCCGACTACCCAACCTTCATCGGTAAAGGTAAATGTCTTTGTAATCGATACTGTATGTTTCTCGAAATCTATGTCTGACCAATTCAAAGCTGTACATTCACCTATCCTCATTCCTGATTGAGCCAATAGTCGAAATACTATCTTCTGAACTTCATTAATATAATGTCCTTCTAAATGATCCAGATAGTCATAAAGTTTTTTTAATTCCTCTTTCGTAAGATAATTACGTCCTCTCTTTCTTTTCACCACTTTGGGTTTTATAACATACTCTGTTGGGTCATCCTGTAGCAGTCCTATACTCACTCCATAGCGGATAATTTTCGATACAATTTGTAAGATTTGATGATAATATTTTGTACCGTTTTCAGCCATAAAACCATCATAATATTTTTGCAATGATAATACATTCATATCTTTTAGCTTTGTTTCTCCTAGACCTGGTAATACATAGTTTGTAATTTTCTTACGTGTTCCTCGATAAGTGGACTCTTTCACTCCTTTTCTATATTGAGGTAACCACAAATCATATAAATCCTTAAAGGTATTTATCGGTTTTTCCGTTTTCTTTTTTTCCTCTGGATTAAACTCATATAGTAACTTGGAGTATTTATTTTTTACTTCTGTTTTTGTTCTTCCGCGAATATTGGTAATCTTTTGTGTACCGTCATAATAAGTACCTATATAGGCATTTTTACAAATAAATCTCTTATCACCTTTTTTAGTCTTATATTCTTTTATTTTCTTTGTAATATCCATTTCTAAAACTCTCCTTATATGTGTGGGGCACATAGGAAAGCAAATTAATTATTTTTTGTTGTGTTTGATGTTTGTTGAATAAACGCTAAATCTTTTGCTACTCTTTCAATTTCTTCTAATGGTAGCGTGTCAAAGATTGGGGGATCAATCAATGGTTTACCCGTGTCATCAAAAAGCAACTCTCCTTGATCGTCATATCGTTTACGTGGCGTAAAGTAGCTATTAATATATTCTAGTGACTGAGCTATCTGGCTTAGTTCATCTAACTTATAACGGTCTAATATCTTCGTAAGATTAAATATGTTTTGAACTTTCTGATCGTACGTATCGATTCTATCCAAAATAGTTGTCGTTTCAGAGACCGCTATTTCTTTTGGCGTACCAAATAATTGGATAGGTGTTGCATGAAAAACTTGAGCAATCTTTTCCATAGTTTCAAACGTTGGGTAACGATTCCCTCGCTCAATATTTGAAATTGTTTGCTTTTGAACACCGATTTTCTCTGCTAATTCTGTTTGTGACAGATTAAATTCTTTTCTCAATCGTGCAATATTTCCACCGAAATTTTCTATCATATTCCTCACCTCGAGTTTATCATAATCCTTTATTACGAAATTTTCAAGCAAAAGATAATCTTTAAGCGTTACAAAAAATACTAAAAAAACTATTTGACATTATTTTCCATTAGCGTTATTATGTTGTCATAAGATACTTATAGATATATTTGTAATGTTATTAGTTTCCTAGAAAGAAAGGAGATGAATATATGTCGAAAGTCGAACGCTCTTTATTGGATTGGCAAAAAGAAAACGTGGAGAATTGCTTTACGATGATCAAACAAGCCATCGAAGATGCACGTGAAGAACATGATATTGTTAAGCAAAAGTATTGTGCTGAATATTTTGATATCAGTGTGAATACATTAAAAGATTGGGTAACCCATGGCTGCCCAGAAATACGATTGGACTCAGGAATGGTTTTATATAGCAAGCGAGCAATTCATGAATGGTTATTAAGTTTTCAACAATAGTGGAAAATAAAAGATGTGTGGGGCACTAGAAGGAGCGAATGTGATAAATGATGAGTTGGAGGATAAAAATAAAAAGAGAAAAATCATCTCAATTGGCGTCTCTTTGCGGAGGGGTTCGCACAAGCGAATGCCCCTTCGTAAAGAGTTCGCCTATCCATGAGTGAGCAACGCTCACTCATGGATGTATCCCCTATATCTAACAGGGGGGTACAAAAACACAAAAAACAAGCAAGCAACAATTAATAATTCTTACTCTGGCAAGGATTACAGAGTTTTTCATGGGATGTGAACTTTTGATGAATATTTCACATTATTTCACACGTTATTCAAGAAAACACGAGTAAAGTAGCATCGAAACTTTAGTTTTTCAGCTTGAGAGATATTCTATGACTACTTGGCTAATCAATCAGCAAAGATTCACCTGTCGCTAAATAACTTAATTTGTCTTTTAAGATTGGTTTCAGCAACTTAAAAGCTTTCATCCCTGTACAATGACAGGTGTAAAAATGGTCGACTGATAGGTTATTCAGCTTCTTACCTATTTGTTGCACCTCAATTTTATCCATACCTAAATTATTAAGATAAGGAATCCCTATCATATGGAAGCCACCAACTACATGTTTAATTTTCTTTGTAGGAAAAGACTTTTCTATCTCTTGGATAATCTCGACAATTCCATGATGACTGCAGCCAGTAAAAATAGTCAGCTCCTGATTATGTTGCAATACAAGAATCATTTCATCAGAAAAATCATCGAGAATAATGGTCTCGTCAACTGACTTATACAAATTAGCTGTTGTTTTAGTTTTCTTCCGCAAAGGTACGAGAAAAACATTCGGATATATTTCTTTCGTCGCTGAAATAAACGTCCAGTTACTCTTATCTAGCGATTTTGGCATGCCAACATACTTATGAAAATTCAAAATTTTTAGATATTTAGGATTATGTATATCGTGCGAACAATAAATCTTTTGCTCAGATAATTCTGGTAACTTCAATCCACCCGTGTGATCAGAATGACCATGTGAAATTACGATGCCATCCAAATCAGTCAAACTGATTTCTAACTTCTTCGCATTTTCAACACTTTTCTTGTTTGGACCCGTATCCATCAACAATTTTAATCCATTAAACTCTATGTGCATGGATAAGCCGTGCCCATTTTTAAGCATTCGATTATTTGTTATATTATCAAGTAACATTGTAACTTTATTCATAGCTACCACCCTTATCTACTGAACTTGAAATTACTCCTAGCATCAATTTTTATCTATTTATATTATTCCCATTACAATCACATGAAAAGTTAATAATATATGATCACCCGTTCATATGTCAATAGTTATTGTAGATACCTGTCAACGAATATAACTACCAAGCTAAATAAGGAATTAAGCAGCCTAAGCTCAGAAACTTGGCTTAGACTGCTTAATTTATCACTATTAAAAATTTAATTATTCTTCTATGTATTGTGTATCACCAATGACATCTAAAGAATATTTGTTGTCCTTATATTTAAGAATGGTCACGCTACAATTGTCTAATACTTCACCTTGATATTCTTCTGGAACTATAAGCTCTAAGATTGTTGGAATCATACTTCCTGAAGAAACAATCATCACATTCTCAGCATTTTTCTTCTTTGCATCTTTAATCACTTGGTCCATGGCCGCTTGTCCACGAGTAGTAATTTCATCATAGGTTTCAGCCGCTTTTAACGGATCATTTTCAGCAATGGCATTGGCAATCCCTGCGTCACCTATTTTTTCAACTAGCTTCTCATAGTCAGACCAGTTCTCATCTAATTTCAAACCATTTTTCTCAAAAATCGGTTCCCACATTTCACCATTGGTTTTTCCTTCATAGCCACCATAATTCCATTCTTTGAAACCATCATGTTCAAGCAATTCTGGTGTTTTATGCTCACTTTTAGAAAGAATTAATTTTGCTGTATTTCTCTGGCGACCCAGTTCACTAGAATAAGCTAAATCAAATTTGATATCCTTTAAGCCTTCTCCTAGTTTCTCAGCCTGACTAATCCCTACATCAGTCAATGGTGAGTCAGCAAACCCTTGTACTTGATCTGTTGTATTGAAAAATGTTTTTCCATGTCTGATTAAGTAAATAGTCACTTCATCATTTTTTTCTTTCGCTTCAGATTTATTATTTTCTGATCCACAAGCGGTTAAACTCAATCCTAGTAACCCGACAAACAACCCTAAAAATACTTTTTTCATTTTTTAAAGCTCCTCTCCATTCGTTTCAATTAACTGTTTATACCAATAGAATGAATCTTTACGGCTTCTTGATAAATCGCCTGTTCCATCATCATGTTTGTTCACATAAATAAAACCATAGCGTTTTTTCATCTCGCCAGTTGTCGCACTAACTAAATCAATCGGGCCCCACATTAAGTAACCAAAACAATCGACTTTATCTTCTTCAACGGCTTTTTTCAACTCACTCAAATGTTTGCGTAAAAAGTCAATACGATAATCATCATGAACAATTCCGTCTGCCCCGACTTCATCAACTGCCCCTAACCCGTTTTCACAAATAATAATCGGGAGTCCGTATCTTCGATAGGTATAGTTTAATAAGTATCTAATACCGACTGGATCAATTCCCCATCCCCACTTAGTTTTTTCCAAGAATGGATTATGAACACCACCAAAGAATGAGCTTTCATCTGCTTCGCCACCTTCATATAATGCAACCGCAGACATGTAATAATTCATGCCAATGTAATCCAATTTCCCTTCAGCGAATGCTTGTTTATCTTCTTCAGTCATCCCAATGTCAATGCCCATATCTGCATATTCTCTCAATTTATATTTAGGGAATTCACCGTAACACATTGCATCCACTTGGTAGAAGTCACGATCCATTTCTTTAAATGCATTCAAAACATTTGTAGGATTGCAATCGACTGAATAGGTTGGCGTAATACCGAACACACAACCAACTTGACTATCTGCATCTAATTGGTGAATTAATTTTGTTGCTTTTACACCAGCTAAGGTCATGTTATAGCCGACCACGGCTAATATTTCTTTTTTATTCCCTTCTAGTTCGCTATATTTCAGTCCTGCTAAAATATACGTGAACATATCCGAAGCTTCTGTTTGTGGATCAATATGATTCATTTCGTTGAAAGTAACCCAATATTTGACCTTTCCTTTCAGCGCTTTAACCATAGTTTCTACAAATTTCAAATAGTAATCGATGACTTTCCGGTTCTTCCAAGAGCCATAAGTTGTCACTAAATTCATTGGTAATTCAAAATGATAAAGTGTGATAATCGGTTCAATTCTGTATTTCAATAGTTCATCAACTACATTTTGATAGAACTCAATACCCGCTTGATTTGGCTCAGCATCATCGCCATTTGGATAAATACGTGACCAGTCGACTGAAATACGCAGACTTTTAAAGCCCATCTCTCCAAATAATTGAATGTCTTCTTTATAACGATGGTAAAAATCAATTCCTTCATGTGAAGGATAATGTCTGCCCTCTTCGATTGTTTTCGTATATTCACGAGGTGTGTTAGCTGACCCTGATGTAGCAAAATCCATAATTGCTGGACCTTTTCCACCTTCTTGCCATGCCCCTTCTAACTGATGCGCTGCGATACTTCCGCCCCATAAAAAGTCCTTCGATAATTTCGTCATTTATTTCTCTCCTTATCTATACGACGACTGTTAAGCAATCTTCTTTATTAGTTAAATTTAAATCGTTGGTTGGTAAAACATCTAAATAATCTGAAGTATTCGTAATAACTGTTATAACGACTGGGTCGTAGCCTTCCTCACGAATTTTAGCCATATCCGCTTTCAGAATTGCCTGTCCGATTGTGATCATATCTCCTTGTTGCACAAATGATTCAAAATACTTTCCGTTAAGCTCTACCGTATTTATCCCAATGTGAATCAATATTTCAATTCCGTGAGTTGTCTTAATTCCAATCGCATGTTTTGTTGGGAACAGGCTGACTACTTCACCACTAATCGGGGCATAAATTGTATCTTCCTCTGGTTCAATTCCCAGTCCTTTTCCTAATGCAGAAGAGGCAAATGCTTTATCATTTACATTGCTTAATACAACATTTTTGCCTTTTACTGGAGCTTTTATTGTTAGTTTAGGAACCTCTTTTGAATCAGACTCTAATGTTAATTCTTCCTTCGCTGCTACTTTTTCATCATCTGGAATTCCTAGAAGGTAGGCTACAATTCCTGACCCAATAAATCCGATAATGACAGCAATCACCATCATATAAAAGTTTCTATAATTATCCTTACCAATAAATGATGCAATTCCAAATAGACCTACAGGTGCATAGCCGACAACTTTCATTAGCCCAGCGAATAGTCCACCTAGTCCACCACCAATTAAAACAGCAATGTATGGACGACGATATTTTACAAACACACCGTAGATTGCAGGCTCAGTTACACCCATAAATGCACTAAAGGCTGTTGTCCCAAATAATTGTTTCTGTTTTGGATCCTTTGATCTAAAGAAGTAACCTAAGACAGCCCCACAAACAGCAATATCAGAAATAACCCACGCTGCAGTAAAGACTGGATCGTAACCTAATGTTGCATACGAATTCATAAAGATTGGTAAAATAAAGTTCCCTGCACCAATCGTAATCAAAAATGGTTGTAGCGCTGCATACAACATAACTACACTCCAACTACCAAATGTATTGCCAATAAATTCAAATATAAAGTTTATCCCATCCCCAATGTAAGTTCCTAGAGGGCCAAACAAGATTAAAGTGACAGGCAATGTAATAATCAAAATCAATACTGGATTAAAGAAATACTGTAAAGCTTTTGGAATGATTTTATCTAAGGCTTTTCCAACATATTTCATAAATATGATACTTAGAATAATCGGGAAGAACGAGTTAGAATAAGTCGTTTCAGGTAGTTTCAACCCCAAAAAGTCTAACCCGGCAACGCCATTGATTGTTTCAGACATCAGTGTAAGAGCAACTGTGACTGCTAAGTATTCATTTACCCCTAACTGACGGCCAAAAGAAATCGCAATCAATACAGGTAAGAAGAAAAATACAGACTGACGAATCGCATCTAAAATTAAATAAGTTGAACTTTCTGCAGATACTAATCCAGTCAATGAAAGCAGTGATAAAATCCCTGCCAATAGACCTGCCGACATGATTGGAACTAAAATTGGTCCCATCGCTTCAGAGAGTATCCGTAAAGCCATCGTCACAGGCTTTTCTTTTTCACCTGAGCTCGCTTCAGCATTTTCTTCACCCAATCCCAAAATTTGGTTTAATTCAGGACGAATATCTTGGACTTGAGTCCCAATAATTACTTGGTAGGCGACATCATTTGAAACAACATCGATCACATCCGGTAAATCCTTAATTTCTTCTGTACGTGCAATTTCACGATCCTTTAGTTTAAACCGCAAACGTGTCATACAATTTGTTACACTTTGAATATTATCTTTGCCGCCGAGTAATTCAATCAGCTGGTCACAAAATTCTTTATATTTCATATTAGTTCTCCTCTTCTCGTTTTGTAACACGTTGAATATGAAGCATCAAATAGGACTCCTCTTCATCAGATAATTCCTTTTCGAACGTGTCTCTGACATAAATACGTATCTTATTAACACAACTAAACGCCTCTGGATATAGTTTTCGAATCTGTTTATTCAACTCAGTCTCATTTGATGTATACCCTTCATTCTTAAACATTCGAATGATAAAATACTGTAAGTGAGTCACTAACCGAGCATAATTTATACTTTCCTCTTCGAACTCCAATTTAAAATGGTACTTAATAATCGATAATATATTTCTGACTGCCTCCATCATTCGCACCATATTGTCATCTTCATTCTCTTTTGTCTGTAGATTAATAAAGTGTAAAGCAATTGATACTGCTTCTTCATTCGGACAAGCTAGACCTGTTGTTTGTTCAATTAGTTTTACCGCATAAAGTCCAATCTTATAATGATCCGGATAAAACTTACGAACCTCCCAATCTAAGGGGCTTTTTACAATCTGTTCTTTTTCCAACCTTTTAATAGCAAAATCAACATGGTCTAATAACGCTAAATAGAGATAATCAGAAACTTTTTTATTTATGATAGCTTCTCCATACTCAATCGTCTTTGTAACAATTTGAAGATATTCATCCTTCGTATTAGAAAGTAGATAGCTGAAATGTTCTAACTTATCATGTGAGTCTAAAACGTAAGTTTTTTGAATCTCATCCTCTGAGATGTTATCACCAACCTTATGCTTGAAAGCAACACCCTTTGAATAAACGATAATTTCATTTCCACGTGCTTCGTTGTTACTTCCCTTTCTTACAATGGCTACATTATTGTTCAAAATCTGACTGATTAACATACTTTCCCTCCTTCCAAACAAAAAAACTCAAACTACCTGGGGATAGTATATTTATCCCAAGGTAATTTGAGTTCTGCCTGCATTATCAGTAACATACTCATCGCGGCAACTACCACCGTTGCCCTAATTTAAGTTTTTTCTCCTCTACAGTATAGTAGGGAATTTATTAGATGTCAACATTTTTTGGTGGCGATTTCATAAATGTTAATACTCACTCATTAAGCCTAACTTAATCAATCAATATAGAAATTAATTACTATTCAAATTTAGCCTGAATTATTCATAAAATCATTAGAAAGTTTCAAGACTCTAAGAACCTCAAAGGGTTTGAGATTTCTTTCATTTCACCCAATAGGTGCACAAAAAGAGCACACTTTATGTTATTGTAAAGTTGACAAAAACCAACAAAAACAAGGAGTGTGCTCTTCATGTCTACATTACAACAACAATCCCTTTTATTCAATCCCAAACTGGAAATTTCTAACGATGGTGGTCGGCTTTCCTCAGATGGCGGCATTTTACTTGTGAAAGAATTTATGAAAAAAATCCAATTTGACCATTTTTTACAAGAAACAGTCGCTTTTCAAGACAATAGGAAATATTGTACCCATCAGCTAAAGAACCAATTTACGCAATTGGTCCTTCAACTGATTGCCGGATATCAGAAAGATGAAGCGGCTAACACATTAAAAGAGGATCCTGTTTTTCAACTTGCACTGGATAAGCTTTGTGCCTCTCAGCCAACGTTATCTCGTTTTATCAATGGGGTCAGTCAAGAAGAACTGCCTGGCGTACACCATTTAGCACAAACTCTCGGTGCGTTTTTAATCGAGCAAACGAATCAAAGACAAATGATTTTGGACATCGATTCTACGCACTGTGATACTTATGGAAAACAAGAAGAATCAACTTACAATGGCCATTATAAAACCACTGGCTATCATCCTCTATTAGCTTTTGACCTCATTTCTGGCGCATTATTAGGTGCTGAATTGCGTGCAGGGTGCGACTATACTTCAAAAGGTGCCGAAGATTTTCTAGCGCCTATCCTTCAGCGTTATCAGGAAAAGGAGTTAGAACTGATTGTTCGAGGAGACAGTGGATTTGCCAAACCTGAAGTCTATCAAGTTTGTGAAACACACCATGCCAAATTCATCATTCGACTAAAAGCCAATCGAAAACTGCAAAAAATCGCTGAACAACTTGTCTTATACAGTGATGAGACTGATTTCACCAAAGAAGAAGTCCAGTGGTTTACGTTAGAGAACTATTGCCCGAATACTTGGGTACATCCCTATCGCGTGGTGATCAAATCGACTCGAAACGCTGGAGAATTTCTGTTTTCTCATGCATTTCTCGTAACCAATCTAATAGAGTTATCTCCAAAACAAATTTTCCCCATGTATCAAAACCGTGGTGCCATGGAAAATTTAATCAAAGAAATCAAAAACGGTTTTTTCTTCGATAAAACGGACAGTACATCGTTTACAGCGAATGCATTTCGGATGCTTTTAAGCAGTGTTGCTTACAATTTAATGCAGTGTATGAAACAACTGGTCTTTCCTGAAACTCAAAAGAAGCTTAGCATCTGTACGATTCGTTTCCGTCTATTTCATATCGCAGCTCGTGTGGTCTCTCATGCAAGGCGAACGTTTATTCAACTTTCTAGCACGAATGTATTTGATGTGTTTTATTGGCAGGTTCTTGAAAAAATACAAGGCTTACAGCTTTATCCTACAAAAAACTGACATAGACCTTAAAAAAATTTTTTAGTGCTACCAAGGGGCTAGTGTGCCCTTTTTTAAGTGAAACCCAAGAAATGAAGGCAGAATTAAGTTTCGAATCCAATTTTTCTTCTGAATAGATTCAAAATTAGGTGCCAAGTTCTCTAAAATTTGGTTTTAAGGTTTTCTTCGTTATTTTTTTAAAAGTATGAATAATTCAGGACATGAGTTATTTTACACTAATTGGCTTGATTCAAATACATTTCGACTTCAAATTTTCAAAAAAGTTTGTTTGTAAATTTTGATGCAAAACTACTAGATTTTTTAATAAAATCAATTTCTCCAACCGATAGCATTTTTTACAAACGCCCCTCATCTATATTGGTTGGAGAAAATCATTTATGAAATGGCTGTTTATCGTTAGTCTTATCTCTACTTCCTATTGTTCTTTATTTTTTTAAGTTAAAGCCTACATTAGGGCTATTTTAGAAATGAAACCATTTAATGTATCCGTTCTATTACCAATTTATCTAGATTGGTAATAGAAACCAACATCGTTTTCACTTTTATAGAAGTTCAATAGTCGAGTCGAAATATTGTTCTATAAAGTACGTTTGCTCGGCTATCTCCTTTTTTGTTAAACCTTCACCACTTGAAGTTGCTACCCACTTATCCTCAATATCATTTTTCCTATGTATAATAGCAACAAGCTGTCCTTCGAATTCCTCTAATGCACTAGTTACCTTCTTTGAAATAATATACACATCTTGTTCTTCACCATCGCCGCCTATCACTCCTGGAACAAACCCATAGTTTATTGGATAGACATTTCCATAATCATCAGTATACCCAATCGGTCGATCAATACGAACTCTGACCTTCATTTTTTTCATTTCACTTCCATCCTTTTCTATCATTAATTTTGAGAATTACTATCCATAAATTTGTAAAAAAAATGTCGAGCTCTCTTATAAAGCAAGTATACTGTACACCACACATTATCGGCCATATCAACCTATATTTTTTTGTAATTACTAAAATTCACCACAAACTCTAACGGGAATAGTTGAAATCAATCTCTACATTTACTCCCTTCTTTTTGAAATACTCTCTGATGATTTTTTAAATTGCTCGCCTTCACATATTCTACAAACCTTGGTTTCATGCACTTTCTACGAAGAGTAGAGTGACTTTTTATGCCAATTGAGTATACTTATCTTATAGAAGACTCGACAAGTGAAGGAGAATTTATATGAATTTAGGAGAACAACTGAAACATTATCGAAAAAACAGACATCTCACACAAAAGCAGCTCGCTGATCAATTATTTGTTTCTGATAAGACGGTCTCAAAATGGGAAAGTGGAAAAGGCTATCCAGATTTGAATACCTTACCTAAAATTGCCGACTTACTGAACACAACGGTTGATGATTTACTAAACGAGCGAATGGTCCCACAATACTATGAGTATAAAAGTGCACGACAGATTTTTGGAAAACCACTCGTACATATTGTTTTGCCAATAATCAGAAAAATCAATCCTTATTCTACTCTTTTTTTTAGTAGTCAATCAATCTTTATGCGAGCCATTCCACAAGCAAATGGAATTATCTCAATCGGGGTACGCGCTAAAGGGCTGCTCAGTATCGGCCTACTTGCACGCGGTTTGATTTCACTGGGTATTTTATCTACTGGTCTATTTTCCATTGGCGTTTTTGCGATTGGTCTTCTGGCTATTGGTGATGCTTCTTTCGGCCTATATGCATTAGGAAATATTGGTTTTGGTCTATTCGTTTTAGCAAATATTGCCTTTGGGGTATTTACTAGTGGTAACTTAACATTTGGCTTTACAGCGATTGGAAACCAAAGCTATGGGCCACACAGTTTTTCTTTAGGTGATGACTACACGCTTGAAATGTATCAGACAGCTGTGTCCACTTTACAAAAAACGGTTCAGCAACCTATCGCTGATGCTTTCTATAATCTAAATATTTGGCTCCACACACAGCCATTATTTATTGTCATTTTAGTCTTAGGTTTCGTCTTTAGTTTAATTTTATCGTTTTTTGTCATTTATCTGAAACGCCGGAAGCTATTTTTCACCTATTGATTACAAAGCACCCACACTTCGATACCGAGTTTATACCAACTACTAAAACATAAGTCAAAATCTTACTAGTTTAGGCTTTGGCTTTTTTCTACGCAGATAATCTATCAAGTTAAAAACCACAAAATTTCTTTTTCCGAAGTTCTTGATAAGATGACTTATAAAAAAAATACTATACATTTTTTTTAAAATCGATTACACTTTCGTTAACCGATAAATTATTATAGGTTAACGAAAGGAAAATGTATATGAAAACTTCACTAAAAGAATGGATTCTTGCGGCAGAATTTGCGGCAATTATCGCCGTACTCTCACAATTTACAATTCCACTAGGGCTGATTCCCTTAACTGGGCAAACACTAGCTGTCGGCTTAACCGCGACATTACTGGGCAAACGAACAGGGACTTATGCGATTCTTATTTATTTGCTTTTAGGTCTTATCGGTTTACCAGTCTTTGCTGGTATGTCTAGTGGTTTAGGCGTCTTATTTGGGGCAACGGGAGGCTATCTGATTGGCTTCATTTTTAACGGCCTCATCACTGGAGCGATTTTGGAATGGAAATCCTTCAATTATGCCTGGGCTATCATCGCCAATATTGTTGGCGCTATGGTCACTTTGGTCTTCGGAACAGTTTGGTTAAAGTTCAGTGCAGACATGAGCTGGCAAACCGCCTTTTCTTCTGGTTTTGTCCTCTTTATCCTACCAGGAATTTTAAAAGCTGTCGCAGCTGGTTATCTAGGAATTTTTATTCGAAACCGAATTCCTTCATTGGTCTTACAGAAATAATCAGGAGCTTTTGAGCGATTAGCTAAAATAGACACTAAAAGAGATAAACTGCTGTACGAATTGCTAAAGCTTTTTATAAAAAATACGCCACCCAAAAAAAATTTCTTTTGGATGGCGTATATCTATAATAGAAAGCCTAGTGTTCAAATCTTTTGAAATTATTTGGTTAAATCAATTTTTTTACTTATCCAATGAATGATTACTCCGCCGACTGTCATTGATACCAGTTCTCCTAACCCGATGATGACCCAATTAAAAAAAAATGGCGCATCATAGAAAATAGTCAATTGTCCGGCCACAGTGAACATTGAAAAAGCGAACATTAGCGCGGTCACAATCATTTTATGAGACATTTTTTTCAGTCTTCTCGTTACATAATGATTCACAACTAAGACGATAAAGGTTGAGACACTGCCCACAACCACATCAATCAACCCTAGTGGTGAAGCCATATTGGCGATTGCTACACCTAATGTCACCGCAATGATAGAGCGTTTATTAAATAAAGAAAGGTAATTAAACATCTCTGATAAGCGAATTTGAATTGCACCAAAGCTTATCACGGATAAAACGACGGTGACGGCCACATATAACCCTGTTATAAGAGCCATTCTAGCTGTTTGTGTGACTGTCCAACGAGCAGTACGTGTGTTGTTATTCATTTGTCATTCTCCTTTACAAGATTGCTCTTGCTTGTAACTGTGACCAAAGGATGGGAGCTCTCACTCCAGCTGAAGTGTCACAGTGTGGGTAAACCCACTGCATTCTATAATACGCCAAAAATTAGTATTTTCAAGAGGTAAATTTATTTTAACAGCCAGCCGCCATCAATCGGGATAACATCGCCTTGCATATAACTTGATTGCTGACTCGCTAAAAATAAAGTCAAGGCCGCCACTTCTTCTGGCTGAGCCCAGCGTTTCATTGGCGTCTCCTCTGCAACCCATTTGGCCATTGCACCATCGCCTTCAAAATCCGCTTGATTCATCGGCGTTTGAATCGCACCTGGAGCAATCGCTTTAACGAAGATTCCTTTATCGGCATAATCCAAAGCTAACTGTTTTGTGAATCCGACAATGGCGTGTTTGGCAGCCGTATAGGAAATACCGCCCCCACCTGCAACTAGACTCGCAATCGAAGCCATATTAATAATCGTTCCTGAAGCCCGCTCAATCATCTCCGGCAAAACGAGTTTTGTTAGGCGAAAGACACTTTTTAGGTCCACTGCCATCAGTTCATCCCACAGCTCTTCACTTGTCTCTAATAACGGCCGATAACCGTCCAAAATCCCTGCTGTATTCAGTAAAATATCAATCTTTCCAAAACGATGACGACAAGCTTCAACGGTTAAGGTCAAGACCGATAACTCTTTGACATCCCCCACTTGAAAAGCAAACGTCTTAGGAAAATCTGCTTTTAACTGAAGCATGCGTGCATTTTGTTGATCCAATCCATAGACATTCGCACCTTGCTCTAAAAAAGCTTTAGCTTGTGCATAACCAATTCCCGAGCCCGCACCCGTGACTAGCACAGTTTGATCCGTGAACTCCTCATAGACAACCGTGCTCATCCTTCAACAATCACCCAATCTTCTGCTAGAATATCGCAAACAGTTGGGGCAAAACTAGAAAATCCCTCATCTGATGTTTTAATCAATAGATAAGGCGTGACAGGGCAGCCCTCAAACTCGTCCCCGGAAACTAATGTGACGTACAGCTCAAACCCACTCCAGCCTTTACGCAAGATTTTTTTCCCATTCTTTAATTCTGGTAAAATTTCTTCAAATGTCATGATTTTTTTTGCTCCTTCTCCATTCAATTTTTGATTCACATTTCTATACACGAGTCACTCTACTAACCTATGCTTTTTAATTAGGCGAAAAACCAATCGTTTCATGATAGATTGGTAACAAGAATTCGTACGTTTCCCACATATATTGTTTCGCCTCAGCTGGGTTCTCCCATAGTGAACTTTCTTTGGGGATAATTCGCCCAATCTGAAACTCCCCTTTTTTGACATCTCGAAAACGAGTGAGCCCTTTTGCTAAATCGACTTGCGCTAACGGTTCCACCTTCTCAATCGTATGATCAAACGACACCATCGTATCTTTTGGTAGCTTCTCAAACAATGTCGGATGGTCCAGCAAGACCTGAGCCATTTCTTTTTCATTTTTCGGATTATCGATAAATGACAGCCACATAAATACATAGTCGGGAAAGATGCCTAACTGAAAATGCGGCTCCATTTTGTACCCACGTTTTTTTCTACTAATAGCTGACCAAGTATTTTCAGGAGGATAAACCGTCCGTCTACGATGTTGCGCAATGTGAACAAATAACTCCTCATTGACTTCTTTTTCAAGTAACACTTTGAAAGCATCATCTAACTCCTGAAAAACCGGTTGGATGTTTGTTCGAATAGCAGCCATTCTATTTTCCAGTCCATCTATCGTAAATACGTCAAAACTTTCTTCCGTAAACATTTTGGTTCCTCGCAATCTTCTCTAATTTGTCACGACTCTTTATTTTAACGGAAATCGTCGAAATAGCCAAATCTGAGTTTTTTATCATACATCTGACCGCTAAAAAACGCGTAAAATAAACACCCTCTGACAGCTTGTCTCTCATCACTCATTCCTTTTACACAGAAGGTTTTCTCTCAAATAAAATCAGTGGCATTTTCCCCTTGTTCTCGTGTATACTTTTCTAAAGAGAGGGGTGCTGATATATGGCACAGACACTATTACAAAAACTAAGACTATTTGAAACACAAGCTGTCACTATCTTAAATCGACCTTCAGCAGACTATTTTTCTGAATTGACCGTATCTGTTACCTATCCAATAAGACCTGTAGAAACCATTATCCTATTTATTCAAACGGTGGAAGAATTAAAAACACAGACCTTAGACATTGTAGAAAAGAATCTTTTAGTTCCTGGCGGGCGTCTTCTAATTGCCTATCCTAAAAAAGGGAATCAAAAATTTGAAACCTTTGTTCACAGAGATGAGATTTTCCCAACCCTTCAAGTGAATGACGAAGATGGTTACATCCCTAACAGTGACTACAAATTTAATCAGATGGTCAAGCTCGATGACATTTACACGTTGGTTGGTTTAAAACGCGTTGCTAAAAAAAATGTAAAGAAGGGCGCTAGTCAATCCGTTGGTGATTATATAACGTTCATTCCAATGCTTGAAAAAGAATTAGCTGATGAATCACAGGCACTTGAGTTTTTCAAATCACTCACTCCAGGTTACCAACGAAATTGGGCGAGATATGTTTACAGTGCCAAGCAAGAAGCCACTCGACAAAAACGAAAACTAGAGATGATTCAGTTATTAAAACAAGGTGTTAAATATAAATAAAAACATTCACACGAAGGGAGTTTTTTATGCAAACGATTGAAGAATATGAAGCAAATCTACCAGAGAAGTGGCACTCTAGCTATTTTTTAATGAAAGAGACTTTGTTAAACAACTTACCTGATGGATTTGAGTTAGTCTTACAATACGGCTCCCCTACATTTGTTGTACCACTTTCTGCCTATCCAAACGGTTATTTAAATAGAGCCAACGAACCTCTCCCCTTTGTTTCATTGGCCGCCCAAAAGAATCATTTGGCCGTCTATCATATGGGCATTATGGATAATCACAAACTTTTATCATGGTTTGAAGAGGCCTACAAAGAACAGGTTGCAACAAAATTAAATATGGGCAAAAGCTGTATTCGTTTTACGAATCCTAAAACAATCCCTTACGCACTAATCGGTAAGTTGATGCAAAAAATAACCCCTAGCGAATGGATTGTCGCCTATGAGCATTATCAAACCCAAAAATAATGATTGCCTAAATTTGATACTTAGAATAAAGAAAAAAATGATAGGCTGTTCTTTTTGAGAACATGCTATCATTTTTTCTTTTATGATTTCATTTAATCTACTTACTTTGATCTGTACTTTCTTGTACAGCATCCTCAGCAGATTCTGTTTTAATCTTGCTCTTTTCTTCGCCATATTTCTTTAGTTCATCAGCTTTTACATACTTCACATCGATCGGAATTGTTTTTTCAATTTTTTCTCCATCAATTGATTTTACAAGATTTTCAATTACTTGGTAACCAATTTGATACGCATCTTGATCTACAATCGCAGTAATTCTTCCGTCTTCAACACCTTTTAACCAAGTGTCTGTGTAATCAAAACCATAATGTAAGATTTCGCCAGATTTCCCTTGTGATTCTAATGCACTCATTACGCCCACGTCAGGTCCTTCAGAACCTAAAGAAAATACAGTAACTAAATCTTTGTTCGCAGAAATATAGCCTTCTAATTGTTTTTTTGATTCTGAGGGTTGGTCGTTATCTTGGATTGTTGCCAAAAACTTAAACTTACTAGCATCTGAACCATAAACTTCTTCAAAGCCTTCTTTTAAGCCTTTTTCTCGATCAATCATTGTTGGCTGTGCCACATCCACACAGACAATAGCGATTGTTCCGCCTGTAATACCTTTTGTCTTCATCTCTTCAGCAGCTTGTTTTCCTAGTTCTTTTCCGGCAGATACATTATCTGTCCCCACATACGCTGTTCTATCTGCTTCATTTTCCAAATCTGCGTCAAAGGTAATTACAGGTATATCTTTGTCCATTGCAGTTTTTATTGAATCTACAAACGCTTTTTTCTCAATCGGAGCAATGGCAATCCCAGCTACCTTTTTAGCCGTTGCTTCTTTAACAAAACCGATATGTTTTTCTTTTTTACTTGGTTCAGCCGATGGAGATGTTTTCGTCACTAAAGTATAGCCGAGTTTTTCAGCCGCATCCTCAGCCCCTTTTTTCATTGGATTCCAGTAAGCTCCTGTGTCAACGATTGGAATGAAATAGAGTGTTTTTTTCGAATCACTACTAGCCGAACTTCCGCCACCACTACAGCCTGCCACCAATAGAAGCATTACAGCCATCAAACCTGTTAAAGCAATTTTTCCTTTTTTCAACATGATTCATTTCCCCCTGATCCGTTTCTTTTTTATACTATTTATTATGACTGACGACCTGCTTTTCTCTTCAGATAATCAATAATAATCGCAAAAATAATGACCAATCCTGTGACCGTATCTTGCAAGAATGAATTAACCCCCATTAAGGTCAAGCCATTCTTAAATATTTGTAGTGTGAGAATACCTGCAACTGCGCCTCCAATAGTTCCGATACCTCCACTAAACGAAGTTCCACCCATGATAGCAGCTGCCATGGCAAACAAATCTAGGCCATTTGCGTCTTTTGAAGCGCCACCATTCAAATTAGAAACAATTAACAAACCGGCAATTGCTGCTAACATTCCTTCAATAATAAACACTTTGACAATGTGCATATCCGTATTAATCCCTGATAGTCTGGCTGCTTCTTGATTTGACCCCACAGCATAGGTATATTTACCCAATCGAGTTTTCTTCATAACAAAAGCAAAAATAATAACAACAATCACAAAAATTAACGCATTACTTTTAAAGACATCTGTTCCGATTGGCGTTTTTGCTAGTTTATTGAACCACTCTTTATCAGAACCAATAAACTGTTCATCTGTAAAAAAGCCTAACATTCCTTTGATAACATAACTCGTTCCCAAGGTTAGAATAAATGCAGGTAAATCAAACTTTTTAATTAGAAGTGCATTAATCGTACCTAACGACGCCCCTACAGCTAAAGAAATCGCTATAACAACAACTGGTGGAAACCCATGATTCGAGGCATATAACCCCACCATTCCAGAAGCCATTCCAACGTAACCGATTGATAAATCAACGTAACCACAAATAAGAACCATAGCATAAGCCACTGTAAGTATGCCTACAGGAGGTATTTGCTGAAGAAAATTTTCCATATTGTATGTGCTTAAAAAGTCAGCATTTGCAATTGAAAAATAGCCAATCAGTACAATTAAAACCAGATAGACTGAATAATTCATAAATATCGTTTTTAAATTCCACTTCTTCTTTTCACTATTTTTGTCACCTTTTGTAATCTCCATGTCTATACTCCTATCATTTTTCATTTTGGATAATTTGAGAAGCCATTATCTTTGATGAACTGATCCTTATTGACTTACTGATTCATTGTGGCATATGTCATAATCAATTCTTGTACTTCATCTTCTCTACCTTTATATTCTGATACGTTTACTTCACCTGTAATGGTTCCTTCATGAAACACATGAATTCTATCACAAATCCCTAATAGCTCAGGTATCTCTGAAGAAACAATTAAGATCGTTTTTCCCTTTATAGCAAGCTGGTTGATAATGGCATAAATTTCTGATTTTGCACCTACATCAATCCCTTTGGTTGGCTCATCAAATATATAAATTTGATTATCTGTGTTAAGCCATTTTGCTAAAACAACTTTCTGCTGATTCCCACCAGATAAACTTGAAACCGGATTTTCAATATTGCTCGTTTTGATATTAACCTTCTTGACCGATTCGTTCGCGTTATCTATCAAGTCTTGCGCACGAATGACTGCATTGTTTAAGGTGGTAATCGTAATATTATCTTTGATGGATAAACTAGCCATTAAGCCCTGATGCTTTCTATCTTCTGTCAGCAGACAAATTCCATGTTTGATTGCATCAGTTGGTGATTTAATGCGGACTGGCTTCTGATCAATCATAATTTCTCCAGACTTTAACGAATCAGCTCCAAATAAAAGTCGCATTGTTTCTGTCCGACCACTTCCAACAAGTCCAGCAAAACCGAGTACCTCTCCTCTTTTTGCCACAAAACTGACTTCTTTCACCTTATCATTTTTATCCTTTAAGTTTTGTACCCTCAAATACGGCGCTCCTATTTCCGTTGCCTCTTTCGGATAAAGATCTTTGATTTCTCGACCAACTAGCATTGAAATAATCTGCTTTTCTGATAATTCCTTAACTTCTGAGGTAGCGATAAATTCGCCGTCTCTCATAATCGTAATTCGCTCACCTAGTTCAAAAATTTCTTTCATTCGATGTGAAATATAAATACTTGAAAAGCCTTTTTCTTTTAATCTTCGAATGATTATAAAGAGTACTTCAACATCTTTATCAGATAAAGATGTTGTTGGTTCATCAAAAATGATTACTTTGGCATTCAGGCTAAGCGCTTTTGCAATTTCAATTAACTGTTTATTTGCGGTAGACAACGTACTGACAATGTCTGTTGGGTTTACTTTTGCTCCTACCATATTCAGCCAATGTTCCGTTTCTTGATGTAACTTTTTGAAATCAACAATCCCTAAGAAACGATTTGTATAGGGGAGTCTTCCAATAAAAACATTCTCCGCTACAGATAAGTCTTCGGCCAAATTTAGTTCTTGATGAACAAACCCAATCCCCAATTCAGTGGCTAAATCCGGAGTCATTTTTTTGATTTCTTTTCCTTCAAAAATAATTTCTCCTGCATCCTTTTCTAGGAGCCCAGATAATATGTTCATTAAGGTTGATTTTCCTGCGCCATTTTCACCCATAAAAGCATGAATTTCACTTTTTCGAACTTCAAGTTGGGCTTTCTTTAATACCTTGACTTTACCAAAACTCTTTTCAATATTTTTCATTGAAAATAAAATCTCATCGTTCATCTTCTCTCTTCCTTTCAGAAAATGAGTGCCTCTCTTTGCAGAACCTTATCTCACTTCATATTTAAAATAATCAAATTTTGCTTCCAAGTTATACCCTGAATAGTCAACATTCACCATACCGACAAATGCCCCTGTAAAGAAACCACCGTGCGTTTCATTAACATAATCGTCAGATAGAACTTTTGCATCTAGTTTTACTGGGACCTCTAGCCAATTTATTCCATCGAAGGAATAAAGATACGTATAAAACTGTGTACGAATTTTTGTTTTGAAATACACATACTCAACCTCATTAGGGATTGCAATTGCCTCATCTTTTAAATAGCTAGTAAAAACGCCTCGATTATTCTCTGTGAGTTCAATAACTCGCCCGTTCTTCTCATTCCACGTAATTTGAATCATTGACCAATGTTGGCTGTTATAGAAGTTAGTTAGTCCTGCCATTTGCTGATAGGTGACTGGTTCATAATTCACCTTCACCTCTGCATCTAATTCAAAAGCTTCCCATCTTCTTGCCACTAAAGAATTATTATTTAAATTAGCTAGACTACCCAAGCCATTTAAGATTAAATGACTCTCTTCAATTCGACCTATTTTTTCTGTAAAGGGAACACGTAACGTATTAAAATGGATATTCAATTGTTCATTTTCGAAATCATCTTTCACTAAATAATTCGGTTTGTATTCATGAACCGATGCGTTTTTAGGAGCATCCACTTCTAAGCTTCCTTGTCGCCCTCCAACAATGTAAGGCCACCCAGCTTCATCCCATTCAACTTTTTGGATAGCCGTTTCTCTTCCCAATGTACACCATCCACGTGGGTCATGACTGGATTCAGTTTCATGATGCCAAGGTCTACCTGTCAAGTGCGCAAAATACCATTCGTTATCTGGTGTATTTACTAAAGAACCATGACCGCATTTTTGAAGTGGATTGTCTGGATGACCAAATGCTGTTAGAAACGCTTCTGATTGACTTTCATACTCTCCATAGATTGAATTTGAACGTGCAACAACCTCTTGATGAGAATAAGTCGTTCCGCCTTCAGCACAGAACAAGTAATATTGACCAAATAGCTTATACAGATGAGGTCCTTCAACTAGTTTAACATCGGTGCCATGCCAGATAATTTTACTTGTTTCAGGCAATAAACGTTTTTCTGAAACAGAATATTCCGTGCACTTAATCCCATTAAACGGATGATGATATTCTCTGTGGTCCCACTCCATTTGTAGGAGATATTTACGGCCATCATCATCATGAAATAATGAACTATCAAATCCAACACCATTTAACTGAATTGGCTTACTCCACGGCCCATAGATTGAATCCGCTGTCGTTAAATAGTTCATACAATCTTTAAATGCACCATTTACAACTTTTACATCCGTATAGACTAACCAAAATTTTCCATCCGCATACGATAAATCAGGTGCCCAAATTCCACCAGAATCTATATTACCTTTCATGTCTAGTAACTCAACCGTATCTAAAGGGTGAGTAATCAACTGCCAATTAATCAAGTCTTTTGATTCGTGGATTTGAACTCCCGGAAACCAATCAAATGTCGAATTAGCGATATAATAAGTATCATCTACTCTAATAATTGATGGATCTGGATTAAACCCTTTGATTATGGGATTTATTATCTTCATAGTGTTCTCCAATCTCTATATAATTTATTTTTATTAAATAATGCCCTCTTGTTCATACCAGCTCTTTCTACTATAATAATGAGTGTCTTATTTTAGATTATGTGTTTTCAACTCTCTGCAGAAAAAATTTTTCAGTCCAAAGAAACCGCATTCATCAAAAATGATAGAATTTCATACGCTCGTACTCTACATTTTCGATTAGTTAGTTTATCGTACTTACTAACTCATCTGTAATCATTGTATCCGCTTTATATTTGTAGGTCAAGAGTTTTTCTATATTTTTATAAAATCTATCTATGAGCTTATTATTACTTACTTTTAATCTTTACAATAGGGCAATATAATATTACGCCACATTTTCCTTATAACAGGATAAACTTCTTTTAATAGTAATCCAGAGGTATACACTTACATGCAACTGTATACCTCTGGATTACTATCCTTGCTCGTATCCCTTAATGATTTTATTTACTGACTGCTATAAAGAAAACTAACTCATGCACTTAGCCCATCTCCATTAGATGAAACTCTTAATAGAATAAGTAGGTGAAACGAAATGATTTACCTTGTCTACAGCAAGTAGCTGTCTCTTAGTCACTAGAATCTTCTAGTTATCGAGATGTTTGATTCTTGCCTAGGCCTAATAACCCATACGACGAATACTCATCTCTTCTTTCAAAACTGTTAGGTTGTTTCAAAAAAAGTACGTCCTTAGACTGATAAACTCCCCGCATATTGAACGTATAATAAACTTATAACCAAACGGGAAGTAACACATGAATGAACAAAAAAAGGAGGTACCCATGTCTATAGTATAGCGTATTCTTATAGGTTGTGTAATTATAGTTATCTGTTATTCTCTACTTACGAAGTTTCAAACCTATTACAAACAAAGTAAAGTACAGAATACCATTTTTCGCACGCTTCAAGCGGCTCTATTTTCGATCGTTCATGTTGTTCTTGAAGGAATCTATTACGCCTTCATTCATTTTTAAAATGAAACTCTTTCAAACGGTGTAAATTTTTTTCACAATAACAAAGGCTCCACTACCCTCTACATAGAAATTCTTATCTACCCTAAACTATAGCGTCTGGAGAGATAACAATAAAATAAAAAAATTATGCGACAAAGAAGCTGTGGCAGACTATTAGTGAAATTATCGGGTAGCTCCTAGTTTGTTTTTTGTGATGTACGTCTGGTTTAGTTTTTTAGAACCAACAATCCCCACTGAACATCATCCAAAACAGCGCAAGAATCCTTATTTCGATTCTTGCGCTTCCAGTTGTCTAGGTTTTCTTCAATTTTTTGATTAATCTGCTTGCAGTGCATTGCCGTTCATCATTGAAGAACAGCCATAAAGAATAGCACCAGATAAGCCAAAGTTAAAGAGCAGTGTCACAGGGATTAAGACATTAATTGCTGCCGTCAAGTCACCGTTTAGTTTGTATAACAAGTAGACAATACCGACACTTGGTGCTAAAACAGCTGCCGTAACAAACATTCTAAGCGTTGAATTGATCATTTGGTTGCTTCTTGTTTTCATCACACGCAGTGATAATACATTTCCTGCGTATAGAACGAACACAAAGGACAACACGATGACTAAACCAGCGAGAAACTCTTTCATGTCTGGCTTCACCAGAAAAAGAGACGGTAACATCATAATAATAGACATTAACAGCGTTTTGCAGATAGGAATAAGTAACGCATAGAAGAGCTTTTTAATCGCCTTATCAGGAATCAAATAGATATAATTATTTTTCAAATCCTCTTCCAGTGCTGATTCACCGACATTCATTATCAAATAAAATATGGTAAAACCAACATAAAGGATAAAGCTTTTATTGGCGATCAAAGCCCCCATCCCAACAACCATCGCAATACTAAAGTAATCGTTTGTCTTGAAGAATTTTCTCGTTTTTTTCATAACTAAAATATTTTTTGAAAGAATAGCACCTGCATACGGTCGATAATTCACCGTAGAATCCACCACTTTTTGATTGGCCTCTTCTGTCTTTCCAGCCATCGCTCGTTTATAATATTCACTATAATCATGTGCATCAATCATTGCTTGTTCATAAAAATCGCCTTTCGCACGAACAGTCAGAATTGAAAGGAAAATGCTACAAGCTAGGAAGAGTGCATAAGGAATCAATATCCCTAAAATATTCCCATCTACGGTGTCAAACGCACTTTTCGCCCAACCAATAAACGGAACATAATAAAATTCCTTTTGATAGACAAACCCTCGAATCGCTTCGTCAATTTTCAATTCATTCTGCAGGACATTATAAACAATAAAGCCGACAATCGCTACAACAATCGCTAGAACTAAATACTTTCTTGTCTGACTTTTTGCTCCTCTGATTAAATCCTTTAGATAGATGTATTGCGTAAAGACAATCAACAAAAAGTAGGCCAAGGTATTGGTAAGAAACAGATTCACTATGTATCCTATCGGCAAGACACAAACCTGTATCGCCATCATAAACAAGATACCCGTAATCACTAAAGCACACATCAGACTTTGGAATACCGCATCAATCAGCGTATACCCTAGTATCTGCTTATTAGTATATGGACCGATAAATAAATAATACGAATCCTCTTCAAAGAATAGAGCTTGTTTACTTTGGAGCATAAATGTGGCAAACATAAATAACATAAAGACTAACGCCACAACACTAAAAATAACAACCAATTCTCCATCTAATGGTGGATTATCGTTTTTCTTGAACAAAGGCATCAACCCGACACCCATAATAGCGATAACGATAAGTGTGATGATTGCTGAGGTTGGTTTCGAAAATATATTACGAATTTTGGCTTTCTTTTTAGCAAAATATAACTTAGTTAGCTGCTTCATAAGAAACACCTTCCTTTACGCCATTCAATTCGTCAATCAGCGCTTCATTGCTCTCATCTCCGTCATTTAACTCAAAGTATAACTGCTTCAATGATTTGCCTTCCAACTCATTACGCGAAACATCCGCTAAAACTTTGCCTTTTTTCATAATGTACGCATGGTCCCAAATGTCATCGACCATATCAATAATGTGCGTGCTCATCAAAATACTTGTTCCTTGACTCTTCAGCAGCTCCATAATTCTTAACGTGTCTTGAATGCTGTTTGGATCTAGCCCCATCATTGGCTCATCTACTAGTAACGCTTTAGGCTCAATCATCAGAGCCAATGTCATCGATAACTTTTGACGCATACCTTTTGATAACTCTTTGGCAATGGT
This sequence comes from Enterococcus sp. AZ194, assembly GCF_051713825.1. Taxonomy (NCBI): domain Bacteria; kingdom Bacillati; phylum Bacillota; class Bacilli; order Lactobacillales; family Enterococcaceae; genus Enterococcus; species Enterococcus sp. AZ194. The sequence goes on along the minus strand of NZ_JBIOQR010000001.1, from coordinate 366,428 downwards.
CTGTTTTTTCTCTTGAATTCTAAACAATGATAAATACTTATCCGCTTTTTTCTCATAATTGACAACACCATACGAATTTCCAATAAAATCAATGTGCTCCTTAATCGTTAACATATCATACAACACAGGCGTTTCTGGAATGTAGCCAAAATTACGCTTTGCTTCGACACTCAAATTGGGTTGCCCACAAATAGTAATCTCACCTTTATACTTTAATAACCCAATGATGCTTTTGATTGTCGTTGATTTCCCCGCGCCATTTCCTCCCAAAAGGATTGTAATTTCGCCTGGTCGAGCAACTAAATTCACATTATTTGCCCCTATTACTTTGCCATAATCTTTTGTTAAATTTTTCACTTCAATCATGTTTTCACCCCTATAAAGTTTATCTATAAAAAGTATACCCTCTCCTTTGTCCTCGTTTGCTTTATTTTCCTAAACGGTCAATTTTCATTCCTAAACTGCATCTTAGTTTGTAAACATAACGTTGTGAAAAACACATAAAACAGGTGAAATTCAATTAAAAAGTCGTAAAAATACTGTTCAACTTTAAGCGTCAAGCCTCTTTCCACACCAAAACCTGATTGGATAATACGCGAAAGAACAAACTCAATGAGATACAACAATATACAGGTGAGAATTGCATACTTTTGGGCTTTACTCTGGTGGTACATTGTTTGCTTCAAAAATAAACTAAAGGCAATCCCGGCAATAAAGATACTGACAACAAACTGATAATATGCGAGTAAACAAAGAATCCCGACACCTAAAATCGCCAAAAAATACTTGGGCTTCATTAGAGGATAGCCCTTTTCCCAGTATAGAATACTTATACTGGTTACAAATAAGATTATATTCATATCATCACCGATATCACTATACTTTTATACGCAAAAAAAAAGATTATTTTTATCCCTTTCGGTTTAAAAATAATCCCCAATGGTCATAAATTTGCTTATTTCATGACACTAAATGATTGGATAAATTCCTGCTCCTCAGCAGAAATCTTGGTTTGCTTCAAGACAAATTCATAACGACTGATAATATTCAGATAACTACTTAAGCCAAGTCCACGACTCATTCCTTTCGTTGAGTATCCTTCCTCCCAGATTTTCTGTAACAAGGGTTTTTCAACAATTGAATTTTTAACCATAACATTTAATTCAGCCGCTTCATTTAATAACACGATACTTAAGCTACCATGATTCTGTTTCATAACCTCTTCCTTGGCATTATCAATAAGGATACCCAAACAACGTGTAAAATCACTCATGCTCATCTTAATAGAATTAATTGGATAAGGAACCTCAATGGTATAGCGAATATTTTCATTCTCTAACTCCATCAATTTGACTAATAGCAAGCTCTTCAGCTCCATCACCTTCAAATTGACTAGCTGACTACTCAGCATGATGCTTGAACCAATCTGCTCATCCAAATGATTCATTGTCTTGGATAAATAATCTTGAATCGCTGAAATATCCCCCTCTTTTGCCTGCAGGTAGATGCTTGAAATAATATTTTTGTAGTCATGACGCATTGTTTTCATCTCTGACTGTAAATTCTCTAACTTCTGTATGTACAGCTGTTGCTGAATCAGTTCATTTTTCTGTCGCTCAACCTTCTCCATGTTCATAAACAAATAAGAAGAGAACCAGATTAAAACCACTGAAAAACTAATATCTGCTAAAAGAATCAGCACCATCTCGTTCGTATAATTTTGTAGCGGCTCAAAGGATTGAAGGGTCGCTACCTCTTGCATTGCTTCCATAAAGAGAGAAACAATAAACGCCAAAATACTTGCATTGACAATAATCACAAACATTACAATATAGCTAGAGGCCTTGTAGTTCGCAATTCGAACAATTCTGCTCGTAATATCTAATCGCTTCAAGATGAGGTAGGCTACGCCACTCACAAAAGGAGTCGCTATCATAGAAAAAAAAGTGCCCAAAAAGACATACTTTGATAAATCAATGAGGCTATAAAACAGACCCAACGTTAGATAGGCACCTCCTATCCAAATGATATAACTAATCATAAACGCCAAAAAGACAAGTATGTAGTTCTTCTTTTGATAGAGTTTGAAGGCGACCACCAAAATCAACAAATCGAGAACAAAAAGAAAATTGTTAAACAGAATAGGGACGATACCGGTCATTCCTGACATACCAAGAATCAAACTACCTACATAAGAGACAAGTTCAAAAAGCAGTGCCGTAAGTAGGCTTACCCAAACTGGACGCTTATGTCTGATAAGTAATTGGAGCGTATACACCAGAATTATGTTGGCAATCCAACCCGAAATAAAATCTATAAGCATATAATAGTTCACATAAAATAATTGCATGCTATCCAAAAATTCGTTCATGACATCCTCCCCACTAGACTAAAAATTTGAATAAATTCTTGTTCCTGAATAAACGTTTGTTTCAAGACAAATTCATACCGTGTAAGAATTCGTTGATAACTACTTAATCCTAAGCCACGATTACTCCCTTTTGTCGAATACCCTTCTTCCCAAATTTTCTTTAACAAGGGTTTTTCGATAATTGTATTTTTGACCATGACGTTTAGTTCATCGGGCTCGTTTAATAACAAAATACTTAAGCTGCCGTCTGGTTGTTTGCGCACTTCTTCCTTGGCATTATCAATGAGGATTCCCAAGCACCGGGTAAAATCACTAATGTCCATCTTGATGAAGTCAATCGGATAAGGCACCTCAATCGTATAGCGGATGGTTTCATTTTCAAGCTCCATCAATTTAACTAACAATAAGCTTTTCAATTCCATGACCTTCAAGTTAGCTAGCTGGCTACTTAACATAATACTTGAGCTAATCTGCTCGTCTAATTGATTCATCGTATTAGCTAAATACTCTTGAACCGAGGTACTATCACCCTCTTTTGCTTGCAAATAGATGCCTGAGATAATGTTTTTATAGTCATGTCGAACGGCTCTCATTTCTGTCTGCAGACCTTCTAACTTCTGTATGTACAACTGTTGCTGAATCAACTCATTTTTCTGCTGCTCGACTTTTTCCATATTCATAAATAAATAGGAGGAGAACCATATTAAAACCAAGACTGCACTAAAAACAATAAATAGAATAAGGAAAATATCATTTGTTGTTTTAGATAACGCTGCAGATTCTCCAGTAACAAGAAAAGCTGTAAGACTATCCATTGAAAGTATCAGCACATAATTTATTGTAGCAATCACAATCACTAAACTTGCTAAGACAATCCAAACAATCCATTTGTAACGCATAATTTGGGTTAGCGTCTCATTCAACTTTATTCGTTTACTTATTCCATAAATCGCCAACATCGGCAAAAAGACTAAAATAGTTGGCAATATCATTATATAACCGACATACTTTCCTTGACTAAACAGTGCAGTTGCAATATAGCTGACAAAAAAGTCTGATAAGTAGTACACCGCATAGGCAAAAGTAAAAGCTAATAAAAATTGTCTGACTTTCTGCTTACGAATACTAGAAAAATAAAGACCGTAAACCATCATCGTACATAAAATAATAACTGAATTCCAACCAAAAACGCCTAGCCATAGAATTAATTGAGGCCAAGTGGCAACTCGCATAAAAATAAACGCAACAAGAATAGCGATTCCGATCTTGGTGAACCATTTTTTGGTTTCGTTTAACAGAAAACTAATCAGGAGGATTTGGATCAAATGAGACAAAAAAACGCCGACACTTTGAAACGGCCATAGATTCTGAAGTACAAATGAATAGATTGTCTCCTTCATCAACAATACTCCTTCACGGTTGATTTCATTTTGCGAGAGACATAACAAACCGCCCCATTCGAAAATTCCAGTGTATTATTTTTGGCATCAAAAGATTTCATTTTGCCGAGGTTCGCTAAAAAAGAACGATGGACTCTTACAAATGTCTCCGGCAGCTGCTCACTTACCTCAGTCAAATTTCCAGAGAATTCGAGCATCTCTTTTTCTGTATAGACGTTGACCACATGCTTTTTGCTACTCGTCTCAAAAAAGAGAATTTCCTTTATAGGGATATGGGCCACGCGACCAAAGACCCTCACCTTGAAATAGGCCTCCTCACTCGCACTGACATCATTATTTTGCGCGTGAATATGATCAAGACACTCTTTTATCCGCTTAATAATATGTTCTTTGTCATCTTTAATTATGTAATCCATGACTTCCAAACGATGACGAAACGTTTCTTGTAGTAATTCATCATGCGTGGTTATGTAGACAATAAACCCTCGAGGATCCTCTTTTCTAATCGCAACACCCAAATCGAAGCCATTCATTGCCTGCTTCAAATCAACATCTAAAAAATAAATCCCTCGTTTTCTATGTTCTCTTACTTGATTGATAATTTCTTGAGGCAAAGCAGAGGAGCCAGCGATTTTAAAATCATAGGCTTGAATCATACAATATGACTCAATTGCTTTTTCTATAAATCCTCTAATTTGCTCATCATCTTCACAGATATAGATTGGAACCATCTCTTTTCCGCCCCCTTTTTGTTTTTATTCCCATTATTATACCTCATAAAAAAAGGTTTACATAGGCATTGCAAAAAGACCATATGTTATTTTATAAAAATGCATAACTAAGAATACAAACAGTTCGTTTTTCCATCTTCATATCTTCTAGACCTGAGGCATCTTTGTTTCTTAAGATTGGTTTTCTTGCAGCTTCCTTGAAGCCTGTTGCACTGTATGGTTTTCAGTTCATACAAAGTGTGAATACTTCGTCAAGAATAGCTTGAGGTGGCTCCTTTTCGAGTTGCTTAATAAGTGTGTATTGGTCGTACACATAACGAGGATATGCTTTATGCTAAAGTTTGAGATAGGTTTCAATCAAAGATGATTTGAAAAGGCGGAGACTAGTTGAGTGGGCGACCAACTCAGGAATAGCAATTGTTGTATCTCGAGCATATTTTTCAATCTTTAATCAACTGTCCCTTCCCGTGCCATAACCTATGTTCTGCCAAAATTCCGCCCATCTCAGAGTCAATTAAAGTAGCTGTTGTTTGCATTTTTCTTTTGTTGACATGCACCTGTTGGACGAACAAAAAAAGGACCCTATTAAATTAAGGTCCCTTACTTTGCGCTCTTAAGTATCATACACCCAGCCTCTCTTTATCCGAATAAACAGGGGGTACAGAAGCAATTCCATCTTCAACAAATATATAGTATCCTACTACTAACATAATAAAAAAAGTAAATAGCGTACTCCTTTTTTGTTCATAATCAATCCACTCCTAACAATATAATCCACTTATGATTAAACTTACTATACTTAGGTTAAAATTAATACTGACAAAAAAACAAGACGTTTTTTTATAATTAGTCCTCGTAAATTTACCCTTTGATTTATTCAGTTAGATACTTACAAAAACAGTCTTCAACATGGTCGTTGACGATACCCACAGATTGCATAAAAGCATAGACCGTGGTACTTCCCAAAAATTTGAAGCCGCGTTTTTTTAGATCCTTACTAATTTCATCTGATAATTCTGTTGAACCGGGAACCTCTTTTTTCTCAGCCCAATGATTCATAAGTGGCTTATAGTCAACAAATCCCCAGATATAGGCATCAAAGCTATCAAACTCGGCTTGAATTTCCATGAATTTTTGAGCGTTATTAATCGCCGCCTTAACTTTTAATGGATGCCGAATAATTCCGGGATCATTCAATAACTCTTCTACCTTTTGCTCATCATACAAAGCAATTTTATGATAATCCCAATCATCATAGGCTTGTTTGAATGTCTCGACTTTTTTCAAAATAGTCAGCCAACTCAATCCTGCTTGCATTGCCTCTAACATCAACATTTCAAATAGCTTTTGGTCATCATGTTCAGGAATCCCCCATTGTGTATCATGATAAACCGTCTCTAGCTCGTGATCTTCAGCCCACGCACATCGTTTCATCCTTTTCCTCCTAATAATCAATTAACGTCATTGACGATTGAAATTCCTGCTTTAAATGGCTTTTTTTATACTCATCGAAGGCCTCTTGATGGGTCTTTAGAATACTTCGAATTTTTGCCATTTGAAAGCTCTCCATCAATTGGTTTTCTTGAATAAATCTTCTGGTTAACTGCCATTCATAAAAATAGCCAAACGGTCGGCAACTATAAATTGTTTGCTGTAACTTTGTATCTTCAAATTTCCGATGTGTATGACCAAACACGACTCGCTCCACATTGGGAAATCGATCAATCAACTGCCCTAACTCCTCTGAACCTAAGAAAGCATTCAATTGATTCCATCGCTGATATTTACCTGTTTGATAGACAATAAATTCTTTTTTGGGAACAAAATGAGTCGCCAAAACAACCTTCAACTCTTTTTCTTCTAAGTCCTTCAGAATTTTTTCTAAACGTAAAATACCTAGCTGATTCACTTCAGGATCAGAAAACTCACGATCAATCAATCGATCGTACCAATAAAGATTTTTCAAACGAACAATTTCTTCTGTCGTCTTCATTGTCGAATAACTATAATCATACCAACCAGTGAAGCCTAACAAAACCTTCTTTTCATTAAGTGGGACAAAGCGTTCATTTAAGAAATGGTCGTCTGGAAAATGAGCCATCATGGCTTCTCCTGTCACATCGGCAAGCTCATGGTTGCCAAAAATAAAGGTCGTGGGGATGCTGCCAGAAAAAAACTGAATGACTTTTTGACAAGTCTCCAATCGATTAGCCGTATCCCCCGCTAAATGTAGATGAGTCACGTGTTCCGCCAACAAGACGTCCACTAACTGTTGAAGTTCTATTTCTGTAAAATGATTAATATCAACATGTAAATCACTAATAATCGCTAAACGTCCCACGCTCTCACCCTTCTTTTTCCATTCATACTTCAATCTATTATCTATTCATCCTACTTCGTTTTTAGCCAAGCTTCTTTTGTCAGACCATACTGAATGTCTGTCACAATTTTCCCTTTTACTTTACGAGCAGCAGGAATTCGCCCTTCTTTCACAAGTCCAATCTTCTCCATCACTCGACCGGAATTTGGATTGTCTTCATCATGAATGGCATAAATCCTATTTAATCGCATCTCCTCAAACCCAAAACGTAAAAGTTCCATCGCCGCTTCTGGGATAAACCCTTGTCCCCAAAACTTTCGACTTAAAGCATAACCCAACTCGCCAACCTCGTTTCCTTCAGTCACACGAAGTTCAATAGTGCCCATTAGCTGATGCGTTTCTTTTCGCTCAATTCCATACTTGCCTAATGGTGCTGCCATAAAAAAGTTGGCAATACTGATCGCTGCATCCTCTTTCGTTTGATAAGTGGGAAACACAAAACGAGTGGTTTCCTCATCTTTTCCGTATTCATATATATCCTCTAAATCGGCCAAAGTCACTGGGCGCAAAAGTAGCCGCTCGGTCTCTAACTGCTGATTCCGAGCAAAAATAAGGTTCACATTTTTTACTAAATCCATCTGCTTCACCTGCTTTTCTACATACTATATAGAAGGTCCGTATAAAATTCAAGTAGAAGTTTTATTTGTCACGTATCTATTTAAAAAGCAACCTAACAAACAAATGATTGATGATGCCCTCGTTTCTATAGGAATTTACCTAGGTAAATCAACTAGGTAATATCCACCCAGTTACCTACCTAAAGATAAATAAAAAGAGTGGGTTCGAACCCACTCTTTTCATCTGATTCTATTACTTATTTAAGAGCCTTATTGACATCTTCCAACATTAGGTGAGTTGACTCTAATCCGCCCCCACTTAAATACCAAACATCAGGAGATAGCTGAATGACTTTACCAGCTTTGCCTGCCTTTGTCTGTTTCACTAACTCATTATCGACCACATCATTTTGCGCTTCATCACCACCGATTGCTTTGGTTCGATCAACCACAAACAGAATATCAGGGTTCTTTTCTAAGACATACTCAAAAGAGACACTTTGACCATGGGTAGATGCTTCAATCTTATCATCCGCTTGTTCAAAACCAAATGTATCATGAACAATCCCAAAACGTGAACCTTGTCCATATGCAGATAACTGTCCTTCATTAACTAAAACAACTAGCGCTTTTTCACCACTTTTTTCTGCTTTTTCTTTAGTTTCAGCAATTTCTTTTTCTACGGTCGCTAACGCCTCTTTGGCTTCAGACTCTTTCTCAAAAATTTTACCTAAAGTCGTGACATTTTTTTGAATAGAAGCCCATGTATCCTTAGTATCAACTGATAAAAATAGTGTCGGTGCAATCTTAGATAAGTCCTCTTTAAAATCTTGTTGACGACCAGAGATAACAATCAGGTCTGGTTGCATTTGATTAATTTTCTCTAAGTCCGGCTCTTTAATGCCACCTGCTGATTCGACAGAAGTATATTTATCTAGGTAAGTGGGTAAATTATCCACTGCTGCCCCAACAATTGCATCCCCAGCACCCAGCTTATCAATCGTGTCTAGTGAGCCATTGTCGAAAACAACGACCTTTTTAGGATTGACTGGAACGGTGACTTTTCCTTCACTACCTTCGACTTCAATCGTCTTTTTTTGACTGACTGCACTAGAAGATTCTTTTGTGCTTGTAGAATCGGTCTTTTCTCCATTCCCACAGGCAACTAAAATAACACTTAATCCAGCGACTACTAAGCTCGCGAATATTTTTTTCTTCATTTTCTTTCTCCTTCATAAAACAAATTATTTGATTTTCATTACTGAAAATACATACAAAACCGTTTGCCTTCAATTTCACAGATACGAATGTTCATTCCGTATAGTTTATTCAAGACTTCACTTTGAATCACTTCGTTTGTTTCACCATGAGTGAAGAGCTTTCCATCCTTCATTGCTACAATTTCATCTGCGTAGCTTGCTGCAAAATTAATATCATGCAACACAATAATAATGGTCTTCCCCATCTCATCTACCAAACGTCGTAATGTCTGCATCATTTGGACTGCATAATTCATATCTAAATTATTTAATGGTTCATCAAGCAAGATATAATCTGTGTCCTGAGCTAAAACCATCGCAATATACGCACGTTGAAGCTGACCACCAGATAAAGTATCAATCATTTGGTCTGCCAATTCTACTAAACCCAAATTCTGCAAAGCTTCTTCAACAATTCGCTGATCTGTTTTATTCAAACGCCCCTTGCTATATGGAAAGCGCCCAAAATTCACAAGCTCTCTAACCGTTATTTTTACATTTGTTCCATTACTTTGCTTCAAAATAGATAACTTCTTTGCTAATTCATTGGATTTCCAAGACTTTACTTCATTATGGTCCAGGTAAATTTCCCCGACATCTTTTGAAATCAAGCGGCTCATCATGGAAAGTAAAGTGCTTTTTCCTGCCCCATTCGGGCCAATAAAGGCCGTCAATTTGTTTTCTGTAATCGGTAATTTTATCTCTGAAACAACCAATTTATCACCATAACGTTTGGAGACATTTTTGATTTCAATCATGCTTGACGCTTCCTTTCATAAATCAGCTTCCCGACAAAATAAAACCCACCAACAAACTCAATAATGACACTCAATGTGGTATTCAGGTGAAAGACCTGTTCCACTAAAAACTGCCCACCAACAAGAAAAATCACACCCAATAAAGCTGAGGCAACAAATAAAACGCGATGCTTATAAGTTCCCATAAACTGGTAGCTAACATTGGCCACGATGAATCCAAGAAAAGTCACTGGACCAACTAAAGCCGTGGCCGTTCCTGTCAGTCCACTAATCAATACTAATAGTAAGACTTGTAGCTGTGGAAGATTAAGCCCCAAATTAATTGCTTGATCGCGACCTAGATGTAAAACATCCAAGGTTCGACTCAGTCCGAACAAACACACTGAGACGCCAAGAATAATCCCCATTGCCCAGATAAGATGCTGACTATCGACATTTCCAAAGCTAGCGAAAAGTTTGCCCTGTAGTAAGTCATATTCGTTTGGATCCATCAATACTTGTAGAAAGGTGCTTCCACTACTGAACAGCGTGCCTAAAATTAAGCCAATCATTAACAACAAAAATAAATCATTTTGACTTTTACCTAACATAAACTTAGCTAAAAACAAGCTCGCGACAACCATCAAACCAATCGTGGCCAAAAACAGGCCCAAGCTTTGCTGAGAAAGCATTGTCACCCCGCCAAAGAAAAAAAACAGACTTGTTTGAATCAAAACATATAAAGAATCTAGCCCCAAGATGTTGGGTGTTAGAAAATGGTTTTGCGTCAGCGTTTGAAAACTAATCGTTGAAAAGCCTGTAGCCAATGCGACAAATAAAAACGCCAATAGCTTCTTTCCACGAATTTGCCAAGCAAAAGCAAAATTTCCGTAAGTATTGTATGTCAGATAAATCACACACACAACGAGTCCAACAAGACCCAGAAAGCCCAACTTTGCTAAGACGGATTGTGTAACTTTTTTCATGCTCTTGTCCTCCGTGTCAATAAAATGACAAATAGGATACTACCCAAAACGCCGACAACCACACTGACCGGTACTTCATAAGGCGCAATCACTACTCTAGCGATAATGTCACAAATAAGTAAGAAAATACTTCCTGAAATAGCTGTAATTGGTAAAATTTTCTTTATATTATCCCCATATATCAACGAGACTAGGTTCGGAATAATCACTCCTAAAAACGGAATGCTACCAACCATAATTAAAACTACCGCGCTTGCCAATGCGACTAGTCCAACACCAAAAATCTGCATCCATCGATAATTTAGTCCTAAGTTTGTCGCCAAATCTTCCCCAAAACCAACAATTGTGAATTGATAGGCAAATAAATAAATCACAGCAAACAAAGGAATTGTTAGGTACAACAGCTCATAATTTCCTTTCATAATCGTTGAAAAGTTTCCTTGTAGCCAAGAGGACATGTTTTGAACGAGCTGAAATTGATAAGCAAAAAATGTTGCTACTGATCCGACAATATTTCCAAACATGACTCCGACTAGCGGCAGCATTAACTGATTTTTGGCAGGTAATAACCTAGTTAATCCTAGAAAAACCATCGTCCCAAAAAAGGCAAATAAAAATGCCACAAATGAACGAATCGACAACGGTGCATGAGGTAAAAAGAGCATTACAACCAAGATTCCTAGTCTTGCACTATCCATTGTTCCTGCCGTTGTCGGTGAAACAAATTTATTTTGTGTTAGATGTTGCATGATTAATCCACAAACGCTTAATGTGCTACCAGCCAGTACCAAACTAACGGTTCGCGGAATCCTTGTTGCAAAAAACACTAATTGTTGTTGAAAGCTCCCCGAAAATAGTTCTGTAATTGTGAGGTTTTTTACGCCTACAAACAAAGAAATCCCGGTCAACAAAAACAACAGTAAGAAAAGAGCCATTCTTTTCATGAGTACACTCCACTATTTTCTAATTGAGAATGATTTTCATTCTTATTACAGTTTATGGGAACTTTGGAAGAAAAGCAATCTTTTTTTCATTCCATCAGGTAATCTAGAATGTGCTATACTAGTATTATGTAATGAAAACAGATTCAGGAGGTTATTTTTATGTCAGACGACCAGTTACAAAGTCACCTAGACCGCGGCCGCTATGGCAGTCCTTTAGTAAATCCGGATGAACAGCACCAGTACATGGGTACGTTTCGTGAGCGTTGCCTTCTTAGTATGACCGTGGCCGAGATGAAAAAAAGAGAAAATCAAACACGGTTCGTCCAAGAATTAAAAAAATATCCAGGTATGACGGTCCTTTTAAACGGGAAACTTCCCGACCAGCTACAGACAATGTATATTCAATTAGCTACACAAAACAATATGAAGTTCACAGTAATCAATGACTTCGTAACAAATGAGCCCACAAGCTTAGGGCTACTCTTAACCGCAAAAGAAGCTGTGAATGAAGCAGTCATTGATATTGAAGAAAAATATGCAACACCAGAATCCACAGAGGCAAAAGAGCCCACAGAAGAAGATAAAAAGGGCTTTTGGCATAAATTATTTCATTAGGAGACGATTTTATGGTTGGGTATGAACAGTTAAAAGAAGAATTGTTACGCGTCTTAGATTGTCACATTGATCTGTTAAAAGATGTCGAGACGATTGAGCCAAAACATCTAGACGGGATTGTTTTTATGATGCACAGCTTTGGTTTTATGTTAGATAGAGCGCCAAAAGTATTAGCTTTTGAAGACGAAGAAGATATGAATTACATGATGTTTCAGTACTATAGCTTACTTAGCGAGTTGAAATATAACTTAGCAATGAATTATTCTTATGCTACTTTAGCTGGTAAAAAGCTCTCTGAGATTGTCGAAATCTTCCCAAAAACCTATGAAAATGAGCTACGTCAATGGTGGGAACAAAAAACAGGTCTAGAGGTTGAAGAGACTAAACAAACCATCAGCATTCCAGCCTTTGAGTAGGGCACACGTAAAGAAGGACTTATCTTACTAAGAGACTAGGCTACCTATCAAGCTGCATGATAGGTAACCTAGTCTCTTATAGTTATTCTTTGAAGAGATAGAACGAAAAGCATGACGGTGCGCGAATAATCTGCTTGTCAAAAATAACGGCTCTATAATATATGGGACTGATGAAATTAAAAACAATTTCATCAGTCCCATTCTTGTGCTGTCCTAACTTCTTTATTCTATTCACTCACGACTTCTGGGAACAACAAATGTAAAACATTAATTGTTAAGCGACGTCCGGTTCCTTTATAGGGATAGATGTGCATGTGCATCGCCGGATTAAAGTTGGCTTCAATGATTCCATACGCCCTGTCATCTGTTGATGGATCAACCGTATAATCAGGAATAATCAAATCAATTCCACTAACCTTCGCCCCTATTGCCTTCACTGCATCCGCAGCAATCTTTTTGTAGCTCTCTGAAAACTGATCAGTCACATCGATAGAATCACCACCAGTGCTGACATTCGAATTTTCTCGAAGGGAAACTACCTGATCCTTTTCAGGAACGGAAGCCACTGTTAGTCCTTGCTCTTTTAGCATCAGCTTTTCAATCTCACCTAGTTGAATCAACTCATTAAGAGGCTTGATTCTTCTCAGACACTAACGCCTCAATCGTTTGTTTCCCATCACCGACTACATTGGCTATAAATATTTTCACAGACACCACTCCGTTTTATATCATATATTGAATTTTTAAACAATATACGATATAATCAAACTATGAATAAAATCTGTTTTGAATCATTTGAAAGAAAAAACGGGCATGATGAGTTCGCTGAGTGGATTTCTACTTTACCAAAAAAGGATAAAGTTAAGTTGTATGTGACTATTCAGAAAGTGGAGAAGCAAGGGATGCTTATAGCACAGAGGTTGAAATGGGTCAAGAAAGTTGACACAAATTTATATGAGTTAAGGAGCAAAGTAGGCTCAAATATTCAACGTGCTATCTATTTCCATGTGGACTCAGAGCGTTATATCATTACTCATGGTTTTACTAAGAAGACTGAAAAAACGCCACTTAAAGAAATTGATCATGCAAAACAGTTAAGAAAGGAATGGTTTGATTATGAAAATTGATGTTATGATTGAGAAAGAGATGAAGGACTCAGAATTTGCTGAACTTTGGGGAGTGGAAAGTGAGAAGCTTGAAACTGCAATTGCTTTATATAAGGCACGTGAGGAAGCTGGTCTGACTCAAGTTGAACTTGCTGAACGCGCTAAGACGACACAAGCAACGATTGCTAGAATAGAACGTGGTGATAATGTCTCTTTTGATAAGTTATCTGCAATTGCTCATGCTATGGGTAAAAAATTAAAGATTGAATTTGCTTAAATAAAACAAGGTTAGGACCTCACAAAATCTGGCTCTATAATATATGGGACTGATGAAATTAAAAACAATTTCATCAGTCCCATTCTTGTGCTGTCCTAACTTCTTTATTCTATTCACTCACGACTTCTGGGAACAACAAATGCAAGACATTGATTGTTAAGCGACGTCCGGTTCCTTTATAGGGATAGATGTGCATGTGCATCGCCGGATTAAAGTTGGCTTCAATGATTCCATACGCCCTGTCATCTGTTGATGGATCGACCGTATAATCAGGAATAATCAAATCAATTCCGCTGACCTTCGCGCCCATTGCCTTCACTGCATCTGCAGCAATCTTTTTGTAGCTCTCTGAAAACTGATCAGTCACATCGATAGAATCGCCACCAGTGCTGACATTCGAGTTTTCTCGAAGGTAAACAACCTGATCCTTGTCAGGAACGGAAGCCACTGTCAGTCCTTGCTCTTTTAGCATCAGCTTTTCAATCTCACCTAGTTGAATCAACTCAAGTGGTGCTCTATGATGCGAGCCTCTTAATGGATCTTGGTTCTTCTCAGACACTAACGCCTCAATCGTTTGTTTTCCATCACCAACTACATTAGCTGGTACACGAAGTAAAATTGCGCGAACGACACCATCTAACACAAAGAAACGGTATTCGGTGCCTGGCAAAAATTCTTCAATCAAGACTTCTGTATCTTCTGAAAAAGCAATCTCTAACGCAGTATAATAATCCTCTTTGGAAGCTCCTTCTTTGAAGATAGAAATTCCTAAGCCGTAATTTGTTGATTTTGGCTTGACGACAAAGGCCGTTTTTCCAAACTGAGCATACGACCGTTTGGCCTCTTCAATTTCAGCAAATTCAGCGCCCATTGGCACACGGAATCCAGCGCTTGCTAAAATTTTCTTCGTCACCGTTTTGTTTTCCATCATTAAAGGAACAATGTAGGAATCCTTACTAGTCATATTCGCATTTTTGACGTACTCCACATGTCCATGATGTTCTAATTTTAAAAACTGATCCATCTCATCTAAAATAGTTACACTGATTCCTTTTTGGATAGCATCAAATAACAAGATTTGTGTGGATAATTCCATTCCTCTAAAGCCGGCTAATTGATACGGACGATCATGTGCTTTGTCATAATACTGTTTTGCCAGAGTCACAGCGACCTCTTGTTGGCTTGTCGCTTGAATTTTTTTCAATAACGCACCAGAAACGGTTTCTTCCGGTTGAGTCAAACGGGCTTTAAGCGTAAGAGTCAGCTCTTTTTCGGCTGTTAATTCTAATTCCTCAAGCATCGCTAACATATCCATAAATAAAGCCTCGCCTTCCTCTACTAACTCCGTCTGTTCTAAAGGATTTTCCAAAGCCACTTGGTTATTTAGCAAGTCACCAATTGCCACCCATTCATCGGCTGCATGCAATTCATCTGTCCATAATAAGTACAAAAGGAAAATATGCAGAAATTCGACCTGCTCTTGGCTAATCCCCACTCGTTCAAATGGATTTACATCAATGCTGCGCAATTCAATATAACGAATCCCGAATTCAGCCAGCTCAGACATTTTTTTCCCACCACGTAAACGTAGTGGCGCATAAAATTCTTTTTCTTCTGATAGCTTACCCGTTTCTACCATCTCAGCAATATCTTGCACGTATCTCGTCAACGACTCGTAAGATACCTGAACGTTGTCATGATTCGTATAGCCATACTTACTGCTACGAATACTGCGAACCGGTTCATCTGGTTGTGGTTCATTTTCAAAATAACGAGCCTCACTCACAGGAGACGCCCCATATAAATACGTAATCAACCAACGATAACGTAAAAAGTTGCGCGAAACCTTCATATAGATTTCTGTTTTAAATTTTTCAAGGGAAGAAATTTCTGTCTGTTCGTTAAATAATTGACAGACTAATTCATCAGCAAATTCAAAATTAAAATGAATACCACTGACCATCTGTTTTCGTTTACCATACTCTTTAGCAAGATAACGTCTATATAACACATCTTCAAATTTATCTAGTTTGGCAATGATAATATCTTCTTCCTTTTCAGGCAAAGCTGGCGGCATACTAAGCGGCCAAAGCATCTCTTCTTTTGGCAATGAACGCATCGTCACATCTTGAATCGCTGCCAAATAACGAAACATTTCTTTGGCACTATCAGCGACAGGCGTAATCATCTCCACCTGGGTTTCACTAAAATCTGTTTGAATATATGGATGAAATGCACGATTTCCCAAAACAGTTGGATGATCTGTTTGCGCTAATTCTCCTTGTAAACTCACTCGTTGGCTCTCTCTTTCTAAGCCAAAACGAGCTTTTTTCAAAAATGGTCGAACCGCTTGTCGACGGATTAACTCTTTCATTTGCATGTCCACTTGCACCTCTCTACTTCTACTACCAATCATTATATAGGAAAGTCAAAATAAAACCTTATAAGTTGTCTCGAATGAATAGCCTTTCATATAAAAAGACTCTGATTAGATGATACCACTAAACATGAACGAATAGGTAGAAGAATTTTCTTTTTATTTTTCCTTCTTTGCTGAAAGAAAAAAATCACTCAAAATCGCCTAGTTTCCTCGACGATTCCAAGTGATTTTTTAAAACAACACCATTTGACAAAGTGCCTTTTTTTACTGCTCTTTAAAAGGTGCGCTTTTAGAATGCTAGCCCTTTTATTCTTCTTTTAACAGCCCTTTGAATAAACCAATCACAAAATCATTTGGTTCAAAGACTTCTAAGTCATCGATTCCTTCACCAAGACCCACTAACTTCACAGGTAAGTGTAATTCATTTCGGATAGCCAAGACAATTCCACCCTTAGCCGTTCCATCTAGCTTCGTTAGAACAAGCCCCGTAACATCTGTGGTTTCTTTAAATTGTTTTGCTTGAACCATCGCATTTTGACCAGTTGTTGCATCAAGAACGAGTAAGACCTCATGGGGTGCTTCTGGCAATTCGCGTTGAATCACTCGTTTAATCTTTTCAAGCTCGTTCATTAGATTGACTTTATTTTGCAAACGTCCTGCGGTATCCACCAACAAAACATCGACGCCTTCTGCTTTGGCACGAGCTACTGCATCAAAAACCACTGCCGCTGGATCGCCACCTGCATTTCCACGAACCACTTCAACACCTGCGCGCTCACCCCAGACAACTAACTGGTCAATCGCCCCAGCTCGGAACGTATCTGCAGCTGCCATCAAGACCTTTTTGCCCTCTTCGCGGTATTGGTGCGCTAATTTCCCGATGCTTGTCGTTTTCCCAACACCATTCACTCCGACAAATAAAATAACGGTCACGCCATCCTCTTGCAAATTGATTTCGTTAATTTCATCAATTCCTTCTGCTTCGTACAAATCAACCAGTTTTTCGATAATCGTATTTTGAATTTCTGCTGGTTTCTTCGCATTACGCAGCTTAACTTCCTGACGAAGCGACTCGGTAATTTTTAAGGCCGTTTCAAAGCCAACATCTGCTCCAATCAGCGTTTCTTCAAGCTCTTCAAAAAAATCCTCATCGACACTTCGGAAATTCGCAAATAGCTCGTTCATTCGTTCGCCAAAGGTCTTGCGCGTTTTTTCTAGTCCCTTATCGTATTTCTCTTGGACTTCAACGACTTCTTCAGGAGCTTGTTCTTCGCCAGTAAAAGCTTTCTTGATTTTATCAAAAAATCCCATCGAAATTCCTCCTTTTATTTTAAGACAAATTGCTCAATCGCTTGGGCTACGCCGTCCTCTTCATTTGAAGCTGTCACGTAATCGGCCGCCTTACGAACTTGTTCCACCGCATTGGCCATTGCCACACCCACTCCTACGTACTCAATCATCGGCAGATCATTTTCCTCATCGCCAATTCCCATAATTTCTTCTCGTTGAATCCCTAAGTCCTTTGCCAGTAGTGAAATTCCATAACCTTTTGTGATTCCTTTAGGCATGAATTCCAACAAGTTACTACGTGTTTTGATAATTTCGTAGTCCTCATAATACGCTTTAGGGATATCACTAATTTTAGGATCTAAGATATCTTGGTCAAGTGCAACCACAACTTTGTTATAAATTGTTGAACCATCAATTTCCTCTAAAGTAATTGGCTGGAAATTCAGTAGCTTGTTTAACTGACTGTAGATAGATGGATGATTCTTAGAAGTCGGCAGCTGTAAGACATTTCCTTCTGATAACACATCTAAAGGCATGTCTAAGTCCACCGATAATTGATGTAATCTATGAACATCAGAAGGCGCCATCACCGTCTGTTCCATAATTTCGCCAGTATCATTTTTTTGAACCAAGCCACCGTTAAAGGTAATGCTATAGTCTCCTGGCTCCAGTAGATTCAGCTCTTCCAAAAAGCCCTCAATTGCTTTTAGCGGGCGACCTGTACAAATCACAATTTTTACACCCAACGCTTTTGCTTCAGCCAGTACTTGTTTATTTTTTTCTGAAATTTGTTTTGCGTCATTCAGTAAAGTTCCATCTAAATCAATCGCAATCATTTTTATCACAAATACTCCCCCTTCCTCACTCAAAATCAGATAATGCCCCTTTTTCTAAGGCCTTATCCTTCTGTTACTCCTTTTATGAAAGTTGACGTGCTTCTACTTTCCTTCAGCCAACAAGACACACGTCTCCTCTAGTTTCTCTCTACACTTAACTTTGGTAGCATGTTACTCGCTATTGACCGATTAGTCAACTCTCAGACAGACGATTTTGTCTATGCTTCTGCTGAAATAATCTTGCCGCCCTCAGCCACTTCTTCCAAACGAACCGAAACAATCTTCGACACACCAGACTCCTGCATGGTAACCCCGTACAAAATATTGGCTGCCTCCATCGTTCCTTTTCTGTGAGTAACAACGATAAATTGTGTATCATTTTGGAACTGACTTAAATAATGTCCAAACCGAGCGACATTTGCATCATCCAAAGCCGCTTCAACCTCATCAAGAATACAAAACGGTACAGGTCGGACTTGAATAATTGAAAAGAGCAACGCAATCGCTGTTAATGCGCGTTCGCCACCAGAAAGTAAACTCAAGCTTTGTAGTTTTTTCCCAGGTGGTTGTGCTTCAATCTCAATTCCTGTATTCAGCAAATCTTCTGGATTGGTTAACACAAGCTCCGCACGCCCGCCACCAAACATATTCGGGAACACTACTTGAAACTTCGCCCGAATTGCTTCAAAGACTTCACTGAATCGGATTTTGACCTCTTGATCCATCTCTGTCATGGTTTCAAATAACTGTTCTTTTGCAGACAACAAGTCATCTCGCTGCGCCACTAAAAATTCATACCGCTCATTAACTTGTTCATACTGCTCAATCGCATTAATATTGACTGGGCCTAAACGGTCAATGCTTCGTTTTAATCGATTGACTTCCTGTTTGGTCTCATCGATAGCCTCTACCTCTTCGGCTTGTTCGGCAGCTGCTTCAAAGGTCAAGCTATACTCTTCTTGCAAATATTGTAGTCCCGAATCCAGCTTCATCTCCGCTCGATTCTTTTGCACTTCGATTTTTGTTTGGTCAGAAAGCATTTCTTTTTGCTTGCGGTTTCGTTCAGCTAATTGCTGATCTAACTCATCGACCTGTTCTTGAACCTCAGTTCTTTGGGCTTTTCGAGTAGCAATCTGCTCTCTTATTTCATCACGTTTTTCTTGTAGCTCCGTCACACGAACAGCCAGTGATTCTTCTGTCATCTCATGATCTGACACATCATTTGTTAGTGCATCTAATTGACGGGCTAGACTTTCTTTTTTGTCAACAGCCTCTGCTAATTGGTCATCTGCACTTTGAAGTTGCTGCTGAATACTTACCAATTGTTCTTTAGCAACTGCCAAGTCTGCAGTCAAGCGTGCGCGCGCTTGTGTCAGCTCTTGACGTTTTTCTTCCATCAAGTCACTTTCTTGGCTAATCGACTCAATCTCTTTATCAATTGCACCACGTTCTTCATCCAGCTCTTTTTGGCGTGCCTCTAGCGTTGCCTTTTGTTCCTCATACTGCTGAATAAAAGCTTGCAGTTCTTGGGTTTCAAAGCTAAAGACTTGTTGCTCTTTTTGAATTCGTTCAAGGTCAGCCGTGATATTTTGTAATTGGTTGGCTACTTCTTGTTCTTTAAAGCGAGTCGTTTCCCCTTGCTCACGAATCTTCTCAACCTTCTCCGTAAGTTTAGCAACCTCTTGTTCCATTCGACGAACACTTTTTTCTCTTTGTTGTTGTTGTTCGTCCAACTCAGCATATTGTGTCGTCAACTCCTGTAGCTCTTGCGATTGAGCAAACAAGCTTCCTTGATTGCCTCGCTTATTCGCGCCACCTGTCATCGAACCACCTGCGTTCATGACATCTCCTTCAAGAGATACCACTCGACACTGGTAGTTGATGCTTTGTGCAATTTGATTAGCGCTGGTTAAGTCTTTAGCAATAATAATCGTCCCTAACAAATTCTCCACAATTGTCGAAATTTTCTCAGGAAATTCCACCAATTGACTCGCAATTCCTAAAAAACCTGCAATCTTATTCGCTTTTTGTAAGGTACTCGCTTGCATTTGTCGAGGTTTAATCGTTGTTAACGGTAAGAAGGTTGCCCGACCACCGCGTTGTTGTTTTAGATAGGTAATTCCTTGACGAGCATCCTTTTCTGTCTCAACAATCACATGTTGTGCTGAACCACCTAGAGCTGTTTCAATCGCTAAAGTATACTCATTCGGCACATCAATTAACTCGGCCACTGCACCAACGATACCAGAAAGCGCGTCTTTTTGTTTGAGAACCATCCGAACTCCTTGATAAAACCCAGAATAGTTCTCTTGGATTTCTTGCAAGCTCTTCTGACGTGCACGAACCTGTTGGACTCGACTCATTAATTGATACATGACTTGTTGCTCTTCAGCTAAAGATTGTTGCGCTAGTTTCAATTGCTGTTGGTTTGTAACATAGTCTGCTCGTTGTTCCACTAGTTGCTCTTTAATTGTTTCATAGCTAGTCGCAATCGTCTGCTGTTTTTCTTCCAACAATTGGTTTCTCTTCGCAAGCTCTTCATGTTTGGTTAAAGCTTGCTGATTTTTAGATGATTCTTGTTGATACTGACGTTCTAAGTGCTTTAATTCATTACCAGTACTCGCCTGTTCCTGCATCAACTCGACGTATTGTGCACGTAGCTCCTCTAGTAATTCTTTCGATGTTTTTTGATATTTGATTAATTCAACTTCATTTTGTTCAATAGCCTCTTCGATTTCAAGAACTTCACCATTTTTGGCTCTTTTCTCTTCTTCTAAAGCTAAGATTGCAGCTTCTAGTTGTTGAATCTTCTCCGTCATTTCCTGTAAATTCTCTTGGTACTCTTTTGAGCTTTGTAACGTATGTTTGGATCGCTCAATCATCACCTCTTTTTGTCCTTCAGCCTGCTTTAACGCCTCCGTCAAATGCAATAACTGCTGTTGGGCATTTTCTGACCATTGATCCATCTCACTACGTTTGCCTCTAAGCGAAACCAACATCTGTTCTGATTGACGAATATCACTATTTAATTGAACAAGATAGCCATTCAATTCGTTCAATTGTTGATTTTGTTCTTCCCACTGAACCTTTGCCGTTTGAATTTCACTGACAGTCAGATTAATATCTGCTGACGTCAAGCTCTCTTTAAGGCGCAAAAACTCCTTTGCCGCCTCACTTTGAGCTGCCAAAGGGGTTAATTGATCTTCCAATTCATAAATGATATCCTGCACACGACTCAGGTTATCCTCTGTTTCAAAAAGCTTCTGCTCTGCTTTTTTCTTTCTTTGCTTGTATTTCAAAACGCCGGCTGCCTCTTCAAAAATCCCTCGACGATCTTCTGGCTTACTACTAAATATAGCTTCAACCTTCCCTTGAGAAATAATAGAGAAGGACTCCTTACCCAAGCCAGAATCCATAAATAAGTCATGAATATCCTTTAAACGACAGCTCTGTTTATTAATGAAAAAATCACTGTCGCCATTTCGATTGTAGCGACGTGTGACACTGATTTCGTTAAATTCCAATGGTAAATAATGGTCACTATTGTCCAAAATAACCGTCACTTCTGCGATATTTAATTGTTTACGAGAGTCAGAACCAGCAAAAATAATATCTGGCATCTTCCCACCACGCAAACTTTTGGCTGACTGCTCGCCAAGAACCCAACGGACAGCTTCTGTAATGTTACTCTTCCCACTGCCATTAGGTCCGACAACCGCCGTCACACTATTCTCAAAATCAATCACCGTACGATCGGCAAATGACTTAAAGCCCGCAATTTCAAGTCGTTTTAAATACACGAAAGACTCCTGCTCCCTTCACTTATCCTTGCAAATCTTTCAACGCATTCTCTGCGGCATTTTGCTCAGCTAATTTTTTTGATTTTCCTTGACCCTTACCAATCAGTTGACCATCCACATAGACCTCTGTCCAAAAAATGCGTTCGTGGGCCGGTCCTTCCTCTTTAATCAAACGATAATCAATCAAGACATCACCTGATTTTTGTAAGACCTCTTGTAACCTTGTTTTATGATCCATCTCATGTGAAAAAGCACCAGCCGCCACTTTCGGAAAAATGACTTTCTTAATGAACTCGTGAACCGCTTCTGTTCCTTGATCTAAATAGAGAGCTCCTAAAAAAGCCTCAAACAAATCGCACAACAAAGCCGGACGTCTTCTACCACCAGAGTTTTCTTCCCCTTTGCCTAAACGAACGTACTGATCAAAATGACACGCTTTGGCAAACATCGATAAGCTATCCTCACGCACAATCGCTGCACGCATCTTGGTTAGTTTTCCTTCTGGAAGATCCGGATATTCCCGATACAAATATTGGGAGACCAATAGCTCCAATACCGCATCCCCTAAAAACTCTAATCGTTCATTATCAGATAAATTCAAATTCCGATGCTCATTCACATAGGATGAATGGGTAAACGCTTGTTCCAATATATCGACATCATGAAAAGTAATTGCATATTGTGTCTTTAACTCTTTAACTAGCTGTATATCCATTCTTCAACATTCCTTTAATTGTATTTACAACACTTCCCTATTATACTGGTTTTTTCCAATTTTTGAAATGCTTCTGCGAAAAGAATACACAAGGGAAACATTCTTATAATAAATGCAAAAACTTGGCGAGCCTAGAAGGCTCACCAAGTCTACATAACAAATAAATTATTTACGAGAATCAGCTGTTACACCGATAGTTGACCATGGGTTTGTTGATTCTGCATAGTCCCAAGAGAAGTTAGTTACACGATCACTAATCGGCATTACTTCGTTACGGAACAATGTAGGAATAACAAACGCTTCGTCAGCAGCATATTCTTGCCATTTAGCAAATGCTTCTTTTTGGAAATCAGCATCAAACGCTTTATCTGAGCTAATATCTGCTAATAATTTAGTATTTTCTTCTGACTCAAAACGAGTGTAGTTAAATGCAGCTGTAGCACTATATAATCCATCTGGGTTTGGATCAGTTCCCGTATTCCATGCCCCTTGATAAACATCAATTTCTGGATCATCATTTTCTAATTTGTCATAGAATGAGTTAAACTCAATCAAACGACCTGTTGCGTATTCAACATCTAAACCAATTGATTTCCATTGTTGTACATAGTAATCAGCTAATGGTTGTGCTGTTTCTCCACCTGACATAGAAGCAAATTTAATTTTCAGCTCTTTACCATCTTTGTCTTCACGGATGCCATCATCAGTTACATCTTTGTATCCAGCATCATCTAATAATTTGTTCGCTTTATCAATATCTAAAGTATAACCTTTAATCGTTGAATCATGAGTTGTTTTAAACACAGGTGGGATTAATGACGTTGCGTTTGAACGCAAACCAGCATAGAAACGTTCCCCTACTGTACTATTATCAATCGCATAACCCATTGCTTGACGTAATGATTTATCCGCCATCTTAGACTCTGGATTGTACTCTACATGACCTTTTTCTTTGTTCCATTTACCTAGTTTGAAACCTAAGTAAGTGTAAGAAGTTTGCTCACGACCTAAGTTTGTATAACCATCTAAATCTTTATAAGTTTCATAAATATCAGTAGGCATTTGATAAACCATGTCATATTGTTTTGATTTTAATGATTCAACAATACTTGCTGTTGGTACTGAAGTCATCACAATTTTTTTCAATTGTGGTGTGCCATTCCAATAATGTTCATTTGGGCTGTACTCAACAGATTCACCTGGAACAATATTACTCATATAGTAAGGTCCAAATGTAACTGGATTTTTACGCACGGCATCACTAGATTCCATGTCTTTGATGGCAATATCTTTTAAGACATGTTTAGGTGCTGCATACGTCCAGACGCCGCCACCCGCTTGTAACATACTTGGGTTTACATCTTTATAAGAAATTTCAACTGTTTTATCATCAACTTTTTTGATTCCTGAGATAGAATCAGCTTTTCCTTCATGGTATTCGTCCATACCTACGATACGAGCAAATGTTTCATCATAACGAATTCCTGTGTAATCTTTGTGTCCGATAATTTCATAAGGGAAGATTACATCATCAGCGGTAACCTCTTCACCATCAGACCATTTAACGCCATCTTTAACTTTGATAGTCGCTTTTTTCGCATCTTTATCTAAGTCTAAAGTAGCCGCTCCATCGTTAGTGATTTTGAAGTCTCCGTCATAACTAAATAACGCTTCGTGGGAAGGTTGCATAAACATATTGTCATAAGCATCTTGATAGAATTCCCATTGGAACATTCCTTTAAACTGGCTATCTGTTGCTACCGCAACATCTAACTCACCATCTTTGATTGCTTTATCTTTATTTGTTGTTGCAATTGGAAAGCTTGCTACATCTGTCGAATCTGCTCCACCTGCTGTTTCTCCACCAGAAGAGTCAGTTCCTTTGCTGTTACTGTTGCCTCCACCACATGCTGCCAATCCTAATGTCAACACAGATGCTAAGGTAACTAGTCCTAAAATCTTTTTCTTCATCCTTTGTCCTCCTTCTTATCCTAAACGTTGACGAGCATCTGCTGAACGCTTAAATGCTTGACCAACATAATTTATACTCAACATCAATACCAAAATAAGTACTGATGCAGGTACCCAAATCCATTGTTTGTTCACGAGAACATCTCCACTGCTAGCGTAGCCAATAAGTGTTCCTAAGCTAGGAACCTTTGTTGGCAAACCAAAGCCTAAGAATGATAGGGTTGTTTCAATCCCGATATTCGCAGCAAAGTTCATTGTTAAGTTCGTGATAATTAACGAACTCAAATTGGGCATTAATTCTCTGAACATAATTTTAAAATCACTAGTCCCCATTGTTTTTGAAGCACTAACGTAATCACGGCGCCCCTCTGACAATGTCTTACTTCTAAATAATCGTGCTTTTGCTACCCAATAAAAAGCACTCATAATCGCAACAAATGACCAAACATTGTATTTAGGAATAATTGACACGAATACGATAATAATCAACATGATTGGTAAAATCATAACGAAGTCGACGATACGCATCAAAATATTATCAATTATCCCTCCATAATAACCAGAAACAATTCCTAGACCTACTCCAATAAATGAAGTAATAATAGTAATTGAAAATCCAATCAATATGGAATTACGTGCACCTATAAACAGTTGTCCTAGAACATCTCTTCCGCCCTCATCAGCTCCAAAAAGATACTTGTGTCCTTGGGCAGAGATTGATCCAGGGGTGGCATATTTATCAAAAATACTTACAAACATTACTTTATCTTGATCAATGAACATAGTCCCGATAAAAATTGCAAGTAATAAAACCACTAATATAATCAAAGATAGAATCGCAATTTTATCTTTTAAAAATTCTCGAGCAATCATTCGTAATCCCATCGGTGGAATACTCTCAGTTGCTGCTACATTCTTTTTTTCTTTACTCATTAGCGTGTCCATTCTCCTTTCTGGAAGTCATCATTTACTGAATACGAATTCGTGGATCAACGATACTCATAATAATATCGGAAAGTAAAGTTCCGACAAGAGTCGCTATCCCTAAAATCAGAACTAGCGAAGTGATTACTGTATAATCTCGTTGAGCAATACTATCAATAAATAGTTTCCCCACTCCAGGATAGCCAAATATTTTTTCAATAACTACAGAACCGGCAATTAACGAAGTAATTTCATACCCCATTTGCGAAGCCATCGGTAATGCAGCATTTCGGAAAATATGACGACTAAACACTTTTGAGGTTGGTACCCCTTTTGAGCGAGCCGTTCGAACAAAGTCCAAAGATTTTGAATCAATGACTTCGCTTCGTAAATATTGAATGGTAACAGCCGTTGCTAAGAAGGCTTGCGTCAATGCTGGTAACATAATATATTTCAGTTTATCTAGTACTTCAACAAAAAAGCCGCCTGTTAAACCAATTGTTTGAGAGCCACTTGTCGGGAACCAGCCCAATCGGTAGCCGAAGAAGAACAATGTGATTAAGCCAAAGATAAACGTTGGCACTGCAAAACTGAAGAAGTTGTAGATAACCACAGCTTTATCAAGAATTGAGTTTTGGTAACGTCCCGCTAACATCCCTAGTGGAATCGCAATGATATAAGTGAAGATAACCGTTAAAATGGATAGATACAGTGTGTTTACTACACGCTCGCCAATCAAATCAGCTACTGGACGTTTGTATAAAAAGCTCTGTCCAAAGTCTCCTTGTAGTGCATTACCAATCCATCTAAAATATTGTGTGTACCAAGGATCATTTAATCCAGCTGATTCTCTCATCGCTTCGATTACTTTAGGATCTTGGTTCGGGTTAATTAGTCCGGTAAATGGGTCTCCAGGCATTGCTTGTGCTAATAAAAATATTAAAACACTAAGAATAATTATTTGGGGAATCATTAACATTATCCGTCGTAAAATTGTTTTCCACATTATTGAGCACCCCCATCTTTTAATGCGACTTGATGTGTATCTGTAATTTTTCTCAAGTCGTATACACGACCGTTATTGTCGTAATAGTCTTTTTGATGAGTAACATACTCTTCTTCTACACGACGGCGGTTTTGTTTATGGGCGTCACGATTTTCGACATCTATCCTTGGAATAGCGGATAATAAACGTTTCGTATAAATATGACGAGGATCATCATAAATATCTGTACGAGAACCAATCTCCACAAAACGACCTTTTGTCATAATAGCGATATTATCACACATATGTTTCACGACCCCTAAGTCATGAGAAATGAATAAATAACTTAATCCATACTCTTCTTGAATACGTTTCATGAAGTTCAAGACTTGTGCTTGAACAGACAAATCAAGTGCCGATACCGGTTCGTCCGCCACAATTAATTTAGGACTTGTTGCTACTGCGCGGGCAACTCCTAGACGTTGACGTTGACCACCTGAAAATTCATGTGGATACTTATATAAAGCATCTTCTGGCATTCCAACAATATCTAACAAGCCTTTGATTTTTTTCTTTTCTTCTTGATCGCTTAATCGTTCAAAGTTACGAATCGGCTCAGCGATAATATCGATCACACGTTTTTTAGGGTTTAAACTAGACATCGCATCCTGAAAAATCATTTGAACGTCCTTATTATAGTCCATTTGTTTTCTGTTACTACGTTTAGTAATATCTTTACCTTGATAAAGTATCTCTCCTGAAGTCACTTTTTCCAAACCAACAATCGCTTTTCCGGTTGTTGATTTTCCGGAACCAGATTCACCAACTAGGCCGTAAGTTTTTCCTTTTTCAATCGTAAAATCGACACCATCCACGGCCAATACATAATCTGTTACGCGATTCAAAAAACCGCTACGAATTGGATAGTGTACTTTTAGGTCTTTTATTTGAATGAGTTCTGACATTTACACTTCTCCTTCTTCGTCTCTAAAATGAAAATGCTTATAACAAGTGCAACGAACCAAGTGATCTGGTGCTACTTCATGTAAGCTTGGATTTTCTTCATGATCGCTTTCTGGAATCCAAGGAATTCGTGGAGCAAAACGACACCCTGTACGAATCATATTCTTTAATGAAGGAACCACTCCTTCAATTACGTGTAGCTCACTATCATGATTGTCTTCTTGAGGAATCGAGTTTAATAATGAACGTGTATAAGGATGTTGTGGGTTAGAAAATAATTCTTCCACAGAAGCTACTTCAACGAATTGACCTGCGTACATTACCGCCACACGGTCAGCCATCTCAGCTACGACGCCCAAGTCATGGGTAATTAAGATAATTCCCGTTTCTGTTTCTTTTTGCAAATCTTTTAATAAATCAAGAATCTGAGCTTGAATTGTCACGTCCAAAGCAGTTGTTGGCTCATCGGCGATAATAATTGGTGGCTTACAAGCAATGGCAATCGCAATAATTACCCGTTGGCGCATCCCACCTGATAGCTCATGGGGATATTGACGACCCACACGAGCAGGATTAGGAATTCCTACTTGGTCTAATAATTCTAAGGCACGCGCTTGACGTTCGTCAGCGGTCATCTTTGTATGATAAGAAAGGCCTTCTTTAATCTGGTCTTCAATTCTCATTAAGGGATTTAAGGCAGACAATGGATCCTGAAAAATCATTCCAATATCATTCCCTCGAATCTTATTGTACAACGTCTCATTCAAATTTGATAAATTCAAATCGTTGTATAAGATTTCTCCAGTAATTTTTGTATTGTTTGGATCATGTAAGCCCATAATTGTAGTGGCTAGTGTACTTTTCCCACAGCCTGACTCACCTACTATAGCTAGAATTTCATTTTTCTCGAGGACAAAAGACACGTCGTCTACTGCGTCGTAAAAATCGTCTTTAATTCGGAAGCTAGTATGCAGGTTTTGTACGTCTAATAATTGATTATCATTTGACAATCGAATACCCCTCTCTTTTTTACCCTTCACTGCTATTGAAGTTTGTTTTATATATATGAAAAAGAGTGAACATTTTACGTTCTTTGACAGTTACAAATCTTTCTCTTAACATAATATAATAGTTTCTTAACAATTATATAGAAATCACCTTAAGAATGCAAGGTTAAATCCCTCTAAAACCGTCAAATTGTCAGAAAAATCTATTTAAATTTAACGTAGGATAAAAAAAAACAACGATTCATTAGATATCTCTAATAAATCGTTGTTTTTTATCCTTGATGAGAAAGGATATATTCTACTGCTCCACCAACTGTTTCAATTTTTTCAGCATCTTCATCTGAGATTTCAGTCCCAAATTCATCTTCAAGCTCTAAAACAAATTCCATAATGCTGATCGAATCAGCGTTCAAATCATCTTTAATACTTAGTTGATCATTTACTTTGTCTGCATCCATATCAAAATGGTTCGAGATAATATTCGCTACTTTAGCAAAAACTTCTTCACGAGTCAATTGCATTCACCTCCACTGCTTTTGACAACACCTTGTTAATAGCCAAGCCATAGTACATTTTACTCAGAATCAACAAATTTGTCCAGTATTTTTTCAAATTTGTTACAGAATAATTTCATTTTGATTTCTAAAAAAGTTACTTATTTGTTAGTCAATGATTTACTCAACTGCTTCAGTTGCGACCTCTTCTTCAAAGTGGGCAACTAGCTGTCCAACCACATCGGTTTCTAGCATGGTATGAATTTGGCGAATGGTATAACGAACAGCCTCAGGACCTGTTGATCCATGTGTTTTAACAACCGGTGCCTTCAAGCCAAACAACACTGCACCTCCATGTTTGGAATAATCCATCTCATGCTTCATGCCACGCAACGCATCCTTCAATAAAAGGGCGCCCAACTTACCTTTAACACCTTCTGCTAGAATAGAAGATTTTAACAAGTTCATCATATTCATCGCCGTGCCTTCAATTGACTTTAATACGGCATTCCCCGTAAATCCGTCTGTCACCACAACATCAGCCGCACCGCTCAACAAATCACGTGCTTCGACATTCCCAATAAAATGGATACTCTCTTCTTCTTTTAATAATTCAAAGGCCTTTTTCGTTAATTCGCTCCCTTTTGTCTCTTCCGTCCCGTTATTCAAAAGCCCAACTTTTGGCTGTTGAATCTTGCGAACCTTTTGCGCATAAAATGAACCTAACACCGCATATTGAACCAAATGCTCAGGCTTATTATCTGCATTCGCTCCTAAGTCTAAAATATCAAACCCACCATCAGGGTTCCCAATCACAGGCAATGTTGACATCAAGCCTGGGCGTTCGATATTTTTAATTCGACCAACGATGAATAAACCAGCTGCTAACAATGCGCCTGTATTTCCTGCCGAAAAAATTGCATCCGCTTCGCCATTTTTTACAGCTTGAGCTGCGAGTACCATAGAAGCTGTTTTCTTGCGACGAATCGCTTTAACTGGCTCATCATCACTAGCAATTTTCTCATCCGTGTGTACGATAGTCAGATTTTTTTCGTTTGTTACGTATTTTTTTATTTCCGCTTCTTTTCCATATAAAATAAATTCAATGTCAGGAAAATCCTGTTGCGCTAACATCACGCCTTCAACAATTGCTTTTGGGGCATTGTCGCCACCCATTGCATCTACTGCAATTCTCATTACCTGTTCGCTCCTCTCAACTCAAGACACATCTTCTTACTAATCAAAATAACGCCCTTCTGGATCTTCTATTTTGATTGATTGACTCAGTCCTCGATAGGTCTTTACTTCTTGCCAGTTAGGAATTTTCCAAATAGCATTCGCTTCTTCTCTTGCAACTTCCAAAATATTCCCATCTGTCACCAAGTCACCCACTAAAAACTGAGGAATTCCTGATTGACGTGATCCAAATACTTCACCAGGCCCTCTTAATTCTAAATCTTTTTCACTTAAGATGAAACCATTATTTGTTTCTGTCATAATTTTCATCCGCTGTACGCCCATCTCATTTTTGGGATTGGCAATCAAAATACAATAAGAAGCATCCGCACCACGCCCCACCCGTCCTCGAAGCTGGTGCAATTGTGCCAAACCAAAACGATCCGCATCCATAATCAACATGACCGTCGCATTGGGGACGTTTACGCCCACTTCAATCACGGTAGTCGACACTAAAATTTGTAGCGCTCGGTCCTTGAATGATTCCATGATACGATCTTTTTCGGTGTTTTTCATCTTCCCATGAAGAAGACCAACCTGATAGTCTGGTGAATACACCCGCTGCAAATGTTCATAAATTTCTGTCGCATTTTTTACGTCCAGTGCTTCTGATTCTTCTATTAAAGGACAAATGACATAGACTTGATGTCCTACCCTTAATTCTTTGCGCACCCATTCAAGAATACTCTCCAATTGAGGTGGGCGAATCCAACGCGTCTCTACAGGAATCCTGCCGGCTGGTAATTCATCAATCACTGAAACATCCATCTCACCGTACGCCGTAATCGCAAGCGTTCGTGGAATTGGCGTCGCTGTCATAAACAGGACATCTGGCTTGAGCCCTTTTTCTCGCAATACCTTTCGTTGATTGACTCCAAACCGATGTTGTTCATCAGTAATTACCAAACCTAACCGGTGAAATTCAACATTATCCTGAATCAATGCATGGGTTCCAATCACCACATCAATTTCGCCGTTCGCAAGCTGCGCCAAAATTTCTCGGCGTTCTGCCGCTTTAGTTGAGCCTGTTAATAACGCGGTCTGGATTTCTAAAGGGTCAAACAATTGATTTAAACTTTCTAAATGCTGTTGCGCTAAAATTTCAGTAGGCACCATTAACGCCCCTTGAAAGCCCGCCGTTGCTGTCGCATATAAAGCAATCGCCGCAACGACCGTTTTTCCACTCCCAACATCCCCTTGTAACAATCGCTGCATATGTTTTTTACTGCGCAAGTCACGACAAATTTCATTGGTTACGCGCTTTTGAGCTTCCGTTAGCTCAAAGGGTAATTTTTGGGTAAACTGCTTCACTCGTTCAACGTCATATAACACAGACAATCCTTGCGCTTCTGATTTTTCTGCTTTTTTTAAACCTTGGATCTGCATTTGGAATAAAAAGAACTCTTCAAAAATCACACGTCGTTTCGCTTGGCGACTTTCTTCTTGATCTTTTGGAAAATGCATCGCAAAAACGGCCTGTTGTCGACCAATTAACCGATATTTTTCTAGCAGCTCTTCTGGTAAATTCTCTTCTAGCTGTTGGAAATACCCTGCAAAGGCCGCTTTGATTAATTCAATTAATGTGGTTTGACGAACAGATTTGCTGACATGATAAATTGGCGCAAATTCTTCGGTTGCTTTACTACCCAAAATTTTCATCCCTGTTAAGGCTTTTCTTTTAGCATCCCATTTCCCGTAGACTGCCACCTCTTCTGACAGGACAATTTTATCTTTTAAATACGGCTGATTAAAAAAAGAGACATTAAAGACTGCGTGCTCTTGCATCATCCGAAACTGTAATCGACTTTTTTTGTAGCCATAACGACTAACAACTGGCTCTGAGACAACCAACCCTTTAAGTGTGACTTTTTCTTGATCTTGAATTTCCGTCAGATTTTTTTCTTGAATATCCTCATATCGAAAAGGATAATAGGTCATCAAATCAACAACTGTTTTAATGCCCAACTCAGCCAAATTACTCGCTCTTTTTTCGCCAACGCCAGATAATACCGTCACCGGATCATTCAAATTGCCCACAGACTGTCCCTCCTTTCTTTCAAACACTTTGAAAAGTAGCTAGAACATAAATCAATGATGATTTACATCCCAGCTACCTGTTTATTTCTATACTCTCTCTTTTTCGTTCTTACTCAGCTGAAAACAGATAAGGATACACCGGCTGGTCCCCTTGGTGAATCTCGAATTCTAACTCTTCGTATTTCTCACTCAAAGCTTCGCTCAGTTTTTCAGCTTCTTCAGCCGAACCCTCTTCTCCTGTAATGATTGTTACGATTTCTGTCTCCTCGTTAATCATTTGCTCTAACGTTTTCAATGACGTTTCAAAACGATCAGGATTTGAAATCACAATCTTACCATCGATCATTCCTAGGAAGTCGCCTTCTGTAATCTCAACACCATCAATTGTTGTGTTACGAATCGCATTCGTCACTTGACCACTGACTACACTTTCAAGCATTTCTTTCATGCCTTCTTTGTTGTCTTCTAAAGAAGCTTGATCGTTAAAGGCTAACATCGCTGTCATCCCTTGAGAAATTGTTTTTGATGGCACAACGGCTACTGGAATCTCAGCCACTTCTGCTGCTTGATCCGCTGCCATAAAGATATTTTTATTATTCGGCAAGATAATGACTTGATCTGCATTCACTTCTTCAATTGCTTTTAAGATATCCTCTGTACTCGGGTTCATTGTTTGTCCGCCACTAATCACGTAGCTTGCGCCTAAGCTTGAGAACAACTCTTGAATTCCCTTCCCTGCTGCAATCGCAATAATGCCATAAGGTGTACGAGGTTTTTTCGCTACGGCTTTTGTTTGGCCACCATCATGTTCCAAAATCGTCTCGTGTTGAAGGCGCATGTTATCCACCTTAACCTTTACAAGAGAACCAAATTTTTGACCATAATTCATCACTTCACCTGGATGTTCTGTATGCACGTGAACCTTGATAATCTCATCATCATTCACGACCAATAAAGAATCACCCAATTTATCTAAGTAGTTACGGAATTCTTCGTAATCAAACTTGCTATCAACAGTTGGGCCTTCGCCAATTTTCACCATGATTTCTGTACAGTAACCAAATGTGATATCTTCTGTTGCAAGCTGACCTTGAACACTACGATGATGCTCGGCATTCACCATATCATCCATCTCAGCTGGTGACGGTTCAAAAACTGTATCTAATTGGTATTCCCCATTTAAGACACTCAAAAACCCCTCATAGATAAATAACAGCCCTTGGCCACCACTATCAACAACCCCCACTTCTTTAAGTACAGGTAAAAGATCTGGTGTTTTCGCTAATGCGCGTTTAGCACCTGTCACAACTGAGGTCATTACTTCCACACAGTCATCTGATTCTTTCGCCTTTTTTTCTCCCGCTTTTGCGGCTTCACGAGCCACAGTTAAAATAGTCCCTTCAACTGGCTTCATAACCGCTTTGTAGGCAGTCTCCACACCACGCATAAACGCTGACGCTAAATCCTGTGCATTCAACGAGACTACAGACGGAATCTGTTTTGAAAAGCCACGGAATAATTGAGAAAGAATAACTCCTGAATTACCGCGTGCGCCCATTAAAAGCCCTTTTGATAAAACATTGGCTAATTCACCCACTTTATCTGACGTTGAATCAACCACAGCTTTCGCACCACTCGTCATAGATAAGTTCATATTTGTACCCGTATCACCATCTGGCACAGGGAAAACATTCAAAGAATTGACATATTCTGCATTTGTTTGCAAACGATTCGCACCAGCCTGCACCATTTCTTGGAACTGACTTGCGCTAATTTCTGTTACATTCACCTAAATAATCCTCCTTAAGATCGACCTGCCGTTTTTCAACAGACCTTCTGCCACCTAGTCTGGCAGTACACGTACTCCTTGAACAAACACATTAACTGAGTTAGCAGCAACACCGAGTAAAGTTTCTAAGTTGTATTTCACTTTCTCTTGGACATTGCGAGACACTTCAGAAATTTTTGTTCCGTAACTAACAATCGTATACACATCCACTGCGATTCCATTGTCTTCTTGACGTACCACTACGCCACGTGCATAATTTTCTCTACGTAAAATTTCAGTAATATTATCTTTAATTTGATTTTTGCTTGCCATACCAACGATTCCAAACACATCAGTTGTTGCGCCGCCTACGACAGTCGCAATCACTTCATTTGTAATTTCGATAGTACCAGCTGACGTTTTAATTTTTACAGCCATTGAAATGACCCTCCTTAACGAGTCTATTAACCCATTTTCTACTATAATAGTTTATCATAGCCTAACGGTAAATAAAAGGTCGAGCACCTACTTACCTCTCAAATTAACAATTTTTTTTGGTTTTGATTCAACTAAATAAAACAAAAAAATGGTGATTTCCACCATGACTTTGTCTAATTTACAATGTTTGCGTAATAATGTCAATCGTCTATAAAAAAAGTCTCTTGTAAATACGGGCAAATTATGTTAAATTGTTTTAGTATGAGCTGAAAACTATCGCTCCAATATCAAGGCAAAGGAGGAAATTAAAAATGGCTAAAGTTTGTTACTTTACAGGTCGTAAAACATCTAGCGGAAACAATCGTTCTCACGCTATGAACGCTACTAAACGTACTGTTAAACCGAACCTACAAAAAGTTCGTGTTATGATCGACGGAACACCTAAAAAAGTTTGGGTGTCAGCTCGTGCTTTGAAATCAGGAAAAGTTGAGCGCGTTTAATATTTGAATTATGAAATGTTTTCGAACCGTTCAATAGAACGGTTTTTTTTTGCGCTCAAAAATAAACAACAAGAGAAGCGCTAATACACTACTTCTTATCTCTCCAAAATTTTGAAAAACATTCCCACATTCTCACTTTTTTAGACACTCTTCATTGATTGTCTAAAAAACTCACAAATAAACTTGCATTCAGA
The DNA here is from genome assembly GCF_051713825.1 of Enterococcus sp. AZ194. Classification (NCBI taxonomy): domain Bacteria; kingdom Bacillati; phylum Bacillota; class Bacilli; order Lactobacillales; family Enterococcaceae; genus Enterococcus; species Enterococcus sp. AZ194. The sequence continues at coordinate 331,111 of NZ_JBIOQR010000001.1, read as the reverse complement.
ATTCCTTTCAATTTTATCGTCTTACGGTAGTCCCTCCAAAAAAACTATATATTGTATAATAAATCTTCCTACCATCTTTCAAACTAATCTAGCTTCCTGATTGAGGATACATCGCTTCTTTTCTCAATTAGAAAACAAAACAAGAGTCGACTCTCTATTTCTAGAAACTCGACTCTTGCTGAATTGTACACTGACCACAATATACAATTCCGGTACTAACCGTTTATGATACTCCTATGTGCACCTACTAAACAAATGTCTAATAAGCAAATAAATATGTGCTGTTATGTTTTAAAGATACCGTCTTTTAGTAAAAAAGTCAATATTCTGATAATATTTTTTATTATCTGAGATTTATTATCGTCATAAAAAAACACATGGAATCCCTAATATATAGGGATTTTTTATTAATTTTTCCAAAAATTGGAGGTTTTCCTATCAATATATGGTAAACTAAAATCAATAATTTTTTAGAAATTTGGTGACTTTTATGACAACTATTAAACGATTTATCAAAGCTAATCGTTCTTATATGTTAGCTAGTTTCTTTATTCCTTTTTTCATTTTGGCCTTTGTCTATCTGACTATCGGAATTTATCCTGGAAGCAGTCGCAGCATTTTGGCCAGTGACGCCTTCTCCCAATTTTCAAATTTTCATGCCAGCTTTCGAAATATGTTGAAAGGCGATCAAAGTATTTTCTATACATGGAATGGTTCCTTAGGTTTAAATTACCTTTCCGTGATTTCTTATTATCTAGGTGGTTTTTTCACAGCTCTTGTTTTTTTCTTTCCAAATCAGATGATGCCAGACGCTTTATATGTCCTGACCTTATTAAAGGTAGCCAGTAGCGGGTTAGCTTTTTGGTTCTTAGCAAAACACACCTTCAAGATTCCTCGTTGGAGTCATGTAGCCTTAGCCGTAGCCTATGCCTTGTCTTCTTTTGCCATTGCGCACTCTGAGATTATTATGTGGCTAGACGCCTTTGTTTACCTACCTTTAATCATCTTAGGCATTCATCGCGTGATGGACTTAAAGAAGCCGACATTACTCTTTGTTTCTTATTTGATGCTCTTTTTATCTAGCTTTTATATGGGCTTCATGGTCGGACTATTCTCATTTTTATACTTCTGCGTTCGTTTGTTGACTCATTGGAAACAATATAAAGGCTCCATCCTTCAATACGGGGTAACTTCTTTACTCGCGGGTGGTGCATCGATGATTATCATTTTACCAGCTTTAGTTGACTTACGTGAAAATGGAGAAAAATTAAGCGAAATTACTAAGCTAAAAACAGAAGCCACGAACCTTTTTGATATTGTCATTAAAAATATGGTCAGCGTGTACGACACAACAAAATACGGTTCAATTCCATTTATCTACATCGGTTTATTGCCGTTAGTTTTCTGTCTTTTGTATTTTGTCACCAAGAAGATTCCTTTAAAGGAAAAACTAGGCTTTATCAGTCTTTTTGCCCTTCTTACAGCTAGCTTCTATCTGGTGCCTTTAAATCTTTTCTGGCACGGTATGCATGCACCAAACATGTTCTTATTCCGTTATGCGTTTCTTTTTTCTTTTCTAGTCATTTTCCTAGCCGGTTATGGTTGGGAGCAGTTTAAACGAGAAGATTTAGGAACACTTTGTGCGCTCATTTTAGTATTAATCGGTGTTTTCTGCATCGCCTGGGGGACAAAAGGATCCGAGAATTATTCGTATGCCACCCTCGTTTCATTCGCCTTAACCGTGGCTTTTTTACTCGTCTACTTACTGGCCATCGGATACTATCAATTAGGTTCGTTTCCAAAGAAAAAGTTGACCATTTTGTTACTCGTCTTGATGAGTGCTGAAGCGGTTATCAACACAAGTGGTATGGTTCATGGTATCTTGGACGATTGGAATTATGCGTCAAGAAACTTATACACTCAGCCTTATCCTGACATAAAAAAACTCGTTGATAAAACGAAGGATGAAAACAAAACCTTCTATCGACTAGAAAATCTCGATGGTGTTTCAGCCAATGACAGCTTCAACTACGGCTATAACGGGATTGGCATGTTTTCTTCTATTAGAAACCGCCATTCATCGACTTATTTAAATACACTAGGTTATCGTTCGCGAGGAACCAATCTGAATCTGCGTTATCCGAATAATACCGTTGCTATGGACAGCTTCTTAGGTGTCAAATACCTTCTTTCTAAAGAAGATATCAATACGTATGGTTTTAATTCAGTAGGACAATCTGGCTCTTATCAGTTGTACGAAAACAAAAACGCCTTACCATTAGGCTTCTTGACACCAAACACGATTCAAGAAATTAAGCAGCCTGAAACAGATAACTTAACGAGTCAAACGAATCTCCTAAACGGAATTTCTGGTTTGAACATGGGCTATTACCAATTTTATCCAATCACGATTGTCGAACAAAAAAATACTATTATTGATCGGTCAGGTAATCGTGTCACCTATAAAGAAGAGAAACCAAATATTTCTAAAGATATCACTTGGCAAGTGACGGTGCCCGCCAATACACAGGCCTATATCAGTCTCTTTCCAACTGATTTTGCTCAATTAGACAACTCATCTGCAACTGTTACAGTTAACGGCATCAGTCACAAAACGCAGATGAATATCACGGGCCAATATTACGATCTTGGCTACTATGAAAATCAAACCACTTTTGACTTTACCGTTAGCTTCTATGGGACCGCCGCTGTTAGCTTCATTGAGCCTGAAGTCTTAGGCTTAGATACATTGGCCTATCAAGCAGCCATTGACCAAGTCAAACAATCTGGCGTCGATTTTACAGTCAAAGGACGCACTGCAACGGGAAAGGTAACAGTATCGGAGGAGCAGACGCTACTTACTACGATTCCTTATGATAAAGGCTGGACCGCCAAAATCGATGGGAAAAAGGTCGACATCACTGGTTTTCAAAATGCCTTTGTGAGTTTTAAGGTACCAAAAGGCGCTCATACGATTACTTTAAGTTATCTGCCAGTCGGTTTCATCCCTGGCGCATTTCTATTCGTTGTCTGCATCCTTCTATTTATTGGCTATCTCTATTGGTTAAAGAAAAGACCCAATTCACGCCTATCAAACAGCAAGAATTTAGACGAGCTGACTTACGACTAATCAAAAATTAACACTCATCTAGTCAAAAAAATGACCGAAGCTAGTGAATGAACGCCCCGTTCACCTCACTAGTTTCAGTCATTTTTTATTATCTAACCCGTTTTTTAGTCATATTTTACTTCTACCAAATATAAGCCTTCTGGATGGGCGGTAGGTCCAGCCAGATTCCGATCCTTGGATGCAATAATCTCCGGAAGAACTCCTTCAGGCATACGCCCATTGCCAATTTTAAGTAAGGTTCCCACCAAAATACGAATCATTTTATACAAAAAACCATCCCCACGAAACGTAAATAACAGCTCATCTCCCGCTTCATTCACAGTCATTTTCGCTTCATAAATCGTTCGAACTTTATCTTCTATCGGACTTCCCGATGCACAAAATGCCGTGAAATCATGTGTCCCTAATAAGTCAGGCAAGGCCCGTTGAATCTTTTCCACGTCGATTGGATAGGGAAAATAACTCGCATAAAACCGCCGAAACGGACTCCGTGGTTTACCTATATCCACCCGAAACTGATAGGTCTTTTCCGTCACAAGGTAACGCGCATGAAAGTCTTCTTGGACAATCTCCACTGATTTTACAGCAATATCTTCTGGTGTTTGTGTATCTAAACCAAAACGCATTCGTTCCAAGGGGCGCGTCTCTGGGTAATCAAAATGAATGACTTGCCCAATCGCATGTACCCCAGCATCTGTTCGGCCCGAACCAAATATTTGAATGGTCTTTCCATTCGCCATCTTTTTTAAGGTTTTTTCGACTTCTTCTTGTACAGTCCGGCCATTTGGTTGCCTCTGAAATCCATTAAAATTCGTTCCATCATAGGAAATAGTTGCTTTATATCGAACCATCGTTTCCCCTCATTCTCTCTGACTTTTTTATGAATAGACGACCCACTTTTAAACTACTCGCCTACCGTTCATCTACTTGTTTTCGTAAAAATAAGGAAGAGGACGAGTATTCATCCACTCCCTTACTCATTTATTTCTTTATTCTGCTACCTTCACCTGTTATTTTTTTCGTTTTTCCTCAAAATCATTCAACTGGCGTTTAAACTTAGCTTCGGAAAAAGACCAAAGCAACTGTTAGTAGTATAAAGGCCACAAGAGCAATCGTATCACGCATGTGCCAATGAAGAACACGATATTTCGTCCGTCCTTCGCCACCTTGATATCCTCTTGCTTCCATCGCTGTTGCCAAATCCTCCGCTCGATTAAAACTACTCACAAATAACGGAATTAGCAACGGAACAACTGCCTTCATTTTTTGAACTAGGCTGCCTTCTCCAAAATCAACCCCACGTGCGCGCTGAGCATTCATGATTTTTTCTGTTTCATCCATTAAAGTCGGAACAAAACGTAACGCAATAGAAAGCATCAGAGAAACCTCATGAACAGGGAAACGAATCGCTTTTAACGGACGCAGCAAATACTCAATCGCATCAGATAACTCTAATGGTGGCGTCGTTAAAGTCAGCAACGTCGACATAAAAATAATCAGAACGAAACGGCAAAAAATAAAGATACCATTCGTCAAACCAAACTCTGTGATGCTAAACACGCCCCACTCCCAATAAACAGCGCCACCACGAGTGAAAAATATTTGTAAAGCCACAGTAAAAAGAATCAGCCAAATCAGTGGTTTTACACCGCGTAAAAAGAAATTTAAATCAACCTTTGATAAAAGAATAGCCACTATAGTAAAGACGGCCATTAACAAGTAGGTTTGCCAATTGTTTGCTAGAAATATAATGCCAATAAAATAAAAACTAGCCAGTAGCTTCGCTCGAGAATCCATTCTGTGAATGATTGAATCCCCTGGCATATATCTTCCTAAAATCAGTTTATTCATCATGGGCAGATCCTCCTGCTAAAGAAACGAGTTTATCTGCTAATTCATCAGCCGTTAATGGTAGAGAATCAAAGGAAACTCCTTTTGCAACTAACCGCTCAGCAAATTCCGTTGCGGTTGGCACGCCTAATTGTTTTTCTTTCAGCCAATTCAGCTCTTGGAAGATTTCTTTTGGTTCGCCATCACGGACAATATGACCTTTTTCAAGTACATAGACATAATCCGCATAGTTTGCCACATCATCCATCAAATGAGTGACTAACACGATAGTCATCCCAGCTTCTTTATGAAGGGATAAGAACATTTCCATCATCTCTTTACGTCCTTGTGGATCTAAGCCTGCTGTGGGCTCATCTAAGACCAATATCTCGGGTTCCATAGCTAGTACACCTGCAATAGCTACTCGACGCATTTGACCACCAGAAAGCTCAAATGGTGAACGCTCCAAATAACTTTCATCTAATCCAACCTGCTTTAACATCTTTTCAGCAAGTTTTCGGCCTTCCTCTTCACTCGCTCCAAAGTTTTTTGGCCCAAAAGCGATATCCTTCGCCACTGTCTCTTCAAATAGCTGAGCCTCAGGAAACTGAAAGACAATGCCAACTTTTTTTCGAATCGGTTTCAAATTTTTGTTATCTGTCTCAGGAACAATTTTTCGTTCCCCAATCTCAACCATTCCCTTTGTCGGTTTGACTAAAGCATTCAGATGTTGAAGAAGAGTCGATTTGCCACTTCCAGTATGACCAACAAGCGCAGTATAAGAACCTTCTTTTATAGTTAAATTAATATCAAACAAAGCGCGTTGTTCAAATGGGGTATTCGGTTGATAGGTATAATCTACTTTTTCAAAACGGATGTCCATAACCAATCCACCATTCCTTCCTCAGTCAAATACTTCTCAGGCACATCAATTCCTCGTGTTTTAAGGGCGGCCTTTAGCTTTTCAGGAAAGGGTAAATCCAAACCTAGCTCAATCAACTCAGGTCCAGCAGAAAAAATCTCTTCCGGCGTCCCCTCACTAACTAACTCACCCCGACGCATCACAAGGATACGATTCGCATTCGCAGCTTCGTCTATGTCATGAGTAATCGAAATCACTGTTAAATTACTTTCTTCTTTGATCTTTTGAATCGTTGAAATAACCTCTGCTCGTCCTTCTGGATCAAGCATACTTGTCGCTTCATCTAATATAATAATATCTGGTCGTAAAGCCACCACCCCAGCAATCGCTACTCGTTGCTTCTGTCCTCCAGATAAACGCGCAGGCTCCTTTTTAGAAAACTCACCCATGCGAACCCCCTCTAACGCAGCCTTCACACGTTCAATCATTTCTGCGCGTGGAACGCCTTGATTCTCTAAACCAAAGGCCACGTCATCTTCAACGGTCGAACCAACAAATTGGTTATCTGGATTTTGAAACACCATGCCGACCATTTTTCTTATTGACCATACATTGTCTTCGTTTAATGATTGTGTGCCTACTGTAACTGTACCTTCTTCTGGCATCAATAAACCATTAATCGTTTTGGCTAAAGTAGATTTTCCCGAACCATTATGTCCGATAATCGCAATCCACTCTCCCTTATCAATCGAAAAAGAAACATCTCGCAAAGCAGGACGCGTATCATCAGGTTGATATTTATAAGTGATATTCTTTAATTCAATAATTGGCTCCATGACGTACTCCTCATCCTTTTTAAAGTTCTTATTAACACTATCAAAAAATGCGTAAGTTTTCAATTATATTCGTCGCGAAAGGATAAAATGCTTTTTTGTCTACAAAACTGTCCTGTCAAGACATCTATTTTTGTGTACAAAAAAACACTTTATGATGAGTGCTTACTCTCCAAATCCAAAAGATTTGGAGAGCAGCGCTGAGCTAGACTCGGAGTATAAACTCCAACATCATAACACTCTAAAAGAATCATCTATAAAGTGATGGATTAGTGTGATTTTAGACAAGTTCTAAGATTACCATTGGTGCGCCGTCTCCGCGTCTTGGTTCTGTTTTCAAGATACGAGTATAGCCACCTTGGCGTTCTGCATAGCGAGGTGCGATATCACTGAATAGCTTTTGTAAAGCTGATTCAATAACGATTTCTTCGTTTTCTTCGCGTACGCTAGCAACTTCGTTACGAACGAAAGCAGCTGCTTGACGACGTGCATGAAGATCTCCACGCTTACCTAATGTAATCATTTTTTCGGCAGTAGAGCGAACTTCTTTAGCACGAGCTTCAGTCGTTACGATACGTTCGTTAATTAATAAATCAGTTGTTAAATCACGCAACATCGCTTTACGTTGGCTAGATGTGCGTCCTAGTTTACGATAACTCACGTTGGTTTCCCTCCTTCGTAAAAGGTTTTAATCTTCTTTACGTAATCCAAGACCTAGATCATGTAATTTGGCTTTTACTTCTTCAAGAGATTTACGGCCTAAGTTACGTACTTTGATCATTTCAGGTTCAGATTTATTTGTAAGTTCTTGTACAGTATTGATTCCTGCACGTTTTAGACAGTTGTACGAACGAACAGATAAGTCTAATTCTTCAATTGTCATTTCTAACATTTTTTCTTTTTGTGTTTCTTCTTTTTCAACCATGATTTCAGCATTACGTGCTTCATCAGTAAGGTTAACAAAGATGTCTAAATGTTCAGTCATGATTTTTGCAGCTAAACTCATTGCTTCTAATGGTTCAATAGAGCCATCAGTCCATATTTCCATCGTTAATTTGTCGAAATCATCACGACGACCAACACGTGTGTTTTCTACTTGATAGTTCACACGACGAACCGGTGTGTAGATAGAATCAACTGGAAGAACACCTATTGGCATATCTTCTTTTTTGTTTTCATCTGCTTGAACGTACCCACGACCAGGTCTCACAGTTAAGCGAGCATGGAATGTAGCACCTTCAGAAACACTACAGATATATAAATCTTTATTGAGGATTTCTACATCACTATCAACGATAATATCGCCGGCAGTTACAGTAGCTGGTCCAGTAATATCGATTTCAAGGGTTTTTTCTTCTTGACCATACATTTTAAGCGCTAGGCCTTTAATGTTCAAGATGATTTGTGTGACGTCTTCTCTCACACCTTTGATGGTAGAGAATTCATGTAGCACACCATCGATTTGAATATTAGTGATGGCAGCACCTGGCAAAGAAGATAATAAAATACGACGTAGGGAATTACCTAAAGTAGTCCCATACCCTCTTTCAAGAGGTTCAACGATGAACTTGCCATAATCTTTCTCTTCATCAATTTTTGCGATTCTTGGTTTTTCGAATTCAATCATTCTTATCTTTACCCCTTTCAAAACGAAAAGTGTCTTGTTCAATGACGTTTTTTAATTCAAACTCAAAATGAGCTGCACTCATTAAACACGACGGCGTTTTGGAGGGCGGGCACCATTATGAGGAACTGGAGTCACGTCACGAATTGCAGTCACTTCTAAACCTGTTGCTTGTAATGAACGAATTGCTGCTTCACGTCCAGAACCAGGTCCCTTAACTGTTACTTCAACAGTCTTTAATCCGTGTTCCATTGCTGCTTTAGTAGCAGTTTCTGCTGCCATTTGAGCGGCAAAAGGAGTTGATTTCTTGCTTCCTTTAAATCCTAATGAACCAGCTGATGACCACGCTAAAGCATTTCCGTGAGTATCAGTGATCATGATGATTGTGTTGTTGAATGTAGAGTGGATATGTGCAATCCCAGCTTCTATATTCTTTTTGACACGGCGTTTACGATTCACTTTTTTTGCTACCATGAAGTTTTAACCTCCTTCACTTAAGATTTATTTTTTCTTGCCTGCTACAGTACGAGCTGGGCCTTTACGAGTGCGTGCATTATTTTTCGTGTTTTGTCCACGAACTGGTAATCCACGACGATGACGAATTCCACGGTAAGAACCGATTTCCATTAGACGTTTGATGTTTAAGTTCACTTCACGACGAAGATCCCCTTCAACTTTCAAGCTGTCGATTTCAGCACGGATAGCGTCTGTTTGTTCATTCGTTAAGTCACGAACACGAACATCTTCAGAAACTCCGGCATTTTTTAGAACTTTCTTTGCAGTAGTGTTACCAATACCATAGATATAAGTAAGTGAAACTACTACACGTTTATCACGAGGAATATCTACTCCTGCAATACGAGCCATATCTGTTACACCTCCAATTATCCTTGACGTTGTTTATGTTTTGGATTTGCTGGACAAATCACCATAACGCGTCCATTACGACGAATTACTTTACAATGCTCACACATTGGTTTTACTGATGGTCTTACTTTCATGATAATACCTCCTGTGGTTTTACGGAGTACAATTATTTAAAGCGGTAAGTAATTCGGCCACGGCTTAGATCATACGGTGATAATTCCACCGTTACTTTGTCACCTGGTAAGATACGAATATAATGCATTCGGATTTTTCCAGAAACAGTAGCAAGAACTTGGTGTCCGTTTTCTAATTCAACTTTAAACATTGCATTCGGCAAAGTTTCGACGACTGTACCTTCGACTTCAATCATATCTTCTTTTGCCACGCACAGTACCTCCTTGTACTTGTTTCGCATTTTCACACGATAAAATGGCGGAAACTGCAGTTCCCACCTCGAAATTCTCAAAATGATCCACTAGAATGACTACTCACTCTAGAAGTCGGACTGACATATTTTATCATATTTTGTTAAACTTGGCAAGAAAAACTGCATTATGCAAGTCGGCTATGGGCAATTGACAATTAACTATCCTTCAATGATTTTTTTCACATCAACGAATACATCATCAATCTCACGATCACCATCAATACTTTGTAGCAATCCTAACTCTTTATAGTGAGCTAAGATCGGTTCGCTATTTTTAATATTGATAGCTAAACGATTTTTAACCGTCTCTGGTTTATCATCTTCTCTTTGATAGAATTCATGTCCACCACAACGATCACACGTTCCTTCAACCTTTGTCGGATTGAATAATTTGTGATATGTTGCTCCACAACTACGGCAGATGAATCGACCAGCTAAACGCTCAATCAATACATCTTCAGCTACGTGGATGTCGATGACTGCATCAATTTTTTTGTTCAAGTCTGATAACATAGCATCAAGTGCTTCAGCTTGTTCTAATGTACGAGGGAAGCCATCTAATAAGAAGCCTTTCTCAGTATCAGGTTCAGCCAAACGCTCTTTAACGATCCCATTTGTTACTTCATCGGGGACTAACTCCCCTTTGTCTATATATGATTTTGCTTCCAAGCCAAGAGCCGTTTCATTCTTCATAGCCGCACGGAACATGTCGCCCGTAGAGATATGAGGAATTCCGTAAGCATCAATAATTTTTTCTGCTTGCGTCCCTTTTCCTGCACCTGGTAGCCCCATTAAAATGAGGTTCATTGCTGTACCCTCCTAATGAATTGTGAGAACGGTGCTGAGGAAAATCCTCAACACACTTTCTTACTTAATCAATAAATCCAACATACTTACGTTTCAGCATTAAGCCGTCTAACTGTTTCGCAGTTTCTAATGCAACACCAATAACGATTAGTAAGCTAGTTCCGCCTAGACCAATAGATTGCGGTAAGTTCCAAAGCATTTGAGCTGCAATTGGAATTAAAGCAACTAGACCTAAGAAAACAGCACCAACTGTACTTAAGCGCATCAATAGACTAGAAACATACTCCTCAGTCCCTTTACCCGGGCGAACACTTGGAATATAACTTCCTTGCTTTTGCAAGTTCTCAGAAAGTTTTTCTGGGTTCACTTGGACAAAAGCGTAAAAGAACGTAAACGCAACAATCAAGATAGTATAAATCGTTGCACCAGGCAATGTATTATAACTAAATATTTGCGTCACTACATCATACCAAGCCGCTCCCTCGAACTTCCCACTTAGTGCTTGAAGCACAGCATTAGGAGTTGCGATAAATGAGCTGGCAAAAATTACTGGAATAACTCCGGCAGCATTTACTTTTAACGGTAAATAACTACTAGTCGGTGCCCCAGCAACACGTTTTGTGTATTGAATAGGAATTTTACGTTCTGCTTGTTGAACATATGTCACAAGCGTTACAATAACCAAAATTGCAATGATTAAGATAGCAACAAAGATCGCTGATTTCCAAATTTCTGAAGACTCGATATTCACGAAGTAATCTTCGTAAATTTCTTTGATGCCATCAGGTAAACGAGAAATAATTCCCGCAAAGATAATCATTGAAACTCCATTACCAATCCCTTTTTCGGTGATTTGCTCCCCTAACCAAGTCACAAACATTGTTCCAGCTGTTAGGATTAACCCAATAGTTAGATAAGTTTGAACGTTAGGAGTTTTGACAAAACCTAGTTGTGCATACGTATTAAACCCAGCCGTAATCCCAATTGATTGGACAAACGCTAAAACCAAAGTTAAATAGCGTGTTGCTTGGTTTAATTTTTTACGACCCACTTCACCTTGTTTCGACCATTCCACAAACTTGGGAACGATGTCCATCTGTAACAATTGAATAACGATTGACGCAGTAATGTATGGTGAAACCCCCATCGAGAAGATAGAGAAGTTTTGCATAGCACTCCCACTAACCAGGTTCATCATGTTAAAGAAAGGTAATTCACTTAAGCTTTGCAAGCTGTTTGCATCCACACCAGGCACAGTTACATGCGCACCCAAGCGGAAAGCAAACAGAACAAATACTGTAAAGAGAAGTTTTGACCTAATGTCTTTTACTTTAAAAGAATCTTTTAATAGTTTAAACATTAAATCACCTCGATTGAACCACCAGCAGCTTCGATTGCTTCTTGCGCTGCTTTAGAGAATTTAGCGGCTTTGACAGTTAATTTTTTAGTTAACTCGCCGTTAGCAAGCACTTTAATTCCAGCTTTTTCATTTTTAACGATTCCAGCTTCAATTAAAGCAACTGGGCTAACTTCTGTACCATCTTCAAAACGATTTAATACGTCTAAGTTGATTACAGCATAGTCTTTACGGTTTACGTTAGTAAATCCACGTTTTGGTAAACGACGGAATAAAGGAGTTTGTCCCCCTTCGAATCCTAAGCGTACGCCGCCACCTGAACGAGCTTTTTGTCCTTTTTGACCACGTCCGGCAGTTTTACCATTACCAGAAGATGTTCCGCGACCTACACGATTGCGTACTTTGCGAGACCCTTCAGCAGGTTTTAATTCATGAAGTTTCATAGGTTTGGCACCTCCTTAAACAATCTAAATAACTCTTTTTTAGACTTCTTCAACGTCCACTAAATGAGAAACAGTGTTGATCATGCCTTTGATTGCATCATTGGCAGGTTTCACAACTGTACTATTTAATTTATTTAAACCTAACGCTTTAACAGTATCGCGTTGGTTTTGAGGACGTCCGATAACACTGCGTTTTAATGTTACTTTTAATTCAGCCATTATTTTTGTCCTCCTTAACCGATAATTTCTTCAACTGATTTGCCGCGAAGTTCTGCAACTTCTTCAACACGTTTCAATTGAGTTAAACCTTCTACAGTCGCACGCACAACGTTAATTGGTGTGTTTGAACCTAGAGATTTAGATGTGATATCCGCAACTCCAGCTAATTCCAATACGGCACGAACTGGTCCACCAGCAGCAACTCCAGAACCTTCTACAGCAGGTTTCATAAGGATGCGTCCGCCACCGAATACACCGATTACTTCGTGAGGGATTGTAGAACCAACCATTGGTACTTCTACCAAATTTTTCTTAGCGTCTTCGATTGCTTTACGGATAGCTTCAGGTACTTCTTGCGCTTTACCAGTACCAAAACCAACATGTCCGTTTTTATCTCCCACAACAACTAAAGCAGCAAAACGTAGACGACGTCCACCTTTAACAACTTTTGTTACACGGTTGATTGCAACAACGCGGTCTTCTAATTCCAAGTGTTTTGGATCAATATAAACCATGAATGGTGTTCCTCCTTCTCCTAAAATTCTAGTCCATTTTCACGAGCTGCTTCAGCTAAAGCTGCAACGCGGCCATGGTAAAGGTATCCACCACGGTCAAAGACTACTTTTTTGATGCCTTTTTCAGCGGCACGTTCAGCAACTAGTTTCCCAACTGCTGTAGCGACTTCTGTTTTTGTATCGCCTGATACTTCTTTATCTAAGGCAGAGGCACTTGCTAGCGTCACACCCGCTACGTCATCAATAACTTGAGCGTAGATGTTTTTGTTCGAACGGAAAATATTTAAGCGTGGGCACTCAGCAGTACCAGAGATTTTGTTACGTACACGACGATGTCTCTTTTGACGTGTTTTATTTTTATCTGGTTTTGTAATCACAATTGTCACCTCTTTAATTTTGCTAGCCATTAGGCTGCGAATAGTAATTCACGTGAATTACTATTATTTACCAGTTTTACCTTCTTTACGACGTACGTATTCGCCAACATAACGGATACCTTTGCCTTTATAAGGTTCTGGTGGACGAACGATACGAATATTCGCAGCTAATTCGCCAACATCTTCTTTATTAGCACCTTTAACGATTACTTGAGTGTTTGAAGGAACTTCAACTGTCACTCCAGCAGGTGGTGTAATTTCAACTGGATGAGAGTAACCAACGTTTAATACAAGTTTTGTTCCTTGTAATTGCGCACGGTACCCAACCCCAATTAATTCTAAAGCTTTTTCGAAACCTTCGCTAACACCAACAACCATGTTGTTGAAGTTTGCACGAGTTGTTCCGTGGATTGTTTTCATTTCTTTACTGTCGTTTGGACGAGTGAAAGTTACTTCGTTTCCTTCGATATTGATTTTAATATCAGAAGAGAAAGTACGTGATAATTCACCTTTAGGTCCTTTAACTGTAACATCATTTCCATCTTGAGTAATTGTCACGCCAGCAGGGATGACAATAATTTTATTACCAATACGGCTCACTTAGAGACACCTCCTTGTGTTTTCTTTTAAATTACCAAACGTAAGCGACTACTTCGCCACCAACGTTTTTAGCTCTCGCTTCTTTATCAGTGATAACACCTTCAGAAGTTGAGATGATTGCAATACCTAAACCATTAAGTACTTTTGGTACTTCATCAGCTTTAACGTAAGCACGTAAGCCTGGTTTAGAGATACGTTTTAAGTTCGTGATAACACGTTCGCTGTTTTTTCCATATTTTAAGAAAACACGGATCACACCTTGTTTGTCATCTTCGATATATTCTACATCGCGGATGAAACCTTCACGTTTCAAGATTTCTGCGATATCACGCTTGATTTTTGATGCAGGCACTTCTAACACTTCATGTTTAACCATGTTTGCATTACGAATGCGAGTTAAAAAATCTGCAATTGGATCTGTCATGACCATTGAACTGTTTACCTCCTTTATGCAAGTTTACTTGTTTACCAGCTAGCTTTCTTCACGCCGGGAATTTGTCCTTTATAGGCAAGTTCGCGGAAGCAAATACGGCAAAGATGAAATTTACGATAAACTGAATGTGGACGTCCGCAACGTTCGCAACGTGTATAAGCTTGTGTTGAATGTTTCGCAGGACGTTTGTTTTTAGCAATCATTGATTTTTTAGCCACGTAGTTCGCCTCCTTTTTTTATTTTTGGAATGGCATACCTAATTGTCCTAGCAATTCACGAGATTCTTCATCTGTGTTTGCTGTTGTAACAATAACGATGTCCATACCGCGTACTTTATCTACTAAATCGTAATCAACTTCTGGGAAGATTAATTGTTCTTTAATACCTAAAGTATAGTTACCACGACCATCAAAGGCTTTTTTACTTACTCCGTGGAAGTCACGAACACGTGGTAAAGATACTGATACTAATTTGTCTAAAAATTCGTACATTCTTTCGCCGCGTAGCGTTACTTTCGCACCAATTGGCATTCCTTCACGTAAACGGAAGCCAGCGATTGATTTCTTAGCTTTTGTAATCATTGGTTTTTGACCAGTGATAATTGCTAATTCTTCAACAGCTTTATCTAAGTTTTTTGCGTTTGATACCGCATCACCAACACCCATGTTGATGACAATTTTATCAACTTTAGGCGTTTGCATAACAGAACTATAGTTGAATTTTTCCATTAATGATGGAGTTATTTCTTTAAGATATTTTTCTTTCAGGCGGTTCATTCAATAAGCCCCTCCTTCCTCAAATAATTATTTATCTTCTGTTTTTGTTACAGGAGTCGTAATAACTTCTCCAGATTTCTTAGAAACTCGAACTTTTACGCCGTCAACGACTTTGTATCCGATACGAGTAGCTTCACCAGTTGATGGGTCAATGACCATCACGTTAGAAGCATCAATTGGAGCTTCAAACTCAACAATTCCTCCTTGAGGAGCTGATTGTGAAGGTTTTTGGTGTTTTTTAGCAATATTAACACCTTGTACTGTGACTTTATTTTGTTTAGGGAAGACAGCTAGGACTTCACCTTCTGTATTTTTGTCTTTACCAGTAATTACTTTAACTTTATCGCCTTTTTTAACAAACATTATTGTTGCGCACCTCCTTTGATAAGTGACTCACGATTATAAAACCTCTGGTGCTAGAGAAACGATCTTCATGAAGTTGTTTTCACGTAATTCACGTGCAACTGGGCCAAAGATACGTGTTCCACGAGGGCTTTTATCATCACGGATAATTACTGCAGCATTTTCATCAAATTTAATGTAAGAACCATCAGTACGACGAGCGCCTGATTTTGTACGAACGATAACGGCTTTTACTACTTCACCTTTTTTAACAACCCCACCTGGCGTTGCTTGTTTAACAGTAGCAACAATCACGTCACCAATATTAGCAGTTTTACGACCAGAACCACCAAGGACTTTGATCGTTAAAATTTCACGCGCGCCAGAATTATCAGCGACTCTTAAACGGCTTTCTTGTTGGATCACGATGTGTATCCTCCTTTCAGATTTTGAAGTCTCAATCTATATAGGAAAATCTCGTTTTATTAGATAATAACTGCTTCTTCCACTACTTCTAGTAAACGGAAACGTTTTGTAGCTGATAATGGACGAGTTTCCATAATTCTCACGATATCTCCAACTTTTGCAGTGTTGTTTTCGTCATGAGCTTTGTATTTCTTAGAATACTTCATACGTTTACCGTAAATCGGGTGATTCTTTTTCGTTTCAATTGAAACTGTAATCGTTTTGTCCATTTTATCGGAAATTACACGACCTTGGTAAACTTTACGTTGATTTCTTTCTTCAGTCATACGATGAATGGCCTCCTTCCACTATTAGTTAGCTTGTTCACGCAATACTGTTTTGATGCGTGCAATCGATTGACGTACTTGTTTAATACGCGCAGTGTTTTCTAATTGACCTGTAGCTAGTTGGAATCTTAGATTAAACAATTCTTCTTTCAATTGTTTCTCTTGGTCTAGCATTTCGGCAGTGGTTAATTCTCTGATTTCTTTAACCTTCATTCGATTCACCACCCATTTCCTCACGTTTTACGATTTTCGTTTTGATAGGTAATTTGTGAGAAGCAAGACGTAATGCTTCGCGAGCTACATCTTCAGGTACGCCTGCAATTTCAAACATGATTTTGCCACGTTTTACTGGTGCAACCCATCCTTCAGGAGCCCCTTTCCCTTTACCCATACGAACGCCGATCGCTTTAGATGTATATGATTTATGAGGGAAAATTTTGATCCATACTTTCCCGCCACGTTTCATGTAACGAGTCATAGCAATACGAGAAGCTTCAATCTGACGGTTTGTAATCCAATGTGATTCAACAGCTTGTAAGCCGAATTCACCAAAAGCGATTTCTTTTCCGCCTTTTGCTTCACCGCGCATTTTTCCGCGGAATTCACGACGGTGTTTTACACGTTTAGGTACTAACATGATTATTTCCCTCCTTTCTCAGTGTTCTTTTTAGTTGGAAGAATTTCTCCACGATAAATCCACACTTTAACTCCTAGTTTTCCGTATGTTGTATCTGCTTCTTCCCAAGCGTAATCAATATCTGCACGCAATGTGTGTAGAGGAACTGTTCCTTCAGAATAACCTTCTGAACGAGCAATATCTGCACCATTTAAACGGCCTGATACTTGAGTTTTAATCCCTTTAGCTCCTGAACGCATTGTGCGTTGGATTGCTTGTTTTTGCGCACGACGGAAAGCTACACGGTTTTCTAATTGACGTGCAATTCCTTCGCCCACTAATTTTGCATCTAAATCTGGTTTTTTGATTTCAACAATGTTGATGTGAATTCTTTTTCCAGTTAATTTGTTTAATTCTTTTCTTAGGTTTTCGACTTCAGATCCGCCTTTACCAATTACCATACCTGGTTTAGCTGTGTGGATTGAAATGTTCACACGGTTTGCAGCGCGTTCGATTTCAATTGTAGACACAGCAGCATCAGCAAGTTTAGTCGAGATAAATTTACGGATTCTTAAATCTTCGTGTAAAAATTCAGCATACTCTTTTTCAGCATACCATTTTGCATCCCAATCGCGGATGATTCCTACACGCATTCCAATTGGATGTACTTTTTGCCCCACTGAATGTCCCTCCTTATTTTTCTGATACGACTACTGTAATATGACTTGTACGTTTGTTGATTGGAGAAGCTGATCCTTTAGCACGTGGACGGAACCGTTTCATAGTTGGTCCTTCGTTAACAAAGGCTTCAGATACTACCAAGTTTTCAACATCTAAGTCAAAGTTGTTTTCTGCATTAGCAACTGCGGACATCAAAACTTTTTCGATGATTCCAGCAGATTTGTTCGGTGTGAATTTCAAGATTGAAATTGCATCCGCAATGCTTTTACCTCTGATAAGATCGATTACTAAACGGGCTTTACGAGGTGAAGTGCGAACTGTTTTTGCAGTTGCTTTAGCTGATGTAATTTGTTCTGCCATTTGTATTTATCCTCCCCTCAAAATTAACGTCTAGTTTTCTTATCGTCTGCAGCATGGCCACGATAAGTTCTAGTTGGTGCAAATTCACCTAATTTGTGTCCTACCATGTCTTCTTGAATATAAACTGGCACATGTTTACGTCCATCGTAAACTGCGATTGTAAATCCAACAAAACTTGGGAAAATTGTAGAACGACGAGACCAAGTTTTAATAACTTTTTTCTTTTCGGCACCTTGTTGAGCTTCAACTTTTTTCATTAAATGCTCATCAGCGAAAGGTCCTTTCTTTAAACTACGACCCATGGTGAACCTCCTCTCAAATTGTGTAACACTCTGATAATTCTATTATTTAGTTCTGCGACGAACAATAAGTTTGTCTGATTTAGCTTTTTTGTTACGTGTTTTGAAGCCAATAGCTGGTTGACCCCAAGGTGATACTGGTGATGGGCGTCCGATTGGAGCTTTACCTTCACCACCACCGTGTGGGTGATCGTTAGGGTTCATTACGCTACCACGTACTGTTGGGCGTTTACGCATCCAACGAGAACGACCGGCTTTACCAATGTTGATTAATTCGTGTTGTTCGTTACCAACTGAACCAATTGTTGCACGGCAAGTTGCTAAGATCATACGAACTTCGCCAGAGTTTAAGCGGATTAATACGTATTTACCTTCTTTACCAAGTACTTGAGCACTTGTTCCAGCTGAACGAATTAATTGTCCACCTTTACCAGGTTTCATTTCAATGTTGTGGATAACAGTACCAACTGGAATATTTTCCAATGGTAATGCGTTTCCTACTTTAATATCTGCATCTGGGCCAGAAACTAGGCGCATGCCCACTTCTAATCCTTTAGGTGCAATGATGTATGCTTTAATTCCATCCTCGTAATGAACTAACGCAATGTTAGCTGAACGGTTTGGATCATACTCGATAGTTTTAACCAATGCTGGTACATTGTCTTTATTACGTTTAAAGTCAATGACACGGTACTGGCGCTTGTGACCGCCACCTTGATGACGAACAGTGATTCGACCGTTGTTGTTACGACCGGCATTGTTTTTCATCGGCTGTAACAATGTTTTTTCTGGTGTTGAAGTTGTGATCTCAGCGAAATCAGAACTTGTCATGTTACGACGGCCGTTTGTGGTAGGTTTGTACTTTTTAATCGCCACGTCTTATTCCCTCCTACTTAATTGTTTCTTTTAGAAATGCTTATTCAGCATCAAAAATTTCGATTCCTTTAGAATCTTCAGTTAATGTCACAACTGCTTTGCGACGTTTTTTTGTATATCCTGCATATTTACCCATGCGTTTAAATTTAGGACGCACGTTGATGATGTTCACGTTTTTAACTTTTACGTCAAATGCTGCTTCAACAGCTTGTTTAACTAAAGTTTTGTTTGCACGAGTGTCCACTTCGAAAGTAAATTTCTTTTCATCCATAGCAAGCATAGATTTTTCAGTGATCACAGGGCGTTTGATTACGTCTAGTAAGTTCATTATGCAAGCACCTCCTCAATTTGAGTAAGAGCAGTTTGTGTTGCTAACACTTTGTCATTAGATACAACGTCTAGAACACTTACATTGTCAGCAGTAACAACTGAAACTTTCTCAAGATTACGTGCAGATAAAGCTGCAAAATCATTTTCTGTTTCAATTACTACTAACACCTTAGAGTCAATAGATAAGTTAGCAAGAACTTGTTTGAATTCTTTTGTTTTCGGTGCGTCGAAGCTTAATGCATCAACAGCTACCAATTTGTTTGAAGCAACTTTTTCTGATAAAACAGATTTCATTGCTAAACGACGAACTTTTTTAGGAAGTTTGTAGCTGTAAGAACGTGGTGTTGGTCCGAAGACAACTCCACCTCCACGCCATTGTGGCGAGCGGATTGATCCTTGACGAGCACGACCAGTTCCTTTTTGACGCCATGGTTTACGACCACCGCCACGAACTGCACTACGGTTTTTAACTGCGTGCGTTCCTTGTCTTAATGAAGCTCGTTGCATGATGATTGCATCAAAAACAACATTTTCATTAGGTTCGATTCCGAAGATTTCTTCGTTTAAAGTGATTTCACCGTTTTGGGTTCCATCTTGTTTGAATAATGCTACATTCGGCATTCCTTAGTTCCTCCTTTCCCGTACTAATTATTTAGCTTTCACAGCTGATTTAATAGTGATTAAAGATTTTTTCGCTCCAGGAACATTTCCTTTAATAAGGATAACGTTTCTTTCAGCATCAACGCGAACGATTTCCAAGTTTTGGATTGTTACGCGGTTGCCACCCATACGGCCAGCAAGTTTTTTATTTTTAAATACACGGTTAGGTGCAACTGGACCCATTGACCCAGGACGACGATGGTAACGAGAACCGTGAGCCATTGGTCCGCGGCTTTGGCCGTGACGTTTGATAACCCCTTGGAATCCTTTACCTTTTGTAGTACCTGTAACATCAATAATGTCACCTGCTTGGAAAACATCAACAGTGATTTCTTTTCCTACTTCGTATTCTCCTAGCTCAACATTTTTGAATTCTCTAATGAAGCGCTTAGGAGCCGTGTTTGCTTTTGAAACATGACCTTTCGCAGGTTTGTTTGATAAAACTTCACGCATATCTTGGTAACCAACTTGAATAGCTTCGTAGCCGTCCGTTTCCATTGTTTTCACTTGTAAAACTACGTTTGGCGTAGCTTCAACAACTGTAACTGGGATTAGTTCGCCAGATTCAGTGAAGATTTGTGTCATTCCCACTTTTTTCCCTAAGATTCCTTTGGTCATGAGTACACCTCCAACTTAATTTTTTTGATTATAGTTTGATTTCAATGTTCACACCAGATGGTAAGTCAAGCTTCATTAAAGCATCAACTGTTTTTGGTGTTGGGTTCACAATGTCAATCAGACGTTTGTGAGTACGCATTTCGAATTGTTCGCGTGAATCTTTGTATTTATGAGTCGCACGAATAACAGTGTAAAGACTACGTTCTGTTGGTAATGGAATTGGACCAGACACGCTAGCTCCAGTTCTTTTTGCAGTTTCTACAATTTTATCCGCTGATTGGTCTAAAATACGGTGTTCATACGCTTTTAAACGGATACGAATTTTTTGTTTTGCCATCTTATTCCCTCCTTCGCCTATTTTGAAAAGTAGACATAGCTCCACGAAAATTTTCCGTCACGCTCGTTCGTGGCAAAGCGTCCGGGCGTGTCGCAACCTCTCGTTTCTTAGCCGGCAGGTTTCTTTCGAGCCCCACCAGTGTCTGTTCGTTCACACAAACAGCACCTTTATGATTATATTACAGAAAAACCTAGATAGCAAGCCTTTTTCTTGAAAAAATGAATTTATTTTCATAACGATATTTCCGATAATTCCAAATAAATCTTTATTTTTTTCTTTCCCTTCTCTGACTGGATATTTATTTTAAAAAAAAGGATTTTCTTCTACCAATTAGTTTTCCTATTACTATAGTAGGAAACTTTCTTATTTTAGATAAAATTGACAGACTTGATCAGGCTAACGCCCTCTAGAAATGTGTGGCTATCCCCTAATAGCTTTCTTGTATTATGAAAAACTAAAGGGAAGCGATATTTCATCGCCCCCCTTAGTTTCTTGAGTCACTGCTGCAGACTAAAAAACAGTCATCCTCATCTATAATATCCATCATACCCTGACTTTGTTTTTTCCACTCGATACCTAGTACGTCCATTATATTTTTTTGGTGGGTATTTTTTAAACGAATATCTAAACCCACTCCCAGCAAAAAAAGTCCCTTCATTTTGCTTTTCTATAACCGTTTGCTCTTGTGCAATCCCTACATGACTTCCCAGCACGATGATTCCTAATAATACACCTATCATCTTCTTTTTCATTTTATTACGCTCCTTTACATTTTCCTTCTTTCAAATAGAAGCGTACCATTTATCTAGCATCTATGACCAAAAAAATCCTAAACGATTGAAATCGCGTCATTACCGTTTAATTTATGAGCTTCCGTCCTCTTACTGAGACAAAACAAGTTGCTCCGTTTTCCATCATGACTTCTCTTTTTTTTAGGTCAAAGGAGTGAATGTTCTCCTTATTAACCAAAAAGGATTTATGAATCCGAATGAACGCGTCTGACAAATTTTCTAATTCCTTTAACGAGCCATGCAAATCAATCGTACTGTTCCTTAAATGCAGGGTAAGCTTACGTGGCACGTGCGTTGTTTCAAAAAACATAATGTCTTCTAGCGAAAATACTCTAATTTGATTATTAATTTTGATTTTCACTCTCTTTGCTTCTACTCTGTCTTCCTTCGTATAATACTCATTCGCTAGTTGTAAACACTCCTGAACACGTTTTCTTAATAAAGTAATGTCCTCTTTATCAATGTAATCCATCGCTTCGACTTTGTATGTAAATACTAACCCCTGAAGCTCACTATGCGTCGTGATAAAAATGATTTTTGCATCTACGTCTTTTTTTCGTATCTCTACGCCTAATTGAATGCCGTCTATTGCTTGCTGCAAATCAACATCTAAAAAATAAATTCCTCGTGTATTTTCATTTTTCTCTAGATATTGCAGTACTTCATAAGGATTACTCGTCGCCAAAGTCATCTCCATCTGATACTCTTCAATCATAATATTGTCCTTAACCAGCTCGACGATTCGTTCTCTTTGCGCCTCATCATCTTCACAAACAAATACTGACAGCATTTAGCATCCTCCTTTTTGAATCGTGAGCTTTTGCACGAAAAATTGTTCTGTAACGATTGTTTCTAATGATACATTTGGCTCTTTTTTATTTAGCTTGTTTAAATTAGATAGACCTAGCCCACGCCCTTCTCCCTTTGTAGAAAAGCCTTCTCTAGTTAAAATAGCCAGTTTTTCAATATTTTTTCTGACAGAATTTTCGACAACAAACAAGTAGGTTTGCCCCACATCTAATAAACCAATCCGAATCTTTCCATCTGGTAAGCTACTAACTTCTTCGATGCTATTGTCCAAAATAATCCCTAGCATTCGAACCAATACAATTGAATCGGCAGACATCCTGTTAGAAATTTTGTCAGGTACTTCTAATTTGGCAAGTATTCCTTTTTCTTTTGCTAACGTTAATTTCACTGCTAAAATACTTTTAATTTCCTCAGATTCAATATTTTGGAGCTGCTGAAAATACGTATTCGATTGTTGTATGTAGGTTTGTGTTGGCAAAATCGTTTGCTTGAAATACCTCTCTACCCTATCTAAATCCTTCGTTTTTATAAAATAATCTAATGAAGAAAGAATATTAACATAATCATGCTTAAACTTCCTCAGCTCTTCATACTGCCCCTTAACTTCATCTGAATAAGCTGACATATACTCTTTTTCAATTTTTTGTCGTTCTACTTCTACTTTTAGTGCTTGTTTCTCCGTGATTTCCTTCACCGAAAAATAGATAAGTATCGTAAATAATAAAAGAACAATAAAAATAATGATAAAAAAGTCTGAAGAGTACTCTGTTAGATAGGCCACAAGCCATTCTATCTGAACACCTAGAAAAACAATTATCAAAAGTAGCAGAGTTTTTTTTTCTTGTTTTTTTCTTAAAATGTAGGGAAGCAAATAGTTAGTAACACCCCAACTAACGATAAAAATAATAGCGTAACTTCCTAACTTAATAAACATATACGGAGTGAAGCCACCTTCTTCAAATGATGGAATTAATGAATATAATGGTCTTAACGCTACAATTACAGCTGATTGTATCGAAAAAGGAAAAAGAATTAGTAATAAGATTTTCTGTACCGCCATCTCTCTTCTTAGATTCAGTAAAATTAGAAATACAAGAAGAAAAATTTCACCCAAAAAATTATAGTGATAAGCAACCACTCCTACTATACCTACAGTTGCCAAAAAATATAGAAACTTTCTTTTAGTGGTGAATAAATTTCTATCTATAATTAAGTAAGAAAAGAGAATGCCAATTATATGACTCATACTCATATATATACTTAACAACACTTATTTCACATCCTTTCCGCATTTTTTTACGTTAATGACTGATTTTCAACCGTTTATGACAAAAATGGTTAAAATAACTGTTTATATTGTATTATACATTCATCAAAAGAAAAAAGAGTGTTTTACATGAAAAAGCAAAAAAAATTATTATTAACAGGAGCGTTACTTTTTAGTATCATCGCGGTCAGCAGTGTACCTACAGAAGCCAGAAACGTTGGAGATTTGTCAAAATTCAGAGTCACAAAAAATGGGAATGACACATCAGCTCTGAGAAAGTTAAACGATTCAAATACTATAATTAATTTGCAAAATACAGTTGGGGGCAAACAAGTCAGGGTCCGCACTAGAGTTGGACAAAAAGATGTTGGTGGAACAACACTATGGACTGGAACTAGAAAATCTTATTCAGACAAATCCGCTCCTTATCAATATCCATTTTTGAGAATCAGTAAAGCAAACAAGGATCAATCTAATTTTACAGTATACGGTTCATGGAGCCCTGATTCTTATTAATATTTTTATGAAGAAGCAAAGGAACCTCCCTTTGCTTCTTTTCTAAAAAAATTAATTCAAAAAAAGGAGCTTCTTATGTACAAAAAAAGAATCATCTCAAATAAAATCCTACTCATAACAATCATCGGTATTCCTTTATTAGTCTATGGAGCCTATCTTCTTTATGAAGTCATTCCTACCTGGGATATTTTTATGGGAGAATCAACCTATAGTTCTGCAAAAAATTATAGTTTAAAAGAACAGATGATTATATTCGTTTTAGAATGGAATGCAATCAATTTACAAACCTCATTTTTAGCAGTCGCCTATCCTATCTTCATTCTCTTAAATACCTTACGATTCAAAGAAGACTTACATTCATACTTTGTTTTCGGCAGAAATCGATTTAAAAATTATTATCGGGCGCTCGTTCATTCAATGCTTGGCTACGCCTTTATTAGTGCATTAAGTTTTACTTTGGGGCATATTTTAATTTACGTTACCTTCAATCAAATTACACCGTTGACTACTGATCTCTCTTTAGAGTCAACCTCGTACATATTTAATCATCTTTTACCTTCTGATTTCTTTGAAGGACGCCCTATGTACTACTTTATAACAACTGCAATTATTAACGATTTACCAATTATTTTCTCTTATAGTCTTTTATTTTGTGTCATCACATTATTTACTAAGGACAATCTTTATCTATTTGTATTAGTTCCACTAGGGATTTCACTCGTAACTTTTCAATTAAGCGGCACATTTAATCTAGCTTGGTTGAATTTATATACTCCTTTCACAGGTTATTACAGTAAAATAACTGATATTTGGACCTATACGATTTATCCACTAGGCTGCTCAGTATTAGGTTTACTCTACTTTTATAGACGGAGAATAATCATATGAAAATAAAAATGATCAAACAAACACTTGGATTCATTATCATCTACTCACTATTTATCTACCTATTTCTCTCTCAGACGAGTGACACCTTTGAAACACTTACCTATAATCATGGACTAACAGGTAACCAATGGGATCTTCTACAACTAATTTTAGGCTACTATACGCCCAAAAGCGAACAAGGGATTTCTTATCTAGAATTAAAGGATATAAAACAATTGATCATGCCTATTTGCATTCAATTGTTGGGCATTCTTTATTCGGTTCGATTCTTGCAGATTCCTTTATCTTTTCACACATTTTTAAAAACGCGCATACAAAATAACAAAGAATACTTTCTATTCTTCTTAAAAAAAAGCATCCTTTATGCGGTTATTTTTGTTTGTTTACTAGGTTTTTCTTTAATCACCACGCTACATCTTTCACCATTAGATCTAACTCACAGCAGCTTTAACTATCAAAGTGGCTCTATCTATTGGACATTAGTTAGCTATCTTATCAATTTGTTACTCATGATTCTCACTTTTAACTTTTTCATTTTCCACGGCTACATCAAAAACAAAAGCGTATTAAGCCTCAGTTTTAGTTTTCTATTTTTGATTTTACTAAATATCGCTGATCGAGTTATCCCCCAAGTCAACCTTGTTCTATTTGATAAAACAAACCATTTTATGGATAGTTGTCTATTCTGGGGCCTATTACTGATTTGTTCATATTTATTATCCAATAAACAAAATTTATATCAGGAGGAATATAATGATTGAGATAAAAGATCTATCAATTACTCTAAATACGAGTCACTTGTTAAAGGACGTCAATTTAACATTTGAAACGGGAAGATGTTATGGCTTAATCGGTCGAAATGGCGCTGGTAAATCGTTATTATTTAAAACACTGATTGGTCTTATGCCCTTACAAGGAGGTAACATCACGATAGATGGACAACCACTAACCAAGGGACATTTCTTAAAAGATGCGGGAATTATCATTGAGAATCCACAATTCATTAGCAACCTTACCGGCTTTGAAAATTTAAAGCTCCTAGCTGAAATTCAGAAGACGATTGACTATGAAAGAATTAAGGACATACTATTGATGGTCGGCTTAAGTCCCGAACTTCCCCAAAAGTATAAAAACTATAGTTTAGGAATGAAACAGCGACTTCGTATTGCTCAAGCGATTATGGAAGATCCAAAGTATTACATATTAGACGAACCCTTCAACGGCTTAGATGAACAGGGCGTTAAAGAAATTCATGAGATTATCAAGCAATTAAAACAAAAAGATAAAATTATCCTGTTAACTAGTCATGATGAGCGAGATATCGACAGTCTTTGTGACAAAGTCTTTAAAATTGAAGGAGGAACCATCCATGAAATCTAAACTAATGATAACCAGTCTACTAATTATCTGTTCACTATCTGGCTGTGGCATAAAAAAAACAATCAACGAAGCACATGAAGTTGTTCAAAAAGAAAATACTGAAAATGCTGTAAATCAAGAACCGTTCGCTGATGAGGACCCAAGTAACGCCGAGAGTCTACCAATAGATAGCAATGCGTATATCAAACAACAGCAAAATGCTGATACCGTAGACTATTCCAAAACGGTTGTGGGCGATTTCATCGAGCACGAGATTCGCCACGCAAAAGAACATGTGATTGAGAGCTTTTCAACTGCCGCTGACAGTGTCCACCCTACTGCTTATAGTATAGAAGTCTCTAACCAATCCAAAAAAACAAATAACAAACTTTCGAATAAAGATTTAGCGATTAATCTATTTAGTAATTTTTTACAAGAAGCACAAGTCATCGACAAACCATTAGATATGATTATTGATTTAGATGTCACAGACTACAATCAATATCCTTTAACAGATACCCATACGCTTGTTGTATCTCCTCAGCCTGATACGGACGGGTTTATTCTACAGTTAGGAATTAGTTTTTCAACAGATTAGTTTTCTTGTTATGTATGTTCTAGGGAATGGAGTGATCTCAATCACTTACTACAAAGTATTACTAACCACCTTTTATACTGCATTGGGGATATTGTTATACAGCGAACCACTCCCCCTTGATAGTCATTCTTTACTACGGAAAACTATTCTGTTTATCAGTTTGGTACTTACTTTCTATTTAGCTTCTTTGGTATTTGATAAGAGTATTTCATTACCGTTTTTCCTTTCAAGTAGCATCATTATAATTATCGGACTCATTCTCATGGAAGTAACTCTCCATAGTTCACGCTATCCTGATTGGCTATCCCAATTGGAGCTATCATTGGGAACTTATATTTTTCTAGGTGCACTCGGTCTATTTAGTTTCCTTAAGCTCAACAAATAATAGTTATTTGTCTCCATATGTGAAAAATAGACGCTTACTAACAAAAAATTCCAGATACTTTCATAAGTATTATCTTTACCGAACGAGTTTCAATCATTTATGAAAGAAATACTTAACTCAAGTTTCGCACACCAAATTAGGTAGATATCCCTTGATATAACAAGGTAGATTATTAAACCAATGCTGAACTTGTAATGAAAATAGTTTTGTGAATGAGGGACTCAATGTTTGAGTTAATTCCTCTAAAAGGCTCACCAAAGAAGATAAAGCAACTGCCCAATCAAGTTCTTTCATCTCGTCGCACAACTCAGAATAATATGACAAATAAAGACAATCGTGGTGTGGCAAATAAGCCCATTAAAATTACAGGCTTGAGTTTCTTCAGTAAGTGCCTAATAACTAGGTACTTACTAAAGCTTGGGTTATTTGGCATGTAGGTACCATTTTATTGGGCACTTACCAAAAGACATCGTGTTTTGCACGATGACTTTTTCTATCTGCACAAAAAAACTAGAGCCCGCGAATCTTCGGCTCTAGTTTTTTTGTTCTTATTTGTTATTTAGCGCATCTTCTGCAGCCATTTGTGCTTCAATATCAGAAATGCTATATACATTCTCACTTGCAACACTTGCTTCTTTTGGTTCCATGTTACGGTAACGAGCCATACCCGTACCTGCTGGGATGATTTTCCCAATAATAACATTTTCTTTCAATCCTAGAAGCGGATCTTTCTTCCCACGAATCGCCGCATCAGTTAAGACACGTGTCGTTTCTTGGAAGGAAGCAGCTGACAAGAAGCTGTTTGTTTCTAATGAAGCTTTTGTGATACCTAGTAAGACAGGGCGTGATGTAGCAGGTACACCACCGGCAACTAATGTATCGTAGTTACGGTCTTTAAATTCTGCAATATCCAATAAAGTTCCTGGTAAGATATCTGTATCACCTGGATCCATTACGCGGACTTTGCGCAACATTTGACGAACCATTACTTCGATATGTTTATCGCCAATTTCTACCCCTTGCATACGGTAAACACGTTGGACCTCACGTAATAGGTAGTTTTCAACTGATAAAACATCACGAACTTGCAACAATTGTTTTGGTTCGATTGATCCTTCAGTTAATGGTGCACCACGATGGATGTAATCACCTTCAGCTACTTTCATACGCGCTGTATAAGGAACTGTATACGTACGTGTATCAGTTTTCCCTTTAATAGTTACTTCTTTAACACGTGTTGCAGCTTCTTCAGAAATATCGATAACTTCACCGGTTACCTCTGTAATAACTGCTTGCCCTTTCGGATTACGTGCTTCAAAAATTTCTTGGACACGAGGAAGACCTTGAGTGATATCATCCCCGGCAACCCCACCGGTATGGAACGTACGCATGGTTAACTGAGTCCCAGGCTCCCCGATTGATTGAGCGGCAATTGTTCCTACTGCTTCTCCAACCTCAACATCGGAACCCGTAGCCAAGTTACGGCCATAACAATGTTTACATACACCGTGTTTCGTATTACATGTGAAGACAGAACGAATGGTCACTGTTTCAACGCCCGCATCAACGATTTGACGCGCCACATCTTCAGAAATTAATTGGTCAGAGCCAATAATTACTTCTTTCGATTCTGGATGACGGACTGTTTTACGAGTATAACGGCCAATCAAACGTTCTTCTAATGATTCAATAATTTCATTGCCTTCACGAATTGCTTGGATTTCTAAACCGCGGTCTGTGCCACAATCGTCTTCACGAATGATAACATCTTGCGCTACGTCAACTAAACGACGAGTCAAGTAACCTGAATCGGCTGTCTTCAAGGCGGTATCGGTCATCCCTTTACGAGCTCCGTGAGTAGAGATAAACATTTCTAAGACAGATAACCCTTCACGGAAGTTAGAGATGATTGGCAATTCCATGATTTGACCATTCGGAGCGGCCATCAGTCCACGCATCCCAGCAAGCTGAGTAAAGTTGGAGATGTTACCACGGGCTCCAGAATCAGACATCATGAAGATTGGATTTTTTGCATCCAAACTTTCCATTAAACGTTGTTGAATATCATCTTTAGCTGCATTCCAAACGCCGATTACACGCTCATAACGTTCTTCGTCCGTAATCAATCCACGACGGAATTGTTTCGTGATCGTTTCGACTTGTTTATGGGCTGCATCAATGATTTCTTGTTTCTCATGAAGAACCATGATATCAGCAATCCCAACAGTAATCCCGGCCGTTGTTGAATGTTTGTAACCTAGATCCTTCATACGGTCAAGCATCTTAGAGGTTTCAGTGATTTTGAAACGTTTGAAGACTTCCGCAATGATATTTCCTAGATTTTTCTTCTTAAACGGTAAGATCAATTCTTGTTCTTTGATTGCTTTAGGGATATCTACCCCTGCTTCAACAAAGTATTTATCAGGTGTTTGAACTGTTAAGTTAAAGTCAGTTGGTTCATTTAAATAAGGGAATTCAGGTGGCATGATTTCATTAAAGATAATCTTACCGACTGTTGTAATCATCATGCGTTCTTTTTGCCATTCAGTAAATGGTTTATCACCTAATGCATTAGGTGCAACCGCAATACGTGAGTGTAAATGAACGTAGCCATTACGCCATGCAATTACCGCTTCATTCATGTCACGGAAGATCATACCTTCGCCTTCACGACCGTCTTCTTCCATCGTTAAATAATAGTTCCCTAAGACCATATCCTGAGATGGCGTAACAACTGGTTTTCCATCTTTTGGATTCAAAATATTTTGGGCAGCTAACATCAGCATACGTGCTTCTGCTTGTGCTTCTTCATTTAATGGTACGTGAACCGCCATTTGGTCACCATCGAAATCGGCATTATAGGCTTCACATACAAGTGGATGCAAACGAATCGCGCGACCTTCAACTAGAACAGGCTCAAATGCTTGGATTCCTAATCTATGCAAAGTAGGTGCTCGGTTCAATAGAACTGGATGTTCGCGAATAACGTCTTCTAAAACATCCCACACTTCATCCTCTTGACGCTCAATTTTGCGTTTCGCGTTTTTGATATTTGAAGCAAGCTCGCGTTGAACAAGTTCGCGCATCACAAATGGTTTAAATAATTCAATCGCCATTTCTTTTGGTAAGCCACATTGGTACATTTGTAAATTAGGCCCTACGACGATAACCGAACGACCAGAATAATCGACACGTTTCCCTAGTAAGTTTTGACGGAAACGACCTTGTTTCCCTTTTAGCATGTGTGATAAAGATTTTAACGGACGGTTACCAGGTCCTGTTACAGGACGGCCACGACGACCATTATCAATCAACGCATCCACCGCTTCTTGAAGCATCCGTTTTTCATTTTGAACAATGATGTTTGGTGCATTCAAGTCTAATAGACGTTTCAAACGGTTATTACGGTTAATCACACGACGGTACAAGTCATTTAAGTCACTTGTCGCAAAACGACCACCTTCTAATTGAACCATTGGACGTAAATCTGGTGGAATTACAGGAATAACATCCATGACCATCCAGCTAGGTTCATTGCCAGAAGCGCGGAACGCTTCTAAAATGTCTAAACGACGAATAGCACGTGTCCGTTTTTGCCCTTGTGCTGATTTTAATTCTTCTTTTAATGTTACAACTTCGCCATCTAAATCAACATTGTCTAACAATTGTTTGATTGCTTCGGCACCCATTGCAGCATGGAATTCTTGACCATATTGGTCGCGTTTTTCGCGATACTCACGTTCAGTTAATAATTGTTTTTTCTCTAAACTAGTATCACCTGGTTCAATAACTACATATGAAGCAAAATAAATGATTTCTTCTAATGCACGAGGACTCATGTCTAAAACAAGACCCATACGAGAAGGAATTCCTTTAAAATACCAGATATGAGAAACAGGCGCTGCTAACTCAATGTGGCCCATACGTTCACGACGAACTTTTGAACGTGTGACTTCAACACCACAACGGTCACAAACGATTCCTTTATAACGAATACGTTTATACTTTCCGCAGGCACATTCCCAGTCTTTTGTTGGACCAAAAATACGTTCACAGAACAACCCTTCGCGTTCAGGTTTTAAGGTACGATAATTAATCGTCTCAGGTTTTTTTACTTCACCATAAGACCAGCTTCTGATTTTTTCGGGAGAAGCCAAACCTATTTGCATACTCTCGAATTTATTTACATCGATCAAACGGGGTTCCCTCCATTTCAATTTCGTGGCAATCTGCAAGGCGTCTTACCGCCTTGTCAGATATAAGACTGGTTTAGTCTAATGTGTCCTCTGCCGTTTCAAATTTTTGAGCAGCCGTTTCTTGCTCTTCTTGAAGTTTCGCAGCAGCTTGTTTTTCTAACTCTTTTGCATTTTGTTGTTCTGCAAATTTTGTTAACGCATCAACGGTAATCAAATCATCATCATCGTCATCCATGTCACGAAGTTCAATTTCTTGTTCTTCGATATCTAGGACACGCATGTCTAATCCAAGTGATTGTAATTCTTTAACTAATACGCGGAATGATTCTGGTACACCTGGTTTTGGAATTGGCTCACCTTTAACGATGGCTTCGTATGTTTTCACACGACCAACAACGTCATCTGATTTGTACGTCAAAATTTCTTGTAAAGTATAAGCTGCACCGTATGCTTCCAGTGCCCATACTTCCATTTCCCCAAAACGTTGTCCACCAAATTGAGCTTTCCCTCCCAATGGTTGTTGTGTAACCAATGAGTAAGGTCCAATTGAACGGGCATGTAATTTATCATCAACCATGTGGGCTAATTTAATCATGTACATCACACCGACAGAGATACGTCCATCAAATGGTTCCCCTGTCCGACCATCATAAAGGATTGTTTTCGCGTCACTTGCCATACCGGCTTCACGAACCGTTTCCCAAACATCTTCATCGGTTGCTCCATCAAAGACTGGTGTCGCAACGTGGATGCCTAACTGACGGGCAGCCATTCCTAAGTGTAGTTCAAGTACTTGTCCGATATTCATACGAGACGGAACCCCTAATGGATTCAACATGATATCGATTGGCGTACCATCTGGTAAGAAAGGCATGTCTTCTTCTGGCATAATGCGAGAGACAACCCCTTTATTCCCGTGACGACCGGCCATTTTATCTCCTTCGTGAATTTTACGTTTTTGAACGATATAGACACGAACTAACATGTTTACGCCTGGTGATAATTCATCGCCAGCTTCACGTGTAAAGATCTTCACATCATGAACAATCCCGCCACCACCATGTGGTACGCGTAGAGAAGTATCACGAACTTCACGTGCTTTTTCACCGAAAATAGCATGTAATAGACGTTCTTCAGCAGATAGTTCAGTCACTCCCTTAGGTGTCACTTTCCCTACTAATAAATCGCCATCTTTCACTTCTGCTCCAATTCGGATAATACCCATTTCATCTAAATCTTTCAGTGCATCTTCACCGACGTTTGGAATTTCACGAGTAATTTCTTCAGGTCCTAATTTGGTATCACGAGCTTCTGATTCATATTCTTCAATATGAATAGACGTGTATACATCATCTTTCACTAGACGACGGCTCATGATAATCGCATCTTCATAGTTGTACCCTTCCCAAGTCATGAAGCCGACTAAGACGTTTTGCCCTAAAGCCATTTCGCCCTCTTCCATAGAAGGTCCATCAGCTAGAGTATCGCCTTTTTCCACTTTTTCACCAAGGTGAACGATTGGACGTTGGTTATAACTTGTTCCTGAGTTTGAACGACGGAATTTAGTGACAGAATATTTATCTAATGCCCCGTTATCACGACGAACGCGCACTTCAGAAGCGTCAACAAATTCTACAACCCCATCATGTTTACATAATAAAGCGGCACCTGAGTCATGCGCTGACTTATATTCCATTCCTGTTCCCACCCAAGGAGAACGAGGTTGAATCAATGGTACGGCTTGACGCTGCATGTTGGCACCCATCAAGGCACGGTTGGAGTCATCGTTTTCTAAGAACGGAATACAAGCGGTGGCAACAGCAACTACTTGTTTTGGTGAAACGTCCATGTAATCGACTTTATCAATTGGAATTTCTAAGTTTTCACTCTGAGAACGAGCCATAACTAACTCTTCTGCAAAGCTTCCATCTTCGTTTAATAATGAGTTCGCTTGCGCTACGATATAGTGATCCTCAATATCAGCTGTTAAATAATCAATCGTATCTGTTACACGACCTGTTTCACGGTCAACACGACGATAAGGCGTTTCGATAAAACCAAATTTGTTGACTTTGGCATAACTAGACAAGCTATTGATCAACCCGATATTTGGTCCTTCAGGCGTTTCAATCGGACACATACGACCATAGTGAGAGTAATGAACATCTCGAACTTCATAGCCGGCACGATCACGTGTCAATCCACCAGGTCCTAAGGCTGATAGACGACGTTTGTGCGTCAACTCACCTAGAGGGTTTGTTTGATCCATGAACTGTGACAACTGAGAAGAACCAAAGAATTCTTTGATACTTGCAACAACTGGTCGAATATTAATTAATTGTTGTGGTGTCAATGTTTCTGTGTCTTGGATAGACATTCTTTCACGAACCACACGTTCCATACGAGCTAACCCGATACGGAATTGATTTTGTAATAATTCCCCAACAGAACGAATACGACGATTTCCTAAATGGTCGATATCATCGACATTGCCGATTCCTTCCATTAAGTTCAAGAAATAACTCATAGAAGCAACGATATCTGCTGGACGAACCGTACGGATAGCAGCTTCTGGATAGCCGTTCCCAATCACGTTGATTTCACGTTCAGGATCTTTTGGTGAAAAGACTTTGATTACTTGAACAGTCATTGGTTCAGTCACAACACCATCTTCTGAAGGATAGTAAGTTACTGAGTTCAAGCCGTTATCAATATGTTGGCCTAAGTTTTCCATAACTTGGTGAGTTAAAACTGTTCCTTTTTCAACAAGGATTTCACCCGTCTCTGGATCTACTAAGGTTTCAGCTAATGTTAAGTTTAATAGACGTGTTTTTAAGTCTAATTTTTTATTGACTTTGTAACGACCTACATTGGCAAGGTCATAACGTTTTGGATCGAAGAAACGAGCATTCAGTAAGCTACGAGAACTATCTGCTGTTTTAGGCTCGCCTGGACGTAAACGTTCGTAAACATCTTTCAACCCTTCTTCTGTACGTGAATCGCTAGCATTTTTATGCAAATCTTTTTCGATGGTATTGCGTAAGCTTTCACTCTCGCCGAAAATTTCAAAAATGGTGTCATCTGAGCCGAAGCCTAATGCACGGACCAAAACAGTTAATGGAATTTTACGTGTACGGTCAATACGCACATATGAAATGTCTTTTGCATCTGTTTCCATCTCTAACCATGCGCCACGGTTAGGAATCACTGTTGAGCCAAAACCTTCTTTGCCGTTTTTATCCACTTTCCCATGGAAGTAAACGCCTGGAGAACGAACCAACTGAGAAACGATTACTCGTTCTGCCCCGTTGATAATAAATGTACCCATTTCAGTCATCAGTGGAAAATCACCGAAGAAAACTTCTTGAGACTTAATTTCACCCGTTTCACGATTCGTTAAACGCAACGTAACGTGTAAAGGTGCAGAGTAGTTCGCATCGTGTGCACGAGCTTCTTCTACTGTATACTTAGGTTCTTTTAATTCATAATCAACAAATTCTAGTGACAGGTTGCCGTTAAAATCATCAATAGGTAAAATGTCTTCAAACATTTCTCTAAGTCCTTCATCAAGGAACCATTGATAAGAGTCTGTTTGAATTTCAATCAGGTTTGGTAATTCCAACACTTCACTGATTCTCGCGAAACTTCTACGTTCACGGTGTTTTCCGTATTTTACTACGTGTCCAGCCAAGTTCTTCACTCCTCTAATAAGTCTTCAAAATGCTACCCGAGCCTCTATGTTACATTTTAATTACATAAATTAAAATTACGTAACAACAAGCATTTTTTGCGGCTTTTAGGCAAAAAAAAACCAAAAATAGAACATTCTCTTGAAAGATATTTTCTTGAGCTTCTACTTTTGTTTCCCTATTTAAACCGGAACGGACAATATTTCGTTCCTGCTTTCATTTCTGTATCAGATAGTTTTTGCAACTTCACATGTTACACTGTTTTCGTATGAAAGTCAAGGGTTTATGTGAGAGAATCATTAAGCTGTTTCAGCTTTAAGAAAACAAAAGCAACATATTGAATATTTCCCTCATTGATTTTATCTATCCTCTAACTTAAAGACAGTTCAACCTCTTTCTGAGTAAGCATTATTATAGAAAGAACTTCATTTACAATCTCTTTTAAACTATTTTTTACTCAAATACTTTACGAAGTCTCCCCTATTTCTTTAGTGTCAGGTTTTTCATCCCACCATCGCAATGAATGGCCTTTCTACAGACTACTTTTTATCATGCGCTATACTTTCATAGCGAAAGAGTTGCTCTTCTATTTTACAAATGTTACAAAAAGGAGCGCTTTTTATGAAAAAAGTACTATATAGTTCCATATTACTACCAGCATTATTCGTTAGTGCTTATGCAAACGCTGAAGAAAACAACCAGCTAAGTCAAAGCAGTGACGCACTTGTGCAGCAAGCCAGTTCTGAAACACAAGAAACATCTGAGGTCGCATTCGCCGATAAACATATAAACACAAAGACCCAAATAGAATTATTAGTAAAAAATGGGATCTAACAAAGGAACAAGGGGATTCCTTCTTAGCTGCTGTTGAAGCGGCGAAAACTATCGATGAATTGGATGCTATTTGGAAAAAAGTAGAACAGCAAGTAGCAAGTAATAAGAAAGAAACACAATCTAGTAGCGATAAAGCTGAAGCGAAAAAAACGACAACTATTTTACCAAAGACCGGAGAAAAACGGCTTAGCACTCTATTAATCGGCTTAGGGATTTTATTAATTTCTACTGTTGCCATAATTAAATTCAAATCAAATTCAGTAAACAATTAGTTGTTTAACTCATGTTTCACACGTAAGAACTCACCCAAGACCTCTGTATAAGTCAGGTGATTGGTAAGTGTGAAGCTTGAAAGAAAAGTTTCACGCTCACCTCGTGGAACTTTTTTGTTTCTCATTTTTCTATTTCTCACCAAATGACTAGTCTCCTCGTTTCTTTTTTGTTCCTCCCCCTTCACTTTCCATAAAAATTCTAGTTTATCCAGTGACAATTCCACCTAATCATGAAACAATCCTTTCAAATAAATAAAAAAAGTTTTTCTTCAAATTGATTGTTTCACGGCCAGGCCGACCAAATTCCTAAAAAAATATTTACCCGGAAAAGCCTTGATATGTTCACTGTTCTATCGATTTTCGAGTTACTTTTTTAGTGAATATTCTGAAAATTTAAAAACTTTTCATTGACAGCTCATTTATTTTTCCTATATACTGATAACAATTCAATTTGTGGAGGGGTTCATTATGACTCATTTAGACAGTACACAACTGAATAATCTTTACTTTAGCTATTTTAGATAAGTTTGTATTCATCATTGTGGATACAAACGGACAACGTGAGTTTGTATCTATAATGGCTAGAGAGTTTGCATCTGCAAAAAGAAGCCACGTAGACAATACTAAGTGGTGAGCAGAGAACGATTGTAATCGACCTTTTCAATCCATTTAGGCATATTGTCTGAATGGATTTTTTATTTTCAGAAAAATTAGGAGGACTTAGGATGAAAAAGAAAGTATTAGCAGGATTAGGAATGATTTCACTATTGGCGTTAGGAGCATGTGGTACGTCAAATGAAAACACAGATGGTGGCAAAAATAGCGACGGAAAAACAGTTGGCGTTTTACAATTAGTCAAACATGGTTCGTTAGATGCCGCTTACGAAGGATTTAAAGAAGGACTTGAAGAAAATGGCTACAAGGAAGGCGACAATTTAACAATTAATTACCAAAATGCTCAAAATAATCAAGATAATTTAAAAAGTATGAGCGAAAAATTAGTGAAGGAGAAACCTAATCTTCTTTTAGCCATTGCTACACCGGCCGCTCAATCTCTATTAAATGAAACAACAGATATTCCAATTACCGTAACAGCTGTCACAGACTTGATCGAAGCAAAACTAGTTAGCTCAAACGAAGAGCCTGGTGGA
Source organism: Enterococcus sp. AZ194 (assembly GCF_051713825.1). Taxonomy (NCBI): domain Bacteria; kingdom Bacillati; phylum Bacillota; class Bacilli; order Lactobacillales; family Enterococcaceae; genus Enterococcus; species Enterococcus sp. AZ194. Next base: position 293,384 of record NZ_JBIOQR010000001.1, on the reverse strand, counting down.
AACGTGACTGGAACAACGGATATGGTTCCGATCGACAAACAAATTCAACTATTGTTAAGTATTGTCCCTGACGCAAAAACAATCGGAATTATGTACAATAACGGCGAAGCAAACTCAAAAATCCAAGCAGACCTTGCTGAAGAAGCATTAAAAAAAGCTGGCGTAAAAGTCAAAATTTTAACGGCCAACTCAACAAATGATGTACAGCAAGTAACTTCAAGTTTAGCCAAAGATGTTGACGGCATTTATGTCCCTACAGATAACACCTTTGCCAGTGCGGCGCCAGTTATCGGAGAAGTTGCAAGGGAAACAAAAACACCAGTTGTCGCTGGTTCAGTTGAACAAATCGACGAAGGTGGCTTAGCAACTTTCGGAATTGATTACCACTCACTAGGAAAACAGACAGGAGCTATGGCTGCAAAAATCCTAGACGGTGACGCAAAACCTGAATCAATGCCTGTAGAATCTGCTAACGAGTACAAATTAATCGTTAACGAAGATATGGCTAAAGCATTAGGAATTGATCCAACAAGCATTAAAGAACCAAAATAAATAAACACGTGCGACTCTTTTTCAGGCCTCGTTTAGATCAATAAGAGGTCTGAAAAACGGTGCGTGAAACTAATGCAATAAAAAAACACGCGCCACTTTTTCTATTTGAAAGGAAGACATACTTTTATGAGTAATCTATTAACTATATTTGTTTCATCAACCTCGCAAGGCTTATTATGGTCGCTTTTGGCTATTGGCGTATTTTTAACTTACCGAATCTTAGATATTGCTGATTTGACAACGGAAGGTAGCTTCCCTCTAGGCGCTGGTATCGCTGCCATCAGTATCACCCAAGGCATGTCACCTATCGTAGCAAGTCTACTTGGTTTTTTGGGTGGTGTGGTTGCTGGACTTGTTTCTGGCATTTTGCATACCAAATTAAAAATCCCTGCGTTACTTGCCGGAATCATTACCATGACAGGCTTATACTCGATTACAAGCCGTGTAATGGATGCCCCTAACCTATCTTTACTTGGGCAAAAGACCTTCTTCTCTTGGCTTCAACCACTCGGACTCTCTAAAATCAACACGGTGATTATCGCCGCTGCAATTATTATCATTTTCGTAATCATCGCACTTGTTTTGTTTTTCAGAACCGAAATCGGACTGGCGATTCGTTCAACTGGAGATAATTTAGAAATGAGTGAAGCAAACGGCATCAATACGGACAACATGAAAATGATTGGTTATATGATTTCAAACGGCTGTATCTCTTTATCTGGTGCTCTTTTGGCACAAAATAACGGCTTTGCTGATGTCAACTCTGGGATTGGAACAATCGTTATCGGCTTGGCTTCTATCATTATCGCTGAAGTTTTATTCCGCAACCGCCCGCTTCCTATTCGCTTACTCACGATTGTTTTAGGGGCTATTATCTATCGGTTTATTTTGGCTCTAGTATTTGAATTGAATATTCCATCTGATTACTCAAAACTAGCTTCAGCACTTGTCTTAGTTGTTTGTTTATCCCTTCCACAAGTTCGCAGTAAACTTTCACTAAAACTTCCAGCTACACAAGAAAAATCGAAAGGGGAGAAAAGTAAATGACCGCTGTATTAACCATTGAAAATCTTCACCAAATTTTTGAAGCCAACACCGTCAATGAAAATCACGTATTAAAAGGGATTGATTTAACCATTGAAGCCGGTGAATTTGTGACAATCATCGGAGGAAACGGTGCGGGTAAATCAACGCTTTTAAATAGTATCGCTGGAACAATCCCAACTACTACAGGGAAAATCTGTTTACAGGGAACAGATATTACAAAAAAATCAGTCACCAAACGCTCAAAAGATATTAGCCGTGTCTTCCAAGATCCACGAATGGGGACAGCCGTTCGTTTGACAGTCGAAGAAAATTTAGCTCTTGCTATGTTACGTGGGCAAAGAAGAGGGTTTCGTAGCGGCGTTCAGAAAAAAGACCGCAGCTTTTTCAAAGAACAGCTTGCTCATCTAAATCTCGGCTTAGAAGATCGACTTCATACTGAAATTGGCTTATTATCTGGCGGACAACGACAAGCAATTACTTTACTCATGGCTACTTTACAACGGCCAGAATTAATTCTTTTGGATGAACACACTGCGGCTCTTGATCCCAAAACATCCTTGACCGTTATGGCGTTAACCGAACAACTAATCACCGAACAAAAACTAACTGCTTTTATGGTTACTCACGATATGGAAGACGCCATTCGTTATGGCACTCGTTTGATTATGTTGCATCAAGGAAACATTGTCGTTGATATTTCTGGCGAAGATAAAAAAGATTTAACTGTGCCACATTTGATGGAACTTTTCCATAAAAATAGTGGTGCTGAACTAAAAGATGACCAGCTTCTTTTGGTCTAAACAAAAAGACAGCTCCTCATTTGATAAACAATTAATTCCCTGTTTATCAAAAGGTAAGCTGTCTTTTCGTTCATTTGAAATGAGGCGATACTCGCTTCTTCCCCTCACTTTGTCCATTTGTCAGGATTAACCGCCCATTAAAAAGTCTAAGACGTTCCACCCATCACTTGTTCGGCTTTGATATAACTCAGTAAAGCCACACTGCGTACAACTAACCGTGATAAATTTTTTGTTTTGGACGTCAAAGATTTTTGCAAAGTTTCCACCAGTCGCTTGAAATTGATCCGAAATATAATGCTGATTTCCACATTTCTCACAAACATATTGTTTTTTCTCCATTTTCATCGCCCCTCTCTTATGACTTAATTATACCTTTTCTTAGAAAAAAAAACTCCGTCCAAGGATGTATTCTTTGCTGATAATTCTCTTTATCTTTGCTACACTAGAAGTAATAAATGAAATGAGGAATCCAAATGTCAACTAAAAATCGTGTCTTAGCCTTATTAAAAGAGACCTCCACTGCTTTAAGTGGCGAAAAAATTGCGCAAGAACTTGGCGTCTCTAGAACGGCTATTTGGAAAGCCATAAAGGAACTAGAGAAAGCAGGCTATCACTTTGAACACCAAGCAATTGGCTATCGTTATCTGCCTTCTGATGTCCTTTCAAAAGAAGAGCTTTCTCAACAGCTACCTACACTTTCTATTGATGTTGCATCAACCTCTGAATCCACAATGAAGGTGGCTAAGTATGCCGCAATTGACGGCCAACGCGGACCGAGTCTATTTGTTGCCGATATGCAAGAACAACCAAAAGGACGCTTTGGTCGCCCGTTTTACGCTGAACAAGGACGTGGTATTTACATGAGCTTACTTTTAAGCCCTAATCGCTCGTTTGAAGAGCTTCCCCAATACACCGTTCTTGCCGCTGTTGCTGTTGCAGAAGCCATCGATTCACTGGTGGGAGTCTCTACAGAAATCAAATGGGTCAATGATATTTATTTAAATGGCAAAAAAATTTGTGGGATTTTATCTGAAGCAATCAGTGATTTTGAAAGTGGTCACATCGCACACATTATTATCGGTATGGGTCTCAATTTTTCTCTACCACAAGAAAACTTCCCAGCTGAATTAAAAGAAAAAGCTTCGTCTCTATTTCCCGATGGACAAGCAACGATTACTCGAAATGAGCTTATCGCAAAAATTTGGCAACGATTCTTTTATCATTTAGATCGGTTGCCAGATGTCAGCTACTTAGAGACCTATCGCAAAAAATCCTATGTCTTAGGGAAAACTGTTTCGTTCGTCCAAAAAGACCAAAAATATACAGGCATCGCAACGGCTATTACCGACCTAGGCGAACTCGTCGTCCAAGTCGGACAGCAAACCATCACCCTGTCCTCTGGGGAAATAAGCTTACAAACGATTCAGTAAAAAATAGTGTTGGTGGAAGATTTGAAAACCTTCTACCAACACTATTTTTGAAACTAGTATAGAGTCAAGTCTGTCCTTTGAAACTAGCCATTCATCTTGGAGATTAGACTTTGATTACTTTCATTATCGGTCAGCTTAGCACGTTTGAGCTTTATTTTCTAAACCCTTTTTACCTTACTTTTTGCCAAACAAAGGTCAACAGTAAACCAGCAACATAACTACCATTAAACAAAACCATATTTTTGATGGCATACCCAAAGCTACGTGGCTGAGGCAAGACTTCTTTGTACTCTTTCAAGTTTTTGAGAATTTTCGGCAACGTCAAGAAGGTCAGCAGGATTGGCCATTCGTACAATCCCACCAAAACGCCCAACGCCATAATCAAATAGCAGCTTAGCATCAATAATTGAAACAGCACGATCCCATGTGGCCGACCAATATAATAAACCAATGTATACCGTCGATTTTCAATATCACGATCCAGGTCACGTAGATTGTTAGCTAACATGATATTAGCAATCGTAAAAATCAACGGTAACGAAGCTACAAAAACTGCTAAAACAGCCCAAATACTTCCTTGTAGAGCGAATAAGCCCGTACCAAAATCAACAGCCAAATAAAAGATTTTTTTGTCAGCTGTATTTAAGTAAACCGTCATAGCAAAGATTCCAAGCCCCATGGTCACACCACTGAATATTTCACCTAAAGGCATTCTTGACAATGGAACAGGACCAAACGTGTAGAATATGCCGATAAAACAACACACACCACCCATAATGAGTAATAACCATCCTGTAAGATAAGTCAAAACAAGGCCGATGCAAAGAACAAAAAGAATCATTCCTATAATCATATTACGAACGAGCAGTGGAGAAATCTTTTCTCGACCAATGACGTTCTCTTCATATTTATAAACGTCAGAATGTGCTTTTTGGAAATCCATATAATTGTTGATGGCCGTTGTCGCTAAATCAAAAATAAGCATACCGATAAAAAACAGCGCGGTATATCCCCACTGAACCTGCTTAAAATAGGTCATTGAAAAAAGTAAGCCCACGACAAAGGGAAAAACACTTGCGACTTTTGTCCGAATTTCAACAACCTCTAAAAACACCTTAACTGACATTTTCTCGCCCCTTTATTTCAACTCGCTACGGTCACCCATCGTGTAATCTGAGTTAGCATCTAACTTGAACTCATCTTTAATGGCATCCGTCACGTAAACTTTACCTTCTTTAGTCACAAAAATAGCATTGGTTCCTTTATCGGTCTTTTGTTCGATATAATCTAATCCAGCTTTGACCCCTTTATCAAAAATGACCGTTGTTAATCCGTCGCCATCAATTGATTTATCTGTAATAACCGTCACACTCGCTACATCATTATCATAGGGATAGCCTGTTTTTGAGTCGAAGATATGATGATATTTTTTTCCATCAACTTCCAAATAACGTTCATAGATTCCTGAAGTTACCAACGTTTTGTTAGTTTCCTTGATACTTCCTAACACGGAACCTCTCGGAGAATTTGGATCTTGAATCCCAACTGTCCAAGGTTCATCCTTGCCTCGAGGACTATGACCTAAAACATAAACATTCCCACCCAAATCAATAATCGCGGTTGTCACGCCTTCTTTTTTCAACACTTTGACCACTTCATCTGTAATGTACCCCTTAGCAATAGCACCCAGATCAATAATCATGCCTTTTTCTTCTAAATAAACGGTTTGGTTCTTATCATCAAATTTCACTTTACTATAGTCAATATGTTTTAACCCTTCATCTATTTCTGACTGTGCTGGTTTTCTAGCATCGTCAAACCCAATGCGCCATAATTGCGTAATTGCTCCAATAGTCATGTTAAACCCTGCATCGGATTCCTCACTGTACATATAAGCTTGTTTCAATAAGCCATACATATCCTCTGTCACTTTAACCGGTTTGATTCCGGCTTGGGCATTAATTTCATCTATTTCTGAGCCGGTTTGATTAATCGTAATCTTATCACCTAGCTCCTTCACTCGTTTAAAAGCAGGTGCCAGCGCGCTTTCTTTTCCATCATCATATACGCGAATACGCACGTAAGTCCCTAATAGAAACTGTTCATCTGAATACGGATCACTATTGATTTTTGGCGACGCTTCTTTTTTATCTTGGCTACAAGCAGCTAACAAAACGACAGCTACCATCGCAAACAATAGGTATACGATCTGTTTCTTTTTCATAAATTCCCTCTTTTCAAAAAGTAAATCAATACAACTTCTATATAATAGCGCGTTTTCCTTCACTTGAAAAGTACTTCACTCGAATAAACGCTCATTTTTTCACAAACTCTTCCTTACTTCTAAATTTGCTTTCATTTTTACTGACAACTACAGATTCCAAGCATTTCACAAAGTTTTCTAAAACAACCAGTAAGTGTAGGCAAAATGAACAGACAGATAAATAGGGACTCTCCCTTACCAGCAGTTGTCAAAAACTGCAAAAAAAATCTGTGGCAAAAGGATTGTTTTGCCACAGAAATGAAAACTATTTCGTTAATTCACTAATTATTCAGTTACAATGTTATCTACTTCGATTGTCGCAGTGTCGCCTTTTTCAGCGGCATTTACTAATTGCTCAGCGTAGATAATGAATGAATGTGAGCTGTGAGTTGCACCAGTTACGACTTCGATGTTCGCTGGTGAAGGTTCTTCTCCGTTCATTGCTTTGACAAAATTATCATTCAATTCTGGAATGAATTTTTCAGGATTTGTGCTTCCTTTATCACCCATCATTTTGTTGTAGTCAGCATCTTTTTGTTTTGATTTACCATCTTTGTCGATGTTGTCATATTCAGATTTTGTTACTTTTCCGCCTTCAACAGTCATCACAAATTTCGCACGGTAATTATTTGAGTAGTTCTTTTCTTCTAAAGTATACGTACCATCTTTCAAGTCCGCACCATTATCGATTTCAATTGTTTCTGTGTTGCCAGCTTGAGCTGCTTGGATTAATTGTTGCGCATAGTTTTGGAATGATTCAAATGAATGAGTCGCGCCAGTCACTACTTCAATCCCTTGAGGACTTTGCGCTTTTTCTAATTCTTCATTAAACTTAGGAATAAATTTCTCAGGACTTGTCCCCGCTTTTTCGTCCATCATCTTGTTGTAGTCAGCATCTTCTGTTTTTGATTTGCCATCTTTATTAACGTTATCATATTCAGATTTAGCGATTTTTCCGTCTTTTACCGTAATACTGAAGACTGCACGGTAGTCATTTGAGTAATTTTTTTCTTCTAATTTGTACGTACCATCTTGTAAAGGCCCGCCAGCGACAACTTTAGCCTCAGAAGATGCTTCAGTTGCTGAGCTTTCTGAACTTGCAGATGCAGCAGATGATTCACTTGAAGAAGAATCTTTCTTATCGCCATCTGAGCTACAAGCTCCTAAAACTAATACAGATAACGCCAACATCGCGAATCCTGTCACAAATTTTCTTGATTTCATTTTTTCTTCCACCTTTTCCTTTGTTTTTTCACAAAAATGGTTTGTGATACAATATACATTTTAACTATTTCGATTAATAAGTCAATCATTTATGAAAAAAACTTCACAAATTCAATTAGTTTCTGAGTAAGAATTAATAAATGTTCGTTTTTTCATGAAAATTGAGTGTAAGCATTAGACAAAATCTTATTCTCTCTATATAATATAATAGATTGTGTAATAATTATCTATTTTACTATTAAGGAGCGGATTTTCAATGACAAAGCAAAATATTGTCGTTGTAGGTGCAGGGTATGCCGGCGTTTCAGCAACGAAATTCTTGGCAAAAAAGCTGAAAAAAGACAGTGATGTTCAAATTACTTTAATTGATCGTCATTCTTACCACACTATGATGACTGAACTACATGAGATTGCAGGGGGACGCGTTGAGCCCACTGCCATTCAGTATGATTTACAGCACTTATTCTCACGTCAAAAAAACGTGAATCTTGTTACTGACACTGTGATTGGTATAGACAAAGAAAACAAAGTCGTAACTACGAAAAATGGGCAATATCCATTTGATCATGTAATATTAGGTATGGGTGGCGAACCAAATGATTTTGGTACACCTGGCGTAAAAGAAAATGGCTTCACTCTTTGGTCTTTTGAAGATGCGCTTAAGATTCGTGAACACATCGAAGAGACCGTTGCAAAAGCTGCAATTGAACCTGATCCAGAAGTTCGTAAAGCAATGTTAACTTTTGTTGTCTGTGGTTCTGGCTTCACTGGAATTGAAATGATTGGCGAGCTTATCGACTGGAAAGACCGTTTAGCTAAAGACAGCAAGTTAGATCCTAGTGAATTTACATTAATGGTTGTTGAAGCTGTACCAACCATTCTTAATATGCTAACTCGTAACGATGCAGCAAAAGCAGAACGTTACTTAGAGAAAAAGAATGTGAAATTACTAGTTAATTCGCCAATCGTTGAAGTGGCACCTGATCATATCAAGTTAAAAGATGGTTCAAGCGTTCCTACTCATACGCTTATCTGGACAGCTGGAGTAAAAGCTACTTCGGATGCTGCTGATTTTGGATTAGAGGCTGCACGAGGACAACGTTTAATCGCTAATGAGTATATGCAAGCAAAAGGATATGAAGACAAAAATATTTATGTAATTGGAGATTTAGTGTACTACGAAGAATTCCCTAATACACCAACTCCGCAAATCGTTCAAGCTGCTGAGCAAACCGCTCATACCGCAGCTGCAAATATTGTTTCTTCTATTAAAGGGGGCGACAAACATAAATTTAAGAGCAACTATCAAGGCTTTATGGTTTCTGTCGGTTCTAAATGGGGCGTAGCGAATCTATTTGATAAAATTCATTTAAGTGGCTTCTTAGCTATTGTTATGAAACACATCGTCAACCTGAAGTATTTCTTTGATATTCGTTCTGGTTACTACATGTTCCAATATATCATGCATGAATTCTTCCATATCAAAGATGATCGTAATGTCGCTCGTGGCCATTCTTCACGCTACGGAAACGTCTTATGGAGTGTTCCATTACGTGTCTTCTATGGATTGGTTTGGTTAGTTGAATCAGGTAAGAAAATTATCGGTGACGGCGAGTTATTCAAACCAAGTACTTGGTTTGGTGATGGTTCTTGGTTCAAAGGCGACAGCGTATTCCCTTGGACTTGGGGTTACAATGTAGCAGATGCCGCTTCTGGCGCATCTGAAGCAGCATCAACTGCAACGGATGCTGCAAGTGCCGCTTCTGGTGCCGCTGATGCCGCAACATCTGGTGCAGGTGAAGCTGCTGCCCAAGCTGCCCATTTTGGTTTAAGTTATGCCTATGGTGAACAGCCAATGGTCGTTATCGAAAAATCACCAAATTGGTTTACAAAAATTATGCAGTTTATTATGCCAAACAATGATGTGGCAATGTTCTTCCAAAAATTCATGGTATTCTTTGAAATTGCTTTAGCTTTAGCTTTAATTGCTGGTTTGTTTACTTGGTTATCTAGTGCGACAACGATTGTATTAGTAATCACTTTCTGTATGTCTGGTATGTTCTATTGGGTAAATATTTGGTTTATCTTCGTAGCCTTTGCTTTAATGAATGGCTCTGGGCGTGCGGTTGGTTTAGACCGTTGGGTAATCCCATGGTTACAACGCACATTAGGTAAATTGCGGTATGGTACAGCCAAGTCACTATACGGACAAAAATAACCTTTCAATCAAGGAAAGTTCTAGGTGAACCCTAGGACTTTCTTTTCTTCTTGTGATAAAATTAGGACAGTCTTTAAAATCTATAGTATGGAAAGGAGCAGCGCGAATGAAGTGGCGTGAATTTATTATAAAAAGCCGCCTAAAGCCATGGGATATTGTAATTATTACAGGACTCATTCTTGTCTCTTTTGTCCCTTTAATTATTTTTGGGCTACAGCAAACAGCAGAAGCCACGGTGACTAAGCAAGCTGTTCTTCGAGTAGATGGAGAAGAGATCAAAACCTTTGACCTTTACGAAGGTCAAAAAACCTATACCTACACTTATAAGGATGAAGATGGCGATTATAATATTCTTGAGATAAGTGATGGAAAGATTCGTATCAAGGAAGCAAACTGTGGCGACCAAATTTGCGTTCGACAAGGTTGGGCACAAAAGAATGGTGAAACGCGTGTCTGCTTACCTCATAAATTGGTCATTGAAATTCAGACTTCAGATGGGAGTGATGAGGGTAGCCTAATTTATTAGCGCTACTATAGCTTATGAGCCAATTACAAAAAAACATCTATATTGCTTTACTCGTTGCTCAAGGAGTTGTTATCGGTTTAGTCGAAAACATGATTCCCTATCCCTTTGCTTTCGCTCCAGGTGCCAAGCTTGGCTTAGCAAATTTGATTACAATCATTGCGATTTTTACAATGCCAAAAAAAGAGAGCTTTTTACTAGTTTGGATGAGACTAATTTTAACGACCCTATTAGGTGGTACACTCTCAACCTTCTTATATAGTATGAGTGGCGCTCTGTTAAGTTATTTGGGAATGCTTCTAGTCAAACTACTCGGACCAAAACGCGTCAGCATCATTGGAATTAGTGCAACGGGTGGATTTATGCATAATGTCGGACAATTAGTCACGGCCTCTTTTATCGCTCAATCGTGGACGATTATGCTTTACTTACCCATCCTATCTGTCATTGGTCTACTGTCCGGGATAGCCATTGGGATTGCTGCTAATTATTTGCTCACTCACGTCCAAACTTTGCGAAGATTCCAATTAAACTATGAAAAAAACAGCCGTCACAAATGGCGCCTACTCGATTCGAAAAAATAATTGTTGTAAACAAGGAGTCCGCTATGAAACTTCATCCTATATGGAAACCCTATCCTTCAATATCCAAAGAGTTAACAACAACTTTGAATTTGATGGAAAATTCAATTAACTTAAAAAACAAAGCGGTAGAAAAAGCCGTTCTCGAAATGATTCACTCGGGTGGAAAAATGCTGCGCCCAGCTTATCAGCTGCTCTTTTCACAATTCGGTCCAGAACAAGATCGTAAAAAAGCCATGTCTTTAGCTGCTTCTATCGAGATGCTACACACCGCAACTTTACTGCATGATGATGTCGTTGACGATGCAGACATAAGGCGCGGACTGCCGACTATTCGTTCTACTTTTGGAAATGATGTAGCTGTTTACGCTGGAGATTACCTTCTTGTTTGTTGTTTTAAACTCTTAGCTGATTACTCAAGTTCTTTAAAAAGCTTACAGCTAAATTCACGTAGTATGGAAAAAATTCTAAGTGGTGAACTAGGTCAGATGGAAAGTCGCTATAACTTTGAGGGGACAGTCGATCAATATCTAGAAAATATTTCTGGAAAAACTGCTGAACTTTTTGCGCTAAGCTGTTCTGTCGGAGCCTACGAAAGCGGAATGAATCGACGTTTTTCACAGAAATGTGGTGAAATCGGCCTGAATATCGGCATTGCCTTTCAAATAATCGATGACATTCTTGATTACACGCAAAATAGACAAGAAATAGGTAAGCCTGTGTTAGAAGATGTTCGACAAGGCGTCTACTCCTTACCTCTTTTGTATGCACTACAAAAAGATAAACAGCAGCTCCTTTTCTACCTTGAAAAAAAAGAAAAAATGACTGAGAAAGATACAAAAAAAGTCTTCTCTCTTGTTCATGAACTACAAGGAGTAGAGAAGGCTCAAGACTTAGCCAAACTTTATACTTCAAAAGCTTTGATTGCTATTGACTCTTTACCAGAAAATGAACAACAAACAAAACAAGTTTTAACGACCATCACAAAAATCATTTTAACACGAACCAATTAAACATAGAAATGAGACCACCTCGTCTATCCTATAACTGATGACGAGATGGTCTCATTCTTTTTAGCATTTAAAGTATTCGTCTCCAAACATCCTAAAAATTCCTACTAGTGAGTATTGTCGAACAAACCTTTCATACTTATTTATTTTTTCGAACATGCTTCCCTTTTTTTCTCCAAAACATCAATGAAGTGGCTACGCCAGCCATAGCAAAACCAATTCCTTGTGTACTAGTTGTGTCGTTTGATCCTGTTTTTGGCAAAGCTCTTCTCTCAGCTCTTGTTGTCGGTGCTGAGTGTTCATCATCCGATGGTTTATTGAGGCTTTCCGTTGGTGCTGGTTTCAGTTCTGAATCCGATGTTGGCTTCGGATCAGGTTTCGGTTCTGGATCCGGTGTTGGCTTCGGATCGGGTTTCGGTTCTGGATCCGGTGTTGGCTTCGGATCAGGTTTCGGTTCTGGATCCGGTGTTGGCTTCGGATCAGGTTTCGGTTCTGGATCCGGTGTTGGCTTCGGATCAGGTTTCGGTTCTGGATCCGGTGTTGGCTTCGGATCAGGTTTCGGTTCTGGATCCGGTGTTGGCTTCGGATCAGGTCTCGGTTCTGGATCCGGTGTTGGCTTCGGATCAGGTTTCGGTTCTGGATCCGGTGTTGGCTTCACTGGTTCATCTACATCGATGATTGGTGCGATTGGTTGTTCCCCGATAATTATCTCTTTAGGCTTCTCTGGGCTAGTCACTTCCGAAATTTCTATCTCTTCGCTAACTGGTGGTGTTGTAGGATTAATTCCTTCCGGAGCTACTTGATCAGGTAACGTAGGTACTACGATTTCAGGTGCAGTTTCTACTGCAATTGGCTGTTCCACTGGAGAAAGCTCTTCCACATTCGTTAGCTCATTCAGATCCGTCGGTGCACTAGGTCCCACACTTTCAATAGCTGTGTTTGTTTCTCGCTCTACTTCTTCAATCTCGGGCGCTTGTGTAAGTCGTTCAATAGTTTCTACGGGAGCACTGACCTCTTGATTACTCATAACCGGCGCTTCAATATCTGTGATACCGGTCACAAGAAATTCAGACTTGGTCGTTGGTTCTATCAAAGTAATTGAATGCGTCGGAACAGATGTGACTGGCATTGGTTGAATAAGCTCAGGCACGTCAGCTGGGCTCTCTGGCATAGCTGAAAGATTGGTAAGTTTTAATTCAGCAATCTCATAGACCTCTAACTGCCCCAATTTCAGCGTATCAAGCTTCGGTACAAAACCTGGCAACATAATAATATCAGAAAACGGTTGCCCACTCAACTCCCCATCCGATTTTGTAAATCGGTTATTATAAACAGTAATCCAATCATAAACACTGACAATTCCCGCATAATTTTTATAGAATGAAACTGAGTTTTTAAGATACTCCGTATTTTTTAGGTAGGCTGATTCTAATTGATTATGAATTTCTAACGAATTAGCTGTCAACATTTTATCAACAAAAATACTGTTTACTTGAATACCTGTCGCCTCTTCAAAAGCACTGATTTCAGCTTTTAAAGCTGCTTGAGCCTTTGTCCATTCTTCGTCGACTTCTTTAATATGTGTATTTGTATAATTCACAATATTTTCAAGAGCTGCTAGACTTTTACTATCATAAGTAGCAATAAATGCTTCAAATTCAGCTACAGTCTTCATTTCTTTCAATTGTTCAACCGTATATCCCAACAAATCGTATTGAGGACTTTGAATATGTACAGAATTAATCACTGCTTGCCATTCAAGATGTAATTTATTTTCTTTATCGCCAGCATTTCCTTCTGCCCATCCCTCACGGTAAGTATCATAATCACTCAGATAACTAACATAGGCTTGATAATATTTTTCATATGCTTTTGCTTTAGTCACGTTTTCTTTTGTGATTGCCTCAACTCCTTTAATATAAGAAACTAAGTTATCTCCAAATCCAGCCGGACTATAAACTTCTGCCAAAGGTGTTGTAACAAATGATTTTTTATTGTACTCATTATTTGCAGTCTCGTACGCCTCAATCATCGGCCATGATTGCGCATAAGCTACGTCCAAGGAACGTTTTGCTGCATCATACATATTCTGCCATTCATCTATTGCTGGCAGAATATTAGCAACATTTTCCTGCGTTATCTGACTAGTTGGAAAAGCCTCAAGAACTGCTTCCATCTCAAGTATTGCCTGATTGATGGTTTCTTTAGCTTGAGCCGCAGAAATATACGCGTTGTGCGTTGTTTCATAGGCTGCTATAGCCGCTTCATATTCTTTTTCAGCAAGTGCATAAGCTCTACTCAATGTTTGATATTCTGCCATCACAGCTATTCGTTCCATCTCTAAATCATCTAATAAGCTCTTCGCCGTGTCATAAGATTCATCTGCCACTTTCCATGCTTGATGTGCTACTGTGTAGTTAGACTGAATTTCAATCTGTTTTCCATCCAGAACTGTCAATAATTCTTGAGCTTGATTATACCTCGCAGTGACCGCTTTATATTGTGCCTCATGAGCTGTATAAGTCAAACTGATTTCTGTAAATTTCCCTGTTAGTAGTATATATTGATCATGCACCTGTGTGTATTGTTCTTTGACACTCACATAAAAAGCTGCTAAAGCCTCATAATCCATTTTTCGTTGCTCTTGAATCGCTGCTAGCTCATCAATAGTTTGCTGCACACTGACATACATACTTTCTGCTTCCAAACGTTCCATATCAAGTAATTCAATCTGGGGTTTCAGTATCTCATAATGACTTTTGGCTTCATTATATTGATCTTCAAGCGCTGTGTATTCTTGTTGGCTGGCTTGGAGAATTAGCGTTAGTGCAGAAAATTCTTCTGATACACGGGCATATTCAGTTTGCAATTGACTTAACTGTAAATCTAGCTCCTGATTTATCAAAAATAAGCGTTCGTACTCGCTCCTAGCTACTTCATAAACGGAATTAACTGCTTCATAGCTAGTATTGACTTCCTCGTAGCGTTGCTTGATTTTTGCAAAGTCCAACTCTGCTTGCTCATAAGAAGCTTGGATACTTTCATAAACTGAAAGTAACTGCTGAATCCGCTTTTCGACCGCTACCTTTTCTGTTACTACCGCTTGATAAGCTGATTGGATCATTTCATAGTCTTCTAGTATTTCCATATAGGTTACACTAATTTCTTGATAGGTATTTTCAAGGCCTTGATATGTCTTCCGCTGTTGCTCCTGTTCTGTCACCAGTGCCTCATATTGAGCTTTAGTTGCTTCATAAGAGACTAACACTGCTTGATACTCAGTGTCTACAATAGTATATTCGGCTGTTACACTTTCATACTGTGTAGTCAACTCGGTTAATTGTTGTTTCACCGTCTCATAAGTTGCTTTTGTTTCATTGTACTGCTGTATAAGTTCATTATAAGCAGCTAATGCTGTCTCATATTCAGTTGTTCCTTCTTCATATTGTTTGAGCATTGCCTCTATTTTCACACGTTGAGCATTATAAGTAGATAATTCTGCCTCATATGTCTTGAGCTGCGCATCATAACTACTCTTTTGCTGATTATAAGTCAATGTATTTTCTGCATAAACGGCTGCTTTACTCTCATAGTTTTGTTTAGCTAATTCATACGCCACTTGTTCTTCTTGATACTTATTCGCTTGTTCAGAGACTTTTTTGTTTAACGCCTCATAGTTCGTCATTGCGGCTTCGTAAGCTGCCTTACTCTCTAAATAATTAGCTTTGATTTGATCATATTCAACCAGTTTCTGTTCATAGCTAGTGCTTGTTGTTACTAATTGTGATAACTCCGCTTCATAGCTTGTCTTTTCAGTTAAATAGTTTTCTTTATCTTTTTCGTAAGCTGCTACAACTGCCTCGTACTCCTTTAATGCTTCGTCATAAATAGTTCTTTCACTTTCATAGGCTATTCGTGCAGCTTCTACTTCCATTTTTAATTCATTATATGTAGTTATTGCCAAATTAAATTCAGTAGCCGCCTCTTCATGCTTTGCTTTTTGACTCTCATAAATATGTAGAATATTCTCGTAAGCTTGCTTCTGTGTTTCATAATTCGCTAAATTACTTGTATATAAAACTTTGGCTTCATTATAAGACGTTTTTAATGTTTCATAAACAGTTACTGCATTCTTGTATACCTCAAGCTTCATCTCATACTGTTTGCGTAGCTCTTCATACTGATTTCTTTCCTCTAACACCAAATCTTTGGCCGCCTCATATTCAGTCACAGCTGACTCATAAGTTACCTTTGATTGATCGTACGCCATTTTGATTAATAAGTAAGCTTCTTTTTCAGTTTCATAGGCAGTCTTTTCTTGCTCATAGTTTGTTGCATTCAATTCATAATCATTTTTACTCATTTCATAAGCTATACGTTCTTTTTCATAAACTTCTTCGATTGCTTTAAATTCTGCCAATTTTATTTCGTAGTCAACTTTTAACGCATCGTATTCTTTTTTGAGTTTTTCTGCATTCTCACGTTTTTTGTCGGCATCCACTTTGGCTGTATCGTAGACAGACAAAGCTGTATTGTACTTGCCCAATGTCATTTCATACTCTGCTTTTGCTCGATTATACTCATCTAAAGCAGACTGGTAATCACTTTGTTGACTCTTTTCTACTGAATGATTGCTCGATTGAATTATCGTTGCCAATGATCCAGCTGGATTCGCTAATCCTGCAACTAGAGTACTTGAATACAATAAAAATTTAAACGAACTTTTTCTCAATGAATGTCTCATTACATTTTTTACCTTCCTTTTTCAGTATTATTAATACTCTGAAAATTCTTTCCATATACACTACTGCCTAATTAAAATTTCTATCAGAAGCTCAACTACAACTGAGAGCTTTTTAGTTATAAATCTCTATTTAATCATCCTTTTTATTATACTTAGACAAAAGGAACTACCTCCAAGCCAAAAGAATTATTATGGATGAATAAGCAGCAATCCAGTCGAGATTAACTTAAAGGCTTGAAAAGCTTTCGGTTTCTAATAAGCCCTTCCTACTCACTTCACAAGCACCAAAAAACAACTGACTATTAGTATGTAATCAATTTTTTGACTATGTTCTATTATAATACTTTTTAAAATAACACACAATATTTAAAGCTTATATTTTCAAGCAAAACGCAATTATCTCGAATGTGAGCATATTGTAACAAATGATACAAAACTCCCTCAAAACTAGACAAACCGCTAGTACCCTCTACACACGAAATATACTTGAGTTTAAAGCTAGATGATATATCCAAGAGCATCAAACATTTGGTGGACTATCGACTAAGAAACAATCCGTGTCTTAAAAAATTCGTATTTCTTATTATTTGCACGCTTTTCTGCTTATTGTTAGAGAATCAACACTTCTATCACACCTCCAGTGAAAAAGCTTTTCATTCATTCTCAGCTAGAATATTTTCATTTCTTTATAACTACAATAAATTGATACCTGTCTAAACAAAGTCAGACAGACATTGTAACTTCTGCGATTTATGACTTTTCTATAGCTGATTTTTGTAAAGTAATGAGAATTGCTAGACAAATGATTATCCACGCTATAAAATGAGAGTATTATGTATATTTAATTAAAAATAAATGGAGGTTTTCTAATATGACTGATATTTTTCATACGACACCCGAAATTATCCGTTTGGCTGACTACTGTTTGCAGGAAGACAAAATAGCGAGTCACTATTATACACACTATGAAGTCAAGCAAGGCTTACGTGATATGAATGGAAAAGGAGTCATGGCAGGACTAACAAATATTTCAATGATCCATTCTCAACGTCTCGAAAACGATCAATTAGTACCTTGTGAAGGAATTTTACAATATAGAGGTATTGACATTAAGCAACTCGTACACGGCTTTTTACATGACAACCGACTCGGCTATGAAGAAGTTAGTTATCTACTTTTATTTGGTCAACTTCCGAATGCCACTGAATTAACCAATTTCAAGAAAATTCTAACTGAAAAACAAACCTTGCCGACAAATTTTGTACGCGATATCATCATGAAAGCTCCTTCAAAGGATATCATGAACACCTTAGCTCGTTGTGTACTCACACTAGCTTCTTACGATGATCATGCAGATGATATTTCCTTGCCCAATGTTTTGAATCAGTCACTAATGCTGATCAGTGTTTTTCCAATGCTAGCTGTCTACGCCTACCACGCTTATAATCATTATGGAAATGATGATAGTATGTATATCCATTATCCACAAGCAAATCTTTCAACTGCTGAGAATATTTTGCATATGCTTCGTTCAACTAAATCGTATAGCGCGATGGAAGCAAAGGTCTTAGATATGGCCCTTGTTTTACATATGGAGCATGGCGGCGGAAATAATTCAACCTTTACCACACATGTTGTTACCTCTTCTGGAACAGATACCTACTCTGCTATTGCAGCCGCTCTTGGCTCCCTTAAAGGACCAAAGCATGGAGGGGCCAACATTAAAGTCACAGAGATGATGAAAGATCTTAAGGAAAACCTGACTAGCCTAACTAATGAAAAAGAAATCAGAGCGTATTTAATTAAACTTCTCCGAAAAGAAACTTTTGATAAAAAGGGGTTAATCTACGGAATGGGCCACGCCGTCTACTCGATTTCTGATCCTCGTGCAGATATCTTTAAAGGGTTTGTTAAAGACTTAGCACAAGATAAAGGTCGCGAGGAAGAATTTCAGCTTTATTCGCTTGTAGAAAAAATTGCTCCTGAAGTCATTGCTGAGGAACGAAAAATTTATAAAGGTGTTAGCGCAAACGTCGACTTTTACAGTGGTTTTGTCTACAGCATGCTTGATTTACCTGAAGAGCTATATACCCCCATGTTTGCAGTCGCTAGAATTGTTGGTTGGAGTGCTCATCGTATGGAAGAGCTAATTAATGTGAATAAAATTATTCGCCCTGCCTATGAAAGTGTCTGTATTGAAAAGGAATATGTTGAACTAAGCAAAAGAAAAGCTTAAGAGATGATAATTCTGGATGTATCAATGGTTAGATAAACAAACACTTATCCACACGAGGATATTTCAGCTAGAATTCGTCCAGTTATCAGTTATCCACAACAAAAAAGAGGAGTTGAGACCAAAAATGTCCCTGCCTCCTCTTTTTCGGTTACTTTTTTCTAACTAAATCAACTAACGCATAGTAACAAATTCTTCTGAACCGGTTGGATGAATCGCAACTGTCTGATCAAAGTCTTTTTTTGTAGCACCCATCTTGATTGCCACTGCAAAGCCTTGAAGCATCTCATCAACACCAATACCAATTCCATGTAAGCCGATAATTTTTTCGTCTTCACCTAAACAGACTAGCTTCATTTCACACTTTTGACGATAATCATTTAAAGCAAAGTACATCGGCGTAAATCGAGAACGGTAGACTTTAATCTGCTTCTCACCATATTGCGCCAATGCTTCCTCTTCTGTTAAACCAATTGTAGCAATGGGTGGATGTGTAAAGACCACTGTCGGTACTAAGTTATAATCTAAGTATTCCTCTGTTTTCCCATTAAATAGGCGCTCAGATAAACGACGCCCCGCTGCAATCGCCACCGGAGTCAAATCAATTTTACCGATTACATCGCCAATTGCATAAACCCCTTCTGCACTTGTGTTTTGAAATTTATCGACTTCAATGAATCCCTGTTCAGATTGTTTAATTGCCGTATTCTCCAGACCTAGCTGGCTTGTATTTGGTACACGTCCCCCTGCAAAAAAGACTTTATCCGCAGTAAGCTTCTTCCCATTTTCAAAATAAACACTGACTTGACCATCTGCTTCTTTCACTATCTTTTTCGCAACAGAATTGGCATATAAATACAGTCCTGCCTCCTTAGACATTTCTACAAGATTGTCTGTTAACATCTTATCAAAGCTCCGTAATGGTCGTTCTTTACGATAGGCCCAGTGAACTTCTATCCCCATGCCATGCATCACTCCAGCCAATTCTGCAGCAATATAACCTGCACCCAACATCACGACTTTTTTTGGTTGTTCAGTTAGCGCAAAAAAATCATTTGAATCGAGAGCTAACTCGCCACCAGGAATCTTCATTACAGATGGTTTTCCACCCGTCGCAATTAAAATATTGGGAGCTGTGTATAACTCACCATTGACTTCGAGGATGTGCTGATCTTTAAATTTCGCATAACCTTTGACTACTTCTACCTTATTGCTATCCAGCCCACGCTGATAAGCACCATGTAGAAATTCTATATAGGCTTCTCTTTTTTTCACAAGCTCTGAAAAATTAAAGCTTTCCACAGACGCATGAATTCCATAACTGGCTGCATCTCTGTGAATCATTTCAAGCATACTACTGGCTTGCCACATGACTTTTTTAGGTACGCAGCCGACATTTACACAAGTACCACCTAGCTCATTGCCTTCAATCAGTAATACTTTAGCACCATACATTCCAGCACGGTTAGCAGAAGCAATCCCACCACTGCCACCGCCAATGACTAGATAGTCATATGTTTTCATTTTATAAGCCCTCCTTCTATCAAAAAGGTATTCCCCTTTTCTACTCGCTTTTACTTGTTTTTTCTCGAACGAAAAAAGTTTTCCACAAGTAAAAGAATTCTCGCTTAGTCTTCTTTTTTCTTACGAATCATATCCCCAGGCTTTACTGGTTTTTCCACAGGCATCGTCAAAATCATCATTGGGTTTGGCGCCCGATCAATTGACTCCCCTTCTTCATTATACATAACTTCCACTGATTGTGAGAAATGATTGAACCCTGGGCCATAAAATTCAATTTCATCACCTACAGAAAAATGGTTTCTTTGTCGAACCGTCGCGATTTTGGTTCCTTCATCGTAGGCCATCACTTCTCCAATAAACTTATACACAGGAATCTTACGGCGAGGACCAAATAGCTGCTCTTCTTCAGTCGGTGTTCGGTAATAAAAGCCCGTTGCTAGCTCACGTTGAGCCACTTTCCACAGCTCATCAATCCACTCTTGTTTACACACATAGTTTTCTGGATCTTCCATATAACTATCCACAGCTGCTTTATATACATTTGAAACAGTCGAAACATAGTGAATAGACTTCATACGTCCTTCAATTTTGAAACTATCAACACCATTCTCAATTAACTCTGGAATATGCTCAATCATCGACATATCTACCGCACTCATTGAAAATTCTTCAGGGACTCTTCCTTTTGCGACCAAACTTTCTCTTTCCCCTGCAAAAGGCAAATCAAATAAGTCATACTTCCAACGACAAGACTGCGAACACCCCCCACGATTGGCATCACGCATAGACATATGGTTGGATAAGGTACAGCGCCCTGAATAGGAAATACACATCGCGCCATGAATAAAGGCTTCAATCTCGACATCCGTATGTTTACGAATCTCAGCAACCTCCTCCATCGAAACCTCTCTAGCTAGAACAACCCGTTCCAAGCCTTCCTCTTTCCAAAATTCTAAGGTTTCAAAATTCGTTGCTGATGCCTGTGTGGATAAATGGATAGGTAAACCCGGTGCTTCTGTCGCACAAATTTCAATTAAGGTTGGATCAGAAACAATCACCGCTGAAATACCGACATCTCTTAATTCTCTAAAAAATTCTCCCGCACCTTCTTGATTGCCTTCGTGAGTGACCATGTTCGCGGCTACATAGACCTTTGCATTATGTGCTTTGGCAAAGGCTACCCCTTCAGCCATCTCCTCATAACTAAAATTGCCCGCGCGACTTCTTAAACCATACGCATTTCCACCAATATAAACTGCGTCTGCACCATAGTGAATCGCTGTTTTTAATTTTTCTAATGTACCTGCCGGAGCCAAGACTTCCGGACGTTTTAATTTTTTTGTTGTTGTCATCTTTATACTCCCTATTTAATTTTGTCAGGATCTAAATCGAAAAATCCACTATCTAATCCACGATTTTCTGGATGTAAGGCTTGGACCTTTTGATTAAAATTTTCTGCCGTTTCTTGCGTCCATTCTCCAGCTTCAATCACTTGTTTGGCCTCAACAAATAACTCAGCGATTGAAACAAATGCCTCACCTGTTGTAAAAATACCATCCAGCTTCCAACGTGTATAGTTCTCTTCGTTCAGTCTCGCTAACTCAGCCATCAAATTCACATCATTATTGGCAAAAATATGTGTGCCATGACTATCTTCATATATCGAATAATGTGTATCCTCTTTTTTCGGCTCAGATAAAAACAGCCCACGTTCCTTACTTGTTGACTCAGCTAACTCTGTATAGTTATAGTAGTTTTGCAAAAGAGGTCGTTTGGATTGATGAATACAGGTCGCACCATAGACTAGAACTTCTACTGGTACCAATAAATTAGAAGACATCGCTTGCATCTCTTCAAACGGAACTTCTCTAGCAAGAACGGCCCCAATTGCCCCTTTTTTCGCCCAAAAATTAATTTGACGAGAGCTTGTCACCATCGTCTCGGCATCATAAATATAAGGAATTTGTAACGCCTCATTTTTTTTCATCGTATAAATCACACCAGGATCTCCTACAGTGATCTGATCTACTTGAATTTCCTTTAAAAAGGCTAAGTAATCGGGAATCCCCTTCATTTTTTCTGGATGCATAATTCCATTCACTGCGACATTGACTTTTTTGCCTAACTGATGCGCAAATGCCACCAATTCTTTTTGTTCTTCGCGCGAAAACGAGTACGGCAAACGTAAGCCAAACCTCTCTTCACCAATATATACAGTATCGACTCCTGCAGTTAAAACTGCTTGTGCTTGTACAACGGATTCCGCGGTTGCCACTAGTTCAATCATAAACTGCCTCCTCTTATTCTTTTTCATCATTTGATATAACGGTTCTGCAATAAAAAGTCAAGTGCTCAATGGAAATTTTCTTCCCCTTCCCCAGACTTGGGTACCTGCCTTAACCTGGTTCTTTTCCATCAAAAAAAGCAGCGAATGAATGGATAAACCCCAAAAAGTTAGACCTAGCCTAACTTAGTGGGACAGCCCATGCACCGCTGCCCGTATTTACTTATTTTTACTGACTGTTGTTAAACAGGCTGTAATTCTTCTTTGACTTCTTTTTTATTTTTAACCGATACGGTTATTTTACCCTTTGTTGCGCCAATTGTCACGTTGTCTCCGAAATGAATTTGACCAGAAAGTAACGCTTCACTCAAACGGTCCTCAACTTCTTTTTGTAAAGCCCGGCGAATCGGTCTTGCACCATACTCTGGATCAAAACCAACCTTGCTGATAACATCTATCGCAGCTCCCGTAATCTTAACTTGAACATCTTGTTCAGCCAAACGCTTGACTACTGCGTGACTCATGATTTTGACAATCGAATGAATCTCTTCTTTTCCTAGCGAATGGAAGACTACTGTTTCATCAATTCGGTTTAAGAATTCAGGTCGGAAGGCTTTTTTCAATTCTTCTAAAATCCGTTTTTGCATTGCCGCATGATCCTTCGTCAAATCTTTGACATTAAAGCCGACATTTTTTTCTTCACGAATCTCAGTTGCACCAATGTTTGAAGTCATGATAAGAATCGTATTTCTAAAATCGACTTTACGCCCCTTAGCATCTGTCAAATGACCGTCATCCAATACTTGTAACAAAATATTAAAGACATCTGGATGAGCTTTTTCCACTTCATCCAACAAAATGACAGAATAAGGTTTTTGACGAATCTTTTCAGTCAACTGACCACCCTCATCATAGCCGACATAACCTGGAGGTGAACCAATCAAACGACTGGTACTATATTTCTCCATAAACTCAGACATATCTACCCGAATCAGAGAATCTTCACTACCAAACATTGCCTCTGCTAAGGCCTTAGCAAGCTCCGTTTTCCCAACCCCAGTTGGTCCTAAGAACATAAAGGAACCAATTGGTCGTTGTGGATCCTTCAGCCCACTTCTTGCACGACGAATTGCGCGGGAAACAGCTTTGACCGCTTCCTCTTGACCAACCACACGTTTATGAAGAGTCGCTTCAAGCTCCAATAAGCGTTTGCTTTCTTTTTTCTCTAATTGTTTCAATGGAACACCTGTCCATTGTGAAACAACAGCTGCGACATCTTCTTCTGTTACACGATTCGCATAGCCTGTCTCATTCTTGGCTTCAACTAATGCTAGAGCATCTAATTTTTTCTCAAGGCGTTTTTCTTTTTTGCGAATTTGAGCGGCCGTTTCAAAATCCTGTTTACGAATAGCCGACTCTTTATCTGCTGAAAGTAATAACATCTCTTGTCGAAGCTTAGCTGTTTCTGTCGGTTCGTCTGCTTTGTCTAAACGAACTTTTGCCGCAGATTCATCCATCAAATCAATCGCTTTATCCGGCAATTGACGTGAATTAATATAACGAACAGATAGCTGAACCGCCGCACGCAAAGCATCATCTGTAATCTCTACATGATGATGTTCTTCATAACGACTTCTCAAGCCCTGCAAGATTTCTTCTGCTTCATCTGGTGTCGGTTCATCAACTTGAATCCGAGCAAATCGACGCTCTAACGCAGAGTCCTTTTCAATATATTTTTGATATTCATCTAGTGTCGTTGCACCAATTGTTTGAAGTTCCCCACGAGCTAACGCCGGTTTTAAAATATTTGAGGCATCAATTGCCCCTTCTGCACCACCAGCACCAATCAAGGTATGCAACTCATCAATGAATAAAATAATCTCGCCATCTTGATAGATTTCTTCAATCACTTTTTTCATACGATCTTCAAACTCACCACGATACTTGGTCCCAGCAACTAAAGAACCCATGTCTAACATCATTAAGCGCTTCTTTTGCATCTCTTCTGGGACTTCTTGTGCCACGATTCGTTGAGCTAAGCCTTCAGCAATCGCTGTTTTACCAACGCCTGGTTCTCCAACTAAGACCGGATTATTTTTGGTTCGGCGACTTAATATTTGAATTAGACGTTTCACTTCTGCGCTTCTACCAACCACTGGATCAAGCTTGCCATCTCTTGCAAGCTTTGTTAAGTCACGGGCAAGTGAATCTAACGTAGGTGTCCCTTGTGTTGGTTGATTCTTCGCAGCTCCACCTTTACGACGATTGCCAGTACTTCCTTTTGGTTCTGTGACACCCATCTTACGTTTTAATAGTTGGCGCATTTTAGATAAGTCTAACCCCAAATTCATAACAATTCGTGAAGCTAGAATTTCTTCATCTCTTAATAATCCTGATAACAGATGCTCCGTGCCAATCGCTGGTACACCAAAACGTTTGGCCTCATCTGCAGCATAGGCAAAAATTTGTTTAGCACGCGGTGAATAAGGTAAGTAAATTCCTTTTGGATAAGATTTAATGGTGCCATAACCAATTAAATGCTCAATTTCCTCTTGAACCTCATGATCATTTAAGCCCATTTGGCGTAATGTTTTCCCCGCAATTCCTTCTGTTTCTAATAGTAGCGCTAATAACAAGTGCTCTGATCCAACTGATTGATGTTTAAAAAATTTGGCTTTTTCTTGAGAGATAGATAAGACCACTCTAGCTCGTTCTGTAAATAGTTCGTTCAAAGCGCTCACTTCCTTTCTTCATAACTTAGTCGTTCTAAAAATGCTCTAAGTATCTGAGCACGCAGGACATTCTCTTTGGCAGAGATGCCTAGCACATTTTTTGAAATAGCACTCAGCATTAAATTTCCTTCATTTCGAGTAACTATCTCATCCTCATACATTTTCTGAATAATTGCTAGGGCATTTTTTTCAGTTAATTCATGGTCAAATAACTGGTTAATTCTTTCTAAAAGTTGTCGTTTATCCGACAATTGAACTTTAACGATTCGGATATAACCACCACCGCCACGCTTACTCTCAACCGTATAGCCACGTTGAATGGTGAAACGGGTATTGATTACATAATTGATTTGTGAAGGAACACAATTGAATAAATCTGCCATTTCGGCACGTCGAATCTCAATCATTTCACTATTCTCAAGAATGCTCTTTAGATATGCTTCAATCAAATCTGACGTATTATGATTACTCATTCTCTTCATTCCCTTGACTAATATTGACCTTAATTATATCGAACTTAGGAAGAGAATGAAAGAACTATGCTTTTGTTTAAATAAAAATAAACACTTTTTTTAATGAATCTTATAGATAAAGACACAAATTCTGCTAATAAATCCCCGTCCGTCACGTGTTAAATCAAATTCACTCCTCTTATTTTACTATTTAACGGAAAACTTTTACAGCTTGAATTTGTAAGCTTCTCGGATTCACCTGCCCAAATAAAGAAAAAATGTGAAGCCGAAAGCTCTCTTCTAATTGTTACTATTCATACCATTCCTACTAAGACTATTTAAAATGGTGAGGCTGGGACATTTCATACGTTATGTCCTAATCTCTCTTTAGCCGAATAAACGGTGGATACAGAAGCAACTCCATCTGCACTCCGTCCCATCAATTTCTAAAGGTGCAACACTTTTAGAACTGATGGACTGCGTTCCGCTCTCAACAACTTCTACGCATGAGACATGCTAGAGTTGAAGGTTCTTATTGCTGTAAAACACAACGAAGCATGAGTTGATGTTGCACAGTACCTACCCGGTTCTCGGAGTTAAACACTCCTGTCCCAACCTCTTCAATCAGTCTACGTTTGCCATTCTTGCTAGTGCTGAGGTAGGGAAGCGAAATGAAACATTTCACTAGTATCGCACTACGCTTACCATTCTACTAAAAGGTCCTACAAAAGTAGAACTGGCAACTAAAAGTTCCTACACAAGTGGAACTGACAAGCTACTTGCGATCAGACTGCGAACTTTTTGATGGAAGGAATTATAGATGCGGCCTTGCTACTTTGGTCTCATGAAAGGTACTGAAAAGCCTATTACCAGTAGCTTTCTTAGTAAGTGCCTAATAAAATAGTACCTACACGCCAAATAGCCCAAGCCTTATACTAAGCTTAGGTTATTTGGTCTGTTTATAAGTAGTTCTACATAATGCTTGAACATCTGGTTTCCAGGGAAGTAAGGCGTCCAACCCTTCATCTGATTGAGTTTCCATATTTGGTACTCGATCAAATAGGAATTCTATATATCGAATCGGGTCGAGACCATTGGCTACTGCCGTTCGATAGATACTCAAAATGACGCCTGATGTTCGTGCGCCTTCCAAGCTACAGGAATGCATGTAATTTTTTCGCCCAATCACCAGCTCTTTTATATGACGCTCGGCCAAATTATTACTTAATTCCAATCGTCCATCCTCAAAGATTCGCTCAAATCCGCTTCGTATCTTCCGTACATACTCAACGGCATTCTCTAGCTTCGATTTTGGGACCGCAACGAACGTATCTAGCCATTCATAAAAGTTGTTCACCAATGGCTTCAGATAAGCTTGACGCTTATCAAAACGTTCCTCAATGGTGACTTCCTTCCATTTGCGTTCTAGCTCGAACCAGATGTCAAGCATCTTCACGGCGACAACTGCTGGCGTTTGTTCGGCCTTACCATTTTTTGGAATGGCTTCAAAAAACTTTCGACGTGCGTGCGCAAGGCAATAGACGAGCTTCACATCCGTTACATAATTATACCCTGCATAGCCATCACAATGAAGATACCCCTTAAAGTCAGACAAAAACTCTTTCGGTACTGTCCCAGATTTAGACTCTGCATGATGGTAATAGGCAATAGGCTGTGCACTATGTTTCCCGGTTGAGAAGAGCCAGTAATAGGTTTTTGCTTTTTTACTCTGAATCACTTGATAGCTCGTCTCGTCTGCATGAAGAATCTCTTCTTGATTCAAATAATGTTTGAATCGTTCGGCAACCGGATCTAACGCATGATGACAAGCTTTGATATGCCAGTTTGTCATATTATCGCGTGAGATATCGAGTCCGAGTGTTTCTCGCCAATAAATTTCTTGGCGATTCGCTGGACTTTTTTGACCGAATTTTAGACGGATTGTTTCCGCAATAATACTGTTTGAGCCTAAACTATTTGGGACGACTGGTTTAGGAACAGGTGCCTTCTTATAGGAAGAAACATCTGCCTTTTCACATGCCTTACAACAATAAGTGTGTTGAATGTGAGCCAATCGATCCAACATTGCTTGATGGAATCGGACCTCTTCACGTAATTTTGTTGTACCGATATCAATCATTTGAGTACCACAATGTTCACAAGAACGTTCTTCTTGTGGAAGTTCATGGTGTATTTCAGTTAAAGGAAGGTGCGCGATTTTCTCAGCTTTTTGGCCACTCTTCCTTTTAGACTTTTTTTCAGGGGCCGGTTTTTCTTCTTTGGGTACGGTAAATATAGAGGCCTCTTCGAGTTCCTCTGTGAATAAATTTAATTGACCACTAACATCTGAGGAAATAGTTTCCTTTGAGCGCCCGAATTGGCGATTCATAAAGTAGTTGAGTTTTTCATTCAGTAGTTGAATTTCGGTGGTTAATGCTTGGTTGGTTTTCTTTAGAGAATCAATCGTTTCAGTCTGATTTTTTAAAAGTTCAAGTAAGACATTTACATCAATCTCAACGTTATTTGTTGAACTTACATCTGTCGATATATCCAAAAAAATCCACCACCATTCTATCTATTTTTCTTCCCTTTATTATACCATTTTTCAGAACAAAAAAACAGATAAAAACCGCATTAAATCAATGTTTATTACGGTTTTTATCTATTAGAATTGGCCTCTTTTCCCTGGCTTTATCGCCCTGGGTTGATCGATGTCCAACCCTTCAAATAACCAACGAATTTGTTGACTAGTTAGTTGTCGAACCTCTTCTTTTTTTCTAGGCCACTTGAGTCGGCCATCTTGAATCCTTTTATAACATAAGAGGAAGCCGTCACCATCCCAATACAAAATTTTGAAACGATCACATCGATTACCGCAAAAAAGGAAGAGGGCATCTGAATAAACATCTAGCTCGTACTCTTGTTGGATGAGACTCGCCAATCCGTCAATTCCACGACGAAGGTCTGTTTTCCCAGTGACGATATACAAGTTCTTTACTTTAGTGAAATCAAGAAGCACGTCATCTCAACTCCCTAAGCACTGCGGCAAGAATATAACTACTGATACCATTATAAAGATGTATTTCAGAGCCATCTTTTCTTTTTATTCGTGCAGCTAGCTTCGCACTCGCTACTTTCTGATTTTGTTTCTGGTCTGGCTGCGTATGAAGCTGAATGGGTACAATTTCGTTTGTCTTGGTCAAACAAACACCTCCAATTTACTTGTTAAGCCAAGTATACCCGGAGGTGTCGCTTGATTATAGGTACCTAGTTATTAGGCACTTACCTTTCTTACACCTCGATATTATAATCTCTTTACAACACAAAAAACTAGCTCCATCACCGAAATGATAGAGCTAGTCAAAGTCCGAATATAATGTTACAAAATAGTCGTTGTCAAAATCAATTAAGCTTTGATTTCAGAAACAACGCCAGCACCAACTGTACGTCCGCCTTCACGGATTGAGAATTTAGTACCATTTTCGATAGCGATTGGGTGGATTAATTCCACGTCAATTGTTACGTTATCGCCAGGCATAACCATTTCAGTACCTTCTGGTAACTCAACAACACCAGTTACGTCAGTTGTACGGAAGTAGAATTGTGGGCGGTAGTTAGTGAAGAATGGTGTATGACGTCCACCTTCTTCTTTAGATAAAACGTAAACTTCAGCTACGAATTTTGTATGTGGAGTAATAGTTCCTGGTTTAGATAAAACTTGTCCACGTTGGATATCTTCACGAGCAACCCCACGAAGTAACGCACCGATGTTATCACCAGCTTGAGCGTAATCCAATAATTTACGGAACATTTCAACACCAGTAACAGTTGTTTTAGAAGTTTCTTCGTCGATACCAACGATTTCAATTTCATCACCAACACGTACTTCACCACGTTCAACACGGCCTGTAGCAACAGTACCACGTCCAGTGATTGAGAATACGTCTTCGACTGGCATCATGAATGGTTTGTCAGTGTCACGAGTTGGAGTTGGGATATACTCATCAACTGAAGCCATTAATTCTAAGATTTTTTCTTCGTAAGAAGCGTCGCCTTCTAAGGCTTTCAAAGCAGAACCAGCGATAACTGGAGTGTCATCACCTGGGAAATCGTATTCGCTTAATAGGTCACGAACTTCCATTTCTACTAATTCTAATAATTCTTCATCATCAACCATATCAACTTTGTTTAAGAAAACAACGATGTATGGAACACCAACTTGGCGAGATAATAGAATGTGTTCACGAGTTTGAGGCATAGGACCATCAGCAGCAGATACTACTAAGATAGCTCCATCCATTTGCGCAGCACCAGTGATCATGTTTTTAACGTAATCCGCGTGTCCTGGGCAATCCACGTGAGCATAGTGACGTGCGTCAGTTTCATACTCGATGTGAGAAGTGTTGATAGTGATTCCGCGTTCTTTTTCTTCAGGTGCGTTATCGATATCAGCATAGTTTTGTGCTTCACCGCCACCATGTTTCGCTAATACAGTAGCGATAGCAGCAGTTAATGTAGTTTTACCATGGTCAACGTGTCCAATAGTACCAATGTTAACATGGGGTTTAGAACGGTCAAATTTTTCTTTAGCCATTTTAAATGTTCCTCCTAAAAATCATATGATTAGTTTTTTATTATTTGATACGCGATTAAACAATCGCATTATCATCTTTAATTATTTTACCCGAAATTCTTAAAAAAGCATAGTCAAAAATAGGAAATAAGTTTTTTACGACTTATTAATTATTTCCGCCACCATTTTTCTTAATAATTTCTTCTTGGATAGATTTTGGTACGTCTTCATAGTGGTCAAATACCATCATAAATGTACCGCGACCTTGTGTTGCAGAACGTAATGTAGTTGCGTAACCAAACATTTCTGCTAGTGGCACAATTGCATTAACGATTTGTGAGTTTCCGTGAGCTTCCATACCTTCAACACGGCCACGACGACTTGTAACGTGTCCCATAATATCACCTAAGTAATCTTCAGGAACAGTAATTGTTACTTTCATCATTGGTTCTAAGATCACTGGGTTAGCTTTCTTAGCAGCGGCACGTAAAGCCATAGACGCAGCAACACGGAAGGCAGTTTCATTCGAATCGACATCATGATATGAACCATCATAAAGTTTTGCTTTAATATCAACTAATGGATATCCAGCAAGAACCCCGTTGTTCATTGATTCTGCTAAACCTTTTTCAACAGCAGGAATGTATTCACGAGGAACAACCCCACCGACGATCGCGTTTTCAAATTCGAATCCTTTACCTTCTTCGTTAGGTGTAAATTCAACCCAAACGTGTCCGTATTGACCTTTACCACCAGACTGACGGACAAATTTACCTTCAGCTTGAGTAATCGGTGCGCGGAATGTTTCACGATAAGATACTTGAGGTGCACCAACGTTAGCTTCAACGTTGAATTCACGTCTCATACGGTCTACTAAAACGTCCAAGTGAAGTTCTCCCATACCTGAGATAACTGTTTCGCCTGTTTCAACGTTTGTTTCAACACGGAATGATGGATCTTCTTCTGCAAGTTTTTGTAGAGCAACACCCATTTTATCTTGGTCAGCTTTTGATTTAGGTTCAACAGCGACTTGGATAACTGGTTCAGGGAATTCGATAGATTCAAGGATAACTGGTGCATCCAAGGCACATAGCGTGTCCCCTGTTGTTGTATCTTTCAAACCAACTGCAGCAGCGATATCGCCTGAATACACTTTATCAATTTCTTTACGTGTATTCGCGTGCATTTGAAGAATACGTCCAATACGTTCTTTTTTGCCTTTAGAAGCGTTCAATACATATGAACCACTTTCAAGGACACCAGAATAAACACGGAAGAAAGTCAAACGACCTACGAATGGGTCAGTCATAACTTTAAATGCTAATGAAGCGAATGGTGCTTCGTCATCAGCTGGGCGAGTTGTTTCTTCGTCCGTCTTCGTATCAATCCCTTTGATTGCATCGATGTCTAATGGTGATGGTAGGTAAGCTAATACCGCATCCAACATCAATTGAACACCTTTGTTTTTGAAGGCAGAACCAGCTAATACTGGGAAAAATTCAACGTCAATTGTTGCTTGACGAATTCCAGCTACTAATTCTTCTTCAGTGATTTCTTCACCATCTAGGTATTTCATCATTAAGTCTTCATCAGTCTCAGCAACTGCTTCAACTAATTTTTCACGCCATTCTTCAGCAAGCTCTTGATAGTCTTCTGGAATGTCAGTTTCTTGAATGTCAGTACCTAAATCATTTGTATAGATTTCAGCCTTCATTTTGATCAAGTCAATGATTCCAGTAAACGTTTCTTCTGATCCAATTGGAATTTGGATTGGATGAGCGTTTGCTTGTAAACGATCATGTAATGAACTTACTGAATAGAAGAAGTCCGCACCTAGTTTATCCATTTTATTACAGAAAACAATACGTGGAACTTTATATTCAGTCGCTTGACGCCAAACTGTTTCAGTTTGGGGTTCAACACCTGATTGTGAGTCAAGAACAGTTACCGCACCATCAAGTACACGTAATGAACGTTGAACTTCAATCGTGAAATCCACGTGTCCAGGCGTGTCAATGATGTTTACTCGATAACCCTTCCATTGTGCAGTTGTTGCTGCAGATGTAATTGTAATACCACGCTCTTGTTCTTGTTCCATCCAGTCCATTTGTGAAGCACCTTCGTGAGTTTCACCAATTTTATGGATTTTACCAGTATAGTATAAGATACGCTCAGTTGTTGTTGTTTTACCAGCATCAACGTGGGCCATGATACCAATATTACGAGTTTTTTCTAATGAAAATTCTCTTGCCATCTCAGTTTGTTCTCCTCTCTTTATTCAAATCGATTGCAAAGTAACTGTCTGCTGCAGCGCTAGGCTGCAGACAGAGAGGATCTTACCAACGATAATGTGCAAATGCGCGGTTGGCATCTGCCATTTTGTGTGTGTCTTCGCGTTTTTTAACTGACGCGCCAGTGTTATTAGCTGCATCCATAATTTCTTTAGCTAAGCGTTCTTCCATTGTGTGTTCTCCACGCAAACGAGCGTAGTTAACAACCCAACGAAGACCTAAAGTTGTACGACGTTCTGGACGAACTTCAACTGGTACTTGATAGTTAGAACCACCAACACGGCGAGCTTTAACTTCAAGAACAGGCATAACGTTCTTCATTGCTTGTTCGAAAACTTCCAATGGATCATTCCCTGTAGATTCTTTGATAATGCCAAATGCATTATAGATAATGTTAGCAGCAATCCCGCGTTTTCCATCAACCATTACACGGTTAATTAAGCGAGTTACTAATTTTGAGTTATAAATAGGATCTGGTAAAACATCACGTTTTGCAACTGGACCTTTACGAGGCATCCGTAACTCCTCCTTCCGAAATATTTCTATTATATAGTTTTATCTAAAATTTGAATTCAAAATTAAGCTTTAGGTCTCTTAGTACCATATTTAGAACGGCTTTGTTTACGGTCGTTAACTCCGGCAGTATCAAGCGCGCCACGTACGATATGGTAACGTACCCCTGGTAAATCTTTTACACGTCCACCGCGTAATAGTACCACGCTGTGTTCTTGTAAGTTATGTCCAATACCTGGAATATAAGCTGTAACTTCGATTAAGTTAGACAAACGAACACGGGCATATTTACGTAAAGCTGAGTTCGGTTTTTTAGGTGTCATAGTTCCCACACGAGTACACACACCACGTTTTTGTGGAGAGTTCACATTCGTTTGAGATTTTTTGAAGCTGTTATATCCTTTGTTCAATGCTGGTGAATTAGATTTATCCACCTTAGATTTACGAGGTTTACGTACTAATTGGTTAATTGTAGGCATTCCTTGTTTTCCTCCTTCCTTAATTCGCTCTGCTAGTCCCACACATCCAGGTGGTTCTTTTTAGGCGATAAAAAATAATGCAATCTCTGCATCCTTTATCAAATATGCTTTGATAAACAGTCAGCACGTCTCTAAACAGAGACCTGTAGATAAAGCACCTTTGTTAGAATAGCACGATTCAGCCCCTCTGTCAACTGACTTTCTGCGTTTTTTCTACTCTCTTTTCAAAAATAAAAATTAACTGAAAAAAATCGACCGACTCTATCTTTTTAATAGAAGAAAAGTTAAACTATAGAGGAAGTTTTTTACGAAGGATGGGTGACTATGGAATTAAAACAAATGGTCGGAATTGAAGCCGCAAAATATGTCAAGGATGGGATGGTTGTTGGCCTTGGTACTGGCTCAACTGCGAAGTTTATGGTGGACGAGATTGGTCGTAGAATCAAAGAAGAGGGCTTATCAATTGTGGGGGTGACCACCTCAAAGAGCACTGAAAAACAAGCCTTAGAACTAGGCATTCCCTTAAAAAGTATTGATGAAGTTGCGGTCGTTGATTTAACCATTGATGGTGCCGATGAAATCAGCCGAGATTTCCAAGGAATCAAAGGAGGCGGTGCTGCACTCTTGTTTGAAAAAATTGTAGCCACTTACTCAAAAGAATGTATTTGGATTGTCGATGAATCAAAAATGGTCGAAAAACTAGGCGCCTTCCCTTTGCCTGTTGAAGTTATGCCTTATGGAAGTCAACAGCTTTTTTGTTTGTTCGAGAAAAAAGGCTATGCACCAAGCCTTAGAAAAACAGCTAATGGACAAACATTAGTCACTGATGGTGGACACTACATTATTGATTTACAATTAGACGTTATTGAAGATCCTCGAGCACTTGGAGCTTACTTGGATAATTTAGTTGGCGTGGTTGAGCACGGCTTATTTTTAGACATGGTCAAAAAGGTCATCGTCGGTCATGTGGACGGCCCTGAAACGCTCGATTCACCACATAATCCTCAACTGCCTAAATAAAAAAGCTAAAAATATTCAAATTATAAAGAAATTCTTTCATTTTTTACCAAAAAGCTAC
Source organism: Enterococcus sp. AZ194 (assembly GCF_051713825.1). Taxonomy (NCBI): domain Bacteria; kingdom Bacillati; phylum Bacillota; class Bacilli; order Lactobacillales; family Enterococcaceae; genus Enterococcus; species Enterococcus sp. AZ194. Next base: position 258,833 of record NZ_JBIOQR010000001.1, on the reverse strand, counting down.
CATTTTCGTACTCTTTATGCTACATTTTTTATAATAATAAGGTTAAAAGTATATTAGAGAGGGTAAAGAGGATAAAGAATGAAAATTATTGGTTATGCGCGGACAACCATCATCCATGATGATTGGGACAATCAGCTCTCACATTTGACCGACTTTGACTGTCATGAAATTTACCACGAATCATGCACAGACATGGAAAGTCAAACGGAGCGATCTGATTTATCGTCTGTTTTGGGTAAGTTACAAAAAGGAGATACATTAGTTATTTGTCAGCTGCACCGTCTAGGCAAATCGACGCGTCAATTAACGGAATTAATGCAAGAGTTTAAACAATCGGGCATTCATTTGGTAAGCTTACAAGAAGGAATTGATACGCGAAATGAAATTGGAAAAGCTTATTTCCACTTAATGGATGGTCTGGCAACAATGGAATGCACATTGATCAAAGAGCGAACCTTGGTTGGGTTAAATGAAGCTCGCAAAAAAGGAAATATTGGTGGCCGGCCGAAGATTGACGGACGCACGGTCAAACGGATTCGTCGAATGTATTTTGATAAGAAAGAAAAAATTCAACAGATTTCAAGCAAGTGCGGTGTCTCTGTGGGAACTTGTTATAAATACATCAACCTGTCAGAAGCAGATGTTCAGAAATTTTTAGAGAAATAACACATAAATGATTCATTTGTAAGTAAAGAAGCCAAAATTTTACAAAAGAGGAAGACTCTCTTTCGTGAATTTTGGCTTCTTTACGTGCGCAACTCTTTAAACTTTTTCTATCTTGTGAAACTTTTCTCAGTTTTTCAATGGAAATCTTGTTGAAAACATTGTACAATAAAGAAGGAATTGAAAATTTCAGAAACTATATTGTAAAAGGAGCGCTATACATGCCAAAATTAGTTTTCTCTCGTCACGGTCTTAGTGAATGGAATGCATTAAACCAATTTACTGGTTGGGCTGATGTTGATTTAGCACCAGAAGGAATTGAAGAAGCCAAAGAAGGCGGACGCAAAATTAAAGAAGCAGGAATCGAATTTGATATCGCTTATACATCTGTATTGACTCGCGCAATCAAAACTTGTAACTTCATCTTAGAATATTCTGACCAATTATGGGTACCTCAAGTAAAATCTTGGCGCCTAAATGAACGTCATTATGGTAAATTACAAGGATTAAACAAAAAAGAAACGGCTGAAAAATATGGGGACGAACAAGTTCACATTTGGCGCCGTTCTTATGACACGTTACCTCCATTAATGGAAGCAACGGATGAAGGTTCTGCAGCTAGCGATCGTCGTTATTCTATGTTAGATAAACGTGACGTACCTGGTGGCGAAAACTTAAAAGTAACTTTAGAACGTGCGTTACCGTTCTGGCAAGATGAAATTGCCCCTGCATTATTAGATAACAAAACTGTTTTAGTTGCTGCACATGGTAACTCTTTACGCGCATTAGCTAAACACATCGAAGGAATCTCTGATGAAGACATCATGGATCTTGAAATCCCTACAGGTCAACCACTTGTTTATGAATTAAACGATGACTTAACTGTAGCGAAAAAATACTACCTATAAGATAGGTTCGAGTAGAGGTTGAGACAAAGACGGTAAACGCTCCTGTCCCAACCTCTTTAAAAATGGCGCTTGTACCACTCATCCAGTTGATGATTGGTACAAGCGCCATTTATTTGTGTCAAATCCAAGTAGCCCTTAGATATAACTCGATTCTGTCATACTTGCTTTGTAAATAGCGACAACATCGTCTTCTTTTAATGGGACAAAGGCTTGCGTTGCGATTGTACTTTGACCAACTGCTTGTTTGGCCATTTCTGCAAATTTTGATTCATCGTTAATACCAACTTCTGGTAAAGTCATTGGAATGCCACATGATTTGAAGAAATCATAAGTCTTTTGAATCGCCAGACGCGCAGCTAATTCAGGAACCGCTTCTGTAATCCCCCAAACCTCTTTTGCGAAACGGGCAAATTTCGGTGTCGTTTCTTCATTTAGAACATGTTCCATCCAACGTGGCGTGATAATAGCCAAACCAATCCCATGGGTAATATCGTAAAAAGCACTTAACTCATGTTCCATTGCATGACAAGACCAGACGCCTGTTTTGCCACTGCCAGTTAATCCATTTAGTGCTAAGCTACTCGCCCACATCAGATTTGCACGCGCATCGTAATCATCCGGTGTATTTAATGCAATCGGACAGTTTTTAATGACCGATTTCATCAAGCCTTCAGAAACACCATCTTGTACATCCGTTCCAGGCGTTAAATTAAAATAACTTTCAAACAAATGACTTAAGATATCTGCAGAACCTGCTGCCGTTTGAATTTTAGGTACAGTAAACGTGTTTTGTGGATCTAAGAAAGAAACTTTTGGTAAGGTTGAAGGGCCACCCATTCCTAGTTTTTGATTGGTACTCATATTAGAAATGACCGCACCAACATTCATCTCGCTACCTGTTGCCGCCAATGTTAAAATCGTTACGATTGGCAGAGCTTTTCCGTTAAAGCTTCTACGTTCTAAAACTAAATCCCAGGCTTTTTTTTCTGAATAGTAACCTGCTGCAACAGCCTTTGAACAGTCAATCGTTGAACCGCCACCAACCGCCAAAATAACTTCTACATGCTGTTCTTTACAAAGGTCAATACCTCGCTGAACCGTTTCAACACGCGGATTAGGCTCGACACCAGCTAATTCAAAAATCGTACAAGAAGCCTCCTTCAAACGTGTAGTCACCTCATCATATAAGCCATTTTTTTTGATACTTCCTCCGCCATAGACAAGCAACACACGTTGACCATATGTACGGATAACTTCTGGAAGCTCCCCTAAACGATTTTTTCCAAAACGAATATCTGTTGAGACATGAAATTGAAAATTTTCCACAATGATTCTCCTCTCAAAACTTGTTTCTTCTATTCTAGCACATAGAAAAAATAAAAGAGCCGGAAAAAGATTCTTTCCTAACTCTTTCATTTATCATTCGACATAGCTTTCAAAAAATAAACGACCACTTGCACTTAGCTAATAGCTGTTTCCAATCCTACGTGAACCATATCAGCAAAAGTCGTTTGTCTTTCTTCTGCCGTCGTTTCTTCACCTGTAATGATATGATCGCTGACTGTCATAATCGCTAACGTTTGAACGTTGAATTTGGCGCCCAAATAATAGAGTGCGGCAGCTTCCATTTCAACGCCCATCACACCTAAGTCGGCTAATTGCATTGTTTCTGTTAGATCATCCTTATAGAAGGAATCTTCAGACAAAACATTCCCAACATGCGTGGTGAAGCCTTTTTCTTTGGCCACTTCGTAAGCTTTTAACAACAACTTAAAGTCGCCAATCGGTGGAAAATGAAACGCTTGGAAATTCTTTTCAATCATCGATGAGCTAGTGGCGGCACCTTGCGCAATAATCAAATCACGCACATGGATATCCTTTGCTAACGCGCCGCAGGTTCCCACACGAATCAGTTTTTTAACGCCATACTCGTTAATTAACTCATGCGCATAAATCGTTGCAGAAGGCATGCCCATTCCCGTTCCTTGAACAGAAACACGTTCGCCTTTATACGTTCCTGTATAACCTAACATCCCACGAACTTCATTGTAACAAACGGCATCCTCCAAAAATGTTTCAGCAATATATTTTGCTCGTAACGGATCGCCCGGTAATAAAATTTTATCAGCAATTTCTCCTTGTTTCGCTTCAATATGAACGCTCATAAAAAGCCCCTTTCTATTATCGAATCCTTTTTTATAAAACTGCTAACGTTTCTTTGATTAGCTCTTTAAACTCAGCTTTTACTCGCTCAGTCGTTTCAACAACTTCTGTATGATTTAGATTGGCCTGCATTCCAGCTGCCAAATTAGTAATACAAGAGATTCCTAAGACCTTCAAGCCATTATGAACCGCTACTATCACTTCAGGAACCGTTGACATACCCACTGCATCCGCACCTAATATCCGTGCCATATGGATTTCAGCCGGTGTCTCATAAGTCGGACCTGAGAAGCCCATATAGACGCCTTCCTTCAAATCAATCCCGCGCGTTTGAGCAACTTCTGCTACTTTTTTACGATAATCTCCTGTGTATGCTTGACTCATATCTGGGAAACGTGGGCCCAAGTCCTCTTCATTTGCCCCAATAAGTGGGTTGGTTCCCATAAAGTTGATATGATCAGTAATCAGCATCAAATCTCCTGGTTTAAAGGTTTCATTGACCCCACCACAAGCATTGGTTACCACCACAGAATGAGCGCTAAGTGCCGCCATCACACGGACAGGATACGTCACCGTTGTCATTGCATACCCTTCATAATAATGGAATCTTCCTTGCAAAGCCAAAACCTTTCTTCCAGATAGGGTTCCATAAACAAGTTTCCCTGCATGTCCAGTAACTGTCGAGACAGGAAAATTAGGAATTTCCTCGTAAGCAATCGCTACTGCTTCTTCAATTTCATCAGCTAACTCGCCTAACCCTGAGCCCAAAATCAGCCCAAACTCTACATCACCAATTCCTTTTTCTTTTAAAAACTGAGTCGTCTCTTGTAGTTTTTCACTTAACGTTTTCATTTTGTCCTCCTATTTTAAAAGTTTTAAGAAGCTGGTTCCATTTTCTGTCGCAGCCACTTCAAAGTTTTCCGCAATCGTTGCAGAGATATCTGCATAATATCCTTGACTTAAGGAACCTTGGCCCGCCATTTTCTTACTGTACGCAAGTAATGGGACATATTCACGTGTATGGTCAGTTCCTGGGAAGGTTGGATCGTTCCCGTGATCTGCTGTAATCAACAACAAATCGTCCTCTGCCATCGCCTCTAGGATTTCTGGAATTCGCGCATCAAACTCTTCAATTGCTTTTCCATAACCAACAACATCGCGTCGATGACCAAACAGTGCATCAAAATCAACTAGATTCGTGAAACTTAAGCCTGTAAAATCGTTTTTCATGACCGTCAATAATTGATCCACGCCGTCCATATTACTCTTTGTCCGAACAAAATCGGTCATCCCTTGCCCATTAAAAATGTCGTTGATTTTCCCAACAGCAATTACGTCTTTTCCAGCATCCTTTAGAGAATCCAAAACAGTTTTTCCAAAGGGATCAAGCGCATAGTCATGACGGTTGCTTGTTCGAGTGAAGTTCCCTGGCTCACCAACATACGGACGAGCAATAATACGCCCAATCATATAAGGCTCATCTTTGGTAATATCTCGCACATATTGGCAAATACGATACAGTTCATCTAAGGGAATCACTTCTTCATGCGCAGCAATTTGTAACACTGGATCTGCTGAAGTATAGACAATCAAATCGCCTGTTTTCATTTGGTGTTCGCCAAAATCATCAATTACTGCTGTTCCACTATACGGCTTGTTACAGACAATTCCTCTTCCTGAAAAGTCCGAGATTTTTTTCAAAAGCTCGTCTGGAAAACCTTCTGGAAACACGCGAAATGGTTTTTTGATATTCAAACCCATGATTTCCCAATGTCCTGTCATCGTATCCTTACCAACAGATACTTCCTCTAGCTTCGTTGCATAGCCTTTGTGGTCTGCGATAGAAGCAACCCCTTTTAACGGACGAATCGTACCCAAACCTAAGTTTTCTAAATGAGGAATGTTAAGCCCTGCCTGTTCCGCAATATGTCCCAGTGTATCTGAGCCTACATCTCCAAACTTATCTGCATCGGGAGCTTCTCCAATTCCTACTGAATCCATCACAATCAAATGTACACGTTTAAACATGCCGATTCCTTCTTTCTTTATATATTTCTACACCTTTACCTTACCATATCAAAAAGGGCGCAACAAAGACATATGTCCCTTAGCCCCACCCTTTTTTCAAATGAATTTTATTTAGATTTTATATAACTCTTTCCGTTGGCTTTTGGTCCAGATGCTTTCCCTAGAAAAATAACCAATACTAAGATAGTTAATACATAAGGTGCAGCCTGTAAATAAACTTCTGGAATAGAAGAGATAACTGGCAGATTAGCTCCAACGATACTAATGTTTTGGGCAAATCCGAAGAATATTGCTGCACCCATTGCACCTAACGGATTCCATTTACCAAAAATCATCGCTGCCATCGCAATAAATCCTTGACCAGCAATAGTAGTTACGGCAAAACGTCCAGAAATAGATTGAGCAAAAATCGCTCCACCCATTCCTCCTAAAAACCCTGATAATAATACGCCAGAGTACCGCATCACATACACGTTAATCCCCAAAGTATCAGCAGCCTGTGGGTTTTCTCCAACTGCTCGCAACCGTAACCCAAACCTTGTTTTATAAATGATAAACCAAGCCAATATCGCAATTAGAATAGCAAAGTAAGCTGGTAATGTCGTATTTTTAAAGAAAATTGGCCCAATTACTGGGATGTCTTGTAGCACAGGGAAACTAAAATAACCAAATATTTTGTCTATATTATCTGTTTGCCCTTTTTTATAGATTACTTTAACTAAAAAAACAGCTAGAGAAGGAGCCATCAAATTGATTACCGTTCCACTAATAATATGGTCTGCACGAAGATTAACAGTCGCCACTGCATGTAGAAGAGAAAAAAGCATCCCTACAAAACCGCCAACAAGAATGGCTATCCAAGGTGTCCATTCCCCCAGACTAGTTGCAAAAGTTAGATTAAAAGTAATTGCACTAAAAGCGCCCATCACCATTATCCCTTCAAGCCCCACATTAACAATCCCACTTCGTTCTGAAAATACACCACCCAAGGCAGTCAGAATCAAAGGGGTAGCATACACTAATGTTTGCGTCACAATAGATGCGATTAATGAAATATCCATTAGAGAACCCCTCCTTCTTGATCATTGTCACTTGGTTTACTTTCAATTTTTTCGACGACCGAAACTTCTTTTTTATTGCCAGAAGTTTTCGCCAAAATAAACCGAATTAAATAACTAATTCCTACAAAAAAGATAATAGAGGCAATGACTACATCAACTAATTCTGGTGGAATTCCGACAAACTGCATCCCTTGACCACCAAGCTTTAAAATACTGAACAAAATAGCTGATAATAAAATCCCAACTGAGCTACCTGCGCCAAGTAGAGAAACCGCCATCCCATCAAAGCCAATACTTAAAGAAGTCCCTTGAACAAAGAAATATTGGAATGTTCCTAGTCCTTGAACCACGCCGCCAAGTCCTGCTAATCCTCCTGAAATAATCATAGAAGTAATAATCGTTCGTTTGCTACTCATTCCCGCATATTCAGAGGCAAATGGATTCAAGCCCACTGAACGAATTTCATACCCTAACGCTGTTCTTTTCATTAAAAACCAGACAAGAACTAAGAAAATCAGTGCTAAAAAGATCCCAGTACTCAAACGAGAACCATCACTTAACTTTGTTAACCACTCCACTCGAAGCGAACCATTAACCCCGATTGGCTTAGTTACGCCTTTGTTGTTCATGATAGATGGACTCATCACATTATTCACAATATGTGTGCTAGCATACAATAAAACATAGTTGAGCATAATGGTAACAATTACTTCACTTGTTCCAAAAAAAGCTCGTAAAACACCGGGAATCGCCGCTGCTATCGCACCAGCTACGGCTCCTGCAATAACTGCAACCGGTAAGACCACCCATTTGGAGGCATCTGGCATAGATAATGCTACCCAAATACTAACAACCCAGCCACAGAGCGCTTGCCCCGATAATCCAATATTGAAAAATCCAGCTGAATTGGCTACAGAAAAGCCCAATGCAGTAAAAATTAGAGGAGCTGCCATAACAAAAATTTCACCAATACTCTTAGAATTTCTAAAAGCCGTCTGAAACATCGCTTGATAGCCTGTAATCGGTTCATAACCGAAGATTAACATGATAATAGCCCCCAACACAAACCCCATTACAACCGATAACACGGGGACCAGTATATTTCGAAGCTTTCCTGTTTGACTACTCAACGAACGTCACCTACTTCCACCTTTTTTAACTCTTCACGGGCCTCTTCTAGCGAGTAACCCGCCATCATCAAGCCCAATTCATTTTCAGAAGTTTGTGCAGGATCCACTATCCCCACAATTTTCCCGCCATGTAATACAGCAATTCGATCAGAAACATTTAAGATTTCATCCAATTCAAAGCTAACTACTAATACCGCTTTATTTTTATTTCGCTGTTCAATTAATCGTTTATGAATGTACTCAATTGCTCCGACATCCAATCCGCGTGTTGGTTGAGAAACGATTAATAAATCTGGATCTCGATGAATTTCTCGTGCAATAATCGCTTTTTGTTGATTCCCTCCTGAAAGAGCACGAGCAGGAACCAACTCATTCGTCGTGCGCACATCAAATTCTTCAATTAATTCACGCGCAAACTGATTCATCTCTTGATAATTTAAAATCCCGTGCTTACTAATAGGCTCTTTGTAGTAGGTTTGTAGGGCAATATTTTCAGCAAGCGTCATATCTAAAACCAAGCCATATTTATGTCGATCCTCAGGGACGTGCCCAACACCCGCCTCCGTAATCTTACGAGCTGACCGATTCGTAACATCCTCTCCATTTAGTAAGACCTGACCTGATTCAACTTTTTTCAAGCCAGTTATTGCTTGCACCAGTTCAGTTTGACCATTCCCGTCAATCCCAGCAATTCCCAAAACCTCACCTGCACGAACCTCTAGGCTTAGATTTTTGACAGCCTCTAATCCCCGGCTTTCTTTTACAACTAAATTTTCAATAGATAAAACAACTTCTTTGGGTTCAGCTGGTTTCTTCTTTGTTTTGAAAGAAACAGCTCGACCGACCATCATATCTGCTAATTGTTGTGAAGAGACCTCGTTTACGTTCACTGTATCAATACTCTTTCCTCGTCGAATAATCGTACAACGATCAGCCACTTTTTTGATTTCATCTAGCTTATGCGTAATTAAGATAATCGATTTTCCTTCTTTGACCAATCCTTGCATAATATCCATCAATTCATCGATTTCTTGAGGCGTTAAAACGGCAGTCGGTTCATCAAAAATTAAAATATCAGCCCCACGATAAAGTGTTTTTAAAATCTCTACACGTTGTTGCATTCCCACTGATATATCCCGAATATACGCATTAGGTTTCACTGAAAGACCGTACTTTTCAGAAAGCTGCTCAATCTCTTTAACTGCTTTTCTTCGTTCTAAAAGTCCAAAATGATTCGGCTCATTCCCTAAAATAATATTCTCTGTTACAGTGAACGCATCAACTAACATAAAATGTTGGTGTACCATACCGATGCCCAAACGGTTGGCCGCAGTTGGACTTGTAATAGCCACTTGACTGCCATTCATATAGATATTTCCAGAGGTTGGTTGCAATAAGCCAGATAAAATATTCATTAACGTTGATTTCCCTGCACCATTTTCTCCTAACAAAGCATGAATCTCACCGCGTTTCACTTGCAAATTAATCTGGTCATTTGCCTTAAATGTTCCAAATTCCTTTGTAATATCTTGCATTTCAATAACAAAATTTTCTTGATCCACGTTTTTCACATCCTAACAATTTTAATACAGTGCAATAAGCGATAAATTAGTACGATTCTAAAGGTCTACCGATAGTTATACAAAATTAAACGTGATTAGACTCTTAGGAAAACAGAATTTATAGCTCCACTTTCCTAAAAGCTAGTCTACTCATTTTTTATTGATTGAAAAGCCTTGCCAAACAACTTGTTCAACAAGGCTATGAAATTCGTTTATTTCTTAGCTGGCGCTTCTGGTATTTCTATATCACCTGCAATGATTTTTTCTTTTGCTGTTTTGACTGCTGCTTTGGCTTCATCTGAAAGGAAACCGTCAGTGAGATCAACCCCACCGTCTTTTAGCCCGTAAACTAAATGTTCACCGCCAGGGAATTTTCCTTCTAGTGCACGGTTAGAAATATCTTGAACTGCTGCCCCCACACCTTTAAGGGTAGAAGTTAATGTAAAGTTGTCATCTTTACCTTCTTTTTTATTTGTATACTTTCCTTGATCTTGTTGGTCACTATCTACACCAATAACCCACACTTTATCTTTATCGCCAGCTTCATTTAATGCTTTTGCTTCCTGGAATACACCATTTCCTGTGCCACCTGATGCATGATAGATAATATCTACGCCATCTTGATACATTGCTGCGGCTAGTGCTTTCCCTTTGGCTGAATCACCAAAAGAAGCAGCATATTTAACGTCGACTTTAATATCTTTCTTCAATTCTTTGGCTGCATCTGCTACACCTTTTTCAAACCCCGCTTGGAAACGGTCAATAACGGTACCTTCTTCTCCGCCTATAAAACCAAGTTTATTTGTTTTAGTCGTATACGCTGCAGCTACTCCTGCTAGATAAGCTGCTTCATGGTCTTTAAAGGTTGCAGAAACAACGTTTGGTTGGTTTTCGATGACTTCATCAATCAAACCAAAATTCACCTCTGGATTTGCTGCAGCACCCGCTGCAATAGAATCTTTTAGTAAATAGCCTATTCCAAAAACAGTTTTAAAGCCTTGAGATACTGCTGAATCAACGTTTGGCGTATACTGAGAAGCGTCATCTGATTGGATATAGTCAAACCCATCTATTCCTTTAGATAAGCCATGTTCTTTCCCCCAAGCTTGAAGTCCTTCCCAAGCTGATTGATTAAATGAACGGTCATCTGTCCCACCAACATCAGTCACTAATACCACACTGTGCTCACTGTCTGTTTTGCCAGAAGCACTTCCACCACTTGAATCAGTTGAGTCTGTTCCACCTTTTCCACATGCACCTAACACAAGTGCTGCTGTCAATGCCACTGCACCTAGACCAAATAATTTCGCTTTTTTCATTTCTGTAAAGCCCCCTATATAGTATGAGTTTTTTCAACAGTCAATGACTGAATTGAACAAGGTTATAAATCTTTTTCCGTAAAGGAATATGGCAGTAACTCTTTTACGGTCATTTGTTTCTCTACTTGATTATCGCCTAACAAAGTCACTGGCATCTCTGGATCACAAAACTCAGCCATCACTTGTCGACACGCACCACAAGGTGAAATAGGTTCTGGCGTATGACCGGCAACAACCAAATGAATGAATTCTTTTTCCCCTTCTGAAACAGCCTTAAAAAAAGCTGTTCGTTCTGCGCAGTTAGTTAGACCAAACGAGGCATTTTCAATGTTAATTCCTTGATACATCTTGCCACTTTTTGTGACCAGACAAGCACCAACAGGAAAATGAGAATACGGAACATAAGCTTTGTCTAAGGCGTCAATTGCACAATCCTTCCATTCTTGCCTCATCCGTTTCTCCCCCCTTCTAGTAGCCTACTCCAGTCGTTCCAGAAACAATTGAAACTCCTGCGCTTGTGCCAATACGAGTAGCGCCTGCTTCAATCATTGCCATCGCCTCTTCTGCATTATGAATGCCACCCGAAGCTTTAACACCCATATCCGGTCCGACTGTCGAACGCATGATTTTTACTGCGTCGACGGTTGCTCCCCCTGTTGAAAAGCCTGTCGATGTTTTAACAAAATCAGCGCCTGCTGCTTTAGATAACTCGCACGCTTTAACGATTTCTTCTTCCGTTAACAAAGAAATTTCAATAATCACTTTAACTAAAGCTTGGTCTTTAGCTGCATCCACGACTGCTTGAATGTCTGCTTGAACGTTTGCATATTGCTTAGACTTCAACGCGCCAATATTAATCACCATATCAACTTCATTTGCCCCATTTTTAATGGCATCCTTTGTTTCAAAGGCTTTCACAGCTGACGTATTTGCCCCTAAAGGAAAACCAATTACTGTACAAACCGCCACTTTTGAATCAGCTAACTCTTTACTAGCTAAAGAGACCCATGTTGGATTCACACACACTGACCAAAAATGGTGTTGTTTTGCCTCTTCTATAATTCGTAATACGTCTGCCTCTTTTGCATCTGCTTTTAAAATTGTGTGGTCAATCATTTGGTTTAATTCCAATTTTACCAACTCCTTATTCTGTAATTATAGCATGTATCAGCTTAGGTTCTTTGGCTGATACTCCTATTTTGATATTTTTATAAAGCAATTCTTTTACCGCTTCAACGTCTTCTGTATTACTATAAATAGTTACTAATGATTCTCCTTTATTAACTGATTCCCCCATCTTCTTATGCAGCTTCAAGCCCACCGCATGATCGATAGCTTCTTCTTTTGTTTGACGACCAGCGCCTAACATCATCGCCGCAATACCAATCTCGTTTGCAACTAATTTTGTCACTACACCTGATGTTGTCGCTGGCAGCTCAACCGCGTATTTTGCTGTCAAAATCTTTTCTGGATGATCAATTACCTCTGCGTCACCGCCTTGATTAATAATCATCTCCCGGAATTTTTCTAACGCTTTACCAGAAGTTAAGGCTTCTTTTAATTGGGTACGTGCTTCCTCTAGCGTCTCGGCTTTTTTTGCAAGAACCACCATTTGACTCCCCAATACGTAGCACATTTCAACTAAGTCATCCGGCCCTTTACCTTTTAATGTTTCAATCGCTTCCACGACCTCTAAACTATTTCCGATAGCCTCACCTAAAGGCTGGGACATATCTGAAATAACTGCCATCGTCTGACGATTCGCTAAGTCGCCAATACGAACCATGGTATGTGCCAAACGTTTCGCATCCTCAAGACTCTTCATAAAGGCGCCATCTCCTGTGGTCACATCCAAAACAATGGCATTTGCCCCAGCCGCAATTTTTTTGCTCATAATCGAGCTTGCGATTAAAGGAATCGAGTCCACCGTTGCTGTCACATCGCGTAAAGCGTAAAGTTTTTTATCAGCGGGAGCCAAATCACCTGACTGACCAATCACCGCTACCTGACTTTTATTAACAATTTCAATAAATTTTTCATCTGAAATTTCCACTTTAAACCCAGGAATCGCTTCAAGCTTATCAAGCGTTCCCCCTGTGTAACCTAAGCCACGGCCAGACATTTTCGCAACAGGCGCCCCGACACTCGCTACCAAGGGTGCTAAAATCAACGTCGTCGTATCGCCAACGCCACCTGTCGAATGTTTATCCACTTTGATCCCTTCAATTGAAGATAAATCAATCATTTCACCAGAGTTTGCCATCGCTAAAGTTAAATTGGTAATTTCTTCATCGGTCATATCTTCATAAAAAATAGCCATCAGTAACGCACTCATCTGATAATCCGGAATCTCATCGTTTGTGTATTTACCGATAATAAACTGAATTTCTTCTTTCGTTAAAGCTTGGCCATTTCTTTTTTTCTCTATCAAATCAACCATTCTCACTTTGAATTACCTCCAAATTCCACTTTTTTAATTATACATGAATCAGCTCTTAGGTAAAACACTTTAGTAAAACAGTTTACCTAAAATGAATAAGATATAGTTAGCGTTTACAAACGCACTATATCTCATCTGGTTTCACTTGTCAATCCCTTCACACTCTCACGAATAATTAATTTTGTTTCAAAGGTTTTATTCGGGATTTTTTTATCTGGGTATTCGATTGCATCAATCAAAAATTTAGCTGCATAATAACCAATCTCAAAACTCGGCTGAAGAATCGTTGTCAATGGCGGATAAATATACTCAGAAAGCTTCAGTCCATCGAAACCAATAACTGAGATATCCTCAGGAATTTTCCGCCCTGACTCATAAATCGCTTGATAACAGCCAATAGCCATCGCATCGTTTCCACAAAAAATAGCTGTCAACTCTTTATTTTTGCGCAATAAATTCTTCGCCGCTTCATATCCCCCTGAAACTGTTAAATCTCCTGATGCTACAAATTTTCCAGAGAAGGGAAGCTGATGGTCTTTCAGCGCTTGACGATAGCCATTAAACCGTTCTTCCAATTGATAATATCCCGTTGTCTCTTTTAACATGCCAATTTGTTTATGCCCCGCTTTAATTAACTGATTGACTGCTTGATAGACCCCTTCATACTCTTTAACTAGTAGCCGACCACTGTCACGTCGATTCAATCCTCTATCTATTAACATTATCGGTCGATTTTTGTAAAAGCCACTTTCTAAAGAATGCTCTTTGGATAAAATATGAGGTGTTGCTAACATAATTCCATCTACAGAACGATGGCTAAGCTCCTCCAAATACTGATTTTCTTTTTCTTGGCTATGACGTGAATTACACAAAATGATGACATAACCTAACGCGTTTATGTAATTTTCTACTCCTTCGATAATCTTTGAAAAGAAAAAATCTGTCACATCTGGCACAATCATGCCAATTGTTTTCGAATGACGATTAATTAAATTCGAAGCAAAATAATCGGGTTTATATTGATGTTCCTCCACCACTTCAAGTACGCGAGCACGCGTTTGTTCGCTAAAACGACTGCCCTTGTTATTTAAAATTTGTGAGACGGTTGTTATCGAAACACCTGCTAATTCAGCAATTTCTTTAATTGTCAGTTTCATTTTTCCACCCTCTTTTCTACGGCTCGCCTACAGTGTACCAAATTCCCCCCCAAAAAAATACCACTCAAATACAAACTGCAGTTATCACGCCCTGTATTCCCTAGGTAAATCCCCACTAGCATAGATGGTGTCTCCAATAAAAAAATACAGAGACTCCTCAAATAGACAAGAGACTTCTCTGTGCTCAGTGAACTTATTCCGTTTTTTCACTCTAACATCTTTATTAGTGACTTAATAAATAGCGGGTGCAGAAGAGACTCCATCTCCACAGTATTCCGCTCTCAACAACTTTTACGCAGGTCACATGCTAGAGTTGAAAATGTTGATTGCTGTAAAACATAACAAAGGATGAGTTGCTGTTGCACCACACCCTACCTGGCTCTCGAAGCTAAATACTTCCGTCCTCCAAAAATTATTCAACTGTTACAAGTCAATAATTGACTCTAAGCTTCTTAGATCAATCGATTTTATTTCTATAAATTTTACCCTTTTCCTAGACTTCTTTTATACTCTTCAAAACATAATAACCTTTATCCTTTGTCACAATCTCAACATTCCCAAACGTTTCGAGCATTTTTTTCTCTGCACTAGGTGCCCCTTGTTTCTTTTGAATAACAACCGTCAACGTACCGCCAACCTTAAGTAGCGGATGTGCGCCTGTTAAAATCTCATGAACAACTTTTTTGCCTGCTCGAATCGGTGGATTACTGACAATTGCTGCATACTCTTTTTGGTGTAACGTTTCATAGATGTTTGATTGATGAACATCAATTTGCTGCAGCCCATTTTGAGTAGCATTCCCTGTAGCCAAACCAACTGCGCGTTGATTGACATCAATCATTTCAACGGGGAATTCACTAGCATAGCTTAGAGATAAGCCAATCGGACCATACCCACAGCCAACATCTAGAATGGTCCCCTTTGGCAATTCATCCCAGGTGAACGCATCAATTAATACTCGTGAGCCGTAATCCACTGTATCTCGTGAAAAAACGCCACTATCGGTCATAAATTGAAATTGTTTGCCTTTTAACTCAAACGACCATTTTTCTATGTTATGAGCTACGTCTGGTTGTTCTGTATAATAGTGATTTGTCATTGTCTCCACCCTCACATTTCTTCTCTCATTTAGTCTACCTTTATTTTGATTAGCAGGCAACTTTTCTTCTTATTTTTTCGTGGAGTCGACCCGTTTTTATTTAAAAAAGTCCTTAATAAAACTCATTTTAAAAAGAATCGTATTCTCCATGAAAAACCCTTAGTAAAATTGGTTGAAATGAACATTTTTATGGTAAAATAATTTAAGTGTTGGTAAGGGAGGATAACATGGACGGAAAAATGAACTACTATCAGATTGCGCGAAAGGAATGGCAGGAGTTTTATCGAAATGGTGCAGCGCCTTTAACGCAAGAAGAACTAGATAGTATTAAGAGCTTTAACGACCAGATTTCAATGCAAGATGTCCAAGATATTTATGTGCCATTGACGCATTTAATCCATTTATACATGAAAGAATTTGAATCTTTAACTGTGAGTAAAGGACTGTTTCTCCATGAATATGTCCCTGTGCCACCTTTTATTATCGGAATTGCCGGAAGTGTCGCTGTCGGCAAAAGTACCACGGCGCGCTTACTACAAATCATTCTTTCTCGAACCTTTAAACGAAGAAATGTTCAGCTGATTACAACAGATGGGTTTCTTTATCCCAATAAAGTCTTAGAAGAACGTGGGATTATGGATCGCAAAGGATTTCCTGAAAGCTACGATATGGAAAAACTGATTGAGTTTCTTAATCAAGTCAAATCTGGCCAAGAAGAAATTCAAGCACCACTTTATTCTCATAACGTTTATGACATTATTGAAGGCGAGTTTGAGACGATTGTCCAACCAGATATTTTGATTGTGGAAGGCATCAACACCCTGCAGCTACCTGCGAATCAACAAATCTATGTTAGTGATTTTTTTGATTTCTCAGTCTATGTAGATGCGGACTCTTCACTAATTGAAAAATGGTATCTAGATCGCTTCGGTGCGTTATTAGACACGGCCTTTCGTGACCCCAATAATTACTATTATCAGTATGCGATTGGAAACCGAGAAGATGCGTTCACTATGGCTAAAGATGTATGGAAATCTGTGAATTTGAAGAATTTAGAAGAATATATCTTGCCGACTCGAGGACGAGCAGATATAATTCTTCATAAAACTGATCATCATATTATCGATGAAATCTTTCTACGGAAGTATTAATTTTTAGACAATTACTGACGTAGCACAAGAATCTTGGTATGATGACTATAGAAATACAGAAACTTTTGCATTTTAGAGCGAAGGGCAACCTTCCTTTGAGATAAATTTAAATGAATAGGGGTAATAAATGTGACGAACGTTGCCGACATGACAAATGTTGAAAAGATTATCGTGCTAGATTACGGTAGTCAGTACAATCAATTAATTACACGCCGCATACGTGAATTCGGAGTCTTTTCAGAATTATTAAGCCACCGAATTACTGCTGCTGAGGTCAAAAAAATGGCGCCAAAAGGAATTATTTTATCTGGTGGCCCAAACAGTGTTTATGATGAAAATGCTTTTCGTATCGACCCTGAGATTCTAGAGCTAGGAATTCCTGTTCTAGGTATCTGTTATGGTATGCAATTAATTACTTATAGCTTAGACGGAAAAGTGGAATCAGCGAAAAACCGTGAATACGGAAAAGCAGAACTAGAAGTCACTAGCTCTTCTGCAGCCTTATTCCAAGATACGCCGAACAAACAAACCGTTTGGATGAGTCATGGTGACTTAGTTACAGAAGCTCCTGCTGGGTTTGAAGTCGTGGCAACAAGTAAAGATTGCCCCATCGCTTCTATTCAAGATAGCAAACGCAAGTTTTATGGCGTGCAGTTCCACCCAGAAGTTCGTCATTCAGAATACGGAAATGACTTACTACGTCATTTTGCAATGGACGTTTGCGGTTGTACTGGAAACTGGACAATGGATAATTTCATCGATATGGAAATTGCCAAGGTTCGTGAAAAAGTCGGCGATAAAAAAGTCCTTCTTGGCCTTTCTGGCGGAGTTGACTCAAGTGTCGTTGGGGTGCTTTTACAAAAAGCAATCGGCGATCAATTAACTTGTATCTTCGTTGACCACGGTTTATTACGTAAAGGTGAAGCAGAACAAGTTATGGAAAGCTTAGGTGGAAAATTTGGCTTAAACATCATCAAAGTGGATGCCAAAGACCGCTTCTTAAACAAACTTAAAGGCATTTCTGATCCAGAACAAAAACGTAAAATCATCGGCAACGAATTCGTGTATGTCTTCGATGATGAAGCAACCAAACTTGACGGCATTGATTTCCTTGCACAAGGAACCCTTTATACTGATGTCATCGAAAGTGGCACGGAAACTGCTCAAACAATCAAGTCTCACCATAACGTTGGCGGACTTCCTGAAGATATGCAGTTCCAATTGATTGAACCTTTAAACACGTTATTCAAAGATGAAGTGCGTGAATTAGGTACACAATTAGGTATGCCAGACTCAATCGTTTGGCGCCAACCCTTCCCAGGACCTGGATTAGGTATCCGTGTCTTAGGCGAAATCACTGAAGAAAAATTAGAGATCGTCCGCGATTCTGATTTAATTTTAAGAGAAGAAATCGCAGCAGCTGGCCTTGACCGCGACATCTGGCAATACTTCACTGTCTTACCAGGCATCCGTTCAGTCGGCGTAATGGGCGACGGTCGTACGTATGACTACACTATCGGCATCCGCGCGGTCACTTCAATCGACGGCATGACAGCAGACTTTGCACGAATCCCTTGGGACGTCCTACAAAAAATCTCTGTGCGCATCGTAAACGAAGTTGCACATGTCAATCGAATCGTGTACGACATTACGAGTAAACCGCCCGCTACGGTGGAGTGGGAATAAAAGTATTAGATGACTTAACCCCAAAACGTTGGTATAACAGCATTTTAGTTGTTTTAGAATGAGTTAAAAACAGTTAAAATGAGCTCTAGTGGTACCAAAATTGGTACTAAGAAATCCTATTAGGCTTTTGCTTAGTAGGATTTTTTTTGATATCTAGTGTCGCCAAAATCACATAAATAAGCTAAAAAATTTGGTATAAAAAAAGACTGTTTTTACAGCCAATCAAAACAAATCATATACTTCTCATCAATCTAGTATATTCATTTCATCTTTCTATTTCTTTTATGAACTTAAGTACCTAATTTAATTACTTTGTTCCTTTTTTTATACATCTACCAATACTCAATCAAAGAATATCTTTCCTACATTTTTTATGTTTTAAAAATACAAGGCATACACTACTATTATCTTTTTTTTGTATATTTTTATAAAAAGCACTTAAGTGAGGAGTATCCCATTTAAGCGCCTGTCTCTTTTATTTATCATTTTACTAGTAGAACTCTGTTTCCCTACCGAGTGACTCTAGTTATACTTTACACTGCATACTTGTTTGTACTGACAAGAAATGTCTTTAGTATAAGCTCTTGCTAGAATCACTAGGTAAGGAAACAGAGGTCTTTACCTAGTGAAGGGTGTTAATTTTATTGAGATGTTGATTAGTTCCAATCATCACTTTCGTAAAAAACAATTGTATACCATTTGCTACCGTCTGACATTAGTACTTGTTGTGATTTGTAACCATACCCGTTCGCCCAATAGAATGGAGAATTTGGGTCGTTGTGCATAGCTTCTGCTTGTGCTCCTGCATCACTTAAAGATGGAGTCAGAATACCGCTGTTTCCTACATCTGATGGGTTTACAGGAACTACTTCAGTTGGTGCATTCTTCTTCCAAACTTTAGTTGTGGTATACGTAGTGATTGTATTACCGTTTTCTAAAGTTTGTACAGATTTTTGAGTTGACTCAGAAACGAATGAGTACCCCTCTGTGCTTGAAAGGATTGCACCGTTTGTATCAACATTTACGGTTACGTATTTGTCTTCGTTAGTTGGTGTTGACGGTTTTTCTGCTAGACGCCACACTTTGGTAGTTGTATAAGTTGTGACTGTGTTCCCATTGTCCAGTGTTTCAACTTTTTTAGCAGTTGACTCTGAAATGAAGTCGTAGCCTTTTGTTGAATTAAGAACTGTTCCAGATTCATCAACGTTCACAGTGACGTATACGTCTTTGTTAGTTGGTTTAGAAGGTTCTTCTGGTTTCTCTGGGTCAACTGGTTTTTCAGGTTCTGTTGGTTTATTAGGCTCATTTGGTTTTTCTGGCTCTGTTGGATTCGTTGGTTTAGAAGGATTCTCTGTTCCAGTTCCTCCGCCGTTGTTACCACCGTTATTGCCTTTGTCGCCACCAGTTGAAGGTTTCTCTTCTGGTTTGGCAGGTTTTTCAGAACCACTGTTGTTATTTGGGTTAGGTAACTTGCCAGTATTATCGGGAGTACCCACGACATCCCTGTTTGAAGCTTTTCCATTAGCGACATCTTTTGATACGTCTGTTCCAATTGGCTTGTCTTTAACGATTTTGTTACTATCGTTAACTTTTACACCATTATTCAACGCTTGACCGTTTGAGTTAGTGGCTTTAATTTCAGATTGACTGAAATGAATAACCGTTCCAACTGGCAATGAATATTGCTGACCACTAGACAAGTCAATGTTATTGACGGAAGCTAGAGTATTAACGTTTACGTTGATTCGCATTCCGATTGCCCACAAAGTATCGCCCTGCTTCATGGTGTAGCTTGTTGCTCCTTGTGCAATCTGGATACTCTCAGGGGTGTTTGCTGTCCATTCAACTGCGAAAGCTGGGATAGCACTAGTTATGCCAAGCATTCCAAATGCAGATAACACGCCTACTTTAATCATTTTTTTCTTTTTCTTGTTACGCTCTGAGCTCTTTCTGTAATCAATTCTTTTCTCCATTTTCTTCCTCCTTCTTTTTACTTACAGCAACTATTTTAGCACTTAGTTTTCTGTAAGTAAATAATTTATTCAATAAGAACACAACTGTTTATATAAAAAATAGAGCATTCTATTTACAATTGTATAAATGAGTAGTAAAGGGAGTGGTGTAATGGAAAGAGATATCCTGAGTACTTTAGGAAGTAAAGTCAGAGAACTACGAGTAGCTAAAAAAATGACTCAACAAGAATTAGCTGAAAAGTGTGAATTAAGCTTACCGTTTATTAATTTAATTGAAAATAATAAGCGAAATGTGTCTTTGGAGACGCTAGTGAAGTTACTGTCTGCTCTCGAAATCTCTCTCGGAGATTTCTTTCTCCCTTTTTCAGATTCAGAAAATGATGATAAATTACGAACTTTATTAACTCTGATTCAACAATCACCAGATAAAGAGAAATATATCCGACTTTTTACGGAGATATTAAATCTTGGAAAATAGTTATCCTCTCTTTTTTTATAAATCAGAACTTTCATAAAAGAAACTCTACAAAGATTTTGAATTATATATCTTAGTAGAGTTTTTTTAATTTATTTAGATTTCAGATACTCATTAACCCTTTTTTGGAAATCATAATTATTTTTGTTCTTATTGATAATTTCAATATTTTCTTTATTGAAATCACGTACTTCCTTTTTCTGCTGTATCAGTTTATCCGATTGCTCCTTTTTACTTTGCGCTATATACTCTTGAAATTCAGTTGTTGACGAAAAGGACTCCATCCACGTTCCTTCAAAAGTTGATTTCCATTCCTCAACTTCCTCTGCTTCCAAGCGTTTTTTCCATTCATCTGATGAACGAAGAAATTCCACTACTTTGTTGTATTTGTCCTTAAAGTTAGGAATTTCTCTTTCAAGAATTTTCATACTATTGTCATTAGGAAAAGCATCACCTCTTTTCCATTTATCGAACATTGACACACTTATATCAAATATTTCCAGTGAATCATATAAGAAAGATTCACTTGTCTCCTTTTCACTTTCACCCAAAAAATAGTCTAAAACTATCATAAGAGCATATTTTTTTGTTTCTTGAATAAAAATTTCTTGTTTCATAAAATAACCTCCTAAATTTTAGTACATTGTAGCATATCTCATGAATTCTACATAATCTCTATTAACCCATCAAAATCTATCAAATACTAACATTAGTATAGGATTTCAAACTTTCATCATTATCCGAGATAATATGCCTGTGATAAAGTCTATTCACATTTAACGAGAACCATAATTGCTATTTCTCAATACTTAAAAAGTGTAGCATACCTCACGAATTCTACATAATCTCTGTTACCCCATCAAAATCTATCAAATACTAACATTAGTATAGGATTTCAAACTTTCATCATTATTCGAGATAATATGCCTGTGATAAAGTCTATTCACATTTAACGAGAACCATAATTGCTATTTCTCAATACTTAAAAAGTGTAGCATATCTCATGAATTCTACAGAATCTCTGTTAACCCATCAAAATCTATCAAATACTAACATTAGTATAGGATTTCAAACTTTCATCATTATTCGAGATAATATGCCTGTAATAAAGTTCGCCCAAAATAAATTGAATTGCTAGAAAGGAATGATTGTTTATGCTCTGAAAATACAATAGTATTCGAATAACTATCGCAAGGCTAATCACAATAAACATTGATTACTAAAATTAAGGAGGATTTACAAATGAAAAAAATAACAATCGGAACTAACAAAGAAATGATGGAGGAGGATTTTATGAAAACAAATATTCTAAACAAACTAAAAGCAATAGCGGAAATACACGAAGCACAATTCAAAACAGATGGAATGATATTCAAATTATTAATTACTGAGTTATCAACTACGGAACTCGATAAAATCATAAAAAAAGAAGACCTAGGCGTTTTAAAAGATTGTACACAACAGTTCCGTCGAGACTTATATCATGCCAAGAGCACCGTATATCCTGTGACTATAAGAAAAATCAAAGACTCATTAAAATACAATCCTGATTTTTCAGCAACTGATATTTCAAAACGTTTACAGGTACCTATCATTACTGTAGTAAAAGCAGATATAGATTTAGGATTATCTATAAGCACTGACGCTCAGAAAACAGAAGTTACTAATAAAATTCTACTATATTCATTAATCACAAGATTACAGGATAGTATATATCAAATGGATGATCGTAATATAAAAGCTGTAGCGAATAAATTCAAAATCGCAGAGAAACACTTAGAGGAGATAGAAAAATATTATGGTTTGGGAATCAAGTTGTAAGCATGGTTAAACAGAGTCACAGAAATTCAATTAGATAGAATAGAAAGTAGTTGTGTTGTGATAGTCATTAAAATTTCATGGCTACTTTCTTCAGTAGTGAAATTGGAATAGCAAGCAGAAAAAGGAGTAATGCACACAATAAAATCATTTACTAACAGTAATTATCTCACTTCTGCTACTTTTCCTTTTTCACTTCATAAAAAAAAGATACGGAGTAATCAGAATTATGAAAAAAATAATAACAAACATTAAAACAAAAGTTACTAATAAAGATTGGTGGGTTCCACCAGTCGTCATATTAATTGTATTATCAAATCTTTTCTTTCTTTTATTAACATTTTTACATCCTGAAACCATGTTACCACTTCTACTTATAGTTATTATCTACATTTATTACACCGGGAATATCAGACATCAAGAAAAAGGATTGAAACTTCAAAAAGCAAACAATGATATAGAGTATACAATCAATCGCATGAACACTTTAGGTATTCTAGGATTTGGTTATAGCGATATAGCTTCTCCTGAATTGAAGAGCTCAAAAAAAATTATTCCTAGTCTAATCATTCGATTAGAAATAGAAATTTCTAAAGAGCTCACTGAAAAATCAAAGAATATTACCCTTGAGCAATTCACTTTTGAAGCACAGCAAATATTGTTCGAAAAGTTTTCACGTGATAGTTGCTTTGAGAGTTATCAAGTAAATCGTTGTGAAATTGTTGAGAACCAAAATACAGATACATTTATTTTCATTCTTTCCGATACTTATAACTTTTTAATTCGTGAAAATGTTTATACAGGTGATGACAATGATTTTTAATGTTCTTTTAACAGAAAAATACCATAGTTCTATTCATTTAGATTTTGAACGATACCCCCATGCCATTTTAGTAGGCAGTACTGGCAGTGGCAAGTCATATTTAGCACGCCTTCTACTTGGAAAAATCAGCAAATATGAACCTGATGCTACTCTGATTATTTGTGATTATAAAGGAGATGACGATTTTATTCAGTTCGTTACTTCTTCAAATTGTTTTCGTTATGACCAAGTAACTGAAGGCTTAGATATTTTTTACCAAGCTTTCAAACGACGACAAGAAGGAACAGACAAAAGTCGCACTCCGAAGTACTTATTTTTTGATGAATGGACTGCTTATCTCACCAATTCTGAAAAAAAAAAACAAGAATCAGAGAAAAAGAAACTCGCTACGTTGTTATTACTTTCACGTTCTTTCAATCTTCATATCATTGTCGCCGTACAGCGCATGGACGCTAAAAACTTTGAACAAAGCCGTGACAATTTCGTTATAAAAGTGGCGCTTGCTACTTTATCTGCTGAATCCAAACGGATGGTGTTTCCAGATGAAGAGAGCAAAAGTATTATTCCAAAAAGTAGAGGAAAAGGTTACCTGCTATTGGATGGAAAAGAACTTACACCAGTTATTGTTCCAAAAATAAGAAATAAGGAAAAATTAGATAACGCTATATGGGACTTATTAGAAAGAGAGGACAACTCAAAATAATAAGTTTGTTAGAACAACAGTTTCTTAAGGAATGCTGAAGTCACCTCTAATGAATTATCTAATAACAAAGTATAGTGAACTTATATCAACTAGAAATATTTCTAAAAAAGAGTATCTCTAAAAATACGTCCATAGCTTTCACTGACAAAAAACTGCAAGCTAGTTGTTAGTTACTAGCTCGAGATAGTAACTAATAGCGGAAAGGATAGATAAATTATGTTTTCTTTAAATTTACCAAAATTATTAACTACAAATACCGAGCCTAGAACAAAGTATACCTACATCAACCAAGAGCGTTCTGATACGATTGAAGGATATGTGTATCGCCTAATTGATATTGCAAATGGGGAAATTTTGAATGTCACACTCCCTAAGTATAAAAAGATACCTTCACAGTCCTATGTTGAGATTTTGAATGCTGTAGGGACTCCGTATGTTTCAGGTAATAGAGCTGTGATGAGTATAAAAGCCGATGATATTGTACTAGTTGATGATTAACTAGTAATTCACAATTTTCTTTTTGCCAATCTGAGCTTTAGCTCTAAGATTGGTGAAAAGATAAATTGAAGATTATCAGTGTCACCTCAACAAGACCCTATAACAACAGGCGGGAGGGCTTGTTATCCCGCCTAATATTAACGGTGTCAGTGCCATTAGAAATAGAAAAAGAGGTTAAAAATGAATAAGAGCAATAGAGCTAAAAATATGATGATAACACAACAAGTAGAGTACCTTCCTTCTGACATGAAAACTACAGACGAGTGTTTTACAACTATCATGAACAAACTAAAGCCTTCAAAATGTGCGGTTATCCTTCATGATAAAGATGTAGATGATGATGGTAAGGCTAAAACTCCACATATACATGCCATGATAAGTTTTGACAATGCAAGAAGTCTACAAAACGTAGCTCGTCTCTTAGACATTGAGCCACAGTATATACAGCAATGGAAAAATCAATCTTCGAATGGGTATTCGTACATTGTACATGAAACTTCGAATGCTGAGCATCAACATCAATATAGCACAGATGAAGTCATAGCCAATTTTGATTTTAATGAATTAATGGAACAAGTGCGAGAAGGTATTAAACGTAAAACTAAGGTAACTAGTGCTAAAGATGAAATCATTATACGGGCTTATTTAGATGAATTGAAAAAAGGGTCTATTATTCTTAAAGAGGTAGAAGAAAAACTCACAGGCTCACAATATGCTAAAGCTAAAAATAGGCTAGAAAATGTTTGGCAAAAGCGCCGAACAGTCCTAGCAGAAGAATGGCGAGAAGAAATGCTCGAAACAGGTCGTTCGATTGACGTTATTTACATTTATGGGCAATCAGGAACAGGAAAAACACGATTAGCAAAAGAATATTCCGAAAAATCTGACAGCGATTATTTTTTGACTGGTTCAAGCCGTGACCCTTTTCAATTATACGAAGGTCAATCAACCATCATCTTAGATGAACTCAGACCATCAACATTTCCCTACAATGACCTATTGAAATTGCTCGACCCATTTAATGCTTATTCGAATGCGCCTAGTCGCTACTTTGACAAGGTACTAACCGCTGATTTAATCATCATTACGTCTCCTTATAGTCCTAAAGAATTTTATCAGCGTATCATTAAAAGTGATAAATATTTTGATGAAAGGATAGACAGTTATTACCAACTTGCAAGACGATTAGGGTTAGTAATACTTTTAACAAAAGATTTTATGCAGGTAGCATTCTTTGATGAATATCGGCAAGATTTTGTATTGGACAATTCATCTAAAGAAGCCAACCCCTATAAAGAAGCCACAGCAAATAATATTTTAAGCCAAAATCAAAACGCTGAAAAACTCTATAAAAATGTATTAAATGCGTTTCGTGCTTCAGATAGCCAAAAGGATTGTGAAACTTCATTAAGTGAACAGACAGCTCTCTTTGAAACTCATGTAAAATTAGAGATAAAGAAAACAAACCACGAAAAAAAGCCCCATCATCAAGCCGACCAAAGCAAATGATGACGAGACAAAGAATGTAGACAAAAAAATACTGTCCACGCTGTATTATCTCATAGTGTGGACGATAAAAAAAGTGAGGAAATACAATGGAAACAATTACAGCAAAAGACCTAATAAACTTAGGTTATCCAAAGAATACTGCTCAAAACATCATTAGACAAGCCAAGCATAATATGGTACAACAAGGGTATGCTTTATACAATAACAAACGCTTAGGACGTGTTCCTAAACATATCGTTGAAGCTATTTTAGGGGTTAAGTTATCTGATAACGGAGGTTTATCAGATGGCAAGAACTAAATTAGAAAATGTATACAGAGATAACAATGATGAAATTTTTATTTCCGTCAGTTGTGGCGTTGATAAAATGACAGGTAAGCGAATTAGGAAAAAAAGTAGAAAAACGAGTACTGGCAAAAAGTTTTCTAGTGAAGAAGAAGCCTATGCAGAAGCTATAAAGCTTAAAAGTCAATATCTTGAAAGTACTGGGTATTCTAATTATCATATTACGTATGAGCAATACATGAATACTGTATTTGTTCCTTACTACGAGGCAGACGTTCAAGAAAGTACCTTTACCTCTCGCAAACCAATGCTTAAAATCTTCATAGACCGTTTCGGAAAGAAAAAACTCAAAGATATTACTGTCCAAGATGTCCAATTTTTCAGAACGTGGTTACGCTCTAAAAATGGTGCAAATTATTCTCAGTCTTATGCTAGTCTTGCGTTTAGTATGTTCAAGAGAACGTTAGAGTTTGCAGTAACAATGCAGTATTTGACAACAAATGTTGCTTCAAGAGTTACTGCTATTCCAAAAGGAAAAGCTGTAGTAGCGTACTGGACGAGAGAAGAATTTGAACAAGTGATTTCAACAATCTATATTGACGATTTTTATGAACATTTGTGTTTCGTTATGCTTTGGGTTTATTTTACAACTGGTGTCCGAGTAAATGAAGGTTGTGCCTTGTGGTGGAAAGATATTGATTTGAAAAAGAAAGAAATGCGTATTCACCACATGCTATTGTTCAAGGCTAAAACAGACTGGACTCGTCAACCCTATTCAAAAACCGAAGCTGGAAGCCGAACCATTACATTAGATGATGATACCGTCGAAATTTTGAAGGTATGGAAAAACCGTCAAGAAGAAATGGGTGTTAAAAACTTTGTGTTTAGCTATGACAGCTTACCCATGCAAAAATCAACCATTTCGAGAATTGTTAAACGCTATGCTCGATTAGCTGATGTAACCGAAATTCAGGCAAAAGGATTGCGACACAGTAACGCTTCTTACTTGATTAATGAATTTAATGCTTCTGTTTTAATCATTTCAAAACGATTAGGTCATTCATCACCTGAAATCACACTTAAACATTATGCTCATTTGTGGAGTGGTGTTGATAAAGAATTGGCTCTTGAAATGACTGGAGCAATTACAATCAAGTCTGCACAACAAAAATTCTTCACGTTTAATGGTAATCAAGCCATAAAAAAAGACTATTGATTTAAGTGTCGCCAAAAGTGGTACCAAAACAATTAAAACAGCTTATAAACGCTGATATATCAACAATAAATCACCTGTTCAATTGCATTGAATGGGAATAATATACAGGTGAATCGCTCACAAACCCATTGATTTATAGGGTTTTCTGCACTAATGGGTTATTCCAGAAAGAATGAAATTAATCAAATTTGGTAGCTCGTGTGGCCACGTTTGTAACCACGAAGTCAGTCAGAAATGGCTGGCTTTTTTACTTTATTCAACTACTGGCAATTTTGTATATTGCCCCTTTTGGAAAAACCGGAAGTTCCAAGTGTAACTGCTAAACTAAAGTGAGCCATTTCCGCTCGATAAAATTGAGCCAAAAATGCTCATTAAGATTGAGCCACCTAGCTTATAGAAAGCAAACTTTTCCGATACAATATGAAAGAATATTCGTATTGGAGGACAAAAGGTGGACAAATATAACATGTACGCAAAAATCAAGCAATTATCAGAGGGGGGCATCTCGCAACGAAAAATTTCAGAAACACTGGGTATCTCGAGGAATACTGTCAAACGATACCTAAAGATGGATTCAGAAGAAATGTCTGTGTGGATTGCCTCCACAAAACAAAGAAAACAAAAATTAGATATACATCGGACATTAATTCTAAGTTGGTTACGGGAATCACCTAGTTTATCTGCTTCACAAATTCATGATTGGTTAGAAGAGAGACATATAACTGGTATTGCTGAAAGTACCCTAAGGAGATACGTCGCAGCTCTTCGGGCAGACTATCAACTTGTGAAGAAAACCAAGACAAGGATTTATGAAGCCATTCCTGATCCCCCCATGGGAGAACAAGCACAACTAGATTTTGGTGAAGCATGGGTTGTTGACGCTAAAGGAAATCGGAAGAAAATCTATGTGATTGCCTTGGTGCTTTCTCATTCTCGGTATAAATACATGGAATGGTGGGACCACCACTATACAGCGACAGATGTTGTTGAAGCCCATGAAAGAGCGTTTAACTTTTTTGGTGGTCAACCTAAAACAATTGTCTATGACCAAGATCGTACAATTTTCGTAGATGAAAATGTAGGTGATATTGTCTTCACAGAGGTTTTCGAAGCTTATCGACAATCACAAAAGTTTCGTATCCATGCTTGTCGCAGTTACGATCCAGAATCGAAGGGTCGAATAGAAAATGTCATTGGCTTTATCAAAAAGAACTTTGCCAATGAACGTCTTTATACGACTCTTGAACAATGGAACAAGGAAGCACTTGCTTGGTTAGAACGAAAAGGAAATGGCAAACAACATAATACCACTAAGAAAATTCCCACAGAAGTGTTCAAAGAAGAACAAAAAAAGCTGATTCCACGTAAGGAAAGAATCATCCTGCCTTCAGATGTGCTTGATTTGAGACAAGTACGAACCATTCGAAAAGATAACACGATTATCTATAAGGGCAATCGTTATTCCCCCTAGGCACTTATCAACCTGAACGTAAAGTGATGACAAAAGAAAAACGAGAACAGCAGCTTCTTTTAATCGATTTTGAAACAGGCGAAATTTTGGCTAAACATACACTATGGAACGGGAAAGGCCAATTGGTCAAAGATCGAAACCATGCGCGAGATACAACATCTGGTATTCCAGAATTGGCCGCACAACTAATTCCTGCATTTTCAAATCATCCATTGGTCGAAACCTATCTCAAACTTCAGCACAAAGCCTACCCTCGCTATGTGCGCGACCAATATTCACTCATTAAGCAACTCGTGAAGGAGCATCCTCAAGCTATTCTTGACGAAGCATTAGTACTTTGTATGAACAGGAAATTATACAGTGCAACAGACTTTAAAGCAGTGGTAACTAAGATAACGGACCGCCCTCAATTACAATCGTCAATTGTTGATAGCGAGGTCCAATTGCCAACAAGAGAAGAAACAAGTAAAAGAATACAGCAATATGAAACAGAAATGCGCGATTTAAGCATCTATACAGCTATTTTAAGAGGTGATAATTTTGAAGCAACTAGCTGAACTGGAAGCTATTCTACAACGTTTACGTTTTTCCGAGACAGCGAAAGCCTTGCCAGAGCTGTTGATGAAAGCAAACGAAGAAAGTCCAACCTATAAAGACTTTCTTTTAACTGTTTTTCAACACGAAAGAGATTGTCGGGAAGAAAAAGCCATCAGTCGCAGATTAAAACAAGCATCATTTCCATACTATCGCCCAATAAGCGAGTTCCAATTATCTGAACAGCCTTCAATGAGCAAAAAAGAATTAAATAAATTGACCGACCTACTTTGGATTGAGCAGCACTATAATTTAGTTTTGCTTGGTCCAACAGGTACAGGGAAAACAATGCTTAGTGTAGGTCTAGGCATAGCCGCAATCGAGGCTGGCTTTAAAGTAGTTTTTGTCGCAATGGGTGAAATGATTCATCTATTGAAAACCAGCGACATTTCAAGGAAATCGTTGGCCCGACTGAAACGCTTAAAAGACGCGCAATTGATTATTTTAGACGACTTAATGTTTATGGCTATGAATAAAGAAGAAGCAAATTTGTTTTTCCACTTTATTAATGAAGTCTATGAGCAAGCATCCATCATTCTAACCTCTAATAAAGCACCCAGTGAATGGGGACAGCTAATCGGAGATGAAGTCATCACAGGAGCTGTTTTAGACCGAATTATTCAAAAAGCTGAAATCATTCAATTGACGGGTGATAGCTATCGTATTAAGCATCGTGAAACAATTTTTGGTAAAACAAACAATGTCTAAAACGGGGTGGCTCATCCTTAATGAGCAAAAATGATTGTTTCGTGGGGAAATAAAAATAGTTATCTACGCAAAATATTTGTGCTAGTCGTCTCATTCCCTAACTACCAGGGCTTGATCTTTGAAAACTAAATCAGCAAGGAAATCAGTAGAAAACTGAGAAATATAAGAAAACTGTTCTTAAAATAGAAGGAATGGTAACCCGAACGATACACAAAACAAGGTGGCTCATCTTTAATGAGCAAAAAAGCGCTTTACTGGCTCAAAATTAATGAGCGAAAGTGGCTCATTTGTACTTGACAGTCACAATTGGGCATTGTTGTGGAAAGAGCAGTTGAATAGGTGAAACAAATTTTCTTTGAGAAGAAATGTCTAACATGGTTTGTAAGCAAAGAAGCGCAAACAAGCGACATCACTTATTTTCGCTTGATTTACATTACGACGGCTCATAATAGAAACGGGACAGTACTTTTGATACAGCACGTTGAAAAGACAGCGTAGTTTATAAAAATCTTCTTGAAATTGGTGACGATAAGGTTTAAAGTGAATGTGGTCTAACGTAGTCTTGAACTCCTTTATTGGTTTTATCGCCTTTGAGTTTAACTGTGTTAGGCCTTTTTGTTAAATATTTTGTCAACTAGCACCACGCGTAAGATCTATATATTTTCAGAATCAATTTTTTTTAGTTTTTCAAGATCTTCTGGTTCTATAAAAAGACTAGCATCCCCAGTATCCATATTAACTTTGACCTTTAATTCAATGCCTTTAGTAATAAATTTCCCTTTACCTGTATCTAATTGTAATCTTATGTCACCATAGGACTTAGTTCTAAATATCTTTTCCATATTACCTGCCTCTTTCCATAATAAAATAGACTATTTTACTCTATATGTCTTCTAACATAGCTAACTATAATCTAGTTTCCTGCACTTGATATTGAGCTGCCAGAAGATGCACAGCTGCCAACAAAACTTCCAGCCGATGAAAAACTTCCAGCCGTTGTAAAACCACTTAACTCCAAATCTTGAGCTTCCTCTTCAAGACTAATACTCAAAACTTTACTATCAAAGTTTTTAAATGTTTGTTCTTCAAACTTCATATTATCCATAATTTCACCTCCTTCCAGTATAATTTTTAGCCAAATGATGAAGCAGATCCAGCACTAGACGCACAACTACCTACCGATGAACCAAATGTTCCTAAACTGCCCCATGTTCCAGCAACTTCAAGACTATCTGTTTCCTCTTCCAAAAAAATATTGTTCTCAATATTAAGTACATTATTTTCAAATTCCATATTATCAGTATTTTCCACACCATTCACCTCCATAATAAATTTAGTTACTAATTTTATGGTCTCCAGGTACTTGCAGTACTTGCACTACCTGACATGCAACCAAAAGTTGAAATTGATGACACTGCACTAACTTCAACTTCTGTTTCTTCTTCGACAAAGATATCATTTATGATCAATTCTTTTGTCTCAAATTCATTATTTAGTTCATCTAATTTCATACTTAGTGTCCTCCCTTTATCCAAAACATGAGACTGTTCCTAAGGTACTGGCACAACCTGTTGCAGTTCCTAGGGTTGATAGTGTTCCAAAAGATGCCGCGACTTCTAAAACATCTGTTTCTTCCTCAAGAAAAATATTATCTAAAGTAATTGTTAGCTCTTCCATCGTTTCTTTATCGTTTCCTTTTACATTCATTGTTTTCTGCCTCCGTAATAACAAATATTTTATTTATAACTAGTTAGAAGACATATAGAATAAAATAATCAATGTATCAAGAAGCTGTAAAAACCTAAAATGATTTTAATAGTTATTCATATCTAAAGGTCTTCCATTCAATCAAACTTGTAACAATTCCAAATACTAGAACATATAAAATAGTTTCTATAAAACCATTAAAAAAATAATCGTTTGCATTTCCTACTAAAACTAACATTGAATCATAGTAGCCAAATAAAGGATTGATAATTAAAAACTTTTGAATAGTATCTAGACTAAAATCTGTCTGCATAGAAAAAAGTGATGAGAAAGTTAAAGTAAATACCATAAATAACATAACTAAATTACTAAAATTACTTGCGAAAGTTGTACTTTTAATAAAAGTAGAAATAATAAAAGAAAATGGGTTAAGAACAAAAAATGTAATATTAACAAGTACTATTATTTTTAAAATTATATCTAAATTTAGATAACCTAATAAGGAAAATAGCAGAATAACAAATAGACAATGAAGATTCAAAAACAATAAATTTGCTAGTTTATTTCCTACAGTAAATTCCTTGGTATTCAAATCAGTTTGCTTGATCCAACGAAGCGTTTGCTCTTCCTTACTATTCACCAAATTTATCAAAGGAAACGTAAATGCATACGTAATAACACCAAACATTAGAGCTGTTGAGAAAAATTGACTATTAATCAAAGCAGATAATTCGGTATCGTTAAGATCAGAGTTACTTTTTAAAAAGTAACTGACGCCAAAGAAAAGAACTGGTAATACAATATTTGTTATCAGTAACTGGTATGAGCGTAATTGCTCTAAAATATGTAGCTTAATAACGGACAACACTCTACTAATAGAGAAACTATTTGTCATAAATACTCACTCCCCCCACACTTCATTTTTAATTAGCGAGAACAGTTCATCCTTTTCCTTTTTATCGGTTTCAAAGACTTGCTTTATTTCTCCTTGATTAATGATCGTAATGTAGTCAAATAACTCTTCATAACCTTTTACTTCGTGGCTAATAATAATAACTAATTTATTTTGTGCTACAATTTTCCTGATCTCTTTGCTAAATTCTTCTTTTTTCTTAGTATCCAGACCCGAAAAAGGCTCATCTAAAACGAATATATCTTTATCCATTAAACAAACAAGAAACAAGCTAAGTGCTCTAGCTTCACCACCAGATAACGTTTTAACTTTTTTATTCAAAATCGAATGAATATCGAGTATTTCTTTCAATACTTCTTCATCTATATTAGATAAACGATTTATTTTCTTCCAAAAAGAAATAACCTCTTTTGTTTTTAACGTTGGAAAAGAATAAAAGTCTTGAATTTGATAACCAATATTTTTTTGTGTCATTTTTTCAGGAAATTCTATTTTTCCGTGTGTTGGTGTAATAGAACCGGTTAAGATATTTGCTAATGTTGATTTACCGACTCCATTTTTTCCAAATAATAAATATGTTTTCCCAAAATTAAATGATGTAGTGATATTTTTTAATACTTCTATATTTTTTCCATATGAATATGATATTTTATCTAGATTGATGTTCATAATATAAGCTCCTATCTTTATTTTTGAAAAGCATAGGCAAAAATTGGTTTTTTTATAGCATAGTCTGAGGACACAATAGCACGCCAATCGGCCTCCATAACCCCAGCAAACACTGTGCCTTTCCATGAAATATCTTCTGCGTACTCTGAAATAATTTGACCGAACAAGCCACTCATCATGATTATTTCTCTATAGAATCTTCCACTAGCTAAATATGTTTCTGGCAACTCTGATAAATTCCACAGAAAAAAGAAAACACCGTCGCAATCATGCATCTCTTCTTGAATATATAAATTTTCTCTGGTCAAACTATTCTTTGTCTCGATCTTTTGAAATACATTGTTTTTATAGACATAGATACTCTGATCTTCATTGTCAATAATGCCTTTATTATCGACAATACAAAACTCAACTGCTTGAGGTACCTTAAGCATTTTTTCAGTTAATAGTGTCAACAAGTTAAACACTTTTTGAATTTCATCTTTAGTAGAACGAACATCTCGATCAGAATCAAAATTTCTAAAGGACTTTCGCTTTTCAATATTATTCTCATAATTTAATTCCTGTAAAAAGCTAAAATCTTGATTAAAATCAAAGAGAGAATGGTTATCTTTCGTAATTTCTGTATGTTTAATTATTTCTTGTATCATTTTGTGACCTCCACCACTGCATTGAAAATAATTTTACTCATAGATGCTCCAATAGCATTTTGTATCGACGCTTCGTCATAATTTTCAATAAATTTAATCGCTTTAATTTCTTCAGATTGCTTTATTGACAGTAATGTTGCAAGTTGAACGCCTGTATTTAGATTAGCAATCTTAAAGCCAAAATCATGATACTTTGTTTCAATATAATCTACATTACTTGCCAAAAGTAGATAACCTGAGGCCGCCTCATTTAAATCAATCGCATCTGCTAGCCTCATAAGATTATCATCAATTTGGTACATCTTATTTCTGATTCCTTCATAGTAGTAAATACCTAATCCATCAAGTTCTTTCTCAGAAAGATTAATATAGAACAACATATTAGAATTAATATTCCCACCTGTTGGACTCATCTTCTTTCTAGAGCGATCCTTTTTAAATCCACCCAAATTAGTAAATACACTTTCTAATCCCTTTGGTGTGTGAAATTTTGTCTCTCTCCAAAAATCAGAAACAAATTCTTTTTCGCCTAATTTAATATTTCCTTCTCGATAGTGCGCTAAATGGTTAGCCTTGTTTTGATATATAGGTGAAGAAAAAGCTGAAGTAATTTCAAACTTTTCAATTGTATCTAAGTTCTCTTTTCCAATAATATCAATCATATCTAGGTATTCAGCATCAAAGTCTTTATAGACAACTAATCCTCTATCTAAATTGAAATCTTTCAACTTCAATGTCATTTTCATAGTTGTAAGAAAAATATTATAGATAGATTCTTCAGAAATCATACGATTGAATTTTTGCTTTTTAAAATAATTTAATTCTGAACTTTTAACTGCATCTTTTGAAACTATTGGACCTAAAATTAGCCCATCCTCAATACTGGAAAATATCAAATTCTTTTTGCTTTCGTCAATATCTGCTAATGAAGTTTCTGCATTGATCTCCAAAACACGCCAATCGTAATTATCACCTTCTGTCAAAATAAAATTTTCACTCAGTAATAGTTGCTCTAACATTTCTGAGGCATACTTATTGCTAACGCTAATTTTAATTCGGATTTTTGATTTTAATGTTACTATTTCATCTACACTATTATAATTTTTTACATTTTGATTCAGTTCATCAAGGTAACATTTTTCTGGAGTTTGTGCATCTTTATCTGCAAGAAATCCATTAGAATGTAATTTAGTTAAAACATAATACAGATTTGCTGAATTACGTTTCTGAGATAATTTTTTTACAAATTCAATATAGGGTATCTCATTATTCTTTAGCTCACTCAACAATTCAGTTGAATCTTTAATAGCATTTGGACCATTTAATTTGAAGGGACCTTTTCCTCCACCATAGAAAATAATTCCATCTGTAATAAAATATTCCATTTTGCTTGACAACGTTGGAATCCGAGGCCATTTAACCATTGGATCAAATAACATAGACATCTACAAAACCTCCTTTAGCACTTTTTGCAATTCCATATTTTCATAATTGGTTGTATCACAAGTTGAACAATTTGATAGACCATTCATTTTTTCTCTACTATAAGTATTTCCTTGGATCAAATAACTAAAAGAGTATTCATACAATTCATTCTTATCAAACATTTCTAAAAGTAATAGAAGGAAATGTTTTAATTCTTTTCCATAGCTTTTTTCTATTGATTTAAATCCTCTTTGTGTTGTCAAATGGTCATAAAGATTTAAATTAAATGATTTATTTATTGTTTGTTTAGTTACACAAATAGGACAAGCTCCTATCTTAGTTTGACCATCTTCTATTTTATTTATACCAAAAATATAGAAATTAGTTGCCATCAAGAAAATAGGAACATATTGAATTTTTTCTAAGGATGGAGCTATTTCAAGAAATTCACTGATACAAAAACCATCGTAAACAATAAAAACTGTATCCATATTGTTATCTACAGCATTTATACTTTGTTCATCATACTGAACAAGCTCTGCTCCTCTCCCTTCATCAAGAATTAAATCTAATAACAAACTTTTACCATTACCAACTCCAGTAATTTTTATCATAATACCCTCCTATGAAAACGCCAATGGCATATTATTAATGTGTTTTTTATAATGATTTCCGTATTTATCTTTGGCAAGCTTGACAAAACGTTCAGAATCTAAATAGCGACTCGTATATACAAAAGAAATCGGTTGAGCCTCAGGAATAACTACTTTAACTGCTCGATAATTTCTTTCTAGAACTTCTCGACAACTGATGTCTGCTACGTAGGCTGAAAAATTCTGGTTTTTCAAAATTTTCACCAAATATTTTAACTCATCTTCTTTTGATAAAATTAAATTATTCTGATAAGTTTTTTTACTCACCGGAACATTTTTGAAAAAATCAAAGTAAGAATCATTAAATCCTTTAGCCATATAAGCACCACCTTGTTCTACACTAACAAATCTTGTAAAATCAGTTGAATCATCATAAGGAT
This sequence comes from Enterococcus sp. AZ194, assembly GCF_051713825.1. Taxonomy (NCBI): domain Bacteria; kingdom Bacillati; phylum Bacillota; class Bacilli; order Lactobacillales; family Enterococcaceae; genus Enterococcus; species Enterococcus sp. AZ194. The sequence continues at coordinate 221,997 of NZ_JBIOQR010000001.1, read as the reverse complement.
ACTCGTTTATATAAAAGCTAAACATGACTGATATCAATTCTTTCCACAGTTTGTTTTTAATATCTGATAAGTTTATTGAAGAACAAAACATCAATACATTTTTGCAATTTTCAGAATGATTTGATTTTGCATGCGCACAAATTGTTGTTATACCTGCAACTGTGCTGACATCGTAAAATTTAACTTCTCCTAAATATGAACTATTAAAAACTTGGTTCTTGTCATCACTAAACAAATGAGTAACATCACCTTTTATATTTCTAAGTAACCAGGTTAATGCAATACCATCTCTTTCAATCACCTCATAAATGCCATTAATTACTGCAGAAACATAGTCTTCATGAAGTGCTGCTCCTGTTGAAATAGGTACTGTTACCCTATCTCCATAAAAATTTTTATCGTTAAAAAGATAGACAAAATTTGTTGGAATTAACTTTGTTTTCAATGTATGTAGATCTACGCATTCAATCCAACAATAAGTTTGTTCAGAAGAAAAATTGAGATCTACACTACTTTCATCTGAAGACATTTTGGGGAATTTAGTTATGTCAACTACCTTGTCATTTAGGTTTTTAGCAGTATCAACAATCACCTTTCTACAATTGACAGCATTAGCAATTCGTTCTATCGCTTCATATTCGGATAATTTTAAAGCCGTACTTTCTTCACTACTTGTTCCAGCCCCTGACATTTGGCTCAATTTCTGCTGGGCGTTAAGGTTATAGAGAAATTTAACATTTCCAATTCTTGTTAAGCCAATATGTGTTTTTTGTATGCCTATAGGTGGTACAATAGGAAATTTTTTCATTTACTTATCCTCCTTTTAGTTCATATAGTTTGTAATAGAGTAAGCACTCATCTTTTAAATTGAAATTGAATCGATTTACGGCTAAGTGAATAAAATTGAAACATAGTTCTCGGGCCTCATTAATTGATGTAACAGACAAACTTTTAATTAGTTCTTTAATGTAATCAGAAAAATAATATTCTGGAAATAGTTGACTATAGATTTGATGGTTTATTGTAGCTCTAAAAAAGTTTTTACTAGTGTTCCAAAAACCGATGGATGATTCTATTTGAAATGCATCATATAAATTAAACTCTTCCAATATATTCTGCATTAAACCTAAAAGTAGATTTGCAATCTTGTTTTCACTAATAAATTCTTTCCTATTAGCAATAATATAGTTAGAGATCACTGTTGAAAAAAGTTCATATGTTTGCAAATTACTTCCATATTTTATAATTTCTGGATCATAAATTCGTTCTTCAATATTCGTTTCAGAAAATTCATAGCTCAATTCTTTATAAAATTGAGTAGTATTTTTTATAGACTCTCTCCTTATCCTTAGGCGATAATGAGGCCCTTTCATATCAGTATAAAGCGTAAAAAATAAAGAATTATCGTCCTCAACAAATTTCTGTTTCAAATTATTGACCTTATCTAAAAAGCCATCATAATCTGTTTTATAAATGTGATAACTTTTCCACATGGTCTACAATTTCCCTTTCTGTAATAATATTGATATGCTCGAATAGTTTTTCATTACTCTTATAGGTATCTGGATTAGGATTTAATGTAGTCAATCTTACATCATTATTTTTAACTGCATTCACAAATAGTTCATACCCCTCTTTATTCAATAAAGAAATATACATAGGTTTGTGAATACCGAAACCAGTTTCTTGTACAAAGAACTTTAATGGAAATCCACGTTCTTCAAAATAATCTAAAATGTTTAGATAAGTTTCAAACGAGTCTTTTTTCAAACATGATTCAAGTATTTGTCTTGTAAAAAGTAACGACTCTCTCTCATTAATCTTGCCAATCTGATTGCTTACATTTTGACTCATTCCCCAAGGCGAGATAGCTTTTAGAAACAAGCCTTTTGCACCATGAAACATGTGAATTGGTACACTCCCAAAATAAATCGGCTTTATTTCACTATTTTTATAAAAGAATTTTATTCCCTTATCGTAAATTACCTTCACCTCTTTGAAGTCATCTGGCCAATACAATTTAGAATAGCTGGTTTTTCCTGTATTAATAAGCGCAGAGATTTCCGGTTCAATAACAACTTCGTATATTTTTTTCTCTGAACCAAGGTTATTATTGATGTACTCTTCCAACAATGATAAACTTTGGTCTGTTACTTTATCGAACTCTCTTCCTAATAAAAAACCATTACCAGGATATACATTGGTCAAAAATACCTCACCACACTTATCTACATTAAACATCACCAGATAGGTCTTTTCTTCAGTGAAACCATCATCTTTTATTTTTATATTTTGAGATGTACTTTCCTTTTTATACCAATAACTTTCTCTATAAATCATTTCTGCTTCTATCTTAAAAAAAACATCTAATACATTACGTAAATCTGAGGAAGAATATTTTTTGATAAGCTGAACAATTTTACTATACTGATCATGAGCATTCACACATTCTTGTAATTCATCATAATCCTTAAAATTCGTTTCAAAAATACTCACTGCTTTAGAAGTCCCTATTTTACTAACCAAATTGATCCAAATAGGTTCATTTTTTAGAATTTCTAAGATAGATTTATCAAAGTAATAAGTATCCAATTCTTCTAAATAAGACACATCTGAAGCAGTCAAGGTCAACATATTATTACGGTCTACCGAATTACTTTCTAAAATTTGTAAAGCAATAATTCTAAAGATTTCTGACTTATTTAGAAGCTGAAGCAGATTTTCCCCTTGAGAGTAGTATTCAAAATCCGGGATAAGCAAATAATTTTTTTGAAAAAATTCAATACTTTGCTCTCTTTGGCTTAAAAACACTTCGAGCTCTTCTCCAGTGAAAACATTCTTGGCTTTGATTTCCTGTAATAATTGAACAATACTTTCTTTAAAAAGCATATTTTCTCTTGACAGAAACGAATTGTTTAATAAACTTACATAATAGAGTCGTTGAATATAACAAGTTATTCCCTCTCTGTCTGCAAATTCACCCAAAGTGAATTTCATTTTTTTTCTTATTTGAGGATCATTTGCTGCCAGAAAAATTAGCGCTGTTACAAAATATTGATTTAAAATTGTTCTCTCCTGAATTTCTCCTGTTCCCTCAACATCAAAGGATGTTAATCCCATCCAACTTATTGAATTTGTTTTCAATATATTACGTTGAATATATGAATACCTTGTTTTTTGATATTTTCCTTTTTGATATTTCGCTTCATCAAATACTTGTGTAAACGCCTTTGGATTTGTATATTTTATTGCTTGTTGAAAATTCTGATTTTCTAAAAAATAATTATATGAGTAATTATTTGAGAAAAATTCGTTTTTGATTATTCGTTTCAGCTCGTTAAATTTTGTTAGATTATCAGAAAAAATTTGGGCTAGATCGGTAATTGTCTTTGGCAACATATCCGGTATTTGACTAATTTTTCGTGACTGTACTGTTCTTCGGAATTTTAAAACTTGTTTTAATCTTTCTTGCTTACCTTCTTCATAACAGATTTTGGAAAATACTTTTAACTGGTCATTCAATTGTGCTTGATGTAATTCAATGGTACTTAGTAATACAAAATACTTTTTAATTTCATCTTCTTTAATATAATCTAGCTTTAAAACATCTTCATGTGAGAACAATGATTCTCTTGTATATTTAAACAATTTTATTACCTCATTTTCATTACTTTAATAATTTGATTTACCAAATTTAATAAAACCAAAATCCATAAAGTCGTAAATAGCAGTGTATATAAAACATAGACGATTCTTTTAATCTTACTAGCCTGTTTATAAATACTTGTATTTCTTTTAAAGATATTTTTAGAATACTCAAACGCTTCATTTCTGAAATTTCCAAAGTTAAAATAAAATAAAATCGAATTTGTAAAATCTGTTGGAAGTAAAATATTATAATTAAAGAATGTCATTAGTAGCTGCAAGTTTAAAGCATATTGAAAAACAGTTTGGTCTGTAATAATAAACAATGTATTGTAGAATAATAATAAAAATAAATCAGATACAAGTCCTACAAATGCTATATTAATCTTTTTCTGTCTATTGGATGTGGGAAACACCCGAACAAAGAATATCGGAAATACTAAATACCTTAATCGAAATCCTATTTTTTTTATAAATATTCCTTGAAGTCTGGCTACTAATACGTGAGAGAATTCATGTATAAAGAATACTCCCAGTAAAAAAATAAACAGACCTTTCATTCCTTTAAAAAATTCACCATTACTAGATTGATTGATATTCTGTACTGATAAATTTAAAGTTCCAGATAAACCAGTAGAAAGAAGGACTAGTAATAGACTCCAATATAAAATGACTAGAATTTTTGACAAACGTGATGGATTAGCTATGTGTTTAAATGTTGTTAGTCTATTGATATATGATTTGCTGATATCTTTACCATTAAAATTACTATCTATTTTTTTTAAAATAGCTGATTCGACATTTATGCTTTCACTGTTGTTTTTAACATGAAACCCTTTGGCTGTTTTTTTATCAACGATAAAAATCAACTCTCCTTGTAGGTTATACTCTTTTAAATAACGAGTTTCCAAATTTTCCCCTCCCTATGTAATAGTTATAAAAAAGCTCTTACGTCAATTTTTTTAGCAATATACATTTTAAAACGTCCGTATTTACTCCACCCAATAGTTCTTCCGTATTTACTATTTCATATTGGACTTGGTTTACTTTTAAACAATTTGTTACCTTAATAAATAATTCAGATATTTTTCGAACTTGGTACTCATTAAAAATTATTACTATTTCATCTGAATTACCAGCGTTGTTAATAACTAAATCAGATATCTTCCATATTTCTAGGACAGAAATCCCTTTTGGCTTAAAAAAGAATTGCTGCTTATAAAGATATACAAGAGACCCAGTCAAGTCTTTCTCAATGTCAATTAACAGCTCGAATAATTTATAAAAAATACCATTCCATTTCTCACTTTGACTCAACTCTTTCAGAAAAAGTATATCTATAATATCTAGAAGTTCACCGTGCTCAAAAAAACAATTCATACATCATTGCTTTGTTCTAAAATTTTGGGTTTGGCAGGTTCGTATATTACAAAAATACAGCCTCTGTTTAAAGCAATACTTCCCACCATACTTCCCATCCATACACATAAAGTTGCAAATGGCAGTTTCATATCTTTTAATTTCTCAATTTTCATTATTGAATCCTCCAATATCTTTTAGTGGTAGTGTAAATACTGTTGCTATAAAAACACCCGTAATTCCTAGTAACTTAACTGTGTTATTGCAAAAAGCTAATACGGTTGTTATTTTAAATAATATTTTTAGAGTATTTTTTCTCAATTCCTTTTTTTGTTCAAATTTAATTATCCTCTTTAATGTATCTGCTGGAGCATATCTATAAAGAATTACGCTACAAATCACACTGATTAAAATCAATCCGTATAAACTAATTTCCAATTTAGCCCAGTTAATAAGCCATGGTATAATCGCAAAACAAACCATTCCAATTAATGTACAATTCACACTTTTTTTTGCATGGAACCCATAGCTATATTTTCTTAATAAACAAAATGAAGAGTGGATTATTATTGTTTGAATTAAGGAATTTAAAAATATCGAGATTATATAGATAATTAGCAATTTTAACAGATTAATAAATAATACTGAAAAACCGTATTCTACTTTTGCTTGCTCTAACTCACTAAGATTAATTTTACTCCCCAATGATTTTACAAATAGCTTTGATAACTTCTCTTCAAAAGATAATGTGTCCATAAAGTATCTCCCCTCAAAAACAAGTTTACTTGAAATTAACTGGTAGTGATCCTTTTTTCATAACAACACACTTTTGATGGAAATGTGTTGTCCTTTTTCACAACAACCAACACTTTTGATGTCAAAAGTGTTGACTATCACAAAAAAATACCATAACAGCAAATTAGAACAATGCTATTATGGTAATCTACCTACTATTAAATTTTGACCTTAGAATCAATCAGTTATCCTTAAAAGAATACGATAGTTACTCCTTAGGCACCTCTTAACACTATAGATTTAAATTTTTTATTTACTATTCTGAACTAACCTTTAATGGCGAATTTTAAAATGAACTTAGCCACTTCATAAAATAAAAAAACGTCATTGCCCAATTTCATGTATTATTGAAGTTCCTACACAAACAATAAAGGATGAAATGACAATGACGCAAATTGAGAATACCATATTTTTACGCAAAGGCAAACACCTTGATTATGAAGAACGAAATAAAATTGAAGCTTGGAAACAAATCGATCGCCCTTTGTCGAATCGTGCGATTGCAAAATTACTCGGACGTGCTCCTCAAACCATTCATAGCGAAGTAAAAGATGGTACGGTTCGCCAAGTCAGGCGCCAAGTCCAAAACGGTAAAACCTACGAATATGAATCGTTTGTTTATTCCGCAGATGCTGGTCAAGCCGCTTACGAAGCCGCACGTGCGAATTCCCGTAAACAACCGAAGTGGGTCGCTTCACCGAATTTCATGGCGTATGCCGATCATCAGATGAAGAAAGAAAAGCAATCACCAGATGTCGTTGTTGGTCGTGCAAAGAAACTAGGATTGTTTCCTAATGAAACGATCCCTTGTACCACAACCCTATACAACTATATCGATTTCGGTTTGATGGAAACGAAGAACATTGATCTCCATCTCAAAGTTCGACGGAAGACCAATAAGCCAAAAAGCAGACGAAACAAAAAGATTCTCGGTGATTTAATTGAAAAACGTCCAGATATTGTCGATACACGTGAGCGCTTCGGCGATTGGGAAATCGATACAGTGAACGGACTGCGCATTGGCAAAGACCAAGCATTGCTTACATTAACCGAGCGTAAAACACGCTACGAAGTGATTATCAAAATCGATGGAAAAGCAGCTGATCCAGTTAATCGTGCACTGACCGCTTTAAAAGAAGCAGCGGGCAACGATTTCGAAGTACTTTTCAAAACGATTACTTCAGATAATGGTACTGAATTCGCTGGTCTATCCACACTTCTCAAAGATATTACAGAAGTTTATTTCACCCATCCCTATTCTTCATGGGAACGAGGGACCAACGAAAATCACAATGGGATGATTCGCCGTTTCATACCTAAAGGAACACGCATGGAAGACGTAGCGTTGACCACCATTCGTCGTGTACAGGATTGGATGAATAATTTGCCGAGAAGAATATTGGGTTACGCCACTCCGCGTGAGTGTCTATTGAACGAACTATCAGAGCTATCTTTAGCTACTAGATAACCAACAAAAACTAAATAACCAATGAATTTCAATAAGTGGCTAACTTGAACTTGAAATTTGGGACTAACCTTTAATTATCAATATTTGTGAAAACATTCCATCTTTTATTTCAGTATCAAGAACCAAATTTTTTTCCCCTTGAATAATTCTATCCAAATTATTCAACCCTATTCCACGGTTTTCTCCTTTAGACGAATAACCTTCTTGCTTTAATAAATGAAGTTTAGGAAGTACCCCACATGAATTAGTCACTATAATCAAATTTTCCTGATCTCTTTTGATTATTCCAACTCTTATTTCTCCCTTATTTTGCTCCATTGCCGACTCGACCGCATTATCTAAAATTATTCCCAAAGAACGAACTAAAGCCAAGCTATCAACATTAAAACCACTTATTCTTTCTCTAATTTCAATTTCAGTATCAATGCCATATTCTTGAGCAATCATTAATTTATTAGCTAACAAACTTTTTATCTCTTGAATTTCTAAACTAGCCAGTTGAGATAGTTTTAAAAAGTTACTATCCATGATTTTGGACGTTTCTTTTATATTCTCAAAAAAGTATATTTCCAATCCTTTTAAATCTTTCTGACTAATATAATCTTCTAAAGAAAGCAAAATGTTCTGATAGTCATGTTTAAATGTTCTCATTTCCTGATTATTCTTCTCTAATTTCTCCATATACTCTTTCAAATATTCCATCTCATAGCGTTGCTGTTTTACTGTAAGTTCTTTTTGATTAGTGTACAACAACATTAAATATACAAGTAAAAAAACGATGCCATAGACAATAATAAATATAGCATTGGCTTGTTCCATCGAAATCATATATCCTTTAAATCTTTCAATAGCAATAATTGTGAAGTAACTTATAAATACGAATATCGCTAAAATAGAAATTATCCATTGTATAGTATTACTTATTTGAATTTTAGTTTTGAAAAGAAAAAAAATCTTTTTCAAGAAATATACTGAAATAAGATAGAATAGACTTATATAAGTCACTTCTAAATTCAATGATACCTCCAATCCAAATAAAAACAGAATTCCATCTACAACATAATTAGAAAATACATAGAGCAAAAAAGCAATCGATGGGAATAATATTGCCAATTCCAAACTACGGATATTTATGTAAAGTAAATACACTAAAATCAACCAAAAGGGCACTGTAGCGAATAAATTGATTTCTATATAAATTATTGTAGCAAATATCGAACTTGATGATAATATAAGTAAATTTAAATTATTTTTTTTTAAATTTACTAAGTAGCTACTTGCTAAAGCGAGCAATAAATATTGTAACAATACAAACTGTAAATAATTTTTCAGAATGCTATTAACAATCTCTGACATTAAAATTCCCCTTCTTTAGTCAATCTCTATTCTCTTTAACAAACTTTTTAGATATCTTACAGAAACATAACAAATCTCGCCATTGTTCATTTTGATCACTCGATTTTTTCGATCTACCTCTTCAATGTTATTAACATTAACAACAAAGGATTGATGACAACGATAAAATAAAGGATTTAGCTTTTCAACATCTTTAATCTTCCCATAATATTTTACTTGACGATTATCTAAGTGAACAAGTAAGCGATGTGGGGTAGTTGATGATTCAATAAAAAGAATTTCTGACATAGACAATTTGATTGAGACACCTTCACTTTGGATTAAGATCGAATCATTTTTTTCTGAATTTTGACCCAAATAGCGTTCAACTGCTACATCAATACAATTAGAGATTCTAGTGGCTAACATACTCTCATCATCTTTTGAAATATAATCCATTGCTTCAACTTTATATAAAAAGGTCAAATAAGAAAGCTCCATATGAGTAGTTATAAAAACAATACGCGCTTCAAAATTTCTCTTCCTAATTTCACTTCCCAAACTAATTCCATTCATTTCTGTTTTAAAATCAACATCCAAAAAAAATAAACTTGGACCATCTGAATGTTCTTCTAAGTAACTCAATAAGATATACGGATCTGTCCCTTCCCATTCAAAAGCTACATCACAATCTTGCATCATTAAATAATTCTTTATTATCTTAACAATTTTGGCTTTTTGCCTATCGTCATCTTCACATACATAAATTTTTAACATTTTATTCTCCTTTTAGCCAAAACTGAAACGCTTGATAACAATTATTATTATATCATTTCAACTCTACTTTGTACTATTTTTTAACTCAAGTTTCGCACACCAAATTAGGTAGATATCCCTTGATATAACAAGGTAGATTATTAAACCAATGCTGAACTTGTAATGAAAATAGTTTTGTGAATGAGGGACTCAATGTTTGAGTTAATTCCTCTAAAAGGCTCACCAAAGAAGATAGGCAACTGCCCAATCAAGTTCTTTCATCTCGTGGCACAATTCATAAAATAAACCGCCTAATGTCCGTTCATCTGTGGTACACCGCTGTTGCCAACTCCGATGAAGGCGGCATTGTAAATTGACCACCTCTGCGAAAGAATTGACCAGTCAGTGCGAAGAAGTTAACCACTCTCGGCGAAGAACATGACCAATATCTAAATTAGCATATAAAACCTCCTGTATAATAGTCTTTCATGCAAGTGTATGAAGAATAAATACAGGAGGTTTTTTTATGCTTCAATATCGAAAAATTTTGGAATTGAATGAACAAGGGTTTAGTATGCGTAGTATTGCCGCAAATACAGGTAATTCGCGACCCAAGGTCTCTGAAATCATTAAGAAAGCAATGGAAAAAGGAATTAAAGAACCGTTCACTGAAGAAATGACTGATTCCTGGTTTGAGGGTCTACTGTTTCCTGAAAAAATGCGTGAATCTAAAGGAAGGGAGTTACCTGACTTCGAATATATTTATAAAGAACTCGCAAAACCAAACGTTACATTATCGTTGCTTCACCATGAATATGAGCTTGAGTGCAGAAATAGTGATAAAATTCCATATGCCTATCGAACCTATTGTCAGTATTACACTGAGTATGCAAGAAAATACAAAGCCACTATGCGTATAAAACGTAAGCCAGGAGAAATCATGGAAGTCGATTGGGCGGGTGCAACACTTAAATTAGTCGATAGAGATACTGGTAACCAAGTTAAAGCGTATCTTTTCGTTGCCACACTTCCGTGTACACAATATACCTATTGTGAAGCAACACTATCGATGAAACAAGACGATTGGATTAATGTTCATATTCGCGCATATAATTATTTTGGCGGTGTAACAGAACTATTAGTACCGGATAATCTTAAAACGGGTGTGAGCAAAACTGAATATGGTGCAGCTATTTTGAATGAAGTTTATCGCGAATTGGCTGATCATTATGGGACTGTGATTCTTCCGGCTCGTATTAGAACACCTAAAGATAAAGCGAGTGTTGAAGGAAATGTTGGAAACCTGTCAACATGGGTAATCGCTAGTTTAAGAAATTCGGTGTATTTTACACTTGATGAATTAAATGCAGATATAAAAAAGAAGTTAGATGAATTCAATGACCGGCCCTTTACAAAAAAATATAAGTTGGGAAATAGAACAACGGCATTTGAGGAAGAAGAAAAGTTCGCGCTTAAACCTCTTCCTCTTACACCATTTAGATTAGCAACATGGAAAACAGCAACCGTTCAATTAGATTACATGGTTTCGATTGAAAGCATGTTTTACTCAGTCCCTTATGAGTACATCCAAAATAAAGTTGATATTCGCCTTACAAAAGACTTAGTAGAAGTTTTTTATAAAGACAGCCGTATTGCCACACATAAGCGATTATACGGTAAATTCGGACAATTTTCGACTAATCGCGACCATATGCCAGATAATCATAAACTCTATATAGATCACACGAAAGAATCAGTCATTGACTGGGCGAATACAATTGGTGAAGCGACCACTAAAGTGGTCACGTTTATTTTTGACTATGCGCAAGCTGAAAGACAAGCGTTAAAAGCTACCATGCGCTTGAAAAATCAAGGAAAGAAATACTCGAAAGAAGAGCTTGAAACAGCTTGTGAGGCAGTTCTTAAGTTAGCATCAACTCCAACTGTTCGTACAGTTGAAACACTATTAGCAAGTAATAAGAAGAAAAACGCAAAAATGAAATTGAATGGAGACATACCAGAGGAAACAACGAAAGACTATGGGTTTACTCGAGGAGCGAGTTATTTTGGAGGGAAACTAAATGATGAATGAAGATACGAAACGCAAGCTACATGAAATGCGCCTCAACGGCATGGTAGAAGCAATAGAATCACAGCAATTAGATAATAAAAGTTACAACGATATGCCATTTAATGACCGGCTCAATTTAATTGTCGATGCTGAATATGCTCGTCAGAAATCAGCTCGGCTTGATCGTTTGATTAAAAGTGCAAATTTTCATAACCGACAGGCGGCAATTGAAGACATTGAATATTATCCAGATCGTCAATTAGACAAAGAATTAATTCTAAAACTTAGAATGGGGACATATTTAGCAGAGCATCATAATATCATACTCATGGGTGCTTCAGGGAATGGGAAGACCTGGCTTTCTAATGCCTTTGGTATTGAAGCATGCCGTCAAGGTTATAAAGTACGTTATATCCGGCTACCTGAACTATTAGATGAACTAACAATTGCCAAAAATGAAGCCGATGGAAGCTTCAGGAAAGTATTAAATCGTTATAAAAAAGTGGACTTACTTATTTTAGATGAATGGTTATTGACCCCTTTAACGCTTGAGCAATCCACTTATATTCTTGAGTTGGTAGAAAGCAGGCTTCAAGTGACGTCAACGATCTTCTGTTCACAATTTTCCCCTGAAGGTTGGCATGAAAAACTTGGTAATCCACAAATTGCCGATGCCATACTTGATAGAATTATTCATGATGCCTATCCTATTTTAATTGATGGAAAAGTATCTATGCGTGAACGGCATGGTTTGGTCATAAAGCCATGATGATTCCGGACAATGTTTATATACGAATTAAGGACTTCCATTACCGCTTAACAGCTCCTGAGGATCTGATAAATTTGGTAGATGAATCACTTCTACAAGCCATCTGGGACTCACAAGAATCCCTTACAGACGATGAGCTCGTTGCCCTTGGGATTAAATTAATTAAGAAATATGACCATTTAAACCACTAAGGGCCACTTTAGTCTAAACTAGCCCTTAATAAATACCTTTACAAGCCTAACGACGCTTTTAGGGGTATTTATGTATTTTTCATATGGTATAAACTGTTGATATTCATTTAATTTTCTTTGAGTGGCAAATTACTGCGCACAAAGTGGTTCATTCTTTCGCCGAAGGTGGTCAATTTCTTCGCAGAGGTGGTCAATTTACAATGCCGCCTTCATCCGAATAATATAACGAATAAAGACAATGGTGGTGTGGCAAATAAGCCCATTAAAATTACGGGTTTGAGTTTCTTTCGCTAACTTCAATAGTGATTTTGAGACTTTAAAAAAGGTTTCGATATCCCAGCGAATGCCGTACAGCTTGACGATTTCTTGTGAATTTAATGTCATATCAGTCGTCATAATCGCTAACCAGTCGTTTTTTTCTTTCGATTTCGGATGAAAATAATACGCACAGAAATTCCTGTCTGTAGCTTTACGGAGATGGATTAAATAACCGTACCTTCACGAAATTCGTCCGCGGATTTCTTATAGAGAGCCTCTAAACAATAGGGCTTTCCTTGATAAAAATACTTTGTTTTACTTTTTTTAACCATCCCAATCACATGGATGCCGATTTCTGTCAGTTGTGTCAGAAGTTTCGGGAAGGTGAACCAGCTATCCATTCATACATGGCTTGCATAAATTCCCGATGATAACGCACGAGCGACCATTTCTACGACCAGTTTTGGCGAAGTCATTTGTGCTTCTTTCGCTCGAATTCCGCCACTAGTGCGTTTATCTGATGGCGCGTCTTTTCCGACTTTACTTGAGCCACTTAAAAGGGCAAAGTCTACTGGTAAAAATGAATGCCCATCTGAAAAGCCCAGTATCAACATACGAAAACCTTTACACGCGCGGTGCAACGCATGATCATATTGCAAGCAAGATTCTCAACTTGTTGACTGCGTGTGCGATAAAAAAAGGAGTGATTAACAATCAAAACACGTGCTTGTGAGGAGCTATCCGTTAATTGATGTAGTTTACCAATAACGAATGAGCTGATGCTTAAAAGGAATTTTCGCCAGTTGTTCAAAGGGTTATTCATGAAACGATAAATCGTATCTTTTTTGAAAGTAGTTGATGAACGCCAATTAGTTAACATACCAAATAGCGTCTTACCTTCAAAGATAAAAGAAAATAGAATAGCGTCAACGCTGAGGTACCTTTTGCTTTGGTGATACCAAGCCTTCTTTAAGAAAAGAGCAAGCTTCAATTCAGAAAAAGTAGCAGAAAGTTCGTTAGATAGTTTTACATCTGATTGGATTTGGTTTAGCATAGGGGAAGAGACATCCTTTCTTTTGTTGATTCGTTGTGGTAAACCAATTATAAAAGATGGATGTCTCTTTTTGTACTTTTTTAATCAAGAGAAGTATTGAATTATGTTTCCACCCTACGCATACGTGAGGTGTAGTAGTTTTTTCATGTGCAAAACTTGAGTTTCTAACTACTACGGAACAGCAAAAATCGTAAAAAAGAAGCTTGCGCACTCTATTAGTCTGATATTGATTTTGAAAAGAAAACACTGAGTATTCAACATATGCTTGAAATCAAAAATAAAGATAATTGGATTAGAAAAGATTATACAAAAACAGAAAGTGGAAAGAGAATTATTTCGTTAGATGATGATACACTTCAAATTCTGAAAGATTGGAAGATAAGACAATCAAAACAATGTACCTCTAATTTCATTTTCAGCTATGATGGAAACCCAATGCAGAAATCAACAATTGCTCGAATTATTGAGCGTTATTCAAGACTAGTTGGAGTTCATAGAATTCAAGCAAAGGGTTTAAGGCACTCTCATGCCTCGTATTTAATCAATGAGTTTAATGTGGATAGTCAAAAGATTAGGTCACTCATGACCTGAGATAACCTTGAGACACTATTCGCATTATTATCCTAACCGTGATGAGGTAATTGCAGACAATATTACAGGAAATATCAAAATACAAACTTCTAGAGAGAATCAAGTTAAATTTAATGGTAATCAAAATATTAAAATTTAGTATTTCACACAAAGTAATGTTATTAGATTAATCTTCATGAGATCCGAAATTTAGGTTTTATATAAATGTTTTCTGAATAACAGCCTCAAAAAAGAACGTACGTTCTTTTATAATGATAAAAAAAGGAGGATTATATTTATGAACTATTCTGATGAACTTGAAAAAACTTTTTTTAGGATTTCCAAAAAAGGAATAGCTGTTATTGCTACTTCTTACAAAGATGATATTAGTATTCGTCCCGTTAGTGTTGTATTGTATGATAAGAAGATTGCATTTCAAACAAGCACCAAACTTTTAAAGTACCAACAGATTAAAAAAAATCCTCTTGTCGCACTTTCAGTGGATAATATTTCAATTCAAAGTATTGCAACCATTAAAGATCACCCCTTGAAAGAGAAAACTTTTATAGATTTATTCAAGAACAAACATAAAAGTTCTTTTGATAACTACTCACATATGAAATCAAATTGTGTAATTGAGCTTAAACCCTTAAAAATTCAAAGATGGGATTATATCAACAAAGAACCTTATATCGTAACACTTGATTTAAAAGAACAAACAATTCAAAAAGAACGTTATCAACATGATTTAGAAGACTAAAAAATTAAGTAATCCTCAATGTAACCGACTTTTTGTTAGTAAATTCTCAACTACCCATTTCAAGCAAACATAAGAAACAAAATCTTGAATTATAAGTCTGATATAATTACTATTGTAACCCTGAGTGTGACCCGATAAATTATGATACAGAACTATGCCAATACTCGCTTGCCTTTTAGCCCTAGCGAATTGATTAGAGTGGCATAATGTACAGGTGAATTCAAGCTTGAAATGTTGCTTTAATAGTCTTCTGCTTGATGTTGAACTTGAAATCTGATTGAATTTACACTTTAAACCAAATAGATGTAACCGCAAATGTAACCACGAAGTCAGTCAGAAATAGCTGACTTTTTTATTAGACAGTATCCGGAGAATAAAGATTTCTACTTAAAAACTTTGATATAATTAAATATATAGTATTTTGGGAGGAATGAAGATGGGGTTATTTGATTTATTTAAGAAGAAAAAAAGTTCTAAAACGGAAACCAATACAAAAACTAATTTAGATATTTACACTAAATCTATTCCACTTAATATAAGGAAACTGCTTCTCATTTCTGAAACAAGAACTACTATACGAATACTTATAAGTAATATCATGCTAGAAACGCCTAATATATTTTTATATTTTTCTATATCTCTTATATTTTTCATGTCATCAATGTCCCCTTTAACCAGAACATCCAATGTTGTATCAAACAGAGTACTTAAAGCTACGAGATTATTTATATATGGATAGCTTTTTTGGTTTTCCCAATTTTAAATAGTTTGCCTTGAAACATAGATTGATTTCGCTAGATCTTCTTGGGACAACTCATATTCTTTTCTAAAGTTTTTTAATTGATTTCCAAAACTCATTTTCAAATCCTCCTATTATCTTGATACAACAAGAATAATATATAATCAGTTGCTTTAATAGAATACTTCGTTTATCAACCGGTAAAATCCGTTTTACATTTGAATTTATTTCTGCAAAAATCTCTTTACATCGTTGTTATCAGTGGATTTTATCAGAATTTTGTATTAACCTACATAATTGACTTACTTTATATTTAAGTTGTAGA
Organism: Enterococcus sp. AZ194; assembly: GCF_051713825.1. Lineage (NCBI taxonomy): Bacteria > Bacillati > Bacillota > Bacilli > Lactobacillales > Enterococcaceae > Enterococcus > Enterococcus sp. AZ194. The sequence continues at coordinate 205,902 of NZ_JBIOQR010000001.1, read as the reverse complement.
TTGTCAATACAAACGCAAACTACCATAGATTGAAAGGAACACTTTTTATACAAAAGGAAGCCAAAATATAGAACCAAATACCACTAAAATCCTTTTAAATAAAACCTTCAATTAACAACCATTTCAAGAGAATTTCTCGATACTTTGCCCGTAGAAAAATAGCTCTCAATCCCTCGTCTATCGTAAAAATAACATGTCCATAAACCACTCGAAACAGGGCACTTGCAGTGATTTCTCCCCATCGTTGACTTTCACCAACGGAACAACTCGGGCAAAATTTCCTTTTACAGCTCAGTGGAAATAGCTTTACATTATGGCTTTCTTCACAGACTAACAAACGATACCCTTTATGAACATCCCTGTAATCTCTATATTTTTTCACTTCATTCTTAACCACCGAGCAAATTCTTCGCCCATATTTCTTCAAGAAACGATCCCAATGCATATATATGTTTGTCAAAGAATATAGCTTGAAGAAGATTCTTCTTCATACCTCCATTTCATCGGAAAATTGGACAGATGAAATGTGCTAAAATGCCTACTACAATTGGCTTCCTAACACCTCGATATTATATAATCTCTTAACGGTTCAAAAAAAGCCAACCATTTCTGGCCGACTTTCTCGTTATAAATATGCTCTTATAAGTAAACCATTGTCTATAAAATACTGCTTCTAAAAATTAAAAATCATCTGTTCATGCGGAATTTTTCTACAGTTCAAGCAATTTTCCATCACTAATTTTCTTAATATTCGATTGCATTCATCAAGTCAATAAATTTATTTTGTGAAGAATCTAGCTTTTCTGCCAAGTCTGTATTCACTTGGTTATACGCTTCTTTATCTGCTGCCTCGGCCAATCTATTAAAATAATCTGATTGCACGCCATTGTATTCTTTTAGTGCTGTCTGTAGCTCCATAAATTCTTTTGCTTTTTCTTCATTCTCATCAAATTGGAATGCATCCAATTTTTCACCTTCTGCTTCCCATGCTTTATATTCATCAGATTGAATAACATCCTTAGCATGCTGACTGACTACTTCAAAATCATCCGATTGCCCTTCTGATTGTTTGACCATCAAAGCCTGTTGCTTCTCAAAATAAGTGTCAGTAAGAGCCACAAAGTCCTCTACTGATGCTTTTTTTGTTTCACTACTGTTGGCTTCACTACTAGCGTCCTTACTTGCGCTATTGCTGGCTCCACAGCCGACTATCCCAATAGTTAACAGTGCCAATAAACATGCCATAGATACTTTTTTCTTCATTTTGATTTCTCCTTTTCCATCAAATTCATTATCTCTTATAAACGTGTTATCTACAGGTCCATCAACACATATAAATAACGACCATTATAAAATAATGATACTTTATTTGCGGGCGGAATTCATTTACACTTTGCATCCAACTGTCTATTTTGGGTCCCGTTTATTATTCGCATTTTCATGAATTCGTGCGAACTTTACTACTGTTTTGAATCTAGATATAAGCTACTTAATGAGTCGCCCAGCATTTTCAAGATACTTTCCGAAATAAACGTAACTGATTGCTGGAAGCCGTCTTGAAACCATTTCTCTATAATTATAGCTACTCCCTTTGTCATATAAGAAGCATAGTAATCCAAATCTTGCTTAGAAAACTTCACATAAAAAAAGGTCGGTAACACTTGGAGAAAATGAGTGAAGTACACAGTATACAATTCATCCATTAGCTCTACCCCACTATTTTCATTCATCAGCATTTTAATCGTTTTTTTCCGTTCATAGAAGTAACCTATGATATCTAATACATTGGGCAATAAACGATCAATGATTTCTGTTTTCTTTTCCATATCAATCGTTAACAAAAAGGTTGTGTTCTTTTTTTGAAGCTCATTAAAAGTTTCAATGATTTCTTCTAATAACGATTCAACCACTTCATATTTGTTTGCATAGTAATTATAAAAGGTAATCCGACTAATATAGGCTCGCTTGGCAATCTCTGTCGTGCTGATTTTATCAAGCGGCTTTTCTTTGACTATCTCTATGACGGCATTTTGTATCACTTGTTTTATTTCCATTGACGTATTCCTTTTCTACCATTTTTGAGATTTTAGTATATCAACAAATGATTCATGGGGCAAAAAAAATTACTTGTTACAAAATGTGTGCTAATTTCTTTCTATTAGGGGAACAACGCTCTTTCATCCACAATTGCCACCGCTTCATCAAGACTAATCGGTTTAAAGTCAATCATATCAACGCCTACATTTAGGGCTGCTGTCCCTAAATACTGCTCAAAATAATCTGTTCGAGTATTATGAACATGCCCATACAAATGAATCGCACGTTTGAAATAACCGTCCCACTCCAAAATCGGATAATGAAATAACACAAATTTTCTTTTATTGTAGTTAAATGAATAATAATCCTTTACCCATCCAAACAATGATTGATCAAAGGTTGGGTCGTTTAAATATTTCTCATGGTTGCCTTTTATTAAATATTTTTTTCCACGTAATTTTCTTAGAATTTGATTGCCTGTTCGCCACTTCCTTTATAAACAAAATCACCCAAAATATAGACTTCATCTTTTGGTGACCTCACGACACTGTTCCAGTTTTTAATCAGCTGTGTATTCATTTCTTCTATATCTTTAAAAGGGCGCTGACTAAATTCCAGCACCGCTTCATGATAGAAATGCGTATCAGCAATAAAATATTTCAATCGCTCACCTTTTCATCTCAAATTAATTCTCTCTCAATCAGTTGTTCACTCAAGCAAATAGGCTTTGGCTTTTTGATACTTGGCTATTCGTCCTTCATCTTTTGCTGTTATTTGCTCCAGTCTTGACGTATTCATATTGTGTCTCAAATCTGCCAACTTCACCGTTTTTGCTAATGGATTTTCTTTAATTTTTTCTAAATAATCAAAGTATGGCTCCCATCTCTCCACGTTAAAAGCTTCACAGCTTGGATAATTGCTTCTGACATCCCTGCTTCCTTTAGTTGCTCTTCTGTAAGCTCCGTGTCTTCTAAAACATCATGAAGATAGGCTACCGCTTTTTCTTCATCCGTTTGAACAAAACTGGCAACGGTCTCTGGATGTAAATAATAAGATTGTCCACCTTTATCCACTTGCGTTTCATGTGCTTTTTTCGATAACCTTTTGGCAACTTCTACCATCGTCATTTTTTTCACGCCCCTCTCTCAAGTAACCATCTTGGCAAATCAGATAGTGCTTCTTTATTCCCTTTAACTATATCGTATATCGCCTAGCCATTCATTAATTTTTGGAAATTAGCTTAGGCATCAATTTTTTTCTATTCCGTAATTTCTGTTCTATGTATTTGAGTGATCGAACTTGTAGAGGCAGTTAATTAACTACCCACCCTAGGTTTACCTTCTTACTCATTTGATAGTGGCCATGCTTTATCAAACATGCTGAAGAATACCTCTCAAAAGCTTTTATTTACGTAAGTGCCTAATAACTAGGTACCTATAATTAAGCAACACCTCCGAGTATACTTGGCTTAACAAGTAAATTGGAGGTGTTTGTTTGACCAAGACAAACGAAATTGTACCCATTCAGATTCATACACAGCCAGACCAGAAACAAAATCAGAAAGTAGCGAGTGCGAAGCTAGCTGCACGAATAAAAAGAAAAGATGACTCTGAAATACATCCTTATAATGGTATCAGTAATTATATTCTTGCCACAGTGCTTAGGGAGCTGAGATGACGTGCTCTAAAGTAAAGAACTTGTCTATCGTCACTGGAAAAACAGACCTTCGTCGTGGAATTGACGGCTTAGCGAGTCTCCTCCAACAAGAGTACAAGCTAGATGTCTATTCAGATGCCCTCTTCCTTTTTTGCGGCAATCGATGTGATTGCTTCAAAATCTTGTATTGGGATGGTGATAGATTTCTCCTGTGCTACAAATGAAAAGATTGGACCGGATAAAAAATAAAAGAATATCACACGCAACATTAAGGTGTAATATTCCGCATCGCCTGTGCTAAGCTTAGGCTGACTGATAAGTTCCAGAATCGATTTGCTTTCTACAGCAAAAAAGCAACTCAATTCTGGAATAAGAGCTCCGATATTTTATTACTTAGCCGTTGCCAATCACTGACAGTCGGTGGGTATGACCAATCAATGATTCGATTTTCTGTATGATTCGATTTATATCTATCCGTTACCACAATATCTGCTTCTAAATTTTTCTCTACTACAATAGTAATCGGCAAATCAATCATATGAGTCATCAAGTTTTGAATTTCCCTTTGATAGGAAATCCCTAAATTAAAATCCAATTTAACTTTCACTTCATACTGTAAATGACTGAACTCGAACAAAGTTGTCACAGCAAATACAACACTTAACATTAATGAATTATTTCTACTTAATGCCGCGCCCAAATCTGCTCTCTCAAAAAAGTATTTCTCCATAAACGATTTACAAATGACAAATTGGGTGGGGTAATGTAAGCATACATCCTCATGTCTCAAGTAAAATAGATTATCGATTCTCAGCATAGAGCACAGCAAAATATTTTTAAAAATATCTCGCAATCCATGATTCGCTATATTCATTGAATATTTGCTCTTAAACTCAATACTATACTTCTCTAGAAAAGAAATAAAAGCGTCTGCCTGTTCAACAATTGATTGAACGACTTCATTTTTAAATACCGAAGTAGAATAGGGCAATATCTTTTCCGTTTCCAAAAAAAATTTAATGCTCTGACACTCAATAGCCGCACTTTCTTCACTTAAATTGAACCGCTTTTGTAGAAACTGACTTGTTTCTGTCCGTTCTGTTTGAGGAAAAAAATAATGGTTATCCTGTGAAAGCGTCTCTCCTGTATCAAGTCGAATAGTTGTAATATAAAGAAAAAAATAAAGCTTATTTTTATCTCCTTCTGCCAAAGCGTTTAATGTGTAATCATTCAGAATGTGTGCCATTAGATGCTCAGATTCAATAGTAACAAAATTAGAGAAAGGGTTTTCAAATTCATTAAAAATCGTAAAGTAGACTGAAAATAATAATTGCCGGATAGAGAACTCATTACCTCTAATTTTATAATTGCCGTCTAAACGAATATTGTAATAAGAAAAAAAACTTTCTAAATTCTTTTTTGCATTATATGCACTAGATGTACTCAAATAATTTTCTCTTGAGTACTTGAGTAGAGAAAAGTCTTTTTTATTTAAAATAGCATCAAGAAATTGAAATACCTTGGAACTTCCTCCATATCGCCAAACTAACATAGCTATCACGTTCTTTGCGTCTCCAGCCACTCGGTATCCTTCCCCGCATCGCTCAATTCGACACCTCTCTTCCTCTGCATATATCTCCTTCAAATCATTGGTCAGTTCCTTAATACAAGATTTAACAATATAATAAGAGAGGTCTAATGCTAGCTCTATTTCTTCAATCGCTCGATACATGTTGTTGCCTGATAAAATATAATAAAGTATCTGTAGCTTGGTTATATCGTTCCTGTTTAAGAGTTTATCCATTTATTTTCCCCAATTTATTTATCTGTATTTTAACAAGTAATTTTTTAACTATTATTCTCACTTATAACTGCCAAAAGTACTCTTGACAAACGGTTAGTAGATTTAAAATGAGTATTTTGGGATAACACGGTCTGCAACAATACACTAATTATGTTGTATTTGTGTGCTTCATAGTCCCCTATCACAAAAAACAGTCTATATGGCTATCCCTAGCTTACTTTTCAAATATATTGCTGTCTTGGTCAAATAACTAAAAAAGAAATTGATGCGTTAAATCCTGAAAGAAAGATTCCTAAAAAGTAAGTGTCATCGCTAGCTTCTCTCAAAAATCCATCAATTCCTATTGCTTTCAAACTAAGTCACAGAAAAGAATCACTTGCCAACTCGCTCTACCTAAGTCTAGCCATTCTCGCGAAACTTAATTACTTTAGCAGGGTTGCCACCGATAATGGCATTCTTTGGATAGCTCTTCCCAGGTACCACAGAGCCTGCTGCTATCACTGCACCTTCACCAATATCCGCTCCTGGAAGTAGAATGACTCTTGCACCAATCCAAACCCCGTCCGAGATAAAAACTGGGCGTTTCTCCATTCCACCCTCTATTAATAGCTGGCTACTTGGGAGAATTTTATGATTTTGCGTGAAAATCATCACCTCTGGACCAATCATTACATTCTTTCCAATTTTGACTGTATCCCCAGCAATAATCATGCTTCGATCACCAATACTAGAATTCATTCCTAGTGAAACATTTTGCAGAAATGAGATTTTCACTTTCGGTCGAATCGCAGCATTTGCACCCACTTCTGCAAACAACTTACGCGCAAAAAAATTTTTTACCTTTCGATACCCTCTTTCCACCTTCACTAAACGGTAAGGAACAAAACAAAAGTTAAGCATCATATAAAATAAGTAATACAGTGGCTTCATCTATTAAGCTCCTTCAATACATGCCTCAATTTTTTTGATTAATTGCGCATTTATTACTTTACTATCATACATTTTTGCCGTGAGCAAGGCTTGTTTGGCTAACTCTATTTTTCTCGATTCTGGCAAATAATAATACGCCCGCATAGTCCGTTCAAGTGCGTCACTATCCTTAGGCTCAAACAAAAAGCCATTCACTCCTGGTTGGACATACGTTTTTATCCCCCCAAAGTCACTCCCAATTACAGGTACACCACAGGCCATTGCTTCCAATCCAACAAGCCCCAAGCTCTCTCCTTTTCGAAAACTTGGAAATATAAAGGCATCTAACGAAGAATACACCTCAACTAATTCATTTTGCGTTAACATTTGTCTTCTTTCTACAAAATTAGTCAAACCCAAGTGGTAAATCAGCTCGTTTGCAGACTCCTCTTGTGCCCCGCTTCCAACCATAATTAGCCTTGCATCTGGAATCACCTTTACTAGCTTTTGAAAGGCCATCAGTAAAATGTCCCAGCCCTTCTCTTCATCGATTCTACCAACATACCCAATAGTAAAGCTCGTTCGCTTAGAGACAACTTTTTTTTCATTATTAAAGAGTTGCAGGTTAACACCTGCTGATGCAGACACGTAAATTGGGACCTCCCCATACTTTTCAACAACAATCTCTCTAAAATACTCTGACGGAACGATGGTCAAATCCGCTTTGTTGACCAAAATACCTGTCAAAAAATTAGTTTTTTCTTCCAATTTTTTTTCTGGTGTCACATCACTGCCATGTACGTTAACAAGTAGACGTGTTTTTTTGTTAAATAGTCTCCCTAATATAATTGGTGGACAATTATACCCTGCGTAATGAACATATATGGCTTCGTAACCACCAAAAACATAGTGAGACCAAACATTAAAATAGAAGAAAAAATAATTTAACAATTTTACGTACTTATTCTCCGTTTTTGTCAGAGAAATACGTTTTACTTTTTTTATATGTGATAACTCGTCAACAAAATTTTTCACAAAAATACCATAATTAGGATATTTTGTTGACGGGTACATATTCGAAATCACTAAAATCAACAAATCAGCTCCATTACCTAATTTTCTACATATTTATTCTTAATATATCCTTTTGTTGCATCCAATCGTTGTGGTTTTATAACAGCGGGTGATCCTATCACTACTGAATGACTAGGAACATCCATATTCACAAGTGTGTTAGGGGCAATCTGGACATCATTTCCGATGACTATCTTGCCGATAACTGTACTATTTGTCCCCACATATACCTCGTCTCCAATCGTCGGGCATCCTTTCAAATGTCCTCGCTCGACAATACCGATTGTACATCCTTTGTTTAAATTTACATTTTTTCCTAAAACCGCTTCTTCATGAACGGTAATATTAAACGCATGGCCTAAATACAGACCTGGCCCAATATTCTTCGTACAAAGTTCAAGACCATATCTAAGTCCATACCTTCTAGCCAATGTTTTAATGATTCGTTTGATATATCTGTTTCTAACCCTGTCTTGAAGCCTTGACAAGTACAAATACCATATCGAATGGACCTTAATAATATTAAGAAACGACTTATTTTTGCCCCCAAAAAAGCGCCTATAATCCCCGTCAAAAAAATTCATTGCTCACTTTTCCTTCCTCTGTTTCCATAAAGCATTGGAACTCATAACCTATTCAAGATATCCACCAATTTTTCTTGTCCAAATCGTAGTTTAGGTTCATCTTCAATATCTAGATCCCCTTTATAGGAAGCTGTCTTATAAACACCGGGACCCGATACATCCGAACAAACAAAACAGATTTTGTTTGGATAATCTAATTGCTGGAAGTCCTTTAGTACCTTCTCCGAGAAATCATTTTGTTCGCTAATTTTAATCAGTAATTTTGAAAAGTTCACTCTTTTTTTTCTCCTATTCCATTTCTCACGTGCTTCTTCTTCTGTTTGATAGTTTATAAAGGCGATTTCGACACAATGCTCTTCAAAAAATATCTGGCCAGTTGGGTAGCTTAGGGTTTCGAATCGTTTCGTTTCTTCATAGTAGTCCTTCCATTTCGAATGTGCTACATCAACAAAAAATACATCACTCTTCAAAAAGCCTTCCAGATGTTTCAAGAATAAAATATAGTCCTCTGACATGATTGATAGCCCCACAGTAGGTGAATTATATGGTAAGCCAAAGCCTTTACTAATCCGTCCGCCCCAACAATTGTTAGATAGAATCGTAAAGTCCTGATGAACTAGCTTTCTATTCCTAAATTGAGCAGTTTGATAAAAATAAAGATTTTTAAGTTTATTTACTATTCGAACAGGAATTGTTTTTTTTGATTTTTTCATCTTGTTAAGCCCTTCTCTCTAGCTATATCTTAGGTAATTCCTTTGAACCTTTCAAAACTAAAAAATACAGCAACACAGATAACGGAATAGCCAATAGTAAAGTTTGGGTAGAAGATTCTGATTGCTGTTGAATCATCAAACAAATCACAACTATGCCCAGACACCCCAGTGCTATCGTACCCATTTTTTTAAGATTAACCTTTAATGTCAGCTCGTTTTTAGAATAATATACAGCAATTCCTGCAACTAGTAGTTCAGATAGAAGTGTCACAGTCGCAGCTCCCGTTGCTTTCAAAATAGGGTCTAAAAGAAAGTTGCCGACAATCGCAAAGACAGCCGTTAACAATGTTGCTCTTAAAAGGAGGTTTTCCTTTCGGTTGACCAGTAAAACAGTAAAAATTAGAAAATCAAACAAAATACTAGGAAACAACGCCAATGCCAAGAATAATAATGGCTGACTGCTCTCAATAAATCCATTTCCAGCAATCACATCGACAATCTCTTTTCTCAAGAGCACCGTTCCAACAACGGTAGGAAGTAAGAAAGTAACTAATAACCAAAATAAATTTCTTAAGGTCTCTTCATAACTTTCTTGTTTTTCATTGTTTTTATAAAAAGTTAGTCTCGGATTCACCGCATAGATAATACCGCTCGCCATTGACTTTATAATTGTATAAACCTTTACAGCCACGCTATAGATACCAACCGTATAATCATTTGTAAGAATCCCCAGTAAAAGTACATCGACGGATAGGTAGATCGTACTCGCTAATCCACTTGTCATCAAAATCAAAATGGGCTGATAATGTTTCTTGAAAAGAATTTCCTTTGTCAGCTTCAATCGAATGAACTTTTTTCCATGAATAAAATTGAAGATATGAGCAACACTAATTGACAGAGTGGTAATCCACGCGTAGACCACATAATCATCTGCAGATTTTACTAAAAGAAACATACAAACAATCGAGGCAAGCTGCACAATGAGACTTCTTATCGCTATATAAGCAAAATCCTCAAAAATGGTGTAGATCCATTCAATAGATAGAGTTGTCGTCAATATCTGTATGCTTAGAATCATGATAAGCAATCTATAGGGGCGAAATACAGGTAAGAAGGCTACAAGGCCCGTCAACAGAAGATAAGCAGAAAGGGTCACGAGAAAGAAAATAGAAAATAATTGGTTGGAAAATCGCTGGAGCTCTTTTGGCTGTTTCTTATAAATCGAGCCCTCTCTAATTGCATACTGCCCTACTCCAATACTGATGACTGCTAAAAAATAATTGACAAACGTCCGGGAAAATTCATACTTTCCTAATCCCTCAGCGTTTAATACTCTAGATATATAGGGAAATGTAAGTAGTGGGAAAATAATACTCAAACTACTACGTAACACATTAAATAGAATATTCTTTTTTAATAAAGGCTCCTTACTCATCTACGATTGCTTCCAAAAGATGACGAAAGTAGTTTTCAGAGCTAAACTTCTCTGACTCCTTCAAACCGGCTTCACTTATTGTTTGTATTAGCTGTTTGTCTCGACTAAGAAGCAATTCTCTTTTTGCTATCTCTTGCGCCCAATCATCGCTCGTTTCTAAATCAATCATAAGTGAGGTTTGTTCCGTTCGTATTTCGGGAATCCCTCCCGCATTACTACAAATTAATGGTTTCCCATATAATTGCATCTCAATAACCGTCATTGGACAAGCTTCCTCTTCTAGCGTAAAAACGATACCGACATCACTGAGAGCCAAAAATGCTGGAATTAAATCCGGATTCTGGTAACCCGTAAAAATAACTCGCCCTTCGTAGTGACTTGCAGCCTTTTCTAAGTTTCTCAAAAACCGATTCTTCTTGTTTGAACTGTAAAAACTGCCCCCCACAATGAGTAACTTGAAATGAGGTGGTAAGTATTTTAAAGAGTCTACAATATAAGATACTCCTTTTTGATAAATTAATCGCCCTGTATAAATTGCAACAAAGTCTTCCTTCGAGAGTCCCCATTTTTCTCTAGTAATCTCAGAAGCGTCAGAAATTTTTTCTACTTTATCTTTTCCATTATAAACAACAAATCGTTTAACTACTTTTTCACTTCGAATTGTCGAAACCTGTTGATCTATATAACTAGAGACACTGATGATTTTATCAAAGCTTTCATAAATTTCTTTGCTTTTTGGTGTCCGCTCATTCAAATTATTATTATGGAGATATAACTGAATCTCTGTATCAATAGCGCTTTTTAACGGTAAAACCAGCTCAGGATAATTTAGAATCATCACTTTGTCATAGCTGTTTTCCTTCAGCAATTCCTTACTTTTAGCAAGTACTTTAGGAAATTCATAGCGAATTTTCCACTTATTAAAGACAGTTCTTTCTATAATCCTTCTGCTTTTTTTATAAAACGTCGCCATTTGATCAATAAAAGTCTCTGGCATTGTATAAAAAATTTGTGTGTAGCGATATGCTTTAGAAAGTCTTTGGCTATCTTCATCAAATGTTGAAACAATATGAATCATAAGCTGCGGATTTCTTTCATTCTTTTCGACAATAGTTTCAATCAAGGCTTCTACTGCACCACCTTTTGTAGCAGGAATGGGTAGAATACCTGGTGTCACAATTAATATTTTTTTCACAAATGGACCTCCTCATGTTCTGCTAAAAAATAGGCAGAAATAATGGCTAAAAAAGTTGCTGTCATTGCATTTACAAAAACATGTCCTGCAAAAATGCTGTACACAATAAAAACAACAAACATCCAACTCACACTATCAAATTTACTGTTGATAAATCTCAAGAAACTTTTCCTAAAATAAAAAAAATAGATAAGACAGCCACTAATTCCATAACTGAAATACAAATCGAACAAGTCCATCTCAGTTATAACTCGTCGTTCATAGACCCAGCTCATGTTTACATAATAACCTGAGCCAAATAGATGAATAAACAGAAAATCAGGTGATTCTAGCAGTTGGTTGATATTTCGTTGCAATAAATTGGAGCGATTACTTGTCAAAAACTGAACTAGATTATTCCCAATATCTCCATAAAAAAATTCCCCCCGCGTAAATATCCCCTCTAAGGAGTCCAACATTTTGGGGTACACTACTGGCCCAATCATTAGTAATAATAGAGCAATGCTCATAATACTTCGGACCTTAAATACTAGTCTTATCTGACTACTTACCATCACTCGTAACATGAGTAGACAAAAATAGCCTATCCCAAACCCTATTCCTGTCTTTGTCCCCGTTATTAAAAGGGCCATACACTCCGCTACAAAAAAAAGACCAAAAAGGAGTGCTGTTCTCTTTTCTTGCTGCTTTAAATAATGAAAAAAGGTCTCTCCTATAAGAACTAGTCCGCTCATTAAGATGGCCGTCAATGAATTAATCTCTACAAAAAAACCTTTAAAACCAACACCTTGATCTGCTGATAAAAACCCACTTCCACTTACATCGTATGTAGCTAAGCCTTTGCCAAACACAAATGGAATGAGCATACAAATAACATAGCCACTAATAAGTAGATAAAGAAGCGCACGGATCTTCTTTTTATCTATCAGGCCTAATTGGATTAGCTTATAAAAATAACTGTAATAAAAAACCGCAAGCAACACTCTGGAAGCCGACCTCAAATCATTAATCAAAGGCAATTGATAGCCATAGAAAAAAACAAACTGTAGAACATTCAATGATAAAAAGCTAACAATAACAAGCCCCATATGAAAGCTTTGCTCAAAAACAACCCTTTTATAAAACAACAAAAACCAAAGAATATATATAAGTAATCCCGCTCGATAAACATCAGAGATATGAAAACCTAAGAAAGCCCCGTTTAATGATTCAACCATTGGCATTAGACAAAACAAAAGATTTCCAAGATAGAATTGATTCGTTTGTTTGCTCATATAACCACAATTAGCTTCCTTTCTTTACCTAAATGTTCTTTTGTTGATAGAGTAGACATATTCCGTCTGAAGAAGTTCCTTTACTTGAACTGGAAAATAAACTTTCTTTCCGAAAAGCACCTTCAACAAGAGCAACAAGGTATATATACTCAAAGATACTGTTAAACTAATCACGAATAGCTGCTTTTTTGATATCGTAGTTACATCGCTCGTTTCTTTTGTCTGCTCAAGTAACGAAATAATATTTGTATCAAGTATTTTAGGAATTTCTTCTTTAGCTATGACCCCTATAGAATTCGCTAGCTGGATACTTTCTTTTTTTGAAGTTGAAATCACTTGAAGAGAAATCAGCTGTGAATCATTATCTAAATTTACGGTTAAAGCTTTTTTGATTTTATTAATTGAGAGCTTAATTCCCTCCGTTTCAAGCTGTTCGCTAACCTTTGATAATATAACATCGCCTGAAATCAACTCTTTATACGTATTAATATACTTTAATTCAGATTGATCGCTATTTTTTGGCGTAATAAGTAATTGACTAGCCGAGTAATACTTTTTCGGGGTGATATAGCTATACAATTGAGAGACTACAAGGCCGGTTAACGTTGCTGATAAAATTAACAATAACCAGTATCTCTTTATCACTAACCAAATAACGGAATTACTTGTTCGATTCATCCCTTACCTCTAACTTTCTACAAGGACGACTGATAGCCAAGAAAAATCCAATAATTTCAGTTGCTTATTTATTAGCTTCAAGTCATTCCTTCGTAGTTTATTTGCAGTATCTATAAACACAATAAGATCATTAGTCATTGATAAAAGAACCGGATTTATGTCTAATATATTTTCAGGGAATTTAAAAATAACTAATGCGTATCTCTCATAAATAGTCTTCATTTCCTTACAATCCATAAAATGCCGATACTCAGATAGCGAGTGACTAAAGTCCCTAGCCTTGACCTCATCAACATACGTGTTGTGCCAAATATGACTTTCTAAACTAGATATTCCTGCTACTTTTCCTCCTTTGCTCAGGTGAAAGTCAACAATCAACACCTTCCCTTCAACCTCTCCAATGGCCACTGCAAACTTTTGTACCAAGGTCTCAAAAACATCCTGTTGACTAATTGTCACTAAACCAAGAAATTTCTGTTTGCTGATAGTTCTTTGCGTTAAATAATCAACAACCAACTGCTTAAACGGTCTTCTTTTGGATTTGCTTCTTTTCATACATTCTCCTTAATGCTTATTTTTGAACAATCTCTTTCAATAATTTGATTCCAAATAGTACGTTTCCAAAAAAATATCTTTTAAACAATCTCTTAGGCTCTTGCTTCACTCTAAAAAGCCATTCTAGATTACATTTTTGCATCCAAAGTGGTGCTCTTTTCACAGTCCCTGACAACACATCAAAGCTACCTCCGACTCCCATAAAAACCGACTGTATCCCTTGATTCAATAAAAATTGAATTAGATATTCTTTCTTAGGTGAAGTAATTCCTATAAAAACAATCTCTGGCTGTAGATACTTTAAATTCTCAGCAATTTCAACCCATTTATCTTCAGAAAAATAGCCATTTCGACTTCCTGCAATACATAGCTGAGGATATTTGATGGTTAATCGTTGAACCATTTTATTCAAATTTTCTTCTCGTGCCCCTAGAAAAAAAACACGATAGTTTTTTTGCTCAGCTAGTCCAATAAGCTCTTGCATCAAGTCAATACCGGCAATACGCTCTGGCAATGGGCGATTTAATAGTTTGGACGCAAGAACGATTGACGCGCCATCTGCATTAATTATTTCCGCTTGCTCAATAATTGAACGAAACGGCTCTCCTAGACCTAATTCATTAATTTTGTCAGCATTCACTCCTAATAAATGCGCTCCTGTCTTAGCGATAATCTTTTGATTGACTAGTTCAACCGTCTCATGCATAGTTAGTGCATCAAATTCCAGCCCAAATAACTCTACTTTTTTATCTATCATCAAAACGCTCCTTTAGAATGAATCATTACAAAGAAGGTTTTAAAGATAATGATAAAATCATCTCGTAAATGTTGATTCGCTATATATTCAAGGTCCAACTGCACCATCTCTTTAAAGTCCAAATCTTCGGTTCGACTTACCTGCCATAATCCTGAACAACCAGGGCGCACAAGCAATCGTTGCCTATCATATGCACTGTATTCTTTGACTTCTCGAGTTAACGGTGGCCTTGGTCCCACTAAACTCATATCTCCTTTGATAACATTCCATAATTGTGGGAGTTCATCTAAGCTTTTTTTTCTAAGAAACTTCCCAATTGTCGTAATTCTGGGATCGTCCTTAATTTTGAACATAGCTCCTTTAACTTCGTTTTTTTCTAACAATTGCTGTAGTTGGTCCTCCGCGTTAGGCACCATTGTTCGAAACTTATACATTCGGAAAATTCGACCATTTTTCCCTACTCGTTCTTGTGAAAAAAACACAGGAGCCTGTCGGTCAGACCCTTTAATTATCAGAGAAATAAGTATGAAGATGGGCGATAACAATAAGACACCTATGGATGCGCCTGTGAGGTCAATCACCCTTTTAACAAAAAAATACACTTTTTTATTCTTCATTTGTTCACTCAATTGTAAATTATGCGTATCCAGATCACCTTTACGATACTTTCCAATTTCTTTTGGATAGTCTATCTGCCTCTTCCTATGAATAGATAGATTTCTCATAACTGGCAACCCCTAACAAGATTGCATGTACTCCGCGAAAGGAACTTATGAGCCAAACGCTTCTTACTTAAGCTGCAAACGATAACTCTCCTTATCAAATGAATCCCTCCATAGTTAAAATTCATGGAACGACTAAATGATACGCCAGAAGACTAGCTGGAATTTTTATATTTTTTTATTGAAAAATAAAAAAATAAGCAAGGTCGTCTTTTTAAAAGACCGCTCTTGCTCATTTTTAATGCTTGTATTTTATTGAGTAATTGTCAATATCCTACTGTCTAATACGCTAGAAGATTCATCTAACAGCAAGACTTTAACTATTTGATTAGGTCCTGTAACTAGACCCTCTATCCAATACGTAAACTGACCACCACCAGGAGAAATCGCCACTTTTCCACCACTTACTCCATCAACTTCAACCTCTAAAAGAGCGGCCCTTGTCCCGCTGTAAGTGCCATTCAAAAACCCACCTGAATTCGAAAGTGAATAGGTGTCTAATGAAGTGATTTTATCCGTTTCAGATGGTTCTCTTTCATGAATGACCGCTTCTGACTTTGGACTAGTATCACCTGTTGCATTTGATTCGACCACATATATCACACTGTACGCGGGTTGAGCCGATATGATTATCGCAAATGTTAAATCTGCTTTTACTAACCCTACACCAAGCTCATTTCCTGACTTATCAGTTATCGTTATCTTATCTCCTGCCATATATCCTCTACCGGTGATAATCGTATCATCTTCATACACAGGTTCATCAATAATTGGCACAGGAATCTCCGCTTCTTTGTGTTTCACAATTGTAGAAGCTGGTTCACTCCACCCAATCCCATTATTTTGATAGGCTGAAATGGTTGTTCCAGCTGCTTGCGTGGGAATCTCAATTGTATAAATGCCTGTCGACGAGACACTCCCTTTCCCAATCACCGAGCTTCCTACTCTCAGCTCAATGGCCGCACCGACTGTTCCACTCCCTCTGACAATAGTATCTATGTCATAGACTTGCTCAATCGTCGGCTTCTCTTGACTTAACCGCCATCCTGGATCAAGTTGATTTGTAGGCAATGTATAAGACGCATTCTTACTTCCGATTAAGTCCCAGTCAAGAATGGCCCCTTCTTCTACAATGCCAGATAAAAATTCATAGCTAGAGCCGTTTGTAGCATCTGGAATACGGACGCCACTTTCTGTCACCGCATTCCCTAAATCCATAGACAGCTCAACTTTTAAGTCTTCACCTACCACCCAAAAAAACGCAGGTGCATTTGAGATTCTTAGGACAGTTCCACCACTTTCAATGTGAAAATCTGATTGTTTATAATGATGAACTGTTCCGCCATTACTTTGGAAAGTAGCTGAAAGACTCTTTAGAAAATCAGATGTTTTAGCTAACTCACTAAACTCTTCGGGCATTTGCATTACATAATCTACCTTTGTATCCAAACCGCCCAGTCCTAATGTCCACCCATCATAATGAAAATCAATCACGCCAGTCGTAACGAGTCCTCCACCATATAAATCAAGCCCATCAACTCCTGAACCACTTGCATCTAAACTCCCACCAGAAATTATCGCTGGTTCAGGTTCTCCTTCATTAAGTTTCTCTGCCTGATTTGTCTGCGTCTGTGCTTGTGCATCTACAGGGTTCCCTATCCGTGTTACTGAGTACAAAATACCAACTGTTGCTAAAATCATAAAAATTTTCTTCTTCATACTACTTTCATCTCCTTCTATTGGACTATAACAGCGCATCTATATTTGCCAGTCAATCGCTATTTGTCACTTACAAATTGTCACACGCAACAATCCTACGAAATACAGCCTTCACCTCCTATTTATTTGACAGGCCTTACACTCATTATGTTAGCGCTTTCCAATCTATTAAACAAACCTCAGTACCACAAATGAGAAAATTATTATTATAACGTACGTTTTTCGAAAAACAAAATAAACTTTCTTCTTAATGTTTTATTAGATGTGTGATTCATTTGTTAGAAGCATCTGTTTTTTATTATTTTTATTTTCTTTTAAAAAATAAAAAAGCAGAACAGCAATCTATCTGAAACGAGATTATCATTTCATGTGTGCGTTAGCATTAGCCAAGCTGGGATAGTAAAAATAAGCAATAGAATACTTCACATGAAGCACTCCCTAGTTGGTATTTTTTAGAAAGCGAGTGAGAACGGCATAAACGGTCCTTCATAATTAACAGTGATCGACACACCAACAGCCGTATCTTTTTGAAAAAGAGAGGTCAAAGCTTCCTAAAAAAATATTTAAGGAGAAACTCTCCACGTGTCTCTCTTTTACATCAGGTGATGCTAAAAACATCTAGATTAAAGACTTATTTATTTTAAAATGAGCTCTAGTGTCTCTAAAATTAGTATCAAAAAACTATCCTTCCTTTTCTTCCGCTATTTCAGATATAGTTTCATTTAACAACTCTAAATCCTTAATTTCAATAGGATTTTCTTGTAATTCTGCCAAAGAATCATCTGAAACTATTTCTGTATCAGGTCTTTCATACAATTCTGTTTCATCATTTTTATCGAATCTTGTTAAATAATCCGCCATTATTTGATAAAAATCTTCTTCTAAACCCAATTCATTACCAGGAACTTTTACTAAGTAAAGAGCAACTTCATCCCCAGGAAATGAATTTTTAATCC
Organism: Enterococcus sp. AZ194; assembly: GCF_051713825.1. Taxonomy (NCBI): domain Bacteria; kingdom Bacillati; phylum Bacillota; class Bacilli; order Lactobacillales; family Enterococcaceae; genus Enterococcus; species Enterococcus sp. AZ194. Next base: position 187,834 of record NZ_JBIOQR010000001.1, on the reverse strand, counting down.
CGTTAATATTTACAACGACCTCTTCTGACAGTTCTTCTTGACTAAGCGTTGGAGCTTCTGGTGCTCTTTTTTCAAGAAACCCAAGTTCTTCCTTAGTAATTAAACCTCCTGGCTCATAAATGGTAATTTCTTTTCCAACCAACTCTTCACTATTATGTAAAGCAGTCCTAACATGAACAACTATCTTGGTAAAAGGCGCACCATTTTCATATTTATGAAATACAAAGGGTTCAGCTGACATCACAACTCCTTCAATACCAATTTCTGTTAAGTCTTCTACATCCTCCATAGTATTCACTTCAACCATAGCTAGTGAAGTGGTGATTATTTGCTCTTTAGTTTCATACTCCTTACTCATTGCTATTCCGTACTCTTTTAACTTTTTTAATTGTTTGGAATGAATGCTTTGATTCTTATCTATATTTTCCACTGTATTTTTATCATTGCTAAGTAATACTTTTTCAGTTTTCGCTTTGTTCCCCCCCACAGCCAGTCAAGATTAATATCGTAATCAATAATATTATTTTTTCCATGAATAACCACTCTTTATTTATGTACCCTATTAATCCCTTTAAAATCATTTAAATTAGGACCCTCAGCCATTGAATCCGAATACAACCACCTCATTACTGTCCCGTCCTTAGAGGAAGTATCATTATAGGCTAACCTAAGAATATATCTTATCTCGTGAACCATGGTACTTTTTTATTTTGTACTATTGGCTGCTTGATATACGTTAGTTACCTCAATTTTGATTTTACACCAATCCCAATTATTTTTTTAGGACCTACTCTTTGACCTTTCCAAGTAAACCATGTTGCTTGTGCACTCATTTCATTATTATTGCTTCAGATAATAAAGCTTATTTAGCACTGATAGTTGAACAAAACTAAGGAACTGAATATTTGATAGTCAATTTCACAAAAATTTGTTCAATTTATGTATTTGACAGGTAAGTCGGCCTGCTCTCAACTTACCAAACTTCTCCAATCACTTGTATAATGGTTTGGACGATTTTTTTAATTGCATCGTTACTAATAGCGTTGTTCAACTTATAGGTATTCTTTTTGTCAATGTAGGGCAAAACATCTTTTTGATATTTTAACGTGATAAGATTCGATTCTATATAATATTGTACTGTCTTCAAATCGCCGTAAGGATTTCGTTCAACTATCGGTTCGAAATGTTTGTCTAACACATCCATATACAATCTAACTCCGATATATAGATTTTCAAATTCTTTTTATGTAAAATCATAATATTGTTCTAAATTAGTAGTAATCATTATCTCTTCATCTGGCTTTATAGAAATATAATTTTCTTTTCCTATAGTAAAACTATTGTAAAGCGTTAGATCCGAGTAACCAGTTGTTTTAGAAAATACACGAAGTGGGATCGCCTTTACTCCTAATAAGCTTTTATCAACAAAAACAGTCTCATCACTTTCGTTTTTAAATGTAACCTTACTAACAAACCCTTCCAAACTGAGTTGAACACTGAACGGACTCGGTTTTCTGATATCTTCTGGTACCATTGATAACGCAGAACTTGACGAAGGAAATAGCATAAGAAATATGCTTGAAATAAACAATATTACGACGAATCTATTCATGCTTTTCATAACTTATCACCTACTTTTTTTTGTTAATTTAAAATCTGTATCTAAAAATCACTTGTAACAGTTGAACAAAACTCGACTTTAAAAGAAAACACAAAAGGAGGTGGAACAGAAATGCTTATTTCCGAACCTTCAACTCTAGCATGACCCATGCGTAGAAGTTGTTGAGAGCGGAACGCAGTCCTTCAATTCTTATGGTGTTCCACCTTTAGAAATTGATGAGATCGGAGTTTGGTTTTTACGTAGTGGAGACCTTCAACTCTAGCATGTCCCATGCGTAGAAGTTGTTGAGAGCGGAACGCAGTGGAGATGGAGTTGCTTCTGTGCTCATCGGTTATTCGGATACTAGGAGTGGGGGACATAACTTTTTTGAGTTATGTCCCCCACCCACACTCTCCAATAGTTCTAAGCTCTCTCTTCACCAATATCAGTTGACAAAGAGCCGTTGTTCTTTCAAACAAAAAACAGGGACCAAACTCTCTAAAACTTGAGTTTAAGGTCATTGTTATTATTTATTCAAGTATGAATAATTTAGGCTCATTTATATGTTTCTTTTTCGCTTTACTTTCCGCTATTTTCAGGGGAAACAACACTACTGATTAAGGATAGACTCCCCACGCAAGGAGCAAATCGCTTGATTAATCGCTCGTAAGCTAACTAATTTCCATAAAAAAGTACCGTCTCCGCAGGTTTTGTTTCGACGATTTTCTTCCCTGCTTTAAATGAGTAAAGTAATTCTGAACGATTACTTACAACCTCGTAAAAATTAGGGGCATTTAATACGACAAAGTCTGCTGAATTGCCGACCTTAATTCCATATGAGTCACCTAAGAATAACGTTTGAGCCGCGTTATTCGTAATGAACTGATAACTATTCATAATTTCCTCATACCCCATCATTTGTCCCACATGTAAACCCATATGCACCACATCAATCATATCCGTATTACGCAGTGGATACCATGGATCAAAAATATCATCGTGGCCAAAAGAAACATTATTGCCATTTGCCAAAAGTTCTTTTACACGAGTTAATCCCCGACGCTTCGGATAGTGATCAAAACGCCCTTGTAAATGAATATTAACAAGTGGATTTGCAACAAAGTTAATGTCACTCATTTTTAACAAACGAAAAAGCTTAGAACAATAGGCGTCATTGTAGGAATGCATCGCCGTTGTATGGCTAGCCGTCACCTTATCCTTCAATCCTGTCTCAAGTGCGCGACACGCTAATACCTCTAGGCCCTTAGCTTCAGGATCATCAATCTCATCACAATGTACATCAATCAATGCATCATAACGCATAGCCAAATCAACACAGTAATTGATACTTTCTACTGCATATTCACGTGTAAACTCAAAATGTGGGATGGCACCTACACCATCAGCCCCTAGCTTCATCGCTTCTTCCAACAATTCTTTTCCATTAGGGAAAGATAAAATTCCCTCTTGAGGAAAAGCAATAATTTGGATAGTCATTAAATCTTTTAATTCTTCTCTGAGCTTCACCATAGTTTTCAAAGCTAATAGATTAGGGTCAGTAATGTCCACATGGGTTCTTACATATTGAATCCCCTTCTCTGCTTGCATACGAACGGCTTCATTCACTCTTAAACAAATATCTTCTTCGCTTAATAATTTTTTCCGTTCAGACCAACGTTCAATCCCTTCAAAAAGTGTCCCTGACTGGTTCCAAGCTGGCTGTCCGGCAGTCAAGCAAGTATCCAAGTGAACATGACTCTCAATAAATGGCGGAAAGACTGCTTTTCCCTGTAAATCAAGAATTTCTTCATGATTAGCTTTCAAATTAGGGGCTATTTCTGAAAAAATTCCATCGATAATTCTAATATCCATTAACTCCGTCGAATTTTCTATGTACGCATTTTTTATTAACATTGAACCTCTCCCTTTACTTGATAAATCATACTCTGTGTTTCTTCATAGTACACTTCTTTTTTTGCTTTTTCAATCTATACTAAGCTTTCTTAGTGTTCATTGTCCTTTTCCCTTACCTAAAAATAATAAGTCTGGATAGCTCATTTCATTTCTTTCATCTCATAAAAAATTTTACTCAAATTTATCGTTTTCATTTGTATTTGTTACTTGGTTAACTAATTTGGAAAAGTAATTTTCTAGGCTAGTATTTTGTATCTTTAGATTGTTGACTGAAATTCCATTTTGCATCAACAATTTGTTCACTTCTTTTGCCTGTATCCCTTCTTCAAAAATATGAAGATTATTCTCAGATATCACTTTAAAGTGAGGAATTTGGTTTTCAATTAAAACCGTAGCCGCCTTCTTAACATCCTCCACCTCAACTAGAATCCCTTTTGTCGTTACACTAACTAAATCCTTTTTTGAAATTTCTTGAATCATCATGCCTTCATAGAGAAAACCAAAACGAGTAGCTATCTGATATAACTCTGTTAGAATATGACTGGAAATAATAATGTCCGTGTTAAGCTCTCGATTAATCCGTTCTAAAATCTGACGGAATTCAATTATGGAAAACGAATCCAAGCCATTAATCGGTTCATCTAAAATGAGAAAATCTGGTTTGCCAACCAATGCCATCGCAATCCCCAGCCGTTGTTTCATCCCCACTGTGAAATGTTTGATTTTCTTTTTTCCTGTTTCAGTTAAATGAACTACGCTCAGAATTTCCTCAATTATCGAAAAATCGTGAATTCCTTTTTGGATACAGGTTCGCCTCATTTCCTGATAAGCTGTCAATTGACTATTAAGGGCTGGACTATCAATCACTGTACCTATTCGTTGCAGGCTTCTTCGATAAGCTCTAGTTCCTTTTCTGGCGCCCAATAAAAGAATTTCACCCCCAGAAAACTCTCTTGAAAGATCCGCAATTAACTTCATGATGGTCGTTTTTCCGGAACCATTTTTTCCTATCAAGCCGTAAATATCGCCTTTTTCTATCGTCAATGAAACATTATTCAAAACATAGTGATTGCCATACTTTTTACTAACATTCGTTAAAGCTAATACGTTCTTTCTCATTTTTCTGGACCTCCTTTTTTGATATTTTTACTTTATCAAATATTTCTTAAGTGAGGCATTAACTAATCCTTAAGCCTTTCTTAAATCAAAAAAAGCTTGGAATAAAATCAATCTGAAGCCTTTCTCGTAGCATATTCCTTGTGGTTTTTATTATTTGAATTTATCCACACGCCAACAAAATTGTTATGACGTACAGCTTTTATTGTCTCCATACTAAAAGACTCTTAAGATTCCCTACTAAAATCTAATACAGTAGTAAATCTAAGAGCCTTCTTTTTTGGTGACTTTTATAAATAAATGATTCAGCCTGTCATCTATTCACTCATCCGCGTTTTATAATTCTTTCGTACGGATTAATAAGGTGCTTCCCATTAGTGAAAGAATAGTGACCACAGCACTTGTTAGAATATATGGCAGAAGATCGTCAAATCCTAATTGTCCAACACCTAAAATTTGAATGAAATTGAAGAAATCAAAATATTCAAGGCCATCAAATTGAGTCAATTGAGAAATTATCTGAATGATGATAGGATAAACCACAATAAAGACAGTAGCTCCTACCAGACTACCCATACCTACTAATAATAACGTTGCTAAACTAAATACCACACTAATGACTAATCCAAATGCAATGGCCAATAAGAAAGTTTCTCCTAAAAAGGCCATGAAATCACTTTGTGTACTCCCAAATTTGACATAGGCAGTTACAATCGCTGCACCGAAATAAAGAATCATAAAAAATGATAAATATAAGACTTCGCTAATATATTTAGCTAAAATAAACTGAAAACGACTGACACCAGATGTTAATGAGTTTTTGTAAGTTTTTTGTGAAAACTCATATCCTATCACGATGACAAATACACCGATCAATAGATAAATCAATACACTACTAGAAAAAATAGTTGAATTAATTGCACTTTTTAAATCCATCATAACTGGCATCTTCAAGCTTAAATCTACCATGATCCCTCCCGGAGAACCTGATGTAATGATAAGTATCGCAAAGGCAATCACAGCTACTCCTGTGGCAATAAATCCTTTTGTATGTAATAAACGATAAAAATCTGCTTTAATTAGTCGAAACATGTTATTTTCCCCCTACTATATCTGTCTTTGTATTTGTGGTTTTACTGACTAAATCTGTGAAGTAATCTTCTAAACTATGTTCTTGCTTTTGAATTTGATTCACTAAAATATCATTTTGAACCAGTAGCTTATTGATTTCTTTAATTTCCACCTGCTCATCGAAAATACGAATCAAGTTTTCATTAGTCACTTCGAAATCAGTCACTTGGTTTTCTCTCAGAATCATCGCCGCTTTTTTCGGCTCCTCCACATCCACAAGAATGGATTTGGTTACTAGATTGTCAAACTCTTCTTTGGAAATTTCCTGAATCATCTTTCCTTCATTAATAAAACCAAAACGATTCGATACCTGATATAGTTCCGTTAAAATATGGCTTGAAATAATAATCGTCGTATTTCTTTCACGATTGATTCGTTCCAATATCCCTCGAAACTCAATAATCGCGATTGGGTCTAAGCCATTGATTGGCTCATCTAAGATTAAGAAGTCTGGGTCACTAACCAATGCCATCGCTATGCCGAGTCGTTGTTTCATTCCTAACGAAAAGTTTTTGAACTTTTTCTTTCCTGTCTCAGCCAGATTAACAAAACCTAACACTTCATCAATGACGGAGAAATCATGAATCCCCTTTTGGATGCACATAATTTTCATATTTTGATACGCCGTTAATTTGTTGTACGCAGCTGGGCTTTCAATCACAGCTCCTGAGCGTTGTAAACTTTCTTGATATTCTTTTGTTCCTTTTCGGTTCCCCAACAAAACAATTTCACCACCAGAAGATTCTTTTGATAAATCTGTAATCAATTTCATGATAGTGGTTTTCCCTGAACCATTCCGCCCAATTAATCCGTAGATATCTCCTTTTTTCACCGTTAATGAAACATTCGTTAAAGCATATTGTTTGCCAAATTTTTTGGTCACATTTGTTAAAGTTAGTATATTTTCAGTCATTTTTTGTTTCCCCCTCTTTCGATAGTCTTACTTTACCAAGCATTTCTTAACTCAGGTATTAACTAATTCTTAACTCTTTCTTAAATAAAACGAGGAAAACAACTGATTAGATGCTAAAAAAGCTAGTATCTCCACTATCATGAACCGAGGTTGGGACAGAAGTATTTCACTCCGAGAACCAGGTAGGTTGCAACATCAACTCATGCTTCGTTGTGTTTTACAGCACCGATTAGGTACTGTGCAACATCAACTCATGCTTCGTTGTGTTTTACAGCAATAAGAACCTTCAACTCTAGCATGTCCTATGCGTAGAAGTTGTTGAGAGCGGAACAACGTCCTTCAATTCTTAAGGTGTTTCACCTTTAGAGATTGATGAGATCGGAGTCTTTTTGCGCAGTGCAGACCTTCAACTCTAGCATGTCTCATGCGTAGAAGTTGTTGAGAGCGGAACAACGTCCTTCAATTCTTAAGGTGCTCCACCTTTAGAGATTGATGAGATCGAAGTGGTTTTACGGAGTGCAGACCTTCAACTCTAGCATGTCCCATGCGTAGAAGTTGTTGAGAGCGGAACGCAGTCCATCAGTTCTAAAGGTGGAACACCTTTAGAATTGATGGGGCGGAGTGAAGATGGAGCCCCTTCTGTACCCACCGTTTATTCGGATAAAGAGAGGCTGAGACATAACTTATAAAGTTATGATGTCCCAGCCTCGATTCATTATCAAGTAGTTCTTCTAGCTTTTCACGGTTACTTTTTTACTTATATTTATCCTTAATCTGCTACTGTATTTAATCGTTCAATAAACTTATCCTCTGCGACATATAGCTTTTCTGTGTACTCATTTATAATTGCATAATAAGTATCCTCGTCTCTTGCCTCAGCTAACTTATGACAATAATTTGATTGTAATAGGTTGTATTCTTCTATCGCTGTTTGTAATTTTGAGACGCCTTTATATTTTTTTTCATTTTTTGCAAGCTTAAACGCCGTCAATTTTTTTCCTTCTTCTTCCCACTCTATATACTCGTCAGATTCGAGGAAATTTTTGGCTTGTTGACTCAACTCCTCAAACTCAAGAGTCGGTTTCTCTATTTGTTTAGCCATCATTTTTTGATGTATTTCGTTATATATCTTCGTTTGTTCCATGAACTTATCTGCTGTTTTATTTGTGCCACATCCAACTGTAATTACAGCAATCCATGCTAATAAACATATTATGTAGGCTTTTTTCATTTTAGCTATACCTTTCTTCTTATTTTTTGGCTCTAAACTCTTCTATACCAGCCTTCTGCTTATTTAGCTACTTTCAATAATACAATCTCTCCTTGAACCCTTTCTCCTGTTAACACAAACCCGACCTTCTCATATAAGTTTTGAGCAATCTCGTTCCCCTCCACAACAGAAATCCGTAACTCCTCAGTTGGGTACTGCTCAACAAACCACTCGATACTTTTCTGCAGGCCAGTTTTTCCAAATCCCTTATTTTGGAATTTACTGGCGATCATATAACGCTCAATCCACCAAGAATCTTTGGAATAGTCTTCATCTGCAGGAGAATAGCTAAACATCACAAAACCAACCATTTCCTCTTCATTATAAAGGCCAAATGCTTTTCTATTTTCTTCAAATTTGGCTTCCAATAAAGAGTACCAATTCGGGGCGACAAATTTCTCTTGTTCTTTATCGGTACTTAATTTAACACAAACCTTATAATTTTTTTGAGTAATTTCGTTTAAATACATCATTATTCAACCCACTTTCTTATTCAAATTAAAAAGGAGAGGTTCTCTCTTAAGAGCCCTCACCTAATCACTCGTTCCTACTTAAAACAAGCCAAATTTTTTCTTTTTCACTTCTGTATAGTCCAGATAGTTTGTGGGATCGCCGTTTAACAAGTCTTTAGCTACTTGCTTCATCAGTGTCACCTTTTCTTGACCAAAATCCTTAGCAATTTGTTCGTACGCTTCTTTCATATAAAACGTCCGCTTCTGTACACCATGGGCATCAGAGGCCACCATCTGTACCAGGTTATGTTCTACCATTGTCTTCGCTGTCTTTTGAATCTCTTTCCCAAATGTCCCTACATAGCTTGGCGCGGTCAACTGAGCCAAACACCCCATATCTAAAAATGGAATCAGATGGTTCGGATCTTTTCGGAAATGGGCATTTCGTTCAGGGTGAACAATTACTGGAATTTTTCCTAAGGCTTGAAGATCAAAAAAGACTTGTTCTGTATAAGACGGAACCTCCATCGTTGGAAATTCAATCAGAATGTACGTATCATCTAAATCTGTAAATAAGATATTATCACGTGCCAAATCGTCTAATAAATCTCCTGTAATCCGAACCTCTTGCCCTTCAAGAAGAGTTAGTGGCAGATTTCGTTTATCTAATTCACTTTGCAAAGAAGTGACAAGTGAGATTACTTCTGATTTAGGATTGCGATATTTACCGTTATTGTGATGAGGCGTACATAAAATATGAGTAATTCCTTGACTAATTGCTTTTTCAGCCATATCTATGCTGTCTTCCAGTGAGGACGCGCCGTCATCAATTCCTGGTAAAATGTGGCAATGTAAATCAATCATGTCTTATGTCTCCTTATCTACAAATTCGTTTGCTTACTAGTTTCCGTAATAGTAGTAATAGCCTTGATCCTTGCTATTTTCAGCACCGTTATAAATAACACCTAGCATTCGTGCTTGAACCATACTTAATAAATCTTTTGCTTTGGTTAATGACTCTTTTCTTGAAACATTTTCGCGAATCACTAATAATGTACCATCTGTTTTAGACGCCATAATCTGCGCATCAGTCACCGCTACAACAGGAGGCATATCAAAGATAACAATATCGTATAGGTTTTTAGCTTCCTCAATAACTTGAGCCATCCGCATAGAGCCTAACAATTCTGAAGGATTCGGTGGCTTTGGTCCACTTGTTAAGACCGTTAAGTTATCAATCACTGTTCGTTGAGCTGCCTCTAAAACACTCGTCGCTGTACTTAATACTGTACTTAAGCCCTTCGCATTACTCAAGTTAAATGTTTTATAAACAGTTGGTTTACGCATATCCGCATCTACTAACAATACACGTTGACCAGATTTAGCAAACACAACAGCTAAGTTTGCCGAAGTAGTTGATTTGCCTTCTCCAGGTCCAGAAGAGGTAATAACCATTGTTTTAATTGGATTATCCGAGGAGGATGCAAATTGAATATTTGTTCGAATTGTACGATATTGCTCAGAAATCGGTGAAGAAGGGTCCACTAGTGTAATTAGACTAACGGCACTTGTTGCTGTCCCTTTTCGTTCATTTTTCTTTGACATAATGAATTGTCCCCCCTAGACACGCGAGCGACTTCGACGTGATTCTGTCGCTGAGTCGTCTCCGGTTTTTTTCGCTACTGGTGCAGCAGTTGGTCGTGCTTGAATGGTTGATTGTAACTCTTTGGCTGACATTTGAGGAACCGTTCCTAAAATAGTGAAGCCCAGTGTTTCTGTAACAAATTTATCATCTTTGACCGTTCTATCTAACAATTGTAGTAAGAAGGCTAACCCAATTCCGACCATCAAACCTAAAACGACCCCGATTGCCAGGTTCAATTTGTTGTTAGGTGAAACAGGAGTTGTGCTTGCTACCGCACTGGATACAATCGAAATTTTATCCACGTTCATCACGTCTTTGGCATTTTCTTGGAAAACCAAAGCAGTGGTATTGGCAATTTGTTGTGAAGTCACTGTATCTGTACTTGTTGCTTGAATAGAGAACATTTGTGAGTTTGGTGATTGATTGACTGCAATAGCATGTTTAATCTCTCCTGCACTCATCTCAATGTTATCCTCTTTTTCCAAACGTTCTTCGACTTCATTCATAACCAAATCACTGGTGATCATATCTTTATAGGTGTTAATCATCTGCAAGTTTGTATTTACGTCATTTACATTTGTTGTTTCTGTTTGAGGTAATGTTACAATTAACTGCGCTTGCGAGCTATACTTTGGCGTAATAACAAAAAATGTGAACATCCCAGCTAACGCTAATCCAGCAAACATCGAAATCAAAATTGACGTGATGTGTTTACGCAAGACTTCAAATATATCTTTTAAACTAATTGTCTCTTCCATCTTTTCTCCACTTTCTATTAATTCTCTATATTCATTTGGTCCTTCAATTCAGTTTGAACCCTTGTTAACTCATCAGCACCTACTCGTTGGTAAGAGACACCATCTTGCATAAAGCCTTCACCCTTAAGCTGGTCTTGTTTGACTGTGTTAAATGCACCACGATAATCTAATGCCAAGGTCTTCATCGTAGAAAAGTCCATATCTGTCTTCATATTACTTTCTACAGCGCCTAGAATACTTTGATATTTACTAACACCATCGACACTCAACGCTTTTTTGGCAATCCCTTCAACGATTTTCCGCTGACGTTCTTGTCGACCATAATCGCCGTTTGGATCTTCATAACGCATACGTGAGTAAGCAAGTGCTGCATCACCATCTAGTTTGGTTTTGCCAATCACAAAGTCATGTCCGTCTTGCGAAAAGGTTAAATCATTATTCACTTCAATTCCACCGACCGCATCAACGAGCTGCTTCAGCCCTTTCATGTTGATTGAGATATAATGGTCAATCGGAATATCAAGATACTTTTGAATGGTGTCCATCGACATTGCTGCTCCACCAAACGCATACGCATGGTTGATTTTATCTTGTGTGCCATGCCCAACAATCTCAACGTACGTATCACGTGCAATACTAACAACCGTTGTCTGATTATCTTCTGGACTTATCGTTGCAACCATGATTGTATCTGAACGCCCTTGCTCAATACGTCCCAAGTCTCCCGTATCAATCCCCATCAAAAGAATTGAGACAGATTCTTGCTTTGTTAAATCTACAGGGGTTTCACGTTGATTATCAAGCTTTTTCTCACGCTGAACCGGTTCGTAGGTTTTATCAAACGCACTAGACACATCCGTGTAAAACTTTGCGCCAATGCCGACAACTGTCACGATAAGAACAACAATAATTGCTAATATAATCAAAAATATCTTTTTTCCCTTTGACATAGCTTTCCTCCGTTTAATTCTATCTGTTTATGAAAGAATCTTTTGTTTGCCCTAGACTCTGGAGCCTACGTTCAATTTCGACTAATAACCTGTATCAGTTTCACTAGTATCTATCTCACTATTGTTGGTTGTCTCTCCATAGTAATTCGTGCTAGTTCCATAGCCCATCTGTGTAGCAACTTTTTCTGCTAATGCAGTGTATTTTGCTTTTTCTTTCTCATTACGCACTTGACTAATGCTATCTACTGTAGCCAAGTAACCTTCATATGTAACAGAATTTGTTACTACATCATTTTTTAACATAGTTGCAAATGTTTTTTGTAAGTCTGAAAGACGCTTGACTTGTGCATCTGCATACCCTAGATACTCCTCAACATTTTTCTTCCACGAACTATCATCGAATAAACCTAAGTTTTCACGGATTCTACCCACATCTGTATCTTTCAAATTCTCTTTGATAATGACGTTGTTTTCTGATTTTTGCCAGTTTGACACGCCGTTAACAAATAGCTTAGAGGCCTCTTGTTGGATAGATAGTTTTGCGCGCGCATCCTTTACTGTATTCTCAACCACTTTTTTCCGTTCTTGAATCCCTTTTGCTCCGTCTGGTAGTGCCTTTTCTTCAATTCCAAACTCCTTAGCCGAAACTTTTATTGCTGAAAGACTTCCAGATAACTTCGTCAGTGTATCTTCATTTACACTTGGTTTTAAGAAGACTTGCTTGTCATCAGTGAATAATCCCTTCACTTCTGTTTCCACCTTCGAAATCCCATCTTTTTCTCTTGTAATAGCCGCTTGCGCATACTCGACACGCTGTTGATATTGGCGTTGATTGTTTGCTCTATACCCAAAAAAACAGACAGCAACTGCCCCTATACCTGCTGCAAGAACGGTCAACGTCTTAAATAACGTCTTGCCCATGAACACACTCCTTAACTAATTGATTAAATCATCTAACATGTCTTTATTTTGAAAATAAAGACAGTTCTTATTAATTATAGAAGAAATTGCCTGTTAAATAAAGATAAATCGAGGGAAATTCCCTTTCCACAACAAAAAAAATCCCTTAACAATTATCTTTCATGAACAAAAACAGCTTTAAATCGGCGTTTTCTTCTTCTTAGACATAATTTAAACAAATTAATAAGTTTCTATTTATTTTCATGAAAAATAGCCAATAACAGTTGTTTCCCTCTTTTTTTAACAGATAACTGTCGTTTTTATCCTTCATAAAAAAAGCGAATGACCGTAGAAATCTACGAAAATCATTCGCTTTGCTTCTTTTTTGGCTAGATGATCAATTTCTTCCTCTGCTCATCTCACAGGTATTGCTTAATTTCTATTCTTTAACAAATTCTGCTGATTTCGTTCCAGCTTGACGACCAAAAATAATGATATCAGCTACTGCGTTTCCGCCGATACGGTTATTTCCGTGAACACCGCCAGTTACTTCTCCTGCTGCAAACAAACCTGGAATTGTTTTGTTTTCTTTATTCAATACTTCTGTGTTTGTATTGATTTTCACGCCACCCATTGTATGATGGATACCTGGTGCAATGGCAATCGCATAGTAAGGACCTTTTGATAAATCGTTGTCCATAGCTGTTTCACGACCAAATTCAGCATCTTTTTTATCAGCTACTGCTTTGTTCCATGTCTCAACAGTTGATTTTAAGTTGTCGCCTGATACGTTAATTTCTTTCGCTAATGCTTCAAGTGAGTCTGCTGATTTAACTAAGCCTTCTTTTTCATAAAAATCAATAGCTTTTGCACGTTCTTTCACACCAGCATCAAAGATTAGGTACGCTGATTTTTCAGGAAGAGCGATAATCGCAGCAGAAACTTTGTCGCGTGTTTCCATTTCATTAAAGAAACGATTTCCTTCTTGGTTGACTAAGATAGCTCCTTCACCACGAACAGCTTCAGTAATCAATAATGATTTTGTTTGGTCAACAGTTGGGTGAATTTGAATTTGATCCATATCCACCGTTTGTCCACCTAATGCTTCGATCATCTTGATTCCATCACCAGTTGAACCTGCTTGGTTAGTTGTTACATACCCTTTTAATTCAGGTTTGTTTTCAACAACCATGTCCATGTTCGCACCGAAGCCACCAGTTGTTACAACAACTGCTTTAGAAGAAACTTCTTTATCTTTTCCATCAATTGTTACTTTAACGCCTGTAACTTTGCCGTCTTTTTCATTAATTTTAACAACATCTGCATTAACGAATAATGGGATTTTACGTTCATGAACGTTTCTCATTAACCCATCAACTAAATACCCACCAATTGCCGAACCATCTGAAGGACGGTGTGTTCTTTTTTCGCTCATACCGCCAGTTGTTGTCAAATTATCCAGTGTAATCCCCATTGAATCTAACCAGTCAATCGCAGCTGATGAATTATCAACTAAGTAGTGCAATAACTCTTTATCATTTGTTCCTCCACCACCAGCTAATGTTTCCTCGAAGAATTTATCATTGGAATCGCTAATTCCTTGGGCTTTTTGGAATTTTGTTTCAGATGCATTCATTCCTGCTGAAGATTTAGATGTATTTCCACCTGCAACAGGCATTTTTTCTAAAATAACTGGGTTAGCTCCCGCTTCTTTTGCTTGAATAGCCGCAGCCATCCCTGCGCCACCAGCACCTACGATAATTACATCATATTCATCTTTTAATTCTGACGGATCTGTATACTCTTGAGCGGACGCTCCTGAAGTCACATCAGATGACTCAGACGTTTTGTCTGCCTTAGATGATGAAGCACTTGAATCTGTTTTCTTGTCACTTCCACAAGCAGTTAATAATAAAACAGACGTTAAAACCAACAATCCACTAAATACTTTTTTCATTTTATTCCCACCTTTTTTGTATTTCATAAAAAGTATAACACATCACAAAGATTCTTAAAAAAGAAAATAATTTCATGTATTTCACAGAATAACTCCTGATACATCAGCGTTTTGTTGTTTACTATTAAAAAAGATAAATTATAACTATTGATATTTATTGATTATTAAATTGAGATGAGGAAACAAGTTGTTCTTACGAATAAAAAATTGTCTAACTCTTTTTTCAAAATTCGTCAAAAGCTGATAAATTCTTCTTATTTTCTGTATACTAAGACTAAAAGTTCGTTTACAAAACAGATGGAGGGATAACTATGACCACACTAATTCTAATTCGGGGAAACTCTGGTAGCGGAAAAACAACACTGGCACAAACACTCCAAAAACGATTGGAACAACCCTGTCTACTTATTTCACAAGATATCGTTCGCCGAAACATGCTTATGGCAAAAGACGGACCTGAAACACCTACCATCTCTTTGTTAATAAATCTTCTATTGTACGGTAAAAAAAATTATCCCTTTGTAATTATCGAAGGCATCCTACATTCAGAATGGTACGCACCATTATTTGAAGCTATTAAACGAGAATTGCCAACAACTACCTTTGCTTATTATTATGACCTCCCCTTCGCAGAAACTACACAACGACATGCCACGAAACAAGCACCCTCATTCACAGAAGAAGATATGAAGCGTTGGTGGAATGAAAAAGACTTCGTTTCAATCCTACAAGAAACCCTTCTGACAAAGGAGTTATCTCTCGAGGCTACTGTTGAAAAAATTATTCAAGACGTTAAAGGTATATGATTCCTCTCTCATAAAAGTTGATGGAGCAGAAGAGTTTCACTCCGAGAACTGGGTAGGTACTGTGCAACATCAACTCATGCTTCGTTGTGTTTTACAGCACCGAGTAGGTACTGTGCAACATCAACTCATACTTCGTTGTGTTTTACAGCACCGAGTAGGTACTGTGCAACATCAACTCATGCTTCGTTGTGTTTTACAGCAATAAGAACCTTCAACTTTCACATGTCTCATGCGTAGAAGTTGTTGAGAGCGGAACGAAGTCCTTCAATTCTTAAGGTGTTTCGCCTATAGAAATCGAATTGCTTCTGTACCCACTGTTTATTCGGATAAAAAGAGGCTGGGACACAACTTTATAAGTTATGATATGCCTCATCCTCTTCTATTCCTCAAGCTTATACTAAACAGTGAAAGCAAAAAGCCAACTAGTTATTACCTAGGTCAACCAATAATTTTACCTAGGTAAATTGTAAAAAATACTTACCACTTTGTTGGCTTATCCTTATCTGAAAACTGATTTCTCTATTTGTATCTACCGTTTAGCTTAACTATCTACTTCATTTTCCCCACAACTTTTACTCGAAGACGCGTTGCATTTTCAGGGTGATAGGCGAGAGGTGTTTCCTCTACCTCTACCAGTTCAATCGTTTCTTCAATCGCACCAGCCAATCGCGCTTGATTTGTTGCCTTAGCTTTCGCTTCTTCTAAACTATCTTCACGAGAAAGTTTGGAATAGATATAAATCTGTTCATATTGTCCACTAATTTGAGCAATCGAGGCACCAATTGCATTTGCAACTCCTCCATTTGAGTCAAGATGTGCAGTCGCAACACCTTTCAGATTCTCGGGAATAATGATTGCTCCGCCACCGACCAGAACGAGTTCAACATCGCCTGAGCTAACTTTCATCTTATCGATTGCATCTTCAATCATTTCCTTCATCTTCTGATAAGCTTTTTCTGCGAGTTCTAATGGTACTTTGTCAACTAACTGCTTATCACCAACCTCGGCTTTTCCTAAACGTACAGCAATATCTGTTGCCGTTAATTGATTACCACCAAAAACAAGTGCTTCTTCTGTGATTTTATACCCCACACTATCTGGTCCGACTGTCACTTCTCCATTGATTTCGCGAATCACACTTCCTCCACCTAAACCAATTGAGACAATATCTGGCATACGAAAGTTGGTTCGAATCCCACCAACTTCTACTGCTAATGAAGATTCGCGTGGGAAGCCGTTCGCTAGGACACCCAAATCAGACGTCGTTCCACCCACATCTAAAACAATCGCATTTTTTAGTTTGGCCAAATAAGAAGCTCCACGAATACTATTTGTTGGGCCACAAGCAATTGTCAAAATAGGAAATTGGCGCGCATAGTCGATTGACATTAGTGTCCCATCATTTTGGCAAAGATATGCTTGTGCATTATTAATGCCTTCGTTTTCTAAGGCACGTTCAAAACCATTACTCGTCATCGCCATCACCTTATCTAAAGCAGCGTTCAGAATTGTTGCGTTTTCTCGTTCAATCAATCCCACTGAACCGACAGTTGAAGAGCACGATACTGGAATTTCTTCTCCTAAAATTTCTTTCGCCCATTCAGCCACCTGAAACTCTTGATCATTCTTTAATGAAGAAAAAACGCCCACAATTGCTAAGGATTCCACGCTCCCCTTCCACTGAGCCAAGACAGATTTTACTTCACCCTCATCCAATTCTGTTAAAGGCTGGCCATCATATTCATAACCACCATGAACCAATTCAAATGTTTCCCCTAGCGTTTCAATCATATCTTCTGGCCAAGCCGTAAATGGTTTTACAGAAGCCGTCGCAGGATAACCCAAACGTATCACGCCAACCTTTGATAATTTTTTTCGTTCAACAATCGCATTCGTACACTGAGTGGTTCCTAGCATCGCATGACTGATTTTTCCCGGATCAATTGAAGACTCTGCCATTACTTTGTGTAGCGCCTGCTCAATACCTGTCTGAATATCTGAGCTTGTAGGAATCTTAACACCATGAACAAGCTTTAATTGCTCATCAATAATTACCGCATCTGTGTTTGTTCCCCCAACATCAATTCCAATTCTATACATCTGCATGCCCTCCTGTTGCTAACTTCTCCACTGGTACATAGTCTAAATTATAACCAAAATACTTAGGTCCAACTGTTTTGATTCCTTCATCCGTCCGCCACTTTTGGTCACAAGGTAACGCCAAAACACGCACTCGTTTGCCATATTTTAAAGCTTCTGTCGTTACTGGCATCAATGTTTCCAAGTCAACCATACAAATCAAATCCGGTGTCATAGCAACTGGCTGACCATCTTTTTCAGCGATTAAGTTTTCATTTTGGAAAAAGACTTTTATTTCTGAGCCAATATCCTTATTCAAGCCTTCGATGGTTGCTTCTCCAAAGTTAAAGCCGCTCTCCACTCGTCGAATCACATCAACAATTTTCCCTTCAAACAACTCATACCCACCAATTAACTCTAACAGATTCGCCAGTTTGACCGCTTCCTCCAACTCATTGGAACGAATAATCTCACCAATCTTTTCAGAGAAGGTAATGATATTATGAACCCCATGGTCTTTCAGCTGCTTTCCTGTAGAAGGATAAATACTAATTAGAGAGCTTGCCCCCATCTCCACCGTTTGAACACGTGCTAAACGTTCGGTCCATTTATTATCAATCGTTTCTGAAATACCAATATTACCTTTTTCATCAGTGATTGCCATTGGAGTTGCTGAAATCCCCCCTAAATTAAAGGTCGTCATCTGTAGCTCAGGAAAAGCACGCCCCATCCCATCACAGTCTAATAACGGAATTCCTAATTTGGCTGCGACGACAAACGGAATCATAGAATTCACTCCGCCCGCTTCCATTGGATATGTTCCCGTAATATTTTCAACGCCTAAATAACGACTTAATTTGTCAAACACTCGAACAAATTCATCCCCTTTAGGAAACTTTTCAATCAAAACAGATGGCGCACCCATCATAGCAGCCGGTATAAAAAAGTCGTCATCCGACACTTCCTCGATTGACAATAGCCGAACAGGGCCCGTTTCTTTAATCGCCGATAGTGCCATCATCTTTCCGATATACGGATCTCCTCCGCCACCTGTTCCTAAAAATGCGGCACCAATCGCAATATTTTCAACTGCTTCTGCATCTAAATAACGCATGCTTATTCCCCCAACTCTTCTGAATTTATGGCTTGTCGGCTCTCTTGATTACCCAAAAAACGACTGCCTATTAAATAACTAATAAATGATAAAACAATACCGATCAATGGTTGATTCGGCAACTGTGGTAGACTAGGAAAGAAGCTCAAACCTACAGGAATCACCGCTATCACTGCCCCAATTAACCAAGAGATAATGCCCAGCCAATTAACGCCCTCTACAGGTGACCATTGTGCAGGATCTCCTTTTTGAACAATCCAGTAAGAAGCAATCATAACCCCAGCAACGGCTGGAACCATCGCAGATAAAATCGACATAATCGGCACGAAATAATTTAAAATTCCCACCACCGCCAAAACAGTTCCAATACCACCAGAAATTCCTACTGCAATCTTTTCTTTTTCTTTTGGAATATCAAATACGTTGATTAACGCTAGTCCACCTGAAAAAGCATTTACTGCATTTGTGGTCCATGTAGCTAAAATCAAAGCGACAACCCCTAAAATAGGAGACCCGATATTCATAAAAACTTCTGCAATATCGGCTGTTCCCGCAGTAATCGTCAGAATTGCGCCCACTGCAATCATCAAAACACCTGCTGGTAAAATCCCCAACGTAGCTGCTTTAACCACATCTTTTCTAGAAGCAGAATATTGTGAATAGTCACCAGCAATCACTGCTCCCAAAGCAAAGGAGCCAATCGTTATCGCTAGACCAGACATAATATCAACCTCTCCTGTTCCTTGATAAGAAAAAATCGAGGCTGTTTGACTATCATTTATAGAAACAAATACGCCGTAAATACAGGTTGCTACCAAAATAGGAACCGCAACATAGTTTAGAATATTTAAAAATTTAATACCATATAAAGCCGAAACAAGCATAATCACACCCCAGATAAGAGAAGATATCTGCACTGGAAACTGAATCTCGTACATAGATAAAAAAGTCGTAAATGCTTGCCCACAAACATTCGCTTGAATCCCAAACCAGCCCAAACAAGCAATCATTAAAATAATAGAAATAACCTTCTGTGAACCTGTTTTTCCGAATACTTGAGAGGCCATACTCACCGTTGGCCTATGTAAATCAGCTCCTTGCATCCCTTGTAATACCATTAAAAGAACAATCAATGCATAGCCGATAAATCCGACGAATAAGCTCTCCATAAATGACATTCCTGATACCAATGTTCCACCTATCATCAAACTAGGAACACAAATCATGGCACCAGCCCAAACAAATGCCAAGCTTTGCCATGATTGTGTCTGTACCTGTGTATTTTCTTGTTTTTTCATACCCATTCCTCCTTGTGTTAATTTACGATTATACGTGAGTTAAGAAAAAGAGTCTTTTTCATTATGAAAAATATAGGACCATTATTTTTGAATTCCGACAAAAATTCACATCATTTTATCATTTACGAGCAAAAAAGAATGCGCGCATCGACTATTCGACAGCACACATTCTCAACTATTTGTTTCATCTTATCTGAATAAACAGTGGGCACAGAAGCAATTCGATTTCTATAGGTGAAACACCTTAAGAATTGAAGGACTTCGTTCCGCTCTCAACAACTTCTATGCAGGTCACATACTAGAGTTGAAGATGCTCGATATTGTAAAACACAGCGAGGTATGAGCGGATGCTGCACAGTGCCTACTTTGGCTCTCGGAGCTAAGCACTTGTCACAATCTCATCCTACCAAGGTCATTTCTTAAAAAAATTCTGTCATAGATAAGACCTCATTGTCCAAAATTCCCCTTTATTGTGTCACCAGCCTCTGAACCATGCACGCTAGGGAACATTCATAACTTTCAGAAAAACCAGTCACTTCATAACCAATCAGTTCACTAATTTTTTTGATGCGGTATTTGACTGTATTTTTATGGACAAACAAGAGCTCACTACAATGTTGAAAATCCGCCTGCGCATCCAATAAAAACAGACTCAATGTTGTTAGATACTCTTCGTTCTCTAAAATAGGTTCCAAAATACGAAGCTGCTCTGCTATCTGCAACTCCCCAGATCGAACAATTTTGCGTCCTTTTTGAACTTGTCGAATTTCACTAAGCGAAAAATGAATACGATTCGGAAAAATGATTGGCAAAGAATCTACGACGTCATTAATCAACTGATACGTTTGTCGAACATCTGCGGTATGACGCATTCGCGGACAAAAAACGATACTCATAATCTCTTCTTTATAGCGACTTGTCTCAACAAACACCTGTCCTAAATCTAACTCTGAATCGCTATGTCGATGATTTCCTAACAAAACGACAATTTCTTTTTCGATAATTTGAACCAGCGAGGTCTGATAATTTTTTGATGCCTGTTCACTTAGTTCTTCCTTTATTTCCTTAGCATGGGCTAATGTTTTTAGTTGAACTAACCACATTTTATCAATTCCTTTAACATCCACCGAAAGCTTGCTCGCTAATCGAAACATCTTCTCACTTTCATCATTTAAAATAGCTTGAACTAAAGCAAACTCGCTCACTTCCCCATGCTTCTTCCCCCATAAATTCAGTGCCACTCGAACAACCTCAACTGCTTGTTCACACTCTTCTTGGGTCAACAGCTCATGCTCTTTTATTAAATATAAATGTAATCGTCCATTGTCTTTATGATAAATTTCTTTATAAAATATCGAAAACTCCTCTTGCTGAATCGTCTGACCATCTATCAAATTTACCGAAACACTCAACTCAGATGAATAATCAACCTTAGAAGCTGGCCTAAAGCCGACTCTAGAATCCGATAACGAACCCAAAAACTCCTTCAAATCCATGGTCGAATTCCTCGGCCATTTGATTTGATTGATAACTTCCTCCTCATCATTAGTCAACAAGATATTCGTTCGCAAGAAGTCAGCCACAATTTTTAGAGTCATATCCACACTTTGTCTATGGACGGGCAATGCTGACGCTTTTTCTAAGACCTCATTGACCATCGTATCTGTAGGCTTTTGCTTCAAAAGCTCTGTCATAATCTCAATAATCGCTTCATTATACCGAAGAGAAAAGTTATTTTTGGGCATCTGAATAATCACGAAATCAAGCGCTTCTGCGGTCTCAATCACTTTCGGAGCCAAATCCGGTAAAATAATTCCCACATAATAAAGTAAGATGCCAACTTCTCCTAGATTATGTAAATGTCGAATCGTCTCACACTGTTTTTCAACATCGTCCTTTACCGTAAACAAAGAAGAGATCACCAACTCGCCACCAACATACTCATAGGGCATTCGCATATTCTGCTCAAAAAAGGCCATATCCGATACCTCTAAAAAAGACAAGGACGTGACACGTCGCTCTAATTGATTTTCCCCAGTAATTACCTCTGCCTCCTTTAATGATGGCAATGTCAATAATTCTCGCAGTTTTACACTCAACCCACTCACCCACTTCACATTCACACTAAAATCTATTTGTTTTCTAACCTTATCAAAAAGATACTCACTTGTCTATCATAAATCGCCTATAAAATATGGACCGAAAAACAACTAACAGGTCCAAAAAAGCTTCTCTTATCTTTTAAAAAAATAGAAACACAAACTCTTCAACTCTTTATATTCACTGATCTATTCAATCAACTCCATTCTCCAACGAACAAATAAATTCTAGCGTTCGTAGCCATTTCATGTTTCAAAACCAATGAATCTATGCTACTATCCTATTTATATACTTTTTCATTTTTTTCTCATAATAAACAAAGGAGGTAGACTTGTATGGTTTTACTTGGATCACTAGCAGATAGTTTGGGCATTGTTATCGGGAGTCTTGCAGGCATTCTTTTACGCAATATCAATGAACAAACCAAAGACACAGTTACAAAAGGAATTGGGTTAGGCGTCGTCATTTTAGCGATACAGATGGGCATTCAAGCGTCCTCTTTCATTCTGATTATTATTAGTATTTGTTTAGGTGGACTTATCGGTGAATGGGCAAAAATTGAAGATCGAATGGGCCGTTTTGGTCTGTTTTTAGAAAATCGTTTTGCACGAGGAAATAGCAATTTTTCTGAAGGTTTTGTTACAGCTACGCTTATTTTTGTGATTGGTTCAATGGGAATTATTGGAGCGATTGAAAGTGGTGTTTCAGGCAATCATCAGACATTACTTACTAAGGCTGTCATGGATACCTTCATGGCCAGTATGTTAACCGCGTCATTAGGTGTTGGTGTGCTCTTTTCCGCCATCCCTGTCTTACTCTATCAAGGAGCCATTACCTTGTTTGCTAGCTTCATCATTCAATACGTTCCCGATGGCTTGCTAACTATTCTTATGGACCAAATCAGCGTGATTGGCGGATTAATGATTTTAGCAATTGGTTTAAACATTATGAAACTAACGAAAATCCGCGTCTCCAATTTTTTACCTGGCATTTTGGTCTTAATCGTGATTCTAACTGTCCAGTACTATTATTTTTAATCGGTAAAAGAGGACTTCTGATGGTAAAAGGAGCCCTAAATAAACGGTGGGTACAGAAGCAACTCCTTCGGAAATAAGCTGAAATTCACAAAAATTTGAAGAGCAATTTCCGTGAATTCCTTCTTATTTCTCGGAGTTAAACACTTCTGTCTCAACCTCTTTTTTTCACCCGATATACAAGCTTCTAAGATACGCCAAACCTTCTTCTGCCAACTAAACAAATTCTCCGCTCCTTAACTAGGTGCGTCGATTTCTCCAGCGTTGTAACTGTATACTTCCTATCGCAAACAACAGAAAAAACAGCCCACCGACAAGGGACGACTGAATCGTTGCATCAGAATGGTAGACATAAGGATTCTCTGCCACCATATATGGCCGACTCTTCAGAAAAAAAATAGGAATCTCATCCCCATCTTTCCAAGAGGAATCCTTTGCTACAACTGGATAAGAGTTCTCAGCAAAACGGTAGGTTTTCATCCACCCTAATCGTTGCCACCGTTTTTTTTTCTCACCAGTTACAAATGCTCGTTGGTCTTGCCATTCGCTAAATGCTGCGATAAACAGTAAGATTGCCACGAAAATTAACAGAATACTCGAAAATTTTTGCAAGAACTTTCTCATTTTTATACGCTCTTCTTTCCAACCGTTGCTCTTCTCTCAAAAAAAATTGACTTCAGCTCATCCTCTCAATCAGTAGTAACCAATAGAACCCTACCTTAATATGCCAAGTATACCACCAAGTCACTTCTGTGCGCTTTTATAATATGTGTCTTCGACTGAAAAAGAAAGGCAAATGGTTTTAGAAAAATTTTTAAAGGTAGCAAAGTATTTATTGGTTGAGAAGAGTATTTTTGAAATAAAACACTCGCGCAACCAATAGTAGCACGTATATGTTTGGTTAAAGTGGTATAAATATAACAATAGAAAGCGTGGTGAATATAATGAAGTTGGGTAGTAGGTTACGAGCTTTAAGGAATGAAAAAGGATGGACTCAAAAAGAACTTGGAGAAAAGTTACACCTTTCAAGGCAATCAATATCCAAATGGGAAAACAATAATTCATTACCGGATATTTATACCTTAATTTTATTGGCCGATGCCTATGATATGAGTGTAGTTGATATTCTTGATGAAGAGAACCAGACATTACTAACCTCTGAAATTTTGCTTGATGAGTTAGAGAAGGAAAAAGTTCTATCATTCAATGATCAAAGGAGGAAAGAGGAAATGGTGGAAAAACACACTAAGAAATTTTTAGCTTTTTGTCTTTTATTGTCAATCGTAGTAACTGTTCTTATTGGCGGGAAAACTTTCTATGATGATTATCAACGAAAAAAAGAAGATGAATCGTATAAAATAACTTTGTATGGTGTTTCAGATATTGTGTATGATAAAGAAAAAACTATTTTAGGTGTTGATATGGAATATATTAAAGAATTGCAATTAGACGATGGAACCGTTCTTGAATATCCGACATTTGAAAAGATGAATAAACATAACTTACTTAAGAAAAACGGTGAAGGTAAAAAGGTTTATCGAGGAACTATCATCCATTATTATGATGAAAGTAGTGACACTTATTAATTTGGCTAGTTAGGAAAAGGGATGACAGAACGACTTAGCTCCAAGAAGAAGAGGAACTTACGGCATTAATTTCTTAAATTGGTGAGAACTTCGACTTATTTTCTCGGAGTTGTTTTAAGTTTCCACTCTTTTTTAAAAGAAATAGTATTCATATTATTAATTTGGACAGGTTATAACAAAACTTTTCTTTATGCTCATTTTAGTTCACCCCCTAGCAAAAAAGAACGAGGATTTTTCGGTTTCCCCGTTCTTTCTTCTATGTATTGTAACTCCGTATGAATGGATCATTGTTTTTTAACTCATTAACTGAAAAGCATTTACGATGATTGAGACAACACCTAATAGTACAGAAGCCGACCACCAGTTTTTATTTTTTTTCTTGAAATACAGACCAGCAACAATCAATAGAACTGAAAAGATAAGACTTAAAACTGTACCAATCATTTGTAATTCTGGGCTTAATCCTGAAATCATTTGTGTGTTCATTTGTAAATTCCTCCAATAGTTTTATTATTTTATTTGTTTTTTTATAGTATGATATCTTCTGATAACATTTTTTTTATTGTCAATCCTGCACAGCCTGCACCTAAAATACCTAAAGTTACTGAGACAGGAACCATAGTAATAAGACCTGAACCATCTTGTCCACCTGAACTCACCGTTAAAGCAACAATTAGGATGGAGCTGACGACTGTTGCAACCGTTGATTTATTAAACATCCCTACATACATAGGAAGCATGCCTAGAAAAATTGACGTCACTGTAGTTAACAAAATGGCGGCAATTTCTCCCAATGATAAATGATACTCAACGAAAGGAACCAGTTGACTCAAGGTGAAAAATAGACTGTTTTGAATAAGCTGTGAAACAATCATAGAAAGAAACACCACACCTGTGATAACGACAAGCTTACTTAGAATCACCTTTTTTCTCTCCACTGGATACGAAAATAATAATAAAATCGTTTTACTTCTGTACTCTTCAATCACCAAGTTAGCAATTAATACTGCTTCCCAGACTAAAAATGTCGCTTTCACCAATGAATCAATCACCGTTGTTGTTGCAATAGACGGCATCTCACCTACTGTCAGTTGTGACAAAACTGTCGTTAGAAAAACCAACAAAACAATCGCCACATTCGCAATTACTGCATATTTTACATAACTTTTTATGTTCATTTTTTGCATCTCAATTTGAATTAATTTTTTCATTTCCATTTTCTATTCTCCCTACTCTTCTTCATCTATGATAATCATTCCCTTTTAAGAGACTTTTCGTTTATGTAAAATTTCAATAAAATGAGCTTCCAAGTCAAATGAGGTTTGTTGAAATTCTGTCTTGTCTAACTCTTCTAATAGCTCTCCTTCACTGATAATTCCAACTGTATCAGCAATCTTTTCAATTTCATTGATAATATGACTGCTGATAATCATCGTTACATGTAGCTGTTGATTAATTGTCAGTAGTAGATTTCGAATATCTGCAATACCTTCTGGATCAATTCCGTTAATCGGCTCATCCAAAATTAGCAGCTCTGGTTGACACAATAAGGCTCTGCCAATCGCCAGACGTTGTTTCATACCTAAAGATAATTCTTTTATTTGATAGTCTTCAATCTCTTTTAGCCCTACTAATTCTAACGTCTCAGAAATAGCTGCTTTATATTTTTCACCGATATACTCACAGTGAATCTCCAAGTTTTGCTTAACCGTCATGTTAGGATAAAAGACTGGCGTCTCAATCAAACTTCCAACCTTAGCAAGATAACGCATGTCTGTGCCTTGGGTTTCACTTCCTAGTATCGTCAAATTGCCAGTAGTTGGTTTTAGAAGGTTTAACATCATCTTCATTAAAGTAGTTTTGCCAGCACCATTTGCACCGAGCAATCCATAAATCTGACCTTTTTCAATCGTCATATTGATATTTTTTAAAATTACTTTTCCTTTGAACTCTTTACTAATATTCTCTGCTTTTATAACAAATTCCATTTTGGACACCTCTTATTCAAATATTTTTTCTATTAATGTATCTAGGGTGAAATCAAAGACCTCTAAATAATCCCATGGGAGCTGTTGATTGGCATTCATTGGTCGGAAAATTAGAGCCAATGCAGATAAGCCTTTTTGCTCCTCTATCCGATAAGTTAGGCCCGACTCACGAATAATGTCTTGGATATCGTAACTACCGTGCTCTTCAAGTTCTTCTAACTTCTCTGGTGACAACCGGTTAATAAACATCACAAAATCTGGCGACTGCGTTTCTGTTAAAAATGGCACGCTGCTATATTCTCTAAATACTAACTTCAAGGTCTCTGCCAATTCATGTTTTGTAGGTGTTTTGGTCAATGTCCTTTTGGCAATAGCAATCAGTCGCTCTTGTACCTCAATCATCACCTGGCAGAACAAATCTTCTTTTGAATCAAAAAACAAATAAAAAGATCCTTTTGATATTCCTGCTTTCTGACATAACTCATCGACACTTGTTTTCTTATAACCAAAAGTCGACCAGCTTTCTTCACAATTTGCCAACAAACGTTCTCTAATGTTCTTTTTTTCTATTTCTGAAAAAGCCATGTTGCATTCTCCTTTTTATTTTTATGTTTATGACTAGAAATACTCTTTCGGTCAAATTTATAATAACTGATTCTCAAACTTAAGTCAACATGTATTTCAAAAGAAATTAAAAATAAGTAGAACCTGTGCCCCTCGTGGCTAAAATCTCCCATAATAACGCGGACTTCATGAGGAAACTGCTACTTACTCAAAAAGAAAAAAATTGCTCACATTCTGCACTTTCGTACAAAACCTAAGCAATTTCTTTTTGCGTATTTTTTTATCCGTGTTTCAAAACATCTAGAATTGTTCGTAATTCTCCTACAGGAACCTGACCTGGTGCAGAAGCTTGGCCTGCAGCACCGAATGTTGCAGCTGAGCCAAATGTTTCTCCAGAGACACGGCTGACCATTCCTAACGCACCCATAGACATCGTAATCAATGGTCGATCTGCATAGTCACGCTTCATTTCTTCTGTAGCCGCAAGAAGTGTTAACACGTCAGCAGGCGTTTGAGGCATGACGGCAATCTTACAAATATCTGCCCCTTTTTCTTGCATCATTCGTAAACGACTGACAATTTCCGTTTGTTCAGGAGTGGCATGAAAATCGTGATTACACATCACAATTTTAACTCCTTTGTTCTGTGCTTTTTTCATTAATTGAGCGGATTCTTCTGCAGGCATAAATAACTCAACATCAATCAAGTCAGCTTTTCCAGAAGCAACAACCTCTTCATAGATAGCAAAATATTGAGCATCTGGCAATTCCAGCTCTCCGCCTTCTTTTTTCGTACGGAAGGTAATCAATAATGGTTTATTTAAACAAGCACTCAACTTTTTAGAAAGCTCAGCAACTTTTTTTCCATCGGTCACTTCTTCAAAGAAATCAATTCGCCATTCAATAATGTCACAATCTAACTGAGCTAATTTTTCTGCTTCTTTTAAAATAGCCGTTTCTTGTCGTTCTACTAAAGGAACAATGATTTTCGGTAATCCTTCACCAATAACCACATCAGCAACTTTAACTGTTTTCATCTTGTTGTACGCCCTCTTTCTATCTAAAATTCTTCTATTATTGATTCTAACTATAACGATTCTTTAACGCAAATAACTGTTATATCACCGGTGAGACAATTTTTACGATTGACTTGTATCCACTGTTTGACGGTAACGAATGAAGACTACCACCGCTAAAACAAAACCGATTCCTGCGATAATTGTATCAAATAACATGATGTTACGAACACTACTTTTCGCAATTTGAGCTGCTGCTACAGGAATAACGAATGAAGCGATACTTCCAAAGGTATAGAAAATCCCTGTAATCGTCCCTTTACCAGCAGGGAACATTTCGCCCATAACGGTTAACCCTAATTGCATCACGCCACCCGCTGCAAAGAAGCCGACTAACGCTGCTCCAACAGTACAAACAAGAGGGGTTGGGAATAACCACATCACTAAAATAGTTGCAAATGAAACCAAAGTATATACTAACACTAGATAAATTGGACGAATTTTCGCTGCAACAATTGCTGTAAACGCCACGCACAATAATGAACCGATTGAATAATAAGAAACTAAGACGCCTGCATCGGCTGCTGCCATTCCTGCCGCCTTCTCACCGTATGTCCCAATAAATTGGCTAATCAAGTAGAAGGTTGCTTGTGAAATAAATCCATAAATGACAAAGGCGACCCCTTCAATTCCCATTTTCGGTTTTGATTTAAATTGTGTTGTTGGTGCTTGTTCTACACCACTTTCCTCTGATTCTTTTTCATCTTGATCAGGGAATGAACGTTTCCATAAATAAAGGCTGTTTAACACTAAAACAATAGAGGCAATAATAAATGACCAACCAAACCACAAGCCTGAAGAGACCAAGAATTTGATAATCAATGGTAAAGCGAATTGTCCGATTTGAACAAAGGCTTTAATTAAAACATTCGCTGTCCCGGCTGTTTTAGGAAATGACTCCATCAACGCAGGATACGTTCCTGAATCTAAAAATGAATTCGAAATCCCAGCAATTACAGCAAAAACCATCGCTAATCCTACGCTTGGGCTAAACAAAATCCCAAAGAAG
The DNA here is from genome assembly GCF_051713825.1 of Enterococcus sp. AZ194. Taxonomy (NCBI): domain Bacteria; kingdom Bacillati; phylum Bacillota; class Bacilli; order Lactobacillales; family Enterococcaceae; genus Enterococcus; species Enterococcus sp. AZ194. The sequence goes on along the minus strand of NZ_JBIOQR010000001.1, from coordinate 158,575 downwards.
TACGCGATATAGGTCACCATTCCTAAATAAATGAATGGTTTTCTACCAAACTTATCAGACAAACGTCCAGAAATCATAATCGCAATCAAACGCCCGATTCCAAGCATTGAGATTACCTTAGCAATCCCCATCAAATCTGTATCCCATTGATCCATCAGAGCATTCTGATTTTGAGAAATAATAATAACACCCATCCCATGAACAATATAATTAATGTACAGCCCTATCGCTGTTGGCATATATTTGTTTTTCATTTTCTATCCCCTTAGTCTTTAAATAGTAACTCTTTAATGTAGTCTACAGGCATATCTTCTCCTGTGAATAAGTTAAACGCTTCGGCTCCTTGATACAGCATCATGCCTAACCCATTAATTGTTTTCTTTGCGCCATTTTCTTTGGCAAATTTTAATAATTTTGTTTCTTTTGGAATATAGACCACATCGAAAACGACTAACTCATCATGAATCACTTCTGGATCATTAATCAAGCTTTCCTTTTCTAAAGGTTTCATACCAACGCCTGTTGCATCAATGTAAATGCTACTTTCAGCAATTGATTTTTTGAAAGCTTCTTGATCATTTAATGAAGTGACTGTCGCTTTACACTCTGTTTTTTCATTGATTTTTTTCATTGTTTCTTTCGCTGTTTCAAAAGCCGCATCTTCAATATTGAAAATTCGTAATTCCTTCACGCCATCTAGTGCAGCTTGAATCGCAATCGCCGTCCCAGCACCACCAGCTCCTGTCATTGTCACGATTTGACCCTTGACCTCTACGCCTTCTTCACGTAAAGAACGCATCGCACCTGTCCCATCTGTGATATGACCAACTAAATGTCCTTTTCCATCCTTATTGACAACTGTATTCACTGCCCCAGCTAATTCAGCTGCCGGAGACAACTCGTCCAAATGAGGAATCACCGCTTGTTTGTTTGGCATAGAAACATTTGAACCACGAATGCCTAACGCGCGAATTCCTTTGACTGCATCCTCTAACTCTTCATTTCCTACTTCAAAAGCTAAATAAGCGTAGTCCATTCCTAGTTTGGCAAATGCTTCGTTGTGCATTGTTGGTGATAAACTATGTCTGATTGGTGTTGCAATCAGCCCAATTAATAATGTATGTCCGTCTAATCTTTCTGTCATGCTCAGTTCCTCACTTTTAGATTTATTTTTATGGGACTGAGAAAATGGAAAAAATCTCTGACACTTATGAAGGATACAACACGTTCCTTCAGGTCTTGCGTATTTTTTAAATCCATCCACTGAGAAAGGGAGATTTCCCCTCTCTCAGGCTTCTCTGCAGTCCCGATTGCCTAACTTATGCTTCTTTTACTGTTGAAAAAGCTATTTTTTGTGTTCGCTCATAATCCACTTTTTCAATCGTTGTTAAAATATCACGTGCTTCTTTGGTTCCTTCGATGATTCGACGGGCTACTTTACTATCGCCAATATTTACTAGTGCCGCATCATTCATTCGTGCATAACTTCTCAATTCATCTAGAAGTGGCGCATCAGCCTTCATTCCAAGACAAACAAATCCTAAATCAAAAGGTAACTCTTTTGTTTCACCACTTGGCAATTCTACTTTGAAATAATCAGAATGAACTTCCATCAGTTTAGTCGACGTATAACTGTGAACGCCATATTCTTTAACGATTTCCATCATACTTAACTTCGTAATTAAGTCCAAATCCTTACCTAGCTCTGGCTGCATTTCGACAATGCTCACGGACTTAGCGCCACGTTCTGCATAATATTCAACCATATCTAAGCCCACTGCGCCACCGCCAATCACGACGACTTCTTTTCCTTCAAACTCATTAAATTTTTCCATATTCAACAAAACATCAAAAATGGAAAAGACTTTACGATCCTTTTCAGCTAACACATCATGTAGGCCACTAATTGGTGGTAATAAAGGCTTCGCACCACTCGCGTTAACGATGATATCTACTTTCTTACCCGCCAAATCAGCCATTGAAAATGAATGATTCAAATGGATCGTTAAATTATCCAGCTCCGCACAACGATTCTCCAAATACGTAATAAAATCATTAATTCTATTTTTATCAGGCAATCGAGAAATCTCTTGTCCCAACCCACCTAAATAGGATTTTTGTTCATATAAATCAACGGTTACGCCAACCTCAGCTGCAGTAGCGGCAGCTTCAAGCCCTGCCGTTCCGCCACCAATAACCACCATTTTTAGTGGTTGTTTGACTGGCGTCTTTTTATACTCTTCCTCATAATAAAGATCTGGATTCACTGTACAACGGATTGGTCGGGATTTGTTAATTCGATGATCCGCACAACCAATATTACAAGAGATACATTTTCTCAGCAAATGCTCTTGATTATTTTCTACCTTGTTTACCCAGTTTGGTTCGGCAATCAAACCACGTCCCATTGCCAATAAATCCGCATGACCATTCTCTAAAATCTCAGCAGCTTTTTTCGGGCTACGAATATTCCCAGAGGTCACAATCACTTTATCTGGATATTTTTCTTTGACTGCTTTTGCCATATAAGAACGCCAGCCATCTTCAAGGTTCATTTTATCAATTTGATATTGCAGGTTATCATTCAATGCTGCAGAAACATTTAAAATATCAACTTCCTCAGCAAAATACTTCAAAATGTCGATGGTATCTTCTAATGTATTCCCACCAGCCAATAATTCATCTGCACTAAATCGTAATGAAATAGGGAAAAATGGGCCGACTGCCTTACGAACAGCCTCTACTACAAGCGTCGTGAAGCGTGCTCGATTTTCTGCAGAACCCCCAAACTGATCAGTTCTGTTATTGTATAAAGGAGATAAAAATTGACACAATAAGTAGGAATGCCCTGCATGAATCTCAACACAGTCAAAACCTGCACGTTGCGCACGAGCAGCTGCTTCTCCATAACGAGCTACGATTCCAAAAATTTCCTCTTCGGTCAAAGGTCTTGGCGCTGGATTCCCCGTTTTACTAGGAATATCTGACGCTGAAACAGCCTGTGCACCGTTTAAACGTAGCCCATAAGCTGAAGCCCCTGCATGGTTAATTTGAACAGAAGTTGCCGCTCCATATGAGTGCATCACTTCGTTAAATTTCCATAAGCCCGGAATATATTGATCATTATCGATTCTAAGCTGAGACGTGCCGTTTGTTCCCATTGGATAATCAAAACAGACATTTTCCAAGGTGATTAGGCCCGTCCCCCCCTTTGCTCTTTGTTCATAATAAGAGAGATGCTCTTTATTGAAGGTGCCATCCATATTGGCAAAATTTGTTCCCATTGGTGGCATAATCACTCTATTTTTTAAGGTCATACGTCTAATCGTCAATGGTTCAAAAATCGCTTGATAATTATTCATGATTCTCCTTCTTTCTTCAAATTAATGATTTCACAATCTATTTACCTATAGTGTAAGCTATCATTTTGATAAAAACTATTACTTTTTTATCGAATAAAACATAAATATAATTTATCAATCAGAATATCCACTCTGAAAATAACTACTCATCCTTTCAAGAAACCTAAATAAAAAAAGAAACGTCCTGTCATTCTAAATGCGCTAAACAAAAAATGGTATACATGATATTTTCTTTTATTTTCTTATATTTTATTGACTTTTCACGAAAATGGTATATATTATAAATATAGAGATAATTATTTATTTCTACTGAAGGAGGAGAGAATCATGAGAAAATTCGTCGTAGCTTTAAGTACAGTTGTTTTAGGAGTTGCCTTAGTCACACCGGTCACCGTGTTTGCAGCAGAACAAGAAACGACACCTGTCGTGCCAACTGAAATGGTTGTTCAAGCCATTCCAGAAGGCGTCAAAAATATCACAGCAATCAGCTTCGAACGTGGCTTCTTCTCTCCTGATGTTTACCTAAGCAATCGGTTAATGAACGCCATCACTTGGGCAGGAGGCGGCGCAGTTGCTGTCTTAGTCGCAGCGATTCCAGGGCTGGGCACACAAATGGCTACCACAGTCATCCAAGCAGTTAAAGAATACACCGGTACGGTCACTGACGGCATTGTGGTTCACATCACCAATGGCTTAGTGGAATACGTAGAAGCACAATAAGGTTCTAGTGAACAGTCGACTAGAATCTATCAAATAAGAGTAAAGAGAGCCTAGAACATAACTTTTTGAAGTTATGTTCTAGGCTCTCTTTATCCGAATAAACGGTGGATACAGAAGCAACTCCTTCGGAAATAAGCTGAAATTCACAAAAATTTGAAGAGCAATTTCCGTGAATTCCTTCTTATTTCTCGGAGTTAAACACTTCTGTCCCAACCTCTTTTTATCCGAATAAACGGTGGGTACAGAGGCGACAACTTCTGTCTCCCCCTTTCTTTTGTCACACGGATGCACTTAGTCCATTAAAAAAGGAACAGAAGCATTTCGCCTTCCTCGGAAAACGCCTCTATCCCTTTTTATCAAAACTCTTTATCAATTAGTTTAAATACAGCTCGTTCTCACAACAAGCTTAGGCTTCATTCTTGATTCCAATGAGGCTTACTCATCCACACGTATCCCGCTTGGCTCCGCAACCATTGCTTTATAACGAACCGCAATCACAAGGGTTGAAAGAAAACCAACAAGCGTCAAGAACACATTATAAACAAAGACCAAACGAATATCCGATTCAGCCATAATTCCAGTTATATAAGGCGTAATCATTACCGACACAGAAGTCGCTAAAGAATACAGACTTGTAATTCGGCCTTTTCTTTGTGGGAAAAATTCTAAAATTAAGGCTAATCCCAATTGCCAGATTCCGCCTGCTGCAAAGATCCCCACACATAATGAAGCAATCACAAGACCTACAAAAGTCGGTTGCAAAATCATATAGATTAACGATAATGCGGTGACTCCTGTACAAACAACCATCAATCCTGTTACGCTGACGCCTTTTTTGACAATCATAGAAGTCAAAAACACAGAGACAAATGAGCCGACACTAAAAACACTAACAAAAATTAGACTATCTTGTTGGCTAACAATGTTCATCTGCTCTCCAAACTTTGGAATCCACAAAATAAAAATATTGAACATAGACACAGAAACAAAAGAAAAGATTAATAACGCAATCCCATCAATCTTAAATTTGACTCCTTTTGGTCCGGCCTCTTCAGTGATTACTTCTTCATGGACGGGAACCGTTGTTAGCGGTGGAAACGCCTGTTTTCGCAAGAAGAGTAAATTAGCAAATAGACAGACAATACATAAGATAAAAGGCCATCCGTAATACAGGTTCTCTGTCATAATAATTCTAGTTAAAAACGGTAAAATAAATTGACCTAATGAGATAAAGGCTTTATTTAAGACACTTAGCGAGCTATTATCCTTCTCGCTTGGATAAGCTTCCACTAAAGTCGGATATGTACTCGTATCTAAAAAGGCATTACTAAACCCACCAAACATCGCCAAAATAGCGGCAATTTGATAATTTGGGCTCAAGAGAATTCCTGCAAAAAAAACAAAATAAGAAGCAATCGCGATCATGACCGTCTTCTTACGACCGAACTTATCAGAAAAGTATCCTGAAAAATACAGGCTGATAATCCGCCCAAACCCAATCGCACTCATAACCAAAGTTACCTGAGTCGTTGATGCTTGCCATTGTTCCTTTAAAGCATCCATATTTTGAGATAAAATAATGGCTGCCATCCCTTGAAAAATAAAATTAAAATACAGACTACTAAGTAAAGGAAAATAACGATTCCTTTGCTCGCTACTTTTTGAACTTGTGATATTTTTCACTTTAATACCTACTTTCAAACAATCTAGCTTTTTTACTAAGGATACCCGATTCGATTCAGAAATTCCAATGCTTTTTTCATTTCAATATGATAAAATTCATTTATCATTTTGAAGGAGACGATAAATATGAATTTTCGACACCTTGAATATTTCTTAAAATTAGCAGAAAATGAGCATATGCGACTCACTGCTGAACAATTAAATACCTCCCAACCAAACTTAAGCCACGCCATCTCAGTTTTAGAAAAAGAACTCGGCGTTGCGCTTTTTGAAAAAAAAGGACGAAACATTTATCTAACAAGATATGGGAAAATCTTTTATGATTATGTATCACCCGGACTCAACCAGCTTTACTCTGGCAAACAAATGCTCCAAGAAATTGCGAGTCCAGAGACGGGGCAAATTCAACTAGGGTTCATTTATACCATGGGTTCTTCGTTAACTCCGAATTTGGCCAAACAATTTTTAGCCGAAAAAAATAATGAAGCCATTCAATTTCGTTTTTCCCAAGGTAACTCTAGCGACATTTTGCAACAGCTGAAGTCCGACAACATCGACATCGCCATCTGCTCAAAAATTGATGACGATGCTGAAATTCATTTTGATGTTTTAACCGAACAAAAAATTGTTGTCATTGTCCCCAACAAACATCCATTAACCAAAAACTCACAAAATACCGTCTCATTGAACGAGTTAGCCGGGTATCCCTTTGTCTATTACAACAACCAAAGTGGCTTGCGACCTTATATCGATGAAATTTTAAACAACCACTCGATTCAACCACAAATTACCTGTGAAGTTGAAGAAGACCACAGCATGCTAGGATTTGTTGGCTACGATTATGGGGTAGCCATCATGCCAGATATCCCATCAATCTCGGCCTATCCTGTCACAAAACTAACAATTACTGATGAGATTCCTTCTCGTTACATCTACCTTGCTACAAAAAAAAATAAACGAAAAACACCCGTCGTTCAAAAATTTTATGACTACTGTCTAGAAAAAAAGATGACGTTGTAAGAAATAAATAAAAAAACGAGCGTGAGGGTGACATGACCTTATAAGTTATGTCCACCCTCAACCTCTTCAGATACAGGTAGGTTCATTCGCATCAATGTCTACGATTTTAATGACTAATTTTTTTCCAGCTTTTGAAGCAATTTCATCCATCAATTCAGCGGAAGGATTCATCTGTCCTTTTTCTATTTTATCTATTGTTGCCCGTGATTTCCCAACAAGGGTAGCGAATTGTGTTTTATTCAATCCTGTACTTTCCCTGAGATTAGTCATTATCACGGACATCTTTAATTTATTGCACTCTTCTTCATACCCTTTTTTCCATTCTGGATCTTCCAAAGATTTATTTTTGATATATTCATCAACTTTACTCATATTAGTCACCCTTCCTATCTTTATATTTATTTCTTATACTTTTCCCTCTGGCTATTTCCTTTTGTGGCGTCTTATTCTTTTTTTTCTTGAAACCATGAGTTATCCAATAATTATTGTTCATTACTTGAAAGTATATGCCACGTAGAAAAACACCCTTATTTTGCACTCGAATTTCATATAAATCATTGGCTAATTTACTCACCCATCTTTTCTTGATGGCTTCTTGAAGTCCATGATATTCAATTGACTTTATTGTAGAAATCATCTTTTCATTTTCTTCTTTATTGAGCGATTCGAGATACTCACTAAATTCATCTCCCCAATCAAATTCCGGTAATTCCATCTTTTCTCCAATCAAATTGTAGCCTATAAGCTACATTTTTTCAATCTTTTGCTTCTTAAGAATGCCTCATCAGACCGAAGTCTTTTGGTCTTTCGTCTACAGTTGATTCCCCTCACTGATTTTGTATTCGACCCCACCTTTCAATAATATATACGCTCTTTATCACCAAAAACGTTGTACTATCCGCCAAACTGGCAGTTAGCACAACGTTTTTAATCAATTTACATTTTATACAGAGAGCCTAGTTCATGTCGTTGCATCTCTGCAAGTGTTCTATTTCTGAATAAGAAAGAAACATTCTTTAGGTTCCTAACCTGAACCTCATACGATTCACCTACTGGCTTAACTGTTACTTCACCTATCGTATCCCCTTTTGTATCAAAGACCGTCACTGTCTTTTCTTCAGTCAGCTCAAATACATGAACCGTTAGTTTGTTACTGTAATCATAGGCCGCCGTATCCTCTTTAGCCCCTTCGACAATCAAACTATTGGGACGAGCAAGTAATGGTAACGAGAAGTAATCATGTTTCTCTTGGTACCATTTGCCGCCCTCGTAAACTGTATTCGTCAGATAATTAGTCCATTTGCCTTTAGGAAGATAGAAGGAAACCTGTCCCTCCTCATTAAAAATTGGAGCAACGAGCAAATCTTCGCCAAACATATATTGTTTATCTAGCGTATGAACTGTATAATCCTCTTCAAACTCAATCACTAATGGACGCATCATTGGAATACCCGTTCTTGCGGTTAGGACTGCCTCTTTATAAATATAAGGCATCAATTTGTTCTTTAATCTAGAGAATTTTTGAGTAACTAATGCAGACTCTTCTCCAAAATTCCATGGCACACGATATTCAATATTTCCATGGTAACGGCTATGTGTAGACAGCAAGCCAAATTGTGTCCAACGTTTATAAAGATCCTCTGTTGTATTTTCTTCAAAGCCACCAATATCATGACTCCAAAAACCAAACCCAGAAAGGACAAAAGATAATCCCCCACGTAATGATTCAGCCATTGACGGGTATTGTGAAAGATTATCTCCCCCCCAATGAACAGGGAACTTTTGAGAACCCACAGAAGCTGAACGAGCAAAGACCACTGCATTGCCTTCCCCTTTAATTTCTTCTAAGAGTTCAAAAACAACTTCATTATATAAATACGCATAGTAATTATGCATTCTCTTTGGATCAGATCCATCGTAATACACCGCATCTGTTGGGATTCGTTCCCCAAAATCTGTTTTGAATGAATCCACACCCATATCTAACAAAATTCGTAATTGATTCTTATACCATTCTCTAGCTTCCGGATTCGTAAAGTCAATAATCCCTTGTCCTGCTTGCCATAAGTCCCATTGCCAAACATGACCATTTTCTCTCTTAATGAAATAACCTTTCTCCTGACATTCTTTAAAGACTTTAGCCTTCTGACCGATGTACGGATTAATCCACATACAAACCTTCAAACCTTTTTCATGAATTCGATCAAGTAACCCTTGTGGATCTGGAAACATTTGCTGGTCCCATTCAAACCCACACCATTCGAATTCCTTCATCCAAAAACAGTCGAAATGAAAAACATCAAATGGAATCTGTCTCGCTTTCATCTCATCAATAAACTGCATGACTGTCTTTTCACTGTAGTCTGTAGTAAAAGAAGTCGACAACCACAAGCCAAATGACCATGCTGGTGGTAAGGCTGGTTTCCCTGTTAAATCTGTATACTTTTGTAGTACTTCTTTCATTGTTGGCCCATAGATAATAAAATACTCTAATATTTCGCCTTCCACACTAAACTGTGTTCTTGAAACATTTTCGGAAGCCACTTCAAATGAAACCTTTTCAGGATGGTTCACAAATACGCCATATCCTTTGTTTGTTATGTAGAAAGGAATATTTTTGTATGATTTTTCACTGCCTGTTCCGCCATCTTCGTTCCAAATATCAACACTTTGACCATTTTTTGTAAATGGAGTAAACCGCTCACCCATTCCATACACTAACTCATAAGGATCTAACGTCAGCTGTTCACGCATATAATGTTTCCCATCATCTGCAGTGACTTCAGCTTGTGCACGTGGCTTAGATGATGTAATTAACTGTTCATTTCCAAAAAATTCTACTGTAAACGGCCCTTCTTTAGGCACTCGTGCTTCCAGAGCGCCTGATTTAAACCGATATTCTTTATCTGTGGAAATCTCAACTTCAGCAGAACTTAACGTAGTTGAGTAATGCGGCATGCCTTGATCAACATCATGGTGAGTCAAACGTACCTTAATGATATCATTTTGCGGCGACTCCAATCTAAGTGTCGTCATGCCCAAATTTAACGTATCCCCACGTCGTTTAATCACTTTGTAAGGTAAAAATAATTCTAAGGCCTTATCCTCAACTCTATAATCACGGCATTCTACAGGATGATTTAAGGTAAATCCATCCTTTGTTAGCCAGTATCCTTCTGTAAATCTCATAAGCTCCTCCTATTTGACTGCCCCATCTGAAATTCCTTTCACAACGTGTTTTTGCAGTATAATAAATAAAATAATGATTGGCAAAATAACTATTACTAAAGCAGCTAACGCCAAATGCCATTGTTTGTTAAATTCACCAAAGAAATAGAACATCTTAAGGGGTATCGTGAACATTCCCTGCTTGTTTACACTCAACGAAGGGAGTAAATAATCATTCCAGAACCATAATGAATTTAAGACAATGATTGTGACCGTCGTAGGTTTTAACAACGGAAAAATAATCTTCCAATAAATTTGAAATGTGTTCGCTCCATCAATAATTGCTGCTTCATCCAGCGACTTAGGAATCCCACGTAACGCGCCATAATACATAAAAGTAGCCATGCTTGTTGCCAGTCCTAAATACATAATCATCAGGCCTGGACGGTTCAGCATGCTAACTTTACCGAAAAGTGAGATTAAAGGAATCATGATTCCTTGAAATGGAATCAGTAAACCAATCGCTATAATAAAATAGATGATCCCACTCAATTTACTTGTGTTTCTCGAAAGTGCATAGGCTGCCATAGACGAAACAAAGATGATTAAGACTAACGAACCAACTGTAATTAATAAAGAATTTGCCGCACTTCGGACAAAGTCTAGCTTATCTAATGCCATCGTATAATTTTCTAAACCAAGACCTTTAGGTAAACTCAATGTATTTTGAAAAATTTCGGCTTTTGTTTTAAATGAGTTAATAACAATTAAGAAAAATGGATAGAACCAAAGAGCTGAAAAAACAACGCCCACTGCGATCAATGCTATTTTCTTATTTTTTCTTTTTGTTTTCATTAAGCACTTATCTCCTTTTTACGAGTGATTGAGATTTGGATAACTGAAATCACCACAATAATGAGTAGAAAAATAATCGCTTTAGATTGCGCAAAGCCCATTTTTCTCATAGCAAATGCTTCGTTGTAAATATTCATTGCTGTCATTTGAGTCGAATTATACGGCCCACCTTGTGTCAAAGCTAAATTTTGATCATAAATTTTAAACGCATTAGAAAGTGTTAAAAACAGTGTTACTGTAAATGCGGGCATCAACATCGGTAATTTTATTTTCAAAAAGGTTTGCATTGGAGAGGCACCATCCATGTCTGCGGCTTCCAATATTTCTTCAGGAATGTTGTTTAAAAATGAAACGTAAATCAACATCATATAACCACTCATCTGCCATACAAACAAGATCACTAGTCCCCAAAAACCCGTTTCTGGTGTGCTCAACCACCCTTTAAAAAATCCTATACCACTTAAATCACCAATTGTTTCAAAAGCCTTATTAAAAATAAATTGCCAGATAAATCCTAGAATAATTCCTCCAATTAAGTTTGGCATAAAAAAGATTGTTCTAAAAAAGGTTGTCCATCGACCCAGTTTTTGAGTAACTAAAGTCGCTAACATTAACGCAATCACATTGATTAATACAACACTAACGACAGAAAATTTAGCTGTAAAAATTAAACTATCCATAAACCCTTGATCTTTAAACGCTCGAATATAATTATCCAGTCCAACAAACTCTCCAATCGTATTTCCATTCCAGTCTGTTAAAGAATAATACGAGCCCATTAATAACGGAATAAATAAAACGAGCGTTAATCCTAACAATGCAGGAAGTAGTAAAAGCCAAAAAGATTTTGATTTGTTTGTTAACATACCTTTCCCCTCCTCAATAAAACATAAGGTTTTGGGACATAGCTTCTTGAGTTATGTCCCAAACTCCTTTTATTCGAATAAACGGTGGCACAGAAGCAACTCATGCGGTAATAAGCTAAAATTCACAAAAAATTGAAGAACAACTTTTGTGAATTCCTTCTCATTTCTCGGAGTTAAACACTTCTTCCCAACCTCTTACAAAACGAATTACTTACGTTCTTCACTCCAAGTAGTTGTTACTGTATCAACAAACTCACTCCAAGGAATTTTCCCTGCTGTATACGCTTGAACTTGAACTCCAATAACATTCTGACCAAACCCATCAGGATAAGAATTGTGCACCCAAGGAACTGTTTTCCCGTCAGCTAAATACGTATAAATTTTATTAGACAATGGATCCGTGATGTCATCACTAGAAAAGTTCGTATAGGCTGGGATAAAGTCAAAATCATTGATAATTGCGTCCATCGCCTCTTTATCTGTATACATCCAGGTTAAGAAATCAATAGAAGCGTCGATTACTTTTTGATCCTTATCTTTATTCACACCCCAATACCATGCAGGCCCCGCGACAATTTTTCCTTCCGTTTCATTGTCTACAAACATAGGTACAATCGCTAATTTTTCTTTAGCAAATGATTCGTCTAAGCTATTTAGTGTCGGAACAATCCAGTTCCCTTGATGAACAATCGCTGTTTTGCCACCCGCAAATAATTCTTCAACAGACGTACTATAATCCATTGACTCAAGTGGCCCTGCGTTATACTTCGCGGCTAAATCTAAATAACTTTGCATTTGTTTGTTATATTTAAACGCCAATTCTTTAGCTCCATAAGTTTTTACCAAACTATCAGAGAACTCTGGTGCAATAAAGTTTGAGCTGAACTGACTTGTTACCCAAGTTTCTCCACCACTAAAAGCAAAGACTCCTTCTAACCCTAACTCGTCTTTTTTAGAATCGATTTTTTTGACCGCGCTTTCAAACTCAGCAAACGACTGAATACTTTCTACATCAATCCCAGATTTCTCAAAAATTTCTTTATTAACTAACCAACCATATCCTTCAATATTCATTGGAACGCCTAGAACTTTATCATTTAATGTCGCTCCTTCTAGCGTGCCTTCGATGGCATTTTTGGCTAAGTCAGTATCTGTTAAATCAAACAGTTTATGCTCCCAAGTCTGTGCATCTGATAGACCGCCTAGCATGAAAATATCTGGCTCATCACCGGAAGAAAATTTTGACTGCATCGCCGCTGTTGCATCCGTCCCGCCACCAACCGTTGTCATATTGATTTTCACGTCCGGATGACTCTTCTCATACTTTTCAACTAACGCATCCATCTGCTCTGCGGTTTCTGTTTTAATATTGAATACTTCTAATGTCGTTTTCCCTTTATCAGATGAATCCTCTGAGCTACCACAAGCGGTTAAACTTAACATTCCCAAGACAGCCGCTGATACTAATAAAAATTTTTTCATCTTTCGTCCTCCTAGTTGTTCTTCTTTGATACAGTTTCATTATAGGGACATCTATGATAGAATGTAATCGCTATCTTAATTTAAATACACGAAAATATTGATATTTTTGAAAAAAAGGAGGAAAAATGGATAAATTTATATTTACACCTAACCCTAGTGAAAACGATATTGATAACTCTTTAAAGGAGATTACGGAACATGGGAATAGTCTCTTTCCTTTTGCCGTTCATTTTACAAACCATGATCAATCTCACCCAATTATGATTCATACCCATTGGCATAGAGAGATGGAAGTTCTTTATATTACAAGTGGCAAAATGGAAGTCATTGTTGAAGGAAATCATTTTGTCGCTACAGAAGGAGATATCTTGTTTATTCCACCTAACTTGTTGCATGGAGCCGTGAACTATCAACAATCTGCTTGTTCATTTTTTGCTATCGTATTTGACTCGTTTTTCATTAGTAGTCATTCATCTGATACCATTCAACAATCCTATTTTGATCCAATACTAAACTACACGACGCAACACATTGTCCATGCTACCAATGAGCTAGAAAATATTGAACAAATTCAACAGCATGCAGCCGAATTAATTGAATCCTTCGCCATAAAAAAACCTTATTTCGAGTTAACTTTAAAAGCACATCTTCTTTTATTTTTTCAACAACTCTATGTAGCAAAAGAAATGCTCTTTCATTTTGAACAAAACATTGAACAAAAAAATGATCTAACTTCCTATAAATGTAAAAAGATCTTAGTCTATCTAGAAGAGAACTATAAAAATCCTATTTCGTTAGATGATATCAGCACGCATATTGGCTTCAGTCGAGAACATTTTTGTCGCTTTTTCAAAAAAAATTTTCGTTTATCCTTTTTTACTTATTTGAACGGCATGCGCATTAAAAAAGCTGAGTATTTGCTTTTAAATACTCAACTAAAAATTATTGATATTGCATTAGAAAGTGGCTTTGAAGACTCTAACTACTTTACGTCCGTCTTCAAAAAAGAAACGGGTCTTACACCCACAGCTTATCGGAAAAATCCAAATAATGTGACACTTTTATAAGTCTGTCCATTCGACACTCTATTACAACCAGAATCAGAAAGTAAGACTTGTACTTAGCTCCCAAAAGAAAACGAGCTATCTTGAAAAATACAGCATTTTCAGACAGCTCAGTTTTTTATTTTTATCGACCTCTACTCGAGTACTTTTATCAACAGGCGTCCACTAAAAAGCACTCATTTGGCAGGTAGTAAATCTCCAATTATTTATTTCTTCAGCAGACCTTTACCCGAAAATCCCTTCGTGCGCTCTTTCAAAGTCATCTAATCGTTCACGGACTTCATTGGTTGATTTTGTATTCATTAAGCTTGCTCGCAGATCACCAGCTCCTGGAAATCCTTTAACATAGATTTTGAAGAAACGATGTAACCCAACAATGGTGCGTGGGACTTCTTTCGCATATTCATCTTGAAGATCAAGCTGTAAACGCAGCAAACCTACCAGTTCCTTAGCTGAATGTTCTTTGGCTTCTTTCTCAAAGGCATAAGGATTTTTAAAAATTCCTCGACCAATCATCAGCCCATCTACCCCATATTTTTCAGCAAGCTCTAAACCCATCCGGCGATCCATGATATCACCATTAATGGTAATCAGTGTTGCTGGGGCAATTTCATCACGCCAAGCCATAATCTGGGGAATAACTTCCCAATGTGCGGAAACTTTACTCATTTCCTTTCGCGTACGCAAGTGGATAGACAGATTCGCGATATCCTGTTTCAACAAATGGCGAATCCACTGCGCCATTTCAGCGATTTCTGTGTAACCAATCCGTGTTTTCACACTCACCGGAAGGCCACCAGCTTTGGCGGCTTCGATTAATTCAGCAGCAACCTCTGGACGTAAAATCAGCCCACTACCTTTTCCACGACCAGCTACATTAGGAACAGGACAGCCCATGTTCAAATCAATTCCTTTAAAGCCCATCTCTGCCAAACTAAAGCTCATTTTTCGAAAATAATCCGGATTATCACCCCAAATATGAGCGACCATTGGCTGTTCATCCTCTGTAAATGTTAGACGACCTCGAACACTTTCAATTCCATCTGGATGACAAAAACTATCTGAATTTGTAAATTCAGTAAAAAAGACATCTGGTGCCCCTGCGGACTTGACCACATGTCGAAAAACAACATCCGTCACGTCTTCCATTGGTGCTAACACAAAAAAGGGCTTAGGTAACTCTGCCCAAAAATTATTCGACATTCTTAACTCTTCCTTCCACACATGCGATTTGCTCGCTCGCAGTCACTTTTCAAAGCATAGTTATTATACTAAGAACGAGAAAAAGAAGCAAAGAGTGCGTCTATAAAGTATAGAGTTCAGATAAGTCATTCATCTACTAGACCAGACTCAACAGATGGACCCCATTATAAATATTGATAAATAATACCACTAAAATGACAATCAAAAAGATACTCGTCACTTTTTTTGCGCTTAAAAGTTGAGATAAAGCAGCACCAATCAAACCACCCAAAATAGCCGCTGGAATAATATAGAGTAAAACTGATAAATCATACCTAGCCAATCCACTACCAAATAGAATGGTCAATAACTTAGCAAGCTGAGAAAAGAAGATCGTTGCAATCGAATAAACCGTCGCCTCTTTAATCGGTAAACTGAACATCAACATCAATAAAGAAACATTGATGGGGCCGCCACCGATTCCTAGTAAACTTGCTAAAAATCCTAAAATCACCCCACAAGAAAGATACCCTGAGTAAGTCATCAATTGAAAACTTCGCCATGGATAACGAGTATATAAGAAGGCAAAAAGAAGAGAACCCACTGTAATAATAATCTGAATGAGTTGAACATCTTTTTCATTATCAAACAAAAGCAAAAGTTGTTCAAACACAGAATTTCCTAGTACACCACCCACTAATGCGCCCAAAGAAATCCACAATACGATTGAAAAATTAATAGACTGTCCCCTTGCTAGCTGACGCAAGGTCGAAGAAATCGACATTGTAAAGACAGCAACGGTCGAATAAAAGGAGATAGCCGCCACTGAATGGTAATCAATCAAATCAAAGATTGGTTTAATAATTACACCTCCGCCCATCCCAGAGATAGCACCAATTGTGTTGGCAATAATAATCACTACAAAATAAAGAATACCTATCATAACTACAGATCCTTTCGTACAAAAAAGGACTGGGACGTGAGTCGAAACGACTGGTGTCCTAGTCTGCCAATTTGAAATGAACGATTCTCAGCAGTAGACTGCCGTAGCGCTCACGCCCTGTCCTCAGTTGTTATTCCTCATATTCCTCTTCGTCGTAAATTTCCTCGGTTAAAGTCAAACTTTCTACAGCACTTTTCCCAATTGTCTCTAAGTAGCTACTTAATTCAGCCGCTGTCGTTAGTGGTGAAAAAATCCCTTCAATCAACATCGCCAAATTAAGTCCTGATACCACTCTCAAATTAGGACGTTCACTCATTTTCATCATGGCTACATTACAAGGCGTTCCACCTTTCAAGTCAGCCAAAATAACGATTTCAGTCTCAGGTGTAAATGACCGTAAAATTTGATCCAGCTTTTCTGTCGTCCCAGATAATCCGTCATCTTCTTTCATTGCAATCGCAAAGACATTCTCCGGTTCACCTACAATCATTTTAGCGGAATTACGTGTTTCTACAGCCATATTACCATGGCTCATTACGATTAAAATTGGTCTCATGCATCATTCTCCTTAAAAAATTCTTGGTACAATTTGAAACGTTCTGTGATAAATTTAGGCGTCTCACGTGTCGGGTGAACTCGATTACTCAATAGAATAAACGCCTTATGTTTCTGGATATCCAGTCCAATCGAAGTCCCCGCAAACCCAGTATGGTAGAGGACATTAGGTCCAAAAGGCTTCTCCCAGCCCCACGTTCGACCCTGCTCACTTTTTAGAAGGATTTGATAAATCTTCGGCTCAAACCAGTCAGCCTCACCTAGTCGATTGTTCATCAATGCTTCTGTAAATATAATAAGATCATTTAAAGTTGAAAACAGCCCTGCACTTCCTATCGGCCGACCAAAACGGTATGCTTTTGAATCATGGACAACGCCGTGGATTAAGCCACGCTCCGAACTTATTTCAGTAGGCATAATTCGTGAAAGATCTTTCGGAAAAAAAGTTGTATCTTTCATTCCTAACGGTTGAAATAGATGTTTTTGAAAAGAAGTCTCCAAATCTGTCCCCTCGATTTCCTCAATGACAAAACCTAAGAGCAAGTAGCCAATATCAGAATAAACGATAGGATAATCTGTCATAGAAGGAGTGAAATTCTTTAGAAAATCAATCGCCAAATCCTCTGAAAAATGTTTTTTATCCGAGAAATCTGCTGGCAAACCACTTCGGTGAAAGAGTAGCTCTTCAATAGTCATCGATAGGTTTGGAAATTGAGGAAGTAAGGTACTCACGACTGTATCATACGACAATTGTTTTTCTTGAATCATCTGAATTATTCGTGTTGTCGTTCCAACTACTTTGGTTAAAGAAGCTAAATCATAGAGCGATTCATCAGAAACTTCTTGATCCGAATAAGGCTGGCTTTTTCCCATCTTACCTATCAAAAACTTTTCTGTTTTTTGATTTAAGACGGCTGCAGAAAGTCCTGAAACTTCTGTTTGCTGTAAAAAATCTGTCAATTGTTGAATCATTTTCATGATCGAGAAATCCGATTATTATTGACTTGTAAATAACTTTCAGCAGCTTCACGATCAATTTTTTGCTCATGCATCACAATTGCTACATTAACTCGCTGTCCAGCTGCCTCAAATAATGCGCTCGCTTTCGTGCGATCCATAGTTAATGCTTGGGCAATAATATTAATCGAACGTTCAACTAACTTTTCATTTGTTGCCTGCACATTCACCATCAAGTTCTGATAAACTTTACCTGTTTTAATCATAATCCCTGTTGAGAGCATGTTTAAAATCATCTTTTGAGCAGTTCCCGCCTTCATTCGTGTCGAGCCCGTGATGACCTCAGCTCCAACCATTGCGGCAATCCCCACGTTTGCTTCCTGTGTCATCCTATTGTTTTTTGTACAAGTGACAGAAATAGTTAACGCGCCCACTTTATTGCCATATTCTAAAGCAGATAAAGCATAGGGGGTTCGGCCACTAGCAGCAATCGCAATCACGATGTCTTTTTCAGTCAAATTAGCGTTCTTCAAATCCGTCACAGCGAGTTCCTTAGAGTCTTCTGCCCCTTCTACAGCCGCAAACATGGCTTCCTTACCACCAGCCAAAATACCAAAAGCTCGTTCTGGTGGCACGCTGTAGGTTGGTGTTAATTCTATCGCATCTAAAGCACCCATTCGTCCAGAAGTGCCGGCACCGATATATATCATGCGGCCCCCTTCATTGAAACGAATCGCAGCTTGGTCAACGGCTTCAGCTACTTGAGGCAACACCTTTTCAACTGCCTGGGCAACTCCTTGATCTTCTTTATTAATTATTTTGATCATCTCCAATGTAGGAAGTCGATCAATATTCATACTATTATTATTGCGTTGCTCTGTCGCTAAATTTGAAATTTCCATATACTACTCTTCTTTCAACGGATTAATCCAGTTTTTTGTAATAATCATATTTTCTGTGATATCCTCTTCAATATTTTCTTGGATAACACCTAAATATAGCGCGGTTCCGACAATCATCGAAGAATACATCGATGAGATTGCCCCTACGCGTAACAAATGTTCATTGCTTGGAACAACCAGAACTTCATTCGCTAAATTTTTAATTTTAGGCCCCTGATTTCGAGTAATGACAATCAAATGAGCGCCTTTCTTTTTCGCATACTCACAGGCCAGTAAAATCTCTTTTGTATGACCACTATAAGTAACAGCAATGACTACATCGTCCGCCGTTGCATAGTTTAGCATCTCTATCCCAATGTGAATATCAAAAATGAAGGATGAGCGAATTCCTGCACGACTGAATTTATGAAACAAGTCGTAGGCAATAAGAGAACTTGCACCAATCCCAAACAAGAAAACATTTTGTGCTTTTTTGATGTGGTTAATCGCTTTTGCCAAGACATCACGATCCACGGTGTTAAACACGTCTGTCGCAGTATCTTTAATCAGCGTCTCCACTTTCCCACATAAAACATCCAAGCTATCATTTTCAGATACGATTGGATCAATTTGGCGCTCGTTGGCTAGAATCGCTTGATCCGTAGAAAGTTGAACCTTCATTTCATCCAAGCCAACATAACCGATTTTTTTCACGAAACGAACCACTGAAGCAGGAGAGACATTAGAAGCTTCCCCAATTTCAGATGCAGTTTGTTTAATCACCTCTTCTGGAAAATGTAACATATAGTCTGCAATTTTTTTATTTGCCTTAGATAGTGATGAGTAAACCTTTCTGATTTGCGGTAATACTTCCATAATGCTCCCCCTTATGTTTACAAGAATGTATTAATCAACTCATTTGATTCTGATGGGATCATTTGCGCAGTAATTTTAACGCCTTGATCTGTCAAACGTTGAATCGTTGTAATATCATCTTGTGTGACTGCTACTGATTTTTTGATTGCTTTACTGCCTTCCTTGACAGAAATATTTCCTACATTAAATTCCTTCAAAGGCACCTCTGCATCAATCAGTCTAGCCATATCCTCAATTGTCTTTGTAATTAAGAATACCTTTTCATCATCATATTTTCCACTACGAATATTTTCAGCCGCTTTTCTAACTGATAGAATTGATAACTTGACGCCTACTGGTTTCGCCATTTTTAAAGCCCCGATTTGAATCTGATCTTTAACAACCTGATCGTTGACGACCATAATCCGTTGCGCTCCTAAAGAATTAGTCCAGACAGTCGCTACTTGCCCATGAATTAATCGTTCATCTACACGTGCATGAATAATGCCCATAATTATTTCCTCCTTGAGTTTCTCTCTTATTTGTATTGCCTTAATTATTACTTACAATGAGATCGGGCTTAAATTCGTCTTTTTCCCTATCTCTAATCACTCATTTGGGTTAGAATAAACCGCCAATCCAAGCTAAGACGGGCTGCAGGTTCCCTAAAATCATTCCTAAAAGAATTAAAACAAAAATCAAACGCGTTGAATTCATTTTTTTCTTACCTAATAACCAATAAGATAAGAAAACAATTGCTAAAGGAACTAACCCTGGTAAAATTTTATCCAACATTTCTTGTGTAGATAATGTGACTTCACCCATCTTATAGGTTAAGTCTAACTTATAGGTAATCACGGAAGGAATCAACCCACCTACAACCGTTAATCCTAAAATCGCTGCTGCTTCAGTAAATAGTTTCATTTTATCGGCAAACTCGGTCGCAATTTTTTTCCCTTGACTGTAACCAATGTGGATAAATTTATAACGAACCCACATAACCACAGCACCCATGATTAAGGGAATCAATAAGCCAACAATTTGACCCGCTTGAGCCATGTATGCTGCAATCGAGAAAACAATCGCGCGATAAATTGCAATAAAGACGGTATCCCCGACTCCTGCAAAGGGTCCCATCAACCCTGTTTTCAAACCTGTGATAGCCTCAGGATCTTCCATGCCAAACTCTTCTTCAAGTCCTGCATCTGCCCCAATAATCAAGCTCGACATAGCTGGTGTCGTATTAAAAAAACCTAAATGTGCTTTCAACGCTTTTTTCATCGCTTCATCATCATCAGAGTAAAGTCTCTTAAGAACTGGCATGATAGAATACGCATAACCTAGACCCTGCATTTTTTCATAGTTCCAACCCCATTGAAAGCCAAATAAATTGCGCACATACATTTTATTGATATCTTGTTTTGTCAATTTTTTAGTCATCAATCTCAATCTCCTCATCATCTTCATAGACTACGTTCCCTGTGTTAGAAGCAGCCGCTGGAGTATTTTGGTTCATTACATACATTGCCGCTAATGCTAAGCCTACTAAAGCGACACCTAATACAGAGAAGAACTCTGCGCCAAAAGCGAGTAAAACAAACCCAATCAAGAAATAAGGCCAATACTTTTTAATCGGTAAGTAGCGCATTAAGATGGCAATTCCCATTGCAGGTAAGATAGCCCCTGATGCTTTTAAACCTGTCATAATCCAAGCAGGAATCATGTCGTTAATAATACTTACCACTTGTTCTCCAAAGAATAAGCCAATAAATACAGGAATAATACGAGAGATTGTCCACGGGAAAATCCCTAAAATGTTACAGCGCTCTACTGCTTTGTAATCACCCAACTCAGCATAGTGATCGGCTTTATGTTGAAAGAATGTATTTGCCATCCGACCTAAAATATCCAACTGTGTCAGTAAAAGCCCGATTGGTACAGCTATCCCAATTCCGTACTCAACTCCTTTTCCTGAAAGGATCGCATAAGCCGTTCCCATGATGGCTCCAGATAAGAAATCTGGTACGGTAGCGCCTCCATAAGTGGCCACCCCTAAAGTCATCAATTGTAATGTTGCTCCAATCATAAGACCCGTTTGAAGATCTCCCATAACAAGACCCGTAAACGTTGCTGCAAATAATGGTGTGTAAGGACCTACTTGAACTGAAATTTGATCCAGAACACCCACAACTGTATACGCACATAATACTAAAATAATACCTAATGATAGATGCATTTTTTCTCCTCCTTAACATATGATTGCGCTATCAATTTCACAACTCAATCATAAACGAAAAGAAATGATATTTCAATACTTTTTACATATTTATTTTTTATGAAACGGAATTTCTTAATTATGCTTGTCCGAAACCTAGAAATTATCTGCTCAGGAATGGATACTGAAGGCGGCATTGTAAATTGACCACCTCTGCGAAGAAATTGACCACCTTCGGCGAAAGAATGAACCACTTTGTGCGCAGTAATTTGCCACTCAAAGAAAATTAAATGAATATCAACAGTTTATACCATATGAAAAATACATAAATACCCCTAAAAGCGTCGTTAGGCTTGTAAAGGTATTTATTAAGGGCTAGTTTAGACTAAAGTGGCCCTTAGTGGTTTAAATGGTCATATTTCTTAATTAATTTAATCCCAAGGGCAACGAGCTCATCGTCTGTAAGGGATTCTTGTGAGTCCCAGATGGCTTGTAGAAGTGATTCATCTACCAAATTTATCAGATCCTCAGGAGCTGTTAAGCGGTAATGGAAGTCCTTAATTCGTATATAAACATTGTCCGGAATCATCATGGCTTTATGACCAAACCATGCCGTTCACGCATAGATACTTTTCCATCAATTAAAATAGGATAGGCATCATGAATAATTCTATCAAGTATGGCATCGGCAATTTGTGGATTACCAAGTTTTTCATGCCAACCTTCAGGGGAAAATTGTGAACAGAAGATCGTTGACGTCACTTGAAGCCTGCTTTCTACCAACTCAAGAATATAAGTGGATTGCTCAAGCGTTAAAGGGGTCAATAACCATTCATCTAAAATAAGTAAGTCCACTTTTTTATAACGATTTAATACTTTCCTGAAGCTTCCATCGGCTTCATTTTTGGCAATTGTTAGTTCATCTAATAGTTCAGGTAGCCGGATATAACGTACTTTATAACCTTGACGGCATGCTTCAATACCAAAGGCATTAGAAAGCCAGGTCTTCCCATTCCCTGAAGCACCCATGAGTATGATATTATGATGCTCTGCTAAATATGTCCCCATTCTAAGTTTTAGAATTAATTCTTTGTCTAATTGACGATCTGGATAATATTCAATGTCTTCAATTGCCGCCTGTCGGTTATGAAAATTTGCACTTTTAATCAAACGATCAAGCCGAGCTGATTTCTGACGAGCATATTCAGCATCGACAATTAAATTGAGCCGGTCATTAAATGGCATATCGTTGTAACTTTTATTATCTAATTGCTGTGATTCTATTGCTTCTACCATGCCGTTGAGGCGCATTTCATGTAGCTTGCGTTTCGTATCTTCATTCATCATTTAGTTTCCCTCCAAAATAACTCGCTCCTCGAGTAAACCCATAGTCTTTCGTTGTTTCCTCTGGTATGTCTCCATTCAATTTCATTTTTGCGTTTTTCTTCTTATTACTTGCTAATAGTGTTTCAACTGTACGAACAGTTGGAGTTGATGCTAACTTAAGAACTGCCTCACAAGCTGTTTCAAGCTCTTCTTTCGAGTATTTCTTTCCTTGATTTTTCAAGCGCATGGTAGCTTTTAACGCTTGTCTTTCAGCTTGCGCATAGTCAAAAATAAACGTGACCACTTTAGTGGTCGCTTCACCAATTGTATTCGCCCAGTCAATGACTGATTCTTTCGTGTGATCTATATAGAGTTTATGATTATCTGGCATATGGTCGCGATTAGTCGAAAATTGTCCGAATTTACCGTATAATCGCTTATGTGTGGCAATACGGCTGTCTTTATAAAAAACTTCTACTAAGTCTTTTGTAAGGCGAATATCAACTTTATTTTGGATGTACTCATAAGGGACTGAGTAAAACATGCTTTCAATCGAAACCATGTAATCTAATTGAACGGTTGCTGTTTTCCATGTTGCTAATCTAAATGGTGTAAGAGGAAGAGGTTTAAGCGCGAACTTTTCTTCTTCCTCAAATGCCGTTGTTCTATTTCCCAACTTATATTTTTTTGTAAAGGGCCGGTCATTGAATTCATCTAACTTCTTTTTTATATCTGCATTTAATTCATCAAGTGTAAAATACACCGAATTTCTTAAACTAGCGATTACCCATGTTGACAGGTTTCCAACATTTCCTTCAACACTCGCTTTATCTTTAGGTGTTCTAATACGAGCCGGAAGAATCACAGTCCCATAATGATCAGCCAATTCGCGATAAACTTCATTCAAAATAGCTGCACCATATTCAGTTTTGCTCACACCCGTTTTAAGATTATCCGGTACTAATAGTTCTGTTACACCGCCAAAATAATTATATGCGCGAATATGAACATTAATCCAATCGTCTTGTTTCATCGATAGTGTTGCTTCACAATAGGTATATTGTGTACACGGAAGTGTGGCAACGAAAAGATACGCTTTAACTTGGTTACCAGTATCTCTATCGACTAATTTAAGTGTTGCACCCGCCCAATCGACTTCCATGATTTCTCCTGGCTTACGTTTTATACGCATAGTGGCTTTGTATTTTCTTGCATACTCAGTGTAATACTGACAATAGGTTCGATAGGCATATGGAATTTTATCACTATTTCTGCACTCAAGCTCATATTCATGGTGAAGCAACGATAATGTAACGTTTGGTTTTGCGAGTTCTTTATAAATATATTCGAAGTCAGGTAACTCCCTTCCTTTAGATTCACGCATTTTTTCAGGAAACAGTAGACCCTCAAACCAGGAATCAGTCATTTCTTCAGTGAACGGTTCTTTAATTCCTTTTTCCATTGCTTTCTTAATGATTTCAGAGACCTTGGGTCGCGAATTACCTGTGTTTGCGGCAATACTACGCATACTAAACCCTTGTTCATTCAATTCCAAAATTTTTCGATATTGAAGCATAAAAAAACCTCCTGTATTTATTCTTCATGCACTTGCATGAAAGACTATTATACAGGAGGTTTTATATGCTAATTTAGATATTGGTCATGTTCTTCGCCGAGAGTGGTTAACTTCTTCGCACTGACTGGTCAATTCTTTCGCAGAGGTGGTCAATTTACAATGCCGCCTTCAGGATACCCTGACTGCTATTATTCCTTCTAAAGACAAGCGTCTATTAAGATCTTTATAGAGAATGCCAAAAGAGTCTGGGACCATAACTTAAAAAGTTATGATCTCAGACTCCTCTTCCTCGAATAGACGGTGGGCACAGAAACAAGTCGCTACTCAACAGACATAGACGGTGCTAAAAGTGCTTTAGTTATTCCTTCCTCGCATGATACCCTGGAAAACAAACGGCTGGCAATTCATAACCGATACTAATACCCAAAGAAATCGCAATGGCGATTTTTAAGGCGGTCATGCCATACTCACTGAATTTCCCCATGTTACTGGTCACAAAACTATAGGCAAAATTATAGATACCTACGCCAGGTACCAAACAGAAAATACCACATATCAGGAAAATTGTTACTGGCGCTCTCAAACGAAAAGAAACTTCTCGCGACAAATAGATTAAAATCAGAGACGCGGTAAATGTAGCGATTGCAGTTGATGGGTACAATGAATAACTCCATAAATAGATAAGCCACCCTGTAGCCCCGATACAGCCGCAATAAATATAGTATTTTTTTGGCGCATCAAATAAAATTGCAAAGGAAATAGTGCCTAGAAAACTGGCTATTAATTGTAAACAAGTCTCTCCCATCACAGCGCTCCTATCATCATATGAAACATTTGCAGCCCCGCACCGACACCTACTGAAAGATACAAAGCTGTCATTAAAGCCGTCATAAGCTGCGCCCAACCTGACGTATAATCTTCATCAAATAAATAACGAATGCCATTTGCCAAAGGAACGCCTGGCACAAGAGAGATGACCCCTCCAATAATCAGGCTATTTACATTCAAATTAGAAAAGACAAGTGTCAGCAAGATAGCCGTCCCCGTCATGAAAAAACTGCTTCCTATTTGGCTGACAATTGTAGATAACTTCAATCGCGGAATCAGCAATAATTGGCAAACCGCTATTAATCCACCCAAAAAAAGAGCTCCGATAGAATCAAGGAATGTGCCACCAAATATATAACAAAAACTAGCGCTACCAAAACAGTAGGCAAAAAACTTTAGCGCTGGACTGGAATTGTTTTCGGTCTTTATCCGTTGTAATTCGTTTTTGGCCGTCTCACTCGTAATTTCCCCTTGACATACCTGACGCGACAGCGTGTTAATTCGGTCAATTCGCCCAAGATTAATCGCTCCGACAGAAATATCTTTAACCTTGGAAGATAACAATCCCTCTTCTGTCTCTGCTGTCAGAAAAAGACCGTTAATCATCACAAAGCTGTTAAAATTTTGTAGCTGAAAATAGTCTCCCAACAAGCTCACCATCAACTCAACTCGTTTAATTTCTCCCCCATTAATCAGTAGCGTCTCCCCAAAATCAAACACCAAATTAAACAATTCTTTTTCATTCAAGTCTGACAACTCCTTTTTGTAAACTATCAAGTCCGCTCTTTAAAAAAGAACAACTCTCACAAGCTGTGATTTTTAACTATCCGTTTAAGCTACACGTACAGACTTCGGGTCTAAAAAATTTCCAACCCAAATTTTCGAAAAACGAGCGTGGAACATAACTCTAATAGTTACATCCCACCCTCGTAGTGAACGCTTCTGTTTCAACCCAGTTCTTAACGGTGAGCCCAAAAGCAGCTCCTTCAACCTGGTTTATAATTCAATCAAATCGTGCGGGATGCTAATCATGTTTTCAATTCCGTCTTTTGTTACTAAGACTTGATCCTCGATTCGAATGCCACCCCATCCTGGAATGTAAATTCCTGGCTCAACCGTAATCACGTTGCCTTCTTCTAGGTTGCCATCATAACGTGTCGTTAATTGCGGGAACTCATGCACAAACATTCCGATACCATGACCGACGTTTGAATAAGTATACTTTTCATACTCCGTTCCTGCCACTGCTTTTAATGACGCTTTGTACACATCGCCACCCGCAACGCCTGCTTTCATCGCTGCCTCTGCATCTTCTAGCATTCGTTTTTCTAGTTCATAAACTTCTCTTTGTTTAGCCGTCGCTTTTCCAACCACCACTGTCCGAGTCATATCAGACAAGTAGCCGTTAAATTGACAACCAAAGTCCATCAACAACAAATCGCCATACTCGATAGGTTTAGATGAAGGAATGCCATGCAACAAGGAAGTTTTGGTTCCTGAGATTAAAATGTTTCCATAAGGTTTGGTGTCCGCCCCTTCTTGAACCATATATAAAGCCAGTTTTGCAGCCAGCTCTTTTTCTGTCACACCCACTTTGATATCTTTGAATAAACGATTCAACGCGCGACAAGAAATTTCACAGGCATTTTGTAAATACTGAATTTCTTGAGCCGTTTTAATCTGACGGAATTCCTCAATAACTCCTGCAGCAGGAACTAATTCTGCGTTGATTGCTTGAGAAAAATCTGCATATTCTGCATAAACCACTTGATCATCTTCAAAAGCCAGACTCTTTAGTCCCTCTTTTTCGACGACGCTCTGAACAGCCAAACCATGTCCTGAAGCACGCCAATCAATAATCGTATAGTCAGGAACCTCAATAGCCGCCTGCTCTGTGTAGCGTGGGTCCGTCAAAATATATTGATTCTTCAAAGTAATTAAAATCGCTGAATCCTCGCCTTCAAAGCCACTAATATAACGAATATTGGGAAGCTTTTGGATAAAATAAGCATCCAAGTTATTTTTTTCTAAATACGCTCTTAACTTATCAATATTTTTCATGTTTTTTTACTCCTCATGTACTTTTTTTCCGCCTAGTAAGACAAACTGAACATCTCTTAGCGCTTCAATATCTTGACTGACATCTCCTTTAACAACAAGGACATCTGCCTGTAAGCCAGCCGTCAATGAACCTGTCACATCAGCCAAATCAAACACCTCAGCCGGATTCGTTGTTGCTGTTTGAATCGCTTCAATCGGTTTTAGCCCGTAACGAACCATCAATTCTAGCTCCTCTACGATTGGAACTGCAGGGGCTTCCAACATAACCATATCCGTTCCAGCTAAAATTTTCACGCCTGAATCATAGATCTTTTTGAAATTTTCTTTATACGAACCCACCGAAGAGGCAAAAAAATCTAAATGATGACTGTAGGTTTCAGTCGATTTATTTGAGTTATCAATCGCTGTTTCTTGAACCTTTTGATTAAAGGCTTCAAGAAAGTGGTAGGCAAACATTGTCGGCGTCCATGCTTGACCATTTTCAGCCATCTGTCTGCCCTGTTCAGCTGTTAAGAAATTGCCATGCTCAATCGTATCAAAGCCCGCATCAATACACATTTGAATTCCTGGTGAAGTGCCCGCATGTACAACACATTTTAAGCCCAACCGATGAGCCTCCAGCACACCTCCCGTCAATTCTTCTTGTGTAAATTCACAAATATCATCACGATTAGTGGTCAACATCTTAATCCAGTCTGCCCCATCACGTTTTTGTCGGCGAATCGTGTGTACGATGTTATCTACACCATCCACTTCCTCAATGCCATCCTCATGTCCATGTCCGCCAGTGATACAAATCCCACGATCAGTATGCAAAATTCGTGGCGCTTTAACATAGCCCTTTTCAGCCGCTAAACGTAATGTTTGAAGTAAAAATTGAGGCCCGCAACAATCACGAATCGTTGTCACACCTTTTTCCAAACAAATTTGCGCCTGTTTTTGTGCATAGTAGGCAATCATAAAGTCATTATAATTGTACAGATCCGGTTGCGTCCAATAGTAGCCCAAATGAATATGCGCATCAATTAAGCCTGGTAAAATCGTCGCCTCACCAAAATCGGTCACGTCTTCATTAGGGTAGCGTTTAGCCATCTCGTCAAAGGTCCCGACTTCTATTATCTTCTCGTCTTCAATCAAAATAGCGCCATGAGTCAGAACGGTTTTGCCATCTCCAATAATCATTGTTTTTGCCGTTAGTAACATGTTCTGCCGCCTTTCTTTTTTTATTTTCCGTGTTGCATTTTAGACGCAATGTTTTTATTCAGAAGCCACACAAGTAACCCAATTCCAGCCGTAATCCCACCAATCACTAAGAAATACGTTGATTCATGCCCTTGTTTATAAAAGTTGACGGCGATTGCACTCAAGCCGGCCCCTGTCGATTGACTCAATTGCCAAACTGTGACCATTTGTGCCGTAAATGCTGCTGGCGCAACCATCGTAGCACTGGCCATACCGATTGGTGACGTTAAGCCTTCGCCCAAAATGATAATCGCATAAAAAACAATTAACCACAGCGGACTAACCTTCACATCACTTGAATACAGCATGAACGGAATTACCATAAAAATTGGTCCCAATCCCCATAAAAAGGTTCCTAAACCAAACTTTTTCGCTGTATTGGGTTGTTTAGCCCCCATTTTTGTCCATAAAGCACCCAAAATCGAACCAAATACCACCGCAAACACGGCCGGAACCGTTTGAAAAGCAGCTGGTGTCCATTCCATCCCTAAAAAGTTCAAATTGACTTGTTCTGCCGCATAAATAGCTAAAATACTCGTTGATTGAGACCAAATCATCATATTGAAACAATTACATACAAAAATAAAGATAAAATAACGAACCTTGACTGCTTCTTCCGGTGACGTCTTTTTGCTCGTGATAATAATCACTAAATACACCAACGGAATAAAGATAGAAATTGTACTAATAATATTACTGAAGCTCTTCGGTGTTAAAACGCCTGTTACAAATAATAGAATCAGCGTAGCAATCACTGCCACCGCTCCTATCAACATATAAGCAATCATCTTTTTACGTCTTGTTGCGGGAAATGGATCATCTGGTTTCATCCCAATATCTCCATACACAGATTTAGCCGTCATAACATACAAGATAAAACCGGCCCCTTGAATCACTGCGGCAAACAAGAAACCCGCATGATAATTCAGCGCTAAAGCAATTGACCCTGTAATTACTGGCGCAATCGCTCCCACATTATTCATGATATACATCACTGAAAATCCGGCATCCCGACGCGAATCTTCCTTCTTGTATAATTTTCCAGCCATCGCATACAAACTAGTTCCCATTGAGGCTGCTGAGAATAATAACACCAATTGGCTAACCAAATATAGAGGCACACCTCCACCAGGAATAGCCAGTAAAGCGTATCCAACTGTTTTCATCAAGTAACCTACAACCATCGCTTTTCTAACACCGATAAAACGGTCCGCAACATATGCGCCAATAATTCCAGCCATAAACATTAACGAATTATACACATTAACTAGCTGCGCAGAAACATCTTGAGTGAATCCTAGCCCACCACTAGCTGTACTTTTATACAAATAATAAATTAAAATTGCTGACATGCCATAGTTCCCAAACGCTTGGGCTAAGGCCATAAATGAGCTCACCGTTAAACCTACTGGGTGACCAAACAATTGTCGTTGCGGCTTACTAACTTTTTCCATACTTTCCTTCTCCATAACAATCTCCTCTTCATTTTTTTACAAAAAAGGCTCTGCAGAAATTTGCAGAGCCTTCAGTTGTTAACTTAATTGCGCATTACGTTTCGCAGCTGCTTGGACCGCATTCATCACGGCCGAACGGAAGCCATGATCCTCCAAGGTTTTTACCGCTTCAATCGTTGTGCCACCAGGAGATGTCACCATATCTTTTAGTGCTCCTGGATGTTGATTGGTTTCTAAAACCATTTTGGCTGAACCAAGAACGGTTTGAGCAGCAAATTCATAAGCTTGCGGGCGTGGCATTCCTTCAAGTACCGCACCATCCGCCAAAGCCTCGATGAACATGTACACATACGCTGGTGCAGAACCACTCACACCAACAACTGCATCTATTAAGTTTTCAGTGACCGCTTGTGCTTTACCGAAGCTTCCAAATATTTCCAGAACCGCTTGTTGTTCTTCTGCTGACACATTCGGATTATAAGCTACGGCCGACATCCCTTCACCCACGAGAGCTGGCGTATTAGGCATGACTCTAACAATCTTATGCTCTGTTGATAACACGTCTTCCATTGTAGCAATATTCACACCTGCTGCAACGGAAATTAAGATTTGTTCTTTCGTTAAATTCGGTGCCAATTCTTTCAATAAATCAGGCAAAACATACGGTTTCACAGCAAAAATAATGGTGTCACTATTTTTAGCCAAAGTATCTGAATCCGCTGTAGGAGTTACCCCGAGTTCTGTCGCTAATTTATCGACAAGCGGTTGGTACACATCATATATCCAGATATCTTTTGGTTCATATAATTTGGACTGTATTAGTCCTTGGATCATTGCCCGACCCATATTTCCGGTTCCATAAAAGCCAATTGTTTTTGCCATTTTTTCTTTCCTCTCTTGTTAAAAAAGTAACATATAAGCGTAGTTAGCCACTAATCCTGCGACAAGTCCCCCGATAAAATGGGTCAGCATCGCATACGTCACAATCGAACGCGTCTTCATCGAATCAGCCATTGACGCATGTGTTGATAAAAATCCTGCCCAGCAATAAGCAATCGCAAAATAAACAGCCATATCATGTCCATTTAATAAGCCTTGGTCAGCCAAAGCTTTTGCTCCTGCAATAGAAGCACCACATGCACCCAATGAAGTCAAAGGTAACCCTAATACTTCAGGATTTGCAAAACCAAATAGCGGCGTTAAAATGAATGAAATTTTTTCACCTAAGAAAGGCAGTAATCCCGTTCCCTCATACGCAACCCCTTGATAAATCGCTTGACCATCAACTATGCTTGGTCCATTCGTCAACATCATTACTAATGTTGTAAAAATTAAGATTCCTGGAATAATACTTAACCCAAGCTCTACACCCGTTTTTCCTCCATCAAATGTAGCATTTAAACCGCGTTGGAACAAGCTTCCTTCGCGAACTTTTCGATAGCCAGCTGGTGTTGCTTCCGTTTTAGCATCTAAATACTCATCAGTCACAATCGCTTCGGTTCCATAAATCTTTTTCGTTTTCATCATCAACAAACGGTTACTAACAATCCCACCAATAATTGCACAAACAATTCCGACGCCGACACTTGTTGCATATTTTCCCGACTGAATACCCAAAATTCCGCCTGTAATGATAATTCCCATACCAAAAGTCGTTCCGAAGTTAATCATCGTTGCCCACTGGTATTTTTTGAAATATTTCGCATAACCAGGATCTTTCGCAATTAAGACAATCGCTGGATTATCAGAAAAATAACAAGTTACCGCACCCAATGCAGACGCACCTGGTAACCCAAATAGAGGTTTCATGATTGGTGAGATGAGTTTATTTAACAACGCTGTCACACCAAACTCTGAAAATACCGAAGAAACGGCACCTGCTAACACAGCCACACCCATTATATAGAGACAAGTATTTAACAATAAATCATGTGCCGTTTTCATGATCACGCTAAACATCACGCCGACACCCATCACACTTCCGAAATACACAGCCACCGCGACAACAAACCCGATACAGATAAACGTACCAATACTTACATCTTTACGCAGCAACGAATCACCCTTACTGGCGCCCATCGCTACATTCTTTTGTTCTAATTCCATCTTTTATCTCCTTATTTAAAAAGATTTTTGTTAGAAAAGCTTTTTGGTCCTTCGTCTTTTTTTAGAGGAGGCAATGACAGAAACCCTATCAGCTCCTGTCATACACCCGTCTAGTAAGATTTAAGCAAATGCTTGTTCTGTTCGGTTGATAATCTCATCTTGCAAAGCACGGTCTAAGTTATTGAAGTAATCAGAGTAGCCTGCCACACGAACAATGAGGTTTTCATAATCTTTCGGATTTTCTTGCGCTTTAATCAAGGTTGCCCGATCAATGACGTTAAACTGCATGTGATGACCATCCATCGCAAAGTATGAACGAATCAAACTTGACATATGCGTAATTCCGTCTTCGCCTGCCACAACAGATGGTGTGAATTTTTGGTTCAACAATGCACCGCCCGTCTTCAATTGATCCAGTTTCGCTGCTGATTTAATCACCGCAGTTGGCCCATTACGATCGGCGCCTTTTTCTGGTGAAATCCCATCTGGTAATGGAATATGTGCATGACGACCATTCGGACTTGCCTCCATAACCTGTCCAAAGTACACGTGACAAGTTGTTGGTAGGAATTCAACCACGGTTGTTGCTCCTTTTGGTGTCGTTCTGCCTGCAATTGTCGCTTGTAATGAATCAGCAACATCAACCATCAAATGATCGGCATAATCATCATCATTTCCGTATTTCGGCGTTTTATTATGAACGAGATCGAAAATTTCATCATATCCTTCAAAGTCCGCTTTACAAGCAGCCAATAACTCATCAATCGTCATTGTTTTGTCTTCAAAAACGTTCTTTTTGATAGCCGCTAATGAGTCGGTAATCGTCGCTACCCCTACGCATTGGATGTAACTTGTGTTGTAACGTGCGCCTCCAGCATTGTAATCCACGCCGGCACTAATACAGTCATCAGTAATCACTGATAAAAGTGGCACAGGCATTGATTCCATATACATACGCTCAATAATGTTATTTCCAGCAACCTTAACATCAACCACATATGTTAATTGTTTAAAGAACGCCTCATACCATTCTTCATAAGAGGTGAAGCTACGTGGATCACCTAAATCCAATCCAACTTGTTCGTTGCTATAGGTATCAAATCCTCTATTTTGCACCAACTCTAAGACTTTAGGAACGTTCAAGTAACCCGTTAACACATAGGCTTCTTTTCCAGCAACCCCTGTCTCAACACATCCGCTGGCAATTCCACTCTCACGAATATCATCCATTTCTTTTCCTAAGAATAATAACTCTTGAACAATCGCTTCTGAGTTGTAAAAAGCAGGCTGGCCCCACCCTTTACGAGAAACTTTTAAGGCCTCTCTTAAGAAGTTTTCCGGACTCTTCTTAGAAATTTGAACATTTGAGCTTGGTTGTAATAATTTCATTTCATCCATCACTTCTAAGATTAAATAACTCACATCACTGACACCCGACGTACCATCTGGACGCAATGCCCCTGTGTTGATGTTACAGAAGTCCGTATAGGTTGCGCTCTCTTTAAGCGTAATTCCCACTTTTGGAGGAGCTGGTTGGTTATTAAACTGAATCCATAAGTTTTCTAAAATTTCACGTGCTTCATCACGCGTCAATTCTCCTGACTCAATCTCGCGGTTATAAAAGGGTTCCAGATGTTGATCCAACTTCCCTGGAGAATAGGCATCCCAGTTATTCATCTCAACGGTTACCCCAATATGTGTAAACCAATACATTTGAACCGCCTGACGGAATGTTTTTGGCGCATGTTTTGGCACAACATCACAAACTTCAGCTAATTCTAGTAACTCTTTTTTCCATTGTGCATCTGTTTCAACAGCTGCTAAGTCGCGCGCTTGTTTGGCATAACGTTCGCCAAAGAGAATCATCGCTTCACAGACAAGCTTCATTCCTTCAAGCTCTTCCTTTTTGTTCAACGCTTCTAAGTCATTGTTGTAGTCAAGGCTTGCAATCATCGCTTCAATATCTTTGATAAAATCACTGTAGCCTTTTTGATAAATCTTTCCGTCAGCAACCGTATGCCCTGGACCCCGTTGCATCAAGAACTCTGTATAAAGACCTGCGTTAAACAGTTTGTGCCATTCATCTGGTAATAGACGTTCCATACGTGTCATCATAGCTCGGTCTTTCCAATAAGGAATAATCACTTCTTCTTGGATTTTACGATCTTCTTCAGATACACGGAAGAAAACTTTTTCACGATTGTTCATGTTATCCATGTCTTCTAATGAATGACAGCAAAGCTCTGGAAAGGTTGGCGCAGCCCACGGTTTATGTCCTTTTTCACCGACAACTAAACCACCTCGCTCAATATAAAGTGTTCTGTTTTCCATGATATGTTTGAACGCTAATCCACGCAAAACAGGTGTTGAAACTTTTCCTTCATATTTTTTATAAGCTTCTGTTAAGAGCACGGCCCGCTCCATTGACACGCAAGGTTCACACTGATTATCACTAATTTCTCGTAAATGTTGAATACGCTCAGTTGAGCCTCTTCTTGTTTTTTCTAATGTTAAATGTGACATTTTGGTTCCTCCTTATTTTTCTTTACATGCTTCATCTTTTTATTTTTCCTTTATTTATCCGCCAATTTTGACGTTATAGCCTTCTTTTTCTAAATACTCTTCCACAATATGTAGTTGTGCATCGTCCGGTTTTTCAAAGTTTTGGGTACACTCTCTTCCTAAGCGGTCATACTTATCTTTACCGAAATCGTGGTAAGGAAGTAAATTGATCTCTGAAACAATTAGTTTATTCTCCTTCAACCAAGAGACCGTTTCTTCAATTGTTTCTAACTGATCATTAATTCCTTTCAATAAAATTAAGCGTAGGTAAATCTTCCCTCCTTTATCAGAAATAAATTTTAAGTTCTCTTTGACTTGCACGTTATCTCTCAGCGTATACCTTTCATGCAATTGTGAATCAATGAACTTTAGATCATATAAAAAACCATCCACGTAGGGCAGAATTTTCTCATAGTTCTCTTGTGGCGCGACTCCACAAGTGTCCACCATTATAGAAATCCCCAGGCGTTTTATTCGCCTTGCTAACTCAACAATATACTCGCTTGAGTGAGTCATCACTTCTCCACCAGAAAAAGTCACACCCCCACCCGATTGATCATAAAAAATCTGATCAGATTGAACTTTTTTCACAATTTTATCTATCGTATACTGTTGTCCGACGACTTCTTCTACTCCATCCTTGTTCAACATGACCTCTTGCGTATATTTTTGACTTTCAGGGTTATGACACCACAGACAACGAATCGGACATCCCTTAAAAAAAATAGTCGTTCGAATCCCAGGACCATCATGTACTGAAAACTTTTGGATATTAAAAATATAGGGCGTTTTCAATTTCATTCACCTCACTTTGTGTCTTCCCTCACATTATATTCACTTTCATGAAATAAATCAACAATTATTTAAATTTAATTTCACACAAATGAACAAACAGAAAGGGTGAAAAGCGCTAAAAAACCGCTTACATCAAGCTTTTGCGCCTTTATTATTTATTTGATGCGCGTATAAGGTATAATGAATACGCAATAATTTTTTTTAGGAGGCCCTCATGGAATTAGGCGAAAAAGTAAAACAATTACGAAACAAGAAAAAAATGACCATCAAAGAAATGTCGAAATTGACTGGTCTCTCAACTGGCTTTATTTCTCAGTTTGAACGCGGAATTACCACAATAGACGTAAAACACTTAGATACCATCGCAGAAATTTTAGATACGGATATTACAACCTTTTTCTCTAAAGAGACACAAAAGAATACATCACTCGAACAAGACATCATCGTTAGACGTTATAATCGTCCTTATGTACAGCAAGTCAACAGGGTCGTTCATTTTGACCTGGGCCATTTCAGTGATCAGTTAACAATGTCCCCTGAGTACATCGAGATCATGCCCAATGAAACCAAAGAAATTCCCGCTTCCTATACACATGAAGGCGAAGAGTTCATCTTTGTGCTAGAAGGTGTGCTGACTTTCTCTTGGGATGATGAAGATATCCGACTTTATCCAGGCGATTCAGCTCACTTTCCTTCTGACCATCCACATAACTGGGATAATATGTCTGATACCATCGCAAAAGTCATTATTGTTCACGCACCTAGAATCAACTAGTTCACTTTTTCTCAAATAATTATCCATCCTCTTGCAAAAATTCACGAGAATGAATATAATGAAGCTACTAATTTTGAAAAGAGGAATATTATGTCTAAAAAATTTAAAAATGCGACTATTATTGAAAAAGCCAATGTCTACTTTGATGGTAAAGTAAATAGCCGTACTGTCCAAACCACAGAAGGCAAGATGATTACTCTCGGTTTTATGCAACCAGGCGAGTACACCTTTACTACAGATGCCGCTGAATTGATGGAAGTCATTAATGGCAGCATGAAAATTAAACAAGCCAGCTCAGATATCTGGGAAGACTTCCCTTCCGGCACAGCCTTCAACGTTCCCAAAAATAGCAGTTTCCAAGTTCAAGTAAACACTTTTGCAGACTACTGCTGTTCTTATTTAGAAGACTAATCAATAAAAGGGTTCGCTTTGAGAAATAAATCACATGATTTTTTATGTACCGTAACTTTCTTCAGATAGATGATGACTCTTCATTCTGTTGAATAAATAACAATAGACCTAGACGAAAAGCCGGCTTTTCGTTTAGGTCTATTTGTTATTTTATAAACATATTGCATAAAAGAGAGACCATTGAAGACTATTACAACACCTTCTTAACTCCTAACTACATGACTCACGCGCCCTCAGTTACAGTGCTAAATTGATTTTCATTATTTAAATACTGATGAGGCTAGACGAGTTGCATAAATTTTTCCTTTTCCTCTAAGTGTGGAAAATGCGCTGAATTAGAAAAAATAACTAATTCCTTCTTCGGTGAGGTGATTCGATTAAAAAAATCAATGACCACCTCTTTTGATACTTGCAAATCCTTCTCTCCATGAACAAAATAGAGATGAAGTTGCTATAGGTGGTTTTGGTAATCTAATCGCTCTACCTTTACAAGGGGAACGAGTAAAAAAAGGCTATCGTCGTTTTATCGATAGGCACTTTAAACTAATTGAAGATATATGGGGCATATTGGAACAGACCCCTAAAATATCATACACTACAGTGGATAACATTATTAATAAAATTGGTCAGAAACTTCCGGTCCAGTACTTTAAACCTCAAGCAAATAAACAAAATGAGATTTTATTATTAGATGACTCCGAAGTTACATCTCAAAGTTTTGACAATTCAATAGAAGTCATTTCAAAGAATGAGCTTGTTATCAAACGTTCTGAAATTTCCAAGAAAGCATTAATCCAGTTAAAATTTTTAGCAACATTCCATAATCAAAATTTTTATATTGCGCAAAGAAAACGATTATCCACATATGGTATCCCTAGACTAATTAGTTTAGCTGAAATAAATGATCATGAAATTTGCTTGCCACGTGGGTTAAAAAATAAGGTTACCGAGCTATTTCCTAATGCATATTTTAGCGACAAACTCAGCCAAGGAACTACTCTAAAAGCTGATTTCAATGGTAGATTGTCCGGAGAACAGAATCTAGCTCTAGAGGCGTTAGCAGCTCAAGATATGGGAATCCTTTCTGCTGGTACTGGATTTGGAAAGACCGTTATAGCAGCTAAACTAATTGCTGATAAAAAAGTAAACGCTTTAGTTTTGGTAAACAATAAAAACTTAGCACTTCAGTGGAAAGCACAACTGGAAAAATTCCTAACAATTGAAGGAGAACCGATTGAAGAACGTACAAAGACTGGACGTAAAAAGAAAAAAGCTCAGATTGGAAAAATTTATGGTGGTAAGATGGACAGAAGTGGGTTAGTCGACATTGCTTTGTTTCAAAGTTTAACTAAACTTGATAATCTAAAGGATATAATAAATCAATATGGAATGATTATAGTTGATGAAGCACATCATGTGGCCGCAAAAACCTTCGAAGATGTAATTAAAACAGCAAATTGTCGCTATTTATACGGTCTAACAGCAACCCCAAAGAGAGAAGATCACCTAGAGAATATTCTATATATGCGGTTGGGAAATATTGCCTATACTGCAACAAAAGAAATACCCATCTATATCGACCAAAAACTATTTATGCGTTTCACCTCATTAGGCGAACACGAGATAAATAATACCTTACTTACCATCCACGAAAATTACGAACTAATGTTAGAATCAGACGAACGAAATAGCCAAATTGTTTTTGATATATGTGAAAATCTAAAAGAAAAACGTCACGTGATAGTCTTAAGTAGATATGTTAAGCATCTAGATATTCTGAATCAACTATTAGAAGAAAAAGATTTAGATGCGCCAATCTATATATTGAATAGTAAATTGAAAAATAAAGTACTTCGAAAAGAATTGATGAACCTAAAACAAGAAGGACGTTCCTTTGTCTTATTAACAACAGGCAGTTATGCAGGAGAAGGCTTTGACTTGCCTGCATTGGATACCTTGTTGCTAACAATGCCCATCTCTGGTAAAAGTAATTTACAACAATATTTAGGACGATTGTTACGGAACCTAGATGAAAAAAGTGAACTGAGAGTTTATGATTATGTCGATTATGCAATCCCAATGATTTACAGAATGTATCAAAAAAGACTACGGACATATAAACAATTAGGCTATCACTTATATGAGGATGAGCACACAGAATCCTCTAAAAGTAGTATTATGCTTGAGCATTACCATAAAATTTTAGATAAAGACTTACTCCTTGCCCAAAAAGGCCTATTAGTTTTACCTTATCTAAACAAAAAAAATATTTCAACAGTTACTCTCAATAAATCAATCTCAAAGTTTCACTATACTGCTACCGCATATTTCTTCAAGTTCAGAAAAAAATAAAGTCCTCTATCAACAACAAATAGATCAACTTATAGATTCAGGTTATAAAATTGATTTTAAAAAGAAAATAATACAATACTTTATAATTTTAGATAGCAAAGTTGTGTGGATGCTTCCAAATAGTTCAAACGATGCGATTGCTTTACGCATTATATCTAAGGATATCGCTAAACGATTGCTAACTTATTTCAATGAATGAAGGGCAACTGTATAGAATTGAGAATATAAAGCTAGTAGACATCTCCTAAATGCTCTACTAGCTCTATGCTCTAAAAAAGACACTCTCTAGTTTGGAAAGTGTCTTAAAACTATTGATAAAGAGAAGAGGTCTATTTTGGGGGAATTATGAAGCTTCCAGTTTTTTTAGACCTTGTTCGATTGATTGAATTTTAATCATTTGAAATCACTAATAGCAACTTTTGGATAAGCGCAAATTATAAAAACAAGCTTGCGTTAAAGAGATAACTAGCAGAGTAATTACTTTTAATACAGAATATCCATGATCTCATTCTCTTCAAATGATTTTTGACAGGCAATGGCTACCTTTGTTGATTGCAGTCCATCATTTGCATTCACTTCAGGCTGTTCTCCCGCGAGAATACAACGAATAAACTCTTTCTCTTCGTTGATAAAAGCTTGCTTAAAACGTTCTGGAAAATTCTGAGAACAAGGACGGACAATCCCTTGTTCATTCATAATCGTCACTAAATTTTTCTCAGGGATTTGCGCAATCCGTAACATCCCCTTAGTCCCAATCAATTCAGTTTCTACATGATAACCATGATAACAATTGCGACCCGCTACTAAAATCCCTATTGTTTTATCGGTTAATTGCAACATAGCTGCACCTGTTTCTAGTTCTCCTAACGCATCAAGCTCTGGATAAGCTGTATTTTTCCCAATCGCCCAAACACGTTTGACCTCCTGATTGCTAAACCAACGAATCAAGTCGATATCATGAATAGACATATCTGCAAACAAACCACCACTGTTACTCGCACCAGCAAATTTCACAAAACTTTCAAGCCCTTCTTTGGGATCAATTCCGTAACTTCTAATAACCGTCAGCTCGCCAATCGCACCTTCTTCAAGCATTGTTTTGGCATATTGATACGATTCGTCATACCTTCTCATAAAACCTAACATAAAGACTTGCTTAGGATAAGAATAAATCACCGCGACTGTTCTCTCAATTTCTGTAATATCTAACCCAATTGGCTTCTCAGAAAACACATGCTTCCCATGCTCCATAGCAATTCGAATTTGTTCACAATGCAAACCTGATGGCGATACAATAAATATTGCTTGAATGTCCTTATCTTCGACCATCTCGGAGTACTCTGTGTAGACGTTTGTCACACCTAATTTTTCCTTAGCAAACTTCAATTCCTCTTCTACAGGACTACAAGCGGCATATAACTCACAATTCGGGATATTATAAGCTAAATTCTCCCCATGAACTTTTCCTAAACGTCCCAACCCTACAATTCCGACCTTGATTGTTTCCAAATGTAAAACCTCCTCTTAAGATTTCCAAGCCTTAGTCAATTTTTTTCTTATGTCCTTTTGAATTCTACATAACACAAACAAAAACTAGAAACTTCTGAACTTTTTACATTACACCAACCTCCATATCTACATCGTTTTTGGTAAGAATCTATAATCAATGAGCATCGATTTTTTCTGAGCTTTACATTCCCAATCGCCTCAATCAATTACGCGTTTTTTCAAGCTTCTTATAACCTATATAAAGTACATCTTAAGATATAATTTATTCATTATTAGTATTTTTCATAGCCAAAACAACCAAAAGACAACCATCATTTCATCACAAGGTTATCATTAGTTGGTAAACAAATCAATGAAATTATTTTTTTAATAGAAAAATAGAGCAAGCAGCTTGAGAAAGACACTTTTCAAATGAATAAAAAATACTTTAACAGTCTTGAATAGATGGCAGAAAAAAAGCACCAGCAAGATGCTGATGGTAAGTGCCTAATAAAATAGTACCTACACGCCAAATAGCCCAAGCCTTATACTAAGCTTAGGTTATTTGGTCTGTTTATAAGTAGTTCTACATAATGCTTGAACATCTGGTTTCCAGGGAAGTAAGGCGTCCAACCCTTCATCTGATTGAGTTTCCATATTTGGTACTCGATCAAATAGGAATTCTATATATCGAATCGGGTCGAGACCATTGGCTACTGCCGTTCGATAGATACTCAAAATAACGCCTGATGTTCGTGCGCCTTCCAAGCTACAGGAATGCATGTAATTTTTTCGCCCAATCACCAGCTCTTTTATATGACGCTCAGCCAAATTATTACTTAATTCCAATCGTCCATCCTCAAAGATTCGCTCAAATCCGCTTCGTATCTTCCGTACATACTCAACGGCATTCTCTAGCTTCGATTTTGGGACCGCAACGAACGTATCTAGCCATTCATAAAAGTTGTTCACCAATGGCTTCAGATAACCTTGACGCTTATCAAAACGTTCCTCAATGGTGACTTCCTTCCATTTGCGTTCTAGCTCGAACCAGATGTCAAGCATCTTCACGGCGACAACTGCTGGCGTTTGTTCGGCCTTACTATTTTTGGGGATGGCTTCAAAAAACTTTCGACGTGCGTGCGCAAGGCAATAGACGAGCTTCACATCCGTTACATAATTATACCCTGCATAGCCATCACAATGAAGATACCCCTTAAAGTCAGACAAAAACTCTTTCGGTACTGTCCCAGATTTAGACTCTGCATGATGGTAATAGGCAATAGGCTGTGCACTATGTTTCCCGGTTGAGAAGAGCCAGTAATAGGTTTTTGCTTTTTTACTCTGAATCACTTGATAGCTCGTCTCGTCTGCATGAAGAATCTCTTCTTGATTCAAATAATGTTTGAATCGTTCGGCAACCGGATCTAACGCATGATGACAAGCTTTGATATGCCAGTTTGTCATATTATCGCGTGAGATATCGAGTCCGAGTGTTTCTCGCCAATAAATTTCTTGGCGATTCGCTGGACTTTTTTGACCGAATTTTAGACGGATTGTTTCCGCAATAATACTGTTTGAGCCTAAACTATTTGGGACGACTGGTTTAGGAACAGGTGCCTTCTTATAGGAAGAAACATCTGCCTTTTCACATGCCTTACAACAATAAGTGTGTTGAATGTGAGCCAATCGATCCAACATTGCTTGATGGAATCGGACCTCTTCACGTAATTTTGTTGTACCGATATCAATCATTTGAGTACCACAATGTTCACAAGAACGTTCTTCTTGTGGAAGTTCATGGTGTATTTCAGTTAAAGGAAGGTGCGCGATTTTCTCAGCTTTTTGGCCACTCTTCCTTTTAGACTTTTTTTCAGGGGCCGGTTTTTCTTCTTTGGGTACGGTAAATATAGAGGCCTCTTCGAGTTCCTCTGTGAATAAATTTAATTGACCACTAACATCTGAGGAAATAGTTTCCTTTGAGCGCCCGAATTGGCGATTCATAAAGTAGTTGAGTTTTTCATTCAGTAGTTGAATTTCGGTGGTTAATGCTTGGTTGGTTTTCTTTAGAGAATCAATCGTTTCAGTCTGATTTTTTAAAAGTTCAAGTAAGACATTTACATCAATCTCAACGTTATTTGTTGAACTTACATCTGTCGATATATCCAAAAAAATCCACCACCATTCTATCTATTTTCCTTCCCTTTATTATACCATTTTTTAGAACAAAAAAACAGATAAAAACCGCATTAAATCAATGTTTATTACGGTTTTTATCTATTAGAATTGGCCTCTTTTCCCTGGCTTTATCGCCCTGGGTTGATCGATGTCCAACCCTTCAAATAACCAACGAATTTGTTGACTAGTTAGTTGTCGAACCTCTTCTTTTTTTCTAGGCCACTTGAGTCGGCCATCTTGAATCCTTTTATAACATAAGAGGAAGCCGTCACCATCCCAATACAAAATTTTGAAACGATCACATCGATTACCGCAAAAAAGGAAGAGGGCATCTGAATAAACATCTAGCTCGTACTCTTGTTGGATGAGACTCGCCAATCCGTCAATTCCACGACGAAGGTCTGTTTTCCCAGTGACGATATACAAGTTCTTTACTTTAGTGAAATCAAGAAGCACGTCATCTCAACTCCCTAAGCACTGCGGCAAGAATATAACTACTGATACCATTATATAGATGTATCTCAGAGCCATCTTTTCTTTTTATTCGTGCAGCTAGCTTCGCACTCGCTACTTTCTGATTTTGTTTCTGGTCTGGCTGCGTATGAAGCTGAATGGGTACAATTTCGTTTGTCTTGGTCAAACAAACACCTCCAATTTACTTGATAAGCCAAGTATACCCGGAGGTGTCGCTTGATTATAGGTACCTAGTTATTAGGCACTTACTGCTGATGCTTTAATTTTTTGGAATTCTTTTGTTTAAAAACGTGAAAAAGACACTCTCCAAAATCTGGAGAGTGTCTTGAAATCCTTGATATAATAAGGATTAACGTTTTGAGAACTGTGAAGCTTTACGAGCTTTTTTAAGACCTGGTTAGCCCAACCTTTTTTTCAGACAGCTTCATAATAATTTAATAGCAACGATTTAGAGAGATATAAAAGGAAAAAATTTATAGACTTTCAATTTATTTGAAAGCAATGGTGTCAATCTTCTGCGAGCCGATTCGATACTATTTAATAGATATACATAAAACATTTCAAAATTAACAAATATCATTAAATCGTCAATCAAATCAAAGAATAGTTTATCTCTCAAAAATATAATCTATTCAAATTATCTCACCCATCGCTGCGTTGATTGTTTTACCTTTACATTTGGTAAAGTATCAACAATAGTTGTTAACAATTGGCTAGCCTCTTCATCAAAAATCGGACTTGTTAGAATTTCTAATTCACTTAAGCACTCTTTCCTGAAGGGAATATCAAAGTAATCGTAAGGAATAGGAACCGTCCTTATAATTTTTAAGATTTGTTGTGGATCAGCCGTCAATTGAGGATTAGCAGCTATAGTGAATAATCCAAACGGAAAAGCAAATAATTTATATCGCCATTCAGATTGATAATTCCAATCAATATTTTTAAATTTCCCAATTAGTTTTGTTTCGAGTCTGGAACTATTTTCATCCTCGTTATAAACACTATATCTAAGTAATTTAGAATCTTTTGTATATGTTACGGGAAATAATTCTACAATCTGCGGCATAAACTTAACTAAATTTTCTCTTTCATAGCTAGCTAATCCCTTTGTGTAAGGAAAACCAGCAAAAGCTTGAATTTCTTCCTTTTTAGCACCCAATTGTATTAATTGTTCTCTAGTAAACCCTATATCTTGTACTTCTTCAAAAATATTTGTTGGCAACCGTATTCTTAATCCCTTTTTAGGAGAAGTATATTCCTTCCACATAGGTATTGATTCCTTCATTTCATCA
The DNA here is from genome assembly GCF_051713825.1 of Enterococcus sp. AZ194. NCBI lineage: Bacteria > Bacillati > Bacillota > Bacilli > Lactobacillales > Enterococcaceae > Enterococcus > Enterococcus sp. AZ194. Next base: position 113,847 of record NZ_JBIOQR010000001.1, on the reverse strand, counting down.
GTCCAGCAACTAACATAGCAGAATCTCCCTAAATTTCCAAAATCTTCAGTCTCCATTTCTTCCAAATCATCTACATTTTGTAAAGAATTAAATCGAAATGTTCCATTCTTTATAATAAGGTTTAACGTATCCACATTAGTATAATGATATAAGTATTCCATAACCCACCATTCCTCTACATTAACCATTCAGCAACAATTACTAGTAGTACTCATTTTTGTTACCAACATTTTAAAATTTTCAATAAAATAAATCTTATTTTTATGATTTCATGGAGTGGAAATGAAATAATTCCTTACTAAGAAATTTCTAATAAGATTTAGTTGTTTAATAAGCCTCTATACAGAGTATATTAAAAATTTCGAACAAAATTCCATATTTGATAATTAGCTCCCGAACAAATGAAATCGTTGCTGTATTTCACGCTCTAATAGATATGCTTCTTGCTTATCCTGACATCCGAACAAATAAATTGCATGTTTATCATAATCAAAACCCTTATCATTTAAAAAGGCTCTCCCTGTAATTGAATAATTTTGTGTATCTTTGTTGGCATCTTTATTAAAATCAAAATCCACTGTACCATGTTTTCCAGTTTTAGTAACTCCACAAATAAGTGGCTTACTTCCATAATTCTTGATCTCATAACAGTTAATATATACAATATTTTTTTTGTCTTTTATTTCTTTTTCTAGTTTAGTTTTCCAATGTGTGCGAGGCTGAACATTTATTTCATATTTTTCTAATTTGATGTTATATATATTTTTTAAAAAATTTGTAATATCAGTAATGGTTACATCATTGCTAAGAAAATTATCTATATACGTTTCCCATATACTCTTACTCTTTATCATTATTATTCACCTCCGTACTATAAAGTAACTCAAAGATTACTTTACTTATTTTTTATTTCTCATCCTGAATTATTCATAAAATCATTAGAAAGTTTCAAGACTCTAAGAACCTCAAAGGGTTTGAGATTTCTTTCATTTCACCCAATAGGTGCACAAAAAGAGCACACTTTATGTTATTGTAAAGTTGACAAAAACCAACAAAAACAAGGAGTGTGCTCTTCATGTCTACATTACAACAACAATCCCTTTTATTCAATCCCAAACTGGAAATTTCTAACGATGGTGGTCGGCTTTCCTCAGATGGCGGCATTTTACTTGTGAAAGAATTTATGAAAAAAATCCAATTTGACCATTTTTTACAAGAAACAGTCGCTTTTCAAGACAATAGGAAATATTGTACTCATCAGCTAAAGAACCAATTTACGCAATTGGTCCTTCAACTGATTGCCGGATATCAGAAAGATGAAGCGGCTAACACATTAAAAGAGGATCCTGTTTTTCAACTTGCACTGGATAAGCTTTGTGCCTCTCAGCCAACGTTATCTCGTTTTATCAATGGGGTCAGTCAAGAAGAACTGCCTGGCGTACACCATTTAGCACAAACTCTCGGTGCGTTTTTAATCGAGCAAACGAATCAAAGACAAATGATTTTGGACATCGATTCTACGCACTGTGATACTTATGGAAAACAAGAAGAATCAACTTACAATGGCCATTATAAAACCACTGGCTATCATCCTCTATTAGCTTTTGACCTCATTTCTGGCGCATTATTAGGTGCTGAATTGCGTGCAGGGTGCGACTATACTTCAAAAGGTGCCGAAGATTTTCTAGCGCCTATCCTTCAGCGTTATCAGGAAAAGGAGTTAGAACTGATTGTTCGAGGAGACAGTGGATTTGCCAAACCTGAAGTCTATCAAGTTTGTGAAACACACCATGCCAAATTCATCATTCGACTAAAAGCCAATCGAAAACTGCAAAAAATCGCTGAACAACTTGTCTTATACAGTGATGAGACTGATTTCACCAAAGAAGAAGTCCAGTGGTTTACGTTAGAGAACTATTGCCCGAATACTTGGGTACATCCCTATCGCGTGGTGATCAAATCGACTCGAAACGCTGGAGAATTTCTGTTTTCTCATGCATTTCTCGTAACCAATCTAATAGAGTTATCTCCAAAACAAATTTTCCCCATGTATCAAAACCGTGGTGCCATGGAAAATTTAATCAAAGAAATCAAAAACGGTTTTTTCTTCGATAAAACGGACAGTACATCGTTTACAGCGAATGCATTTCGGATGCTTTTAAGCAGTGTTGCTTACAATTTAATGCAGTGTATGAAACAACTGGTCTTTCCTGAAACTCAAAAGAAGCTTAGCATCTGTACGATTCGTTTCCGTCTATTTCATATCGCAGCTCGTGTGGTCTCTCATGCAAGGCGAACGTTTATTCAACTTTCTAGCACGAATGTATTTGATGTGTTTTATTGGCAGGTTCTTGAAAAAATACAAGGCTTACAGCTTTATCCTACAAAAAACTGACATAGACCTTAAAAAAATTTTTTAGTGCTACCAAGGGGCTAGTGTGCCCTTTTTTAAGTGAAACCCAAGAAATGAAGGCAGAATTAAGTTTCGAATCCAATTTTTCTTCTGAATAGATTCAAAATTAGGTGCCAAGTTCTCTAAAATTTGGTTTTAAGGTTTTCTTCGTTATTTTTTTAAAAGTATGAATAATTCAGGCTCATTGCTATTTATAAATTTGATTGAATGAACTTGTAAGATCTTCAATTGAACTTACTACTTTTCAAGTTCCAAATATCCAATAAAGGTGTATTTTCGCTATTTGGAGCTTCTTCCTTTTTCAATTGATCAACCTGTATAATTATTGGAAGATCAAATAGCACACCTGTTAATATCACTTGTCCTGGGGCTAAATTGGGAATACTTTCTTTTGAGACACTATCTAGCGAGGACATTGTTCTATCTAGAAGTCGTAGATCATTATCGTTAACTAACCGATGAATAAAATAATTATGAACTTGAGAGACAATCGTTGCAGAAATATCAGCCGGTCGCTGACTAGAAACAGTTAAGTAATATCCAAATTTTCTACCTTCTTTGATTATTTCTTCAAATACTTCTAACCTATAATCTTTCCACTTCTCCGATTCTCTGCTAGATGTTTCTGAAAGAATGTTATGTGCTTCATCAATAATCAAGTTAAAAATTCTATCTCGATTGTTATTTTGTTCACGATTCATTTCATAAGTCATTTTAGCTATAACCATTGGTATTAACATCTTCATGTCCTGGTTAACATCTTTGAATGATACAACGTTGATGGTATCGCTAAATATTTCTTTGTCTCCACCTACTATTTTAAATACCTTGGAAAAATCATTTACACGAGATTCAATTCTATGAAGTAAAGGTGCTATATGATCAAACTGAACTGTATGCTGTCTTAACTCAAATATCATTTTTAAATATGAAGCAATTTGTAAATTTTTCATTGGATTATTGATATTAAAAGTTCGTTTATTTAGCTTTGATAAAACTTTTTGTTTTTCTTCACGCAACAAATCTTCATCTGGATTCCAATAAAAACACTTTCCAGAGAGTTTCCAACCGTCTAAATATTGTTTTGAATAAAAACTCTCATTTGTATTGTTATATAATGTATTGTTAATCCATTCCGAGACATCTTCATTTCTCAATTCTAACAATTTCAGAGTTTGCTTAAAGAGATCCAAGCTATTATTATTCGAGACAATATAAACATTAGAAAAAGCTTCAGCAATATATCGAGGTAAGCTATCTTGAAAGCTTCCTTCCTCTTCAAAATAATAGTTTAAAACCCTACTTAAAAAAGGCTGCTGAGTTTGTTCAGTTGCTCCAAAAAGAACAGATAACATATCCTTATCCCAAAATCTTTCTTCAGGAATATTTAAATAATCAGTTTCTTTATCTCCATTATTTTTGTTTCTATTAGTAGTCAAATTATATACTTTTTTACTATCGGTTATTGTTTTTTCACCTATATATTCGCCATTAAAATCCAATAGTACAAATTTTGATTCTCCAAAATCCAATAATTGATCTTCAAAATCTAATTTGAATAGTTCGTGATATAGTTTTGCTAAAGTGTTCGATTTCCCGCTTCCTGTATTTCCAAAAATAGCTAAATGACTGTTAAAAAGTCGATACCATTTCAAATTAAATCTAATTCCATCAGGCCATACTTTTCCTATACTTATTCGCGGAATCATCAAGTCCTTCGAATCAGTACAGCTTTCATATCCGCCAATAATTTTTCCTTTTTGACTATCTGACAATAAAATGACGTCATTAAATATCTGTGGAAAAGCGACCATACCTGATTTATATTCATTTCTCTTAAAACTACCAATTATTTTCACTTCAATTTCTCTAACAAACCGGTCTTTTCGAAACTCTTGTACAGTAGAATCTTTCATTTGATCATAAGCGTATTCCTTTTCCACTTTACCAACAATTGTGTATTGCCCACGAATAATTCCCAGATATGATCCTATGATTATGCCTGAATATTTTTCTCCATGAAAGAAATGCACTAATTGACTTGTATTTTCGAAGAGTCTTATCAGTACGGAAGTACCTCTAATCTCACGAACTGCACCAACCACAAAGTTTAGGGAAGAATTATCGTTTGACTCATTCATCCATTTCTACCACCTAACAAATTATTTAAAAAACTAAAGTCCCCATTTACACAACCACCATCTGCCTCCTCATTAAACTTTGGTATAAATTCAACTTGGGTTCCCTTTCCCAAAGCTTCTTCTATCAATTTTTTTGATTGTTTATTGTATGCAATAACATATATTTTTAAAAAAGGGTTTACCATAGATCTTCTAACTATTTCCAATATATGTTCATCTGCAAAAGAGAAACCAAAGACAATTAAAATACTATCTTTTTTTTCCAACTCAAAGCTTAACATCCTCAACATCTGATAGTAATGTTGTTCAAATACAGTTTCGGAAAATTTCTTCTTCGTTGGGCTTACTATGGGTAACGAGTCGTAACACTTCTTAAAGTCATTTAGTTCTTCTTCAACAATAGAGTAAATTTGATTAATATAATTTCTTAATGTCTCTTCTGTAAGATTAATATCAAAAATGGATTGTTCGATATTTTTATTATCAAAAAAATCAATGGCTTCATTTAAAACAGAAGATTCCCAAATTGGATAATCTTCTTCCTTCTTTCCCAAAATCAATTCATTGATTGTTTCAGTCCGTTCAACAAGCTCTTCAAAAATTTTATTTTCCAAGCTCATTTCAATCTTTTCATTATTTTTTTTCCAGGTTACCGATCCATGTAATTTGATTAAGTTAATAGTTGGAATACTCCTTTGGAAGCCATCACTAATACCTGAGTGTGAAGCAGTGATATAAAAATTTTCTGAAGAGACATATTTTTTTATAAATCCTCTACTACCATCGTTGAAAAATGTAAGTCTATTTTTTGAAGCCAACTTATCAAATGAAACCTCAAATAAAGAATCATAATTCGTAGTAAAAATATTTATTCTTTTTGGTTTGTCAAACCCTTCATGATTAGATATAGTAATTAAATTAGAAATAAAATTTTCATAATTTTCAAAAACTTCTTTAGGTTCACTTTGTATTTCCAAGATTTGCGTTTTTTTAATCCAAAGATTGAACCATATATAATAAAGCACTATTTTTTGATTATCATCATATTCTGTTGAAGTCAACAATTCTTCGAAAGACTTTGAGAATGAGTCAATCCACAACGTTGGGACTATCCCAGCCGATGCACCAGATCCAATCAAAAAACTAATATTTTTTCCATTAATCTCATCTAAAAAATTACTATATCTATCCTCCACGTTTTTCCCCCCATTTTTGATTTACTTCTTAAACAATCATAAAACCATAAAAATTTTCTTAGACTTTTTTGAATGAAGCCTTAGCAAAGTAAACATCTCTCTCGAAAAGTCTCAATCCAATCTTTTTTAGCGATTAGCAAAAAAAACTTTTTATTTATATTAAAAATAAGGCTGAAATGGACTCTCACTCAGTATCCTGTTTATGCATATTTCAGGTTTACTTCCATTGTCGAATTTTTTAAATATAGTTCTTTTTATTAGAAAAGGCATCTATATGTTAACGAATATCCTCTCTAAACCAATTCTCCATTTCATCCGTAGTAACTTTACTATAAATTCGGATTAGTGCCGGACGTAACGTTTCAAATGCTTCTATCAATTCTTCCCCACCAAATCTTCCGGAAAAAGATTTCTTCGTCAGTTCTTCGGACAATCTATTGATAAGTTCGACAGTTTTTTGTTGATCTGCCAAGATATTTATTAGTTTTCCTACTAAATACCGATCTTCAAAATTACTGTCTGCAAAAAAATCGTACTTATCGACTTCCTGCTTAACCAGTTTAATCATATCATCTTTATTTTCATAATTAAATTCGCCAGCTACATCCATGTATTCGATGATACCGATCGTAATAACGGTGACTGCCTCATCTTTCTTCTGTTTAGATAATTCATCGGCAATCGGTAAATTTTTTATCTGATCACATACCATTTTTTGAATTTCTTCTTTAATGACGTCTTGCTGCAGTTCATAAAAATAATCATCCATGAACCCCTCACATGGATAACCAACTTCATTTTCCCATGCCGGATTTTTAAACTCCCCAGTGTAAAACTCTTCTTTGATTGCTTTCACAACTTCTGGATGTTCTTGCACAATCCTGTTCTGCCCTTTTAACTGCAAGTAGTCCGCAATAAATTCTTCAATATCACCAAAGTAAAACCAGCCTACTGGTTTCCCACTAATACTCGATAATTGGTTAATAACACTTTCAGGGGCTAACGCATAGCCTTGAACATAGGAACTGATTGTTGGTTTCTTTATCCCCAAGCGATTTCCTAACTCTGTAAAGGACAGATTCATACTCTCTTTGATTTCTTTGATTCGTTGTCCTACCTTCACTTTATCAGGTTGTAATAAGCCAAACATAGATTACTTCCTCCTTGTCATTTTTCCCTATTATACCATTCGTATAAAATTTCGTATATATTTTTTTACTAAATCTCTTGACTTCGTATAAATAAACGTATAAAATACAAATCATAGATGGCCATCTATATTTTTTTAACCCAATCGTATAAATTATCGTATATCAAAAAAAGGAGGGCTATTATGCCAATTAAAATCAATGATCTCACTTTACCAAAAGAAAAACTCGAAAAAGAATATCAAGTTGTCAATGTTACTCGCTGGCAAAAAGACGGAGAAATTCTAGGTTGGAGTTACGAATGTATCCTACCAAAACTCCGCTACGAGAAAATCAGTGTCAAAGTCAAATCTGAATATCCTGTGATTACTCCGGAAGAACTTACCCAACAAGGTTTAGCCATGGTTACATTTGCCAATTTAGTGATTGCACCTTGGGGTCGCTCTAACGGTCAATTTGTCAGCTATGGTTTATCAGCCACGGCAGATGCGGCAACTTTGATTCCGAAAAAACAAGGTCCCACTGCGCAAGACTAATTTTCCTATGGGTTTGTTGGGTGGTTAGGACGAAACGGCGGGGCAGCGCCATAGAGCCGCTTCTGTCCGTTAAGACCGCCCAATAAACACATAGGCTGGAAGGACTGCTTTGCAGGACTTCCCCTTAACTTGATTTATAGAACAACATCAGGCGAAAAATGATGGTTCTTTGACAACTGAATACACATCAAGGAGTGAGGATTTTTGAAAGCTTATAATCAAAAAATCATTGAAACTCCCACGTACCTTGAAATTTATGATTATGAAGCAATCATTACTCCTAAACAAAAAACAGGAAATATTGAAACCAATCCAAAACGAAAAAAAGAATTAGCTTGGCTTTATGAAGAAGAGAATCCAACTACCGAAAAAAGAAAAAACTATGATGAATTATCTGCTCAAGGACAATACGACAGCTTAAAACGAAAACAAAAATACTATCAAAATATGCGCTTTGAAATTGCCCGACTCGTGGATATGAACTTTGACAATCGGACAAAATTTTTAACCCTCACTTTCAGAGAAAGCATTCAAGACATTGCCTATGCGAATAATGAATTCAAAAAATTTATCAAACGACTAAACTACGAACTCTATCATACAAAGAAAGCAAAACTAAAATACCTTGCCACGTGGGAAAAACAAGAACGAGGTGCGATCCATTACCACATCATCCTGTTTGACTTTCCTTTTATCTCCACCAATCGCCTTACTACCATCTGGGGACATGGATTTGTCAAAATCAACAAGATTGATGTGGATAGTATCGAAAATCGTGGACGCTATATCAGTAAATATTTTGATAAGGACTTGGATATCAAAGAGCATAAGAAAAAAGCGTTCTTCAAGTCGCGCAACCTCAAAGTGCCCAGCGTCACGAAACAACTCGTGGACCAACCTTTTGATACCACAAATCAAGAGGTACTTTATACCAATGAGTATCTCGTAAGACGTCCGATATTTTACAGTGCGATAAATGAAGATGGAACTCCTGAACAAGTGATGGATTTTCAAGAAAGTACTGTTCACTATACCAAGATAAAAAAATAATTCATTATTCCCTACGCAAAATTCAAAGGAAGTGAGAATATGACCGAAATGAAAATTTTACTCAGTGATGATCAGATGGGCATTATTTCTACTCAACTATCTGATTTAATCACAACTGAAATCGAAAAAATTAAGACCCAGGAAAACCTGCAACACCGCTATATGAATAAAAAACAAACTTGTAACTATCTACAAGTTTCCAATAATACGTTAGATGGCTGGATTAAAGAGGGCTTACCCCTTATTCAAATCCACGGATCAAATAGATTTGACCGTATCGCCATTGATCAATGGCTTGCAAGCCTAGCAAAATAATTCCGACATCGTTATACTCCATATATAGTATTTGATTTCGGCTCGCAAATTCGGAGGGAAATACTATGGCAATTAGTAAAACAGAAAATGAGACTTACCGTTTACGGCTTTACTATCCACAAGATATCCAAGAGATGATAGGCATAAACAAACTTTATTCCAAAACTTTCAAAACTAGAAAGGATGCAAAAGCAGCAGAAATTGATTTTTATGCCAAGATTAAAGAGCTACGGGAAAACAAAGAAAAGAATGCTTTTGAACTAGGTGGTGAAGCACTGTTCAAAGCTTTCTATGAAGATATCTGGATTGATGCTTATACAGCTGGTTTAACTTCTCGAAACACGAAGTCTCCTACTCCTGTGACAATCGCGAATACAAAAGATATTTTTCGACTTCACATCTTACCAATGCTTGGGAAATACACATTGAACTATTTGAATCAAAATAAAGCTTTCGTTCTAAAAATCATGACACAAAAGGCTGCCGAATACGCAAACTTCAAAATACTACGTAGCTACGTTAATTCTATTTTCGATTGGGCGGAAGAACTTGAATACATCGAACGGAATAAACTAGAAAAATCGCTTAAACGAATCAATGCTACTAAGAAAAACCAATTGCAAGAAGCTAAGAAAGAAGAAGATTTATACCTTTCCTTTGAACAACTTCAAGAATGGCTAACTGCCGTTCAAAGCGATTATGAAAGTGGGAAATTGACTTTACAAGACTATGTATTATTTCTGACTACTTTCTTTTTATCTGATCGCAAATCAGAAACTTATGCCATCAAATGGAAGGACGTGAATTTCACTACTTCCCAGATTACGATTGGTAAAGCCTTGGATAAATTTGGCAATGAAAAAAGCACCAAAGGGAATAAAACGACAATTTTCCATATTCCAAATGAACTAAAGCAATTACTTCAACAGTGGAAAGTCCAACAAAAAGAAGAACTATCTCAATTTGAAATCGAACAAACCGAAGAACAGCTACTCTTTACCTTCTTTGATGATAAAGGAAATATCAATCAAAGACTTCATACAGATTATTTGAACTACCGTATGAAATCCATTGAGCGACGACATAAACACCTTACCCATGCGACTCCACACAAGTTACGGCATACTGGGGCAACCTTAGCTAGACAATCTGGTACTTCTTTAGAACAGATTTCAGAAGCCCTTACTCATAGCGATATAACAATCACAAAAGTTTATGTGAACACACCAAATGTCATTAAAATGCCCGTTGGTGAAATTGCTTATCGCAAACTAGCTCAAAATGGTGCTGTCCTGAATGGTGTCAACAATGGTGTCAAATTCAAAAAAAGACGCTTCACAAACTGAATTGCGAAACGCCTTGAAATGTTGATATACAAAGATATATTAACGTTTTGAAAATTGTGAAGCTTTACGAGCTTTCTTAAGACCTGGTTTTTTACGTTCAACCATACGTGCGTCACGTGTTAATAGTCCAGCGCGTTTTAAAGCTAGACGGAAGTCTGGATCTACTTCTAACAATGCACGAGCGATACCATGACGGATAGCTCCTGATTGTCCAGCGTAGCCTCCACCGTTTACGTTAACAAATACGTCATATGCGCCTTTTGTTTCAGTAACTCCGAAAGGTTGGTTGATAACTTCACGCAAGTCTGCGTGTGGGATGTATTCTTCAACATCTTTTTTATTTACAGTAATTTTACCAGTTCCTGGTACTAAACGTACGCGGGCAACTGCATTTTTACGACGGCCTGTGCCGATATATTGAACTTGTGCCAATGAAATTCCCTCCTATTAGATTAAGTTTGTGATGTCTAAGACTTCTGGTTGTTGTGCAGTATGTGGATGTTCTGCTCCACCATACACGTTTAATTTTGTCAATTGTTTGCGACCTAAAGTGTTTTTAGGTAGCATTCCTTTTACAGAAGTTTCGATTAAACGACGAGAATTGTTTGCACGTAATTCTCCAGCAGATACTGATTTCAATCCACCTGGGTAGTTACTGTGACGATAGTAAATCTTGTCACTTGCTTTGTTCCCTGTTAATTTTACTTTGTCTGCATTGATTACGATTACGAAATCTCCAGTATCCACATGAGGTGTGAATGTTGGTTTATTTTTACCACGTAAGATAGATGCAACAACTGCTGAAAGACGTCCCATTGGAACATCAGTTGCGTCTACTACGTACCATTTACGTTCTACTTCGCCTGCTTTGGCCATATATGTTGTACGCACAATATTTTCCTCCAATTTAAGTTTCTGATGTTTGACATACACTTCGAGTTTCCGGGGCTCTTTGTGGGGCAAACAATACCATTTAACATATTACCTTCTAAAAAGCCTTCTGTCAATGCGTTTTCACTGCCTTTCGGAAAATATTTCCATTTTAGAAACTCTTTTTTCAACAGATACCACTCAACACTAAATTATTTTTATTCAAAAATTATGTATAAAATACGGTAATATCCCTTTTTTACTGTATACAATATTCTTAAATAGAAAAATATTGCATATTTATTAATAAAAACTGTTGTCTTTTCTTTTTAATGGTGCTATGATTAGTCCATAAATTTTTTTTGAAAATAAATAAATAATTTTTTAAGGGGAGAATTAAATGAAGGAAAAAGTTATTTTGGCTTACTCTGGAGGACTCGATACCTCCGTTGCCGTCAAGTGGTTAGTTGATGAAGGATATGATGTGATTGCTTGCTGTTTAGACGTTGGTGAGAAAAAGGATATGACGTTTATTAAAGAAAAAGCCCTACAGGTTGGCGCCTCAGCTTCTTATGCAATTGATGCTAAGGAAGAATTTGCTCAAGAATTTGCCTTAATTGCCTTACAAGGACATACGTTTTACGAGCAGTCTTACCCGTTAGTTTCCGCTCTATCTCGTCCATTAATTGCGAAAAAATTAGTGGAATTAGCGCATGAAATGGGCGCAACAACCATTGCTCACGGCTGTACGGGAAAAGGCAATGATCAGGTTCGTTTTGAAGTAGCGATTAGCGCTTTAGCACCTGAGTTAAAGGTCATCGCGCCTGTTCGTGAATGGAAATGGTCGCGAGAAGAAGAAATTAACTATGCTCAAGAAAAAGGTGTGCCTATTCCAGCTGACTTAGACAATCCTTATTCAATTGACCAAAACCTTTGGGGACGTGCCTGCGAATGTGGGATTTTAGAAGATCCTTGGGCGACACCGCCTAAAGGAGCCTATGCCCTAACTGCCGAGCTAGAGGAGACACCTGATACACCGGACATCGTTGAGATTACTTTTGAAAACGGCGTCCCTGTTGCATTAAACGGCGAAAAAATGCTTTTATCCGAATTAATTCTTTCTTTAAATGTAACGGCCGGTAAACATGGGATTGGTCGAATTGACCACGTGGAAAATCGTTTAGTAGGTATCAAATCTCGAGAAGTCTATGAGTGCCCAGGTGCAGTCGTTTTGATGAACGCTCATAAAGAACTCGAAGATTTAACCTTTGTGCGTGAGTTAGCTCATTTTAAACCAACTATCGAAAATCAGTTAAGCCAAATCATTTATGATGGACTTTGGTTCAATCCTTTAACCGATGCGCTAATTTCCTTCTTAAAATCAACACAGGTCTACGTTAACGGGGTCATTCGTGTGAAATTATTTAAAGGAAACGCCATTGTCGAAGGACGTAAATCAGAGAATAGTTTGTACAATGAACAGTTAGCGACCTATACTTCTGCGGATACCTTTGATCAAGACGCAGCAGTTGGTTTCATCAAACTTTGGGGGCTTCCATCAAAAGTTCATGCAGAAGTCCAAACAAAAGTGGCAAATGATCAAGCAACTGACTAATTGGTAGTCAAACCTAGCGTTAGAAACGAATTCTAATTGCTCATTGGTGAGTCTCTTTTCCTCTTGCGAGAGAAAATAAAGAGTCCAGCAATCTTCAATAATATAGCAGCTGCACTTTGAAAAAAGGCGAGTACAGATTTTTCGGGAAAAAATTAACTGTTACCTGCAGTCTGCTCTCCCCCTTATAGATTTGGTAGGAGTCTATAAATTCGTATGGAAATACTCAGACTTAGAGACTGGACTGTGTACCAAACGTCCGTCTCTTTCTTTTTTAAATAATAAAATATGAGGTGAAGAAACGATGGCAAAACTTTGGGGTGGTCGTTTTGATGGGAAAAACGAAGCATGGATTGATGCTTTCGGAGCATCAATTCCTTTTGACCAAAAACTAGCAAAGCAAGATATTACGGGCAGTCTAGCGCACGTTAAAATGTTAGCAAGAACAGGCATTATCACAGAAGATGAAGGAGAACAAATCATTGCTGGTTTGAAGGCCGTGGAGAAAAAACTGGCAGAGGGCAAACTAACTTTTGCTATTGAAAATGAGGACGTTCATTTGAATATCGAGAAATACTTGCATGAAGAAATTGGTCCTGTGGCTGGGAAACTGCATACTGCACGTAGCCGAAACGATCAAGTGGCCACAGATATGCATCTTTATTTAAAAGAAATCATTCAAGAGGTTGTTGAAAAGATTACCTTATTCCGCCAAGTGTTGGTCCATAAAGCAGAAGAAAATATTGAAACCATTATGCCAGGCTACACTCACTTACAACATGCTCAGCCAATTTCATTTGGTCACCATATGATGGCTTATTACGGCATGCTGACAAGGGATCAGGAACGGTTTATGGAAAGTCTCAAACGAGTCGACATCTCGCCTCTAGGAAGTGCAGCTCTGGCAGGAACAACCTTTCCAATTGATCGTCAATTCGTAGCAGACGAGCTCGATTTTGCGTCTGTCTATGAAAATAGTTTGGACGGAGTGAGTGATCGGGATTTCATTTTAGAATTTTTAAGTCACTCTTCCATCTTAATGATGCATCTTTCTCGTTTTTGCGAGGAGCTTATTTTATGGTGCAGCCATGAGTTTCAGTTTATCGAATTGACCGATACTTTTTCTACAGGTAGCTCGATTATGCCACAAAAGAAAAATCCTGATATGGCTGAATTAATTCGTGGAAAAACAGGACGCGTGTACGGGAATTTATTTGGCCTTCTGACGGTCATGAAAGGTTTACCGCTTGCCTACAATAAAGACCTTCAAGAGGACAAGGAGGGCATGTTTGACACCGCTCATACGATTCTGACAAGCCTAGACATCATGGCAGGAATGATTGAGACAATGAAGTTAAATACGCAACGAATGGAAGAGTCGACCGAAAAGGATTTTTCAAATGCCACTGAGCTAGCCGATTATTTAGCTACAAAAGGTATTCCTTTCAGACAGGCACATGAAATTGTTGGAAAATTGGTACTCAGTTGCACTCAAAAAGGTATTTATCTGCAAGAAGTACCTTTCGCCGACTATCAAGCCATCAGCCCGTTAATAGAGGAAGACATCTACACCACTCTCGCTTCAAAAACAGCCATTCAAAGACGGCATTCCTTCGGTGGTACAGGATTTGACCAAGTAAAAAATGCCATCGCCCGCGCTAAACAATCGTTTTAATCAAATAAAAAGGGCACTTTGTCAAATGGTGTTGTTTTAAAAATAAGTCACAGAATTGAGAACACTTTTGGTGTTCTCTTTTTGTTTTTTAAATGAGTTCACAGAGACCTTGTTGGACTAGAATCCGCAGGCGTAGATGGCGAAATGTTCGGAATCCAAAGGCAATACGTTTGATTACTTTGATTAGGTTGTTTTTTCCTTCTAGTTTCCCGTTAGAATAGCTGTACATCAAGGCATTACAAATGGCTTTTCGATGCTTTCGCAGGTAGAGAATGGCTTTCTTGAATCCTTTATTCAATTGCGCAGGAAGTTGGTCGATACAAGTAAAGAAGCCCTCATAATCCTTAGTTTCAAAGGTTTCTAAGAGTTCTTGATAAATTTCATAGCTTTCTCTGAGGTCAGAATCCACGGTTAGGAGATGGTCCAAAACCTCTGATTCTGTTACATATCTCTTTTGAAAGAGGGGAAACTGCTTGAGCGCACTGTAGTTGATATTTTTATGTTTCTTTAAAAGAGTCCGCCAATATTTTTTTAACTTGCGATAGTCCTTTTGGGCAAGGGCATCACTTTTTTTTAGTTGATTCATTGTTTGAATTCGTTGTTTATTAAAAGCTCTACTCAGTTGTTGAATCACATGAAATCGATCAATCGAAATTTTGGCGTAAGGAAATACATCTTTTACAAAGCTACTATAAGAAGCATTCATGTCCATGACAATATGGGTGACTTTCTTTCGTGCCTTTAGCGTAAAACGCTGAAAATACGCACGTAGCTTGAAGTTTCTTCGGTCGCTTAAAATGTCAAAAATTTGTCCTGTATCTGCGTCACTGACAATAAAACACATGGCTCCTTCACAATCTTTCGTTCCTTTAAACTCGTCAATCAATAAATGAGCTGGCAAGTAATGAGGGTTAAAACGGGGTTCTCTATGAAAAGAGTCTAGAACTCGTTCAACCGTTTTAAAAGAGACAAAATAGCGTTCGCCAATATCTTTCATTGAAATTTTCCGCTTCAAATCAATGGCAATAGCGAATTTCAATGGGTTCGAAATGTAACAATTTTCCTGAACATAGGTCGTCTGGGCAGAAAAAGTGGCGGTACATTGTTTACAACGGAAGCGCTGCTTAAATAACCGTAAGTAGGTAGGAACCTCTTGATACGGAATGAGCTGAATAAGACTCTCATAATACGCATGACGAATAATACAGTGTCCTTCATTGACAGAGCCGCAAGCAGGGCAACAAGAAGGTGTATAAGTAAGTACACCGGTAAAGACGTTGGATAGCTTGCCGGAGATCGTTTCTTTAGATAAGGGGTCCTCTACAAAGTAAAGGTTTGGATCTTTTATATTTAATAATTTTTTTATCAATTCACTTGTCTTTTCCTGTTTTTTTCTGTTAATCTTAGTTATAGGCATTTGGTTTCTCCTTCTATATTTTGTTTAGGCGACTTAATTATAGAGGAACCAAATGCTTTTTGTTATAAAAAAATTTGGAGTTCCTACTCATTTTTTGAGTAACAACACCAAATATTATAGAGCCATAAAAAGTCGCCCCAAAGAGTCTATTGTAGACTTTTGGAGGCGGCTTTTCGTTTATATTCACGTAACCTGTTGTCTTATCGTATGTTGCTACTTTAGAAAAGAGTAGCTTAATTTTTGTGATTAACGATAGACTAGCGTCTTTACATACTGCATTTAAATAAACATATTTAAAACTTCAACAATATCAATCCAAGTCAATAAATCACATTGCTCAATTTTTTCTACATTTCTAGTCATGTAATCAATAGATCGTAACTGATGTGTGACTACCTCTCCCCTAATCTCTTGGGGATCTTTTATCTCAATGTATGTTGCAAATTCTCTCTTGGTAGAAGTAATTGGACAAACTAGACAAAAACCTGTATGCTCATTAAATTCAGTCTTACTAACAACTAATGCAGGTCTTCTTTTTCGAATTTCTTTTCCCCTTGATGGATCAAAATCCATCCAGATAATATCTTTTTGTTTTGGAAAATACATACTAATTTTCCTTTCCTTCTCGCATCATTGAATCCCATTCAACATCCTCAGAAGAAATTGAACTTCTGAACCCTTTCCAGTTCTCTTCATTTTTAAAAATATCTTCTTTTTTTGGTTTTAATACATACGTATCTCCAACCTTCAAAATGGTAAAGGTCTCTCCTACTTCAGGCGATATATCTTTAGGGAAAATTGCCCCTACAGAATTCCCCATTTTTCTAGCAATCGTTTCCATAGCTCCCACTCCTCTTTCCACATTGTCAAACTAAGTATAACTCGATTTTACAAAACAATCAATTTAATTTTAGATGAACCTTTATCGTCATTAGTTACAAAAATTTTTCAGTTCGATACAGTGGGGCGTAACATTCATTGACGTATCCATCCTTCTTACTAACACATTAGCTTTGATACACAGAGTATATATTTTTTTGCTTTAATCTCTATCATGCCTTGAACCATTTGAAGTCATTAGCATTTTTATATCTCAAAAATAAAGGCTCTATAATATTTGGTGTTGTTACTCAAAAAATGAGTAGGAACTCCAAATTTTTTTATAACAAAAAGCATTTGGTTCCTCTATAATTAAGTCGCCTAAACAAAATATAGAAGGAGAAACCAAATGCCTATAACTAAGATTAACAGAAAAAAACAGGAAAAGACAAGTGAATTGATAAAAAAATTATTAAATATAAAAGATCCAAACCTTTACTTTGTAGAGGACCCCTTATCTAAAGAAACGATCTCCGGCAAGCTATCCAACGTCTTTACCGGTGTACTTACTTATACACCTTCTTGTTGCCCTGCTTGCGGCTCTGTCAATGAAGGACACTGTATTATTCGTCATGCGTATTATGAGAGTCTTATTCAGCTCATTCCGTATCAAGAGGTTCCTACCTACTTACGGTTATTTAAGCAGCGCTTCCGTTGTAAACAATGTACCGCCACTTTTTCTGCCCAGACGACCTATGTTCAGGAAAATTGTTACATTTCGAACCCATTGAAATTCGCTATTGCCATTGATTTGAAGCGGAAAATTTCAATGAAAGATATTGGCGAACGCTATTTTGTCTCTTTTAAAACGGTTGAACGAGTTCTAGACTCTTTTCATAGAGAACCCCGTTTTAACCCTCATTACTTGCCAGCTCATTTATTGATTGACGAGTTTAAAGGAACGAAAGATTGTGAAGGAGCCATGTGTTTTATTGTCAGTGACGCAGATACAGGACAAATTTTTGACATTTTAAGCGACCGAAGAAACTTCAAGCTACGTGCGTATTTTCAGCGTTTTACGCTAAAGGCACGAAAGAAAGTCACCCATATTGTCATGGACATGAATGCTTCTTATAGTAGCTTTGTAAAAGATGTATTTCCTTACGCCAAAATTTCGATTGATCGATTTCATGTGATTCAACAACTGAGTAGAGCTTTTAATAAACAACGAATTCAAACAATGAATCAACTAAAAAAAAGTGATGCCCTTGCCCAAAAGGACTATCGCAAGTTAAAAAAATATTGGCGGACTCTTTTAAAGAAACATAAAAATATCAACTACAGTGCGCTCAAGCAGTTTCCCCTCTTTCAAAAGAGATATGTAACAGAATCAGAGGTTTTGGACCATCTCCTAACCGTGGATTCTGACCTCAGAGAAAGCTATGAAATTTATCAAGAACTCTTAGAAACCTTTGAAACTAAGGATTATGAGGGCTTCTTTACTTGTATCGACCAACTTCCTGCGCAATTGAATAAAGGATTCAAGAAAGCCATTCTATACCTGCGAAAGCATCGAAAAGCCATTTGTAATGCCTTGATGTACAGCTATTCTAACGGGAAACTAGAAGGAAAAAACAACCTAATCAAAGTAATCAAACGTATTGCCTTTGGATTCCGAACATTTCGCCATCTACGCCTGCGGATTCTAGTCCAACAAGGTCTCTGTGAACTCATTTAAAAAACAAAAAGAGAACACCAAAAGTGTTCTCAATTCTGTGACTTATTTTTAAAACAACACCATTTGACAAAGTGCCAAAATAAAAAGTCGCCCCAAAGAGTCTATTGTAGACTTTTGGAGGCGACTTTTTTGTCAGCTATAACTAGTTACGGCTTTTCGCACGTGAATCTGCATCAATCCCAGGCGCTTTGCCTAATTTGGCTTGAAGCATCCAGATTTTCTTTTCGATATCTGTTTTGTTTGAAATAAAGATATCTTGTGTTGAATCGTCGCCTTCTTCACCAGAAGCTTCAATTCCTTTTTGGTACAAATCAGCTAAATAACGGTACCCTTCAACTAATTTTTCCATACGTTCAGGAATTGTGCGTTCCCAGTTCCCCACTTCGTCTTCAATTCCAGTGTGGTCAGCAAACTCTTGTAATGTAGAATATGGCGAGCCATCTAATGTGATTAGACGTTCTGAAACAACATCTAGTTGCTCATTGATTTCATCCATATATTCGTCCATTAGTGGATGTAGAGTTAAAAATTCTGGTCCTCTCATATACCAATGTGTTTGGTGAATAACTACTGAGAATTGGCTCAAGTCAGCAACTAATTGATTCAATACTTCTTTTGTTTGTTCAAATTTCATAAATGTCTCCTCCTATATATGATTAATTTCCTTACACTTAAAATCATAGTATGAAATCAAAAAAAAGTACACTATTTTCTCTTTTAGATTAGAATTATTCTAATTTAACTTTCGATTTCAGATTTTTTGACTATACAGCGTATAACATTGGCTATTTTAAAAAAAATTATCTTCAGTTAGCGTAGTTTCTTTTGAAGACCTTTGAAAGGAGCATTCATTCTATGATTATCTTTTTTATTACTGGCTGTTGTTTTGGTTCCTTTTTCTGTGTGGTTGCAGAGCGCCTCCCTATAAAGAAACCTTTTTTACTCGCTCGTTCAGAATGTGTCGCCTGTAAACACCCCTTAAACTATTGGGAGCTTATCCCAATCCTCTCTATTTTTCTTAAAAAGTTCCACTGCCAACACTGCCATCAACCGATTCCACTTATCTGTCTCTTTTCAGAAGTGATCTATGGTCTTTTATTTGTTTGGTTTTATTTCCAATCATGGAACAACACAACGTACTTCTTATTCATATGGCTAACAATGGCTTTTTTACTCTCACTGACAGATATTTTTTATTATTTAGTCGAACCTAAGATTTTTTACTCCCTCAGTCTCATCTTGTGGGGATATTGGCTTTATTTGGGGCGACCCTTTAATTATCTTTTACTTGCAACATTGCTTGTTCTTTACTTTGGCCTCCCCTTCCTCTTTGAAAAATTTGGCCACGGAGATTATTTACTACTGATTTCCTGGGGCGTTTTCTTACCCTCTATATCCTTTATCTATTGGTTGTTTTTCTCAAGCCTTTTTGGATTACTCGGCTATTTTTTCATTCACGTATTCATCAATAAAAAAATGACAGAATTACCCTTTGTTCCCTTTTTAAGTCTAGGACTTTGCTTCACACTTTGGCTTATTTGAAATAAAGACTCTGAATCATTAAACTAGATTACTCTTAATTTTGGCCATCTAGTTTAATGAGTAAAGATTGAGAGTTTATCATTCTTGCCAACTCTTACGGAGAAAAGCCGCTCTTCCTGAACCTTCGCGGTAGCGTTCATAGTGTTGTTTATTTTTCTTATAATATTCTTGATGATAATCCTCAGCTGGATAAAAGGGCTGTGCTTTTTCGATTTTTGTAACAATTGGTTGGGTGAATCGACCACTATTTTGAAGCTGTTTTTTTGATGCTTCAGCACTCTCTCTTTGTTCTTCCGTTGTATAAAAAATAACTGGACGATAGGATTCCCCTCTATCAGCAAACTGCCCGAATTCATCAAAATTAATCAAAAAAATCAAAATTAATCAACATGAAAAAGCCTTCAAATCAGTATTTTTTGACTTTTAAACACAAATGAAAATCATTCAGTAGTTAATATTTGGTATTCAAATGGTATTCATTTAATCCGTTTTTTCAAGCCAAATAGCTTTGCTTTCTGTTCTCTTGACAAAAGGGAACTAACGTTCGTATAATAACTATGAGGTGAGTAGTATGATGGAAGAATTTCTTAGAAAACATTCAGGAGATGAAGTTGCTGATTATTATAAAAATTCTGATGATAAAGTTAAAACTCAAATTGAGCTAGGCATTTTTTCGATTTTTGCAAAAGTAGAAAAAAATAATCCAATAAACATAGAAAAAGAAATAGTTACAAAAAATGGAAAGAATAAAGTTCGTTACATTATAGAAACTGACTTGAAATAATTTTAGGAGTGATTGGATGATTAACTTAATAGGAACTGTTGATAAGATACGAGTATTAAAGTTTACTGCACAGCCACTTGTCCGTTTTACATTAATGACCGATGACGGAAACATCAACTGTCTAATTAGTCTCCACTCCCTATCTTTTTTGGCTGATGTTGAGGATGGAATGCGAGTTTCAATCGTCGGCACATATAATAGAAGAAAACAGTTTGTAATCAGAAAATATTGTGTCATTGGCAAAACAAAAGTCATGTATGAATTTGAAAATAGTATCTACCCGAAAATAAAAGTAAATTAAAAAAGATATCACCTCTCTTTCGCGTATCTAGCTTAAAGGAGGTGATTTTAATATGGATTACAATTTTTACTGCATGTATGGTCACGTATTTAAAAAGGGCAACACGATTGTGCATGAAAACGAGTATCTGACAATCAGCTATCAGCCTGCAGACAGCAATCTTAAAGCTTGCTATCTCGGTCTTTGCAACGATTTAATGGACTTAGAAGCTGCGTCAATACGCCCGAAATATTTGAGAAACAGAATAATTAAGATTAAATAATGCTGTTAGACCACTTCGGTGGTCTTTTCATTTTCTGTTTACTTTATAAAACAAAAGAGTTTACTTTGTAAAACGAATATGCTATACTATGTATGTAATCAAATGAGAGAGAAACAAGGAGAGAACTAAAATGACTAAAAAAGAAATCTTTAAAACGGCTTGGATTATTGCCAAACATGGAGCAACTAAATTTGGAGGTTCTCCAAAAGAATATTTTTCAGAGTCATTAAAAATGGCATACAAGAGAGGAGATTTGAAAATCATATTTACTTTAGAGATTGCTAGTGGAAGCAGAAACCATAAAAGTTGGGTATCAAAAATTGAAGGAACAGACCCGAAATGGGGATTCAAAAGAAAATTTATTGATCCGACAGAACCTGGTATTTACGACTTAGAAGACGGTGTCTATAACTTCAAAGATGCTCCCATTTCTTATCAGCAATATTTGGTCGTAAAAAATGGTCAAGCAACAGAAATCGAAAAAGAAGAAGTTTTAGCTAATTTATAATCCTCGGCTTCTCTCTCTTAGACTAAATGGAGGTATACAAAAATGACAACTATCAACCTAATAGCAAAGGATTTACAAGGTATTATAAAAATCATAGCTTACGAAAATTTAAAAAATCACGAAGACGGAGTAATCCCGGCAATCAAAACAGAAGAAATCGAAAAAAGACTTCCTTGGATATTACAAGGAAAAGTAAATTCACCTCTACTAGACCTAGAATTAAATGAATCTGATAACTTAATGTGGTCAACTCAAAACGTTAACTTACGTTATTACTATGATTTGAAATTGAATGAACATCTATTAAAAGAACTTGTAGACGCACTCAATCAAATCATCACGAGCGAGAATGATAACCCAGCTTACGAAGACAAAAATGACCCATATTATTTTTCATTTGAAGAAGATGACGATAGAATTTTTAGTAAGAATTTTCTTGAAAACTTAGAAACAACCTTAAGAAAATTTGATTTAAATCACAACGAACAAGAAATTGCAGAATACACTGTCTCTGACAGTCAAAAATAAGGAGAGATTACAATGACAGAAATAAGCAACGTGGACGAATTAAATTATTATTTTTTATCACAAGCAGACCTTGAGATAGCTGGTACAGACTTAACATCAGCTATAATTGATGGGATTGGTGGAATCATACGTAAGTTACCTAAAAGACCTGGCAACAATGTTCCCGTTAGAGTAAAAGTTAGCTATAACCCTAAATTTCGGCTTGGGGATGAATATAAAATTTTAGAAAAATACAACTATAAAAATAGAGGAACTTACACAGTTAGTGAAAATTCTGAGGGAATGATGTTTGGTTCGCAGAAAGGACAAGGGGCTGGAGCCGTGGAACTTGAGTTTATTTTTAAGGATGATGATGCTGTTCAATTGATTCAGCGTCTCCATATTATCGCAAACAAAAGTGATTTACCTGAACCTTTTACACTAATATATGATAGAGATTTTTCGTCATTGATGAGCATGCAAGATGTTGCTCTTGAATTAGGTATATCAAAACAACACATCACCACCAACATATCAAGAGGGAAATTTCCAGAACCAGTCAAAAGAGTGGCTAGTGGCAACCTGTGGACAAGAGACCAGATTGAAAAATACAAAGAAGAAATGAGAAAATGATAAAAATCATTTACTTAAACAAAATACTGATGTAGAATTTAGTTGTCAAGTCCTAGTTTAGGACTTGTGGATTGAAATTATTACCTATCAGAACTTATCTAAAAACATTTTAGTCTAGCTCTTTTTAGAGCTAGTGGATTGAAATATGTATTCATAAATTTTTGTTTAATTGAAATAGCTAAAAAAGCCGATATCCCAAAAATGGATACCGGCTTTTAGTTTGCTATTTAACATCTTGTTCTAACACCCAAGAATTAATATCAGCCAACAAATACGCCCGCTTGCTAGCAGACTGGTTAACCGATTTAACTTGCTTAATCTTATAGCTCTTACCTCTGACAAAGCTAGCCATCTTTTGACCAGTCTGATAATTAGTGGCTGTGGACTTGATAGTTACGGTTTGTCCAACTTTTTTAGCCGGATATCCTCCACCGGTCGAGCCACTTTTTGCTAATTGGAGATCGTTAGGGTGCGCCCATCCCCATGACTCGACTAGGTATTTTTTCCCTTTGCCACTAGCGATTTTTTTGATTACACCAGTTTGACCACGTTTAGCGGTTGAGCGTCCTCTGCCATCAGAATCTTTGTACAAGGCATCAAACACTTTGACTGTATCGCCCACTTTCCCGTTGGTTAACGGTTTGGTATTTTTCCCTGGCGTATTGGGATTCGATGAGCTTCCTCCACTGTTATTGCTGCTACCACTTGACACACCATTTTCAACATCCATTTTAAACTGCGCTCGACTGATACCCCATTTTGCTAGATAAGGATAAGGGTCTACATGGTCTGTTTTATTGTTTGGTTGGTGAGTTCTACAGTAATCATGCGTATTGATTCCCATGTTTCCAGCATCCAACTTCTGAGGAATTTTAGCTTGTTTTGCCAGTTCTCTCAATAGCTCAATATACAAACGATAATCTCGTTCAAATTCAGCCTTTGTCTTATGCGATTCGATTAATTCAACTGCAGCGTACGCCCACTTGTTCCAATCTCCAGCCACATCCCAAGCACCGCGCCCTACCTCTGCAGTCTGGATTACTCTACCGTTGCCAACAACATGAGTAAAAAATCCATCATAGATGTTTTTGCGACCCATGTAATCAGCTTCATTTTGCGCTGTTGATTTTGGGTTTCCTGTGGAATGAGCATGTACTTGCCCGTAAGGCGGCACTCCAACTAAAGGAATGCCTTTTCTGATTTGTTTTTCAATCTTCATCTTTATCTTCCTCCTCGAAATCTTTCGACAAGGTAAACTCGTTATCCACTTCGTACGGATCAATACGAGGTTTATCGTTATCCTTGCTGAAATTGTTGCTTATGATGTTTAAAATTACACCGGCCAGTGTTGCAACTGCTGTTACTGTACCGACTGCAACGTCTGTTGGGAACCCATACAGACCGCCCATTGTTACTAAAAATGCCGTGATGGCTGGTACTCCGATTGTTAAAAACCGTTTTATAAAGTCATATTGCTTATTAGTTAATTTCATATCATGGTCTCACTCCTTTTATAATTTTTCTTCTAAGCGATCTAATCGCTTAAAAATATTCACAAAACGTTCCTCATGTGACGTTGAAAGTTTTGTAATTTCTAGTCTCAATTCGTCTATTTCATTATGAATAGCAACTCTATCACGTTGACTTTCAGCCATTTGATTAGTAAATGAATCAAGTGACCTATTTAAATCCCTAATCGATTGGTCTAAGTCTGCTATAACAAGCTTTTTAAACAAGTACATTAATAAAGCTAATAATGAGCTTCCCAATCCAAATAATGTTGCAACCTCACCCACTGACAATCCAAATATTGTCATTATCTCACCACCGACTTTAACCGACATAAAAAGAGACCTGTCTAAGACAAGTCTCTCAAAGTAATTTATTTTGCTTTTTTGCTAGTTGGCTTAATCCCAACACCTAAAATCTCATTCATTTGCTTTTTTGTGATTGCTTCAAAATCTACGTACATTTGTAAGTCGTCTTCTGTCGCCCAACCTTCTAAATACGCATATTTGATTGATTCGAAATCAAACATATTATTCACCAGCTTTCGTTAAATCATTAATTTGTTTTTGCATTTTCATTTGTCCCAACGACAATTGGACTGCGGTTTTCCCTAATTTTTCTTGCGCTTCTTTTTGAGCGTTTAGTTCATCTTTTAGAATTTGTGGCGTTAAATCAACCCATTCATTTTGTCCAAAATCAAAGGATGGCTGCAAGAAGTCTTCCGGAATTGGTTTATCCGTGTAAGGTACCTCTACTGGGAAATCGTCCACCGTTTCAAATGGTCCTACGTATTCTGTTGATGAAATAACTTTGTATACTTGTTTCATGTTTGTTCCCCCTATTTGTTTTAATTGCTATATAATTCGTCTCCAGCAAACCACGCCAACTTAATTGGATACCAATGCGTGTTTGAATAGTCCAACTGAACACCTGAACCATTAAAGTAGCGATCAATTACAATCGTTCCGTCTCCTAAAGGTCTTGCATAAAAGCGATTATTTCCTGAACCTTGCTGTAGCTCACCTGTGGTTAATCCTTGAGCCGGCCAGTAACTAGACGGAATCCCTTTGATTACAGTGACAGATGCACCAGTATTAGTAATTGAAGTTGTTGGTTGAATTACAGCACTCACCATTACAAGTCCATTACGCTTTCTTATTCGAGGTCTGTTGTTTGTGTTATCTCCATAATTTTTCCAACCAGTACCTAGTGCCAAATTTAACCAACCTGTGTCCGATATCATGTTTTTACCACTATACTGTGGTATACTACTAAAGTTTTTAGTTCCAGTAATCGTCTGATTACCGGTTAACTTAACAACGGTTTGCATCAATGCTGCTATTTCATTGCTATGTGGTAAATACAACCACTGGTCCCATGTATTTGAGACTTCTCCAGCGCCTCGGAAATACATTTTTGAGTTAGCAAAAGCTCCAGTATAAGCTTTTGGGTAGCAGTATTGAACTATGCGGTTTACATTGTACTTTATCGTAACGATTACAGAATAATCTTGTGGATACCCGCTTACAGAAGCCGCTCCACCATCAAAGATGGTTATCCCATCAGCATAGGAAGATGGTGGGTCACTTACGGGTTTCATATTAATTAATGGAATTGGAATCTTATTTAATTTATCTGCAAGTACTTTCCCCGCGTTTGCTGATAACGCACTCAATGTATCAGTTGAACCATTTGTATTCAAAACTTTAACAATACCTGGTTGTGTAGCCGTAGCAACTTGAGTTTGTGGCACATAAAATTGTGTCATATTTATCTTATACGAGTGGTTAAATTGTATTGCATCAACGATAATTTCTGGATTATAACTAACAGTACTAGTAGCTGTCCATAATAAAAAATATATTTTTCCATTATCTTGAATTGCTGATGCTGGTGTACCCAGCCTTAAATAAGCAATATTATCAGTACTATTAACAACCATTGAGTTTGCATCCCACTCACTACCCGTCCAATATCGTAAACGTAGTAAGTTTTGTCCACTCGGCATACCGTTTCCTCGTCCCCAAACTTCAATAGCCAGTTGATTCGCATTATTTCTAACCCACCTAGCTTTTTCAGCTGTTGTCGTGATTCCCTGCCTACTAAAAATATATGGGTACTCTCTTTCTAATTGACTGACTAAATCAAAAGCTGCTAACATTTGAGGAATTTGATTTGCCACTCCTTTGGTAGCAGATTGTATTGCAAATTTCCCATCAATTGATAACGTATTTGCGTAGGATCCTTCTCCTGTATCAACCCAACCAGAAGCGCTTGGATTCCTCAAGCTAGTTCCAATGCCATACCTATATAAGCAATGTGGATTTTCTACAAAAGAACCAACCTTTTTATTAATATAGTTATAAACACGATGGACTTGTAAAAATGTTGTTACAGTATTGATTATTCTGTCATCAGTTTCTTTTTTTGTATATAAACTTTTTTCAGTTATTTGCTTTTGAATTGCATCCATTTGATTTTTAGAGGACGTTTCAAAATTGTTTAGCTTGCTTTGCATTGTATTAATCTGCTTATTAAAATTAACCTCTGTTGCTATAATTTTAGCTAGCGCATCTTTAATCTTTTGGTCAATTTCATCAAATCCGGCATAGTAATAATCTTGCAGTTCGGGAACGATATCATCGATGGGACTACGTTTGATTGCAAACGTAAAACGTCCAGCTGTATCCATATGTTGCTCGTTAGGCAAATCTACATAAATGCTACCGTTCACAATGCCTTGATATCCCATAATATTAGTTGGTAAGATTATAGACACAATGCCCTCTACTTTATCCTCAATCGTTGCATTGTAAACGTGTCTACCAATTCCATCAGCTGCTGTTTTTGAATCAAACAACAAACAAATAGGTACGATTGTTCCCTCAGTTAATGGGAAAATTGCACCTTCTTTTTTTAGTTTGAATTTTAAGCGAGCAACGCCTTTATCGTGTGACCAAAACACGACATTTGTGTTAATGACATTGGTTGCAGTTGCTTCAATTTCGATAAGTTGGTTATTTGTTTTATATGTCTTATTCATCCGCCTAGCACCTGCCCACCATTTTTTTCTTGCTTGAGAGTAGTAGCGAATAGCGGTGAACTCGAATATAATCTAACCACACTTGCGTCACCGATGTAGCCTATTGAATTTCCAGAGCCTTTAACAGATACAATCACATGTGACGCAAATCTTGCATTGACACAAATATTTTGATTGTTAAACGTAGTTCCAGAACCAATAGAAATTGCTGTGTTACCACTCGAATATACCGCACTAAACCCACTGATTGATTTCGTGTTTTCCGAAAAACTGCAACTTTGGATTGATACATATCCGGATAGGTCACAGTTTACTGATTTACCCGCTGAATTTTTAGTATCTACAAATGTGAGACCTGTCAAGTTTACATAAGTCGGTGTATTGAGGACTTCAAACGATCTTACGTAACAGCCCGTATCCGTTGCACCCATTGTTTCCACATAGTTTGTGGAGCGGATAAAAATTCTTCCAGCTTGAATTGAGTCAATAATGACGTCTTCCAAATAACTACCAGGTTCTAGCCAGAAATAATAGATGTTTGATGATATCATTGGCAAACTATTTACCGCCGATTGAATTGTTTTAAATGGTTTAGCAGCTGTCCCTGTCGCAGTCGTATCATTTCCAATTTTCGAACTAATAAATATATCAATAGTCTGTGATGTTCCTCCGAATAAACTCTGTATCACTTTATTCAGTTGACTAATTTCTTCTTTTTGTTTCAAATAATTTTCAGTTAAGACTTTAATCTCTAGCGCCGTTAATTTTTCTCCAGCGACTAACCTTGAGTGTAATGTTGCAAAACTTTGGCCAGCACTGTTAACACGAGCGTCTACGACCTCATTAGGCGACGCTCCACCACTCTGTAATACTAAGTTATCGATACGCTTGTTTGTTGCGCTATCACGTCTCTCAGCATCGGCTGGAAGCCCATTGACCTTGTCGATTAGTTTATCAAACAGCTTTTTAAATTCTAAATCAATTCTGTTTGACGTCCATTTTGGTAACATGTCATCACCCTTTCTTTAATAATTGTTTGATGATGCTTGTCATCGTCTTTTTTGTATTGCTAAAAACTATTTCTGGTGGCTTATTTGGAATCATTGGATAGTCCGTTATCCCAACTACTTGAATCCACATATTTATATTAAGTGGCTCGTACACAAACGTTACATAGTCCCCTTTGTTCAAATCCACCGACCACTTTAAAGTAGTACTACCTGAAACATTTGGGTAATCTTGTAGCTCTCGCTTTAATCGAGCGAGCATATTCCCACTATTTGTATATCGGTCATCCTCTACTGGGTCTTGTATTCTCACCCCCCAAACAGTTGCTTGAGTAGACGTATACGTGATTGGATTAAAGTAGTACCCTCCGCCAGCTGACTCATCTTTTTGTTTTCCGAACCCTCTAATTTGAGTTTTTAAGTCAAACGTATCGATGTCAAAATTAACATTGTCAGTGTTATATCTGTATCGAATTTGTTCGTTTGTTTTCTGTCCGTAATCTGCTGAAGGATAAAAGGTTAAACGTTTGTTGTTAGGAATAACTACTGCGTCATAATCATCTAAGACTTCTTCAATCAATTTCAGATAGTTATCTTTCCCAAAGTTTTCTTGTTCGACTTTTAAGAAGCGATTGTTTGGGTCAATAATCTCGTAAGAAAAGCCTCTTGTACCACTTGCAAATATATGTTGCAGACACTGTGTGATACTCAGAGTTCCTGTTTTTTCTGAGTATTGGCGTCCATCTTTGATTGTGTAATATATGTGAATGGCCACCACTTCTTTAAACTGCTGTTTACCGACTGCATAACTCTTCAGCTGCTTAATTACATACTGTTGCCCTTCCCAAATAACGATTGACTCGTAGTCAACAAGGTCAAATACAACGCTGTTTCCATCAGTTCTCATCACTTTAAAATTGACTTCCCACGTCTCATTTTTCTGCCAATTAACAGTAAAAGAATCCTTATCAACGTCGACAAGGATTTCTTCTTTGGTTTCTTCAAAATTCCGAATAATTAAATCGCCCATTTATGCACCTACTTATACAAGAAACGAAAATCAAAACTAACTTTCATTCGAGAGATGTTTTGAATTTCGATTTCATTTTTGCCGGGAACTAGCGATATCAAGCCGTGATTAGTCTCAATTCCGCAATGTACACCATTTTTCTTTGGATAT
Organism: Enterococcus sp. AZ194; assembly: GCF_051713825.1. Taxonomy (NCBI): domain Bacteria; kingdom Bacillati; phylum Bacillota; class Bacilli; order Lactobacillales; family Enterococcaceae; genus Enterococcus; species Enterococcus sp. AZ194. The sequence continues at coordinate 84,295 of NZ_JBIOQR010000001.1, read as the reverse complement.
ACTCCCTCAATCGTTAAGGCTTCCCCTTTATCGCTGTATATGGAACCATTGTAAATGAATCGCTCACCTGTTGTTTTATTGAAAAGAGTACATTTACCGTCACTCATGCCTTCTACCTTAATAATTAGGTCTTGTTCACGGGGATCAATAGTAAAGTCACCTGCATTATAAACAATAAATTTATTTTGATTAAACGTGTACTCATAGTCATCCGCAAGAATTCCTTGCGAAAACTGCCACTCATTGTCTAAGCTATAATTGCTTAGCGTTGTTGAAACAGCTTCTGAATGACCTTCAAATACTAAAAATTCAGCTTTATAACGTGTGTAACTGCTATACTCGTCTTCTCGCTCTAGCGACACTGGATTGACCTTGAATCGTTTACCGGGTGATTTGCTATGAATTAGATAGTATGGGGTGCCGATAAAAATCAAACTATATAGCTCCGTTTCAATCAATTCAGCATCCTTGTCATTATTAAAAAATACATCCAAATCAAGAAATAAACTAAATGGTTTAAACGATGCATTAGACTCTCTACTTCCATTTGACCCGCTAAATTCCGTATACTCCACCTCGTACTGAGGGTAGCCACGACTTATATTTGCACAAACGATTTTTAACTGTTCCTGTGGATCAATGACTACATCATTTTGAATAAATCTTAAATCATAAAACATTTGCTACCCCCTCATAGACATAAGTCTTGATAATTTATCACCAAACATGGAATCTTGTAGCTTATTTAAAGTGTTTCCATCAAGCTCAATATTGGGATTTTTTTGAAGAATCATTCTTAAAACTGACATCATATCTTTATGCTGAGATTGGATGACGCCTATCAACTCTTTTTGGTTGATATTAACATTCAAATTTTGCTTATTATTTGAACTGCTGTTGAAAAATTCCATCTGTTTAATTATTTGAGCATTTTGTGGTATGCCCACGCCTTCAGCATATTTAGGTACAAGTCGTTTAGTCATTGACGCTTTAATTACCTTAGAACCTTTAGGTAAATCGGGTAGAAACACATCTCTACCATCTGGAATGAATGGAACGCCACCTTTAGGAATAACTAATTCTTTGTAAGTTGAACCTTTTTGGTCATTGACAATAGCCGGGCCACCTATATGGAAGTTTGTACCTTTTTCCAGCCCTAAAAGCTTTCCTATACCTGCACCAAAATCAGCTACTACACTTAGTGTTTTTTGGATGAATGATGGCTTAGAGTCAAAATCACCAACCGCTTTTGTAGCTTCACTTGCAGGACCACTAGCATTATCGACAGCAGCTAAATATTTAGTATCCGGATTGTTTCTCCGATAAATATCTAGCATAGTCCCCCCTTGAGTTGTAGCATTAATCACGCTACTTGCATTTCCGTTCATCATTTTCGTAGGAACTTGCTTATTATTAAACGTATTAATCGAATCGATTCCACTTTTACTTTCATTATTTATATCTGCAGAGTTACCTGTAAAGAGCTTTTCTTGTATATTTTTACCAGTATAATTATCAATGGCTGTTTCACCATCTTGTGCTGCTTTCTTTACATCAGTCGCGTCCCCAAGAAAATACTTCAAATCCTCTTGTATTGCATTATATTCTGCAAGTGATAAAGTACCATCATCTAACTTAGCCATCACATCTTCATTGTTAGCAAACATCTGCTTGACTTCAACAGGCATATTCTCCCAAGCAGTCAAAGCTTCTGTTGAGGCATAAATCTTATTCGCTAAATCTTCGTTATTTACTGTAATATTTTTTTCCAATATCGATTTACGGTCCCACCACTCAAGTTCTTTGCCAGACGATAGAATTTTATCAAGCACATCTTGATTATCCATTAACAACGTCTTATCTTCTACTGAAAGATAATCCCACCTAGCTAGTGTGTCTCGAGATTCAAATACCTTCGTATAAACATCTTCATTATTAATTAGAAGCCTCTTGCTCGCATCATCTTGCGAATTCCATCGTTCAAGTTCAATGTCCGAGTTCGTAATTTTTTCTAATAGATCAGAGTTATCAGCAAGTAGTTTCTTTTCCATATCAGGCAAGCTATTCCATCTAGCAAAATTCTTTTCGGATGTAAAGATTTTATCCAAAACATCTTGATTATCTGCTAGTAGATATCTTGTATCGCTTGGTAAATCATTCCATGCCTTCATTTTGTCTTTTGATTCATTCAACGAGTTCAAAAATTTATAATTATCTGCTTTTAAATCTTTAATTGTGGGTTGATATTCATCCCACAGACCTAAATTAAACATAGTTTCAGCCATTTTTTCAGGAGTATTAGAATAAAGTATGGCTTTCTTTTCTTCAAATTTCATTTCATCCCATTTTCCACCATCTCTTAAAGCTTTAAAGGTGTTTTGAGAAAACTCGTCTTTTAGCACAGCTTGTTTATCTTCCCAAGCCATCCCGTCCCAACGACCGTTCGCAATGGCCGCTTCTCCGATGATAAGTTTAGCATTTGAATCAAGATTGGCATCGTGTAAAACAACTCTCATTCTGTTCCACGTATCAATATCTTTTGTTCCGTCTTTGACAATTTGAGCTGCGTTTGTTTTTACATTTCCTTCTTTATCAATGAGCTCTAACCCATTCCAAATTTTACCAGCTTGAGTTGCTTGGTCAGCAGTCCAAGATAGTTGAGTAGCATTTTTTTGTGCATTTTCTGCTAATTCATTTGACATATCTTGCGCAGAACGTAAGATTTCTTCATTTGATTCCTTTACATATTTACCAGCTTCACCCATACTTGATGCCATTTGTCCTGTTGCAAAAGACATCTCCGATGCAATCTCAGGATATTTATTTTTAATCAATAGTAATTGAGCTTCAATAGCGTCTGTTGATCTATCTTTTGCTTGTTCATAAAGCTTAACTAATTGCTCGCCTTCTTCGGTGTGTAGCAACCCTTTATCATCTAAGTATTTCTTGTAATCCTCTAAACCTTGTGTGTACTGATTAAGCGTTTTTTGTCTTTGTTTACTAAGTGTTTGAGCCATTTTTGTGGCCTGTTCTTTAGTTGAGCTTTCAATATCTCCGTTTAAAGCTTGAGAAACTTCTTTTCGTTGATCAGCATCTTTAATCGTAATTTTTAGATATTCATCAGTACTTTGACGCATTAAGTCCGCAATCATCTTTGTACCTTGGGCAGTTATTTGACCATCAGCATCCACATATTTCTTTTTGATATCTAATATATCTGCATTATTTTTTTGAACAATCTCAAGTGCTTTCTCTCTTACTTCATTAGCAGTTTCAATAATTTCGCTACCTGGTCCACGAATTTCTTCGGGAAGCATATCTAAAGATTCTTTAAAAGCGGAAATTTGTGAAGTTAAAGATGTTTCAATTGTTTGACCAATTCTTTCAAAATTCGCCACAATTTTTTCTGTATTTCCAGAAAATCCTTGTTCCATTAAACCAAATTCCCCTGAAGCAGTTTGCGTGTTGTCTTGAATATGGGTGAGTGTTTCATCAGTTACTTTACCAACATCCGTACCCCAACGTTCTACACGTTGACTTGAATTCCAAGCTTCTTCACCAAATAACTTCCAAGCCCCGTAGCCGACTGCCAAAGCCCCGCCGACACCAACTATACCTAATATAGCTGGACCCAGTGGACCTAATGTTGCAGCCATAGCACCCAGACCACTTGAACCTGCAGCCGAACTCGCCGCTCCACCAAATAAGCCGAACTTTCCAACCCCGTCACCAAGAGCTTTTGATAGTGTTCCAACCTCAATAGAACCATCAGCTAACTGCTTAGTAAACTCCCCAACAGCCTTCTTTTTAGCAATTTGAGCTGACATCTCAACAAAGGATTTTCCAAGACCACCGATCCCAGATGACATTTTACCAACAACAGATAAAACTGGTCCAGCTGCCATTGCAAATGCACCTAGTTTTATAATCATTTGTTGCGTCTTAGGATCAGCATCACTAAACTTCTTGACTAAATCACCTAACGATTTGATTAAAGGTTTCGCAGATTCTAGCCCATCTCTCAATGCATCGACAAATGGTCCGCCTAATTCTATCGCGGCATCAACTGCTTCGTTTTTAAGCATTTTTAACTTAGATTCAGTTGTTTCATAGCGTTTGCCTGCTTCGTCTGTTAATGCGGTATTTTTCTTAAATGCGTCATTCCCCGTCTTCACAGCATCCGAAAAGACGCCACTTGCTCCTGCCGCACGCAACAAGCTGTCTCGTAAACGAACCTCAGTAATGTCCATATCGTCTAAAACTTTGATTGCTGATGTTCCTTTATCTTCTGCATGAGACAAGCCTTCAACAAATTTCATAATGGCGCCAGAAGGGTCAGATTTAAACATTTTTGAAAATTGATCGCCAGTCATACCAGCGACATCAGAAAAGTTTTCCAACGAAGTCTTAGATTTATCAGCTTCTTTATACCACTTTCTTAATGACGTACTGTTAGTCCCTAATGCTTCAGCCATTCCTTTAAGTGTTTTCCCACCTTTTCCAACAGCATTTGAAACGTCGCCAATTGTGTATCCAGCGGCATTTGCTCGTTCTTCAAGCTCAGAAAATGCACCAGTCCCTTTTTCAACGGCTAACTGCATTTGAACCATGACTTTTGAAAAAGCTGACCCACCAGCTTCAGCTTCTACGCCTACAGAACTTAAAGCAGCCGCAAAGCCAACGATGTCACCCTCAGACATACCAATTTGTTTACCTGCACCAGCTAAACGTAATGCCATAGCCGATATTTCTGATTCAGTAGTCGCGAAATTGTTACCTAAATCAACAATCGCAGAACCCAAATTACTGAACTTATCATGAGACATACCTGTGATATTAGCAAAACGAGCCAACTCAGTTGCCGCCGTATTAGCTGACAAATTGGTTGACTCGCCCATATCAATCATAACTTTCGTAAAATCTACAACATCATCTGTTGCAATGCCTAATTGTCCGCCGGCTTCAGCAACTGCCGCAATTTCCTTGTGCGTGCTTGGTAGCTCTTTAGCTAGTCCACGTAAGCCATCCTCTAAATCTTTATAAGAGTAAACAACTTTTCCTGTAGAATCGACAACCTCATCATTAGTCTTCTTTACCCCAGCAAAATCACTTTCCCACGAAATCGCCGCTGTGGTTACTGCTGTAGCAACTGCGGCAAGTGGAAGAGTCACGCCTTTAGTTAAAAAAGAACCAGCTGACTGGGCTTTCCCACCAAATGCAATTAAACCATCACTTGCCTTATTAATTGCGCCTGTAGCACCGGTAGTTTTAATTCTCAGTTCTGCAAGTTCACCAACTGTATTTTTTAACTGTGTTTGATAACTGGCCAGTTTACCATTAGCGTCCTGTAATTGTGAGGCTAGCCTTTTAGTCGATTCGGTAGCTTTACCATTAACAAAAGACTCTTCATAGGCTTTTTTAAGACTGGCTACTTGTTTTTCTTGCGCACCAATTACTTTAGTGAGACCATCGTACTTACTGCCAAGCTTACTCATCTTATCGCCAGCCATGTCAGCTATTTTCATGTTTGCCGACATTTCTTTTGCTAAATAGCTAACTTGTTTTTTAGAATTAGCTACGCCTCGACCGAAATCAGCGTCATCTAATCCCAATTTAATGACCATATTACCTAACGGTGTTGCTCCTGCCAAATTACCCGCCTCCTTTTACTAAATCGCTTAATGGTCTTACAACTTTTTTCTTTTTCTTCGGTGTTTTTGTAAACATAATTTCATACAGATAACTTATATCCGTATCAAGCACATCATTGATTGACCAATTTGGATAATGCTCAAGAATTGTCTTAACTAAATCCAATTGCAATTTATGATGCTCAGCAGCTGTTATTGCTTTTTTGTTTCGTTTGGGGCTGAATCGTCATCAAATTTTTCTTTGTATCCTAAAACTCGATACATAATGATGTCAGAAATCTTTTTAGGCGCTTCTGATGCATCTAAGCCATCTAAAATTGCGTCTACCGTTACATCCTCATCGTCAAAAATACTCGCGACAAAGCGGACACGGTACTCATCAAGCTCAAATTGTTTAGGCTGAATCTCCGTTCCAAACTTATCCTTTCCCCACAGCTCAGATTCTCCCTTGGTATAATCCAAAGCTTTGCGGTATGGGATATGGTCTTGTACAAACGTTTTTTTCTTTCCCTTAATCATTAAGTCTAATCTTGCTTCGCTCATTTATATTTCCTCCAATAATTGAATTAAAAGGCTAGTCCGAAGACTAACCTTTTACCATGTATCTAACTTGGTCCTTGTCCATTTACTATCTGCCACACAGATATATAGATAATCTGCATCCCAACAAATCATACCTTTTTCGCCATACGCTGTTGCACTAGCTGGTGTCTTTGTATTACGCAGACGAATAGCATCACTAACAATATCAAGTGCTCTCGTTGGGCTTCTGGTTCCTAGACCGATGTTGCCATTAGATCGTTTTACAAAAACAGCTGTATCAACTGGCGTTCCATCGTCTTTGTAGCGCACAATTTCTAAATCAGAACCTGCATTGTTTCCTGTTTCGTCAGTACTATTCGCTCGTACTGTCCAACGTTTAGAGTACATTTTATCCGGAATAATACGCCCATTCTCGTCAAGGCAGCCTAATTTTTTGTTGGCTGTAGCAAACGTAAAATCTCGATTTGATGCTTTAGCGCCAGCAACTCTACTGATACCATTGACAGTAAAATTAGAACTCCAGGTTTGAATTTCACAAATATCTGTGTCAAATGGAAACTCCATACGTGTGTGAATCTGTCCAGTTCCGTCGTTTTTAGTTGTTTCAATTGACAGATGAACATGGTCAGCTTGTCCAGCGTCGTTAGCCTTGTAATGGCTGATAATCGCTGTCTTATCTGCACCTGTCTCATCAGTCCAAACCAAAGCTGGTTTAGCTCTATCTGCAGTCCACTGCAATCGAATCATATCCGATAAGTGACCTTCTCCGACTTGCCATTTTTGATCTGTTGCTAAATGCAGACGATTGTTCGTTAGTTTTAAACCACCACCTGGCAATTCAGACTCACCGAATAACAGTAACGCATCAATTAACTTTGCAAAATTCTCTGATGTTAATTCTTCCTCTGAACCAAATAGTTTTTTTAAATCCGCTTTTGTCACTTAATCACCACCCCATCATCAATCTTCATTCCTTTATCAAGCACCCCAATCTTACGGGGTGGCTTAGGGTGTAACCAACGGTGTACCTAAAACAACGCCTTTTAATTCATCAACAGCTTCTTTTCCAATTGCACGGAGGACATGCAAGTTTTCTGTTTTTTCGCCGATTGTAATTGAGCGAGAAATAGCAGAATATACATACTCGCCAGGTTCCGGCTTAAAGTCTTCATCTGTCGTAGTTGCTAACGAATGACCATCTTTTGTGAATGACCCGCACGTCATAGCAAATGCAACTGGTGTACCGTACAAATCCTCTGCTTCAACAATCGCGGCCACAAATGGTGGCTCAGTGTTTTCCCCCATTCCGACAATTCCTTCAGCCATAGCAAGATACCCAAGTAGCTCATCCTCCACTTTAGATGGCAAGTCTAGGATTCCGAAGTTTGCAGCTACTGAACCTACGCCTTTTCGAACAATAAAGTATTCAATATTTGATCCAAATACTTTTACTGGCTCTTTTGATAGCCCAGTTAAATCAAAGCTTGATGTAGCCCCTTCTTTTGGCACACCTTTAATTTCGTGAATTTCCGCTGTTGTATCTGGCTGTTTCTTTGCATCTAGTTTCCTTACTGACATTTTTGCAAATCCATAAGTTTCCATTTATAAAATTCCTCCTAATAAAATAGACACAAACTAATAGTTCGTGTCATGAATGGTTGTATTTTTACGATAACGTCGTGCATCGACGTACCGCTTCGTTTCTTTAAAGTAGGTATCTAATCCTCCATTTAGTTGACCAAATCCGTTATTTCGCATAGTATCCTCTACAGCTTTTGCAAGTTCTTTCGTTACTACTGCGTTTTCGCTTTCGACATTTATCTGATAGCTAAATTGCTTAGACATAACCTTGTTACTCGCGAAATAAGCAGTCTGTTGTGGGACAAGTGCATCAATAATAATAAACGGTTTTGACGTATCGAAAGGTTCGACCAACTCGTAAAATTTAATACGAGAACTACCGACTTTTTCAGCGATTGTTAAGTTAGCCTTTAAAGCATTATAGATCTCCATCATCATATCCTTCATCGTACTAACTCCTCCAATTCGCTTCTCATTTCTTTCATAGCCGTATTTTGCACTTTATCAACAGCACTTTGCAGTTTCCCCATTCCTCGAGGTCTAACGTATTTCCCAAATCGCGTATAGCCAAATTCGTTTAAATGAACTAACGGAGCACGTTCTTTCGAAGCCCACCCCGTCTCAACTCGTTTAGGATTACTCTTAACGCCACTAGTAATAACTAAATCGTGTGTTCTTCCGCTATCAATATAACTAGACACTGCGTCCTTCACGATTTCTTTATTTTTTTCACCAGCAGTTCTTAGAGCTTTGTTAATCACGCGAGTTGCTTTTGATTTACCAAGCTTTGCTTCAATATTTTTTAGTATCTCTGCTTCACCTTTGATTGTTACACTCATGATGTCACCCCTAAAATAATTTTGAGGAAGTCATTATTTTCTAAGTCTGGTGCATGATCAACAACATCCCAAATCTTATTCTTGTATCGAAAATCATCAAGAACTACTTTATGCTTATTGTTAGGCAAATAATCAGTGTGCGGATCGCGAATTTTAATCGTGACTGCTTCTTTGGTTCCTTTTCCGCTCAAAATATCTCTATCTTTCGATGAAGGGTTATACACAAGACACGTACATTTATACAGTTCTTGCTTTTCTTCTTCGCCCGGATAAGGACCATCACTCGCTATAAACTCAAAAAAAGTAACTGGTGTGTTTAAATCACCAGCTACTATCTGAGGTCGCTTGTATTTTGAATTAATCGGCAACTGAGTCACCTACCAAATCTATTGACGCGTCCATTATCATTGTTTGGAAGTTGCTATAGAAGTATTCTAGTGCCTCGTTCCTCAAATAACGTGTGCGTTCATAGACTAATTCTTTCCCTTTTTCATAAGAATTAGGGTCAAAATTTCCTATGATAGATTTAATATCGGCGAAACCACTGTCTAGTTGTTCACCAATATCATCATCTTGCGAGGAATGAAAAATACTAAATCGCCGTTTATATTCGTCAACGAATACTTTTTCATTCATTCGTCACCCCTCCAGTAAATCAATCAATTCTTGCTTTTTAGCATTGCCTGCATAATCAATCGCACGCTCGTCTAACAATGCTTTCAGTTCTGGAACAGTATGGCTTGCATAGTCTACTGTCGCCTTACGAGCGATAGGCGTTGCTACTCCCCCGAACCACCAGGTGCTTCTTCGTCTGCTGGGATATCAATGTCATATACTTGCGCGGCGTCATTGTTTTTAGGCTCGCCATTTCCTAACATATCAATCGCATACAATGTGGCACGTTTCATAGCAAAAGTTTCTTTATAAATGTTGACCTTGCTTGGACGTGATTGTGTTGCATCGTATTCACCGTCAACGAATGCAATCAGTTTATTTTCGGGTACATCTAAAGATTCAATAATGTGGTCTTGAGGAATAAATGGTAAGTTAGATACAAATACTCCATTTGCATTTTGAGTAGTCACACGAGCAACGATATCGTAGTAGTTGACAGGGTTAACAATCAAATAAACTTTCCCAGAAACTTTACGATATTTTGTTTCCCCTTCGTCCTCATCTCCAATTTTATGCGTATATTTTGAAGCTTTTTTCAGAACTTTGGCAAATTCTTTCACCATTGTTGGTGCGTCTTTAAATGTCAATGTTCCAGCTGAAGCTTTGTCCGGATAAACACCACCAGTTACCGCTCCATCTAAATCTTTAAGTAATCCGATTGGCTCATTGTTGCCTGTTCCAGTTACAATTTTAACCTCCCAAATATCGGAAACAGCCTCACGCAATGATAGTTGAACATAGCGGTTAATCCAACGAGGTCCTAAATCTAGCGTGTCATTTGAAATTAACATAAAAGCTGTTAATGCTAATTGCGTGTATTCTGTTGAATCGAACTCAGCATCTAATTGACCTTCAACATCTTTATGCAGAGGTCCAAAGACTGCAACGCCGTTTCGACGCGAGCGAATAACTTTAACTTTTCCAACGGTCGATGAAAAATTGACTAATCCTAATAATGGATGGTCTTTTTCTAGGTCTTCAAATACTTTTTCGAAAATAGTTTCTGGCCATACAAGGTCCTTATCAAAACCACCAGCTTTAGAAACTTCATTATAAAACTTAGTTTCTTCTGCAGTTAGAGTAGGAATACCTCGAGCTTCTAGCACTCGGTTATCCGTAACATTTTTCAGTTCTTCATACTCTGCTCTGACTTGTTTCCCTGCGTCCTCTGCAATGGCTGTTACATAATTCTCTAAAGCGGCATTGACTTGTTCCGGGGTAGCATTTTCTTGATTCGAAACAGCATTAAACGTTTTTTTTGCGTCAGCTGTGTTGTTTGTTAATGTTAGCATGTGTTATTCTCCTTTTTTAAGTCTTGCGACTAATGATTTACTTTTAGTTTCTATTGGTTGAGGTTCCTTTTTAGAGTCAAAAAAAGAAGCTAATGCTTTTGTAACTTGAGCATTAACTCTGTCTTCGATACTTCCTTCGTTATCATCATTTGCTTTTTTCGACTTAACTTCATCTGCAAAGCCATAATCAACAGCTTCTTGAGCTGTAAACCATTTTTCCTCGTTAATCCAGTTAGTTAGTTGTTCCTCTGACTGTCCAGTTTTCTCCGCATAAATGCTCAGAATTGAACCATCAATTGTTTCTAAAGCATTTAAAGTCTTCTGTATATCGTGTTTATTACCCCATGTCCATGTTGATGCTTCATGAATCATCAGGGAAGTACCTGTATTCATGATGACTTTATCTGCACCAGCTACAATAAATGTTGCTGCACTCGCAGCAGTTCCTGTTACTTCCACTGTGATATTAGAGGAATGATCTTTGAGATAGTTGTAAATCTCAATTCCTTCGAATACATCACCACCTGGAGAATTAAGTCTGATGACAATATCATCTGTCACAGAATCCAAAGTATTCCGAATGGTTTTGGCATCAATCGCATCATCGTCAGACCAGTATTTTTTGCGCACTGCTCCACTTAAGGTGAGAATGTGCTTTCCATCTTTAGCTTCATTTTTAAACAAAAATGGAACGTTTTTAATCTTCGTCATTGTCTTTCTCACCCCCTTTCAGCGTTTCTTCATAATTCTTCGTACGAAGTCGCACTTTGCCTTCTCCATTTGGCAACTCGTCATATTCGACAGCCTCACGAACTTCGTCGATTAAGAATGCCCCGCCAGAAGTAACTTTATCGATTTGAGTAGCATATTCTAACAAGTCTTTCGGCAACACATTTTCTACTTTTATTCTTTCACCATTTCCATATCCTTGTTTGCCGATAATTTTAGCCATCAATTCATCTTGTAATTTTTTTGCTAATGAAGCCGTACAAAGCTTTCTGAACGCTTTGATATTTGAATCAAGTTCAGCCTTATCACCATAAATAAGCGCCGTAGGAACTCCTATGGCGTTAGCTATATCATCTATTAGTGATGATTTCATTTTATTTAATTCGTCTAAGGATTGATTCGATACGCCTTGTTTATTTGTGTACTCTTCATATTCTACCGCTTTAACTTTAGCAACGATTGCAACAGACTTAGTCTTAAATGATGTATAGATTTTATCAACATAGTCTTGCAAACGTTCAGCTCGAGTTTTTCCATCTTTACCTTTTTCATCATTTGCTGTACCAGTAGAATCAATAGTTACTGACCCTCGAATTTGATTATTGCGCATGGCAATTTCAAGGATTCGACCAAATAGCTCAGAATAATCTTCGAATAGTCCTTTTGTAAAACTATCCAATTTGGCATTGTTATACTCAATGTATAAAACGTCGCCCATGTAAAAATTTTCTGGAAACACATGATTTTTAACGGTCACTCCTGTAAAAATATCATTCCTTATATGATCTTCAGTACGAGAAAAATTATCAGCTATCAATAGTTGATCTCCTTTAATAATCACTAGCACTTCATTTTCATCCAGTAAACGGTAATAGAACTTTTCCCAGAACGTCGCCGCAGACATATCTTTATTGGGACGTACATTCAATATATAGTCCCAATCACCAGAGTTTTCTTTATTCTTAAATTTTATTTCCAGTGTAGACATTGTTCGAGCAACAAAATCAAGAACCGTATTTTTCGCCATAATTTTTAAGTATGAACGCGCTGAGTCTTCATCTCCAAACACAAAATCTGGAATCCAATCAGATGGAACTTCTTCTTTTATTGACTGTTTAAATACATCAAATAAACCCACATATATTCACCACCTTTCAAATGAATTACCAAATTACTTCGTTTTTGCTAAAGATCGTCTACCCGATTTGTTCTCAAGTTCACCGTATTCTTTTCGTTTTCGCCCAGTGCTTCCGACTATCGTTTTATACCAATATGCTTTATTTCCACCATAGGCTGAATTTGTTGTCCTCTCTACATTTAAGTAATGTGGTTTATACATATTTATCACCCTCTCTAAAAATCTAATTCATCTAACAAATCAAACGCTTCATCATAGTTCACGTCAGAAATCTCTTCGCGTTTATATAAAGCCGCTAAGAAAGCATGAAATCCATCTGTTTTTCTTCTAACAGGTTCTTTTTTTAGAAAAGTTCTATTCCCAGCATTATCTTCTTTAACAAAAGTATTATGGGTGTACCAACGCATAATAGGACTGTCTCCAAAAATGAATCGTTCATTTGCAAACCCGTCTTCTATAATTGGTGCAACCTTTGCTTGCACGCCTCTAGGATTCCTTAAAAATTCGTACTCGTATCCTTCTTTTTCTAGTAACGGTTTTAGTAAATCCATTCTAAACCCATCTGCAACAACTAAATCGATAGAGTAAAACTGCCTTTGCTCATTTAACCAATCAATAATATGTTTCGGCTCAATTGAAGGCTCATCTACTACTTTTATTAGCCCTTGTCGTTCCCAATCTTCAATTGGTGCTTTTAATTTAAAAACATCAAGAAACTTTTTCCTGGCAAAACTCTTTTGGATCCAAACGAATTTTTCATCCACTTTGAATAGCAAACCTACACTGACAAAATCTCGAATGCTTGCATAGTCAAATCCAGCAATACAAGAACGCCCCATCAAATCTGGAAGGGCTCTATTTGTGGCCATAAGCTTTTCTTGTGAGGTTACATCTCTCTCATCATTTCCTTCAGTGAAATTCATACGTTTGATGACAAATTCTTGTCTGCCACTTGGTTCTTCTTCTAAATCAAGGTAATCCTCTTTTACTTCTTCGAAAATCTGTTCTGCATATTTTGTTTTTTCATTGAACATTGGATTGGCTTTGGCCCACATAGCCATATCATTCATTTCATCTATAGAATCTAATGTACATATAAATGGAAAATATCCAATTCTATCTGTTTTACCAGTGAGGATCTTCATGGACCGTTCAAGTTGTTTATCATAGAACCCTTCACGAACATAACCATTTGTTCCAAAATAAAAGGTTCTAGCATTTTCTACTTTTCCTAAGCCCGACCTTTGAACTTTAACTGGACCATTATTGATAAACCCATGAACTTCATCAAAAAAAAGACAGGCATCTCGTGCGCTGTCCATTGTTTTCGGATTATTCGTTCTAAATTTAAAGACTGCATTCATAGCTTTGCCAGTAATGACTGTTTTTTTTGCATCAAATTGTTTTGTTAGTTTTTTACTTTGAATCACATTATAAACTTCTTCAAACGACATCTTCGCCTGTTCTTCTGAATTAGCAGTTATTGTTGAATTGTATCCTTTAATGCCATGTAAGGGAGATATAAAAAAAGCTCCCAAGGTAGAAAGGAATCCATTTTTACCTGCACCGCGGGCAATCGTTATTAAGAACTCACGAAACACTACCCGGTCATTCTTCTTCCAGTACATAAAAATAAAAGTTGCAATGAACTTCTGATATACAGCAAGTGGGAAAAAGTTTTTTTCTGCGAATCTAATATATTTTTCTAACATATCGTAATTAATGTACAGATCATCACGACTAAGAATTTTTTGTTCTAGATACTTGATGAGAAGCATTTGTTTATGACAAGCAACATGAGCACCACTTAGCACTAACTGTTTGTACTCTTCAAAATATTTTGCTTCAATCATAATAAATCACTGCCATCATCTATATTCGTTCCCCCTTCCTTTTCGAGAGGAATTAAATCTGTTAATTGTTTCATAATCCTTTGATAGCTCATGTCACGTGAGTTAAAAAGCTTTGCCATCGGACGCTCTCGCTCATATGGGTCTTGTTTATCAGATTGACAGAACATTTCGACATCACCGTTTTCAGAGATATCTATCCACATCTCATCAAGTAAAATTTTTAATCTAGCTGCTTGAATAATTAACCCATCAACTGCTTTTAATTTATTGCTTGGAATATCTTTGAACAATTTTTTTAATCTATTTTTCTCTTTTTTTACAAGCTTGTCTCGCTCTTCTAGCGTACTCATTCGCTCACCTACTTTCATAAACTATTTTACGGGGGAGGGGGGTCACGTGTGAAAAGTGTGTTTTTCTTTCTAGTCGACCCCTTCCACCGGTTCCCTGAGACCCCACTTTGACCCAAAATTATTCGACGGGGGGTATATCAGTCCCCACAATCAGTTTATTTTTTGTTCATTCTTTGAATGTTTTTATTAATCATTGGTTATGCACTACACCTGTTATCATATCGATAGACAATGCTCTCTGAGCTGGACTATCTTTGGTAATGTAAATAAAAGTAATTACATTAGTTCCTGGCATATCGCTGTTAGTAACATAATGTTTCGTCATTGATACCACGCCAACTTCTTCAAGCTTAATCCAAAGTCTTGGTACTTCATTGTTTAAATCGTATTTAATATCACTACGTTCTACCACCACTCATCATCCCACTTTCTTTTCTTTTGTTCACCACGATAGTTCATGCGGTCATGTCGCTTATTGTGACAGTCTTTACATAACGTTCTTAGATTGTTTATATCTAATGCATATTTCGGATACTTCTCTAGCTCTTTAATGTGGTCGACCTCTAACACTGAATCGTATTGAGTCGTTAGCTTGCCCTCGTACTTGCACCACTGACACTCATAGTTGTCACGCTCTAAGCACTGTTGTCTAAGCTTACGCCATGTTGTTGACCCATAAAACCTAGCTCTATCTGCTCTAGTCTTTACGTTTGGTGTCATTGTTTAATTGCTCTATATACGACGTAGCTAACGCCCTCTGCACTTGTAGTACACCATCAACGCCTAACGCTTTGACATCCAAGCGCATTCGTTGTTTAAGAAATTCTGCGTTAACTGGCGTCTCTAATGCTCGTTTCATCACATAAAAATTAAGTGAAGCTAGTTCATCCATCTTTAAACCATAGATTGTAATCATATTCCAAAACATTTCAGCTATCTCATCCATGCTTTTGTTGTCTTGGATTTCTTTAAGTTCTTTCATCTGCTCGATGATGCTTAATTCTTTTTTGTCCATTTCATAGCCTACTCTCTGTCAAAAAATATTTGTTTAATAGTAAAAAAAGTTCTTGCTTTATGCGCATTTTATGTGTATAATAATAAATATAGAAGGAGTTGATAATATGCCAATGACGCCAAAGGAGATGGTGAAACTGTTAAAAGAAAATGGATTCAATAAAAAAAGTAAAAATGGTAGTCATCAAAAAATGTATAATCCTAAAACTAAGAGAACAACAGTTGTTCCCATGCACAACAAAGACTTAGGAAAAGGACTTGAATCTGAAATATTGAAACAAGCGGGCTTGAAATAGCCCGCCGGTTTCAACGGCATATTATCAACTCAATAAGAAAGGTGTGAATTTTATGTTAGTGTATCCTGCAACATTCGAATCAGATGGTAAATATATTCTAGTCAAATTCCCCGACATTCCGGAAGCTATGACTCAAGGAGATTCGGTCGAACAAGCTTATGAAATGGCTTCTGAAGTGTTAGGCTTAGCATTAGAAGATGTATCAAGCTATCCAAAAGCTTCCTCTGTTTTAGATGTGAGAAATCAATTTCCCGAAAAAGATGTAGCCCTCATCGGTATTGATATGGCTTCTTATCGTAGAAAATATCACTCTAAAACAATCAGAAAAAATGTAACTGTTCCCGAGTGGCTTGCAGATGAAGCCGAAAAAGAGAACATTAATTTTTCTCAAACTTTGACTGAAGCATTAAAAGAAAAACTTGCTATCTGAATCTGAACTAAAAACTCCACTCATTAATCTTGAGTGGAGTTTTTACTAGTTACTCGTGGTACGTACAGTTAAACCAACGGCCACAACGACAATACTCCAATGCCTAGCCATCAGCGTCATATATAACAAAGCTAGGTTGCTCGCCTAGCTCGTTTCCGCAAGTAGGCTATGTATCTAGAACTCCCACGTCAGAACACGTCTGCCACTTGAGGGTGTGGGAGTATTGATCTTAAACAACCCTTAACGCGGTCTCGTCAGACTCACTTACCCATCAGGACGTAGCTTTCGCAGACTTTCACGGTTTGTTATTGGAACGACAGGATTCGAACCTGTATACGATTGGACAGCGAGCCCAATACTCTACCATTTGAGTTACATCCCAACATGAAAACAAGAATCGATGATTTTTATTTTTGTTTGTGTGAACAGTTTAAAATACCGCTCTCCTGTTTTCATTTTTTTGTGGTATGTGCATTTTTTACACATACCACTAAGACTAGCTATACATATAGAAATCATCCATTTGATTTTTGTTGTTAAGAAAGTAAGCTAGACTATCTTTAATCAGTTAATCTCAGCCAATGTTTTTCTGTTATTCTTTGCTCATTGCTCGTTAACTAATACTTTCGACAATACTATTTTATAACGATTTTAACCCTCGATTGTGCAAAAATAGTGCAAATCTACATTTCTAAATTCAACGCTCTAGCTATATCTTCAAAAAAATCATTTCTTAAATCGAAGGCTTTACGTCGGCTACAATATATTAATTTATTATCTATCAGACCTTGCATTGTATAACGTGGACGCTTTTTGAAATAAAGCTCTTCAATAATGGTCATCGTGTCTTCGCTTGCTCCGTCCATAGCTTCACTTATAATTCTTTGGTTTCTCTCAAGACTCGCCAAGCGTCTATCTTGTTCAATTGTGATTAAAAGGTTTGCAGCTGCTTCACTGTTACCAGTAGAACCCTTAATACCACTGTTTAAGTCGTTCTCTTTATACGGATATCTCAATTCTTCTTCACGTTGTCTGATGTAATCATCAGTCTTGTTATAGTCTGCTAATATATCTTTAATATAATTGAATGTTGATGTTCTCAATTAGTCACCCCTCCGAATCATTTTTAGGCGCCATCATGCCCTTAATCGCTTCCGCAACTGTGTCTGCTCCATCTTTAAAACCTTGCTCATATACTTTTATGTCAGCTGGTTTTGTAATGGTTAGTTTGCAAAGTAGACCAATAACTAAGCCACTTAAAAAATACCAAAACATCTTACTCCTCCCTTACCTTAAAAAGCTCATCCTCAATATCACCTTTCTGATATTTCAAATACTCCGCTAACTCGATTGGACGCCTGTTGCTCCAAGATATCTCAGTGATATCGATGTTTTTAAGAATTACTGTTGATGGTAGCGCTCCTTGTGCGTCCTCGTTAACATATCCCCAAGACTCTAAATCTCGGTATTTTTTTGGTTTTAAAGAAAAGAATGAAAGATACTCACTATCACAGTCTCGTACCACGTAATTAAATCCTTTTTCAAGAGCTTCTTGCATAACTACGAGCGCTTCGCTTCTAGTTTTCATCCTTAATTTTTCTTGAATGCTCTTCTCCCAATTCACTCCTTGACCTCCTCCACGTTAACAAGCCTGTAAATCCCCTGTATCACCATAGCTTTTTCCTCCGCGTCCTTTTGACAGTCAGCAAAGATGTACTCTTTTTTAGCAATTCCTTTGTAATTGATATAATTAACTTCGTATGTGTACATTTAATCCACTCCTTTAAACAGCATCTTCGCCAAACCAGTATTTATAGTCATTTTCATCGTGATAAGGATGTTTTAAAAAGACTCGTTTGGTTTCTTGCGGAGAAAGTTGTATGCAGTCTTTTTTTCGAAACTTAATATCTATCATTAACATTCCGTACGGTTGAGCTAAGTTGCCAATAAACCATTTTTTAGTCTGACTATGAATATCTATAATTTCCCCAAATGATTTAATCGTCATTAGCTTGTGATATCCCTTTGCTCCTTTTTTGAGAAACAAGTATTTGACTTTTTTACCTTTTAATTTCTTAATCCTACGATGTCTATTATTCATTTTTCTCCACCTCTTTCAGTGTATCCATATCCACCGGACACCAGTTTTCTAAAGAAATGTACTCACTATTCGCTTCCAACACGGCACCTACGATATACCCATCTACATACCATCCGTGAATGTACCCTTCTGCATCTACATCAAATTCGCTATATTCTAAATCTTCTGTTAATATTTCTTCGATTGGTTTAGCTTTAAATTTCAATTAATCCACCTCATTCATTTTTTATATACCCTGTCGTACCACTTGTAAAAATCATCGTCTGTGTGCTCTTCCGGTGGTGATGGACAACCCTCTTGGAAAAACCACCAACTTAAACGCCATTGTTCTAAAGATAATTCACGATGAGAGTAGTTTTCCATACCATCTAAAGCTGAGTAGCGTCTAACAGTAACATCAATATAGTTCTTTCTTGTATCAGCCAAATCGAGCCTTAACGCTTCTTTTCGGGCTGCCTTGCTATTTTTAGCAAATACTATTCCATTGCCAACGTCGGGATTGCTTTCTAATCCTATGATATATGCTTTCATTCCGTCTCACCCTCCATATCAAGGCCATCTATTCCACCGCTTACTTGCAAGATACGATTAATCAAACTTTTATGATTTTTGGGTAATTCTTTTTGGACTTTTTCAGCGTCTACGCCATAATATCTAAAACAATAGCCGTTGAACCAATCAACAATAGTTAACATCTCATCATAAGTAAGTTCTAACTGCTGATTCTCGTTGAGTTGCGGTTGATTAGACATTCTAACCAGTTCTTCACCTATATTGCAGACAGCACCCCAGTCTGGGTACATTCCTTCAAAATTTTGATGTGTATATTGCAACGCTATCTCCATAAGATTTCTGCCTATCTTTTCTAATTCACTCACTTGCTCTACTCTCCTTTAGCAGTTCTGGATTTGAGTATATGTTGCCTCTTACTTCAATATCTTCACACACTTCAAATAAATCATCTGAAATATTTTCCCAATCGTATGTGAATTTCCCCTCGTTAAAAACTATTTGACCATAAACTTCTCCGTAACTGTCCCAAGCAATATCCCCCTCATAAATCTCAACACCGTTCTTGTCTTTCAAGCCCGTGTATTGCATGAGAATCAGCCCGCACATTTCAGGTCGCATAAATACATTGCGTAAGTTGTGGCCATTTAATAATCTATTCCAAAAAATCATCTTTTTGTCAGTTTTATCCAACGCTCGAAACTTAATCTCTCTCATGTCAGTCCTCCTCAATATCCGTAATAAACACCAACAGCTTTTCCGTAACAGGTAGAGTCACACGCTTGATATGCCATCTGCCATTTACTGTTAAAATCTAATTTGTTCCCGCAATCCACGCAATACAAACAGCCATCAATACTGTGCCCTTCTTTAATTAACCATTTCTTGATAAATTTCTTTTTTTGTCTTTTATTCACTCGTTCTTCCCTTCCAATCTAATAGCCAACGTCCTAGCTTTTTTCGACGTAGCTTTTTTAAGCCGGCTCATGTCATCAAGTGCTTGCCGTTCATTCCAGTATTCTTTTGCAAGTTTTTTATCTGAGAATTCGGGAATATTTCCATGCCATCTTTTGAAATAGACCTTCTTAAAAGATTTATCTGACAAGTCAAGTAAATGAAATGCTATTCTCATGTCAGTCCTCCCACGGCTCAACTGTGCCACCAAGATGCATAGCAGCTAGACTCGCTCGGTTTTCGCTCTTAAATTTATTAATCATTTTTTCCTGTCCTAAAATGTCGTTTAAAACGAATGTTGGGGAGCAACCATCGTCCCCATAATTCACAAAATACATATTGCCTACTTTTACTACCCAAGCATTTACCTGCTTAACTTCATAGCCGTTAATCAAACTTAAAACAGTTTCATAGTTTGAATGCCTAAGCCAGTTCTTAACAGGACCTTCTTGCATTGGAGACATAATACCCTTCATTTTTTGCTGCGTCAGAAATGCAATTTTTTCGTAAAAATTACCGTCCTCAACAAATTCAGCTACTTCTTTCGGCACAACAACTTTCTTCGGCTCATCTAGTTGCTCGACTAATTTGTTGCATTTATCCATTGCAACTAAAAATCCGTTCCAGTACGATTCCATAAGCGAAGCTGGTTTCGTTGCTGATCTATCGTTTGCAGCTTCATAAATTTCCACTTGAATTTCTTCTAAAATTTGGTGTTTATTCATCGTTTCCCTCCATTATTTCACGCCACAGGCTCATCGGCATCTTACCGTTGTCTATCATTAATCTAATTTCTTGTTCTGACAATCCAGTATTATCAAACGCTATAGCTGCTTTATGCTCAATTGCTTCTAAGTCTCTCAACATAAACCAAAAACACTCACCATTATCAAATTTGATTTTTAGCGCACGAACATACGTGTTAACCTCGTCTATGCATATCCCAACAAGATTTTTTGGGACAATCGTTTTATACCTTGTTCTGTATTTTTTGCCTTTCATCGTTTTCCTCCTTTTTAAGTAGTGCCTATATCAACAATATTGTACTTTTCGTTATACATTACTTCGGGATAGTCACATACTTCTCCTCCAACAGTTATGGTTACCTCGGCATCATCAGGAAATTCTTGTAGTAATTCTATTAGTTCCTCTACGCTCATGAAGAAAATCTACCTCCTGTATTTATGCGAATACCCTACATAATCACAAATGACTTTAAATCGCTGTATCGCTTGTGTTACGTGGGTTTCGTGTGCTTTTTTTGGTTTGGTTAAAATGGTATCTACTTTTTACAAAATCCTTTCGAAAATGCTCTCAAAGATTGTCACTGGAATACTGTTGCCTGACTGATGATATAACGCGGTCTTACCGTTAACTGTAGCGGCGCTCATAAAGTCGCTGTCAGTATATCCTTGCAGGAGCCAACACTCTTTTTCAGTAAGCAATCTAAATCGCCCATCTCCGAGCGGTATAATACCACTGTTAGGATTTCTGTTTTGCTTTGTGGTTATGGTCCAACAATACTCATCGATTATCGGCAGATAGCCGCCAAAGCCTTTCTGTGGCTTGCCTATGACCTTGAGCATTGACGGTGCTGTAATCGTATAGCTCTCGTGTACGTCCATTTCTAAGAACTCTTGGATACTTCGCATTTCGTATTTTCGCAATGAATCAAAATTAAACGGTGCGTTCTGTAAAGTTGAAATACAGAAAACTCGATTTCTGTTTTGTGGTAGCCCAAAATCCATAGCATTCAATATCTTAAAACTATTTGTGTATCCCAAACTTTTCATTTCATTTAAATATTTTGCGAAGGCACCTTTTGATTTCTTAAGCTTTAATACTCCTGGAACGTTTTCCCAAATGACAACTCGTGGCTTCCACAACCCCATCTGCTTAATAATTTCTAGGGTTTCCCACATTAGACTTGAGCGTGTTCCGCTCATAAATTCCATGCCTGCCCTTTTTCCAATCATGGAATTGTCTTGGCAAGGGCTTCCGTGAATCAAAATATCGGGTTTTAAATTCCAATCAACTACTGATTGAGTCTTATAAGCTAAATCATCAATAAATATAGCGTTATAACTATCTACTGCCTTTTGGTCTATCTCTACATAGTCAATTGACTTAGTAGGTATCCCCATATTTCTCAAAGCGATTCTCGGGCTTCCGATTCCGCCAAAAAATTCTAAAATTTGAATCATATATCCACCTGCTCAAATGAATCTAATTGCATTGTTTTATTTTCCAAACCATTCACCTATCCTTTTTTCTGCGGTTTCAAAGTATTCCTTATCGATTTCATACCCAATAAAATTTCTATTAGTGTTTAGACAAGCAATTGCTGTTGTACCTGACCCCATGAATGGGTCTACTATTGTGTCGCCTTCGTTGCTAACAATCGTAATCTTTTCCATTAAAATCCTCCTCCGAACAGCTATCATAACTACGTCCATATTTATCGCACTCACCATAATCCAAAAACTTTTGAATCGTCTTTCGGGCCACTCTAGCCTCTTCACTTGCGATTACTGCTGACTCAAAGATCGGTTCTCGTCCGTCTTGATAGGTGATTTTTACGCACGGACCTTTATAAGGTTTAACTTTTGTTGGTTCTGGTTTAAATTTTGTTATTCTCCACAATTCAGTTCCTAATTCAACGACTCTGTTCTTTATTTCTTCTTCGCTCATCCAAGAATGGCTTTTTGTAAGCGCAACAATTTCGTCAAATAGATATTGCTTATTCATAAACTGTCACCCATATCTCTTTAGTAGTATTTTTTCCTGTTTTTCTATTTCAGCAACTTCAATCGCAAGCCATTTAGTTTCTTCTGCTAATTCAGTAAATCCATGTTTAGAGAATATTTTTATCTGTTCTTCAACAATTAGAACAAGTTCTGACCTAATCAGCCCATTCTCTCGAAATATAGCTAAGTAAGTTTTGCTATCCATCAACCTCTCCACTCATCAAAATCAATTGAAAAATCCATAAACTGTTTTTTAAAAATGAATGGTGCAACACCTGTCATGCCTTCACGATTTTTGGCTATCTCACATCTTATTTTTTCTGGATTATTCTCATCAGCAGAAAGAAGCATAACAACGTTCGCATCTTGTTCTAGACTTCCGCTTTCTTTTAGATCTGATAAAAGAGGGCGTTTGTCTTGTCTATTTTCCACGCCACGGCTTACTTGGGCCAATAGGATTATTGTTATCCCATAATCTGTAGTAAGCTTTTTAAGCTCTCTAGTGACCTCATTCATGACTTGACGTTCATTTTTTCGGCTGTCGTTAACAGTAATCAGTCCAGCATAGTCAACAAAAGCTACATAGCGATTTTTTCTGGCTCTGCGTTTGATTGCTGATTTTATATCATTTAAATTGGTGTATTCAGATGTATATACTCTAAAATCGTTCGTGTTTTTAATCTTTTCATAAGACTGTCTAGCTTTGATTTTGTTTTCCTCTGAGAGCTTCTCTTTACTAACGAATAGCAAAGAATTTATACGCGTATCTCTTGACACCAAACGTGTCATAAGTTCGTTTTGCCCCATTTCAAAAGTAAAAAAGTCGCAGGTCACATTATCATTTTTAGAAAACAATTCATCCATAATATTCAGCGCGAATGCCGTTTTACCAGTGGCTGGTCTCCCGGCTAAAATGAATAACTTTCCTCCTGTAATTCCACCACCTAAAAAATTGTCAATTGGAGCATAAGATTTAAGAGTTTCGCTTGGTGTTTCAAGGTTTTCACAAAATTCGTTGAATGCATTTTCTAAGCGTCCATCAGACTTAATGTGATTCACTTCTTGTTTTTCTTCTAACAATCGCTGCAGCTTATCGCCCGATGTTTTAGAAAGTGTCTCAGCGAATTCTTGCGAGGCCTTAGCAATTTGTCGTTCTAAATGATTACTGTGGACTTGCCTTGCTAATTCATATTCAATACCTAGCTGTTTAGCATTAGATTCGAGCATTTCTAAATCATCTACTGATCCAGCACTAAATATATCAATGGTTCTAAGTTCCCTATGCACATCTTCTAACGTATATCGTCTACCTTTTAGTTTTGATATAGCTTCGACAATATTTTTGAGATATTTAGAGTCAAACCACTCTGAATCTACATCTACAGAAGTAATTAAGCTTGGATTTTTTAGAAGCTCTGCTACCAAAACCATCTCACTATTGTTCATAAGCTTTTCTTAATGCCTCCTGTTGTTTTTGATAATCATCTTTCGGCGTGGCTTTTGGTTCACGATACTCATTACGATACTCGTCAAATTTGTTACCAAACAAGGTAACTGGTCTCAGATATTTACTCATTTCTGCATTGTTTATCCATTGTTGCGATTTTATATCAATAACTTTTTCAAAGTCTTCTACACGTTGACCTTCATTCCAACGGGCTTTAATAAGCTCTTTCCATTTTTGAGTTACTTTAAAAGCCTTTCCTGTTTTATCATTCAGATAATTTATAATCTGAGAATAGGGAATTAAGTCGGGCTTGCTCGACATAGTATCTTTTGTATTACTAAAAGATGTATTACTCCCTTTCGCGTTTTCCGAATACCCCTCTTCGATATTCCGAATACCCCCCTTCGGTTTTCCGACCACCTTAATAGTTCTTTTTTCTATTTCTTTTCCTCGATATTTATAATCGATACTTATATATTTTTTCTTGTGAAGAGACTTGATAACTTCTGAAACTCTACTTTTACTTAACCCAAAAAAGTCAGAAAAATGTTGATTACTTGCATAACAATTGTCTTTCCCAGTATCAAGACTTTCGATTTCTGTAAGGAAAAGAATTTCTTGTGTAGATAGATTAGAGTCTAGCCAGTAATCAGAAGGAATCCAAACCCCTTTAAAACCTCGATTGGCTTTGACTATTTTTCTTTCTGCCATTCGAATACCTCCTAAATATTTTTAATCGTTCTGAATCGTTCTCCTAACTCGTTTGTACTCAACTTCGTATAAATTGTTGTCGTCGCAATGTTCTCATGCCCTAACATCTGCTGCAGTTCTGTAGAGTCTCCGCCCTGAGCGATAAATTCCTTTGCAAAATAATGACGAAACGAGTGAGGATAAACTTTGTCTTTCCGTACTTTCGCACGCCCAGCAATCGCCTTTAAATTAGTTCTATACGTTGCTTGATTTTTGAAAAAGATTGTCTCTTGAATACCATTTTCTGCACAGAATTTTTTTAGCTTCTTTTTTACAAAAACTGGAATCGAGATCGCCCGAATTTTCCCCTTGTTTTCGACATTTTGAAGACTATTATCCAAGTCACTCGCTTTCAATTGGCATAATTCAGTGATCCTGAGACCCGTGTTAGCTATTGTGAGCATAAACAGATACATCTCCTCACTTGCCGCTTTAAGCAGCTGACGGAACTCTGAGCGATTAATAGACTCACGGTGCTCGTTTGTCTGATTCTTTATCAGTTTTAGAGTCAAATCTTTTCGATCTAACCAATTAAAGTAAATGTTTATAGAAATGATTTTTTGATTAATCGTCTTCGTTTTATAAAATTTTCCTTTACTGTACTCGGTCGTTCGCATAAATTCTTTGAAGGAAATCATACTCTCTTTGCTCAATTCCAACTTATTTCCCAGTAGATAATTTTCGACTTGACTCAACGTGTTCATATAATTTTTAATTGTGTTTGGACGTATTTCATTTTCGACAAGATGTAATTTGTACGCTGCTAAATCCAACAAGTTTCTTCTCCTCCTCTTTGCGAATACGTAATATAATCGCAAGTAGCACTTAACACTAATAGCCCTACTCTCCCAACTGTTACAAGAGTTTTTCTATTTTTGTCATTTTGTGCTATAATATTAGTAAGAGAATATTATTTTTGCGACTGTATGCTTGGCGGCGTGGTCGCTTTTTTGTTGTCTTTTTTCACTCTGTATCGCAGACTATTAAGATATATTGCTGATACTGTTACATAAATACCCATTACAAAAATTAGTGTCTGTGCGTTTAAAAAATTAGATGCTGCAACACCAACTAAAAAATAGGTCATTGCGAGAAAAATGTTTTTTTCTAGGAATTTACTAAACGTTACATACTTCATTTGATTCCCAACCTTTCTTTCTGTTGTTTGATGTATTTCAACGCTTTTCTGACTGGTTCAGGTTTATCATTTTCTTTATGCCATTCGGCAGCCATTGTTTTGTGTGCTTCTAATATTGAATCGGTCATGCTATTCATCCTTTCGTTTGGTATAATTTCCTTATCAGCAGTGGTCGCTGAAATAATTAATAAGGTGGTGAAAATTTGTCTAATAGATTGTCAAAAGACGAGCTATCTCTTCTACACTATTTAACTTCTATCAGTGGGAAGCTTGATGTCACATCAATGTATACAACTAGAGAAGCTTTAGCTTCTAAAATAGAAATAATTGAAATTGATAGTGTTTTAACCCACCTGCTAGAATTGAAACTACTAGAGAAGTTAGAACGCCACGGAAATGAACCCTGTTACTATGCCGCAACAACTAAAGCTAAAAATACTTTAGAATTCTTGGAGAGTGATAGAAAAGATAAAGTAAAATGGAGTATCTATGTTCCGCTAGCTGTTACCTTAGGCGCAAACATTCTAATAAAGATTGTTGAACTTCTACTCAAACAGTAAGTAGTATACTATTTGAAATATTAATGTAGTCAGTAAAGATAGAATTACTATGGTTAATTTTTCTTTCTTGCTCACGCTAGTTTCCTCCGGTGTAATTTAATATTTTGATTTAATTTGTACTTGTTGCTCTGAGCTACTCGCAATAGCTTGGAGCAATTCTGCTATTTCTGTCGGTGTTGATTCGATTGTAATTTTCATTTACTTCCCTCCTTTGTAATACCCGATAAATTTATTCGTGATAAAAATCATAAACTTAAATAAAGTAGTGTGAAAAATAAATGTAAATATCAGCATAGCTAGAAGCATTCTTAACTCACTATCCTTTTCAACTTGACATTAAGATCGTAGCTTGGTCGGAACGTTGTTCGTTTCTTCTCGCCCATCTTTCTTCTCTCCTTGTAAGAACATCTCGTGATGATTTGGAGCAGAAAATACAAGTTTCGAAACAAGTAGGTCCGAAAAGCCGTCTCTAGTTTTCCCTTCTGCCACAATCTTTATTGATGATGGTGTTATGTTCCCATTTTCTATAAATGTTTTTACTATCCAATCAAAAGCGTCTTTCATTTCTTCTTCAGAAACTGCAGGGAGCTTTTTTTTCATCTTTTTTCTTCCTTTCTTTGCTATATTTCTATATCTTTATACCTTTCATCTATTATTAATTAAAGAAATCATAGATTTTCAAAAATATACTATTAAGTAGAATGTATATAAAATAATCAATAATATATTGAAGATGAGTCCATATTTATTCTTGTACTTCCATGCAACAAAACATGCTGTAAATAACATTGCATAGCAGACTAAAGATAAAACAATATATATAAATACATCCAACATTATTCTCCCTCCCTTATGCGATACCCCCGAATTCAACCTGTTTAATGCGCTCTTTCACATTGCTCTAACTTTTACTGATAACTCGTGTTGATGTAATACATTCTTGTCATAGCTACGTTTAGCTTGCTCAGCTTGTTCAATATTATATTCATGTTCTTTACCTCGTTTACTGATAGGCTTCACATTTCCATGTTTTAAAATAGTAGCAACTGTAACTTTTGAACATCCCCAACGATCACATAATTCGCTTGTTGTAAAAATCGTCTGTTTGGATTTAGCAAAATATGTGTCTTCAAGTATCTTCATGTGCTCTGATACTTGTTCTTTAACCATTTTTTCGATCACATTGGCTAGTTCTAGTGATGTGTTATTCATCTGATAGAGCCTCCTTTTTAGG
This sequence comes from Enterococcus sp. AZ194, assembly GCF_051713825.1. Taxonomy (NCBI): domain Bacteria; kingdom Bacillati; phylum Bacillota; class Bacilli; order Lactobacillales; family Enterococcaceae; genus Enterococcus; species Enterococcus sp. AZ194. The sequence continues at coordinate 56,463 of NZ_JBIOQR010000001.1, read as the reverse complement.
CTGTCTGCTGTTATAAAAATTTATTCACAAAATAAATTTGTCCTTTGCCAGTTATTTTGGGTGTCCTGCTGATTCTGATACTTCCATCTGGATTGTTATGCGTGCGCTCCTTAATCTCAATTAACTTCATATTCATTGAGCGTTGAGTTGGCATATTGTAGCTTTCTCCTCTTCGACTAATTAAGTATCCGTTAACTCTCAACCATTCAAACAATCTGTTTTGACCTATGTTGATACCGTTTTGAGAAATTAATTTGGCTAAATCCCCTACTAAGATGCTAGACTTGCTAGAATCCACAGCGTCTGCAAATAGTGCTTTAGGTTTTAACTCTATATTCTCTAATTGCAGAGATTCGATTTTCTTTTGTTGATATTCTAATGCTCGCTTAACCACCATATCTGGGTTATTCCAAGCTTTTTCTACAGAAATAAAATAATCTCTGACTTCAAACCCTTTAGGTGTTCCCGTCATCATTGCGATATGTTTCGCCATCTCAACTGATAAAGCATAGTCTTGCAGTTCTCGTAATGCTCCATTATTTACAACCGTAGTTGAAACTACACTTGTAAAATCCAAGCCTTCTTTGAATGATTTAAAATTTTGAATAACCCATTGACTAAAACGAGTCTTGACTTCTAATCCTCCATGAAGATCTCTTGCGCTGACAAGCTGTTCGTCTTTTTCGTTCGTTGTTACTTTGATTAATCCGTCCATTTCAACACCTCTTATTATGATGGTTGTTTTGTTTTTACGGTTAAACCGTAATTAATTGGTGAAAAAATGATGTCGTTATATCCAACATCGAATACCGCTTCTATTTTTTTGATAATAGGAACATCAGGATATGTTTTCCCTTTTTCGTAATTAGCCCATGTATCAACTGATACCCCAACTTCTTTAGCGGCTTCTTTTTGTGTCCAATTTCTCATTGCTCTTAGTCCTCTTAATGTAACTTTCATTTATTTCACCTCCTTGTTTAGTACAAACTCATATTATTACGGTTTAACCGTAATGTCAAGTAGGAATCTTTAATTTTTTAAATATCTGATTTGTTTTATTCTATCGCACACTTAAAAAAATCTAATTATCATTGACTTTTTTACGGTTTAACCGTATTATATTCTATATACAATACGTTGTAAAGGAGAAATAGTATGAGCGCTTTAGGTAATAAGGAAGTGATGGCAAATAATATTCAACGTTACATGAACAAATGGGGTATTGACAGGAGGAAATTATCAACCGATTTAGAAATTAGTTACACTACTCTTACTGATTGGTTAAAAGCAAAAACCTATCCAAGAATTGATAAAATAGAACTCTTGGCAAATTATTTTTCTGTAACAAAAGCTGATTTGGTTGAGGAATATCAACCATCCACTGTACTAACTCTAATAAATGAAACGACAGCAAAACTTGAAGAAACTCGCCAACAGAACGTTTTAACGTATGCACAAGAGCAGTTGCAGGCACAACAACTACATAAACAAGACGAATCTATTGATAATGTCATTCCATTTCCAAAAAAATATGATTTCGATTGGCGTGGATTTGTTTCTGCTGGTACAGGTGAATATTTAGATGGGGAAATGAAAGAAACCATTGAATTGACAGAGGATGAAATACCTGATCGAGCGGATTTTGCATTGACTGTGAATGGCGATTCTATGAAACCATTGTTTAAAGACCATGAAACTATTTTTGTAGAGGAAACAACTGAAATATTAAATGGAGCCATCGGGGTTATTCTCATTGACGATGAAGCATTTGTAAAAAAAATATACACTTCTTTTGATGGAATGACTCTTGTCTCACTCAATCCAGAATACGAAGATATTGAAATAAAGAACAATGAACGCGTAAAAATAATCGGAAGAGTGGTTATGTAATACAAAATGCCCCAGAATGTTGGTAGCATTCTAGGGCGCCCTCTACATAATATAGAGATAGTCAAAATACATTATATCAGAATGGAGATAAAAAAATGAGAAAATTTATTTTAGGGTTAGCCATAATCTTTTCAAGCGTTGTTCTAGTAGGATGTGGTCCAAAATTAACAAGTGACTCGTTTAATGACCTTGGAAAAGGAATGTCTGCTAATGAGGTTATTGAACTATTAGGAAATCCGAGCGAAACAATTAACAAGCAAACAGAAGTAACAAAATTAGTAGATAAAGAAATAGAAACAAGTTCAACCGTATTAGCTTTTACTGATGAAAATGAGTATCCAGACGAATATCAAACAATATATAACTCAGCTTTAGAAATAGCGAATATAAAAGTATTATTAAATAAAAATGAAAGTGTTAAAGCTCTCATATATAAGTACTCATATAAAAATAGTGATGGTAAATCCAGTACCGGCGAAAGAAAATTATACTTCTACAAAGATAAATTATCTTACTATTAATAAAAAAACACGCCCCTACTTTGGTGAGCAGAGCGTGCCAAACATAAATAAACAATAAGCTTATTTAGCTATGCTTATTGTATCAAAAGAAAGGGATTGATTCAAATGGCAGTCATAAAAAAATACAAAAAAAAAGACGGCTCAACGGCTTACATGTTTAACGCATATTTAGGTGTTGACCCATTGACAGGCAAAAGTAAGAGAACGACTAGACGAGGCTTTAGGACTCAAAAAGAAGCAGGGTTAGCTCTTGCACAACTTCAAATTGAAGTAGAGTCTGGAAGTTTTGTCAAACAACATTATCAGACATTTAAAGATGTATATGAGTTGTGGTTTGAAAACTATAAATTAAATGTTAAAGAAACAACTGCCATACGTTTGAAATTTCTATTTGACAATGAAATCTTACCCAAATTCGAGAATAAGCGAATAAATAAAATAACTACAGCAACGTGTCAGAGAGTCTCTAATGAATGGCTTGCAGATAATGCTCCATCAAGACTAAGAAGTTATACTAGTAAAGTATTTAGGTATGCTGTATCTATTAATCTCATCCAATACAATCCAATGGATAATATAATTGTCCCTAGAAAACAAACCAATGTTCCAAAAAAAGAAGCTGTATTTTTAGACAGGGAAGAGTTAAAGTCTTTTTTAAATGATATTAAATCTAAAGAATCTGAAATGGTATATGTAATGTTTCATACTCTAGCATATACAGGATTAAGAAAAGGGGAATTAGCTGCATTAAACTGGACTGATATAGACTTTGAAAAAAATACTCTATCAATAACTAAGACAGCTTATTATTTATCTGGGGAACAAATAACAACGACTCCAAAAACGTTAGGATCAACAAGAGAAATTTCCTTAGATAGCAGTACAATTGCTCTATTAAAAAAATGGAAACTTACTCAAAAAAAGGAAATGTTGTCAAGAGGTATTAGAGCTAAAAAAGAGGCAGAACAACTTATTTTTTCTGATTATCAAAATAGACAAGTATATAATTCTTTTTTAAACCAAGTGCTTCATAATTATTCATCATATAATATCACGCCACACGGTTTTAGACATACTCACGCGTCTTTATTATTTGAAGCTGGAGCTAGTATCAAGCAAGTGCAAGAACGTCTAGGACATAGCAACATAAAAACTACTATGGAAATATATACCCATGTAACCAAAGAAGCGGAGAAAGAGACTGCTGATAAGTTTTTAAAATATATGAATTTGTAAATATGGTATTCACTGTGGTATTCAATTAACAAAAAAACCTATTATATCAACGATTCAAGGCTCTATTATCTGACCGAATTCATCAGTAGGATCCGTTTGTTGCCAATAAATTTCAACTAATTCTTTATACGAGATAATGGAGGCATCGAATATCACCTCTACAGCCTCTGTGTGCCCTGTTATCCCAGTTACAACCTGTTCATATGTCGGATTCGGCACATGACCTCCTGTGTAACCTGAAGTTACAGATAAAATTCCTGGTTGTTGGTCAAACGGTTTTACCATGCACCAAAAACAGCCGCCAGCAAATAGAGCT
>NZ_JBIOQR010000001.1:0-47500 GCF_051713825.1 Enterococcus sp. AZ194 | reverse complement strand
GCTGCAGCACTGAAGGGCGGAAACCCTCCAACACTTAGCACTCATCGTTTACGGCGTGGACTACCAGGGTATCTAATCCTGTTTGCTCCCCACGCTTTCGAGCCTCAGCGTCAGTTACAGACCAGAGAGTCGCCTTCGCCACTGGTGTTCCTCCATATATCTACGCATTTCACCGCTACACATGGAATTCCACTCTCCTCTTCTGCACTCAAGTCTCCCAGTTTCCAATGACCCTCCCCGGTTGAGCCGGGGGCTTTCACATCAGACTTAAGAAACCGCCTGCGCTCGCTTTACGCCCAATAAATCCGGACAACGCTTGCCACCTACGTATTACCGCGGCTGCTGGCACGTAGTTAGCCGTGGCTTTCTGGTTAGATACCGTCAAGGGATGAACAGTTACTCTCATCCTTGTTCTTCTCTAACAACAGAGTTTTACGATCCGAAAACCTTCTTCACTCACGCGGCGTTGCTCGGTCAGACTTTCGTCCATTGCCGAAGATTCCCTACTGCTGCCTCCCGTAGGAGTCTGGGCCGTGTCTCAGTCCCAGTGTGGCCGATCACCCTCTCAGGTCGGCTATGCATCGTGGCCTTGGTGAGCCGTTACCTCACCAACTAGCTAATGCACCGCGGGTCCATCCATCAGTGACACCCGAAAGCGTCTTTCAAATTAGAACCATGCGGTTCCAATTGTTATACGGTATTAGCACCTGTTTCCAAGTGTTATCCCCTTCTGATGGGCAGGTTACCCACGTGTTACTCACCCGTCCGCCACTCTTTTTCTTTCGGTGGAGCAAGCTCCGGTGAAAGAAAAAGCGTTCGACTTGCATGTATTAGGCACGCCGCCAGCGTTCGTCCTGAGCCAGGATCAAACTCTCATAATAAAAGTTAGAACAATCATAAGATTGTTAAGCTCAATTTGTTTGCTAGCCTATTGCTTGCTTGTTAAATGTTTGTGACTTGATTAATCAAGTACACACTACACATTTGGTTTGTCTTACTTTGTTCAGTTTTCAAAGGTCTACAATTGCTGTGTCAGCAACTTTTATATCATATCAGTTGAGCAGTTAAATGTCAACCTCTTTTTTATAAAAGTTTTTAACTTCTTTTTTCAAATCAGTTAATCGCTTGTTTCAGCAACTTAATTAGAATACCAGTTCAGTTGTTATTTGTCAACAACTTTTTTCAATAAAATTTATTGATTTATCAACTGTTATTCTGCCATCTCTCTCGAGCGACTTTGTTATTCTATCATGTTGATTCCTCAACGTCAAGAACAATTTTGAAAAAGTTTTTCCAAAAATTAATTCGCGTTTATGAATGAGAAATCATTCACGCGAACATCTAATAATATATCAACTATTTCAGGTTTCGTCAACTAAAAAAACGTTGATTTATCAACATTTCCATGAATACGATTATTTATTTATTAACGTGTTTTATTCGTTCGTAATTTTCGGTTTTTACCCACTCATATACTCCTTTTCCATTAATAACGTTCGTTACACCTCGCGACTTCCAAATATTTTGTTGATTTACTTCTAAATTTTCATTAATTAATCACTGCACTTATCCAAAACTGTCTTTTTTTGATAGAATAGAGCTGATAACATAATATATTGGAGGTTTATTTATGAAAATTTTAGTAGCAGATGATGATAAAGAGATTGTTGAACTATTAAGTATCTATATACACAACGAAGGTTATGAAGCCGTAAAAGCCTATGATGGGAAAGATGCCTTATCTAAAATTCGCACAGTTCCTGATATCGAACTGTTAATTCTTGATATCATGATGCCAATCATGGATGGCATGCAAGTCGTAAAGGAATTAAGAAAAGAATCGCAAATCCCAATTATTATGCTGACAGCTAAAACAACAGACATGGATAAAATTAAAGGCTTAGTTGCTGGGGCAGATGACTATGTGACTAAACCGTTTAATCCACTTGAAGTTATGGCGCGCGTAAAATCATTACTTCGTCGAACAAAAATGCAAGTAACTCCTGATCAACCAGACATTTTGGAAGTTCATTCATTAATCATTAATAAAGATTCTCATGAAGTCAAAACGATTGATGGAAAAGAAATCCAATTAACAGCCCTTGAGTTTGGTATTTTATACTTACTAGCTAGTCATCCAAATCGTGTCTTTAGTGCAGACGAAATTTTTGAACGCGTGTGGAAACAGGAGAGTATCGTTTCTGCGAAAACGGTAATGGTTCACGTAAGTCATTTGCGCGATAAAATTGAAGAAGCAACCGATGGCGAAAAAGTGATTCAAACCGTTTGGGGAGTTGGTTATAAAATTGATGCAAGGTAAAAGAAAGGTTGCACAGGAAAAAAAGAAGCGAATTACTCTTACTTCTAAGGAAATTAGCGAGCTTTTAGCAGAAGGAATTATTACGATTGTTTTATTACTTCTATTAAATGTAGCGATTTTGGTTGTTTTAGATTCTGTCGTTCGAAACTCTCCTTCATTAGAGAATGCAATTTGGGGAACAAAGAATGTCTTTGCTGATCAATTGAATACCGATTTCTTCTTAAGTTTCCGAAACTTTTTTGTTCCAGCCTTCTTACTAATCGACTTGGCAGTTCTTTACTGGCGACTGATTCGTCGGTATAGACAAATGCAGCTACGTCATATTATTAGTGAACTTCATTATATTGCAGATGGAAATTATAACCACCGAATCCCATTTGAATTGAGTGGCGATTTGAGTCGAGTCGTCTCTAGTATCAATGGTTTGGTTGATAGTACCGTTGCTGCCATTGAAGACGAACGTCGTATTGAAAAATCAAAAGACGAGCTAATTACAAATGTCAGCCACGATATTCGAACACCGTTAACTTCTATTATTGGGTATCTTGGGTTAATTGAAGATCGACAGTTTCATTCACAAGAGGATCTCTTAAAGTATACGCATACTGCTTATGTTAAAGCCAAACAGATGAAAATATTAGTAGAAGATTTATTCGAATATACAAAAGTTCGCCAACCTTCTGTACCAATCAACATCACCTCTTTTGATATGACGCAGTTGGTGGAACAGTTAGCTGCTGACTTTGAATTAGAAGCTTCAAAAAAACAAATCGAGATTCATGTCGTCTCTTCACCGGAACATTTTATTATGGATGGAGATACAGAAAAACTGGTTCGCGTCTTTAATAACCTTCTATCAAATGCTCTGAAATACGGAAAAGGTGCTAAGTATATCGTAATAGAAGTAGAGAAGGTCGGGACAGAAGCCGTCATCACCGTCAAAAATGATGGGGCCATGATTCCAAAACGCGCACTCGACTCGTTATTCGATCGTTTCTACCGCGTGGAAGAGTCTCGTTCACAAGAAACAGGTGGGACTGGTTTGGGTTTGGCTATTGCACAAAGTATTGTCGCCTTACATGGTGGCTATATTTATGCTAAGTCAGATCCAAACTGGACGGCCTTCATCCTACACTTACCGATTACTAGAAACAATCCTGACGAACTAGATACCGAAAAAACTCTTTCTGAAACAAAGAAAAAGCTAGGGCTACGAAAGTAAATTTTGTGTAAGAAGCTAGGGCTTAGGTGAGTCATCTCTAGGTCTTAGCAGAATTCATTTAGAAGGATGTTCCAATTTTTACCATAAGAAATTGACAATTAATTTGTCATTCACTATACTATGGTTAATATGATTCAGAAAAGCTAGTACTTACGATTCTATTTGTAGAGAGTTGACGATTGGTGAAAGTCAATAATAGATAGTTTGGAATCCACTTTTCGATAATGAAATATAACGAAAACAGTAGGTCTAAGTTATATCGGCAAACAACCGTTATCTTGTTTACAAGGGCAGTTTTTTAACTGAACTTGGGTGGTACCGCGAATTCAAACTATTTCGTCCCAAGAAAGAGATTCTTTTTTGGAATGGACTAGTTTTTTTTATTTGGTTTTTGTTACAACTCAAACCAGCACTTACTTTAAGGAGGAAAAGGAATGTTAGATGTAAAAATGATTCGTCAAAACTTTGATGAAGTAAAAGAAAAATTGCAAACTAGAGGGGTCAAAGAAGAGGTTTTGGTTGAATTTCTTCGTTTGGATGAAAGTCGACGGGCTCTACTAGTCAAAAGTGAAGAGTTGAAAAAATATCGGAATGATGTTTCAACCAAAATTGCCGAGCTAAAACGTGAAAAACAAGATGCAACAGACAAAATTGCGGAGATGAAAACAGTTGGTGGAGAAATCAAAGCACTAGATGTGGAAATTGGTGAGATTGATGAACAGCTTCGTTTGATCTCAACAACCCTTCCTAACTTACCTCATTCATCTGTTCCTGTTGGTCAGGATGAAGAGGATAATGTAGAGGTTCGTCGTTGGAGTCAGCCTAGAAGTTTCGCATTTGAACCAAAACCCCATTGGGAAATCGCCGAAAACTTAGACATTCTCGATTTTGAACGTGGCGCAAAAGTTTCTGGTAGCCGTTTTGTTTATTACAAAGGTTTAGGTGCTCGTCTTGAACGTGCGCTCTATAACTTTATGTTGGACCAACATATCTATGAAAATGGTTATACTGAAATGATTACACCCTACGCGGTGAACAGCAACTCAATGTTTGGAACAGGGCAATTTCCTAAATTTAAAGAGGATGTTTTCCAATTAGCGGAGACAGATTTGACTTTAATTCCGACAGCAGAAGTCCCTTTGACAAACTACTACAATAATGAAATTTTAGAGGGCCAAGATTTGCCAATTAAATTTACGGCGTTAAGCCCTGCATTTCGTTCTGAAGCAGGAAGTGCTGGTCGTGATACTCGTGGCTTAATCCGCCTACATCAGTTTAACAAAGTGGAAATGGTGAAATTCAGTGACGCCCAACATTCTTATGATGAGCTAGAAAAAATGACCCATGATGCGGAAATGCTGTTACAAAAACTAAATCTTCCTTATCGTGTCTTAGCGTTGTCAACTGGCGATATGGGCTTTTCAGCTGCGAAAACTTATGACTTAGAGGTTTGGATTCCAGCCCAAGACATGTATCGTGAAATCAGCTCTTGTTCAAACTGTGAAGATTTTCAAGCACGTCGCGCCATGATTCGTTACCGTGATGAAAATGGAAAAACAAACTATGCACATACCTTAAATGGTTCTGGTTTAGCAGTGGGCCGAACAGTTGCAGCAGTCCTAGAAAATTATCAAAATGAAGATGGTACAGTAACCGTTCCTGAAGTTCTTGTTCCTTACATGGGCGGCCTAAAGATTATTGGTAAAGACTAGAGGCACGTCGGTCAAATGAGGCCTAGCGTACTAACTGCTGACCACGAAACAACAACTTCTAAATAACAAAACGGCTACCACAATTTTTTAACTGTGGCGGCCGTTATTTTTTTATGATTCGACTGAATAGTTTGGTGCTTCTTTCGTAATTTGCACATCATGGGGATGAGATTCTTTTAATCCACTACCACTCATTTGAACAAACTGCGCTTCATCGCGCAATTGTTGTAGATTGCCAGCACCAACGTAACCCATACCTGATTTTAAGCCACCAATCATCTGGAAAATAATATCTGAGACGCTTCCTTTATAGGCAACACGTCCCTCAATCCCTTCAGGAACTAGCTTGTTGGCTTCATTTACGCCACCTTGGAAGTAACGATCACTTGAACCTTTTTCCATCGCGCCTAATGAGCCCATACCACGATAAGTTTTAAAACGACGGCCTTGATAAATCTCAAATTCGCCTGGTGATTCATCCGTTCCAGCTAACATACTTCCTAGCATCACCACATGACCACCTGCCGCTAAAGCTTTTACAATATCTCCAGAGTACTTGATTCCTCCATCCGCAATAATCGCTTTACCATATTGACGAGCAATTGAGGCAGCGTCATAAATCGCAGTTAATTGAGGAACACCAACACCGGCAACAACACGCGTAGTACAAATTGAACCAGGACCAATCCCAACCTTCACCACATCAACCCCTGCATCATAAAGGGCTTTTGTTGCTTCGGCCGTAGCTACATTTCCAGCAATTAAGGTTGCTTCTGGGAAAGTTGCTCGGATCTCTGCAATTTTACGAATGACCCCTGCGCTATGTCCATGTGCGGTATCAATTACAATTGCGTCAGCACCTGCATCAAGTAATGCTTGTGCGCGGTCAAATGTATCACTCGTCACACCGACTGCCGCTGCTACAAGTAAACGTCCATGCTCATCTTTGGCAGCATTGGGAAACTCAATGACTTTTTCAATATCTTTAATTGTAATCAGACCGCTTAAACGACCATCTGAATCAACGATAGGTAATTTTTCAATTTTATGTTGTTGAAGAATTTTTTCTGCATCCTTTAAAGAGGTACCTACTGGGGCGGTAACTAGATTATCCTTGGTCATCACTTCTGAAATAAACATTTGATAATCTGTCACAAAGCGCATATCACGGTTTGTAATAATTCCAACTAGCTTACGGTTTTCCATTGTTTCAACAATTGGTACACCACTAATTCTGTATTTGCTCATTAATTGCTCTGCATCTGCCACAAGATTTTGAGGAGTTAAAAAGAAAGGATCAATGATAACGCCACTTTCTGAACGTTTGACTTTTCTGACTTCATCCGCTTGTTGAACGATACTCATATTTTTATGAACGACACCCAAACCACCTTGTCGAGCCATCGCAATCGCCATTTTACTGTCAGTGACAGTATCCATACTTGCACTCATAATTGGAATGTTTAACGTAATATTTTTAGCTAGCTTTACACTCATATCCACTTCGTTTGGTAACACGTGACTTTCTGCTGGTATCAATAAGACATCATCAAAAGTTAACCCTTTTTTCGCGAACTTTGTTTCCCAGTTGGACATTTTTAGTACCACTCCTCTTATTTAATTTTATATATGAAAATAACAGATTCTACCTTTCAAGTCAACATTAATGAGGTGATTATTATTTTTTTCTACCTAAAAAATAAAAGCCTTAGTACTTACTAACGGTTCTCTATGCTTTTAGGAGACCTTCTGTGAATGATATGCCCGTCATTCACATCATTTAATGTAGAGCCTGAATTTTACGCGTAAAAAAAAGCCAGCATCCAACACAAGGATACTGACTTTTTTGAGGTATTATCTGTTTCGTGGAACAGCTAAACTGCCCACAATCCCATATTTTTTCTTTAAGTAGTAACGAACAGCTAACGCAATCGCTCCTATGAAAATCACCACAACTGGTTCAAAGATTGGGTTAACAACAGGTGGTAACATCATTGTCGCAGCTAATGAAAGAACCCATAGTAACGTGGTTCCGACAATAATTCCCATTGATTTTAACATCCCTGGCTTCTGACTTTTGTCTGCGCCTGGTTGTTCAAAACGATAGATGTATTTGTACATTAAGTAGAAGACCCAACCACCGATAGCCGAGCTTAATACCAAGGTTGTTAATCCATAAGCCATTTGCGTACCACGTGAAATGAACGCCATAGCCGAAATCATAATACTGAAGATTCCGAAGATTAATAAGGTATTATCTAACCACATCGTCCAAGGGCTGGTTGATTTTGGTTTTTGAGGTTTACTAATAATCGCTTCTGTTCGTTCAGAGACCGTCCCAAACAATTGTCTAGCTGTCTTTCCACCTTTTTGTTCTTCCACTAATACAGGTAGAATATCATGTAAAGCCAAAGTTTTTTCTTCTTCGCTTAAGTTAGCCGCTACTAGGGCCTTTTTCAAATCAAAGATATATTGTTGGTTACGTTTGGTTAGTTTCGTTTCTAGACTGCGATTTTCACTAACGATTTCTCGTAGTTTTTCTGGTTCCATTTCGATTGTCCTCCTTCGCCATTGTTCCTAAACAACGGAATTCACAAAAGCTATTTTACCATAGTTCATAGGAAACTTGATAGCTTTTATACGTTAAATCGGAACAACATAACATCGCCATCTTGCACAACGTAATCTTTTCCTTCTAAACGAACACGCCCTGCTTCCTTGGCAGCTTGCATATTTCCATACTTACTTAAGTCTTCAAAAGAAACCGTTTCAGCTCGAATAAAGCCTCGTTCAAAGTCCGTATGGATAATTCCAGCAGCTTGAGGTGCTTTCATCCCTTTGATGAATGTCCACGCGCGAACTTCTTGTTCACCCGCTGTAAAGTAAGTAGCCAAGCCTAATAAATCATAGGCTGCACGAATTAATTGATCCAAACCTGATTCTTCAATCCCCAACGCTTCAAGAAACTCTGCTTTATCTTCCTCATCCAACTCAGCGATTTCTTCTTCTGCTCTCGCACAAATGACGATGACTTCAGCATTTTCGCTTGAAGCAAAATTACGAACTGTTTGAACATAGTGGTTGTTGTCTGCATCAGAGACTTCCTCTTCTGATACATTTGCTACGTACAACACAGGTTTTGTTGTCAACAAGAAGAGACTTCGAACAATTTTTTGTTCTTCATCTGTAAATTCGATAGAGCGAGCTGAAATTCCTTCCTCTAAGACTGGTTTAATTTTATCTAACACTGCTAACTCTGCCACAGCTTCTTTATCTTTGGTTTTGGCAATCTTCGCCACACGTGTATAACGTTTGTTAACAGATTCCAAATCAGCTAAGACCAACTCCAAATTAATTGTATCAATATCTTCTAATGGGTCAACGCGCCCTTCGACGTGGGTAATGTTGTCATCATCAAAACAACGAACCACGTGACAGATTGCGTCTACTTGGCGGATATGACTTAAAAATTGATTTCCTAGCCCTTCCCCTTTACTGGCACCACGAACAATTCCAGCGATATCAGTAAATTCAAAAGTGGTTGGGACTGTTTTTTTAGGCTTCACTAATTCAGTTAATCTTTGTAAACGATAATCAGGAACCTCTACCATCCCAACATTCGGGTCAATAGTTGCAAAGGGATAGTTAGCAGCCTCTGCTCCTGCTTTTGTAATTGCATTAAATAAGGTCGATTTTCCGACGTTCGGTAAACCCACGATTCCGGCGGTTAGTGCCATAGTATCTTCACTCTTTCTAAACTTTTTTTTCTAGTAATTTTTTCATTTTTTTCTCAAATTCACGACGTGGCATCATCACAATATGACCACAATTCGCGCATTTAATTTTTATATCGGCCCCCATGCGAACAATCTCCCAACGATTGGTTTGACAGGCATGTGGTTTTTTCATCTCAACAATATCCCCTAAATCATACATAAGCTTTTCCTCCTATGCTTCATCAAAACGAATACTTAAAATATCTAAAATACGCGTTAAATCAGATTGAGAAAGGTACTCAATTTCGATTTTCCCTTTTCCATCTTTTTCTTGAATCTCAACGTTGGTACCAAATTTATCCATCAAACGATCTTCACTTTCACGAAGATAATAGGGCTTTTCTTGAACCAAACGAGGAACTTTTTTCTTTTCTGATCCTTTGTTGTCATTTAGTTCACTTACTAAATGTTCCAATTGACGAACCGTTAGATTTTCTTTGACCGCACGATTGGCTAATTTTAAAATAAGCTGTTTATCCTTTAGACCAAGCAGAGTTCTAGCTTGTCCCATAGAAAGACGCTCATCTTGAACCATCTCTTTTACCAAATCAGGTAACGTCAATAAACGTAAGTAATTTGCAATGTAGGGGCGACTTTTTCCTAAACGTTCTGCAACTTCGGCCTGTGTTAGTTTGAGGTTCTTCATCAACATTTCGTAAGCTTCTGCTTCTTCTAAAGGATTCAAATCTTCCCGTTGTAAATTTTCCAAAACTGCGACTTGCATCATCGCTTCTTCATCAAATTCTCGGACAATTGCAGGAATTGCTTCTTTGCCGGCTAATTTTGATGCTCGAAAACGACGCTCACCAGCAATAATCTCATAACCTTTAACAGCTGATTGACGTACAATAATCGGTTGAAAAACACCCGACTGCTCAATCGAATTCGCTAACTCTTGTAAAGAAGCTTCATCAAAGGTTTTCCGTGGTTGATACGGATTAGGACGTAGCTCATTTAAGGGAAGCTCAATCACCGATTCCTTTTGAACATCAACTTCCTCCAAGCTCGCAATATCTTGAAATAGTGCATCAATTCCTCTACCTAAGCCTTTACTCTTGCTCACGATTTAACACTTCCTTTGCTAGAGATAAGTACACTTCTGCACCTTTTGAACGTGGATCGTAATCAATAATCGATAATCCGTGGCTCGGCGCCTCTGATAGGCGAACATTTCTTGGAATAATCGTGTCATAGACTTTTTCACGAAAATACTTTCGAACTTCATCCACGACCTCAGCACCTAAGTTCGTTCTGGCATCGTACATAGTCAACAGAACACCTTCGATTTTTAATTCTGGATTAAAATGTTTTTGGACCAGACGAACCGTGTTTAACAATTGACTCAAGCCTTCTAATGCGTAATACTCACACTGTACAGGAATCAAGATTGAGTCACTAGAGGTGAACGCATTAATCGTCAAATGCCCTAAAGAAGGTGGACAGTCAATCAAAATAAAATCATAGATATCTTCCACTTCCGCTAAAGCCATTTTTAATCGAGATTCTCTTGCCATCATTGAAGTTAATTCAATCTCGGCTCCTGCCAGCTGAATCGTAGCCGGAACAATATCTAAATTCTCGCGAGTGGTTGATAGAATCGTTTCTTTGATGGGTGTCTCATTGACCAGCACATCATAGACATCTTGATCAACATCCGGTTTTCTAATACCAATCCCACTTGTAGCATTTCCTTGGGCATCAATATCAACAAGTAAAACTTTTTTTCCATTAAACGCTAAACACGCACCCAAATTAACAGTCGTCGTGGTTTTTCCCACGCCACCTTTTTGGTTTGCGACAGAAATAATCCGTGCCATCGAGTCTCCTCCTATTTCAACGGTTGCTTATTGGGCAAACCTGGTTTTCTTGGATATTTTTTAGGCGTTTCTTTTTTCTTTTGAATCACTAACACATGACGCTCATCCTCTGTAATGGGTAAGTTCAATGAACGCTCTTCAATGAACTTGCCACCAAGTGTTGCGATTGCTGGTTTCGCTTCGTTCAACTCTTCTTCACTTTTGGCTGCTTTTAAGGCAAAGAAATAGCCATCCTTTTTCACTAAAGGCAAACACAGCTCACTTAGAACATTTAATCGCGCGACTGCTCTTGCTGTGACAAAATCAAACGATTCACGAATCTCTTTGGTCTGTCCGAAGGTTTCTGCCCGATCATGATATAAGTGGACGTCCTCTAATTTTAGTTCTTTGACTAATTCTGTCAAGAAAGTAATTCGCTTATTTAAAGAATCAACAATCGAAATCGTTAATGCAGGGAACACAATTTTTAATGGAATACTTGGAAATCCTGCACCCGATCCGACATCACACAAAGAGACTTTTTGAGAAAAGTCTTGTGAAAACGAAAGGGTCAACGAATCATAAAAATGTTTTAAATAAACTTCTTTTTTATCAGTGATAGCCGTTAAGTTCATCTTCTCATTCCACTCTACCAATAGATGGAAATAACGCTCAAACTGGGCCATCTGCTCCTCTGATAAATCAATCTGATGTGTGGCTAAGGCCTGTTGAAATTCTTCAGGTGTCATATGCTGTCCTTTCTCTTGTGAAACAGAAAAATGTTTCACACATTCTTATCCTACTTTAACGCAAATACGGCTTTCTTGCAATGCCTATCCATAGATTCTTTTGGTTAAAAAATAAAAAAATGTGCTGTTTCACATGCCCAAAATTTCTTAAAGATTCTTTCATTTACTCAAACCATTTTTGCAAGGTAACTCACACAAATCTTCTGCCGCAATCCTTCTGTAAAAAAAGAATAGACTCATTTTTTACAGAAGAAACGACCGATAGAAACCTACCGATCGTTTGTCCAGCTTATTCTTCTGTTTCTTCTATTTCTGTCGTCATCTCTTGAATCGTTTCTTCGATAACGGTTGTATCATTTGCGTTCTCTGTACCTGATGTTGTTTCTGTTGTCTCTTCTTCAAGTTCTTCAGGAGCAACAATCGCCATCGTTACCACTTTTGATTCAGTCTCCATCTTCATCAAACGAACGCCCAAGGTTGAACGACCTGTTTGTGAAACGGTGCTAGCGCTAAAGCGGATAATCACACCTTTATCTGTAATCAACATGATATCTTCTTCGCCTGTTACAGTTGTTAAACCAGCTAGTGGTCCATTTTTTGGTGTAATATTGGCAGTCTTGATCCCTTTACCACCACGGCCTTTGACTGGATATTCAGAGACTTTCGTCCGTTTTCCATAACCATTTTCAGTAATCACAAGCACTTCTTTGCCTTTATCCATCGTTGCTGCGCCGATGACATAATCATCTTCTCTCAAACGAATACCGCGAACCCCAGAAGCTGTTCGTCCCATATCTCGAACGACCTCTTCTTTAAAGGTTACAGAATATCCAGTATGCGTTCCAATAATGATATTGGCTGTGCCATCTGTCATTAATACGTTGACTAGCTCATCATTATCCTTCAATCCAATCGCAATTAAGCCATTGCTTCGGATATTTGAAAAGGCTGTAACAGTCGTCCGTTTAACCGTTCCTAAACGAGTAGTAAAGAACAGATAATGACCATCCTCAGCTTGTCCTTCAACAGAAATAATCGCTTGAATCTTCTCAGCTGAGTCAATTCCTAATAGATTAATCACTGGAATTCCTTTTGCTGTGCGACCATATTCTGGAATTTCATATCCTTTTGCTCGATAAACTTTACCGTTATTAGTGAAGAAGAGTAAAGTATCGTGTGTCGAACAAGAAACCAGATTCTTCACGAAATCATCGTTGTGAATGCCCATTCCCTGAACACCACGGCCCCCACGACGTTGCGCTCTAAATTCACTGTTAGCGACACGTTTGATATAACCATTATTGGTTAACGTAATAACGATTTCTTCTTCTTCAATCAAGTCTTCATCTTCCAGACTCAAGACTTCACCTACGAGAAGCTCTGTTCGACGTTTGTCACCAAAACGAGCACCAATCTCACCTAATTCAGTTTTGATAATCTCTGTTACTCGTCCCGGATTCGCCAAAATATCGGTTAAGTCCGCAATCAGTTTTAAGAGTTCTTGATATTCATTTTCAATCTTATCGCGTTCTAAACCAGTCAATCGACGCAAACGCATATCTAAGATAGCCTGTGCTTGACGGTCTGAGAAGTCGAAACGTTCAATTAAAGTTCTTTTGGCTTCATCTTCTGCTTTGGCACTTCGAATAATTCGAATAATTTCATCAATGTGATCTAGCGCAATTCGCAGACCTTCTAAAATATGCGCTCTTGCTTCTGCTTTTTGTTTATCAAATTCTGTACGACGAACAATTACTTCTCGTTGATGTTCGATGTAGTTTTCTAGAATTTGTTTTAAGCTTAAGACTTTTGGAACGCCTTTTTCAATAGCCAACATGTTAAAACCAAATGAAGTTTGTAGAGAAGTTAATTTGTATAAATTGTTCAAAATAACTGATGCACTGACATCGCGACGGACATCAATGACAATACGCATCCCTTCACGAGAAGATTCATCGCGAAGATCTGTGATTCCTTCAATTCGTTTTTCGCGGTGCAATTCTGAAATACGTTCAATTAATTTGGCTTTGTTTACCACATAAGGAAGCTCAGTCACTAAGATTCGTTCTTTTCCATTAGGCATTTCTGTAATTTCAACTTTTGCTCGAATGGTAATTGAACCCTTACCTGTTTCATAAGCTTTTCTGATGCCTGATTTCCCCATAACTAACCCGCCTGTTGGGAAATCTGGTCCTGGTAAAACTTCCATTAATTCGTTGGTCGTAACATCTGGGTTTTCCATTAAGAGGTTTACCGCAGCCACAACTTCATTCAAATTATGAGGTGGAATGTTTGTTGCCATCCCAACTGCAATCCCTGTTGTCCCATTCACCAAAAGGTTGGGGAAACGAGCTGGTAACACATTGGGTTCACGCTCAGTATCATCATAGTTACTTTGATAATCAACGGTATTTTTGTTAATATCACGCAACATTTCCATCGCAATTTTGCTCATTCGGGCTTCTGTATAACGCATTGCTGCCGCACCATCGCCATCGACTGAACCAAAGTTTCCGTGGCCGTCTACTAGCATGTAACGATAGCTAAATGGTTGTGCCATACGAACCATTGATTCATAAATCGCACTATCCCCATGAGGATGGTATTTACCCATAACATCCCCAACAATCCGGGCTGATTTTTTATGTGGTTTATCGGGGGTTACCCCAAGTTCATTCATCCCATAAAGAATTCTTCTATGAACGGGCTTTAAGCCGTCACGAACGTCTGGTAATGCACGAGCAACGATAACACTCATTGCATAATCAATGAAGGACTCTCTCATTTCACTCGTCAGATTGACGTCATGGATATTTTCTTTGATTTCTTCACTCACGAAATTCCCTCCTTCAAGGTTAAATATCTAAATTCTTCACGTAATGGGCGTTTTCTTCAATAAACGCACGACGAGGCTCAACCTTGTCTCCCATCAACATTTCAAAGATTTGATCGGCTTCAATCGCATCATCCACGCTCACTCGTGCCATCATTCGGCGCTCTGGATCCATGGTTGTTTCCCACAATTGATGGTCATCCATTTCTCCTAGCCCTTTGTAACGCTGAACCGTTGCTTTTGGACTCGCTGGTAATTCACTCATAATTTTTTTCAAGTTTTCTTCTGCATTTTTCCCTGGTTGAACGTAGGTAATGTTTTTCCCTTGTTTCACGCCATATAAAGGAGGCTGCGCAATATAGACATACCCTGCTTCCACAATTGGACGCATATAACGATAAAAGAGAGTCAATAAAAGCGTCCGGATATGCGCGCCATCGACATCGGCATCGGTCATGATGACTAGTTTGTGGTAACGCGCTTTTGAGACATCAAAATCAGAACCAAAGCCTGTTCCCATCGCTGTAAATAGTGAGCGAATTTCTTCGTTCGCTAAAATTTTATCCATGCTGGCTTTTTCGACATTCAAGATTTTCCCACGAATAGGTAAAATCGCTTGGTACTCACGACTTCTTCCTTGTTTTGCAGATCCACCGGCAGAGTCTCCTTCGACGATGAACAATTCGCATTTTTCAGGAACATTACTTGAACAATCGGCTAGTTTTCCTGGTAAATTACTGATTTCTAAGGCGCCTTTACGACGAGTCACTTCACGCGCACGTTTAGCTGCTAGACGCGCTTTTGAAGCCAACATTCCTTTTTCAACAATCTGACGACCGACTGTTGGGTTTTCCATCAAGAATTTGCCAAAGTGTTCTGAGAAAAGACGGTCAGTAACTGTTCGAACTTCCGAATTTCCTAGTTTTGTTTTGGTTTGTCCTTCAAACTGAGGATCTGGATGTTTGATTGAGATAACAGCTGTCAAACCTTCACGAACATCTTCCCCGGTTAAGTTTTCATCATTTTCTTTCATTAACTTTTGTTTGCGTGCATAATCATTAATCACACGCGTTAACGAAGTTTTGAACCCTGATTCATGGGTCCCACCTTCATAGGTATGAATATTGTTGGCAAAACTTAAAATATTCGAATGATACCCATCTGTATATTGCATAGAAACTTCGACAATAATGTCTTGTTGTTCGCCTTCAATAAACACGGGCTCTGGGAAAAGAACATCTTTATTCGCATTCAAATGTTCCACATAACTCTTAATCCCACCTTCGTAATGGTACTCGCGAAGGACTGGTTTTTCTTCTCGACGATCTTCTATTGAAATATGCAACCCACGATTCAAGAAAGCAAGCTCTCTGACACGTGTTGCTAATTTATCAAAGTTAAAGACAGTTGTTTCTGTAAAGATCTCTGGATCGGGAATAAAGTGAACTTCTGTTCCGCTTCGATCTGTTTCTCCAATGACCTTCAAATCATTCATCACAGCACCGCGTTGGTACTCTTGAAAATAAATTTTACCTTCTTTATAGACTTTTACATCTAAAACAGAAGACAAGGCATTTACAACAGATGAACCTACTCCATGTAGCCCCCCAGATACTTTATAACCGCCACCGCCGAATTTTCCCCCAGCATGTAAGACAGTAAAAACTGTTTCAACAGCAGGACGACCTGTTTTGGCTTGGATCCCTACTGGAATTCCTCGACCATCATCAATAACGGTAATACTGTTATCTTCTTCTACGACTACGTGAATCGATGTCGCAAAACCAGCTAACGCTTCATCAATCGAGTTATCAACGATTTCCCATACCAAATGATGAAGACCTTCACCACTTGTTGAACCAATATACATCCCTGGACGTTTACGAACGGCCTCTAAGCCTTCCAGAACTTGAATCTGACTGGCATCATATTCCTTGGCACGTTCCACTAAACTTTTTTCTTCTTCTGTCATTTAGGTCTCTGCTCCTTTTATTTCTCCCTGATGAACATAAAAAATCTCCGGTTCAACAGTCATTTTATTTTTTACATGATCCAGCGTTGTCGTTGTCAAAAAAGTTTGCACTTTCCCTTCAATTGTTTCTAGTAAATGGAGCTGTCTAGAATCATCTAACTCACTCATCACATCATCCAAAAGTAAAATTGGGTATTCGCCCGTCTCTTCCTTCATCAAATCAATCTCAGCTAGTTTGATACTCAAAGCGGTTGTCCGTTGTTGGCCTTGGGAACCATAAGTTTGCACATTTTGTTCATTGACAAAAAATTGTAAATCATCCCTATGAGGACCAAGAAACGTCGAGGCTTTAAAGAGTTCTTTTTTTCTATTTCGCTGAAGCTCCTGCAAAAGAAGCTCCTGGATATCCTCTGCTGTGGTTTCTTCACCAAACGGCACCGTTGCCACATAAGAAATCTGAAGGTTCTCTTTTTGATGACTGATTTGTTGATGTAATAAATTCGCCCAGTGTTCCAAACGTTTCACAAACTTCTGTCGAGCAAATAAAACTTTTCCACCAAATTCGGCAAGCTGTTCCGTTAAAATATCCAAATAAATCAAATCCGTCTGTTTTTTTTCAGCCAGCTGTTTCAGATACTGGTTGCGTTGCTTTAAAACAGATTGATATTGAACCAGGTCAAACAAATAAATTGGGTTGATTTGGCCAATCTCCATATCTAAGAATTTTCTTCTCAGCTGAGGGCTACCTTTCACAAGAGAAAGATCTTCCGGCGCAAACAAAATCACGTTCAGCTGCCCGACATAACTACTCAATCGTTTTTGCTCGATGTGATTAATCTTTGTTTTCCGGCCCTTTTTGGACAACGTTAATTCTAACGGTGTCTTTGAAAGATGGCGTTCTACCGTTCCCATTATGTAAGCTTGCTCTTTTCCCCACTGAATCAATTCTTGTTCATTGTTGGTTCTGTGGCTTCGAGTCATGGCTAAAACGTAGAGACTCTCTAAAATATTTGTTTTCCCTTGGGCATTTTCTCCCAAAAAAATCGTTAAGTTCTTTGAAAAAGTTAACGACAACTCTTCATAGTTACGATAATTTTTGAGTTGGATATTACTCAGTTTCATCAGACGTCATTTCCTTTTTTTTCATAAAAAAAGTACCTTCATCAGGTATTTCTAACATCATGCCCGGATATAATTTACGTCCACGACGGTTTTCAGGCTCTCCATCGACAAACACGGTATGCTCGGCTAAGTACCATTTGGCTTGACCGCCACTGCTAATAATATTGACCTCTTTTAGGACTTGTCCTAAAGTCATGTAATCTGTTTTCAAAATGACTTTTTCTTTCAATTAGCATCCCTCATTTTCTCTGATAAACATACACTCTATTATACCCTTTTTAAGCGAATAAAACAAATTTCCCTATATATTTTTAAATCTAAGGGCTTTTACCTAAAAAAAGTCTTTTCTATTTAAAACAAAGCAGAAGGCCTTAAAATCGATTTTAAGACCTTCTGCAGATAGGATATTCTTTTTACTTTTTCAAAAACTTTCAAAAAAAGATGAAAATAAAAAATTAATTTGTCCGAACTGGCGTAATTAATTGGATAAATTCGACAGAGCTTTCAGTTGGTTCTAATGTGAATGGGCGAACAGCTGAAATGAATTTGACCGTCACACTCATGTCACCAAAGGCTCTAAGAGCAGCTTTCATGTAATCAGGATTAAAGGAGAGCTCTAAGGGTTCGCCAGTGACTTTCTCGTAACTCAAGCTTTCTTCGACTTTCCCAACTTCTGGTGAGTTCCCTGATAAAACAACAGAATCAGCATCAAGCGTCAAACGAACGATATTATTGCGGCCTTCATGTGATAAAAGTGAGGCACGTTCAATCGCAGCTAAAAGTGTTGGTACATAAAAATCAATCTCAGTATTAAAGCTTGAAGGAATTAACCGATTGGTATCTGGGTACTTGCCTTCTAGTAAACGTGAGTAAAAGTACATCGTTTCTGTTTTGAAAAGAACTTGGTTTTCCATAATGCTGATCTCAACTAACTCTTCTTCATCTGTTAATGAACGAGACAGCTCAATTAAGCTTTTTCCAGGAATTACGATGTCAAAATTTTCTACCGCTTGTTCAATTGGAATGACACGTTGACTCAAACGATGAGAGTCGGTTGCCACAGCTAATAGTTTTTGATCACTTAAGATAAAATGAACACCGGTTAAAATTGGCCGGCTTTCATGTTGAGAAACAGCAAAGCCTGTCTCGGCAATTAATTTGTTTAACACATGAACAGGTAATTTCATTTGATTTTCTGTTTCAATAACTGGTAGATGTGGGTAGTTGTCTGCATCTAACCCGTTAATTGTAAAATGAGCTTTTCCTGAAGTAATCGCCACTTGATTGTTTTCAAGCATTTCAATAGAAACTTCTTCTTCAGGTAAACGACGAATAATTTCACTAAAGAAACGAGCTTGTAAAACAATCTTGCCTGTTTCTTCAATCTGTAGAAGAGAATTTTCATCCTGCACACTTAAAAATGTTTCTATAGAAATATCAGCGTTACTTCCGGTTAAAGTCAAACCTTCTTCTGTGACTAAGATTTTTACCCCTGTCAAAATGGGAATAGTTGTTTTTGAAGAGATGGCTCTTTGGACGGTTTGTAATTCTTGCATAAAGATTGTGCGTTTTAAAGAGAATTTCATGAGGGTAACTCCTTTGTTTTATTTATTAATAAGAGATAATAAAAGTAGTAGGGCCTGTTAATCCTGTGGAAAACTAATTTCTCGTATCAGGCACAAGTCTTTTTGCTTGTGTATATCCTGTGGAAAAAAGAAAGTCAATTTTAAAAGTTATCCACAAATTAATTTTTGCAGATTCGTTCACTAGTTTAGTAGGAAGTTCTTAATTTCTGAAATTTCATTTTGCATGGTTGAATCGGTATTGAGTAATTGTTCAATTTTTTCGTGGGCATGCAGCACCGTTGTATGATCTTTTCCGCCAAATTCTGCGCCAATCTTAGGAAGAGAATTATCTGTAAGCTCTCGAGAAAGATACATCGCAATCTGACGGGGCACCACAATCGATTTGACACGCTTTTTACCTTTTAAGTCTTTCATCTGAATATGATAGTACTTGGCAACTTCCTCTTGAATTTGAAGAATCGACAGCTGGCTATGACCTCGCCCAGACTTAAGTGTTTTCAGTGCATCAGCAGCTAAACTCGTGGTGATGTCTGAACTATTAATAGTAGCAAACGCCTGTACGCGAACCAACGCGCCTTCTAGCTCACGAATATTGGAGTCAATCTGACCGGCAATATAACTTAACGTGTCATCTGGAATTTCCAAGCGCTCAGCCGCCGCTTTTTTCCGTAAAATAGCGGTTCTGGTTTCCAAATCTGGAGGGGTAATATCAACAGATAAGCCCCACGCAAAACGCGAAACGAGTCGCTCTTCTAGTTTTGGTATCTCAGTTGGCAAACGGTCACTGGTTAGGACAATTTGTTTTCCATCATTATATAAAGCGTTAAAGGTATGGAAGAACTCTTCTTGTGTCGCTTCTTTTTCTGCGAAGAATTGGACATCATCGACGAGTAAGAGCTCAACGTTGCGATATTCTTGGCGGAATTCTTCACTGGTTTTGTTTTGGATAGAGTTAATGAAATCATTGGCAAAGGTCTCACTACTGACGTATTTAACTTTGGCATCTGGTTGATTTAATAACATTTGATGGCCAATTGCGTGCATCAAGTGAGTCTTTCCTAATCCAACGCCTCCATAAAAGAACAAGGGATTGTACATCGATCCAGGATCTTCAGCAACAACAAGTGCTGCAGCATGTGCCATCTGATTGCCTTTACCGATAACAAAGGTGTCAAATGTATACTTTTGATTCAACATCGCTTTTTTAGCGAGTTTGATAGGTTTTGGTGCTTCTTCTTTTTGTTTTATGGCTGGTTTAAGCTGAGGTTCTTCATCAGCTGCGACAAATGAAGGAATGATTTCTTGACCAGTTAGTTTATAGCCTGTTTCAACAATTTTGGTTGCTAAGTTTTTTTCCCAATAGTTTTTGTGTAAACTAGAGGGCACTTCGATAATTAATTGGTTATTCTGTAGAGAAAGTGGTTGTGCAGTATCGATCCAGGCATTGTAGCTGGTAGGGCTAAGTTCTGCACGATAACTCTCTTGAAGATCTAGCCAAATATCTTCCAGTGATGCCATCAGAGATCCTCCTTATCTTATAAATAGAAATAGGTAGTTCTAATTTAGCATTTTTTAGCGAAGTTTTCCACAGATTCTTTAAGGAAAATAAAAATTTCTTTTCATTTATCCACAAACTGTGTGAAAAAACAAAAAAGTAATCCAAAGACCTATAAAAAGTTATCCACAAGAGTAATCAACAGGTGGATAACTCGGGTTTAATAAAAAAAGTAAACAAGACCTGTGGACAAACTATTCAGATTCAGAAAGGGTTTTAGGCGCTTTTCCACATGTTTAAAACTCCTGAGGATAACTTTTTGACAGGGCGTGAATTTGTGCAAAAGTCGGGGGGAAACTCCAAAAAGCCTGTGAAAATTTTTTTGCTGATTCACAGCTCTATCCTCAAAAAAATTGAGATTGTGGATAAATTTTTCGAGACATTTACGTGAGTTTCTCTACAATTTATCATTGACAAAACCTAGGTCTACTAGGTATACTATCAAAGTATGTCTGTGTATATGGATAGTAATACTCTTATGGAGGTGGAATAAATGAAAAGAACATACCAACCAAACAAACGTAAACGTCAAAAAGTTCACGGGTTCCGTAAACGTATGAGCACTAAAAATGGCCGTCGCGTGCTAGCTAGCCGTCGCCTTAAAGGAAGAAAAGTTCTTTCAGCTTAAGCCACTGGGTTTCAGTGGTTTTTTTTGTACCTTTTTTCCTAGAAAATAGGTGAATCCACCTAGTTAAATATGGTATGATTGTTGGGTGAGTGAAAGATAAGGAAAGAAGCGAAGGAAACTAGATGAAGAAAGCATATCGAGTAAAAAAAGAACGAGAATTTCAAAAGGTTTTCCAAGAAGGCACTTCTTTCGCGAACCGTCGATTTGTTGTCTATCGTTTAGATAAGCCTAATCAAAAACATTTCCGAGTCGGAATTTCGGTCGGAAAAAAGATTGGAAATGCGGTAGAAAGAAATTCTGTCAAACGAAAAATTCGTGCTAGTTTGTTCGAACTGAAAGAAAGAATCAATCCAGAGCTAGATTTTATTGTGATTGCTCGACCATTGACGAATGAGTTACCTTCAAAGGAACTTCTTTCAAATCTCGAACATGTCTTAAAGCTTGCGAAAATAATTGAATAAAGGGGAAAAAGTAAGTGAAGAAATACAAACGTTTACTTTTAATGGCTGGTTTAGTAATGCTAGTCGTTGTATTATCTGCGTGTGGCGCAACAGGTGAGGTCAATGCGCAAAGTACGGGAGTCTGGGATCGTTACATTGTGTACTACTTTGCAGAAGCGATTAAAGCTCTATCATTTGGAAATCCAGGAATTGGGATTATTCTATTTACCTTGATTATCCGTGTGATTTTATTACCATTAATGCATTTTCAAACGAAAAGCATGCGCAAAACACAAGAAGTGCAACCACAATTAAAAGCACTGCAACAGAAATATGCATCAAAGGATTCTGAAACACAAGCGAAATTAAGAGAAGAACAACAAAAACTATACGCTGAGAATAATGTCAATCCTTATATGGGTTGTTTACCTATGTTAATTCAGATGCCTATCTTGATGGCGTTATGGCAATCTATTTCTCGTGTACCAGAATTAAAATCAGGTCAGTTTTTATGGTTGAATCTGGGGAATCCCGATCCAATCTTCTTATTACCGATTTTGGCGGCTGTTTTTACTTTTGCAAGTACGTATTTATCAAGTATGAGCCAGTTGGAATCGAATCCTTCGATGAAGATTATGAATTTTGTTATGCCGATTATGATTTTGGTTATGGGGCTTAATTTGGCCAGTGGGTTGTCACTATACTGGGTAGTCTCAAATGCTTTTCAAGTGGGTCAAACCTTACTACTAAATAATCCATTTAAGATTCGTAAAGAACGCGAAGCTGAGGCACAAAGAATTCGTGAGAAAGAGCGTGCGTTACAACGTGCGCAAAATCCTAAGAAAAAACGCAAGAAATAAAAGGAGGTATGAAATATGCCAGTTTATGAAGGCGCAACAGTTGAAGAAGCCGTAAACAAAGGTTTATCAGCTCTTTCATTGAAAAGAGAAGATGTTGAAGTGAAGGTTATTGAAGCAGGTAAAAAAGGATTTCTAGGCATTGGTAAAAAAGCAGCGAGAGTTTCTATTGAAGCCACTGTCAGTGAGGAAATTTCAGAAGCAGTTGAAGAGACTGTGGAAGAAGTTCTTACAAATGAAGCACCTATTGTCACAGAAATTGTGAGTGAACCTAAGCCGTCTATGCATGAATCAAACAAACCGTTAGAAGAGTTAGATGATGAATCTGCTTTGACGGAGTTGGCACTTTACCTTACCGCTATTTCTAAAGAGCTAAATGCTCCAGCGCTTGTTCGGATGGAACGAAAAGATGGGTTGATTATTTTGCACTTAGATACGCAAAAACAAGGAATTTTGATTGGGAAACATGGTAAAATTCTAAATGCCTTACAGTATTTGGCTCAAGTCTTTATTCATCGTGTTGCAGCGAACAAGTTGTCCGTTGTCGTAAATGTCGGTGACTACCGTGAGAAACGGCAAGCAATTCTTCAGCGCTTAGCAGAAAGAACTGCTGAAAAGGTCAAACAAACTGGTCGTCCGGTGTTCTTAGAACCGATGCCAGCATTTGAGCGTAAACAGATTCATTCTGTCTTAAGCAAAAAAGATTATGTAAAAACGCACTCTGAAGGGGACGAACCTTACCGCTATCTAGTGGTTGAGCCAGAGAAAAAACATTTTTAGGACATTCAATAAGTCAAACAAACGGAGCTGACTGCGGTGAGGCTGCTGAAAAACACTCACAAAAAAACAGTGGAATTCTTCAAAAAAAAAGAATTTCACTGTTTTTTGTGTATTTTCATAATAATAAAGGGAATCTACCCTCTATTTCCCCGTATTTTCCTTTTCTAACTTGATAATTCGTTTCATATTAGCTAAAAACAGCGTACTCGCCCCTTGGATGGTCATCCCTAATAGACCACAGCTTTGTGCGGTTCCATAATTGTATCGACCTTTCAACTCCGCATTCTTAGCCTCTATTTTATACCGCTCTTTATAAAGCTCTTTAAATTCTTCGGTTTCCATATAATCCATATGAGCGATATGTGTATCTGACTTTATTTTTACTGAGAAAGTTTTTGTTTTCGCTCCATCAGTATAACAACCCTCGCAAAACGGACATCTTTTGCATTTTTCCACGTCAAAGAAATAGGCCTCTACACGCGAGTCTACTCCCTTTTTATCGCATTTACTTCCTGACTTTCTCTTTTTAATTGCCATGTGTCCTGCTAGGCAAACATACATTTCTGCATCTTTATTGTACGCGAATTTATCCTTGTTTTTTCCATTCCCATGAGTGACTGACTTACTTAACTTCGATACTAGTTTCATTCCGTTTGCTTTTGCGTAATTCAAATTATCCGTCTCTGAATACGCACCATCTCCAATAATTGCCTTGACTTCAATCCCTGCATGTTGGCTTTTTTCGACGAGTGTCTTCATTTCTTTGCCGTCAGGTTTTTCGCCACTGGTAATCGTCGCGGCTGTAACGATTCGTTCAGGAGTTAAAGCAAGGTGTGTTTTGTAGCCAAAAAAAGCGGTGTCCGCCGTCTTATGCCCAACTTTTGCCTCTTGATCTTTAGAAAATTCAAACGCTCCCTCTGTTTCTTCGATGCCTTCTTTTAAGTAATTCATTCGCTCCATCACGGCTGTGCAGTTATCAAAACCACCCTCTGTTTCAATCACTTTTATCACTTCATTTGCATAGTGGAGGGTGTCTTCAAGGATCCCCGTATGTTCCTTTTTCTTTGGCATTTTTTCTTTCATTTGAGGGGCAACAGCATACACGGCTTTTCTTACTTCTTTCGCTCGTTTGATAATTTCTTCTCTTGGCGAAACGTGTTGGAACATGGCATTCGAGTGGGTAGAATCTTGAATTAATTTATTTTCCACTTCAATTACGCCTTTGTCCAAGGCGATTTCGACAGTTTTTGTGAGAAGTAAGTCCAATAGATTCGTATTTTTCAAGCGTAGGTGACGGAACTTAGAAAGTAAGCTAGGAGCCATAAATTCAGTTTCTTCTGGTTCATATTCTAGGAAGTATTTCATTTGCATATCCGTACGTAAACGAGCAATCAAATCGCGGTCTGATAGCTTATACGAGGTTTTTAATAAGATTAGTTTAAAGAGGAGAATGGGGCATTCAGCTGGCCGACCAGCTGTTTCTGAATAATTTTGTTTTACTTCAGCATAAATAAAAGAAAAATCAACCGTTTCATTGATTTGTCTCCAAAAATTATCCTTTTCAATCAAAATATCATATAAACCTGAATACATGCCTACTTCTAAGCTCGTTTGACGTCCCTTATCTAGCATTTAAAACACTCCTTCCACTTCTTCTATTATACCAATAAATGGCTATACAATGGGTTTTTTATACAAAAAAAAAGAAAAATAGACGTTTTCTCAACCACTATTTTTCTTTATTTTTGTAAAATTGTCAGAGACTTTTTCAGCAGCCTCGACTGCGGTTGGCTCTTTTTTACTTGATAAAGAGCGTATAGAATATCAAGGGGACAGGAAACTAATTAGAGAAAGACTCAGAAATCGATTGACAAAGAAAACGAAACCAAGTATATTTTATTAGAAATCATTCTTATCGAAGTAAGCATGCGATGAAGGGTTTATTACTTTGATTAAAAAGCTAGGTGTAAGGATCTCTTACACCTAGCTTTTTTAATGGATAAGTGGAAATCGACTGCAATCCTAGCCTAATGTTCGCTAGTGCCAAATCCGTTCTTTCCTATTTAGCCAATGGTCGTTTGTGTGAATTGAACGACGGTACCGTAAGCAAAGAGCTCGACATAAGAAAGTCCGTCTTTTTGATTTGTCTTATGCTCAAATCGACAGTTTATCACAGCGTCTGCACCATAACTGTAGGCTTTTTTCTTTAGCTTCAACTTGAGTGAAGAAAATAATTCATTCAAGTCCAGCTGTTCATCAAATAAATCCACTTGGTGTCGCTCGGCTGTAAAGATGACATCGCGCACGACGTATTTGACATTGACGTTGCCTGTAGAGAGTGTCACTTCATCGATTTGTTCAGGGCTGATTTCTTTTTCTTTATGTTCATCAGTAAAAAAACTCATTTTTCTTCACTCCTTTTATTTTTATAATACGTGTCACTGATTAAAAAAGAAAGGCAAATGAACTGGCTAATTCTTGTCTAAAAGGCTGAATTGGCTTGCAAGTAGCCTAAATTTATGCTACTCTATGACAAGAAAATTCAATAGACAGCAGTCAAAGTGCGAGTCTACCTTTTTTATCAAAGGGTGGAGTGGGCGCTTTTTTTGTGCGCCGAGATAGGAGGATATAAAAATTGGCGGAAATTACATTAGAGTTTGATACGATTGCGGCTATTTCGACCCCACCAGGTGAAGGGGCTATTAGTATTGTCCGTTTAAGTGGCGATCAAGCTGTTCAGATTGTCGATAAAGTTTATCAGTCAGGCAGTAAGCGATTGGTCGAGGTGGCTTCTCATACCATTCATTATGGACATATTATTGATCCAAAAGAACAACAAATCGTGGATGAAGTGATGGTCTCTGTCATGAGAGCACCAAAAACTTTTACAAGAGAAGATGTTGTTGAAATTAATTGTCACGGTGGGATTGTCGTCGTGAATCAATTATTGCAGCTTATTTTGCGAGAAGGAGCGCGTTTGGCCGAGCCTGGGGAATTTACCAAGCGAGCCTTTCTAAACGGTCGTGTGGACCTCTCACAAGCTGAGGCAGTAATGGATTTGATTCGGGCGAAAACAGATCGAGCGATGAATTTAGCTTTAAACCAATTGGATGGTAATTTGTCTCATTTAATTCGGACATTAAGACAGGAAATTTTAGAAACGCTAGCACAGGTTGAAGTGAATATTGATTACCCTGAATATGATGATGTCGAAGAGCTGACAACCAAACTTTTGCTTGAAAAAGCACATTTTGTCCAAAAACAAATTGATCAGCTGTTAGTGACCGCCAAACAAGGCAAGATTCTTCGTGAAGGCTTGAGTACAGCGATTATTGGCCGACCAAACGTTGGAAAATCAAGTTTGTTAAACCATTTGTTACGAGAAGAAAAGGCCATCGTAACCGATATTGCGGGGACGACACGCGATGTGATTGAAGAATATGTCAATGTGCGTGGAGTACCTTTAAAGCTGATAGATACAGCTGGAATTCGTGAAACAGAAGATATTGTTGAACGTATTGGAGTAGAACGTAGCCGAAAAGCGTTGGCTGAATCAGACTTGATTTTGTTAGTCTTAAATCAAAGTGAGCCATTGACTCAAGAGGATAAAAATCTTTTTGAGGCAACAAAAGGCTTAAAACGAATTGTCTTGTTAAATAAAACGGATTTACCGGCCAAATTGAGCCAAGATCAAGTTCGGCCATATCTAGATGAGGAACCTATCTTTGCCGTTTCTGTGGTTGAAAATGATGGGTTGGACAAGTTAGAAGAAGCGATTGCCCAGCTGTTTTTTGGTGGACAAACAGGCGAAAAAGATGCGACCTATGTTTCCAATACACGCCATATTGCTTTACTGGAGAAAGCTTCTATTTCATTAGGCGAAGTGGTTAATGGAATTGAAGCGGGCATGCCCGTTGACTTGGTTCAAATTGATATGACGCGTTGTTGGGACTATCTTGGTGAAATTGTCGGAGATAGCGTTCAAGATGAGCTCATTACGCAATTATTCAGTCAATTCTGTTTAGGAAAATAGAACAGTTTATCGTTTAAAAAATAACAAACAAAAATAGAATCAAGAACAAGTCAGGAAAGGAAGTCTTAAAATGACACAATTTGAAGCAGAATCGTATGATGTCATTATTGTTGGTGCCGGCCATGCAGGATCAGAAGCAGCCTTGGCATCCGCGCGTATGGGGGCAAAAACGCTCTTATTAACGATTAATTTAGATATGGTTGCATTTATGCCTTGTAATCCTTCTGTCGGAGGTCCGGCTAAAGGGGTTGTTGTACGCGAAATTGATGCATTAGGTGGAGAAATGGGTAAGAACATCGATAAGACCTATATCCAAATGCGCATGCTAAATACAGGGAAAGGTCCTGCTGTGCGTGCGTTACGTGCGCAGGCAGATAAACAAGCGTATGCGACAGAAATGAAGCACACAATTGAAAAAGAAGACAATCTGACTCTTCGTCAAGGAATTGTGGATAAGTTGCTTGTTGAAGACGGTGTTTGTCACGGGGTTGTTACGGCGACAGGTGCTGCTTACTCAGCGAAAGCCGTGGTTATTACTGCAGGAACGGCTTTACGAGGTGAAATCATTATTGGCGAATTAAAATATTCTTCAGGACCTAATAATTCGCAACCTTCAGTAACTCTTGCTGATCACTTAAAAGAGTTGGGCTTTGAGATTGCTCGTTTTAAAACAGGGACACCACCACGCGTGAAATCAAGCTCAATTGATTATCGTGTGACAGAAGAACAACCTGGCGATGAAGAGCCTAATCACTTTAGCTTCAGCACACCAGATAGTGCCTATAATTTGAACCAAGAGCCTTGTTGGTTAACGTATACCAATGAAACGACACATGAAGTGATTCAAAAAAATCTGCATCGTGCACCGATGTTTACAGGAATTGTCGAAGGGGTTGGGGCGCGTTATTGTCCGTCAATTGAAGATAAAATTGTTCGTTTTTCAGACAAACCTCGTCATCAACTATTCCTTGAACCAGAAGGACTGCACACAGAAGAAGTCTATGTTCAAGGCTTATCAACCTCATTACCAGAGGATGTCCAAGTGGAGATGCTTCATACTATCGCCGGCTTAGAAAAAGTGGAGATGATGCGCACAGGTTACGCGATTGAATATGATGTCGTGGTTCCGCATCAATTGCGACCAACATTGGAGACAAAAATTATCGAAAACCTATACACAGCGGGGCAAACAAATGGCACAAGTGGGTACGAAGAAGCAGCTGGTCAAGGACTGATTGCAGGAATAAATGCCGCACTTAAAACCCAAGGAAAAGAACCTTTTGTGATGAAACGAAGCGATGGCTACATTGGCGTTATGATCGATGATTTAGTAACAAAAGGGACAACAGAGCCGTACCGCTTACTGACATCTCGTGCAGAATATCGGTTGATTTTACGTCACGATAATGCTGACTTACGATTAACAGAGGTTGGTCATCAAATTGGACTTGTAAAAGAAACGCAATATACAGAGTATCTAGCCAAAAAACAAGCCGTTGAAGATGAATTATTACGTTTGAAAAAGATTCGTTTGAAACCAACAAAAGAAATTCAAAACTTCTTAAAAGAAAAAAATTCCGCAGAGTTAAAAGACGGTATATTAGCAATTGATTTCTTAAAACGTCCAGAAATCAGCTACGAAGAATTGCTTTCATTTATACCAGCAAATGAAGAATTAACAAAAAAAGAAGTCGAACAAGTTGAAATTCAAGTGAAATACGAAGGCTATATCAAAAAAGCTTTAGAAAAAGTCGACAAGTTGAAACGAATGGAAGAAAAACGAATTCCGGAAGCCATTAATTATGAAGCTATTAACGGTTTAGCCACAGAAGCCAAACAAAAATTACAGAAAATCCAACCAGAAACCATTGCTCAAGCCAGCCGAATCAGTGGGGTAAACCCTTCTGATTTAAGCATTCTGATGGTGTATATTGAACAAGGGAAGATAGCGAAAGTGAAAAAGGAAGAAGCGTAAATCGCGAGGCTGCTGAAAAACACTCACAAAAAAACAGTGGAATTCTTCAAAAAAAAAGAATTTCACTGTTTTTTGTGTATTTTCATAATAATAAAGGGAATCTACCCTCTATTTCCCCGTATTTTCCTTTTCTAACTTGATAATTCGTTTCATATTAGCTAAAAACAGCGTACTCGCCCCTTGGATGGTCATCCCTAATAGACCACAGCTTTGTGCGGTTCCATAATTGTATCGACCTTTCAACTCCGCATTCTTAGCCTCTATTTTATACCGCTCTTTATAAAGCTCTTTAAATTCTTCGGTTTCCATATAATCCATATGAGCGATATGTGTATCTGACTTTATTTTTACTGAGAAAGTTTTTGTTTTCGCTCCATCAGTATAACAACCCTCGCGAAACGGACATCTTTTGCATTTTTCCACGTCAAAGAAATAGGCCTCTACACGCGAGTCTACTCCCTTTTTATCGCATTTACTTCCTGACTTTCTCTTTTTAATTGCCATGTGTCCTGCTAGGCAAACATACATTTCTGCATCTTTATTGTACGCGAATTTATCCTTGTTTTTTCCATTCCCATGAGTGACTGACTTACTTAACTTCGATACTAGTTTCATTCCGTTTGCTTTTGCGTAATTCAAATTATCCGTCTCTGAATACGCACCATCTCCAATAATTGCCTTGACTTCAATCCCTGCATGTTGGCTTTTTTCGACGAGTGTCTTCATTTCTTTGCCGTCAGGTTTTTCGCCACTGGTAATCGTCGCGGCTGTAACGATTCGTTCAGGAGTTAAAGCAAGGTGTGTTTTGTAGCCAAAAAAAGCGGTGTCCGCCGTCTTATGCCCAACTTTTGCCTCTTGATCTTTAGAAAATTCAAACGCTCCCTCTGTTTCTTCGATGCCTTCTTTTAAGTAATTCATTCGCTCCATCACGGCTGTGCAGTTATCAAAACCACCCTCTGTTTCAATCACTTTTATCACTTCATTTGCATAGTGGAGGGTGTCTTCAAGGATCCCCGTATGTTCCTTTTTCTTTGGCATTTTTTCTTTCATTTGAGGGGCAACAGCATACACGGCTTTTCTTACTTCTTTCGCTCGTTTGATAATTTCTTCTCTTGGCGAAACGTGTTGGAACATGGCATTCGAGTGGGTAGAATCTTGAATTAATTTATTTTCCACTTCAATTACGCCTTTGTCCAAGGCGATTTCGACAGTTTTTGTGAGAAGTAAGTCCAATAGATTCGTATTTTTCAAGCGTAGGTGACGGAACTTAGAAAGTAAGCTAGGAGCCATAAATTCAGTTTCTTCTGGTTCATATTCTAGGAAGTATTTCATTTGCATATCCGTACGTAAACGAGCAATCAAATCGCGGTCTGATAGCTTATACGAGGTTTTTAATAAGATTAGTTTAAAGAGGAGAATGGGGCATTCAGCTGGCCGACCAGCTGTTTCTGAATAATTTTGTTTTACTTCAGCATAAATAAAAGAAAAATCAACCGTTTCATTGATTTGTCTCCAAAAATTATCCTTTTCAATCAAAATATCATATAAACCTGAATACATGCCTACTTCTAAGCTCGTTTGACGTCCCTTATCTAGCATTTAAAACACTCCTTCCACTTCTTCTATTATACCAATAAATGGCTATACAATGGGTTTTTTATACAAAAAAAAAGAAAAATAGACGTTTTCTCAACCACTATTTTTCTTTATTTTTGTAAAATTGTCAGAGACTTTTTCAGCAGCCTCGTAAATCGCTTCTTCTTTTTTCTCAAATTTTTATTTTTGTCACGTAGATGCTGGACAAGTACTCTATAAATATTGTCAGTAATGCTGAGATTGCTGTCGGCCGTATCAAGAGAGATTATTTATCAGCGGAAGGTTAAAAAGGTACGACAATCTTCAAAGAGCATATGTGAACTACTCACCACTTAGCTAAACCTGGCGGCTCTTAACGCTTGAAGTGGGAGCTTCTTGGGAATAGAGCCTACTTGATAGCTTATTTCTTTACTAACAGCGGTGTCTCTTATTTACCAAGCTATCCCCGTAGTTCCTACGGTTCTTGATTTTATCTAAACTAATGTTTGTATTCTTAGACCTTCAGTCAGAATATTGATACTAGCGTTGATATCTCGGTCGTGATGGTTATGACAAATTGGACAAGTCCATTCTCGAATTTTGAGAGATTTCTTGCCGTCCTTGTGTCCGCACTCTGAACATATTTGACTAGACGGAAACCATTTATCTACTTTGATGATTTCCCGTCCGTACCAGTCAGCTTTGTAGTGTAATTTAGTCACAAAACTAGACCAAGATACATCAGATATACTTTTTGCCAATTTATGATTACGCAACATACCTTTTATGTTTAAGTCTTCAATACAGATAATATCGTGATTTTTGATAATTTCTGTACTCAGCTTATTTAGAAAATCAGTACGTTGATTCATTACTTTTTCGTGTAGTCTAGCCACTTTCCGTTTTTGTTTTTGATAATTTTTAGCTTCAAACAGATTGATACCGTTCTGTTTAGCTAATAATGCACGTTTTGACAACTTGCATTGTTCACGTTTAAGTTTCTTTGCCATTTTGGACGTGAATTTATTATTATCAATTTTTTGACCGTCAGAAAGAATCGCAAAATCCGTAATTCCTAAGTCGATGCCGATTGCAGAATTAGTTTTAGACAATTCGCTGACTTCTTCCTCGCATAACAAAGAAACATAGTATTTACCACTTGAGTGACGTGATATTGTGGCAGATTTGATAATCCCTGTTGGTTGCCTATGAAGTTTAATTCTAACTAGTGACTTCAATTTGGGAACTTTGATGAATTTATTATCTGTCAAAGCTACTGTGCCATTTTGATTATTCGTTGTATAACTTTGAATAGGATTTTTCTTACTCTTGAAACGAGGAAATCCAACGGATTTATCTCGAAAGAAGTTCTTGTATGCTTTATCTAAATTGAGTTGTGCATTAGCTAGGGCAAGACTATCAATTTCCTTCAAAAATGGAAACTCTTTTTTATATTTTGCAGGAGTGGGGAAGATCATTTTTTTTGAAGAATCATTTTTTATTTCTTCATACGCCTTTTTTCTGTCATCAAGCATTAGATTGTAGACCTTACGGACACAACCGAAAGATTTGGCAAAGAAAATTTCTTGTTCTTCTGTTGGATATAGTCTGAATTTATATGCTTTTAGTCGTTCCATAAGGTTCACCTACTTTCTATTTATGATTGTTTCCTTGATTCTGAATATATTTCTTAATCACATCAATTGGCGCACCACCTGTTGTCAAAAGACAAAAACTTTTAGACCAGAACATTTCTTTCCAAAGAAATTGTTTGACTCTTGGAAAGTCACGTTTTATCAAACGCGAACTGGCACTTTTGTATGCATTGATAAATTTTGTCAATTCTGTTTTAGGTTGAGCTTTGAACATAATATGAACGTGGTCTTTATCATGATTGCACTCAACTAAAGTAATGTGATACGCTTCTGAAATTCTTTCAAAAGTTGCTTTAGCATAGTCAGATATCTCTTCATCAATTACTTGTCTACGATATTTCGTTACTAAAACAAGGTGGTAATAAAGAAGAAATATTGAATGATTATTTGTATCCAATTCCATGTTAGATCCACTCATTTCTTATATAGACTGATTGTAACATAGAAAAAAACAAAAAGGGAATATGCCTTAATTGTCGGTTTTCGAGTTACCAACGTCAACCCTCATACCGAACGACATTCATCACCCACCTATAGAGGATGGGCGACTTCTGCCTGAATCAAGTTAAACAAAACTTTTTGGTGCGTCACGTATTGATTCGAGCGTCTTAACAACTCAAAATTTATATTGTTATCTCCCTTTTCCAAAAAAATAGAAGTCTCTATAAGCTCAAACAATGCTTTTTTATAGACTATTATGGTATACAGCAGATGTCCGTTATCTCTTATTTCTAATGCATATTAATTATTAATTATTGAACAAATGCAACAAAGTTTTATCTACTTTTGTAATTACTTTATCAGAAGCTGCGACTAACTTTGAATTTTCTGAGCCAACAGCGATGCCATAGCCAGATGATTTAAGCATATCAATATCGTTTGATCCATCACCGATTGCTACACATTCATGAGGAGCAATTTGATAATATTCCAGAGCTTTTAAGATACCAGTGACTTTTGTAACTTCCTTGTCCAGTATGCTGATAATTGTTGGATGCCAGCGAGAAAGGAATTGGTTTGGAAAGGACTCTTTTAATTTTGTATCCACCGTGTCAGGGCAAAAGTCGCACAGTAAATAAATTTCTGATTTAAGAGGTGAGTTGAAAGTTTTTAAAGAGCCTGGAGTGAGATTCATCGATTGTTTTAAACCACGTTCTAAGTCCTTATTATAGAAACCATTTGAATAAAGCTCGTCAGTATAAATAGTACCAGGTAATTGATTCTCAGTACAAAATAGAGTGAACGCTTCAATTGTTTGTTCAGCTAGAGCTGTTGAATGCATAGAACCGAACGCGTTTTGAACCAAAGAACCGTTTGCACTTACGATACAGTCAACCAATTGTTCATCTAGTAGATAGTGACAATGATTATGTGGTCGACCAGTTGCTAGAATGACAAGTACATTATTTTTTCTCAAATGAGTGAGAAGAGCCTCAATTTCAGGAGATATTCTTTGTTCGTTTTCGAATTTGATCGTACCATCGTAATAAAAAATTATTGCTCTATATCTCTTCAAAAAGCCACCTTCTTTACTATATAGTAGTGATGATAATGTAAATCATACCATACATGTAGGGCGGTTTTTGTAGTGCCAGGCTAACTTATAAAATAAAAAAAATCTGTTAATCGCTGGGGCGATTGGACGACAGTTGATTTTCGTTTATTGCAGTAAATGAAGAGAAAAAATTAGTCTAAATAACACCAAAACGAGTAGTCGTTCGTGAGTGCTGTCCTATAATTAGGGAGACTCATGTTTGACTACTCGTTTATTTTTTTTACTCGGCCACCGATTTTAAAAGCAATGCGTTCAGCAGTTTCTTTAGATTTGAATAATTTAATATTTGTTTTATCTCGCGTGCGTCGTTTTCCATCTGCAGAGAGATAGCCGTGGAAAATTTTGATTGCGTACAAGCTGTTCACCTCCATGAATTGATAATAGTATAATAAATAGAACGCTTACAATCAAGTTTTACAGTCCATATTTTAAAAAAATTTTTTGATTTTTGAAATAACATGCAGCTGTTGGTATTTATCATACGGTTAAAGAGTTAACTCCTATCAAAATAACTTTTAAATGTAGAAGACCGACTATGCTAGAATGAAAAGGAAGTTTGACTTAAATAGACCACTATAAACAGTGAAAATAATTTTTTTAAATGTGGGGAGGAACGATAAGATGGAAGAGTGTATATTTTGTAATAAGAATGAGGGCATTGTCCTTGAAAATAAAACATGTGTAGCCTTTTTTGACAATCATCCAGTCGCTCAGGGGCACGTGCTGATTATACCTAGGGAACACAAAGTAGATTATTTCGAGCTTTTGGCAGAAGAAATAAAAGATATGAATGAATTGCTTCATACAGCGAAGGAATTTCTCGATGCAAAATATTTACCAGATGGTTATAATATAGGTTTAAATTGTGGTGAAGTAGCTGGACAGTCGGTTTTCCATTGTCATTGTCATATTATTCCACGTTACAAAAATGATACCCCATCTCCCAAAGGCGGTGTTCGAGGTGTAATTCCAGAGCGAATGGCCTATTAATTTTTGTAGCGTTTGTTTGTAGGGAGTAAATGATAGCAGCGAGATGATAGACCTAAAAATCAGGGGCTCAAATTCTGTTCTTTTCTGATGAAAATTCTAGGCCTAACGTGTTAACAGATAACTTTCCTCAATCCACTGTTCAAGCTCCTCTTGATAGACATCGGCTAAAGAAATAGAAATCCAATGCTCTTTATTCATGTGGTAAGCAGGAAAATACCCTTCTTTTCCCTGTAGAAGAGTGATTAACTCAGGATTTAGTTTTAAACCAATAATATCGATCTTCTCGGGTCCATCTAATCCAAGCTTCTCTTTAGATGTATCAGTGATAATTGCAAACCATTTTTTATTGCGCAAATGTTTAAAAACAGCATAAGTGGGAAATTTTTTGAACGTATACTCCGGTTGAACATTGTAACGAGTAAAAATATGGTCAATAACTTCATCACGTGTGATAGTAGATCACCTCTTATTAATCTATTTTCTACAATGATAGCACAATAAGTGGGAAAATTATCTAGGATAAGAACGAAAAGAAAAATTATTTAACAAAATAATAGAAAGTAATGGCGTATCTAAATAGTGAGGAGGATAAAAAAACTTCCTTCTATCAAAAATTAGAAATACCGTTGCTATGATGAAAAAGTAAGAAAGCAGGATTAATTTTGTTGAAACCATTGATTTCATAGGGATAAAGGTGTATAATTTATTCTTGTGAGCAGTTTTAAAAACTGTTCTCCTTGCTCTTGTAAAAACAAGGGCCTAAAGTCCATAGGGAGGTGAAAATCAATGGAAAATACGAAATATGAAGTTATGTACATTATTCGTCCAAACATTGATGAAGAAGCAAAAGCCGCTTTAGTTGAACGTTTTGACTCAATTTTGAAAGATAACGGAGCAGAAGTTATTGAATCAAAAGATTGGGAAAAACGCCGTCTAGCGTATGAAATTAACGGTTACCGTGAAGGAATCTATCACATCGTAAAAGTTTCTTCTCCATCAAGTGCAGATGCAATCAATGAATTTGACCGTCTTGCAAAAATCAATGACGATATTATCCGTCACATGATTGTTAAAGAAGAAGCGTAACAAAACTATTGTTTCACGTGAAACAATGAATCGATGAGAGGAGATGACGAATTTGATTAATAATGTTGTATTGGTAGGAAGATTAACCAAAGATCCTGACTTGCGTTATACCGCTAGTGGGACGGCTGTTGCGACATTTACTTTGGCTGTAAATCGTAATTTTACAAATCAAAGTGGAAATCGTGAGGCAGACTTTATTAACTGTGTGATTTGGAGAAAATCTGCTGAAACAATGGCAAATTATGCACGTAAAGGAACTCTTTTAGGTGTAACTGGACGGATTCAAACACGTTCATACGACAATCAACAGGGTCAAAAAGTTTATGTGACAGAAGTCATAGCTGAGAACTTCCAATTATTGGAATCTCGTTCAACTTCAGAACAACGCCAACAAGATGGTGGAAGTAGTTTTGAAAATCGTGCAGAATCTACATCTACACCAAATCAATTTGCTAGTTCTAGTCAAGGACAAAACAATTTTAATCAACAACCAGCTCAATCATCTACTAACGGTATGCCTGATTTCAATAGAGAAAGCGATCCATTTGGGTCAAGCAACACTATTGATATTTCAGACGATGATTTACCATTCTAAAGAATTTTTGATAGGAGGGAAATAAGGATGGCACAACAAAGAAGAGGCGGGCGTAAACGTCGTAAAGTTGACTATATCGCTGCTAACCATATTGAACACATCGATTATAAAGATGTTGAATTATTGAAGAGATTTATCTCAGAACGTGGAAAAATTTTGCCACGTCGTGTAACTGGTACTGGTGCGAAAAACCAACGTAAAATTACGATTGCAATCAAACGCGCGCGTATCATGGGTCTTCTACCTTTCGTAGGCGAAGAATAAAAATAACTTTTAGAAGTAGGCTGAATCCTTTTGGGTTTAGTCTGCTTTTTTGTTGTAGATTTAAAGACCGTTTGTGGCTAGCTAGTGAGAATTTAATAGTTGAAAAATGAATGGCTACATGTTCAATTTCCAGTTTTTTTGTCAGATGATTATTGATTAACTCGTTCATTAAAAGTATTGAATAGAAATGGGACGGGGCTTGGGACATAACTTTTGAAGTTATGTCCCAAGCTCCTCTTTTTATCCGAATAAACGGTGGGTACAGAAGCAACTCCATCTGCACGTTGTTCCGCTCTCAACAACTTCTACGCATGAGACATGCTAGAGTTGAAGGTCTGCACTACGTAAAAACCATACTCCGATCTCATCAATCTCTAAAGGTGAAACACCTTAAGAATTGAAGGACGTTGTTCCGCTCTCAACAACTTCTACGCATGGGACATGCTAGAGTTGAAGGTTCGGAAATAAGCTGAAATTGCTGTGAAACACTATTTACAAAGTAAATAGATGTAGAACAGTACCTACCTGGTCACAAAAATTTGAAGAGCACCATGTAGGAATCAATCAACATCGAAAGAAAGTCTTTCGTGTTTCTTGTCATTTCCGTGAATTCCTTCTTATTGCTGTAAAACACAACGAAGCATGAGTTGATGTTGCGCAGTACCTACTCGGTGCTGTAAAACACAACGAAGTATGAGTTGATGTTGCACAGTACCTACCCGGTTCTCGGAGTTAAACACTTCTGTCCCAACCTCATATCAAAACCATAATTTTCTTATCTTTATTTTTTTGATACAATGAGTTATAGCATACCGTGCTTATTTTTTAGAGGAGGGAGAGTAGAAATTTTTTGAAACGTTTACTAAGAGAGTATAAAAATACCAAGCAGTCTACTGATGACTTTCTTAGCTGGTTTTTAATCAGGAAGCTTAGTTTGAGTGGGAAAATTGGTATAATTTTCATTTTTTGGTTAGTATGGTTAAAGTTCGCTTTTAATTTAGTTTTTATGATTTCTTTTTTTAAGTTTATGTGTGTATCTTTTATACTCTATTATAGCTTCCTTCTTTTAATGAAGTTGTTTATTTCTATTAAGAACAGACAATAAAAAAATTTAGTATTTGATCCCTTCTTACATGTGCTAAATAAAATTTATTGAGTGGAGACATCATTATTTTATATCTAGTTATAAGCTTGCTTATCTATAGTGAAATGAAATTTTTTTATGAGTAGCTGATACCGTTAAGAAAATCCTACAAGTTATCTGTTAGACAACAGGGATGGATTATCGTTTTTTGAATTAA
This sequence comes from Enterococcus sp. AZ194, assembly GCF_051713825.1. Classification (NCBI taxonomy): domain Bacteria; kingdom Bacillati; phylum Bacillota; class Bacilli; order Lactobacillales; family Enterococcaceae; genus Enterococcus; species Enterococcus sp. AZ194. Next base: position 9,123 of record NZ_JBIOQR010000001.1, on the reverse strand, counting down.
AGGAAATAAATATGCAACAAGACTTATTAGTTTAGTATTCTTAATGACTATCAATTTAGTTTCATATGTAGAAAGAAGTGAAGACTAATCCTAGATGAGTATGTTCTTAATAATGTTTCACGTGAAACATTATTGAGAAACAAAATAAAGCGAGTCCCTATTAAGTCAAACTCAGTTGGTGAGGAATCAACCTCTGTTATAGTCAAAGTTAAAGCTAAGAAACTAGTTAACCAATTTTTGTCTGTTAAAAAATAAGAGCAAGCATCATGCCAAAACAAGAACGTACGTTCTTGTTTTGGCGTGGCATTTACGATGATAAGAGAAGAAAACTTGTGAACACTCGTATTCTTTAGTACAATAAAAAGGTAGACTTTAAGTTATGGGTTCCGATTTGTTTGAACTTGAGTCATGTAACTTAAGTAAGTTTTTAACTCAAAGAATCATTTATAGAGTGGTGTGCGGAGTTATTGGAAGGCAGCTAGACTCTATAAATCTGAACGAAGGAGAGTATGTATATGAAAGTAATCTTTTTACAAGATGTTAAGGGAAAAGGTAAAAAAGGGGACGTAAAGGAAGTCCCAACAGGTTATGCACAAAACTTCTTATTAAAAAATAACTTAGCTAAAGAAGCGAATAAAGGTAGCATTAGTGAGTTAGAGGGCAAGAAAAAGGCGCAACAAAAACTCGATGAAGAAGTTTTACAAGAAGCCAAGGATTTGAAGACTTTCTTAGAAAAAGAAGAGACAGTTGTGGAATTAAAAGCCAAAGCTGGTGAGGATGACCGTTTATTTGGTTCAATTCCGTCGAAACAAATCGCAGAAGGTTTGAACAAACAATATAAAATTAAGCTTGATAAGAGAAAAATCGAGTTGGAAAACCCAATTCGGACATTAGGTTTTACAAAAGTTCCTGTGAAGTTGCATACAGAAGTGACTGCAACGATTAAAGTCCACGTAGTAGCTGAATAGGAATCTTATTCTCTGCAGGAAAGAGTCTGGGACATTTGAAATTATGTTCCGGGCTCTTATTGTGCTTTACAATAATTTCTTGTAAAATAGATAGACTGACAAAAGGAGCGATAGATATGAATGAAGTTTGGCAAGATCGTGTTCCGCCTCAAAATATCGAAGCAGAACAGGCAGTTTTAGGGTCAATATTCCTTGATGCTGAAACGATTATTGACGCAATGGAATATATTGAGCCAAAAGATTTTTATCGGCGGAGTCATCAAATAATCTTCCAGACTATGATTGCGTTGAATGATCGAAATGAAGCGATTGACGTAATTACTGTAAAATCACGTCTAGAGCAAGAGAATTTATTAGAGGATGTTGGAAGCTTAAGTTATCTTTCTGATTTGGCTACGGCAGTGCCGACAGCCGCGAATATTACGTATTACGCAAAGATTGTTGAAGAGAATTCGTTATTAAGAAATCTGATTCAAACTGCTACTGGAATTGTGACTAAGGGTTTTGAGCAAGGAGAAGATGTTCAAACTATCTTGGATGATGCGGAGAAAAGCATTTTAGAAGTCTCTGAAAAGAGAAATCGAAGTGGATTCCTTTCCATTGCAGAGGTTTTGAATACGACGATTGAAAATATCGATCAGCTGTCAAAAAACAATGAAGAAATCACTGGGCTACCTACAGGATATCAAGCGTTAGATAAGATGACAGCAGGCTTGCAAGCGGAAGAGCTGATTATCTTAGCCGCGCGTCCAGCGGTAGGGAAAACGGCTTTTGCGTTAAATATTGCCCAGAATGTTGGAACGAAGACGGATCGTTCAGTGGCGATCTTTAGTTTGGAAATGGGTGCTGAGTCTCTCGTGAATCGGATGTTGTGCGCAGAGGGTTCAATTGAAGCGAGTCATCTGAGAACAGGGCAACTTTCAGAAGAAGAATGGTCGAGTTTGATTGTGGCAATGGGGAGTCTGTCTAAAGCCAATATCTATATAGATGATACACCAGGTATCAAAATTTCTGAGATTCGTGCGAAGTGTCGGAAACTTGCCCAAGAAAGAGGAAATCTGGGGTTGATTTTGATTGATTACTTGCAGCTAATTGAAGGAACTGGCCGTGAAAATCGCCAACAAGAGGTTTCTGAAATTTCCCGACAGTTGAAGAAGCTAGCTAAAGAGTTAAAAGTTCCTGTTATCGCCTTATCACAGCTTTCTCGTGGTGTTGAACAACGTCAGGATAAACGTCCTGTACTGAGTGATATTCGTGAATCAGGATCAATTGAGCAGGATGCGGATATTGTTGCTTTCTTATATCGTGATGATTATTACGATAGAGAGGGTGGCGAAGATGGAGATGGCGGAGAACCACAACAACCGGATAACATTGTTGAGGTTATTATTGAAAAAAACCGGAGTGGTGCACGTGGGACAGTAGAGCTGTTGTTCATAAAAGAGTTCAACAAGTTTTCTTCGATGTCCCCGAGAACCGATTCTTATTAATCTAAATAATCAGTCGTGCATAGAAAGGCCTTGTTGTCTTTTCTATGCACGATTTTTTTGATTCGCAACAGGGCTTGTGCGGTGTTTAAATGAAGGCTAAAAAAATTTTCTCAAGGGAGTGTTCTAAGTTTGTTTCAGCTGGCGACTTAAGTTTTAAGGAAGTACGTCAAAAACCGGGATGAAATGAAACAGGAGCAACTAAAATAGAATGAATTCAAATCGGAATAAGTTTGAATAAAACAAAATAATGTTCGTGTTTTACTGGAAAAACAAAATATATTTTCAATAATATTCGAATTTTATTGAAATGTATCGGGTTTCTTGATACAATTATTCAGTATTGAAAAAATAGAAAATGAGGTGCTTGAATGTCATCTGTAGTAGTTGTAGGAACTCAATGGGGCGATGAAGGAAAAGGAAAAATCACTGACTTTTTAAGTGAAAATGCTGAGGTCATTGCTCGCTATCAAGGCGGAGACAACGCAGGGCATACGATTAAGTTTGATGGTGTGACGTACAAATTACACTTGATTCCTTCAGGGATTTTTTATAAGGAAAAAATAAGTGTGATTGGGAACGGTGTGGTTGTTAATCCTAAATCATTAGTGAAAGAGTTGGCTTATTTAAAAGAACACAATGTAGACACAGATAATTTGCGTATCTCTGATCGTGCGCATGTCATTTTGCCTTATCATATCAAATTGGATCAATTGCAAGAAGATGCTAAAGGCGAAAATAAAATTGGAACCACCATTAAAGGGATTGGACCAGCTTATATGGATAAAGCGGCGCGTGTCGGTATTCGTGTGGCAGACTTATTAGATAAAGAAATATTTGAAGAGCGTTTGAAGATTAATTTGGAAGAAAAGAATCGTCAATTTGTCAAAATGTTTGACGATGTTGCTATGAGCTTTGATGATATTTTTGAAGAGTATTACGAGTATGGGCAACAAATTAAACAATACGTTACTGATACATCAGTCATCTTAAACGATGCGCTAGATGCAGGGAAACGTGTCCTATTTGAAGGGGCGCAAGGCGTTATGTTGGATATTGACCAAGGAACATATCCATTTGTGACTTCTTCAAATCCTGTTGCTGGTGGGGTAACAATCGGTAGCGGTGTGGGTCCTTCAAAAATTAATAAAGTAGTCGGCGTTTGTAAAGCGTATACGTCACGCGTAGGGGATGGGCCATTTCCTACAGAACTATTTGATGAAACGGGTGAACAAATCCGAAAAATTGGTAAAGAGTACGGAACAACAACAGGACGTCCACGTCGTGTGGGTTGGTTTGATACGGTTGTGATGCGTCATTCAAAACGCGTTTCAGGAATTACCAACCTTTCATTAAATTCGATTGACGTGTTAAGTGGGTTAGAAACGGTTAAGATTTGTACAGCTTATGAGCTAGATGGAGAGTTAATCTATCATTATCCAGCAAGCTTAAAAGAATTAAATCGTTGTAAGCCAGTTTATGAGGAATTACCAGGGTGGTCAGAAGATATTACTGGATGTAAAACTCTTGCTGAGCTACCTGAAAATGCTCGTAACTATGTACGTCGTGTCTCAGAGCTTGTAGGCGTGCGTATTTCGACGTTCTCAGTGGGACCGGATAGAAATCAAACAAACATCTTAGAAAGTGTTTGGGCGCAAATTTAGGCTGATTTTTGAAGAGTTGAAAAACTTAGATAATTCAGTGAATTTGATTGAAAAATGCTGAGAAGATCAAAATTCTTCTCAGCATTTTTTTATCGGTAGTGGTAAAATGTAGAAAAGATGAGTGAGGAGGAGACCGATAGATGTATCAAATTATTACAGACTCCTGTTGTGACCTACCCTATGAGGTCCTGGAAAAGCATGATGTTGCCTTTATACCCATGTTTATTAACCTTGAAGGAAAAGAATATGTTGATGATTTAGGTAAAACATTTGACCAAGAGAGCTTTTTAGAAAAAATTCAAAATGGTGCATTGCCATCCACGAGTCAAGTCAATGTCGGCCGTTACCTAGAATATTTTAAGGATTATGTTGATAAAAAAATTCCTCTTTTATATGTGGCTTTTTCTTCTGGCTTGAGTGGTTCATACAATAGTGCTTGCCAAGCGGTTGAAATGCTGAGAGAAGAATACGATGAGGTTCAGATTCAAATCGTTGATTCAAAAGCGGCGAGTTTGGGTGAAGGAGTCTTGGTTTTAGAAGCCGCTCGTTTACGCCAAGAAGGCACTTCATTAGAGGAAGCAGTGAGCTGGCTAGAAGAGAATAAAAGCAAGGTTCATTCGTGGGTTACCGTCAATGACTTGAAGCATTTAGAAAGAGGAGGGAGAATTTCTAAAACGGCTGCGGCTTTGGGTGGGTTGTTAAATGTCAAACCAATCATCAATGTTAGTCCAGAAGGGAAACTAGAGAATGTCGACAAGGTTCGGGGCAGAAACCGCGCGCTTAAAACGGTCGTTGATGAAACGATGAAAACAATTGTGGCACCGCTGTCTCAAACAATCTATATTGCCTATGCGGGTGATATAGAAGCCGCAGAAAAGGTCAAAGAACAGTTGCTTGAAACCAAAAATGTCGAGTCGGTGGTTTGTTACCCACTAGGTCCGACGATTACGAGTCATACAGGTTATGGGTGTATTGCTGTATTTTCAATGGGGACTACACGATAATAAACAGCTATCTAGGCTAAACAGGCATCAAACTATCTGTTTATCTCATAATAAAAAGAAGCTTTACCTTAGTTTTTACGCTAGGTGAAGCTTCTTTTTATTTACGAAAAGTTTTCACGCAGAACCGTCTGTGAACACTTCTCAATTTTTAAAAGTTAATGATTTTAGGCGAATAAGACAGCCATTCGTTCCTTAACCTCAGGATTTTCTAAGAACTCGTCGTAAGTTGTTTCTGCACGATCGACAACCCCTTTATCAGAAACAGCAATGATGCGGTTTGCTAGGGTTTGGATAAACTGATGATCGTGTGAAGCAAATAAGAGAGAACCACTGAAAGCCATCAAACCATCATTTAAGGCTGTGATTGATTCTAAGTCCAAGTGATTAGTTGGATCGTCAAGCACTAAGACATTTGACTTAGAAAGCATTAATTTAGAAAGCATACAACGGACTTTTTCGCCCCCTGAAAGCACGTTTACAGGTTTTAGAACCTCTTCTCCAGAGAAGAGCATCCGGCCTAAGAAGCTACGTAAGAAGGTATTATCGTCCTCTTCTTTGCTGGCATATTGACGAAGCCAATCCAAAATAGTTAACTCATTATCAAACTCACGTGAATTATCTTTTGGTAAATAAGATTGTGTAGTTGTCACGCCCCAACGAACAGAACCAGTATCAGGAGTGATTTCTCCCATAATGACTTTAAATAGTGTGGTTGTGGTAATATCATTATTTGCGACAAAGGCCACTTTATCATCTTTACCTAGAGTGAAAGAAATATTATCCAAAATTTTCTTTCCATCAATCGTGACACTAACATTTTCTAGTTGAAGTAAGTCATTGCCGATTTCACGTTCTGGTTTAAAGCCAACAAATGGATAACGACGTGAAGAAGGTTGGATGTCATCTAGGGTGATTTTATCCAACATTTTTTTACGAGAAGTTGCTTGTTTTGATTTAGAGGCATTCGCACTAAATCGAGCAATAAAGTCTTGTAATTCTTTGATTTGTTCTTCTTTTTTGGCATTAGAGTTTGCTTGTAGTTTGGCAGCTAGTTGGCTAGATTCTAACCAGAAATCATAGTTGCCGACAAAAAGTTTGATTTTTCCGAAATCTAAATCGGCCATATGTGTACAAACTTTGTTTAAGAAGTGACGGTCATGGGAAACAACAATCACAGTATTTTCAAAGTTAATCAAAAATTCTTCTAACCAATTAATCGATTGAATATCTAGTCCATTAGTAGGCTCATCCAAAAGTAATACATCAGGCTTACCAAAAAGAGTTTGAGCTAGTAAGACTTTCACTTTTTGACCAGCTGTTAGTTCACTCATTGTTTGATGATGGAATTCTTCAGGGATATTTAACCCTTGTAAAAGAACAGCAGCTTCAGGTTCTGCTTCCCATCCATCTAATTCAGCAAATTCGCCTTCTAATTCAGCAGCACGAATGCCATCTTCATCAGAAAAATCTTCCTTCATATAAACAGCATCTTTTTCTTTCATGACTTCATACAGGCGTTTGTGTCCCATAATAACCGTTTCTAATACGGTATATTCTTCATAATCAAAATGATTTTGTTTTAATACAGCCATGCGTTCATCTGGGCCCAAAGCCACAGTTCCAGTCGTAGGTGCTAAGTCACCAGACAAAATTTTTAAAAAGGTAGATTTTCCAGCCCCGTTTGCTCCAATCAGGCCGTAACAGTTACCAGGAGTGAATTTAATATTTACATCGTCGAACAGCTTACGGTCTGAAAAGTTCAAACTGACATCATTTACAGTAATCAATGGTTTTCCTCACTTTAATCAATATTGACTCTAGGTCTCTTTGCATTATATCGGTGAAACGTGAAAGTTTCAAGGTAACTCTGATTTTTTCCTGTAAAAAAGGTGAAAAAACTAGTTTAGAAAGTTTCACGTGAAACGTTTTCGAAAAGGTTAGGTATAAAGTTTTTTTAGGTTGACCGAAAAATAGTGGTCTTCCCTATAAAGTTATGCTAAAGTAAAAGTAGAGAATAGGAAAAATGAAGGAAGGAGATTTTTGGATGATTGATTGGTTATTGGATATGGCTCCTTGGCAACAGGCTTTAGTGGGGACGGGTTTTACTTATTTTATGACGGCGTTAGGGGCTGCTTTAGTGTTTTTCTTTAAAGAGATAAAAAAAGAAGCCTTAAATTTAATGTTAGGTTTTGCCTCAGGAGTGATGATTGCAGCCAGCTTCTGGTCACTGTTAGATCCGGCGATTGAGAAAGCGACAGAAAATGGAGATATTGCCTGGTTAGTGGTAAGCATCGGTTTTGGTTTAGGTGGACTGTTCCTGTATATATCGGATAAAACACTGCCGCATATGCATTTTGGCCCGAATAAAGAAAAAGAAGGGATACCTAGCCATTTAAAACGGACGATTTTATTAGTCTTTTCTATTACCTTACATAACATTCCAGAGGGCTTAGCTGTCGGAGTTGCTTTTGGAGCAGCAGCTAATTCAGGGAATCCAACAGCTGCCGTTTTAGCCGCTATTTCAGTTGCTTTGGGGATTGGTATCCAAAACTTTCCAGAAGGAGCTGCTGTTTCGATTCCTTTACGGCAAGAAGGGCTGAGTCGTTGGAAAGCTTTTTTATACGGACAGGCTTCAGGAATTGTTGAACCAATAGCAGGAGTAGTTGGTGCGTTGCTAGTTACAAGGGTTAGCTTATTGTTACCCTATGCTTTGGCCTTTGCAGCTGGTGCGATGATCTATGTTGTGGTCGAAGAACTCATCCCAGAGGCCCAACAAACGCTATCCAGTAAACGTCATTTTGCAGTCTTTGGTGTCATGTTAGGTTTTATTATTATGATGGTTTTGGATGTCGCTTTGGGATAGGTTGACTGGAAACTTTACTATTACTGAAAAAGACAGAAGAGATAAAACGCCAGCGTGCCGTTTTATCTCTTCTGTTTTTTTCTTTCGCGTTCGTATCTTTGTTGTTCTTGCTCTTTGGCACTCAGGTAGGCATTACTATTTCGTCCTAGTGTGCCGCCACTCGTATTGGAGTACGGAAGATTTCTCGTAAGGGCTACAAGCACGTCTATCACTTTTATCAGTCGAGTCAAAAATGCATTGGGGCGTTTGTTCATGGGAATAACCTCCTTGTAAGTCTAGAATTATTTTTTAGTATGTGCTAAGTGATTGGCTTTTTAACTAAGTGTTCTAATTCACATGACAATAATTTCGGCTCACTCTTCATTTATAATTTTTTTAATTGTTCATAAAAATTTTCATGTTGGCCACATAATAAAATAGGGACAAGCTGATTATTTCTAATTTTATAAGCTACTCTATAGGTTGTTCTGGCATAGGTAAATCCCATAGACTCCTGATAGGTCTCCTATTTTTTGTTCGCCACTATAAGGATTTGAAGCAATATCGTCATAGATAATGGTTAGAAAATTTGTTCACTACATGTTTAGATAGAATCAGCTCTTAAGCCAATCTCTTTTGACATCTCCTCTTTAGTCATCACTTTCGAATTTGTAACGGTATCTTCAGCAATCGATTTAAATGAAGAAAGTAGCTTTCTTTTACGAGCTTTAAATTCAGATAGTAGGTCATCATAAGAATAACCCTCACTAATAAGGTCAGTCAAAATGTCTTCGCTAAAATCATAAAATTCGTTTACGGGTTCAATAAATTCATAGAAAATACCATTTTCGACAAGTTTAGCTTGTACCTCAACACCCTTTGGAATATTGAAATCTTTTAGGACCGTCAGCATAATTGAATTTCCTTGTTTTCTTGTTTTAGTAATCATAGAGTTATCCTCAGTTCTCTATATTTGTAATTACTTAGTAAGAACATTGTATCATATTATTGAGCATGGGACATGCTAGAGTTGAAGGTTCGAAAAATAAGCTGAAATTGCTGTGAAACACTATTTACAAAGTAAATAGATGTAGAACAGTACCTAACCGGTGCTGTGAAACACTATTTACAAAGTAAATAGATGTAGAACAGTACCTA